>NZ_CP190914.1:0-2476633 GCF_058182015.1 Corynebacterium sp. LaCa_70
GTGGCAGACGACGCGTCCATGCTGGCAGAAAATTGGCAGAAGATGGTTGATGACCTCCTGTTTATTTCTGACCAACCAGATTCTGACGTGCCATCGTTTAGCCATCAACAACGCGCTCATCTACAGCGGGCTCGTCCGATCACTATGGTCAACAACTATGCGCTGTTGACAGTCCCGAACGAGAGCGTCAAAGCCACGATCGAAAATGATCTCGGCCCACACATCGTGCGCATCCTTAACCATTATTTAGGAAAGTCGTGCTCCTTGGCGGTATCTATTGCTGCCCCTCAGGACGACGACTGGCAGACGTCGCATTCTCCGGCGCAGGCCAGCCGTAACTACGATCCGCGATACACCTCTCGGTATGATCCACGCGGCGATTCGCCTGCCCAATCTGAGCGCACCCAGCACGGATCTGCGCAGTCTGGTTCCCCACAATCTGGTTCCACTCAGCCTGACCAGCAACCGGAAACGCCACCGTCTCCACATTCTCGCCGCGGTTCTCGTCCCGCCTGGGATCAGCAGGACTCACAAATGGGATTCGGGTTTAGCTACCCGGCTAGCGATGCAACACGAAACAATTCAGCACGTGATGCGGCTGCAACTCCGGGTTCGGCAAGTCTCGACGAACTTGCCGAGGCATATAAGCAACAGCAAGCACAACAGGTCGGCGCCGGGGAAACTTCCGAAGCCGATGCTTCTCGACGATTGCACCGAGAGACTCCAGCACATGATCCGAACCGGGAAGAATCCCTCAATCCCAAATACACATTCGAAAATTTTGTGATTGGTTCTTCGAACCGCTTCGCCCATGGTGCGGCCGTCGCGGTGGCAGAAAATCCAGCGCGCGCTTATAACCCGTTGTTTATTTGGGGCGGTTCCGGTCTGGGCAAGACACACTTGTTACACGCTGCCGGTAATTATTCGCAGGAACTGCGGTCCGATCTCCGGGTGAAGTATGTGTCTTCGGAGGAATTCACCAACGACTACATCAATTCTTTGCGCGATGACCGCCAGGAATCGTTCAAGCGCCGTTACCGAAACTTGGATGTATTGATGGTCGACGACATCCAGTTTTTGGAGGGTAAAGAATCCACCCAGGAGGAGTTTTTCCATACCTTCAATGCGTTGCACCAGGCGAATAAACAGATCATCCTGTCTTCCGACCGACCACCGAAACAATTGACGACGCTGGAAGATCGCTTGCGCACGCGTTTCGAAGGTGGGCTGATCACCGACGTGCAGCCACCGGACCTGGAAACACGTATCGCGATTTTGATGAAAAAAGCCTCAGCAGATGGCACGCGCGTCGACAGGCAGGTCTTGGAATTCATTGCCTCGCAGTTTGAGTCCTCGATTCGCGAGTTAGAGGGCGCGCTCATCCGCGTCTCGGCATATTCGTCGTTGATTAATGAGCCGATCAACATGGAGCTGGCGGAGATCGCGCTGCACGATATCCTGCCGGATTCGGCCAGCTTGGAGATCACCATGTCCACGATCATGGAGGTCACTGCAGAGTATTTCCATATTGAGTTCAAGGCATTGACGGGTGCGGGCAAGACTCGTGCGGTTGCTCATGCCCGGCAGTTGGCGATGTATCTGTGCCGTGAACTTACCGATAACTCGCTGCCCAAAATCGGCGAAGCATTTGGCGGCAAGGACCACACGACGGTGATGTATGCCGACCGGAAAATCCGCAAGGAAATGACGGAAAACCGTAATACTTACGACGAAATCCAACAGCTGACGCAGATCATTAAGACCCGCGGCCGAGTGTCCTAAACCAGCCGCAACTACCACACCAGTAACCAGGCACTGACACGTTAGTAACGAGTTCGAGTGTCTGGTTTTCTTTATCCACAAGTTTCTCCACATCTGTGTAATTACACTGTTGTAATTCACTGTGTTTTTGTAACCTGCTACACAAAAACAAGGTGTGCACAAAATCTGACCAGTGTGAATGTTGCAGTGGAAGACTTGTGGACAAATACAATGAACTTGTGGAGAACCGGAATTACATGAGAGTTATCCACAATTACACCGATTTATCCACAGATTCTGCACACCCATTCACACACTCCAAAAAATAGCGCTGAGCAGACTAGATTCCCTGTTATTCACAGATCTCACAAAGCTTATTGCTATTACTATCTTTTTAACTTGGATTTCTATTAAGAAAAGGAGGGTGTGGAAGAACGAGGATTTTTAGTTTCCCACCCAAACCTCACCCCAAAACTCAGGCAAATGACATTGAGCAGAGATCGTAAATGACAGCACTGTAATTCCACCCACTGATTTAGTAGACCCTAAGTAACAGTCGTGTGATTCACCCGCCGATATTAGGCAACGCTAAATAACAAGAATTTCTTGGGTCGACTAGCTTCCCTCGCTCAAACACACTCGTTTGGGTGGTCACGAAATTCATGGGCTACGATCACTAGCTAGCTGCCATATTCGGGTAGTTTGGTAGAGACGTGGGTGAACTACACCAATTCCCAGCTTTAAGCTTGGGGTCGTACGAAGACAACCGGTAAAGAGAGCTTGATACCACCATGGATTCCTCCGCAGTATCGTTCCGTGTTGCCAAAGAAGACTTGGCAGACGCTGTCGCTTGGGTAGCAAAAAACCTGCCGTCGAAGGCAACCCAACCTGTCCTGCGCGCGATGCTGATTACTGCCGACGAATCCGGCTTGGAATTATCAGGTTTTGATTACGAAGTATCGACCAAGATCAAGCTTCCAGCAGAGGTAGAAATCGAAGGCACCATCGCGGTGGCAGGTAAATTGCTGGCAGATATCGTGGCCAGCTTGGCTAATAAGCCGGTTGAACTAAAGGTGGACAATTCCACCGCTTTAGTGCGCTGTGGTTCTTCCCGCTTTGAACTACCGCTGATCCCGCTCGATGATTACCCACAGTTGCCGGAGTTGCCACAGGTAACCGGTAGTTTGAACCCCGCGCTGTTTACCGACGCCGTCACGCAGGTTGCTTCCGCCGCTGGTCGTGATGACACTTTGCCGATGCTCACTGGCGTAAATTTCGCAATTAATGGCTCGAATATCAAGCTTGCCGCCACCGACCGCTTCCGCTTGGCAATCCGTCAGTTGACTTGGGATCCAGCTAGCGAGAACGTCTCGGCAAAACTGTTGGTGCCAGCAAAGACACTGCAGGAAAATGCGCGGAGTTTGGATACCAGCCTGGACCAGCCGGTACAGATCGCGGTGGGTGCTGGCGACAACGTCGGTGCCGAAGGCCTGTTTGGTTTGCACTCGCACAACCGCGAGACCACCACGCGCATGTTGGATGCAGAATTCCCGAATATCGAACCGCTGTTGCCAAAAACCCACAGCTGTGTCGCTAGTGTTGATATCGCACCACTGCAAGAAGCCATTCGCCGTGTGTCGTTGCTGACCGAACGCAATGCTCAGGTGCGCATGGAATTTTCTGAAGACCAAGTGATTTTGTCCGCCGGCGGTGCAGAATCCGGCCACGCGGAAGAAGCCGTGCCCTGCGAGTTCTCCGGCCGCGACGAACTCATCATCGCGTTCAACCCGGGTTATCTGAAAGACGGCTTGTCCGTCGTGCGCACCGAAAAAGTCTTTTTCGGGTTCACGGAATCGTCGCGTCCGGCGATCTTGTTGCCGCAGCCAGAGCAGATGCCGGAGGCTAACGAGGACGGGCAGTTCCCAAGCCCAGAGTCTGAGTTCACTTACCTGCTGATGCCGGTTCGTTTGCCTGGGTAATGTATCTCCAGAACCTGCAGCTTCGTGATTTCCGCTCCTGGCCGGAATTCTCCCTGCGGTTTGCGCCGGGCATCAGCGTTTTCGTCGGCCGGAACGGGTATGGCAAAACCAATATCGTCGAAGCCGTCGGCTATCTTGCGCACCTGGGATCTCACCGGGTGGCCACCGATGCACCGCTGATCCGTATCGGCCAGGATAATGCCCGGATTTCGGCGAGTATCATCAACCAGGGCCGTGAGCTCACAGCGCATTTGCTGGTTAAAGCCAGCGGAAGTAATAGCGCGCAAATCAACCGCACTCGGTTGAAATCGCCTCGCGAACTGCTTGGCGTGGCAAAAACCGTGCTGTTTTCACCGGAAGACCTGGCTTTGTTGCGCGGCGAACCGGGGGAGCGGCGTCGTTATCTCGACAGCATCCTCGCTAGCCGCACCCCGCGGATCGCGGGCGTGAAAGCCGATTATGACAAAGTCTTACGCCAGCGCAACGCCTTGTTGAAATCCGCCAGTGCTGCATTACGGCGGGGCTATCGTGACGACGATTCCGCTGCTGCGTTGTCCACCCTTGATGCTTGGGATAATCGCTTGGCTGGTGTGGGCGCGCAGCTGATTGCTGCCCGTATTGAGCTGGTCGACGAGCTGAAAACGCAGGTACGCACGGCCTATGCAGCTATTGCTCCGGAATCCCGCCCGGCGGACGTCGCCTATATCTCCACGCTGGATACCGTGGCTGAGGCCAATTATTCCGGCAGTTCCGCAGATTCTGGAACCTCAGCAGCGACGCCACCCCGCCGCATCACCGACGCGTATTACCGCGATGACCAGGGCCGCGTGCAGGTGGAACTCGTGGAAGCCGCAATGCTGGGGGCATTAGGGCACGTGCGCGAGAAGGAGATTGAACGCGGCGTTAGCCTCGTCGGCCCGCATCGCGATGATATGGAGGCACTGCTGGGGGCCAGCCCGGCAAAGGGTTTTGCTTCGCATGGCGAGACCTGGTCTTATGCCATCGCGTTGCGCTGGGCGGAGTTTGAGATTCTGCGGCAATCCGGCACTGATCCGATTCTGATCTTGGATGATGTCTTTGCTGAACTCGATGTGAAGCGCCGTCGGCACCTGGTGCAGCTTGCGAGTTCAGTCGAGCAGGTGTTGATCACCGCGGCGGTAGAAGAAGACATTCCCGACGAGTTGGAGCCCAATTCCGTGGTGCACATCGGCGTCCACGATTCCACCACCGAATCCGGTGAGTATTCCCGAGTGTCGTTCATCGATGCTGCTGGTGGGGCATGACGATGAGCATCCCGGAAGAGAGCCCAGCCCCAAACCAGCAAAGCCAGAAAAACCAGCCCGATTCTCAGCCGCGCGATCTTGTCGACGCCACCTTCGCCGCACTCCGCGAGGCCGCGGCACAACGCGGATCCGCGCCACCACTGGGTACCTCGCAGACCGAGGCGCAAAGTTTTTTGCGTAGTCGTCGGCAAGCGCGAGCTCACCGGGCTCGGAATTCACGTCTGTCGGCAGCCACTGCGCCATTCGGCCCCAGCACTAATACTCCCGGCACTTCTCACGCCCCCGGCACATTGAACTGGGGAAAATACCGGCAGTCCGGCCCCGATGGCAGGCGTCCGCGCAGGCAACTCAACCTGCCGTCGGCTGGCGCGGTGCTGAACAAGGAGATCACCTCCCGCGGTTGGGAGAAAAACCTGGCCTCTGGGTGGGTGACTGGGCACTGGGAGCAGCTGGTGGGCGAGAAGATCGCGCAGCACACCAAGGTAGAGATGGTGAAAGATACGGCGTTGTTCATCACCTGTGATTCCACCGCATGGGCGACGAACCTGCGGTATATGCAGCGGGAGATTCTGCGTTCGATCCGCGAGAAAGCTGGCCCAGACGTGATCACGGAGCTGAAGATTTTCGGCCCGCAGGCTCCGAATTGGCGCAAGGGCAAGCTGCACGTGAAAGGCCGCGGACCGCGCGATACTTATGGTTAAAACTTACGGCTAAAACTTACGGTTACACCGCTGATCAGTTGCAGCGGCGGTACTGGCTTACTACCGGCTTACTCCCGGTTTATGGCAGGGTGTGCCTGCGGCTTAGCTCCACCCGGGCGGGGTGTCTGGGTGTAAGATTGGAATGTCGAAGATTTCCTCTTTAAGGAGTGCTAGTTTCACGTGGCTAACGCGCAACCGAATTATGACGCTTCATCAATTACCATCCTGGAGGGCCTGGAAGCGGTCCGTAAGCGCCCCGGTATGTATATCGGTTCTACCGGCGTGCGCGGCCTGCACCACCTGATTTGGGAGGTTGTTGATAACTCGGTCGACGAGGCCATGGCGGGTTATGCCTCCAAGGTGGAGGTCCGCTTGCTTGCCGACGGCGGCGTGCAGGTTACTGACGATGGCCGTGGTATTCCGGTCTCGATGCATGCCTCGGGCGCGCCCACGGTGCAGGTTGTGATGACGCAGCTGCACGCCGGCGGTAAGTTTGATTCCGATTCTTATGCGGTCTCGGGTGGTCTGCACGGTGTGGGTATTTCCGTCGTCAATGCTTTGTCGACGCGCGTGGAAGCCGCGATTAAGCGCGATGGCAAGCACTGGTATCAGAACTTTGAGCGCGCGGTGCCGGAAGAACTCGTTGAGGGCGGAAATGCCCGCGGCACTGGTACGACGGTGCGTTTTTGGCCGGATCCGGAGATTTTCGAGACCGTCAATTTCGATTTCGACACCATCAAGCGTCGCCTGCAGGAAATGGCTTTCTTGAACAAGGGCTTGTCCATCACGCTTGTCGACGAGCGCGTGACGGCGGAGGATCTCAAGTTGGAGGCACTCGCGGAAGAAGGCGAGACTGCTAGCTCTTTCGATGATCCGGACCCGGAAGATAAGGCCGCGATTAGCGATCAAGAAGCCGTCAAGAAGGTGGAATTCTGCTACCCGAACGGCCTGGTCGATTACGTTGAATACCTGAATCGGACGAAGAGCTCGATTCACCCGACGATCATCAGTTTCGAAGCCAAGGGCGAGGACCACGAGGTGGAAATCGCGCTGCAGTGGAACAGTGGTTATAACCAATCCGTGCATACTTTCGCCAACACGATAAATACGCACGAGGGAGGTACGCACGAAGAAGGCTTCCGCGCTGCGCTGACCACACAGATGAACAACTATGCGAAAACGCATAAGTTGATGAAGGAAAAAGACGGCAAGCTTACTGGCGATGATTGCCGTGAGGGCTTGTCGGCGATTATTTCCGCGAAGGTCGGCGATCCACAGTTCGAGGGCCAGACGAAGACGAAGCTGGGTAATACGGAGATTCGTTCTTTCGTGCAGCGTTCCGTCAATGAGCACTTGGCGGATTGGTTTGATGCCAACCCGGCAGAGGCCAAGGCGATTATGAACAAGGCCGTGGCTTCTGCGCAGGCGCGCGTGGCGGCTCGTCGCGCGCGTGAGCTCGTGCGTCGGAAATCTGCTACCGACTTGGGTGGTTTGCCGGGCAAGTTGGCGGATTGCCGTTCGAAGGACCCGAAGGTTTCCGAGCTGTTCATCGTGGAGGGTGACTCCGCGGGTGGTTCCGCGAAGGCCGGCCGTGAGTCGCTGTTCCAGGCGATTTTGCCGTTGCGCGGAAAGATCTTGAACGTCGAAAAGTCCCGCATGGATAAGGTGCTGAAAAACAACGAGGTGCAGGCGATCATCACCGCGTTGGGTACCGGCATCCACGAAGAATTCGATATTTCGAAGCTGCGTTACAACAAGATCGTGTTGATGGCCGACGCGGACGTCGACGGGCAACACATCGCCACGTTGCTGTTGACACTGTTGTTCCGCTTCATGCCGGAGCTTGTCGAAAACGGCCACGTGTACCTGGCGAATCCGCCGTTGTACAAGCTGAAATGGTCGAAGGGCGAGCCGGGCTATGCCTTCAGCGACCGTGAACGTGACGCGCAGCTGAAAGAAGGCTTTGAGCAAAAACGCAAGATCAACATGGACGATGGTATCCAGCGCTACAAGGGTCTGGGTGAGATGAACGCGAAAGAGTTGTGGGAAACCACGCTTGATCCGACAACCCGTATCCTGCGCCGCGTGGACTTGGAAGATGCGCAAAAAGCCGATGAGCTGTTTTCTATTCTTATGGGCGACGACGTTTCTGCACGTCGTAGCTTTATTACGCGTCGTGCCAAGGACGTTCGCTTCCTCGACGTCTAATCGCTCGACGCAGACGGCTAGGATTGGACGCGGCCAATATTATGTGCGTCATAGCTCATATCAGTGATATCGAAAGGAAAACTCGTTGTGAGTAATGCCAACGGTTCTGCAGCCCGCGTGAAGCGCGGTTTGTCTGAGCAATTCTTCGGCGGCGTCATCATGGATGTCGTTACTCCAGAACAAGCGCGAATCGCAGAAGCTGCTGGTGCTTCCGCTGTGATGGCTCTGGAGCGCGTGCCTGCTGATATTCGCGCCCAGGGCGGGGTGGCTCGGATGTCGGATCCGGATATGATCACCGAGATCATCGAAGCCGTCGACATCCCAGTTATGGCCAAGGCCCGCATTGGCCACTTCGTTGAGGCGCAGGTACTGCAGTCGCTGGGTATTGATTACGTCGATGAGTCTGAGGTTTTGACCCCGGCTGACTACGCTCACCACATCGATAAGTTCGCTTTCGACGTGCCGTTCGTCTGCGGTGCCACCAATTTGGGTGAGGCGTTGCGTCGTATCAATGAGGGTGCTGCCATGGTGCGTTCGAAGGGTGAGGCCGGTACTGGTGACGTGTCCAACGCCGTGACCCACATCCGTGGCATCCGCGCGGAGATCAACCGTTTGTCTTCCATGTCGAAAGACGAGTTGTTCGTTGCCGCCAAGGAGCTGCAGGCACCGTATGAGCTGGTGGTTGAGGTTGCTGAGACCGGTAACCTGCCGGTTGGCTTGCTGGTTGCCGGCGGCGTGTCCACCCCGGCTGATGCTGCGATGATGATGCAGCTCGGCGCCGATGGCGTGTTCGTCGGCTCCGGCATTTTCAAGTCCGGTAACCCAGAGGCTCGCGCGAAGGCAATTGTGCGTGCGGTCAAGAACTACGACGACGCCAAGGTTATCGCTGAGGTTTCGCGTGGTTTGGGCGAGGCCATGGTCGGCATCAACGTCGACGAGCTGCCAGTTTCGCACCGCATGGCAGAGCGCGGCTGGTAAACACGGCTGCTCAACACTGTTAGCGGTTGTTCAACACTAATTTGTTTAACCACTAGCTCGCTTGACGACGAAGGCGGGGTCAGTTGCTGATACTGGCCCCGCCTTCAGGCATAGTGGCGAAGGCGGCAGTAGTTAAGGCCAAATTTTCGGGCAGCCCGCCTTGGGCAGCCTTGACTTCTACATTCGTAGTGTCGCCGCCGTAAGTGCGAAAAGTATCTAGCCAGACTTGTAATTCTGTGAGTGTGGGAAAACCAGTGTTCACAGCGCTTTTCTCAGGTAATTCTGCGGCGTATGACTCTTAGACTAACAATTTTTCCAAGTGTAACTTGTAAATTCAATCGTAGACTGTGAAAAATTCCCAGTCTCAGTGCAAGTCTGAGTGCAAGTTTAGCTAGAACTTTCGTTACGGTCCTGAATGATCAGGGGGTGTTAGGCGCTAGACTGGGAGGTTATGAGTGACGATAACCAAGGCGGTTTGTTAGATCGCATTGAGCCGATAGATATCTCCGCGGAGATG
Source organism: Corynebacterium sp. LaCa_70 (assembly GCF_058182015.1). Classification (NCBI taxonomy): domain Bacteria; kingdom Bacillati; phylum Actinomycetota; class Actinomycetes; order Mycobacteriales; family Corynebacteriaceae; genus Corynebacterium; species Corynebacterium sp. LaCa_70. The sequence goes on from NZ_CP190914.1 coordinate 9,428, forward strand.
GAGTCGAGTTATATCGACTACGCCATGTCCGTGATCGTGGGCCGTGCGTTGCCAGATGTGCGTGACGGGCTGAAGCCTGTGCACCGGCGTGTGTTGTACGCGATGTACGACAACGGTTACCGGCCGGAGCGCAGCTATGTGAAATCCTCGAAGCCGGTCTCGGACACGATGGGTGATTATCACCCACACGGCGACAGCGCTATTTATGACACGTTGGTGCGTATGGCCCAGCCGTGGTCGATGCGTTATCCGCTTGTCGACGGCCAGGGTAACTTCGGCTCGCCGGGTAATGACGGCCCGGCGGCGATGCGTTATACCGAGTCGAAGCTGATGCCATTGGCGATGGAGATGACCCGGGATATCCGGGAAAACACCGTCGATTATCAGCCGAACTATGACGGCAAGACTACGGAGCCGACGGTGCTGCCGTCGCGTGTGCCGAACCTGTTGATGAATGGTTCCGGCGGTATTGCCGTCGGTATGGCCACTAATATTCCGCCGCACAACCTTAATGAGTTGGCGGAAGCCATTTACTGGTTGCTGGATAACCCGGATGCGGGCGAGGAAGAAACCCTGGAAGCCTGCATGGAGCGGGTGTCCGGGCCGGATTTCCCTACTGGCGGCATGATCGTCGGCACCAGCGGCATCAAGGATGCGTATACCACCGGCCGTGGTTCTATCCGTATGCGTGGTGTCTCCAGCATTGAGGAAAACGGCAGCCGGCAAACCATCGTGATTACCGAGTTGCCGTATCAGGTCAACCCGGACACCATGGTGGCTAATATCGCCGAGCAGGTGGCCAACGGCAAGCTGGCTGGCATTTCGAATATTGACGATGAGTCTTCTGACCGCGTCGGCATGCGCATCGTGGTCACTCTGAAGCGTGATGCCGTCGCACGCGTGGTGCTGAACAACCTGTATAAGCACTCGCAGTTGCAGACTTCTTTCGGTGCCAACATGCTTTCCATCGTCGATGGTGTGCCGCGTACGCTGCGTCTGGATCAGATGTTGCGCTACTACGTCACCCACCAGATCGAGGTTATTGTTCGGCGTACGCAATACCGCCTGGCGGAAGCCGAAAAGCGCGCGCACATCTTGCGTGGCCTGGTGAAAGCTTTGAACATGCTCGACGAGGTCATTGCGTTGATCCGCCGGAGCCGTTCGGTGGAAGCTTCCCGTGAGGGTCTGAAGGATTTGCTGGGCGTCGACGACGAGCAGGCCGAGGCCATTCTGGCGATGCAGCTGCGCCGCCTGGCCGCCCTGGAGCGCCAGAAGATCATCGACGAATTGGAAGAAATCCAAACCGTGATCGATGACCTGAAAGACATCTTGGATCGCGAGGAGCGGCAGCGTGAGATCGTCGCGACCGAGCTGAAGGAAATCGTCGACAAGCATGGCGACGAGCGTCGTACGGAGATCGTGGCCGCGCATGGTGAGGTTTCTGATGAAGATCTGATCGTCCGCGAAAACGTGGTTGTGACTATCACCGCCACCGGTTATGCCAAGCGCACGAAGGTCGATACCTACAAGTCGCAAAAGCGCGGCGGCAAGGGCGTGCGTGGTGCGGAGTTGAAGCAGGACGACGTCGTCAAGAACTTCTTTGTGTGTTCGACGCACGACTGGATTTTGTTCTTCACCAACTTTGGTCGCGTTTACCGTCTCAAGGCCTACGAGCTGCCGGAGGCAGGCCGTACCGCGCGGGGCCAGCACGTGGCGAACCTGCTGGAGTTCCAGCCGGAAGAGCGCATTGCTCAGGTGATCCAGCTGCAGTCCTACACCGATGCGCCGTACCTGGTGCTGGCTACCAAGCAAGGCCGGGTGAAGAAGTCGCACTTGACGGATTATGAGTCGGCGCGTTCGGCTGGCCTGATCGCTATCAACCTCAATGAGGGGGATGCGCTGATTGGTGCCTGCCTCGCCGGTGACGACGATGATCTGTTGCTGACTTCCGAGCAGGGCCAGTCCATCCGCTTTACCGCCAATGATGATCAGCTGCGCCCGATGGGTCGTGCGACCGCCGGTGTGAAGGGCATGCGCTTTAAGGGTGATGACCAGCTGCTGGCGATGTCCGTGGTGCACGATGGCGAGTACCTGTTGGTGGCTACCAGCGGCGGTTACGGCAAGCGCACCGCGATTGAGGAATACAGCACCCAGGGCCGTGGTGGCATGGGCGTGATGACGTTCAAGTACACCCCGAAGCGCGGCAAGCTGATTGGCGCGATTGCCGTGAATGAGGATGACGAGATCTTCGCTATCACCTCTGCCGGCGGCGTCGTGCGTACTGAGGCCGGGCAGATTCGTCCGTCTTCGCGCGCCACGATGGGTGTGCGGCTGGTGAATCTTGCCGACGACGTCGAGCTGTTGGCTATCGACAAGAACGTCGAGAGCGAAGGCGTGGAAGAAGCCCAGGCTGTTGCCAAGGGCGAGAAGACCATCGACGAAGTCCAAGAGGCGCAGGTTCAGGAAGCGAACGGCCAGGATGCGAACGGCCAGGACGCTCAATCGAAGGCTGAAGACGCGAAGGCTGACCAGGTAAAGGCTGAAGAGGAGTAACAAGCACTATGGGAAGAAACATCGCGATTACTCGAATCTCGCCGCTATCCGCCTTCCGGGTGGGCTTAGCGGTGTCTCTGGTGGGTCTGGTGGCCTGGCTGATTGCCGTGACGGTGGTGTACTTCGTGATGGATGCATTCGGCGTCTGGGAATACATCAACGGCTTCGTGGACGGCCTGGGGGCTGGCATGCTCATCGACTACGGCCTGGTGCTGTCTCTGTCGGCTCTGTTTGGCGCTGTGACGGCTATCCTGGCGACGATCCTGGCTCCGCTGTTCGCGATCATCTACAACGCTGTGGTGGCGTTGTTTGGCGGCATTCATGTGGATCTGGAACAGATCGTGGAAGTCGACGAATAAACTGCGAAAAACACCATCTGGCCTGGCGATTTGTGTGGATATAAGATACGTATTAAAGTACATAATCGTTCCGCACACAGGGTCTATAGCTCAGTCGGTTAGAGCGCATCGCTGATAACGATGAGGTCGCAGGTTCGATTCCTGCTAGACCCACCAGGCGGAAACATGGGGCATTAGCTCAATTGGTAGAGCATCTGCTTTGCAAGCAGAAGGTCAGGAGTTCGATTCTCCTATGCTCCACAGCATAGCCTGCATCCCCCGGTCCATCGGATCGGGGGATGTTTTGCGTTCAAGGCCTACTGGGTGGCGTTTAAGGCCTAAACGACAAAAAGTGTGTCTGGGGTTGTTACCCCCGTGTCGGGGTTAGGTTCCTATCCATCCTTTCTGTACGCCTAGGTTGTGGTTGTAGTCGGTTGGGATAGCGTTGTCGTAGAGGGCTGGTCGTCCTGTTTGCTGGTCGGCTTTGTTCTCGTTGTGGGGCGTGGTGTTGACTTTGGCGAGTGCATCGCGCCCCCAGTTTTGTTGTTTGGCTATGTCGATAGGTGGTGTGGGGTTTTCGGTGTGCAGGTAGAGCCACCATTCGAGCATTCGTCGTTGTCGCTCGCCTGATCTGCCGCGGTGGAGTCTGGTCAGTAGTTTCAGTTGTGCGTTGATTGACCCTTCAAGGGTGTTGGTAGTCGATGCCCATTGGTATTCGTTGGTTGTTGGTGTCTGTGGCGGCTGGAGAAAGTTAAATAGCCATTGTTGCTGGTAGAGATGTTTCAGGCTGTTATAGGCTTTGCGCACGGATAGATGTGTGTATTCCCGCTTGCCGGTTGTGATGCTGAGTGTTTTTCATCCATCCATTTGCGGTAGACGGTGTCGAATTCTTGCAGGTGGGCGGTCCATTGTGCGGCCTGGTCAATTGTGGTTATGCGTGTGAGGTCGAGGGCTAGTTTGTAGAGTGCTTTGCCGGCATCGGTGCGTGGTCGAGAGGTGAGATGTCTGCGCACGACGCGTTGGGCATGGACTAGGCATCGTTGGATGCGGGTTGTCGGCCAGGTTTGTTTGATGGCGTAATAGGCACCGTGGCCACCATCGAGTACCACTATGACAGGGGCTTGTAGGGGTTCGAGAAGTTGCTGGTAGGCCGCGGTTGTTTCGTGGTGTGCCCACACCCAATTGACGACGTGGTTGCGTGTGGCGGCGATAAGAAGGCACCCGGCACCGGTGTAGGTTTTCGTCAATGAAGATCTGGTCGTAGATGCGGGCTGTGTCGATGTGGTGGGGGATATCGATGAACCAGAAGGTGTTGAAGCGTCGTTCCAGGCTGCGTCGGCTTATGTTGTGGTGAGCAGCGGTTTCGGTTATTGAGGTATTGCCGCAGATGCAGCCAATGAAGGTGTTGAAGTCTGCGGATAGTTGGCGGTCTGGACGTGTTTTCGTTGTGGATGCCCCGCAGGTTGGTGAGGTGCAACGCCATCGGGTTGTGCCTTTGGTTGTTGTTCCGTTTTTCTTCATTGTCCCAGCGCATACGGGGCATCGTGGTCTGTTTTTCTTCATGCGTTAAGACAACACGCATGCTTAGCACAGATTTTGCATTGGATCGTGGATTGAGCGTTTTCGGGGCGTTTATATCGTTGTGGGGATTATAAATGTGTTGTTTTTATCTCTTTATCTGCGTCAATCCCACCTATACGGACACACTTTTTGTCGTATAGCCCTTTAACCCTAAAAGGTCGCCGCCAACCTCGACTTCCGCATGACGAAACAGAGTTTCGCTAAGGGAGCAGCATAAACCATTCCTGTAGTCGGTGCAGTCATCTCGGGAGGACTGACGTTCGCGACCTTCCCGCCCATGGCCAAGCGCTTGCAGAAACACCTGGCAGACCTCGCGCTGGCCAAACCCTGTGGTGTACCGAATACCACTGATACGGGGATAACGCCGGCATGACAACGACCTCGGCTCAGTTTGACGCTGTCATTGCCGCAACCCGCCACATCCCCGAAGCAAACTTCACCGCCTACCGCGGCGGCTGTCCTCAAGAGATCAGTACAGCTTTTATCGATGTTGTGTTCTCGATCCGGGCCCAGTAGTACGAGACTTCGCTACACCTGGCCGTGGGGTTAGGAACCGCGTGCAGGCCTTCCGTTCCGACAACCCGCACGATCCTCGACGAGGTACACCCCAATAGGGCAGGTTTAAAATTACTGTCAGAGTCAGAAGGCGTTGGCACAGATGGCCCCGGTGAAGCAGAAGCCTTCGGCCGCCGAATGAATACAAAAGCATATGACAGTCTCGACGCCATGATCGACAAGGCACGATACGACCCGGCGACCGCCTCAACGTGTGCTCGACTTAATGACGTATCCCCCAGGATGTCCGCAATCCGTTCGCCCATCTCAGCATCCACTGGAATTTCTGTCGCCCTAGCGTGGTCGAGCCCCTGTGACAACGGTTTTTTACAACCTCATGGACGGTTCAGTTGACGTCGGTGAGGAAACCTGGAGAGGCCCTGGGGGCACGGGGGATGAGCTTATTAAAGGCCGAAGGTACCGCCGCTGACGAGGATGAAGATACCCAGGCCAATCAAAACGATCGGGAACAGCACATGCTCCCAGCGTTCGAGAACCTCCGCGATCGGTGGACGGGTGGCCACGAACTTCGCCAACAGGACCAGGCCCGCCACCAGGATCAGAAAGACGACGCAGTAGATGATAACGGTGGCGGTATCCACGTTGAGAAAAACCGGGACATAGACGCCGATATTGTCGCCACCGTTGGCAAAGGTAACCCCGGCGACGATCAAGGCGCTTACGTTCTTTCCGCTGATTTTCGCGTCATCGTCGTCGTCATCGTTTCCCTGCCAGGCTTGCCAGGCCGCCCGCAGCCCCAGGGCCAGGGGGATCAGCCCGAAGTAGGGGATCGCCTCGGTGGGCAGGAAGGCATCCGCTCCCAGGGTGACCAGGATCGTGGCTGCGAGGATGCCCGCGAAACCAAGGTACTGCCCGGCCAGGATCCGAAGTGTGGTCCCTGCTTGGCCGGCCCCACGGGCGAAGAACAGCGAGAGCACGATGATGTCGTCGATATTGGTGGCGATAAACAGACCAACCGCCCCCAGGAGACTAGTTACCACTTACCTGTTCCCCTCTCCGGTGGCGCACCCGGGCACGTCACATGCCGAGTCAATACATGGGGCATTCTCGTCGGCAGCCAGAGTGGTATCCAGCAGTGAGTTCAGCGCCTGGACAAGATGGGCGTCGACGATCTCGTAGCGGGTCTTCCGCCCCTGCGATTCGGCGACCACAATTCCGCAGTCCCGTAGGCAAGTGAGGTGGTTCGACACATTTGACCGCGTCAGTTCCAGCTCCCGGGCGAGAGCGGCCGGATAGGTCGGGCCGCCCAGCAGGGTCAGGAGAATACGGGATCGGGTGGGATCTGCCATCGCCCGACCCAATCGGTTCATCACGTCCAAGCGCGAAGAAATAGTCAGCATGCACTGAACTATACAGCTGTTGCTGAACTGTTGTCACGAGGGGCGAACGTCGGCCCGACGGTGTTGTGTTTCTGAGCCTGTTTCCGCGCGGCTTTAGTGTCTTCCCTTTTCGTGTTTGTGCGGTTGTTGAACCTGTGCCTGTGAAGTGTCCTAGGTTTTGTTCCTAGGCATTTACCCTATTTTCTATTGTTTCCCGAGACTCATCTTGTTCCCACAACGCGTCTTCAACCTCGACCGGGGTGCGGTATCCCAAGCTTTGATGCAATCTTGTCTCGTTCCGCCATGACACCCACTCGAATGTCGCGATTTCTACCTCGACAACGTCATCCCACCTGTGAGTATGGATCAGTTCGTTCTTGTGAGGGGCCGTTCACGTTTTCAGCCAAAGCATTGTCATATCAGTCACTGACAGTTCCGGTGTAAGCGGTAATCCTGTGCTGGGCACCTCGCTCGTTGTAGACCACGCTGACGTATTGCTTGGATTCAATCGGTGGTTGCAACACTGTTGTTTTGAATTGATTGTAGTTGTTCATTGAAGACTTCGACTGGGGTTCGAAATCCAAGGACTTTTCTTGGTCTGTTGTTGAGCGTGTAGGCGATGGCGGCGAGGTCTTGGGCTGTCCATCGAGACAGGTCGGTACCCTTGGGAAAGTACTGGCGTAGGAGTCCGTTGCTGTTCTCATTCGTGGGACGTTGCCATGGCGAGTGTGGGTCCGCGAAGAACACTTTCGTGCCCGTGGCTAGAGTGAAAGCGGCATGGTCAGCGAGCTCGGTTCCGCGGTCCCAGGTCAACGTTTGACGCAGTTGTAACGGTAGATCTTTCATCACGGTTTGTAGGGCGGTGTTCATCGCTTCAGCACCGTACCCACCCAAGGCAGGTCCGTTCTTCGTCCTTGGTTGTTCACCCCAGCCGTCCAACCGGGGCAGGTGCACCAGCAGGATCGACCGGCTGTAGCGTTCGACCACGGTCCCGATCGCTGACCTGCCGGTACCGATGATCAAGTCTCCTTCCCAATGCCCGGGCACCGCCCGATCCGAGGCTTCCGGGGGCCGGTTAGAGATGACAACATCGGCGGTGACATGACCTTCAGGCTTGCTCTTGGACCGGGCGCGGGGTTTACGCAGGGCCCGCCCAGTCCGCAGTGCGGCCACGAGTTCACGCTTCAGCGCCCCGCGCCCCTCGATATAGAGCGCCTGGTAGATCGCTTCATGGGAGATTCTCATACTCTCATCATCAGGGAAGTCGATCCTTAACCGCTGCGATATCTGCTCCGGGCTCCACGCGGTCAACCACCGTCGGTCTGCCCTGTGAGGTTTGCTCCGGCCCTTCCACGCAGGCGTATCAGGCCCCGCCATGACGACCCCGTTTTCATCTCGGACCGTCCCAGCAAGACGCTCCTGAACATAGTCCCGCAGGCGCGGATTATCCACGAGTTTTGCTTGTTTGGGACGCTTAGCGGCTTCCTGAGCTTTCCACTGGGCCACCCCTGCCCGATAAACCTGCTTGCCACCACGGGTGGCAGCATTACGCCGTAGCTCACGAGAAATCGTCGCCGGATTGCGGCCAATCCGTCGAGCGATCTCACGCACACCCGTCTGTTTCTCCCACAGGATCGCGATTTCCTCTCGTTCAGCAAACGATAGATACCGCCCCGAGGGCTCGTCCAAAGCTAACGGTCTCATTCCACCAGCATGACGGAACCACCTCGTTCCCACCGGTACGGACACCCCCACCTGAAGGGCGGCCTGCGCAGTGGTGATTCCCGTCGCGATCAGACCCCAGAACTGGCGTTGCACTGCCCGTGACGGAACCGGCCTACCCGGGGAACGCATCGCAGGCCGCAACGCCCGATCCGCACGCCACTGACGCCGCACCCCCACCGGCATATCACTGGTCTTCTTACTCCAGTCCTTGGTAGCCACCTTCTCATACCTCCATGCTCAGGGTGTTGCGACAACCAATTGAATCCACCTTGCGACCCGTGATCCGAATGGTGCACAAACTTGTCGTTTCTTCAGCACACTTGGGTCGCCTGGTTGAGAGCGTGCAGCGGTAAAGCCTGAAGTGCGCATGGAATCTGATAACGCCCACCCAACGATCCGCCTGGAGTAAACGTCGGTGACAAATGCGGCATACACAAAGCCTTTCTTCGTGCGCACATACGTAATGTCAGCCACCCATAACTTGTTTGGTGCTGTGGCACTGAATTCGTGTGGCACTAAATCCGGGCGCACATCAGGCATGTTGAGGTGAACGGGTTGTGGTAGGTGACCGGCCTTTGCCTTTGCCAGAAACACCGGCCAGGCGCATCGGCCGGGCGGTGTGTTCACGACCGATATTGATTCCTTCACGGCGTAGAGCATGCCACATTTTTCGCACACCGTAGAGACCATAATTAGCTTGATGAACAGCACTAATGCGTTAAACCAGCACGCCATCACGAAGGCGACGAGCCGTCTGCGCCCCTTGCCGGGCAGCATGCCACGAGACACCTAGTTTTGGTGCCGCGATCTTACACGCTTCCTGCATCGACATGTTTTTTCTGCCAAGATGCGGCCTTCCACGAGACGGACCACACGATCCTGGGCATCCTTGCCAAATTTTCTCGGCATCTTCCAGATTTTCCCATCTACTCAAACGGAACAAAACCTGGGACACTTCACACCCCCGCCCACCTCGGCACTCAACCCTGCTGTGGGGGTTACTCGTAGCGAAGCGAGCTGACCATCCCGGCTTCCATGTGATAGGCGTTATGGCAGTGAAATGCCCATTCACCGGGGTTGTCAGCGATCAGGTCGGCGATCATGGTTTCACCGTGGCGGAGAAGGACGGTGTCCTTGCGTAGCCCGCCGCTGCCGGGCAGCGCCCACGTGTGGCCGTGGATGTGCATGGGATGGGGCATCATGGTCCTGTTGCGCATGACCATCCGCAGGCGCTGGCCCTCCTGCACGGTCGCGGAGGAGGATTGGCCGTCGGTGAGAATGCTCCATTCATACGGCATCATCTGCCCGCCCAGGTCGATACTGACTTCTCGGTCTGGTGTGCCCTCGGGCAGGAGTGCACGGTCTGCTGGCTTCAGGGAGGACAGAAGCAGTCCGGTGGACGACAACTCGGGGAAGTCGACATCGGGGTGGGGGGCCTGGCCGCCGGCGGTGCGGATGACGGCGAAGGCGCGGTCGTCCTTACCCACCGCCAAAGCCGTGAGAGGGAAGATACCGTCGCCGAGGATGACCTCGACGTCGACACGCTCGCCCATCGACAGGTAGATCGATTCGGTCTCCCAGGGCTGGACAGGGAAGCCGTCGGTGTGGGTGACGGTCAGGCGGTGACCACCGAGGGCCACCTTGAAGATGGTGTCACCGCCGGAGTTGATAAACCGCAGGCGGGCCTTGTCGCCCGGGCGAGCCTCGAAGGTCCGGTGAGCACGGGGGATACGTCCGTTGATGAGGTAGTGCGGATACATCACATCGCCGACATCCCCGCCCAGTACCCGGTCCGGGGTGCCGTGCATCATCTGGCCGTGACCTCCCATTCCCATCCTCCCGTTATGGTCGCCCGAACCCATTCGGGTGAGCTTGTCGAGCTCATCGTCGGGAGTGCCCTGAATGCCATCGACCCAGTCGTCGAGCACGATGGTCCACTCGACGTCCTGATCCTCAGCGTCTTGCGGGTCACGGATGATCAGTGGGGCGTGGAGGCCGCGATCAAGCTGCAGGCCGGTGTGGGAATGGTAGAAGTAGGTGCCACCGTGGGGGACTTCAAAAGCATAGGAGAAAGACTCGCCAGGTTCAATGGGGTCCTGGGTCATACCGGGCACACCGTCGGCTGCGTTGTGGAGTGCGATGCCATGCCAGTGGATGGAGGTGCTCTCAGGCAGTTCATTGGTGATATCGACCTGGAGTACGTCGCCGGCGGTGGCCTCAATGGCCGCATCCCCGGTGTCAGAGACGTATCCCCACGTCTTGGCTTCGATGCCGCCGATATCCAGAGAGAGGGGCCGGGCGGTCAGTGTCCGGCGCACCGTCGGCTCACCGAGCGCAGTGGGGGTGGGAGTGGGGCGAAGGGAGGGACCTGGTGCCGAGGCAGCGGGTCCAGGGTCGCTGGTGCAGGCGGCCACGGCCCCGGTGCCGGCGAGGACAAGCCCGCCGAGCAGAAACTGTCGTCGGGAAAACGCGTTCGTCATGATTTAACCTTCCTTGGTGCAAGATTTCAGTGACACGGGAGACAGGCGCAGGTGAGGACCCTGTTGAGCCATCACGTTAGGCGCAGGTCTGTGACGCAGGTGGCACCGTCGTCGGTGGTGGAAAACTCCGTGGTGCCGGTACGCCCCTGGTAGCTGACCTCAATCAGGCCGGTGACATCATCGGGAAGCCAGAAGCCAATAAACCCGTTGTCGAAGGTGGTTGTCGCCTCGTCCACCAGCACCTCACCGGTCGCCTCATCGGTGATCGTGACCTGGATATCCTCATTGTCGAGTTCCCCTAGGCAGGTCGTGAGGCTGTGGTAGAAGCAGTCGTGGGTGGAGGCGAGATAGGGTGCGATCGAGACATACGTCTGATTGTCGGGAAGATCGACCACGACTTCCTGGTCATCGCTCGAGAGCAGCAGTTCATCGGCACGCACTGAGGCGATCAGATCCGTGGGACGCTCAGTGACCTTCTGCCGGTCGAGGTGATCAATGATCTCCACCGCGTCCATGGCGGCCAGGCCATGGGTAGTCAGGAATGTATCCTGGGACACCGTCCCGTCGGCGGTGGGTTCCGGGTCGGCGGCCGAACACCCCGTGAGGGCGAGGGCAAGGGCGGCGGCTGCGATCGCTGCTCGTTTCACGTCAATCTCCTTGGATCGTGGTAATACCGTGAGAAGACACCGCCTCAAGGTCGGTGCCATACCTTTATCTAGCACGGGTGCCTGACGGACTAGCAATCAAAAACCCTGCTCACAGCCTTACAACAGGGCGAAAATGGGGTGAATTCGGTGGGCTGGGTCACCACCGGGACACCACCCCACAGCCGTGGGCGATGTCCTTCTACCCGCCCCGGGTATGCGGTGCAGGCAGTGAAATCCCTGGTGGTGCCTGCTGAACCGACCAGGGGAGGCGATGCCGCCGGCCCGGGGTGGGGCACAGGGGTGACGGCGGTCGAAGGGTGATGTTTGAAGATTTGATGAAGATTCCCCGCCGGGCACTGAGCGAGGGTGGTATTCCCCCCTGTCCGGAGCGATACTGGGGTCTATGGCTGACCGCACACCGACCACCGCCACGCCCCCGGGGCGGGTGCTGGTCGTCGATGATGAACAACCCCTGGCTCAGATGGTGGCCTCCTACCTCATTCGGGCCGGCTTCGATACCCGCCAGGCGCACACCGGCACCCAGGCGGTGGACGAGGCCCGTCGCTTTTCCCCCGATGTTGTGGTGCTGGATCTGGGGCTGCCCGAACTCGACGGCCTGGAGGTGTGCCGACGGATCCGCGCCTTCTCGGACTGCTACATCCTCATGCTCACCGCGCGTGGCAGCGAGGACGACAAGATCAGCGGTTTGACCCTGGGGGCGGATGACTACATCACCAAACCTTTTAGCATCCGGGAACTGGTGACCCGGGTGCATGCGGTGCTGCGCCGCCCGCGCACCAGCACCACCCCACCGCAGGTGACCACCCCCTTGATCGTTGGTGACCTCATCCTTGACCCCGTCGCCCATCAGGTGCGGGTGGGGGAGACGACCGTGGAGCTCACCCGCACGGAGTTCGAGCTGCTGGTTGCCCTGGCCCTGCGCCCCGGCCAGGTGCTGACCCGCCACGACCTGGTCACCGAGGTCTGGGACACCACCTGGGTCGGTGATGAACGCATCGTCGATGTCCACATCGGCAACTTGCGTCGCAAGCTCGGCACCGACACCCAGGGCCGGGGGTTTATCGACACCGTGCGTGGCGTGGGTTACCGGGTGGAGCAGCCATGAATCACGGACCCGGCCTGACCTTCCGCTTCCTGGCCGCCCAGGTGTTGGTCGTGGTGATTAGCCTGCTGGTGGCCGCGGCCGTGGCCACGATGGTGGGCCCGACCCTGTTCCATGATCATATGTTGATGACCGGCCGGGAGGACCCCTCGCTGGAGCTGTTCCATGCCGAGCAGGCCTACCGGGGCGCCAACCTGATCACCCTGGCCGTCGCCCTGCCCACCGCCTTGACCAGCGCACTGCTGGCCAGCCTGTGGTTATCACGTCGTCTGCGCACCCCCCTGCAGGATCTCACCCGCGCCGCTACCAGCCTGACGGCCGGCAACTCCCGTATCCGCGTGCCCGCCGGAAAAGCAGGCCCCGAGGTCACCACCCTGGCGCATGCCTTCAATACCATGGCCGACCGGCTGGAACGCACCGAACAGGTCCGCCGCCAGATGCTCTCTGATCTGGCCCACGAAATGGGCACCCCCTTATCGGTGCTCACGGTCTACCTCGATGGTCTCCAGGACGGGGTCGTGGACTGGAATAATGCCACCCACACGATCATGGCTGACCAACTCACCCGCCTGACCCGGTTGATGGAAGACATCGACGATGTCTCCCGGGCCCAGGAACACCGGATCGATTTGGACCTGGTGGAGGAAGGGCTCGGGGATCTGCTCCATACCGCGGCTGCTGCCGCGGGGGAAGCTTATGCTGACAAAGGCATCGATTTACAGGTCGGGACCATTACAGACACCGCCCGGGTGCTCGTGGACCGGCAACGCTTCGGCCAGGTGATGAGCAATCTCCTGTCGAACGCGCTACGGCACACCCCGGCCGGCGGGCAGGTCCGGATCAGCGTCCACCGGCAGGGGGCGTCCACCGCGCTCATCCACATCGCCGATGACGGCGAGGGCATCCCACCTGACCAGCTCGGACACATCTTCGAACGCTTCTACCGGGGGGATGCCGCCCGCAGCCGGGACAACGGCGGGGCCGGTATCGGTCTGACCATCTCCAAGGCATTGATCGAGGCCCACGGCGGCACTCTCACCGCCACCTCCCCCGGACCCGGTCGCGGAGCGGTGTTTGCCCTCCGCCTCCCGCTGTCCCCTCCCGACAGTGAGGAGGCTGCTCGGTGATCACACCCTGCCCCGCGTGAGGGCCGTGCCCTCCACCCATTGAAAATATACCCCATGGGGGTATACGCTAGGGAATAGCATCGCCGCATCCCACCGACCCGGAGGAGCTTTCCCATGATCACCTCCCCGCCCAGCCTCTTGCCGATGGCCTCCCACGGCTGCAGCTGTTGCGGACCTGCCTCACGTGCCGACACCGCCTCCATCCCTGCCGCCAGCGACTCGTCAGCAAGAGGGTCCTCCCCTAGCTACCAGGTCACCGGCCTGACCTGCGGGCACTGCGCGAAAAGCGTGACCCAGGCCCTTCAGGTCTTCCCTCAGGTCGACGACGTCCAGATTGATCTCGCTGCTGATGGTGTTTTCACCGTCACGGTCACCGGTGTCGTACCTCCGGAGATGGTTCGCCGGGCCATCGAGGAGGCCGGCTACACCGTTTTATCCTGATCAGTTTTACCCATCATCTCGACCCCGACCGGGTTGAGCGAAAGGAACGTCATGAGCACTCCCCACCATTCCGGCGATCACCATGGTGATCACCCCGCTCCGGAAACAGACCACACCCACCACCCGGATTATGCCAGCCACGATCACCCGCACTCCGCCCTGGACGAAGACCACCACGTTCATGGTCACGGCGAACACGCCGGACACAGCACCGCAATGTTTCGGGACCGCTTCTGGTGGTCGCTGATTCTGTCCATTCCCGTCATTATTTTCAGCCCCATGGTCGCTCACCTGCTCGGCTACCACCTCCCGGCATTCCCCGGATCCACCTGGATCCCCCCGGTGCTGGGCACGATCATCTTCGTCTACGGCGGAACGCCTTTCCTCAAGGGCGGATGGAAAGAACTGAAATCCCGCCAACCCGGGATGATGCTCCTGATCGCCATGGCCATCACCGTGGCGTTTGTCGCCTCCTGGGTCACCACTCTGGGGCTGGGCGGTTTTGACCTGGACTTCTGGTGGGAGCTGGCCCTGCTGGTGACCATCATGCTGCTGGGCCACTGGCTGGAGATGCGCGCTCTCGGGGCCGCGTCCTCCGCGCTTGACGCGCTGGCTGCCCTGCTGCCGGATGAGGCCGAGAAAGTCATCGACGGGACCACCCGCACCGTGGCCATCTCCGAGCTGGTCGTCGACGACGTCGTGCTGGTGAGGGCCGGTGCCCGGGTGCCGGCCGACGGAACCATCCTCGACGGAGCCGCCGAATTCGATGAGGCGATGATCACCGGCGAATCCCGTCCCGTCTTCCGCGACACCGGTGACAAGGTGGTCGCCGGTACCGTGGCCACCGACAACACCGTCCGCATCCGGGTGGAGGCTACCGGCGGGGACACCGCCCTGGCTGGGATCCAACGCATGGTTGCCGACGCCCAGGAGTCCTCCTCCCGGGCCCAGGCCCTGGCGGATCGGGCAGCGGCGTTGTTGTTCTGGTTCGCGCTGATCTCCGCTCTGATCACCGCGGTGGTGTGGACCATCATCGGCAGCCCGGACGATGCCGTGGTGCGCACGGTCACGGTGCTGGTCATCGCCTGTCCGCACGCCCTGGGCCTGGCGATTCCGCTGGTCATTGCGATCTCCAGCGAGCGGGCCGCGAAATCCGGGGTGCTCATCAAGGACCGGATGGCGCTCGAGCGGATGCGCACCATCGACGTGGTGCTCTTCGACAAAACCGGCACCCTGACCGAGGGTGCGCACGCGGTCACCGGTGTCGCGGCAGTTGTCGGCGTCACCGAGGGCGAGCTACTGGCCCTGGCCGCCGTCGCGGAGGCCGACAGCGAG
This sequence comes from Corynebacterium sp. LaCa_70, assembly GCF_058182015.1. Lineage (NCBI taxonomy): Bacteria > Bacillati > Actinomycetota > Actinomycetes > Mycobacteriales > Corynebacteriaceae > Corynebacterium > Corynebacterium sp. LaCa_70. Next base: position 24,673 of record NZ_CP190914.1, read on the forward strand.
CACCCCGTGGCCCGCGCCATCGTGGCGGCCGCGGCCGCCCATCCCGAGGCCTCCCGTCGGCAAATCCGTGCAATTGGTTTCAGCGCCGCCTCCGGCCGGGGAGTCCGGGCCACTGTCGATGGCGCTGAGATCCTCGTGGGCGGGCCGAACATGCTGCGCGAGTTCAACCTCACCACCCCGGCCGAGCTCACCGACACCACCAGCGCCTGGACCGGGCGTGGGGCCGGTGTGCTCCATATTGTCCGCGACGGTCAGATCATCGGTGCGGTAGCCGTCGAGGACAAGATCCGCCCCGAATCCCGTGCCGCCGTGAAAGCCGTGCAGGACCGCGGGGTGAAGGTCGCGATGATTACCGGCGACGCCCAGCAGGTGGCCCAGGCGGTTGGTCAGGACCTAGGCATTGATGAGGTCTTCGCCGAGGTCCTGCCCCAGGACAAAGACACCAAGGTCACGCAGCTGCAGGACCGGGGTTTGAGCGTGGCCATGGTCGGTGACGGTGTCAATGACGCCCCCGCTCTGACCCGCGCGGACGTCGGTATCGCCATCGGTGCCGGCACGGATGTGGCCATGGAATCTGCCGGGGTGGTCCTAGCCAGTGATGACCCGCGGGCAGTGCTGTCGATGATTGAGCTGTCCCAGGCCAGCTACCGCAAGATGATCCAGAACCTGATCTGGGCCTCTGGCTACAACATCCTCGCCGTGCCGTTGGCCGCCGGAGTGCTCGCCTCGATCGGGTTCGTGCTGTCCCCGGCCGTGGGCGCGATCTTGATGTCTGCCTCGACCATCGTGGTGGCCCTGAACGCCCAGCTGTTGCGCCGCATTGATCTGGAGCCGGCTCACCTGGCTCCGACCGACGGGAAGGAGGAACACAGTGGGTCGATATCCCCCGTAACCGTTACTGACTGACCTTGTCTCTCGACCCCTAACTCACACCACTTTTGAAAGGAACGCTCATGAAACGCAGCATTACCCTCGCCGCCTTGGTACTGACCTCCACCCTGGCGCTGACCGCCTGCAGCGACGCCACCGACAACTCCGACGATGCCGACACCACCAGCACCACGACGGCAACCGCAGAGACCAACGAGACCCACCAGGAAGACACCACCACTGCCGACGAAGAGCACGGCGGGCACGACCACCCTGCCGACGGTGGGACACCGCCGGCAGGCATTGAAGAGGCCGAGGATCCCACGTACCCGGTGGGCACCGAGGTCATCCTCACCGCTGACCACATGCCCGGCATGGACGGGGCCACCGCCACCATTTCCGGGGCGTTTGACACCACGACCTATTCGGTCAGCTACACTCCCGCCGAGGGTGGGGCCCCGGTTACCGACCACCGCTGGGTCGTCCATGAGGAGCTCGTCGATCCGGGTCAGGCCCCCCTGCCCGACGGGGCGAGCGTTGTCCTGGATGCCGAGCACATGTCCGGCATGAAGGGTGCTGAGGCCACCATCGATTACTCCACCGAGGAGACGGTCTACATGGTTGATCTCACCGTCGACGGGATGACGATGACCAACCACAAGTGGGTCACCGAGAGCGAGATCCAACCCGCCGAATAGTCCACCCACCCTGAACCGCGAGACCAGACAAGGCACCCGCTCCAGAGTCGGTCATCAATCGCTGCCGACCATGCCGCAGCACACCAGCCACACACGGAACCTGCACGCCCACAGGGCCCACGCTGAGGTAGACCTTCTGTGTCACTGCTTCTCTTAGTCAGGGAAATATGCCCTGGAATGACCCTGGTGATAGGAGTTCATTCCAGGGCTTTGGGTGCTGTTGCAAAGTTGGGGCAGTAGGAAGAGCGACGTGAACTAATCACAGCCATGGGTATTTTCTCGGGTCGTCATTTCCCCCGTGACATTATTCTGTGGGCAGTGGGTGGTACTGCCGCTACGGGGTGAGCTACCGCGCTCTGGAGGAAATGATGACTTCAGCGGGGTGTGTCGGTTGATCACACCACGATCTACCGCTGGGTCTAGAAAACTGATTATATAACTGTGGATAAAGCAGTGGGGTCGGCTCAAAATCGTTCACCTGAAGGGGGATAACGAAGAGAACTATGAGCCTTCTCCTGATACGATTTATGTTGATCCTTCGGAAATTCCCAGTGAAGCCGTAAATGATCTCGAAGAGGACAATTAGATGGTATCCCTGCCTGGATTGCTTTTATTTGCCACTGTTATGGGGATCTTTTTTGGGGTTCCCTCTGCTCTGGTTGTTATTTATGTAAATTACTACAGTAAACATAATATAACTTTTCGAATAAGAAAATATTTCTGTGTTTTTGTGATTGCTTTTCTGGCTTATTTCAGTATCGTGATGGTCGTTGCTGATTTCCGTGTAGCTGAGATGTGGATAGCCGCCAGGGTAGCTACACCATTAGCGATTAGTCATGTGGTATTCATGAAGCTAACATTCTTGTTGTTTCAGGATGAAGAAGACTCATGATCTTCATCCTAGAGAGTGTCTGTTAGTTTGTGTGCGGGGTTTGGTTTATAAGTAATCCGAGAATCGGTCGGGGTAAGCCACCGCTGGGGATGCGAAAACTAACGCAAAACGCCCTTACTTAGGTTAGATGGCGGTCATACTCACCCCATATAAGGGGAATAAGTAAAAAGTCGAAACATTGTGTTGTAGCTTACACTCTACTGTTGTACGATGAGGTTGCTTCCTTAAAGAAGGAGCTCGCATCTTACGAATGCATTTTTGGAAGAGATGTGCAAGCTGAAATACGCGGAAAGTCTTTACTCTCCATTTTTCTGGCATTTGTTGGCGGTTTGGGTTTGGTTCCGCAGGCTGCTGCGATTAAGAAAGTCTGAGGCTAAGGGGTAAGTATGCACACAGCTATTATCATTTTTCTCTTTATCTATTCGGTAACTGTATCTTTGATGCTTGTGCGGAAAGATAAGGGGAATAAAAAGTAGCATCAATTTTTGTGCTTGAAACTTGAAGTGTCCTGGGTTTTCTTCCTAGGCATTTGCCTTAATTTCCATTATTTCTCGAGCCGGTTGTCGGCTGCAAAACTCTGCTTCAACCTCTGTTGGCGTGCGGTAGTCAAGGTTCTGATGAAGCATGGTGTCGTTCCGCCAATCCACCGGTATCGCGGTAAAAAATGTTTCACGTGAAACATGGACTCAATCACGCGCGAATTCAGACACGAGTTCCTCAAAGTGTCGGTTAGAATCGGCTCAAACTGTCGGATAAAATGACCTCAAAGTGTCGGTTAGAATCGCCTCAAACTGTCGGATGGTGAAATAGTGGTGTTGTCTCAGGGCTATATTCCGCGGATAGCGGATGTTTTTGTGGAGCAGTCGTTGCGGCGCACTGGAGCCTTGTTGATTGAGGGACCGAAGGGTTGTGGCAAGACTGCGACCGCCCGTCACCATGCCGAGAGCGAAATCAAAGTAGACATCGATCCTGATGTGGAGATTTCAATGGGGGTAGATCCGGCTCTTGTATTACAAGGGCCGACGCCGAGAGTTTTGGACGAATGGCAGGCACAACCAAAATTATGGGACGTAGTACGCCACGAAATTGATGGGCGTGGGCAGCCTGGACAATTTATTTTGACAGGATCAACCGCCCCAGCCGAAGCGGTGCAAGGCCATTCTGGAGCCGGAAGATTCTCTCGCTTAACAATGCACACCATGACACTGGCAGAATCGGGAGAATCCACTGGACAAGCTTCACTGCTCAACATGGTGAAGGGCGAAGCACCGCGCGTCGGCAAGACGGAGCTAACTATCCACGATCTTGCGGAAAGGATTTGCCGAGGAGGGTGGCCAGGCTTTTTGCGTCTCAGTGTTGCGGATGCACAAGCAAACCTGCGTGATTATGTACGGACCATCGTGGAGCTCGACATTTCCACACCGGACAAGGTGAAGCGTAACCCAGCTCGGGTTCTGCGGGTAATGCGATCTCTGGCTCGTGGGATCGGAACTGAAATGTCGACGACTGCAATCGCCACAGATGCTGAATTGCACAGAGAAACTGCGATTGACTACTTGGATTCTCTCGAGCGTATTTTCATCAGCCAAGACCAACCGGCGTGGTCACAATCCCTGCGCTCACGTACCCCACTACGCAAAGCAGCCAAACGGCACTTTGCAGACCCAGCGTTAGCAGTTGCTGCGCTACAAAAACAGCCGGACGATCTTTTACACGACTTCGAATTTTTCGGTCAGCTTTTTGAATCGCTGGTGGTTCATGAATTACGCGCGCTGACGAACGAGCCGGTCTATCATGCTCGCCTCGGGGATGGCACCGAAGTTGATGCGATTACGACGCTCGCTGGGCGAACAGTGCTCGTGGAGATCAAACTCGGGCACCATCCCAATGTAGTCGACGGTGCAGCAGCGAGTCTGCAGAAATTCGCCGCGGTGATGCCTGAGCCCGCTGAATTGCTGGTCGTGACCGGCGGTGGAATGTCATACCGTCGGCCTGATGGCGTCAACGTCATCGCCATTGGTGCACTCGGGCGCTAGGCAGTTAAACGGACGGCTTAAAGCTCCCGCAGTGCCTAAATCTCGCGCAGTTCCTTCTGTAGCCGCGCACCCATCAGATCCCAGTTCCAATTCTTGACGACGTGCTCCCTGCCCGCAGCACCCATCTCTGAGCGCAGCTGCGCGTCGGCAAGCAAACCTTGGATACCGCGCACAATGCTGCCTACTCGGTGCCCGTTGACTACCACGCCGGTCTCGTCGGTGATGGTTTCCGGCGCACCCCCGGAGCTGCCTGCGACCACCGGAATGCCGCACGCCTGCGCTTCCAAATACACGATGCCGAGACCTTCCACGGACAGTCCTCCCGCGCGCGTGCGAGCGGGCATCGCGAACACATCCGCGGCAGCCAACGCATCATTAACGCGCACCCGGTTCTGCTGATAATCCGTGTTGTTCAGCAACAGAGCATCGGGAGCGTATTTCTTCCGCAGCCGTTCCAGGCGCCGGTACGAACGCCCGCGGCCCACCAAAACCAATTGCACGTCCGGGAACTGCCGACGCAGCACCGGAAACGCCCGCAACAGCTTGTCCTGGCCCTTGCGCGGGACAAAACGCGAAATGCACACGATCGTCGGCGCGGACGCGGCAATGCCAAAGGCTTGCTTCGCCTCCACTTGCCGCTGTGGGCTCGCCACCCCGAAATTATCCGCGTTGACCCCGGAAGGAAGATGCACCCACCGCGGGCGGTTACCGAAGGGTTTTTCCAGGCGACGGCGCGTGTAGGACGAGATATACGTCAGCACGTCAGAGTTATTTCCGATCACGCGCAGCGCCTGGCGCGCCCCCGGGATCATGGACCAGCCGACCTCATGGCCGTGCGTGGTGGAAATAACCTTCTTGGCGCCGGCCTGTTTCGCGGTCTTTGCCAACAAAGCCAGGGGAGCGGCCGCACCAAACCACACGGTGTCGATGTCGTGGGTGCGGATAATGTCGCGGAGTTTCTTCGCCGCCCTCGGCGTCGGCAGTAACAGGCGGTGTGGCCAGCGAATCACGGGATAATCCAGCTGCGCGTCGTAGCTTTGGCAGGCGGCTTGATCCCGCGTGGGCGCAAAAACGATGATCTCGTTGGGGTCCAGCAGGGAAACGAAATCCCGCAGATATGATTCAATCCCCCCGATTACCGGAGGGAAATCATTGGTGACCAGCAGTGTTTTTGGCATGGTCGGTGGTTATAGCGCGTCGCTGAGGTGATAGTTTTTCACTTCGTGGCCGTGAATGGTGCGCTCGTTGCCGTCGATATCCACGCTCTGGAATACGGAATCGTTTTCGATAGCCTCGCGCAGCATTTCGATGCGGTTACCTTGTTCACCTGGGGCAATTCCGGCGGGGAAATAGTAGGTTGCGCCATTGTCGAGTTTTACTGACAGTTCTTGAACGCCCAAAGCTTTCCTCCTCGTCCTTCACACCGCTGTCCTATAACCGACCGACGATGGGCCGTGGCCAAACAAAATTTGGCCATAGAAATAGGGCCTATGGTGTTGCTAATTCCCTTGCACCACAAACCCTATCGAAGCAGATGGCTTGGCTCACGTAACGACTTTATGGCATATGTCTCTTTACGACGCCTCTTGCCGACGATTACTTGTCGTCGCCTTCAGCCGCAGAATCCGAATCAGCATCCGATTCCAGCTTGTCCTGCAGCTGCTCGTCGATCTGCGCTGCCTTTTCTGCGGCGTCGGCATCACCGTGAGCAACGGCACGGGTGGCCTCGGAAGCCGCCAGGTTTTCCGCAGCACCCTGGGAGAGGTTCTTGGCCAGCTGTTCGTCGATATCTGCTAGCAGTTCCTCGTCACGCTCGGCTGGGTCCTCAGCCAACTCGCCGGCTTTCTTTTCCGCCTTCTTGTTCTCCTCGGAAGCGTCTGCGTTTGGTGCTTCCAGGTCATCATCGCTGGTTGAGGAGTACACCAGAGTGCTGGTGGTATTCGAACTGTAATCGCTGGCCTTTGGTGGCTGCTCCTGTGCACCGGAGTTGCGCTTGTTCAGCACATAGGCGATGACACCAACGATTGCGGCGAGAACAGCGGCCCACAGGGCGTAGAAACCGACGCCGCGCGAGTTCGATTTTGTCTTCTTGTTGAACTGCTTCTGCGCCTTCTTGGCCTGCTGCTTAGCCGTTTTTTCGGCTTGTTTCTGGGCTTTCTTCAGTTTCTTTGGTGCGTTATCTGCCAGCTTGTCGGCCTGCTTCTGCAGTGTCTTCGAAGCCTTCTTCGCAGTCTTTTTCGCGTTCTTCTTATCTAGCTTCTGGGTTGCTTTGTCCTTGACTTTCTGTGCAGCAGCGTTGGCTTTTTTCTCTGCGCGGGACAGGCGCTTGCGGTTTTTCCGGCCCAGCTTTTTAATAGCTTTCTTGCGCAATTTCTTGGCTTGCTTCTGGGCTTTTTTGGTGGCCTTGGAGAAGTTCTCGCTGGCGGCCTCGCGGCCGTTTTCTACCGTTTCGGAGACGTCGCCGTCGGCAAGTTCCCGGCCGACATCCTGCAGGCTTTCAATGCTTTTTTCTAGACGCGCGTGCGCAGCTTTGGTCAGTTTGCCAGCTTCTTTGCGTGCTTCCGGGAAGTGCTTTTCTGCACTCTTGTCGACGGTTTTCGCCGCGCTTTCCAGGAATTCGAATGCTTCTTGGGACTTCTTGTCGCGGTAATCTTTGAATTTTTCCCAGCCAGTTGAGCTGAGGTCCCGCGCGATGCGCAGGTTGACGTTTGCAGAACTCATGGTGTGTTCACCTCGTTAATCACACGGTTGTCACTAGTTATTAGTTCTAAGGATAGTTGCTGTGAAAGCCGATGTGGGCGATAACAGCGAAAATAAAGTGTTTCCAGCACATCTTAATGGTAATACCATAGACAGCTTGGTTCAGTTTTTCCGCTTGCCGACGAATTATATTCAGTTCGCCCAAGTGCTATTTTTCCAGCATGAACGCCCCACCGAATGGTAATACCTTTCTGCATTCTTCCTTGTTAACTGCGCAAGCATTAGATTGATGCCAACACTAGACAGCTTGGTACACAATCAAGACGCAAACAATCAAGAAACAATCAGCCGGAAGGAGGTGACCAACAATGGCCCCACGAGTATCTGCCTCTGCACCGTTGGATGATTCCAGCGATAACGCGCAGCCACAGCCACGTACCGCATCCGAGCGCACAGCACTGTCTTTCGAGGTCATCCCGCCGCGCCACGACGCCGACGAGAAGAAGATTTCCCACTTGCTGGAAACGCTGGAATCCTACCGGCCGGACTATATCTCGGTCACCAGCTCACGCCGTTCCGGCTGGTTGGATGGCACCGCGAAATTCATCTCCCGCATCGACCGCGAGACCACTATGCGCACCCTGGCGCACCTCGCGTGCACGGCGGGCACCAAGCAAGAAATGATCGCGTGGATCAACCGTCTGATCGATTCCGGCGTGCGCGGCTTGCTGGCCCTGCGCGGCGACCTGCCAGAAGGCGAGGTTTCACTGCCAGCCGATCACCTGCAGTATGCCGACGAACTCGTGCGCCTGATCCGCCAAGTAGAAAGCCAGCAGGCAGCCCGCTTTGCCGCCGGACGCTTGGCCGTCGCCGTCGCCAGCTACCCGAATGGCCACTATCAGGCGCGCACCGACGACGAAAACTTCGACGTGCTGCTATCCAAACAACGCAGCGGCGCCGATCTGGCCATTAGCCAGCTGTTTTTCGAAGCCGAAGATTTCTTGCAGTTCCGCCGTCGTGCAGAACTGGCTGGCGTGCGCATCCCGCAAATCCCGGGCATCATGCCGATCACCAGCGTGCGCCGCCTGCGCCGTATGGCGGAATTTTCAAGCCTGCCGGTACCGGAGCACCTGGTGCGTCGGCTAGAAAACGCCCGGGACGAGCGCGCCGAGGGCATTGCGATCACCGCCGAACTCGTGCAAGCGATGGTGGACAACGATGTCGGCAGCTTGCACATCTACACCCACAACAACGCGGAGGTCACCCAAGAGCTCCTGGACGCGGTCGGGATTCGCCCGCCAACCGCGCCCGGTTGATTCTCTGGCTACGCCCGCCGCACCCTACAAAACCCACAACGAACACATCACTTGTCTTGAGGAAGGACACGACAAACATGTCGCAAACACCATTCCCAACCAAAACCATCGAGGGCTATCCTCGCGTTGGTGCTAACCGCGAGCTCAAGCGCGCTCTTGAGTCTTACTGGGCTGGCCGCATCGACCGCCCCACCTTCGAATCCGCCGCACACTCGCTGCGCGTAGATACTTATGCCCGCCTGAAAGATTTGGGTCTTGACGACGATTACGCCATCCCAGCTGACGTCGCGTATTACGACCAGGTACTGGAAACCGCTTTGACCGTCGGTGCTCTCGGCGGCGACGCCGAAGACGTCAGCCTGGACGAAGAATTCACCCTTGCCCGCGGTAATGCTGATACCGCGCCGCTGGAAATGACCAAGTGGTTCGACACCAACTACCACTACATCGTCCCAGAAATCAGCGCTGACCAGTCCTTTACCGCCCGCCCGCAGCGCCTGCTGAAGCTGGTCGACGAGGCCCGCGAAGCCGGACACACCATCCGCCCATACCTGGTGGGACCAGTCACCGTTTTGGCTCTATCCAAGGCCGCTGAATCCACCGCCGCTGATGGCACCACCAACCCGCTGGATCGCCTGGATGACCTCGCGAAATCCTACGCACAGGTTTTCGCCGCGCTGAAGGAAGCTGGCGTGGAATGGGTGCAGGTTGCAGAACCTGCCTTGGTTGCCGACCACACTGGAATTTCCGATGCCGAACTCGCCGACCGCGCCGGTGCCATCTGGACTGAGCTGCTGAGCAGCGAAGACCGCCCGCAGGTATACCTGACCACCCCATATGGTTCGCTGCAGGCTGGCCTGGATAAGTTGCTGGCCGCTGCCCCAGAGGCTTTCCAGGTGGATGTTTCCCGCCCAACCCAGGCGCTGGATTCGAACTACCTGGGCCGCATCAAAGAAGCCGTCGCCAAGTCGCCACAGACCACCCTGGTGGCAGGTCTGGTCGACGGCCGCAACGTGTGGGCTGGCGACCTGAACGCGCTGGTTCAAACCGGTGAGGAACTCGGCGTCAAGCACGTCACCACCTCCGTATCGCTGCAGCACGTGCCGCACACCGTCGAGGCAGAAAAGAACCTGCCTGTCGACGTTGCTGGCTGGTTCTCCTTCGCTGACGAGAAGATCTCCGAGGTCGTCGCCGTCGCCGCAGCCCTGGACGGCAAGCGCGATGAGGTTGAGCAGACCTTCGCCCGCTCCGAGCGCGCCCTGCGCACCCGCAAGGAATCCGAGCGCACGCACAACGAAGCCGTCGCCAAGCGCGTCGCCACGCTGCCAGAAGGCCAGGTCGCTCGTGAGCCGAAGTTTGCTGAGCGCACCGAAATCCAAGAGGAACTGGGCCTGCCGAAGTTGCCGACCACCACCATCGGTTCCTTCCCACAGACCAAGCAGATCCGTGGTGCGCGTGCCGACCACCGCGCCGGCAAGCTCACCGACGAGCAGTACGTGGAAGAGCTGCGCGGCGAGATCGCTTCGGTGATCAAGCTGCAGGAAGACCTGGGCATCGACGTGCTGGTACACGGCGAGCCAGAGCGCAACGACATGGTGCAATACTTCGCGGAGCTTCTCGACGGCTTCGTGGTCACCGAAAACGGCTGGGTACAGTCCTACGGTTCCCGCTGCACCCGTCCTCCAATCGTGGTCGGCGATGTCTCCCGCCCGGAGGCCATGACCACCGAGTGGGCGAAGTACGCACAGTCGCTGTCCGACAAGCACGTCAAGGGCATGCTGACTGGCCCGGTGACCATCCTGGCGTGGTCGTTCATTCGTGACGACGTCCACCAGTCCGTCTCCGCTGACCAGATCGGTGTCGCGCTTGCCGACGAAGTCGCTGACCTGGAAGAATCTGGCATCGACATCATCCAGATCGACGAGCCAGCCCTGCGCGAGCTGTTGCCACTGCGCGAATCCGACCGCGCTTCCTACCTGGATTGGGCCGTGCGCGCCTTCCGTTTGGTCTCGCTGGAGGCGAAGCCAAAGACGCAGATCCACACCCACCTGTGCTACTCCGAGTTTGGTCAGATCATCGATGCGGTTGCCGCACTGGATGCTGACGTCACCTCCATCGAGGCTGCTCGTTCCCGCATGGAGCTGCTGGAGGATCTCAACGATTCCTTCACCAGCGAAATCGGACCAGGCATCTACGACATCCACTCGCCACGCATCCCGTCGGTCGAGGAGATGGAAGAGCTGATCCGCGCGGCGTTGAAGAACGTCGACGAGAAGCGCCTGTGGATTAACCCGGACTGTGGTTTGAAGACCCGCGGTTACGAAGAGACCGAGGAGTCGCTGCGCAACATGGTTACTGCCCGCAACAATGTGGTGGAATCACTGAAGTAGGCGGAACTAGCCGGAACTAGGCGCTAGCGTCTAAGTCTGAGCTTTTACCGGGCTTTAATTCTGGGGCGCGTCCTTGAGCTGCTTGGCATCATTTTCCAGCGAGCCGAGGATGCGCTCCATTTTTTCTTGCTGTTTTGTCGAACGGTGCTCTAAATGCGGTGCTTGTTCCGCCAGTCGAGTGGTGCCAGTCGGGTCATTGTCCAGGATGCCTTCGCGCAATTGGCGGGTGCGTTCGACCTCAGCATCGATGACGACGCCGAAGACCAGGCTGGTATTGGCGATCCAGCAGCCAAAGAAAAACGTCACGATTGAGCCCAGCGCACCATAAGAATTCAACGACGATAGGTACACGAAATACACGTATAAGCCGCCACCGGTGAGGAAGATCAGCACCAGCGCGACGAATGCCCCAAGCGTGAAGATCCGCCACTTGGACCGGTATGGCCGCACGTTCGGTGCATAGTAATACAGCACGGAAATAAGTCCTGCGGCCATGATCACGATGACTGGCCAGCGCACCCACGCCCAGATGGGCAGGATGGCGGTGGTGAGAAATTCAATTTCTTCATAGATGCCCAGTGGCCCCGCGATGGGTTGGATCAGTGTTTCCACGACGGTGACATTGACGACGAGTGCCAAGAAGATCAGGCACACGCCCAAAATCATGGCTACGGATAATAACGCCATGGATGACCAGACGTGCAGGAGTGGGCGGCCGTCGATATCGCCGTACACGCGGGTAGAAAACCTGGCGAAGGCGCGCACGTAGGCGGATGAGGAGATCGCGGCTAAGACCACACCGGCGAGCAGGCCGAGCAGGTTTGTCGACGTGCTGGATAAAACCGTATCGACGGTGTTGAGCACGGTTTCGGTTTGGTTGACCGGCAAAATTCCGCCCAGGAAATCCCACAGCAAGTTTTCTAGCAGCTCGCGGTTATTGGCCATGATGAGCACACCGATGCCGTAAAACACCAGCAGCGTTGGGGCTAGTGCCAGCAGCGTGAAATAGGTGAGCCCTGCGCCCATGTCCGGGATTTGTAGCCGGAGTGATTGCACCACGATGCGGCGGATCGTATACCACCAGCCGACACGGGTTAGTTGCGGCCGTGGCGGGGGAGTGACGGGTTCTGCGCGGTGGGCGCCGGCCATGGTGGTAGCGTCCTTACGATCTCGGGGGCTTAGGGGACCACCGTAGTGTACTGAAAAGCCACTGTGAGTGGTGGCAGCGGGGCGGGAAAGGAAATGAGCGGGAGCGTGGTGTCGTCTATAGTGGTGGGCATGAGTAAATCCACTGCCAAGGCAACTTTGCACACTAATCATGGCGATATCGTGATTGAGCTGTTCGGCAATCACGCACCAGTAACCGTCGAGAACTTCGTCGGTCTGGCCAAGGGAACCCAGGAATACTCCACCCAGAATGCACAGGGTGGCCAGGAAGGCCCGTTCTATGACGGCGCGATCTTCCACCGCATCATCGACGGTTTCATGATCCAGGGTGGTGACCCTACCGGCACCGGCCGTGGTGGCCCGGGCTACCAGTTCCGCGATGAGTTCCACCCGGAGCTCTTCTTCGACCGCCCATACCTGTTGGCCATGGCGAATGCCGGCCCAGGCACCAACGGTTCGCAGTTTTTCATCACCGTCGGCAAGACCCCACACCTGACCGGTGCGCACACCATCTTTGGTGAGGTCACTGATAAGGATTCGCAGAAGGTCGTCGACAAGATCGCTAAGGTTTCCACTGACCGCATGGACCGTCCGCATGACGACGTCGTCATCGAGTCCGTGGAGATTTCCGAGGAAGCATAAGCCGCTGAAGCTTCAGAAGCTGCGGGAGCTTGCATAAGTTCTAGCTTTTACTGCTTGTACTTCGTTACCCGGAGTTGGCACACATGGTGTGCTGGCTCTGGGTTTTTCTGTGCGGTGTGTACCTCGCTTTGGCACGACATTGGGGCTTATGGACAGTATTGGCTGCCTATTGATCGCTTATTCACCGTTAATTCACGGGGTTATCCACCGAAATGTACTGTGGACAAAACCCGGAAAGTTATCCACAAGACTTGTGGATAATGTGGAAAACCATTGTTGTAATTTAGAACCTCAAGTTTCACTTGAATGTTATTTAGGCAGCTAGAGGCACAGATTCCCAGATTTTGTTCCGCAGCTTTGTTCACAGGCGGTGAAATAATCGTCTGTGGTTTGTCCACAATCCACGTTGTTCACAAATTAGTCCACAACTTGTGGATAACTTTGTCGACAACTTGTGGTTATTCAACAGAAAAATCCCCATAGTTATCCACAACAATTCACACATTGTGGACACCACGGGGATTATGAGAATCCTGGATGATACGCCAAGAAAGGGCGCGGCTTTGCGTTCCGGGCGTAGCTAACCTGGCCGGTCGGCTGCTTTTGAGGTTTATCTGGTGTTGTCGATGGACTGGGGTCTACGCCGACTCATCTGGCTGGGCGCAGCCGATAGAAAATTCCTCGTTGCGCTCCGGGTTTTCTGGGTAGTCCAGCACCATCCGGGAGTAAATTCGGGCGTTATAACCACATTCTTCGCGTTTATCCAGCGTCAGCCGAACCGGGAACGTCTCGAATTCGCCATCGGCGCACAGCGGATCGCAATCATTGATCCACGCGGTGCCGGTGGCAGTAGCCGTATCAGCGCCCCAGTTCTCCCACTCGAGATCTTCCACGTAGTAGTTGTTATCCGCGCATGCAGTGGAAATCATCTCCGGGCCTTCTAAGCCGGTGACGTGGACACAATCCACAATCGCCGTGGCAGCAACGTCCGTAGTGATTTCCGGCCCCACCAAACCGTGGACGCGTACTAACTGACCGGTTGCCGGAATGACCGAAAAACTCAGCTGATCCACGTCACGGATCACGGTCACGATTTCATCGTCGCCGTCGGTCGCAGATTGTTCCACACCAGCCAAGTCATTTCCGTCGAGCGAGGCCATCAGCTCATACAACGCTTTTTGTTGCTCGCTCGACAACGCTGGGTGCAACAGCAGCTTCAGCACACCACGTGCGGTGGAATCATCCACAGAATCTGCCAGCGCCCGCAGGCTGCCAACATCCGCGCCGGTGGCCTGCAGCTGCCCTGGATCCACGGCCAAGCCCCGGTCTACGTTTTGTAATTCGACGGGTGCATTATTGCTCTGCGTCGTGGTGGTACGCACCTGCCCATCGGCGGAGACTTCGTACGCGGTAGAAACGAACTCCTCGCCCAAGCGGTCGGTGCGCTCCAGGTATTCCTGCGCGGTGACGGCAATATCCGTGGCATCGGCGGCGTGCAGGGAAGATTCACCAGCGGTGTGCAAGATTTCTTCTGCCGTGGCCGTCGTTTCGTGGCCATTGAATAGGCTCGGCAACAGGCCGGTACCCAGAGCGATCGCGCTGACGGCAGCGGCAGCACCCAGTAACCAGCGGCCGCGGTGGCCCCGGCCAGCTCCAGCTCCAGCTCCAGCACCAGCGCCAGCGCCAGAGCCAGCGTCCGACCCAAGACCAGCGTGGGCGTCGCCCAGAATCGCCTGCAGGTGTTTTTCGCTGCGGCGTCGTTCCAGCTCGGTCAGCTCGGGGTTGCGTACCGGGTTGGCGTCGGCAAGTTGCCGGGTGAGCTCGTCATCAAAGTGTGTCATTATGGCCGACCTAAATTTTCTGGTTCCAACGCTTCTTTGAGTCTGGTGCGCGCACGGTGCAGTTTCACGCGGGCATTATTTTCGGTGATGCCTAAACCGGCAGCGATATCCGGAATGCTCAACTGCTCCCACGCGTGCAGGGTGATGATGTCGCGATCCGCAAACGGCAGTGTGTTCAATGCGCGGTTGATATCAAGCGACAAATCCGCGACTTGGCTGAAGTCGTCGGCAGCAATCTGGTCAAGCTCTGCTTCTTCTTCCACGTGATCCTGGCGGGAGGATTTTCCGCGGTAATATTCCTTGACCACATTGCCTGCGATGCCATACAGCCACGGCAAGGGGCGCTGCGGGTTGTGCAACGAAGAAAAATTCGCCCATGCGCGCCCGAACACATCCGCGCAGTATTCTTCTGCGGCCGCAGCCGCGACGCGCCGACGAAGGTAAGCCAAAATCTGTGGGTAATGTTCCCGGTAGATCGTGGTGAAGGCCGCCTGATCGTGCGACGACCTGGAATCGCTGGTCACAAATAATTCCTACTGCGCGGGGTGCTTTGCGGGTACTAATGCAGGGGGTTACCGTTAGGTCCGTTGCCTAGTTGATAGTAACGGTATCAGTCACGCCCGACGAGCAGGTGATGGTGGCGGTGGCGCCTTCGTCAGTGAAATCAGCCGGCAGGGTGACATAGCCGATCAGCTTGCCGACGTCTGCACCCGGAGACATGGTGGTGGACTCGCCGAAGCTGGTGTCCAGATCTGCGCGGACGTCCTGGCCTGGGCAGGTGGCTGCGATCAGAAGTTCTTCGCCCGGCTGTACGACGCCGTCGACGGTGACATCCAAGTTTTCGTTCTGGCCGGTGACCTCAAAAGCATTTTCGCTGAATGGCTCCTGAGCGGAGGTTGCCAGTGCGATGCCGCCACCGGCAATAGCTACGGCTCCGATGATTCCGGCGGTGATAGCAGTGCCACGAGTTTTCATGTTGTTTCTCCTTAACTCACGGGCGGAAAGTGCTTACGTCTTGTTTGTGTCGCTGCACCCGGAGTTATTACATGCGGAGAAAAAAGTTTTCTTGGGCCGGTTTTTGCTGGTAGCCCGGTTTTTTGCTAGCAGGGGCTAGCGCCAACCCATTGTCATCAACAAACCAATGATGAACAGGCCAAAGCCAATGCCGTAGTTCCAGGCCTGCAAATCCCGCATGAACGGAATCGACGGGCCAGCCAGGTAGTTGATCACGAGGTACAGCAGCCCAGCCAGGATGAAGAAAAACATCAGGCCCTTGTACCACTTTGGGGTGCCGCCGGTGTTGATCTTGACCGGGGTGCGGCTGGCGCTGGACGACTGGCCGGAAAACTGGTTACTAGACTGTGAGACCTTTGCCTTAGGCATGATGCACCTTCATCAAAATCGTCGTTGGGTTAGGGATAGTTTAATGCTGTTTAGTGTAACAGCGCCGCCACCTGATCAGCAGGACGACGCCATTCTCTAAGCCGTTGACTCTACGCTGTTGGCTGTGCTCGGTTACGGAATTAGCCTTGCTCGCTTATCGAACCAGGGCGCGCAGGTTGAACTCGTAATAGCGCACCCGGATCTCTTGGTCCTTGCGGATCGTATCGCCTGGCGCCGGGTCCGTGACCGAAACCAAGCCTTGATCGGTCACCACTGCGGTATCAACCGGTTCCCCAGTGATCAGCTTCGATTCGCCGCCTTCCCAACCAGCATCACGCAGCGCAGATAGCGCTTGGCCATGGTTTTTATGTGTGATATCCGGCATGTGCATCAGCGCGCCATTGGAAACTTCTACCCGCACATCCGAACCTTCCGGACGCTTAGTTCCCGCACCATCCACGCTGAGTACGCGGTCGGCTGGTTCCAAAGAATCGACGAATTGCGGCTTCGGCACAAAGCCCAACGATTCCAGGGTTTCTCGTGCCTGATTCCAGTTCATACCGGTCAGGCTAGGCACGCGCACATCCACGATTTCTGGGCCCCGCGAGATCGTCACCCGCACCTTGGAACCCTTCGGCAAGCTTGCGCCAGCGGCTGGTTCGTGGCGGGTAATCCGGCCCTGCTCCACGGAATCTGAAAACTCCTCGTCAACATCCGGTTCCAGTTCCAACCCGGCGTCGGCAAGCGCAGCTGAGGCCTCTTGTGGGGTCATGTTCACCAATCGTGGAACCTGGGTATCTTCTTTACCTGTCGACACCGTCACGGTCACCGTGGTGTTGCGCTGCAACTGCGAACCCACACTCGGATTGGTGCGCACGACGTGGTGTTCTGGAATCTCTGGATCGGGCGCGTCGACGATTTCTGGACGCAGGCCAACCTCTTCCAGCTTGGCGATGGCCTCGTTGCGTTCCAGGCCAATGATATTCGGCAATGACACGGTCTCGGATTGCGCGACGTTATCTGACTGCCTGCGCGAGTCCCGGTCGTTGAGCACACTCCAGGCATAGCCAGCGCCAATCACCAGCAGCGCAATCACGATAAATGCGACTAACCAGCGAACATGGCTTGACGGTTTCGCCGTTGTCGCCGTTGGGGGTGCCGCGTGCGCGCCCGGGGCATTGGCCGGTACTGTTCCCGCTGCACCGGTCGCCATACCAGCTGTACTAGCTGGGCCTGCCGCACCGGCCATCGCGGTTTCTGGGTACGCCTGCTGCGGTTGTGCAGCACGAGTTTCTGGATAACCCACGGTTTGGGTAGGGAATTGCTCCTGCGACGGTGCCACATGCGCGCGGGCCGCCTGAGTCACGGAACCACGGGACAATAGCTCGAGATCCTGGCCCATCTCGGCAGCGGATTGGTAGCGATCCCCCGGGTGTTTCGCCATGGACGTCATGACCACGGCATCGACATTGAGCAATGAGGTCGGCGACAGATCCACATCTGCCATGCGTTCCGACGGCGGGGTGACGTCTTCTTGTACGTGCTGATACGCCACGGCAAACGGGGTTTCGCCCTGGAAAGGAGTATTGCCAGTAATGGTCTCGTAGAGGACACAACCCAGCGCATACACATCAGAACGTGCGTCCGCATTCTTGCCGCGGGCTTGCTCCGGCGACAGGTACTGCGCGGTACCAATCACGGCAGAAGTCTGCGTCATCGCCGAGGTGGAATCATCCAACGCGCGGGCGATGCCGAAGTCCATCACCTTCACCATTCCGGTGTTGGTGAGCATAATATTCGCCGGTTTGATATCGCGGTGGATGATCCCAGCATCGTGGCTGGCCTGCAGAGCAGAACACACAGGTTGCAGAATCTCGGCGGCTTCGTGCGGGCTCATCGGCCCGTCGTTACGCAACAAATCCCGCAGCGTAGAACCGTGAATACGCTCCATGACAATGTACGGAATGCCGATACCATCAATGGTTTCCTCGCCGGTGTCGTAGACCGCCACGATATTTGGGTGGTTCAACTTCGACGAGTTGCGGGCTTCGCGACGGAAGCGCTCACGGAAGTTCATATCCCGCGCCATTTCGGAACGCAGCATCTTCACCGCTACATCGCGGCCCAACAACGTATCTTGCGCCGCGTACACGTCGGACATGCCGCCGCTGCCGATGATCTCGCCTAATTCATAGCGCTGCGCCAAGCTGTAATTCATTATTATTCCGTCTCCTGCTCAGCCGCGCCCTGTGGGCGGGATCCACCAGATTGCTGGCCATTTCCGGCGTTACCCTGCCCAGTCTGACCGTATCCGGCGCCGTTGCCTGCACCCTGGTTTGCACCCTGGCTAGTGCCGCGGTTTGCACCCTGGTTTGCACCCTGGTTTGAACCGTGGCCGGATTGCCCGCCACGCTGGCCCACGCCCGAGGTGGCATCGGAGGTGTCTTGGCCGCCACCGGTGCCCGCATTACCACCGGATTCGTTACCGGCATTGCCGCCACCTTGGCCACCCTGGCCACCTTGACCACCGTAACCGCCCTGGCCGCCTTGCTGGCCCGGTTGTTGATTCGGTCCCTGCGGCGTGTTGCCGCCGCCGGTGCCTGCGCCACTACCAGTGCCATCACCAGCGCCGGTTCCGTTGCCACGGCCGTGGCCAGACCCGCCACCGGTACCTTGGCCACCGGATCCTTGGCCAGCACCCGAACCTTGCCCGGAGCCGCCCGAATTACCAGAACCGCCGGTACCACCCTGGTTGGCGGGTGGATCCACCCATTCGGTCACGATCACCGGATCAGTCTCGGTAGGTGGTGTCGACGATGCCGGTCGCGGGTCGCGATCCAAAATTCCATCCAGGGCATTGCTATAGGTTGCCATGAACCACAAGGCAATAGCGGCAATACCAGCGATAACGACGGCGACAAACATTCCGCAACCAAAACCAGCCCCGGCACCCGAGCTCTTCTTCTGGTGCACCGGCTGTACCGGAACCGCCTGCCCAGTACCCGTGTATGGCTGGCCGACGGCCGGTTGTTGCACCTGCGCAACGTGGGCGGCCGGAGCCGGAACCGGCTGCGGGGTACGCGGACGCGCAGTCGACGGGCTGGCAGTGCGCGCGTTTGTCACCTGGCTTAATTGTTGGGTCGACGCCGATGGTGCTGGTTCTTGTGCCACCGTCGCCAAGGCTGCCGATTTCGGTGCTGGTGGGCGCTGGCCCAATCGCACCTTGGAAGCGGCCACGGCAAATTCATTGCCATCGGCAAACCGCGTGTGCGCATCCTTGCGCAGCGCAATCCCAATCAATTCGCGCGCCGGGGCGCTGACCTGCGTCGACAAGGCCTCAGGTGCCTGGTTAATGTGCGCGAGCGCCACGGAGACCGAAGAATCACCGTGGAAGGGGCGTTTACCCGCCAGCATCTCGTAACCCACAACGCCCAGCGAATACACATCCGATGCCGGGGTCACCGAGTGGCCTTGTGCCTGTTCCGGCGAGACGTATTGCGCGGTACCGACCACCATGCCGGTGCGGGTCAGCGGGACGGCCTCGGCGGCTTTCGCGATACCGAAATCGGCGATTTTCACCTGCCCGTTTTGCGTGACCAGCAGGTTGCCCGGCTTGATATCGCGGTGCACCAAACCCATGCGGTGGATGATGGACAAACCATGTGCGGCCTGCTCCAGCACGTCGAGTGCGAGCGATTCATCCAAGTTGCCCTCGCGCTGCAGCAGATCCGCCAACGATTCACCGCGGACGTATTCCATGACGATGAAGCAGAACGTGTGGCCATTATCTTCTGTGACCTCACCGTAATCGTAGGTGGCGACCACATTGTCCGACTCGATGGAACGCGCGGCATCGGCCTCGTTGCGGAAGCGATCCAAAAACTCGTTGTTATCGGAAAACTCCGGCCGCAGAATCTTGATGGCTACTTCGCGGTCGTTGGCGTGATCGTCGGCAAGCCACACCGTGGACATGCCGCCGTGGCCAATCACCCATTGCAGCTCATACTCATCGCCGACCAGCGCCTGAATGCTTTCGCGGTTGTTCACATCAGCCATAAATTACTGCCCCCTACCAAAGTCGAGCAGAGCCCGGCCCAGTGGTGCGGCAACAGAGCCGCCGGTAGCACCTTCGCCTTGGCCGCCACCGTTCTTGACGACGACAGCAACCGCCAAGTCTGCATCCGGCAGGTATGCCACGTACCAGGTGTGCGGGGCGGAGCCTTCTGCGTGTTCTGCGGTACCCGTCTTGGACGCCACATCGGGAGCGGACGCACCGGCGGTGTGTTGTTCCGAGGCCCGCATCATTTCCTCGATGGTTGCTGCGGTTTCTTCCGGGATCGCGCGGTTGAGCGACTGCGGCTTGATGGTCTTGATATCGCGCAGGTTGGAACTGGTGATCTTGTCGACGACGTACGGTTTCATGCGTTCACCGTCGTTGGCGATGGTTGCTGCCATCACGGCTGCCTGCAGCGCGGACATGGTGACGTCGCGCTGTCCGATCGAGGACTGACCCAGGGCGGCTTCATCCGGCAGGTCGCCGAGTGCGCCTGGTGAGGTCGGAATGCCCAGGTCATAGGTTTCTCCGATGCCGAAGGCGTGCGCGGTATCGCGCAGCGCGTCGGTGCCGATATCGATGCCCATTTCGACGAAGGCAGTGTTGCACGAATACTGGAATGCAGTCAGCAAACTCACCGCATCTGAACCGGCGCACGCTTGACCGGCGTAGTTGGTCAACTCGGTGGTGGTATTCGGCAGCGTGATCGCCGGGGCACCGGTCAGGGTGGATTCCGGCCCATAGCCAGCCTCAATACCAGCGGCGGCGGTGATGATCTTGAAGATCGAACCCGGAGGCAGCGTTTCCTGGGTGGCGTGGTTTAGCAACGGGTTACCCTCGGTGCTGGTCAGCTCCGCCCAGGCTTCCTCTGCGCCTTCGCCCACCAGGGCGTTTTGGTCGAAGCTTGGGGTCGACGCCATGGATTTGATTGCGCCGGTCGACGGCTGGATGGCCACCGACGCTCCCTGGTAGCCCATCTCTGCCAGTTGCTGGTACGCGAACTGCTGCATATTCGGGTCGATGGTCAATTCCAGGTTGGCACCGTTGGGTTGCTTACCGGTGATCACATCGCGCCAATTGGTGCTTAACAGCGAAGGATCCGTGCCATTCAGGATGTCGTTGTGCGATTGCTCCAGATGGGAAGCGCCGAACAGGTCCGAGAGATAACCAACCGTGGTGCTAAAAGCCGGTGGGTTGGTGGGATAGTTGCGCGTATAGGTCTCGTCCGCGTTCGGCAGCGATTCCGCCAACACCTGGCCACCGGCAGAGATTTGTCCACGCGCGATGGTTTGTGAATCGTAGAAACCACGCTGGTTGGCGGGGTGGTTGGCGTATTTGTCTTCCTGGAATGCCTGCACGACGGTCAGATTGATCAGCAAAATGATGGTCAAAATGATCGCGAATACGGCGACTAGGCGAATAGATCGGTTCATCGTTTCGCCTCCTGCGAGTAGTGCGATGACTGTGCGGATTGCTGCATGTGGAAGACACCGGTGTGTTCCATTCCCGGTGCGTTGCCTGCGCCCGACTGTGCTGCGCCCGGCTGTGCTGCAGCAGGCCCACCAGCGTTGGCCGCATTTCCGGTGGCTTCATCCGCTGGACGACGCGCGGCATTCGAAATGCGCAGCAGAAGTGCCAGCAACACGTAGTTTGCCATCAGCGAGGAACCACCGGCGGACATAAACGGGGTGGTCAGACCGGTCATCGGCAGCAGGGCAGTGATGCCGCCGACGACGACGAAAATCTGGATGGCCATCGTCAGCGAAAGGCCGGCGGCTAGCAGCTTGCCGTAGGAATCGCGGACCTTCAGCGAGGTGTGGAAACCACGTGAGACCAGCAGCGCGAATAAGATCAACACGCCTGCCAGGCCAATCAAGCCGAGTTCTTCACCGATGGCGGCGAGGATGAAGTCCGTCCACACCACCGGGATGATATCGGGGTGCCCTTCGCCCAAACCGGTGCCGGTGACCCCGCCCCAGGACAAGCCGAATAGGGACTGGGACAGCTGAAAACCGGTGCCGTCGACGTCGTCAAGCGGATTCCGGAAAGCGGAAAAACGATCTTGGATTTTCGCCGACAGCGAGTACACAAAAGCGCCACCGACGGCGGTCAAGCCCAAGCCGATGATCAGCCAGGACCAGCGACCGGTGGCCATAAACAGCATGCCCAGCACGGTGCTAAACAGCAGCAGCACGGGGCCGAAGTCGTTGGATACCGCCATGATCAAAATCGCGATCGCCCAGACCAGCAAAATCGGGGCAAGGTCCCGCAGACGCGGGAAAGAAATACCGAAAACTCGGTAGCCCGCGACGGTAAACAGCGCACGTTTTTGCACCAGCAACTGGGCGAAAAACATCAACAACAGGATTTTAGAGAATTCACCCGGCTGCAGCGTGAAGCTACCAATCTGGATCCAGATGCGGGCATCAGCGTTGATGGACGTCGGCCACACCAGCGGCAGCGCCAACAACACCAACCCCAGTGCACCCAGCAGATAGGAATAACGGGTGAGCACCTTGTGATCCCGCACGATGATCAGCACCGTGATCAACAGTGCGACGCCAACCACCGACCACATGATTTGGCGGTTGGCCAGGCCCAAATCTTTTGCCGCGTCGATGCGGTACACCATGATCAAACCCAGCCCGTTGAGCAGGCTGACCACCGGCAACATGACCTGATCGGCGTACGGCGCCCAGATTGTCAGCGCGATATGCGCCACGGCAAACACGCCGATGAACCCGCCGACGTAATACAGAAACTGTACCGATAGCGTCGCGCCCTGAGACAACTCGAAGCTGGCCAAAGTGGCGGCAAACGCGATGGCTGCGACGATGAGCAAGCCTAGTTCTGTCGAGCGAATGAATACTCGGGACATTTAGGACACCTCCCTGCAGTTCACGCCGGGGGTGGAAAGCCCACCGTCGTCGGCAGAATCTGCGCCTGCGTGCTCGGCTTTGTCGGCGCGGTTCACGCACACCGGCAACGCCTTATCGGATAACCGCTGCAGCTGGTCTGTGACCTCGGAATAGGAGCCGGAATCCAGGTGATCGATCGAACCGCGCACGGAACCCGGCAGGTCTGTCAGCGAAAATGGATGGCAATCGCCGGCGGGTTTCTCGCCAAAATCGGTGGTACGTACTTCGTCTTTTTCGGTCAAGCACACGCGCTGGTAGGGCTCATGCAAGTCTTGCCCGAACAGGGAAAAATCTACGCCGCGTTCGATGATCAACTCATCAGAATCGGTGGTGGCGATGTAGTACTTGTTTTGCGATGACGAATATGCCCACCAACCGCCGCCGACTACGCCGGCGAGCAGGATTAACACCACGACGGCTAGCGCCCAATTACGCCCGCGTTTACTGGGATGATCGGCGGATTCGTCAGCACCAGAGCCGGTGGCTTCCGCGCTGCCTTTACCCGCGTCGTGGGCGTCGTTATTGCTCACGTCCTGCGCTTGTGGCTCAACCACCTGCGGGCGACGGCTCAATGCGGCCGCCCGGCCTGCGGCGGTATCTGGGTGGGCGCGTTCAGCCTCCGGCAACGCCAGCGCACCGGCGCTTACTGGGGCGTCCGGCAACGTGGCAGTATCGTCATCACCAGCGACAACATCAGCCACCACGACTGTGACGTTATCCGGGCCACCAGAACGCAGCGCCAGATCAATCAGACGCGTGGCGGCCTGTTCCGGGGTGCCTTCCTGCAACGTGGTTTCGATGGTGTCGGAGGTGACGGGATCAGACAATCCGTCCGAGCACAGCAATAAACGATCGCCAGGTTTGGCGTCGAGAATCCGCAACGTCGGATCCACCGGGCGACCGGTATAGGCCTTCAAGATCAATGATTTTTGCGGGTGCGTGGACACATCTTCCGGCTTCAAGCTGCCGGAATCCACCAAGGACTGCACATAAGTGTCGTCGATGGTGATTTGTTCCAGCTTGCCGTCGCGAAGGCGGTAGCCGCGCGAATCGCCCACATGGCACATGCCAAACGTGGTGCCGTTAAACATCAGCGCGGTACAGGTGGTACCCATGCCCTCGGTTTCGGGGCGTTGCCGCACGGTATCCGCGATGGCTGCGTTGGCATCATCGGCAGCTGTGCCCAATAGGGCAAGCATGTCATTGTCACCTGGGTCGCGGTCCAGGCGCTGCATGGTGGTGACCAGCAGCTGGGAGGCAACTTCTCCGGCGGCGTGGCCACCCATGCCGTCGGCAAGCACCAAAAGATTCCGGCCGGCGAAGGCGGAATCTTCGTTGTTAGTACGAACAAGACCGCGGTCCGAAGCCGCGGTGTAGTTCAGTTTCAGTGAATTTGTCGATGGAGACATCTATGGCACCAGCCTCAGTAGTGAACGCCCCAGTTTAATATCAGTTCCCACGGCGATGCGTTCTGGCTGGTCAATGCGGGCGCCAGAGACGAAGGTGCCGTTTCGGGAGTCCAAATCCTCGACGAACCATTCGCTGCCACGGCGGAACAGCCGGGCGTGGCGCGACGAGGCGTAATCATCACCGACGACGAAATCACAATCTGGTGCCCGGCCGACGGTGAACTCCTCTAGCGAACTAATTTGCATGTGCGAGCCACGCAAAGGCCCTTCAATCACCGTGATTTGGGCGGCTGGCTTGCGGGAACGCGGAGCCGGTGCCACAAAACCAGTGTTGCTTGCGGCTTTTGGTGCGGTGCCCGCCGCAGCGAACTTGGCGTCGCGGCGCATGGCATTAAGCGCCACCAGAATGAACAGCCACAACAGCACTAGTAGGCCGATGCGTAGCCCAAACACGAGGACTGAATCCATGGTGGCCTTCCTTCGCTAGGAGTCGGGATTAAGAATTAGGGTAAGTAATACGGACTTCAATATGAGAGTGTCCCACAGTAATGACGTCTCCGTCAGCTAGGAGCCAATTTTCGATTGGTGTGTCATTCACAGTTGTGCCGTTGGTCGACTGCAGGTCCACCAGGATGGCATCGCGGCCGTCCCAGGTGATCTCTGCGTGCTGCCGGGACACGCCGGTGTCTGGGATGCGCAGGTCAGCGTCGTTGCTGCGTCCGATGACGTTGGAGCCTTCTTCTACCAAGTAGCTGCGCGAAGAACCATCTTGCAGCATCAGGGAGACGCGGGTGGTTTCTTCTTCTGGCTGCCGATTCTGGCTTTCCCGGTTTTGCTTGTCGACGTCTTCGCTCCGGAACATCGTCGTCGTGGCGTCTTGTGCGGCCGGTTGGTTCGATCCGGCGGAATACGGGGAGCTAGTCATGGCAGGGGATTCCTCCTGTTGGCTGCTGGTGCGGTGACCAGTGCCATCGTTTTCGGGATTATCGTTATCGTCATGGGTGATGATGGCGTCGAAGCCGGAGTGGTCTACCGGCTGCGCATCAGCAAAAGATGAGACCCGTAGCTGACCGGTGCGCAGGCCGGATTCTTCGGCGATGCGCACGATCACGGGGCCAAAGGTTTCCATGCCCTCATTGCGTAAGAAACGCGCCAGCTGGTCCGCCAGGCTGATGGGCAGTTGCCTGTCTCGGGAAAGATTCTCCAGATCCTTCGAGGAAACTCCCACGGCGTACACATTGGGAACGTAGCCGCGGGCGGTTGCGGAAAGATTATCTTGGGCTTCTTGTTTGAGAAGCTCCTCAATTTCCGCTGGCACGACCTTGCCGCCGAAAATCAGGGCAATGCCGTTGTCGAGGCCGCGCTGCATGGCGCTGTCGAGCTTGGCAAACCGGGACATTAATGCCACTGCGCGAGCCCTCCTTTCTGGATCCGAATACTGGGTGTTTCTTTCAGTCAACCTTGCGGGTATCCGCGATTGATGGAAGCTGGCTGAAAACCAAGTGTGTCCCAGTATAAAGTGTCCTAGGTCAAAAAACGTAAGTCAGCCCGGTGTGGTCAGCGGGTTTTTGCAGGATTTTTCCGGAATTTCTTCCTGGAAAATACCGGGATTGAGCTGCTGATTTGCTAATTAGTGCGGGAATCGTGTTATCTTCATTAAGTCGCCAAGTCAGACACTGCGTGTTTGGCACTATTGACACCCAGCCCGGGTGGCGGAATTGGCAGACGCGCTGGCTTCAGGTGCCAGTGTCCTTATAGGACGTGCGGGTTCAAGTCCCGCCCCGGGCACAGTATTTTACCAGGTCACAGGGTTGCACTCGCAATCTGGTGGCCTCGTTTTTCTGTTGCCAGGCAAGTGGAGTAGGGGTTTAAGCCGTTGAACCCGGCCTAAACGACAAAATGTGTTGTTTTACGGCGTGTCGAGTTAAACGACAGATTGCGTTGGTGGAGTTGGGGTTTTAGCGTAGGTGGCCTTTGCGTATTCCGATAGAGTGGTTGTAGGCAGTGTCAATGGCGCTGTCGTAGGTTGCTGGTCGGCCGTCCTCATGGCCGCTGGTAGCTTGTGTTTCCTGGCTGGCTAAGGTTTGTGCTTTGGTGAGTGCGTTTTGGCCCCAGTTTTGCTGCCTGGCGATCTCTACAGGGTCGTCAGGCAGCTGCGTGTGTAGGTACAGCCACCAGTCGCAGGCGATGCGTTGGTGCTCGTCGCGCAGTCCGCGGTGGGCGTGCATTAATTGCTTGATCTGCGAGTTCACCCCGCCTTCCAGGCTGTTGGTTGTGCGTTCTAAACGTTGGCCTTCTTTAGCTTGGGTGAGGTAGGCAAAGAGGTGTCCTTGTTGGCTCATTTTCTTTAGTTGTAGGTAGATTCCGCGGTGAACATCGTGGGTGTACCACCATTTTTTGTTGCCGCGTTTGGATTTCGGAATCTGCTCGAAGGGCACGTCTTTGACGTAAGTCCTGGCTTTGAGCTGGGAGCTAAATACGGTGCCGAATTGGTGTAGCTTGACTGTCCATTTAGCTGCTTTATCCAGATTGTCAGCGGCGAGCAGTTCAAAGGAAAGCCGTTGTAGTGCTTTGCCCATCGGCGAGGTGGGGTGAAGGCCTGTGGCGCGTTGGATATTGCGTTTTACGTGGACAATGCAACGTTGCACCGGGGTATTAGGCCATAAGCGGTGTAGTGCTTTAAGCCCTCCGGAATCCCCATCACAGGTCACCAGTTGTGGTGGGGCTAGTTCGTCCAGCAGGCGCATGTAGGACCAGGAAGATTCCTTCGTGCACCAGAACCAATTGATGACATGGCTGGAGTCAGCAGCCACGACAAGGCACTTGGTGTTGAAATAGGTGCCGTCGATGAAGATTTGATCGTAGATTCGCTGCTTATCAACATTTCGGGGAGGTTGGATAAACCAGAACGTTTTAAAGCGGCGTTGCAGAGTTCGTGGTGAAACTCCACAACTTTTAGCTGTCTGTGCCAGGCTGCGGCCAGAGATAAGCCACAAGATGAAAAGGCGAAACCATTTAGCTTGTACTGCGTCGTCATTAGCGCGGGTGAAGGTGGCCTTGCAGGTGCGGCATCGCCATCGTTGGCGACCGGTACTCGTTGTTCCGTATTTGGTACACGCCCCGCTACAGACGGGACATCGAGGATGATTCTTACTCATCCTCCCATCGTGAATCTAGGCAACTAGCACACCAGCACGCCCCTGGCGGTATTTCCGGCCCGAGGCCGGTTTATCCCTCCAGATAAGTGAAATAATCCTAATAACAACCCGCCAGAGCGGTTAACCATACAACCTCACCAACACATCCTGTCGTTTAGGCCTTGAACCCTGGGTTTAGCCCTGGGCGACCTCTTTTTGCCGACTTTTTGGCGTTTAACCCGACTTTTTGGTGCCTTGCGTTGGCAGATGGTGCATTTTTGCAAATAGGGACTAAAAAAGGCGGGTTTAAGGCGCACTATTTGTAAAAATGCACCATCAACCAACTAGCGGTGGCTTACCCCGACCGATTCGCGGATTACTTGTAAACCAAACCCCGAATTGGGCTTCGAGGGGGGGGCTTTTGTTTGCTTGCCATCCCCTTGAGTTCAAGGAGGGCGTCACGGTAATCATACTTTCGGTCGAAATTTCCGATTTTGGTGTGGCAAGCCTTGTTTTACCCACGTCATTCCGGTTAGGCTAAGGCTAACTTAATAAGGTGAGACTCAGGCGTCGGCGCGCAGATCACAGTAGATCATGTTGACAACAGATCATGCTGATCGGCGTAGCCACGTAGCCACGTAGCCACGTAAGCCACGTAGCCAGAGTCTGACGACGAAGGGAAACACCAATGCCTACCGCGACTACCACGCTCTTTGAGCACACCACGCAGCAGCCACTCTCCAAGCAGCTGCGCGAACACACCCTTGCGGCCCACGAAGATGCAGAGACCTCGGATTTCATGCACCGGCTGCTGAAAGGCCAGCTCGGACGAGACGCCATCGCTGAATACCACGCGCAAATGTGGTTCATCTACGATGCTCTTGAGCACGCCGTGCGTACCGTGGCAGACAGCCCAATCGGTGCCAATTTTGCAGACCCGCGCCTGGAACGCCGCATGGCGCTGGATTCTGACCTGGTCAGCATGGCTGGGCGTAACTGGGGTGAACAGGTGCGCGTCATGCCAGCGACCGCAGCGTATGTCGAGCGCATCGAAAAGATGGACGTGCCCGGCAACGAAGTCCGCATCCTTGCACACCACTACGTGCGTTATCTTGGCGACGTGTCTGGTGGCCAGGTCATCGCGCGCATGTTGCAGCGCCACTACGGCATGGGTGAGCAGGAGCTCAGCTTCTACGACTTTTCCGCGCTCGGAAAACCCAAGCCGTACCGCGATTCCTATCGCTCGATGCTTGACTCCCTGGTGCTGACAGACTCCCAGCGCACAGAGCTTCTCGACGAGGCCGTCGCTGCTTTCCAGTGCAACTTTGACCTTTTTGCTGCCCTGTCGGCTCGGTTTCCCGGTGAGGCTCCGGTAGAAAGCTAGTATGGCCTGGATTAACTCCAAGATTAACCCCAATCACAGCTCCCAGAATTCAGCCCACAGCCGGCCGCAGAATATTCGCCGCCGCTGGCTTCACGCCCCCGCCTTCGTTGCCGCCTGTGCGGTAGCCGGGTTGGGGGTTTCGGCATGCGCGTCGTGGGATGAGCCTTCGGCGCACCAGAATCTCACAAAAGACGTCGTCGACAATGGCAGTGCGGCCGACCCGCGCAGTTTTCAGGGCGGCACTATCGTCTCGGACCTCGATGAAGTAGTCCCGGTGACTAATTCTCCGGCACCACAGCTTCCGGTGTCGGTCACCGACGCTGATGGTTATGACGTCGTCGTCGAGGATGTTTCCCGCATTTTGGCGATTGATTTTTATGGCACGTTTACCAAAACTGTTCGCGGGCTGGGCTTGGCGGATAACCTCGTCGGGCGCACCGTTGCGTCGCAGGAAAAGTCTCTGGCTGACCTGCCGGTGGTCACCCATGGTGCGCACGCGTTGAATGCGGAGGCGATCCTAGAGTTGAACCCGAGCGTGCTGGTGATTAACCACTCGATCGGCCCGAGCGAGGTCATTGACCAGGTGCGCGCGGCCGGAGTGACCACCGTTGTGCTGGAGGAAGATCGCAGCCTGGAAACCATGGGCGCGCAGATCCGCCGGATGGGTGAGGTTTTGGGTGTTGCCGACGAAGGCGAGGCGCTCGCCCAGCGCAGTGAGGAAGAACTGGACGACGCCAAGGCCGCGATCGCGCAGATCGCTCCGAAGGATCCGTTGCGCATGGCGTTTTTGTATGCCCGCGGGGAAAGCGGCGTGTTTTATATCTTGGGTCGCGATTCCGGCACTGATGATCTGATTGAAGGTATCGGCGGTATTGATGCGGCCACGGCGAATGGTATTGGTTCGCAGTCTCCGGCCAGCCCGGAAGCCCTCGCGGAGTTAAACCCGGAGGTCTACATCATGATGTCTGGCAGTTTGCGTTCCATCGGCGATATTGAGGGCTTGCTGGATCGCCCGGGCGTGGCACACACCATCGCGGGGCAAAAACAGCGAGTGATTGTGCTTCCCGACGGGCAGGCGTTGGCTTTTGGTCCACAATCAGGGCAGTTACTGTTGGCAACGGCAAAGGCGATCTATCATGACGAATAGTGATGGATAGTCAGCACGCGCACCAAGTTTTGCGCACCCGGCACCGTAACCGGGTGCTGTTGTTTGTCGTGCTCGCGGTTGCCCTCGTCGGCAGCATGCTGGCCTCGTTGGTGATAGGCCAATACCGGGTGCCGCTTGCTGAACTGCCGCGCATTCTGTCGGTGGGCCCGTTGGGTGTGCAGGCGATGGATGAATCCGTGATCTGGCAGATCCGCCTGCCGCGCTTGTTGCTGGGTGTGCTGGTGGGTGCCGCCCTGGGGGTGGGTGGCGCGCTGATGCAGGCCGTGTTCGCGAACCCGCTGGCGGAACCGTCCGTGATTGGTGTGACCGCAGGTGCCGGCGTGGGTGCTTCCGTGGCGATCGTGCTGGGCATTACGTGGTTTGGTGCGACGACGGTTCCGGCGTTCGCGTTTGTGACCGGGTTGCTGACCACCTGGTTGGTGTACCAGCTAGCCCGAATGGGCGGACGCATACGGGTGGTGAACCTCGTGCTGGTGGGCATCGCGGTCAACGCGGTGGCCGGGGCGCTGATCTCGTTTTTTATTTTTATCGCGCCGACGAGTTCGCGTGAGCAGGTGGTCTTTTGGCAGATGGGTTCGTTGTCCGGGGCCAAGTGGGCGCATCTCTCCGTCGTCGCGGTGCTGACCGCCGCGGGTATTGCCTTGGCGTTGGTGCTCGTCGGCAAGCTTGATGTGCTCGCGTTGGGGGATCGCGCGGCTGGGCACATCGGAATTGATGTCACCCGGTTGCGGTTTTGTGCGCTGGTGCTGGCGACGCTGCTGACAGCTGGTGCGGTTGCCTATGCTGGGCTGATTGGGTTTGTTGGGCTGGTGGTGCCGCACATCATTCGCACGGTGGCTGGTCCATCGAATCGGATTGTGCTTCCGGCTTCGGCACTCGGTGGTGCGGTGTTGATCGTGTTGGCCGATACCGCTGCGCGCAGCATCATTGCTTTCGCGGACCTGCCGATCGGTATTTTCACCGCGTTGGTGGGCGGGCCGACGTTTTTCATTTTGCTGCGCGCGATGATGCGGAGGGGGCTCGCGTAATGTTTGGTGGCCAGCATGGCAATGTCGCGGCCGAAGGCTTAAGCAGCAGAACCAATAAACTTCGTCACCAGCGACCAGTACGCGCGCACCGTCAGGTCCAGGTCCTCGACTGCCAAGCATTCGTCGTGCGAGTGCAGCTGCCGGTTCGCCTCGAACAGGGTGCGCTCGCGCCCGTGCAGCGCAAAGCCGTAACCCACCCCGCCCAACCGGCGGGCAAAGCGCAGGTCGGAACCGCCGGTGGCCAACACCGGGATCACCGGAACGTCCGGGAAAAACTCGCCGATGGTCTCCACGATGGCCTCCCACAGCGGGCCCTCGGCGGGCGATTCTGAGGCCGGTTCGACGATCAGGTGTTCGATCTCGACGTCGTCGGCAAGATCACCCAAACCTTCCCGCAGCAGCTCGTCGATATCTTCTTGGGTTTGCCCAGGTAGCGGGCGGATATCCATTTCCAGGTAGGCATCGGATGGCAAAACGTTGATGGCACCACCGGCGCGCAGCACGGTCTGTGATATGGTGGTGTGCGAAAACGCGTGCGCATAACCGGCGAGCTCACCGAATGCTTCGTATGCTTCCTCGGAAGCGCCTGCAAGCAGCGCTTTTTCTGTGTCCGGATCAAAGCGGAACGCACGCACAAAACCCTGCCAGGTCTCGCTATCGAGCATCGGCGGGGTAATGGCGGCGATGCGGCGAGCAACCTCGGCGATCTTGACGACGGCGAAGTCCTTGCCATACGGCGTGGAACCGTGACCGGCATCGCCACTGATGCGCACGCGACGCTGGCCGGCGCCCTTCTCGCCGACGTTGATGACAATGGCATCTGAGCCATCACGCACTGGCAGGTGCGAACCGCCGGTTTCCGACAAGCAGTTTTTCCAGGAAAAAGCCTCCGGCTGGTGTTCGGAAATCCACTTGGCGCCCAAACCGCCGCGGGCTTCCTCGTCGGCAAGCGCCACAAACGTCAGGGTGCCGGTGGGTTGACCGCGCCGGGCGATCTCGCGGGTAACTGCCGCCATGGTGGCAGTGATAAACAGCATGTCCATCGCGCCGCGGCCGTAGATAAAACCGTCGATGACCTCTGCACCGAACGGGTTGGTGGTCCATTTCGGCTCGTCGACGGGCACGACATCGATGTGGCCGAGCAGGGTGAGCGGCTCGGCAGCGGGATCGGAACCTTCCACCGTCACCGCCAGGGACGTCCGGTGCGGGTGTGGTTCGAATTTCTCGGTGGAAATGCCGGGGGTGTCGGCGAAGAACTTCTCCAGGGTGGCGACGTTGCGTTCCTCGGTGCCGGAATCGGCGGTGAGATCATTGACGCAGCCGTTGCGGATCAGTTCTTGCAGCAGGGTGAAAGTGTCGTCGTACAGGCTCATAAGGGCCAGGGTAGTGGGTGCGGGCTAATCCAGGTATTTGTTTGGTACGCCGAATTTCTGCAGCTGCTCAGCGGTCCACCCGGCCTCGGCTTTCGCCTTGGCGCAGACGTGGGTGAGCTGTTCTTCCTGGCTGGGCATCCGGCGCATGCGGCTCAGTAGCGTCGTCAAGGTTTCTGGCGTGTCGTGGAAGGCGGCCCAGGCGATGGCGGTGGCCATGTGCTCCAGGATGTAGCCGCGTGGGGTTTCGGCGTGTTGCGGCCGGGCTGCGCGCTTGCCGCCACCTTTCGGGCGCACGTGTAGTTCTTGGTGGCTAATGGCGGCGATCTCACCGTCGGGGTTTTGCAGCATGCAGCTAAATGGCAGGTTGCAGTAGCCGTCTTGCTCGATGGTTTCGGAAACCCAGTCGACTAATTCTTGGGGGAATTCGACGTCGATGCGCACGCCGTTGCGCCCCGGCTTGAGGTATTGGAAGGATGCGGAGCGAGTCCAGACCTCGAAGCCGTTGCCGATGCGACGTTGCAGCAGGGTTCCGACCATCACGTCGGCCATGGAAAAGAGGGTGCCGCCGAAGGCAACGCCGTGCATGTTGACGTTTTTCCAGGTGCGGTTCCAGACGATCTTGGCGTAGGAGGCATCGGCGGTGATTTCTTCGATGCGGATTCCGGAGGCGCGGAGGGGTGGCCAGAGGTTGAGAATGCGACGCAGGCTGTCGGGGCTGGACATCATGCGCTTGACCAATCGTTTTTGTAACGAAAGTGGTTTTGTGGTGCGGTTTTCGGGGCTGATGACGTTCTTTAATTTCATGAGTATTTAGCTTACGTAAGATGTGCCGGAGTTGTCCTAGGACACAATTGGGGGTGCTTTACGACGGCTAGTGGGCGTGTTAATTGAACGGTGTTTAAGGGATGTGATTAGGATAACGGCATGAGCATTGTTGATATCGCCCGGGAGAAAGCACTGGAGCAAGGCGTCGGCCTGAGCCAAGACGAGCTACTGCAGGTTCTGCAGGTTGATGATGAGACTCTGAAGGAAATCGCCGACATCGCCCACCAAACCCGCCTGAAATGGTGCGGCCCCGACGTCGAAGTCGAAGGTATTATCTCGCTGAAAACCGGCGGCTGCCCAGAAGATTGCCACTTCTGTTCGCAGTCTGGCCTGTTTGAATCGCCCGTGCGTGCGGTGCTGCTGAATATTAATGAGCTCATTGAAGCCGCCAAGCGCAACCAAAAGGTGGGCGCCACGGAATTCTGCATCGTCGCCGCCGTGAAAGGCCCGGATGAGAACCTGGTGCGCCAGGTGGAACGCGCCATCCCACGCATTAAAGAAGAAGTCGATATCGAAATCTCTTGTTCGCTGGGCACCGTCACCCGTGAGCAGGTGGAACGCTTCAAAGCCGCGGGTGCGACCCGGTATAACCACAACCTGGAAACCGCGCGTTCGCACTTCCCGAATGTCGTGACCACCCACACCTGGGAGGAGCGCCGCGAGACTCTGCAAAACGTGCGCGATGCTGGCCTGGAGGTCTGTTCCGGCGGCATCATCGGCATGGGCGAAAGCCTGGAACAGCGCGCCGAGTTCGCTGCTCAACTAGCTGAAATCGAACCACGCGAAGTTCCCATGAACTTCCTGGACCCACGCCCAGGCACTCCGTTTGCTGATTACCCACTGGTTCCACTCGGCGAAGCCCTGCGCGCCGTCGCCATGTTCCGTCTGGCCATGCCACGCACCGTCATCCGTTTCGCCGGTGGCCGTGAGCTTTCGCTGGGCACCGAGGGTTTCGAGAAGGGTCTGCTTGGCGGCATCAACGCGATCATCGCCGGTAACTACTTGACGACGCTTGGTGAGCGCATCGAAACCGACCTGGAAACCTTGAACCGCATCGACCTGCCGATCAAGGCCCTGTAGTACAGCAATGGCACGAGCAAAAGATCCCGCGCTGCACACGAAAAACTCGCCGCTCGCGGTGGCGATGTGCGGCGAGGATGAGCCGATCTTCCACCCGAATACCGGCACGGAGATCGCCAGCGGCGAAGAAATCCGGCTGAGCCCCTCACAGCAAGCCGGCTACGATGCTCCCCGTTTTTGCCAGCTGTGCGGGCGGCGGATGAAAGTCCAGATTCGTCCCGACGGTTGGCACGCCGAATGCTCCCGGCACGGGCTGGTCGATTCCGAGTGGATCTTCGAAGCCCAACTGCGCCGCAAACTAGGTGCAGGCTAGCGGCTTGGGTGCACGCTAGCGGCAGCTGATCTTAGCCGTAGATAAATTAGTCGCTAATTATGTGCGCGCGCTACAGCCTTTAGACTGGCGGGCGTGAGTTCACTACCGCACGATTTCCGCCCGCAACCAGCCTTCGTTTCCGAAGCCATCAACCGCGCCCACCGTGGCGCGGTTCGCTCGATGGAGCGGGTGGTGGAAGAAACCGGCACCCCACACCCCTACCCGGACGTCGTCGACAAGATCGT
This sequence comes from Corynebacterium sp. LaCa_70, assembly GCF_058182015.1. Lineage (NCBI taxonomy): Bacteria > Bacillati > Actinomycetota > Actinomycetes > Mycobacteriales > Corynebacteriaceae > Corynebacterium > Corynebacterium sp. LaCa_70. Next base: position 59,542 of record NZ_CP190914.1, read on the forward strand.
CGACCAACTACACCTTGGCCCAGCCATGGTGTTGACCGGGGCAGGGGTGTCTACTGATTCTGGGATCCCGGATTATCGCGGGCCCAAGGGCAAGATGAACACACACCGGCCGATGACGTACCAGGAGTTTTGCCACGATCCGGCGGCCTCGCACAGGTATTGGGCGCGCAGCTTCATTGGTTGGCGGCAGCTGGACCGGGCCGTACCCAACCGCACGCATTACGCGCTGGTGGAATTGGAACGCGCCGGGTTTGTCCGTGGCGTGCTGACGCAAAACGTCGACGGGCTGCACGCGGAAGCAGGCCAAAGCAATGTGGTGGCGTTGCACGGGAATTTGGATACGGTGTCGTGTTTGGATTGCGGTTATAGCGAGCACCGTGACGGGTTGGATGCGCGCTTGGAAGCGGCAAATCCCGGGTATTTGGAGGCGTTGTTATCGCAGGTTAAGCAGGTAAACCCCGATGGTGACGTTGATCTGCCGCAGTCTGCGGTGCAGCAGTTTCAGATGGTGGGTTGCCTGCGTTGTGGTTCGGTGCGTCTGAAACCGGATGTGGTGTATTTCGGTGAGGCCGTTCCGGAGGCGCGCAAGCAGCAGGCGCGGGCGATGGCGGCGGAAGCGGCGTCGTTGCTGGTGGTGGGCTCGTCGTTGGCGGTGATGAGCGGTTACCGGTTTGTGTTGGACATGCTGGCATCGGGGCGGCCGGTGGCGGTGATCAACGGTGGGCCGGGCCGGGCTGATGCGCGCGTGAATGTTTTGTGGCGCACGCAGGTGGGCCCGGCGTTTGATGATTTATTGGATGCTCTTGCGCTTTAGGTTCTGCGCTTTCGGGTTGCCTCGCTGGCGCCCTTTTTCAGCCCGGTGCGGATGATTGCCCGCACGTGTTTGTTCGTGGGCAGGTCCTGGTGCTGCACATTCGCGCGCGGGATGATGTCTTGCACCCACACGTTGCGAACTTGGTGTGCCGGACCGTTGAGAAAGCAGGTTTCAGGTGGCTGGACGACGGTGTCTTGCCGGCTGGCGATGCAGGTGTAGTCGACGCCGTCTTCGAGCTCGCCGCCGCTGTCGTTGAAGACCGCAAAGATTTCCGATCCGGTGATCTGCTGAAACCCAACTGGCCCGAACCAGTGCTGAATCAGTGAGCGCATGATGTTTTCTGTCAGATTGTTGGACACCAGCGGGCTCAAGATTCCGCCCATGGTGGTGCCGTGGTTTGGTGCGCCGAGACTCACGAGATGTTTGACGTAGTGCGCGTGGCCGCTGGTGCGCATCCAGTAGCGGGCGAGCAGGCCGCCTTGGGAGTGTCCGATGAGGATGACTTGTTCCGCGCCGGTGATTGTGCGTACGGCTTCGATATAGGCCCCGAGCTGCACCGCGGATTCTTCCATGGCGGCGGTGCCGCGCTTTCCGTAGTCCGGGGCGAACACACACCAGCCGTCGGCACGCAGTTCGGTGCCGAGTTCTTGCCACACGCCTTTCGTGTCGACGGTGCCGTGGATCAGGATCACCGGCCAGGGTTTGTTTGTGGTGGGGCGGTCGGACCAATCGTCTTCGAAAACGCCGCGTGGTTTGAAGCGCGCACCCAGTGGCAGGTGGCGGGAGGCATCGAAGTTGTAATCGGATTCTTCTGCATGCTGTGCGGCGTCATCCGATTTGTGGTCGGTGGCATCGTGGTCGGCGTGTTTACCGCGCAGGTTGAGTGATTCCGCGATCTCCGTGACGACGCTTTCCGGGATCTTGCTGGCGCTGACTTCCGTGGCGTGATGCGCTAGTGGTTCGGGCAGTTTCGAGGTGGGCACGCTGAACGACGGGGAGGTCAGTTCCGTCCACTGTTGGCTAAGGTGCCTGCGCAGCGAGTTTTTCAGGCGGGTGAGTGAGTTGCTGACGGATTCGGTGAAGGATTCCGTGTTGCGTTCCGCGTGTGCCATATCGAATATCCATCTTCCGGGGATTGCAGATGGCTCCATTGTAGATTCAGACGCGGTGAGGCTTGGGGGGCTGAGGTGCCGGGCGCAGTGCGGAGTGCGGGAAAATAGGCAGCTGTTATTTGTCATGGCTCTGGCCTGGGAAAACGTGCCAAATCTACCTTGCGTAGTCTGCCGCTGAATAAAAAGTACGAAAGTTTTAGTACTAGGGGTTGACAACCCTAAGTTATGAGCTTAAAGTAAGGATTACCTCAAGGGGTGATGGAGGGGCAGGCTCCGGCTCAACCATCTAAAATAATCAGTCATGGGAATAGGAACAACCGTCGGCGAGAGTCGGCGGTTGTTTCTTTTTTTGTCTTCTACCTCACCGTGGCTGCCAAATCTTCAGGGTAGGCAAACCTGGCCTAAACGACAAAATGTGTTGTTTTACGGCGTGTCGAGTTAAACGACAGATTGCGTTGGTGGAGTTGGGGTTTTAGCGTAGGTGGCCTTTGCGTATTCCGATAGAGTGGTTGTAGGCAGTGTCAATGGCGCTGTCGTAGGTTGCTGGTCGGCCGTCCTCATGGCCGCTGGTAGCTTGTGTTTCCTGGCTGGCTAAGGTTTGTGCTTTGGTGAGTGCGTTTTGGCCCCAGTTTTGCTGCCTGGCGATCTCTACAGGGTCGTCAGGCAGCTGCGTGTGTAGGTACAGCCACCAGTCGCAGGCGATGCGTTGGTGCTCGTCGCGCAGTCCGCGGTGGGCGTGCATTAATTGCTTGATCTGCGAGTTCACCCCGCCTTCCAGGCTGTTGGTTGTGCGTTCTAAACGTTGGCCTTCTTTAGCTTGGGTGAGGTAGGCAAAGAGGTGTCCTTGTTGGCTCATTTTCTTTAGTTGTAGGTAGATTCCGCGGTGAACATCGTGGGTGTACCACCATTTTTTGTTGCCGCGTTTGGATTTCGGAATCTGCTCGAAGGGCACGTCTTTGACGTAAGTCCTGGCTTTGAGCTGGGAGCTAAATACGGTGCCGAATTGGTGTAGCTTGACTGTCCATTTAGCTGCTTTATCCAGATTGTCAGCGGCGAGCAGTTCAAAGGAAAGCCGTTGTAGTGCTTTGCCCATCGGCGAGGTGGGGTGAAGGCCTGTGGCGCGTTGGATATTGCGTTTTACGTGGACAATGCAACGTTGCACCGGGGTATTAGGCCATAAGCGGTGTAGTGCTTTAAGCCCTCCGGAATCCCCATCACAGGTCACCAGTTGTGGTGGGGCTAGTTCGTCCAGCAGGCGCATGTAGGACCAGGAAGATTCCTTCGTGCACCAGAACCAATTGATGACATGGCTGGAGTCAGCAGCCACGACAAGGCACTTGGTGTTGAAATAGGTGCCGTCGATGAAGATTTGATCGTAGATTCGCTGCTTATCAACATTTCGGGGAGGTTGGATAAACCAGAACGTTTTAAAGCGGCGTTGCAGAGTTCGTGGTGAAACTCCACAACTTTTAGCTGTCTGTGCCAGGCTGCGGCCAGAGATAAGCCACAAGATGAAAAGGCGAAACCATTTAGCTTGTACTGCGTCGTCATTAGCGCGGGTGAAGGTGGCCTTGCAGGTGCGGCATCGCCATCGTTGGCGACCGGTACTCGTTGTTCCGTATTTGGTACACGCCCCGCTACAGACGGGACATCGAGGATGATTCTTACTCATCCTCCCATCGTGAATCTAGGCAACTAGCACACCAGCACGCCCCTGGCGGTATTTCCGGCCCGAGGCCGGTTTATCCCTCCAGATAAGTGAAATAATCCTAATAACAACCCGCCAGAGCGGTTAACCATACAACCTCACCAACACATCCTGTCGTTTAGGCCGCAAACCTGGGCTTTTGTGGCATGCAAGCGTCGTCTGTCATACTTCTTTCGTAAACCAAAAGCCTAGTAAGTAAATCCTTATATGTCTATCTCGAGGAGGTTTTCTCGTGGCTTCCACAGCGAAAGTACCCCTCACTTTCGCCGAACTTGCCCCGGAGGAATCGCCAGACCTGGTGTATTTCTCCAGTGTTTCTGAAAACACGCACCGGTTCATCCAAAAACTAGGCCGTCCTGCAGTACGCATCCCCGTGCACCCACGAAAAGAGGGCATGATTAGGGTTTCGCGTCCATATATTCTGGTCACCCCGACCTACGGCGGCGGCGATCGTCGTCGCGCCGTACCCAAGCAGGTTATTGCGTTTCTTAACGACGAAACCAACCGTGGCTTCATCCGCGGTGTCATCACGTCGGGAAACACCAATTTCGGCTCTGATTTTTGCATTGCCGGAGCAATCATTTCATCTAAATGCCAGGTCCCCGAGCTCTACCACTATGAGCTGTTGGGAACAGACCGCGACGCTGTAGTCGTGCGCGAAGGCCTGGATAAATTCTGGAAGGAACAGTAGTTAATGACCATCTATGACTATTCCGCCACCCCAACGGCGTTTCGCGACGACCCCACGGTGCGCCTACGGCCGGTGAACTGGAACCGGACCCAGGACGAGAAGGACCTGGAAGTCTGGAACCGTCTGACCTCCAATTTTTGGCTGCCAGAAAAGGTGCCGCTGTCCAATGACCATTCTGATTGGCGCAATCTCAGCGAGCTGGAGCGCGAACTGACAATGAAGGTATTTACTGGTTTGACCATGTTGGATACCGTGCAGGCTTCGGTCGGTGAGGTCAGCCAGATTCAGGATGCGCGCACCGAACACGAAGAGGCTGTGTATACGAATATTGCGTTCATGCAGGCGGTGCACGCGAAGTCCTATTCTTCTGTGTTTTCCACGCTTTCGAACACTGCAGAAATTGATGCGGCGTATAAGTGGGCCGTGGACAACGACGTGTTGCAGGCTCGGTCGAAAGCCGTGCTCAAGCACTACTATGGCGATAACTCCCTCAAGCGCAAGGCGGCTGCCACCCTGTTGTCGTCGTTTTCGTTGTATGCCGGGTTCTATCTTCCGCTGTTTTTCGCCTCTCGTGGCAGGCTGACAAATACCGCGGACATGGTTCGGCTCATTCTGCGCGATAAGGCGGTGCATGGCTATTATTCGGGCTATAAATTCCAGCGCGGTTTAGAAACCTACGATGCTGCAACGCAAGCGCAGGTTACAGGGTTTGTCTACGAGCTTCTCGACGAACTCTATGAGCTGGAGTTGCGCTATTCCGAGGAGCTTTACTGTCCTTTGGATCTTTACGACGACGTCGTGAAGTTTATTTGCTACAACGCGAATAAGGCGCTGATGAATTTGGGGTTGCCTCAACGTTTCAGTGATGAAGAATCTACTGTGAAGCCGGAGATTTTGGCTGCGCTCACCCCGGGGTCGGATGAAAACCACGATTTCTTTTCTGGCTCTGGCTCCTCCTATGTCATCGGCAAGGCCGAGGAAACTGAAGATGATGACTGGGATTTTTAAATTTCCCTGGAAATAGAATTCGTTTTCACAAGTTCCTGTTGCTCACTTTGAACAGCAATTACACCCTCAGATGCCCCTATTTTGTGGGGGTACCTGGGGGTATTCTTTATAGTTAATCCTTACTTAATTTACAGCTATAGGTTAACCTTTCTTCGGTTATGTAAGTTCGCACTATTGTATTTCGAGGAGATGATTGTGGCAGCTAAAAAATCCCGCCGAATCAGCTCGGTGGGTATCGCGTTGGGGCTGTTCAGCTTGGTCCCTGCGTTTTCGCCAATCGCTGCAGCGCAAACGGAACTAGCGCCCGTTGGTGCCGAACAAGCTCAAGGTGTCGCTGCCGAGAGTGGAAAAGGCAGCTTAAACTGGGCATTGCGCGACTCCTTCCTGCGCTATTCCTTGGGTGCAACCAATGTCACTGGTGGTGCCACCAAGATCTACTCCAACGGCACCACGACGCCATCGTCGCAAAGCGACACCGTTGAGCAGTACTACAAGTTCAACTTGAAAAATGCGAGCTTCGAGGACGCGACAAAGATCACCCGGGCGGAATTTGAAGGCAGCATCGAGTATTTCAAGTACTGCGAGGGTCGCGAAGCTAAGCGCGGAAACTGTGCGCTGGAGCTGACCATCAAAGATCCCACGATCGTGTTGAGCCCAGAAGGCTCCTACGTGGAAGCGGACGTGCGTTCCAAGCAGTACCCAAGCGGGGAAATTTTCCAAAAAGACGATGCCAAGATCGCTCAGGCCTGGACCAAGACTGCAAAGTTTGAAGAGAATGACGGCAAGGTTTCCTGGAGTGGTATCAACACCTCGCTGACTGAAGATGGCGTGCGAACCTTCTCGAACTTCTATGATTTGGGTGGCCCGCTGGCTCCTCTGAGCTTTGAATATGATGGTGCAGGCGCACGTCCGGGCAATGACTCGGCGCCACTGACCATCGGTGGGAGCTTCCGGTCTAGCCAAGAAGTTGACGCCGACACCATGCTCGGGCTGAAGGATTACGTCGCGCTGGCTACCCGTGTGGGAGCCGAATCTAAAGCAGCGGTAGAACTTATTGATCCTGCGACCATGCAAGCAATTAGTACACCTCTGGAAACTCCACTGGCGCATAACCAAGCACTTTTGTTCACAAAAGGTGCGGAAAACCGCATTTATTGGGTCGAGAGCCAGACTTTGAAGGCTGCAACGGCGACTCCAGAAGGCTGGTCCGAGCCGCAGATCATTGCAGAAGGTATTGGAATTGAACCTGCTGGTATCGCTTATGACGCTGCCAAGGATCGTGTGGGAATAATCGCACGCGGTACCAATGACACCGACTCCACGTTAACTTGGGTTACCGCATCTGGTGAGAAAACCGTTGCGCCGTTAACCGCACCGCAAGAAGTAGTAAAAGCCCACGATGAAGAAATCTTCTTGTATGGCAAAGGGTTCAACAAAGATTTCTATGGTGAAACTGGAATCGTCGGTTTGCCAACGAGTATGAACGTCATGCCAGATGGAAATATCTTGTATCTACCTGCGTCTGCGGTATCCCTGGAAAATAATGGCAGCTACCGCGTGCCTCCTGTGTTGATTCAACCGGATGGTACAGCCAAGCTCGCTGAGGGTGGCACCCACTTGGGAACCAAGGCAGATGGCGCTACCTACGCTACAAAGATGGCTACTGATGGCTCGAACGTAGCGTTTTACAGCCACGACCATGGCAATCCCGGTATGCAGTTCTTCCGTTATGAAGAGGGTGCACTGAAGCCACAGTCGGTGCGTGGTCCGATTGGTGATTTGAAGTCGGTATCTGAAGTTACATTTGTTAATGGCCAGGCATTGGTGGCAAATGAGTCGAATTCTATGTTGAGTTGGGTGAACCCAGTGGACAAAGAAATTACCGATAGCATTAGCTTGCCGAATCAAAAGGATACGTCGAAGAAAGAGCACACGAACCTTCTGCAATGGAAGAATAAGCTGCTGGCCTATTCCATCGAGACGGACAATGAGACGTACCTTGAGCACGCTGTCATCCTGCGTTTGGATCCGAACAACCCAGACGTCGGCGACCACACCCAGCAGGTAGAGCCGGAGAGCCCAGTAGAGCCAGCAGACCCAGCAGGTAACGGCGAGGCTGAGAAACCAGCCGGCGAAGCGAAGCCTGAGAAACCAGCCGGTGAAGAGTCTAAGCCATCGACCGAACAAACCGAGCCAACCGAGCAAGAGTCCGTCGATGAGCAGAAGCCATCTGCTGATGACAACAAAGAGCAGGGCGACAAGAAGGACAAGGATTCCAAGAAGTTGCCAAGCATCTGGGAGCGCATCACTGGCTTCTTCTCGAGCGGATTTGAGAAGCTTGGCCAGTTGTTTAGCCAGTTGTTCAATTGGCTCTTCAAGCTGGGTAACGGATTGTCATCCTAATAAGATCTCCCGGCTAGACAGCGCACAAGCCCTAGCCGCAGAGGCCTTCGTTGGAGACGAATGCCGATATTACCTAACTGACTCGGCTAAATAACCTTGGAGATGCTGCAGGCCGTGCGATTTGTGAAGGCGATACTCCTACGCCTACCTAGGCTTTTGTCGGGTGGATTCTGTCGATAATGCACACAATTGCGTTAGACGGTTCGCACAGCTCCAGGGTTGGACATAGTTGATGAGGTTTGAGAGCCCCGGCCTGCGCGCTCCACTAAAAGATAAGCCAGAGAAACTGCACTGCTTCAGCAGGATTATCAGCAAAATGTGAAGTTCATCTAAGCGTCTCAACAACCATTGTTTAAGGTATTGCTAAATTTAACTTGACTATCTATTATCAAGTTAGCCTAAGGTGTATAACAGAAGGTTATGCTACAGTTTTAAGGGAGGAAGTTGGATCGTGAAGGTTCAAACATTAGCAGCGCTAACCGTTTTTGCGGTTGCGGGTACGGGGATTGCTGCCCCTCAGGCGTTTGCTGCAGAAAAGAGCATTAAAGATGGCTCAATGACCTGGGGAATCAGGGATAGCTGGATGTCGTATCTCCTTCATGGTTTTGCGCAAGGAGAAGTTAAGACTAGCGAAGGTGCGAAACTAATTGGACCTGAGAATAACGAGGAGTTGCAGTTCCTTCTAAATGCTGGCGAATCTACAATTGCAAATGATCAAGCAACGTTGAAATTTGACGGCACTGCACAAATGGTCGGTCATAAGAGTTTCAACCCGCCGGGTCTTGATGTGACGATGAATGATGTCACAATTAAGACCCAGGGAACTGCAGGCCAGATTCTAGCTGACATGCACGTTAAGGGGTTGAACCCTAATAAAGAGGCGCAAGGTCCTCTTGACGAAAAGTTTGATGACGCCGTCCTGGCAACCTTCACTCTTTCTGGCCCGCTAACCACCGCTGAAAATATTAATCTCCAGGATGTTAAGACCATCCACGGTAAGGGCTCTACTGACGTTTTTGGTAAGTTCTCTCCGAAGTATGCAGCAGGAAACGAAGCGGCGCCGGTTGATTTCGTGGTGAATTTTGAGGATAAACCAGCCTCACAGCCAGCCGAGCCTTCCAAGGAAGAGTCACAGCCAGCTGCCCCGTCGAAGGAGCAGTCAAAGCCAGCCGCCCCTTCCAAGGAAGAATCGAAGCCGTCTGTACCGTCGAAAGAACAGCCAAAGCCAGCTGATCCTTCCAAGGAGAATCCAAAACCTAATCTTTCCAGCTCTAGCTCCAATGTTGACCTCAACAGCGACCTTTTTACGAAGATCATTCCTTCGCTCGCTGTAATCGGTGGAATCGGCGCTGCCATCCTGGGGCTACTGCAACACGCTGATGTGTTCAAGCAGCTGGGGATTAAATTCCCGTTCTAAGGAATAATTCTCAATCGATTCCTGAGAATGAATAATTCGGCCATTGTGGTCGAAACCTCAAGCCCGCTTATTTAGTTCTAGCGGGCTTTTTCCATGTGAACTTACTATTCCAAAAGTGAGATAACAATAGTGTTCAAAGCTTATCGTTGGTTACGTGACGCCAGTAGTACCATCATGCTGATCAGCTGTGCTTTATTGAGCTTGTTTGCTGTCACGATTGCCTCGAGTGCTGTAGCCCCTAATGCAATAGCGCAAGAGACTCAAAATATTAATGAAAACAAACCTGCCGAAAATCTAATAGACGTATCTGGGGGTTCGATTACTTGGGGAATCCTCAAAAGCTGGCGAGAATATGTCGGCACAGATCACATAACTACCAGTGGTGGTGTGGAGGTCTTGCCGTCTGGTGAATTTTCTTGGCCAATCACTAGTGGCACGTTTGATCCGAAAACAAATTCGTTGCGATTGCACACTTCGGGTGAGGTCCGCTTCCGGAAATACGAGCAAGAAGATGCGAGCACCTTGCTGGACTCTACGTTTAAGGACGTGAGTATTGTCATTTCACCGGAAAAGCAAAGCATCGAGCTGAGCTATTCTGGCAATAAACGCTCTGATGGTGAACGAGAGGAGGCTAGCGGAACCTACGCCAGTCTAAATATCGCCGATACGAATCCACAACAGGTGGACGGAACCACTACTTGGGATCGCATCCCCGCGGTGCAATCTGACCTCGTTTCGTTGTACAAAATTGGAACCCCAATCGACCCGGTAACGATTAACTATCAAGGTCCTGGTGGTAAGCCCAATACTTCACGGCCTGAGCTCGCTGCGGGAATTCCACTATTACGCCCAGGTACATCTTGGGCCAGTGGCTCGACATCGGATCAACCCTTTGCGGTCTACAGTGATGCAGATAAAAATGCTCTGATGGTTGCGGAAATGGACAATATTTCATCGCAAAATCCTGCGGTAATGTTGCGTCGACTCGATTCTGAATTGAATGAAGTTGCTTCCGTCCGATTACCCATTGATCACCAATCCTCTGCGCGTTTTGCTTATGATGGCGAGAATAAAGCGTTTTATTTCACTGACTTTTCTATCGGCGAAGATCGCACAGAAATCCGCAATGTGACCATCAAGAAGGCACAATTCCGCCCGGAATCGCAGAGCTTTGAGATTGCAACTGCTGCCGAGATTCCGGACAATCCGGATCGGCGTCGGATTGGTTCCATGGTGTGGGATTCTTACCAACAAGAAGTGGTGCTTGCATTTGATACCGCGACTAACAGTCCACGTCGCGTCGATTTTGTGTTTGTCTCCGCGGTGGATGGCTCAATTTCGGAAGAACAAATGGAATTACGCGGCCGCAACCTAGGAGAAACGTCGGACTTCACGATCAGCCCTAGCATGTTCGGTTTTGAGGAAGTACCAGATCAAAACTTAATCCCAATGCCGGATGGCACGTATATAGCGGCATTTGGCGGCACTTATATTACTGCGAACAATAATTCTCGCAAGGGTATGCCTGCGTTTCTGCTCGAACGATTTGGTAAGAAAGTCTGGCCGAAAGCGATTGATAACACGGTACCGGTAAATCAAGCTCCAACCGGAACGAGCTACTCCTTGGCGATGCCACTTACAAGTAATAAAATTCTGTTGTCTACTGGTGAGCTATTTTACGGAGATTTACAGGTAGTCACTGAAGAAGATGAAGAGGCAGAAGCAGGTCCTGCTTTTACGTTGCCAGATTGGCAAAACACTGCGGTATTTGGTGCCGTGGAAGATTCTGAACGTAACTTCCAGTATCTTTTGGGCCGGGATAAGGCACTGAGTGTATTACGCAATGAGAAGTTGATCCACCAGTATCGTTTCCCGGATACTGCTCATCAAAACTTCACACCGTTGGCACCTTTCCCTTTGTCATTGCTTGCTGATGGATCTGTGGTTTTCCAAGGGGTAGAACCCGGGACTAATAAGCCATCGCTACGGAAGTTTGAGCTCGCAGGTGTTACACCAAGTTTTCAGACCCACCCGGCAGATGTCAGTGTTAACTTAGGGCGAGAGTCCAATGGAACTGCATCACTTAGTGCCACCGCTACCGCCACCGACTTAGAAACCTCTCGAGTTTGGCAGATTCAACGTGCTGGTGAGGACTCATTCACAGACATTTCTGGTCACGAGGGGGATGAGGTCGACTTAGGTGTGACCGTTGCAGATGATGGTGCGCGCATTCGTGCCGTCGAGAGGACAGAGCAAGGGGATATCGCGTCACAACCTGCAACCATTTCGGTATCCGGGGCGCCTCAGATCAGCGAGCATCCTAGTCCTGTAAAGGTAGAGGCTGGACAGAAAGCCAGTTTCCGTGCCGAATTTGCGAATGCGCCAGCGATTGAGACAGTAATTTGGCAGCTGCAGCACAATGGCGTTTGGCTGGATATTAACGCTGACGATGATGTCATTATCAGTACCGAACAAAATGTTTCTACCTTGGATTTCCTTTCTGCAACCCCGGAGATTGATGGTCTGCGCATTCGCGCCAAAGCCATAAATCCATCAGGTGACAACTACACAAATGCTGCTACTTTGACGGTTGGCGCTCAGCAAGAAGATGGCGTTGTAGGAGAAGGAACAGACGAGACGACGGCTCCAGCCGCTGGAACTGATTTGGAAAACGAAAAACAACCTGACGATGGGGCAGGGGCTGAAAGCGGGAACGAAAACACGACGAAGATTCCTTGGTGGACCATCCTTTTTGGAGCCACCACTTCTATTGGTGCCATTATTGCCGCAATAGCGACAGTCTTTAACCTGGTTTTAAACGTATATCCTCAGCTGCGCCAGGTATTTCCGCCATTGCCATGGATTAAATAGCATTGTCGTTTGGCTTTGGCCTACGGCAAAAGTTAACACCATCGCTTGCTAGGTCAATTACTGCAGCGATGGTGTTTTCAGCAGGCGACAAATAAAATTATCGCCCGCCAAGATGTTGCCGAAAGAGAATGTCGGTCGCGGATCCCGGATAGCTGAATCTACTTGTCGTGCAGACGACAGCTGCCACGCACACGACTGAGCAATAATGATTCGTCGTGTTAGTTGACGGCTGGAAATTGTTCTGTGTGGTGATTAACAGCTGGTTGTCCAGCATCCTGCAGAGCTGTTACCTTCTTGTTTTTGCGGAAAAAAGAAGACTTCTGGTGTCGCGCATTATCATCATCTGCACGTTTAGAATTCCCCCACAGCGGGCTGAGTCCAGGCATGAACCAGAGCAATGCCGCAGAAAAAATTCCGATGATGATCCCCCCAACAACGGCATAGTTCGCCGGGATCCACCAAAAACCAGCTAAGGACACGGCGATGATCACTGCCCAAGTCATGGGGATGTAAAGCCCCAAGTTAAGATCACGTGCTTTGCGGAATTCTACCCAATCCACTCCTGGAAACCGGGTCCGAGCCTCATTGCGCACACGTCGTGCAGTCTTTTGTGCGACGATAAGAGCAGTCACGACGATGAGTACTAGGCCAACGGCTGCGACGATTATCTCCGCTGTTACGACGCCAAACGCAATAATTCCTGTGGAAAGACTTAACGCCGTCCTTTCCATCACAGATAGCGGAAATCCTGTGTTGGGGTCAATATCTGGATATAGACGGCTGAAATCTTCGGTGGTAGTCATGATTCCCTCGCTTCATATTGCTACGCTAGCCTTTATTGATTAAAGTAAGCCTAATTTAGTATGAAGTTGCTCGTCAACATCAATTCGAGCAGTATAAGGAGCGAGCAAGGGTGGAAACTGTAGCGCGGAAACTAACAGTGGTGATAAGCACCGGAGCATTGATGCTATTAACAGCATTTGCAATCATCCTATGGAATCCGCCCACAGCTCATGCACAGGGCCAATGCGGTTTTTACTGGGGGGTAAAGCACAGTTATCGCCAATACATTAAAGAAGGTGCTGCTCATGGTGGCTGGGGAGCCGATGGTATTGGCTTCGACGGGCCGGAAACTGGAGTAGATGGTGCCTTTGTTTTCACACCACAAAAAGCTGTCGTGGATGGCGACTCGGTAACAATTCCTTTTGACGGCACGCTTCGGTTTAATGGCCACAACTACGGTGGCGACGACTTGTTAGATATGACAATGTCCGACTGGAAAGTTCGTGCTCAAGGAAACACTGCTGAGATCATCGTGGACTACGTTTCTTACGAGTCGGACATGGTTGACACCTCGAAACGCGGTGCGCAAATAACCGGTGACAATGTGCCAATTGCGACTATTGCTCTCAATAACCCCGTAGACCCACAAGCGGGTTCGGTCGACCTCTCCGGTTCTACCACTATTACGCCGGGTGGAGCCGACCTATTCTTGGCATATAAAGCAGGTACTCAGCTGGATCCTACCCGTGGCGTCGTCAAGACTGATGGAAGCTGTTCTTCAAGTTCTGGCAGCAACGACAAATCTGGCGGCAACAAGCGCACCTTGACGACGATCACTGGCACTTTTACTGGCTTTAATAAGAAAGCCGTAGATGTACTCAAAGAGACCAATGATACGTTGAACGGTGTTACGACGTTCATGGGTAACAGCCAGGCATTTCTCGACGAATTAGAGTCTTTCCGTAATTACGGAAAGAGTGCGTCGAAAGGCGGTAACTCCACTTCTGGCAATGGTGGATCCACTGGCGGTGCTGGAGGAGCTGCTTCCGGTGGAGCAGGCGCTAACTCTGGTGGTAACGGTGCAGGCGGAGCTGCTGGCCGCGGCGGAGCTTCTGGCGGCGCATCCGGTGGAGCAGGTGCTGCTGGTGGTGCGGGTGGAACGTCCCGTAGCGGTGTAGCTGGCGGCGGGGCTGGAGCCACTGGCGGTGCCAATTTGGCTGAAGGCGGAGCAGGCGCTGGTGAACAGTGCGTCGATGCGAAGTCAGTTACTTCAGCTTCCGCTGCCTGGGGTCTGAAAGAATCATTCCAGTCCTATATCACTGGTTCTATCGCGAAAGGGCGTTGGGACCTTGATGGTGTGGGATACCAAAATCAGCGCTACCAATTTAGCGGTAACTCCGGAAATGTGGACACGGGCGCTGGGCGCGGTTCCATAAACTATGGCGGTGCGATGCAGTTTACTGGCCACAAGGGCATTCTGGATCTCAATATCTCAAACCTAGAGATTAGCTTCAATGGTAATTCGGGCAAGCTCATCGCTAACGTCCGGTCCTCTGATATGGAAGGTAACAAAACCGATTATGGTCGCGTTGCACTCGGCGATTTAACCTTCACTTCTTTGGATGTGAATGATTCGGCAGTAAACGGTGAAGCACGAGTATTTTTGACAGCCACTGGTGCAAAAGCGTTTGCGGATTTCTATGAGGTTGGTTTGGAATTGGCGCCACTGAGCTTTAGTGCTCAGCTGGGAGGTACTGGCGACTGTAACGCAGTTGGAGGCAGCAATGCTTCAGGCGGTACGAACGGTGGAAACTCTGGCCAGAATGCCCAAAAAGCACGCAATGCCGCTGCAGAAAAACTTGCAGGCGGGGCAGGTGGAATGGGCTCAGCCTTGGGAAGCGATGCTAGCGGAGAAAGCTCGTCGCAAGGCTATGAAGATGGCTCAGGCAAGTTCAAAGTGAAGTCCCAGGCAGCAGGTGAATCCAGCTTGCTGAATGGCGATCCGATGGCTTATCTGCTGATCTTCATCGCTGGTTTGGTTATTGCCGGCGGGTCCATGGGACGCCTGGTGATGTCTAACCCATCGTAATTTCTGAGCACCGACCCCGAACCCCAGAAATTCCTTTGCCTCGTGAGGGAGCGGTTTATTAATAGCCGCTCGACCATGCGACTAAAAGTTGCAGAAAGTGTGATTAAAATGAAACGCCTGCTTAGTGCGCTTGTTGCGTTGCTTTGCATATTTCCTGTCGCCGCGTGTGGGGTGCAGGGTGGATACGAATCTGCCGACGCGCAATTGCGCGAACAGCTGCCTGAAGCGAGTTCTCTAGCGGATCCTCGTTCATTTACCGGAGTATCACGGGTGGACGGCTTTGCGGATGTCGAACCGGTAAGCAATAACGTCTCTCCGATGTTGCCGGTGGAACTCACCGATGCTGATGGGCACGACGTAGTGGTGGATGATGTCTCACGCATTTTGGCACTAGATCTTTATGGCACATACACAAAAACGCTTACCGGTCTCGGATTAGCGGATAACATCGTCGGCCGCACCGTATCTTCTACAGAAGACATCTTGTCGGATCTCCCCGTGGTTACTCAGGGCGGACACAACATCAACGTCGAGGCTGTGCTAGATCTACAGCCAACTTTGGTGATGGTGGATCATTCCATTGGCCCCAACGACGCCATTGATCAAATTCGAGCCGCTGGGGTAACAACAGTTGTTATGGAACCTACGCGCACTATCGATTCTGTTGATGAAGACATTAAAACTGTTGCGCAGGTAGTGGGATTGCCAGAGGAAGGCGACAAGCTTGCTCAGCGATCGACTGAAGAATTGGAAAAAGACCGTGCGGCTATCGAAGAACTTGTTCCCGAGCAACCGTTGCGTATGGCATTCCTCTATGCGCGTGGAAACGGTGGAGTCTTTTTCATCTTAGGTGAAGGAACTGGTGCCAAAGATTTGATTGAGGGCATCGGTGGTGTTGACATGGCCACCGAGCACAATTTGAGCTATGCCGCTCCCGCCAACGCAGAATCCCTGGCGCAGATTAACCCCGAAGTCATCATCATGATGAATAAAGGCTTGGAATCCACCGGCGGAATCGACGGCTTATTAGAACGTCCCGGGGTAGCACAAACAATCGCGGGGCAAAACCGCCGTATTGTGACGCTTCCCGACGGTCAATCGTTGGCATTCGGCCCGCTGGCAGGACAAACCCTTCTCAAACTCGCGCAGGCAACATATGACCCAGAAAACAGCATTGACGGCTCCCAGTCCGAATCAGAATAAGCAACATGCGGCCGGGATTTTCCGTCAACGCACCAAGCTACGTATCACCCTCAGCATTGTTTTAGTGGCGTTATTACTGGGGACGGCGGCGGTTTCGATCATCCTCGGCCAGTATTATGTGCCACTATCCGATTTTTGGGCGATCCTCTTCCGCGACCCAAATTATGATGGTCTTTCGGCATCGGTGGTCTGGGAAATCCGGCTTCCGCGAATTTTGCTTGGCTTTTTAGTCGGTGCTGCACTTGGAGTGGCTGGTACGTTGATGCAAGCCGTATTCGCTAATCCGTTGGCGGAGCCTTCTATCATTGGTGTGACGAGCGGTGCTGGTGTCGGTGCAGCCTTGGTGATTGTTTTTAATATCAGCATTCTCGGGACGTTCACCGTGCCTGCGGCTGCGTTCTTGAGTGCCGTGCTGGTCACGTTGATCATTTATCAAATGGCACGTAATCGCGGGCGTGTAGCCGTAATTAACCTGGTGCTCACCGGTATCGCGGTGAATGCTGTGTGCGGTGCCATCATCTCGTTCTTGGTCTACCTCGCTCCAACCAGCAACCGTGAGCAAATTATTTTCTGGCAAATGGGTTCGCTCAATGGCTCGCAGTGGAAACACGTGTGGGTAGTTTTGCCGATCGTGCTGCTGGGCATTGTCATCGCATTACGGTTAGGCTCGCAGCTGGACATTCTTGCACTCGGCGAACGCGCAGCCGGACATACTGGAATCAATGTCAAGGCATTACGGGTCATCGCTATTACAGGTTCTGCGGTGCTGACAGCTGGGGCAGTAGCCTTTGCTGGACTAATTGGATTCGTGGGATTGATTGTTCCGCATTTATTGCGCGCATTGGTTGGCCCAGAAAACAAAGTATTGTTGCCAATGTCTGCCTTAGCTGGAGCAGTGCTGATTGGGGTAGCAGATTTAGCGGCTCGTACTATGATCCCGTTTGCTGATCTTCCAATTGGAATATTCACTGCACTAGTCGGGGGACCGACTTTCTTTGTCCTGTTGCGTCGCATGTTGCGGAAGGGGTTGCACCGATGAATTCTCAAATAACGCCCGGTCACGACGCGGAATTTTCCGGCGAGCCCGTGATCAAAGTGAATGACCTGGTACTGGATATCGGGCAGAAGCGCATCCTCGACGGAGTTTCTTTTGCAGCTGAAGCCGGTAAAGTAACTGGTCTTATTGGCCCAAATGGTGCGGGTAAATCCAGTCTGTTGGCCGCTATTTGTGGGGATGTTGAATTAACATCCGGCACCATACGGATTTGTGGCTATGACCCAGAGAATTCTAAACCGGCTGAACTGGCACGACAGCGTGCAGTGATGCTGCAGGATGTTTCGGTTTCCTTTGAATTTTTAGTACGTGATGTGGTGGCCATGGGACGGCGGCCCTGGAAAGACAGCGAACGTTCGATTGATGACGAAAAAATAATCGATGCGGCTTTGGATGCGACTGAAACCCATCACTTGGCTGGCCGCGACATCGTAACTCTTTCTGGTGGTGAACGAGCGCGAGTTGCATTGGCACGCGTGTTGGCCCAGGACACTGTGGTAATCATGCTGGATGAACCGACCGCGGCACTAGACATTAAACATCAAGAACGGGTGCTGGGGCTGGTTCGTGTGTTAGCGCAAGTAGCGGGCAAGGCAGTCTTGATGGTGTTGCATGACCTCAATGCTGCTGCGGCATATTGCGATCACATCGTCTGCTTAGCCAATGGTTCCGTGGCGGCACAGGGGTCTGTGCAGCAGGTTTACACCTCCGAAACACTCTCTGAGGTTTATGGCTGGCCTATCAGCGTTTCGACGTCTGATGGGTTGGTCACAGTGCATCCTGCCCGCCAGCAGGTAAGCGAGGGTAGTGCGGCTTTGATCAGTTTGCTGGATCGTTGACAGTCAAAATTATGAATTTAAAGTGTTGCTAAGCTAAATTAACTAATGCTAAGGTTATTCGTGCGTGTTGGCGGCCAACCCAGCCGTTTCTAAGCAATTGAAGTGAGAATGAAATGAAGAAAACCATCGCTGCTGCGGTCGTAGCAGCTAGTTTGGCTCTAGGATCGAGCCACGTCGCAAGTGCTGACACCAACGGTGAGGCTGTTGCGATCTCCTCTGAGGCATCTACTGTTATGCTTGCGCAAAATGCAGCGGAAAACAGTAAGGACATGAACGATACTGCTGCTGGCAAGGGTGAAAACCTTCCAGGTTCTTCGTTTTTTACTGTTTGGAACGTGCTGCTCGGGGTATTCACCCTGGGAAGTTTGGGTGCAATAATCACCACAATTCTGGAAAAAGCGGGAGTTTTAGATTTCCTGAAACGTTAATTGCGGCCCCGTAAATGACGCACATCTCACTGCAGAACTATTTGCCGAAAGCTCTACGGGGGCGAGGCCTTCGGGTGGTTTTGCCTGCCGTTAATGCCTTGAGTAGGCCTAATGGCTAATCGGTTTGCTCTGAAAATAATAATTGAAAAGAAGAGAGAAAAATGAATAAATTCAGTAAACGCAGCCTGGGTCTAATGCTTTGTGTCGGGCTGATCAGCACTGCCGGTGTCAATGCCGTAGCTCAACCGGCCACTGTACAGCACCAGAATAATGCACAAGACCAGCAAGCTAACCAAGCGCCTTCGACGCTAACTAGTGGCAAGGGTATTGCCGCGGCAAATCTTCCAAAGGATGCTGAAACTTCGGTGACCTTGGAAACGGGTACAGCGAATTTCGATTGGCGCCGTAGCTTCCGTCAGTATGTCGGTGAGGAAAACGAAACACGTGCTGGTGGTGTTGAACTTGATCAACATAACCGGTCACTGTTCTGGCCAGCTAAAGGCAAGCAGGAGGTCGATTTAGCGAACCTCACCGAATTGCAGTTTGACGGTTCCGTTTCCTGGAACAAGTATGGCGGAATTCTCGATGTTTCTCTCGCGAACCCAGTGTTGGATCTCGCTAACAAGCAACTCAAGGTTCATGGAAAAACCGCGGGAACCATGGCTAATCCTGGAAAGGCCGTTGAGCGTGACGACGTCTTGTTGACGATGCCGGATCTGCAGGCAGAAATCCGGGACGGCTATCTGCTTGTCTATTCGCATAAGCCGATCATCACCGAATTTGCTCGTGACTTGGTCGGATTTTATTCGGGGGAATCCGCCGAGCCCTTTGTGGCGACTTTCCAGATTGCGGGCATGACGCCAAGCACGCAGGATAAAAAGGTAGCGGCACCGGTTCTGTGGCAATTGTTCCCAAAGCAATATGAGACTTTGCGTCCGCCGAACTATCATGTGGATGACCCTTCCATCGAGGCAATCCCTGTTGAGCTAGACCCGCGCCTGGCTGAGTGTATCCGCTTCGAACTCGACATTCCGGATGGGAATGATATTACGCGCAAGGATATGGCTCGGCTGTATAGCTTCAGTTGCGTAGGAGAGGGGATTAAGGGCAACGGTAAGGTGAATTCCCTGCAAGGGCTGGAGTTCGCATCAAAACTTGAGCGGATGACTTTGGACGATAGCAATATCTCCGATATTGCCCCGCTGAAGAACCTGGAGTCGATCAAAGAACTGACGATCACGAACTCGAAACTGCGGTCTCTCGCAGATATTGGTTACCAACCGAACCTGCAACGTCTCGATGTGGAAGGCAACCAAATCACCTCGTTGGCACCGCTGTTTGGGTTGACCGAGTTGTCTACGCTGAAGGTCAACAACAACCGGGTTACTTCCTTGGAAGGCTTACCGCTGGAAAATGAAGAATTGCAAAAACTTTACGCCGCGAATAACCGCATCCGTGAAGTCGCTCCACTCAAGCAGCACCGATACCTTAAAGAGGTTGATCTGAGCAACAACTTCATCGAGGATGTGGCTCCGTTGAATATCCGCGGCATTCAAACGATTAACCTTCGCGATAACTACGTCAAGGATTTCACGCCGCTAGAACCACTTATGAACAACCGGTGGGCCCCGTTGAAGAAGTTGGAAGTGGACGGAAACTACGTTTCTGACCCACAACACTTTGATGAGGACCTGCGTAGCGTGGTCGTTGGAATTCAAGATGGGAAGATTCGTGCACGCGCTAATGACGAGTCACGCCCAGCTCCAGGGTTCGCGCCGGAAGCTAGCCCTGTGCAGGGAGAAACTACCGTGAAGGCAGGTGAAAAGATTTCCTTGCACGTCGTGGTCACCGGAGATCCAGCACCAAGTATCCAGTGGCAGCGTCGGCAGTCAGATTCTGCAGCTTGGGAGCCTATCGACGGTGCAACCGAGGCGAAATATGAGTTCGTGGCAACTGCAGACGATAGCGCCGCGCAAATTAGGGCTCATGTGCACAATGAACACGGTGAGGCGGAGAGTACCCCTGTCACGCTGAGTGTCGAAAAAGAGCCGGAATCGGCCTCGGATAAGACCGAGACGACCGAGCCATCTTCACCTGCTGAGCCAACAGAATCCACCGAGGAAAAAGAGTCTGTCGGCCCAACCGATGAAACGCAGCCAGTGGAGCCAACAGAGCCAACCCATGAGACGCAGCCGACGGAACCAAGTGCGCCATCGAACCTAGGATCATCTAGCACTTCAAAGCTGGGTGGCTTGGCGGCAGTTGGAATAGCCCTCTCGGTATTTGGAGTCATCTTCAGCCAGTTTGGCCATTTGCTGGGGATCGATCAGGTGAGTGCGCGAATCCGTGATTTCTTAAACAATTTCGGAGTCCGTTTCTAGATACAATCATCCTGCTTGCGTCAGACGCTACCGCGACCACCTATTGAGCGTTTATTCATGCTGTGCGCCCAGCAGAGTATGTTCTAAACGCTCTATACTGGGCGGGCATGGCACAGATGAAACTGCTGGTGGATTTGCCAGGCACGCTGGTGCGCACTCCGCGTGAGCCCCGCGACCAGGCGTTGCTGCGCGCTGCCGGTATTTACGATCCAGCCGCCCCGCAGGCACAAAAATTCTGGCAGGTTTTCAGCGAGCTCCGCTCCGCATATTTCAGCGGCGACCTTGGCGACCAGCGGTTTTGGCAGCAGATGATCGCCCGCGTGGGCTTGGAGGACTGCGATATTGCAGAGGCTATCGCCGCTGATACCCACCCGCGCAGCCAGCTGGACGCGGAAGTGTGGGGCTGCATCGATAGCCTGCTGGACGCCGGCATTTCCGTCGGTGGTACCGCAAATTGTTCTTTGAGCCAGTCGCAGAACCTGCGTCGCCAGTACCCGCAGCTGGAAGAGCTGCATGCACTGGTGCTTTCTGGCGATATCGGGGTGGCGCTTCCCGACGAACGCATGCTGGAAGTCGCCGTCGATGCGATGGGCGCCAATGCCCGCGAAACCATGTTTATCAGCTCCAACGAGGGTCACCTGGCGGCTGCCTCGGGTCTCGGGATGCGCGCGCGGGTGTATCTGGGGGTGGGGCAGTTCTGCGAGCTCGTGGATAATGTTTCACGTTAAACATGCCGTCGGCAAGCGGGAGGCCGTTGGCAGGTGTGCGGCGACCCGGCGTCGGCAAGCCCAGCCCCACTAGCATGGTGGCATGGCACTTATTCTTCCTTTTAACGGCAAAACTCCGCGCGTGCATGAGTCTGCGTTCATCGCGCCGAATGCCACCCTGATCGGTGATGTGGAGATCGGCCCGGATGCGTCCGTGTTTTACGGGTGTGTGTTGCGCGCGGATGTCAACCGCATCAAGGTCGGGGCGCGCACTAATATCCAGGACAACTCGGTGCTGCATGTCGACGCCGACGCTGATTGCGTGCTTGGCGACGACGTCACCATTGGTCACATGGCGCTGGTGCACGGCTCGCGCGTGGGTAACGGCACGCTGATCGGCATGAAATCCGCGCTGTTGTCGCGGTCCGTGATCGGTGCCGGTTCGCTCATCGCCGCTGGTGCGGTGGTGCTGGAAGGTGCCGAGATCGGTGACAAAGTCCTGGCCGCCGGGGTTCCCGCGAAGGTGCGCCGGGAGCTTGCCGACGACGAATCCCAGGCGTTTATCCCGCACGCCGCGAAATATGTCGAGACCGCCGCGGCGCACAAGGAAATCAACGGTGAGGGCGCTGGGCTCTCACTCGAGGAAGTCCGCTACAGCTAATTAGCCTGACGGCTGTGTTAGTTCGCGTTGTCCTCCGGCACCAGATCCAGCGGCTCGCGCAGCATCTGGTCCAGCGCGGCCGCCCGCGTAATCGAACGCACCACCTCTTCGTGGGTGGGGATCATGCGCATCTTCGGGGCTTTGGCGGTGGTCATGATCGCGCGCACGGTGGCGGCAAAGAGCTTCGGCGCACGTGAATCATCCACAAAAGCCGAACCAGCCACCACCACCGTGGAAATTCTGTACTCTTCCACCAAATTTACCGTCAGCCGCGCCAAAGCACTAGCGCGGGC
The DNA here is from genome assembly GCF_058182015.1 of Corynebacterium sp. LaCa_70. Lineage (NCBI taxonomy): Bacteria > Bacillati > Actinomycetota > Actinomycetes > Mycobacteriales > Corynebacteriaceae > Corynebacterium > Corynebacterium sp. LaCa_70. The sequence continues at coordinate 82,004 of NZ_CP190914.1, forward strand.
ATCCAGGATATCCCGCACACCTTCGTCGTCCGCCGCCATTGCGACGGCCTGCGCCAGGGTGGTCGGTGCAGGATCTAACTCCGGGAATTTCTCCGTGATGCGCGCCAAGATGGAGCTGGTAATCAGTGATTTTTCCGGAGCGGCTTGCGCGAACCCGAGCGTGGCATCGCTGACCGTCGGCAAGGTTTCGATGGGGTGCACGCCCGAGGTATTGGTGAATGCGGCCCCGAGGGAGTCGTCGGCAAACAGCACCAGGGTGCGGTTGGCGTCGTCCGTAACTAATAGGTCACCCGCCTGCATCTCAGAACCCAGGATCGCTGGCACCGCCGACGACACTGACACCGGCACCGAGAACTGATAACGCAACGCAGCGGCGACGTCGACCTGTTCCCAACCCAGGTTCGGGGCACTGACCACACCGTCGCGGCTGACCTGACCGGATGTTGTCACGCCTACGGACAACAACGTGTGCTCCAAGCCCGTGACCAGGCGGTGCAGCCCAGCCATGATGTGCTGAATGAAGTCGCTTTCACTTAACTGTGCGACGGGCGTGTCGATGGTGGACTCGCGGATCGTGCGGCCACGGATATCGAAAACCGACAGGAACGTCTCTTTCGTGCCCACCGCGATGCCCGCGAGCATCCACTGCGGCTTAGCGAGTTCCACCGGCGTGGTGGGCCGACCGCGGCCATGCGAGCGCGCGAGATCCTCCCGCGCGACGACGTAGCCTTCGGCCAACAAGGTAGTAATGGCCCGGGTGATCGTCGGTTGGGACAAACCAGTGGCGGTGATCAGGTCCGCGCGGCTGATCACCGAGTTCTGCCGGATTACGTACAGGCATTTCGCAGCCGGGGTGGTAGGTTGGCCGAATGCTTGGGGTTGCGGGAAAGATTCAGCTGCGTTGCCCGCGTTGCCAGTAGCTTTACCAGTCGCTTTGCCAGTAGCTTGTCCGGGTGCGTCCATGGCATTACAGGATACTATGAACACCCTGCCAAGCGCCTACTGACCAGGGGAAAACACCACAAAACCCCGGCTGGGTTGATCGATGGGTGAGCTGCTAGGTCATACGGTGGGATGACTAACACCAACCTGGGTGGAAACTTACAGGCTACTAGGTTTAGACTCACCTGCTATGAGTAGCGAACCGACCGCAGACGTGCGCGAAAACCGCGCCGGGCAGCAGTGGACCCAGGACCGCACCCAGCCGCGTCCGCCGTCGTTGCTGGATGCTTCCTGCGAGAATTTTGTCTATGACTTAGCAGAACTTTCCCCCACCGACGCCACCGCGTGGGGCATCGCGGGATACGACGACAAGCTGGAGGATTTCTCCCCGGAGTATTACGAGGCTGTCGCTGACCGCACCCGCGAGATGATCGAGGACGTCAACGCGCTCGACGAAGCCACCGATGAGTCGGATGACGACGACGATTTCGACGAAGTCGATTATGTCACCGCGAATGTGCTGCGCGATCGGCTGCTGTTGGAGTTGGACCTGCACCATGCCGGTGAAACTGAGGCGGCGCTGAACAATATTGCCTCGCCGGTCCAAACCATCCGCGACACCTTGGTGCTTATGCCTAATGAGTCCACCGAGGATCTGGATAATCTGCGTTCCCGGTTGAGCTTGGTGCGCAACAGTTTGGATGGGTACCGCGAATCGCTGAAGGATGCCTGCGCGCATGGGCATGCGCCGAAGTATCGCCAGGTGGATGCCGTGGTGAACCAGTGTGAGGATCTGGCGCAGCCAGGTTCGCTGTTGGAGGATCTGGGGCTGGATTCGCACAGTAAAGAGGTGCAGGAAGCCAAAGCCGCGTTTGGTGAATTTGCGGATTGGTTGACGCTGGAGGTGGTGCCGCAGTCCAGCTCCCGTGATGGGGTGGGCCGTGAGCGCTACGAGCGTTTTTCCCGGTTGTTCGTTGGCGATAGTGTCGATTTGGATGAGGCCTATCAGTGGGGCCTGGAGCAGCTGCGGGAGATCAGCGAGGCGCAGAGCAAGACCGCAGCGCAGATTTACGACGACGAGACGGATTGCCGCGAGGTTTTCCGTCGGCTGAATCAGGATCCGAAGTACCTGCTGCGTGGCACCGACGCGTTGGTCGAGTGGATGCAGGAGAAGGCCGATGCCGCGATTACCGCGTTGCATGGCACGGAGTTTGATATTCCGGAGCCGGTGCGCACCATCGAGTGCAAGATTGATCCGGCTGGCACCGGCGGTATTTTCTACACCCCGCCGTCGGATGATTTCGCGCGCCCAGGCCGCATGTGGTGGTCGGTGCCGAAGGAAACCACCACCTTCCACACCTGGCAGGAATTGACGACGGTGTACCACGAAGGCGTTCCGGGGCATCACCTGCAGTTGGGGCAGACGCTGATGGAGCGGGACAACCTGAACCTGTGGCGTCGTGTGGCTTGTTGGAATTCCGGCCATGGTGAGGGCTGGGCGTTGTATGCCGAGCAGTTGATGGCGAACCTGGGCTATATGGATGATCCGGGCTTCCGCCTGGGCATGCTGGATGCGCAGCGTCTGCGTGCGGCTCGCGTGGTGCTGGATATTGGTATGCACCTGGGCAAGAAGGTTCCGGATGGTCCGGGCCATTGGGATGTGTGCTACGCCAAGAATTTCTTGCGCGATAACTGCGCGTTGGATGAGGCCACGCTCTCGTTTGAGCTGGACCGCTACCTGGGTTGGCCAGGCCAGGCGCCGTCGTACGCGTTGGGCCAGCGTATGTGGTCGGATCTGCGCGATGCTGCTGTTAAGCAGGGCATGAGTGTGCCGCAGTTCCACGCGGAGGCGTTGAGCTATGGCTCGATCCCGATGTCGATTCTGCGGGAGCAGATCCTGGACTAGGTTCTGCGGGGTTGTGGCAGCTGTGGCATCTAGAACGCCGGATGGTTGATTCCAAAGCCTCGCGGTAAAATAAAATCTGTGGAGCTGATCTTCATTATTCGATGAATTTCGGCTCGGCCCGCACTGTATCTACTGGCAGGTACGGGCCTTTTTAACTGTCGAAACGTTACCCCGGAATGGGAGGTTAAACGCTAAAAGGGGATGCGGACGTTATGTTAGACACTTTCAACCTCACACTACCGCAGCCATGCTATAACGCGCGATACTCATACCATTGAGACTGACTTTAATTCGATGATTGTTATAAAACTCGATATAAGCAGCAATGGCAGCGCCAAACTCTTCGGTTTTCTGCCACCTCTTGCCGCAATACATCTCGTTTTTTAATCTGCTGCAGACGAGTTTGTTGCGGCGTCGTTGTTTATTGACGAGTGGATGGCGGAAAACCCGGATGCGCGTGTCGGCGTGATGTGCCGGACGCGCGGGCAGCTCAGCAGCATCGTTAGCGGTTTGGCCGATCATGGAATTGATGCGGTGCAGACCCGGAATGCGGAGTTGGCCTCGCACCAGCAGGTGTCCGTGATGACGATGCACGGGGCGAAAGGCCTCGAGTTCACGCACGTGCTGCTGATGGGCGTCGGCAAGAATATTTTGCCGCAGCGGTTCCGTATCCAGGGGCTTTCCGAGGAAGACCGCGCGGCCGCGCTGCAGCAAGAGCGTTCGTTGTTGTATGTGGCGTCCTCGCGTGCGCGTGATGCGCTGGTGATCACCACCCATGGTGAGGCGAGTGCCCTGCTGCCGGAGGATTCGCAGGCCGCGGAGCATATCGCGGGGTAGTGATATTATTTACAATTGGAAAACGAAAAATAGGTTAAATAAAAGAATTAACTACGAAACAGGTGGAAGTTTCTACTGATCCTTCATTGTGATATAACCCATGCATGGAAATTGTGAGTGAGTGGCTAGAGAGCGCTACTGAGCGGGTTTTTGGTGAAGACGAACAAATATTAATTATAGGAGCAACAGTAACCTTATTTTATACAATTTATGAATTTTTCCGACATATAAATGATCGATCCAATGTGCGTAAGCTAGAGGAAGAGCGAAAGGTATTACTATATATTGCAGCAAAATTTAGAAACAGCGAGTTTGATAGATATAAGCCATATATGATTTCTAGAAGGTCTCATCGTTCGCCAATGGACCGCTTGTTTGAAAGGTATCTTAAAAACAGCCTGGCACTTGAATTGAAATTTTCGAGTAAAAAATTTACGATCAGAAATCCAATTATTGCAATTATTATAACAATCTTATTGCTATTAGGTGTGTTTGTAGTTTTACTTTATATTATTGGAACTATTTTGATTGGTGTTCGTGTATTCACTGGTTCTGGAGAACCATCTTTGGATAAAGTGCCAAGTTTTATGGCCGTCTTTCTCGCACTTTTTGGTATTCTGATATTTTTGCTTTCCGTACTGGATAAGGTGGGGGCGTCTTCACCCGTGAAGCGGGAATTTAAAAAAACTGTCCGACACGTTGCGACTACGGAATCCATCTTTCGCAAAATCATGACTTTCTTCCAAATTAATTTGGTTAGCGAAGATGAAAAACGTGACCATATAAGAAATTATGTTCATTATTATTTTCAATTTATCGATGGCGTTAAAAAGTAGGCTCTCTCGATCTTTACCGGTTTGTAAAATACCTCCAATGGTTTTTCGTCGTTGATTAAATATAACACCGAGTGGGGACTGCTGTGATATTCCGAATGCCATCGGTGTAATCGAAAATTAAGAGGTGCTTTTAATGGTGAAACCGTCAAGCCTAGCGCAACATAACACCTTAACTTCCCACTCAACATAACACCCTGTGTTAAGTAGTGTTATGTTGCGCCGGGTGAGCTAAAGCTACTGGTCAAAGGGTTAGCATGTTGCCAAAAAAGAGTATAGTGAGCGAACATAACACCTTAACCTCCCACATAACATAACACCGGTGTTATGTTGAGTGTTATGTTCAGGTTGGGTCTGAGTCCGGCTTGCTTCTCTTTCTTTTTATTAAACCTTGGATGATCTCAGCTACAGCACTGATAGCGGTTATTGCTAGAAAAGCGGCAAAGAAGAACCAAGGAGATTCAGGGGAGGGAAGCGTGACCCACACTATAAGGATCGCAATTCCGCCAATGGCTATACCAAGTAGCCCATTGAGTAACGCCTTATAGATAATTAGCCGCTCCTTACTTTACGTGTCTTGAGTGAACGATAGCAGCTTTCACGAGACTTCAGCGCTTATCATCTTTTGTTAAGTCTGGCCTCAGTTCATACTGCGTCCACCGGTCAAAACGCACCTACCGCCGCAGTTTCCGCACCCCATGCAACACCTGCGGCAACCAGCTGGCCAGCAATAACACGGCCAACAGGCGGATGATCTGGATCGCCACCACCTCGGCGCCCGCGCTACCTTCCGCGGACAACGCCAGCACCGTCTCCAGCGCACCAGGGCTGGTGGCCAGGTAGGCCTCGAAATACGAAATATCCAGCCACCCCGTCAGCGGCCACGCACTCAGCGCGCACACCGCCATCAGTGCACCCAAGAACGCGAAAGTCGCGGGCAACTGCTTCGCGAAAAACGCCAGCGTATCGCGCTGCAAAGAACCACCGCAGACCCAGCCGATGGACAAAAACGCGACAATCGCCAAATACGCCGGCGGAGCCACCTCGACGTCGTCGGGAAGCAGCGCGGCCGCCAACACCGTCGCCAACAGTGGCCCCAACGCCGTCGCCGCAGGCACATGTAACTTCCGCGCTACCGGCTCAGCGCCCAGGGCAATCGCGGCGAAAACCAGCAGCATCCACCAGGGGCTATCGTTGCTCAAACCCTTCTCGTGCAGCTGCCCACTCATAAACAGATGCACGATCACCGGCAATGTCAGCGATAACACCAGCACCCGCAAATACTGCGTGAGCATGACGTAGCGGAAATTCGCCCCGAAGTCGATCGCCAGCGTGGATACCACTGACGCGCCACCCGGCAACATGGACAGCACACCCGTTTCCGGGCTGATATGCCGCGGCTGCGCACGCGATAACAACACGCCACCAGCCACGCCGACGGTCACGGTAAACGCGGTCACAAACAACCCGGGAAGCAGGAAATGCAGCAGGTCAGCCGCCGGAATCTGCGTCAACGGCACCGCCGCCAGCGTCATGATGATCCCGCGCCCAAACCGATAAAACAGCGGGTGCACATTCAGCTGCTCGCCCGTCGACAAGCTCCACGTGCCAGCCACCACAATCGCGCCAATGATCCACGCCGCAGGCAACCCCACCGCATCCAGCGCCCAACCGAGCGCCACGGACGCCGGTGCGAGCAGGAACCAACGCCACGAATGCGGTGTCCAGGAAAACAGAGTCATCGCTTCCACTGTAGCCCGCCGCACAGCCCCCGCGCGTCCACTACCATGTGTGCCATGACTACTCAGCAGAAAACCGCCCTGGTCACCGGCGCGTCCTCGGGGATTGGCGCCGCCACCGCGAAAGCTCTTGCCGACGACGGCTGGCGCGTGGTCATCGCCGCCCGCCGCATGGACCGGCTGGAGAAACTCGCAGAACAAATCGGTGCTACCGCGCACCAGCTGGATGTGACCAGCCAGGACAGCGTCGACAAGCTGGCCGCCAGCGTTGGGCGCATCGACCTGCTGGTGAACAATGCCGGCGGGGCGATTGGTCTGGAATCGATCGCGGAATCCTCGCTGGAAGATTGGGACCGCATGTATGAGATCAACGTCGCCGGTATGGTGCGCGTGACCAAGGCGTTTTTGCCGTCGCTGCTGGCGGTGGAAGGTAGCGCTGGCCTGGTGGTCAATATTGGTTCGGTCGCTGGCTGGACCCCGTATGCCGGTGGTGCGGGCTATAACGCCGCCAAGCACGGGGTGCGCGCATTCAACCGGGTGCTGCGCTTGGAACACCCGGGTACGCTGCGGGTGACCGAGATCGATCCCGGCCGGGTGGCCACCGAGGAGTTCTCGCTGAATCGTTTCCGCGGTGATGCCGAGAAGGCCGCCGAGGTCTATGCCGACAAGCTGAACCTGAGCGCCGAGGACATCGCCGAGGCCGTGCGCTGGGTCGCGGCACTACCGGCGCACATGAATATCGACACCATGCAGATCACCCCGCGCGACCAGGTGTAAGGAACACCGCCGCGGTTCGGTAACCTGGCCGCTATGACGACTGCGGATAATTACCCCTCGATCCCCATCAGTGGTGCGTCGATCAAGCTCGGCCAATTCATCAAACTGGCCAGCCTGGTCGCCACCGGCGGGGAGGCGAAAGAGCTGATCGCCGCCGGTGCGGTGACTGTCAACGGCGCGCCCGTCGACAAGCGTGGCGCCGCGCTGCATCCCGGCGATGTGGTCTGCATTGACGACGAATGCGTGCTGGTGGCTGCGGCAGATGATCTTGCCGACGACGATTACTTCGACGAGGCCACCGCCGACGACGATTTTGATCCCGAGAAGTGGAGGAACCTGTAATGCCCACGTTTATTGCTGAAGTTGGCATGCCGTATTGGGCGGACCTGACCACCTCGAACCCGCAGGCCGCGGCCGAGTTTTATTCCGAGCTGTTGGGTTGGGAGATCAGCGGTGATGATTACCGCATCGCACGCCTGCAGGGTTTGCCGGTTGCTGGGCTGATTCCGCAGCCGGAGGGCACGAATGCGCCGGATACGTGGGTGACGTATTTCTTGAGCGCCGATATCGCCGGTGACATCGCGAAGGTGGAAAAGCTCGGCGGTAGTGTGTTGGCGGACCCGCGTGAGGTGGAGTTAGGCACCATGACCGTGCTTGCCGACGCCGCCGGTGGCCTGTTTGGGCTGCTGCAGCCCGCGGGCGAGGATAAGTTCATCGCCGCTGGTGAGCCGTCAACCCCGGTGTGGCATGAGTTGACCTGCAATGCCGGTTTTGAGGATGCGGTGGAGTTTTACCACGAGCTGTTTGACTGGGGCATCCGCACGCTGACCGACGAGGAACCCGATGCCGATGGTGTGTATCCGAATGGGACCTATGCCGCGGCGATGGCCGACGGTGCGCCGTTCGCGGGCTTGTGGAAGGCTGAAGGGCAGTTCCCGCCGCAGGTCAAGGGATTTTGGCAGACGTATTTGGGGGTTGCCGATGCCGATGCGGCCGCGCGTCGTTGTGCCGAGTTGGGTGGGGAAGTTATCCGTGAGCCGTGGGATTCGCCGTTTGGGCGCCTGTGCTTGATCGCGGACCCGACCGGTGCCACCGTCACCTTATGCGAGGTAGAAGAAGCCCCAGAAGACGGCCGCGAAGAAGACCCGTTGGACGGCATCGACCTGCCGTAGAGGGTGCGGCGCCTACTGCACCCCGGCTGGAAAAATGCCGCACCTTCAGGTGGAGAAATCCGGTAGCTTCTACCGGAGAAATCCGGCAGTCATGAGTGGAGAAATGCCGCAGGCTGCTAGGCTGAGGGTGTGCATGATTATCAAAAACGCCATCTTGACCAGTCGATTTCGACGGCGCTGGAGTCTGCGCCGGCCGTAGTGATCGCAGGTCCACGTGCTTGCGGGAAAACCGAAAGCGCCTCGCAGTTTTCGGCTTCCCAAATTTATCTCGATTCTGCAGATAAGCGGGCAGTGCTTGCGCGCGAACAACCCGCCACCGCGCTGCACGGCGAAACTCCGCGTTTGCTGGACGAGTGGCAAGTAGTGCCGGAAGTGTGGAATGAAGTGCGCCACGAGGTGGACCGTCGTCGGCAAGCAGGGCAATTTTTATTGACTGGTTCCGCTACTCCCGATGAGCATCCAATGCGCCATTCTGGGGCGGGGCGGTTTCGTCGCTTGCGCATGCGGACGATGACGCTGCAGGAAACTGGCGATTCCACCGGGGAGGTTTCTTTGGGGGCGTTATTGCGCGGGGAATCACCTGCGATCGCGGAATCGGAACGTGATTTTTCCGAACTCATCGCGCGTGTTGTCCGAGGTGGCTGGCCGGGCGCTTTGAATATGTCGCACGAGGCCGCAGTAGAGATGAACCACTCATATCTTGACGACACGTGTGAGCACGATTTTCCTTCTGTTGCTGGTCCGCGCCGGGATCCACGTCGGATCCGCGCGTTTCTGGAGGCGATCGCTGGTTTATCGGCGCAACCTGCTACTTTTAGTGCGATTGGCCGCAGGATGAATGATGCTGCGGCACTGCCCATCGGAGAAACCGCGCCATCGGCGCTACATGATTTCGCGGAGCGTATGTTTTTAACCGAGGATCAACCAGCCTGGGCACCAAAACTGCGTTCACGGACTGCCGTATTACAAACACCGAAGCGGCACTTGTGCGATCCTTCGCTGGCAGCCGCACTACTCGGGGCGAATACCGATCGATTATTGGCAGAGCCCGAGTCGCTCGGATTTTTATTTGAAAGCCAGGTGGTCCATGACTTGCGAGTGTATGCGCAAAAAAATAAAGCGCGCGGGGTTTTTCATTACCGTGATGCGAAAGGCCGGGATGAAATCGACGCGGTTGTGGAAGCAGCCGATGGTGCGTGGATCGGGTGTGAGGTGAAACTTGGCCAGCACGCCATCGATGCAGCGGCGGAAAACTTGTTACGCGTCAGCGCAAAAATTATCCGGCCGCCGGAAGCACTCGTCGTGGTGGTCCCGAGCGGCCTGGCGTACCGCCGAGACGACGGCGTCATCGTCGTCCCGCTGACTGTGCTGGGGGAATAATTCAGGTATTTACCGTTGCGGGCGCAAAGCCTGGGCGAAATATTCCTCCACGGCCTCGGGCTTATCCAGCGGCAACACCGCACCGACGTACTGGTCCGGGCGCACGATGACTACCGCGCCATCACGCGAGATTCCGCGGGCTTCGAAGATGTCATGCTCCTCGGAAACCACCCCGAAGACGTTGTCCCAGTTTGGGACCTGGAACTTGCCGTTGCGCGGACGGAACAGCCGCGGCGCATCCAGGATTTCCCAATCCCAGTGGTTTGTTTGCTGGTAGATCGCCTTGATATCAAAATAGGCGTTTTCATCCTGGTCAGTCGGGGTGAACTTGGCGACGATCGCCTCGACTGCGTCCGCCCAGGCAGTCATCTGTGATTCTGCGCCGGGCTGTGGCCGATCCGCGAACGCGTAAATACGGTAGCGGCCATCTGCTGTGTGTTGGTGACCCAAATGCGTGCGCAGGGCATCGGAGCGGCGTAGTACTTCATAGGATTTAAAACGCTTGCCGACGTCGAAGCCGGTCGCCAAATCCTGATGGGTAGCGTCGCCGACGATCATGTTGGGCTCGTACTGGGTCCGGAAACCGGCTGCAAACTCCTCGGCTTCAACATAGTATTTTTCCACCGCGTCAGGGCACTCCAGCTGCTCTGGTGGGGTAGCCATCAAGGTAGACCATTCGCGGTCAAAGTTAATCAAATTTTCCGCGGCTGGTTGGCGTTCGCCGTGGTAGGTGCACAGCAGTTCTTCCGGGGCGCGTCCGTCGAGAACATGCCCGAGTTTCCAGGCGATATTGAAACCATCCTGCATGGACACGTTCATGCCCTGGCCTGCTTTTGCGGAGTGCGTGTGGCAGGCATCGCCGGTCAAAAATACGCGCGGGGTGGTGTTTTCATTGTCGAAGCCGTCGACAAGCCGGTGTGCTACTTCGTAGACGGAGTGCCAGGCAACCATTTTCACATCGATGAAATATGGCGAGTAGATCTCGTTTGCCTTCTCAATGATCTTCTCAATCGGGGTTTCCCGGATCTTGTGATTGTCATTTTCTGGCACTTCACCGAGGTCCACATAGATTCGGCAGAGGTACCCGCCCTCGCGCGGGATGTGCAGGATGGAGCCGGCTTTGGAATGAATTGCACATTTTGTCCGCCAGTCCGGGAAGTTCGTATCGACGACGACGTCCATCACGCCCCAAGCATGGTTTGCCTGGTTGCCTTGGAAGCTGCGGCCGATAGATTTGCGCACCTTGGAACGGGCACCATCACAACCCACGACGTACTTGGCGCGGACGGTACGCTGCTCGCCCGCAGCATTTTCAACCACGGCGGTTACTGGGTACTCTTCGGACAGGTCGCCGACTTCCAAGGAAACAAAATCCCAACCGTAATCCGGTGTAATCCGCGCTGGCCCGCGCTGAGCCTCCCGGGCGAAATAATCCAAGACGCGGGCTTGGTTCACAATCAGGTGTGGGAACTCGGAAATGCCATGTTCGTCGTCAATGGGGCGCGCACCGCGTGTGATGGCATCTGGATTTTCTGGGTCCTGGTTCCAGAATGACATCTCGGTGATCGTATAGGCTTCTTCGGTGATTTCAGCAGCAAAACCGAAAGCCTGGAAGGTTTCTACGGAACGTGCCTGAATACCATCGGCTTGACCGAGCTCAAGACGGTGTGGGCGGCGTTCGATAATGCGGGTATTGATATTCGGGAACCTTGACAGCTGGGCAGCAGCAATCATGCCGGCTGGGCCGGAGCCGACGATGAGCACGTCCATGGTCTCCGGGAGTTCTTCTGCACGATTAATGCCATATCCTGCGGCAGGAAGAACGCGTGGATCCTGAGAGACGTAGCCATTGTGGTGAAACTGCACTGTTTTGCTCCTTGCTGCTTATTCGACACCGCGTGTGCGTAATCGGTTCCGGGAAGGTGATCGCATGAGATAGCGGTGGGAGAATTTATGAGCTAGATCAAATAATCCTTTGATCTGTGAACTGGGTCTTATCCAAGGATCATATATGATTATTGCGATCTGTACAACAGTTTTTTGGAAGTGTTATATGCACGTCTCTTGATTGCTGATTACTGATTGCCGGTTACTGGCTGCTGGCTACTTACTTTGCGCTGAACGTGAAATGCCCAGTCATTTGCTCGTGCTCATGCTCGGGCCCCAGCGGGATTCCCTTGCGTTCGCGCAAAAGGAATACGCAGATGAAACCGACGATACAAGCGCTGACCAGGTAACCAGAGATGGCGAAAGTCGTACCGGTTGCTTCTAACAACGCTGCGGCGATCATGGGTGCGAATGCGCCACCAAGCACGGATCCGATGGCATAGGTGATGGATACGCCGGAGGCGCGAATCGAGGCCGGGAATAGCTCCGCGTATAGCGCGGACTGTGGACCGTAGGTCAGGCCCAAGCCTACGGTGAGGCCAATCAATGCCAGGTACAGCATGCCCAATGATCCGGTATTGACCAGTGGGAACAGCGCGGCGGCACCGATGCCCTGGAGGATGAATCCGATCAGGTAGGTCATTCGGCGACCGATATAGTCGGAGACCCAGCCAGCGAGCAGGGTTGAGAGCATCCAGGTCACCGCCGACAGCGTCACGGCGTTCAAGACATCGCCGCGTGCTAGGCCAATGGGGCCGTCAGGGTTAGTGGTGTAGTTCTGGATATAACCGCCCGTAGTCATGTATCCAACGGTGCCGTTACCAGCGAAAACGAGTGCCGCGGTCAGTACCAGCGGCAGGTAGCGCTTGAACAAAATGCCGATGGGGTTGGAAGCTTCCGCGTCTTTGCGTTCGGAGATTTCCTGGAAAACCGGGGATTCGTCAACCCCCATGCGGATGACGTAACCGACAATGACCAGCACGATGCTGAACAAGAACGGTATGCGCCAGCCCCATTCCAGGAAGGCATCGCCGGGCGCGACGGTGTTCATGATGGACAGCACGCCAGAAGACATCAGCAGGCCGATAGGTACACCGATCTGCGGACCGGCGCCGTACAAGCCGCGCTTATCGTTCGGGGCGTGTTCAACGGCCAGCAGCACTGCTGATCCCCATTCGCCTCCTGCGGAAATTCCCTGGATTATGCGCAAGGTGATCAGCAAAATCGGGGCCCAGATTCCCCAGGTGTCATACGTCGGCAGCAAGCCAATCAGCGTGGTGGCGCCACCCATGGCGAATAGCGTGACCATCAAAACGGTGCGTCGCCCCACTTTGTCTCCGAAGTGGCCAGCCAAGAATGCGCCCAACGGGCGGAAGAGGAACGATAGGCCAACTGAGGCGAAGGAGACGATCGTCGCCAAACCGCCTTCGAGTGGGCCGAACATGAGCTGGTTGAACACCAGGCCAGCGACGGCGGCGTAGAGGAAGTAGTCGTACCATTCGATCGCGGTACCGATGGTGGTCGCCGCAACGACGCGGCGACGTTCTTTCGCCGAGATCGTGGCAGAGGTGGGCGTTATCGACATAAACGTCCTTTCGGGGGTGTTGTGGGAGGTAGGCGGAGTGTGGGATTAGTTGATCCTGCCTTGCTGCCTGCGTGGGCACCAACGCGGTGGTGTGTGGAGACTTATATATACCACTAGGGTGTGAATTGAACCACTTGCAGTGATGTTAGGGATGATATACGATTTGGGCAAGTGCTTGTCCGAAAGCTCGTCGAAAATGCTCTTCACAGAAAAGGATTCTTCATGGCTATTCCTGACATCCTTCCGGAGAAACCGGGCAAAGTCATTGCCGTCCACGTCGCTTTCGAGTCCCGTGCGGCTCAGCGCGGTCGTCGTCCGAAACAGCCCAGCTATTTTCTGAAAGCCACGAGCACTCTTGCGGCTTCTGGCTCGGAGGTGGAGCGCCCTGCGGGTACTGAACTGTTGGCTTTTGAAGGTGAAATCGCGCTGATCATCGGAAAGTCAGCCCGCAACGTTTCGCTTGCCGACGCTTGGGATTACGTCGGTTATGTCACCGCATCGAATGACCTTGGTTTGTATGACTATAAATCGCAGGATAAAGGGTCTAATACCCGTTCTAAATCGCGCGATGGATACACCCCGATCGGTCCGGAGCTACTGGATGCTTCCGCTATTGACCCAGCCACGCTGCGCTTGCGCACCTGGGTGAATGGTGACGTTGTGCAGGAAGATGGCACCACAGAAAAAGACCTGATTTTCCCACTTGCACAGTTTGTCGCTGATTTATCGCAGCACATGACGCTAGAGCCTGGCGACATCATCTTGACTGGCACCCCGCGTGGATCGAGCGTGATTGTGCCTGGCGACGTCGTGGAAGTAGAAGTTGATGTTCCTGGCGCCGAGACGACAATGAGCAGTGGTCGTTTGCGCACCACCGTTGTCGAAGGCCCAGGCGAATTCAACGCAGAGGTTGGCAGCCTGCCGCACACAGACGACAAACTCCGGGAAGATGCATTCGGCGACCGTGAATCAGCAGGATTACCACCTGTCGGCCAAGAAGACAGCGACAACACTGCAGAATCCGAGCAGGCTCTGCCCGCAGAACTCGTCGACAAGCTCAAGAAAACCCCAACCGCCGGGCTGTCTGCGCAATTGCGTAAACATGGCATCAACCAGTCCGTGATTGAGGGCGTATACCCACAGACAAAAGGCACCAAGCTGGTTGGCCGTGCGCGTACGCTGCGCTTTGTGGCAGGCCGCGAAGACCTGTTTACAAAGCACGGCGGCGGCCTGAACGAGCAAAAGAAAGTTTTCGATACCGTTCGCGAAGGCGAAGTCATCGTCATCGAAGGCCGCCAAGAACCAGGTTCGGGCACGCTCGGCGATATTTTGGCGCTGCGGGCACAAACCCGCGGTGCTGCAGGCGTGGTCACCGATGGCGGAGTCCGCGACTATGAAGCAGTACGTGAAATCGGGCTGCCCGTCTTTACGCAAGGTGCACACCCGTGCGTGCTTGGCCGCAAACATGTGCCGTGGGACAGCGATATCGCTATTTCCTGTGGTAACGCCACTGTTGTTCCTGGCGACGTCATCGTCGGTGACGATGATGGGGTGATCGTGATTCCACGCGAACTAGCCGAAGAAATCGCCGACGGCGCGCTGGCGAAAGAGCATGAAGATGAATGGGTCGCAGGCCGGGTTGCTGAAGGCGCCAGCCTTGACGGTTTGTTCCCTCCGACTGGGGAAAACAAAAAGGCCTATCAGCAATTCCGTGATAGTGAGGGGGCATGACAACTTCTTTGAGGGACTCGGCGGTCCAGTCCAAATCGCAGCACGCTTATGCATGGATCAGCGAAAAGATCCGCACGCGCGAATTTGAACCAGGTCACCGTTTAGTCTTGTCTGCTCTTGCCGACGAACTCCAGGTCAGCGTCGTACCTGTCCGCGAGGCAATTCGTCAGCTGGAAGCAGAAGGCATGGTCACCTACGAGCGCAATGTGGGCGCAAAAGTGACGATGCATAACCGCAACGCCTATTTCGAAACCATGGAAATCGTCGCCACGTTGGAAGCCGCGGCCACCGCGCTGTCGGCACCGCACCTGGGCGCTGAAGATTTTGCTGCAGCCCGCGAGCTTAATCGCCAGATGCAGCAGCTCGACATTGCCACAGAACCAGAGGAATTCACGCGGCTCAACCAACAATTTCATGAGGTGTTATTCAATAAATGCCCGAATAGCCGCCTGATGAAGTTACTGCGTGAACAGTGGCAACAGTTGAATTATCACCGGGTTTCCACATTTCGTTATGTTCCGCAGCGCGCCAGCAAATCCGTTGCCGAGCATGCGCAGCTTGTCGACCTCATGGAAGCGGGGGCGGATGCGGATTATCTCAGCCGTAAAGCACTGGAACACCGCATGGCGACAGCACGCAGTTACCGCGAAACTACAGAACCAAACAACACAGCTACGGATAGCTACCAGTAAAAGGAGCCAACAATGAACGCAATTAATAATGATGCAGCTAAACCTAGTGATCTTCCAGAAAAGATCCTGCACTACATCAATGGTGAATTCGTAGAATCCATTGATGGCGAAGAATTCGATGTTGTCGACCCAGTGACCAACCAAACCTATATCACTGCAGCATCGGGTAAACCGCAGGATATCGATAGAGCAGTCGCTGCCGCGAAGGAAGCTTTTGACAATGGCACGTGGTCCAACGCACTTCCGCGTGAGCGGGCTCGCGTGCTGAACAACATTGCCGACGTCGTCGAAACGCGTGCGGAAAAACTTGCTGCCTGGGAATCTTTTGACTCCGGCCTGCCCATCACGCAAGCCACCGGCCAAGCCAAGCGTGCCGCGGAAAACTTCCGCTTTTTCGCGGATCTCATCGTCGCGCAGGCAGATGATGCGTATAAGGTGCCGGGCCGCCAGATCAACTATGTTAACCGCAAACCCATCGGCGTCGCTGGTTTGATCACCCCGTGGAACACCCCGTTCATGCTGGAATCCTGGAAGCTGGCTCCAGCTATTGCGACGGGTAACTCCGTGGTGCTGAAACCTGCCGAGTTCACCCCGCTTTCAGCGCAGCTGTGGGCAGGAATCTTTGAGGAAGCAGGCTTGCCGAAGGGCGTATTCAACCTGGTCAATGGCTACGGTGAAGAAGGCTATGCCGGTGATCCACTGGTCAAGCACCCAGATGTACCACTGATTTCCTTTACCGGTGAATCCCGCACCGGCCAGGCAATTTTCGCCAATGCCGCACCACACCTGAAGGGCTTGTCGATGGAGCTGGGCGGTAAGTCTCCAGCCATCGTTTTCAATGATGCGGATATGGAAACCGCGATCGATGCCTGCATTTTCGGCGTGTTCTCGTTGAACGGTGAGCGGTGCACCGCAGGCTCGCGCATCCTGGTGCAGCGTGATATCTACGACGAGTTCGTCGAACGCTATGCTACGCAGGCCAAGCGCGTCAAGGTTGGCCTGCCGTCGGATCCGAAGACAGAAGTCGGTGCGCTGGTACACCCAGAACATTATGAAAAGGTGACCTCGTACATCGAAATCGGCAAGAAGGAAGCCACCCTAGCCGCTGGTGGTGAGCGCCCGGAGGAATTCCCGGAGGGTAACTTCGTGCAGCCAACCGTATTCATCGATGTGAAACCGGATGCGAAGATTTTCCAAGAAGAAATCTTCGGCCCAGTCGTCGCCATTACCCCATTCGATACCGAAGAAGAAGCCCTGGAACTGGCGAACAACACCAAGTACGGCCTGGCAGCCTACGTGTGGACTTCCGACCTGAAGCGCGCCCACAACTTCGCGCAAAACGTGGAAGCGGGCATGGTGTGGCTGAATTCGAACAATGTCCGTGACCTGCGCACCCCATTCGGCGGTGTGAAAGCTTCCGGGCTCGGTCACGAAGGCGGCTACCGCTCGATTGACTTCTACACCGACCAGCAAGCAGTTCACATCAACCTGGACAAAGTCCACAACCCTGTGTTCGGCAAGCAGGACTAAGCCCATTTAGCTGCGCCGCCCACCCCTCATGCCGCCTCGGTGCCAGGTCAGCTCCTGATCTGGCGCTAGCCCTCTGTTTTAAGGAGTCATCATGACTGATACCCAATCTCCAAAAGTTCAAGCACCAGATATCCTGCGCTGTGCCTACATGGAAATCGTCGTTACGGATTTGGAAGCTTCCCGTAAGTTCTACGTCGACACGCTCGGTCTTGTTGTGACCGACGAGGATGATGATGCGATCTACCTGCGTACCTACGAGGAATTCATCCACCACAACTTGGTGCTGCGGAAAGGTGAGCAGGCTGCGGTGGCGGCGTTTGCCTACCGTGTGCGCAGCCCGGAAGATCTTGACCTGGCGGAGGAATTCTATAAAGCGCGTGGCTGTGAGGTGCGACGAAACAAAGATGGATTCGTCAAAGGCATTGGTGATTCCGTGCGCGTACAGGATCCGCTGGGCTTTCCCTATGAATTCTTCTACGAAGTAGAACACCGTGAGCGTCTTGCCTGGAGCTACGATGCACACATCCCAGGTGCAATCGTGCGTCTGGACCACTTCAACCAGATCACCCCGGATGTCCCGAGCGCAGTGGGCTACATGGAAGATCTCGGGTTCCGCATCACAGAAGACATCCGAGACTCTGAGGGCACGGTATATGCAGCCTGGATGCGCCGGAAGCCCACCGTGCACGATACCGCTATGACCGGTGGCGATGGCCCGCGTATGCACCACATCGCATTTGCGACACACGAAAAGCACAACATCATCGCTATCTGCGACAAGTTGGGTGCATTGCGTGAATCGGACCGCATTGAACGAGGCCCAGGTCGACACGGCGTTTCCAACGCGTACTACCTGTACCTGCGCGACCCAGATGGACACCGCGTCGAGATCTACACCCAGGATTA
Source organism: Corynebacterium sp. LaCa_70 (assembly GCF_058182015.1). NCBI lineage: Bacteria > Bacillati > Actinomycetota > Actinomycetes > Mycobacteriales > Corynebacteriaceae > Corynebacterium > Corynebacterium sp. LaCa_70. Next base: position 99,921 of record NZ_CP190914.1, read on the forward strand.
CTACACCGGAGACCCAGACAACCCGGCCGTGACCTGGGACGTTCATGATAACCAGCGCCGCGACTGGTGGGGCACGCCAGTCGTCCCGTCCTGGTATAGCGAGGGATCACTCGTTCTGGATTTAGACGGCAACCCGGTTCCGCTGACCTCGCGTACCGACGCCTCCGAGATGGAGCAGACCATTGGTGCCGACGGCTTCTCGTACACCCGCCCGGACGACGATAAAGACAAGCTTCCCGATTGGAAGAAGGGCGAATACAAGCTGGGCAACCAACTGTAAACCTAGGCGGGGATCAGGCTACAAGGAGGAACGTCATGTTGAGCAAACAGCAGCAGATAGCCATTGCCGACGAACTTGCGCAGGCGGAAAAAGACCACAAACCAGTGGAGCTTTTGACCAAGCGCTTTCCGGAGATGACCGTGGAGGATTCCTACGCGGTGCAGGCAGAATGGGTTCGTCGCGGGATCGCCGACGGCCGTAAGCTCGTCGGCAGGAAAATCGGGCTGACCTCGAAGGTGATGCAAGAGGCAACCGGCATCACCGAGCCAGACTACGGGGCGATTTTCGCAGACCAGATTTTTGAAAACGGTTCCGTGATCGACCATGACCGTTTCTCCAGCGTGCGTATCGAGGTCGAGCTGGCATTTGTTCTGAAAGACGATCTGCACGGCCCGTCGGCAAGCATTTTTGATGTTTTGCGCGCTACCGAATACGTCGTTCCTGCTCTGGAAATTTTGGATTCCCGGATTGAAATGCAGGGCCGCACTATCGTCGACACGATCTCGGATAATGCTGCCCTGGGCGCGATGATTTATGGGGGAAACCCCGTGGCACCGGATGCTGTGGACCTGCGGTGGGTGTCCGCGTTGTTGTACCGCAACGAAGCGATTGAAGATACTGGGGTTGCGGCGGCAGTGCTGAATCACCCGGCCATGGGTGTGGCGTGGCTGGCTAATAAACTGCATGCGCACGATGAGCACTTGCGCGCCGGGGATATTATTTTGGCAGGATCATTCACCAAACCAATGTGGGTGCATCCAGGAGATACCGTCCACGCCGATTATGGAAAGCTAGGAACCATCACATGCCGATTCCAGTAAAACTGCCCCGCACGTTTGCCCAGCAGCTGCAACAAGAATCCGGCCCGCAGGTCGGTGCGTGGATTTCTTCGGGCTCGCCGGTCGCGGCAGAAATCGTTGCTTCCGCAGGCTTTGATTGGCTGCTTGTCGACGGCGAGCACTCGCCGTATAGTTTGGAAACCGTCACTGATCTGCTGCGTGCCACTGATGCGTATGGTGCGACCCGCGTGGTGCGCGTGCCGGTGGGCGATACCGCTTTGATTAAGCAGTACCTGGATCTCGGTGCGCAGAATCTCATGGTGCCGATGGTGGATACCGCTGAGCAAGCCCGCGATGCGGTGGCCGCTATGCACTACCCGCCGCGAGGCGTGCGCGGGGTCGGTGCCGCGTTGGCACGTTCGTCGCGGTGGAATGCCGTGGAAGATTACCTGCAAAATGCATCCGACCTGGTGAGCCTGACTATCCAGCTGGAATCGGCGACTGCCGTGGACAACGCGGCAGAGATCGCCGCCGTTGATGGCGTGGATCAGTTGTTCATTGGGCCTTCTGACCTGGCTGCCTCGATGGGCGTGCTGGGCCAGCAGACTCACCCAGATGTGCTGGATGCCGTCTCCCGCGCGATGAAGGCATGCCAGGATGCGGGCAAACCGGTTGGCGTGAATGCTTTTAATTTGGAGCAGGCGCAAGCTTATTTGGACGCCGGCGCGTCATTCGTCCTGGTTGGCGCCGACGTGCAGCTGCTTGCTGGTGCGGCCCGGGGCTTAGCGGATAAGTTCGTGAAATAGGCAAGCGGTTGCCTTAGCGCTGCTGCCGCGCGTCGTATTTGGCAACTTTTGTGCGCAGCTGTTCGTGATGCACTGGCGCCAGGCAGCCGATCTTGACGACGTGGCGGGCTAGTTCCATATCGCCCATTTTCGCGCGGAAGGCCATCCCCATGGTCACGTCGTGGTCTGGCTTGCCGACGAATTCCATGCTGTCACCTGCGGTGATTGTTCCGGGCGTGATGATGCGGAAGTATGCGCCGCAGTCTCCGTGGTCGGTGAAGGATTTCAGAAAACCTTGTTCGTTGATCCAGCCGGCGAACGTGGCGCAGGGGCTGCGGGGGATAGAAACTTCTAAAAGTGCATCGCCAATTTTTATTTGTTGGTTGATCAGCAGTTCCGCCAGGTTGATTCCGCTGGTGGTGAGGTTTTCGCCGAAGAATCCGTCACGGAATTCACGGTGCAGTTCGGTTTCCCAGTAATCGAGTTCTTCGCGCGCGAAGGCGTAAACGGCTTTCTCGGCGCCACCGTGGTGTTGGTGGTCGCCGATGGAATCACCGATGATCCCGGACCCATCGCCGTAGTGTGGGCCGGGAATTTTGAGTTCGATCGCGGGCTGCGGCTGTTTGTCGATGCCCGTGTATTCATGGCGCCCACTCGGATCGGCACGACGGACGGCGACGTTGGTGGAAAGTACTTTCATGCCAACCAATTATGGCTGGTTTTCTGGTTAGTTTCTCAGCTCTGTAGCGGTTCGTGCTAAGTGTTGATTGCTTGTGGATACGCCAGGCCTTTCAACCCCTCAGTACCAAACTCCACGCCGTAACCGGAGGATTTAATACCACCAAACGGCACCCGCGGATCCACCGCACCATGCTTATTAATCCAGACAGTACCGGCCTGCAAACGACCAGCCACCTCGCGGGCTTTCTGCGCATCCGCCGACCACACCGACGCACCCAAACCCACATCCAAACTATTCGCCCACGCAATCGCCTGATCCAATTCAGAATACCGAATCAGCGGCACAGCAGGGCCGAACTGCTCTTGAGCAACCAATGGATTATCCGGATCAATATCAGCGACAATCGTTACCGGGTAGAAAAATCCTGGCGCATCATAATCCGGGTCACCACCAACAAGCACACGCCCGCCACCATCTTTAGCGGCTTTGACCAAACCATCAACAATGTCGAACTGCGCTTTGTTCTGCAGCGGCCCCAGCACGTTGTTTTCATCAAGGCCTTGCCCCATCGGCATGCGTTTGGCAACAGCTACCAGCGCCTGGGCTAGTTCATCATAGATCGCATCCGGAACGTAGATACGCTTGGCTGCAGCACAGGTTTGCCCGGTGTTAATAAACGCACCCCAGAACAAATCTTCAGCAATTGCTTGTGGGTCGACATCATCCAGCACCACGGCAGCATCGTTACCACCAAGTTCCAGGGTTAGGCGGGTGATATTACCGGCAGAAGCCTCAATGATTTTCTTTCCGGTTTCAGTTGAACCAGTAAACATGATCTTGTCGATTCCTGGGTGGGTGGTCAGTGCTGCACCAACCCCACCATCACCGGTAACAATATGCAACACATCTTTCGGCAGTACAGTATTGGCAATAGCGACCAATGCAGAAACCGATAGTGGGGTATACCCAGATGGTTTCACCACGACGGTATTGCCCATGCGTAGTGCTGGTGCGATTTGCCAGATGGTGATCATCATCGGCCAGTTCCATGGACCAATGGCACCAACAACCCCAAGCGCGCGGTAGTGCACGGTAGCGGTGATGTCATCATCAACGGCGGTGTAATCCGGGGAGTCAAACGATGCGGTTGCACGCAACCAAGCCGCACATGCGTCGACCTCGAAACGGGCGTTGGGTCCGTTGAGTGGTTTGCCTTGCTCTTGCGAAAGCAACTTGGCCAGTGGTTCTGCGGCTTGCTCGATGGCATCAGCGAACTTGTTCAGCAGCTCGCAGCGAGCTTTATCGCCTTTCGCTTCCCAGTTTGGTTGCGCAGCACGTGCGGCAGCCACAGCATCGTTGAGATCGTTTTCGTCTTGGATCTGGTAGCTGCCAACCACTTCGCCGGTAGCGGGGTTGTGAATCTCAGTACTGCCGTCGCTACCAACGTCAGTGGTGATGGCGTTCATAATGGCGTCGTAGGTGGTGAGGGTGGGGGTTTCGGACACGGGGAACTCCTTAGTTTCCAGAAAAGAAGCATGATTTATGTGAGGTCAATCATATCCGATTATGTTCATTATCACCAGAGCTCAACGGTTTCGATTACCTTGTTTATCAACAAGGTGAATGGTGCGTAAGCAGGGCGTGCAGAAATGGCAACGACCTGCTTAAGACTTGAGCCTTCAAGTTTAATTTGGTGGAATTGGTATTCCTTGAATGACAAACCAGAAAACGGAGAGAAAGATGACGCAGCGTCGCCCTCATGCGCCGAGGCATGACGCTGACCATCTAACGAGCCGAGAACGTGAATTAGAAAATATAGAACGCACGCTCGTCTTCATGTCTGATGATCCGGGGTTAGAGGGCCGTATTAAAGTTTTCGAAGGGGCTCGAGACGCAGACAAGACTATGTTTCTTCGGGCTGTGCAAAAATTGGCGGAGGAACGAAACTTCTCAACAATCTGGGCATCTGCTGGTGATGGGGTATTTTTAGATTTCTTATTGCGGGAATGTGGACGTATTAGTGGCACTTGGGCAGAATCGGCGCGTCAGAAATTCTCGGATTTGCTGGAACGAACTTCTAAAAGTTTCTGTGATCGCGACGTGGAAGCTGCCGGTATCGCCGAATCCCCGGCGCCTCGTTTTCGAGTTAGCCTGTCTCGACAGCTACAAGAAGTGATGTCGTTCGTTGGCGAACAAGAGCGAGTAGTTAACAGCGGAGCTATTCTGCTAATTGATGACGTGCAGGATGCCGATGCAGAAACTCTACGTGCTTTAAGCTATGCCTGGCAACAGATGCAGTCGGAGTCGCCTGATTTACCGTTGATGACAATATGCGCGGGATCCGCCAATGCGCAGGACATCATTACTGATGCTGTGAGTATTGGGGAACGCTTTGAATATACCTACTTGGGAAATTAATCGAATTTTGTCATGCTTGCGAAAAACAAGAAGCTGCACTAGAGCTTCCTTCTAGTGCAGCGTGAAAATTTGTGCCATTTAGCTATTCACCGGAGTGCTTGAATAGCTGGGCGGCATTAGTGTGCGTGGAGATCGCGATCCTGGATTCCGTTTGGCACTGTGCGAACGGCGATCAAGGAGATTACACAAACCACCGCGATATAGACGCCGATAGAAATCGAGGTTCCGGTAGCGTTAAAGACCATTTCCGAAATCATTGGAGCGAATGCGCCACCGATGATTGACCCGAGTGCGTAGCCGATGGATACGCCTGAAAGACGAACGCTGACGGGGAACATCTCTGCATACATCGCGGATTGTGGAGCATACGATGGCCCGAGCAGAAGACCCATGACAATGATCGCGAAGGCGTAGAGGAATAGTGATCCTGTGTCAATGAGCATGAACGTAGGAACCGCCCATAAAGCCAGCAGGATATAACCGATGGTGAAAAGCTTTTTCCGGCCCACTTGGTCAGACAGACCACCTGAGATATACATGCCGACGAGCCATGCAATAGCACCGAGCAATGCAACGAATAGTGCGGAGGTGCGGCTGTGTCCAACAACTCCAGTTGCATACGAGGTGAAATAAGCGATGATCAAGTAACCAGCGGCGTTGTTACCGGCGAAAATCAAGGCCGCTTTGATGACGGTTGGCGAGTGATTCTTGAAAAGTACGCGGACAGGGGCTGAGGAACGTTGCTTCAGCTTTTGCATTTCAGCGAATACTGGGGACTCCGCAACCAATGCGCGAATCCAAAACGCAATTACGATAAGGACGATCGAAGAAATGAATGGGATACGCCATCCCCATTCAAGAAACTGTTCTTGGCTGAGGATAGACGAAAGGATTAACATAAAGATCGTCGCCAAGAGCATTCCTGCAGGTACACCGAATTGGGGGAACGATCCAAAATATCCTCGTCGGCCTTGAGGTGCGTGTTCAACAGCGAGCATTGCTGCGCCTCCCCATTCACCGCCAGCGGATAATCCTTGGAGGATGCGCAGCAGAACCAGGATGATCGGGGCAGCCATTCCTATTGAGCTGTATGTCGGTAGGAAGCCAATGGCAACAGTTGCTCCTCCCATTCCTGCGAGGGTAAGGACCAAGACAATCTTTCTGCCGAATCGATCGCCGAGGTACCCAGCCAAAACCGCGCCTAATGGACGAAAGAGGAATGAGATTCCGAGTGAGGCCCAGGAAATAATCTGAGCCAAAGATGGGTTGTTGTTACCGACTGGATCGAAGTACAAGGTGGCAAAAACCAGTCCTGCCGCTTGTGCGTAGATAAAGAAGTCGAACCATTCGATAGTGGTACCAGCTACGGAACCGGCGAGCACTTTCTTATGCTCTTTCGTGAGCTTCTTTGATGAAGCTGGGGCTTGTGTTGTCATGATGGTGCCTCATGGGGTTCGGGCGCTAGGCGCGGTAAAACTGGACTTTTGACTTAGCGATTGTCGACGATGCGTTTAGCTTTTCCTTCGCCGCAATCAACGTGGTCACGAATGTCGATCTTGACGGAAACTCCGATGCGGTCCTTGATCTTTTTGCCAAGCTGGTCTCGTGCTGCGGTGATCTCGGATTCAGAAACGTTGGGCGCATGTTCGATGAGCAGGGTGAGTGCATCCATTCGGTCCTGCTTTTCGAGTACGCATTGATAGCGAGGGCGCAGTGTTTTATCTTCGACGATGAGTTCTTCGAATTGTGAAGGGAAGCAGTTCACGCCGCGTAAAATGATCATATCGTCGTTCCGTGCGGAAATGCGGTCGATCCTGCGCATCGAGCGTGCAGTGCCAGGAAGAAGCCGGGTTAGGTCGCGCGTCCGGTAACGAATAATAGGGAATGCTTCTTTGGTGAGCGGGGTGATCACGAGTTCTCCCACTTCACCGTCAGGTACTGGCTGTAAAGTTTTTGGATCGACAATTTCTGGGTAGAAATGATCTTCCCACACAGTTAAACCGTCCTTGGTCTCTACACATTCTTGTGCGACGCCTGGCCCCATCACCTCGGATAATCCGTAGATATCTGTGGCGTCGATGCCAAAACCTTCTTCCAGGTCACGACGCATTCCTTCGCTCCAAGGCTCGGCACCGCAGATTGCAACCCGCAGGCTGGATTCGCGCGGGTCCAAGCCTTTTGCGCGCATCTGGTCGAGAACGTTGAGGAGGTATGACGGCGTGCCTAAGATGGCGTCCGGTTGAAAATCTTGCATGATTTGGATTTGACGGTCGGTCTGGCCTCCAGAGGTTGGAATGGCTGTGCATCCCAGCTCTTCTACGCCGTAATGAGCTCCTAAACCACCGGTAAAAAGACCGTAGCCAAAAGTGATCTGCACTTTATCTCGTGCGGAGATCCCGCCGGCTCGGAGAGAACGCGCTACCAATGAGGCCCACACGCGGATGTCATTTTCGGTGTAGCCAACGACGGTGGGACGGCCGGTGGTGCCGGAAGATGCGTGGATACGCGCGACATTTCTTTGCTCTACAGCGAACATGCCGAAGGGATAGTTACTGCGCAGTGTTTCCTTTTCGGTGAAAGGGAATGCGGCGAGATCTGATAGTTCTTTAAAATCATCCGGGTGAACACCTTGCTCGTTGAAAGCTTGGCGATAATGAGGCACGTTGTAGTACGCATGGCGCAAGGTATTTTTTGCGCGCGCAGTTTGTAGCGCGATGATTTCGTCACGCGAGGCATATTCGATGCCCATCTGCGGACCGTGATGATCTGAATAGATGTCACTTGGTGTAGCAACTGTCATGAGATTTCCTTCACGCTGGGGAATAGTGCGATGTGCTCCATACGCCGAGTGAACAGCGGGAGCAAGCCGCCAACTGCATTAACTGACCTATCAATCAGTAAATTGGCCTGTGAGTCAGCTTACACATTTTGTTTGTGATTACAAACACTGTCAGGAAAAAATTGCTTAGTGAAGGAAAACTGCTGGCAGTGCCCGTCATGCGGGACAAGACGGAGACTTATGTCTGTGGATGGGGGTTATTGGCGGAAATTCCTGAAAAGACCACTGACTCAATGGTCTTCGCTAATTCATTTGCCGAGAGGGATCCGTTTGGGGCATACCATTCGGTTATTGAGTTGATCATGCCGAAGATCAGGCGTCCTACTGTTGCGGGTTCTAATGACGGTGCGACATCTCCGTTGTCCTGCGCTTCGCGGAGCATTGTCACTAATGTCTGGGTATAATTTCTTCGGCGTTGCAGGGCCTGATTTTCTACCGGTGAATTGCCGCGTAGTCGGAGTAGGAGAGTTACTTCCTCGGGGTTGGCGCACAGTACCTCTGTGGAATGTCGGATGATTTGCCGTAAATTTTCGACGGGGTCGGCACTTTCTGTGCCTGCTTGAAATGCGCCGTCTAATCCGTTCAGTGCGACATCGATTGCGTATTCCAAGATCTCTTCCTTGGAATTCACGTGATGATAAATCGCTGACTTGGTTAGGCCTAACGCTTTAGCGAGCTTGCCCATGCTGGTTGCTTCATAGCCGTGCTGATTAAATTCCCGAACTCCAGCTTTGAGGATGTCGTCTTTGGAATTTCCGGGGCGGCCGCGAGTTGGTTGGGAGTTCCGTGAAGATGGCGTGGCGGCGGTTGAATGATCGGTCATCGGGGCTACTCCGGAAGCAATGTAATGTATGTAATCCAATCATTTAGGTTAGACCACGAGGCGGTTCTGTGCAGGATTGGGTTTTCTGTCATGAGGCCCGGCGGCGGGGTACTGTAGTGAAATAGTGATGTAGATCGCAAATTATGGTAGGTTCCATTCTATAAAAAGCTTAGCTAGCAAAAAGAATGGAATGGACCTCATGACATCTGGAATTATCGTGCAGGGAGTTGCAGAAACTGAAGAATTTCGCCGCGTGAGGGAAATGTTTGCGAAAGACGCATGCAGTGCGATGATGGGGATGAAATTGACGGGGATTACAGCTGAGACGGCTTCGGGGGAGATGCTGATCCGACCGGACATGTGTAATGGATTTGGATCTGCGCAGGGTGGGATGCTTTTTACTTTTGCGGATTCCATTTTTGCGGCCATGGCAAACGCGGCGGGAAAAACCGCGGTGGCTGCTTTTTGCTCGATCCATTATGCGCGGCCTGCATTTCAAGGTGAGATCGTTACGGCGACGGCGAAGCTGCAGGAAGCGTATGGCAAAAATGGAATCGTTGATGTGACGGTGAAAAACCCTGCAGGCAAAACAGTGGCGGAGTTCCGGGGAACTTTCCGGCAGATCGATTCCCGATAGCTCGCGCAATGTTGAGCTACGATAACGGCACTTTCTAGGGGTGCCACAGGTCGTGGGATAGCAGCTGCCTGTTTAATTTTGCTCCAGAAATGGCTGGTCAAGAGTTTGTTTTCAAAGTAGAAGCAAATCACTTGACGCAGATCACACCTATCGCATATACTGACCGAACGATCAGTTAATATCCCATCGGTTTAGGAGCGAAACCATGACTGCAACTGACATCAACACGGCTACCTCATCCACGTTGGATCAACAGGGGCAAGAGCGTTTCGAGCAGATCATCGCTGACGATTCACGCATTGAGCCGACGGACTGGATGCCGGAGAAATACCGCAAGACCTTGGTGCGGCAAATGTCGCAGCATGCACACTCAGAAATCATCGGCATGCAGCCGGAGGCCAACTGGATCACCCGGGCGCCGTCGTTGAAGCGCAAGGCAATTCTGATGGCGAAAGTACAGGACGAAGCAGGTCATGGGCTGTATTTGTATTCGGCAGCCGAAACCCTTGGAACTTCCCGGGACGACATGGTCGAGGCACTACTCGACGGCAGGGCAAAATACTCTTCAATCTTCAATTATCCAGCACGCACCTGGGCAGATATTGGAGCAATTGGCTGGCTTGTCGACGGTGCAGCGATCTGCAATCAAGTTCCGCTTTGCCGTGCATCGTATGCACCGTATGGGCGTGCGATGGTGCGAATCTGTAAAGAAGAATCCTTCCACCAACGCCAAGGCTGGGAAATTTTGTATGAGCTGTCGCACGGCACTCCAGAGCAAAAGCAGATGGCGCAAGAAGCAATTAACCGGTTGTACGGGCCTGCGTTGCAGATGTTTGGTCCTACCGACGATAACTCGCCAAATTCGCAACAGTCCATGGCGTGGAAGATCAAGCGGCACTCGAATGATGAATTGCGCCAGCGCTTCGTCGACATGATTGTGCCCCAAGCTGAAGCACTGGGGCTGCACTTTGAAGATCCAGACCTGAAATGGAATGAAGAACGTGGTCATTACGACTTCGGAGAGTTGGACTGGGACGAATTCTTCACGACGATCAATGGTTCTGGTCCGTGCAACACGCAGCGCATGCAGCGTCGTCGGCAAGCTCACCGTGACGGAGCGTGGGTCCGAGAAGCAGCCGCTGCTTATGCCGAAAAATATCAACACGTCGATATGGCTTTGAGTGCGTAATCGGGCGTAGCGATGAGCTACTAACGCCGTTGCATGAATTCTAAGGAGAACGCAAAACTCATGACTGAAAGTAATACGAAGAACCAATGGCCGCTGTGGGAAGTGTTTGTTCGTTCCGGCCGTGGACTATCCCATGTGCATGCCGGGTCTTTACATGCCCCCGATGCCACGATGGCCCTGCGTAATGGACGTGACCTGTATACGCGACGGAATGAAGGAACCTCTGTCTGGGTGGTGCCCTCAGAAGCAATTACCTCTTCTGACCCAGATTCCAAAGGTGGATTTTTCGAATCAGCCTCTGGCAAGAACTACCGCCATGCGACGTACTACGAAAAATCTGAAGGAGTGGCCCACCTATGAGTTTCGCTAATACTGAATCCGCTACGAAGCAAAATCAAGGCGAAGGGATTACGGCCGAGTTCATTCAACAATCCGATGCGCGTGCCGACGAGACCACCGCACGATATGCACTCATGCTTGGCGACGATGCGCTGATGCTCGGACAACGGCTTGGGTGGTGGATTTCTCGGGCGCCTGAAATGGAAGAAGATGTCGCTTTGGCGAACATCGCGTTGGATTTGATCGGGCATGCGCGTTTTTTTCTGAGCTACGCAGGTACTGCTTGGGATAAAACCGAAGATGACCTCGCATATTTTCGTAATGAAGAACAATTCCGTTCGGCCCGGCTCATAGAACAGGAAAATGGGGACTTTGGGCAAACCATTGCGCGACAATTCTTGTTTAGCTATTACCAATTGGGCTTATATGCGCGTTTAGTTAATAGCAGTGACACGACTATTGCTGCTATCGCTGCGAAAGCTTTGAAGGAAGCGCAATATCACGTGGATCATGCGAATCAGTGGGTTCTTCGGCTTGGTCTTGGCACAGAAGAATCTAAGCAGCGCATTGAAGACGGTCTTTATTATATGTGGCCGTACGTTGATGAGCTGTTTGAAAATCTTCCAATTCACGAAGAGCTCTCGCCATCAGGGGTTGCAGTCTTGCCCTCCAGTTTGCGAGAAGAATGGGATGAGCGCGTGCAGTATGTGCTGCGTGAAGCTGGACTGGAAGTTCCGACTTCGAAACCAGCGATGAGCGGGCAGCGGACTGGTCGTTTTTCTGAGCAACGCGGTTATATCTTGGCCGAAATGCAATCACTTGCCCGGCAACATCCGGGTGCAACTTGGTAAATAGTACTGCGGTGCGGGCAAGGAGTTGAAGTCTATGTCTAGAAAGAAAACTGCACATCCATTACGGCCGCAGGATCAGGCGGACGCGAAAATATGGGACGCGGCAGCGCAAGTGACTGACCCGGAGATTCCCGTCATTTCCATTGCTGATCTGGGAATTTTGCGAGACGCACAATTGTCCAACGGTACAGCTGTCGCCACAATCACTCCCACGTATTCCGGCTGTCCGGCAATGGAAACAATTACAGATGATGTCGTAGCCGCGTTGCATAATGCAGGGTATGACCAGGCAGAAGTCAACGTCGTGCTGCAACCAGCCTGGACCACCGATTGGATCACTGAGCAGGGTCGCAAAGACTTGCGCGACTACGGGATCGCTCCTCCGACCGGTAAATCAGCCACGGTAAACAGTGGTCCAATTCCTCTGCAAATTGGTATGCCCTCTCCTGTGGTGTGTCCACATTGCGGCTCTACCAAGACACAAAAAATCAGCCATTTTGGTTCAACATCTTGCAAAGCGCTGTATAACTGCCAAGCATGTTTTGAACCATTCGATTATTTCAAGGTGCACTAGCAATGAGTTCCACGCCAACAAACAAGTCAAGCAAAAAGAAAAAGGCCACGTTCAATACGTTGCAGGTATCCCAGGTGCGGCCGCTGACCGACGACTCGGTCGAGGTAAGTTTTGCCGTCCCCGAAGATTTACGCGATGACTACGATTATGTGCCCGGCCAATATGTGGCACTGCGTGCAACGATTGATGGAAAAGAAGTGCGCCGCTCGTATTCCATCTGTGATTCCCCAGGCGGCGGAGTAATCAGGGTCGGAATTAAGCGTGATTTCGGTGGTGTGTTTTCGACGTGGGCAAATACCGCGCTACAAGTCGGTGACGAGATTGATGTAATGAACCCACAGGGGGCTTTTACATCGCAAGTGCATGTCACGGGGCTAAACAATCCGCAACAAATTAGCGACGAAATTGAACAGATCACGAGCCCCCATCTCGTGGCAGTGGCTGCAGGATCAGGTATCACTCCCATCATGGCTATTGCACAGTCGGTACTGCAGCAATCAAGCGACGCTACCTTTGAATTGATTTACGGCAATAAAGGCGGCGACAGCGTCATGTTCGCTGAAGAAATCGGCGACCTGAAAGATAAGTACCCCACTCGTTTCTCAGTTCACCACATCCTGTCGCGCCAGCAACGACCGAACCCCATGTTTTCCGGGCGCATTGATGAGGAGAAGCTCAACGATCTCCTTGATCACGTCGTCCAGACAGAAGATGTGTCCGAATGGTTCCTGTGTGGCCCGTATGAGCTGGTGCAGTTGGTGCGCCGTGAACTCGAAGAGCGTGAGGTGGCAGACAAAGCTATTCGCTACGAGCTTTTCAGTACCGGTAAGCCTACAGATGGTCCGCGGCCTGATGCTGGTGCTTCTGTGAAAGAAGCCCCAGAAGGAAACAACATCACGGTGAAATTCACTCTTGATGGATCTTCGGATTCTGTTCAGTCACCTGAATCGGCAAAAGAAACCGTTCTTAATGCGGCGTTGCGGCAGCGCTCCGATGTGCCATTTGCATGCGCGGGAGGCGTTTGCGGTACCTGTCGAGCGAAGGTTCTTGAGGGTGAATACGAGATGGAAGAAAATTTTGCTTTGGAAAAAGATGAAGTTGAGCAGGGCTATGTCCTTACTTGCCAAACCCGGCCCACCGGAAATTCCATCACTGTTGACTACGACGCATAACTAGCCACCTCAAATATAGAACCACCTCAAATACAGAAACCCTAGATAGCGAACCGCCCATTTACAGAAACTAAGGACCCAGTATGATTGATCTCCATCTCGATCACGATGCCAATTTGGCCGAGGTTGTTCTCAACATTCCCAAAGCAATGAATTCTTTACAAGAAGCTGACATTGCTGAATTAAGCCACGCGTACTCAGATGCAGCGGATGCAGGAGTGCGAGCGCTAATTCTCCGGGGCGAAGGCAAAGGATTTTGCGCAGGACGAAACATCAAGGGCATTGAACCGGAAAATGATGATGCCTATGAATATTTGGAACGCCAGCTAACACCGGTCTTGAAACAAATGAGTGAATTTCCTGCCCCCACATTCGCGGCGGTGCACGGCCCATGCCTGGGCGTGGGGCTGGGACTCGCTATTGCGACAGACGTGGTTTATGTCGCAGAGAATGCCAAAATCGGCTCTCCGTTTGCCAAACTTGGCGCGACCCTCGATTCCGGTGGTCACGCACTTTTTGTCGAGAGATTGGGCGCGCACCGAACGATGGACTTGATTATTTCCGGTGATCTCATAAGCGGGGAAGAAGCGGTCAAACTTGGTTTGTTCTCACGGGCGCTGCCAGAAGAAGAATTGTTGGAGTTTACACGTCGGCAAGCGAAAACCGCAGCACAAGGGGCTACCCAAGCTTTTATGACATCGCGTGAGCTTGTGTCTGATATCCGTGACCGACGAACGGGTTTGTGGGACAGTCTGCATAAAGAAAACAAGCTGCAGGCTCAATTGTGTGCATCAGCGGACTATAAGGAAGGATTTGCGGCCTTCAACGAAAAACGTGAACCGAAATTTACCGGTCAGTAAAACCCTGCGTAGGCAGTCAATGGACGCATGAATAGATGAATACACGAATAAAGGAGCAATAAACATGGCTACTAACGACGCTTTCTTGGTATCTGCGAAACGCACCCCGGTTGGGCGCTACGGCGGGGCATTATCTGCGGTGCGCCCGGATGATCTCGCCGCATTGACTATCAAAGCAGTACTTGAAGACACCGGGCTTGAAACCACGGCGGTGGATGAAGTGGTCTACGGCAATGCCAACGGTGCAGGAGAAGAAAACCGGAACGTGGCCCGAATAGCGTGGTTACTTGCCGGTGGTGATGAATCTGTTCCAGGCATGACGATCAATCGGCTGTGCGCATCAGGCATGTCCGCAATTTCGGTTGCCAGCGCCATGGTGCAATCAGGACAAGCCGACGTTGTTATTGCAGGCGGAGTGGAATCGATGTCCCGTGCGCCTTGGGTGATGGAAAAGCCGACCAAAGGTTTCGCCAAACCAGGTCAAGTATTTGATACTGCGATTGGATGGCGATTTGTCAACGAAAAATTCGCTGCGAAGGACAAAATGACTTATTCCATGCCGGAAACGGCTGAGGAAGTCGCGCGGCAGCGAAATATTTCCCGGGAAGATGCTGATGAATTCGCTGTACAGTCGCACGAACGTGCTTTGCAAGCGATTGCTGCTGGAAAATTCGATCGGGAAATAGTGCCAGTTAGCGTTGTTGGACGCAAAGGTGCGGTGACGGTCGTTGATACAGACGAAGGACCACGGCCGGGTACGTCGGCCGAAGTCTTATCCCGGTTATCTCCGGTTGTGGCAGGCGGAGAAGTCACAACGGCAGGTAATGCATCGTCCTTGAATGATGGCGCATCAGCGGTGGTTGTGGCTTCACAAGCAGCAATTGATAAATATGGTTTGCACCCGCGCGCTCGTATAGCAGGCTCCACCGCTGTTGGCGTAGCACCGGAAATTATGGGGATTGGACCGGTGCCAGCAACAAAGAAACTCTTGAATGTCACCGGGTGGGAATTATCTTCGGTTGATGCAATCGAACTCAATGAGGCCTTTGCCACGCAATCCCTTGCCTGTATCCGAGAGTTGGGCCTTGCTGAGGCGAAAGTCAATGCCTGGGGCGGGGCAATTGCTCTTGGACACCCACTTGGATCCTCTGGGTCACGGCTTGTCACTACTTTGCTGCACAGGTTGGAAGATGCCCAGGAACAACGAGGTATTGCCACGTTGTGCGTCGGTGTTGGGCAGGGCTGTGCGATAGCTATTGAACGAGTCTGATCAGTCAAAGTTCTGACCAGTACAAATAAGGAAAGAAGCGATATGACTTTTCCAGAATTCCGGACCCTCCGAATCCAGAAGCATGACGACTGCGTAGTTGCGCAGCTTGACCGGCCACAGGTGCGTAATGCCATAGACCAGATCATGGTCGACGAGTTGCATGAGTTATGCGGGATTGTGGAAAAAGACCCGCAGACTTTGGTCATCACTGGTTGTACCGTGGAGACTTCCCGTGGGGAAAAAGCCGTTTTTGCCTCAGGTGCAGATATCGCTCAATTGCGTGAACGACGCCGTGACGACGCGCTGCGCGGTATCAATTCCACGATTTTCCAACGGATCGCGCAGCTACCTGCTCCCGTCATTGCTGCCGTTGATGGTGTTGCACTGGGTGGCGGCCTGGAATTGGCATTAGCTGCTGATTTCCGGATTGCGACCCCGGAAGCAAAATTTGGTCAGCCAGAAGCCCAGCTCGGAATCATCGCTGCTGCTGGTGGGACGTACCGATTGAAAAATTTGGTGGGTGAAGCCGTCGCAAAGGAGATCCTGCTCGCCGGGCGAATTCTGGATGGGACCGAAGCAAAAGAGACCCATCTGGTCAATGAATTGTATTCAGCAGACGAATTAGTGGCAGGAGCGCACGATCTCGCGGCACGAATCGCGAAGCAGGATCCTTTAGCAGTACGCATCACGAAGCGAGTATTGGACATGCCTGAGGCCGCTCATCCGCAGGTCGATAACTTGGCACAAGCAATTTTATTTGAATCCGATGCCAAATTTGAACGTATGCAGGAATTTTTAGACCGCAAGAATAAGCGATAAAAACTGGAGTCAGGAGAAAATACAATGAGTGAAACCGCAGAGTCACCAACCACAGCGAAGAGCTTCCCAGATCGGGTCGGTGTCATGGGAGGCGGACGAATGGGTGCAGGGATTGCGCATGCATTTTTGTCCGCGGGCGCAACCGTCATAGTCGTCGACATTAATGATGATGCTTTAGAAGCTGCACGCAATCGCATCACCAAATCTGTTACTGGATCGATCGACCGTGGTGCTCCCGGAACCGCTGAGGAATGGATGCAGCGTGTACAGCTCAGTACGGATGCTGGCGATTTTGCTGACTGTCGTCTCGTTGTTGAAGCAGTGCCCGAGTCGATGGAGCTGAAAACTAAAGCCTTTAACGCGATTTCACAAGCAGCGCCCGAAGCTGTGATTGCTACTAACACGTCGTCGCTGTCAGTCACAGAACTTGCCGACGTGGTCACGAACGATGTGATCGGACTACATTTTTTCAATCCGGTACCAGCGTCAAAACTGGTAGAGGTCGTCGTCGCCAAGAGCACCCCAGAGAAACTGGTGAGTGATGCTCAAGAATGGGTAGAAGCCCTCGGTAAAACGCCAGTGGTGGTCAAAGATGCACCGGGGTTTGCGTCCTCGCGGCTTGGTGTTGCTATCGCGTTGGAAGCTATCCGCATGGTGGAACAGGGTGTTGCGAGCCCGAAACACATCGACAACGCGATGGTGCTCGGCTACAAATTCCCAGTAGGCCCACTAGAATTGACTGACATCGTCGGTTTGGATGTCCGATTGGGGATTGCGGAATATTTGGAAGAAACCCTGGGCGAGCGGTTCGCTCCACCGAAACTCATGCGGGAAATGGTGGAACGTGGTGAGCTCGGTCGAAAAGCAGGCAAGGGGTTCTACGATTACAGCAGTGATTCCCAATGCTAATTTCGGGGGTCAACGATGGCATTGCTGATGCGCGCAGTGCACAATCGCTTGCCGACGTCGTCCGTGATGATGACTTCGTGGCTGCACATTGTTTTGCCCAGTTTGATTGCCGTTGCCGTTGCCGTTACCCAACCATTCTTTCCAGATGAATGGTGAGTTGCGTTGATATCTACTCCAACGGCGACTTTGCCAAACCGCGAGGCGTGGATAACTGCGGCCCAAGAACCGACCGCTTCTGCTAAACACACCATGGCTCCGCCGTGTAACAGGCCTAAAGACTGGCGGTTGCCGTCAATCGGCATCCGCGCAACGACGGTTTCTGGGGATTCTTCCAGAACTTCTACGCCCATCTTTTCATCTAATTCGCCAAGAACAATTTTCCATGTGGAATCTTCAGCCATCATAGGCTCCTTCAAAAATTCATAACAACGGTGGATCGTCACAACCACTATAGGGGTCTCACTAGAGATCGTTTCCCAGAATAGAAAGGACTACAAAATGACTACGACAACAGCAGATACCTCCACGCCGGAAGAAACGGCTCAGGTCGTACCAAGCTATCTCCGCGGCCAGTGGGTAACACCAGAAGACGTTTCTGATGCAACGCAAGTGCGAGATGCCGCGACCAGTGAGGTGGTCTGCCGGTTTAGCGCCAAAGGCTTGGATATTGCTTCCGCGGTGGATTATGCATGCGAAGTAGGCGCAAGTAACCTGCAAAAATACACGTTGCATGAGCGTGCGATGATGATTAAAGAGATGGGGCTTTACCTGAAAAAGCACCGGGATGAGTTAAACGCGCTCGCGCATAAAACCGGTGCGAATAAGCGGGACAATTTTGTTGATGTTGATGGTGGGATTACCACCGCGCTGGTTATTTCATCCAAAGCACGGAAAGAATTACCCAATTCTCAGGTCATCGTTGATGCGGCAGAACCGGAAGTGCTTTCGGCCGACGGCTCATTTTTGGGCACCCATATTTTCGTTCCGCAGCAGGGAATTGCCGTTCAGATCAACGCGTTTAACTTTCCGGTATGGGGGATGTTGGAAAAATTTGCTCCTGCTTTTATCGCGGGAGTTCCCACTATCGTCAAGCCGGGTACTCCTTCTGGGTACGTCACCCAGGCTTGTGTGAAGCTCATGGTTGAGTCCGGCATTTTGCCAGATGGTGCGCTTCAATTGATTTCGGGTTCGGCGCGGGATTTGCTGGATTATTTGGATTACCGGGACCAAGTGGCATTCACAGGGTCTGCAGCGACAGCGCAGAAATTACGTGCGCATCGCAATGTTTCCGAAAACGGTGTGCAGTTTAGTTCTGAGGCTGACTCGTTGAACGCGGCTATTTTGGGCGCGGATGTAGCTCCGGAAGATCCTGAGTTCGAGATCTTTATCAAGGCGGTCTTCGCCGAAATGACTGCAAAAGCTGGGCAGAAATGTACCGCCATCCGTCGTGTATTGGTGCCAAACCACTTGAAGGGTGCTGTTGCACAGGCATTGCGCGAGCGTTTAGTGGCGAAAGTGATTGCCGGAGACCCACGTGACGAGAATGCGACGATGGGGCCGTTGGTTTCTGTGGACCAGCGCGCTGATGTCGCGACGGCAGTGACTCGCTTGGTAGATGCCGGTGGACAGTTGGTCTGCGGTGGACCGGATGAATTAGACGGTGCATATTTTGCTCCTACGGTGCTCACCTTCAATGACGCTTATGCACCGGCCGTTCATGAAGTTGAGGCTTTTGGTCCCGTGGTTTCTATTGTTGGATATTCGGACACCGTGGAAGCGATTGAATTGGCTGCGCTTGGTCGAGGATCTTTGGTTGCCTCTGTGGTCACTCACGACCCAGAAATTGCTGCTGAGTTTGCTCGTGGGATCGGGGCGCACCATGGTCGATTGCATTTCCTTGACCGGGACGACGCGAAAACCTCGACTGGACATGGTTCTCCTCTGCCGAATTTGATTCACGGAGGGCCCGGTCGTGCTGGCGGCGGCGAAGAATTAGGTGGCGTGCGTTCCATCAAGCACCACATGCAGCGGGTTGCGATCCAAGGAACGCCTGATCACCTGACTGCCATTACCGGGATTTGGCATCGGGGAGCGAAGGTGAACAGTGTGTCACGGGAAGACGTAGAGTCCGGCCGCGGGGTGCATCCATTCCGGAAATCGATTGCGGAGTTAGAAATTGGTGACCAGTTTGTTTCCGATTTCCGTGAGGTGCGGTTGGAAGACATTATCGCGTTTGCAGATTCTACTGGTGATCAGTTCTATGCTCACACGGATGCGAAAGCGGCTGCAGCGAACCCGTTTTTCCCGAGCCAAGTAGCGCATGGCTACTTGCTGGTTTCTTGGGCAGCTGGATTGTTCGTGGAACCCGCGCCGGGCCCGGTGCTGGCTAATATTGGCTTGGAAAACCTGAAGTTTTTGACCCCGGTTCCTGCTGGTGATTCCATCCAGGTGGTGCTGACTTGTAAACAGATTAAGCCCCGTGAGACCGAAATTTATGGCGATGTTTATTGGGATGCGCAGTTGTTGAACCAGGATGGTGAGTTGTGTGCTTCCTATGATGTGCTTACTGGTGTGGAAAAGGAACACACTACTTTTGTGAATTGGTCCGACTAGTTCCGTGATTTTGCGCCTGGTTATTTAAAACGGCGGCTCGGCATAAGACTTTTGCTGGGCAGCCGCCACCCAGGGGTCGCCTTCAACCGTGTGGTTAGCGGCTGAGCTCCGGTCCGCGCGCTCCCCGGTAACTACTGGTTCGAGGTGCCGAATTGCAGTAATTGCTTCTTGGATTCTGTCGATGTATTTCCGGCAGGCGGCAATCTTGATCACGCGGAAACTATCGTGATTCAGCATGCTCTGCAGCTTTAAGACATCGCTATACCAGAGCTGTTGGCCTTCCGACATAGTTCGCGATGTACTTGGTGTCTCCGACGGTGTTGGCATCCCCGGCGTAGATGCTTGGTTGCTCTCTGCGGTCAAACGCTGCATCTTCTGCGCTTCTTCGCGCTGGGCATTGCGGTAGCACGCCATTTTCTGTGCCACAGTTTGTACCCAGCGCCGGTTCGGTTTGGCCAGTGGGCCTTCTGCTTCGGTGGATTGCCAGGTGCCGTCGGCGAATAACCACACAGTGGTTCCGCTGGCTGGTTCGAAAATGGGGCGGGCGCGGCGATCAGTTTTGATGTTGTGGTGGTGCTGGCACAGTGCGATGAGGTTTGCCGGGGTGGTTGCGCCGCCGTTGTCATATTCGATGACGTGGTCCATTTGGCAGGTGGTCGCTGGTTCTTCACAACCTGGGTAGCGGCAGTGTCCATCGCGGCCGGTGACTGCGGCGCGCATGGTTGGTGTGGTGGTATAGCCTGCGACTTCGTGGTTGGCTACGGCGTCCATGTCGTGGTGCTTGGCTGCCTCACCGGCAAGGGCGTCGGCGGCCGCACCGAACAGTGTTTGTTCGCCAGCGCCCGTAGTCCTCGATACGAACAGCGGGGCGTCGTCGACGTCGTTCGCACGGTAGCAATTCAGGGTCACGGACGTTTGTGCATTTCCCAAAAGTAGGTCGATGGTGGCGTCGCGAAGCGAAAGGCCGGTTTGTTGTGCATGTTCGCGGATGTGCGCATCAATGGTCACGGCGGTGGCGGCGTCGGTATCGAAGCGAATTTCATGCGTATCGGTATCGTTGCGCTCAAAATCGGGAATATCGTTGACACCGTAGGTTTTCCTGGGCGATTCCTTCTTTTTATCTTTGCGCACCGAAGAATCAAGGGCATCAATCTCGCGGGTGATCCGGTTTCTGATGGTTCTTCTCGACGCCATCTGCTGGTTCGGTTTCGTTGGAGTGAGAAGATCTACGAGCAGCTCATCGACGGCGGCAAACAGGTGGGCATTGACGGCACCTGCTTTGTCCAGTGCGCGGTCAATGGTAATCCAATGGTCGATATCCAGTTGCCACATGGAGGTTGCAAGTTTGCGCAACTTCGGAAGATCCGACATGCGGTAAAACGCGGCGGCGATGTCACCGGCCTTGTAATTGCTGATGCCACTGGTTGCAGTGATATCGCGCAGCATGAGATCGAAATCATCACTGGCGAGATCAGTAATTCGTTTCCACGCAAAGTACGCGTGACGACGCAGTTCCAGCATTGCCATGGCATTTTTATTGTGTGGATTGCAGTGGGTGAAATATGCCTCCGGGGAGCCCGAAGAATGCTCGACGCCGTGACGGTTTCTGTGGTTGTTGTTCTGCGTCATGACGCCCTCCCCGAACGTTATTGCTAATTAAGATGATTTCAGTCTAGATGGATAAGTGTCAAAAAGCAACAATGTTCGAATGATGTAATGACCTAAAAATTTGGGGCAGCGCGTTATGGAACCTCATGGCGTCGAGAGCAGTCGGATATAAGTGCAATATAACCACTTGTAATAATGATGGGATTTTGTGTCCTGGTTCTGTATGGTGCGGGAATTGGCTTACGCTACAGTAAGCCCAAAGGTATGGAAGAGGTGTTCGCATTATGGGAGTATTCCAGTTAAGATGAAGCTTGTGAAAAATTATATATGTTCGAACCGATTCCGCATGGCCTTTCGTCGGGGAATCAGGGTGTCACTGCCGAATCGTCTGCACTATCACCTGCAATCAGCTGCAACCGCCTGGTCATCGGGCGATAAGCGCCTAGTCAAAAAACTAACCAGCGGCGGGAGGGATAAAACACATATGGGTCGCACCACAAATGCACTAATTGTGAAAACGAAAGCAACTGCGTGCGAGACAATGGAAGGGCCACTTTAGCTACAAATAAACTACAAATGAGTGAAAGGGAGCATGGGCATGGTTATCGTTCACATTGCTATCGTGCTCGGCGCCATCTTCCTTGGCGCACGAATCGGTTCCATCGGTATTGGTATGGCCGGTGGTTTAGGCGTCGTTCTGCTGGGCCTTTCTGGAATTCCCGTCACCCGGGAAGATATTCCTTTCGACGTCATCGCCATCATTATGACGGTCATCGCCGCTATTGCAGCGATGCAACGCGCTGGCGGCATGGACTACCTCGTGTATATCGCCGAACGCTTCCTGCGCAAACACCCCAAGCGTATTACGTTTTATGCGCCGGTCGTTACCTGGCTGATGACGGTCCTCGCAGGTACTGGGCACACCGCCTTTTCGACGCTTCCGGTCATCGTGGAAGTCGCAAAAGAAGGCAAAGTCCGCCCATCACGCCCCCTGTCGGTGGCCGTCGTCGCTTCGCAAATGGCTATCTGTGCATCCCCGATTTCCGCCGCCGTCGTTTTGCTGGCTGGCCTGCTGGAACCGATGGGCGTCGGTTACTTGCAGGTGCTCGCGGTCGTCATCCCGGCTACCTTCATTTCCATCTTCCCAGCTGCCTGGATTGCCAATAAATTTGGCAAAGAACTTGTCGACGACCCGGTTTACCTCGAACGTAAAGCGCAAGGCTTGGTGGCAGAACCACTTGGCGCGAAAAACTACCAACCTAGCTCCGGTGCTAAAGCGTCCGTTCTGATCTTCCTCGCTGCCATCGTTATCGTCATGGCCTGGGCAACCATCACTTCCGACCAGGTTGGACTCATCTCCGAGCCAACTCTGCCGCGCAATGAAGCCATCATGACTGTGATGCTGACGGCCGCGACAATCATCGTCATGCTCACGAAAATCCCGGCCGGTGACGTTCTCAATACGCCAGTGTTCAAATCCGGCATGTCCGCTTGCGTGTGCGTGTTGGGTGTTGCTTGGCTCGGAACCACACTGATCAACCACTACCTCGACGACATTCAAAACCTCGCCGGCGGCGTCCTGGAATCCTCGCCATGGTTGCTCGCGGTGGTCCTCTTCTTCGGTGCGGCACTGCTGTACTCGCAGGCAGCGACGACCAAAGCACTCATGCCAGCGGCCCTTGCACTCGGCGTCAACCCGGTCACAGCCGTCGCAGCCTTCCCCGCAGTATCGGCACTGTTTATCTTGCCGACGTACCCAACGCTGCTGGCAGCCGTCGAAATGGACGACACCGGCACCACGCGCATCGGCAAAGCAGTGTTCAACCACCCATTCCTGATTCCCGGCGTGGTCAGCATTGCCAGCTCTGTGCTGCTGGGTTACCTCTTCGGTTCTGTGATTATTTAGCTATTCGGTGGCCGCTGCTAGCCCATCATGCCCAGCAACGCGAGCCAGGCGGTTCCGACGACGCCGAAGATGACAATGTTGATCACCGAAGCGATAAACGATACGCGGAACCACTCCGCGGTTTTCACGAAGCCGGAACCGTAAATCAAACCAGCCGGGCCGGAAGCATAGTGCGTCAACGCACCGATCAAGTTGCTGGCAAAACCCAACATGAGCGCGGCAAACAGCGGCGGCGCACCCGCAGCAACAGCCGCACCCAAAAACACCGAATACAACGCGATGATCTGCGCGGTATTCGAAGCAAAAAGATAATGCACGTAGAAATACACCAGCGCCAACACCACGAAGGCCGCAATCCAGTGCATTCCGCCGATCACACCAGCGACACCTTCCCCGATCCAGTCGACGACGCCCAACTCGTTGAGCTGGCTAGCCATGCCCACCAGCACGGAAAAGAAAATCAGCGTCGACCACGCGCCATTATTCGCAGCCATCGTCTTCCAGGTCAGCACCTTCGTCACCAACAAAATGGCGATACCCAAAAACGCCGCTGAAGTCGCCGAAACACCCAATTGTGAACCAAACATCCACAGCCCCAGCAACAGCACGAACGTCGCCAGCATGATCCACTCGGTGGCGGTCATTGGTCCAAGATCGCGCAGCTCATCGCGGGCGTGGCCCGGAGCATTCGGGGTTTTCTTCAGCGTCGGCGGATACACCTTCGACATGGCCCACGGCATCACAATCAGCGCGACCAAGCCAGGCGCCAAACCAGCCAGTGCCCACGTGCCCCAGCTGATATCAATTCCCTGGTCAGCAGCCAGATTCACCGCCACCGGGTTACCCGCCATAGCGGTAATAAACATCGCGGAAGTAATCGTGTTGACCTGCAGCGCAGTCAACGAGAGATAAGACCCCAGCCGACTACGCGATTCATCCGTATCCGGCCGGGAATCATTCACGTGCGCCAGCGACTTAATAATCGGGTAGACCACACCACCAGCGCGCGCGGTATTCGACGGCGTCGCCGGAGCCAACACCAAATCCGTCAGCGCCATGCCATAAGACAGCCCGAGCGAACTCCGCCCCAACGCCGACACAAACAACAACGCGATGCGCCGACCAAACCCGGTGATCAAAAAACCATCAGCGATGAAAAACGCGGCGACGATCAGCCAAATCGTGGAGTTGCCGAAGCCTTGCAGCGCTTCTTCCTTGGCATCCATCGTGCCGGTAATCATGGCCACAGCCAGGCCAATCAACGCAACAGAAGCCGTCGGCAAGGGTTGTAAAATCAAGCCCAAAATCGTGCCGACGAAAATCCCCGCCATGTGCATGCCGCGCGGGTCGACGCCCTCGGGTGCGGGCAGAAAATAGATGATGGCGGTTACGGCGACGATGATCGCGACGTGGATGGCGGTTTTCGCGGACCGTTTGGGTGCTTGTTCCTGGTCAGACTGCTTCGCGCTTCTCGACGAATCCGCGTGTGTTGTTTCTGGAGTGGTGCTCATGCCCGTTCGTTTCGCAATTATTCAAGCTTTGGACACGGGTCATGCTACGCGGGTGGGCAGGCGTCGGGAAGGGGTTTCGGCTGGGAGTTAGCTCACCATCAGCGGCTTGCCGACGCCGTAAATGGGCCCGCTTCCTTAGCCCTCCGGGTGCCGCGGGTTCAGTAGATCCGAGCCCTCCGGTGCATGCGCGGGATCGGCGCCGGCCTCCAGCTGCCTGTTCTGCTCGTCGACGAAGATCACGCGAGAACGGTAGTCGCGTAGTTCCTCGTCGCTGTACTGCGCATACGCGATGATGATCACCAGATCGCCCGGGTTGATCAGCCGCGCGGCCGCACCATTGATGCCGATGACGCCGGTGCCCCGGTCGCCGGTGATCGCGTAGGTGGTCAGGCGGTTGCCGTTGTTGATGTCGACGATGTCGATCTGCTCGCCTTCGAGAATATCCGCGGCCTCCATCAGCGCGGCGTCGATGGTGCAGGAACCGACATAATGCAGGTCAGCCTGGGTGACCGTGGCTCGGTGGATCTTGGATTTCAGCATGGTACGCAACACGGCACATACCTTAGTCGTCGTGGTGGTGTGGTGATAAACGGTCGGATAAAGGCGTGATAAACGGTCGGGTAGAAGGGTGATAAATAGCGTAGTAGGGCAGTAATAAAGAGTCAGGTAGGAAAGCGATAAACGGTCAGGTTCAGTGCTAATATCGAGGTCATGGCTCTTAGCGGGTATCAATCAGACGGCCACGAAAATTCAAGTAGCAGCGCCAAATCAAGCACCGCACAGAACTACCTTTGGCGTTACATCGATGACGAACTGGAAGCGCTGGATGGTCTGACAGCGATTGCGATCGATGGGGCAAAAGGCGTCGGCAAGTCCGAAACCAGCATCCGTCGTGCAGATGAAACCTGGCATCTAGACCGGGATAACGAGCGCGAATTGCTCTACGCCCAGATGGATAAAATTTTGCAGGGCCCGGGCACAATTTGTCTAGATGAGTGGCAACATGTCCCGCAGGTGTGGGACGCGGTGCGGCGCAACGTCGATAAGCACGTGGCTACCAGATATTTGCTGACTGGCAGCGCTACCCCCACAAGTGGCGTCGACACGCACTCCGGTGCAGGTCGGATTCTGTCATTGCGCATGCGCCCGCTATCGGTGGCAGAACGCGACAACACGCAGCCTAGCGTCCGGATAGCGGAACTTTTCGAACAGAACAATGATTCCCGCGTAGAAATTAGTGGTGCAATCGATTGGCAGCTGGCCGATTATGCCGAAGCTATTTGTTCGACCGGGCTGCCAGGCATCCGCACGCTGCCGCCGCGCGCCCGCAGGCAGCACGTAGCGTCTTATATCCACCGGGTGATTGACCGCGATATTCCGGAGCAAGGACTATTGGTGCGCAAACCGGAATCCTTGCGGGCCTGGTGGCGCGCCTACGCTGCAGCATCGTCGACGCCGACGGCATACAACAAAATACTGGATGCGGCGACGGCAGGAGACAGCAACAAAACTTCCAAAGAAACCGCCCAGGGCTACCGCGATATGCTCCAGAAACTTTGGTTGCTTGATCCCGTTCCGGCGTGGCACCCGAACCGCACGCCGTTGAAACGCCTGACCACCGGGCCCAAACATCAGATTTTTGATCCGGGAATCGCAGCAGCCTTGCTGGGCGTCACAGCAGAAATGTTGGTTGCGCGCGATCCGGGCAGCTGGGAGCTGTTCGGTCAGCTGTTTGAATCTTTGGTTACCCTGACGGTTCGCGCAGCCGGCCAGGCAGCCGAGGCAGAAACAGCACACCTGCGGTTGCAAGGTGGAAGCAGAGAAGTCGATCTGATTCTGGAGCGTTACGACGGCAAAGTCATTGCTTTTGAGGTTAAACTCAACCCGGTCCCCACAGACCGCGACGTGCGGCACCTGAATTGGTTGGGGGAACAACTTGGTTCCCGGCTTGTCGACAAAATCGTGGTCACCACGGGAAGTCATGCGTATCGGCGTGCCGACGGATGCGCAGTTGTTCCTCTCGCATTATTGGGCTAGTGCCGCAGCTCACGCTACGCTTCCCGACGCGCACCCGCACCCGGAAGTGCCACCGCAAATTCGGGTTCGGCAAAACCGGCCGCGGCAAAAGCCAGCGCGATTGCCTCTGCGGCCTGTTCCACCTTCTCGGAAGGCAACAACGCAATCGATGAGCCACCAAAACCGCCGCCGGTCATGCGCGCACCAAGTGCACCGTGCTCCATCGCGACGTCGACCGAAACATCCAACTGCGCCACGCTGACCTCGTAATCATCACGTAGCGAAGCGTGGCTGGCCTGCATGGATTCGCCGAAACCGGCCAGATCACCACCCTGCAATTGCTCGATTGCAGTGGCAGTACGGGCAATCTCGCTGACGATATGCCGGACCCGCTTGCCGACGACGTCCTGCCACGCACCAGCATCCACCCCGTCCGGGGTGTTGGCCTCCGCCCAGCGCGCAGATGCGGCCTCGGCATCAGTGGCATATCGCAGGCTCGTCACCCGCAAGTCCGCGGTCACGCCATCGACGACGGCGCGACGTGAGGCGTACTGGCCGTCGGCAAGCGAATGCGGTGCGTTCGTGTTGGTGATCAGCACGGCCAAACCACGGTCAGCGATCTGGAATGGCACCTGCTGGGTGGAATCGGTGGCGAAATCAATCGCCAGGGCGTGGCCGGGTTCGGCAAACAGGGCAATGCGCTGGTCCAAACCGCCAGTGGAAGCCCCGACGACCTCGTTTTCCGCGCGGATCGCGGCCTGCATCAACGCAGTGCGGTCTGGCTGAGTTTTGCCGTTAGTGCTGGTTTCTGCCAGATCCGCCGCCGCCAACGCCACCGAACATTCCAGCGCCGCCGAACTCGACAACCCAGCGCCCACCGGAACGTCAGAGACGATCGCGATATCCAGGCCCGGTAGGTCTAAGCCCGCGGCCCAGATGGTGCCCACAACATAGCCTGCCCAATCATCCGGATAACCAGGGCATACCTGGTCCATGGCGATCTCTGCGTGCATGGTTTCAGATCCGAACTGCGAGACCACGCGGTAGACGCCATCCTGATTGAGCGCCGCCGCCACATAGGTGCGCTGCGACAAGGCGAACGGCAAGCAGATACCACCGGCATAGTCGACGTGCTCACCGATCAGGTTCACCCGTCCCGGCGCCGACCACACACCAGCGGGTTCCGCAAAATACTCGCGAAACAGCGCGGTGACATCGGCGATTGCCTGCTCGTTGCTGCGGGTGGAAAACCAATTAACCATCGTGATCGGCGACCTCTTCTTCAGCGACTTCTCGGAACCGTGCGGCGATGCGCTCCGGGGTGGTATCGGAAATCCAGGCACCCTGGCCCGACTCACTACCAGCCAAGAACTTCATGCGACCCGGCGAACGCATCAGCGAAAACAGCTGCAGGTGCAACCGCCCATCCTCTGGCGCATTCACCGGCGCCTGGTTCCACGACGCGATATACGGGGTGCGTTCGACGCCGTCGAAAAAGCGATCCATGCGCGCGAGAATATCCAGATACATCCGGGTCAGCTCGTCTTTTTCGGCATCATGTAGTTCCGCGAAATTCGGCACCGCGCGGTGCGGGACCAGCATGATTTCGACAGGCCACTTCGCCGCGGCGGGCACGAAAGCGGTGAAATACTCGCCCTGGACGACGACGCGCTGGCCGTCGGCATGCTCGGAATCCAGAATGTGATCGAACAGATCTGCGCCGGTGTCAGCGCCAGCAGCGCCAGTGCCAGCACCGCCTTGCGCCTCCCGAAATTCCTGCGCACGGGCAGCGATCTGCGCGGCGCGCTCCGGCACGAACGGATAAGCATAAATCTGGCCGTGCGGGTGCTGTAGGGTGACACCGATTTCCTCGCCCCGGTTTTCAAACGGGTAGACGTACTCGATGCCGGGCAGCGCGGAAAGTTCTTTGGTTCGGTGCGCCCAGGCCTCGACGATGGTGCGCGCCCGGGTATACGGCAAATCGCGGAAAGACACCTGCGAATCCGGGGTAAAACAGACCACTTCGCAGCGGCCGTGCCCGGGTTTGCTGGGCACGAAAACGGGTGCGTCGGTGCCTGCTGCAGAGCCAGCCCCAGCTCCTGGTTGCGATTCCGACTGCGCCAGCGACGGGAAGCGGTTCTGAAAAACCACGACGTCGTAGTCGTCGGCAGGAATCTCGGTGGGCAGCTGACCCGGGCGCGTTGGTGCCAGCGGGTTTTCATTCGCCGGCGGCAAAAACGTGCGGTTCATCCGGTGCGCGGCGTAGGTGTACCAGGCGCCGGTCAACGGGTCCTGGCGCAGCTCTGAAGCACTGGTGGCGGCGGGCAACTCGCGTTCGTCGACAAGCGTGCGGGTGCGTTCGCCGGAGACAAACTCAGGCGTGTCATCGAAGTAGAGCAGCTCGCGGCCGTCGGCAAGCTGCGTGCGGGTAATGCGCATCGGATGCTGCATGGAAAACTCCAGACTTAGCGGGTGGTGGAATCGCCGGATTGCGGCTCAGCTGCAGCGTCAGCCGCAATGCCAGCGTCAGCCTCAGTGCCAGCCTCGTCGATTTTGATCGGGTTGGCCTTCGTCCACCAGAAGAACACACCGGCGGCAACCAGCATGGCCACGCCGGTCCACAGGTTGTATGAGGAATCTTTCGCCGCACCGGTCGCGGCATCGACGCCTGGGTCCAGGAAGAAGAAGCTCAGCAGCAAGATCAGCCCGTACAGGCCCAGCAGTGCGCCGATGACGTTGCGGATGTCGAATGCTCCGGCGGTGTGGGAGCGCTGCGATCCTTGTGTACTCATGATTATGCGGGCTCCTTAATTAAACGAAGATGATGTTGAGGATAACGACCAACACCAGGCACAGCACACCCAATGGGACGGTGCGGCGGTACCACGGCAAGCCATTTTCGGTGGCGTCGGTCAGGTTTTCCTTCGGGGTGACGGACTTGACGAAGCCCACCAGCTCCTCGTCCGGCTTTGGCTTGGTCACCAGGGACACGATGATGGAAACCAGGATGTCCACGACGAAGGCCAGCGATGCTGCGACGAACGCGGTGCCCTGGCCCGGCAGGTTGAACAGGCCGGATTCCGCGGCGGAGAAGGTAGCAATCGCCCAATAAACAATCGCGGAGCCAGTACCGGCGACCAGGCCAGCCCAACCAGCGGTCGGGGTCATGCGCTTCCAGAACATACCCAGGATGAAGGTGGCGAACAGCGGCGCGTTGAAGAAGCCGAACAAGGTTTGCAGGTAGTCCATGACGTTGCCGAAGTTCGACGCCAGCAGCGCGGTGAATACGGCAATGACGGTGGCGCCGATCGTCGCCAAGCGGCCGACGCGGGTGTAGTAGTCGTCTTCCCGGTCTTTGACCACGTAGGTTTGCCACAGGTCATAGGAGAACACGGTGTTGAACGCAGAAATATTCGCGGCCATACCAGCCATGAAAGCAGCCAGCAGACCAGCCAAAGCGACACCCAGCAGGCCGTTCGGCAGCAGATCGCGCATGAGGTATAGCATGGCGTCGTTCGGTTCCGCGGAACCATCCATCAGCGGGGTGACGGTGGCGCCGGCGATCATGCCCGGGATGACGACGATGAACGGCACGAACATCTTCGGGAACGCGCCAATGATCGGGGTTTTGCGTGCCGACGACAGCGAATCCGCTGCCATGGAGCGCTGCACCTCGACGAAGTTGGTGGTCCAGTAACCGAAGGAAAGCACGAAGCCGAGGCCGAAGACCAGGCCAATGGCGGAAACGATTGGGTGGTCGAAACCGGAGATTTCCGTACCCGGCCAGGCGCTGAAGTGGCTCGGATCAGCGACTTTTTCCTTCAAGCCAGACCAGCCGCCGACGCTGTGCAGACCAATCAAGGTCAGCGGCAGCAAGGCAGCGATGATGACGAAGAACTGCAGCACCTCGT
The DNA here is from genome assembly GCF_058182015.1 of Corynebacterium sp. LaCa_70. NCBI lineage: Bacteria > Bacillati > Actinomycetota > Actinomycetes > Mycobacteriales > Corynebacteriaceae > Corynebacterium > Corynebacterium sp. LaCa_70. Next base: position 130,712 of record NZ_CP190914.1, read on the forward strand.
TGTAAATGGCAGCCGACAGGCCACCTAAGGTGATATAGGACAGCACGATGACCGCGGCGATCACCAGCGTGACCCACAGCGGCCACCCCAGCAGCGAGTTCACAACTTTGGCCAGCAGTAACAGGTTAATACCGGCGATCAGCAGCTGTGCCAGGGCAAAAGACAGGGCGTTGACCAGGTGCGCGCCGCTACCGAAACGACGGCGCATGAACTCTGGCACCGAGCGCACTTTCGAACCGTAGTAGAACGGCATCATGACAATACCCAGGAACACCATCGCCGGGATGGCGCCGATCCAGAAGTAGTGCATGGTTTCGAAGCCGTACTGCACACCGTTGGCGGACATGCCGACGATTTCGACAGCACCCAGGTTGGCGGAAATAAAGGCCAGGCCCGTCACCCACGCTGGTAGCGAGCGTCCGGATAGGAAGAAGTCGATGGAACTCGACACCTTCGATTTTGCGGCCCAGCCGATGCCGAGCACGAACAAGAAATAAATCGCCACCAGGGTGTAGTCCACCCAGGACGCATTCAAAAGCAGGCCGTCTTCCTGCATAGCGGGAACCTCCCGGAAAAATAGGCCTTCCCCACGGCCGAGGATAACCTGCATTGCTGGCCTGCTCGGTCCCTGTGCGAAGGAAAATGGATGTGCGCCTAGCAGCGAAAACTACCCAAGTTAGGTAACCATCACATGTTAGGTGCGATGCGGCGCATTCATCATAACCCTAAAGGGCAAGTTTAGGGTGAGATGGGGCCTAAATCGCGGAAATTCCGAAGCGGAACCTCGTGCTGCTTGCCGACGCCAACTGCAGTAAGCTCTCGCCACTGCGCAGCGCATTCGGTGGGCAGGTCATCGGTTCCACGGCAATGGCACGCCCGATAGTTGGGGCGGATTCCGAGGACGTATAAACCTGGCACCAGCCGAAACGTTCATCCGCCCAGAGCCTGGCGCCACTACCTGCGGCGTTGCGCAGCTCGATGTGGTGGGCTGCGTGGTTACTGCTGGCCGGTGGCGCATCTAACCGGAAGCAATGATCCAGCGTGATTCCCGCCATGTGTTGGTGCTTGCCGACGATCTCCGTGGCCGGAATTTCCGGCCCCGCAGGCAGCAAACGCTCCGGGTCCAACGGCAGGTTCGTGGCTGCTGGCATAACTAGCGTGCATTCATCCAGTGGTGCTCCCTGCGCACTGAGGTACGGGTGCCAGCCCACGCCGAAAGGGCTGGATGCTGTGCTGGGGTGGGCAGTTTCGGTGCTGGTGCCAGCGCTGGCGTCGGCGCCGCTATTGGTGACGGTGAGTTCTGCGGACAGGCCATCGTCGGCAAGCGCCCACGTTATGGAATACACCAGCGGCCAGGGCCATTCGGTGCGCGCCGGGCCCTGCCACTGCATAATGACGGAATCAGGGGAGCGGTCGATGATTTCCCAGGTGGCATCGGCGGCGTAGCCGTGCAAGGCATTGTTGCGGTCGGGTTCAGTGCAGGGCAGTTGGTGGATGGTGCCGTGGTGGGAAAAGATGCCGTCGCCAGTTCGGTTCGGCCAGGGGGCCAAAAGTGCGCCGGCGGTCATCGGTCGGGTGCTCGTATAGCCTGCAACCAGGGGTTTTTCGTGGTAATCGAGTGTGGCTAGGCCAGCGCCATGCGGGTCGATTGTGGCGGTGTAGGCGCCGGCGGAGATCTGCACTGCAGTGTGAGAAGTCATGATGTGCAGTGTAGAAGGTGGGCAATCGTTGTTGGCAGTTGTTGGCTAATTGTGCATTATTCGGAGAATTGGCGAAAATTGTTAATTTAGAGGGGGTGCTAATCTAACAATTTTGCGTCGCATGCGTATTTTGCTGGGAATTTTCAACCGGTTGACTTGAAAAGATCACCAACCCGAAACGTTAAAAATTGCTTGGGAACTTTTCCCACTCGGGGTGCGACTACTTTGTGTAGTTCGCGGCTGCAGACGAGAACTTCACCAGACAAGTTTTAGTCCCCGAACCCGAAGGCTCATGTCTATGACTCTACGCCAAGATCGCCCAGCGCAAGCATCTACCACGATGCCTGCTGGCGCCGTCGACGAGACCTCTGCGCGCAATAAACGTGGCGCACGCAAACCCAATGCTCTTGTGGCGCTGCTCCGACGCCTGCATTTCTATGCTGGCATGTTCATCGGGCCGTTTCTGCTCATCGCAGCCATCAGTGGCGCGTTGTATGCAGTCGCACCCACCGCCGAAAAGCTGGTGTACCAGGACGTTTTGACCGTCACACCGCCACCTGGTTCGGAAGGTGTTACCAACACGATTTCGTTGGAAGAGCAGGTGACGCAGGCCCACGAAGCCTTCCCGGATTTGGATATTGCCCAGGTGTGGCCATCGTCGGAACCAGGTGAGACCACCCGCGTGCTGCTTATCGACGAAACCATTGACGAGGCAGAACTGCGCAGCGTGTTCGTCAACCCGTACACCGGAGCCGTCGTTGGTGATGAGCCATCCTATTCCGGTCTGGGCGAGTTGCCGCTGCGCCGGTGGATTTCACACCTGCATGAGAGCATGCATCTGGGACCAGTAGGCGAGCTGTACTCGGAGCTGGCTGCCAGCTGGCTGTGGTTCTTTGCCTTGGGTGGGCTGGTGTTATGGGCTTCCCGCAATAAAAAGGTGCAGCAGCTATTCGGGTTCGGTAACGCGCGTACCGGCAAAGAAGCGAAAAATGGTGGCGCCAAGGACGCCAAAAACAAAGGCTCCGGACGTCGTCGCCTGGTCAACCTGCACGGCGTGACGGGCACCTGGATGCTTATCGGCATGCTGGCGCTGTCGGTTACCGGAATTACGTGGTCAACTTATGCTGGCGGCAACGTGAACCGCACCGTGGAAGCGTTGCAGTGGCGCGCGGATCCGATCACCACGGAACTCAGCGGTGAATCAGCAGAAGCCGCAGACCCGCACGCAGAACACGCTGTTCACGGCGGTGGCGCGGCGTCCGAGGCAGAAGCTCGCGCCTGGACTCCCGAAGAAATCGCGGAGCAGTCCGACCAGGTCTTGGCGACGGCGCGCGAAGAAGGCCTGACTGGTTCTTTGCGCATGTCCCCAGGAGAATCAGTGGAGCACGGCTGGCAGGCCAGCGAGCGCTGGACTGAATGGCGCACCACCTCGGATGCGATTTCTGTCGACGGTGAAACCGGCGAAGTCATCGACCGTCTGCCATTTTCCGAGCTGCCGCTGTTTTCTAAGCTGACCTCGTGGGGCATTTACCTGCACATGGGAATCATGTTTGGCCTGCCGCTGCAGATCCTGCTGCTGGTCACCGCCCTGGCCATCGCCGGGCTGGTGGTGCTGGGCTACCTGATCTGGTGGAAGCGCCGCCCAACCCCAGGTGCAACCGCGGGTATCCCGGGGCCACGCACGAAGCTGAGCACCAAGCAGTGGATCATCGTCGCCGTATTCCTGGTTGCCGTGGGCGGTTTCTTGCCGCTATTCGGAATTAGCTTGGCAGCGATGCTGCTTGCCGACGTGTTGCTGAGCAAGCGCGCCGGGCACACCGGGCACGCTGCGCACGCCGGGCACGAAACCAGGCGCGCAGCTGTCGACGGCGCACGTGCTTAATTAGGATCGGTTTTCATTACTCCCAGGAGCTAGGCGCCTCGACGTGGTCGCGGCGCTTCTCACCTTCGGCATACAGCGGCATGTCTTGACCGGCACGGTAGAACGGCGCATTATTCGCAGGCAGAGGGTTCTTGCCCTTGATCAAATCGGCTGCCTTCTCGGCGACCATCATCGTCGGCGCATAAATATTGCCGTTGGTGATTGATGGGAAGACCGAAGCGTCGACGACGTACAAGCCTTCGGTGCCCCACACCTGCATGGTGTCGGGATCCACGACGGCCATCGGATCGTCCTCGGCACCCATTTTTGCAGTACAGGATGGGTGCAAAGCGGTTTCGCCGTCGTTGCGTACCCACTCCAGGATCTCCTCGTCGGTCTGCACGTCCGGGCCTGGGGAGAATTCGCGGGTGCCGTGTTCTGCCATCGCGTCGGTGGCCATCAGCTCACGTGCCTTGTGCACGGCCTCGACCCATTCGCGGCGGTCTTGCTCGGTGCGCAGGTAATTAAACAGCATCTTTGGCTTGACGTGTGGGTCTGCCGATTGGATGCGCACCCAGCCCTTGGTATCGGAGAACATAGGGCCGACGTGCCATTGGAAACCGTGCTTGACCTTGGCTGGGGTGCCGTCGTAACGCACGGCCATCGGCAGGAAGTGGAACATCAAGTTCGGGTATTCTTCGTCGTCATTGGAACGCACGAAGCCACCGGCCTCAAAGTGGGAGGTTGCCACTGGTCCCTTGTGGGTCAGCAACCACTGCAGGCCCATGAACGGCCAACGCCATTTGCGCAGGTACGGCTGCGAGGAGTGCGGCGTATCCACCTCATACTGGATGTAAACCTCGAGGTGATCCTGCAGGTTTTCACCCACGCCGGGCAGTTCCTTGACGACGTCAATGCCGTGTTCTTCCAGCAACTCGCGTGGGCCCACGCCGGAAAGCTGCAGCAGCTGTGGCGTGTTGATAGCGCCGGAAGCCAGGATGACCTTGTCCGCGTAGATGCGGCGGGTAGCACCCTGCCATTCGTATTCCACGCCCTTGGCGGTGGTGCCGTCGAAAATTACGCGACGGGTGAAAGCCTGGGTGCGTACTTCCAGGTTCTCCCGCTGCAAGATCGGGTGCAGGTAGGCGCGTGCTGACGAGTGGCGGCGGCCTTTTTTAATATTGCGGTCGAAAGGCGCGAAGCCTTCCTGCCGGTAGCCGTTGACGTCGTTGGTCAGCTCGTAGCCGGATTCCTGCACGGATTTGAACAGTGCCTGGAACAGTGGGCTGGTGGCCGGGCCGCGGGACAAGTACAGCGGGCCGTTGTGGCCACGGCGCGGATCGTTGGCGTCGGCGCCCTTCGCGGTTTCCATTTTGTTGAAGTACGGCAGGCAGTGCGCGTAGTCCCAGTGCTCCAGGCCTGGGTTTTCTGCCCACTTTTCATAATCGAGCGGGTTGCCGCGCTGGAAGATCATGCCGTTGATGGAACCGGAACCGCCCAGCACCTTACCGCGTGCGTGTGGCACGCGGCGGCCGTTCATTTCTGGTTCTGGCTCGGTTTCATACACCCAGTCGTAGTCCTTGTCGCCGATGGGGAAGGAAAACCCGGATGGCATGTGGATGAAAAGGTCCCAGATGCTGTCGGGGCGGCCAGCCTCCAACACGACGACGCGGGTGTCTGGGTCTTCGGTCAAACGGTTGGCAACAACCGATCCTGCAGATCCGCCGCCGACGACAACGACGTCGCTGACTTCATCGGTTACTGGCGCCGAGCTTGTCGACGCCTTCTTTGCCGAGGTCGCGGCATTCATGGTGTTAAACAGTCGCGAAAAAATGCTCACGCTGCGTCCTTTCTACTGCTTGTGCCCACGGCGGTAGCCGCGTGCGGAACGACCAACCAGCCTAGCTGCGAAAAATAGCCCTAGCCAATAACTGTGTGATGGTATACAGTCAAAAAGCTTGAAAAACTGAGAATTGGTTCAAAATGGAATCAAAAAATCCGTACAACAGCAGAATGTAAGGAGATGGTGGTGGCTGATTCAGCTGAACCGCAATCGACAGACAGTACAGATAATAAGGCGAGTACTAATAAGGCCTCGCGGTTTATTCCTCGGGCACTGGTGGGAACCTTCCGTACCGAAACCGGCTATGATCACGGCGATGCCGTGCCGGTAGCGAAGCCGAACTGGGTCGTGTTTGGTTTTTCCAGTGCGATCATTTTGGCCATCGCACTGTATACGTTCCTGGCGACGGAATCCGCGGAAGACAACCTGAACGCGATCACGAGCTGGATCGCCAGCAACTTCGGCTGGTTTTATATTTTGACCGCCGCCGCAGTGGTGATCTTCGTGCTGGTAGTGGCCTTTTCCCGCACCGGTAATATCCGCTTGGGGCCGGATCACTCGCGCCCGAAGTACAGCCTGTACACCTGGGCTTCGATGCTGTTTGCCGCGGGAATCGGCGTCGACTTGATGTTCTTCGGTGTTGCCGAACCACTCACACAATACTTTGAGCCGCCAACAACGGACCCAGAAACCTACGCCGCGGCGAAAGAAGCTGTGGCCTGGGCGATGTTCCACTATGGCATCGTCGGTTGGGCCATGTATGCACTGATGGGCATGGCCTTCGGCTACTTCGCCTACCGCCTGAATATGCCGTTGGCGATTCGCTCGGCGTTGTATCCGATTATCGGCAAGCGCATTCACGGTGCGGCTGGGCACACCGTGGAAATCGCGGCGATGCTGGGTACCGTCTTCGGTATTGCTGCTTCGCTGGGTATCGGCGTCGTCCAGCTCAGCTACGGCCTGCACATCATCTTCGATGTGGAACTGTCCATGGGCTTGCAGGCGACCTTGGTGGCCGTCGGCGTGATCGTGGCGACGATTTCCGCGATCTCGGGCGTCGACAAGGGTATTCGTCGGCTTTCCGAGCTCAACGTGGCCGTCGCCATCTTCTTGGGTCTGTACGTGCTGATCGCCGGTAAGACCGCCTGGTTGCTCAACGCTCTGATCGATAACGTCGGCACGATGCTGGCCAGCTTCCCATCGTGGGTCATGGACACCTACGCCTACGCGGATGATCAGGAAGCCGTCGGTGCGTGGATGGAAGCGTGGACGCTGTTCTTCTGGGCGTGGTGGATTGCCTGGGCAACCTTCGTCGGCCTGTTCTTGGCGCGTATTTCCCGCGGCCGCACCCTGCGTCAGTTCGTTATCGGTACCTTGATGTTCCCATTCCTCTTCATCGTGCTGTGGATGTCGTTTTTCGGTAACTCGGCACTGGATTTGGTCATGGGCGGCAATAATGAAGAATTCGCCGAAACCGCAATGGCGCAGCCAGAGTCCGGTTTCTATGAACTGCTGGGCACCTACCCAGGCGCGTCGGCCCTGATTTTGCTGGCCACCCTGTGTGGTTTGCTGTTGTACATCACCTCGGCGGACTCCGGTGCGCTGGTGATGGCGAACTTCACTTCGCACATCGTGGATCACCGCCAGGATGGTGCGCCGTGGTTGCGCGTGTTCTGGTCGCTGACCGTCGGTGTGCTTACCCTGGGCATGCTGGGCATTGGTGGTGTTGCTGCAGTGCAGGCTGCCACGGTGATCATGGGCTTGCCGTTCGCCTTCGTGATGTGGATGGTCATGTTCTCGCTGTGGAAGTCGCTGCGGCAAGAAAACATCCAGCGTGATTCCCGCGCGGTGGCACTGCACTCGGCGATTGCCGGTCGCGTCGGCGGGGCGCGGTGGAAATCCCGCATTGGCCGTGCCAACCGTTGGCCAAGTGGCAAGGAAATCACCGAATACTTCGAGAACACCGCCACCCCGGCGCTGGAGAAACTTTGCACCGAGCTGCGTAGCGAAGGCCTGGATGCCCGCTTGCTCACCAGCCTGGTAGAAGAATGCCAGCTGCCGCAGCTGGACCTGGAAATTCAGCTGGGTGACGAGCGTGAGTTCCGTTATCAGCTGTACCCAATCCAGACCGAGAGTCCGGATTTTGTGGACGGCAGCAGCGATTATTATCGCCTGGAGGTCTTCGACAACAACGGTTCCATGGGCTTTGATGTTTATGGCTACGACGAGGATCAGCTGATTAATAACGTGCTGGACCTCTACGATCGCCACTTGGAGTACCTGCACATGCAGGCGCCACTGCGCGGTTCTTCGGATCTGTCGGATAACTCGAATCCGGTTCGCAGCTGGAAGGAAGACTTCTCCGAATAAAACCGGTGCTATTGACAGTACAGCTATAGCGAAGCCCCCAGGTCACCGTGTAGGCAACAGTCTGCTGTGATTCCGGGGGTTTCTTGTTGTTCGGATGAAGCTATTGTGTGGCTTTTATTGTCCAAAAAGAAGTAACAGCAGCAGCTGTCAGGAAAGTTGGAACCAAAAGCCACAGTCCGCCGGTGGAGTCAACAAAAATCATCAACAGTATAGGGATGATTAATGCTGCCCATGCGGCAATGATGCACGATTGTGCTAGTTTTGAATAGCTCATGAGGGTTCCTTAGCAAAAAGCAACAGCAAAAAGCAGCAGCTCCGTGAGGGGATGCGTGGCATGAGGTTATGCTCAGAAGTAAGGCTAACAGAATATAAAATGTTGCTCGAATATTGAAGAGTGGACCGTCTGCCCTGAAGGTGTCGTTGCATCATGGGGGTTATTGTTTTTATTAAATAACTTGCGACCCATATCCAGCTTATTACAAGACTTCTCCGAATGAAGTATTGTAATGCGCATGAGTACAAGAAAGATTGCGCTATCTTTAGCTGCTGCCGCGACCATGGCAGCAAGCGTCATTGCCACCCCGTCCGCTCACGCCGTGCAGGGTGGAACCCCGGTCTCGGATGATGATGCGCTGGCCAAAAACGTCGTCATCGTCTCCGGATGTACCGGAACTGCCATCAGTCCGCACTGGGTGCTGGCAGCACGGCATTGCTTCGGCGATGGCACCACCGCAAAGCTGGTACGTACCGGGATTGAAAAGACCGGCACGAAAGGCTCTGAAGAGGTCTACCACGCACCGAGTGGCGATATTTCCTTGGTGCGCATGTCCACGCATTCTTCGTTCAACTTTGACAGCTACCCGGAGCTGGCTACTGAAGAACCGAAGCCAGGCCAGGTAGGAACCTTCTACGGCTGGGATAACACCTCGCACAAGCGGCTGCCGCACTCCCAGGCTGAGGTGCAGGGTATGTACCAGGACGGTAGCTACGACAACGGCAAGATGTATACCGTGCACCACAAAGACGGTGCGTACTCGCAGCCAGGTGATTCCGGCGGGCCGTTCTTCATCAATGGCAAGCTCTCAGGTGTGGCTTCCGCAATTTCCGGTGACGGCGTGCCACTGAATTTGGCCGATATCTCTGCGCAGCTGGACTGGATCAAACAGACCATGGCGAAAAATGGTGACGAGCCAAACCTGGGCAACGGCGCGGTTAATGGCGTGGAAAAGCTTATGCAAAATAAAAATTTGCCGAAGCCGGATGCTGGAAAAGGCAACCCTGAAGAAAACGGCGCTGAAAAAGAGGGCGCTGAGCACAACGACGCTGAGCATAATAAAGAAAAGGAGCAGGCGCCAAAACCAGCTCAACCAAAACCTGGCAAGCAGCAGCCAGCGAAACCTGCGCGGCCAAACCAGGGCAGCCCCTTGCTGTCGTCATCTAGCCTGTAATTTCCTGCCTGGGAATTTCCTGTCTGGAAACCCCGAATGAGCTGCGGAATTATCGCCTGATGCGGCAATGATGCACGATTGTGCACAGGAGTCATTCGGAGGTTACTAGGTTTGTTAAATTACTCTCATTTGGTTTTTAATTAGAAATAAGTGTTCTCCAAATAAAGTAGAGTAGTGCGCATGAGTATAAAGAAGATTGCGCTATCCTTAGCTGCTGCCACAACAATGGCAGCAAGCATCATTGCCGCCCCTGCTGCTCACGCCGTGCAGGGCGGAACCCCAGTGTCTGATGACGATGCGCTGGCGAAAAACGTCGTCATCGTCGGTGGATGTACCGGAACTGCCATCAGCCCGCACTGGATCCTGGCAGCAAAACACTGCTTCGGCAATCACACCACGGCGCACCTGTTGCACACCGGGGTTGAAAAGACCGGAGTGGATGGCACTGAAGAGGCCTACCACGCACCAACCGGCGATATTGCCTTGGTGCGTATGTCCACACACTCCGCATTCAAGTTCGACAGCTACCCAGAGCTGGCTACTGAAGCGCCCAAGCCAGGCCAGGTAGGAACCTTCTACGGCTGGGATAGCACCGCGCACAAGCGGCTGCCGCACTCCCAGGCAGAAGTGAAAAACCTATATCAAAACGGCAGCTACAACAACGGCAAAATGTACACCGTGCACCACAAAGACGGAGCGTATGCACAGCCTGGTGATTCCGGCGGACCATTGTTCATCGACGGTAAGCTATCCGGCGTAGCTTCGGCGATTTCTGGTAACGGAACACCGATGAACTTGGCCGATATTTCAGGTGAGATCAACTGGATCAAGCAGACTATGGCGCGCAATGGCGATGAACCAAATCTGGGCAATGGCGCGGTCAACGGGATGGATAAACTGTTGCGGTTGAAAGGTTTCTTGCCACGAGCTCGAGCTGTCGCGGCGAAATAAAACTCGCGTCGGCAAGCTCAGCCCACAGCGTGAGCAAACTTGCACAGCGCGTGGCCACCTTTCGCAGTAAAATTGGGATATTCGAGAAACAATTCGACCCCAAGCGAAAGGTGTCATTTTGACCAACGCGAACAACCGCAGCACGCTGTTTGACCCCACCACCACGGACTTGCTTGCCGACGTCTACCGCGCCGGAAACGACGCACCGGCCAGCTTGTTCATCGGTGGGCAGTGGCGCCAGGCACAAGAAGGCGGCACTCGCACCATCAGCTGCCCCGCTGACGGCACCACGGTGGGTACGGTCTCGGAAGCCACGGATGACGACACCATCGCGGCCATCAAGGTCGCCCGCGAAACTTTTGATTCCGGCGTGTGGTCGTCGGTGCCAGCCCGGGAACGCGGCCGCCTGGTCATCGGCATTGCGGATAAGATCCGCGAAAATAAAGAACTCTTCGCTGCCGCAGAATCCGCCGATACCGGCAAGCGCTTCGAAGACTCCCTGGTGGATATGGACGATATCGCCGCGGCCTTCGATCATTTCGGCACTCTGATCGGACACCAGGCTGGTCGCGTGGTGGACCCAGGCATGGACAATGTGCGCTCGCGCATTGACCACGAACCAGTCGGCGTCGTCGGCATGGTCACCCCGTGGAACTACCCGCTGTTGCAGGTCGCGTATAAGGTGGCACCGGCCATCGCTGCTGGCAACACCTTCGTGCTGAAGCAAGCAGAGCTGACCCCGCACACCGCCATGCTGCTGATGGCCGTGACCAAGGAACTCGGCCTGCCAGACGGCGTGGCCAACCTGATTACCGGTGCGGGTGCGGCTTGCGGTAATCCGCTGTCTACCCACCCGGATGTAGACATGGTCTCGTTCACCGGCGGCCTGCAGACAGGCAAGCTCATCGCCCGCAACGCGGCAGAAACCGTCAAGCGCGTGGCCCTGGAACTGGGCGGAAAAAACCCGAACATCATCTTTGCCGACGCCGACTTCGACGTTGCCGTCGACAACGCGTTGAACGGTGCGTTCTTCCACTCCGGACAGGTCTGCTCAGCGGGTTCGCGCATCTTGGTGGAGGAATCACTGCACGATAAATTCGTGGAAGAATTTGCCAAGCGCGCCAACAACATCAAACTGGGCGGCCCCACCGACGACAAGGCAGAGACCGGCCCGCTGATTTCCGCCGAGCACCGCGAAAAAGTCGCGGGTTACGTGGATGAAGCCCGCGAGCACGGAGCGAAGATCCTCTCCGGCGGACGCGCTGCCACCAGCGAGGACACCAACGGCCAGCACGGCACTGGGCAGTCGGATTTGGGCGCAGGCTTTTATTACTTGCCGACGGTCATCGACGGCGTCGACCGCAATGCCGACATGGATTTCGTCTATGACGAAGCCTTCGGTCCGGTCGTGACCATCGAGACTTTCCGCGATGAAGACGAGGCCCTGGAGATCGCCAACGATACGATCTACGGCCTGACTGGCGCAGTCTTTACCACCGATGCCGGCAAAGCCGAGCGCATCGTGCGCGGGCTGCGTCACTGCACCATCTGGATCAACGACTACCACCCATACCTGCCACAGGCAGAGTGGGGCGGCTACAAGCAATCCGGTAATGGCCGTGAGCTAGGCGAGGTCGGCTTGGCCGAATACCAGGAGCACAAGCACGTGTACCACAACCTGACGCCTACCGTGCACGGACAGTTTGGCCAGCAGTAGGTAACTGGCTGACCGCCGTATACAACTCGTTCTGGGGCTTGGCTGCCTTGAAGGCGGCCACCCAGACGTAGATAAATGACGCATACAACACGATTCCGGTGACGATCTTGCTGCCGATCAGCAGCACGAGGTCGTCGCCAAGAATATTCCAGCCGAAATGGCAGGCGAATGCCACAGCGAACCAGCCCAGCGCGTGGGCCAGCCGCCAGGCCAAGCCCCGGCCGACGGCGAACAATGCCCAGCCGATTCCCCAGCCGGCAAGCCCGGTAAACGCGATATGTAATAACGGGCCGAGGAACACCCGGGCGCCCCAAATCTGCAGCACACCCATGACATCCGACGACGGGTGGATCGGCGCCATCACGATGCCGTACAGCAGATTTTCAAAAGATTCAAAGCCCAGGCCGACGAGCATGCCGATGACAAAACCATGCCACGGCCGGTTGAGCTGCTTAAACGCCAATAAAATGAAAACCACGCCGGTGGCTTTCGCGATCTCCTCTGGGTAGGCCCCACCCCAGGACGCGGCCGTCGTGGTCGCACCGGTATACGCGGCAAGGTCAATAATCGACGGTGCGCTCACCGATACCAATGCATAACTGGTGCCCGCACCCCACAGCACCGCCAGAACCGCGGGCGCCCAACCTTGATACGGCCACAGGCGGGTGCGACGAACCACCGCGATGAGCACGGCCAAATACAGCGCGGTAAACACGGCGCTGATCGCAGCCGGGGTGGGCAAAGCGAGGGCATTCGGCAGCACAGGAAGCGCCATGAATGGCAGCCCCACCAGGATGAATAAGAACAGTGAATAGCGGAATAATTTGCTCATGGTTATACGTGCCGCCTGACTGTTTGTGCGGATGCATTTGTGTGTCCGGGCGCGTTACGGACGGACGCGTTGTGGACGGAAGCATTATGAACGGATTGCGGCAGCGGGTTTTCTGCCCCATCGCTGCCAGTGCCGGAATAGCCTTGCAGCAGCTCATGGACAATTTCTGGCAGTTCGTTCCCGGAAATTTCGCGCCAGGAGCTGGTAATAATGTCTAAGTTTTCGCTGATGAGCCCACGGAAAACGATGACCTGGGAAGCACCCATTGCGCTCGTCGACATGGCAATACCTCGGCCATTCGGTTCGATGAGCAGGCGCTGATCACCCTCACGCAAAATATCGCCTTCGGGGAGGTCAGTGCGCGTGATAAACCGGAACATGCGGCGCAGCGCCAGGTCCGGGTCGCCTGCGTGTGGGGTGGTTATCGCCTCAATATGGAGCCCCGGGCAATTCCACCCCTGGCCGGTCAGCGCCAATGCGTCGACGGGGCATTCCCGGTCCGCCAGGTGCAATTCCGACCCCGCCAGTGGGTCGGACACCACCAGTGGGGCAGTAGCTTGGCGTGTCGACGGGGTCGCTTTGCTGAGCACCACGGGCGCGAGCATAGCGATGGCGACCACAACGACAAGCACCACCCACAGCAGCGTCGTGCGTTGCGGTTGGCTGCGGTATAAGCGAAGTTGGGTTGGGCTTAGATCGGGTGGGGAAACGGGAGCGGGCATGCTAGCCAGCCTAGTAAACTAAGCAAACATGAATGACCTATATACCTATGTCAACGGCCCGTGGTTGGAAAACCATGTGATCCCGGATGATCGCGCAGTGGATGGCACCTTTCACAAGCTGCGTGATCAATCCGAAGATGACGTCCGAGAGATCGTCAATGAGGACACCGGCCGCGCCGGCAACTTGTTTGCTTCCTTCATGGACACTGAGGGCGTTAATGCCGCCGGGCTGGAACCGCTTGCCGACGACTTCGCCAAGCTTTCCGTCGGCGATATTGGAGAATTCGTCGAAAACTTGGGCGCGCTGGAACGCGTTGGTGTGGGCAGCCCGCTGACATTCTGGGTAGAAAAAGACTCTGGCAGTGAAGATGCGGTGGCCTACCTGGTGCAATCCGGGCTTGGTCTGCCGGATGAGGCCTACTATCGCAGTGAAACCCATGCGGATACGTTGGCTGCCTACCGCGAGCACGTCGCAAAGATGCTGGGGTTTGTCGATTCCGCGAAGCTGTTCGGGCTGGATGCCGATGTGGCAGCAGAGCGCATCGTCGCCCTGGAAACCGAGATCGCTTCCGGCCACTGGGATGTCGTGGCCAGCCGTGATGCTCTGAAAACCTATAACCCGACGGATTTCGACGAGCTGCCAGAGTTGATCCAGCGATTGTTGCGCGGCGGCAAACTGCCGGAGCATCGCCTGGTGAACATGATGCCGAGCTACGTCGAGCACCTGCTGGGGTTGCTGACCGACGACCGCTTGGCCGACTGGCAGCTGTGGGCCACCTGGCACATTCTGCTTTCCCGCGCTGGCATTTTGACCGAAGAGATCAGCGAGGCGAATTTCAATTTCTACGGCCGCCAGCTGACCGGTTCCACCGAGCAGCGTGACCGCTGGAAGCGCGGCGTCGGCATCGTGGAATCTTTGGTGGGCCAGGAGATCGGCAAACTCTACGTCGACAAGCACTTCCCGGCCTCGTCCAAGGAAGACATGCTGGAGCTTGTGGACTACCTGATCCGCGCCTACCGCCAGCGCATCTCTGATCTGGAGTGGATGACGCACGCCACCCGCGAGCGGGCGCTGGAAAAATTGGAGCAGTTCAAAGCGAAAATCGGCTACCCGGATACCTGGCGTGACTACTCCGGGTTGGAGTTTTCCCCGGCAGGCGCCGATCTGGTGGCGAATGTGCGCGCCGGGGCCGCGTTTAGCCACGACTATGAGCTGGATAAAGTGGGTAAGCCTGCGCGTCGCGACGAATGGGTGGCCAACCCGCAGACGGTCAATGCGTTTTATAACCCGGTGGTCAACGACATCACCTTCCCGGCCGCAATTTTGCGCGCACCGTTTTATAACCCAGAAGCCGATGCCGCGGAAAACTTCGGCGCAATCGGCTCCGTCATCGGCCACGAGATTGGCCACGGTTTTGATGATCAGGGTTCGAATTACGACGGCCAGGGCAACCTGAACCAGTGGTGGTCGGATGAAGACCGCGAAGCCTTCGATGAGCTGACCGAAAAACTCGTGCAGCAGTTTGATGGTTTGGTGCCGTCGGTGCTGCGGGATGCAGAAACCGGTACAGGCGATGCAGAGAGCGCAGACGGCTCTGACAGCGCTGAGAGTGCCGAGAAGCCGGGCGTGAACGGCGAATTCACCCTGGGGGAAAACATTGGCGACCTGGGCGGTTTGGGCATCGCTGTGGTGGCATACCAGCTCTACCTGCAGGATCGAGGCATGAGCTACGACGACACCGCGGTGGAAGCCTTTGATGTGGAGGACGCACAGCCGGAGCTTTATGAGCGGAAATTCAACGGCCTGCAGCGCCTGTTTTTGGCCTGGGGCCGGGTGTGGCGCACTGCGATTCGCCCAGAAATGGCGAAGCAGTACTTGGCCATTGACCCGCACTCGCCGGCGGAATTCCGCTGCAACCAGATCGCAGCAAACATCGACGAATTCTACGAGGCCTTCGAAGAAGTCGGCCCGGATTCGCCGATGTATTTGCCGCCGGAGCAGCGCGTAAGCATCTGGTAGTTACTTCGCGCGCAGCTGCCTGCGTTATTTCACCGTGAGGCTGGCGAGGACATATTCTTCGCCATTGTCGCGGTGCACGCCCAGCAAGCCATAGGTGTCTTTTTCATCTTGCTCGCTGGGCGATAATTCTGTGCGGAAGTGCAGCTCGAAGTGTTTTACCTCGCCGTCGACGTTGACGGTGCCTTCCGCGTAATCAGGAGTGCCCTTGTCCAGGTTCACCGCACTGATGTGCGTATCGGGGGATTTTCCGGTGCCGCGGATGGCGAAAATCGGGGTGATGCCATTGGAAAATGCGGCACCCCGTTGCCCGGTCATCATGGCGCGCACCCACTGTTCCACGGCGACGGAATCACACAGCCCGTAGGCCACGGAACGCTGCCCCAGTACGGAGTGTTGCATGGACACGATCGGGTTATCCGCTGCGTGCGGGTCCAGGTTGTCGGCCGCGCGGTAGCTCAGGGGCAGCTGGCGTAGCTGCTCGGAATCGTCGGTGCCGACATAGACTTCGATGCCGACTTCCCCGGCTGGGTCCACCAGGCGGTAAAAGCCGTGCAAATCGGTGATGTTGCCGTATTGTGCGGCGATTTCTTCTTTGCCTGGCTGCAATTTCGCATCAAAAATTTCTGCGACTGCGGTCATCAGAGACTCCTTTCACATGGATCGCTGTTGGGCCCCATAGTACCGAGGGGCCGGTACCGAGGGGCCGGTACCAAGACGCCCGAATCAGCCATCTGGAGCAGCCACGTAAACTACAACCCATGACGGAAAATAGTGCGATCAATAAAAACGTCAGCAAAAAGCGCCCGGAAGGCTTGAGTGCGGAAGAAGCCCGCATGTACGACGATTTTCAGATCGGCGGACACGAGCGCGAGATGCCGGAAAGCGAACGCTTGGAGCAGCTGGCGTCGTTTATTGATGCGCACTACGACAAACCCGCGGGCTGGGAAGCGGAAGCTAAGCAGGTCGAGGCAGGCCAACCCAGTAGCCAGCGTGCCGACGAGCGCGCCGCGATCGAAAACTACCTGGCACGCCTGCCGGATCGCATCACGCATGCCGCGATGATCATGCTGGGCAGCGCGGTGGATCATTCCCTGCCGGTGACTGCCTACGCCCAGGGCATCGACACGCGTGACGACGAATTCGGCCGCTGGTATCTTCCGGAAAACCCACGGGGCGTGGCAGTCGCGGTGGTCGGCGGTTGGTGGTATGCCGGTGCCGCACGGGAGATGTCGTGGGAGCCGGAGATCGCGGCACTGGCCGGTTATTCCCAGCGTGCGGTGTTGAGCGTGCACTTTCCGCTGCAACCCGAGGCCACCGCAGAACACGCCAGTGCCTTCGTGCGCCGCGCTCTGGAATCGGTGCGAACCACGGAATTTACCACCACCACAGACACTGACCAGCTAGCCGCCTGGGGTAAGTGGGCCGGGGCGGATCTGTTGCTGCAGCACGCCGATCTTGTCGACGCCTTAGCACTGACTTTCCCTAGCGCGAATACCATAAACACCACGGATATTTCGGCAGCCGGAGGCGTCGGTACGCGCGTTATGCTGCAGGAACTTACCGCACACCGCCACGTCGCCACGCCGACTACCGCCCGTGCGGCCATCCGCGAAATTTCCGATTTTTGGGGCGCGCACTGATGCCAAACGAGCCGCTAGCGCCCACCGACCTGAGCGTCATCATGTCGGTCTATTACAAGGACCAGCCGGATGCTCTGCGCGCGTGCCTGGATTCTTTGTTGCACCAGACCCGCCCGGCGGACGAAATCCTGGTCACCGTCGATGGTCCGGTGCCACAGGAACTGGATGCAGTGTTAACGGAGTATGCCGAGCGCATCACGCTGTTTCGCCTTCCGGAAAATTGCGGTGCGGCGATCGCGCGCCAGCGCAGTCTAGCTGAGGTGTCCACTACCTTTACCGCGGTGATGGATGCCGACGATGTGTGCGTGCTGCACCGCTTCGAAGCCCAGCTAGCCGCGCTTGTCGACGACGACCTGGACCTGGTGGGCGCGGCGATGTACGAATTCGATGGCGATGCTGTCGGTGCGCCGGAAGATCTCATCGTGGCGCGGCGCCCGGGCGTGCGTACCGAAGATATTGCAGCGAAGGTGAAAACAGTAACCCCGTTTAATCATCCGACCATCATGATGCGCACACAACTCGCACGCGCGGTGGGTGGCTACCGGCCGGTGGCATTATTAGAAGATTATGATTTCATCGCCCGCATGGTGGCACACGGTGCGAAGGTGGCGAATTTAGCGGAACCTTTGGTGTACTTCCGGGTTAACGATGCAATGCTGCAGCGGCGCTTGCACAGAAAATCGTTTGTGTCCGAATGGCAGCTGCAACGCAACCTGGTGAGCTATGGGCTGATCTCGTGGCCGCGGGCGGTGTGTAATTACCTGGCGCGTAATACGTTTCGTGTGTTGCCACCGCCGCTGTTGCGGTTTGCGTATGGGGTGTTATTCCGATCAGAGGCCGGAATAGGGAAAAACTAAAGGAGCGTATTTGTGCGTTGGATGACAGTGGCGATGGTTTTTGCCGCCGCCAGCGGTTATGTGGTCATGGTCTTGGCTGCTGCCGTGTTGGGCACCGATGGTGCAGATCGCTGGCTGGTGTTCTGGTCGTCGTTTTTTGCGGTTGCTGCTGTGGCCAACGGCATGCTGCAAGAAACCACTCGCGCCGTGGGGGCGGCACAGCAGCAAGATCAGGGCCAGCGTCAGCACCAGCAGCAAGACGGCGAGCCAGCAGCCCTGATTGCGCCAGCTGAACAGGCGAGGCCGCTGCGCACCGGTAGTGTCATCGGCCTGGCCTTGGGAATATTGGCGGCGCTGACTGCACTGTGGTGGGCACCGTCGGTGGCACCAGAACACCCGTGGTGGGCGGGCATTCTCATGGCCGTCGGAGTCGCGAGCATCTTCGTGCAACAAACCGTGGCGGGGTTGTTATCGGGCACTGAACGCTGGAATCGCTATGCCACGCTGTTGGGCATGGACGCCGCATTTCGCTTGCTCGTCGCTGCGGTGCTGTCCTTGGATTACCTGACTGTGCAGATGATCCCGCAGGCTGGCTACCAGGTGGGCTTTATGGTGGCCACGGTGTGTGGTGCTGTTTCCTGGATCCTGGTTATCGCAGCCTCCCGCGACCGGCACAGCTTCGTGCACGCGGAAGTCGATGTCACCGGCCGGCAGTTCTGGCGCAACAGCCTGGCTGCTATGGCCGCGACCGCCGCGACCGCGCTCATGGTCACCGGCTTTCCCGCACTCGTGGACCTCAGCCTGGCACTGTCCCCGACGAGCACCGCTGTGCCCATCGCCGCGTTGCTGTACTGCGTGATGCTCACCCGAGCCCCGCTGCTGGTGCCGCTCACGGCATTCCAATCGGCCGTCGTCATGTTTTTTCTGCGCCGTCGTGAACAACCGCTCGGTGCTTTACGCGCGCCGGTGGCCGGGTTGGTGGTACTCGGAATCGTTGGTGCGGGCCTGGCCTGGGCGATTGGGCCGTGGTTGTTTGGCTTGTTCCTGGCCGAGGATTTCATTCTGTCTGGCCCGGTGCTCGCGGTACTGACGGCGGCATCGGTGGGCACGGCACTGCTGATGCTGACGGGTTCGGCAGTGCTTGCGCATCAGCGCCACCGCTCATACACCCTGGGCTGGTGGGCGGCAGCCATCGCGTATATCTTGTTGCTGCTGTTGCCGTTGGACCTGGTGACCCGATCCGCGCTCGCCCTGGCGGTGGGCCCATTGGCCGGTGTGGCCTGGCATGTGGCCACATTGGCGCGCCTTCGCGCAAATTACGTGTCTGATTAGGATATAGTAACGCTTAATGAAATATTCCGATGTGTGGCTGGTGATCCCGTGCTTCAACGAAGCGACGGTAATCCGTGACGTGATCGCAAACGCGCGGAAGACTTTTCCGAATATCGTTGCGGTTGATGATGGATCCAAGGACGGCTCTCCAGAGCAAATCCTGGCTGGCGGCGCGCACCTGGTGCAACATCCGGTGAACCTGGGGCAGGGCGCGGCGATCCAAACCGGCGTGGAATATGCCCGGGCGCAACCCGGTGCGCGGATCTTTGTCACCTTTGACGCTGACGGCCAGCACCAGGTGCACGATGTGGAGAATATGATCGCCCGGTTGCGCAAAGATGACTTGGACATTGTCGTCGGCACGCGATTTGGCGCCTATGAGCGAGAATCTTCCCAGGTTCCGCTGATCAAACGCATTGTGCTGCGCATCGTGGTGGCCCTGTCGCCCAAGCTGAAGCGCCTGGGTCTTAGCGATGCCCACAATGGTTTGCGTGTGATGGGGCACCGTTTTGGCAATGAGCTGCAGCTGCGCATGAACGGCATGAGCCACGCCAGTGAGTTCGTCGACATCATGGGCAGCGGTGAGTGGACCGTGGGCGAAGAACCCGTCGACGTGCTGTATACCGAATATTCGATGTCGAAGGGCCAGTCGCTGTTCAATGGTGTCAATATTCTTGCCGACGGGCTACTGGGAAAGAGACTCGATTAAATGCTATTGATTCAAATTCTGCTGGTCATCGCCGTGGCCGCGTTGACGCTGTATTTCCTGAGCAACCGCCGCAAAGCACGCGCGAAAGCCGGCGTGAAAATCGGTTTCGTGGTGTTTTTGGTCATCGCCATTTTTGCGGTGCTATTTCCGGATGCCACCACCTGGGTTGCCCAGCTGGTTGGCGTGCAGCGCGGCACTGATTTGATGCTGTATGGGTTGATCGTGGCTTTCGTGTTTGTCACGATCAGCTCGTATTTGCGCTTCCGCGAGCAGGAATTGCGCTTTGCCCGCTTGGCGCGTGCGGTGGCGCTGAGTAATGCGCAGGCACCAGGGCCGGAGGAAGCCGCACAGCCGGAAGAAACCGCGCGGCCGGAAAATACCGAGGCTAACGGCGGAAATATTCCACGGTCTTAGCCACACCTTCCGCGATATCAACCTGCGGGCGCCAGCCCAGCAATTGCTCTGCTTTGGCAGGGCTTAGGCAGCTACGCGGAACATCGCCGAGCCGAGCCGGTGCATATTCCGGGGTGTCGGGGGCACCGGCGGCGTTTGCAACCAGGGTGTGCAGCTGTCGGTCGGAGGTTTCCACACCCGTACCGATGTTGAAGCGCTCTCCACCACCCGCGGCGCCGGAAGCCGCCAGGTAGGCCGCGACTACGTCATCGACGAAAATATAATCCCGCGTATTGCTGCCGTTGCCAAAGACTTTGGTGGGCTCACCAGACAATAAACGCTGCGCGAAAATCGCGACCACACCGGCTTCCCCGTGCGGATCCTGCCGCGGGCCATACACATTAGCCGGGGCAATATGCGAGCATTCCAGACCATACAGGTGCCGGTAAGTGTTCAAATAAATCTCGCCGGCTGCCTTGCTGGCCGCGTACGGCGAGTGCGGATCAATCGGTGTGGATTCATCGACCGGGTATTCTTCCGGCACCCCATAAATAGAACCGCCGGATGGCGTGCCGACGATTTTGCGCACCCCGGTTTTACGCGCGGCTTCGGCGAGGCGAATCGTGCCAATGATATTCGCTTGCGCATCATGCAACGGGTCCGCCACAGAATGGCGCACGTCGATTTGCGCCGCCAAGTGGAAAATCACCTCCGGCTCGTGCTCGGCGCAGAGGGCTTCCAGATCACCGGTGATGATGTCGGCTTCCACAAAACTGAACCCGTCGTAATTGCGGGCTTGCTCCAGGTTGGCGCGGCTACCCCGACTGAGGTTATCGAGGACGACGACGTCGTCGCCACGCGCCAAAAGCTGATCGACCAATGTAGAACCGATGAATCCGGCGCCGCCGGTAACCAAAGCCTTCATGGCCTTAAGGTTACGCCCTGCGTTCTATTGTGTCTGCGGCGGGTACGGGCTATCGCTGAGGATCTTGTCCAATTCCGCGTCACTAAACATCTCATCGACGGCATAGATGCTGACTTCATGGTTGCGGTAGACCTCAGTCAACCCGGGTGCGGTATCTCGCAGGTTCAACAAGACATCATTCGGCGGTTGCAAGTGCGGGCCCCAGAAATTCGGCGGACTAATGAACACGTAATTAATGTCCATCCGCTCTAGGATTCTGTCGACATCCTCGCCTGTGGCGGTGCCCGATCCGGCCTCGTCCAGATGATGGAAGAGCGTGGTCAGTTCTGGTTCCACAGCGCCGGTGAAGTAATAATGCCGGGATGTCGACGGCAACCGGTTGTAGGCATACATCCAGCCGTTGCCTTCATCAGGGTTGACGAACACATGCCCGTCGTAGGCCTTCGGTTGCTGCGCTAACCAGTCATAGGCGCGTTGGTCGCGCTCGCTGACCAGACGGCCAGAACGCGAATCTTGCGACAAGCGCCGCGCTGGTTCTTGCAGCGTGACCAGGGCGGTACCGGCCACGATGGCGATGACGACGCTGGTGACCCCGACTGTGACGGGTAGTTTACGGATGCGGTCTTTATTGATGGCCGCCGCCACGGTGTGGATGATCCACCCGAGCGCCAGCGCACTCGTGGCAGCCACCAACAGGGACACCCAGACGTTGATGCGCCGGGCATCCGAATAAAACGGGCCGACGAGGTTTTGCAGGAAATCACCCACTGGAGTCTCAAAATACTTCATGGCGTGGGCAGAAAGTGCCACGCCAAAGCCCCAGAGCAGGATGGGCCAGACCGTTTTGCGGGCAAGTAAAACCAGCGCGCCGATTCCACCAATGAGCAACAGGTGCCACGTGTGCCCAAATTCGTTCGTGTGGCGGGTCAATAACCCGGCAGCCAAGCGCCAACTTTCTGCGCGGTCAATTCCCGGGACTTCGAAGGTCCGGGCGAAATCACCGAAATCTTCTGCATCCTCGTTGCCAAACAAGAACACAGCAGCCGGAATCGCCGTAGCCACCGCGCCCAGGCCCACCGCGGCCAAAGTCAGGAAATCCCCCAACCGCGAGCGCGTCGGAGTGAACAAGGCGTGGAATACCCAGTAGAAAAGCACCAGGAATACCGCGACCAACAACCCTTGCGGCTGGCTGCTCAATGCGCCAAATAACGCCAAAATTGCGAACGGGATGGCCCGGCGATCGCGCAGGCAATGAATGGTAAGCACCGCTGCCATCGCGCCCAGCATCATCGAGGTGGCAGCAGGGATGGCCGCAACGCGGATTTCAATCCACGGCAAAGCCGGGAAAAAAGCGGTGCCCGCACCAGCGATACCGGCCACGGCACGTCCGCCCAACATACTCGCCAACGCGGCCACCGCCCACGGGGTAACAAGCGCCAGCATGATGCCTGAGCCCAGGTTGTACTCGGCCATCGTCGTGAGATCCACCCAATGGGCAGGAATAGAGACCACGGAATGCCACGCAGTGGGGTAATACATGGGCGCATCGGTGAACTGGTGATGCAGCGCACCCATCGCGCCCGGGGCAGCGATGCCTTCTTCACTGATGAATGCCAGCACATTCGCGTGCCAGTGCGCATCCCAGCCCTGGAAGATGTTGTTGATCCCGTGCGGCATAGCCGCCAGGTAGTTCCAGTACATCCCGCCGATAGTCAGCGTTCCCGCGGACACACCGGCGACCGGGAGCCAGTCCTTGGCTTCCCAGCGGCGCGTCTGGGTCGCAGGCTTCGGCACCAACCGTCCCCACAGCTCCGCCAGCACGACGGCAACCAGGAGCGTCACTGCGGCCGTCGGCACGCGCCAACCGGCGCCAAAGACGTGAGAAATCTGTACGCCAGCAGCGACGATGCCGAACGTGACCGCCGGTGCCGCCATTAATGCGACGGGCATCGACAGGCGCGCCCGCCAACCAACCAACAAGCCGGGCAGGATCACCACGGCAAGCAAGCTGACGGCAAAAATCGCTGCTGCCATTACTTAACTCCGTTCGTCGCGGATTTTCATATCCGAACTGTGCCACAAACCACTGCGGGTGTGTTCGGTGTAGTCGATCGTAGCTTCATCCGGGGCATTGCCTGCAGAATCGCGGCGCAGCTCGTATTTGTGCACCGCGCCCCAGTCGCGGTTCCAGTCACCATCCAGGTAGCCCGGGATCTCATACGACCAGTTCACTGCCTCTGCCGTGGCCATCGCGCCACCGCCGTAGTAGTCCTGGAAACCACCCAGCTGGGATTGGGCATCGGAATCCGGCAGCACGCGGAACTCCGGGATCTCCGTGACGCCAGCGTAGTGATCAAATGGGCGTTGGCACGGGAATTGGAAGGCCGTCGACCAATCCAGCAGCGCCGGGGTGTCGCTGTCGAAGCGCTGGCTGACCGGCTCCAACTCCGGGTTGCGTGGCGGGGTCACGGCAATCCAGTCTTCTGGGTCCAGCGAATAATCCTCGGCCACCAGGCGCACCACATTGGCGTCGTCCGGGATTTCATCCAGCGGGAAGCGCAGGTTGCGCCAGTCGGGGCGCTGGCCGACGTCCATCATCTCCACTTTCTTGGTGTTGGTGACCTTGCCATCTGCACCGCGGGTGCCGTATTCCAGCAACAGCTCTTCGCCTTCTTGCTCAATGCCGTTGATGTCATGGTGGGCGATACGCCCGGCAGCAGAGACCACCAGCAGTGGGGCAGATTCGCGGCGCTCCGGCATCTGGTACCAACCGGTGGTCAGTTCGGCAGCGGATTGTGGCTCGGATTCATCCGCCCACGACCCCAGCACCGGAACGCGGTTGTAGTCCAAGTTGAACGGCAGGCGGATCGTGGAATCATTCACGCCAGCATCCGCGCGGTTGCCGTCCTCGGTTTCCTCAGTCGATTCCGAGCCCGCACCAGCGCTGGTGGGAGAATCAGCATCACCGATCACGCCGACAGCAGCGGAATCACCACCATCCGGTTCGATCTCAGACGGCACACCATTCGGATCAAAACCACGCGATTGCCCCGCCGCCAGCGATTCGCCGAGCTCGCCGTCGACCGGAGTCAAAAACGCGTCATTGGTGTTGGTTTCCAGCAAGGCGTCGTCGGCAAGCGCACAGTGGTCACCGGTGAGAGCCTGCAGGTTGCCCTTGCCCACGGAATACGAAGGGTATTGATCCGCAAAGGCCTTCGCGAACGACGCCAGCGACAATGCCACCGCCAGCGCCGACACCACCGCGATGGGGGCGGCCATCACACCGGCCCAGCGCGTATTACGCTCCGGTTTCGGGGTGCGGAAAGAATAGATCACGCCGACCAGCAGCACCAACAGGGCCAGCAGCAACACGACGTTGGTGGCCTCGATTCCGCGCAACTGGATCGTGCGATCCCACCACGGAATACCAAACGACGACACATACCACCAGGCATTCCAACCGGCCAGAGTAAACGCCAACAGGAACAACACACCCGCGATCGAGAACACGCGGGCGCGCCGGGAACGCACCGCCACCTGCGAGAGCACCACCGCGCCCAAGGCGGCAATCGCGGCGGCGATACCGGCATAGATGCCGAAGTGGTGGGTCCACTTCGTCGGGGTGAACATCAAGAAGAACAGCGAGACGAACACGATCAGCACCAAACGCAATGCTGGGCCATTCGCCATTTTCCGGTCGCGCACGAACGCGTACAGGATCAGCGCGATGCAGGCGAACATCACCACGGGGCCGAAGCGGCGAGTAAACGAGCCGTCGACGGTCTGCTCAAACAGGGTCTGGTAGCGGACGAACTCGAAGAACCACTCCAGCGACGGGCCGACCTCACCGCGCACGCGGGTGGATTCCAGCACCGTCGCGATGGTCTGGTTGTTGAAGATCATCACCATGATCATCGTTCCGGCCGCCATAAACGGCGCGATCATCGCCGCGGCCGCCAGCGTGCCGCCTTCCAGCAGTTGCAGGCGGTAGCGCAGAATGCGGATTAGGTACGGCAGCGCGATCAAGAAGGAACCGACCGCGAACAGACCCGTCGGGCCCGCGGCCAGGGTGACCGTCGCGATGAACGTACCGATTGCCGCTGGCAGCAGACGCTGGGTGGCAATGGCGCGTTCGAAAGAAACCCAGGTGAGCACCACGCCCAGGGCGACGAATGGTTCCGGGCGGATACCGTTGTTGAACGGCAGCCAGAAAGCCAAAAACACCAGCGCGGCGGTCCAATGCGCCACGCGGCGGTCGTTGACCATCTCGCCCAGGCGCGGCAGGATTTCGCGCGAAAGCACCCACCAGATTGCAATGCCGCACAACAGCGCGGGCAGGCGCATCCACAGAGAGTTCGTGGATACCGCGGCAAACAGCGCCAACAGATCGTAATACGGGGTACCAAACGGCGATTCCGGCACGCCATACCAGCGATAATAATTTGCCATATACTCCGCGTGCTCGGTCACCCGCGCCATGGTCAGGATATAGCCGTCGTCCGAGGTATTCGCGCCAAATACGTGCCAGAATGCCAGCACAGCCACCACCAGGCCATCCAGCGGGCGGAGCTTAAACCAGCGCGCTGGCAGGACCTTGAGATCCTTGCGGCCATCCAACAGATCCATCCGCGCCAACGCGATCAGCGCGATCACCATGAAAAACACGCCCAGGCCCATAGCCAGCGATTTCGCCAGCGTCGGGGTGGAGGTAAACCGCGAGTTGATCTCCACATCCACATCCAGGCCGGCAGCGGTCAGCGCAGCCACGTTCTCCGGCGTGTCCTCCAGCTCGGAATAAATGCCGGTGACCTGCGGGCGCAGATCGTCCTCGGTTTTTTCCGAATGCTTGCCGACGGCTACCTTCGTGCCATCCGCGGTCACCGAAATCTGGATCAGCGTGTCGTCGGCAAGCGCTGCGACCTCGGATTCCTGCAAGCTCAGCAGAACCTCGTCCAAGGCGAACACATCCAAACCGCCGTCGGCAGAGCGCACGAACAACCCACGGTTGGAGGCCTCAGTGGAATCCTCCGGAACAGTGCCCAGCACCAACGTCTGCTCGTCGCGCAGCATATCCAGCGCAGCGACTGGAACCGTGGCCTCGAAGGATTCCGGCGCCACGGAAATCAGCGGCGCGTTGATGGAATTCAGTGAGCCATTCTGCGGCCACGCGAACGACGACTGCGTCTGGTTAACCGGCAGCAGCGGGGTGGCAATAAACAGCAAAAAGCCCACGACGCCGGTGATGATCGCCGTGAGTTGCAGCTTGTGTGCGCGCGCAGCTGCGGTGGGGTTCGAGGCGCTTTGTGCACTGGCTGCTCGCTGTGCAGATTCCTCGGTTCCGACTGCTTGGGGGTTGAGAGGTTGAGGTGACACAACGTGTCAGTTTAGCCCAGCCGCGGCCGAAAACTGGTCTTGACTGGGCCCTGGTTTGGGCCCATGTTCTGACCCGTGTTCTGGCCCTAGTGACAGCGCACCATTGGGTGCCCTTACTTGGTGCGGCTAATCACCACATAAGGGCCGACTTGTTCGATATCCCACAGTGCGTCATCCGCGAATACCTCGGAATTGAAAAATACGCTTTCGTAGGCCACGTTCGGGTTATTGGGGAACAGATCCACCGCGATGTGGGTCTTGAATTCCTCGTCGTCCTCATCACCCCGGAAGACAAACGCATCCGGGCCTTTCCACTCGGTATCTTCCAACGCAGCGGCGAAATCCTGCGGGTCCGCGAGCTCGTCGAACGATGCTTCCGCCCAGTGCTTGATGGTGTCGTTGCGCTCGGTGTACTGGCCCATTGGGTTCGCGTAATGCGAGGTGAAGCCGTTGAAACCGTAATACGGGTAGTAGGACAGCAGCGAGTTCTCGTCGGTCAGCAGCACCGTTTGCTGCGGCGAGTGGCCAGCGCTACCCAGCGTGGCGACGATCTCTGGGAAGTACTTCGCCGAACCCGGGGCGTATTGGTCGGCGCGCTCGCCATAACCGTCGGTATCGGTATACGCGTGGTCGATTTCGTCTTCGTTGGCCACGGAGATCTGCTGCGCGTAGCCGATGCTGGCCGCCACCAACAGCACAGTGAAAGCGCCGGAAAGCTGGCGGGCGGACAGGTTGATCTTGCGAGATTCGAAAAAGTGCACCACTTTTGCGCGGTCCGTATCGGCGAGGGCGAAAAAGCCGGCGGTCGAGAGGATCAGCGCGATCGGCAACTCAATGCGGAAGCCCAGCAGGGTGGAACCAAGCAGCGTCATCAGCATGGACGCCAGCACCCAGCCGTAGAGCACGACCGTGGCGATTAACAACGGACGACGCGTGCTGCGCAGCACCAAGTACAGCAGACCCAGCAGGCTGAAAAAGCCCAGGGCAGAAAATTCGAAAAACGGCAGCGGAACTTGCGTGCCTTCCGAAGGCAGGAAGTGCTGGGCTACCGAGGATGGCTTATAGTCCGCGGTGGCCACCAGGTACAGGTACGGCCCCCAAGAGATGGCGGCGATCGCCATTGATCCCAGCCCCATGACCACCAGGCGGAGGAACGGGCCGATGCTGCGTTCTGCGGTCCAGAAATAGTGGATTGTCAACACGATGGCGATTAGCGCAGTCACGCCGACGAACAGTGTGTACATCGTGGCCGAAACGCCCAGGTATACCGCCACGCCTGCGACGGCCAGCCAGGATCCACGCACCGCACGTGCCGCCATCACCACAGCCGGGGCGATACCCATGCCGACGATGGCAGCATACGGCTCATCTGCCGCCATGGACAGGGTGACCGCGGTGTTTGCCAGTGCGAGCGTCGTCGCCAAGGGCAGCGAGCCGGTTAAGGCCTGCCACACCGGAACCAACAACGCAGCAGCCGTCGCCAAGGACACCAACGCCCACGGTTGGTAGACCTCCCAACCGGGCATATCCAGCAGGTTCGCCAAACGCCCGCCGCCCCAGAACCAACCCAGTGGGTAGTAGGTGGGCATATCCAGGTAATTCATGTCCTGGTAGCCGAAGTTGGTGGCGGTGCGGGTGAGGAACTGCGTGCGAAACAGCTGATCCACCTGCAAGCCGTCGAGCCACAGGCGGGTTGCCGAAAGCGGAATGCCCAGCGTCGCGATGGTCAGCCCGGCAGGCGAGAGGTAGCTGACCAGGTAGGTCAGCGCGCCGCGCCACCGGGGGTGGTGGTCAGCTGTGCGCCACTGCCACAGCAACACGGCCACCAGCACGAGCAAGCCCACCGATACGGCGGTGGCCAACCCGCGGGTGACCATGGAGGTATTAAATGCCGGGAGATTCGTCCGGTCCAGGATGGCCCAGGCGATAAGCGCTGCAACAAAACTGCCCAGCCCCGTGCAGGCTAGGGCCGTGAAAATCTGGGGCCGGGTAAGTTGGTCTGGTTTGTTCATTCAGGGTTTCTTGTCGGGCAGGCAGGAAGCTTAGAACGGCAGGCGACGGAAAATCGCCTGTGGGATGAACTGGAACGCCAGCGAGACGTAGCGGAACAGCGGGTGGACAAAGATATTATCCTTGCCGCCTTTGATCGCCTCGACGGTGGCCTTGGCGACGTCGTCGACGTTGACGGTCAGTGGCGCCTCGCCGGCTTCCGCCGACATCTTGGTGCGCACCTGGCCCGGGCGCACGACCAGCACGTTCACGCCGGAATCGCGCAGGGCTTCACCCAAGTTGACGTAGAACCCGTCCATGCCTGCCTTGGCGGCACCGTAGACGAAGTTGGAACGGCGCACACGCATACCCGCCACCGAGGACAACGCGACGATGGTGCCGTGGCCCTGCTGACGCATCTTCTGGCCGAGTGCCACGCCCACCGACACCGGGCCGGTGTAATTCACCTGGGCCGAAGCCACCGCGGCTTCGTGGGACTGCCACAATTCTTCCTGGTCGCCCAAGGTGCCGAAGGCAACCACCGCGATATCCACATCGCCGGCAGCAAAGGCTTCGTCCAACACGCCAGGGTGAGAATCGTAATCGGTGGCGTCGAAATCAATGACGTTCACCTCGCTGGCACCGGCATTTTCCAGGGTGCGCTTGGAATCAGCCACGCGCGGCGAATCCTTGCGCGCCGCCAGGGTGATCTTGGCTGGCCCAGCTGAGAGCAGCTCGCGGGCGATGCCAACGCCAATTTCACTGGTTCCGCCGAGCAACAAAATGTGCTGGGCTTGGCCTACAGCATTCAACATAAAAATGGGATCCTTAAAATTTCTCGGGATTAGTGCAGTTCTAGACGACGCGACATATCGGAGGCGAATACGCCGGTCGGGTCGATCTCATTGCGGGTATCCAACCACGACTGCATCTGTGGGTACATCTGGTGGAATTTCTCTGCAGAGGTGCGTGATTCCTTCGCCAGGTACAACCGGCCACCGAAATCCAGCACGCGCTTGTCCAGCTCATCCAAGAAATGGCCCAGGCCTGGTTTGATGGGAAAGTCCACGCAGATATTCCAGCCCGGCATCGGGAACGACAGCGGCGCGCGGTTGCCTTCGCCGAACAGCTTGAAGACGTTCAGGGCACTGTAGTGGCCGGAGGCCTGGATAGAGCGCACGATGGACTTCAATTCGCTCGTGGCTTCGCGCGGCACCACGAACTGGTACTGCAAAAAGCCGCGCGAACCGTAGCCGCGGTTCCACTCGCCGATCAAATCCAGCGGCTGATAAAACTGCGTCAGGTTCTGCACCTGGTCACGGTATTCACCGGATTTCAGCCACCACGCCTGGCCGACGGCTTTCATCGTCAGTTTGTTCATGGTGAAGTTCGGGAAAATATCCGGCACGGTCACAAGCTGCGGCGCGCTGAACTTCAACGGGTCCTTCGCCAGCTTCGGGGAAAGCTCTTTCAGCTGATCCAACGTCGCCAAGCTGCCGCGCGAAATCGCGGCACGGCCCAGCTTCGGTTCTGGGCTGATGGCGTCGAACCACGCCGAGGAATAGGTGTAGTTGTGTTCGGAGCCGTCGGCATGAAACTCGATGGTTTCATCGAAGTTGCTGGTCAAATCGCCGTCGGCAATGAAAAACGCGGTTTCGGTCTTGGTCATGCGGATCGTCGCCTGCACGATGATGCCGGTCAATCCCATGCCGCCGACCGTCGCCCAGAACAGCTCACCATCCGGGTCATCCGCTGAGCCTTCTGGCTTCAGCGTTAGGATTTTGCCGCTGGCGACCAGCAGCTCCATCGATTCCACGTGGTTGCCGAACGACCCCGCGGAGTGGTGGTTTTTGCCGTGAATATCCGGCCCGATCGCACCACCGATGGTCACCTGGCGGGTGCCAGGAAGCACCGGAACCCACAGGCCATACGGCAGGGCGGCCTTCATCAACTGATCCAGGGTCACGCCACCATCGACGACCACCAAGGCGGTGTCCGGGTCGATGGAGTGGATCTTGTTGAAGCGCTGCATATCGATGACCAAACCACCAGCGTTTTGCGCCGGGTCGCCGTAGGAGCGGCCCATGCCGCGGGCGATGACGCCGCGCTTGAGGTGGTCGGGCTTGTCAGCGTTGTCGTCGGCAACCTGCTTGACGGCGTCGACGATGGTGTCGAGGTCTTCCGTGCTCAGAACTTGCGCGCGGGTTGGGGCAGTGCGGCCCCAGCCGTGCAGGGTTGCTTCGCTGGTGTGTAATTCCATAACTATTACTATAAGTCCATCAATTCGCGGATGGGGGCAGGCAACTCGTCCTGTGAGGTGATCGTGTCTCCGTCGTATTCGCGCAACAGACGGTAGACCTCGCGCCGGGAGGTGCTATCCAGCATGGGAAGCTCCTCGGCGAACAGGCGCGTCATGAACTCATCCAGCGGCAGGTTGGTTTCCTGCGAGGCGATATATGAGCCGTTCAGGCGGTCATTTTCGGCGTCATAGGAGTCTTTTTTCCGTTTTCCGAACATGCTTTAAGCCTACGTGTTCTGGCCTGCTCGTCTACCCTGGGGCGCATGCTCAGGCACAGCAACGTCGTGTATATGCGGGAGCGGACTGTCATCGTGCGGGCTTCCCTGGTGCTCGACGATTATGAAATTCACCGGCATATCGGGGTTTCTGAATCCCTGGATTTGGCGGAGCTTGCCGACGTGTTGGCTACCTGTTTTGACCTGCACGACGAGCAAACCCCGTGGCATTTCACGACGACGGGCCGCTTGCCGACGGCCTCGCCTGCGAAAACCTCCCGCGTCGACCCGCAGCACCTGGTTGGTGAATACCTGGGCCGCGAGCACGCGTGGTTGAATTTTCACTGGGGCCTGTGGGTCTTTCAGCTACAGACCGTGGAGACTTACCCGCGCGATAAGGAAACCCCGGTGGCGTTGTGCGTTGGTGGCTCGGGTTCGTTTTTGGGCAGTAAGTTTGATCTCACCGCGATTAACGCTCAGTTGACCGGGCCGGATGCCATTGATCAGGTGTTGGCGGAGGTAAACCCGGAAGTGGGGGCGTTGATTCGCCGCTCCGGCGTGACGGATCTGGTGCCGTTGTTGCAAGCGATTGACGTGCGCCGAGAGTGCACGGTCGATGCGCAGGTGCGCGCGCGGTTGGAACAGTTGCCGCTGGAAACCGAGCCGCGGCGTCGGGAAGCGTTTTGGGCTTGTGTGCTGGGCCTTTCGTGCATGGGTGGGCCGGAAATGACCGACGAGATCGCCGGGGTGTTGTTTGCTGCTCTGGGAGATTCTGGGCAATCTGGCCAAACAAGCCAGAGCGCTAAGCCACGCCAGTTGTGCGCAGATTCGCTTTCCGTGTTGGCGCAGTGTGTTGCGGCGGTGGCGCCGGTGGACCGGTTGGATGTGTATCGGGTTGTGTTGCGCGGTGCCGATGCTGCCGGTTAGGTAGGATCTGTGCAGTTGTTGTTTGCCGTTGCTGGTTTTGCCGTTGCTGGCAGATTGTTTGCCGAGAAAGTCGAGTGAGTTTCATGCCTAAGTTTTCCGCGGTGCAGGCGTTGCGTTCGTCGTCGGTGGATGATTCGAAGAAGCTGCAGACGCAGTCGCTGAAATTCTTGCTCACGGGCATCGTTGCCGCGATCGTGGACTTTTCGTTGACGTGGATTTTGCAGATCGGCTTGGAAGCGTTGGCTCCGTTTTGGGCTCGTACCGTTGGTTTTATTTTTGGCACGCTGACGGCGTATTTGTTGAACCGCGCGTGGACGTTCCGGGCGCAGAAATCTTTCCGACGCTTCGCGGCGGTAGCGTTGCTGTACACGATGACGTATCTGATTAACGTCGGTGGTTCGCGCCTGCTTTTCGAGTTGTTTTCGGAAGTTTTTGGCTGGGCAGACTCGATTGCGCTGGCGGTTTCGTTCGTGATCGCGCAGGGTACTGCCACGGTCATCAACTTCTTCGTGCAGCGCCTGTTCATTTTTAAAAACGCTGAGCCGATTTAGCGCGCAAACCTTGGACAGTCTAAATTAATCACGCTCCCGGCCTGGACAGCCGACAGCGGTGTCATAGCACCACCTGTAAAGCCCAGGTAACAGTTTTCTTAGCCCTGAGGTCGACGGAAATCTTCCGTGCGTCCCCGATTATGCAGGCGCAACCAGGTTTTAAAACCAGCGAAATCACGACGCTGCACTAAGAAGAACCACCCAAAGCGGGCGAATTCCTGCGGCAACAGCTTCTTCATTCCACGCTGCCACAAGATATAACCACGGTTGCGGTAGGTGAAAAAGCGCTTGCCTGGATTATCGGGAAATTGCGTGTGCATCTTGCCACCGAGAATCGGCTTGAACTCGTCGGCACCATCCGGGTGTAAATACGCCGCGGTCAGGCACGTGCCAAAATGTAAACCGGAATTGACCAGGCGGCGGTGGTATTCCACCTCATCTCCACGGATAAACAGACGATAATCCGGCACTCCGATCTGTTCCATGGCGGCAGCCGAAATCAGCGCGCCGTTAAACAGCGAGGCGATGCCCGGCAAAAACTCGCCGTCTAACTCGTTCACGCGCCGACGCCAAACCAGGCCCTGCCGCAGCGGAAAGGCCAGGCGCTGTGGATCGTTGATATTACACACGACTGGGCTGACCTGGTGCAGCCCGTGGGATTCGGCCACGGAATACAGCTTGTCCAGCACGTGCTTATCGGCGGGGCGGCCGTCGTCGTCGGCACACCAAATGGCATCTGCGCCCAGCGCGAGGGCCGTGAGAAAACCATAAGCGAAACCGCCGGCACCACCTAGGTTCGTGTGGCTCGGCAAATAGCGGCCACGCTCGCCAGCTAATTCGTCGACAAGCGTTTCCACCGCAGCTTCCGCGCCATTGTCGACGACGATGATCCAGTCAACCGGGTGTGTTTGCGCAACTACCTGCTCGAGCGAGGCGCGCAATAATTCGGCGCGGCGGTGGGTTACGATCACCGCGGCGGTGGTGCCTGTACGGTGTAGCGACGGCGTAGAGGTCGGCTCTGGCGAAGCAGAAGAAGCTGTCATGGAATCCATTCTATTGCTGAGGTTGGGGGTAACTCTGGAAACGCTTAACTCTGGAAGCGTCGCACCAGATCGCGCACGTAATTACCGGCCTCGACGCCTTCGTAATCCTCGACGACGTCTTCCACGCGGCCCACGGAACGGATCTCGCCCTTATCCACCCACAGCGCGGTGTTGCACAACTGCGCTAAGAAATCGTTGGAGTGCGAAGCAAACACCAAAATACCGGCGCGTTTGACCAGCTCTTGCAGGCGCACGCGGGCTTTGGCCATGAAGGCGGCATCCACGGCGCCGATGCCTTCGTCGAGAAGCAAAATTTCCGGCTCAATGGACGTGACGACGCCGAGCGCCAAGCGCACCCGCATACCCGTGGAATAGGTACGCAGCGGCATGCGCAGGTAGTCGCCCAGCTCGGAGAACTCCGCGATCTCGTCCATTTTCTTTTCCATCTGCTTGCGCGACTGGCCCAAAAACAACCCGCGGATGATGATGTTGTCGTAACCCGAAATCTCCGGGTCCATGCCCACGCCCAGGTCAAAAACAGGTGCGACGCGGCCACGAACATCGGCGCTGCCACGAGTGGGCTCGTAGATGCCCGACAGCAGGCGCAGCAGGGTGGATTTACCGGCGCCGTTGTGGCCGACGAGCCCGACGCGGTCGCCTTCGCGTAGGTGCAAATTGACGTCACGCAGTGCTTCGACGACGACAGTGTTGCTGGCGTTTTTGCCCAACGCGCCGCCGGCGGTGGATAGCATTGCCTTTTTCAGTGAGCGCGACTTGGCATCGAAGATCGGGAAATCGACGCAGGCGTTATAGGTATCGATTGAGACCATGATGGAAACTCCTTAAACAATCCCGCAGGATTAAACCCAGCTAAATTAAACCCAGTAGCTGACACGGAAACGCCAGCGCTTCATCGCCAGCAGCGCCAGACCGAAACCGACGACGGTGCAGCCGACAACGACCCACCAGTGGTAGGCGTCGACAGGCTGGCCGATCAGCGGGCCGCGGACGATTTCGAGGTAATGGAACAGTGGATTCAGCTCCACCAGACGGGCTGGGCCTTCGACGCCGTCGCCGCCTTGTTCTTCTAACGTGCGCACCGTCCACACGATGGGGGTGACATAAAACAGCAGCTGAGTCAGTGCCTCCAGCAGCGGGGCGACGTCACGGAAACGGGTGGCGATGATGCCGAAGAACATCGATACCCACGCGCCGTTGAGCACCAACAACACCAGCCCGGGAATGGCCAGCAGCACTTCCCAGCCCAAGTGGCGGGGGAAGATGATGATCAGCGCGACCCAGATGATCATGTTGTGCGCCAAGAACAACAATTGGCGCCACACTAACCGGTAGACGTGCACAGAAATTGCGGCGGGTAGCTGTTTGATCAGGCCCTCGTTGTCGATGAAGATCATCGAGCCGTCTTTCAAACAACCCGAAATGAACGTCCACATGATCAAGCCCACAGTCACGTGCGGCAGGAATTCCGCGGTGGGGATATCAAACAGCATGGAGTACAAAAAGCCCAGTGCAGTTGCCATGGCGCCGGTGGCGATGGTGATCCAGAACGGCCCCAGCACCGAGCGTCGGTAGCGCTGCTTCATGTCTTGCAAACCCAGCAGCAGCCACAATTCGTGCTGCTTCAGGCCATGTGACAGATCGCGCCAGGCAGCCCCGAAGGTCATTGACTTAGACTGGGGTGCATCGCCGTCGGCGCCAGAGGTCATCCGGGCAATATCTTGGTCAAGCTGCGTATTGTTCTCCTGCACAAGGGCAAACCTTAGCAGTTGCGCTCTACCTGGCGAGGCTACAACGCGCACCAGCCTGCCGTGATTCTTTGTGTGAGCTGGGAATTTCTTGGGTGGCAGGCGTCGGCCAGGAGGATTGAGTGCGCCGCAATTTTCGGTATACAGTATTAGCGGGCAAGGCAGAAGGGAGCTGAGACAGGCATGGCTTATGACGTCTACAGCGTGCGTGGTTTGTACACCACGCTATCTGAGGGCTGGACGTATCTGAATGCGCATGCCACTCCGCAGGTCCCGGAACGCGTGGCGGTGGGTGTTGCCCGCGCTTTCCGTAATGCCACTTCTGTTAGCACCGGCCCGACGGGGAGCCATTCGCAGCGCCAACACGCCGGACGGTTAGAAGGCGATGTGTATATCGAAAATGCCCGTGGCGCCGTGGCGGATTTGTTGGGGGTGCGCGCCGATCGCGTCGTGCTGGGGTCGAGCCTGCCGGTGCTGTATCAGTCTTTGGCGCGCGCGATGGAGCCGATGCTCTCGCGCCCGGGCACCTCGGTGGTGCTGTCGGGCTTGGATGCCCCGGAGGTTTCTGCCCCGTTTTCTGGGCTTGTCGACGATACCCGCTGGGCCTTGCCGGATTTGGCCACGGGCGAGTTGCCGGCGTTTCAGTATAAAGATCTTGTCGACGGCCACACGCGCTTTGTCGCATTGTCCGCCGCGCATGATTTGCTGGGTACCGTCGCGCCGGTCAGTGAGATCGTGGAACACGTGCGTTCGCGTTCGCGGGCCTGGACGCTTGTCGACGTCTCCAGCATCGCGATGTACCGGCCGATCGTGGCCGATGACTGGGACTGCAACATCCTGGCCATCGACCTGGCGCAGATTGGTGGTCCGCAGTTGGCCGCGCTGGTCTTCCGCGATACTGCGATGTTTAAACGCATTGCGCCGATTTCACCGACACAAGACTGTGATACCTACGCGAAGCTGGAATCTCCGTTTTCTGCTGGCCTGGCCGGTGGCGTCGGCCCGGCAGTGGATCACGTGGCGCGGCTGGGTTCGGCCCCGGCCGGTTCGCGGCGCAAACGTGTGCAGCAGTCCATGGCGGAGCTGGATGTGTACATGGCGCGGTTAACGAACCAGATGTATACGTTTTTGGGCACGCTGCCTGCCGCGCACATCATTGGCGTGACTGGTGAAGCCGCGGCTGGGTCCACGGCGGACCGGCTACCGCGTTTGTCGTTTGCTGTGCACGGAGTACCGGCGGCGACGGTGCACCAGCGGCTATTCGATAACGGGCTGGTGACCACCATCGCGCCAAATACCCCGCTGTTGGAAAACATGGGGGTCGGTGAGATCGGTGGCGCGGTGACGATTTCCGCCGCACCATTCAATACGGAAGCTGATATCGCGCACCTCACGCGCGTGGTGGCTTCGTTGGCTTAAAACTTTTCGCCCCGTAAATGGACGACAAATCACCCTCTGAAACGTCGACAAACCACCCCCTAAACTGTCGACAAACCACCCCTTCGGCGCTATGATCAGCAATTATGTACTTACCGAGGGGCGTTGTTTAAGAGACGAAAATTCGGCGAATCTGCGCGGGTAGCGCTTGGGGCCTAGCTGCTCTGCGTGAGCACCAGCGTGCCGGTGACTTCGCCAGAGTCGAGCGCTTTGTGCGCGGCCGCGGCGTCGGCAAGCGGGTAGCTAGCGTGCCGGTGGTGGGTGATGGAGCCGTCGGCCAGCCAAGGCCACACGTGGGCAACGGTGTCGCGGACGATCTCGGCTTTGGCCTCGGTGTCGCGGGAACGCAGCGTGGTGCCGAAAATGCTCAGCCGGTTGGCCAGCACCGCGCCCAGGTTGATCTCTTCTTTCGTGCCGCCCTGCATGCCGATGATTACCAGCTTGCCGTCCTTGGCCAGCGATTTCAGGTTCTGCTTCAGGTATTTCGCGCCGATGATGTCCAGGATGACATCGCAGGAGCCTTTCAGCTTGTCGACGAAATCTTCTTCCTGGTAGTTGATCAGAATATCGGCGCCGTATTTTTTGCAGGTCTCGAGCTTTTCCTTCGAGCCCGCGGTGACGGCGACTTTCGCTCCGAGTTTCTTCGCGACCTGAATGGCGAAGGTGCCGATGCCGCCACCGCCCCCGTGAATCAGGATGGTTTGGCCGGAGTGTAGGCCAGCCGTCATCACCAGGTTGGACCAGACGGTGCAGGCCACTTCGACGACAGAAGCAGTATCTTCCAGGGAATAGCCCTCGGGGATGGGGGTGAGTTGACCTTCGGGCACAGCGACGTATTCCGCATAACCGCCACCGGCGAGCAGCGCGCCGACCTCTTCGCCCACCTCGCGATTGGTATCACCAGCGTCGACGATGGTGCCGGCGGCTTCGAGGCCGATCAGCTCAGAAGCGCCCGGTGGCGGTGGGTACGCTCCTTTGGCCTGGAGTAAATCCGCCCGGTTCACGCCTGATGCCGCCACTTTGACGAGCACCTCGCCTGCGCGCAGCTGGGGTATATCTACCTGGGTGAGCTCTAAAGACTGCGGATCGTCGGCATCGGTTTGCACGATGGCGTGCATGGTGGCCGGGATAGCCGTGTCTGCGGTGGCTTGTGCAGTGTCTGCGGTTACATTTTTCTGGGACTTTTTCGGAGTCATGGAATTCCATGGTAGGTTAATGTCGCTGGAGGTGTGGCAGAGCGGCCGAATGCACTGGTCTTGAAAACCAGCGTGGGGAAACTCACCGCGGGTTCAAATCCCGCCGCCTCCGCCAGTGGACTACCGGTGGTGCCTTTTGTATTTTAGGCGCCACCGGTTTTTATCTCAGGTGCTAGCGATTGTTTTTATGTGCAATACCCTGGGCAAGAAGGGCAAGAATTCGCCTGGCATAACACTAGGGGACGGAGCGTTAGGATTTTGATTTTTTATTGGCGATAAAGAACCAGACTGCTCCTACGAGCAGTGCCACGACTGTGAATCCGATACCGATTTCTTTTGCTTTTCCGCCGCGACATCGGCATAATTTTGCTCCGAAAAAGCTGGCGCGATGACTAGGCAGTAGACCCAGATACCGGCGATGACCGCAGCAAATGAGCGAACGATTCTCTTGGGCGCAGTGGAGCTAGACATTGATGCTCTCCTCTTGATCCTCAGCAAACCTTGATGAAGTCAATATTGTCCGCAAACCTTGATGAAGTCAATGCTGATATTGGCTCCGGTGCCCTAGTGTGCCGCCTGTGCTAACGATAAGCCGTAGGGGGTGAAACAAAGCAGAACGGGTTGTGGCAAGAAGTGTTGGGGTAGGGAAGTTTCTGGATAGGCATAATGCCTTGCGAAATACGGCGGAAATTCGGTAAATGTAGACTGATCTGTCTGCATTATGTGCTGTAGTTCGATGGTTGGATTTCCGGTAAACTTGCACTTCAATATGTATTGTGGAGACCGTTCTGTCTATTAAATAGCGCTGAATGAATGAAATTATCGCATTCATGACAGACAGTGTGGTCTACTGTCTGTCATGGCTGATACAGAGATCACATTGCACTGGTACCTACCCACCTACGGCGATTCCCGACTAATTATTGGCGGCGGGCACGGCGGCGGCATCTATCACGGGGAGCGCGAACCCACGCTGTATTACCTCACGCAAATCGCACTAGCGGCAGAGGCGAACGGCTTTGAATCCCTACTCACACCGACCGGTCAGTGGTGCGCGGATTCGTGGGTCACCGACGCGGCGTTGCTGGCGCGAACTTCTCGCATCAAATTCCTCATTGCTTTTCGCCCAGGGCTAGTCAGCACACCCTTGATCGCGCAGCAAACACAAACCCTGCAGGAATTATCCGGCGGTCGTGTGCTACTCAACGTCGTCGTGGGCGGCGAGGACATTGAGCAAAGAGCCTATGGCGATTACACCACTAAAGAGCAGCGTTATGCCCGAGCCGATGAAGCGCTGGCCTTGGCGCAGGATTTGTGGACTAGCCAGGAACCAATCACGCGGCAGGGAACCTACGAAACGGTAGAAAACGCACAATTAGCAAAACGTCCAGAGACCACCCCGCGCATCTTTTTCGGCGGTTCCTCGCAGCCCGGCATCGAGGTCGCCGGGCGACGGGCCGATGTGTATTTAACCTGGGGAGAAACCCCAGACAAGGTGGAAGAAAAACTGGAACGGGTCCGGCAATCTGCTGCCGCAGCTGGTCGGGAAATTGAGTACGGTATCCGGCTGCACATCATTGCCCGGGATACTTCGCAGCAGGCCTGGGCGGAAGCGCAGCGGCTGCTCGATAGTGTGGACCCGGAAGAAGTGCAGAAAATTCAAAAAGATCTTGCCCGTTCGCAATCGGAAGGGCAGCGCTTGCAAAGCGAACTGCACGGGCAAGGTAAGGATTTTGTTTCGGGTGCCGACGCCCGTGAGCTGGAAATCGCTCCCAACCTGTGGGCGGGCGTCGGACTGCTGCGCGGTGGCGCGGGCACCGCGCTGGTAGGCAGCTACCAAGAAGTTGCGCAGCGGCTGGCGGAATATCGTGATGCTGGAATCAAGCATTTCATTGTGTCGGGCTACCCACATTTGGAAGAAACCTGGACCGTGGGTGAAGGCGTCGTTCCGCAGCTGCAAAAGCTGGGGTATCCGGTGACCAACCGCTAAGGGCGTTATAGAAATGCTATTCTTTATCTCGAAAGCCCCGGAACGATCCCTGCACTACGAAAGTAGGAGTAAATCGCCGGGGTTATTGATTTTTCAACGGCAACATCGACATAATTTTGACCAGAAAAAGCTGCTGCTAGGACTAGGTCCAGTTGCCGACGATGACTACGCCATTCTAGCCTCGGGCGCGTACCGGGTTGGTGATCATCGCAACGATGCTGCGCGCGAAAGCGAAAATGCCGGCGCCAAAGGCGGCGGACCAGAAACCGTCGATGGTGAAAGTGATACCCCAAATGTTGATGGCGTTGGTAATCACCGAAGCCAGCCACAGGATCGCGATATTGACGATGAAAGAAAACAAACCGAGCGTCAGGCAGTTAATCGGCGCGCCCACTGTGCGCACGATCGGGCCGACGGTGGAGTTGACCACCATGAATGCGGCAGCGATGATTCCCAACGCGATAGCGGGGTCGAAAGATTCGTCGACCAGCAGCTTATTCGGACCGGTGTAATTCACGCCTGGCACCAGCCACACAGTCACCGCCAAGGCCGCGGCGATGGTCACGATATTCAGCAGCAGCGCCAGGGCACGCATTAGGCAGTCACCTTCTCCCACGCGGCAAGCAGGGCAGCAGTTTCTTCTGCGGTGGTGGCGGTAATGCGCAGACCTTCGTCGAACGCGCGCACCAACACGCCGGATTCTGCCAGCTGTGCGGCGACGTCTTGCGGCTTATCCTGCAAAGATTCCGCCGGGATCCACACAAAATTAGCGAAAGATTGCGTGAGCCCCAGCTCGTCGGCAAGCCGGTCGCGGTGCTGGATGGTCTCGGAAATCCGTTCATTAAGCTCGTCGCCAGCCTCCAACGACGCCACTGCCGCCGCCTGCGCCACCGCAGACACGCTAAACGGAATGGCGACCTTCGCTAAAACCGTAATGATGTCCGGGTTGCCGAAGGCATAACCGACGCGCAGGCCGGCCAGCCCGTAAGCCTTGGAAAACGTGCGCAAACCGATCACGTTCGGGTACTGCTGCACGGCCTCGGTGGCCAGCGGGGTGTCGTCGGCGGTGTTGTATTCCACATAAGCCTCATCCAAGGCGACGACGACGTCGGCAGGCACCCGGTCCATGAACTCACGGAATTCCTCGGTGCTGACGGTGGTGCCGGTGGGGTTATTCGGGTTGCACACGAAAATCAGGCGGGTGCGCTCGGTAATGGCATCGGCCATGGCGGGAAGGTCATTGCGCAGCTCGCGCAGGGGGACCGGTACGGCGGTAGCGCCAGTGACCTGGGTGAAAATCGGATAGGCCTCAAAGCTGCGCCACGGAAAGATGACTTCGTCGCCCGGTTGGCAGGTGATGGTTACCAATTGTTGGCACAGCGCGGACGAACCCGTACCGACGGTGACGCTGTTTTCGTCGGCTAGACCCAACTTGGTGGCAAGCTGGCGGCGCAGCTCCACGGCTCCCATGTCCGGGTAGCGGTGGGATTGCGCGGCGGATTCGGCAATCGCCTCGGAAACACTCGGCAGCGGCGCGTGGGCGGATTCGTTAGAAGAAAGCTTGACTGCATCCGGCATGCGCTTGCCGGGGACGTAGGCGGGCAGTGAATTCAGATCTTCTCGCAACATGTGCGCAAGTGTAGTCGCATCTGATTGGCGCGAGGGCATGCTAACGGTTATGCTAGATCGCGTTGGAGATGTGCCAGAGCGGCCGAATGGGACTCACTGCTAATGAGTTGCCTGCTTAACGGCGGGCCGGAGGTTCGAATCCTCTCATCTCCGCAGGCTAGCCCCGGCAAGGATTTTTCTTGCTGGGGCTTTCGCATTGGCACGGGTTGCGAGATGCCCGGGCGCGGGCCGCAGGCTACAGGGGTGCAAGGTTGCGGGGGTTGCAATGCTGGCTGCCTGGTCTATGCTTAGCGCATGAAAGCAGCTTTTCGCTTTGACGGCATTGATTTAGCCCGCGGTCTTGCCATCGTCGGCATGGTGTTTGCGCATTTGGGCCCCACCGGTTTTGATGGCGGGGTTATTGCGGACTACACGACCACCGCTTTTGCCGGTTACCCTTCGGCACTGTTCGCGGTGCTGGCGGGCGTTTCTTTAGGCCTTTTTCACGAGCGCGGGGCCGATGATCCCGTGCGCACGCGCCTGGCGACGCTGGTGCGTGGTGTGATTCTTTTGGTCGCGGGCACGTTGATGTCGATGGTGCAGTCCACCATCGCGATCGTGCTCAGCACCATTGCCGTGATTTACCTGCTGTTGTTCTGGTTGCCGCGTTGTAAAACCTGGGTGATCGCCGTCATCATCGCGGTGCTTGCGGCGGTCTCCTCAGTGGGCTTTGTGCTGGTTGATCTCGTGCCATTCGGTTTTGAGCTGTTCATGCCGCCGTACCC
This sequence comes from Corynebacterium sp. LaCa_70, assembly GCF_058182015.1. Classification (NCBI taxonomy): domain Bacteria; kingdom Bacillati; phylum Actinomycetota; class Actinomycetes; order Mycobacteriales; family Corynebacteriaceae; genus Corynebacterium; species Corynebacterium sp. LaCa_70. Next base: position 173,190 of record NZ_CP190914.1, read on the forward strand.
GGTGCTGGCGTGGCTGACCTACGGTGCCGTGGGCGTTCTGGTGCACCGCTTCCTGGTGGGCAACACGAAGGCCCAGGCCATTGCGGTGGTACCTGCGTTGCTGCTTGCGGCTGTGGGTTTTGTTATTCGTGTGAACAGTGCCGCGGTTGTGCCGGATGAGCTGCTTGTCGACGCCGCCGAGCCGCAGTTTGATAGCGCCCCGCTTGTGCAATTGCTGTTGACGCAGAGCTTTGAGCCGCACACCGGAATGTTCGGTGATCTGTTGGCGAGCATCACCTGCGCCATCGCGGTGATCTGCCTGTGCTGCCTGTTGTGCCAGGTGCGTTGGGCGAATATTCTTGCCTATCCGCTGCGTGCGGTGGGGGCGATGGCCTTGACGACGTACGTCGCACACGTGTTTATCGCGGGCTTTTTCATGCTCGGTGGCATTCCGTTGGATGTTGGCAAGACTTACACTATGGGTGGTACTGGCCCGACCCAGTATTCGAGGCTTGAGCCCGCTAAAGGTAGCGTGCATGAAAGTACGGAATCCGAAAGTGCAGCCGAAACTGACAAACCTGATGAACCTGCCTTACCTGACCCGAGCTTTCAGCGCTACCAAGAAATCATTCAAGAAGCGGATACCTGGCAGGAATATGACGAGCTGACCGCGGAATTTTGGGATGATAAGTCCAAAGGCTGGATTCTGGGCGACGACGAGTTCGATCCAGGTGAGCTGGATGCGAAAAGCGCCGGTCATCGCAATGATTGGGCTACTGCTGCGTGGAATGCCCTGGGGCTGATCGTGTTCGCTGCGGTGTGGAAAGCGTTTTTCCGGCGCGGGCCGCTGGAATGGGTGGTGGCGAAGCTTATTAACAGGGCAGTGTTGCGCAAAGAACCCAGCATGCAATAGGGTAGCCATACCTTAAAGATGGAGGTTGTATGCTCACCCCGGAAACCTGTGCACAAAACCTGACCCGGCGCATTCTGGGCGGCGCTGGCACGTTATCGCTGGTCCCGCTCGATATCGACGCCACCGTGTCCATCGCGGTGGCCGCGCACGGCTTTGACCACCACGGCCAGATGATTATCGCCTGCCACGTCGACGACGTCGCGTGCCTGACTGACGGGCGCGTGCGCTTGGATGGCATAAAGAAGGCCTTGGAATTGAGCACCGATATCACCATCGCCAGCCTGCATGCCGTGGCAGAAGTCGAATGGCAGGCCGGTTGGTACGCAGCGCAAGACCTGGTGGAAGAACCCACCCCGTTTTTGCGCTTCGGCATCGTGACTTTGGACCACGCGCACCTGCACTGGCCGTGTGGGGCAAGCTTGGTGCGGATGGCGGAATTACACGAAGGCAATGCACAGCACACCACCGAGCGCATCGACGAATTTGCCGCGCGTGAAGTGCTCGATGGCGTCGGCAAACGACGTTTGGCCACCTTGCATGAGGAAGTGATGGCCGGGGTGACCGATGGACTGGTGCTCAGTGACCGCACGCAACCGATGTGCCCGCACTGGAACGGGCAAGTCTGGGTCGCGGATGTCAACGAATGCGGGTTTATGCTGATCGCCGCAGGCGCGGACCGCATGAGCGTGACCATGGTCGGGTTTGCCAGCCCGGCAGAGTCCCTGGTGAATTTTGAAAGCGCGGTCAAGGCTCTGGCGCGGTAGCTCTCATCTGTTGAGTAGCGGGGAGTAGCCGTGAGCAATGGTGAGCAGTGATGAGCGGTGGATTCTGGAGCGCGCCCACGTGTGCCCTCGAGCGTCCTGGCGGAATTTTTTATAACTGCCTAACGGGTATATTCTAGCCGGAGCTTACTGGGTTTCCTATCTGCCCAGGGGTTTGTCCGGCCGGTAGAGGCGTTCGATGATCCTGTAAGGGAGGTGCGTTATGCACGATGCAGCAGTAGAAGCAATTGACGAACTAGAAGGTCTGCTGAGGAGTCACGACGACGTACCTCCGAAAGAGGCGCTGCGATTACGTAAACTGCTGGATGAACCCCCCATTAAAGACATCGTCTCGCTGGTAGAACGCTCCAACGCCACCCGTGCCGCGGTGGTGCTGCGGCTGCTGTCGCGGGAACGCTCGATTGCGGTGTTCGACGCTTTGGACGCTGCCCACCAGGCCGACGTGATCGGTGCGCTGGGCAATAAAGACGTCTATTCCTTCTTCGATGAGTTGGACCCGGACGACAGGGTGTCGCTGATCGACGAGCTGCCGGCGGAAATTGCCGACCGGCTGCTGAAGAACCTGGATAAAACCGAGCGTGATGTCACCGGCGTCATCCTGGGTTACCCGAAAGGTTCGATTGGCCGCCGCATGTCGCCGGAGGTGCCGGAAATCCACGAGGATATGACGGTCAACGAGGCCATGACCCTGCTGCGCAAGGAAGCCGATGACCTGGAAACGCTGTATTCCATCCCGGTGACGCGCCGGGATCGCCGCCTGGTGGGCGTGACCTCGCTGCGTGAGCTGTTTTTGGCGCACGGCGACCGCAAAGTGAAATCCGTGATGGCGGATCCGATTTTTGCGTGCGCTAATGACGACGCCGAGGAAACCGCGCGTTGGTTCTTGCCGCTGGACTTGCTGGCGATGCCGATCGTGGATCACACAGAACGCCTGGTGGGCATTCTGACCTTCGACGATGCGCAAGACATCGTGGAGGAAGAAGACAGCGAGGACTCCGCCCGTGCCGGTGGTGCCGAGCCGCTGCAACAGCCGTACATGTCGACTCCACTGGTCAAGATCATGCGCTCGCGTATCGTGTGGCTGCTGGTGCTAGCGGTTTCTGCGCTGTTGACGGTGCAGGTGCTGGACGCTTTTGAAGGCACCCTGGAAAAAGCCGTGGTGCTCTCGCTGTTTATTCCGCTGCTGACCGGTACCGGCGGTAACACGGGTAACCAGGCCGCGACGACGGTGACTCGTGCGTTGGCGCTGGGCGACGTGCGAAAACGCGATATCGCGCAGGTGATGTGGCGCGAGCTGCGCGTGGGCCTGATGCTGGGTATTACCTTGGGCACGCTGGGGTTGGTCTTGGCGACGCTGGTGTATGGCTCTGATATTGGATTCGTGATTGGCCTGACGCTGCTGAGCGTGTGTGCGATGTCGGCGACCGTCGGTGGTGCGATGCCGATCGTCGCCAAGACTGTCGGTGCAGATCCGGCCGTATTTTCCAACCCGTTCATTTCGACGTTCTGCGATGCGACGGGCTTGATTATCTATTTCTTGATTGCCAAAACCATTTTGGGGATTTAGGCGGTGCCCATGGGTTAGGATTTAGGCACCCTAGCCCATATGACATAGAGCAAGAAATGGACTCGTTATGAGCACCCCGCAAGTACACGAGAACACCTCGAAGGCCGAAGGCCAGGACTCCGAGGTCCGTGAACGTCGTGAAACCACCCGCCAGTACACCGGCTTGCTCGTCGGCATTGCGCTGGCGGTTGTGGTGTATCTGATTTTTCCGTCGAATGCAGTGGATACGCTGAGCCAGTCCGCCGGTGCGGACCCGGAAGCTGATTACAGCCTGCAATCGCTGCGGATTGTCGCTGCGATAACGGTGCTGATGGGCACCTGGTGGATGACAGAAGCTATTCCGCTGGCCGCCACGGCGATGGTTCCGTTGGTGGTCTTCCCGCTATTCCAAGTTGGCGAGTTTTCTGATGTCGCCACGCCGTATGCCTCGGCGACGATCTTCCTGTTCTTGGGCGGCTTCTTGATCGCGCTTGGCCTGCAACGCTGGAACGTGCACCGCAGGATCGCGTTGTTGGTGGTGCTGGTGGTGGGCACTTCGCCGAAGCGGCTGATTTTGGGCTTCATGATCGCGACTGGCTTTTTATCCATGTGGGTGTCGAATACCGCCACGGCCGTCGTCATGCTTCCGATTGGTATGTCGGTGCTGCAGCTGACCGCCGATGTTGTTGGTGGTATGCGCAAGCAGGCGAAATTCGCCACTGGTTTGATGCTGGCCATTGCGTATTCGGCCTCGATTGGTTCGCTGGGTACTTTGATCGGTACCCCGCCGAATGCGCTGCTGGCTGGTTATATGAGCGAGGCGCACGGCTACACCATCGGTTTTGCGCAGTGGATGATGGTGGGTATGCCCATCGCGGTGGTTTTCGTGTTCATCGCCTGGGCGGTGCTGGTCACGGTGTTCAAGCCGGAGATGACGGAGATCCCCGGTGGACGCGAGCTGATCAAAAAAGAATTGCACGAGATGGGCAAGTGGACCGGTCCGCAGATTGGCGTGAGCATCATCTTCGTGTTGGCCGCGGTGTCGTGGATTTTCGTGCCACTAATTTTGGACCAGTGGCTAGAGATCGAAACCGGCTACCAGGATGCCATCGTCGGTATCGCAGCAGGCCTGCTGATGTTCGCTATCCCGGCGGACAAAAAGGGCACCCGCCTGATGGACTGGAAAACCGCCAATGAGCTGCCGTGGGACGTGCTGTTGCTGTTCGGCGGTGGCCTGGCGCTGTCGTCGATGTTTACCAAGACGGGGCTGTCGCTGTGGATCGGTGAGATCGCTAAGGGGCTGGGCTCGTTGCCGCTGTTCCTGTTGATTTTCGCGGTCGCTGGCCTGGTGTTGATTTTGACGGAATTTACCTCGAATACGGCAACTGCGGCGACGTTCTTGCCAATCATGGGCGGTGTCGCCGTCGGCATTGGCTTGACCGAGAACGCCGATCACAACGTCCTGGTGCTGGCGATTCCGGTCGCGCTGGCTGCTACCTGTGCGTTCATGCTGCCGGTGGCCACCCCGCCCAACGCCATTGCCTTTGGTTCCGGCTATGTGCGCATCGGCGACATGATCAAGGGCGGCGTGTGGCTCAACGTCGTGGCTGTGATCTTGACGACGCTGGTGGTCTATTTCGTTGCCATCCCGGTCTTCGACATCGTTCTGTAGCTGTGGTGTAGTTGGCTGTAGCTGTTCTTTTTTATGTACTCTGTACTGGCGATTTGGCAAAAATATCGATGGCCAGTATAGTGAATTCTCGTTGCACAGGACGGCAGCCGCAAGGTTGCATGACAGTGTAGCGGGAAGCGCCCGTAGCTCAACGGATAGAGCATCTGACTACGGATCAGAAGGTTGGGGGTTCGAATCCCTCCGGGCGCACCATAACAAATCTCGAGTTGTCGTTCTAAGAATGGCCGCTCGAGATTTTTCGTTGCCTGGGGTGGTGCCAGTTACAGGGTACTGACACCTTCGCGGACGAGATACTCGACGCACGCAGCAACGTCGTCATAGATATAGGCTCGCGCTAATAGATCATTAAAAGTTTCGGACACACTTAAGTCCTGATCACTGTACGGAACCGTTAGGATCTTTCGCTCCGGCAGTAACAAGAGATTAGCCGCTAAGAGCGCGGTACGTTTATTTCCATCACCAAAAGGCTGTGCTTTGGCGAGCAGCACGAATAGGGTGGCGGCTGCTTTATCTGCGGGCTGGTTGCGAGCTTCGGTAATGATGCTATGTAAATCTGCCTCGGTCGCGGCTTTCGGGCGGTGGTCGCCGTAGCGGGTCGCAACCCCGATATTGTCACTATCGCTACGGAAAACACCGGGCTGTAGCGCTGCAGAACGAGTCATCGCTTGATTGATTGCAATGATTGTCTGTGGGGTCAATTGTTCGTGGCTATTGTGAGCACGGGTGATGATTTGCGCGGCGTCGCTGAGATCTTTGAGTAGCTCTAGATCTGCCCGGCTGGTAATACCACTGGTATCGCCGCCTGCGATAAATGATTGGGTGGCGGCTCTGCTGCACTGTAGATTTTCAAAAACTGTGCCCGCAGAGTGAATCACGTCGACGAGGTTTATTGCGTTAACCACAAAGCAAAATCCTACGGCCAAAATTCCGGTACCAACAACTAAAATGGGCGGTGGGCCTGGTCCCCGAAAGCCCGCCGGTGCAGGCACAAGGCCCTGATTCATGAGCAATACTGAAGCAATACCGGCTGTGAGGAGCTCGCATGTTATCCAAGCAAGACGCAGGCATCATTATTGATGAAAAGCGCCAAGAGAAAGGCCTGAGCTGGTCAGAGCTCGCCGAGCGCGCCCAGCGCCCGAATGTGTGGCTGGTTTCTGCGGTGCTGGGCATGCACCCAGTGCCAGAAGACGTTGCTGAGTTTTTACAAAACGAACTGGATCTTGACGACGAGCTGGTGAAGGCTTTGCGCCGCCAACCAACTCGCGTTCCGGAGCGTGAAATCGCCACTGACCCGACGATTTATCGTTTTCACGAACTCATCGATGTCTATGGCCCTGCACTGAAGGCGCTGATCCACGATGAATTCGGCGACGGCATCATGAGCGCGATCAACTGCAGCCTGGATTTCAAGCGTGTGGAACACCCAGGTGGCGACCGCGTGCACATCACCATTGACGGCAAGTACCTGCCCTATGACTGGGTACAGTCCGATAAGCAGTAAGTTTTAGTTTTCTGCGGCGGGCTGGAGTCTGTAGCAAGCCCGCACGCGGTCCCGGAGTCCCGGAGCATCGGTAAAATTCTCCTCAAAGTATTCGTGCGAAAGGACTCCGCAATGCACACCGACAGCACACACTCTGATAGTAACGCTCCCGGCCACCACAATTCTGAGTATCATGCGTCGTCGGCGGCCGCGATGGAGGATCGTTATGCCAGAAATGAGCGCGTGTGGTCTGGGGATCCGAATGCGGCGCTGCTGAACGCGGTTGCGAGCATGGGGCTGGATGTTGCGAGCCCGCGCACCGCGTTGGATATTGGCTGCGGTGAAGGCGCGGATGCCGTGTGGTTGGCGCAGCAAGGTTGGCAGGTCACGGCCATTGATCATGCCCCAACCGCCGTGCGCCGCGCCCAGGAATTGGCGGCTGAAAACGGCGTGCAGATCGACGCACGAGCGGTGAGCTTCCAGGATTTTGAACGGGCCATGTTTGATCTGGTCATCTGCTTTTTCGGGCAGCTTAGCGACGACGATGTGCCGAAGCTGGAATCGCTGGTTGCGCCGAGTGGTTGGCTGATTTTCGTGCATCACGATATGGAATCGGAGAAGTATCTAATGCCGGCGCGCCTGAAAGAGCAGCTGACGGAGTTGGAACTTGTCGACGACTACGTGTTTGACAAGAACCTCGAACGTGGCGGCGGGGCGCACCACCACCGCGATCTGGTGTTGCGTGCCCGACGGCGCTAAAACGTGAAGCAGGATACACTGCAGAGCATGCGAGTATTTTCCCAACCTGAACGGCTGCTGTTTGCTGCCAGCTCGACGATTGCCACTGCTGCCGCGGCTACCGAGCGGCACCGGTTGTTGCGGGTGTTTAAACCGCTAATCGGGGTATCGCTGGCGGGTACCGTGGCGCGCGGCTGGAGGCGTCGGCAAGCAACGGATAATGTGCTTTTGTTGGGGGCTGTAGCCGGGTCTACCTGTGGTGACGTAATTCTGCAGAGTCCTCAGGCCTTGGGCCATGATGCGAAGGCTTCCGGGAATAGTCTGAATGCCGCGGCGTTGGCTTTCGGTGTGGCGCATGTGTGTTATCAGGTGTGTGCGTGGCGGCAGGGAGCTCGAATGCATCCGGGGCTGCTGGCCGTGCACGGCGCAGGGCTGGTGGGGTTGGCGAGCCAGGCTGCCCGGCATGATCCGCGTGTGCTGCCCGCAGCTGCCGGGTACGGGGGCCTGGTGGCGTTGACTTCTGTGTTGGGCACGTCCGGGTTGCTTGGCGGGCAAGATAAAAATACACGCTTTGCCGCTGGTTCCATGCTGTTTTTAGTCAGTGATGCGCTGATTCTGCTGCGGCGGATGTACCTGCAACGCCGTTTCCCTCGTGCGGTCGCGGAGATTGGCGTGATGTCGACTTACACGCTTGCCCAGCGCTTGCTTGTCGACGGCCTCGATTCGAGCCACAAAAAACCGCTTAGCTAAAGGAGACTGCCATGCCGTTGCCACACAGCACCCCGACTTCCGAGATTGGTGCGTTCTCGGAGGTTGGTACCTTGCGCGAGGTCATGGTGTGCGCGCCAGGGCTGGCACACCGCCGGTTGACTCCGAAGAATTGCCAAGAGCTGCTTTTCGATGACGTCATGTGGGTGGATAAAGCTCGCGAGCATCACCAGGAATTTTGCGATCTGATGCGGGAACGTGGAATCGCAGTGTTGGAAATGCACCAGCTATTGGCCGAAACGCTGGATACTGCTGCTGGGCGCGAGTTCATCGTGGATTTTAAGTTAGCCGGGAAGATGGTTGGTGCGGGTATCGCGCTGGATCTGCAGGACTGGTTCGCTGAGCTTAGCTCACAGCAGTTGGCGGAATATCTGATTGGTGGTCTGCCGTTTTCGGAAATCCCGGCTGGGCTAGGACACGGTGAAATTGATGCTCTACGCTTGGCGCATCGCCCGGAAGAATTTGTGCTTTCTCCACTGCCGAATACGTTGTTTAGCCGGGACAATTCAGCGTGGATCTTTGGCGGGGTGTCGTTGAACCCGATGTATTCGCCGGTCCGGCACCAGGAAACTGCACTGACGCGGGCAATTTATCGGTTTCATCCGCGGTTTGCGCACGCAGATTTTCATTTTTGGTACGGCGATACCGATATGGATCCGGGGCTGGCATCGTTGGAAGGCGGCGACATCATGCCGGTTGGTGCTGGTGTGGTGCTGATCGGAATGGGTGAGCGGACTTCGTGGCAGGCAGTCAGTGAATTGGCGGCGAATTTGTTTGCCGCGCAGGAAGCCGAGAAAGTGATTGTGGCGGCGATGCCGTCCGAGCGCGCCTCGATGCACCTGGATACGGTTTTTACTTTTTTGGATGTAGATAAGGTAACGGCGTATCCGCCGGTCGTCGACAAGATTCGCCCGATTGTGCTGCGCCCGGGTGATGCGCCGACGGGGCTGGATGTGGAAGTCGTCGACAAGAATTTTATCGACGTAGTACGTGATGCACTGGGGCTTTCCGAGCTGCTGGTAGTAGAAACTGGCGGGGATTTTTATGGGGCGGCCCGCGAGCAGTGGGATGATGCCAATAATGTGGTCGCGCTAGAGCCTGGAGTGGTGGTTGGCTATGACCGAAATACCTATACCAACAAGTTGATTCGGGCGGCCGGTGTGGAACTGCTCGAGATTGGTTCGGCGGAACTGGGACGGGGCCGCGGTGGTGGGCACTGCATGACGTGCCCGATCACGCGCGACCCGGTGGGGTATTAGGTTCTGCGAAAGCTATTCCCGCGCAAGCCGCCACCGCAGCCTAACCCAGTGCTTTGCTGTATTCCAGGGCCTGCGGGAATAGCTGGTTATTCTCCTTGTGCACGTGTAGGTGCAGGTCGCTGCGGAATTTCGCCAGGCGTTCATTCATCATCTGATACGACGGGCAGGCGTCGTCGGGTGAGGTGAAACCGTCGGTGAGCTCCGCGATGGTGCGCATGAGCATCCCGGCGGCGTCGTGTTCGGCCATAAGGGCGCGTAGCTCGTGGTCCAGGTTGGTTGCCGCGGTGCCGGTGCGCTCCATGGCGGAAATCGCGGGGAAGACGAAGCGTTCTTCGCGGCTGAGGTGCTCGGACATTTCCTCGACGACGGTGTCGAAGAATTCTTTTACTTTCGCCAATTCCGGGTGTGCGTCGCCGTGCACGCGGGCGACTTTGTGCACGAGTTCCTGCAATTCTGGCATTTCGAGCCAGCAATAGGAGTGGTGGATGTCGACGATGTCGTGCGCTTGCGCAGACAAAACCCGGGCGTTGGCGTGCTGGGTAGCCTGGTCGCTGTGCTTGTCGACGCTTCCCGGATTGGCCGGACTGGCGTCGGCAAGAGTGCCTTGGTTGCTTGGTAGCTCGGCGTCGTGCAGTGTGCTGATGAGGTGTTCGACGGGGATTTCCGCGTCTGCGGCTGCCTGGTGTAGCGTGCGGTGGCCGTTGCAGCAGAAATCGATGTGGAATTTTTCGAAAATCTGCGAGTAGCCATAGTCGGTGTTGACGATCTCGCGCAGGGTGGTCTCGGGACGAAATTCCAGCGTGTTCATGGTTTCAATTTTACTCTGGTGGCCCGGGGGCGTCGCTGTGATTTTATGCGCCTAGCGGCTGTGGCTAAGGGGCTGCTGTCGGGTCTGACCACTGCCGTAGTTGCCGGCCAGCGTTGATTCCGAGCATCGATAGATAAAACAATCCAAGATGCAAGGCTGTGCGCTTGTTACCGTCACCAAAGTGGTGCCCTTGTGCGATATTCACGATTAGTGCGGCCGCGCGTTCAAATGGTGAGTCGTAAGCAGCTTGGCCGAAGAATACCTGCAAGGGGGCATAAATTGCGGACCGAAGGCCTTCGAGACGGACCGAAAAACCTGAGTATTCTTGGAGGCCAGCACGACTGTGAGATGCTCGCATTCCGCAACGTTTGTTGAGCGCGCAAGCTACCTCCACCAGTTTTTCTGCGAGCGCTTCCTCTGCTGATTGGTCGCGGCAATCGGTCATATCGATTTTTTGCTGCACAGACTAGCGGGTAGCGAGTAAATCAAACACTGGGTCCCATTCTTTTTCTAGCGCAATAGCCTGAGAGATCATGTCGTCAGTAGTTGTATCCGGGGATATCTGGTTTATTGCTGGAGCAGAGGGGCGTGGGGTCTCAGCATGTAATAGCTCGCTGAATTCGTCACGAATATTCGCCAGACTAAGCACGTTTGTTCCTGGGGTATCTGGTGCTAGCCCGGAACGAGTCGCCTGCCAAGCTGCGCCGTGGCTCAACTCTGATAAGTCGGTGGATTTCTGGTTGCCGTAAAACTCCACGATGCGCCCGACGACGGCAGCTTCGTATGCAGAAAGGCACGCCGATTCCCCGCCCGGAACCTCAGCTACCGTGTAACCCTTGGCCACTTCCTCGGTGTGGTGACGCAGCTTCTGAGAGACAGGGCCATGGCGCCAGCCTTCGAATTCATCGGAAAACAGGGGGCTTGCCAGTCCATGCCAAATGCCAGCCTTGGGAGAAATAGCACAGCTTATATAGCTTCATCTTGTCGACGCTAGGAAGCAGTTCGGTGATGTATTGACCTACATCGAGGATTGTCGCCATCGCCGCCTCCTTGTCTACCGTTCATGCGGCTTCTGTGCCTTATGAACCTTCCACGCGTTCCGCGCCTTCTGAACCTTCTGTGGTTGTTGGCTCTTGTGCCCTCGCGTGTCGTTTCGGCATGGGCGTTGCGGAACCACTACTAACCATTGCTAACCGTTGCTTAGGTCAAACGCTAGCAAAGATCCAGAATGGGAGTGCTGGAATGTGCTTAATGTCGAAAATTCATTCGTTTAACTTTCATGGTCGTCTAATGGTCATTATGGAGCAATGCGGAAAATAAGTAGCGTAGGACGGGTAAAATAAGTAGCGTAAGTCGCGGAAAATTCGACCGATAGAATGCGGAAAATAAGTAGGATTAAGTAATGGATTATTTATTTCGAGCGATTGACCAGCAATTAGATACCTTATTGCGATTTGCGTCGGCGGTGGCGATTGATGGCCCGAAGGGTGTGGGGAAAACGGAGACTGCACGTCGTCGTGCAGAAACAGAAATTCGATTAGATACGACGACTGGCCGCGAGCGCCTCAGAGCAGATCCAAGGTTCCACTCATTCGAGGAAGGCACGATTTTGCTTGATGAATGGCAAAAGCATCCCGAAAGCTGGGATTATGTTCGCCGCGCAGTCGATGATGGGGCTGGGTCCGGAAGGTTTTTATTGACGGGGTCGGCGACGTCCCAAGTAGGAGTTGATACGCACAGCGGGGCAGGGCGGATTCTGAGCGTACGCATGCGCCCGCTTGCACTCTTCGAACGGGAGGGAATAAACCCTTCTGTGAAATTATCCGAACTCTTCGAATCTCGCGCGAAAATATCGGGAAAAAGTACGCTTTCGCTGAACGATTACATCGAACACATCGCCTGCAGCGGGTTTCCCGGAATTTATCGTGCGCCAGAAATCGTGCGTAATGAATACTTGGATTCTTATATTGAGCGAATTGTTGACCGCGATCTTCCCGATCAAGGTTATACAGCGCGAAACCGCGATGGTTTGTTGCGGTGGTTGACGGCGTATGCCGCTGCGAGTTCTACTACCACTGGGTATTCAGAAATTCTCGATGCAGCTACGCCGGGTGAAGGGAAGAAACCGGCTAAGTCCACGACCATGACTTACCGGGAAAAGCTCTCGGAGATCTGGATGCTTGATCCAGTCAAAGCCTGGTCGCCGCAGCGTGGGGCTTTTGCAGGATTGGCACGAGCGCCAAAACATCAGCTTGCAGACCCAGCCTTGGCGATGCGGTTGTTGCGGATACCGCGCGCGAAGCTGAATACTTCGCGGTTTGCGCATTTCTTGGGGCCTTTGTTTGAATCCTTGGCCACGTTATCCGTTCGGGTTGCTGCCGAATCGCTATTTGGAAGCATTGCGCACTGTCGTACGGCAAAAGGTGATCACGAAGTAGACCTGATCGTGCAAAACCAGGATGGTGATGTCATCGCCATTGAGGTGAAACTAGCTGCGCATATCAATGACGATGATGTGGAGCACCTGCACTGGCTCAAGGAGAAACTAGGTGAAGACCTGGTGGATATGGTCGTAGTAAACACCGGTGAGCATGCTTATCGACGTGACGATGGGGTCGCTGTCATCCCATTAGATCTGTTTGGTGCATAAAAATCCTCGCTAGCCTCAGTACGGGCCGCAGCACCGGCCTCAGCACGGGCCTCAGCACGGGCCGCAGCCGGTGCGGCGGCATCGTAGTTCCGAGCGTCATCATCCAGCGCCTCGTCATCCTGCGTGTCGTCATTCAGCAGGTCGTTGACACCGCTTTCGGCGGCATCCCACACGTCCATGTCTTGGATGCCGGCGCGCTTGGCGACGACCGTCGCAGCCAGGATCTGACCGGTGACGTTCAGCGCGGTACGGCCCATGTCGACGATCGGTTCGACGGCCAGCAGCAAGCCCACGCCAGCCAGTGGCAGACCCAGCGTCGACAAGGTCAGCGTCAGCATGACGGTGGCGCCGGTAGTGCCTGCGGTGGCGGCAGAACCAATGACGGAAACGAAGATGATCAACAGGTACTGGGTGAAGTCCAGGTCAATGCCGTAGAACTGGGCGACGAAGATCGCGGCGACGGCTGGGTAGACCGAGGCGCAGCCGTCCATCTTGGTGGTCGCACCCAGCGGAATAGCGAAGGAGGCGTACTCGCGGGGAACGCCGATGGCGCGTTCGCTGAAACGCTGCGTTGCTGGCATAACGCCCATCGACGAGCGGGTGACAAAGCCCAGGGAAATAACTGGCCAGATGCGCTTGTAAAAACCAAAGACCGGGATGTTGTGTGCCTTCATGACGGCCGGGTAGACCACCAGGAAAACCAGGGCCAGGCCGATGTAGACTGCGAGCACGAATTTGCCGAGCGAGCCCATTGCGTCCCAGCCGTAGGTGGCGACAGCTTTACCAATCAGCGCGGCGGTGCCGATGGGCGCCAGGCGGATGATCCACCACAGCACGACCTGGATGACCTTCAAGAAGGATTCGGTAAACCGCAGGAATGGGTCCGCGGCCTTGCCTGCTTTCACCGCGGCGATGCCGATGGCCAGGGAAATGACCAGCAGCTGCAGGGCTCCGAAGCTCAGTGAAACTTCGCCGTCGCTGACCGACGCGTTCAGCCCGAAGAAGTTCTGCGGCAGCAGTTGCTCGAAAAATGCAGTCCACGAACCCATGCTGGATGGGTCTTGGGCCTGCGAGGCATCCACGCTGGTCCCGACGCCCGGCTTCAGTGCCAGGGCAACGACGATGCCGACGATAACGGAGAAAAACGCGGTGATCGCGAACCACAGCAGCGTGGAAAACGCCAGGGACGCAGCGTTGGTGACCTTGCGCAGGTTCGCTACGGAGGTGACCACTGCGGCGAAGATCAGCGGTGGCACCATGACTTTCAGCAGCTGCACGTACGCGCTGCCGACGTTGCTAAGAATGCTGGTCAGCCAGCCCGGGTTTTCCGGGTCGGTGTCCATGGAGGAGGCAACTAATCCTAAGATCACGCCGATGATCAAACCGGCGATTACTTGTGCGCCGAAGCCAGTGGCCCAGCTGGGGAGCTTGTGCTTGGTTTCTGCGTGCTCGGGCGCGCTTGTCGACGCCTGCGCGGAGTTTTTGTGTGCCATAAGTGTTCCTTATCGCGTGAGTTTAGGGGGCTAATTTCGTTCATTGTGAACAGATCGGTCTATCTTTGGTGAACCATTCTGTTCAACAGTGTTTCCTTGACTGTACTCCCCCTAGTTTTCGGGGCGCAACACCACGCGAAAATATATTCTTATATAAAACCGTGTTTTTGTGCTATGCATCGCACCGCACGGTGTGCTGTGTCATCCTGCCGATACCTAGCCTTGCCTTGCTGGATTTTTATTCGGCTCCGGAATACATTAAAAACATGTCTCGTTTTAGCCCCCTCAACTGGCCTGTTGTGCGCCAGATCCGCGGCGGAGACCCTTTCGGTAGGGACGTCAACACGCAGTCGCAAAAAAGCAAAGACAAGCGTGGCCGCATCGAGGAGGCAGGCCGGGTGGTGCAGTCCGTCTGCCCGTATTGCGCGGTGGGGTGCTCGCAGCGCATATACGTCAAAGACGATCGTGTTATCCAGGTGGAAGGCGACCCAGACTCGCCGATTTCCCGTGGCCGGTTGTGCCCGAAAGGCTCGGCTTCTGAGCAGCTGATTAACTCTGCGTCGCGGTTAACCACGATCAAATACCGCGCGCCTTATTCCACCGAATGGCAGGAATTGGACGAGGACACCGCGATGGACATGATCGCGGACCGCTACCTAGCGGCCCGCCGTAACGGCTGGCAGGATATCGACGACGAAGGTCGCCGGCTCAACCGCACCATGGGCATCGCCGGGCTGGGCGGTGCGACGCTGGATAATGAAGAAAATTACCTGATCAAAAAGCTCTTTACCGCCACGGGCGCGATCCAGGTAGAAAACCAGGCGCGCATATGACACTCCGCCACAGTTCCTAGTTTAGGAACTTCCTTTGGCCGCGGCGGTGCCACGCAACCGCTGCAGGATATGGCGAACGCCGACTGCATTGTCATCGAGGGTTCGAACATGGCGGAATGCCACCCGGTGGGTTTCCAGTGGGTAGTAGAAGCGAAAAAGCGGGGTGCTCGCATCATCCACGTCGACCCGCGCTACACGCGTACCTCGGCGTTTGCGAACCGCCACATCGGTATTCGCGGCGGCACTGACGTTGTGCTCTTGGGTGCATTGATCAAGTACATGCTGGACAATGACCTGTACTTCCACGATTACGTGGTGGCATATACCAATGCGCCGATGTTGGTCTCGGAAGGCTACCAGGATACGGAGGATCTCGACGGACTGTTTTCTGGTTTCGACCCAGAAACCGGGAAATACCTCACCGATACGTGGCAGTACGAGCAGAAGGGCGACGGCTCGTCCTGGAACGTGGAACGCGACGACACCCTGCAGCATCCGCGCAGCGTGTTCCAGATTCTGAAACGCCACTTCGCGCGCTACACTCCGGAGCTGGTGGAAGAAACCTGCGGCATCTCGCAGGAAGATTTCTACTACCTGGCTAATTCGATCGCGGATAACTCCAAGCCGGATCGCACTACGTGTTTTGCCTACGCGTTGGGCTTTACCCAGCACACGCTGGGCGCACAGTTTATCCGCACGGCCGCGATTTTGCAGTTGCTGATGGGCAACGTGGGCCGCCCGGGCTCCGGCATCATGGCGTTGCGCGGGCACGCCTCGATCCAGGGTTCGACGGACATCCCGACGCTGTTCCATTCCCTGCCGGGCTACTTGCCGATGCCCAGCGTCGACAAGCAAAGCTGGCAGGAATACTGCGACGAGATTCGTGACCAGTCGCAGAAGGGCTTCTGGCAGCTCGGCGAAAGCTATGCGGTTTCATTGA
Source organism: Corynebacterium sp. LaCa_70 (assembly GCF_058182015.1). Taxonomy (NCBI): domain Bacteria; kingdom Bacillati; phylum Actinomycetota; class Actinomycetes; order Mycobacteriales; family Corynebacteriaceae; genus Corynebacterium; species Corynebacterium sp. LaCa_70. Next base: position 189,072 of record NZ_CP190914.1, read on the forward strand.
TGAAGTCCTACTGGGGCGATGCGGCGACGGCGGAGAATAACTGGGGCTATGATCTGATGCCGCGGATTTCCGGTGCGCATTCCACCTACCAGACGCTGGAGGCGATGCTGGAAGGTGCTGTGGAAGGCTACTTGGTCTTTGGGCAGAACCCGGCGGTGGCGCAATCCAACGGTGGTATGCAACGCCGTGGTTTGGCTGCGCTGAAGTGGCTGGTCGTGCGCGATTTCCAAGAGATTGAGACGGCGTCGTTCTGGAAGGATTCGCCAGAGATCAAAACTGGCGAGCTGAAAACCGAGGAGATCGGCACAGAGGTCTTCTTGCTGCCTGCGGCCACGCACGCGGAAAAGGCCGGTACGTTTACGCAAACCCAGCGCATGCTGCAGTGGCGCTTTAAGGCCGCACCGTCGCCGGGCGATGCCAAGAGCGATCTGTGGTTCTTCTACCAGTTGGGCAAGAAGATCAAGCAGCGCCTGGCGGATTCGACGGACCCGCGGGATCTGCCGGTGCAGAAACTCACCTGGGATTATGTGGAAACCGAAGAAGGTGAGCCGAACCCGGAGGACGTGCTCAAAGAGATCAACGGCTACTACCTGGATGGGCCGAACAAGGGCGAGTTGCTGCCGAGCTTCGTGGAGATGAAAGCCGACGGCACCACCTCGGGCGGCTGCTGGATTTATACCGGCGTGTACAAAGACGGCATCAACCATTCGCAAAAGAAGGTTCCGGGCCGCGAGCAAAACGAGGTCGCGCTGGATTGGGGCTGGGTCTGGCCTGCCAACCGCCGCATCTTGTACAACCGTGCCTCGGCGCGCCCGGATGGAACCCCGTGGTCAGAGCGCAAGAAGTACGTGTGGTGGGACAAGGACGCTGGCAAGTGGGTCGGCGACGACGTGCCGGATTTCCCCGTGGACAAATCCCCGGATTACAAGGCGCCTGCCGACGCCGTGGGCCCGGATGCACTGGATGGCACCGACGCCTTCATCATGCAGTCCGACGGGCGCGGTTGGTTGTTCGCGCCTAGTGGTCTGTCTGATGGGCCCTTGCCGACGCACTACGAACCGCACGAATCGCCGGTGGGGAATGTCCTCTACACCCAGCAACAATCGCCGACGCGCATGCCGATCAAACGGGAAGATAACCTCTCGCGTCCGGAGCCGGGCAAGCCAGGCTCTGAGGTCTTCCCATTCGTCTTCTCCACGTACCGGTTGACGGAGATGTACACCTCGGGTGCGATGACGCGGCGCCTGCCGTATCTCGCGGAGCTGCAACCTGGTTTGTTCTGTGAAGTGGATAAGGACTTAGCCGCCAAGCGCGGGCTGGAAAACGGCGAGTGGGCGACGATTGTGTCTCCGCGTGGCGTGATTGAGGCGCAGGTGCTGGTCACTGACCGCATGCAGATGCTGCAGATCAACGGCGAGGAATTTCACCAGATTGGCTTGCCGTTCCACTACGGTGATTCTGATACCACGGAAGTCGCTGGTGACGGCGCTAATGACCTGCTGGGGCTGACGCTGGAGCCGAACGTGTTCATCCAGAACTCGAAGATCGGTGCCTGCGATATTCAGCCAGGACGACGCCCCCGCGGGCAGGCGCGCCGGGATCTGCTGGCGGAATATCAGCGGCGTGCGCAGTTGACCGTGGACAGCGGCAACGAGTTGCTCACCGGCGAGGACGGCGGTGTCTCCGATGCTGCTTCGGAGCAACAACGCTTGGATGCCGTCGGCAAGAACTGCCCCGATGAGAGCGAAGAAGGGAAGTAAAAGCATGCTGCTGACCGAAAACGCCTCCGCACACGGCGCCACACACGGCTATGACAATTACCAGCGCATGGCGTTTTTCACGGATACGTCGGTGTGCATTGGCTGCAAGGCCTGCGAGGTCGCCTGCAAAGAATGGAACCGCAACCCCGTGGAAGGCTACGAGGTGACCGGCGATTCGTACGACAATACCGGCGCGTTGGGGGCGAATACCTGGCGGCACGTGGCGTTTGTGGAGCAGAACAACGACCGCATTGAGCAGTCCCGTGCGGAGGGCAAGAAGCTGATTTCGTTGGGCATGCCGACGATCGGTGGGCAGGATGGGAACGCTGGCCAGGCTGGCTCGAGCGCGGGTGCCGGAACCGGCAGCCCAGCTGGCGTTGCAGCAGAGACCACCCCGCCGGATACGGATTCTTTCCGCTGGTTGATGTCATCGGATGTGTGCAAGCACTGCACCAACGCCGGCTGCCTGGACGTGTGCCCGACTGGCGCGCTGTTTCGCACGGAATACGGCACCGTCGTTGTGCAAGATGATGTGTGCAACGGCTGCGGCACCTGCGTGGCCGGGTGCCCGTTCGGTGTCATTGAGCGTCGTGACGACGGCGGGGTGACGCTGAAGCAGGACAAAACCGCCACCGTGGAGCATCACGACAACTCGCACGCCGGGGTGAACGTGCTGGCGAAGCTGAAACAACGCGGCCTGCAAGGGCCGAACAAGATCGACCACACCCCGGGCAAATCCATGCCGATTAAAAATATTGGCGTCGCCCAGAAATGCACCATGTGCTACGACCGGCTGAAAGTCGGCGAGCAGCCCGCGTGTTCGAAGACCTGCCCGACGGATTCCATCCAGTTCGGTACCTATGAGGAGATGCTGGCCGCAGCGAAACAGCGCGTGCGCGTGTTGCATGAGCAAGGCCTGACCGAGGCCCGCCTGTACGGTGCGAACAACCAGGACGGCGTGGGCGGCACTGGTTCGATTTTCTTGCTGCTGGATTCGCCCGAGGTCTATGGTTTGCCGCCGGACCCGCGCGTGCCGACGGCCGATTTGCCGCAGATGTATAAAACCGCCGCGAAAGCCATCGGCGGCATGGCGTTGGCCGTGGCTGGTGCGTTCGTGCTGGGAGGTCGGAAGTGAGCAACTTCGATGAATACCGCCCACCGCAGGGCGAGCGCCCCAATCGCTACCGCAAGTTCGACGGGAAAAAGCCGAAGAAGAAACGCAAGCGGCCTGGTGCTGGTGCGCAGGATGGTTCCAAAGAAGAGCGGATGGCAGAAGACTTCGAGTTTTCTTCCTACTACGGCAAACCCGTCGTCAAGGCTCCGCCGTGGGAATGGCCAATTGGTGTCTATTTGTTCCTCGGCGGCATCAGTGGCGGCTCCGGCATGTTGGCCGCAGGCGCGCAGGCCACGGGCAATAAGCCGTTGCTGCGCACAACTCGCTTGACGACGCTTGGTGCTGCCTCGCTCGGTTCCGTGTTTTTGATTTTGGATTTGGGCAGGCCGGAGCGCGCGTTGAATATGTTCCGCGTGTTTAAGGTGACCTCGCCGATGTCGATCGGTTCCTGGATTTTGATGAGCTTTGCCAGTGCCTCGGCGATTCCGGCGCTGGTGGAAGTCGATGAGATGGCGGGTCGTTCTGGTCTGCCGTTGCCGAAGTTCGCGCGCACTGTGCTGCGGAAACTCGCCGGGCCCGCTGGGGCGGCCACGGGTGTTTTGGGCGGCCCGCTGGCTGGTTATACGGCGGTGCTGTTGTCGAATACCTCAAACCCGGTGTGGAACGACATGAAAAACCACCTGCCGTACGTGTTTGTGTCTTCGGCTTCGGCCGCGGCATCTGGGTGTGCGCTGGTGACCACGCCGGTAGCCAGCGCGGGTCCGGCCCGCGCGTTAGCCATGGGGGCGGCTGTGAGTGATCTGGTGGCCACAAAGGTGCTGGAAAACGGCATGGAGCCGGAGCCGCGCGAGGCCTTGCACCACGGCAAGTCGGGAAAACTGATGAAGGCCTCGGAATACCTCATTGCCGCTGGTGGTGTGGGGGCTGCGGTGTCAGCGGTGACGAAATCCCGTGCGGTCTCGGTGCTTTCGGGCTTGTCGCTGTTGGCCGGTTCTGCCTGCACGCGCTTCGGGGTGTTGGATGCCGGGCTGGAGGCAGTGAAAGATCCGGCCACCACCATTGGTCCGCAGAAGCGGCGTGCGCAGCGCCGCCGTGAGCAGCAGGGATTAGCCGGGGATGTGGTGACGCCGGATTAGCGCACCGAGATATATGCGGTGTTGTCGTCTCGTTCCACGCTGCGTTCCACGGTGCGGCCGATAACCGGGTAACCAGGCACTTCGCCGATTACCAGCAAACCGCCGGAGGTTTGGGCGTCGGCAAGGAAGATCAAGTCTTCTTCCGAAATCGCCTCCGATTCCACCGACAAGTGCGGGCGCACCCAATCCAGGTTGCGGCGCGAACCACCGGGGATGAAGCCGTCGGCAAGAGCTTCCTTGGCGCCGTCGATGGCGGGTACTGCGGAAAAGTCCAGCTCAGCGGCCACCCCGGAGGCCCGGCACATCTTGTACAAGTGGCCCAGCAAACCGAAGCCGGTGACATCGGTGGCCGCCCGCGCGCCACTGGCCAGCGCGGCCTGCGACGCTTCCCGGTTGAGGGCGGTCATGGAAGCAACAGCCGCTTGGGACACCTCCCCGGTGGCTTTGTGCTTGTTATTGAGAATGCCCACGCCAATCGGCTTGGTCAGCGTGATGGGTAGACCCGGCTGGGCGGCGTCGTTGCGCATGAGCTTGTCCGGGGCGACGATGCCGGTGGCCGCCATGCCGTACATCGGTTCCGGAGCGGTGATCGAGTGCCCACCGGTGACAGAAATTCCTGCTTGGGTGGCCACGTCCATCCCGCCGCGCAGGACTTCGCGCAGAACATCCAGGCCGAGTACGTCGTTGGGCCAGCCCACGAGGTTGATCGCGGTCACCGGGGTGCCGCCCATGGCGTAGACGTCGGAAAGCGCATTGGCGGCGGCCACCCGGCCCCAGTCATAGGGGTCGTTGAGCATGGGGGTGAAAAAGTCCGCGGTGGAGATCACCGCCAGCCCGTCTTGGATTTTCACGGCTGCGGCATCGTCGCCGTCGTCCAGCCCGACCAGTACGTTGGGGTCGGCTGTGCCGATGAGCCCTTCGACGGCTGATTCCAACTCGCCGGCCGGGATCTTGCAGGCGCAGCCACCGCCGGCGGCAAACGAGGTGAGGTTGATGGGTGCGGCATTGGTTGTTGCAGTGTTGGCGGATTCGGTTGCTTCGCTCATAGGCCCATGCTACGTGGGGTTTTATTGGCCTGTACCATGACGCGGTGGAGGCGTATGCGTTCCTGGTGGGCGCCCCGGTCTTCAAAACCGGTGAGGCCGAGCATCTCGGTCTGGCAGGTTCGATTCCTGTCCGTCTCCGCCACTAGTTTTGCCCCAACACTAGTTTTGCCACAGCGCAGGCAAGTTTCCCGCCCCGCAAGGAGGTCGCCACGGTGCCTGATCCTTTAACGCCTGATCCTTTAACTCCTGACACCGATCCCCGCCGGAATATCCCGAAGATGGACCAACTGTTGCAGCTTCCCGCCGTCGAACACGCGCGGCAGCGCCTGGCGGAACACACCATCCGCGCGACCATAAAAAACATTCTTGCCGACGCCCGCCGCGGGGCCATCACCGTCGAGTCCATCGAAGAGCGCATCACCGAAAACCTCCGCGCGCAGCAACCGTTTTCCCTGCACCCGGTCATTAATGCCACCGGGGTGATCATTCACACGAACCTGGGCCGCGCCCCGCTGCCACCGGCTGCTGTGGCGGCGCTGCAGGCTGCGGCATCGTATACGGATGTGGAAATGGACCTGGCCAGCGGTAAGCGTTCCACCAACCGTGGGGCGGGTGCCACGCAGGCGTTGCTGGATGCGTGCCCGGCGGCGGAGGACGCGCTGATCGTGAACAACGGGGCTTCCGCGTTGTTGCTGGCCACGGCCGCGCTAGCGCCAAACCAGGAAGTGATTATCTCCCGCGGCGAGCTGATTGAGATTGGCGCCGGGTTCCGTCTGCCAGAGCTCATCGAATCCACCGCGACGCGCCTGCGCGAGATCGGCGCGACCAACCGCACGCACCTGGCGGATTATGCCAACGCCATCACCGCGGATACCGGCGCGATTCTGAAAGTGCACCCGTCGAATTTCCGCATGGAAGGCTTTACGGCGGCAGTGGGCGTCGGCACGCTACGGGAGCTCACGCGCGCGCACGGCAAGTATTTGCTCGTGGACCTCGGTTCGGGCCTGCTCACGCATGATCCCGCGTTGCCGGAGGAACCAGATATTCATAGCCAGCTGGCTGCCGGGGCGGATGTAGTGATTGCTAGTGGCGATAAGCTGCTCGGCGGCCCGCAGGCGGGCATTGTGCTGGGGCGTGCCGAGGCGATTGCGAAAATGAAAAAGCATCCGCTGGCGCGGGCGGTGCGCATTGATAAGTTGCGGCTGAATGCTCTGCACGCAGCGGTGGCGACGCCGTCGAATGCCGTGCAGGATGCGTTGCATATCGACCCGCAGCGTTATCGCGAGCGCACACAGGCGCTTGCCGACGCCGTCGATGGCCGCGTGCGCACCCATGATGGGCGTGTCGGCGGTGGGGGAGCCCCGGAGTATCCGCTGCCTGGTGTGGCGGTTGCTCTGCCGGAGTCGTTGGCTGCACCATTGCGGCAGGCCAGCCCGCCGGTGATTGCGCGCGTGCATGATGGCCAGTGCCTGGTGGATGTGCGTTGCGTGCCGGAAAATCAGGACGAGCTGCTGGCCCAGACCATCCGGGGCGTCCAGGCTCAGCAGGCGAACCCGGCCAATCGGCCCACCCAGACCAATCCAGCCAACCCGGCCAAGCAACCCCCGCAACCCCAGGAGGCGAATTAAATGCACGTGGTGGCCACTGCCGGTCACGTTGACCACGGGAAATCCGCACTCGTTCGGGCGCTGACGGATATGGACCCGGACCGCTGGGCGGAAGAAAAGCGCCGCGGGCTGACCATCGACCTGGGGTTTGTCTGGACTACGTTGCCGTCGGGCGCGGATGTGGCGTTCGTGGATGTGCCGGGGCACGAGAAGTTTTTGGGCAATATGCTCGCCGGTGTGGGCCCGGCGCCGGTGGTCATTTTCGTGGTCGCTGCCGATGAGGGCTGGCAGGCGCAGTCGACGGATCACCGCGATGCGCTGCGCGCCTTGGACATCCAGTATGGGTTGATCGCTGTGACTCGCGCTGATCGTGCAGGTGCCGCCCGTCGCGCCGAGGTCACCGCCCAGGTGCGCCATGAGCTAGCTGGCACCGCGCTTGCCGACGCACCCCTGGTTGAGGTTTCTGCCCATACCGGCGAGGGCATTGCGCAGATGCGGCAGGTGCTGGATCAGGTGCTTGCTCGGGTGCCTGCCCCGGACCCGCAGGCGCGTGTGCGCGTGTGGATCGATCGCGCGTTTTCCGTGAAAGGTGCTGGCACCGTGGTCACGGGCACGTTGGCGGCGGGCACGCTGCGGGTGGGCGATAAGTTGCAGCTGGCCAGCCCGGAAGGGACCCGCGAGGTAGAGGTCCGCGGCCTGCACAGCGAAAATACGGCCCACCAGGTGCTGGAGCCGACTTCGCGGGTGGCGGTGAATCTGCGCGGGATCAGTGCCGATGCCATCCACCGCGGCCACAGCCTGCTGAGCCCGGGTGCGTGGGAGCTGGTGGAACAGATCGATGTGCGCCGCACCTTTGGCCAGGATTTTTATGAGTTGCCGCAGAATATCGTCGTTCACATTGGCACCGCTGGGCTGGAGGCGCACGTGCGGCCGTTGTCCGCGGATTATGCGCGCTTGAGTTTGGCGTACCCGTTGCCGCTGCAGTTGTTGGATCGCTTCGTGGTGCGCAGCCCGGGCGGGCGGCATGTGAGTGCCGGGGTGCAGGTTATTGATGTGTACCCGCCGGAGCTGAACCGTCGTGGCGCGGCGCGTCGGCGTGCAGAGGAATTGGAACTGCTTGCCGACGGCAACAGCGCTGGTCGCGACCGCAATGACCGCAGCCCCAGCGATGCCACCACTACTGCCGCGGCCAGCACTCCCGCGGCCAGCCCGAGTCCGTTCACCGATCCCACCGGGTACATCCAGCGCGTCGGTTACGTGCCCGTCGACAAGCTGCAGCGCGCCGGGTTTGCCGTGGATGATCCGGCCGCCCCGCCGCAGGGCATTATCGTTTTCCGTGAGTGGTGGATTGCCGCCCGGGAGATCACGCGCTGGAAGAATCAGCTGCTGGTCGCGCTGGAAAAGCATGCGCAGGATAATCCGCTGGCGGCCGGTATGCCGCGCAAGGCTGCGATGGATGCGCTGGAGTTGCAGGAGGATCCCCTGTTGGGCATCGCGGTGGCTGCAGCCAAGGTGGAACAGGCCGATGGTGTGGTGCGCCTGCCTGGGCACAAGGTGGATTTGGGTGAGGCCGAGGCGTCTGTTGCCAAACTGGAGGCCTGGCTTGCCGACGACCCGTTTGCCGCCCCGGAGGCGGATGAGCTGCAGGAACTCCGGTTGGGTGCCAAGCAGTTGGCGGCGGCGGAAAATGCTGGGCGATTGTTGCGGCTTGGCCAGGGGATCATTGTGCTGCCGAGTGCGCCGCAGCAAGCGAAACAGCGTATTGCGCAGTTGGAACAACCGTTTACGTTGTCGGCTGCTCGGAAAGCGTTGGGCACTACGCGCCGGGTGGCCATCCCGCTGCTGGAGTACCTCGATGAGCAGGGGATTACCCGCCGCCTAGATGGGGGTTTGCGGGAGCTGCGGTAGTGTGTGGTCGATCTACTGTAAAGCTACTCTAAAGTTACGGGGTTGGTATGTCCGAATATGTGCACCAGGATAATCGCGGGGATTGTTACCAGCGTATGGGTGATTCCACCCTGAAGTTGTCGTTTGCTCAGAGGCAAGAACTTGAATGGGATCGGGGAGCGTCACGGTTTGAGTCGACGTCAGTACCTGGTGGGGGAAGTTTCGAGGAGGTTTTGGATCCGGAAAAGGTAGAAGAATTCCGGGCGTTGCTTACATCATCAACCCCGCAATTAGCGTTGCAAGCACGGGATTTATTGACTCGAAAGGGGGAGGTCACAGTTGCGGCAGCGCTATTGTTTGCGCAGCGACCTCAGGTTTTTTATCCCAATGCGCATGTAAGAATTCTGCGCTATGACGATAATGATCGTGGTGCCGGGCGTCGGCAAAATCTTGTACATGGGGGAGATATACGCGCTGAAGGCTCGATCCCTGAGCAGCTTTCGGCAGCGATAGAAGCTATTGAGCAGCTCATGCCTAAGCGGCAGGCGTTGGGGGATGCCGGGCGGTTTGTGCCTCATGCAATTGTTCCGAAGGACGCATGGCTTGAAGGCTTGGTAAATGCGTTGGTTCACCGTTCGTACAGCATGGGCGGCGACCATATTCGGGTAGAAATCTTTCCTAACCGTATAGAGATTACTAATCCTGGCAGGTTTTTGGGACTGAATCGGATTGATAACCCGGAGCAGATCAGCCGGAACGCGCGTAACCCTCGCATTGCAAGGGTATGTGCGGATCTCGGGATTACTCAGGAATTAGGTGAAGGTATTCGACGTATATTCCAGGAGATGCGCACATCGGGCCTAGTGGATCCAGTGTATGAGCAGGTCAACGAGTCAGTAAAACTGACTTTGCATGCGAGCAATGCTATTCCAGCGGATTTAACCCGAGATTTGGGGCGGGCAGCATTGGAAATTCTCAAGGTGCTCCGGCAGTCCCAAAAACAATTAGGGACTGGGGAAATCACCGAGTTAGTAAGCCTTGCGCGTCCTACTGTGCTGCGCCATTTGAAAGAGTTGCATTCGCGTGGCTTGGTTGTGTGGCATAAACAGAGCCCGAATGATCCCCGTGCTACGTGGTCACTCGAATAACCGATGGAGAAGCTTGACCTGGTGCTGTCGGCGAAGCGCGGCCTACTGTAAAGCTACTCTAAAGTACTCTAAAACTAGATTTTAGAGTATAAAATGCCTTTGACCAGTACAAACAGGCTACTATTAAATCTACTCTAAAGCTACTCTAACATTGTTAGAGTAGAACCATCTCGGCCATCCCAGCCATCTCCGTTGCCCTAGTCGGCGTCGAAGAGCTCCCGGAGGACATCGGCGTTTAATTCGACACCACCGGTCTGGCCGGACTGGCCGGGTTCTAAGAAGTTTTCCATGAGCTCGCGCTTGGAATCTTGCAACGCGACAACCTGATCTTCGATGGTATCCGTGGACACCAGACGGAATACAGTCACTGGAACTTTTTGGCCAATACGGTGAGCGCGGTCAATGGCTTGTTGTTCTGCAGCTGGGTTCCACCACGGATCAAGCAGAATCACGTAATTAGCAGAAGTCAGGTTGAGTCCCACTCCGCCTGCTTTCAAGCTAATCAAAAAGATTTGGTTGTCACCATTGCTGAATTCGTCGATGACGTCCTGCCGGTTTTTGGTCTGGCCATCGAGATAGCTCGTAGGAATATCAGCTGCCTCCAAATGCTCCCGTACTTTGCGCAAAAAGGTGGTGAATTGGCTGAAAATTAGCACGCGGTGGCCTTCTTGCACGATGCTTTCTAACAGCTCATCCAATACCCGCAACTTCGATGAGGTTGCGGTGGAGTCGGGGATAGCCAGCTGTGGATCAATGGCTAATTGCCGCAGGCGCGTAATGGCAGCGAGCACCTCGATGCGGTTGCCATCCGGATCGTCGGCAAGCAGCCCCAGAATGCGCTGCCGCTCCCGAGCAAAATGCAGATCATAGAGCTTGCGGTGGTTAGCAGCTAATTCCACCGGAACCACCTGGGTTTGGATTGGCGGAAGGTCAAGAGCCACATCGGCTTTTCGCCGTCGCAGCAAAAATGGGGACGTGCGTTGACGCAACACCTCCATCTTCTCGTCGTCGCCACGCGAAATTGGCCGTTCGAAGTGCTCGCGGAATTGTTTCACATTGCCGAGCAATCCCGGGGTGGTCAGGGAAAACATGGACCACGCATCGGACAGGGAGTTTTCGATCGGAGTGCCGGTGATGGCGAATTTTTTGGCCACCCGCAGGTCGCGGATTGTGCTGAAGATCTTCGAGGCAGGGTTTTTCGCGTGCTGTGCTTCGTCGAGAATTACCCCGGCCCAGTCGATGTCCTGGTACTGGGCAGCTTCGAGGCGCAACAAGGTATATGAGGTAATGACGATGTCGTTATCGTCGGCAAGCTGGGAAAGGGATTGTTCACGACGCTTGCCGGTCGCATTCACCATAGCCGCTTTCAGGTGCGGGGCGAATTTTGCTACCTCGCGTGCCCAGTTACTCACTACAGACGTGGGCGCGACAACGAGCCATGGGCGTTCTGGAGAATCGACGATCATTGATAACACCTGCAGGGTTTTGCCGAGGCCCATGTCGTCGGCAAGCACACCGCCAAAACCACGCCGATTGAGTCCCGCTAACCAGCGAAAACCAGTTTCTTGGTAGGGCCGTAACTCCGCCCGCAGCTCAGCTGGCACGGCGAGTTCCCCCACTGGTTCGTGCACTGCATCGAGGGCGCTGCGCAGCCACTCATCCGGGGTGAAATTGATGGATTCGAGCGCTTCCAACTCATCCCAAAAGGACGTACGCACGCGGGGAACCTGAGGGCGGGAAGAACGAGTGTCGCCCAGGGCTCGTGCTTCCTCCAACAACCTGGCGAAGGCGTCGTATTCTGCATTGTTCAAATCAGCATAGGTGCCGTTGTCGAGGATGAGCAGCCGGTGCGGATCGTTCAACGCTGCGATCAGTTGCGCTATAGGAACCGGCTGTTGATCCACCACAACCTGCACGTCCAGGCCAAACCAGTCATTAGCCCCGCGGTGGGCAGCAACTGCGACATCGACGTCGGACGCCGGGGTCAGTGCCGCTGTGCGTTGGGCGGCATCAGCGATGTGCACGTCGACGCCCAGTTGTTCCAGCCGTGGCAGCCCGGTGTGGAAGAAATCTAGTAATTCTGCACCGTGCAGGGTGGCGTTGCGTGGCGTGAACCAGAGTTTTCCGAGTAGTTCCTGTTCGGCATCGGCGTTGCGACGTGGATCAGACGAAGCGTGGTGCCCGGCATCTGGCAGGGAGACTGCGCGCCTGCCATATACGAAATACCAGGCGAATTCCGCTGCTAAGGGGTGGTTGGCTTGCCGGTCTGTCGAAATATCAACCCGGAGATGTGGAGCTGGTGGTGGGCCTGGGGTAAAAGATTTATCTGGGCTGGTCCACGGAGTGTTGTTGTCCAGGCGGTCTAAAAAATCTGCTTCGAATTCATCTTTATCCTCGTCCGGGATGCGTACCGTGTGTTCCACTTCGTGGAGCCTTCGCCATTGCTCGCTGGCTGGTTCTGTAAAACGCGCAATGTGGAGCGTTTCGGTTTCATCGCGCCACACCGCCCCAAAGCCGGGGTATCCGAGCACTAATTCTGGTTCGATATAGCCTGCGGCGTGGAGGTGCAGTGTTGCGGTTAACTGAATATCGCCATCGTCGCGCTGGTGAAGTGCCAGGTAGGGGCGTACCAGGCCGTCGTGGAAGATGATGCGGCCATTGCTGGTGGCATCGACCAATTCGATGCCTTCTGCTGCGGTACGGGCGATGGCTTTGAGGGGTTCTGCATTGTCAATATGCGTTAATGGTGCCAGCGTGTGCTGGCTATCGAAATATATTTCGTGGTCTATAAACGCATCTGTTAATTTCTGTGCTGCCTGCTCATGAGCGGGCAAAATTGTGGGCGCATAGGTCTGGTTAAGGAAGCGGTGAAAGCTCACGTCGGTTTTGGCCCAGCTACGTTTGTTGATCTGGTTTTTCGTAGGGCGAACCAATTCCACAGACAGGCTTGCCGGTGCGTTGATTGGACCCCAGTGGGTTTCGCGTACACCGGCCGGAGAATAATTAAACAAGAGTGCAAGCCGGGTAGAACGCTCAGTCTGCGTCGTCTGGGGTTGGGATGGCTGTCTCTGGTGCCGTTGGCGCAGGCCACCCGGCCTGGTAGGAGAGAAAATATTGTCTAAGTCATGCTTCCACCCTGGTTGCACAGGATCATCGGCTTGCTTATGCTGCGCTGCCATGTAGGTCAAATACAGTGCGGCAGTATGCTTGCAATTAATCCCGTAGGGGCAGGAACAATGCCCGATGAATGCTCGGAGCACACCGTCGGGTGATATATGCATAGCCACACGCGGGTGGTATAAATCGCCCTGCGAGCCCAGGCAGTTGCCGCTGACTTCCGTCAAATTAAAAGTACGTTGGATGTCGGTAATCTCGGCTGCGTTTCTGTGGAAAAGCTCGTGGCCGCGATCAATGACGGCAGGCTCCAGATAATGCAGCAAAGGCGCGGTATTCATGCCTTCAGGTTAGTTGGTTGAGCGCCGTGACGCTTTGCGTTCGTGAAGCCTGAGGAGCTAGGCGCTATAATATTCCATGAAGCCCCGGTGGAGCGCTATCTGTTTCTGTTATTCAGGAGTAGATATTCTCGCCGGGGTAGTGAAATATTTGCAAGGGGCCGGAACTGGCCGGGTACCGCTACCAGAGCCCAGACTCCCGCGTTGCCGCGGTGCTTGCGTGAGTGCGAAGGTCTCCACGAGCTGCCCCAGCGGCATCTCCAGGTGTTGCAGCATCGCGAGGAATAGCTCGCCGGTAACCCGCGCGTCCTCGGAGGCGTCGTGGTGCGCGAACGCCAGGCCGGGGCAGTAGTCGTGGATCAGGCTTTCCAGCCCGTTCGTTCCGGTGGGGCGTTGCAAAAGGTATCGGGCCATGCGCAGCGTGCAAAGCCGGGGATTGCTAAAATCGGGCAGGTTACCGAGCTCTGTGTGTGCTCGCCAGACGGAATAATCAAAGGCCATGTTGTGTGCAACGATGGGGCTCTTGCCGACGCACGCATCTCGTTGGCTGTTTCGAAATCGAGGACAGTGAATTCGGTAGGAAGCGGCATAGGAATAGTATGCACAGCTTAAGCTGTTTTGTCCGGGAAATTCACAGAAAATATCCTCCATAGTAGCGCTGCCGGTAGCTAAAAAACTTTCGATTTTTCATTGCAGTAATTTCGTTGCACATATAACATTGGACGTATGGATTTTTCGAAGTCAGAAATAGATTTATTGCGTCAACAGCACCCGGATCTTGTGGATCGCATCTCTGCAGATATGACGAGCAGTGACTTCCTGAAGTTGCTCACGGACGTCGCTACTCAGCGCGACAAAGCTCGTGACCGTGCGGGGCAAAAGGAAAAGCTGATTCCTATTAGTGCCCAAATTCCGGAATCATTAAACCAACGCCTTGACCGCTTTAAAAAGCAAGAGCGCGTTCCTAAGCGCGTGATTATTACGGAAGCTTTGCGTGATTACCTGAACGAGCACGAGCAGCTCGGTAACTAATTCTTTCCAGGAGCCCCTAAGCCTTTCGGTATCTAAGCACAAGCTTGCGCTTAGGACTGCGTGGCGAGGCAACGCAAAGAACCCCAGGCCAGCTGGCGTTTAACCCAAGTGTTGCAACGACCCTCTGAACTCAAGGAGGTACATCTCAATGCGAAAACACCCCCGCCGCGATGCTTCAGGCTGGGCCTGGTGTTCGGACGAGAGTGCCTTCTATATGGGGTTCAGTATGCCACTTATGGCATCTGCCCTCTCACTAAATGAGAGTATAGATCTATGGCGAAAAATCAAGGAGACAGACTCAGCGCGACCAGGATATCCTTAAGCGCATTGGCACCGACCGTATGCATCCCTATCTCGTAGAAATGCAGAGTCACCCTGGTCGCGCTCTTGATCTTTACCGTTGGAATTCTGAATTATCCTCATCATTCTGGCCACTTATTTCGGTGACTGAAGTCAGTCTTCGAAACGCCGTCGACGAAAGCCTCGGGCAGTGGTGTCAAAACAACGGCGGCCACCGTGATTGGCTGTTATATATAGATCAGGCTCCCCTTGACCTCAAAGACGAGTTTGGCGGAAAAGCTCGGACATTTAGGGGGCGGGCAGAGGACGCTAAGAAGATCCGTGATACCGGTACCGGCCTGGTGATCGGTTCACATCCTCGAAAACGGCCCCTTAACCAACGGCGACGAGAACGACTCTGGAACGCGGTGATTCGGCAAGCTTTTCTTTCCAATGTACAACCCCACGCGCTAGCAGCAGATCTTAATCGGCTAAGACTCTTCCGTAATCGGATCGCCCATCATGAACCCATCTTCGCGGTTGAATACCGCCGCCACAGGAACGACTTGCTTAGGCTACTCGGTAGCGTGGCTCCACCGGTTCACCAGTGGTACACCTCCACTGATCACCTGCCAAAAGTATTCAAGAATGACCCTCGTAACCCTAAATAAATATGTAATACTATGCGTAAAGGAACGGACTAATCGGGCTAAACGACAACACGACCGCATCCCCTTTTGGCGCCTAATCCTGCATTGTCAATGGTGAATTCGCTATTCCGCTGGCACGTCGATGTCTTCCAAACGTTGTAGGATTTTCGCGAACGTACCATCGATGCAGGCGGTGCGGAACTGACCCGGCACGAAGGTTTCGGCTTGCCGTAGCGCAGACAATGATGCCAGCAGTTCCTCAATGCTCCGTTGAGAAATCAATACAGGATCACTCACGTTCGGGTAACTGCCGTCTGCCAAAAACTGCTGCCAGTCTGAGCGGGCAAATTCCGCCAGTACCTCGTTATATTCGGACTGTAAACTCGCGATATCGGAATCGGAGGCACGCGATCCTTCTAGCTCTTCAAATTGTGGGATAAATTTCGTGAGTTCTGCATGCTTCCCGGTTGGCTCATCATCGTTGCCTTCATCGCGGGCGCTCGATTCTTTGCGCAGCGTGATCACCAAAGAATCAGTGTCGATGTCCAAGTAATGGAACAGGCGCCGCAGCACAGTCATTTTCTTGCTGGTATTGCAATCCAGCAGCACCCAGAGTCCAGGTGTGAGTTCGCCAAAATCTTTTACAGGTTCATTGCTCAGTGCAAAACCAAAGCCATCTTCTTCGGCATAGGCATAGACCCCTTCGTGGTGTTCACTCAGCAACTGTAAGCAAACGCCGCGGACCATTTCTTTGAAGCTTTTGACGGAGTGCTTGGAGTCATCGAACTCATAGGAAACGATTTTCTGGTGTTTGAAATCTGTGTGTTCCCCAAGCGGCACGGTGGGCAACGGTTCGACAACCGGCACAAACTCGGTCTGCAACATGGGCCAGTATTCCAAGGCTTGCTCGGTTAATCGGTTGGTTCGTTCCGCGATCTCTTCCGGGCCCCAGGATTCTACTTGCCGCACGTAGTTGTTCAGCCGATACGGCGAGGAATCGAATCCTTCGGGAAGGGATTTCTTTTTGGCAAAGCTGTAGTTGCTGTATTCAGAGTTGTAGCCGGTGATGGTGAGATTTCCGATGCGGTGCACCCATTTTTCGTGCGTTTCTTCGGCATCTTCACCTAGCTCATTGCGCCATTCTTTGGTCAGTGTGCGCGGCATGATGTGTTCGATGGAGGCGCTGCCGTCCTGTAGGGCGTTGGCAACGTCCAGGTGGTCTTTAGAGTTGCGGTTTTCGAGGCATTCGAAAATGTATTGGCGATATTGGCTACGGAATTTATAGAAGTTGCGTGTAGCAAATTCCAGCCGGAATTCATCGTCTTCCGGGAATCGCCCGGAGGTCTCTGCACGCTTCAGCAGCAAGTAGCTAATCACTTCTGCCAGGTCGGTGTTTTCCGTCCGGATGCGGGTGGCTTCGTTATACAGCGTCGCGAATATCTTGTTCAGTGCATTCGACGCATCACCGACGACGGTACGGCGGAACAAATAGGAATCAATGATGGTGACAATCCGGGTGAAGTCTTGCGGTGTAATAGCCCCGGATTTCAGGTCTGCCACCAGCGGCATCATGGTAGGCATGGCGACGTCACGTTGCATCAGGTTAAAACGGCATAGTCGACGGTCAGCGGCAGCTACCCCGGTCGCCGCTGTGTTTAGTTCGAAGTAATAGCCTGAATACTGGTGCATGTCCTGCAGGACAGATTCGATTGGAGCATTCTGATCCTGCAGGTATTTGCGGAATGCCTCATATACTGCATCGAAGCGTGGCGTCTTCCGTGTTCGTGAGACCAGGTACAGGCGTACAAAGGTGTCGGTATCGAATTCGACGTTCTTTTCAATTCGGTTCCAGTAACGCTCGTAGAGATCGTTCTGGGTTTTCGTGTCCAGCCCCATGAGCACGAGGTTGCGGATTTTGTCTGATTCCTTGAGCTCTTTACCCGTGGAGTTCAGGGATTCGAATATGCGTTGTGGATCATCGTGTGATTCCAGATCCAAAGCCATGACTTCCAGCCGGTTGACTGCATTCCAGAGCTCGTCGCCGTCGAGTTCTTGTTTGGCGATGCGCTCCCGGAAGTATCGGTAATTCGCCGTCACTGTGGACTTTTCGATCGGCTGCTCGCCGGATAGGAGACGCCGGTAGGCATCGAGGTCGTCTTTCACTGGTTTGAGCTTGAGCTTGTTCTCTCCGGACATCGTGCTTCCCGGGCGCACTAAATAGTTGCGTTTGATGATCTTGCCGAGTTCCGGGTCTGAGCTCTTGACGACGCCTTCTTCCAGGCTGTCTGCGATAGCCAGCATGAGGATGCTCGTGGTGGTCAGGCGCTGCTGACCGTCGATCACTACCCAGGTGAGTAACTCTGCGTTACCGACGACGGCGCCGAAGAAGTGCTTTTTGCGGTCGAAGCGGATAACCTCAATCAGATCATCGAATAAACGGGCACATTGCGCTTCACCCCAATCGTAATTGCGCTGGTAAACGGGGATATGTAGCTCGTTATCGACGCCGCCGAATAGTTGGACGATGTCGCGGACGGTGCCCTTCATAGACTAACTTTCTGGGTTTAGCTCTGTGTTAAGGTTTTCAATCACTCTATCTCATTGCCTGTTTACGCTCGGCGCCTTTTTATGCTCGCCCGTTTCCTGATGCGAGCTAATAACATCCAATTTCTCTGCCCTGAAAGGCATAGCTCCCAATTTTTCTTAGCTTAGGTGGGAACTAAATCCAGGACGTTTCCAATCGTTGATGCTGCATTAGACCCAAGATGAACCAGGTTGAATAGTACTATATATGGTACTATTTTGGCATCGGGAAGAGTATTGACAGTATCTTGCGGGCAATGAAAAGGTCACCAAAGAATGTGAAATTTGCCGATTTAGAAAAAATTTGCGATCACTACTTTGAATGCCGTAACTCAAAGAAGATGTCGCACCGCACTTACAAAACCCCATGGCCAGGCAACCCTCGTGTCAATATTCAAAATGCCAACGGCAAAGCCAAGCCATACCAGGTCATTCAAGTTCTAGAAGCTATCGAGAAACTTAATACGCTGAACAAGTAAACGGAGTAATTGAGATGGATGTTAACAAGTACACCTATCAAGTCTCGTGGTCGGAAGAAGACCAAGAATACGTGGCTACCGTAGCTGAGTTCCCCTCGTTGTCGTGGTTGGATGTGGATCGGCAGCAGGCAGAGCAGGGCTTGCTTGACCTCGTTGCTGAGGTTGTTGAGGATATAGAAGCCTCGGGAGAGCTAGCTCCTATACCGTTAGGTAATCGTCGCTACTCTGGAAAATTCAATGTACGTACGTCGCCCTCATTGCATCGACGGCTATCAATTGAAGCTATATCTGAAGGTATTTCGCTTAACGCATTGGTGAATCAAAAACTCGCATCGGCCTAGTTATAAGGCGTCGAGGCAGAGACAGCTAGCGTGGCCTTGGTGCAATCGGAGCGTTGCTAGTCATTGTCCTTGCGCTATCTCCAGGTATATCGATCTCATTAGTATAGTCAGCTAAATCTGGCATGATTCGGTGGCCAGGCTTAGGTCTGCTGGTGATGCATCGGTGGCGTGTGCTCAAGCCTTTTAGCCCCATGGCTGTTGATGATTCGTGCGGCTTTCTTGTAACTTTTGCGCTAGTAAGACCATCAGAATGCATCTTTAACCTGCGTTTTTCGCTGGTGCTGACCCATTTATAAAATGAGGAACGATTCAGCTTTACAACGTGGCACATTTGCTTAACCGAATAGTCGGTTCGGTGGTCATAGACAAACCGGAAGTAGGTCACCAGTGAGTCTGCTTTAAGCAAAATACTTCGCAGCCTTGCGCAGAATATCGCGTTCTTCGCGCAGCTTAGCGTTTTCCTTTGTCTCACTGGCGGATGCGCTCGGATTCAGTGGTGGCTTGGGCTTTATCACGTAGAGCTTTCGTACGGGACAGTGTGCCGGTGCCGTACTTTTGGCCCATGAATGTAGCGATGCTTGGTTGATACCGAGCTCTGCTGATGCTGTCTCCAGCGAGAGCTCCGCGCTGTTTTCATATAGGGCCACGGCATCGCGTTTGTTGAACTACTTTGTCAGTTTCGAATAATTTTCGAATAACAGCTCTTGACGTTGCCGCTCAGTGGTGAGCTTTCGAGGCGCACCGAATGCCTTATCGACTTCCTTGTCGAGGGCATCGTGGGCCTTAAGTAACGCCGGATCCATGGTGAGCGGATTGTAGTGGTCTGCAAGTGATCTGTTCGGATGGAGTTCACGTGCTTCGAGGACTTTCTGGCCGGCTGCAATGATTCGTTCTTTACTAGTGCTGTCAATATCTGGAACTGGAAACGTATTCCATGACAAAGTGCTAGAGAACCTCAGATCCGATTTCAGACGCCCGCCGATAGTCCGCTGCCAAGTGATAAACATCGAAGAAGACAACAAGGCAAAGAGGAGTCCTGATGAGTCTTCTATCGTGAAAGCACTGTCGCTCGTGATTATTTCTGGGGAATATTGCTTAACAGTAAAATAATTTCGGTTCGCGCTTACTACACGGGGAATAGCGACGTAGTCGGTATCAGGTTGGTGTATTTCTCCGAATAGGTAAGGCACGTCTGCACGCTCGATCGTTGTTTTCCGGGAACTTGATAGACGGTGTTCGCGCACCTTGGATATTCTGTTATAGAGAAGCTTGGATTTCGACAAATCCGATGGGTTAAAATTGGGCTGATCCATCCAAAGACACCAACGTTCTAGTCCACGGATAATTTCGCGTGAGCCACGGTACGGACGTAAGTATTTTGATGCTATAGAATCCGTAGAGAATTCGGCGTAATCTTTAGCCTCGACTACTAGATTTCCTCCATCGTTTGCCATGCTTCCAAAATTCGCCTTAGGAAGCATGACGGAAATTGGAGTAGACTTTGTTGCTACCAGAATCCTCGGGCCATCGACCAGGTAAGCATTGATCTGATTTTTAACTTCAACCTCGGTTCCTTCTCCGCGAAGATCAGAATAATCCCATAGTTTTGGAGGGATTCTTCCATCGCGATCAAAGCCGACGATTACGCAGTGGACAGCTGCTTTGCCTGGAGCTTCAGAGTCCCAGGCGAAAGTTCTATGCGCAAAACGGATTCGCCAATGATTATCAAAAATTACTTTAAATAGTCGGGCTGGTTGGTCACCCTGAGTAACCGAATTAGTTGTCACGAATGCGAAAGCGCCAGTGCGGTTGCCAAATAACGTGATAGCTTTAGCATGCCAGCCGGTGACATAGTCGAGCTGATTGGTGCCTTTTGCTCCGTTCCAGGCTCGATTCAAGTCAGCTTTTTGGTCTTTGCTCATCGTTCGTGCGCCCAGGAACGGCGGGTTACCAAAGATATAAGTCTGGCCATTGGTTTCTGGCAGGATCTCCGCCCAATCCAACTGCAGGGCGTTGCCGTGGTGGATATGTGCGGTGATATTAATCGGCAAGCGTTCCGGGGCCAGACCGATGGCGTCGGCAAGCTCCCGGTTTGCCTGATGATCCACCAAGAACATGGCAGTCTCGGCGATCTTCGCCGGCCACCAGTTGATCTCAAAACCATAGAACTGGTCAATGGAAAGCTTCTGCTCCCATGAAATATCAAAAGTCATGCTGCCCGCGCTGCCCTCACGCTCACGGATAGCAACAATCATCTCCGTCTCAATCTTGCGCAGCTCGCGGTAAGCCACAATCAGGAAGTTTCCGGAACCACAAGCAGGGTCGCAATAAATGTTGTTCGCCAGGCTATCGCGGAACTCGCGCAGCTTCTTCACGCTCGTGGACTTCGAATTGATCAAACGGCGAGCCTCCGCGCGCAACTCATCCAGGAACAACGGCTCGATCGTCTTCAGAATATTCTTCTCACTGGTGTAATGCTCACCAGAATGCCGACGCGCTTCCTTCGACTTCACCAACTGGAACAAAGAACCGAAGATGGCGGGGCTAATTTGAGACCAATCGAACGAGCAAGCGTCGACAAGCACCTTGTGCATCTGCTCATCGAAGTATTCCTTCGGCACATCACCAGCAAACAAACCACCATTGACGTACGGGAACTTTGCCAAATGCTCCGGAAGGCGGCGCGGGCGCTGCGACTCCGGCTTATTCAACACATCATTAAACAGCGTGTTCAGATCACCAGAGAGCTCGCCGACGCCATTAGCATTAATCACCAAGTCAGCGAACAAGCCCGGCTGCCACAAGCCCGCATTATCGCCGAAGAGCAAAAACAGCAGCCGCGTCAGATACATTGAGGTCTGTTCGACGCGCTCGTCCTCATCCTCCGGGTTCGTCGGAGCAGCATCGCCGACTGCTTCATCCACATCATCGTCGTTGAGCGCCCGGAACAAGTTCGCCATGATCTCCGAAGCCGCAATGGAGGCGCGCTCCTGCTCACGGTGGCTGACAGACTCATAACCAGCCAAAAACATGAACTTCTCGGCATGATCCAGCAACTCATCCAAGCTGATGGTGACATCGAAACGCTCATCTTGTTCGCCCAAGCGATTCAGCCGGATCTGCTCAAAATTCGTGCACATGATGTAGCGCGGCCACTGGTGCTCCTTGATGGTGCCGCCGCGCAGATAATCCAGTGCCTGCTGGTGGGCGGCATCCAGATCCACATCCAGCGACTTTGCCTCACCAATCAACTTGTTGGGCATAAAGAAATCAATACGGCCGTGCCCGCCGGTGCTGCTGCGCTTAGCAGTCTGCTCAAAAACATTGAGGTAGGTGGCATTAATACCGAAGCAAGAAAAGAAATCTGTCCAATACTGCTGCGCATATTTCTGCTCCGTGCCGGACTCATTATTCTCGCGCCAGGCGGCGATTCGTTCGCGCCAGCGCACCACAAATTGTGAGAGGTTGTGGCGGATGGTTGAGCGTTCCAAGCGTTGCGTGGTGGATGTGGTGCGAGTCATTGCTCCATTATCGCAAAGCCGGTGGGGTGGCGCAGGTTTAGCGCAGGTTAGGTGCGCTGTGAACCGTCAGGGCCTAGTGCGTCGTAAAAATTGGCCTGTGCGTGTTCGCGGAGCAGCTTCTGGTCGCGGTCTTTCAGCCGGTCTTGGGCTTCGTCCAGGATGGTGGTGATGTGCCACCGGGGTGGCGTGGGGTCTGGATGACAACCCGCGTGGTGTAGAATCAAAATTGAATGGGAGTGATTCAGATGTCAGTTGTGAATATTGAGATCGGCCAACGGATCGTCGAGGCACGCAAGGTTGTAGGTGTGTCGCAGCGCGAGTTGGCCAAAGAGACCGGCCTGTCGCAGCCGACGATCCAGCGGATCGAGAAGGGTGAGCGGGCTGCATCGAGGCTGGAACTCGTGCTAATCGCAGACGGTTGTGGTGTGTTGGTCGACGACCTGCTTGGCACGAACAGCATCGCTGACGAGGTGCGCTGTGCCGGGCGCACCGACGAGGATGGATCGAAGGAGCTTGCCGACTACCTGATCTACGCATTCGGAGTTTCACGTCGACTCGACCAGCTGGGTATTCCGGAGCTCGTATGAGTAACGAGGCCATCGGACGGGCAGCCGCCGAGAGATTCCGCAAAGAGCACTCCCTCGGCTCAGAGCCAATTACGAATCTGGTCAGGCTCATTGAGCGCAAGGTGGGAATTGGTGTGGCCTACGTCAGGTCTTCGGCTGCTGGTCACGGCATGACGATGCTTCTGGATGATATGCACCTCATGGCGGTGGGGTGCACGAAGCATCCCATGCGACTTCGCTCTACCCTTGCTCATGAGCTTGGTCATTATCAGCTCGGCACTATTGACAGCCTGACAGATGGTACCGACTGGGCTCGGCGTAGCCCCGAAGAGATCCAAGCGGACGCCTTCGCCCGCCACCTGCTAGTTCCAATGGGTGGCGTGGCGGACATGGTCAAAGGTGAGGAAGTCACGCTCGCAACTCTTTCTGACATCGTGCAGACTTATCTCGCCTCTCCCCACATGGTTGCCATCCAGATGCGCGACGCTGGTGCGATCGATGCCGACACCTGCAAGCAATGGGGCCAGATTACTGCTGGCGCCCTTGCTGCTCAGTTCGGCTGGCGCCCCGAGTACCAAGCGCTAGTCGAGCAGTCGAGCAAGCCTCGCGGTCCGCAGAGCCTCATGACACGGGCCATAGAGGGTTACCGCCAGGGGAGCGTGGCCTCCTCGACTATCGCCAAGCTCAGTGGTGATTCCAGTGCCTCAGCCACGAAGGCAGCCCTGGCTGAGGAGGGAATCGCTCCTGTCGAGGCGCTAGCCGTGTCGGCGCCCCGCCCTAAAGACACAGGTGAGCGGCTCACCTCTGAGGAGCTGTCAGCGCTTATGGGCGGCGCGGAGTAATGCACATCCTTGACACTGGACCGATTTTCAAGTTCCTTACCACCGACTGCGTTCCCGAGTTGCTTTGCGCTCTGGGCCATAACAAGATTCACGTGCCTAAGGCAGTAGAGCTGGAGATATTGGACACTCCTAACCGGCATAGGCAGTTCGAGCGTGCACGCGAGGTCTGGCGCCGGATCCCAGATCGCTTCAGGGAGATTATCCCGGACGACGCTACCGACGAACTGAGACAGTGCTGTCAAGCTGTCCTGGGAATGGAGTTCGAGGAAATGTACGCTGAACCCAAGGATCGTGGAGAACACATGGCGATCCTCCACGGCGTCCTCCGCGCTCGTGCGGGTGAACAAGTCATCCTCGTGTGCGACGAGATAGCCGGTACCAATGTCATCAAGAAACAGGCAAAGGTGCTCACCCAGGCGCAACGCAGAGGTCAGTTTTCGCCCGGCGGGAGCATTCAGCACGCTGACACGATCCAGCTGCTGTGGTGGGCAATCGAGGGCGGCGGCTTCAACGGCAGCCGCGAGCAATTTCTAACCAAGTACAAGGCGATGGCTGCCTTGGATTCATCAATGCCGCTTACTGCGAAGAAGGTGGGGCTCACCAAAAGCCCACCATGGCCGCCGGACGCGAAGCGCTAGTGGTAAAGACTTTCGTGGGGTGACCGGCAGTTTGTTGACATTGCAGCGGGCCACCGTCGCTGATCCCCAAGACCGGCTCACGCAGTCAGCGCAATATCGCAATGCAGCACCAAGTGGAATCGAAACGCTATGAGTTCGACTCGTGCCTTCCGAGTTGCGCAACCAGTCCTTCTTCATGCTGGGCGAGCTGGGTGCATTGTCGAGCAATATGCCCCGACACGCCCAGCTTCGGTGCCGCAGCTTGGCACGCCGGGTGCATCGAAAGGTTCTCTGTCAGAACGGTCTTCTACGAGACAGACCACTTAATCCTTGGCATCCTGGGCAATTTTCTTGGGCAAGTTCGAAGATTTTCCCGTCGACTCAGACGGAACAAAATTCGGGGCGATCAGCCGAACCTTTAATCTATTCCCGGCACTCCCTCTGGCATGCGCCAAAGTTTCCTGCCGATAGGCGTGATTCTTGTTTCGGGTTTGATTTTGACGATAAACCCTTCATCGCTTTCTGTTCGTGGTACGTAGGCGAACCCTGGTGTGTTCGTTAGACCCGGCACGGCTGGATAGCCTGCGTCATAGTCGAGAACGGTGTTGAAGTTTTGCAGCTTGCGGAGAACGCCCCGTAATTTCTGTAGCGTGTTGGGTTTCACAGCGTTGGGATCCATATTCCACAGACCGACAACCCTCAGAGCTTGGTAAAGGTTGTTCTGCGAAAACTCTGGCTTGATCGGCCACGGAAAATTCTCGGTAACAATCGTCCTCAACGGTTCGTGACCAGCCTGCTTGGCTAGCTTGTGAATGTACTGCCGGGTCACCCCGTACTCGCGCGCCAGCTCTGTTTGGGTCATGCCTTGTGCAAGGCAGTACCTGACTGTTGCTGGGTCTATGATGCTCATGCCTTTTCGGGTTCCTTATTTTAGTCTTTTCCTTTTAGTTTAGTCTGTGCATTTAGACGGCTGTAAACCCAATCTTTGGTTCGTCCATGTTCTCTTCACACACGTAGTACTCCATCCCCTTAGCTTCTGGAAGGCTCGGGCTCCAGCGTTTCCAATCGAAGCTGTAGATGGCGATCCGTTCTCGCCAGCGCACCACAAACTGCGAAAGATTGTGGCGGGTGGTTGAGTGTTCCAAGCGTTGCGTAGTGGATGTGGCGCAGGTTCAGCGCAGGTTAGGTGTGCTGTGAACGGTTAGGGCCTAGCGCGTCGTAAAAATTGGCTTGTGCGTAGTCGCGCAACAGCTTCTGGTCGCGCTCTTTCAGCCGGTCTTGGGCTTCGTCCAGGATGGTGACGACGTGCCGTTCCGCGCGCTTGGCAATCTCCGGGTCTTGCGCATTGACGCGGATGTGGTGGGCAAGATCCACAAAAGCCTCCAACACAATACGGAAGCCCAGGGCATGCGGGCGCACATGGTCAAACGGCATATCCACGATCTCGCGGATCAGCACCGGGCGCAGGTACACGCGCGGCGCGCCGGCGTCGTCAAGCAGCACATTCGCATCCTCACTCCGGCTAACCGCCGTAACAATGCCGGGCGTCAACTGCTGTACCACAGTAATCGCGGTATAAGGATCATCCGTGCCACCCGCCATCGCGCGCAAAGCCAATTCCACCAACTGCTGCTGCGCAAAACGCAAATCCTGCTCCGTGGTGCGGGAAACATTAATGTGCAGGTGATCGCGCAAAGCCTTGGCGACGGCGTCGGCACGCTGCTCCGGCCACACCTGGGCCAGCGGCGCACCCTCCACCACATGATCGCCCGGGCGTGCCAACAGGCTGACGTTGACATTGCAGCTTTCGGCATCGCGACGCAACATGTCATAGTCGATGCGAGTCAGGAAACCACTCCGGTGCGCCGGAACCAGCCCGCCGCCCTCCGTCGGCGCGGGGAAACACTCGACGCCGTCGTCGTCGTCCGGATCATGCCACGTGCTTTTAATCGTGCGCTCAAAATCCTTACACGCCTGGTTACTGATGGTTTCAATCTGCACCGAACTGGCGATGTGGTGGATGAACCACACGAAAACAAACACATCGATGACGCCGAAAACAATCGCGGCATTCACCGCCAGGTGCGGGATGAAGGCTTCGCCATCGCCGTCGTCGCCCGA
The DNA here is from genome assembly GCF_058182015.1 of Corynebacterium sp. LaCa_70. Taxonomy (NCBI): domain Bacteria; kingdom Bacillati; phylum Actinomycetota; class Actinomycetes; order Mycobacteriales; family Corynebacteriaceae; genus Corynebacterium; species Corynebacterium sp. LaCa_70. The sequence goes on from NZ_CP190914.1 coordinate 215,253, forward strand.
TTTGATCGTGCGCAACACCAGCAGGGTATAGACGAAGGTGGCGGTGAGCACGCCCAGCACAATCTGGTTATTGCGGTTGCGCATGAAATTGCGCACCAGGCGCGGGCCATACGTCGTTGAGGCCGTGCTAATCACCGAAATGGTGATGGAAAACGCCGTGCCCGCTACCCCCAGAAACGCGGAGATCGCCGACAGCAACGAACGCGCGCCGTCGGCACCCGTGGCGAACAGCAGATTATGCAGGAAGGCTGGCAGCTCGTAGTCGATATGATCCAGGCCGACGAGCGCCTGCGACAGAACAATGGCCGCCGTGACAAACAAGGCTGGGACGAACCAAAACTGCTCCGGTAGCGCGCGTGCAAATGCCAGTAATTTACCCACTCGTGAAAGGCCTTTTCTTTGGTTGTGGTCTGGGGTTCGGGGGAGGAAGGGTACACGCGCGGGGTACCGGGGTGTTGCTGCGGGGTGGGGATTACCGCAGCTCGCGGGGCTGCTGGTTCAGGTGACGCGGTCCATCCGCTTCCAGCACCACAATATCTTCCAAGCGCATGCCCCACTTGCCCGCAACATAAATGCCGGGCTCGATCGAAAACGTGAAACCTTCCTGCACCTGCTGCTTATTACCATCCAAATAGAACGGGTCCTCGTGCGTCGACAAGCCAATGCCGTGGCCTAAGCGGTGGCTGAAGTTCTCGCCATAACCGGCCTCCGTGATGATCTCCCGGGCAGCACGATCAATCGACTCCGCCGTCGCACCCGGCTTCGCAGCCTCGCGGGCAGCATGGAACGCGCGGGTAACAACCTCATAGGCATCGCGGAATTCCTGCGGGGCCTTGTCGACGGCACCATCGACCACATACGTGCGGGTGGAATCCGAGCGGTAGCCATCGCCAAACGCGCCACCCAGGTCGACGACCACCGGCTCGCCTGTGTGCAGTACACGATCCGAGAACGAATGGTGCGGGTTCGCGCCGTTTTCACCACAACCGACGATGATGAAATCAATGCTGTGGTGCTCCTGCAAGATCAGATCATGCAGCTTATTGGCTACTTCGCGCTCGGTGACGCCATCGCGCAGCAACGCCGGAACTTGCTCGTGCACGCGGTCAATCGCTGCCGCTGCGGCCGCCAACTGCGAGATTTCTTCCTCGCCCTTGGCCAATAGCAACTGGCTCATCGCATCTGAACCCAATTCGATGCTGTGGTTCGGCAACGCAGCATCCAGGCGCAGAACGTGATCAGCCGTCATCGCATTAGCCACCGCTACGGCCTTGTGCTCGCTGTTTTCTTCCAACAGCCTGCGGGTGATCTCATACGGCGACTGCCCATCGCGCCATGCCTCGAAGAGGAAGCCGAGCTCGTCCAGGTTTTCTTGCTTTAGCGTCAGCACGTCGGTCTCCGGGCACACAGCTACCGGATCTTTGCCCGCGCGCAGCACCAGGAAGGTGGCGCGCTCATGCGAACTAAATGTGGAGCCGGTCAGGTACTGAAACTCTGGGCCCGGGCTGACTAGGAAACCCGCCAGGTTCTGCTCGGCGACGATTTTTTCCGCTTTGGCTAAGCGGGCGCGGAAATGATCCGCGGTGACGGGGATATAAGTGCTGTTAGCAGAAGAATTAGCGGCAGCGTTGGCAGTAGCGTCAGCGGCGGTGGAATTATTGTGAGACGACAAAACCTAGGCCTTTCGATTCGTGGTGTTTTCTCGTTATCTATGAACGGGTTTTCCCGCCAGAATAACAGCGAATCGGGCCTAGGTTTTTGGTGTGTGAGGAGTATAAAACTCCCGGCAGGTGCCAGTCGAGCGTCAGTTGAGCGCTAGTCGTGCGCTAGCTGAGAGCTTCGAACTTGCCGACGGCGTGCACCTTCTTCGGGTCTGAACCCTTAGTTACCTGTGTGTTCCAGGTAGCTGGGGCGTTGGTAGCGGGCCCTGGTTGGGCGCCTTCGCCGCGGAACGTGTAATACGCGATGCGGGCAGGCAAGATCACTGGCTTCTGGAATTCCACCGTGTAGCGCAGCGCGCCGGGCAGCTCGCCTTCCAAACCAGCGACCATCTTCGCGGCCGTCCACATGCCGTGGGCAATCGGAGCCGGGAACCCGAAAGCCTTCGCGCCGATCTTGGACACGTGCAGCGGGTTCTTATCACCGGAGGCGTCCGCGTAATCGTCGATGATGTCGCGGTCAACCTTCCAACTCACCGTGGCGGTCTCGTCGGCAACGTCCAGCCGCTCCAGCAGGGAGCCGGAATCCTCGCCGCGGGTGCGCACCTCGTTCGGCGTCTGGGCAGAAAACTTCGCGCCCATGCCCAAAAACGCCGACGTCTGGCGCCACACCAGCTCGCCGTCGACGCAGATCTCACTGATGAAATCCACCAACAAACCCTTGCGGTGCGGGCGCAGGTTTTCTGCGTGCACGCGCAGGGTCAGCTCGTCGTCGATGCGCAGCGGGCGGGTCTGTTCAATCTCGTTGGTCAGGTGCACCATACCTGCCGCGCGGCACGGGAAGTCCGGCGCCAGCATCACCTGCATAAACAGCGGGAACGACAGCACGAACGGGTAGGTGATCGGCAGCTCGTTGCTATAGCGCAGGCCAGTCGCGCGGGTATAGGCGGCCAGGTGCTCGCGGTCGACGCTGAAATTCGCGACCTCAAACGCCGCCTGCGGGTCGCCAATAGCCGAACGCTTGGTACCCAACACCGGCAGAGTGTCCTTGACGACGCCGCGCAGCAGCTTCGACATGTCCGGGACTTCCGCCAGCTTGGTGTAATTGCGGGAATTTTGTGCAGTCATGCGTATAACTCCTTTACGCGCTTTACGCGCCCATCATGTTCTGGCCACACACGCGCATGGCATTGCCGTTGACCGCGCGGGAACCAGAGCTAGCGAAAAACGCGACGGTTTCTGCAACATCGACTGGTAGACCACCCTGGTTCAGCGAGCTGATACGACGGCCGATTTCCCGTGGGCCGGTAGGCATGGCGGCAGTCATCGCGGTTTCGATAAAGCCCGGGGCCACGGCGTTGACGGTGCCGCCAGCGGCTGCCATTTTCTCGGCCAAGGCGTCGACAAGACCGATCATGCCGGCCTTGGTGGTGGCGTAGTTGGTCTGGCCACGGTTACCAGAAATACCAGCCATCGACGAAATTCCGACGATATTGGCATTTGCTGCCAGGCCGCCGTTTTCTAGCATCTGCTCGGTGATGCGCACCGGGGCCACCAGGTTGATGTTTTGCACCATCTGCCACTGGCCTTCGTTCATGTTCGCCAGCAGCTTATCGCGGGTAACACCAGCGTTGTGCACGATGATGTCCACGGCCTTGCCGTAACGCTCCTGCGCGTGCTCGGTGATGGCCTCGGCGGCGTTGTCAGCGGTGACATCCAGTGGCAGGGCAGTGCCTTTGACCTTGTTGGCAACCTCGGCCAACGCCTCGCCTGCCGGCGGGATGTCGATGCAGATGACATCAGCGCCATCGCGGCCCAGCACCTCGGCGATGGTGGCACCGATACCGCGGGCGGCACCTGTCACCACGGCCAGCTGGCCAGCCAGCGGGCGTTCCCAGTCGACGTTCTCGTTCTCGGTGGCAGAAACGCGAATAACCTGGCCGGACACGAATGCGGATTTGCCGGAAAGCAAAAAACGCAGCGTGGATTCCACCGCAGAAATCGGTGCGCCAGGTTCCACATAGACCAGCTGGCCGGTAGCGCCTTTGCGCAGCTCCTTAGAAATGGAACGAGAAAAACCTTCCAGGGAGCGCGCGACGATGCGGGCGTCACCTTCCAGGTCATCCGGGTTATTACCGATCACGACGACGCGCCCCGAAGCGCCGAGCTTGCGCATCTGTGGGTGGAAGAAATCGTAGAGTTCGTGCAGCTGTTCCGGGCGAGTGATGCCGGTGGCGTCGAAGACGATGGCGGCGCGCTTGGAATCTGCCTCGGCGTCGAGAAGCTGGTAGTCCACCTTGAGTAGGGAACGGATGTCGTCGGCAAGATCGCCGCCACCTACCACCACGGGGCCATCCAGGAAGGGCTCGCCAGGGGTGTAGCGGCGGAGCTTGGTGCCCTGGGGGATGCCGAGTTTTGCGCCAAAGTCTGAGTTAATGACGCGTTCCAACATGGATTTTTTCGCCATAATGGGCCTCCTGTAGGGGGTAGAGACGAATTGTACGAATGGTTATGCGTGATTAAGGTTACACGAAATTGTGTAAAGTGAATCCTGGCACCCTATCCTAGGGTCACGGAAAAACTGCAGCAAGCAGACTGTTTTCTGAGACAAAACAAGGGAGAAAATTATGACCCAGCGCCGAAAAGTCGCGATCTTGGGCGGCAACCGCATCCCGTTCGCCCGCTCGAACAAAGAATACTCCTCCGCATCCAACCAAGACATGCTCACCGCAGCCCTCAATGGCCTGGTAGCACGCTATGGGCTGCAGGATGAGCGGGTCGGTCAAGTCACCGCAGGCGCCGTCCTGAAACACTCCCGGGACTTCAGCCTGACACGCGAATGCGTATTAGGCTCGCCGCTTGATTCGCAGACCCCAGGCACGGATATCCAGATGGCCTGCGGCACGGGCATCGCAGCAGCTGTACATGTGGCCGACGCCATCGCGGCCGGGCGCATCGAATCCGGCATCGCCGGTGGTGTCGATACCACGTCCGACGCACCACTGGCCGTCGGTGACCGCCTGCGCCGCACCCTGCTGGAACTGTCCCGCGCCAAGACCGCCAGCCAGCGCCTGAAGCTAATTGGCTCCATCCGTCCGAAAGACCTGGCACCAGAAACCCCACGGAACTCCGAGCCACGCACCGGGCTGTCGATGGGTGAGCACGCTGCAATCACCGCCCGGAAATTCGGCATTTCCCGCCAGGCACAAGACCAGCTGGCCGTGGAATCGCACCAGAAGCTGGCGAAGGCCTACGACGAAGGCTTCTTCGACGACCTCATCACCCCATTTTTGGGTGTCACCCGCGATACCAACCTGCGCCCAGATTCCACCGTCGACAAGCTGTCCACACTCAAGCCAGTATTCGGCAAAAAAGACGCCGAGCGCCACGGCGCCCAGGCCACGATGACAGCCGGTAACTCCACCACACTGACCGACGGTGCCTCCGTCGCCCTGCTCTCCAGCGAAGAATGGGCGCAAGAACACAACATCCCCGTCCGCGCATACCTGGTGGACTCCGAAGTAGCCGGTGTGGACTTCGTGCATGGCGACGACGGCCTGCTCATGGCACCGACCTACGCCGTGCCCCGCCTGCTGGAGCGCAACGGCTTGAGCCTGAAGGACTTCGACTTCTACGAAATCCACGAAGCCTTCGCCTCCCAGGTCCTGGCCACCCTGGCAGCTTGGGAAGACGAAGACTACTGCCGCGAAAAACTCGGTTTGGACCAGCCACTGGGCGCTATTGATCGCGACAAACTCAACGTCAAAGGATCCTCATTGGCAGCCGGACACCCATTCGCAGCCACCGGTGCACGCATCCTGGCAACCGTCGCCAAGACCCTGGAAGAAAACGGTGGCGGCCGCGCACTCGTATCCGTCTGCGCCGCTGGTGGACAGGGCATTACCGCGATCGTTGAGCGCTAGACGCTGAGCGCTAGACGCTGAATGCTGAGCGTTGAATGCTGAGCGCTAAACCAGCGTGAGAACAACCTGAGCAAGACCCTCCTGGAAGGAGAACCCCCATGAACCGCATCGCAGAATTTGCCAAGAACCTGGGCAAAGATTCGGACAACGGCGTGCAAGGAACTGACCTGGAAACCACCTCGGCCAAGGGCACGCCAGAGCCATCGTCGCCACGCACCCTGCCGAAAGAACCAGACCATTCCGCCGCAGCGGGCCTGCAGAAACTGCTCGACGGTAAGGCCGCCCCATACCGCAAGGCCGTGCGTGAGGTCCTGGAAGAACAAGACCTCAAGCTGAGCCTGGACGGCGGCATTGATGCCGTACGCGACCGCATGTACGACCACATCAAGTTCCTGGTGGAATCCGGAGAATCCCGCCACTCGTTCTCCAAAGAAAACGGCGGTTCCGGTAACGCTCTGGCCGCAGTTTCTGGTATCGAAACCATTGGTTCGATCAACCCATCGCTGACCATCAAATCGGGTGTGCAGTGGGGCCTGTGGGGCGGTGCTGTCGACAACCTGGGTAGTGAGCGCCACCGCCACTACATCGAAAAGATCCAAAACGCGGAACTACTCGGCTGCTACGCCATGACCGAACGCGGCCACGGCTCCAACGTACAAGAGCTGGAAACCACCGCGACCTATGATCCAGACACCCACGAATTCATCATCAACAGCCCAACTGATTCGGCCCGCAAGGTCTATATCGGCAACGCCGGCCGCGACGGCCGCATGGCAGCCGTATTCGCGCAGCTCTACACCCCGGGCGAAAAAGAATCCCACGGCGTGCACTGCCTGATCGTGCCGATCCGTGATGAGGACGGCAACCCACTCGACGGCGTTGAAATCGGCGATCACGGCCGCAAGGGCGGCCTGCTGGGCGTCGACAACGGCACCCTGTTGTTCAACAACGTGCGCGTGCCACGCGAGAACCTGCTGAACCGATTCGGCGACGTCGAAGAAGACGGCACCTACGTCTCGCCGATCGACTCACGCAACCGCCGTTTCTTCACCATGCTGGGGACGCTGATCCGCGGCCGCATCACCGTCGGCGGTGCCGGTCTGGCAGCCACCCGCACCGCCAGCGACATCGCCATCCGCTACGCCAACGGCCGTCGCCAGTTCGAAGGCGGCGAAAAGGGCGTCGAAAAGCGCCTGATTGATTACCGTCAGCACCGCCGCCGCCTGCTCATCCCGCTGGCGCGCACCTACGCGCTGACGCTGCTGCAAAACCGCATCCTGGAACGCTACGACGACATGCTGTCCAAGCAAGCCAGCGGCCAGTGGTCGGTCACCGACCCCACCGAAGAGCAGCTGTTTGCCTCCCGCGAGATGGAATCGCTGGCTGCCGCCGTCAAAGCCGCATCCACCGAGCACGCGAACAAGACGCTGCAAGAAATGCGCGAAGCCTGCGGTGGTGCCGGATACATGTCGGAAAACCTGCTGACCACCTTGCGTGCCGACGCCGACATCTACTCCACCTTCGAAGGTGATAACACGGTGCTGATCCAGATGGTCGGCAAGCACCTGCTGACCGCCTTCGGCCGCGATATGCAGGACCTTTCCCCATGGGACATGGTCAAATACGGCGTGGAAACCGCTGCCGATACCGTCCGTCGCCGCACCGGTATCCGCTCCGGCGTGCAGTCTGTCTTCGACTTGGTCTCCAACCGCGACGAGGACTCGCTGTTCGACGCCGGTTACCAGGTCAAGCTCATCGAAGACCGTGAGCAGGCCGTGCTGCGTTCGCTGGTGCGCCGTATCGCCCCAGCCCGCAAGGCAGACCGCGCCGAGGCCGCCGAGATCATCGACAAGACCCAGGATCACCTGATCGCCGTGTCCTGGGCGCACGTCGACTCGCTGCTGATGCGCACCATGGTCGAAGCCGAACTGGAGTTGCCAGAAGGCTCCGCCGAGCGTCAGGTATTCGAGCAGGTCCGCAGCTTGTTCTTCTTCGACCTGCTGATCAAGCACGCCGGTTGGTACCAGGAGCACAACATGTTGCCATCCGGCCGCGTGAAAGCCGCCCGCGCCGCCATCAACGACCTGGTTGACTCGCTTGGCCCATGGTCACAGGTGCTGGCTGAAGCGTTCGCCACCCCGAAGAGCGCATGGAATGTGCCAATGCTGAACGACGGTGGCGTCGACGGCGGCGACAACAGCGTTTCGGCTTAAAGAGTCTTGGGCCAGCGCGGTTTAAAAAAGCTTGGGCCCTTCTTCCCGCCCGTAACGGGCTGCTTGACCGGGCCGGAGCTGGTTCACCCAGCCCGGTGAACCCGGATGGAACCGCAGCACCGGGCGGGAAGCTTTGCAACCGAGAAGGTCCACAACCAAACAGCTTGGACCTACTGAAGGCTCGAATTTGATTGCTCTTCGAGTAATTTTTCGAGCTTTTTCTCTATTCTGTTCATTTTGTTGAACAGAATTATGAGCAACAAAACGACGGCGAGAATCGCAACGATAGGGATAGCAGCTAACAGTGCTTGTGCAATGCTCATGATGTCACATCCTAAAGCGTACTAAGGCGTGATATTAATGCACGCGTAGTTACTCCATTTAGTAGTGCGAGGCCTAAAAAATCTCCATCCGGCCGCCGGTCGATTCCGTTTGCCGGAGCTGGTTCACCCAGCCCGGCGAACCCGGGTGGAACCGCAGCACCGGGCGGGAAGAAATCTTCACCGGTGAAACCGATTCACGGCGCGCGCCAGTGCGTGCCTCCAACCGCCGCCGCGCCCGGTTACCCGCCACAGCGAGCTCACGAATCGATGGCGGATCCTGTGACAGCGTGTCGTGGGCTTCGGCTAATAACTCGATCGCTTCTTCCAGCGCTTCGCTCAGTGCCACGGAGTTCGTTTCGCACATCGCCTGAATCAACTCCGGGTTCGTGCCCGCCACGCGCGTGGCGTCTTTAAACGAACCCGCAGCCAGCGACTGCGCCAAAATTCCGCCATTATCGCCGGTCACCGACAACGCCAACGCCATCAAATGCGGCAAATGCGAAACCCGGGCGACAGCGTGATCGTGATTGACCACCCGCGCCGGGATCGCCTCCGCACCAGTAGCGCTGGCCATGCGCACGACGTCGGTAAACAGCTCAATCCAGCCCGCATCAATGGGCTGGCCTTTTTCTTGCTGCTGGTCAGCATAATCATAAGTAATTGCCCAGGTGGCGCGCTCAAACAAACCCTTGCGTGAGGCATTCCACCCCGACTCCGAGGTTCCCGCCATTGGGTGCCCGCCGACATAGCGCGCCTCCATGCCCCGCTTGCGAATCTCCGCATACACCTCCCACTTCACACTCACGACATCACTGATGCCGCAGCTGGGAGCGTATTCCGCGATCTGATCCAACACCGCACCCACCGCAAACATGGGCACCGCGACGACGATCAGCGCATTGTCTTCCTCGGCCCGACGCAGCACACGCGGCAAATCGTCGGAAACGTCATAACCTTCCGACACAGCCTTACGCGCGCCGGACGTCGAGCGGTTATAGCCATAGGCGGTATCGCCAGCTGCGACTAAATCGCGCAGCAAAGAACCTCCGATCAGCCCGAGACCGACTAAACACACTGGACGCGAAATTCTGGAGGATAGCACGGTATCAATTTTGCCAGAATGCGACTAGTCTCACGAGGTATGAACCAGCAAGATTTTGGCCCGAGCTTCTCCGTCGTCGTCACCACCGTCGATGGCGCCTGGACTGTGCGCAGCTACGCGGATGATTTCGACGACATCGACACGTCCATCACCCAGGTGCGCAACCTGCGTTCGGAATCGGCCGCTTTCGCGATGCTTTGCATTGACGACGACTACTTCGTGCTGGTCCGCCCCACTCCCGGCGGGGTGCGCCTGCTGCTTTCCGACGCCACCATGGCCGTTGACGACGACTTTGCCGCCTCCGTGCTGGACCGGCTGGACATCGACGTTCCGGATATCGACGTCGACGAACTCGACGAGATCGAAGGCTGGGCCGACGGCGATTTCGACATTCTCGCAGACTTGGGCGTTTCCGAACAGATGCTGGAGGTGATGGCCGACAACCTCGACGAATCCCCCAGCGACCAGCTGGTGCGCATCGCCGAAGAGCTCGGTTTCGACGAAGAATTCCTGGACGTCACTGGGCTGGATTAGAGGGGCCGTTTCGTGCTTGACGACGCATCGCCGCGCCGGGGAGTCGCCCACGCAGCACCGCACCCAGCGCTCCCAGAGCAATCTGCGCTCACGCGCGCGCGTTCCCGCATGGACCACGCCCTCGCAGTAGCGCATACCGCCCCGGCCGGGGACATCCCCGTCGGGGCAGTCGTGTTTGGCCCGGACGGGGAGCCGGTCGCGGCGGCCACCAACCGTCGGCAAGCGGACAATGACCCCACCGCGCACGCCGAAGTGCTGGCACTGCGGGCGGCGGCAGAAAAACTCGGGCGTTGGCGGCTGGAGGACTGCGAGCTCGTGGTCACCCTGGAACCCTGCGTGATGTGCGCGGGGGCGGCGGTGGCTGCGCGGGTGGGCAGCATCGTGTTTGGTGCGTGGGAACCGAAAACCGGCGCGTGCGGGTCATACGTGGATGCGGTGCGTGCGCCCGGAGCGTTGTACGTGCCGGAAGTCCGCGGTGGGGTGGCAGAGTACGAAAGTCAGCGGCTAATTCACAGTTTCTTTTCAGACTTGCGGCGGTGATCTCCGGTAGAGTGGTTCCTGTTAGCTTCACAAACGTTTCCTAGGAGGGAAAAGATTATGGCTGATGCAGAAAGCTTCCTGGACAAGGCTAAGGCTAAAGGCAAAGAGATCGTTGGAGAGGTTCTCGACAACGACGAGATGAAGAACGAAGGCAAGGGCGAGGCCGCCGCTGCCGAGGCTAAGGGCGCAGCCAACGACGCTAAGGACAAGGTCGAAGACAAGGCTGACGACCTGAAGGACAAGGCTTCCGAGACCCTCGGCAAGCTGACCGACGACAAGTAAATTGTCTGCTTAAAACACCCGGTTAGCTGTGCTGGCCGGGGTTTCCGCCCGCTCGCGTGGGGTGCATTGCGCACTGCATGCGGCGGGCGGTTTTGCGTGTGGGGTGGGGTGGTTTTGCGGCTGGGCCGTACTTGGCGGTGCGGGATGCCCGGCTCATGCCCGGATTTGGTGCCTATTTGGTGCATTTTTACAAATAGTGGCCCCAAACAGGCCCCAAACCGACCACTATTTGTAAAAATGCACCAAGATTCCAACTCACCCTGGCACCCCGGCCCACACCCCGGCCGTCAAACCTGCAACCCGCCAACCGCCCCGGCAACCCGACCGCCAACCCGCCCCGGATTTGGACACAGCCCGCGGTCTGTTCTATTCTTATCGGCGGTGGCGTGTCCGAGCGGCCGAAGGTGAACGCCTCGAAAGCGTTTGTTGGGTAACCCCCAACCGCGGGTTCGAATCCCGCCGCCACCGCCATTTTCGAGCAGATCCTTATACCAAGGGTCTGCTTTTTTAATATCGACAACAGTGTTAGCTAACAGCGCTGGCTAGCAGCAGTGGCGAGAGTAAGGCGAACAACGTGGCAAAGTTTTTGTACCGGCTGGGATTATTCTCGTTTCGCCATAGCTGGAGCGTGATCATCGCCTGGGTCGTCATCCTGGCGGCATCCGTCGGCGCGGCGTTGAGCCTGTCCGGCTCGTTCACCGGCGACTTCGAAATCGACGACACCCCGACGATCGACACCACCAAGCGCGTCGTCGAGCTGTTCCCCGAAGGCGGAAACCCGGCCGCCGCGGCCACGGTGAACCTGGTCTTCCAAGCCCCGGAGGGCGAAAAACTCAGCGACCCGGACAACACCGCCGCGATCGACGACGTCATCGCCAGCCTGGAAGAAGACCTGGTCATCGAGGATGAGCTGCGTTTCGGTAACCCGGTCACGCTGTCGCCGGAGCTGGTGGACACCGTCGAGCGCATGGGCGTCGAGCAGGGACTTCCGGAAGAAACCGCCCGCTTGGACGCGGAGCATCTGCGCCTGCTCAACGACGACGAAACCATCGGCTGGACCACCTTCCGTTTCGATGCCCCGAACGCCTACGAGGTGCAGCCGGAACAATACGCGGCAGTGCATGAAGCCATGGATATCGGTCGCGCTGCGGGGTTGACGGTGGAAGCCTCGGGCGAGGGATTCGGTGATCCGATCGCGATCGAGCTGTCCAACGAATGGATTGGCCTATCCATCGCGTTCCTGGTGTTGGTGGTGACCTTCGGCTCGTTGATCGCGGCGATTTTACCGATCGTCACCGCGATCGTGGCCGTGGCGATTGGTGCATTGTGGGTCATCACCGCCACCGGTTTTGCAGAGTTAAACGACATGACCCCGGTGCTGGCGCTCATGGTCGGCCTGGCTGTCGGCATTGACTATGCGCTGTTTGTGATGTCGCGTTACCGCAGCGAGCAGCAGCGCCTGCCGAATGACAAAGCCATCGCCCTGGCCTGCGGTACGGCGGGCTCGTCGGTGGTTTTCGCAGGGCTTACCAACTTCATCGCGCTGGCCATGCTTTGGGTTGCGCAGATCGAGTTCCTGACCGCGATGGGTCTGGCCGCGGCAGCGACCGTCGCGCTGGCTACCGTCGTCCCGCTGACCCTGCTGCCTGCGATTTTGGGCTTGCTTGGCGATCGCGCCTTCGGTTTCGCACTCCCCGGTATCGCAGGCCGCCCGCGTCGCAACGGCACGGTGAAGCAGGGCCCGACGCTGGGTCGGCGCTGGGTGGGCCTCGTGCAGCGTTTCCCGGCTGTGCTGTTGTTGCTGGTTGTGCTCGGGTTGGGTGCGGCTGCCACGCCGTTGACGCGCCTGGAGCTCGCGTTGCCGAATGACACCACGGGCAGCCCGGACACCACTCAGCGCAAGGCCGCGGATTTGAAGGCCGAGGGTTTTGGTCCGGGCACGAATGGCCCGCTGTTGACGCTTGTCGACGCCCACACTGTTAATGAGGACGCCGCCGCGCTGCAGGCGATGATTGAGCTGCAGGGCGAGGCTGAAGATCTCACCCGCGAGGATAAAGCTGCCCGCGCGAGTTTTCTGTACACCGTCAACCAGATCAACACGTTGTCCGCCGTTGAGCATGCCCAGTTGGTGGATCTTGCCGACGACGGCCGCGCCGCCCAGATCCTGGTCACCCCGAAAACCGGCCCGGCTGATCCCGCCACCGTCGACCTGGTGGAAAACCTGAACCGCGTCAACGCGGAGGTCGAACGTGCTACGGGTGTCAGCGTCGGCCTGACCGGCCTGACGGCGGTGCAGGTGGATATCACTGAGCGCCTGGCCCAGGTCATGCCGCTGTATCTGGCGGTAGTCGTCGGCGTGGCCGTGCTCTTGTTGATCATGGTCTTCCGCTCCCTGCTGGTTCCGCTGGTCGCCGGGGTCGGGTTCTTGCTTTCGGTGGGCGCGGCTTTCGGCGTCACGGTGCTGTTTTGGCAGGAAGGCTTGGGCGGCTTCGTCGATGCTCCGGGGCCGTTGATCTCGTTTATGCCGATCTTCCTCATTGGCCTGACTTTCGGGCTGGCCATGGATTATCAGATCTTTTTGGTCACCCGCATGCGGGAGGCTTTTGCCGCGACGCACGGGGATGGTCTGCAGAAATTCGCCCGGCATGACCCGGATGCGCGGGATTACAACCGGATCGATTATTCCACCATTGCTGGGTTTAGCCAGGGCGCGCGCGTCGTCACGGCCGCAGCTGTCATTATGATCGCGGTGTTCGTTGGCTTCATTGGCCAGCCGTTGCCGTTTATCAGTATTTTCGGTTTTGCGCTGGGTGTGGCGGTGCTTTTCGACGCCTTCTTCATCCGCATGACGTTTGTGCCCGCCGCGATGTTTTTGATGGGGCGCGGCAACTGGTGGTGGCCACGCTGGCTGGACAAGGTGATCCCGCACCTGGATGTGGAAGGCACCAGCTTGGAAGATGACGACGAGGTGCCCGCGCTGGATCGGGAAGAACGGCAAAACGAGCATGCCCTGCGTAATGAGCAACCCAGCAAGCATCGCACGATAAACTGACCGCTATGACTGATCTGAGTTTCACCGTCAATACCCACCTGGATCTGCCGGGAATGCAGGGCCGGACGGGCACGATCACCACCCCGCATGGCCCGATTAATACCCCGGCGTTTATCCCGGTAGCGACCAAGGCGACGGTGAAAACGCTGAGCCCGGAACAAATTCGGCTCACCGGTGCGCAGGCGATCCTGTCCAACGCGTACCACCTGTATTTGCAGCCCGGCCATGACATTGTCGATGAGGCCGGCGGCGTCGCCAAGTTTGAAAGCTGGCATGGGCCTACCTACACCGATTCTGGTGGTTTTCAGGTGATGAGCCTGGGCGTGGGGCATAAAAAGACCATCAAGATGGACTATGAGCAGGAGATGGCTGAGTACACCCCGCGGAAGGTGAACAAGGATTCGTTGGCGATTGTCGACGAGGACGGCGTGAATTTCCGCAGTGTGTTGGACGGTTCGCGGCACCGGTTTACTCCGGAGAAGTCGCTGCAGATTCAGCATGGTTTGGGTGCGGATATCATGTTTGCGTTCGACGAGCTGACCACGCTGGTCGATACCCGCGCGTACCAGGAAGAATCGGTGGCGCGCACGCATCGGTGGGCGGAGCGCTGCCTGCTAGAGCACGACCGGTTGACGCGGGAGCGTGCGCACCGGCCGAAGCAGTCGCTGTGGGGCGTGATCCAGGGTGCACAGCATGAGGATCTGCGCAGGCAGGCCACCCGGGGGCTGGTGTCGTTATCGCAGGAGGCTGAGGCTGCCGGTCGGCGTGGTTTCGGTGGCTATGGCATTGGTGGCGCGTTGGATAAGGGGATGCTGGGCACGATCGTCGGCTGGGTGTGCGAGGAGCTTCCCGACGATAAACCTCGCCACCTGCTGGGCATTTCCGAACCGGACGACGTGTTCTGGGCGATTGAAAACGGTGCGGATACCTTCGATTGCGTCTCGCCGACGCGCCTGGGCCGCCGCGGTGGTGTCTACACGCTGGATGGCCGAATGAACCTGAAGAACAAGCGCTTCGAGCGGGACTTTTCTGGTGTCGATGAGGAATTCGGCGGCTATGTTTCGCAGAATTACTCGCGCGCGTATATCCGGCACTTGCTCAAGGCCAAGGAATTTCTGGCCGGCACGTTGTGCACGATCCACAACCTGGAATTCATGATTCGCCTGGTTGATAACATCCGGCAATCGATCGACGGCGGTTATTACCGCGAGTACCGCGATGAGTTCTTGGGCCGGTACTATGCACACACCAAATAGCGCTGCAGGGGCTAGCGTTGCTGCTGGTGCTACAGCTAACGCTGCTGGCACCGGGGGCGTCGGCCGCTACGCGCCGTCGCCGACTGGGGACCTGCACTTTGGCAATCTGCGCACCGCGGTGGCGGCGTGGTTGTTCGCGCGTGCCGACGGGCTGGGCTTTGTGGTGCGCGTCGATGATTTAGATTCGCAGCGGTGCCGGGAACACTTCATCGACAGTCAGTTGACGGACCTGCAGGCGATTGGCCTGGACTGGGATGATCGCGGTGCAGAGTTGCGACAGTCGGATCGGGAGGCGGCTTATGCCACAGCCGTCGACAAGCTGGCAGGCCAAGGGTTGGTGTATGAGTGTTATTGCTCGCGCAAGGAGATCCAGCAGGCGGCGTCGGCGCCGCATCAGCTTCCGGGCGAGTATCCGGGTACGTGCCGGGATTTGAGCGAGGCGCAGCGCGGGAAGAAACGCGAGGAACTTGCTGGGCAGGGGCGGGTTCCGGCGTTGCGGCTGCGTGCGGGGTGCAGCGAGTTCAGCATCACCGATCGGTTGCACGGCGAGTACACCGGCCGGGTGGATGATTTTATTGTGCGTCGTGGTGGCAATGCGACGCAGGCGCGTGATTATGCCTATAACCTGGCGGTTGTGGTCGATGATGCGCACCAGCAGGTCACGCAGGTGGTGCGGGGGAATGATTTGTTGTCGTCTGCGCCGCGGCAGGCCTATCTGGCGCAGCTGTTGGGGCTGGACGCGCCCGAGTATGTGCACATCGGGTTGGTGGTCAACGCCGACGGGCAGAGGTTGGCGAAGCGCGATGGCCCGATTTCTTTGCGCACCATGCCTGCCGCTCGAGTCGTCGGCGAGATTTTCGCGTCCATTGGTTGTGCTGGTGCGACGTCGTTGCATGAAGCTCTCGAGAGTTTCCGCCCGGAAGCGCTTGCCGACGACTACGTATGGGCGGGACGCTAGCTGCGCTAGTTCTCTAAAACTTCATCGCGTTTAAGAAGCATGGAGCTGAGCGCGCAGCCAAACTCGGCTGCTCAGTCGGCACCGTCCACTGCTAGGTCACCGAAGCAACAAGCCGGAAAGCTCCCCCGAGATTGCCAACTGTCGCCCCGGACGGCCATGCGTGCAAAGCAAATAATGGCTCAGCCAGACGGATCTGACTGAGCCATTATTTCACGATTTTGCTGCTCGTTTCGCTACAGCTTCCCGCCCCAATATATAAGTAGCTCCTACGAACCCGAAAAACGCAATAACCCAAAGAAGAGTCGTAAACCCTGAGCTGGGCAACGAAGTTGCCAGAAGCAGCAAAGCTGAACTCAATAGTGCGATTAGAATACCCAGTCCTACGTTTTTATTGTTCCGAGAAGTATTCATCTTAACTCCAAACTCTTCCGGTATTGTGGCTTGAAACACACATTAGTCGCACCCCAGCGCCACGTCTAGGGGGTTGTTGAAAGCTAGTAATCATTACTACCCTTTATTTGGGGGTGCGTGCCTATTTTTTGCCACCCGGAAGCGTTTGCCGACGACTATGTGTGGGCGGGACGCTAGCAGTGCCAGCGCGCTAGCGCTCCAGCACGGCTGTGCCGCTCATCGGGCGTTACTTACCCAATTGCGCCGCGTAGACCTTCGCGAGCGTCGCCAAGCTGGCATATAGGGTGGCGTCGTCACGATCGATCAGCCACAGCTGCGCGGTGCCAAACAGCGCGCCGAGGATATTTTCAGCCAACATATCCGCTGGCTGCGCCCAGGTTTTCCCGGTGGCTGCGGCGAGGTAGTCCAGGATGCTGCCGATCAGTTCGCGATAGCTGGCGTTGGACTCTTGCATGATCACCCGCAGCTGTTCGTCTCGGGCGCACATCAGCGCGAGTTCTTGCTGCGCGGCTTCTTCCCACGGGTCGCCGATCAAGTTATCGGCGTAGCTGGCAAAAGCGGCGTGCAGAATGCCTTCTGGGGAAACGGCCTGCTCTGTTTGAGCCGGGGCTGCGGCTGAACCGGTGGCCTGCTCTGCCGGGCTTGCCGCATGTTCCGGGGTGTTGGCTTCCGGGGCGGCGAAGCGTCGAAAAGCGGCCGTGGAGCGGTCAATATCGTCCCGGACGACGGCACGGATCAGCTCGTCTTTCGAGTGGAAGGCGTAGTGCACCGAACCATGCGGCACCCCGGCTTCCTTAGCGACGGCGCGCGTCGTCAAGCCGAATGCCCCATCGCGGGCCATGACGGTGTGGGCGACGGCGGTGAGTTCGCGGCGGCGTTGCTCGGCGGGGATGCGCTTGCGGGACTGCTGGGAGCCAGAACCGGAGTTTGTGCTGCTCATCGCGGTGAAATCTCCTGCGGGTGGTGGACGGATTCCTCGATGCGTCGGGAATATTCGCGGATGCCCCACCAGCCGGCGGCCGCCGCGCCCAGGGCGATGAGTGCGCCCGCACCGGTGGCGACATTCATGCCGGTCAGGTAGGCGTCGTTGGCGGCGTCGATGAGCTGGCGTGCCTGGTCGGCGGGCAGGCTAGCGGCGATCTCGTGCGCCCCGCCGAGGGTATCGCGGGCACTGACGGCCTGCGCGCCTTCCAACCCATGCTCGTCGGCATGCAGGTTCCGCGCATATACTCCCAGCCCCAGGGTGCCGAGCAGGGCGGTGCCCATCGCGCCGCCGAATTCGTAGCCGGTTTCCGAAATCGCCGAGGCCGCCGAGGCGCGCGCCGGGGGAGCGGTGCTGAGCACAACCTCGTTGGTCAGGGTTTCCGAGAAGCCAATGCCGAAACCGACCGCTGCCGCCGCAACCACGACCAGCAGCATCGCCGATCCGGTGTCCAAGAACGATGCCAGACCGAAACCAAACGCGGTGATCGCAGAACCAATGGTGATGACCTTCCGGATGGAGACCCGCTTGGCGACGGACGGTGAAACGAAGGTTCCGGCCATCGTCGCCACGGCCAGCGGCAGCATCCACAGGCCCGCGCTCATGGAGCTATGGCCTTTGACCAGCATGAGGTACTGCGGATAGAAGAACGTGAGCCCCAGTAGTGCGAGGGTGGCCAGCATGTTGACGGTGATCGCGGCGGCGAATCCGGGGCGCGCGAAAAGTTCCAGGTCGATCATCGGGTTGGGGATACGACGCTGGCGGCGGATGAATAGCGCGATGAAAGCGATACCCGCGACTAACGCGACGACGGAGGCCACCGATGGCTGTTTGATCAGGGTTTTCAGCGCGTAGACGACCGGGAGTAGACCGGCGATGGACAGCGCAGCCGAAGGGTAGTCGAATTTCTGCGGGTTCGGGTCGCGCGATTCTGGCAGCAAGTACCACGCGGCGGGCAGGAATAGCGCCATGACCGGGGCGTTAATCAGGAATACTGAGCCCCACCAGAAGTGTTCCAACAACAGCCCACCGAGCACCGGACCGAGCGCGCCACCGCCACCGAAGGCGGCTGCCCATACGGCGATGGCTAGGCGTCGTTCGTGCGCGTCGTAGAAGATGGTGCGGATCAGCCCCAACGTCGAGGGCATGAGGGTGGCCGCGGAGGCACCCAGGGCGGCGCGGGCGAGAATCAGTAGCTCCGGGTTGGGGGCGAATGCCGTCGCCAAGGAGGCCAAACCGAACGCGGGGGCGCCGATCATGAGCATGCGTTTGCGGCCGAAGCGGTCGCCGAGCGAGCCTGCCAGCACCAAGAGCCCTGCCAGCAGGAAGCTGTAGATATCGATGATCCACAGCATTTGTGCGGAGGTGGGGCCGAGGCCTGCGCTGATGGCGGGCACGGCGATGCTGATGACACTCATGTCGATA
This sequence comes from Corynebacterium sp. LaCa_70, assembly GCF_058182015.1. Taxonomy (NCBI): domain Bacteria; kingdom Bacillati; phylum Actinomycetota; class Actinomycetes; order Mycobacteriales; family Corynebacteriaceae; genus Corynebacterium; species Corynebacterium sp. LaCa_70. The sequence goes on from NZ_CP190914.1 coordinate 233,912, forward strand.
CTGAGCAGCAGCACGGGGCCGACGAGTGTGGCCAGCGCGAACCAACGTGCCGCGGGGGATTGCATCGCTGTCATGGGTTTCAGCACCGCCTTGTGGGTTGAGAGATGTGTTGGGGTTCTGCTTGAGGTGCGGGTTGCGATCTGTAGTGCGAACGCGACCTACTTGGCCGGGTGGCCAAGTCGACTTCTGTTAGTCTGCCATAAACTTGGCCGTCTGGCCAATAGTGGGGCGTGAATATACAACGTGATTTATGTGACAGCCTGGCTTATAGTTGCATAGCAGTTATCTCGGAATTTGTTGAAAAATGCTGGGAACGGCAAAAACAGCAAAGAGAACACACCCCAGAATTGAAGAACAGTTACAAGGAGAGCGGCGATGGCGGACAATGATGCCGAAGGTGCAGGCACAAAAGCCAAACGCATCCTGCGGGAGGTGACGTACCCGCACAATATTCACCCCGCGATGGTGCCGGGCGTGTCCGTGGAGGATCAAAAGATCCGCTATCGCGTCGACAAGCCCATGCTCACCGTGGTGGGCGGCTTGGTCGTGGCGTTCATCCTGTGGGGCGTGCTGGCTCCGGAGCAGGTTTTCGACGTGTCATCCACGGCGCTGGATTGGATCATGACCAACCTGGGCTGGGTGTTCACCATGATCGCCGTGGTGCTGTTCTTTGTGCTACTGGTGCTCGCGTTCTCCAAATACGGCCGCATCCCGCTGGGGCTGGACGATGAGAAGCCGGAGTATTCCACGCTGTCCTGGGCAGCGATGCTGTTTGCGGCTGGTATTGGCATCGGCATTATTTTCTTCGGGCCGTATGAGCCGCTCAGCCACTATTTATCCCCACGGCCGGGCGCGTATGAGGCCGCCAGCGAAGAAGCAATCAAGGGCGCGATGGTGCAATCGACGCTGCACTGGGGCGCGAGTGCCTGGGCAATTTACGGAATCGTCGGCCTGTGCGTCGCCTATGTTTCTTTCCGACGCGGCCGCGTACCGCTAATGAGTTCGATCATGTTGCCGCTATTGGGGAATCGTTCTACGGATTCGCTGCCGGCGCGCATTATTGATGGTTTGGCGATCGTTGCCACGCTCTTCGGTACCGCCGCAACCTTGGGTATTGGATCTTTGCAGATCGCCAGCGGGTTCGAGGTGGTTTCTGGCTGGTCGACGGCTGGCAATACGGTTGCGCTGATCATCATCATGGTGCTGACCATCGCGACGATCGCCTCGGCGGTCTCCGGCGTGGCCAAGGGAATTCGTGTGCTGTCGAATATCAACTTGGTGCTCTCGATCGGCATCGCGGTGTTTTTCTTTGTCGTTGGTCCGACCGCGTTTTTGATGAACGCATTGCCAGCGGTGATGATCGAGTATTTCGCATCATTTGGTGACTCGATGTCTGCGCACATGGGCGAAGGCGAAGAGATGCAGGCGTTCTTGTCTGCGTGGACCACGTTCTACTGGGCGTGGTGGATTTCCTGGGCGCCATTCGTCGGGGTGTTCGTCGCAAAGATTTCGCGTGGGCGCACCATCCGCCAGTTCGTGCTGGGTGTGTTGTTTATTCCGTCGACCATCATCATGACGGCGTTTGCTGTGCTGGGTGGTACGACGATTTGGCTGCAAAACCGGGATCATTCGATCGCACCTGATGGCACAGCAGATACGATGCCGGTACCAGAAGAGATTTTCTTTGTGGTGCTAGACCAGTTGCCAGGTGCGCACATTATTGCGCCGATCATCATCGTGGTGCTGATTATTTTCTTCGTGACGACGGCAGATTCGGCGTCATTGGTGAACTCGCAGCTATCGCAAAAAGGTAACCCTAACCCAAACCCGTGGATTACGACGTTCTGGGTTTTATGCATGGCTGGTATCGCCGTAGTGATTTTGCTTTCGGGCGGACAGGACGCGCTACGCGGTATGCAGAACCTGGTGGTGGTTACGGCGTTGCCGTTCGCGTTCATTTTGATTTTGATGTCAGTGGCATTGTTCAAAGAGCTGCGGAATGACCCATTTACCGTGCGCCGGATTTATGGCGACCGCTTGGTGGCGAATTCGGTAAAACAAGGCGTGTCGAAATACGGCGACAACTTTGCGTTGTCGATTGAGGAATGCCCACCGGATAGCGATTATTCTGCTGGTGGTAACTGGGATTCGCATGCCACCGAGAATGTTGGGTGGTACACGCGCACCGACGAGCAGGGGCGCGCCATTGAATACGATTACGAGACCGGCGAGTACCTGGAAGACATAGAGCCGTACGAAGCGACTGAACGTGCTGCACGTGGGATAGCTGAGCAGGTTGCGGTGGACGACGGGGATGTCGCTGGTGGCGCTGGCGATACTGACGACGCTAACGAGACTGGCGACACTGACGGTGCTGACGATACTGGCGACGTGAAGTCTGGCAACTCTAGCGGGTCTTAACGCCCATAGTGGTATCTGCAGGAAGCAATGCGAAGTTCATCTCCGAAAATTTTATAAACTAGCCGGTGCTCATCTGTGATTCTCCGCGACCAATAGCCTAGAAATCCCGTTGAGTGCCTTCGCCATTTTCGAGCTGTTCAATTGAGGCTAGTATTCGGCGAGCGTTAGCCGGGCTTTTGAGTAGGTATGCGGTTTCTTTTAATGATTCATAATCATCAAGCGAGATGACCACTACCGGCTCGTGTCCTGCCCGTGTAATGATGACTTCTTCACGATCATTAGTCACGGTATTAAGCATCTCAGCAAAGTGTGCCTGTGAAGCGGAATAGGACATGGTTTTCATAGGCGCCTCACACTCTCATTTATCGGTGCAGAAAATTTTACGCTGGTGCTTTTATGGTGGCAATCTTTGTGCTCTTACAATGATGTAGGTGACCGAAACGCCGCACCTGCACCATGAACCGCCCGCAGCGAAAACGACACGTGCCCCACAGCAAAAATCAACGACGACCCTGCCACCAGCCGGGCCCGCATGGGCTGCTGCGGTGATGGGAAGTGCCTCGCTCGCGCAGGTCGTCGAAATTTACTGGGGTGCTAGCGTCGCCGGGCATGCCGGCGCGGTGATTTGGTACGTCCTTGCCACGGCGATGCTGGTGTGGGTCATTGCGGGGTTTGTACGGCACCGCAACCCGCAGTTTGTGCCCGAACACCTCCCCGCATGGGCGATGACGGCGATGGGGATCCTTGCGCTGTCGATGGCGTCGTCTGTGGTGCTCGGCTGGTGGTGGTTACACACCGCCTACTGGGCAATTGGCACGGTGCTGGCTTTCGTGGTTTCGATTCGTTACCTGCCCCACCTAGTGCATTTGCCCAGGGTTGAGTATTCTTCGGTGAATTTCACCTGGTCATTGCCGTTGCTCGCACCGGTGGTGAACGCGGCGTCGGCGGGAATGCTCGCCCGGCACATCACCGATGCCGGCGGTAGCGGCACACTATCGTTTCTTGTGCATGCTATCGGCGTAGTCGGTTTGTTTCTGGTGCTGATTACAGCGGTTCCGCTATTGGTGGCGGTGTATATCGGCCTGGCCCGACAGAAACTAAAAATACCGCCGAATTTCACCACTATTTATTGGATCCCGCTCGGGTTGGTCGGTCAGGCTACGGCCGCCGCGCAGTTGTTGGGGCGCAGCGAACCGTGGGGCAGTATTGCCTACGGTTTTGGCGTGGTCACCATGGTGATCGGCATTCCCGTAGTGATTATTGCGGTCTCGAAACACTGGCCACAAGTATTCCGCAATTCCATGGCGTATAACCCGACCTGGTGGTCTTGCGTGTTCCCGTTGGGAACTGTGGTCTCGGGCCTTAACCAAATGAATAACGCTAGCCGGCAAGTCGTGTGGATTGGCATCGGTAATGTGCTGTTGTTGTTGCTCATTGCGCACTGGTGCTGGGCGTTTTTCGGTGGTGTGCGGCATGTTCAGCAGCGGCGCGGTTAGTTCGAAGTGCCCGGGGCCGTGGACTAATTACTTTTGCCCTACTCGCCACTGCCGCAGACCAACCCATCCCAGCCCCAACACGACCAGCACCACGAACCCGCCGGAAGCCACCGCTGCCGCGCTATAAAAATTCACAAACACTGAGGCCACAGCCAATACCCCGATCGCCCCGATGCGCCCGACGACACCGACCAGCGAGGTCACCGCGCCGATGCGTTCTACTGACGACGCCCGCCGCACCCCGAAGGCGGAATAATTGGCAAAAACGATCAGCAAAAACGCCAGCGCCCCGTAAAACACCAGGTAAACCCAGCCGTCGACAAGATACGACAGCCACGCCAACCCCGGGAACGCCACCACGGCGGCAACCACGAGCGCGCGCCGCCGGAACAGCACCTCCGGGCGAATAAAAGAGGCCCCAAACGACATCCCAATAAACAGCAGATATAGAAACAGCAGGTGCGACTCCGCGAACCCCTTTTCCAAACCGACGGCCTGCCACAATTGAAAATGCAACTGTAAAAACGCCTGCGCAACCACCGCAAGCAGCAAAAACTTCCGCAACGCCGACGAATCCCGCATCTCCTCCACGGTCGCACTCGCGTGTGATCTCAGCTCCTGCCACAACCTGCGCGCACCGCCAATCCGTGCAGCATCATGCTTGTCGACGCTCGCCCCGGCTTCATTCTCGCCGACGTTCGCTGCGGCTTTACTCCCGCCGACGGTTGCCACCTTGTGCTGCTCCGGGATCCGGAAGAACAACGCGATCGTGACGACGGAAATCACCGTGGCTCCAACAGAAATGAAATAAATATTCGCGCCCACCGACAAATACAGCAGCGCGCCGATGGTGCTGCCGATCATCATGCCGAGGTACGCACTTTGCCCTTCCTTGCGCACCAACCAGGAAATGCGTGATTCAACATGATCCGGCGCAGTGGGGCCCGCGGCGCTTTGCGTATCCGGCGCATCCACCGTGCCTGCTAGGCCACCCACCGTGCTTGCTGCTGCGCCCTGCCGGTTTTTCGCATTGTTGATCAGCGCGGCATCCAGGGTGCCGGATTCTAGGGCCGTCGCCAAGCCATAAATGATCCAGGCCAGCAGCATTAACGGAAAGCCGTGCCCGAAAATCACCAGCAGGAAGAACGCGCAGAACACTAGCCGGGAAATAAAATACAGCGTGCGGCGGCTGATCATGTCTGCGATGGAGCCCGAGGGGAATTCGAAAAGCAATACCGCGATGCTAAAACCGGCCTGCACCAGCAGGATCTGCGACAGGCTTAATCCTTTGTCCAGCAGCAGCGGCGTCAAAATCGCGTGCGGGACTGTCAGCGCGAGATTCATGAGCAACTCGGCGGCGAAAAATGGCGTGGCGACGTCGGCAAGAACGCGCAGCTGCTCCCCGGACTGCATGCGCCCTTGCTGGCTGGTTTTCGGTCGCGCCACGGTGATCCTTATTGCTGAGTTTTGCCTATCTTGATCATCTGATTGACAAAACAATAGCACTGTGACCGGGGCAAACAATAGTTGATGAAAATTGGGCCCCGACCTTACTGTGATGTAGGTCGCGTCTAGAATGGGGTGGGTGACTAAAACGCCGCACTTGCACCACGAACCGCCCGCGCCGCGACCGAAACGCACTGCACTGAGCCTGCCGCCCGCTGGCCCCGGGTGGGCGGCGTCTGTGATGGGTACGGCGGCGCTCGCACTGGGTGTCGAAGCCTACTGGGGAGCTAGCGCCGTCGGTCACGCAGCGGCGGTGGCCTGGTATTTCGTTGCGACGGCCATGCTGGCTTGGGTGATTGTCGGATTTGTGCGACACCATAACCCACCGTTTGTGGCAGAACACCTCCCGGCCTGGGCGATGACCGCCATGGGGGTGCTTTCGCTGTCGATGGCTACCTCCGCGGTTCTTGGCTGGTGGTGGTTGCACACCGTCTACTGGATTTTTGGTACTGTGCTCGCTTTCGTGGTGGCTGTCCGTTACCTGGCTTATTTGCCGAGTGCACAGTATTCGGCGGCCAACTTCACCTGGGCGTTACCGCTGCTTGCACCTGCGGTGGCCGGAGCCCCGGCGGGAACACTTTCCCAGCACCTCACCGATACCGGTGGTAACGGCACGCTATCGTTTCTTGTGCATGCCATTGGCGTGGTGGGGCTGTTGATGCCGCTGATTACAGCGGTTCCGGTGCTGGTAGCGGTGTATATTGGCCTGGCCCGACAGAAATTAAAAATGCCGCTGAACTTCACCACCATTTATTGGATTCCCCTGGGCGTGATTGGCCAGACCACAGCCGGGGCGCAGTTGCTGGGGCGCAGCGCACCCTGGGATCATTTTGCTTACGTATCCGGTGTGGGGATCATGGTGATCGGAATACCGATACTGCTCATCGCGGCCTCGAAACACTGGCCGCAAGTATTCCACAATTCCATGGCATATAACCCCACCTGGTGGTCCTGCGTATTCCCGGTTGGAACGGTGGTCTCGGGCTTGAATCAACTGACCAACGCCAGCGGCCATAACGCGTGGATGATCGTCGGCACCCCAATGCTGCTATTGCTTATTGCGCACTGGTGCTGGGCGTTTTTCGGTGGTGTGCTGTATGTGCAGCAGCGGCGGGCTAGGCAACGACAACCGTCATAAAAGGTTTAGTCGCCGTAAGTAATTCCTAACCCCTACTTCACATCGCGCTTCTGGTTGGCGAGAAAGCCCAGCCCACACAGCACGACCAGCCAGCCAACCAACACTGCGGCGCCAGCCCAGCCGGTGTGGATGTAGTCGTAGAAAGCAAAACCGGTGGTCAACGAGCCAAAGGTGGTGTTAGGCAGCAGTTGGGCGACTGGGCGTAGGAATTCGTAGATCATCGCGGCAGAGCCCAGCAGTTGCTCAACGATCAGCATCCAGACGATCGGTAGCCCGACCGCCGCGATCTGTGAACGCACCAGCGCGGCCAAACCAACCGCAGCCACGGCATACAACGGGTAACCAATGAGCACAGCCCACAGGATGCTGGTGGCTTCACTGGAATCTAGGTGCAAACCAAAAACTGGCGCGACCACGAGCGATATCCCGATAGAAACCGCGAGCAACACCAGCACAAACACCCCGGTGACCAGCATTTTTGCCGCTAACCAGTTCCAACGTTGCGGTTGGGTCAAAAATGCCTGCCCGTGCATGCCGTGCGCCAGATCGCGTGAGGTCGATGCCGCAGCATAGATAATCGCGAGCATCTGAAACAGGTCCCCGGCAATCAGCAGGTCATTCCAATAAAAATCCGTTGTGGAATCCGAGGCGAACAGCCCCATCAACACGACGGGTCCAGCAATCGAACCCACCAGCAGGATCGCGTAGACCCACGTGCTGCGCAGACTCGTTAGTTTTGCAATTTCTGAGCGGACTACATTCATGGTTTAAGCGCCTTTCCGGGTGGAATATTCTTGGGCATCGGCGGTAGCAGTCAAGAAACGCTGCTCCAGATTCTGCGATTCGGTGCGCAGACCAATAATTGGGATTTGGTGTTCGGCAGACAGCTTGCCGACGAGCCGGCGGATTTCAATTTCCTCCGTATTTTCCGGAACCTCCAGCGCCAACACGCCAGCATCCCGCGTCGACACGTCCAACCCGGCTGATTGCAAACGCTGCGTGAGCTTGTCGACGTCGTCGCCACCAGCTTCCACCACCACTTTGGTGCCGCCGCGCAGGAATTCCTCCATGCTGTATTCGCCGATCATTTCACCGCGACCAATCACCACTAGGCGGTCGGCGGTCTGCTCCATCTCGGAAAGCAAGTGCGAGGAAACCAGCACCGCGCGGCCTTCACTAGCCAAGTGGCGGATGGTGTGCCGCATCCAGCTCACCCCTTCTGGGTCCAGGCCGTTGACTGGCTCGTCGAGGATCAGGTGCTTTGGATCACCCAATAACGCGCCGGCCAAACCGAGGCGTTGTTTCATGCCCAGCGAGTATCCACCGATCTTTTTGTTTGCGGCATCGGAAAGGCCCACGAGTTCCAGGCATTCGTCGACACGGGCAGCAGAGATTCCCGCGCCGTAGGCCAGCACCCGCAGGTGCGCGCGCCCGCTGCGGCCCGGGTTAAACCAGGTGGCTTCCAGCAAAGCGCCGACCTGCGCGGGTTTGTTGCGCACCCGGGAAAATTCCGTGCCATCCACAAAGGCCTGCCCGCTGCTGGGCTTATCCAACCCGAGGATGCAGCGCATAGACGTCGACTTGCCGGAACCGTTGGGGCCCAAAAATCCCGTGACCGCCCCGTCGGGGACCTGGAACGTCAAATCTTTGATGGCGGTTTTCGCGCCATACTTTTTGGTTAGTTGTTTAACTGTGATCATGCCACCAGTATGGCAGCAGGCGACGGCGGTGTATATAGTGCTGCGGGTGGAAATTTGTGCCTCATACCGCAGTATGAGGTTGTGTTTTGTGGGGCAGTGCGGTGCGTGCGGTCCAGGCACCCAGGGGCGGCCTCCAGGGCGGCCAGCCTAACCCAGCCCATGATGCACGGCATAGAGCACCGCTTGCACCCGGTCGCGCGAGTTGGTTTTCCGCAAAATGTGGGTGACGTGCGTTTTCACCGTCGGCATGGAGACGAATAGCTCCTGCGAAATTTCCTGGTTCGACAGCCCGCGGGCCATCAACTGCAAGATTTCTGTCTCGCGCGGGGTAAGCGGTTCTGTTGCGGCGTTGTCGCTGGAGCGGTGCTGCTTGTCGACGCCCATGCTGGCTGCGTTGGCTGCGCCTCCCACACTGGCTGCGTTGGCCGCGCCCCCGGTGTTGCCAGAGCGCATGCTGCGCAACAGGCGGGCGGTGGCTTTCGGAGAGATGATCGCGGTGGATTCATCCACGGTACGCACTGCCTGCAGCAGATCTTCCGGTTCGCTGTCTTTGAGCAGGTATCCGCTGGCACCGGCTTCGATTGCGCCGACAATATAATCGTCGTTTTCAAACGTCGTCAAGACGATGATGCGCGTATCCGGGTGAATTTTTAAAATTTCACGGGTTGCGGTGATGCCATCGGTGTCCGGCATTTGAATATCCATCAGAACCACGTCCACCGGATCATTCGCTGCCTGGTTAATAGCCACCGTGCCGTTGTCGGCTTGCCAGGCCACCGTGATGTCGTCCTGCGACTCCAGCACCATGGCAAAACCGGTGCGCACCAGCGGCTGATCGTCGGCAAGCCCGACCGTGATTGGGCGCGTCGTGTCCATGTTCATCCTTTGGCCGCTCATGTTGGAATCTCCACCGTGACGTTGAAACCGCCTTCATAATACTGCGAGTTGCCCCAGCGCGCGGTGCCGCCATGGATGCGGGCGCGCTCACGCATGCCCTGCAAACCACGACCGGTAGGATCCGCGGACTCATACACACCGGTTCCTGGAGCATTGTCGACGCTCACGCGTACCGACGAAGCCGCAGACCAGTCGACTTCCAGGCGCGCGTCGGTGGGTCCGGCATGTTTCATGATGTTGGTCAGTGCCTCCTGTACGATGCGATACACCGTCAATCCACGGGCCGGGTCCAACTGCCGACGGGTGCCGGTCTCGTGCGAGTTGATATGTACGCCGCCGCGCCGGGCCTCGTGCAACAATTCTTCGATGCGTTCCAGACCCGGCGACGAGGACGTCTCGCGGGTGTCGTCGTCACGCAAAACACTGAGCAACTGGCGCATTTGCGTCAACGCGTCCCGGCCGGTGTGCGAAATGGTGGTTAAAGCCTGCAGCGCGGCCTCGGGGTTATGGCGCGCGGCGTAGCGCCCGCCGTCGGCCTGCGCGATAACCGCGGTGAGCGAGTGGGCGACGATATCGTGCATCTCGCGGGCGATGCGGGTGCGCTCGGTGACTGCGGCGAGTTCCGCGCGGGCGTGGAGTTCTTCTAAGCGCAGGCGTCGACGGCGGCTACGCAGCCCCAACTGCCAACACAGCGCGATGGAAAGGAGGGTGATGAAGATGAGCGCGGAATACAAAACGAAAAACTGTTGCAGGCCAAGGGTGCTATCCAGCCCGAGAATCTGGTGTAGGAAAAAATAGCTGCGCACCGTGGACAGCACCAGCGTGCCGACGGCGCCGAGCAGCAGCAACGTCACCCAGAGTTTGCGGCGCACCGGCAGGTAGGCGGCGATGAAATATGCTTGCCAACAGACCACCGCATAGCCCAGCAACGAAAACCCATTGGTGGCAACCGCCAGTACGGTCAGTGTTGCCGCCAATAGCATCAGCGCTGGCTCCGGGCGGCGGCGTTGCCACAACAAACCCACCCAGAGCACCGCGGTGATAGCTGCGGTGAGCGCACCCGGAGGCCGGGGAGTAAGACCGGGATCGAAATCAACGTCTGCGAGTGACAGCAGCACCAGCAGAGGTGTTTGCACCAGTACTTGGCGCCACAAAGATTTATCCCGTATGAGGCTCATGCTGCCAGTCTAGATCCGCGGCGCGTATCGAGACCCCTGGCGCGTACCTAGCGCATGAGTTCGGCGAAGCGCCGCAGGTAGTCAGCGACGAAGTCGCGGGTTTTGTCGTTGTTGAACGCGCCGGCGTCGTCAAGCAAGCTCGGCGATTGTCCCAGGAAGACCTCTGGCTGGCCTGGGGTGGGCATGTCGAAGTAGGAGAGTGCCAGGCGCAGGTTTTTCTGCGAGCTGTAGCCGCCCATGCGCCCGACGGAGTGGCTGATGATACCGGCCGGGAGGTGTTTCCAGGCGACATCTGAGTTTGGTTTGGAGCCGATGTCGATGGCGTTTTTCAGGCACGCCGGGATAGTGCGGTTGTTTTCGGAGGTCACGAACAAGATGCCGTCGGAGGCCTTGATGGTCTCACGGAATTCGGTGTAGGAGTCTGGGGTCTGCACATCAGTGACTTCTGGGTCGTCGTAGTCGAAGTTGTACAACGGCAGGTGCCCAATTTCGACGATGGTGCCGGTGCAGTCTTCCGGCAGTAATTCGATGGCTTGTGTGGCGATTTTGCGCGCGAATGATCCGCCGCGCAGGCTGCCGACCAGCACCGTGATCTGCTTTTTCTTGCTTGCCGACGTTTTCTGTGTGGGTGCTGCTTGGGTGGTGGCTGCTTGGGCAGGCGTTTCCTGTGCGGGCGCTGTTTGGGTGGGGGCTGCTTGGGTGTTGTCAGTTGCTGGGTTGTTCATGCGCAACATCCTTTCTCTGTGTGTAGTAGGCTTGCTGACAATCAGTAAATTGACATAATGAACAATTAAGTTCAGTAGCATGAAGTCTAACAAAATTTGCGTGAACTAATCCCGCTTGCAAGGAAGGAGCCTGCGATGTCGCAAACAGTCGACAAAGAATGCGCCTGGCTGGAAGCAATTAGCGTGTTCCAACAACTACGCAAAGGTAATTACCAAGCCGGGGTGGATGCGCTCTGCCCGCACAAGGGTGCAGGTGTCAAGGGGGAAGGTGTAGAAGGTACAGGTGTCGAGGGGGCAAAGCTCGCTGGGCAGAGTGAGTACTCTCAAAACGAACAGCAAGAAATAGCCCACGGCCTTATGCGGATGTTGGCGATCTTGTTGCGTGGAGAAGACCAGCAAAAACTTGATGATTTCGTGGATGTTGCGCTGGGGATGGCGCCGCCACCGCGGAGTTAATAGGTTAATCGGGTGGTCTCACCCCGCCGCGGTGCTGATAAGACATTCCATCGCCGGTGATCATGCGTTTGGTGCGTTTTTTACAAATAGGCCCGCTGAAAGTGGCCTTTTTCGTTCACTATTTGTAAAAAAGACACAATACGCTGGTCGGGCCCCGGCCGGGCACACTTTTGTCGCATATCCCGCATGTCCCCATATCCCTCGCATAACCCGTCGTTGAGGGTTAAGCGACAAAAGGGGATGCGGACGTTTTGTTAGACACTTTTAACCTCACGCTACCGCAGCCATGCGATAACGTGCGATACTCATACCTGGGGATGCCCGCAAGTCGTGGACACGTTGTTAAGCTGCTTAGTGGTTAAGCAGCGGCCTTCTTATTACCATTTTGCTCAGCGAGCTGGGCTTCGAAATCGACGGGGCTGATCATCCCGATGGACGAGTGGCGACGGCGCCGGTTGTAGACAATCTCAATCCAACAAGCCACCGCCTTCCGGGCTGCATCACGGGTTTGCCATTTCTTTCGGTCATAAAATTCGGTCTTCAATGTCGACCAGAATGACTCGGCCATCGCATTATCAAAGCAGACACCAGTCCGGCCGACCGATTGTGCAATCCCTAGTTCTTGACAGACCTGCCACAACTTTTCGCTCGTAAACTGAGTGCCGCGATCCGCATGGAAAACCAGCCCCTCAGGCACATCACCACGCAGGGTGTAAGCCATGCGTAATGCGCGTTCAACCAGGTGAGTATCCTGCACGCTATCCATGGACCAGCCTAGGACTCGGCGGGAGTGTCCATCGCGGATAACGCATAGGTACAGCCATCCTTCTCCGGTGCGTAGATAGGTAATATCTGACATCCACACCCGGTTGAGCTGCCCTTGATCAAATAATCTTTTCACCAGGTCGGCAAGCGTGGACTTCCGCCTGGATTGAATCGTCGTTACGGGAACAAACGCCCTCGGTGAAATGCCCTCAATACCCATCATCCGCATGCGTTTGGCCACGGTTTTGCGATTCACATAGACCCCATCCTCAGCGAGTTCTGCAGTAATCCGTGGGGCACCGTAGACTTCGTCAGAATCCTCCCAGATGTCATGAATACGCTTGTCCAACTGGTCGAGGAATCTCTGACGGCTATCATCGCCGCGCAGTCGGCTGGCTTGAACCTGCACCCATTTATAGTACCCAGAGCGAGAAACCTCTAATAACCTGCTCATTCGTTTTATGCTGTAGTTCGCCTTGCTCTGGTTGTATTAGCTCAAATTTTTCCGATCGCGTTGCGACGCCACGAAGAAGGCGGTGGCTTGTGACAAGAACTCATTATCCATCTTGGCCTCAGCTAACTCGCGACGCAGACGAGCGTTTTCGGCTCGAATATCGGCATCACTGCGGCCATCAGCAAAACCTTGACGTTCTCGTTCAAGCTTGACCCATCTGCCCACAAGGCCTTCGGCTACACCGACCTCTTTGAGCTGCATGAGCGATTGGGCGTCCCGATTCGATGACCAGCCTGGCAGCTTCCTGCCGGTATTCCGGGGTGTATTTTTTCCTTGACGAACTCACAATGAACATCCTCTCCTACGGACACAAGGTCCGTACTAATAGGGTGTCCACTAAACGAGGGTAACCTTAGCGCTATGACAAAGATTCGGAATCGCGCGCAAAGCATCGCGTGCGCCCTTGCTGCAGGCAAGGGGGCTTCCCGTGTCTAACGGAAATAGCAGTTTCTCTAAGAAATTTTCCTCCGGGGCTATGATTACTCTCTTGCTAGTGGTTATGGCTCCGCAATTGGGGTTAAGCGTAATCACCCCGTCGTTCGCTCGTATGGCCTCGGACTTGAACGTCAATGTGGCACAGCTCCAATGGACAACGACGATATACATGGCCGGATATGCGCTCAGTATGTTTGTGGGCGGGTTTTTGGCCGAAAAATACGACGCGGTCAAGCTTCAAGCTTTCGGATTAATTGTGTTCAGTATTGGTTCGATACTCTGTGCGTTCTCCCAGTCCATCTTCCCGCTGTCTGCAGGGCGATTCCTTCAAGCCCTGGGAGGGACATCGGCGACTGTTCTTTGCCGTCTAATTATTCGTAGACGTATTGATCCAGCGTTCAGAATTGCACCTTTAGCTAACCTGACTATGGTAATTTCGCTCACTCCTGCTCTAGCTCCCCTTCTAGGGGGAGTGGCCTCCCTCTTTTTTCCTTGGCGAGCCATTTTTGTGGTGCTAGCCGTCCTGGGGATTACCCTGTCCTTGTTGTGCCTCGGGTTTTTGGGTTCGGCGAAAGCCGACGAGCCCTCTTTACCTTCCTTGGCTTCGACCCTATCGTCCATCGGAGCTTCGCTCTCAAACCTTTCGTATTTATGGTATTCGGCAGCGCTCGCCCTGGTGTGGATGAGCTATTTTGGCTTTTTGGCTCTATCTCCAGGTTTCTTCGAAACCAACTATGGGATTACGGGAATCTCCTATGGAGTGTTGATGCTATGGCCTGCAGTAGGGTATTGGTTTGGAAGTTATTTGATAAAGCACACCGCCAACCCGACCAAATTTGCACATACGTCGATCATGGTTTCCGGTCTGGTCGCCTTGGCGGTTCTCTTGGTGGGCTTGGTCGCTCCGCTACTTCCTGCGTGGGTCGTGATTGCAATCTTGTGTACCCAATTCATTGGGGTGGGGGCGACTATCCCGTATAGCCAAAATGGGCAACTCGCTTTACCGCTTCCTTTGCCGGGAGTCTCCACGGGGCTGTTTTTCTTCATTCAGATGATGTCAGGTGCTGTGTATGCGGCGGTAGCCAATTCTTTCGAGGCTACTTCCTTCCGCTCCGTGTTGGCTTTTGTGGCTGCCCCGCAGCTGGTTCTCTGCCTGGCGTTTGTAGCCATTTCACTTATCGGAGGGGGCGGAAAATTTAGAGTTCCCACGAGAAAGTAAAGCACTATTCAAAAAACGCCGCATGATCGATTGGTGGCTATATCTCAAAACAGAACTACCTGACGACCCACTAGAGATCGCCAGGCAGTGCAACTGGGGTCAAGACCAACTCGCCAAAGTCAATGCCTTGATCCTCAAAGAAAACCACACCAACCAGCTACCTGGTCAGCCAGCCCTCTACGACCAGGGTATCGATGTTGAATACACACATTCAATCGGTATCCGGAAAGGCCAGATCTAGGGAATTGGCGACACGCCGTAAAAACACACTTTTGTCGTTTAACCCCGTCGTTGAGGCCCGGGCTGTGGTGTGGAAAAGAGAAATCTCGAGGCACCGCTCTGGGAACGATGTCTCGAGATTTAATATTGGCGGAGGATGTGGGATTTGAACCCACGAGGGTCGTGAAACCCGCACGCGTTCCAGGCGTGTGACATAGGCCGCTAGTCGAATCCTCCAGCGAGAACTAAGTCTAACAGTAGATTGCTGGAACGCAAAACCGGGAAGAATTCAGGCAACTTCAGCGCTTTCACCTGCGAGTTTTCTGCGCCTTGTAAGCTTTACTCGCCTCGCGCGTTTTCCGTGCTGAGCGGCTTCGCAGCTGCCACCACAACACCAGCAACCAGGCGGCAAACCAACCGGCATGCCACCCCCACGGCACCGGTTCTGGCCCAGCACCCGTTTCCGTGATCACACCGTCGGCATAGACCACACCAATGCCCAAGCTGCGCAGGCGCTCGTGATCGCCAGCCTCCCACGCCTGTTGTGCCAGGATATAGCGTCGCGATGGCTTGTCGACGAGCGCGCCGTCGACCTCCAGCTCTCCGGAATAGACCACCGGCAAGGCCTTCGTATATGGGTTGATGCTCACCCAACCCGGCGCAGAAACCACCGTCGGGGCATCCGGCAAAAACACCGTGCGGCCGTCGGCACGCTGCAATAAATCTTGATCCAACCCGGCGGTGACCTCCCGCGGGGCCAGCACCGAGACCTCCGCGGGAGCATCGATGACCTGCAGCACAGCACACAAGAGAGTCAGATATGCCCACAATCGTGGTACGCCAGCGGCAGCGCAGCAATACGCCGGAATTGCCAACATCACCAGCTTCTGCGAATCCCGCAACACGCCCGGATCAACCGCAGACAACAGCTCCGGGGCCAGCCAGCCCACCAACGCGCCCCCGAGACCTAACACCGCCAACGCCAGCACCGCACGCGGCACCGCGCGACGGCCCAGCCACAGCACGGCAAACAACACCACCCCGAAAATCGCAAACCCTGCCGACCTCGACGCCGGAACCGCCTGCCCATTCCATATTCCCCCCAAGCCCAGTAGCGAACCTAGCGTGCCGACGTAGGTTTCTGCCCGCGGGCCAAAGGCAAAATAACTACTCGTGGCCGCATGCGGGATATCCTGCAACGATGGCACCAGCCACGGCAGGCTGGCCAAGCCCACAACCACCAGCGTGAGTACACGCGAATGCCAGCCACGCACGACGAACAACGCAGTGAGCGTGGCAAACAATGCGCCGGTGGGCGTGAGTGAGGACAGCAGTACCGCCACCAACACCCAGACCAGATGGGTACGCAGGGCGACGATGACCGGCAGCAGCCAGGCTGCCAGCACCAACGACCACTGGCCTTGCAATAAGCGCTCGACGACGAACGGGTTGGCCACCGCGATGGTCATTGCCGTCAGCTGTGCGGGCAGTGAGGCAGAACGCTCGTGTGCCAATAGCGCCCCGGCATACGCAGCGGCCGCCGCGCCACCGATCAGCAAGACCCGAACTATCCACGAGGCCGGAAACAACACCCCGAGGATCGCCAGCACGCCATCTTGTGGGGCATTGCGCGCGGGCAGATCCCCAAAACCAAAGGCCGAGGGCGACAGAGCTGGTGAATCCAGCACGAGCATATCCCGCCAGGCTAGTTCGCCAGCTGCGAAAAATGGCCAGGTGAGAGCGCCAACCAGCAGGCTGGCCCACAACCCGAGGATCAGCAGGCGTGCGTTCATGTGCTAGCTGGCGCTGGGGTTGGTGTCGGGGTGGTTAGCGTGGACGCGCTTCTGGCTGTGCCGGTGCCGCCAGATCATCCACACCGCAGCTGCCAACAAGGCGATGCCGAGGGCAGTGGTCAGAAAACCAATGGCCTCCCAACGTTCCACCACTCGCACTGTCTTGCTGGCCAGGTTTTGTGCTTCCTCGCGGGAGGCGGAATCATATTTCGCGTGCGTGGACAACACGGTGCGCTCCGGGGCTGGCTGCGCCGGGGTGCCATCGGCAGCGAGAAAAACCTCGTAGTGCTCATCGCGGTTCACGATCTGCCCAGTGATCGGTTCTACCCACACCAAGCGGTCCACAGAATAAAAGGGGCGCATGGTCACGGTATCCGCGGCGGAAAGATCGCCGGTGACGCGCTCGTCGGCAAGCTCGCCGGCGGTATAAAAATCTGTGGCGGGGCCGGTGATCTCCATGGCGTCGAAAAGCTGCGTGGCTGGCTCGTCGAGGATTTTCGGTGACAGTGCAGAGACCGGGGTGGGCGGGCTGAGCAAATCCTGCGGCTGCGAATACGCGCGCAGCAAGGAATTGTGCAGCGGGTGGGCCGTAATGGTGTGGCGGTATTCGTAAAACTCCGCGGTGGCAGCACCATCTTCAGCACCTTCTTCACCCTGGCCCTGCTCGATGGTGTCGGCGAAGTCGATGGGCAGTGGTTCTTGGGTGAAAAGATCAAAGAAATTATAGGAACGCTTCTGCGTATCCGGTTCGAAGGCATAATAGATCCCCGGACGCGCGAACAAACCCGTGTCGACGACGGGGGTGTCTGTGTTGTCGGTTCTACCGTCATCATAAAACCGCACGCGCGAGGTAGGGTCTGGGATGCCGATGGCGGATTCGCGGTTGATGGTCACGTCGTTATCCGCATGACCGAGAGCGCGCGCGGTGGTGGCGTCGTCGCTTGTGGATGAGCCTGTGCCGTCGTCGGCAAGCAGCGTGTGGCGTGCAGTAATTTCGGAACGACGTGCCGGATCTTCCGCATCCTGCGTGGTGCGCAGCAGCGTGATTTCACTGTCGATGTGCGTGGTAGTGGTGTTGATATAACACGAAAAAGTTGGTGTTGCTTCCGGGCAATCGTCGGGGCGGGGAAGCGGCTTGCCAGCCCCGGCGCTGCTGGCTGCCGCAGCAAATTCCGCCGTGTCTAGCAGCTGGGTTTCCGCGTCTTCTGTGCGCGTGTGCACCGTGGTGCCTTCTGGCCAGGAATCGTGGAAGGCCATCACCAGCGGCGGAGCGGCGGCGCCAACCACTAGTGAGAGAGCAGCAGCGGCCACCGTTAACGTGACACGACGGAACATAGTGCTAGCAGTATACCTGCGACGTTAACTTCTGAGGGCTGAGGGGCAGACTAAGCGGAAGCCCAGAAATCAGCACCCTGAAAATTATTAGCAAAACTATAGACTTTCACTGCTAATTCCGTTAGGATTCTCTTATGAAAAATATAATGTGGCGTCGATCACGGAAAAGTCTTGTAGGGTTTCTTGTTTTACCTACAGTACTAGGTTTTCTTTCTGTCCCGGTAGCAAGTGCGGTGAATAAATCCCCACAAGAGATTAGCTTTGCATCTGAAGATTATCTTGTGGAACAAAACGTTGTGGAACAGAATTATCAAAAAACGCTTGTTACGACGACAGATGAAATCGAGGTCGAGGAAGGAATATCTCTGAACATTGATGGGGTTGGCGGCATTGCTGATGCTGAAATAGTCGAGTTTCGAGAAGCTGCGGCACCTGTAATTCATCAACAACCCCCAATGAAAGAAATTATTGAGGGTGATATGTGGTCTGACCAGGTTGACTTGCCAAGGTGGGTAGATAAGGCGGAAGCGGACTCCGCTGAGTTGATTATTGCAGATGAATTAAATCAGCAAACTCGATCCGCTGCGCATTGTAGAACATTTTGGCCTTCGCCTCACCAGGTGTGTGGAGGAATTTTACAAGAGTATACCCGCATTGGGGGGGGGGGGGGGGTCTTTCAGCTGGTTGTTGTCGCCAGTTGAACCGGAGCAACTAAATCCTGATCGTCGAGGGTATCGACAAAAATTTGTAAATGGTTGGGTTTATTGGTCGCCTGAGCATGGGGCTCATGCAATAGCAACTCATACGTTTGGAGTTTGGGCGAAGCACGGGTGGGAGGCAGGGTGGTTAGGGTATCCTGTGGGGCCTGAAATTCCCGTAAATGGAACCACAGTGATCGATGCCGAACTCCGGCATGGGTGGTATCAGCAGTTCGAAGGAGGCCGTATTTATCGGACCCCTATTACAAAAGCGCCAATGAACTACCGGGTCGCGAGTGTCAGGGGGAAAATACTGGAAAAATGGAGTGAGCTAGGTGGTACTACGGGCTCACTGGGCTTTCCAATTGCTGATGAGACTCCAACTAGTGACGGTGTTGGTCGGTTTTCCCTCTTTGAATATGGTGCGATCTATTGGCATCCAGACACTGGAGCATGGGAAGTTACTGACCTAACAAATCTATTGTGGCGAAATGCTGGTGCCGAATCGTCGCGTTACGGATATCCGATTTCAGCACCAAGAATCGAGAATGGTTGGAAGATACAAGCGTTTAGCGGAGGTAAAATCAGCGTACCGATTAAGGACACGCAAGATGAATTCGATTGTTATCGAAATTCCTTATACAATGCACTGACAAACCTTTATTTCGGCTCATTTATTTTCTCCTGCGGTGAGACTGAGACTGTTGCCAAAGAGAATCGGGGTATCATCGAGGATCCATCCGACGTTCTCCAAATTCTCAATGAAGCCTATGAGGACATAATAGCGAAACAGTTTCAGAGACAGCGAGCTGTGCGATGTAGAGATGCCCGGTATGAAAAACCCGTAGTCAAGCAAAGACATATAGAAGTTGCTAGAAGAGGTACCATTTGTTATGGACAAGCCAATCGATTTAGTCAACTCTGGAGTGAAGAGCTGAAATATGAGGTAAGCAATCGCCTTGATAACCGAACGAATCATACCGTCAAGGCGAGACTTATAAATAGTGTCGATCAGAATGCTGAATTGGTGATGAATTATGAGGTTCTAGATGATTCTGATAAACAGATGAACGACCCAGAAGATGGTGACAGCGTAACTGCTGTTTCAACTTATCAGAGTAGATCGAGATATTTCCTCCGGGATACAAAAAACCGTTCTGCAGTGTTTAGAGTCTTCCCAAGGACATTTCCGGGTGGAGATTTCCATGTTCAAATTTCGCAGGTGGAATTGACAGTGCCATCACGACGTATCTACTCAATTCCGGTCAAATTAAATTTTTCCCCAGGCAGGTTTAATTGCCCTGAGTATCGAGAAATAAGTAAAAGAAGCACAGGAGATTTATGTAGATTTCCCTAATTAAAAATAGGGACGTAAATAAAACTTTGTAGTAGAAATAAGATAGGTAAACATGTTCGCAATAACTTCAGAGTTTTGGCAGCAATCGTTACAAAATCGTGGCAGGGATGCAGTAGTTGTAGCTTCTGGCATAGAGGAAGTTGAAGGGCGACTGTTAAAAAAGCTACTTTCCGGAATTTATTCACCTCGTATGGATATTCACGGTGTGACACTGATTGGGGAGAGCCAAAAGGAAGAATGGAGAATACATGCTAATCCGACGTACGCCTTCTTTAGAAAGATCACGAGACAACCCCCTGGAGAAGTAAATTTTTGGGAATTAGACCAAGAATTTGATGCTAACCCAGAGGTTTTGCCGAATTATTGGCTGCGGCCAGAAAGCCATGTAATTTTCAATCGTCTTCCTATCTGGGGTAAACCCGCGGATTACTGTAAACCGGGAAGATTCGTATCGAACTCCGAAGACCTTTTGGTGAGCTTTGTGGACGATAATAATAATCTCGTTGGACAAGCTTTATTTATCAGTGTGGTTCCTAGGTGTTTCTTGCTTGCTGCTATGGAGTTCAATTTTCCTAGCGAGGGCTATTTGTGTAGTTATCTGCATTATGCTGCGGCAATCGATTCTTCGTGGGAGTTTACTGCGAGCGAAATTGCATTTACGGAGTTCGGCGCTAATCAGCATAATTTAGCGAGGGTGTGGAAAGTGCAACGCTTTGCGATTCCAGAACATGACCGTCCATACGGGCCATTTGGAGAATTTTATGCCGAATAAAAAATTGAGCATTCCGGTTAATTCAGAATTAATTAGTTCAACAGATGTTCTCACTATGCATAAAACTAGACCCATTGAGTCCGAAATATCTTGTGATCCTTCCTATGAGGTGATTAACGGTGACTACTGGGATCGCCTGCAGAATTATGTGGGTGCCACTGCCAAACGAGTAAGTTTTATGGAGTCGGGCTTATTCGGAATGATTTTAGCTGGGGCTGTTTTTCCTGCATACTCGGTGCATGGCATAGTAAGCACAAAGCAACCCCATACACAACGTGCAGACGACGACAAACCCTTAGCCGTGGAAGAAAAACGCCACATATTAACCATCAAGAGTTTTAGCCTCCGTTACATCATGGAACATAGACTATGGCGCCTATTGGTGAAAACACCTGAAGAAGAAAAATACGAGGATCCTATTTGGAAGCCACTATCGGGGACAGGCTATTTAGATACTTGTGTGGCACCCGAAAAATGTCAGATTTGGTCGATGGATCCGGACAGTGATGGAAGACAGCTTGAGATTTTGGTGGATCGTTTTGTAAGGATCAAGCTTACCGAAACAAGAAATTCTATTTACAATGAACAGGTTATCGTGGATGAGCAGATTGTGCTGGACATCAAGCTTGGATGTATCATTTATGAATTAAAAAAGATGTCCACTGGGGTAACAAACTGTAACTACATTAATTTTGTGGAAACTGAGTACCAGGGAAGTAAAGAATTCACGAGTTATACCGAGCACGGCGTCACCCAATGCGGAGCTCCACTCGTGTTCGATCAATACTGCTAGCCTGAGCGCATGGTCGCCACCAGTGTCTCCGCATCGGTTCCGCAGCGCATTGACTGCCTAGAAGGTATTCGTGCGCTTGCAGCTGTTGGGGTGTTGATCACTCACGTGCATTTTCAGACTGCTTCTGGGCCAGTGGTGCTGGAACGTTTTGATTATTTCGTGGCTGTGTTTTTTGCGCTCTCCGCATTTTTGCTGTGGCGTAGGCCGATCGGCCCCGGTTTTTTACGCAAGCGCGCCGCGCGCGTATTACCCGCTTACCTCGTTTGCGTCGCGGTGGTGGCGTTGGCGCTGCCAGCGGCTAGCACCATGGGCTGGCAACAACTACTCGCTAACCTGACCGCCACTCAGATCTATATTCCCGATGGGTTGGCACCAGGCCTGACACATTTGTGGTCGCTGTGCGTGGAGTTCGCTTTTTATTTTACTCTGCCACTGATCGCCTGGGTGCTTTTGCGCTGGCAGGCCCGCACACGAGTACTCGCGCTGTGTGTGGTGGGGATCGCGAGTTTGGGTTGGGCTTTTTTGCCGTTTGTGGCCGGTTTCGACGGTAGCGACGGCGCTAGTTGGGCGGCGAGTGTGAACCGGCAGATTTGGCCACCGGCTTATACTCTGTGGTTCGTCGTCGGTATGCTGGCTGCCGAGGCGGAATCGGCGGGCGTCGCCAAGCGCCCAGGTGTGGTACGACGCATCCTGGGCATGAAACCGCTGTTTTGGGGGCTAGCCACTGCTTGTTTATTCCTGGCCAGTTGGGAAGCTATCAGCCCGCGTGGCCTTACGCATCCGAGCCCCCTGGAATTCGCCATCCGCATCAGTCTGGGTACTGTCTTCGCGGCGTGCATCGTGGTGCCTTATGCGCTGCGGCCTACCCAGTCTGGCCTGCTGCTGAGCCAGCCGGTGCAAGCTGTGGGGCGCTGGTCTTATTCGCTGTTCCTGTGGCATGTGGCGGTGCTGTCCATCGCCTTCCCGCTGGCAGGAATCGAGATGTTCAGCGGCGGTTTTGTCATCATTCTGGCACTTACCCTGGGGCTTTCTGTAGCGGTCGCGGCTATCAGCTACACCTTGGTAGAAGAGCCAGCCCGGCTTTGGCTCAGGCAGGCCACCGCACCGGCAGCCAAACACGCCGCGAGCAAACTATCACCGGCATAATGCGCATCCGGCCACGGTGCGCGCGCCAACCACAGCCCGCAAATCCCTAGCAACGCTGGTGCTAAAACCACCGGTCGGATCGTCGTCCAGCGCGTGATCGCCCACGCCGCAGCTGCTGAGACCGCCCCTGCTGGGCCCACCACCGCACCCGAGACCGCAACGGCGGCCACCGGGAATGCCCAGGCAGGCAGTGTGGGTTCTGTGGCTAGCAAGCCTCGCGCGTGCCGACGTCGTGCTGCTGTGAATTGGGTGTTGGCCGTCGGACGCGCGAGTGGGAACAACAGCAGCGCGGCTAAGGTCACCAACGATACCCCCGCACCCACAAATAAGGACGTGCGGTACGCAGCCTCACCGGCAAAACTCATGCGAAACTCGCCGGATGCGCCTGCGGGCAGCACAAACGCCTGGGTAGCGGCATCAATGCTGGTAGGTTGCAACTCGGTGACGGTGCCTGAGGCGTCGACAAGCTCGCCGCGTAAGCCCTCATTGAACGCGCGTCCGGTGACGAGCAGGCGGCCCTCGCCTGCAGCATCTTCAGCGTCTGCAGCACCCGGCACCGTGCGGCCATCGACAGGCTCATAATGCGCAGTCGGGGCAAAGCCAGGCTCGCGCAGGCTGACCCACGCGGCCGCAGTAGATATGGTGTGCGTGCCGGATAGTTCCACCGTCTCACCTGCAGAATATTCCGTGCCGTCGATGGTGACCGGCTGCTCATCGTCGGTACGGATCTCCAGCTGCATTGTGCGCGGAACCTCGAAACTGCGCTGCACAACACCCGTATCCACCGCCAGGCGCTGGAAGACGAACTGCCGAGCATTCGCGGTAGCTGGGACGTGCACCAGGCGCGACAACTCATGGCCAGCCAGGTGGATATCGGAGACCCCGGTGCGGGTTTCCGGATTGAGCTGGACTTCTATGCGGCTGGCACGGAGATCATCCGGGAAAGCAACGCGGGTATCTTCGCCGGCTGCAGTTTCCACGGTGATGGTGTGGATCGGCTCGTCGCTGGGAGCTGCGTTAGCATTTACAGCGTCATCAGCACCCACATCAGCGTCAGCGTCCGCATCAGCAAAACCCAGTACCCGCAGGCGTGCATCCTCCGTGGTGGTCAGATGTAATTCCGGCGCGTGGACTGTGCCGTCGGTGCTGCGGAGCTGCAACGTTCCGGGATCACCCGGGGCTGGCCACCAGGCTTGGTCTGTGCCATCGACCGCCGCGTTGATCGAACGCGCCGGATCCGCGCCCCCAAAAGCGGTGGCATCTGCGGCCGACGACGAGGCCTGCAGTTGCACATTACCGCCGGTACGCACCGGCAGCGGCGTGGCGACGCTCGGGTAATCCACACTCGGGTGTTTCGTGGTGGCCTCATCCGGGCTGGCCAGTGGGCCAGAGACCGACCCCTGCAGGGTGCCGAAATTGCGATCGACCAGCAGCGGGGTATCGGTGACGATCTCGGCGTCAGGTTCTTCGGCACCGGTTTCGGCGCCAGGTCTTTCCGCCCCCGCATCCGCATGGTCCACCAACCGGCGCGGAGCCGGGCCATCGATAGCATCCAACACAGCCAGCGCCTCACCGCCACCAGCCACCGTGACCGGATCATGCGCGATGTGCATATCCCTCTGCGCATCCAGGACAAAGACGGAAACCCCACCAGAATCTGGGTCGCCGAAATCATGGCGCTGCACAGCAGAACTTGCGGGGCTGTTTTCGGCAGCGCGGTCTAAGGCGTCGGCAAGCTCGTCGGCACGCTCCCTCTGGGCGGAAGAATCCAGGTCATGGCGCACCAGCACCGCACCGATGCCCAAACGCAACAACGGATCCACCGAGTGATCGAGCGTGGACATCACCCCATCCAGCCCGCGGATCGCCTCCGGCGGCAGCAGCGGCACGGCATCGCGTACGGCCCAAGGCATATCCAACAACGGCTGGGCGGGCTCATCGCGGGTCCATCCCCATTCCTGCCTGGCGAACGAGGTTTCTGGAACCAGCAGGGTACGCGTGTCGACGTTGTCGTTGAGAAAATCCGCGGCCTGCTGCCAGTAATCCGGCACCTCGCGGTACGCGCCCGTCGGCAGCAACCGCCCGGACCACACCGGTGCCACCGCGATCAGCGCGATCACCGCCACGCCCAGGCCTGCGGCCGCGCGCCGGGTCAACGGATGCCTGAGGCGCGGAACCTCTAGTACAGCGCCCAGGTTCGCCACGCCGAGCAGCAGCGGGATGCGCACCAGGGGGTCGAATTTGTGCAGGTTACGCAGCGGGGCGAGGACGTCGTCAAGCAACTGCCCGTAAGGCGCGGCTAGGACGGCAATGCCGACCAGCAGC
The DNA here is from genome assembly GCF_058182015.1 of Corynebacterium sp. LaCa_70. Lineage (NCBI taxonomy): Bacteria > Bacillati > Actinomycetota > Actinomycetes > Mycobacteriales > Corynebacteriaceae > Corynebacterium > Corynebacterium sp. LaCa_70. The sequence goes on from NZ_CP190914.1 coordinate 258,800, forward strand.
ATCACCAGCCACAGCCCGTGGAAGCGCAGGCGAGCGCGAGAATCCGCGGTGCTCTGCGTGCTCAGTGCCAACCCGGCTAGTCCACAGGCAGCAATAGCGACGGTGGCCAGCACAAACACCGGCTGGGAAACCAGCAGATAACCGGCCTCGCGCTCGGTATCGGCAAACGGCGTCCAGTGGGTGGTTCCGCGCAGGATTTCCAGCAGGTTCAGCCAGCGCGTGGTCACGTAGGATGACTCGATGAAATCCGTAAATGGCGGGGAGTATTTGCCCAGCACCAGCAGCGGGCCGATCCACCAGGCGCTGACCGCGATGGCTGCAGGGATCAGCAACCACCCTTGCCGACGCCACAGAATCACCAGGCCAGCCGGGATGCAGGCAGCTAGTGTTGCGGTGGCGTTGACCGCACCCATCAGCGCGATGGGGATGGTGGCCGCGGCGATATCCCGGCCCGTGATTTTGTCTCCACGCAATAGCGGCACCAGCACCCAGGGGGCGAGCATGACCGGCCAGGTCTCGGAAGAAATCGCGGTCAGTGTGGTGAGTGTGCGCGGGGACAGTGCAAACAGCAGCGCAGCGATGATGTGAAAAGCACGGATGCTTGCCGACGCCGTGGTGGAGCGGCCAGAACCAGGAACGACGCACTGGCAGAGCCGATAAAAACCGGAAAAACCAACCCCGGCGATGATGGTCCACCACAGTCGCTGCGCCATCCAGGCGGGAAGTAACCAGTCCGGGATGGCGTCGGCAAGCAGGAAAAACAGGCCTTGCGGGAACAGGTAGCCATAGGCCTGATTTTGCAGCTGCCCCAGCGGGAAGACATCCGTCCAGGCGTGGGTGGCCGCGGCGAGGAAACCGGCGGGATCGGCCGTGAGATCGTGTTTAGTATCCGCGGCGATAAGCCCGACAGGCTGGGCAAACATCGCGGCGGCCAACACCAGCCACACTATGGCGTGGGTGCTAAGTGGGTGAGTGGTGTGGGCGCGAATGCGCAGGCGGGTGCGCACGGTAGGCCTACTCACGTGAGCCGTATTCGGCACCACCTAACAAAGCATCATCCGGCGGGGTGGTACCAGAGATGGTGTCTTGGCCGGAAAACTGCGCGATGCCCAAAATCGCGACGACGCCCAGCGCGACGCCGACGACAGCGCTGCCCAGAGCCGGGCCCAGGCTGCGGCGGTTCAGCGACTGCCGGTTGAGCGAGCGAGAAGAATCAGCGGCCATAAATAATTGTCCTTAATCCTGGGGATGAATTATCCCTTAATTTAGTCGTCCCTGGTGAAGTATTCCGGATCGTCGTCCTCGTTTTCCGGTGGCACGACCAGCACCGGAACCCCGGCGTTTTTCACGATCGTTTCCGCCGTTGACTGCGACCACAGCGCGCGGAAGCCCGTCAATGCGCGGGTGCCGGTGATAATGACGTCGACGTCGAGTTCTTGCGCCGCATCCACGATGGCGGAGGCGATGGTCGTGGCTGATTCCACCAGGTGCGCTTTGCCGTACATGCCGAGTTTCTCGGCGGCAGCAATACCCTGGCGGCACACCTGCACGGCTTCGGCGTAGGCGGGATCGTCCTCCAGATTATCGGAGGTCATCGTCGCCTGGTGCATTCCCGTGCGCGAGGCAGCGCGGGCTTGCTGGCGGGCGATCGGCTCCCACGCAGTCAAGATTTGCACGGTGCCGGGTTTCAACAACTTGGCAGCGTATTCGAGTGCGCGGTCGGCGTTTTCGGAGCCGTCGTAGGCAATCAGCATGGTCTGTTCGCGGGAATCGGAACTCATAGCTTTCTATCCTAATAGCGTTGCGCGCGGATGTGGGGAGGCGTCGGCAAGAGTATGGGGCAAGAGTATGTGGAAGGCGTCGGCAAGGGTACTGCGCACATCCTAACTAGTAAGCAGGTGGGTGAGCGGTTAATCTGTAAAGCGTGAATTCGGCGAAATCGAGAAGTTTCAAAGGTGTGGCGATTGTGCTCGGCGTCTTCGTCGGGCTTTTCGTCATTGCTGGCATTGCCTACGCCATTGATGTCTCCACGAATCAGGGCAAGATCCCGCGTGCGACGTCCGTGGGTGGCGTCGATATTTCCTCCCTGGAGCGCGAGGATGCTCTGGCCAAGCTTGACGACGAACTCCGCGAGGCAGAAAACGAACCCGTGCGCGTTGCCGCGGGCGAAAAAACCACGGAATTCGTACCAGCGCAGGCGGGGCTGCGTCTGGATTTGGAAGGCACGATTGCCGCTATTCCCGATGAGTCGATGAACCCATTTGTGCGTCTGGCCAGCTTCTTCCGTTCGACGAAGGAAGTCGACGTGCAAACCGCCGAGGACCCGGCCGCGTTGAACCCGGAGCTGGACCGCATGCTCGGCGAGCTGCACCGGGACCCCGAAGATGGCGCGGTGTTCCTGGAAGCCGGCAACGTGGAACCACGTGATGCCGTACCGGGCCAGGAAGTTGACCGCGCGCAGCTGCAAGAAGAGGTCACTAGCTCCTGGTTGGATCCGGAAGGCATTGCGGTAGAGCCGAGTGAGATCGAGCCGGTGATTAACCAGGATCAGGTGGATGCGATCGCCGAAGGCCTTGCTGCCAAGGCTGTCTCCGGCCCGCTGAAGGTGCACGGCCGCGAGAATATTACTGGCACGATTGAACCTGCGCGCGTCGGCGAGTTCGTGCATTTTGAAGCCCACGAAGGCCAGCTGGAGCCGCGTGTCGACGAGTCCAAGGCCCGGGACATTCTGGGCGAAGGCCTGGCGGAATCTGAGCGTCCGATGAAGAATGCTCGCTTGTCCATGTCTGGTGGCCAGCGGCAGGTTACCCCGCACGTCGACGGGGAAGTCATTGACTGGGAGCAGACGATGGCCGGTTTCGCCGAGCGCGTGCTGGGTGATGACCGTGAGTGGGATGCCACCTATGAGGACCAGCCAGCGACGTTTACCACCGCTGATGCTGAGGCTTCTACCTTTGATCAGGTGGTCGGTGAGTTCACCACCAGTGGCTATTCCCCAGCCTCGGGTACGAATATTTCGGTGATCTCCAATGCGCTCAACGGCACCATTGTGTCGCCGGGCGAGACGTTCTCCGTCAACCAGGCCACCGGCTCGCGCACCGCAGCGCAGGGCTATGTGGAATCTGGCGTGATTTATGAGGGCCGCGCAGACACCGCCGTCGGCGGCGGCATTTCGCAGTACGCCACCACCTTGTACAACGCGGCCTATTTTGCGGCCATGGAAGATGTTGCCCACACCCCGCACAGTTATTACATTTCTCGGTACCCGGCGGGGCGTGAGGCCACGCTGTACGACGGCGTGATCGACCTGAAGTTCCGCAACAATTCCAACCACCCGGTGCGCATTGAATCGAGCGTCGGCGGTGGTTCCGTGACCGTGCGCCTGATGGGTGTGAAGGAATACGAGGTGGAATCCATCAGTGGCGGCCGCTGGGCGCACACCAATCCACCGAAGCAGACCGTGAGTGGTTCCAACTGCATCCCAACGTCCGGCATCCCCGGCTTTACGACGTCTGATACCCGCGTGATCCGCACCCTGGGCGGCGCTGAGGTGTCGCGGAATACCCAGACCACCGTTTATGATCCACAGCCAATCGTGACCTGCGGCTAGACCCCATGCGTGAGCCAGCACCTGCCGGGCGTCGGCAAGCGCTGGAAAGATAGGATACTTGCTATGTTGCTGTCTGACCGAGACATCCGTGCTGCCATTGATTCCGAGCGGCTGGGGATCACCCCCTGTGATCCTGGGCTGATCCAGCCGTCGTCTGTTGACGTGCGCTTGGATAAGTTTTTCCGGGTGTTTAATAACTCGCGCTATACCCACATTGACCCGAAGCTGGAGATGGAAGATCTGACCACGCTGCGGGAAGTCGGCGAGGACGAAGGTTTCGTGCTGCACCCTGGCGAATTCGTGCTGGGTGCGACGCTGGAGCAGTTCCGCCTGCCCGCCGACCTGGCTGGCCGGTTGGAAGGGAAATCTTCGCTGGGCCGTTTGGGTTTGTTGACGCACTCCACCGCCGGGTTTATTGATCCTGGTTTCTGCGGGCATATCACCCTGGAATTGTCCAATGTGGCAAATTTGCCGATCACGCTGTGGCCTGGCATGAAGGTGGGCCAGTTGGCGTTGTTCGCGATGACCTCACCTGCGGAATCGCCATATGGCGCGGGGGCTTTGGGCTCGAAATACCAGGGGCAGCGCGGGCCGACGCCGTCGAAGTCATATTTGAATTTCCGCTAAGTGCGTTCAGACCGCCTGAGGGTTGTTGCGTGCGCTTAACTGTTTTTGGCCTGGGCTATTTGGGGCTTACGCATGCCGCGTGCATGGCGGAGGCTGGTCATGAGGTGCTGGGCATTGATATTACGCCCGCGCGTGTGGCGCAGCTGCAGGCCGGGCAGGTGCCGTTTTTTGAGCCCGAGCTCGCGGAGCTGGTTGCCCGTGGCCTGGATTCGGGGCGGCTGCGCTTTAGCTGCGATTACCAGCAGGCCGCGGATTTTGCGCAGCTGCATTTTATTGCTGTGGGCACGCCGGAATCTGCTGCGAGCCCGGCGGCCGATACTAGCGCGGTGGAGGCCGTCGTCGACAAGCTGGCGCCGCTGTTGCGGGGTGAACACGTGGTGGTGGGCAAATCTACGGTGCCGGTGGGCACGGCCGCGCGGCTGCAGGAACGGGCCTGCAGTAATAGCCCAGCCACCGTCGATGTCGTGTGGAATCCCGAGTTTTTGCGCGAAGGCCATGCGGTGGCCGATACGTTGCAGCCGGACCGGATCGTGGTGGGCACGGGGACAGCTGCCAGCGTTGCCGTGGAGACGCTGCGTGAGGTCTACCGGCTGCCGCTGGAGCGTGGAACGCCGTTTTTGGTGATGCCGTGGGCGAGCGCTGAGTTGGTGAAATCCGCGGCGAATGCGTTTTTGGCCACCAAGATTAGCTTTATTAACGCCATTGCGGAAGTCTGTGAGGCTGCCGGGGCAGATGTCACCGCCGTCGCGGAAGCGCTTGGTTATGACGAGCGTATCGGGCCCCAATTTTTGCGCGCTGGCTTGGGATTTGGCGGTGGTTGTTTGCCAAAGGACGTGCGGGCGTTCCGGGCGCGTGCCGACGAGCTCGGTGCCGGCGATGCGTTGGCGTTTCTGGGGCAGGTGGAGCTGATCAATGCCCGTCGGCGCCACCGTGTGGTGGAACTTGCCTGCACGTTATTGGCGCAGAAGGGCCTGTCGGTGTCTGGTGCTGTGATCACTGTGCTGGGGGCGGCGTTTAAACCGAATTCTGATGACGTGCGCGATTCCCCAGCCCTGGCGGTTGCTGGGGAGCTGGCGCTGCGTGGTGCGCGGGTGCGGGTGTGTGACCCGCAGGCGCTAGTTAATGCGCGCGCGGTGTATCCCGGGTTGGAGTATCCGGACTCGCTTGCCGACGGCGTGGCTGGGGCTGATCTGGTGATTCTGGCGACCGAGTGGCGGGAGTATCGGGAGCTGGACCCGGTGTGGGCGGCGGGGATGGTGGCCACACCGGTGCTGATTGATGCTCGCAATGCGCTGGACCTCGTGCGCTGGCGCGGTGCCGGGTGGAAGGTGCATGCACTTGGTCGGGGAGGCTGACGTGGTTGCGCTTGGCCGCGTTTTTACCCCCGAAATGGGGTGGTTTCCGGCGCGATTTTCGGTGGCGCTCGGCGTCGGCAAGAGGCTAAAAATGGCGCCGAGTGAGCTACTAAACCATGCGAGGATGCTAATTTAGGGCCCCCTATTCTGGGGTTGACTAGCGGATTTTGGGTTTCCTTTGTTAGGTATTCCTGCAGGTAACAGGGTTGTGTGCCCTAAGGTGGATTAGTAGAACCTATCGGTTTACCCAACATTCATAGGGTTAGCATTTCGCGGCGTTGTTGGTATTCTGGGAACCACAACAAAGCACACGGAATCGGATAGACGGTTTCGGAATTGATTTTCTTAGAAAGGTGTGATCGTTCCATGAACGAGAAGCTGTTTAACTTGATGAACAAGCAGGTCACCAATGAGCACGGTGCTGCTTTGATTTACACCCAGCTGGCATACGAGCTCGACGAGCTGTCCCTGCCTGGTATGCGTGACTGGATGTTTAAGCAGGCTGACGAAGAGCGCGAGCACGCACAGAAGTTCGCTGATCACCTGCTGGATCGCGACGAGAAGCCACAGATCGGCGAGATCAGCGTTGATGATCTGAAGATCGAGAAGCCAGTGGATGCCTTCAAGGCCGCCCTGGAGCACGAGAAGAAGGTTTCCGGCCAGATCCGCGACATCGTTCGCTTGGCTGACGAGATCGACGACGTTGACTCCCGCACCCTGCTGAACTGGTTCTTGGACGAGCAGATCGAGGAAGAAGCATCTGTTTCCGAGATCATCGACCAGCTCGAGCTGGTAGGCGACAACGGATCCGGCATCCTGCGCATCGACTCCCAGCTGAGTGAGCGCTAAGTCGGGTGAGCTCTAAAGCTTACAAGAGCTAGTAAAGACTGGCTCTGAGAGCTCTGCTTGAAGACCTCAGGATTTTCCTGAGGTCTTTCTTTTATTTCAATTTACGGTAGCCTATGCAATCATGAACGTGCTACCGGGTGAGGAAGCAGAACTGCGTCGACAACTGGAGCAGGCCGTTGCAGCAGATTCTGCTGGTTCTGCCGATTCTGTACGTGGGATAAGTTCGGCCGGTCCGACGAGCGCGGCGACGGGGGCGACCCAACTCGACACAGTCTGGAACGATGTGGCAGCCGGCGGTTTTCCCCGCTGCAGCCAAGATGGTTCGTCTTATATATTTGCGGTCCGCCATAGCGAGTTACAGGCTGCGACCAGCCAACGGCTTCCTCCCGCGGCCCAGCTCCGGGAGACCGGCCTGCACCTGCACATTAACCGGCTCACGGATAAATTAAAATACGACCTGGGAGCTATGACGCACATTCCAGGTACGGATATCTGGACTCATTCGGTGGCAGTATCATCCGAGTACCAGGGCAGTTATGGTTTTCAACTTACTGAAGGCCACCGCACCGCCACGATGTGCGACCCGCACGCGATCCGCACCTTGTGGTGTGAGGATGGCTTTGGGCTTTCGGAGATTTCGCAGCCACTGCCCGTCGGCAAGCAGGAGATGCGTGTAATCCCTGGTCAACTGGATGACGTGCGGTTTCTGCTGTATTTGCCAGCTGCAGACATGCACGGCGCTGCTGACACGGGCGATGAGCGGGCGCAAAAAGTTGGTCTACTCACGCTTTTCGACGGCGAAAATTGGCAGAAAGCCAACTTGGCCGCCCATATTGCCGCGGTGAATGAAAACTCGAAACGGCAGTTAGCGGTGCTGGCGATTGTGAATGATTCCAATGCGCAACGCGTGCATCGCCTGGGGCTGGATGAAGAATTTTTGGCATTCGTGTGCACACAGCTGACTGCATACGTCGCGACGCTGGCTGCAGAAAATGGCGTGGAATTGCGCCCAGAACACCGCATCCTAGCTGGGCAATCGCTGGGTGGCTTGGCAGCATTGCGTATCGCACAGTTGTATCCCGATGCCTATGACGCGGTGGTGGTCCAATCGCCGTCGCTATGGTGGCGGCCCGATCGCAAGGCGGTACCGACGGATAATAATCTGCAGAATTACAGCTGGATTACTGAGGAGTTTTTATCGCAGCCGGTCATGCCGCGAATCCAGATTGATGTAGGTGTGCGCGAAGACGTCGGTGTCGCCAAAGCGTTTTTGTTAGCGCGCAAACTGGAAAGCTGCAGCTGGCCGCATGCTCTTACGGTGTACGAGGGCGGCCATGATTTTGTGTCCTGGCGTGCGCAGCTTCTTAAGCATGTGCGCACGTTAACTGTCTAGCGTGGCCCCGCCGTCGACGCGCAGGTCATGCATGGTGATGTGGCTGGCGGCAGGTGAGGCTAAGAAATAGCAGGCTTGGGCGATCTCGTCGTCGGTGGCGATTTTTTGCAGTGGTACGCCGAGACGGAATTGCTCCGGGTTGCCTGCGAGAATCGCAGAAATATTCTGGTCTGCGCTTGTGCCGTCGTGCCACATGCTGCGCAACATCCCAGTATCGGTGGAGCCGGGCGAGACGATATTGCAGCGAATATGGTGCGGAGCTAGTTGCAGCGCGAGCGATTTCGCATATGAGGTTGCAGCGGCTTTGGAAGCCGCGTAACTGGCCATGGCCAACCGTGGGGTCGTGGCCGCATTGGAACTGATGATCACCAGACTCGCTTGCCGACGAAAACTTTCCGGTTGTTGCAGCATGTGCGTAGCGATTCGGCTGGCAGTATTGGCCACTCCGAGCACGTTGGTTTCTAGGTGCCTTCTGAAAATTTCGGGTTCCGATAACGGCGTATCGGGTTGTAGTATCCCGGCGCAATGGATGAGTGTGTGGATTGGCCCGTGTGTGCTGATTGCGGTTGCTAACGCGTCGTCGAGAGAATTGGCGTCGGTGATGTCTACCTCTGGCAAATCCCAGCTACTCACCGCGTAATTGTGGGAGTGGAAAAGTTTGGCGCAGGCGCGCCCGATTCCGCCTTTGGCGCCGGTAATGACTGCATGCATGTTTTTAGTTTTGATTAAAGTCGACGGCACAGCAACGTAATTTTGGTCATAGTTTTGGCTAGCCTGACCTGAACTTTATGTCCGCAATCGACTGTGTGCTTTTTGACTCGCAGCGTGGTTTGTGCCGTGTGCTACCCCCGGAAATTAGCCCCTTGTCAAAAAATGTTCAGGCACCCTGAATGGTTTGCATTTTGTGTTCTGATGTGGGTTGAGCTGCGGCAATATCTCAATCATTAGTTGGATATGCAACTTAATCTTTGTGACTAAGGTTGAGGTGAGGCTGGTTTTATGAATTTAAGGTGCGGCAAGCCTTTGTTGAATCCCGCTCATGGTTTAACCTGATCTCGACTTGGAGACTGCCAGAAGATTTTCACAAACTTCAGGCTATTGCCAGTTCTTACAGATTCTCCTACAGGAAACCTTGCTGTGCGAGGGGGCCTGTTGACAGAAAGGTTTTGCGTGAATAATCACACCCCGAAAAATGGGCCACGCAGCGTGCTCTCGCTGGTTTGATGGCAGCCAGCGTCACTTTCGGCGGCCTGGCCGTTGTACAGACCACCCCGGCATTCGCACAGGATGCACAAACGTGCTCGAGCTTCACCGCGCGACCAACCAGCGGTCAAGGCGCCCTCACGGTAGAACAGAAAAACTACAAGCCTGGTGATGTTGTTACCGTGAAAGGCACTGGCTTCGCTCCACGTGGGGAAGATGGCTACCTTACTTTCAAACTCAATGCGAATAGCCTCTGGTGGGCTGAGAATCAATCGGCAGGTGCTGGTCTTGAACGAAATCCAGGACCAACTGATTTGCGACTTCCAGCACCATTGGTGGATGGTTCCTTTGAAACTCAATTGGTTTTGCCGACCACGGATATCCAAGGAAAGCCGCTGAAGTCTGGCAAATACGAAATTCGGGTTTTAGGTGCTGCTCCATTACAAGCGAGCATTGCCACGGAAATCCATGTGCTGGCCGAAGGTGACCAGCCAGGCACCTGTGGCACCCTCGCAGAACCAGCAGCTGCTGCTCAGGATCCACAACCAGAGCCAGGTGCTGTAACCCCTCCAGCTAACCAGGACCCTGCCCCTGCTGTACCACCAGCACAAACTGACAACGCTGCCAAGGTTGTTGACGTACAGGCCACCACTTTCGGTGCTGATGGACGCGGCACTAAGGCCGGTCAGGTAAATGTGAAATTTAAGCTGGAAGGCTTCCCAGCAGGCCAGGACGTCGTCGCCAAGCTTGGCGACGCCCCAGTGAAGTTCGCTGCAGGTCGCGAGACCAAGGATTCTCTGCAGATCAGCGAGCACGGCACCGTCGAAGGTACCGCGATTCTGCAGCCTGGTCAGGCACTGGAAGGTGAGCACACGATTGGTTTCCGCTCCGGTACCGAGAACCCAGTCCGAGCCGTAGCCACCGTGCAGGTTCAGTCTGCTGGCAACGTGACCAACGATGCTGCGCAGGGAGCGAAAGTCACGTTCACCGGTGTGAACCTGAAGCCAGGCTCAAAGATCACCGCCGTCGGCACCGCAGACAAGAACTGGTTGGCAGAAGGCCAAAGCGCTGTTGCCGACGACAAGGGCGTTGCCGAAATCAAGGACGTGCAGATCCCTACCGATGCACCGTTCCGCGCACCGGTGCAGTTCAGCTACGAAGTTGACGGCGAAACCAAAACCCGTGAACTGACTCAACGGATTTCGGCCTCGCAAGCCACGTATAACGAGCAAAGCTACGAGATCACAACCTCGAAGACCGCTCCTGGCCTGTACCAGAGCGCGGTCAACAACAAGGGCGAAGTCTTTGTCGCCCGCAGCGATGGCCGCCCACCGCAAGAAAGCGGCTCCATCTACAAGCTGGATGCCACCACCCTGGAAGTCAAAGCAGAAAAGAAGCTGGATAACGGCACTCCTGCTGCCTACGGCATCGGCCTGGACAATGCGAACGGTCTGGTCTGGATTACCAATACTCGCAGCGACCAAGTAGCTGTCTACCGCCAGGACAACCTGGAACTAGTACACCAATTTGAGAAGAAGAGCACGACCCACCCTCGCGATGTTGTCGTTGACGAAAGCACTGGGCTCGCTTATGTCTCGGTTGTTGACCGTAAGGCAGATGCCGGCCGCATTGATGTATTCAGCGCCAAAGACAAGAAGTTGGTTCGCTCGATTGACGTTCCTGGTATGCCATCGGTGATGTCGATGGACCTGGATCAAACCACCGGCAACCTGTACACCGTTTCGCTGCAGAACCCGAAGGCAGCCCGCATCAACGTGCGCAATAACGACGAAATCCAGGTTTTTGACCTGGGTGACAAGGTCGATCGTGCATCCGGTGTGGCCTATGTTCCAGGTAAAGACCACCTCTACGTGGCTTCGCAGGGATCCGGCAATGTCGTGGTCATCAATGCCAAAGATGGTGCCTTCATCAAGGAAGTACCAACCGGTGCTGGCGCGTTGAACGCTGCCTACAACGCGAAAGACAACCGCGTATACGTCACCAACCGGGCGGCTGCGACCGTCACTGTCATCGATGCGAATACGCACGAGGTAGTGGCTAACTTGTCAGCGGGTGCCAACGCAAACCACGTCACCGTTGGCCCGGATGGATCCGTCTATGCCGTGAATAAGCGCTCTCGTGCTGAAGGCGTCGACAACGATCAGATCCACCGTTACAAGTTCACGGGCACCCCGAGCGCTCCAGCTGCAGGTGCAGGCAACGCAGAACAGCCAGGCAACGTGACCCCTCCGGCAAACGATGCTCCTGCGGGAGAAAATGCTCCTGCAGACAACCCAGGGGCAGCTGGAGCGCCAGCAGATCCGAAGGGTCCAGAGGATACCGCAAAGCCAACCCCTAAGCCGAAGCCATCTGGGTCTTCTCAGTTCAAGCTGCCGAAGTCCAACTCTTTCGGCGACGTCATCAAATTCGCACTCGGCGTATTCAGCTTCGGTGCGCTGGCATTCGGCGTCGGCCAGCTGGTCAAGCACCTGGTACACATCGGAATCATCCCAAGCCACCTGGTTCCGCCACACCTGCGCTAAAAACTAGGCGGTCTGCTCACCGCGGACTACCCGACTGACGGAATGAACGCCGGTCACTGCGACAAACACTGTCATGAGCACAGCAATTGTTACAGGGCAGGCGCTCATTCCGCGGTGCGTTCTCCATCTACTACCGCTCGGGCTTGTCGGCATCGTCGTCGATAACGCCTCATCCCAATTCCCACCCCGATTATTTTTCACATGCGAAAGGCTATTGCGTTGCCATGAAAATACGCTCACATGCAATGAGTGCGCTGGTTGTGCTCGTACTCTCCTCATTGGGGCTTAGCGCCTGTTCGTCTGCATCGGGGAATTCTTCGGCTGCGGCTGTCGACGGGGAAAGTCGAGTGGTAGTAGATGTAGAAGGCACCGAAGTTGTCGTCCCGGAGCATCCGGAACGCGTCGTCGCATTATCCGAACCGACGTTGGATGGCCTGTTGGCTTTGGGCGTGCGACCCGCGGGCACCGTGACTGGACGTGGCCAGGGCACGGTAGCGAACTACCTGCAGGAACAAGCCGGTGATCTCGAACTACTGGGCGCGGTTGCCCAACCAAATTTTGAAGCTATTGGCGCCGCTAACCCAGATTTAATTTTGGTTGATGCCACCTCCATCAACAACAACCCACCGATCATCGCAGCTTTGCGTGAGATCGCACCAGTGGTCTTTACCGGCTACGCAGGCGGGGACTGGCGAGAAAACTTCGCATTGACCGCCGAAGCGATGAACATGGAAGAACAAGGCCAACACGTACTCGATGCTTACGACGAGAAGGCTGCGCAACTCAAAGATGCCCTGCACGAGTACCGAGACTCCACGTTCTCCGTGGTCCGGTGGCAAGGAAATTCCCCGGCGTTGATTTTGAAAGACCTGCCTGCCGGGCGTGCGCTGGACGATCTTGACCTAGCACGTCCGAGCAATCAGGATCGCGAAGGCCGCGGCCACTCCGAGCCGGTTTCGCTGGAAAACCTGAGTGACATCGACGCGGATTATATTTTCTTCGGCACCCTGGGCGGTTCTTCGGTGGATAACCCAGAAACCGGTGGAGCCGCAGACGTCGACGATGCCATCAAGAGCATCCAGGAAGCGCAAAAAGTCCCTGGGTTCACGGATTTGAAAGCCTTCCAAGCCAACCGCATCATCCCGGTCGATGGTTCGGCCTGGACGTCCACCGGTGGTCCGCTGCTCATGCACAAAATTTTGGATGACATCAACGCCGCTTTGGTTTAGCCCCCAGTAAAGCTCGTGCCCACACTGGCTCTCATTTACTGGCTCTCATTTACCGGCTCTCATTTAAGGATCGCCTCCCATGCTTTCTTCTCAGCCTTTTGCTTCCCGCAATCGTTTCTTTACCCGCCCTGCTGTACTGGCTGGATTCTCCTGTGTACTACTTGCCGGAATGCCAGCGGTCGGGTTGGCCCCCAATTCGCCGCTGATCCCGCAGGCCCAGGCGCAGACGCAAGCCCAAAACCAGGCAGATACTGGCACCATCACCGTGGTGCAGGCAGAAAAAGACGGCACCGTATTGCAGGTACAAAAAGACGTCGCTCCTGGTGGTCAAGCGGTGGTGCGCGGGCAAAAATGGGGTGCCGGTTCCACCATCACCGTAAAACTGAACGTGGAAAACAACGCGCAGCTCACACGCACCCAAGATATCATTAACCACCCGGGGAATGGGCAACCGGATCACACCATCTGGGCGCAGTTTCATGCCGATAGCAACGGCAATTTCGAAGAAAAAATCACGTTGCCGAGTAACCTGCAGGCGGGGCAAGCTCTGCGCGTCAACGCAGCCAGCGGCCTGATTGCGGGGCAAGAGCAGCATTCTTTGACCAGCCCGTGGTTGGTAGTCGGCGGGGTGGAATATGCGCCACCGAAAAAAGAAATCATTGCGTGCACCAACACCACACCGAAACCAGAAATCAAAGCCGCAAAACTAGCCGTGGACGGCAAAGTAAAAATCACCGGAACTGGTTTTTGTAATACCGAATCCGGCGGCGCGCGCGTGGCTTTCAAATTCAATGCCGGACAGGTCACCCGAACTGATGGCAAATACGCCAACGCCACGATCTGGCACGTAGAACAAGCCGATTCGAAAAACGGCACCTTAGACCTGGAATTGGACTTGCCGACGCCTGCGAACTCGAAAAACATTTTGCAAGAAGGCGAGCACACCATCCAGGTGCTGTCTGGTTCCCTGCAAGAAAACGACCCGGTTTTTACCACCCGGTTGCCTTTTGTCGTCGGTGAATACCGCCCGTCGGTGCCGCCGGAGCCTGTCCACTATGACGAGGATATTCCGAAGGGCAGCGAACACGATCTGAGCATCACTGAGAATAAAAACTCCCTACGCGTAGCCGTCAATGGTGGCAAAAAGGGCGACTGGGTTTTCGCCAGTACCTATATCGCTGATGGCTCACCACGTCTGCCGTGGGGAAATTACTGGGCGCGTCTGGACGATAAAGGCGAGCTCACCCTGCCGCTGGACACCGTCAATGGCAAACCGGTTCGTGTGCCGGAAGGCGCATTGAAATTGGTGATCCAGAGTGGAAACCAAGACAACAAAAACGCGGTGCTGGGGTGGAACTGGTGGGAACCGAAGAACCCGACGATTTCTGCGCCGAGCCCAGGTAACTCGGGTAACTCGGGTTCACCGGGTACTGGGAATAACGGCACAGCAAACCCAGGCACTGCCGGTACTTCCGGTACCGCCGGAACTGCTGGAGCAGCTGGTGGGGCGACTGGAGACACCGGCGCTGCCGGTCAGACGGCGACATCTAATTCTGAGACTAAACAGATCGATGAATTTACCGCTGCCGTAGGCACGCTGGACGGCGAGCTGAAAAAACTGCTGACACAGGTGGAAAACTCGAAACTCGTCACGAAACCTGCCGAGTCTGATGCGGGCTATGCAGAAACGGCGCACTATGACGATGGCGTGTTAGCTGCTGATGCCGCTTATGCCGATGAGAACTACCGGGTAGTGCAGGCTTCGACGGTCGATAACGTCAGCGCGGGTATCGCGCAGGCTCCGGCAGCCGGACAGGCTGGCGCTGCGAATAGCGGTGGTGCCCAAAATTCAGCGGGAACAAACTTCGCGGTTGATGCCTCGGCGATCCAGCAACCGGATAACCCTGCTAGTAATTGGCCGGCTAAGCCTGAGCACGAACCGAGCCAGCCCGTCGACAAGCGCGAAGACCTGGATGAGAGCAACTCGGGTGGCCTGGCTGCGGTCTTTGACGGGGACTTGGTCTACATCCAACTGCCGACCAAACAACCTGGTGATTGGGTATTCCTGCACATCTACATCGACGACAAAACAAAAACCACCCCGGTTGGTTGGGCGCAGGTCGACGAATTCGGCGAGATTGCCTTCGATACCTCTGGGCTTCCCGACGGCTCGTACACACTTGCTATCAGCGACGATTCCGGCCTGCTCGGCTGGGTGGACCTGGACTTGGGCAATCAGTTGGCGGAAAACAGCATGGGACGCACCGCAGCCAGCCCACGCTTGGCGACGGCCAGTGCTTCAGCCATGAGCGCAGCGGATTGGGGTTTGATTGCGGCTGGCCTGCTGATTTCGGCAGTCGCGGCGGTCGCAGTGGGAATCGTGGCCCGAAAGAAACGCTGAATTGGCGCGGGATAGCAGCAAGCCAACAGCACAGTCAGTCAACACCAGAGTCACAAGACCGGATTTGAAGAAAAGATGATCATGAGTGGGCAGAAAATCCTGCAAGCAGTACGCCGAATTAGTCTCGTCGCGGTGTTGTCCGGGGCAATGGTAGCCACGGCTTTTCCCGCGGCGGCATTGCCACCGGGAGGAGCATCCGCGGATACGCCGGGTACGTCGACAAGCGTGAGCCCGCGGACAGTAGAACAATGCGGCACGCTTAACTGGAATGTCGCGGGCTTTCCTGCTGGCGAAACCGTGCACATCAAAATTGACGACGGCGACGGAACCGATCAAGCCACCCACGGTGCGGGAGTCGTACAGACCCAGCGCATTGGTAGCGGCGGCACAGCCTCTGGCTCGTTGCAGATTCCGTGCACCATGGCACCCGGCGGACACTGGTTGCGTTACTTAGCGACTGGTGGGGAAAACAACTTGGGGTATACCGCCCGCGCCGGTTCCGATTTCACCGTGGTGGCGCGTGCTGGCGGTAATGCTGGTGCTAGTGCTGGCCAGCGTCCGCAGGGTCAAGCTGGTGGTGCGGGCCAGAACCAACCGGCACGCAACAACCAAGCCGGTGCGGCCCAGGCCAACCGTAACCAGCCAGCACGCAACCAGGGACAGGCTCCGGCTCGTGGGCAAGGTCAACCGGCTGCGCGGAACCAAGGGGCAGGTGCCGCGGCACCAGCACGTTCTGGGGGCAATGCTGGTGGCGGTGCTGCCGCCGGAGGTGGCGGAGCTGGATCTACGGCTGCAGGAAGCACTGGTGCTGCTGGTGGTGCTGCTGGCCGTGCGGCTGGTGCTGCCGCGCCAGCTGGAACAAACACTGGCGATGGAGGTGCCGCTGGTGCTACCGGTGCAGGAGCGATCGGCATCGACGGTGCATTTTTGGCCCAAGACGCGAGTACCGGTACCGCTGGCGTCTTCGATAAAAATGCGGATGATCCCTCGCAACCCAGCGCTATTTCCCAGGCTGCTGCCCAGCAAGCTTCTGGTGCCCGCGCACCAGTTATCGGTTTGTTCGTCGGTGGCGCGATTTTGCTGGTGGGACTCACCGCGATCAATGTCTGGGTGTTGTTACAACTGCGCCGTGATCGTCGGGAAGAGCAATACCAGCGCCCAACGCAGTATTTCCACGGCGGGTAGTGCGCATACATAATGACGAGAATCAGTTTTCTTCCAGCCGCTGTGCTCGCGGTGGCTGTTTTGGGTGTGGCGGTCGCAGCCTCGCTGTTTTTTGGCTCCAACAACATTAGCCCTGGTCAAGTATGGGCGTCGTTAAGCAATAATGGCGATACCGCCACGGATACCTTGGTATTGCAGCAGCGGCTTCCGCGCACGATCGTGGTGGTGCTGGTGGGCGCTGCACTCGGGGTGGCTGGTGCGTTGATGCAGGCGTTAACGCGCAACCCACTGGCCGACCCGGGAATCCTGGGCATTAATGCCGGGGCTTCTATCGCGGTGGTTGCTGGGGTGGCGTTCGCTGGCGTGACAGGGATAAATAACTATATTTTCTTGGCCATTGTTGGCGCTTTGCTGGCCAGCATCATGGTTTATGTGCTTGGTGGCGCAGGCAGGAATTCGGTACCCAGCCCGGCACGGTTGACCTTGGCGGGTGTGGCGATTTCCATGGCAATTAGTTCTTTGGTGCAGGCCATCATTTTGTCTAACGCGAATGCGTTCAATGAGTTCCGCTATTGGGCTGCTGGCTCCGTGGAAGGACGCGGGTGGCCGGTGCTGGAGCATATCTGGGTGTTTATTCTCCTGGGTTTGGTTTTTGCTTTTGCTTCGGCACCGTCGTTGAATGCTTTGTCTTTAGGTGAAGAAATGGGCACTGCGTTGGGCGTGAAAGTCTGGCGCACCCGCGTGCTGACGTTTAGCGCTATCACCATTTTGGCTGGTACTGCCACTGCTGCTGTTGGCCCGCTGATGTTTGTCGGTTTGGCCGTTCCGTACGCTGCGCGCGGGCTATTCGGCCACGATAACCGTGCGATCCTTGCTGGATCTGTGGTTATTGGGCCTGTGTTTTTGTTGGCTGCCGACGTGTTGGCGCGGTTGGTGATAATGCCGCAGGAAGTACAAACTGGGCTGTTATCAGCGGTGCTGGGTGGGCCGATTTTTATTGCAGTGGTGCGGATGAAGAAGATTGGGGCGGTGTAAATGCGGCACAGAATGCATACCAGCGCACCGAGTCGTTATGTCCACCTTGCCGGAATCCGTTTTTATCGTGCCAGCTTGTGCACTTCTGCCGTGCTGGTACTGGTCGTCATTGCCGCAGCTATTGTGGGTTTATTGTTGGGCGATTACCCGATGACGCTGGGCCAAACGGTAGCTGGTCTGTTCGGTCTTGGCGATGATCCTTTGATTAGGTACTTTGTGCAAGACCAGCGTTTGCCCCGCGTATTTGGCGCGCTCATGGTGGGCGCGGCACTGGGGCTGTCCGGAAATATTTTCCAGCGCCTGTCCAATAATCCGCTGGGCAGCCCGGACATCATCGGTTTTAGCACCGGCTCAGCATCCGGGGCGCTGTTCGCGATCATTATCTTGCAGGCTGGTCCGGCCGTGATCGGGGTAGGCGCGATGTTGGGTGGTGTGGCCAGTGCGACGATCGTTTACCTGTTGAGCATCAAAAACCGGAAGGTCAGCGGCACCCAACTAGTGCTGGTCGGAATTGGTGCCGCAGCCATCTTGCAAGCGCTCAATTCGATTCTGATTGTGCGCGCGGAGCTAGGACCGGCACAAACCGCCGCGCAGTGGCTGGCGGGATCGCTGAATGCCACCACCTGGCCAGAAATCGGCGTGCTGGTGGCGATCTTGGCGGTGGTGGTCCCGCTCGCATTGCTGCTGGCGCGTCCGTTGCAGATCATGCTCAGCGGCGATGACCTGGCTGCTGGTTTAGGAGTGCGGGTGCACCGGCGACGCCGGGAGATGATCGCGGTGGGGGTCGTGCTAACGGCATTATCTGTCGCTATCGCCGGGCCTATCGCCTTTGTTGCGCTGGCTGCTCCGCAGCTGGCCCGCCGCTTTGATCCCGGCATTGCCATGGTGAATTCCGGGTTGATGGGTGCGGTGTTGGTGTTGGCCAGCGACATCATCGCACAACGTTTGCTCGCTCCGGTGCAGCTTCCTGTTGGCGTGGTGACGGGCAGCCTCGGCGGGGTGTATTTGATTTGGTTATTACTGAGAAAGTGGCACACGAATGACAACTGATGTGATTCTGGCGGGAGAAAACCTGCGGGTCGGCTACGGCGGCACCCCGATTATCGACGGCGTTGACATCGCCATCCCGCGCGGAGAGATCACGGTGATCGTTGGCCCTAATGCCTGCGGTAAATCGACGCTGCTGCGTGCGCTTTCCCGAGTTCTTCCCAGTTCCGGAGTGATTACTCTGGGCGGGAAGCCCTTAGCGGAGATGGGGGCGAAAGAAATTGCGCGCACCATGAGCATGCTTCCGCAATCGCCGGTCACCCCGGATGGCATTCGTGTCGACGAGCTCGTTGCCCGCGGGCGCTACCCCTACCAAAACGTCTTCGGTTCCTGGTCCGCCGCGGACGAAGATGCTGTTGCCACCGCTATGGAACAAGCCGGGATCAGTGAGCATGCTGCCCGGCGCGTCGATGAATTGTCTGGGGGCCAGCGCCAACGCGTATGGCTGGCCATGGTGCTGGCACAGGATACTCCGCTGGTGCTGCTGGATGAGCCCACGACGTATCTCGACATCACCCACCAGGTGGAGGTACTCAACCTCAGCCGAAAATTGCAGCACGCTGGCAAAACCGTGGTGATGGTGCTGCATGAGTTATCCATGGCGTTTCGCTATGCCACCAACTTGGTGGTGATGAAAAACGGCGCCATCCAAGCTCATGGGCCGGTGGGCGAGGTGGTGACCCCCGAGTTTATCTCTGCCGTCTACGAGCTGGAGTGCATATTGCTCGAGGACCCAGAAACTGGCCGGCCCATCGTGGTTCCGAAAGATAACCCTGCTCCGAAAGATCAAGAAGAAAGTTAGTTGTGTCTATTCCCTCGATTTCTCCCTATTCGCTTGCCGACGCCCTGCCCGCAGAGCCCACAGGCACCCCGACGGTTCTGGATTGGCAGTTAGAACGTGACCGCGCTGCGTTGTTGGTGCACGATATGCAGCAGTATTTTCTTGCTGCTTACCAGCAGGACGCTGAACCGATCAGCACGGTGGTGCGTAATCTGCAGCAGCTGATCGAGCAGGCTGATGCTGCTGGTGTTCCGGTGTTTTATTCCCAGCAACCACCGGCACAGGCTGCGATTCGCCGCGGATTGTTGACTGACCGCTGGGGCCACGGACTGCAAACGGAAAGCCAGGCTGCCATCATTGATGCCATCGCCCCACAACCACAGCACCATGTGTTGACGAAGTGGCGGTACTCCGCTTTTGCGCGCACAGATCTCGCTGAAGCACTCCGTTATGCAGGCCGCGATCAGCTGCTGATCACCGGGGTCTATGGACATATTGGGTGTCAGGTGTCTGCAGCCGATGCCTTCATGCGTGATATTCAGCCGTTCGTGGTGGCCGATGCGATCGCGGACTTTTCTGCGGCTAAGCACGCCGGAATGCTGGAGTGGGTAGCCGCGAACTGCGGCGTTGTTGTCCGCACTGCGGATGTAGCGCAGCGATTCGTGGTGACACAGCTATGAGTAACGCAACCACCTCAGAATCTGCGTCGTCGTTGCCGCAGTTCGTGTTCAACCACGCTACTGCTTCGGTGACGGCTACCGGCATCGCGCGTCGTTTTGCTTCGGTTGATGCTGCGCTGGAATTCGCTCACCGCGGCGAACACGCCTTGGTGGGGGCGATGCCGTATCACCCAGGGGAGCCAGCCGCGCTGTTTATTCCCTCTCGCCTGGAACATTCCGATGCACCGTTTCTGGGCGCACAAGCGCAGAGCACTAAGCAGCTGCGCGAGGTGCGTCAGTTGCACAAGACCAGTTACCTGCCCAGCCTGGCAGAACACACCGCCCGGGTAGCGCAGATGCGTCAGCGCATTCGCGCCGGTGAGCTGGACAAGATCGTGCTGTCGCGCCGGGAGGTTTACCAGTTCGCGGGTGCGATTGATCCGTGGCAGGTCTTTGCCGAGCTCACGCGTAATTCCACGGACTGCTATAGCCACTTCGTAGACCTGGGCGCCGGCCGGTATTTCCTGGGCAACAGTCCAGAGGTGCTGATCCGGAAAACCGGCTCTGTTATTTCTTCGTTCCCGCTGGCAGGCAGCGTGCGTCGGCAAGCAGACCCAGACAAAGATCAACAGGTAGCCCAGCAATTGGCGCAATCCAGTAAGGACCAGCACGAACACGCGTTTGTCACAGAAGGAATCCGCGAGGTACTAGCGCCCCTGTGCACGTCGTTGACCGTGCCCGATGAGCCATCGCTGATGCAAACGTCTCATACCTGGCATCTGGGAACCCGTATTCTCGGTGAACTCCGCGACCCGCACCTTAGCGTGGTGGATCTCGCGCGCATGCTGCACCCCACGGCCGCCGTTAACGGGGCACCAGCGTCGGTAGCCCAATCCATTTTGGCTGCAGACGAACCTGACCGTGGTTTATACGCCGGAACCGTCGGCTGGGCGAATGAAAACGGTGACGGGGAATGGCGGGTGGCTATCCGCAGCGCACTGCTCGACGGCGACACCGCAACCGCCTATGCCGGTGGCGGAATCGTCGCTGATTCTGACCCGGACACCGAGCTAGAAGAAACCACATTCAAATTAGGTCCAGTGCGCGCAGCACTGGGGATTTCAGGAGAGACACCACATGGAGCATGATCCGCTGTATCCTGCCGACGTCGTCGATGCTTATCGACAGGCAGGATTATGGACAGACGATACTTTCGCGCACTTTTTCCACGATGCTGCGCGGCGCTACCCGCAGCGCGAGGCAATCTGTGGGCCCGATATGCACGGCGAATGGACGTCGTTAAGCTACCAAGAACTCGCGACTGCCATCGACGCTACCGCGGCAGCATTAGCCGAGCGTGGAATTCGCGGTACTGATTACGTCGTGATCCAGCTTCCCAATATCGTTGATTACGTCGTGTATGTGGCAGCGGTATTCCGTGTGGGAGCAGTGCCAGTATTTAGCCTGAACTCACACGGTTTAGCGGAGATCACTCACTTCATTCGCACGACTTCTGCTACTGCGTATATCGGTTCCGCTCGCGCCGGGGCAGATGCTGTGGTGTTGCAGGAGACCTTCCAGGATCTGCTCATGATCACCGAGCCTGCACCAGGTTGTGCACAGGTCTCGACTGCACAGGTCTCGAATGCGTCGGCATTCCACCCCGCTGCGCCCAGCGCGCTCGATCTAGCATTCCTGCAGGTATCAGGAGGGACCACCGGAACCCCGAAGTTGATCCCACGCACCCATGCGGATTATCTGTATTCGGTGCGTGAATCCGCGAAGATCTGCCAATTATCACCCCAGACCCGCTTCTTGGTGGTTTTGCCGGCTTCACATAATTTCACTATGTCATCGCCAGGAATCTTAGGGGTGCTGTATGCAGGCGGAACCGTCGTCATGTGCGATGAACCAGCGCCGTCGGCAATGATGGCCATGATAGCCCAGCACCAGGTAACCATGACTGCGTTGGTCCCACCGTTGGCTCTGATGTGGGCGCGGTTGCAGCCGATGCTGCAGTGCGACCTGGATAGTCTGCAGTTATTGCAGGTTGGTGGGGCGAAATTGACTCCGGAGGCAGCCCAGCGGGTAAGCCAAGCCGTTGGATGTCAATTGCAGCAAGTATTTGGCATGGCAGAAGGACTGGTCAATTACACCCGTCTGCACGATAGCCACGACCTAGTGATCAATACCCAGGGGCGTCCGATGTCGCCTGCGGATGAAATCATTATCGTGGATGACAACGGCAAAGAAGTACCGCTGGGGGAAAGCGGGCGGCTGTTGACCCGCGGTCCGTATACCATTCGGCGGTATTTTAATCATGCGGATCCGGGGTCTTTTACCGAAGACGGGTTTTATTGCACTGGTGATATAGTCCGTCAGCTGCCCACCGGGCATTTGGTGATTGAAGGGCGGGAGAAAGATCAAATCAACCGCGGCGGGGAGAAAATATCCGCGGAAGAAATTGAAAATCACCTACTTGCCCATCCGGGGATCAACGACGCAGCCGTGGTCTCTGTGCCGGATGATTACCTGGGGGAGCGTTGCGGTGCGTTCATTCTGACCGAACAGCTGACAGAACCCGAAATTCGGGAGCATCTGCGGAAACGCGGCGTGGCGGAATACAAAATCCCGGATGTCTTCCGCATTGCAGCGGAATTCCCATTTACCGGCGTCGGCAAGATCAGCCGGAAAGATCTGCGACGCCAACTCCAGCACCAATTCGTCTAAACACCGTTTTGTTAAACCCAAAAGGAAGTAAACCTAACCATGTCTGAACCCACTTCTGAACCCACCGCCGAACCCACCATGACGCTTGCCCAATTACGCGCCGATATCGCCGAGATTTTAGATTGCAACCCAGACTCGCTTGCCGACGACGTGCCGCTGACCGACCAGGGGATGGATTCCATTCGTTTAGTCACCCTGGCAGAAAACTGGCGGTTGGCAGGCTACAACGTGCAATTCCACGTTCTTTTTGAACAGCCGTATCTGCACCAGTGGTTAACGGCATTTGAAGAAAACTAAGGATTGTGGTGCAGAATTTTTATCTTTCCGCCACCCAACGCGATATTTGGTTGGCGCAGAGTGCACGCCCAGAAAGCGCGCAGTTTCAATGCGCGGAGTTGCTGCATTTTTCCGGTGAATTGGACCGCCCACTGTTGCGCGCGTGCATCCAGGACTGCCTGCAAAAACTCCCGGTAGTCTGCGCCGATTACTACAGCGCCGAACAGGCACGTTATGCACACCCACCCGATGGGCCTCAACAGTACATCCCGGTGCATCTCGCACACAGCGAGCTAAATTACGGGCCGGAATTGTTCACCTGGGCATCGCGTACCGCCACGGTATCCGGGAAAAGCGCACTGACTGAGCATTATCTGCTGCAGCTTGCCGACGGCACGACTGCCTGGTTGGCACGGTTTCATCATTTGGTTGGTGATGGTTATTCCATCCACCGGATGCTGGAGTTTATTTGTGCAACCTACAGTGCGCGCGTAGTTGGGGATCCAGACCCAGTTGTTCCGTTTGCACCGATGAGTGCGCTTGCAAGCGACCAGCCACCAGCAGATTTTCGCCCCGCTGATCCGGAACAACAATCTGCCCTTCTGCTTGGGGCAGCACGCGGGGTGGATGAGGTCGTCGTTACTGGCCATGCCCGTATTAGTACCCCCGGGCCGGTGCACAATATTGTGGCACAGTATTGCGCCAGCCTGGGCAATACTCCGGAAATCTTCCTGGGATTTCCCCAGATGAATCGCCCCATGGGGCAAGTGGCGGTGGATATGCGCCCGCAAGTAAGTATCAACACCCGCAGCTACGATGCTTTCGCGAATGAATTTCGCGATGCAGCGTATTCCGGGACCTGCCCGCACATCAATATTCGTCCCTTCAGCACCCAGTTTCGTTGCGGTGGCGTGATTGGCTCGCTGCGTACCATCAGCGTGGGTCCTATTCCGGATATAGAAATCATTGTGCAATCCTGTCTGCGTGGCGAGCGCGATATTTTTGTCATGGCTCGTGGCAGCAACCTGCAGGATGTGGTGGATAAACATGCCGCACGCATCGCTTTTGCTATTGAGCACCCAGATGAGCCGGATTTCTTGCTCCCGGAAGAGCGCCAAGAAATCGCGGCTTTCCAGGGCCCGACGCATGCGATTGCCGCACCCACATTGGGCGCGCATCTCGCGACAGTTTTAGGATGGGCCCACTATGACGCCACAGATGGCGGACAGAAAATTCTGCTGCGCACCAAGCAGGAACACCTCACCATCGCAGAACTAGCGGGAAGAGTCTTTGGCCTGGCCAACGCACTGCTGTCGGCCGGTGTGCAGCCGGGACAAGCGGTGGCTATTCACTTGGAACGAGGCGTGGATTTTCTGGTGGCCGTCGGCGCGGTGATCACCGTGGGCGGTGTTTTTGTCCCTATCGATCCGCAGCTTCCAGCCGAGCGTCGGCAAGCGATGGCACAGACCGCGCAAGCGCACATTCAGATTGGTGGGCCAAGTATCGGCGGGGCGGTTATTGATCCTGCACAACCACCGCACGCGCTGATCGCGCCGGTGAAACGAGAGCCTGGCGATGCCGCCTACATCATTTTCACTTCCGGGTCGACGGGCACGCCGAAAGCGGTGGTGAACACGCATGCGGGAATCACCAACCGTCTGGCATGGATGGCGGAAAAATATGATCTGACCAGTGACGATATTCTGCTGCATAAAACACCGTCGTCCTTTGATGTCTCCATTTGGGAATACTTGTACCCGTTGACCTATGGCATGGGCGCGTGGGTGTTGGACCCAGAAGAACACAAAGATCCACAGGCCGTGCAAGCGGCGTTGCATTCGTCGCGAGCAAGCCTGTGCCATTTTGTTCCTTCGGCATTGCAGGGTTATTTGAGTGCGCATGATCCGCAGTTGCCGGTTTATCTGCGCAACGTGATGGTCTCTGGCGAAGCGTTGCCTGCCAGTCTTGCGCAAGCGGCGCGTGTGCAATTGGGCGCCGAGGTGCACAACCTTTATGGCCCGGCAGAAGCCGCGATTGATGTCACCGCACATACCGTTACTGATGCGGACCAGCAGTCTGTTCCCATTGGAGCGCCGGTATGGAATACCGAGATTGCGATTGTTGATTTTCAGTCTCGGCAGCTGCCCATTGGGTTTGGTGGGCGACTAATCATCGGCGGCATGCAAGTCGCGCGTGGGTACAAGGGGCTGGTGAGCGAGGCTTTCCAGAACGGAACCTATGACACCGGCGATTATGCGTTGTGGCTTGCCGACGGCCAGTTGCACTATTTGGGCCGGAAAGATGCGCAAGTAAAACTGCGTGGTCAGCGGCTTGAGCTTGGTGAGGTGGAAACTGTCATCCAAAAACATCCCGCTGTGGCAGGTGCGGTGGCGCTACTGCGAGAATATCGAGGCCAGCCCGCGCTGGTGGCTTATGTGGTGCTCGATGAGCACAGTGATGAGCTCAGTGGTGCGCTCAGTGATACGCTCCGTGCGGACATTCTTGAGCAGTGCCGTGCCCAGTTACCTGCGTATATGGTGCCGAGCTTGGTTCTCCGAATTGCTGACATTCCCGTGACCATCAACGGCAAACTCGACCGCGCGCAATTGCCGGACCCTAATGACAATCCTGGGTTGGATTCTGGGTCGGATTCGGTGACAGATTCGGGGTCGGATTTAAAAACAGAAGTGGTACTGGCCGCTTTTAGTCAGGTCCTGCACGCTGATATCACCGACCCGAGCACGCATTTTTTTGAAGCTGGCGGAAATTCCTTGACGGCGATCCAGTTGGCGAAAATGCTGCATCTGCGGGTTGCCGATGTTTTTGCCAATCCGACACCTGCTGGGTTGTCGCGGGTGCGACGGCAAGATGGCTTCAGTGAATTTTTGTGGCTGCGTGAGCCCATCGGTGCTGATAGCAATGACTGTAGCAGCGTTGGTGAGGATCTCATCGTGTGTTTCTACCCGGCAGGCGGGTTGAGCTGGTCGTATTTCTCATTAGCATCTTTGGTGCCGCACGATGGCCGCGGAATTGTGTGCGTGCAAGCCACAGAGCCGGCGGTGAGCTTGTCAGAAAAGGTGGCGCGTGTGTGCGAGATGCTGCGTGCGCGTGGGGTGGCACGTGTCCAGTTGTTGGGCTGGAGCGTCGGTGGAGTTGTGGCGCAAGATTGTGCGGCGGCGCTTGCAGAAACTGATATTGCGGTGTCTGCGGTGGTGCTGCTTGATTCCTACCCGGCGGAGGTGTGGAAGCAATTACCGACCCCCACCGAACAGGAATTATTGGCTGGCGTGTGCGACATGGCTGGTGTGCGTGGCGTTGTGGAATCCGCGAGCGACGTAGTGCGGTGCCTGCGCGCATCCGATGGAGTATTCGGTCAGCTGAGCGGCGAGGAGGTCGAGATGATCGTAACCATGGTGCGGCATAATTCTGCGCAGATGCGCAGCCATAGCACCCGGTTATATCCGGGCACAGTGCATTGTGTGGTGGCGGCGGCGGAAGCGGACCAGCGTTCGCCGTTATTGATCGCGGATGCATGGCAGCCGCATTGTGCTGCGGTGACTGAGCATCGTGTCGACGCTACGCACCCGGGAATGGTGGCGCCGGAGGTGCTCGAGTTCGTCGTCAAGGATCTATTGGTGGTGGGTGAGTAAACAGGTGTGGGAAGAATTAAATATCGTTAACCATTGCCTGAAACCTACCTGTGAGGTTAGACTACCCAATTGAGTTATGGTTTAGCTCATAGAAACACAGAAGGAAAAGATATGAAAATTCGTCGCCACCGTGTCCAGATTACTGGCGCAGCCCTGACCGCATTCAGCTTGTTACTGGTCAGCTGCAGCCAAGCTGACGAAGACGCCAACGCCTCCGGCACCGCAACCACGAGCGCTGAAGCCACGAGCTCCGATACCGCGAGCGACAGCGCTGAAGACGATGCCACCTCGTGGCCGCGAACTGTGGATTCGCTCGTTGTGAACAATGGCGAAGTCACTGGTGATACCGAAGAAGTTGAAATCACTGAGCAGCCGAAGAATATCGTGTCGACCTCCGTGACTTTAACCGGCTCCTTGCTAGCTATGGATGCACCCATTAAAGCGACTGGTGGTGCGAAGGCCGGTGGGCTTGCCGACGAGCAGGGATTTTTCTTGCAGTGGGCTGAGGAAGCCAAGGAGCATGGCGTCGAAAGCTTGTACAACCTCGAGGTTGATGTAGAGGCTATCGCGGCGCAGGATCCGGACATGATCGTCATGAGTGCCAGTGGTCAGGATTCGGCGGTGGCTGAGTATGACAAGCTGAGCGCGATTGGTGTGCCAGTCGTGGTGGTTGATTATTCCGACCAGGGCTGGGATGAGATCATGAGTCTGCTTGCGGAGGCCACCGGGCACGAAAAAGATGCCGCTGAGGCGATTCAACAGTATGAGGATCGCCTGGAAGAGGTCACCGGCGCAATCGAGTTGCCGGAGCAGCCGACAAACTTCGTGATGCCACTGCCGGGTGATCGCGGTTTGAACTTCTGGAGTGCGGAGTCCGCCCAGGGGCAGCTGCTGGAAGATATCGGTTTTGAGGTTGCGGTGCCGGACGACGAGATCGTTGATACCGCCGGTCCGCGCGGCGCGCGTAAGGATGTGAAGACCGTGGTTCCGGAAAATGCCCCGAAGGCCATTACCGGTAACACCGTGTTGACGATGAGCACCACCGGCGACGATCCAGTCGCGGCGCTCAAGAACAACCCATTGTTGGCAGACAATGCGGCCATCACTGCGGGTGAGGTGTATTTGCTGAGTCCAGAGCTATTCCGCCTGGATTACTTCAGCGCCATGATGATGCTCGACCAGCTGGAAGAGCACTTCGCGAAGAAATAACGCGAAGAAATAACGCGATGAAATAACCTGACGAAGCGCGGGAAATTAGAATGGCGGTGCTGCCTCGCTGGGGGTAAACGTGGTGGTAGAGGTGGTGCCGAATTCTTCAAGGTCGAAGACCATGCTGACGTGATTAAAAAGGTTAAATCCAGATTCTTGCAGTGCAGAAACCCCGGTGTGGATTGCGCGTAACTGGGGCTGGAAGTTCCGCAAGTTGGTGGCATTAAAACTGAACGTGTCCAAAGCACGCTGTAGCCAGGTGAGATCCTTGTGCCACAGCTGCTGTTCTTGCGTGTTTGTCAGTGGCTCGTGTTCCTTCTCCTCTTCCTTCCTATTTTCCTTCGATTGTTGACAGCGCACCCAAGGATCGTCGACAGGCGCACTGGCGAAGCGGGCATTTCCGGTGTTCTCAGCGTCGTCGGCAAGCGTTGTTTTCATTGAATTTTGTTGAGTGTGCTGCTGCGCTTGTTGAGCGCTCTGCTTTTCTTCCCTGAGTTTTTCCTTTTGTGCTTCCTCGCGGTGAGCTTTACGAGCACAAGCGATCTTTTGCCGCAGTGTTTGTACCCATCTGCGGTTTGGTTTGGCCAGTGGGCCTTCTGCTTCAGTGGACTGCCAGGTGCCGTCGGGGAACAACCACACAACGGTTCCGCTGGCGGGCTCGAAGATGGGCCGGGCGCGGCGATCAGTTTTGACGTTGTGGTGGTGTTGGCACAGCGCGATGAGGTTTGCTGGGCTGGTAGGACCGCCCTCGTCGTATTCCACCACGTGGTCCATCTGGCAGGTGGTGGCTGGCATGCTACAACCTGGGTAGCGGCAGCATCCATCGCGGCCGGTCACGGCGCTGCGCATCGTCGGTGTGGTGGCATAGCCTGTGACTTCGTGGTTGGCTACGGCGTCCATGTCGTGGTGCTTGGCTGCTTCACCGGCGAGGGTGTCGGCGGCGTCGCCAAACAGGGTGGTCACGCCAGCGCCGGTAGCCGTGGCGACGAAAAGGGGTGCGTCTTCGACATCGCTGGCACGGTAGCAATTCAGCGTCACGGAGGTGTGCGTTTTACCCAGCAAGAGCTCCACGACGGCGTCGCGAAGCGAAATTCCGGCTTGTTTCGCGTGCTCATGCACGTGAGCATCGATTTTCACGGCAGTGGCGGCGTCGGTATCGAAGTGAAACTCGTGGGTATCGTCACCATTGCGGCTGTCCAGCGGAATGTCGTGGACTTCGTAATTTTTCCGCGTCGGATCCTTGTGCTTTTTCTCCCGAACAGAAGAATCATGCGCTTCGATTTCGCGGTTAATGTGGTTAGTGATGCTGCGTTTCGACGGCATCTGTTGCGCAGGTTTGGTCGGCGTGAGGTAGTCAACCAGCATGTTATCGATAACAGCGAACAGGTGTGCATTGACGTCACCGGCTTTAGCCATTGCGCGGTCAATCGCGATCCACCGATCCATGTCAATATGCCACATTGTGGTCGCTAAATCGCGTAGTTGTGGCAGATCAATCATGCGATAAAACGCTCCGATGATGTCGCCAACCTTGTGGCTGCCCAGCCCACTCTTTTCCGTGAGCTCTTTCAGTAGCAGGTCATAATCAGAATGTTCAAAATCAATGATGGAATCCCAAGCGTGAAACTCTTGCCGACGCAGGGCTGTCATGGCTTGCGCGTCTTCGTCGTGGGGGCTGCAGTGCGTGAAATAAGCGGTGGCGTCGGTGTTCACGGATTCCCTCCCCCGAATATGCTTGCTAACTGGAATGACTTTAGTCTAACGCAAATAACGTAAAAGCACAACAGTGTTCGAATAAGAATGTGCCCTAAAAATTTGGGGCAGCAACTCGGGGAGTCTGTCGAACATGTGGAGCTTGCTTGGTATCTCGCCAGTTAAAGTAGGTTTCTAGCATGTTTTCCAGCGTGCAGCAATCGAACATTGCACAGTGTAGTGTGCAAGTAGAAACCTTCGATTTAATTTTCGTATTGCATGATAGTCGGGTCGGTGAGCGAGCAGTTTCTCATGGTCAACCAAGTAGTAAGAATTGTAAAGATTGTAAAAGTTGTAAGAGTTGTAAACAGTAGTAAAGCGGTTGTCTATAATGATGGTATGGCACGTACGAAAAACCCATTTAGTCCAGGAACTGGCACGACTCCACCGTATCTTGCTGGTCGGGTAGATGAACTTACTGATTTTCGTTACGCGCTTCTGGACGGGCCCGGTTCGCATGAGCGCCTAAGTCTGGTATCTGGAATGCGGGGAGTTGGCAAAACTGTATTGCTCAATGAATTTGAAGATATCGCCCATGCAGAGTCCTGGTGGGTCATCTCGGAAACCGCGACTCCAGGTTTTATGGAAAGAATCCGTGACAAAATTTATTCTCTCGCGAAAGACCAATTTGACCTAGTTTCGCGAAAACTGACGGGCCTTAATATTGCTTCGCTCGGAGGGATTCAGTTGAGTGAGGCAGAAAAATTCACGCCAACGGTTACGCTTCGGGATGTTCTTACAGATTTTTTGGAATTACAGGCAGAGCGAGATGAAAAGCTAAACCAACCACCTGTCGGGGTGCTGATAACGCTCGATGAACTGCACTACTACCATCAGAGTGAAATCATTGAATTCGGTGCTACGATACAGCATTTGGTGCGCGAAAACCGAGAAATAGCGCTTGCAATGGCAGGGATTCCACAATCCATTAAGCCACTGTTGGCAAATGACCGGGGGAGAAATCCGGTGACATTTTTGCGCCGCGCAAATCGTATTGACTTAGGGCTTATATCTGACGATGACGTTGCAATCGCACTCGCAGAACCGTTGAAGAATACAGAAATTTCATGGGACGACGATGCATTAGCCGAAGCGGTTTCGATCTGCGGCGGGTATCCATTCATGATTCAGTTAATCGGGCAGCAAGCTTTTCGCAAGAAGGAGGGGAGGACGATTTCTATCGCTGCTGTTCGGACAGGTGGTGAAACTGCGCGCCGGAAATTAGGGCAATTGGTGCACGACACTGCCTTGAGCGATCTTTCACCAGTGGACCGAACATTTCTCGCTGCGATGGCAGTTGACAATGGTCCATCGCGCATGGCAGATATTGCACAACGATTAAAAGCCGATGCACAATACGTAGGAAAATATCGTGGCCGACTGCTCGAAGCCGGGGTGATTGTCCGTACCGCCCACGGATATGTTGATTTCCAATTACCCTACATGCGTGATTATCTGCGTAAACATGTAGTCGTTGATTCATTGGCAGTAACGGATTTGTTTAATGAATAAGGTGGTCGCGTTTGTATCGCTCGCGATACCCACATCACCAACCTTAATTCACTAACCCCGCGTGCGGTTAATCGCCGCCATGATCTCCAGTTTGCGTGGCAACGCTAAACGTCCCGGGTGCTTGCCAGGTGTGCCACCACCCGAAAAACGGGAAACCGCATCGATGCCACCCTGCTTGACCTGATCCAACACCTCGTCGACAAGCGCGGCAGACTCACCCTGCCGAGTGCTCAAATCACCCAAAATCGAAGCAATCGCGCGGGTCTGCGAACCATCCACCAGCTGCGATAACGCGGATAAATCAATAAAACCCTTGCCGACGCGAATGCCCGCGCCCTTGGCCTGCGGCGGCTTTTTCGCACGAAAGCGCTTCGCCGGCAGCGGCCGGTGTGCAGGCTTCGGAAACGGTTCCTGCTTGTCGACGGCGCGCGCCAAACCAGCAGCGCGCTCCGTGATGTCATACGGATGGTAGGAATCCATGTGGATCACCGTGTCCGCGACATCAATAAATGCCGCGGAACCACCCGCGACCAGCACCGTCGACACGCCAACCGCAGCCAACCCACGCACGCGATCAACCAGGGGAGTGATCGGTTCCTTCTCCGTGGGGATCAGCTCACGCATGCGCTCATCGCGAATCATGAAATTCGTCGCGGACGTGTCCTCGTCGATCAACAACGCAGATGCACCGGCCTCCAGCGCCTCCATCAGCCCCGCGGCTTGGGAAGTAGAACCGGAGGCGTTATCCGTGGAAAAGCTCGTGGTATCCGTCTGCGCTGGCAAGTTAGAGATGAACTGCGAAATATCCACGTCCGTGATCGCGCGGCCATCCTCGGCGCGCAGAGAAGCAGCGGAATCGACGGTGATCGCAAACTCGCGGCCATCACCAGCAACGTGGTTGTACACGCCACGTTCCAGTGCTTTCAGCAACGTGGACTTTCCGTGATAACCGCCACCAACAATCACCGTGACACCAGCAGGAACACCCATGCCAGCGACTTCGCGTCCCGACGGCAACTGGAACGTGGTGCGCAGCGAATCTGGTGCGCGAAACGGCACCGCCTTTTCTGCCGGGGTGTCGCGGTGGCCAGCAGCGCGCGGCAAACACGAGCCATCGCCGATAAACGCGATCAAGCCTCGGCTCGGCAGCTGTTCGCGCAGGTAGTTCTGGTCGCGCTCGAGCAGCACTGCTTCGTGCAGGTCGTCGGCAGGAAAATCAAGTGCTTGGTCCAGGGCTGCCGGAAGCACGTCGCACAGCAAAGCCCGCGCCTTACGCCCCAGGATCTTGCGGCCGCGGGCTGGCAGTTGCACCTCAATGCGCAAGGTAGCGGTGTTAGAACGGGTGCCGGAGCCCGCCCCGGCGTCGTCGGCAAGCACGACGCTGGCCCGGTCCAATACCTGCTGGCCCGGCTGGTCAATGTGCAAGTCGCGGTCGCCGGAAAAGGCCTGGGCAATGCGGCGCGTCAGGAAATCACGCGCGGCCACCCCAGCCAACTCTGCAGGAACCGGGTTGGGCACGTCGACCTGCATCAATGACGGCGGAGCAAAAGGATCAGACTGCACTTTATCCACGCGCAGCCGGTATTCGCCCAGCTCATAGCTGCCGTGCAATTTCTTGTAGGCACCGTAACCAGCGCCGTCGAGGGAAGTTAATAAACGTGCAAGGCTCATGCGCCCCAGCCTACGTATTGGGCGGGGTGTCGTGGAAAGGCACCGAAAAACTTTCGGTATACATAAGAATATGACTGCCACTACCGCGGACTCTGCCGGTTGCTCGGGCACTGCCAGCTCAGCCAGCCCAGCCAGCCCTGCCGGCTGCGCGACGAAGACTACCAGCTCCAGCAAATCCATGATTGCCAGCTGGTTCCTCTGGAGTTGGGGCAACGCCTCGGTCTCGGCAGTGATGGTCACCTTCGTTTTCGGCACCTACCTCGCCTCAGACGTCTTCGGCCCCGACGAACGCGGAACCCAGTGGCTGACCAGCGCGAACGCCATCGCCGGTATCATTATTGCGGTGACCGCACCGGTGATTGGGCAGCGCGCGGATAAAACCGGCAGGCGCAAGCTGTGGCTGATCGTGCACACCTTGCTGGTGGTGGGGCTGATGGCGGCGTGCTTCTTTGTGCAGCCAGAACCAGGATTTCTCCTGCTCGGGGTGAGCCTGTTGGCTGCCCTGACGCTTTTCGACGAATTCGCCAACCTGAACTACAACGCCATGATCGTCGACATCGCCCGTGAGGGGAATATGGGGCGGATCTCTGGTATCGGCTGGGGCTTCGGTTATCTCGGCGGTATAGGGCTGTTGATGTTGGTGTACCTGAGCCTGATTGCGGGCGAACCGCCGCACATTTTCGGTATTGGGGAAGACGAAGCGTTGAATATTCGCGCCGTCGCCGTGGTATCTGCCGCCTGGTTTTTAATTTTCGCGCTGCCGCTGCTGCTCCATAAAGAAAAAACCGCAGATAAAAACACCATCGAGCACGTCAGTATCGCGCAATCCTACCGCCGCCTGCTCGCCGTCATCGTTCGACTGTGGCGCGACGACCGCAACACCTTCTGGTTCCTGGTGTCCTCGGCGATCTACCGCGACGGCCTTTCTGCAGTTTTTGCCTACGGTGCGATCCTGGGCACCACGCTGTACGGCATCTCCCCGGCCAACGTCATCATTTTCGGCATTGCGGGAAACGTGACCTCTGCGCTCGGGGCGTTTTTGGGTGGCTGGTTGGACGACCGGCTGGGGCCTAAATTCGTGATCAGTGCGAGTCTTTGGGCGCTCTTGGCGACGGCCGTGGGGCTGCTCATTTTTAGTGAAGAGCGTGGACCGATCACTCCGACGCTCGCATTCTGGATTTTTGGTCTTGGACTCTGTTTGTTCGTCGGGCCTGCCCAGGCGTCGTCGCGTGGTTTTATTGGGCGAATTGCCCCACCAGAAAAAGCAGGGGAATTATTTGGCCTGTATGCCACAGCCGGGCGCAGCGTGTCGTTTCTCGCACCGGTGATGATCAGCATTTTCTTGGCACTGCTCGGCAACAATATCGCAATTATTTTAGCGATTGCGACGATCCTGGCCGTCGGCCTGGCGCTTCTGTATAAGGTGGATAACCCGCGTGAACACGCACGGGTTGTATAAGAGGTACGCGGGAGATGGATTTTCACTGTTAACCATCCCTAATTGCGAGACTACTTGTGAATAATGGGGGTAGTCAGGCCGGGAAAGGAATATCAATTAATGACTCTCAATGCCTATGTTCATGTAAGTTGGGATGGGTATCGATTAATACTAGATCATATTGAGAACTTTAATTTACAGTTTTTCTTGATTTGGTCGGGTATATTTCTTTTGCTACCTATGTCCGTAGGAGTCGCTGTAGGATATGCACTCTTTCAAGAGTTGCCTTCAGATGAATTGAAAAACTATTCATATTGGGAAGGCTTTGCAAAAGTCTTAAAATCTGGGGTGCCAGGTTATTGTGTGGGACTTATTTTACCTTTTGCTTGGTTAAGTTGGTCTGGGTATGTAGAAAATAATATGCCCCGTATCGGCCCCCCGGGTGAATATTCGTATTGGCAAGCATTCGGGCTAGTTGGGACTGCAATAATTATCTCGGTAATACTTAATCTTAAGAACCGTCTTTTGCTCGTACCTGGGATAACTGTGCCAATGGGAATTACGATGGGAATGGCTACAGTGTTCGTTGTTATTGAATCTACTGTGCCCGACAATATTAGCGGTTTAGCAACGGCTTACACTTCTGTTGTTGGCACTCTAATTTTAATATTGGTCAATCTCCCTCTTTCGATATGGAAGTTTCGCAAAAACAAGCCAAGAATAGAGGGTAACGCCCAGTGAAACTACTATGCTATTTGCGGGCAACGCCAATTTACGCACGTGAGTCATATTTCGCGGTGGTTAATCTTGCTCAGCGTGATAACCTTGAACAAAAATTGAGGACACGATGGACTTTCACGTAGAACGATTTATTAATATCGCAGGATTTGCGGTTGTTTTGCCTACTGCAGCTGCCTTGTTGGCGTTATATCTTGCTTTCCGTTTCTCTGTGGAGAACCGAAATGCCCTAGACCAACTGAAATGGCCGTTTTCCGTATTTTTACTGAGCCGTTGGTTCGCTGGTTTTATTTTGGGGCCCGTGCTTGCTGCAGCCTGGTTAAGCTGGTCGGCTAGCCCAGGTTTAGAAGGAGCGGGATTTTTTCCGGGAACCTATCCGTACTGGCAGATTGCGCTGTGCATTCTGAGCGTAGGGGGAGTTTCCATCATGATTAATATGTGGTGCGCGATCCCCCTATTGGGTGGCTTTCTCGCACCGCTTGCGATGTCATCGGGAATTGCTTTCGGCGAAGCGTATTTGGAATCATTCGGAGTGGCAAGCCAACAAGGTATCGGCACCGTGATGGCTTTTGCTGGCTCATTTATCGGTTTGCTGGTCCTCAATTTCCCGGTAGCGATCTGGCGGGACAAGCGAAAGAACCATGCTACTGCCGATAATTAGCCAAGAAATTGCCCAAACGCTCAATCGCATTCTCGAGCTGTGAAGCCCACGGCAGCGTGACCACACGGAAGTGGTCTGGGTGCGGCCAGTTAAACCCTGTGCCCTGCACCATCAGAATCTTTTCTTGTTTCAAAATATCCAGCATCAGCTTCGCGTCGTCATGAATCTCATGCACATTAGGGTCCAACCTCGGGAAGCAATACAGCGCGCCCTTCGGCTTGACGACGGACACGCCCGGGATCTCACTCAGCTTTTCATAAGCGATATCGCGCTGCTTCAACAAACGCCCATTTTCACCGGTCAATTGGTAAATCGACTGCTGCCCGCCGAGTGCCACCTGAATCGCGTGCTGCGCTGGCACATTCGGGCACAAACGCGTGCCCGCCAGCATCTCCAGGCCTTCGATCAAACCAGAAGCATTCCGCTTCGGCCCCGTGATCACCATCCAACCTGCACGGTAACCGGCCACACGGTAGGCCTTCGACAAACCATTAAAAGTAATGCACACCAGATCCGGTGCCAAGGAGGCGGTGGAAATGTGCTTCGCGTCGTCGTAAAGAATCCGGTCATAAATCTCGTCGGACAGCAACAACAGCTGGTGCTCGCGGGCAATATCTACTAGCTGCTGCAGCACCTCACGCGAATACACCGCGCCCGTGGGGTTATTCGGGTTGATGATCACCAGCGCCTTGGTCTTCGGGGTGATCTTGGACTTCAGATCCTCAATATCCGGGTTCCAGCCGTCGTCCTCATTGCCCAGGTAGTGCACGGGAACGCCACCAGCCAGGGACGTGGCCGCAGACCACAAAGGATAATCCGGGGCTGGGATTAACACCTCGTCGCCGTCGTTCAGCAGCGCCTGGGTGGTCATGGTGATCAGTTCGGAAACGCCGTTGCCCAAAAAGACATCGTCGATATCGAACTTGGGGAAATCCTCCAGCTCATAGCGGGTGACGATCGCCCGCCGCGCCGGAATAATGCCCTTGGAAGTGGAATAACCCTGCGCGGTCGGCAACGCCGAAATCATATCCCGCATGATCACATCCGGGGCATCAAAACCGAACGTCGCCGGGTTGCCGGTGTTGAGCTTCAGGATGCGGTGGCCGTCCGCCTCCATGCGCTCGGCCAAATCCGCGACGGGGCCACGGATCGCGTAGGCCATATTCTTGATCTTGTCGGATTGATCAAAAATGCGCGCAGGGTGACGTGGATGACTCATTCCTCCATCTTGCCAAAAACGCTAATGCTTTTTCCATTTGTTCAACTGTTCGCGCGCCATGTTCATCGCATCCCCGCTCAACTCCGCAGCCTGCTGCCGACGCTCCGCCCACTGCTGGCGCGTCAATTCCTTTTGTTCTGCGCGACGCCCAGCTTCTGCAGCGCGGATTTCTTTGCGACGCTGCCGCTCCAACTGCGCCGGTGACGGGCGGTGCCAGGAATCCGGGCCGATCTGCATGACATACAGTGCGATCCAGATTGCCGGAACCACGAATGCGCTCAGCATCGCTAAGCCGCCGAACAACACGGCAGTGCCGGTGCTTGCTGCCTCGAAGGCCAACGCGACGAAGCCCGGAAACGCGATCATGCCCGCCAGCGACGTCAGAATCGACGTGCCTAGCCGTGGCTTCTTCGCGGCCTCCCGTGCGCGCTGCACCTGGGATTCGGAATAGTACTTCTCGACGGCGCCACCGGTGGCTTGCTGCGTAAACGGGATATCCACGAATACCTGATCCAGGTCGCGCTGGTATTGCGCCTGGGCGACGGCCGCGCACCGGTCGTCGAATTCGTCGATCTGCAAACGGCCTTCCGCTAAGGCGTGTCCCAGGGCGTTCATCGCCTGGTCGCGGTCTGCATCCGACAGGCGCATCGACGCATCACTCTGATTGAACGGGGTGCTCATACCGCCATCTTAGCCGGATACCCTAACCCTATGCTCTAGCCGGATGATCGCCCGATTTTTGCTTCAGTAACCTCCGCGTAGGTTGCCACATCCTGTAACAACGAGGGATCGTGGCAGGTCATGATCACCGCCGCTCCACCGGACAAACACTCGTGCAACAGGGCATGCAGCCGCCTGCGATCAGCCGGGGTGAGCCCCACATCTGGTTCATCGAGCAACACCATTTGCCGACGTTGCGCGATCACTGCGGCCACCTGCAGCAAGCGCAGTTGTGACGGGCTGAGATCCAACGGATGGGTATCGCCGGTGAGCTCCGGTGAAGCGTGCGCGGTGGTGTCGGTGATGATGTCCCTGAGTTTGTCGTCGTCCAGCATGGCGCTTGCCGACGCATCCAGTACTTGTGCTGCTGGATCCTGCAAAGCCAGCGAGACCGTCGGTGTGGAATTGTGTGGGTTGGTGCCTGAGCCAGTATCCTCGCTGAGGCCAGCGAGTTGCCGCAGTAAGGTGGTTTTGCCAGCCCCATTATCCCCGCGCAACCAGCACACCGCACCGGCACGAGCCTGCAGATCCACCGGCGCACTAGAAAACTCGCGTGCGGGATTAGTGTTTTTCGCAAACTGCCACCAGCGTCGCTTTGGTGTGTGACGACGGGCGCGGATTCCGGACCACTCCGCGACGATGGCGCCGGGCTGGAGACGAGGCAGACGGAATTGCTCACGATCGGCGGAACGCTGATAGTCCAGGCACAACACCATCCCTGCACCGCTTACGGCGAAGTTGCGCAACGCAGCTAAAACCGACTGGGCGGAATCTGGATCTAGCCCCGCTGCGGGTTCGCAGGCGATGATGACATCCGGGCAGGCAGCTAAAAAACTGGCCACCAGCATCCGCCGAGTCTGCCCACCCGAGAGCTGCGCGGGGTGAGCATGCGCGAACTTTTCGAGCCCGAGCTGGCGCAAAATTTCTTGACAGCGTGGTTCCATGTCTGCAGCTGCAATCCCTTGCTGCTCCATGGGCTGCGCGATTTCTTCGATGACCGTGTCGCGCTGGTGTGAGACCACCGAGCCAATCTCATAACCCAGCATCACAACACGGGGAGCCGGTGCAGGTTCGCCGCGCAGAAATTCGTAATAAGTGTGGGCGATCTGCCAGGCGTCGTTGTTTGCGGTGTCAGTGGTTTCGCCGCCGTGCTTTTCGGAGCCATGGTTGTCGGCACTGTAGTCGTCGGCAAGCATAATGTGGCTGAATTTTTCGGTGCAGACTTGCCGGTGTAGCGCGTTTATATCCATGCGAGCACCACCAACCCGATGGCTGCGGCGGGGAAGATGAGTCGCAATAAGATCTCCCAGCGGTGTGCGCGGACCGGGTAAAGCACAGTCCGCCGGCCAGGTGCGTCGTACCCCATGCCCTGAAGAGCGATTCCACGGTCGGCACCCCGGGTTAAAAGACGGGTGATCACGGGAATGATCATGTGGGGAATCACGGTGGTGAGGGTGACTTTGCGCCCGGCCAGGCGGTTCGCGGTAGCGACTTCGCTGATTAAAGCGCTGGCCTGCGGAAGTAGCTGCAACGAAGCGCCCAAAACATAGACGACGGAATGGTGCAGGCCGAGGTGCTGGAGAGCTTTGAGCAGATCCGGGATGTGTACATTCGCCATGGCCGCCAGCGGGGCAGTCATGAGCGCGCAGAAGCGCAGCGCGAGTTCACCCGCGGTAACCAGCCCGTCGGAAGTGAGCAACGGTGCGATCTGGTGTTCGCCGTGCGGGGCGTGCACCAGCAGCATCGACAACCCCGCGGGAATGGATAACGCGATGGACGTCGCCGGGACCGCTAAGCTGCGCGAGCCCGTAATACCCGCGAGCCAACCCAAGGCAATGATCGCGGCATGCAGCAGCGGCCAGGAAATAGACAATGCGGCCACCCACGCGGATACGCCAATAATGATGACCGTGAGCGGGTGCAAAAAATGCACTGGCTTGCCGACGGGCACCTGAGCCGTACTAGCTGTGCTCTGCTTCATCGCGGTGTTGCGGCGGAAGCAGCTGGCGCAGGGTGCGCTTCGGCAATGCCTTCCAGGCAGCCCAGACGATGAGCAGCACCAGAATCTTATCCAGCGGGTCCGAGATGAACGACTGCAACGTCACCGAAGCCAACAGCGACTGGCCCATCTCGCGGAACAAGGACACCACCGCGCCGGTACCCACACCCGCGGTACCGCCGTAGACGAAGGCGGCGACGGGCGCGGCGATCGCACCAGCGATAATGCCGATGATCGCACCAGAGACAATCAAGCGCCACAGCTGGCGGAATGCCCCGAATTTATGGATGGCCACACCGGACATCCAGCCGACGGCAGCCGAACCCGCTGCGAATGGCAGGGCAGCAGGGGCAATTAAAGCCCAGATGAGGTTGCTGAGAGCGCCCGTCGCCAAGCCCGCATATGGCCCGGCGAGAGCCGCGATGAGCACCGTGCCGACGGCATCGAGGTACAGCGGAATACCAGAGGCGCCGATGATCTGGCCGACGAGAATATTAAGCACCAACGCCACCGGAATAATCGCGAGTGTGCGCGCCGGGATATACGGCACGGTGGAAATCAGCAGCAAAACAGTGCCGAGCAAGTATCCACCCATTGTGAACAACGCGGCGGTGGAGCCGACGGATTCCCATTCCGTCGGGCGCGCAAAGACCAGGATCAGCCAGGTTGCGGCAATGGCGGCGACACCCAACCAGCGCAGGATCAGGGCGTTACGGGTGGGAAGGACAGGAGATGACGAAGATTTCGCAGGTGACATGAATACTCGTTTCTTCAATAGTACTGGGTCGCAGAAAACACTCCGCCACCTGCCCCTATGTCACCTCGGGGTGGTTAGCGGAAGCTCGTGTCGACGGCTGTGGCTGGGCGTCGACAAGAAAGTACAGGTTTTAGTCTAACGGCACGCCGTTGCTGTCGGTAGCGTAGTCGCCGCTACGGGCCACAATGAGAACGAATTCCACGATCACCCAGATATACAGTGCACCCAGGACGAGGAAGCCGATCAAAATGATTGCCGTGATATAGCCCAGCAGGCACATCACCAACTGGGTAACTGCCTTTTTCGTATTACCCAGGTAAAAATTGTGGACGCCGAGCGATCCCAAGAAAAACGCTAGGAGCGCAGCCGCCAGCATCGACTTCTGTTTATAACCCGGGTACGGCAGCTGCGGATCACCGTACTGGATATTCTGTTGCATACCTTGGCCTTGGTAGCCATAGTTGTTGCGCTGTGCAGGGCTGTATTGGCTAGCATCATTACCAGCATCGAAGGAATAGCCGGAGTTGTTCGAATAGCCCGAATAATTTTCGGTTGGCAGCCCGTCGTTGTCATACCGGTCGTACCGACTGTATTTGTTATAGCCGTGATCCTGCGAGTTCATGACGCCCAAGCTTAGTAAATTCTTTCAGCGCAGGTAATCAGAAGCCAATCGTGCAGCACGGTTGAGCTCGGCGAAGGCAGCCGAAATATCTGCTGCGCGGACCACCCGCGCGTTGGGCCCCCGGCTCCAATGGTTTTTAAAATCCGCGACGCTGGTGCCCCGGAACAGCTCGGATTCCGCCTCGACGGCCACGTGCGTTTTTGTGTCGATGGTATCGACGGTGCCTAAAGCGATCATGACCGTGAGCAAATCATGGATTTGTGCCTGGTAGCCCTCGCCGACGCTATCGTGAAATTCACAATAAAACCGCGTGATCTCTTCTAGCAGCCCAGACCAGGTGGTGCCTGGAATCTGTTGCTGTACTTCCCGCAGCCGTGCCGGGGTGAGCAGCATCTGCTCGGTCACGCCCAAAGAGCACAGGGTGACCGGGACGGGAGCCACCTCGAATAATTGTTGTGCGGCGTGTGGGTCGACCCAAAAATTCCACTCGGCAGTCGGGGTCGTATTGCCCGGATAATTGAGAGCACCACCCATCACCGTGATGGCAGAAAACCTCGCGAACAGCTCTGGGTGTTCCTGCGCAAACACCGCGGCGTTGGTGGCGGGGCCGGTAACGACCAGGTGGACGTCGTCGTGCGTACGTAGCGCATGCTCCCAGACTTCCTGCCACTGTAAGCCCAAGCGCACCCCGTGGCCAGGAGTATCACTGTCCGCGGTCCCAGGCCAGGTGCTGGTGGCATAACCCAAACCGGTCAGCCCGTGGGTTTCCGGAGTGGTCTCTAGCTCGACCTTCAGCGGGGCGGGATGGCCCATAGCAACTGGGACTGGGGAGATTGCGGCGGCATGCATCGATGTTGCACCTGCTGGTGCACCCCGAGGAGCAGTGGGCGTGCAGTGGCCAAGCACCCACGCGGCATTACGGGCAGTGTTTTCTACCGTTGTGTTTCCGGCGGTGGTGGTTACGCCAACCAGATTGATTTCGCGTGCATGGTGCAGCGCAGATAGATAAAACAGCGCATAGGCATCATCGATACCAGGATCGCAGTCGAGGAGAATCGTCGGCAGGCCCGAACGAGATGCACGAGTGGTCGATGCACGGGTTGTCGATGCATGAGTAGTCATAGTGCCGAGCTTAACTACTGAGCGGCTACTGAGTTGCTTGGCGAGTCTTGCGCGCACGAGCAACCATATCCGTGAGCGCTTGTTTTACCTTGACGAAAGCAGATTGCGACGATTTCGCATCCTCGTCGTCCTCGCTCGAGGCAATTTCAATGTCGTCGATGGTGAGATCTCCGGCGCGCAGGCCCACCATCTCCGAGTGGTAGCGCATGACGACGGCGACGGTGGCAGCAACCGGGACTGCCAAAAACGTGCCGATGATGCCAGCCAGTGCCGAACCCAAAGTGATAGATAGCAACACGATCGCAGCGTGCAGTCCCATCGACCGCGATTGCAGCACAGGCTGCAACACGTTGCTTTCCAGCTGTTGGACCAGAATGATCAGTGCGAAAACCAACAGAGCATTGGTCAAACCGTTGGAAACCAGCGCAATGACTACCGCCAGGGTGCCCGCGGTGATTGCACCGACAATCGGGATGAAACCAGCGAAGAACGTGATCGTCGCCAGGACAAACGCCAGCGGTACATTCAAGATCCACAGACCCACACCGATGAAGATGGCGTCGACAAGCGAGACCACGGCCTGGGTGCGCAGGAATCCGGCCAGGGTGTTCCAAATGCGGGTCAGCAGCTCGGTGGCGTGCCAGCCCATGTCGTGGCCAGTGTATTGCCGCAGCCACGGTAGGAACTTCGAACCGTCTTTGAGGAAAAAGAACGTCAGCACGAACATGATCACGATGGTGATGACCAAGGTGCTGGCCACCGAAACACCCGAGACCAGGCTCGAAGCGATAGTGCCGGACTGGTTGCGCAAGAATTTCATAATGCTATCGGAAAATTCCGAAATCTTGCTGACGTCCAAGTCAAACGGCAACCGGTCTGTCATCGACAGCAGTTCGCGCGCGCCATTTTCCGCTTCATTGACCAGCTCAGTGCCCTGCGAGCGGATCGTCGGGCCCATGGCGGCAAAAATACCGACGACGACGCCAATAGAACCCAACAACGTGGTTAAAGCGGCCAGTGCAGGCGGGAACTTCGCGGCCTTCAGCAGCTTCGCCACTGGTGCCAGCAAGGACGTCACCAGGATGGCGAGGATCGCTGGCAAAATCGCGCGCCAGGCGAAATACACGAGGACTAACGCCAGGGCCAATGCCGCCACAGAGATGATCAACCGCCATGCCCATGCCGCCATCGTCTTGCCATCGCGCGCCCAGATGACCGAGCGGTCTACATCCTCGACTACCACAGGGGTTTTCCGGTCTGGCGTAATATTGCTCAGCCCGGGTTCCGGTGCCGCGCCATCATTCGCGGTGATTTGGTTGGCGGGGCTGGCAGGGCGTGATGCCATCTCGGCTGATTGGCCTTCGTTGCTGGCACTGGCAGAAGCGTCATCGTGGTTGGTCACAACGTTGACTATAACTTACCAGGGCAAATAAAAACGCCCCGGAGGTGAAGTGCTCCCCATTAGTTGGACTGAGAAATCAGTTTCCGACTAGTGAGGAGCACTTTTTATGAGAGCACGAAGTTCTTTGAGCGAATCTCAACGCGAGCAGCTCGTTGACTTGTTTGAACAAGGGCTGAGCTATAGGGCGGCGGCTCACCGGTTAGGAGTTGGCCTGTATCCGGTAAAAAGATTTGAGCGTCGTTTCC
Source organism: Corynebacterium sp. LaCa_70 (assembly GCF_058182015.1). Lineage (NCBI taxonomy): Bacteria > Bacillati > Actinomycetota > Actinomycetes > Mycobacteriales > Corynebacteriaceae > Corynebacterium > Corynebacterium sp. LaCa_70. The sequence goes on from NZ_CP190914.1 coordinate 302,419, forward strand.
AGCTGCATGGCAGACTATGTCTTGTGGAGAAACCAACTAAGCAGCATTTTTCCTTCGAAATAAAGAAGGAAGTTGTCGATCGGTTCATTAACGGCGAGTCCAAGATGGAACTGGCTAGGCAGTTTGGTTTGTCATCGGACCAACTTGTCTCTTATTGGGTGAGGGCTTGGCATGCCGGTGGTGATCAAGCGTTGCAGCCGAAACCGAAGGGACGACCGAAAGGCAGCGCCAGCTCGAAACCGTTGACCGAGGAAGATCGGCTACGCCGCGAGGTGGAGAAACTACGGGCAGAAAATGCGTACTTAAAAAAATTGCGGGACTTGAGGAACCAGCGACGAGGCTGAAAGTAGAAGCTATCGTCACCCTCAAGTCAGCCCACCGCCTGGAAGACTTGCTGGTTGCGGCATGTCTTGCCCGGTCAACATTTTTCTATCACCAACAACGCCTCACCATGGCTGATAAGCATGCCCAGCTCAAGCAGGCAATCGTCGATGTCTTTGAGCGTATGAACCGTCGTTATGGTTACCGGCGAGTGCATGCTCAGCTACGCCGGGAAGGATGGGTCATTAACCATAAGCTGGTTTACAAGCTCATGGGCCAACTGGGGCTTAAGTCCAAGGTCAGGGCGAAAAAGAAGTACAACTCGTACAAAGGCACTGTCAGTTATATCGCAAGCAATGTAGTGAATCGATGTTTCACCCCTGATGAACCAAATACGGTGTGGGCAAGTGATGTCACGGAGTTTCGCGTTGCTGGCACCAAAGTCTACCTGTCGCCGATCATGGACTTATGCGATCGCTCGATCGTGTCGTACAGCGTTTCAACTTCACCAAATACGGCGTTTACCTCGCAGTCTTTGCGCGATGCCATCGCACAAGAATCACCAGATCAAGGATTGGTTGTGCATACCGATCGGGGATTCCAGTACCAGCATTCCAGCTGGCGCACACTTATCGCGGGTATTGGTGGGACACAGTCGATGTCAAGGAGGGGAAACTGTTACGACAATGCGGTGATGGAAAACTTCTTCGGGCATCTGAAAACGGAGATGTACCACGGTGAATCATTTACCAGTGTAGAGGAGTTCTACCACGCAATTGATGAATACATTCGTTGGTACAACCATGAACGCATCCAGAAACGACTCAAGGGCCTGACTCCGGTGCAATACCGGAACCAGACCCTAAAGCCTCTAACCGCCTAGAATTAAACCAGTCCAACTTTCGGGGGCAAGTTCAAGGGTACCGGGGCGTTGCGAAGTCTACGCAGCTAACTTAGCGCGTGAACTTAACGCTGGATGTGGCCGGTTGGGCGGACGATGCCGAAGCGGTGCATCGTCACAGACACAGCCTGCTCCAGCAGGTAAGGAAGCAGCTCGCGACGGCCGTCGGCAAGAACTTCCCAGTCAATGATGACGGACTCGGACTTCACGGCCGCACGGTAAGCCTCTGGCTCTACCTCACCGATAGCACGCACGCGGGTCGATGGCACACCGCCGAGCTCAGCAGCGAACTCATTGGTGTTAGCGACCTGGCATTCGAAGCCCATGTCTTGCAGCTCTTCGGCGATCTCGCGGGGTGCAGACATGTTCAGCTTCACGCCGGTGATCTCGGAAGCCAGGATCTGGCGTGCTACCTCGCGTGGCTTGTAACCCTTGCCGACGCGCACGCGCAGGCGCTCCCAGAATGGGCGGTAGCGGAAGATATTGGCCTCCGATACCAGACCGGTGTAGTCGTTGGAGCGGCCGAACTCGTTGTGCCAGTTCTTCGCATCCAGCTCGGCAGCGCGCCACAGCCAGTTGATGTCGTCGTCAGACAGCTGGGAGTCCAAGCGCTCGGACAGATCCTTGAGCAGACGGGTGATTCGTGGGGAGATTTCCACCTTGTGGTGTTCCAGCTTGCCTTCGGACCAGGTACCGAACTGACGGACGTAGTTTGGTCCACCAGCCTTCGCGCCAGGTCCCAGCACGGAGTTCTTCCAACCACCGAAGGACTGACGCTGCACGATAGCGCCGGTGATGCCGCGGTTGACATAAGCGTTACCAACCTCGACGTTTTCCATCCAGTACTCGACTTCGTCGTCGTTCAGCGAGTGGATGCCGCCGGTCAGGCCATAGCCAGTGGAGTTCTGCCATTCGATGGCTTCTTCCAGGGTCTCGGCGTACATGATGCCCAGGACTGGACCGAAGCACTCGTTCTGGTGGTACCAGGAACCTGGCTGCACGTTGTCCCGGATACCAGGCGACCACAGGGTGCCTTCTTCGTTCAGCTTCTCTGGTTTCAGCAGCCACTTCTCACCAGGCTCCAAGTAGGTCAGGCCGCGGTAGAGCTTCTCGGTTGGCTCTTCGACCAGACCGTTCATGGTGACGGAGATGTCAGTACCGAAGCCTGGCTTTAGGGTCTTGACGGCGTCGACCAGCTGGTTCTTGACGCGGTCGGAATCCTTCAACGAACCGACCAGGATCGCCAGCGAGGATGCCGAGCACTTCTGGCCGGAGTGGCCGAAGGCGGACTTGTAGAGGTCCTGCACAGCCAAGTCAGGGTCGCAGGCTGGGGTGATGATCATGGCGTTCTTACCGGAAGTCTCGGCGTAGATGTTCATGTCCGGCTTCCAGGAACGGAACAGCGCACCGGTATCGGAGGCGCCGGTCAAAACGACAGCATCCGTCTTGTCGTTCGAGATCAGGTGTTTACCAGCTTCGCCTTCGTCGGCGTTGACCAGCTGTACCAGGTCAGGGTTCTGGCCAGCGGCTTCCAGGCCGGCGCGCACGGCGTCGACGGCGACCTTGGCACAGTGCACTACCTGCGGAGCAGGCTTGATGATGACCGCGGAACCAGCAGCCAGAGCAGCGGTAATACCGCCGACTGGGATCGCGATTGGGAAGTTCCATGGCGGAACGATGACGGTCAGCTTGTTCGGGGTGAATACCGACTGGGTGCGATCCAGCGCGATAGCCTGCTGGCCGTAGTACGTAGCGAAGTCGATGGCCTCAGAGATTTCTGGGTCCGTCTGGTCGACGGCCTTGCCAGCTTCCCACGCAGCGACGGAGATCAGCTTGCCGCGGGCTTTTGCCAGCTCATCGCCGACGGAGTTCAGGACCTCGCAGCGTTCAGCGCCGGATAGGGCTGCCCAGTCGTCGGCAAGACCCACTGCGGTGTTGATGGCCTCATCAACCTCGGAGGTTTCGGTGACGGACTTGACGCCGTGCTCGCCTGGGTTGGACGCCAAAGCTTCCAAAGCCCATTCGCGGTTCGCGCGCAGAGATGGGTCGGTGTCTGGCTCGTTGATGAAACGGCCAGTGTTCGGGGTTTGGCGGCCGGTTTCATTGTTGCGGTCCTGCTGACGACGCTGGCCAGCGAAGGTCTTCCAACGATCACGCACGGAGGCATGGAAGCGTTCCTGCTGATCTTGCATTGGGGTTTTGCCCTTGTCGCTGGCTTCGTCCGGCGCGAACAGAGCGTAGAGGAAGTTCTGCGATTCGGCGTTTTCTTCCAGACGACGCACCAGGTAAGACACGGCAACGTCGAAGTCCTTCATGTGCACAACTGGGGTGTACAGGATCTGACGACCAACGACGTCGTGGACAGCCTTGGCCTGTGCTGGGGACATACCAGCCAGCATCTCGGCATCGATCTGGCGGGATACGCCACGCTTCTCGGCCAGTTCTACGGCCAAGCCCATGGTGAATAGGTTGTGGGAAGCAACACCAATGCGGATGGCGTCGGCATATTCCTCACGCAGGATGTAGTCCAGCAGACGGATGTAGTTGGCGTCGACTTCTGCCTTGGACAGATAAGGAGCCAGTGGCCAGCCGTGTACCTCGGACTCAACGCGCTCCAGCGACAGGTTGGCACCCTTGACGATGCGCACCTTGATCGGAGCACCACCGTTTTTCACGCGCTCAACTGCGAATTCTGCAAGTTCCTGCAAAGCTTCGAAAGCATCCGGCAAATATGCCTGGACGACGATGCCAGCCTCCAGGTTTTTGAACTCGTCTTCGGAAAGGAGTTCCTTGAACAAGCGGATGGTGAGGTGGAGGTCGTGGTATTCCTCCATGTCCAGGTTGATGAAGACCTGCGGCTTGCGGCTAATGGCCTCGCGGTACATCGGACGCAGACGGTCCTTCAAACGCTCCACGGAACCGTCGTGATCCCAGTGGTTCAGCTGCGCACACAGCGAGGAAGCCTTCACGGATACATAAGTCACCCGAGGGTTGCGCACTAGTTCCATGGTGCGGTCAAAACGGGACTTGGCTTCTTCTTCACCCAGGACGGCCTCACCCAACAGGTTCAGGTTCAGGTCCTGGCCCTGCTCAGCAGCCTTGTCCAGCATCTTGTTGAGGGCATCGGACTCCGCATCCAGCACCAAGTGGCCCACCATCTGGCGCATACGGCGACGAGCGACCGGCATGACCAAGTTGGGAAGGATTGGGCCGAAGAATCCGCCGGCGCCGACCATCAGGGCGTCGATCTTGCTCAAGAATTCTGGGGATTCCGCAAGCTCAGACAGTGCCTCTGCCGCAACCTTGTTGTCCTCCGGGCGCATCACGCGGTCAACGAAGTCCATGGTGAAGCTGACACCATCCGGGTCACGCACCATGTCTGCGAGCTGCTCAGTGGAACGCGAGGATTCGCCCTTGGTGACCTTCAGCCACTCATGCGCGCGCTCTACTGCAGCGTCGACGCAAGCCTCCACGTCGTGGCTGTTTTGTGGGGGAGTATAAGCAGTTTCGTTAGCAGTCATTTTGTCCTTCTCAGTTGTTCTCAGTTATTGAGGTCTCAATCGGCCCTGGAAGCGCCGGGAAATCTGGCTGACTTCGGGCGCTCGTGCGTATTTGAGAAGCAATGTGTACGGAGAATATGGCAGTTACCTATGCCACCTATCGGCTACTCTACTCACACTTTTGACTGTGATGGGAATTTTAGAAACGTGTGATTTTTCACCCTTTTCGTGGGGTTTTTCGCGATTTTTCCGTGCTGGGAATAAAAGCTGAGCGGGGATGGTTATGAAAGTTGAGTGAGTCATGCTCAAGAAAGTTGGCACGACGAAAAATCGTCTGCTACAGTCTCGCTTGTAGTTGAGTCAGTGACAATCAAGTTCAGGCTCAAGCCAAGAAAACTCAGAAAACACGTTCACGCAATTCGAACTCACAATTCGAACTCGCAAATCGAACTAAGGAGAATTCAGTAATGGGACGCGCAGTAGGTATTGACCTCGGAACCACGAACTCCGTTGTTTCCGTCTTGGAGGGCGGCGAAGCAAAGGTTATTGCTAACTCGGAGGGTGCTCGCACCACCCCGTCGATCGTGGCCTTCGCTAAGAACGGCGAGATCCTGGTTGGTCAGTCTGCAAAGAACCAGGCGGTCACCAACGTTGATCGCACCATCCGTTCGGTCAAGCGCCACATTGGTACTGACTGGACCACCGAAATCGACGACAAGAAGTACACTCCACAAGAGATTTCGGCTCGCACCCTGATGAAGCTGAAGCGGGATGCGGAATCCTACTTGGGTGAAGATGTCACCGACGCTGTTATTACCGTTCCTGCATACTTCGAGGACGCGCAGCGTCAGGCCACCAAGGAAGCTGGCCAGATCGCAGGCCTGAACGTCCTGCGTATTGTCAACGAGCCAACCGCAGCCGCACTGGCTTATGGCCTGGAAAAGGGCGAGCAGGAACAGACCATCCTGGTATTCGACTTGGGTGGCGGCACCTTCGACGTCTCCTTGTTGGAAATCGGCGACGGCGTCGTTGAGGTGGTTGCTACCGCTGGTGACAACAGCCTGGGTGGCGACGACTGGGACCAGCGCATCGTCGACTGGTTGGCAGAGAAGTTCCAGCAGTCCAACGGCATCGACCTGACCAAGGACAAGATGGCCCTGCAGCGTCTGCGCGAGGCTGCTGAGAAGGCCAAGATCGAGTTGTCCTCGGCACAACAGGCATCGATCAACCTGCCATACATCACCGTCGATGGCGACAAGAACCCACTGTTCTTGGACGAGACCCTGACCCGCACCGAGTTCCAGAAGATCACCCAGGATCTGCTGGACCGCACCAAGAAGCCATTCAACCAGGTCATCAAGGATGCCGACCTGGGCATCGGCGACATCAACCACGTCGTTTTGGTCGGTGGCTCCACCCGTATGCCAGCGGTAGCTGAACTGGTTAAGGAAATGACCGGTAAGGAGCCAAACAAGGGCGTAAACCCAGATGAGGTCGTTGCTTCCGGCGCTGCCCTGCAGGCAGGTGTTCTGCGTGGTGACGTCAAGGACGTTCTGCTGCTGGATGTCACCCCACTGTCGCTGGGTATCGAAACCAAGGGCGGTGTGATGACCAAGCTCATTGAGCGCAACACCACCATCCCAACCAAGAAATCCGAGACCTTCACCACCGCGGAAGACAACCAGCCTTCCGTGCAGATCCAGGTCTTCCAGGGTGAGCGCGAGATGGCGCAGCACAACAAGCTGTTGGGATCCTTCGAACTCGGTGGCATCGCTCCAGCTCCACGCGGTGTCCCACAGGTTGAAGTCACCTTCGACATCGACGCCAACGGCATCGTGTCCGTTTCCGCGAAGGACAAGGGCACCGGCAAGGAAAACACCATCAAGATCCAGGAAGGCTCTGGCTTGTCCGATGAAGAGATCGATCGGATGGTGAAAGACGCTGAGGCACACGCTGAGGAAGACAAGAAGCGTCGTGAAGAGCAGGAGACCCGCAACAACGCGGAAAACACTGCTTACCAGACCCGCAAGTTCCTGGACGAGAACGGTGAGAAGGTCGACGAAGAGACCAAGAACAAGGTCACCGAAGCCGCTGATGCCGTCGACGAGGCACTGAAGGGCGACGATATCGAGGCCATCAAGTCCGCCGTCGAGAAGCTGTCCACCGAATCGCAGGCTATGGGCCAGGCTATGTACGAGGCTGAAGCCGCGCAGGCACAGGCTGATGGTGAAGCCGGCCAGGCTGGCGGCAATGACGACGTCGTCGATGCTGAAGTTGTCGACGAGGACGATGCCGACAACTCCGACGAGAACGCAAAGGGTGACAAGTAAATGAGCAACCGGGACGAGATGCCGGATAACCCCGGTTCCCCGGACGCGACCGACCCGGAGGCTACCTCTGCCGCACAGGCAGAAGCCGCCGCGGATGCTGCCGAGGCGACCCAGCAGGAAACTGGGCAGCCTTCCGGTGGCGCCGGAGCAGACGGTCTTGCCGACGACGTCGCTGTGGAACCTGAGGTTGACGAAGTAGAAGAGCCAATTAGCACGGCCGCGGACGAAGCGGCTGCCCGTGATGCGGTTGCCGACGAGGCCACAGAGGCTGGTGCTGAAGAAGTTGCAGCCGATGAGGCCGAAACCCCAGAGCAGGCCCTGCAACGTCAGCTGGATGAACGCACCGACGATCTCAAGCGGCTGAACGCGGAATACACCAACTACCGCCGCCGTAGCGATCGGGAACGCCAGAGCGTTTCTGAGTCCGCGAAGGCTTCGGTACTGTCCGCACTGCTGCCAATCCTGGACGATCTGGAACTGGCCAAACAGCACGGTGATCTGGAAGAAGGATCCCCTCTGGAGAAGTTCGGCTCCAAGTTCCGCGAAACCTTGAAGGGCCAGAACCTGGTGACCTTCGGTGAACCGGGCGAAGCATTTGACCCGGAGATCCACGAGGCCGTGCAGGATCTGTCCAGCGGTGGCGAGCAAGTCGTCGGCACGGTTTTGCGTAAGGGCTACAAGGTAGGAGACCGCCTGGTGCGCAACGCCATGGTGATCATCGCTGATCCAGAAGGTTCGGAAACTGGATCTGGCTCTGACGCATCCGCACAGGCGAACGACAATCAGTAAACAATGAGGAAGGAGGGGACGGACCATGTCCCAGAGTGAATGGGCCGATAAGGATTACTACGGGGACCTAGGCGTTTCCTCCGATGCCTCAAAAGCTGAGATTCGCCGCGCTTACCGCAAAATCGCCCGGGAAAACCACCCAGATACCAACCCGGACGACGAGCAGAAACTCGCCAAGTTCAAGGCGGCAGCGTCTGCCTACGACGTGCTTGGCGACGAGAAGAAGCGCAAGGAATACGACGAATTCAAAGCGATGCTGCGTGCTGGGGGCGGCAGGTTTGGAGGCGCCGGCTTTCCCGGCGGGTTTCGCCGCTCGTCGCAAAGCCAAGACAGCTTCTTCTCGCAAGGCGGCCCGGCCGGGGCTGGCGGATTTGGAGGAGCATTTGAAGACGGCGGTCTGGGTGACATCTTCGGCGGCCTCTTTAACCGCGGCGGTGCTGGTGGGCACCAAGCTCGGCCGACGCGAGGCGCCGACGTCGAAACCTCCATTACGCTCGACTTTCGAGAAGCTGCGAAAGGCACGACGATCCCGCTAGAGCTGCGCGGCAACGCACCGTGCACTACCTGCCACGGCTCCGGATCGAAATCCGGAAAACAAGCCACCTGCGGGCAGTGCAACGGAACCGGCTACACCAGCGAAAACCGGGGAGCCTTTGGATTTTCCCAGCCGTGTTCGAACTGCGACGGCACTGGTTCCAAGATCACCGACCCCTGTGAGACCTGCTCGGGAAGCGGAACCGTGAATCGGACCCGTTCGATTACCGTGCGGATCCCGGCCGGTGTCGTCGATGGGCAAAAAGTCCGCCTGGCAGGCCAAGGTGAGGCTGGCCCGCAGGGCAAGCCATCCGGAGATTTGTTCGTTTCGGTTAAGGTTCGTGACGACGAAGTCTTCTCCCGTGACGGCGATGACCTGCTGATCACGGTGCCGGTGTCCTTTGCGGAGCTGGCGCTCGGCGACACGATCACGGTGCCGACCCTGGATGCCCCGGTCCGCGTGAAAATCCCGGCGGGTACTGCCGACGGCCGCACCCTGCGGGTTCGTGGGCGCGGCATCCCGAAATCCTCGGGCAAACACGGTGATTTGCACGTGAAAGTACAGGTCACGGTGCCGACGAGTTTGGATGACGCCGCAAAATCCAGCTTGCGCACGTACGCGCAAGCAGAAAAAGACTCCGGTTTTGATGCCCGCGCTGGTTGGGCCGGAAACCCGAATAAATAACGACAAACAACCACAGGAGGTGACAACACCATGGCGAACGATTCGCACGAGGAATTCCGTGAAGAATATCGCGAGGTCTTCGTTATCTCTGTGGCTGCTGAACTATCCGGCATGCACGCGCAAACCTTGCGCACCTATGACCGGATGGGGTTGGTCTCGCCCGCGCGTACTCGCGGTGGTGGGCGCAGGTATTCGCAGCGCGATATTGCGATGCTGCGCAAGATCCAGCAGTTGTCGCAAGACGATGGCGTTAACCTGGCCGGAATTAAAGCCATCATCGAGTTGACCGAACAACGCGATGCACTCGCCGAAGAGCGTGATGCGTTGGCGGCAGAGGTAGAGGAACTGCGTGGCCAGTTGCGCACTGCTTCCAACCGCGCGCCCGCGAACGCCAGCAAAGGCGAGCTGGTGCACGTCCCGCGGTCTTCTGCCGTGGTGATGTGGGAGCCGCGCTCGTCGCGCCGCGGGCGTGGGCGACGAAATTAGCCCGGCCAACTTTTGGGGGCTAGTTCAAGCATAGTCCCCGATATCCCCGCAGAAACCTGGTGAATTTCCACCGTCTGGTTTCTGCGGGGATATTTTATTCTGCAAAACCTTTCTTTGTGCCCCAGATCACGCTATGCTGTTGTAGTACATCGGCAGGCCGTTGTGACCGCGTTCATAATATGCGGGGTTTTATGTGTAACAAAACGCACATTGGCTGCAACGGCTGCACCATCGCGAAGAAAGGTGTCACCCTCATGACCGTGTACGCAAACCCAGGCGAAGAAGGCTCCATCGTCGAATTCAAAAAGCGCTATGACCACTTCATCGGTGGCGAATGGGTAGCGCCCGCAGAAGGCCAGTATTTGGAAAATATCTCACCGGTAAACGGCAAAGTATTCTGTGAATTCGGCCGCGGCACCAAAGCAGACATCGAAGCCGCACTGGATGCCGCACACAAGGCAGCACCAGCCTGGGGCAAAACCTCGGCAGCAGAACGCTCCCATATCCTGCTGCAGATTGCCCAGCGTATTGAAGATAACCTGGAAGAGATCGCAGTAGCAGAAACCTGGGAAAATGGTAAGGCTGTACGCGAAACCCTGGCTGCGGATATCCCGCTGGCCGTAGACCACTTCCGCTACTTTGCCTCTGCTATCCGCACCCAAGAAGGACGACTCTCACAAATCGACGATGACACCGTCGCCTACCACTTCCATGAGCCACTTGGCGTCGTCGGCCAGATCATTCCGTGGAACTTCCCGATCCTCATGGCAGCCTGGAAATTGGCCCCGGCCCTGGCCAGCGGTAACGCGATCGTATTGAAACCAGCAGAACAAACCCCGGTCTCCATCCTGTACCTGGTGGAAAAGATCGCGGATCTGCTGCCACCCGGCGTACTCAACATTGTCAACGGGCTGGGCGACGAAGCCGGTGTCGCGTTGACATCGTCGGATCGCATCGCGAAGATCGCGTTTACCGGATCCACGCCCGTCGGCAAGCTGATTAATAAGGCTTCGGCAGACAGGATCATCCCGGTCACCCTGGAGCTCGGCGGAAAATCGCCGTCGGTGTTCTTCCCGGACATCATGGACAAAGACGACGAATTCCTGGACAAATGTCTCGAAGGGTTTACCATGTTCGCGCTGAACCAAGGCGAGGTGTGTACTTGCCCATCGCGCGCGTTGATCCACGAAGATATTGCTGATGCATTCCTGGAACGTGCACTTGAGCGGGTGAAGCAGATCAAGATCGGCAACCCGTTGGATACCGAGACCATGATGGGCGCGCAGGCATCCCAGGAACAGATGGACAAGATTGTCTCCTATCTGAAGTCCGGACCAGAAGAAGGCGCAGAAACCCTGATCGGCGGCAACATCAATGAGGTCATCGGCGGTGGCTTTTATATCGAACCAACCGTGTTCAAAGGCACCAACGATATGAAGATTTTCCGTGAAGAAATCTTCGGGCCGGTGCTGTCCGTGGCCACATTCAAGGACTACGACGAAGCCATCAGGATCTCCAACGACACTGACTTCGGCTTGGGCAGTGGTGTGTGGACGCGCAACGGAAATATCGCCTACCGCGCCGGACGTGATATCCAAGCCGGTCGTGTGTGGGTGAACCAGTATCACAACTACCCAGCGCACTCGGCATTCGGCGGCTATAAGCAGTCTGGTTTGGGCCGGGAAAACCACCTGATGATGCTCGGACACTACCAAGAAACTAAGAACGTGCTGGTCTCCTATGCCGAAAACCCCGTCGGGCTGTTCTAAAACTGGTCACTCTGGCCCTGCCAAGCCTCTGCGGCGGGCGAGTTCAGCGAAACCGTCGAGATAAGCCTCATCAGCAAAGAACCCGCTGTGATCGCGCATCCCTTCTCCCGGCCAGGGGTGGGCACCAAACGTGGGCGCGGCCGGGTTCACCCCAAACAGCCCGCCATTGGAATAAGCCATCCCACTGACCGGATCCAAGGCGCGTCGGGCAGCATGAACCTGCGGATTATCGCCCCGCAGGTTCATTTCGTCTGTGTTAGCCAGACCCGTGCCCGGCGAACCAACGAATAGCACGTCGTCGGCACGCATCGGTACCTGGCCACCGGCTGCGTTGCCGACCACCACCGATCCATAGGAATAGCCGACGACCGTGACGTGGTGGTTGGGGTAGCGCGCATCGACGTCGGCAAGAAAATCCCGCAACTGCGGCCCCGCGGTTTTTGCTGCGCCTGTAGATGTACCGCTGAGCAATTGATCTGGGGCATCGTAGCCGTAGACCACACCCGTGCCGCCCATCGCCGCTGCTTGGGTGCGGGCGCGGTCGATTTGCCCACCGATGCTGTCATTGCCGTCCGAACCCACGCCGGGAACGAATACCACCAGGTTATCGGTTTCCTCCGGTGGCGGGCCGACCATGCCTGCCCAGTGTTTATCGGATACTTCCAGCAACCGGAGATCGGGATGATCCACGGTGTGTGCCAAGAGCGGATCGGGCGCCCGGCAGGCTTGGATGGTGTGAATATCATCAACGTCCAGGTCGACGGCACCGTCAGGTCGGGTACCGCCAAGTGCGGAGGGCAAAAAATCTCCCAGACGGTGCGGCAGGTGCTGCGATCCGAAGCACGCGGCCTCAATAGATAAAGCGCAGGCGGCGTCGATGCTTTTGCCAATCAGCTGGATGGCCCGCAACACCTGTGATATCGCCGGGCCGGCAGGAACCGCATTCAAGGTGGCAGTCGCGATGCGTTCTAGGCGCTCGGCCCATTCCATGTGCCCGGCGAAGCTTTCTACGATCCCGGCGATGGTGCGCATGTTGCGCGTTGCCGTGGTGATGGCGTCGATGATCTCACGGGCACGGTCAATACCAGCTCTGGCAGCTGCGCCGTCGAACTCTAAACCCACCATGCTGGTGATGTCACCGGAAAATTGCTGGTGGTCGTGCTCGAGGGCGCTGGCACGGGAGCGGATTCCGGCGGCAGCGGAGTACATTTCTTGCGCGGTGGTGGTCATGCTGGCCTGTGTGGTGGTGAGAGCCATGATCAGTATCCTTTCGCTGCCGACAGCGTGTGGTTGAGGTGATACGCCATGGCCTCGTCGTCTTCGGCGAGTGCGCAGAAGGTTCCGCGCATCTCTGTGAGGTGGGCCTGGAGCTGGTCATCAATGTCGACGGCGGTGTCATACCAGCTGCCTTCCGCATTGCGCAGCGCAGCCAGGGTTGGGGTGGAAGCTGCAGCGCTGGTGGGGTGTGCCGTGCTGGCCGAACCGAGATCAGCTGCACCTGCGATACGCGGTGCGAATCGATGCCGGACGTGCGTGGCGAGTAGGTCAAGAGCAGAATCGGTGAATTGCAGAAAGTTCATGGGTGCGAGTCTGCGTGGGATTGCGCTGCGCGGCTAGCCGGTGCGAGCTATGCCTGTGGATAAATAAAGTTATCCACAACACAGCGCGGTGGTGTGCGATTAGACTGGCATCATGAAGATCGCACTAGTACAGCTGACCTCTGGACCCGACGTGGAAGCCAACTTGGCGCTGGCCAAAGATAAAATTACTGAGGCCGCAGGCAGTGACGCGCAGCTGATTGTGCTGCCGGAAGCGACGTTTCAAGCCTTCGACTCCGGGCGCCTGGATGGCAATGCCCAGGAATATGCCGAGTATTTCACGGAAGAAATCACCACGCTTGCCGACGAACTCGGCGTGATAGTCGTCGTCGGTATGTTCCGCCCCGCCGATACAGTGGAGGTCGACGGGAAAACCATCAACCGTGTGTACAACTCCGCCCTCATCACAGGCGGCGGAAGCAGCGAGTTTTATGACAAGATCCACACCTTCGATGCATTCGCCTACCGCGAATCCGATACCGTGCACCCGGGGGAGAGCACCGTGGTGGTTGATGTCGCCGGACACAAAGTTGGTGTGGCGACCTGCTACGATGTGCGATTCCCGGAGCAATTTAAAAAGATGGCCGATGCTGGTGCACAGCTTGTTGTGCTGCCTACTAGCTGGGCGGATGGCCCGGGCAAGCTGGAGCAATGGCGGGTATTGACGAGCGCCCGGGCACTCGATGCCACGGTGTATCTACTGGCGGCTGGTCAAGCCCGTCCCGGTGGCGCAGATAAGGGTGGGGAAAAATCCGGCCCGACCGGGCTGGGGCATTCGCGGGTGCTGAGTCCTACTGGAGAATTGTTAGCCGAAGCTGGTTACGACGACGAGATCTTGTATGTGGAGCTCGACGATATTGCTGGCGAAATAGCGAAAGCCCGGAAAGCACTACCGGTGCTGCGTGGCACGCGTGAGCTATAGCCGTATTTCTGCGTCACTGAATTCGGTGACGGCGGGATCATGCGTGGAGATGAGTACGGTTGCGCCGTCGTCGGCAAGAGTGCGAAGATGCTTGAGCACGACGTCGCGGTTGGCAGCATCTAAAGCGCCGGTGGGTTCGTCGGCAAGAATGAGCGAGGGGGCGCGCAACAGCAGCCTGGCAACAGCGACGCGCTGCTGTTCACCACCGGATAATGCGTATACTTCCCGAGACGCATAACCTTCGAGGCCTACCGCGGTTAAGGTTGTGTCGATAGCGTGCAGCCCTGGTTTTTTAGCACTGCCTAGCAAAGTTCGCTGGTCGCGCGGAAGTGCAAGAATAAGATTGCTGCGTACGGTTTGCTCGGGGATGAGGGCGTAATCCTGGAATAAATAACCGATGGTATTCCGTCGCAAGGCTCGAAGTTTGCTTTTCGACAGTGCGGTGATGGGGGCGCCTGCAAATTCGATCGAGCCAGAGTCCAAAGTATCGAGTCCACCGATGCAATTAAGCAGAGTGGATTTTCCAGACCCGGAAATTCCTGTGAGAGCGGTGATACGTCCAGTAGCAGCTGTGGCAGTGAAATCACGGAATAGATCTTTCGGGCCGAAACTTTTATTCGCATTTTTGATTTCAAGCATGAGTGATTTCTTTTCTGGTAGCAGGCTTTGAGGTGGTAGCTCGGCATCAGCGTGGCATCAGCCAGACATTACGTGCGGTGGCGGATTTGGGCACGTTCACGTGCAATGATGGTGAAAAATACAGTAAGTGCGGTGCAAACGGGAATGGCGAAAACGGATAGGGCAGTAAAAATCGACGGTGCTTCCAAACGTAATATCCAGCTCATCGGGGTATTGATGGCTAAATAATCTTGGTACGAGAAATACCTGTGAACTAGCCAGATAGCGATGGCGAACACATAGAGAAGTTCTGTGATAATTAACGCTCGGAATTTTCGTCGTGCGGGATAGCCCAGAATCTCGTAAACCCGGAGTCTGTGGTGGTGGCGGTTGAAAAACAACACGGTGCTAGAAATTGCGGCGATGATAATGATCAATATCGCCACCAGCGTGGAAAAAGTCGTGTTGCGCAGATCAGAATATAACGACTTGTTGGACTGAGCCCAATAATCAATCATGGGACGGCTGGCTAAGACGTACTTTCCGGCAGGAGATTCATTGCGTAATTGTTCTATGGCACCGTGGTCAGTGAATAGAATTTCGGTTCGGGTGAGAGTTGCACTGATGTTGTGGTCGCTGAGCGGCTCCAAACCTGGAGGCAAAATTACGAGTTCTGGAGAATGCACCAATGGAGACTTAGTCAGCGAACCATGAGGATTGAAATAATCAAAAACCGTAAATGGTTGTTTATAGTATTCGACCCTGGTGCGTTGTGCAGGATCGTAGTCGGTGTTCTCTGCGAATTCTGCTTCCCCGGCGAGACCTTCGCGAATTTCTGTCACTACTGCTGCATCAGCTGCTGCGGGAAGATAAATAATAGTTTCATTTTTCTTGGCAGCATCGGAAAGTACTTCCTCAGAAATCGGGGTTTCTTGTCGCGCGAACTCCTGGTTCACCAGTATCCGACCAGTTGTGGAAAATTCTAACGAAGACTGCCAGAAGCTATTGATGAATAGTAGTTTTTGCTCGTGATCGAGCCTGCGTAATTCGGGCCCCAATTGCTTCATATCATCGCCAATTCCGCCGGATACTAAAGCGCTGAATACATCGCTACGCTTGGCCCATTCCTCAGAATATTCCGCATGACGGTTGGCTTCCTGGATAAACATGACAAGTGATGCGATTGACGCTAAGCCAAAAAACAGTGCGACGATGCGAATGCCATGGGCGGAAAAAGACAGTGGGCGGGAAACAAGGTTGCCCTTGAGCGCACCAAGAACGTTGGTGCGTGTGATGACGACAAATGCTGCAACATAACCTGTTACAGCACAGAAAACTCCCATGCCTGCGAAGATAAACACGTTTGCGGAATAGAGCTGCCATTGTGCGAAGCCATTGTAGCCGTGAAGGAAGAAGGTGGTGCCAGCACTAACTACCACGGCGGTGCCAGCAATCGCGGGGACGCTGGAGCGCCAATCACCGAAAATGCTGAAGCTGTGCGGTAACCCGTGCACATTGTGGATTGCATAACGGCGACTGCCGAGAATGACATGCAGCCCGGCAAGGATAAAAGTCAATAAGCCAATGATTACGGCCGTCAGTTTTACCGGGGTTGGAATTGTTGCCAACAATGAACCATCATCCGTTGGCACGGTAGTGTATCCGTGTTCGTGTGCTAGATCTGCAAATTTCTCTTTGATATCTGGTGGTCCATTGAGGTAATAAATTCCGCGAACGTCATCGCTATTCAGGCGAGAAAAACTGGTAATGGTTCTGGTTTTTTGTGGATCAAAGGGCTGCGGATTTCTCGTTCCCGCTAACCATCGTGCAACCTGGTTATCGGATGCATCACTACCTGTGGCAATAGCTAAATGAGTGTGTTCTGCAGCGAGATCACCATTGACGACATCAAAGGCGATTGTTGCGTCATGGTCGTCGACGAAGTTTTGTAGGTCATTGCGAAAGTCAGTGGCGATGGGAAGCCCGGAGGCATCGTCGATGACCACAGCGGCTTCGTTGAATGGCAGCAGCCTGTCATCCAGGAAGCTCGTCGCGGAAAATGCGGCGATCGGACTAAGCAGAAAAGCGAAGCTTAAGCTTAGCGACAACAAATTGAATTGTCGTTTCATGTAGTCATTTAAGCAAAACTACTATGGTAAGTCTACGATTTTGTCTTTTTCGAATAAATAACTTTACTGGTTTTTCGCCGTCGGCGCGGTATCCACACCCGTGCGAACCCAGCTCTGGGTCTGCACGGTATCCGGGTCTAATCCGGCTGCCGTAAAAGCGTCCAGCATCCCCGTGACTTCAGCTTCCGGACCCAAGATAAACACGTCGTGCTCGGACCAATCGCGGTAGTGAGCGATTGTCTCTTCTGGTTTTTCCTCCACCGATAAGCTCGCAGATGAGCCGGTGTCCTCGCCGTCGTTGTCGTCGGCAAGCACCCGCTGCAGGTCGCGACGCCGGGCACGTTGTGGTTTCAACCAGTGCGGATCAGAATCATGGCGGGCAAATGCGTGCACATCCAACCACGGGGTGAGGTTATCCAGGCTGTTAAGCGTGGCCAACTCATAATGCTGGCCGGGAAAATCATTAATCACCAGCGCTTGCACCGGGGCATGCTGCTCGCCGTGGGCATCAAAGGCCGCGAATAATAAACAGCGCAGGGTAGCCACCGCGGTCCCAAAAGCAATGATGAGGCTTTCACGATGCGGATCCAGCTCCAGCTGGCCAGCCGGGTTGCCCAGTGTCCACTGATCTCCGGGGCGCGTCATCATGAACCGCCGCGAATATCCCGACGCGCCAGGAAGCTGCGAGACATCGCGAACGTGAAACTCTAGTGTGCCGCAGCCATCTGCGGGGCGGGCAGCCGCCAAAGTGCGCCATACGCCCGGCATCAAGGTGGTAGCCACAGAAAAATACTGCCCGGGCTCATAATCAACCGGCAGACCACATTCCAGGCGCACGATGCGGGTATGGGCATCAGCGCGCTCGACATCGATCACCTGCCCCATGTGTGCGGGCGGAATCCCCGCCACATCCGCCTCGTGCGCAGCAGCGGACATACACTCGACGATGTCGTCGACAAGCGCACCGGCCTGCTGCAGCACGTCGTCGGCAAGATCGATCTCTGCTAAAGCCTGGCGGGTGGCAGTGGCGAAAATAGGGTAGGTATCCGGCGGGAAACCGTGCCGACGGTGCGAGCGGCCCAGGTCAGCGAAATACTCATCGAGGTCCGGGGCATCGAAGGCTGCGGCGAAAGACTCGGCGAGCCCGCGGTGGGCCTGCGAAGCATCCATGGGGAAAGACTGGCGGGCGTCGGGAAGAGCCGCGAAAAAATGGCGGTGCACCGCATCCCGGAACGTCGCAGGGTGGGCGCGCAGGTGCGTGGCGAGGCTGGCGAGATCCCGGATAGTCATGCCTCCACAATATCGCGCGGACCGGGCGGGGCAGGTTGGGTTGGTTGGGCGGTGCTGGCTGTGCTGGCTGGGCAGCGTTGAGCGAGAACTCGATAGCAATGGGTAGCACAATTACGGCATGGGTACTATGATCATCTCGTTCTCGTGCTGTGTTTTGATCGCCGTATCAAGCGCGGCTTCGTCTAGATCACACGATAGCGCGTCCAGGCGCAAGCATCGCACGATCTAGTTCACGCTCACTCTGTAAAGGCAGGTGTTTCATGGAAGGCTTTTCCGCGTACGACCTCATGCTCGACGTTGGCTTTATTTCGTTGCTGATGATTATCGGTAACGTATTGCGCCATCGCATCAAATTCTTCTTCCAGGACCTGCTGTTGCCCGCACCAGTGACTGCTGGTTTGTTGGGCTTGCTGCTGGGGCCCAACGTTTTGAATATCGTCGGTTTTTCCGAAAACCTGGGCAGTTATACCTCCATCCTGATCGCCGTGGTGTTCGCGTCCATGGCTTATTCCATGGAACTGGGCGGCTCCGTGCGCAAGGGTGCGCGCAACATGTGGGCGTATTCCACCTTCATGTTCACCGCGCAGTGGGGCCTGTTCGTCGTGTTGGGCGTGTACCTGTTCGCGCCGGTATTTGATACTCCGGATTGGTTCGGCATGATGCTGCCGGTTGGTTTCACCGGTGGTTTCGGTACCGCAGCGGCCGTGGGTGGCGCGCTGGAAGGCGTTGGTGCTGCTGAGGCTTCGTCGCTGGGCTTTACCTCTGCAACCGTCGGCACTCTGGCCGCGATTATTGGTGGTGTGATCGCGGGTAACTGGGGTATCCGCCGGAATAAAGTCTCGCAGCTTCCCGGCGAGCTGCCAGAAGAACTGCGCCGCGGCTACATCAAAAACCTCAGCGAACGCCCATCGATTGGCCGTGCCTCCACCAACCCATCGGCCATCGAGCCACTCGCACTGCACCTAGGCTTCATCATGTTGACGGTGCTGACCGCCTACGGCATCAACACCGGAATTTCCCACCTGTGGGAAAACGTCTCCATCCCGCTATTTGCGATGTCCCTGGTGGTGGGCCTGATTTTCCGTGCCGTCATGAACGGCATTGGTGCCGGTGATTACCTGGATAAAGACACCGTTTCTTCGGTATCCGGTGCGTCGACGGATTACCTGATCGCCTTCGGTATCGCAGCGATTGTGCCTGCTGCCGTGGCTTCTTACTGGCAGGCGTTGTTGCTGTTGTTTGTTCTGGGCACTGTGTTCTGTACCTTCTTCTTGCTGTGGTTCCCGGCAGAATTCTTCGGCGCTGCGTGGCTGGAGCGCGGAATCTTCGGTTGGGGCTGGGCAACGGCAACGGTGGCCACGGGTATTGCCATCCTGAAGATCGTCGACCCGAAGCTGAAATCCGGAACCTTGTCCGAATACGGCGTGGCTTATGTGGGCTTCGGCCCATTTGAGATCGGTATGACGGTACTGGCTCCGCTGGCAGTGATCTATGGAATGACTGCCGGGCTGGGTTGGCTGGCGCTGGCGATTGCTATCGCGGTGTACCTGACCGCCAAGTTTGGTGGCTGGATGCCGGTGCGCGGCGCGATCATGGCCAAGGGCGTGGTGGACGTCAATGGCAACGGGCCGGATCCTGCGATGCAGGGCAAGGCGTAGGCGAGATGGGCGTTGCCCCAAACTTGAGTGGGTGCGACTCAAGTATCTAGTAAAGAATTCCACAAAATCTTAACTTGAGTGGAATAGACTCAACTCATGGTGTGTTGTATCCAATGAAGCCCCTGAAACGGTGTCACAATAACGGTGACGAAAGCAGGGAAGAACAGGGAGGATATGACACACCATGAGTTCTTTTAACCCCACGACAAAAACCCAAGAAGCCCTTCAGTCCGCGCTGCAAACCGCCTCGGCGGCAGGCAACCCGGACATTCGCCCAGCACACCTGCTACAGGCGATCCTCAGCCAAGAAGAAGGCATTGCCACCCCGGTATTGAAGGCCACCGGAGTAGACCCCGATACGGTACGCAAAGAAGCCACCGAATTAGTAGAGGGCTACCCCAAAGCCGAAGGCGCAGGTGTGGCCAAGCCGAACTTTAACCGCGATGGGCTGAACGTTCTCACCAAAGCCCAAGAGTTGGCTGGTGAGCTTGGCGACGAATACGTTTCCACCGAGGTGCTGCTGGCTGCCATCGCAGCCTCGAAAACCGACGCCGCGCAGCTGCTGACCTCCCGTGGCGCTACCTACGACGCCATCAAAGGCGCATTCCCGGCCGTGCGTGGGGCTGCGAAGGTGACCACGGAAAACCCGGAGGATTCCTTCCAAGCACTGGAGAAATACTCCACCGACCTCACCGCGCAGGCCCGCGAAGGCAAGATTGACCCCGTCATTGGGCGTGATTCGGAAATCCGCCGCGTCGTGCAGGTGCTATCCCGCCGCACGAAGAACAACCCGGTGCTTATCGGTGAGCCGGGCGTCGGCAAGACCTCCATCGTGGAAGGCCTGGCACGCCGCATCGTCGGTGGTGACGTGCCAGAATCGCTGAAAGGCAAGCGCCTGGTTTCGCTGGATCTCGGTTCGATGGTTGCGGGTGCGAAATACCGCGGCGAATTCGAGGAGCGGCTGAAGGCCGTGCTGGAAGAGATTAAATCTTCGGACGGCGAGATCATCACGTTCATTGACGAGCTGCACACGCTGGTTGGTGCCGGTGCTACTGGCGAAGGTTCGATGGATGCCGGCAATATGATCAAACCGATGCTGGCGCGCGGCGAACTGCGGCTGGTTGGTGCGACCACGCTGGATGAATACCGCAAATACATCGAAAAAGACGCCGCGCTGGAGCGTCGTTTCCAGCAGACCTACGTCGGTGAGCCTTCGGTGGAAGACACGATCGGCATCCTGCGTGGCCTGAAGGAACGCTACGAAGTACACCACGGTGTGCGCATCCAGGATTCCGCGCTGGTGCAGGCCGCCGAGCTATCCAACCGGTACATCACCAACCGCTTCCTGCCGGATAAGGCCATCGATCTTGTCGACGAAGCTGGCTCCCGGTTGCGCATGGAAATCGATTCCTCGCCGCAGGAAATCGACGAGCTCGAGCGCATCGTCCGCCGCATGGAAATCGAAGAGTTGGCGCTGAAGAAAGAATCCGACGCCGCGTCCAAAGAACGGCTGGTGCGCCTGCAGCAAGAGCTGGCGGACCAACGCGAATCACTGGGCGAGCTGAAAGCCCGCTGGGCGAACGAGAAAAAGGCCATCGATGATGTGCAGGCGCTGAAAGAAGAACTCGACGATCTGCGTCGGCAAGCAGAAATCGCCGAGCGTGAAGGCGACTACGAGAAAGTCTCCACGCTGCGCTACGGCCGCATCAACGAGCTGGAACGCGAAATCGCCGTGGCTGAGAAGAAAGCCGCTGAGCAGGCGCGCAGCAACACCATGCTCAGCGAGGAAGTCACCCCGGATACTATCGCCGAGGTAGTCTCTGCCTGGACCGGCATTCCGGCGGGCAAGATGCTGCAGGGTGAGACGGAAAAGCTGCTGGATATGGAGAATATCCTGGCTCGCAGAGTCGTCGGACAGAAAGACGCGGTGGTGGCGGTCTCCGATGCGGTGCGTCGCTCCCGCGCGGGCATCGCCGACCCGAACCGGCCAACTGGTTCCTTCCTGTTCCTGGGGCCCACGGGCGTCGGCAAGACTGAGCTGGCGAAAGCGCTGGCGGAGTTCATGTTCGATGACGAATCCGCGATGGTGCGCATCGATATGTCTGAATACGGCGAGAAGCACTCGGTTTCGCGGTTGGTCGGTGCCCCTCCGGGATACGTCGGCCACGATGCGGGCGGCCAGTTGACTGAGGCCGTACGACGTCGCCCGTACACGCTGGTGCTTTTCGACGAGGTGGAAAAGGCCCACTCGGATGTTTTCGACGTGCTGTTGCAGGTACTCGACGAAGGTCGGCTGACCGACGGGCAGGGTAGGACCGTGGACTTCCGCAACACGGTGATCATCCTGACCTCGAACCTGGGTGCCGGTGGCAACCGCGAGCAGATCATGGATGCGGTGAAGGCCGCCTTCAAGCCGGAGTTCATTAACCGCCTGGATGATGTGGTGACCTTCGAGCCGCTATCCAGCGAATTGTTGGAAGGCATTGTGGATATTCAGCTGGATACGCTGCGCGAACGCCTGGCTGGCAAACGCCTAAGCCTGAGTGTGGATGCGGCGGCGAAGGCCTGGTTGGCTGAGCGCGGGTATGATCCCGCCTACGGTGCGCGTCCGCTGCGCCGGTTGATCCAGCAGGCCATCGGCGACAAGCTGGCGCGGCTGGTGCTGGCCGGTGAGGTCGTGGACGGCGATGCTGTGCACGTCTCGCTTGCCGACGGCGGCGAGGAGCTGGCGATTTCCAGCTAGTAGCTGAACTGCCCGGTGCGTACTGGGTGGCTGCGTACCGGGCTGCGCGCTGGCTGGCTAGCGCACTAGCCTGGAGTGCATGGATACTCGCAGCTTCAGCCCAGCACAGGCCCGCCGGAAGTTTCGTGAGGGGTTGGTGACCCCGACCAGCGGCTGGTCTGCCGGGTATACGCAGGCCAACTTGCTCGCGTTGCCGCGTGAGCTGGCCTTTGATTTCTTGCTGTTTGCCCAGCGCAACCCGAAACCGTGCCCGGTATTGGAGGTATTGGAGCCGGGGCAGGTGCGCGGCGGCATCTTTGCTGCGGACGAGGCCGATGTGCGCACCGACGCCCCGGCCTACCGCGTGTTCAAAAATGGCGAGCTTGTTGACGAGGTCCCTGATGCGCGCGAGGCGTGGCGGGATGATCTCGTAGCATTTTTATTAGGCTGTTCTTTTAGTTTTGAACACCCACTGTTGGATAGTGGTGTGCCGGTTCGACACATTCCCGCGGGGCGTAATGTGCCGATGTACAACACCACTATTGCCTGCCGTCCAGCGGGGAGTTTGTCGGGCAACCTGGTGGTTTCATTGCGGATGATTCCGGCGGCGAAAGTCTCTGATGCAGTGCGTATTAGTTCACGTTTCCCCGCGGTGCACGGCGCACCGGTTCATATTGGGGATCCGGAAGCGCTGGGGATTACAGATTTAGATGCGCCGGATTTCGGCGACCGGCCGGTTTCTGAAAACGGCGATATTCCGGTGTTCTGGGCGTGTGGAGTGACTCCACAGGCGATGGTAATGCAGTCACGTCCCGAACTGGCGATTACTCATGCGCCTGGGCATATGTTGATTACTGATCAAGAAGACCGTCGCTACCAGGTGCCATAGGAATGATTCGGGTTAGCTGTATGCAAATATACCGATGGATATTTTAAATAAAATATGTTCGGGTAGAGGACATTAGCGTCGAGCAGGGCTATTGGAAAATTAATCGTAATTTCCTCAACGACGCTGAATTCAACACCTGGCTGGGCTTGCTCTGCATCATCTTTCAGGGGCCGAACGTCGGCACGCGTTTGCCCTACACTGGAAGTCATGAGCGTCCTGGTCAGTGCCGAAGAATTACACGAGAGAATCCACCGTGGAGACAAACTCACCCTGCTAGCTACCACCTGGGTTCCGGGGCAGGGAAACAGCTTCCGACAATTCCGCGCCGGGCATATTCCCACTGCCCAGCACGTCAACCCCGCTACCACTCTGGCCGGCTTGCCAGGGTCGAAGGCTGGCCGCAACCCGTTGCCGGATCCGGTGCGTCTGCAAGCCAACGTTAATCGCTGGGGGTTGCGTGGTGATCGGCCAGTGGTGGTTTATGACGATGGCCAGGGCTTTTTTGCGGGCCGTGCCTGGTGGGTGCTGCGCTGGGCGGGTATTAAAAATGTGTCCATTTTGGATGGTGGATTGGCACAGTGGTATCGCAAAGGCTTCGACACCATGTGCGGGCCTGGCAATATCGCGATGGGCTCTGCGCTGACGATCCAGCCGGGGTCTATGCCTTCGGCCACTATTGACGAGGTACGCAATTTCGATGGCACGCTCGTCGACACCCGTTCTTTTTGGCGTTATTCCGGCAAACAAGAAAATTTGGATTTGAAAGCCGGTCACATCCCAGGCGCGGTGAATGCGTCCATGCGGGATCTGCTGACTCCGAATCGCCTGGCCAAGCCAAAAGAAGAAATCCGTGAGGTCTTTGCCAAAGCAGGCGTGACTAAAGGCGAGGGCACCGTGTTTTATTCCGGTTCTGGAAACCACTCCGGCCTGGCGCTGGCCCTGGCGGAACACGTTGGGCTGACCGGTGCGTCGCATTACGTGGGCGGATGGTCGCAGTGGTCGGCGAATGCTGCCAATCCTGTGGAAACTTCACGTTAAACTAACTGCATGCCGTATGTTCTACTAACTCTGGCCGTCATCGCCGGGGCCGCAGCCGTATTTTTGTGGTACCTGGATTCGAAGCAGCGCCGTACCCAGCACCAGGATTCGCCTGCTGCCGTGGAGTCAGCGGAGCAGGAAGGCCGCACCACCACTGGTGCTGCGCTTGCCGACGATAATTTTTCTGACGAGCCCATTTCCGACGAGCCAGGCACTACGGAAGAACACGCTGAATGGTCCGCCCAAGCCAGCTATGGCGACGTGCCGATCCGGGGGCGAGTCCTAGATGATGAAGAACTCGCGACCGCGGAACAGCTGCCACAACATGATCCACAACATGATGATGTGCTGGACGGCGAATCGGCCGCCGATGATGCACTGGACGGCGAACCGATCGCCGATGACGTGCTTGCCGACGATTACCACGACGAAACCGTCGAAACCGACGAAAGCGTCGGGGATACCGAGGAAGCCGACGATGCTGTCGACGCTGCCGATGCTTTAACCGACGATTCCGCGCTCCCTGAGCAAGAAACAGATGTAGAACAACAACCTGAGCCACGGCAAGAACCAGAACCAGAACAACAGCCTGAGCCCGCGCCCGAGCTAGAGCCAGAACTAGAACAACACCCAACCCCCGTCGCCAAGCCAGCCGGCCCACGCCGCGATTCCATCATCCCGGGCGCACTGCGCCGAGAGCGTCGGCAGTGGGCAGAAAAGAACGGGTTCAGCTTTGCCAAGCACGACGATTACCTCGTTGATGAGTGGACCCGCGGTGCCGCTGCTGGCGGGGCGGCGCCGAAAGATATCGTGCAAGGTTCGGCCTATGGCCACGAGATGGTGTTGATGGATCTCGGCGGCGTGAACGTCATGGCCATGCGCACCGGGGCGGCGACTGAAATTGTCGTGGATTTCCGTCGTGCGGACCGTGACCAGCGCACTGACCGCACCACCGACGAAGCGGGTTTTGATGACCTGCTGGAGGTCGGACACATCGGAGATTTCACGGCCTATGCCACCGATGCCGCCGTCGCTAGCCGCATGATCGACGCCCGCGTGGTCACCGCCTGCGACAACCTGCCGGAGATCGTCACCGCGGTGTGGATCGAATCCGATTGGGTACTGGCGCAAACCGATAAAGGCTCCCACGCCGCGGACTGGGATGAGATGCTGGCGCCACTAGGGCTGCTTGCCGACGCCGCCCGCGTGTTACCCCCACGATCGATGGCAAAGCAAATTTTAAAATTCGACGGGGCGGATCCCACCCGGATGATGGGTCCGAAACAGCCCCCGGTCTTCGAGAATAATCAGCCGCTGCGTGTCGTCCCGGACCCGCAGGATCATCCGCCGGTGCAACGCCCCAGCGAACCTGTGGAACTGCCAACTCGCAGCAAAGCCGATGCCCGCGGCTACCTGGAACCATACGCGTTGGGTGTCGACGAAGTAGATGCCATTGCCGACGGCGTCGACAAGCCAGATGAGAGTGGCCATCGGAAACACCCGCACGTGAAACGCGACCTGTCTGCCGGGCCGTCGATTTTTGGTGATGACTACAGTGGTAGCCATGACTGAGAAAACCCAAGACCTGTCCCGCCTGGCCGAACTCGTTCGTGAGCTTGCCGTTGTCCACGGGCGCGTAACCTTGTCATCCGGCAAAGAGGCCGATTACTACGTGGACCTGCGCCGCGCGACGCTGCACCATGAGGCCTCCGGCCTGATTGGCTCGTTGTTGCGTGAAAAAACCGCGGACTGGGACTACGTTGCCGCCGGTGGCCTGACCTTGGGCGCGGACCCGGTGGCCACCTCGATCATGCATGCCGACGGCCGCCCGATCGATTCATTCGTGGTGCGGAAAGAAGCGAAAAAACACGGTATGCAGCGCCGCATCGAAGGCGTCAATGTCGAGGGACAGAAAGTGCTGGTTGTGGAAGATACCACCACCACGGGTAATTCCCCGTTGACTGCTGTTGCTGCACTGCGTGAAGCTGGCGCGGAAGTCGTTGGCGTAGCCACCGTCGTGGACCGCGCTACCGGTGCCGCCGATGCCATCCGCGCCGAAGGCCTGGAATATCGCAGCCTGTTGGGCTTGGATGACCTGGGTCTGTAATGGCCGAGAACGAAGCAACGAGCACCCCAGAGCGCGCTAGTTCGCCGGAGCACAAAGGCCCGACGGAATGGGCAGAAGGTCGGCATGGCGTCGGGCCGTGGGAAGGCCCGGTGCCGGATGATCCCCGCTTAGATCCGGAGCTGCTTGCCGAAGGTGACCGGCGCAACGTCGTCGATGCTTACCGGTATTGGAAGCGCGAGGCGATCATCGAAGATATCGATACTCGCCGGCATGAGCTGCATATCGCGATCGAGAATTTCGAAAACGATGCGAATATCGGCACGGTGGTGCGCACGGCGAATGCTTTTGCCGTGGACACGGTGCATATCGTCGGCAGGCGGCGCTGGAACCGCCGTGGGGCGATGGTCACCGACCGCTACCAGCATCTGCAGCACCACAGTGACGTCGCCACGCTCATGGCCTGGGCAGCAGAAAATGGTCTAACCGTCGTGGCCATCGATAACACGCCTGGGTGCGTGCCGTTGGAAACTGCCGAGTTGCCGCGGCGCTGTTTGCTGGTTTTCGGCCAGGAAGGCCCTGGGGTGAGTGCGGAAACCAGCCAGGCGTCGGTGATGACGTGTTCGATTGCGCAGTTTGGTTCGACGCGTTCCATCAACGCCGGGGTGGCTGCTGGGATTGCGATGCACGCGTGGGTGCGGCAGCACGCGGATCTGGATCAGGCCTGGTAGGCGTGTCGGTGTCAGCGGGGCAGTGAAATCACTAGCGCATCACTATATATTCGTGATGTATGCTACAGATGATCGAATTTTCGGTAGCAGCGCCTAGTAATAGCCCCGTGAATAAGCCCAGTTAGTGATGGGATAATAGTGCAAGAAAAATGGTCCCACCGGGCGGATCTCGCAGAGACCGCCATTAACGACCGGCATGCCGGCCCAGTCTGGTCTGTGCCGGGCACCAACCTTGCCCGGGTGAGCTGGCCCGCGTTATTCAAAGAACGCCTATTTATCCATTGGCATTACTGGTGGCAGGCGCACTACCTGGACTGTCAGGTTGATGCCGCGCTGCGCCAGCCGACGAAAACCCGCAGCAAACGCATCGCGAATACCATGCGCGGGATCAAGCTGCGGCAGTTGCGCGGTCTGGAGCGCAACAAATATTACGACGATAAGGCCTGGTTGGCACTGGCCTTCGGGCGCGTGGAAAAAGCGGACAAGTTGGGCACCCCGCCGCAGTTGAATGCTCTACGTACCAATCTGCGCGCCGGGTTGGATACAACGCTTGGGGTAGCACCCTGGCGCGATAGCCGTTCGACGTTTTATAACGTGCCCACCAATGGCCCGGTGGCGATCATGCTGGCGCGCACAGGGTATTGGAAAGAAGCCATCCACATCGTCGATTGGGTCTTTGACAACCTGCAGAATGATGACGGGCTGATCATGGATGGGATGCGCATGCGGATGCATGGCCCGGAAATCGTGCGCGATATTCACCCGTATTGCCAGGGCGTGATGCTCGGAGCCAGCCTGGAAATTGCCCTCAAGCTGCGCGCGGAACACGGCATCCACAGCTTGGAAGATATTCAGTCGGTGCATGAGGCCGAGCGTGCCGATGAAGCCATGCCCTATATCAGCCGGATCCGTAGTTTGGTGCACGCGATTTCCCAGCATATGGCTACCCCGGCGGGCGTGATCGACTGGGACACCGGTGATGGCGATGGCGGTCTGTTCAAAGGTATTTTGCTGCGCTATCTTGCCGACGTCGCGGTGCGTTTACCCGATGATTCCCCGGCGAACCGGGCTACCCGCAAGCTTGCGACGCGGCTGGTGCGGGCCTCGGCGGAATCGGTGTGGACCCACCGTTTGGAAGTCGACGGGCTGCCGGTTTTTGCCACGGACTGGACCAGTGATGCGCTGTTGCCGCACAACTTTGGGTTGGGGCCCATGTCGATTCGCGAGAAAGTCGGCGTTGTGCGCATCGCAGAACGAGATTTATCGGTGCAGTTATCTGGCTGGATGGCGTTAGAAGCGATGGCCCGGGTTGCCCTGGCGGAAGGCGATACGGCTGCAGGTTAGCGTTGACTCAGGCATAATTGGTCTTCGAGACTGCAGATCCAACGTTGGAGGATGTTTTATGCCTATCGCTACCCCTGAGGTTTATAACGAGATGCTCGACCGCGCGAAGAAGGAGCAATTCGCTTTTCCCGCGATCAACTGCACTTCTTCCGAGACCATCAACGCTGCACTACAGGGGTTTGCAGAGGCCGAGTCCGACGGCATCATCCAGTTTTCTCTCGGTGGTGCGGAATTCGGTTCCGGCCAGGCAGTGAAGAACAAAGTTGCTGGCGCGAAGGCCTTGGCTGCGTTCGCTCATGAGGCCGCCTCGCACTACGGCGTGAATATCGCGCTGCACACGGACCACTGCCAGAAAGAGCGGCTGGATGAATTCGTGCGCCCGCTGTTGCAGATTTCCCGCGAGCGCGTCGACGCTGGTCAGCTGCCGCTGTTCCAGTCCCACATGTGGGACGGATCCGCCATCCCGATTGATGAGAACCTGGAGATCGCCCAGGAGCTGCTGGCACAGTCGCGCGCAGCGAATATCATTCTCGAGGTGGAAATCGGCGTCGTCGGCGGTGAAGAAGACGGCGTGGAAGCCAAGGCGGGCGCTAACCTGTACACCACCCCGGAGGATTTTGAAAAGACCGTCGACGCGCTAGGCACTGGTGAAAACGGCCGTTACCTGTTGGCCGCCACCTTCGGCAACGTGCACGGCGTCTACAAGCCCGGCAACGTGAAGCTGCGCCCAGAGGTATTGGACGAAGGCCAGAAGGTCGCCACGAAGAAGCTGGGGCTTGCCGACGGCTCCCAGCCCTTCGATTATGTCTTCCATGGCGGTTCCGGCTCGGAGGCTTCCAAGATCGAAGAATCCCTGCGTTATGGCGTGATCAAGATGAATATTGACACCGATACGCAATATGCCTTCACCAACCCGGTCGCGCGCCACATGTTCAGCAATTACGACGGCGTGTTCAAGATTGATGGCGAAGTGGGCAACAAGAAGGTATACGATCCACGCTCCTACCTGAAGAAGGCAGAGCGCTCCATGGCTGATCGCGTCATTGAATCTTGCCAGGTGCTGCGCTCTGCGGGGCAGACCACCGCGCGTTAAGCTGCGCTTTTCGCATTTCTCAGGTAGTCACGGCGCCTATGGCAACTAACAGGATCTCCACCCGCGAACGGCTGCGGCATTTAGACTATTCGCTGACTTCGCGCCTGCAACGCGTGCGCAAACGTTTCATCTTCATTGTGCAAGCGGCGTTCGGCGCAGGTTTGGCGTTTTGGGTTGCGCAGACGTTTTTCGGGCACGCGGTCCCATTTTTTGCGCCGATTTCCGTGGTGGTGGTACTCGGTATTTCCGGTGGCAATCGCCTGAACAAAGCCGTGGAGATGTCGGTCGCTGGTGTCGTGGGCGTGGGCGTGGGCCAGTTATTGGTGCATACCCTGGGCACCGGTGACTGGCAGATTGCCGCCGGGGTGGCGATCTCATTGACGGTGGCGGCGTTTTTATCGAAATCTCTGCTGGTCAGCAACCAGGTGGCCATCGGTGCGATCCTGATCGCCACGATCATGCCGCAAGGCGGCGGCACTGAACGCATCATCGACGCAGCTATCGGCTCGGTGATCGGAATCATTTCCATCGCGTTGATCCCCAACTCAGCGCTGCGGGATGCCCGGCATGAAATCGCCAAGGTGCTTTCTGTTGCCTCTTCGGTGCTGCACGATGTGGCAGAAGGCGCGGAAGCAGGGGATTCGGAACGTATCGAAGACGCGCTCCAGCAGGTCCGCGGCACGCAATCAAATATTGACCACATGCTAGAAGCCACGGCTTCTGGCCGTGAAATCGCGGGGGTGTCACCGTTTCGGTGGGGCTCACGCAAACACTTACGTTCCATCGAGCGCATCCTCACACCCGTCGACAATGCCACCCGTAACGTGCGTGTGTTGGCCCGGCGCTGCATGGTCTTGAGCGTCGACGGGGACAAAATCACCCCGAGGTTGATCAATATCATCGATGAGTTGGCAGAGATCGCGCTGGAGCTGTCGCAAATTTATGAAACCAGCGCGCGCGTGAGCCAAGCCCACGAGATCCCGGGCATCGTCAACCGTTTGCGCATTATTGGTGCGCGGACGGATCTTTCTGTGATTAGTGATGATCCCGTGCTTTCGGAATACGCCATCCTGTCGCAGGTGCGTTTTTTGACCGTGGACCTGCTGATGGTCTCTGGTATGTCTCGGGAGTCTGCCGCCGCGGTGCTGGCACCGACCTCGTCGACGCCGGCTTATCCGCCGGAAGTCTGGGAGATTGAGGATATCCAGGACAATGCGCACAACGCGGCGGATCGTTACGACGAATCCGAGGGCTCACACAAGGAGTAGGGTGTGCAGCGCGTGCAGCGTGCCCGGAACTCATGGCCGGATGATTTGTAGATCCCGCAGGTGCCGGTAAAAAGTCACACGCTTTTGCGGGCGTGGGCTACGTACCCCGTCGACGTGCACCGCCATTTCTGGGCCGCCGGCTTGCACCGCGCGTCCGGTGACCAGCGTGCTGGGATCCAGCTTGCCGACGTTGGCGTCGGCGTCTTGGGTGGTGCCTTTGTTCTTGCGCCAACGAGCAAAAAGGCCGCGCGGTTTTTCTTGCGCGGTGTGCGCTGCCGCAGCGATGCCCGGTGCGCTCAGCATCGGAACCAAGCGCGCACCAAAAGCCGTGGCACCGCCGCTGCCAGCGCTACTGCCGTCGGCAAGTCCCCGCGCATCCTGCTGTACTAAGGTGGCGTCGTCGACAATGATTTCGCCGGTCATGGCCCCGCCATCCCATTGGGTGATGGTGGCTGAACCAGCTACGGCCTGCCCGGCGTCGTTGCGGATCAGCGGGACGGGTTTGACCTCGCCGGTCAGCGCCAGCTTGAGTGCGGCGGCTGGATCAGTGGGAAGGGACCAATTTCGCGCGGCGGTACTTTCGTCATCGCGTGCAGCATCTGTGACCGGGACGAACCCGATCTGTGGCCACAAGGCATCCGCCCGCATCAACCGGGTGAGTACCGCCGACAAGGCAGCATCCGAACCAAGCACGATGATCCGCAGCGGCATCACCGGCTGTTGCGGCGCCAGTTGCGGGGCAGCCTGGTGCTCGACGCGCGGCTGCGCTTGGATTTCTTCCAGCGAAGGAGTCGGATCAACCGGCAGCAATTCCGTGGTGTGATCGGATAAAAATTTCAGATCGCCCCGAGCGGGCACAGCAGGCAGTGAAAAAATTTCCACACCGGCAGAACGATGCAAGGTGGCGGGCAAAACTAGCTCGGCTGCGGCCTGCCCGCAGCGCAGAATCAGCACACGCATGCCAAGAATCGTATCTGACGACACAAAAAATTATCGCAGGTGGGGCAATACCTAGTAGGCTATGAGGCTGATCAAACTACTGACCGCAGGGAAGTGATGAGGTAGGTATGGCAGCGATCGTCATCGTCGGCGCCCAATGGGGCGACGAAGGCAAAGGTAAAGCCACAGACATTTTGGGCGGCCAGGTGGATTACGTCGTCAAGCCCAACGGCGGCAACAACGCCGGCCACACCGTCGTCGTTGGCGGTGAGAAATACGAGCTCAAACTGCTCCCGGCGGGTATCTTGTCGGAAAACGCCACCCCGGTGCTGGGCAATGGCGTCGTCATCAACCTGGAAGCACTGTTTGCAGAGATTGACGGCCTGGAAGCCCGTGGTGCGAATGCCTCGCGGCTGAAGATTTCCGCCAACGCACACCTGGTTGCTCCGTACCACCAGACACTCGACCGGGTGCAAGAACGCTTTTTGGGCAAGCGCGCGATCGGCACCACCGGCCGCGGTATCGGCCCGACGTACCAGGACAAAGTCGCCCGCGTCGGCATCCGCGTGCAGGATATTTTTGATGAGTCCATCCTGCGGCAAAAAGTGGAATCGGCACTGGATGTGAAAAACCAGATGCTGGTGAAGATGTACAACCGCAAAGCTATCGAAGCCGACGAGGTTGTCGACTACTTCCTGTCTTACGCGGAGCGCCTGCGCCCGATGGTCATTGATGCCGAGCGCGAACTCAATGAGGCGCTCACAGCCGGTAAGCACATCCTGATGGAAGGCGGCCAGGCTACCATGCTGGACGTCGACCACGGCACCTATCCGTTTGTGACCTCGTCGAATCCTTCGGCAGGTGGCGCGTGCGTCGGCTCCGGTATTGGCCCGACCCGCATTGCTACTTCCCTGGGCATCATCAAGGCGTACACCACCCGCGTCGGCGCGGGCCCATTCCCGACGGAACTTTTCGACGAATGGGGCAACTACCTGCAGGAAACCGGCGGTGAGGTTGGCGTGAACACTGGCCGACGCCGCCGCTGCGGTTGGTATGATTCCGTCATCGCGCGCTATGCCAGCCGCGTTAATGGTTTCACCGATTACTTCCTCACCAAACTTGACGTACTCACCGGTATCGGGGAGATCCCCATCTGTGTGGCCTACGATGTTGATGGCGTCCGCCACGATGAAATGCCGGTCTCGCAGTCCGAAGTACACCACGCCACACCGATCTACGAAAAGATGCCGGCGTGGGACGAAGACATCACCGGTTGCTCCACCTTTGAAGAGCTACCGCAACGCGCGCAAGATTATGTGCTGCGCCTGGAAGAACTCTCTGGAACGCGCATGTCGTATATCGGCGTCGGCCCGTCACGTGAGCAAACCATCGTGCGCCACGACGTGCTGGCGGGAAAATAGGCTGTCATGACTGAAAACACGCCTGATGCGCCAGCTGGTGCCACGATTGGCACACCGCTGACCCCAAACGCCACCCGCGTGCTGCTGCTCGGGGCCGGCGAAATTGGCCGCGAGTTAGCGATCAGCTTCCAGCGCCTGGGCTTGGAAATCCACGCCGTCGACAAGCGCAATGGCGCGCCGGGCCACCAGGTCGCGCAGTACTCCTACGTGGCAGATGTTACGGATGCGGAGGCCGTATTGGATCTGGCCAAGCGCATTGACCCGCATTATGTGATCCCGGAAGTGGAGATCGTCGCGGTGGAAGCGCTGCGCGAGATCGAAGAAGCCAGCTCCGCTGTCGTGGTGCCCGGGGCGCGCGCCTGCGAGTTGACCATGGAGCGCGAAGCCATCCGTCGTACCGCCTCAGAACAATTAGGCTTGCCGACGACCGCCTATGATTTCGCCTCCAGCCCGGAAGAACTGAAAACCATTTTGGATGAGATGGGCTACCCGTCCATCGTGAAACCGGCGGTGACGTCCAACGGACGCGGGCACATGGTCGTGCGCTACGGTGATGACATCAACGAGGCCTGGGAAACCGCCTCCTCGGAGGCGCATTTCGACGGCCGCGTGATCGTGGAACGCTTCGTCGATTTTGATTTTGAAGTCACCCTGCTGGCGGTGCGCTCGATTGATCCGGCGACCGGGCAGATGGCCACGTGGTTCGCCGAGCCGATCGGGCATGATCACCGCGACGGCGGGCTGATTGATTCCTGGCAGCCGCTACAGCTGAGCCAGGTTGCGCTGGAGAATGCGCGCTCGGTTGCCGCACGTATCTCGAATGAGCTGGGCGGGCGCGGCGTGTACGGCGTCGAATTGTTCATTGCTGGCGACGATGTCTATTTCTCCTCGGTGTCGCCGCGGCCAACTGATACCGGCATGGTTACCATGGCCACGCAGCGCTATTCGCAGTTTGATCTGCACGCACGCGCGATTCTGGGCCTACCCATTGATGTGAC
The DNA here is from genome assembly GCF_058182015.1 of Corynebacterium sp. LaCa_70. Taxonomy (NCBI): domain Bacteria; kingdom Bacillati; phylum Actinomycetota; class Actinomycetes; order Mycobacteriales; family Corynebacteriaceae; genus Corynebacterium; species Corynebacterium sp. LaCa_70. The sequence goes on from NZ_CP190914.1 coordinate 336,457, forward strand.
GCTGACGTCCCCGGGGGCTGCGCGCATGTTGCGTTCGGAAGTGGATGCGGAGAACTTATCCTACGGCGGGCTAGAAGAGGCCTTTGCACACCCGGAGACGTCCGTGGTGTTGTTCGGCAAAGCCGGGAGCTATCCGGGTCGACGCATGGGCGTGGTGTTGTCCACTGCGGATAACACCGATGCCGCGCACCTGGCAGCGCGCGAAGCTGGCATGCAGATCACCATCGAACCTGATGATGCCGGGGCTGGTTTAGCGGCTGGGGCTGATGATGCTGCGAGTGCTGATGGCGCTCAGAGTGCAGGTGGCGCTGCGAACGCAGACGGCACCAAGGGTGCTGATGGTGTTGAGAATGCAGAAAGCACTGAGGGCGCTGAGGGCGCTGAGAGTGCTGACACCTCCGGCAATACCGTCGCAGATGGGGCAGACGCGTCGAATACGAATAGCCCTGCCCGCGATGAGCAGGCCCAGCAGCGGGGTAACGATCATCCTGCCGATGCTGATGGCACCAGCGAATCACGAGCCTAAAACCACGTCACTGGGCGGATCATATTTGCTAGGTCCACCAGTGCGTAGCGGTGCCGCGGGAACGGCGCCACCCGCGCCTGGGCCCGCAGCGTGTCGTACAAACCAGAGCGCAAGCCGTGTTGGCTAAACGTGTGATCGAAAAGCTCGTGCGGCGAGGCCGATTGCTCCAGATCCTCGGCACGCAAAAAATTCAACGCGGAGGTCAGCACCGCAGTTTTGATCTGCAAATAGCGCGGCTCATTCGTCGGAATTGATTCCAAACGCCGTGCGGCACGGCGAATATACGGCTCATTCAACGGGCTAGCTAGCAGCTGCAAGATCGTCGTCATGATTGCCATTCGGTGATGCCGCGACGCCGGCGACACCCGGTCCAGCACCCGCACCGCCAGCTCCACCTGATTCTCAGCCATAAGCTGACGTGCTAAACCGAACGCCGAGGACACCGTCGCCGGGTTGGTCTCCCAGACGATGGAATACAGCCGGAGCGCATGAAAACGCAGCGCAACGGGATCTTCGGTGCGGTGCTCCCAAATTTCTGGGCGCTGCAAGAAAAACTCATTCGGGATATTCGACAATGAATCCGGGATGCCTGTGGTCGCCCGCGACAATTCCGGTGGAATCAAATTCAAATGGTTGCGGCCTTGTTCCTCCAGCAGCAATTCGTCGACCGCAGCCAAAGCCAGCTTCGGTGCCGCCTCGCCGGGCAGCAAGAACATCACCGACGAAAAATGATCCTGTGCATCCCGGTAATCATCCAACAACGTCGCCGTGACCCCGGAATACCAGCGAAAACGCCAGTCTTTGGCCATGTTTTCTTCCAACGAACGCAACCATTCGCGCGCTTGGGTGGTCAGGCCCAAATCCAGCATCGCGCGTACCACGCCCAAAGGGATTTCCCGGGAACCAACGTATTCGTTAGTGTGCATCGCCTGACGTAGCGTTTCCAGGGCTTCTTGCGGCTCGGTATATGATGAGCCCGACAGCATCGAAGCACCTGGGTCGCTGCGATCAATCAGCGGCACCGGCAGGGCAGAAACGACCTCCGCGGCGGTGATATGCACGGAACGCTCAATGCCGTCGATTAACTGATCTGTGCGGAAGACCACGTGCTTGGTGCCAAACGTGGTTCGTTGCGGCGAAAACAGCGAGTGCTGTGCCGGGTGCTGGATGCGGTCACGAATGGCGATGACTTCACGCAACACCCCGTACAACTGGGTGCGTAGTTCTTCGATGGAAGAAAACCGCTGCTCCGGGTCTTCGTGTGTAGCGCGCTGCAGCAGGCGATAAAACGACAGGTAACGCCGCAAGGTAGGTTCTTCCGACGGGCCGGGCAGGCCGGGCAAATAAATGCCGTCTTCCGAAGGAAGATTGAGGGTGAGTGCCGCCAAGGTGCGGCCGATGGAATAGATATCGCTGGCGATGGACGGGCCTTTCGTGGCCACCTCCGGGGCCTGGAAACCCTTGGTGCCGTAGATATAGCCGTAAGCACCAATACCGGAGACCGCGCCCAGGTCGATGATTTTCACCTGGTCTTCGCTGATGATGATGTTATCCGGCTTCAAGTCGTTATAGACCACCCCGCGGGCGTGGAGATATTCGAGCGCAGGTAGGATTTCCAGGATATAGGCGATCGCGATATCGATGGCGACGACGTGATTGGGCTGCGAATTCCGCCGATGCCGCAGTGAGGGGCCACCGACGTATTCCATGACGATGAACCCACCGGGTACGCGCTCGTCGTCAATGAAATTGAAAATCTTCACGATGCCCGGGTGGGTAATATCAGCCAAGAATTCGCGCTCGGCTTCTGCTGCGGCGGTTTCCTCGGCGGATTTTTGCGATTGCATGCCCTTGAGCACCACGATGCGCCCGGAAACAAAATGATCGTTGGCTAGGTAAATCCAGCCCATGCCGCCGTGGGCGATGACCCCCAGGATCTCGTATTGCTGGGCGACGATATCGCCGGGCTCCAATTGCGGCGCCGGGATCTTTTTCTTCTCGATGGCCTCGTGCGGGTCAATGAGTGCTTCTTGCGGGTCTGTCGGTACGACGAAAGGCAGACGCACCATCCGGTCGGCTACCGCGCGGGCGGTGCGCTGGGTGCGACGGCGTTTGCGGAAAGTGGATAATGCTTGCCGACGCGCGCGCGTGGAAGTATCTTCCAGCGGTTTTTTCTGCTGGGATTGTTGGGCCTGCTGGGCTTTTTCGTCGCGGATTTTCTGCAGGTCCTGCAACAAGGAAGCGATATTGTCTTGGTCAAGACTAACCTCCACCGATGAGGTATCGCCGTCCTCGCGCGGGCCGGGGTAGTGCGCAGCGCCGGTGCCGGTGCTGGCGCCGTCAGCGAAGGCATAGTCATCATCGTCGTCTGCGAAAGGGTCGAACGGCACCGCGGACGTCGCTGGTTCAGCTTCCGGAACTGCGGTGGCTTCGGTAGCTTGAGTGTCCTGGGTTTGCTCGGCCTTGGTTTTGTCTGAAGTCTTGTTCGATCGATCAATGTGCTCAGTCACTGTGTCACCGTCCCTGCATCAGCGTGGTCGCCAGCATTTTCTGGCCGGTAGTTCACTGGCGGCGGGCCAGGCGTCGACAAGCGTCCGCCGAACCAATGACGGAATAGCTCCCACCACGTGCCGTCGTCACGGATGCGCTCCAGCGTGGAATTAACCTGGCGCACCAGGCCTTCTGCCTCCGCGATGGCCTGCGCATCCGAGCTGCGCGGTGGCTTAGGCATGCCGACGCCGTAAATATCGGAATCCGCGGCCGGGCCGACGATCTCGGTGTATGGATCCTGGATTTCTAGTCCGGAAAGAATCACATCGTCGACAAGTATCGCGTCAGCCTGGTTATGCTGCATCGCGTACAGGCAATCCGCCCAGGTCACGACCTTTAAAATATCAGCCTCCGGGGCATGCAGCCGTGCGAGGTTGATGCCGGTGGAATTATCCGTCACACAGATGGTGCGGTCTGCCAAATCCTCTAACCGGCCGACATTCGAATTCCGGTTGACCAGCAGCCGGGTATTCGTCGACAAGTACGGCGTGGAAAATTCCACCTCTTGTTGGCGCTCCGGGGTGATAGTCAGTGTGGACAATAAGAAATCAATCTTGCCGGTCTGTAGCGTGTACACGCGGTTTTGTGATTCGACAAAGCGGAAATCGACGGCGTTGCGGTCACCAAAAATATCTTCGGCGATCTCGTGGGCTAAGTCGACTTCGAAACCGGAGAGCTGGCCGGTGGTGGGGTCGCGGAAAGACAACAGGTTTTGCGATTGTTGAATGCCGACGATGAGGTAGCCGCGTTCCACGATTTTGGGGATGCGCTCGGCGGCGGTGCGGTGATCGGGTTCCAATGAGCCGCGTAGAGGTTGTTCTTTGAGTTCGACGCCGCGGCGGGTGCCGGCTTCCTCGAGACGGGCCCCGGCGGGCAGCGGGACGAGGCTGCTGGTATCGCGGGGGAGATCCAGCGAGTTTTTTCGGGTATTGAAATCCGGGGTGGTGCAGGCGGAAAGGCCCACTGCGAGCGTGGTGATGCTGGCAACAAGAGCCGTGCGGCGTTTGGGCGCGATCATAGGTATTCCACCATCCTTGGCCGAATACCGAGCCAGATTGCCAGTACCGACAGCAAGGACAACAGGCTGACGGCGGCAGCGACCAAGTTCAGCGCGGCCAAACTTTCGCTTAAATACGAGCGCATGGAATCACGCGCGTTTGCGATCAACGTAGCCAAGGCGGCATCGAGTTTTTCGAAGGCGGCAGCCGAACTCATTGTTTGGTTGGTGCCGGAGCCTGCTGTGCCAGTGCTGTCAGCGCCAGACCCCTGAGCACCCATCGTGGAATCCGTCGCCAAGGCCAAGGCCTGTTCATAATTACCGGAATCGAGCGCGCGCAGCAGGTGCGCTTTGGCCTCATCCCATTCTTGCAAAGCGGTGCGGGCCTCGTCGATGGTGGATGAGTCCGCGGCGTCGTCGCTGGAGACGCCGTCGACGACTTCCTCGTCAGCGGATGTTTCGGCGGCGGTCCGCAACGCAGAAGAATTGCTGTAATCATCCAATGCGGCAGAAATATGCTTGTTGGTGGAAGAAAACTCCAACGACGGGTTGTAATTCGTGCGGCGCTGCACCAATGCCAAAATTTCCTCGGTGCGGGTGCGCTGGGCATCAATGCGGGCCTGGGTTAGGGAATCCCATGGGGTGGAAGCTTCAGTAAAACCGCGGTTGCCCAAATGCCAGGTGTACACATTCGTGCCGGACACCCACAGCAGCGCCACCACCATCATTACAGTCGCGGCGGCGAAACCGCGGTTAAAACGTCGCCGACTGATACGCCACAGCCAATACTGTGCGAGCCCCAAAAACAGCAAGGCGGCGACCAGCCCGGATAACGGCACCCACTGCGGACGGGTGAGCTGATCCTGCTGCTCAGAAACATTGTTGCTGGACAGTCGGAACAACGAAGCTGCTGCGGGGAGGATCTCATCGCGCATCATCGCCGAGGCATTCGACATATACGCAGCGCCGACGGCATTGCCAGCACGGTTATTGGTGCGCGCGGCTTCCACCAACCCGGTGTAGACCGGTAGTTGGCGTTGGATCTGCACGGCCAGTTGGCGAAGGTATTCTTCGTCGTCGTCAGAATCCAGCACGGCCGAGGTGGCTTCGGCCGCGGCGGAATCAATCGCGCGCAAATACTGTTCGCGGGTGTTTTCTGGTTCCACGCCAGCTTGCACAAAGCCGGTGGTGGCGATGGTATCTGCCAGCGAGAGCGACATGTACAGCTTGTGCGCCGAATTGCTCATGGGTTCGGTGGAGGTCAACAAATGGTTGAGCTCGGATTGCCGGTTAGACACGGAATTGGCCATCGACAACCCCGCGGCCAGCAGCGCGGCGGTGAGCACAATCATGCCGACGACCATCTTGCCCGGGGTGGTGCCAAAAAAACCGAAAACGCGGGTGATGATCTGCGTGGAACCCGAAAATGAGGAGCGGAAAAAGCGCCGTATGAATGACATCCCGGGAGCGTCAGTGGTTTCGGCTTCGTCGAGCCAGTGATCTTGGGCATGCGCCGGGACGGCTTCGACGCGCAGCGACGGACCAGCAGAGGGGCGGGCGAAATGTGCCGAGACCTCATCTTCTGAGTCATCTACATCGACGGGGCGATCGAGGCTCGTCGCAGGCCTGTGACCGTTCATTACCCTAGACTAACGCACACTATGTGCGCTGGGCTACTAAAATAGGCGGCATGTCAGATACACACCGGGCAAGCGCAGATCGGGTAGGCACAGAACGGGCACGCACCCAAGCACCTACTCACCGGCCGAGTACTCACCGAGGCAGTGGTGACGGCTGGGCAGCCGGGCCGAACGGCAGTAAGTTGTGGGGACGCTTCGGTGCTGCCGGGCTGTTTTTGTTGTCTGGCGATTCCACGGTGTTGATGCAGCTGCGTGCCCCGTGGACCTCCCAAGGAGGCACCTGGGGCATTCCCGGTGGCGCACGGGATGGCCACGAAAGTGCCAGCCAGGCCGCGGTGCGGGAAACCTTCGAAGAATGCGGTATCGAAGAAGCCGATGTCACGGTGCTGCAGGAAATCGTGACCGCGGGCCCATTGCCGGGTGATCCCGAGCGTCCGGAGCTGGCCGGGGAGTGGACCTATACGACGGTGCTGGCGACAACCGCCGACGGCAGCGAGCTGCAGACTTTCCCGAACGCGGAATCCGATGATCTGCGCTGGGTACCGATCGACGAGCTGGAACAACTGGATTTGCTGGCCCCGTTTGCGGAGTCCTTACCGACGTTGCGCAACGCGCTGGCAAAACTGGGCTAGACTCTAGACCCTGGACTGGGGGCGTTATTGCAGCGCAGAGGTCAGCCGCATGACGTTATCGATGTAGCGGCGGAAGAACCCGCGTTTTTCCCATTCTTCCAGCGTGAGCGGGCGGCTCACGGAACGGTAGGTGGCGGCAAGTTCGTTGAGATCATCAATGAGCGAACCTGAAACCACAAATAGCGTCGACTCGTAGTTCAAACCAAAAGAACGCATATCCATATTCGACGAGCCGAGCATGCCTACCGCGTGGATGCCCTCGCAGTGATTATCCTGCGGATCCGCCAACGCGAATTTCGAGTGCAGCACGTATGGCGCAGGGAATTGGTAAATATGCACCCCGGCTTCCAGCAGCGTCTGGTAGTACGACGATTGTGCGTGGTGCACCATGAACTGATCCGCGCGTTCCGATACATAGAGTTCGACGCGTACGCCACGAAATGCCGCGCTGGTCACGGCCTCCAGCAGGGATTCGTCAGGGATGAAATACGGCGAGCACAGCACCAGCCGGTTTTTTGCGTGGTGGACCACTTGGTTGAACATGCGCAGGTTCGGCTCGGAACTATAGCCCGGCCCCGACGGGATCATCTGCACGACGTTGGCATCATGGATGCTTTCCGGCTGGGGAAGGGCAGCCGACTGGGATGGTGCAGACTGTGTGAGAGCAGAAGACTGCGCGGATGGTGCAGACTGTGTGCCGTTGGGCTGCTTTTCCAGGTCGAGCACCTCATCGGATTCCAAATACCAGTCAATCGCAAATACCGATTCCATCGAGGTGACGATCGGCCCGGCCAGCTCCACCATGTAATCAATCCATTGGCGCCCAGCGCGCACGTTTTTTCGGATCCGGTAGCTGCGATCAATCAGGTTCAGCGAACCCATAAAACCGACCTTGCCATCGACGACGATGATCTTGCGGTGATTACGCAGGTCGGGGCGACGAAAACGCCATTTCCATGGCTGCAGCGGCAGCATCAAATGCCAGTCGACGCCAATCGCGTCCAAGCGTTTACCCAGCTTGTGGTAGCCCGGGTATTTCACACTACCGATTTGATCAAACAACAGCCGCACCTTCACCCCGCGGGCGACGGCGTCGGCAAGCGCCTGATAAAACACGTCGGTGGTCTCATCCCAGGACTGGATATAAACCTGCACGTGCACGTAGTCGGTGGCGGTGTCGATGACTTCCGCCATGCGCTTGATGGCCTGGTCATAATCGGCGAGCAGGCCACGTTGATCGCCAATGACGGCCGGAAACCCCGTCAGGCGGCGATTCAAGGCGATCACGGACGCGACTTCGCGGGACTGGCCCAGATGCGGCGGCATATCCGGCAACTGCTTCTGGGCGTCGTTGAGCTGCGCATTGGCGTTTTTATACACCTCGTGGCGACGCCGGTTGATAAACGGCGAGCCCATCAGGAAAAACAGCGGCAGGCCCAAAAACGGGATCAGCAGAATCGCTAACAGCCAGGCCGTGGACGACGACGGACGACGCCCCTCCGGCACGAAGCCGACCGCCAGGATCTTGATGGTGTAATCCAGGATAAAAAACGCGGCCTGCCACCACGTCACATCGATAGACAGCGCCGGTTCCACGATTTAGCGAACCTCGTCGAAATCACTCGCCTGGAAATCCACCACCACCGGTGCGTGATCAGAAGCACCTTTGCCGTGGCGCTCGTCGACGTCCACGAACCCAGCACGGGCCTGTTTCGCCAGTTGCGGTGACGCCAGCTGGAAGTCGATGCGCATACCTTCGCCCTTGGCAAAGCGCATGGAGGTGTAATCCCAGTAGGTATAGCGGGATTCGGTGAGCTCGCGGGTGATTTCCCGGGTGCCGGCTTCCTCCAACATCTGGAAAGCGGCGCGCTCCGGCTCGGTCACGTGGGTGGCGCCATCGAAAACGCGCAGGTCCCACACGTCCTCGTTACGCGGGGCAATGTTGAAATCACCGGTGAGCAGGATTTTCTTGTCGGCAGCAATGGCAAGCTGGTCGCGGACATAATCGCGCAGCGCGTAGAGCCAAAACAGCTTGTATTCGTAGTGGCGGTCGGTGATCTCGCGGCCATTGGGCACGTACAGGGACCAGACCTCGGTGTCAGTATCGCCGATACGGGCGCCGATCGCGCGGGCCTCAATGTTTTGCGGTTCGTCGGGATCTTTGTGAAATCCCGGCTGGCCAGGGAACTCGCGGCGGATATCGTGGAGTTCGTGCCGGGAAATCAGAGCCACGCCATTCCACTGGTGAAAACCGCAGTGGGCGACGTGGTAACCGGCATCTTCGAAAGCCTGGTACGGGAACTTGTCATCCGCACACTTGGTTTCCTGCACCGCCAACACGTCAATGTTGTGGCGCTGCAAAAAATCCAGGACACGCTCGGTGCGCGTGCGAATTGAGTTCACATTCCAGTTAGCGATCCGCATGGCGCTTTATTTTACGCGCGCAGGCGTGCCGACGCTTACTGTGGGCTAGCCCCAAGCCAGGTGGCGCAGCGGTGGCGGTGATGCTCGATGAAACCCAGCTTGTGGTACAGAGAAATCGCCGGGGTATTGGTGGAAATGACCTGCAGATACGCCGAATCCGCCCCGCGGCTTGCGCCCCACGCCAGCATGTCCGCGCCCAGGCGGGTAGCCAGCCCGCGGCGGCGCCAATCTTCGGCGACCTGGACCGCGGAATAACCGAGCCATTTTTCGCCGCTTTCGGATTCTGTCAGTGTGGCGCGGGTGATTGCGACTGTCCGGCCGGTTTCTGGTTCCAACAGGCGGGCAAAGCCCATCTCGCCATCGATCCGCCCAGCGAGCAATTGCAGCGCGTGTTGCGGCAGCGCGGTGCCGCGGAATGTATACAGGTCAAACCATTCCTGGTCCGGGGTGTCGTCGACGCGGAAGATGAGCGTGTCGACGCCTGGTGTGCCTGGTGCAGGTGCTGGCGTGCTCGGTGCAGGTTGTGCTCGCGGCGCAGGCGCGGCGGGTGCTTGGTATGCGTCCACCTCGGCGTCGGCAAGCGAACGGGTCATGACCAGAATCTCCGGGCCAAGATCCCACTGGCCTTCCGGGGCACTGCGCAACAGGCGCTCGGCGGGAGCGCCAATACGCTCGGGGATCAGCAGCCGCGGCGGCAGGTTGTGCTCGCGATAAAAAGCAAAAATCTCGGCAATCGGCACCGGCACAAAACCCGCCGAACGCCCCAACGGCACCGCGGAGTTGGAACGCTCCGTGATGCCATCGCCCGCGCGCATCAGCCACTGGCCATCAGCAGAAACCCGGTTGTGAATGCCCGGGAATGCCGCCGCCGTGGCCTCTTCAACCGCGCGGATTTCCGAATTGCGGATTCGGCGTGGCGAGAGGCGTTTGATCACATAAATCTCTTCGTCGGCGATGTGCACCGAAGGCTTCTCCGAGGGGAAGCCACCGATTTCTTGTGGGCGTACCACCAACGGATCCAGCTCCACCACGTGCCCGGTGACATCCGAATAAACCGGGGCATTGCGGTTGCCCAGCGCACGGCGCACGATGACGCGATCGCCGAGAGAAACCTCATCGCTGCGGAAAATCCGGGACTTCGTGCTGCGTGGAGCGTGGGGGTGGTTCATACGCGATTACCGCTCGTCGTGGCCGAAAGGATCGCGGTCCTCGCCCGGCATCCAGGTCAGGCCCGGTGTGGTCCAACCATTGGCCTTGATGGCCTTTTTCGCGGCGCGTTTATAACGGCCGGTCAGCACGTCGGTGTACAGGTAGCCATCCAAATGGCCCACCTCGTGTTGCAGGCAGCGAGCGAAAAAGCCGTAGCCTTCGATGGAGATTTCCTCACCATTTTCATCCAGTCCGGTCACCCGAGCCCAGTCTGCCCGGCCCGTCGGGAAGCCCTCGCCCGGGACGGACAAGCAACCTTCGTCGTCGCTGCCGTCGTCGGCAGGCATGGTCTTGGGAATCTCGGAGGTCTCCAGCTTTGGGTTGATCACGCAACCACGACGCATGCCACCGTCTGGCTTATCGCTGCCGTCTGGGCCGTCGACATCTGGGCAACCATAGACGAAAATGCGCAGCCCGACGCCAATTTGGTTGGCCGCCAGGCCGACGCCGCGGGCAGCGTCCATGGTTTCGTACATGTCTTTAATGAGCTGCTGGATTTCTGGGGTATCCAGCGGGGTATCGACAACAGTCGTGGGGTTATGCAGCACGGGATCGCCGTGGATAACAATGGGGCGCACAGTCATGCCTTACAGTTTAACTATGACCGATCACCAAACGCTCACAGACGGTGGCCTTTCCGATCGTGACAGGGAGCTTTTGGATTTCACCGCACGCGCGCCCAGGGCCGCCGGGGCGAAAGAAGAAGCCATTCGCGCCGAATTAGGGATGAGCCCGGTGCGTTATTACCGGCGGCTGAATATTTTATTGGATTATGCCCCCGCGATGCAGGAATATCCGTTGTTGGTAAAACGCTTGCGTCGGGTGCGTAATCGGCGTGCCGTGACCAGTTCTGGGGCCACTGAAGATTAGAGTGGCTAGTGTGACGAATGTAAACCACGGTGATGAGGCGAACATGAACAAATCGGACGCGAACGGTGCCGGTGCTGGCGCGGGCTCTGCCGGCGGCGCTGCGGGAGCAGCTGGGGGCGCTGGTGTTGCTGGCTCCAAACTCCCCCTGCGCGGGCTAGCGATGGTTCTGATTTCTGTGGCCATCTTGTTGGGGCTATGGGGAATTTTCGCGCTGACCAGCTCGGATGAGACCACTGCGACAAATACTGCCAACAACGCGCAGGAATCCGCAGCCAACGGTGCCGATGGCGCCAACGGCGGCAACAACCAGAACGGTGCGCCTGCTGACGGCGACCGCCGCGAAGGTGAGCATGCTGACGGTGAGCATGCTGACCATGCCGATGGTGCACACCCAGACGCCGCCGGACACAACGGCGAAGAAGGTACGGCTCATGATGGCGCACGCCCAGAAGGCGCACCCGCGCCGGGTGAGCGTCGTCAAGGCTCTGGTGGTGCAGGTTCTGGTGCCGGAGTTGGCTCGGGCGCTGGGGCCCCACAAACTTTTGACGTCACCGTACTGAACAACTCCACCGTGTCAGGCCTGGCCCACCGGGTGACCGAATCCCTGGAACGCGAAGGCCAAAAAACCCGCGAATCCGGCAACCTGCCCGGCGGCGAAAAGGTGCTGCGCGAAAACACCGTGTTCTTCCCAGCCGGCAACGCTGCCGCAGAACAACGCGCCCGCGAACTCGCCGATCGCGTCGGCGGCGTCGCCCGCGAAAACATGGATTACCTACCACGCGAAGCTACCGATAATAATGGTTTGACCATGGTTCTTATCGGAGAGGTCTCTATCTAATGGCGAATACGCCTGCAGCGGGCACGGAAGTCTTCAAACGCTCGCCGAAACCCACCGTCGGCATCGAGTGGGAAGTTGCGCTGATCAACCCAGAAACCTGGGATCTGGCGCACCAGGCCGAAGCCGTAATCGCGACGGCGCAGCAGATTCAGCCGGATATTCACCTGGAAAAAGAATTCCTGCAAAACACAATTGAGCTGGTCACCGGCATTTGCGACTCCATCCCGCAGGCCGTGGCCGAGCTCGACCGGGATCTTGCCGTCATCCGCCAGGCGGCCGAGCACCACGGCCTGGTGTTGTGGGCATCGGGCGGCCACCCGTTTTCGGATTTCCGCACCAACCCCGTCAGCGCGAAGATGACCTATGCCGAGATCATCGAGCGCACCCAATACTGGGGCAGCCAAATGTTGATCTGGGGCACACACGTGCACGTCGGCATCAGCCACGAAGACCGCGTGTGGCCGATCATCAACGCCATGATGACGAAGTTCCCGCACCTGCTGGCGCTGTCCGCATCCTCGCCGGGCTGGGATGGCATCGATACTGGCTATGCCTCCAACCGCACCATGTTGTACCAACAGCTGCCGACGGCGGGCCTGCCACCGGCGATTAACACCTGGGAACAATGGCAGGGCTATATGCGCGACCAGGCGGCATCCGGGGTGATCAGCCACACCGGTTCGATGCACCTGGATATCCGCCCGGCCTCCAAATGGGGCACGATCGAAGTGCGGGTCTCAGATGCCTCCTCGAACCTGCGCGAGTTGTCCGCCGTCGCTGCGCTCACGCATTGTTTGGTGGTCTACTACGACCGGATGCTGGATGAGCAGCGTGCCGACGCCGACACAAACAATCAGCTGCCGAGCCTGCAGCCGTGGCATATCGCGGAAAACAAATGGCGCGCTGCTCGCTACGGCTTGGACGCGCTGGTGATTACCTCCCGGGATACGCACGAGCGCTGGGTCAAAGACGAACTCGCGGATCTGGTCGAACAACTCGCCCCGATCGCGGAAGAATTGGGATGTGCCCGCGAGCTGCAGCTGGTCAGTGAGATCGTCGATAAGGGAGCTGGTTACCAACGCCAGCGGCAGCGCTTCGCGCAAGCTGGGGGAGATTGGAAGAAGGTTGTGGAGGCCACCGCGGAGGAAATGAGTACCTGGCGGCCCCTAGCATAATGCTGGCTCGCGGCCCCTAGGCGGCCACTAGCTGCTGGGGACAGCTGCCTTTTTGCTTAACCGCCGTTTGAGTAGGCTCTTCCGGAGGAATAAACTTACTGCGGCGATGATACCGACCCGCCAGGATTCCGAGACTGGGTACAGGAGCAACTGTAAGTCGTAGTTATCGACTAGGTCTTGGTTAAAGGCCCACAACTGTAGTGACCACGTAAAAACGGACCAGAGTAATAAGCCGACTTCTGGTAGATGACTGCGGAGCGGGAATGCGGCGAAAATAATGCTGACGACGATGGCGAACACGCTCATGAGCTGCCACCACCACAAAGAGCTGCCGCCGGTGGTGAAATCGGTGACGCCTTCTGCACAGTCATTGAGCGAGCAGTAGATCCACGCTGTGAGTTGTAGTGCGACGATCAGTAGAATTTCCAGGAACGGAAGTGCCCATAGTGGCCAATTCCATAGAGAGGAAGAACGGCTATTGTTGCTCACCTTGAGAGCCCCTTATTGCTGCAAGGTTTAATTATGGATTAATTTTTACGCGGGTCTTTTTTACGCAGCGTGCGCTTCGCTGGCCGATCATTGCGCGACATCGCGGCATCCGCGCCATACAAACCTTCACGACGCCCGATGCGGCCCAGACGCTGGGCGGTAACCGGGCTGGTCAGTAGCGCGAAAATCACCAGCAAGAACAGCACTCCGATATCGGATTGCCAACCGGTGTTGTAATCAGCCGCCGGTAAATGAATACCCGCGCCGACGATGCACATGATCAACCCGACGGTCTGCGGTTTCGTCACCGCGTGCACCCGCGACATGGTGTCGTGGAATCGTGCGACACCGACTGCGGCAGAGAAGACGAAAAACGCGCCCACGGTGAGTAACACCAGGGAGACGACGTCGGCAAGCAAAGCCCAATTCATGGTTAACTCACATCCCTTTTGCGGAAACGCGTGACGGCCACGGTGGAAATAAACGCCAGCATCGCGATGACCATCATGGCGTAGACCACGGTGGAATTAGAGCTCCACGCGATATACGTGGCACCTGCGCATTGCATCATCGCGACCATGCCATCCAGCCCGATGAGCCGGTCCAGCGAATTCGGCCCGACGATAATGCGCCACACTGTGATTGCCAAGGCCGCGCTGATCAGTAATCCGGGGATGATCAGCAGCGTGGTATACAACTCTGGATCCATGGGGCTAGGTCCTTTCGAAGATCTCGATCATCCGGGCTTCGAGGATTTTGACGCGTTCGAGTTCTTGCTCGATGCGCTCGTCGTTATCCGCGTCGAGCAGGTGAATCGTCAGCGTGCGGTTGGCGATATCAATATCCGTGATGGCGCCGCCAGGCTGCAGGTTGTACAACGTGACTGCAATGACCAAAATGAATTCGCTGGACACCCGCATCGGGGCGGTGACGATCGCGGTTTTCGGCAGCTCTTTCGGGCGCAGCGCCAGAAATGCTACGTGCAGTGAGGCCCTGAGCAGCTCGACAACGAATACCACCAAAAACCATGCCAGTTTGTGCCAGGAGACGTGCAGGCCAGTAACGGGCATCGCAGGCAGTGGTAGGAGGTAGACCACGAGCGTGCCGACGATTAACCCAGCGACGATATTGCCCCAGCTGATCTCGCCGACCAGGATGATCCACATGATCATCAGCCAGGTGATAAACCACGGGCGGAAGCGGTTGCGCAGTCCCTTAGGCACGCGCTTTTTTAAATGTGCTTCGCGGGCTGGGCTCTTCTGCGATTTATCGCGGGCCCGGTTGTCCTGCGCGTCCTGTGTGCTGGTTCCCATTAGGAATCGCCTCCCTTGACGGCTGTGTCAGACTCTTCCCGACGATCCTCGCCGTCGTCGAGCCTCTCGAGCTCCAGGTTGCGCGTCGGCTCGCTCGGATCGGTGCCTAATACCGCGGTGCGGTAAATGTTGACGTCCTGGGTGGAATTGGCTGCGCGGTCGGTGATGCTGGCGATGGGGCCAGCCACGACGCTGATCGCGCTGGATGCGAGCACCAGCATCGCGGTGGCTGCGATCATGCCAAATGGCGTGCGTCCGACGGATTCTCGCTCAGAGAACTCCACTTCCTGGGTGATATCCGCCAAAGGGGCGGGCCGGGCGATGGCCATGTTGCCTTCCGGGGCGTCTTTCCGGTCGCGGAGGAAGCCCTTGGACCAGACCATGACCATCACGTAGAGCGTGAGCAGGGAGGTCACCACGGCGCCACCGATCAGCACCCACGACATCCACGTATTGGCCTCGGCGCCAGCGTGGAAGAGCATGACTTTGCCCATGAAGCCGGAAAACGGCGGGATGCCGCCCAGGTTGAGCGCCGGGATGAGGTACAGCACGGCGATAATCGGTGCGGTATACATCAGCGATCCCAACCGGCGCAGCGATGACGTGCCCGCGTGGCGTTCGATCAGGCCAACGACCAGGAACAATGCGGTTTGCACCAGAATGTGGTGCACCATGTAGAAGATCGCACCGGATAGGCCTTGCGAGCTACCCAAGCCGATACCGAAGATCATGAAACCGATGTGTGAGACCAGCGTGAACGACAGCAAACGCTTGATATCGTTTTGCGCCATCGCGCCCAAAATGCCGATGAGCATCGTGGCCAGGGCGACGAGCATCAGCAGTGCATCCAAGCTGCCGTCGGTGAACACGGTGGTGCGCATGCGGATGATCGCGTAGACACCAACCTTGGTCAACAGTCCCGCGAACACGGCGGTGACCAGCGATGGGGCGGTGGGGTAGGCGTCGGGAAGCCAGGAATCCAGCGGGAAAACCGCGGCTTTAATACCGAAGGCGACCAGCAGCACGCCGAAAATCGCGGCCTGCGTGCCACCCGGAATATCTTCCATGCGCTGGCCAATCTGGGCCAGATTCACCGTGCCGACGGCCGCGTAGGTTACGGCAATGCCGAACAGGAACACCATGGAGCTGGCCATCGAGACCATCACATAACCCACACCGGCGCGAACGCGCGAGGGGGAAGCACCCAGCGTCATCAAGACATACGAGGCCACCAGGAAGATTTCGAAGCCGACGTACAGGTTGAACAAGTCACCTGCCAGGAATGACAAGTTCACGCCCATCGTCAGCAGCATGTACGACGGCAGGAAAACCGCGACGGGCTCATCCTTCGTGTCATCACGGATGCCCTGCGCGATAGCGAACCACATCACCGCAAACAAAATGATGGAGCTGACGAACAGCATCATCGTCGACAAGCGATCAGCAACCAGAGTGATGCCCAGCGGGGCGTCCCAACCGCCGATTTGCAGGGTTTGGATGCCTTCGCCGTCGACGACGATGAGCATGGTGGCTGAGAGCACCGCGAGTGCCAACAGGGTGAAGAACACGAAGGCCCGCCGGACGTTGAGCATGCGGGGAAACAGCAGACACCCGGCCGCTGCAAGCGCGGGAAGGATCACCGGCAGCGGGATCAAAAAAGGCATGTATGGCAGTACTGCCTCGGTGAAGGGTTCTAGTCTAGTCATCGGCGCCTTCCGTTCCTTTGGCGTCTTCGACGGGTTTTTCAAACGACTCTGGGCCGAAGCGGTCGCCTTCTTCGGTGGCGCGCCCAGTCTTCGGGTCGTCGGAGGCGTCGTGGTCTGGGCCGGCGGCAGCGTTGATCGGCCGGGCGGCAATTGCTGCGTCCTCGTGGTCGTCTTCGACGACGTCGGCAGAACGGTAGCGATACTGGCGGTAGGCCAGGGAAAGCAAGAATGCCGTGAGAGCCATGGCGATCACGATGGCAGTCAGGATCATGGCTTGGGCCAGTGGATCAGCTTCCCGGTCCGGATAAAGCGAGGATTCGCTGCCGGTAATCGGTGGTGATCCGGCGGGGCCGCCAGCTTGCAGAATCAGCAAATTGGCGGCGTTGCCGATCAGCAGCAAACCAAGCACAATTTTTGTGACCGCGCGGTCGAGCATCAGATAGACTCCGGCGGCGAGCATCACCCCGGAGGCGAGTAGCAGAAACAGATTCGCTTCCATTAGCTACGGCTCCTTTCTCCGGATTCTCCCGAGGTGGCGGCTGCTTGTTGTTGCTTGCGTTTGGCAGCCTTCTGCTCGTTTTTGCGTTGCTCGTTTTTACGCTGCAGGTTCTTGCGCTGCAAGTTCTTTGCCCGATCACGCGCGCGCTGCTTGCGCTCTTCTTCTTCCAGATCCAGCTGCGTGCCCAGGGAGGTGAGCACGTACATCGTCATGCCAATCACGATCAGGTACACCGCAGCATCGAAAATCAACGCCGAAGGCAAGGACACCGCACCGATGACGGGGATTTCCACCGACGCATAGTACGACGTCAGCGGCGGATCGCCGAAGGCCATCGGTACCAGGGCTGAGCCGGTAGAAAGCAGCAGGCCGATGAAGAACAAGCGTGCGGGATCGATGGGCAGGGTTTCTTCCAATTCGGCGCGACCACCGGCGACATAGCGCAAGGACAGAGCCAGGGCAGCGACCAAGCCGCCAGCGAAGCCACCGCCGGGGGCGTTGTGGCCGGTGAAGAAGAAATACACCGATAGTGCCATCATCGACGGGAAAAGCACGCGCGTGGCCACATCGACCATGATCGAGCGGTTTGCCGCCCGTTCTGTTTCTACTTGGGCGGCCAGCCAGCGGCGCGAAACCGCCGTGAGGATTGGCCGACGGGAATGCCGGACAAACGAGTTGGTGCGGAAGACCAGCGACGCCACACCGAGCGAGGCGATGATCAGCACGATGGTTTCGCCCATCGTGTCCCAGGCGCGGAAGTCCACCAGGATCACATTCACGGTGTTCAAACCGTGCGAGATTTGTTCCGCGAGTGCTGGCATAGGCTCGGAAATCAATGGTGCCGTGCGCGCGTTCATAGCAAATAACGCGACGGTGACCACGGAAAACGCCACTGCGATGGACAGCCAGGCGCGGAAACGGTTGAACTGCGGGCTGCCGCGCCATTCCACATTGGTCGGCATCTTTCGTAGCACCAACATGAAAATGATCATCAGCACGGTTTCCACCAGCACCTGGGTCAAAGCCAGATCAGGTGCGCCGTACATCGCAAAAATAAACGCCAAGAAGTAACCGGTGACACCGACCAAGATCACCGCCGACAGACGATTGTGCATGACGGTCGCGGCGATCGCGGCAGCAATGATCGCTACCGCGGCCCCGGCTTGCCAGGGTGATTCACCCAGGCTCAGCCGGATATTCGTCCGCTCACCCAACAGCAGTGCCACCAGAGGCAACACGGTGAGGACGACGAAAATGACACCCAGGTTGTACTGCAACGAACCGCGCTGGGTGGAAGCCGTCAAACGCAGCGAAATCCGACGCAGGCGGTTCAGAATGGCGTAGTAGGCGTCGTTGGCGTTACCCAGTGCGGGATATTCGAAATAGGCCTTCGCCAGGGCGTGACGCTGCCAGTGGAAAAGACCACCGACGACCAGAATGCCGGCCGAGATTGCCAATGGCACAGTCCAGCCGTGCCACAGCGCCAGGTCTGTCGCGTGCGCGGCTGCTTCGCCATGTTCGCCATGGCCCGCGCCAGCTAGGTGCGCATACTTGGAATCCAGGTGTTGGTTAATGGCATTGGAGATGATGATCGGGCGCAGGCCGAAGAAAATGGTCAACCCCACCAGGACTGCCGGTGGGCCCCAGAGCCGCACCGTGATTGGTTTCATCTGGGTGACTTCTTGGCATATGCCGCCGCCGGTAGGGTGGGTGGGTTTCTTGCTGGCAAATGCACCGTAAATCACCCGGATGGAATAGGCGACCGTGAACACGGAGCCGACGACGATGAACACCAGCATCAATTGTCGTGGGGTGCCCACCAGGAGATCCTCGTGCAGCACGGCCTCCAGGGCCGCTTCCTTGGCAACGAATCCCAGCATCGGGATCACACCAGCCATCGAGGCCGCAGCCAGAATGGCGATGACTGCTAACAGGGGTTGTTTGCGGCCCAAACCGGAGAGATCGAAAATATCGCGGGTTCCGGTGGAATGGTCGATCGCGCCGACGACCATAAACAACGTCGCCTTAAACAGTGAGTGCGCAACGGTCAGCGCCAATCCTGCCAGCATGGCCTCGCGCGAACCGATGGCCACGACGGAGGTGATAAAACCGAGCTGGGAGACGGTGCCGTAGGCCAGAATCAGCTTCAGGTCGCGCTGCTTAAGCGCCATCCAACCGCCCAGCAGCATGGTGAACAATGCCAGCGGAATAATCAACGCGTGCCAGCTGGGCACCTGCGCAAAATCCGGTGCTAGGCGAGCAACCAAGTAAATACCGGCTTTCACCATCGCCGCAGAGTGCAAATATGCCGAGACCGGAGTCGGGGCAGCCATGGCGCCAGGCAACCAGAAGTGGAATGGGGCGATGGCGGATTTCGACAGCGCGCCGACGATGACCAGCACGATGGAAATACCGATATACGGCACTTCGTTGAGCTCTGCTGTGGCCGCGAAAGCGCTGAGTTCCGAGAACCGCCACGTGCCGGTGGTTTGTCCCAGCAATACGATGCCCACCAGCATCGTCAGGCCGCCGAGTACGGTGACCATCAAAGCTTGGCCCGCGGCACGTCGGGAAGAAGCCCGCTCGCCGTAGTAGGAAACCAGCAGGAAAGACAGAATCGAGGTGGCTTCCCAGAAGATATACAGCAGCAGGAAGTTATCCGAGGCCACCAAGCCCATCATGACGGTGGCAAAGGCCATCATCTGGCCTGCGAACATGGCCAGGCGTCGCGTGGTGGACGTGAAATAGCCCCAGCAATACAGCATCACCAGCGCACCCACCCCGGTGATGATCAGCCCAAACAGCGCCGATAAGGCATCGATGCGCAAATCTATATACAGCTGAATTTCCGGCACCCAGGCCAAGGAATATTCCAGCGTGCCCTCGTCACTGAAGGTGCCGTCGACGAAATGCTGCAGCAACCAGAAAAAACCCACCGCGGGAACCACGGCGAGAAGGGCAAAGGCCGGGCGGCCCAACCAGCGGATCAGAAGCGGCGCCAGGATTGAGGCGCAGGCTAGGGAACCTAGCAGGATGAGCACAATTATTCCGCCTCCCGTTTATTGCGCGCGGGTTAAAGACTTTTTCAAGTCTAGCGGAAATGGAGACGCGTCAACAGCAGAGCTTCTGCCAGCGCCAAGCGCGCAATTTCTTCAGGATCCACAGATTCGTTACTCGAATGTATGGCCGAAGCCGATTCGGCTACCCCGTACAAGCCAAATTCGGCATCAGGGAATTTCTCCGCCAATTTCACCGTCAGCGGGATGGAGCCGCCGGTGCCGATCAACTCGGTCTCATGCTCATAGGCTTCTGCGATGCAGTCGCTGAGCACACCGAAAAGTGGGCCGGAGGTATCAGCAGCAAATGCCGGATTGGCAGAGGTGATTTCGACGTCGATGTGCGCGCCCCAGCTGATATTCGCGCGCAAATGTTCGGCAACTTTTTCTGCCGCGGCCGCCGTATCGACTCCTGGCGGTACCCGCAGGTTCAGCTGGGCCGAGGCGGTGGCTGGTACGGCGTTGATAGCTTCTTCGACTGGAGTGGAGCTAAAACCAGTAATGGTGACTGCCGGGCGGGCCCACACCAGATCAGCCATCTCATCATTGCGAGCACCGAGCATGTCGACGCCGTCGAGCAGGCCCGCGGCTTCTCGTGCTTCCTCGTCTTCGGCCGGGTAGGGGCTGCCTTCCCAGTTGCGGTGCTGCCCCAAACCGGCGACCGCGACTTGGCCGTCGTCGTCATGCAGCGTGGCCAGCACGCGCACCAGGGCAGCCACGGCATCCGGGGCCGCGCCACCAAACTGGCCGGAATGCACCGGGGCCTCGAGCGTGTTCACGGTGACGGTCAGCTGCCCGCCACCGCGCAGACTGGTGGTCAGCGTCGGCAAGCCTGCCTGTCCGGATGCGGTATCGGCGATGCAGATCAGATCGGCGTCAAAAAGCTCGGGGCGTTCGTCGACAAGATCCTGCAAGCCCTGCCCGCCGCGCTCCTCGGAGCCTTCGCACACCAGAATGATGCCCGCATCGCAACCGCCGACGGCATCGACGGCGCGGATAGCGGCCAGGTGCATCAGCACATTTCCTTTGCAGTCCGCAGACCCGCGCGCGTACCAGCGACCCGCGCGCTCGGTGAGGATAAATGGATCCGTTTCCCACTCGTCCGGGGTGGAAATATCGACGACGTCGTGGTGGCAATACAACAGCACCGTGGGTGCGTTGTTCTTGGCCGCGCGCTTGCCGACGATTGCGGGGGAACCATCGTTGGTGGTGATGATTTCGGTGGTCAAGCCGCGTTCCACCATGAGATCGCGGATCATCGCGGCGGAACGGTCCATGTCCTTGGCGTGTTCGTCGTTGAGCGCTAGCGATGGGATAGCGCACAGTTGTGCGAGGTCGCCGAAGATGCGTTGGCGCTGGCCACCGATGTGGTGGCGCAGGGCGTGGGCGAGGTGGCCGTGATTCGGGTTGGACGGATCGTGATAGCTGGACACGGTGCTAATCCTTGGGGTTGTCCGAGTTGTTATACCGGGGCGTTGGTTATGAGTTACGCGTTTGCTCGCTCAGGCGAGTGATAAACAGCGCTTCGGTGGTGGCCAGGCGGATGATTTCTTCCGGATCCACGGATTCATCCGGCGAGTGGATGGTGGTTTGTGGCTCGCACAGCCCGTAGACGGCGATATCGGCATCCGGGTTGGCCTCGGCCAAAGCGGTGGTCAGCGGGATGGACGCGCCGTTGCCGGTATTGCGGACGTCCTTGCCGAAGGCGGTGGCCATGGCGGATTCGAAGGTTTCGAAGGCGGCGGAATCCGTGCTGGTGGAAAACGGGCTGAAGACATCTTCTGCCGTGACCTTGATGCGGGCGTCGAAAGGCACGGCATCGCGGATCTGCTGGGCAGCAGCCTCGACGACGTCCTGGGTATCCAGGTGGAAAGGCACGCGCAGGTTTACCACGGCTTCGGCGTGGTGGGTGACAGCATTAACGACGTCCGAGGTTGGCCGCGAGCTCAATGCCGTCACCGTTGCGGCAGGTCGGGACCACAGTTGGGCAGCAATTTCCTCGTCGGTGCCCGTGCCGTGCAGGCCGACGCCGTCGAGCACGCCGGCATCGGAACGGAAAGTGGCTGCATCATAGCTAGCGCCATCCCAGTGCCACTTCGCATCGTCGGTGGGTTCGAAACCGCGGATGACGGTGTGGCCATTGTCGTCGAAAAGCGAGTTCAGCGCGCGCAGCAGCGCCAGGGTGGCATCCGGGGCGACGCCGCCGAATAGGCCAGAGTGCACGGGTGCGCGCAGCGTGTCGACGGACACCTTCAGCTGGGCACCGCCGCGCAGGGCAGTGGTGATGGTTGGGGTGCCCGCGGCGACGTTGCCGCCATCGGCAATCAGCATGACGTCTGCCTGGAATAGCTCTGGACGCTCTTTGATTAGTTTGTCCAGGCCGTCGCCGCCTTGTTCTTCCGAGCCTTCGACCAGCACGCGCAGGTTAATGCCTAGGTTCTGCAGGCCGACGGTGTCGTCGACTGCGCGCAAGCCGGCCAGGTGCATCGCCAGCGAACCCTTGCAGTCCGCGGCGCCGCGGGCGTACCAACGGCCGTTGCGCTCGGTGAGGGTGAACGGATCTGCGGTCCACTCAGCTGGATCACCGGCCAGGACGACGTCGTAATGCGAATACAGCAGAACCGTCGGCGCGCCTTCAATCTTTGGGGTGGACGCCAGATACGTCGTGGAACCGTCGGCGGTGGGAATGGCGCTGACTTCAAGCCCGGCGTCGGCAAGCGCGGCATCCACCCAGTTACCAGCGTTGGTGTGTTCTTCCTTCAGCTCCGGGTTGTCCGGGAGGTACACAGAATTAAAGGCAATGATCTCGGATAGCTGCGCAAAGATTTCTTCGCGCTGGCCGCGGATGTGCTCCTGCAGAGCGGCTTCGGTGCTGTTGGTGTTGCTGTTGGTGTTGCTCGTGCTATTCATGACCGCCAACCTAGCAGGAATCGGTTAGCGAAACGCCGGGTATAACCTTGCACTCACAGGGGCCGAGTGCCAGAATGGTTGCTAGCACTTCCAGTAGTGGAGTGCTAAACCACTACTAAAAGACCTATCACGCAGGTGAGAATGGTGCACACTCACGCCATTCGTGCCGTCGCGGGCGCCTGGCGTGATCATTACCGTGAGTGTTGTCCTTCACCAATAAAAGGAGCACATAACACATGGCAAAGCAGATCGCTTTCGACGAAGAAGCACGCCGTGGCCTCGAGCGCGGCCTGAACACGCTGGCCGACGCCGTCAAGGTCACTCTGGGACCAAAGGGACGCAACGTCGTTTTGGAAAAGTCCTGGGGCGCGCCAACGATCACCAACGACGGTGTTTCGATCGCTCGCGAAATTGAGCTGGATGAGGCTTACGAAAAGATCGGCGCTGAGCTGGTCAAGGAAGTAGCCAAGAAGACTGACGACGTCGCCGGTGACGGCACCACCACCGCTACCGTGCTGGCACAGGCACTGGTACGTGAGGGCCTGCGTAACGTCGCCGCAGGCTCCAACCCAATGGGCATCAAGCGCGGCATTGAGACCGCCACTAAGGCGGTTGTGGAGCGTCTGCTGGATTCCGCCAAGGAAGTAGAAACCCAGGAGCAGATCGCTACCACCGCAGGTATTTCCGCAGCGGACCCTGCCATCGGTGAAAAGATCGCCGAAGCCATGTACACCGTGGGCAACGGCCAGGTGAACAAGGATTCTGTTATCACCGTCGAAGAATCCAACACCTTTGGCGTGGACCTTGAAGTCACCGAAGGTATGCGCTTTGACAAGGGCTATATCTCGGGTTACTTCGCCACCGACGTTGAGCGCGGCGAAGCCGTGCTGGAAGACCCATACATCCTGCTGGTTTCCGGCAAGATCTCCAACATCAAGGAACTGGTTGGCCTGCTGGAAAAGGTCATGCAGTCCAACAAGCCACTGCTGATCATCGCCGAGGACGTCGAGGGTGAAGCCCTGTCCACGCTGGTGGTGAACAAGATCCGTGGCACCTTTAAGTCCGTAGCCGTTAAGGCTCCGGGCTTCGGTGACCGTCGCAAGGCGACCCTGCAGGACATGGCTATCCTGACCGGCGGCCAGGTGATCTCTGAAGAAGTTGGCCTGTCCCTGGAGACTGCCGACATCGCGCAGCTGGGTACCGCACGCAAGGTCGTTGTTACCAAGGATGAGACCACCATCGTGCAGGGTGCTGGCGAGCAGGCGCAGATCGACGGCCGCATCAAGCAGATCCGTGCGGAAATCGAGAATTCCGATTCTGATTATGACCGCGAGAAGCTGCAGGAGCGTCTGGCGAAGCTGTCCGGCGGTGTTGCCGTGCTGAAGGTTGGTGCCGCTACCGAGGTTGAACTCAAGGAGCGCAAGCACCGCATCGAGGACGCTGTGCGTAACGCTAAGGCTGCTGTCGACGAGGGTATCGTCGCTGGTGGTGGCGTCGCCCTGCTGCAGGCTGCTTCTGCACTGGATGCGCTGAAGCTGACTGGCGATGAAGCCATTGGCGTCAAGATCGTCCGCGAGGCACTGTCTGCTCCGCTGAAGCAGATCGCTTTCAACTCTGGCCTGGAGCCTGGCGTTGTTGCAGACAAGGTTTCCCGCCTGAACCCAGGCGAAGGCCTGAACGCTGCTACCGGCGAGTACGTAGACCTGATGGCTGCTGGCATTAATGACCCAGTCAAGGTCACCCGCTCCGCTCTGCAGAACGCTGCTTCCATTGCAGCGCTGTTCCTGACCACCGAGGCTGTGGTTGCGGACAAGCCGGAGCCAGCTGGTGCCGACGCTGCTGCTGGTGCTGACCCAATGGGCGGCATGGGCGGCATGATGTAAGCAGCTGCCGGTGTGTAGCTCGCAGGCTGTGTCGCATGATGCAGTGAGTTGCTAACTGTAAGCGCCGTTGCCCGGATGATCGGGGAGCGGCGCTTTGTGCGTGCGTGAGGGGTGTGTTAAGGGGACTTAGGGGCTTGAGTAATCGGCCTGCGGGAGAGTGGTTGAGCATTTAAAGATGTACGGAGCCGTGGATAAGCGGCCGTGTATAAGCGGCAATTGCTGCTTTTTAGGTCAAACTCATTCACCCAGAAGAGGGTAAGGCGAAAAGGGGAGGGTTGGTTGCGAATGGGTGATGGTCGGAATCTTCCGATGAGGGGTCGTTCTGTGAGGTATGGATTGCGATTCGCTGAGAATCAGCTGCAACCACCCTGTGACCTGCAGATTTATTTTGGTAAGCGTTCCCTATGGGGCCGAGTTAACCGTTAATTCCTGGTTAAGGTTGGGTGGAAAGCAAAAGTGGTGGATATGCCATATTTTTTATATTTAGCGAAATTGTCGTAGGTGCTTGACTTTTCTTCAAACTGTGTCACAATAAGATCCAGGACGCCCTGGGGCGTCGGGAAATTGAACATCTACCCTGGGATCGCCGGGGGAATCCTCATGAGGAGAAATTCATGAACGTTGAAATGATCCAGGAACAGCTGAACAACGCAGTTACCTTCTTCAAGGCTTTCGAGAACATCAGCAAGGGCTTGGAATTCTTCTACACCCCACAGGGTGATAGCAAAGAAGCTACCGGTATCTATGGAGCTATCAAGGGTGCCTTTGAGCCACTGAGCTCCAGCTCCTCGAACGCTCCAGCTGCTAAGTAATCACCTCACGGCCAAGCTGCCGGGAATTCTTGTGAGTGACTAACCATCACTCATTTCACTTCATATTTCTTCCAAGGAGATAAACATGAACACTCTTGTAGAGACTTCCTCCAACTTCGTTGCAATGTCCGTTAACTTCAAGGACATCTTCGGCGCTTTCAAGAACATCGTTGAAGGCTTCGAGGGCCTGGCGAAGCTGGCTAAGTAATCCCACAGGCTAGATAGTCACCAGGGTTAAGCTCCCTCTCCTATCCGGAGAGGGAGCTTTTTGCATGCCAGAAAAATTTACAGTGAACAATGTGTAAACACTTAGCGTTTATCCCAACACTTGCGACAGAAAACACACAGCGGGCTAGACTGGCACCATGGCAGCCGATTTTGAAGACGAACTCCCGACCATCGACCTCGCAGAAACCGACGGCTACATCGTCGATGACTCCGACGAAGACGATCCCTCGCTGATCACCCCCAGCGGCGAACCCGTCGACACGTGGCGGGAAAACTATCCGTATGACGAGCGCATGACGCGTGAGGAATACGAGCGCACCAAACGATCACTACAAATTGAGCTGCTGAAATTCCAAAATTGGACCAAAGAAACCGGACAGCGCCACATTATCCTTTTCGAAGGCCGCGACGCCGCAGGTAAAGGCGGAACGATCAAACGCTTCAACGAGCACCTCAACCCCCGCGGTGCACGCACCGTTGCGCTCGAGAAGCCGTCGCCACGCGAATCCACCTCCTGGTACTTCCAGCGCTATATCCAGCATTTTCCAGCTGGCGGGGAAATGGTATTTTTCGACCGCTCCTGGTACAACCGCTCCGGCGTCGAACGCGTCATGGGCTTTTGCACCGAATCCCAGCACGCCGAATTCCTGCGCGAAGTACCGATGTTGGAGAACATGATTCTCGGCTCGGGCATTTCGTTGACGAAGTTCTGGTTCTCGGTGACGAAAAAAGAACAACGCACTCGGTTCGCCATCCGCCAGATCGACCCCGTGCGCCAGTGGAAACTTTCCCCCATGGACCTGGCGTCGCTGGACAAATGGGACGATTACACCAACGCCAAAGAAGAGCAGTTCCGTTACACGGACACCGAAGAATCGCCGTGGATCACCATCAAATCTAACGACAAAAAACGCGGCCGCATCAACGCCATGCGGTATCTGCTCTCTAAATTCGAATACACGAACAAAGACCACGAAGTAGTCGGAGAACCAGACCCGCTGATCGTCAAACGCGGCCGCGACCAGATCGGGGACTAGCGCTAGCGCTCCATCGGAAGCTCAGCGTCTTTCCATGCCGTAGTGCCACCAGCAACGCTAAACGCCGTGGCACCGGTTGCCTGCGTGAGGTACTCGCAGGCCTTGGCAGAACGGCCACCGGCCTTGCAAATGATGTAGACATCCTGGTCAGTGTTGATCTGGCTGGCATATTCCGCGAACTCGCTCAAAGGAAAGTTCACCGTGCCGATGGCATGTCCCGCGGCGTACTCGTCGCGCTCACGCACATCGATAAATTGCGCGTCGGCAGGAACCTCGTGCACAGAAACTTCGTTGACAGTTACTTCTTGCTTTTTGCCTTCGTTGCTCATGACACCAGCCTAGTGCGAAAAACTCGCTCTCGCGGCATGACCGTACGGTTACCGCCGAGCGCAGGTGCCGCGTGTGGCTTGGCGACGCGGCTTAGTCCCACAACCGATGCCACAGCCACGGCGGGCGCGCAAACGGGCGCTTGCGTTTGGCAATGGCCCGCACGTGTTCCGCCACGAACCTCGGGTAATGGCTAATCGTCGTCGCAGTGTAATGCAGCGGCGTCCATCCGCGATGGACGGCATCGTTGAGTTTGTGGCGGTCTAATTCAAACTGGCGACGGTTTTCCGCATGGTGATAGGCGAATCCGTCGACTTCGATGGCGATTTTGTAGTCCTCGAGAACCAGATCCCAGTGGTAAGGGCCGATCTTTACGTTATTTTGGACTGTGAAATGCTGCTCCAGGGCGCGAGTGAGTTGGCGTTCCGGCACGCTATCGGTGCCGATAATTGCGTGATCGAGAGCGCGTTTTACCTGGTGCGGGAAACGCCGGAATTCCTGCTTGTTCAGTTGCAATCTTTGGTGTCCATCCTTGCCGGAATAAAAGGCTTCCAGGAAGGCGACGGCGCCGTCATGCGACATTGTTTCCACGGCTTGTAAAGGGTTGCAAATAGTGACGCCATCCCAGGTGAGCGCACCTTTCGGGCGAGCACGACGAGCCGTGAAATAACTACTCGCTGGTAGCGACGACTCACGCAGGAGCTCCAACGGGAAACTCAACGGTTGGTCGAGGTGTTTGCAGGCAGCCGATGCGCCGTCGAGCGCACAGTCTGGCCACTGCTCGCTCATGATGCGTGCGAGTTGCTCCGGCGTCGGCTTGTCGGACAAATAAAGCCCGTTGGCGATGCGGATTGCGCCGTGTCGTGCCGCTTTTTGACCGGCATTCCTCCCCCGAAAAATGTGCACTCGTATTCCCCCGAAAGCTTATGAAATTGCGTTTGGTGGTGCATTTTTACAAATAGTGGGCCTGAAACCCCCGATTTTCGCGGCCTATTTGTAAAAATGCACCAAACTCACGAATCAGGCCGCACGAAACGCCCCCGACGCCCCCCCCCAAAAAAAAGCGCCCCGAAACACGCCCACGCACGCCTCGCACGGCCCCAAGCAGGCTATAACAAGCTACAACCTAGCCCTTGTAGCGCTCGAGAGCCTCAGCGTGGATCTTTTCCGCCTCGGCCTTGTCGCCCCAACCGGAACCGGTGACTTCCTTGTTTGGCTCGAGGTCCTTGTAGCGGGTGAAGAAGTGCTCGATTTCGTCCTTGGTGTGCTGGTCGACGTCGTCGATGTCCTGGATGTGCGCCCAGCGTGGGTCGTCGACCACGGCCAGCAGTTTGTCGTCGCCGCCGGCTTCGTCGGTCATCTTGAACACGCCGACGATGCGCGATTCCACAACCACGCCCGGGAACACTGGCTCTGGCAGGATGACCAGCGCATCCAATGGGTCGCCGTCTTCGCCGAGGGTGTGGTCGATGAAGCCGTAGTCCGCCGGGTAGGCCATTGGGGTGAACAGGTAGCGGTCCAGGTACACCTTGCCGGACTCGTGGTCGATCTCGTATTTGTTGCGGGAGCCGCGTGGGATTTCAATGGTTACTTCTACGCTCATTGCATCCACCTTTCTGTGGTTGAGGTTCGTTTAGTTGGTACTTGTCAGCATCCTCAATCACTCTGGCGGCCGTCCTTCTTTAGGCTTTCCGCCCCGCCGAGCGCCCGCCGAGCGATTGCAGTCGGTTGCCCACTTTACCTGCCCAGGCCAATCGCCCCGGCGCAGGCGTGCCGCATCCTTGCTCTCGGGATCGCGCGGAGATTCGCACTGATCCGCGCTAGAATCAACCGCCATGAAGGTTTTCTGGTGGGTTTCGGTAGTCATCGCCCTGGTTGCTGTCGCTGCTACCGCGACGGTGGGGGTGGCCTACCACCAGGCTTATAGTGACGTGGAATCTGCGCCACCGTATGAGTTGGCCCCCGCAAACTTGCCGGTCACGCCCGTTGAGCCTTCGCTTGCCGACGACGGCAGCACCATCAGCCCGGCTGCTGGCTTCCAGGCGCCGGCGATTGATGGCCAGCTGGGTGCGGCAGTGGTGGACCTGTCCACGCAAGAAAGCGTCTATGAGCACGATGCGCACCGGCAGTTGGTTCCGGCGTCGTCGACGAAGATTGTGACCGCGACTGCCGCTTTGGCCAGCATGGATCTGGATAAGCGCCTGCACACGGTGATTGAGCATGATGGCGGGCACGTCGTTATCCGCGCTGCGGGGGATGTGTGGCTCGATGATGCGGCGTTGGATGCGGCGGCTGCTGCGATTGGGCATGCGGATTCTGTGGAGATCGATACCAGCCTGTGGTCTGGGCCGACGCAAGCTGAAGGTTGGGATCCGGGGAATGTTGCTGAGGGCTATATCGCGCCGATGGAACCGGCGATGCTCTATGGCGGGCGGATTGGCGCTACCAGCGGGGACGTGCCGCGTTCGACCACACCTGCGTTGGATGTGGCCCAAGCACTGGCAGACCGGGTCGGTGCCAGCCACGTCGCTGTCAATGATAATGCTGCGCCGCTGCCCGCGGTGACCACCCTGGAGTCGCCGATTCTGCGCGAGCGCTTGGAATTGATGATCAAGCATTCCGATAACGTCATGGCTGAAGCCATCGCGCGTGAAACCGCGGTAGCCCGAGGAATGCAACCGGCGTCGTTTAGCGATGCCACCAGTGCGACCCTGGAGATTCTGCGTGAGATCGGACTGGATACCGCGAATATGCAGATCAGTGATAACTCCGGGTTGTCTTCCCAGAATCGGCTGACTGCGCATGGGTTGTTGCAGTGTCTGCAGGTCGCAGCGCATGGTGCTGCTGGCGCGGATGCTGGGGGAGACACCCGTGCGAACGCCGGGGATGCGGATGCGCCTGGTGACAACGTCGGGGATTTGCGCAGCCTGCTGGACGTGTTGCCGGTCGCCGGTGGTGACGGCACGTTGGATGATCGCTACGCAGACCTTTCTGCCCGCGGATATGCGCGCGCGAAAACTGGCACGCTGACGGATACCTCTGCTCTGGTCGGTATCGTGACCGGACGCAGCGGACATACCTATGCCTATAGTTTGCTGGTGAACGACGCGCCGATCCTGCCCGCCCGCGCGCAACTCGACGAGTTTGTCTCCGCGCTGCGGGAGCATTAACGGCAGCAGCGAGAAATTCAGTAATGAGAAATCCAGCTGAGGGAAATTCAGCGGAGGAACATGCAATGGGGAACTACCGCGTGCAGAAGAACCTCCATGCTTTACGCGGCGGCAGCGCACCGTTTTGGCCGCGGCGGTCCCCAAATTTCCTGCAGGTACGTACCGCTCTGCGGGTTGCCATGCAACGTCAGCGCCAGGGTCACGCGCAATTCATCATCGCTGTCAGCGGCGGCCCGGATTCGTTAGCGTTGGCGGCGGCCGCGGCGGCGGAAAAACTCGACGCCTCCGTAGTCAGCATTGACCATGGCTTGCAAGAAGGTTCGCGGGAAGTCAGCGAGCGTGCGATCGCCCAGGTGCGCCAATGGGGGTTGGATGGCCAGGTGGTGCCGGTGACTGTTGCGAAAGAATCCGCGGAACAATCGCTCGAAGCCGCCGCACGCCATGCGCGCTACCAGGCTTTGGGAGAAATCGCGGGTGACCGGCCGATCCTGCTGGCACACACCGGTGATGACCAGGCAGAAACCCTGCTGCTCGGGCTACTCCGCGGCAAGGCTAGCGCGATGCGGGAGGTCTCCGATTACCAGGGGCACACGTTGCTGCGCCCGTTGCTGCCGATTCGCCGCGAAAACACTGTCGGCGCCTGCACAGAACTCGGGGTCGCGGCGTGGAATGACCCGCATAACGCTGATGTGGCTTTTCGACGCGTGGCCATTCGTCGGCGCGTGCTCCCGCTGTTGGATGAGATTGTCGGTGGAGACGCCAGCGCCCCGCTGATGCAGGCAGCCGAGCTGATCCGCGAGGACGAGGACTACCTGCAGCATGTGGCAGCGTTGCCGCACGAGACCGGGGCAATATCGACGCCGCACGAGACCGGGGCAACACCCGAGCCACCGAGCCTGGACATCGCCGCACTGGGCCCTAGGCCACTGGCGCGCCGGGCGATCGCGGAGTTCTTGCACCGCCACGGGGCGCAGGTCACGGCACGCACGCTAGCGGCTAGTATTGCGCTTATCGACGACTGGCACGGGCAAGGCGCAGTTTCTGTCGGTAACAGGTTGGAACTAGCACGCCAAACTGGCAAACTGGTGCTATTACACAGCTAGCTTGTCGACGTCACCCAGGCGTCGGCAAGCAGTACGTGATACAACAACTTCATCGGAGTTGCAGCGCCAACCGTGCTGTCGCTTCGCAGCGCAACCGCTTAACCGCTTAACCTCACAGCCTCACCGAAAGGCCGACCATGGCAGATCACATTCACACCACGGTGGAAAAATCCGTCGACGATAAATTTTACGACGTCCCGGAAAATCGCTACGGCAGCGATGTTGAATCGGTGCTGATCAGCGAAGAAGAAATCAGACAACGCGTCAAGGTCCTTGCGGATAAGGTGTCCAAGGACTATGCGGGCAATGATCTGCTGCTGGTGTGCGTGCTGAAAGGCGCGGCGGTATTTTTGACGGACTTCGCGCGTGAGCTGTCCATCCCGAGCGAGATGGAATTCATGGCGGTGTCCTCCTACGGCAACTCGACGACGTCGTCTGGTGTGGTGCGCATCTTGAAAGACCTGGACCGCGACATCGAAGGCAAAGACGTGCTGATCGTCGAGGACATCATCGATTCTGGCCTGACGCTGTCCTGGCTGGTGCGCAACCTGCGCAACCGTAATCCGAAGTCGCTGAACGTGATCACCCTGTTGCGTAAACCAGAGGTCGTGACCGCGAAGCTGGATCTGTACGACGTCGGCTTCGACATCCCCAACGAATTCGTCATCGGCTACGGGCTGGATTACGCCGAACGATACCGCGACCTGCCGTATGTGGGTACGCTGCACCCGGACGTGTACTCGACTTAAAACGTCAAGCGTCAAACGTGCAACGCCGACCACACAGCGCGCACTGCGGACAACACGTGCACTGGGAATACGTGCACTGCGTATAAATATGTACTGCTCGTAATTAGGATTCATGAAAAACAAACGCATTATTCAAATCGGAGCCGGCGCCGCCGTGCTTTTGATGCTGTTGTTCACCGTCACCCGGTTGAGCGACGACACCCGCCATTTCCTCGACGTAGAAACCTCGCTTGCGCTGGAGCAACTGCAGGAAGAAAACGTCGACAAGGCGCAAATCGATGACCGCGAGCAAACGCTGCGCCTGGAGCTGCGTGAGCCGATCACCGTCGACGAGCAAGAAGGCGTCGAGTCTGTGATCACGCAATACCCTGCGCGTTCGGCCCCGGAAGTTTTTAACGCGGTGCAAGACGGCAACGTCGACGAGTATGACACGAACGTCACCAGCGACAGCTTCTTGATGAGCATGCTGTCGTTCTTGCTGCCGATGTTGCTGCTGTTTGGTCTGCTGTTTTTCTTCCTCACCCGGATGCAAAAGGGCAGCATGCTGGGGATCGGTGGCAACAAAGCCAAAGAGCTCACCAAGGATATGCCCACCAACACCTTCAAGGATGTGGCGGGTGCCGACGAGGCCGTCGACGAGCTGCACGAGATCAAAGATTTCCTGGAAGATCCCACCCGGTACCACGAATTGGGTGCGAAGATCCCGCGCGGCGTGTTGCTGTACGGCCCACCGGGCACCGGTAAAACCTTGCTGGCGCGTGCTGTTGCCGGTGAGGCAGGGGTGCCGTTTTATACGATTTCGGGTTCGGATTTCGTCGAGATGTTCGTCGGCGTCGGTGCTTCCCGTGTTCGTGATCTGTTTAAAACCGCGAAGGAAAACTCGCCGTGCATCATCTTTATTGATGAGATCGATGCCGTGGGTCGCCAGCGTGGTTCCGGTACCGGCGGCGGGCACGATGAGCGTGAGCAAACCCTGAACCAGATGCTGGTGGAGATGGATGGTTTCGGTGACCGTGAGGGCGTGATCCTGATTGCCGCCACCAACCGTCCGGACATTCTGGACCCGGCGCTGTTGCGTCCAGGTCGCTTCGACCGGCAGATCCCGGTGACTCCGCCGGACCTGAAGGGCCGCGAGGCGATCTTGCGTGTGCATTCCGAGGGTAAGCCGTTGGCTAAGCACGTTGACGTGACGCAATTGGCCAAGCGCACTGCGGGCATGTCCGGTGCAGATCTGGCGAACGTGCTTAACGAGGCCGCGCTGTTGACCGCGCGCATCGGCGGCAACGTGATTACTGCCGACGCATTGGAAGAAGCCACCGACCGCGTTGTGGGTGGCCCGCGTCGTTCCTCGAAGGTGATTTCCGAGCAAGAAAAGAAGATCACTGCTTACCACGAAGGCGGTCACACCCTGGCGGCCTGGGCCTTGCGCGATATTGAGCGCGTGTACAAGGTGACCATCCTGGCACGCGGTCGCACCGGCGGGCATGCGATGACGGCACAAGAAGACGACAAAGGCATGTACAACCGCGAGGAAATGTTCGCCCAGCTGGTCTTTGCTATGGGTGGGCGCGCTGCAGAAGAACTCGTGTTTGGCACGCCGACGACGGGCGCGTCCAGCGATATTGAACAAGCCACCAAGATCGCGCGCGCGATGGTGACCGAATACGGTTTCTCGCCAGCACTGGGCACCGTGAAATACGGGCAAGAACAAGGTGATCCATTCTCTGGCCGCGGTGGCGGCGGTACCTCGGGATATTCCGAGCAGATTGCGCACACCATCGACCAGGAGCTGCAGTTCCTGCTGGATAGTGCGCACCGCAAGGCCTATTCGATTTTGGGCGAGCACCGCGACTACCTGGACAAACTCGCGCTGAAATTGCTGGAAAAAGAAACCCTGCGGCGGCCAGATTTGGAAGCCATCTTCGACGGGATTGATCCGCAGCGTGTGGATATTTTCGATACCGACGTGCGCTTCCCGCAGCAGGCTGGTTTCGAGCCGGTGAAAACCCCAACAGAGTTGGCGAAAGAGCGGGGCGAGGAACCGCCGAAGCGTTTGTCGCTGCTGGAGGCGTCGCTGCTGGCTCGCGAGCGTCGGCAAGCAGCCCAGAAGGATGGTGCTGATGAGCATGCTGTCGAGGAAGGCGAGATCGGATTGATCTTCGGTGACAACAATGCTGTGGGCGTGACCGGGCTGCCGAAGTTGGAAGCCGCGGAGCAGACCGGAAAGCATCGCAAAGATGGGCCGGGGCACGAACAAAATGACGAGCAGGGTAGGGACAACAAGGATGACTAACGCTGAGAGCACAGGCAACGTCGGCAGTTTTGATCAACAGCGCGCCGAAGCTGCGGTGCGGGAACTGTTATTCGCCGTCGGCGAGGACCCGGACCGCGAAGGCCTGCGCGATACCCCGGCCCGTGTGGCCCGTGCGTACAAAGAATCTTTTGCTGGCCTGCACGAAGACCCTACCGCGGTATTGGAACGGACGTTTTCGGAAGACCACCAGGAATTGGTGCTGGTGCGCGATATCCCGATTTATTCCACCTGCGAGCATCACTTGGTGCCGTTTTTCGGCAGCGTGCATATTGGTTATATCCCAGGTCGCAACGGCGATGTCACTGGTTTGTCCAAGCTGGCGCGCCTGGCGGATTTGTATGCCAAACGCCCGCAGGTCCAAGAACGGCTGACCAGCCAGATTGCCGATGCGTTGATGAACAAGTTGCAGGCGCAATCGGTGATCGTCGTCATTGAATGCGAACACCTGTGCATGGCGATGCGTGGAATCCGGAAACCGGGTGCCGTGACGACGACGTCCGCGGTGCGTGGTGGTTTCCGAGTGAATGCTTCGTCCCGTGCAGAAGTTATGAGCCTTATCAGGAGCTAAGCAGCCAGAATGGATACGCCGGATATGTCGCACGATTTCTCCCATCACGCACCGCCGCGCCCACCCGCGCTGGTGTTGCCTGATTCTTCCGAGGCGGCACGGCGGGCGCGTTGCCAAGTGATGGGCATCGTAAACGTCACCGATGATTCCTTTTCTGATGGTGGACAATTCAATACCGTCGATCGCGCTGTCGAGCACGCCCACCGGCTGATTCACCAGGGTGCGGACATCATCGACGTCGGCGGCGAATCCACCCGCCCGGGGGCCAAGCGGGTGGACCCGGACCAAGAAAAACAACGCATCACCCCGGTGATCCGGGAACTCGCTGCCGCGGGCATCGTGACCTCGATCGATACCATGCGAGCGTCCACCGCAGAAGCCGCTGTGGACGCTGGAGTATCCATGATCAATGATGTCTCTGGTGGCATGGCAGACCCGCACATGTACCGCGTGATGGCAGCGTCCGGGCTTCCGGTGTGCCTGATGCACTGGCAAACCCTGCAATTTGGTGATGCCAGCGGCGAACACGACGGCGACGTGGTGGCAGATGTACACGCGAGCCTGGACCGGCTTGTCGACAATGCCTTGGCCGCCGGGGTAGCAGAGCACAATATTGCCTTGGACCCGGGCCTGGGTTTTGCGAAATCCGCGCAAGACAACTGGGCTCTGCTGCACGCACTGCGTAGTTTTACCGAAGGCCGTTTCCCGATCCTCGTGGGGGCTTCACGCAAGCGTTTCTTAGCGGCGATCCGCGGGGCGCGGGGGCTGGAATCAGGCCCGCAATTGGCCGACCCAGCCACGGCGGCTGTGACGGCGCTTTCTGCGCAGGCAGGCGCTTGGGCGGTGCGCGTGCACGAGGTTGCGGTCTCGCGGGATTCCGTGGACGTTGCCCACGCCTGGCAGACTGGTGGCAGCCAGGAATAGGTAGCAAAACTAAAGCGAGCAGAACGCCGGCGCGGGCGTCGGCAAGCAAAAGCCAGCAAACTCACGGCAAGGAAGGCAGCACTGGATGGACCGGATCGAACTGAAAGGCGTGGAATGCTACGGCTACCACGGTGTGCTGGAAGAAGAGCGTGTGCACGGCCAAACTTTTTATGTCGACCTGACGTGTTGGTTAGATTTTTCGCAGGCGAAACAGCTGGACGATACCGTGAACTACGCCGAGCTGGCACAGTTAGCGCACGATATTATGACCGGTGAGCCGGAAGATCTGATTGAAGCTGTGGCCAATCGCATCGCGAACCAAGCGCTGGCCACGTATGAACAGTTGGCATCCATCGAGGTCACCGTGCACAAACCGTCCGCACCGATCCCGCTGCCGTTCCAGGATGTTGCCGTGGTTGCACGGAGGCGCCGATGAGCATCACCGCAGTATTATCCATTGGTTCCAACATGGACGATTCCCGCGAGCTGCTGGATTCCGTCTACCGCGATTTCGATGGGATGGGTCAGCTGCGCGCGGCCTCGTCGATCTACCGCACCCCGGCGTGGGGGGTGGAAGATCAGCCCGATTTTTTGAACGCCATTTTGCTGGTGGAAGTTGACCAGACCCCGCTGGAACTATTGCACCGCGGCCAGGAACTGGAAAACGCCGCCGGGCGCGTGCGCGTGCAGAAGTGGGGACCACGCACCCTGGATGTTGATATCGTCGCGGCGTGGGACAGCGATGCCACCGAAATTACCTCCGATACCGAAGAACTTCGCCTGCCGCACCCGCATGCCCACCAGCGCGCCTTCGTGTTGCAGCCGTGGCTGGAGATCAACCCGGATGCGGTGCTCGGTGGGCAGCGCGTCGCAGAGCTGTTGGATGAGCTTAGCGACGACGAGAAAGCGGGAATCACCCGCGGGGAAAGCTTCCGGTGATCACACGATGAAAGCTACCTCGATTCCCTGGTTGGTCGCCACCGGGTTATTTGCCGCAGCCTGTACCGCGATTGTCGCTTGGCAGCTCTACGGGCGCATGCCGACGGTGCCCGTGTTGG
This sequence comes from Corynebacterium sp. LaCa_70, assembly GCF_058182015.1. Taxonomy (NCBI): domain Bacteria; kingdom Bacillati; phylum Actinomycetota; class Actinomycetes; order Mycobacteriales; family Corynebacteriaceae; genus Corynebacterium; species Corynebacterium sp. LaCa_70. The sequence continues at coordinate 373,464 of NZ_CP190914.1, forward strand.
TGTCGGTGGCGCTCTGGGCGATGGCGCTCGTGTGCGTCGTGTTGGGGCGTCGCGTGGCGAATTCCCGTGACGATCACGGCATCGGCATGGACCGCAGTCAACTCGACCCCTTGACGGCCGCGCGCTACCTGGTATTTGGCCAGGCTGCAGCATGGACGGGGGCAATTCTAGGTGGCGGGTATGCCGGAATTGCTAGCTACGTGATCCCGAAAGCCAGTGAATTAGTTGCCGCGCGTGAAGACCTACCAGCGGTGGTGGCTGCCGCCGTGGGCGGGGTGGCGTTGGCTGCGGCAGGTGTCTATCTAGAACGAGCGTGCCAAAACCCAATGCCACCGGAAGCGAGTTTTTAGCTAAAGTGATGCCCATGGAGCAGGAGAAGACTTCGCACACCGACTACCGCGGCCGGAACGCCAGTGGCCAGGGCGTGAGTGACCAGGGCGTGAGCGGCTGGGATCGTCGTGGCCAGCAGTCCAGCAACCAGGTTGACCGCGGTCAAGTTGGCGTGATCGTGCTGATCGTGCTGGCAGTCGTCGCGACGGTGGTGATGCTGCTGTCGAACTCGGAGGTCGCGCTGCGCCTGGCGTTGTTGGCGTCGCTGTGGTCTGCAGTCATCGGGTTTTTCCTGGTCACCCGTTATCGTCGGCAAGCGCAGAGTGCTGAGCAGCGGGTGGCAGATCACGAGCGCTTCGTCCGCCAGCAGCAGGAATCCGCTGCGGCTCAGGCTGCAAGTAAAGGAATCTCGACGCCACAATCGCTTGCCGACGCGGGCGGCAAGGGCATTGATCCTGAGCGTTTTGAACAAATGTGGGAGTCGATCCGCGCGGAGCTGTCGGTGATCCGCACGCACCTAGAGGAATTGCAGGATCGCGAATTCGGTTACGAGCCTGCCGCGCTGCAGGCTGAGGCACGGCGGATCCGGGAGTTGGAGCAGCACGCCGATCACGCTGGTTTTTCTGCTGGATACGGTGCCAGTTCTGGTGCCCCGAGCCGGGATGCGATTGCGGGCAAGCTGGGCAGTCAGCCGAGCCAGCCGCAGCCGAACCCCTTGTCTGCGTTGATCAGTGAGCGCGAACAAGAACAGCAACAGCGCGAGACTGACAAGCCGAAGCAGCCGCAGACTACGACGCGGAAAACCGTGAAACCAGCTGCCGCTAAGCCCACCACCGCGAAACCTGCTAGCCGGACACCAGCTGCCGAGACAGCACAGTCCGCCAAAACTGGCGCTACAAAATCTGACGCTACGATATCGGCTGCTGTGAAAACCAGCGCTGCAAAATCTGGCGCCACCAAATCTGATTCCGCTGAGCAGAATCAGGCACGGAAGTCCGGGGCGGGGCAGGCCGCAAACTGGGATACTGGCCGTAGCATGGACCCTGTTTTCGACACTTCCCGCTTCCATGCAGTGCGTTGGGATTCGACTGGGCAGAACAGTACTGCAGGGCAGGCCAGCACCTCCAGGCAAGAGAATACCGCCGGGCAATACAGCTCCGTCGAACGCGACAGCTCCGCCGGGCACATGAGCAGTGAGAAAACGCAACACAGCGAATCGGCTGCGGCTAAGACCACGACGCAGCAGCCTCAACCGGCTGCTGGTGCCCACCAGGATGATGCCGAAGCACGCCCGCACCGTCGTCGTCGCGATGAAAACACTGAAGGTATCTCCGTCGCCGAGCTGCTGAAACGCACCCAGAAATAATAGGCAGTTGCGATAGCGCGTTGACCAGGTACAGCAGCCACCTACATCAATCACCTACATCAATCACCTACATCAACCACGTACACCTCCTATGCCACGACAGGTAGATCATTCATGAGTTTTGCTTTCGGGCAAGCCACGCTTTTTCACCTCGCGGATATCGCGAGGTTTTCGCGTGTCATGCGCACAACCGGTAAATCACTACAGCTGGTGGTGCTAGGCGCTGATATTCACGCTGGCCACCGGGTTTTGCTGCGCACAGCGAAACAGCGTGGCGTTGCGGTGGTCGCCGTGGAACTTGTCGACGAGGTCGGCGGTCATGCCGTGACCTCACAGAATCCGGAACAACATAATCCGGCGGCACAGCACCCGGCACCCCAGAACCCAGCACCACAGCAAGCGGTGCACGATAAACCGGCCGAATTGCGCCCGGAGATCATGGAGATTCTCCGCGAGGCAGAAGTCGATGCCGTCGTGCCGTATACCCGCGCGCCTGGCCATACCGAGAGCCTGTGGCCGCAAGGCCTGCGCACGCAGATCACCCCGCCGGACGGGCTGGAAGATAGCGCGGAACTAGCACAAGCCTTAACCACGCACCTGAGCTTGCTGCATGCGGTGGCCCCAGAGACCATCATCGCTGGGGAAAAAGATTACGAGTTGCTCCTGCGCCTCCAGCAGGCAATCACCGACCTGCATCTGGACGTGAAAGTACAAGGCGTGCCGACGGTGCGCATGCCGGATGGGCTGGCAATGAGTCTGCGTAATACTGCAATTCCGGAAACCGACCGCGAGAAGGCCCTGGCTTTATCAGCCGCGTTGACTGCCGGTGCACACGTGGCCGAGCGGGGTGCGGAAGCCGTGCTCAGTACCGCAGCGGACGTGTTAAGGGCGGCCGGGGTGCAGCCGGATTATTTGGAGCTACGCGCCCGTGATTTCGGCCCGGCGCCGGAAGAAGGCGACGCCCGTTTATTGGTGGCGGCTACTTTTGGTGGGGTGCGCCTAGTCGATAACGTGGGCGTGCCCGTCGGGATTGGCTTCCGCAACCTGGACGGGGATAATTAGCCCACTAGCCGCGTGTCAGGTATGCGGCGATTTCCGCCAATGCTGCCGGTGTGCCGACTTCCGAATCCAGCAGCGGCACTTCCGTCACGTTCACCTGCGGCAAGCGACGGTGGAGGTCTTCCAGCGCGGCATCTTCCAGGCGGCGTCTATTTGCCAAAAACTCGCCCTGATCTGCTGGTGAGCGCCGGTTGACCACCGCACCCCCGACGCTAATACCGGTTTTCGTCAACTCTGCGTGCAGCTCGGCGGTTTCTAGCACCGGCACTTTTTCTGCCGTGAGTACCAAATAAAACACCGATTGGTTCTGCAGCGCATCGCGCAGCCGGGCAAACCGCTGCTGACGTTTGTGCAAAATGGACCGTAACTCCTGGTTGCGGCGGTCCACACCGTCTTCTGCGGTGTGCTTCGGGTCCATCCCGCGGATCAGTTCTGAGAAACGCTCGGACTTATCCCGCCGATTCATCAACCCCTGGGTCCAGGCATTCATCAATTCCGGTACGGCTAGCAGCCGCGAGGTATGCCCGGATGGCGCGGTATCGACAATGATGAAATCGTGGCGCGAATCTTCCACTACCTGCGCGATTGCTTCCACCATCGCGGCCTCGTGCGTGCCCGGCGAGTTACGCGCTAAGTCCAAGTGTTTGGTTACCTCGCCGTGCAGTCGCTCCGGCATCATCCGCCGCATAGTGTTTTCGACCTGCGAGATATGCGCCTTAGTGGTTGCCGCCGGATCTAATTCCAGTAGATGCAGGTTGGCACTTGCCTTCGCGGCCACCCCCTTCGAGCCGACGGTCTGTTCCCACATATGTCCCAGGTTGTGCGCGGGGTCGGTGGAAACCAACTGCACGGAAAAACCGGTTTCTGCCAGGCCAAGGGCCACGGCCGAGGCGATCGTGGACTTGCCGACGCCGCCTTTGCCGCCGAAAAACACGATGTGGGGTGTGGCGCTGTCAGCCGCGCCTGCACCGCCGTCGGCAAGCGCTCTAATCTGATCTAGCAGCATTGGATTTCCTCCAAAGGCGAGCGCAGCATCCCCATGCGCCGGTGCCAGGCATGGAAATCCTCGTAAATGATGGGCAATAATTCCAGCGTATAAAAGCTGGCCGGGTTGGGAATGCCCAGGGCTTCGGACATCACCAACAGCTGGAACAGGTCATCTTCTTCCTGTCGTGCGCGCGCAAATGTGGCCCGGTACGGCGCGGAATAATACTCGTTGAGCCCGTGGCCGAAGGCTTTCAGCTTGTCGACGATAGACATGACGCGTGCTCCCGCCCCGGTTAGTTCCCGCGCTTAATGGCTTGTGCCTGCGGCAGCGGGGCGTCGGTGTCATCGTCGGTCCAGACCACCTTGGGTGTGTTGTGCGCGCGTCGGTAAGCAGCGGTGGCTTCGATAACCACCCAGACTGCACAGACCAGGATGACCGCGTCGATGACTACCAACAGCCAGTTGCCATCGGAGATGAACGTGCCCAGCTGGGACACCGCGGCCCACAGCGAGGCAACCATGACGAAGATGCCCGGGATGATCACCATCCAGGATGGGCGGCGTAGGTGCGCCAGGATGATCGCGATGATCGATAGCGATAGGGCTGCCATGATCTGGTTCGTGGTACCGAACAGTGGCCACAGCGTCATGCCGCCGGAACCGTCGGCACCCGCGGAGAAGGTCAGAACCAGGGCAATTCCTACCGCGATGATGGTCGAGGAGAATGCCCGCAAACGCACACCGGCAACCTCGGCGATTTCCTGTACCACCATGCGTTGCAGACGAACACCGGTGTCCATGGTGGTAGCGGCGAACAGCACGGCCATCGTCGCCAAGATCGTGGTGGAGATACCAGCGGGGATGCCCAGGCCAGCGTTGACGATGTTGCTGCCGCCCTCGACGAAAGCATTAATGCCGCCTTCGTTGAACGCGCTATAGATTTCTTCCCACTCGGCTAAGGATTGGAAACCAGCAGACACCGCGATGATGGTGCCGAGTGCTAGCAGGCCCTCGCCGACGGCGCCGAAGTAGCCGACGAAGCGGGAGTCGGTTTCTTTTTCCAGCTGCTTCGACGAGGTACCGGATGAGACCATGCCGTGAAAACCGGAAATCGCGCCGCAGGCGATGGTGACAAACAGCAGTGGCCACATTGACGGGGTGTCATCGGGCAAGTTGCTGTTTAGCGTTGGGGCGACGACGGTAGGTGCGGAAAGCAGCATGGAGCCGTAGAGAATACCCAGCGCGATGAATAGCTGGAGCCCGTTGATGTAGTCGCGTGGCTGCAGCAATACCCATACCGGCAACAGCGAGGCGATGGCGGCGTAGATAAACAGCAGGATGATCCACACACCGTTGGCTGGGATGCCCCAGACGGTGTCCGGCAGTGCGATGGGGAAGCGGTCGCCGATCAATACCAGCGTGTACAGGGCAATCACGCCGACGATGGAGACGATCGGCAGATTCCATTGCAAACGGTAGACGGCCTGGCCGATCAGCAGCGCGACGACGATGGCACCCCAGGTGGGGATTACTGCCGACGGGTTGGCGATAAGCAGGTTCGAAATAACGACGGCGAATGCGGCCACGACCATAAGCAGCAGCAAGAAGATGACGACCAGGAACAGGTTGCGTCCGCGTTTGCCGATATAGCGGCCGGAGAGAGTACCGATGGATTGGCCGCGGTGGCGTTGCGAGGCCCACAAAATGCCCATGTCGTGCATCCCGGCGATGAAGATGGTGCCAAGGGTGACCCACAGGAAAGCCGGTAGCCAACCCCAGATGATCGCAACGGCGGGGCCGACGATGGGGGCTGCACCTGCGACGGAGGTGAAGTGGTGGCCCCAGAGCACGAATTTGTTTGTTGGCACGTAGTCCACGCCGTCGTTCATGGCGTGTGCTGGGGTGGTGTACCGCTCGGAGAGTTGGAAGATACTTTTACCGAGGAATTTCGAGTAGATGAGGTATCCACCGATGATCATCGCGATCCCGATGACTGCTAAATACAGTGAGTTCACCGCTTAAGCCTCCTGCTTGGCTACAAGGTCCTGCGTGTCTGTTCCGAGTATCACGGTGAGTGAGTTCGGTGTGACGTGTCACAAATATTGTTGCACGTGGGGCGAAAAATTCCGCTATTGGGCTGCTAGATACCTGGCAGTGCCTGAATAAATGCCCGGATTCAGGATGGGCGTGCTTATCGTTTGTCGTGGTTTTCGACTACCCTGGGCCGGGTGAGTCAGCAGAAAAATTCCCCCGATGCCCCTGATAGCCTGCCGGAACAGTTGCGTATCCGGCGGGAAAAGCGCCAGCGTTTGCTTGACCGTGGCGACCAGGCCTACCCGGTTGAAGTCAAACGCACGATGAGCCTTGCCGAGCTGCGCAAGGCTTATGTCGTGGTGAAGCCAGAAGACACCGATACTGGCGCTGCACCGGCTGAGTCGGAACAGTTGGTGACCCGCGAGAATGGCGTGACCTATATCCAGCCGGGCGGCGATTCCGGCGATGAGGTGGCCATCGCGGGGCGTCTGCTGTTTAAACGCGATACCGGCAAGTTGTGTTTCGCCACCCTGCAAGATGGTGATGGCACCCAGGTGCAGGCGATGTTGTCACTCGCGGAAGTCGGTAAGGAAGCCCTAGATCAGTGGAAAGCCGACGTCGACATGGGCGATTTCGTCGCCGTGCAGGGCAAAGTTATTTCTTCCCGACGCGGCGAGCTGTCCGTATTCGTGAACTCGTGGCAGATGGCGTCGAAGTCGATCCGTCCGCTGCCGGTGTCGTTTGCGGAAATGGCGGAAGATACTCGCGTGCGGCAGCGTTATAACGATTTGATCGTGCGCAAAGAAGCCCGCGAAAACGCGATGACCCGCATCAAGGTGATCCGTGCTCTGCGCAATTACTTGGAGGGAATCGACTTCGTTGAGATCGAAACCCCGATGCTGCAGACCATCCACGGTGGTGCCGCCGCGCGTCCATTCGTCACCCACTCGAATGCGCTGGATCTGGACCTTTACCTGCGTATTGCGCCGGAGCTGTTTTTGAAGCGCGCCGTCGTCGGTGGCATTGATCGCGTTTTTGAAATCAACCGCAACTTCCGCAATGAGGGCATTGACCGCTCGCACTCGCCGGAATTCGCGATGTTGGAGACCTACCAGGCCTGGGGCGATTACAACACGGGCGCGCGGATGATCCGTGAGGCCGTGCAGTATATCGCCGAGGAAGTGTTTGGTTCGCAGGTAGTGACGCTTGCCGACGGCACCGAGTATGATTTCTCGGGCGAATGGCCGGAAATCGAGATGTACCCGTCGCTGAATGAGGCGTTGGCCCGCAAATTCCCGGATCAGCCGGAGGTCACGGTCGATTCCACCGTCGACGAGCTGCTGGGTATTGCCGATGCCATCGGACTGAAGGTTCCGAAGGACGGTGGCTGGCAGCACGGCAAGCTGGTGGAAGAAATCTGGGAGCTGCTGTGTGAAGATCAGCTGGACGGCCCGATCTTTGTCAAGGACTTCCCGGTGGAGACCTCACCGCTGACCCGCGATCACCGTTCGAAGCCGCGCGTGACGGAAAAATGGGACCTGTACGTGCGCGGGTTCGAGCTGGCAACTGGCTATTCTGAGTTGATTGATCCGGTAATCCAGCGTGAGCGTTTCGAGGATCAAGCTCGTTTGGCCGCTGGCGGTGACGACGAAGCCATGGTGCTGGATGAGGAATTCCTGGCTGCCATGGAACAGGGCATGCCGCCCACAGCTGGCACCGGCATGGGCATTGATCGCCTGTTGATGGCCCTGACTGGGCTGGGTATTCGCGAAACCGTCTTGTTCCCGATCGTGAAACCGGAGTAGTACCGGACGTGAGCGCACAACCGGAAAAGATGTCGTCGGACGTCGTTGCCGTGTTGGCCACGTTGGTGGCGGCGGCGACGGTGATGATCTTGAATGAGACCTCGTTGTCGGTGGCGCTGCCTGCGGTCATGCGGGATTTTGGTATTAACGCGGCCAGTGCGCAATGGTTGATCACGGTGTTCATGCTCACCATGGCCGTGGTTATTCCCACCACGGGGTTTTTGATCCAGCGTTTTAGCACTCGGCAAATTTTCTTTGCCTCGGTGGGGCTGTTCATCGTCGGCACCATCATGGGTGCGGTGGCGCCGGCATTTGTGGTGTTGCTATTGGGCCGCATCGTGCAGGCTGCGGGGACTGCGTTGATCATTCCGCTGCTGATGACGGTGATGTTGCAGATGGTGCCACTGGAACGCCGTGGAACCGTGATGGGCTTTATCGGTGTGGTGATTGCGGTGGCCCCAGCGACTGGCCCAACCGTCGGTGGCGTCATCTTGGAGGCGTTTACCTGGCACGCGATTTTTCTGTGCATGCTGCCGTTGTTGGTCGGTGTGTTGTTGCTGGGTGCGAAGCTGCTTTCCAACGTCGGTGAGAATTCGACGCAGCCGATTGATCTGATTTCCGTCGTGCTGTCGGTGGTCGCGTTCGGCGGTACGGTCTATTCCCTGTCGTCATTAGAAACCGCGCTGGATACCGGCGACAACGTCGGCATGTTGGTGGGTTTGCTGGTCATCGCGGTTATTGCGTTGGTGGTTTTTGCTCTGCGCCAGGTGCGGCTGGGTAAAAAGGCTCAGGCTTTGCTGGATTTGCGCCCTTTTAAGATCCGTAATTTCTCCTTGGCGGTGTTGATCGCGCTGTTCTCCTTTTCCGTGTTGATCGGCACCGTGACTATGCTGCCGCTATTCGTGCAAAACGGGTTGGGTGATGGCGCGCGTACCGCCGGATTGATCGTGCTTCCTGGCGGGGTGATCCAAGCGGTGATGTCGCCGATCATCGGGCGTGTGTATGATTCGGTGGGCCCGAAACCGATCATGATTCCGGGCGCGTTTTTGATGGCCGCTGGTACGTGGCTGTTTACCACCATCGGGACTGAGACGCAGGTCTGGCAATTGGTCACCTTCCATGTGATTTTCGCCTTTGGGTTCGGTCTGCTGATGACGCCGATGATGACCACCGCATTAAGCTCACTGACCGGCGAACTCTACAGCCATGGTTCGGCGATTTTGACGACGCTGCAGCAACTGGCCGCCGCCGCTGGTACCGCATTGCTGATGGTGATTTTGACCCGCGGCACGGATTCGGGGCTGGCCGCAGGATTGACTGAGGCTGCCGCGACCTCGGATGGTGTGCGCGCGGCCTTTGTGGTGGCTGCGCTGATGGTCACCGCGATCATTCCCATTACATTTTTTATGCGCCGGCCACAAGCAACTGTTGCGTAACGAAGCTCATATCCAGATTCGCGCGTAGAGTGTGAGTATGAGTTTCGATTACGCACCATATACTGAATTGATCAACAATCTTCCCACCAAGATTTGGTTGGGTAACGAGCAGGTCGACGGCGTCGGCGGCGCTCATTTTGACGTGGAAGACCCAGCCACCGGCAAGGTTTTAGCACAGGTTTCGAATGCGGATTCTTCGCAGTGGATGAAGGCTTTGGATCTTGCCGACGGCGTGCAGGACACGTGGGCTAAGGATTTCACCGCCCGTCAGCGCGCGGATGTGTTGATGGATATTTATCACGCGGTACAGGATCGTGCCGACGATTTCGCTACGGTAATGACACTGGAAATGGGTAAGACTTTCGCAGAGGCGAAAGGCGAGGTCGGCTACGGCTCGGAATACCTGCGGTGGTTTGCAGAAGAAGCCGTGCGCATTGACGGCTACTACGGTGCTTCGCCATCGGGTGCTGGCACCATTCGCGTTACCCACACCCCAGTCGGTCCTTGCTTGGCTGTGACTCCGTGGAATTTCCCGTTTGCCATGGCTACCCGCAAGATCGCCCCTGCTCTGGCAGCGGGCTGCACCATGATCGTTAAACCTGCCAAGGAAACCCCGCTGACCATGCTGTTGCTCGGTGAGGTCATCTCGGAGGTATTCGCGAAGCACAACGTGCCTTCTGGTGTGATTTCTATTGTGCCGACGCAGAAGTCGTCCGCGATGTCTAGCGAACTGATGGCGGATGCGCGCTTGCGCAAGGTCACCTTTACTGGTTCCACCGGCGTCGGCAAGATTTTGGTTGAGCAGTCGGCGAAGAATCTGCAGCGCACCTCGATGGAGCTGGGTGGCAACGCACCGTTTGTTGTCCACAAGGATGCAGACCTGGATAGCGTGCTGGAGTGCGCGTATGCCGCGAAGATGCGTAACGGTGGACAGGCTTGTGTTTCGGCCAACCGCTTCATTGTGCACGAGGACATAGCTGAGGAGTTCACTCGTCGTATCACGCAGAAGCTGGCGCAGGTAAGCACCGGACATGGCCTGAATGAGGGCGTCGGCCTGGGCCCAATGATCACTGCGGCACAGCGCGACGGTATCGCTGAGCTGGTTGCTGAAGCCCGTAAGGGTGGGGCCACCGTGCACACCGGCGGTGAAGTGCCAGCAGGCGAAGGCTATTTCTACCCAGCCACCGTGTTGTCCGATATTCCAGCTGATGCGGCTATCTTGCGTGAAGAAATTTTCGGACCAGTTGTGGCTATCACCACGTACTCTGATCTGGACGATGCTATTGCGGCTGCGAATGACACCTCGGTGGGCTTGGCGGCTTATGGCTATAGCGAAAACGTGCACACCGCTGAGCGCCTGGCACACGAGTTAAATGCTGGCATGGTGGCCATTAACCGTGGTGGTGTTTCTGATGTTGCCGCACCGTTCGGCGGTATCAAGGAATCCGGCTTTGGCCGTGAGGGCGGTGCCGAAGGTATTAACGAGTACCTGGATACCCGCTATATCGCCACACCGTAGATCTCACTAATCGCGCTTAGCTTGCGCATTGGATAGCACCCATTCCCGCCGGGGGTTTACCTGGAGGGGTGGGTGCTTTTCTGCGTCTATATCTCGGTGTCTATATTCCCGTGCCGTTCCTGCGTGTTTTCACGATAGACCCTAGAGGTAGACCCCCCAGAGATCTCCGCGTTAATTAGCCAAATAGTTAATCGTCATATACTGTGGTGTTCCACATCACAAAGCAAAAAATTCTGTGTGATGGCTTATAAAAACCAAACGCATTTGCTAGGGAAACTATACTAATGAAGGCTCGTGAAATTTCGGTCTTGCGAGCGATTATTTTTTGTTTTCCAAGCAATTTTGAGTCAGTCTCCAAGCACGACACCGGCGTGGAATCTCGCAGTGGTGCTAGCGGGGGTACTGCACTCTCATAGACATGTAGTGGAGGTGTCTTCTCGTGAGTACTGCTGATAACACTGCGAACAGCGCTGCGAATGGCGCTGCGAAAAGTGCAGCCTCGTCGGCTGGCACGGGTGCAGAGTCGGGTGTACACGCTGCGCAGGACAAAAGCCTGTGGCACAAATTGCTCGATTGGCGTCCGAAATCGACGATCCCACGCATCCTCGTGGTGCTCACACTCGTGCTGCCGCTGGCGGGTGCGGCGACATTCATGTGGGCGATGTGGGACCCATCGAAATACCTGCGCGATGTTTCCTTGGCTGTGGTTAATGAAGACGAAGGCGTCGAGCGCGACGGCGAATACATTAATTATGGAAACCAGGTCGTCGAAGGCTTATTGGAAACCGATTACCTGAATTTCTCGGAAGTCGACAAAGAGCAGGGTGATAAGGGGCTAACCCGCGGTGATTACCTATTCGTCGTCACGATTCCGAAGGATTTTTCTGATGACGCAGTCACGATCATCAGCGATAACCCGAGGCAGCCGAATATCCACTTCGCGGAAAACGACTTCTACGGCACCAACGGTGCGGTGATCACCAATAGTTTGATCCCACAGGTGCAAAGCAACGTTGCCAACGCGATTTCCAAGAAATATGCCGACAAGGTTATCGCTGGTCTTGATCGCATGGGTGAGGGGCTGAATCAAGCTGCCGAGGGTGCAGGCCGTTTGGATGAAGGCGCTGGCCAGCTCAAGGATGGCGGTACGCGGGCAGTCGATGGAATCTCGCGGTTGGATAAGGGGGCTTCTGACCTGCAAGATGGTGCCGGACGCTTGCACCAGGGAACCACAGACTTGAAAGCTGGTACGACGCGCCTGCACAATGGCGTCGGCGAACTGAGCAATGGTGCAGCCCGGCTGCAGGATGGATCCACCCAGCTGGCTAACGGTACGGATCAGCTGCTTAATGGTACGGATCAGCTTGCCGACGGCGCTGGCCAGATCGATGCCGGTGTAAACCAACTGACGGGCATGCTGTTGCCACTACTGGAGCAGGTGCAGGGTGCGTTGCCGGATATGCAACCGATTATCGACTTGCTGCACACCTTGGGCGCGCATGCGGAAGCTGAAAAACTGGCGGGGATTGTGAACCGGCTGGATCCTGCGAACCAGCAAAACATGGTCAACCAGCTCAACCGCTTGCGGGAAGGCACCGGCCAGCTGCATTACAATTTGGCTGATCCGAATGCCCCGTACCGGTCTGGTGTGATTCGTCTGCAAGATGGTGCTCATCGGTTGAACGACGGCATCAACCAGCTCAACGGTGGTGTTAGCCGCCTGGCAGATGGTGCGAGCCAGTTGGATAACGGCGCGGCCCGTCTGAACGCGGGTACTGGCGAGTTGACTGACGGCGTGGGGCGTCTGAAAGACGGAACCACGCAGCTCAACGACGGCGGTGGCCAGCTGATGGACGGCATGACCCGCCTGAAAGACGGAACGAGTGAATTGTCGACCAAGCTTGCCGACGGCGCTGCTAAGGCACCGAATATCACCAAGCCGGAAGATTCCGCGTCGAATATCGCGGTGCCGATCAACTTCACCGCGTCCAACGAGCACCCAGTCCAGACCGTGGCGGATGAATCTGATCCGACGGTCAAAAACATTACTGCTGGTGCGGCCATCCTGGTGATCGTCGTCTTCGGCTACCTGGCCATGGCGTTACTGTCGACGCTGCTGCCACATATCGTCGGCAAGCGTGCCAATAGCTACACCGTACTGGGGCCGGTCCTGCGCGCGCTGGGACTGATCTCTTTGGTGAACTTCGCGGTGATCGGATTTTTCGCGGGATTCTCCGTGGCACTGGGATGGTCGCCGGATAACTGGGCTATCGCCATCGGTGTACTGGCGCTGACCGCGATCACCGGTTCGGCTGTCTTCCAGTTCCTGCGCATCCTGTTTGGCCGCATGTACGGTGGCGTATTCTCGCTGGGGCTGTTTGCTCTGGGCTTATTCGTCTTTGGCGGTATCTGGCCGCTGGATACTACTCCGGGGCCACTGCGGATGCTGCATAGCTTCCACCCAATGAGCTACACCCGCGATGCGTTTATGCGCGCAACCGATGGCCTCTACGACGCCACCTTCTGGGGCGGACTCGGTGGCCTGCTGGTCTTCGCACTCTTGTCGACGGGACTGTCGCTGGTTATCTACGCCTCGCGTCGTCGTGGAGCGGCAACCGAGCTGGAAGAAGAAGTCGAGTACGTCAAGAAGGCGCGCTTGGGTGAAGAGCCAGCCACCATCGCGCGCTAAGGCCTACTGCTAAGGCCTGCTGCTAGGGTCAGTCGCTAGAGCCTGCTAGCTGCTAGGGCCTGTGCCCGTTAGGCACGTGCAACACAAGCGGCGTCCGGATTACCTCCACTCCGGGCGCCGCTTTTTGCTGCCAAAATACGTTCCAACAGGGCGTTCGCTACAGGCGAACAGGCCATTATGCAGGGAGTTTGCCGGATTTGCGGGAATCGATTCGCAAAACGGGAAGGGCCGGTGATAGTTGCGCGTTATGGTGGGTGGAACATAACGCAAATCGGTTAGGGAGAACTCAGAGCACATGTTTGAACGGTTTACGGACCGAGCTCGACGCGTCATCGTATTGGCGCAAGAAGAAGCTCGCATGCTTAACCACAATTACATCGGTACCGAGCACATCCTGCTCGGTCTGATCCACGAAGGTGAAGGGGTTGCTGCTAAGGCCCTGGAATCGATGGATATCTCCTTAGACGATGTCCGCAACGAGGTCGAAGAGATTATCGGCCAGGGTTCCCAGCCACACAGCGGACATATCCCATTTACTCCGCGGGCCAAGAAGGTCCTGGAGCTTTCGCTGCGCGAAGGCCTACAAATGGGCCACAAATACATTGGCACGGAATTCCTGCTGCTGGGTCTGATCCGCGAAGGCGAAGGCGTGGCCGCGCAGGTATTAACCAAGCTGGGCGCTGACCTGCCACGTGTGCGTCAGCAGGTTATCCAGTTGCTGTCTGGTTACGAAGGCGGAAATCAGGATGGTTCCGGTAGCGGATCCTCGTCTGCACCTGGTGGCGGCGGACTGGCTGGTGCCGGTGCTGGCCCATCGATGGGCGGCGGATCCGGCAGCGGTGGCGGTGGCAAGGGCGACCGCTCCAACTCGCTGGTGCTCGATCAGTTCGGACGTAACCTCACCCAGGCTGCCAAGGAAGGCAAATTAGACCCAGTCGTTGGCCGTGATTCTGAGGTTGAGCGCATCATGCAGGTGCTCTCACGCCGCACGAAGAACAACCCAGTGCTGATCGGTGAGCCAGGCGTCGGTAAGACTGCCGTGGTTGAGGGCCTGGCCCTGGATATTGTTAACGGCAAGGTACCGGAAACGCTGAAGGATAAGCAGCTGTATTCGCTGGACCTGGGTTCGTTGATCGCTGGTTCTCGTTACCGTGGTGATTTCGAAGAGCGCCTGAAGAAGGTGCTGAAGGAGATCAACCAGCGCGGCGACATCATTTTGTTCATCGACGAGATCCACAACCTGGTCGGTGCTGGTGCCGCAGAAGGTGCTATCGATGCTGCGTCGCTGCTGAAGCCGAAGTTGGCTCGCGGTGAGCTGCAGACCATCGGCGCTACCACGCTGGAGGAATACCGCAAGCACATCGAAAAGGACGCTGCGTTGGAGCGTCGTTTCCAGCCGGTCAAGGTCGAAGAGCCTTCGCTGGAAGATACCGTACTGATTCTGAAGGGTCTGCGCGATAAGTACGAGGCACACCACCGCGTTTCTTATACCGACGACGCTTTGGAAGCCGCCGCGAAGCTGGCACACCGCTATATTAATGACCGCTTCTTGCCTGATAAGGCCGTCGACCTGCTCGACGAGGCCGGCGCACGCATGCGCATCAAGCGCCTGATTGCTCCGGATAGCCTGCGTGAGGTGGACGAGCGCATTGCGGAGGTACGCCGCAACAAGGAAGCCGCCATTGACGGCCAGGACTTCGAAAAGGCTGCACGTCTGCGCGATAGCGAGCGCAAGCTGAACGAAGAGCGCGCGGAGAAGGAAAAGGCGTGGCGTGAAAACGATCTGGAAGATATCGCTGAGGTCGGCGAGGACCAGATCGCAGACGTTCTGTCACACTGGACTGGTATCCCTGCACTCCGCATGACCGAGGCCGAGTCCAACCGTCTGCTCAACATGGAAGAAGAGCTGCATAAGCGCATCATCGGGCAGAACGAGGCCGTTAAGGCTGTCTCCCGTGCGATCCGCCGTACCCGTGCAGGCTTGAAGGATCCAAACCGTCCATCCGGTTCCTTCATCTTCGCCGGACCGTCCGGTGTGGGTAAGACGGAGCTGTCGAAGTCGCTGGCGAACTACCTGTTCGGTAACGACGATGACCTGATCCAGATCGACATGTCGGAGTTCCACGACCGCTTCACGGCATCCCGCCTGTTCGGTGCCCCTCCGGGATATGTTGGACACGAAGAAGGCGGCCAGCTGACCGAAAAGGTTCGCCGCAAGCCGTTCTCCGTCGTGTTGTTCGATGAGATCGAAAAGGCGCACAAGGAGATCTACAACACCTTGCTGCAGGTGCTGGAAGAAGGCCGTTTGACTGATGGCCAGGGCCGCGAGGTCGACTTCAAGAACACCGTGTTGATCTTCACCTCGAACCTGGGTACCTCGGATATTTCCAAGGCTGTTGGCTTGGGCTTTTCCTCCGAGTCAGAGCTTGATCCAAACTCTCAGTACGAGCGGATGAAGAACAAGGTGGATGAGGAGCTGAAGAAGCACTTCCGCCCAGAGTTCTTGAACCGTATTGATGAGACCGTCGTGTTCCACCAGCTGACGCAAGACCAGATCGTGGAAATGGTCGACCTGCTCATTGGCCGCGTTGCCAAGCAGCTGCACGACCGCGACATGGATATCGAGCTGTCCGAAAACGCGAAGAAGCTGCTGGCTCGTCGTGGTTTCGATCCTGTATTGGGTGCGCGTCCATTGCGTCGTACCATCCAGCGTGAGATCGAAGACCCAATGTCGGAGAAGATCCTGTTCGGTGAGATTGGTGCCGGAGAGATTATCTCTGTCGATGTCGAAGATTTCGACGACAAAGACAAGAAGAAGGGCACGTTCACCTTCAGCCCACGTCCGAAGCCATTGCCGGAAGATGAATTCGGTGAACTGGATGAAGACGACGTGCGCGAGGTAGAAAACCCAGCTGCTTCGGACGATGCTGGCGAATCCGATGATTCCGACGACAAGGGCGGCAACGGCGGCTCTGGCTCCGATGGTGATAACCCGGATGACCAGCCGGGCACCGTTGGTGACCCGAATGGTCAGCCAGACACGCTGAGCCCGGATACGCCTACCTCAGGTAACTCCGGTGCATTGCTGGAGCGCCCGGAAGATGAGCGCGGCTCGGACGATTCGGATGATTCTGATGGCCCATCTGGACCACAGCCGCAGCCGCAGCGCGATGACCAATAAAAGCGGACACCAAGCGCATTAGCACAGTGCCGACGTAGCTCCAGTTAAGTGCTGTGAGCTGCTGACGTTAATCTGCTTCGCCACTCATATGCAGCTGTAGAAACATGAGAGCTGGCCTGTCTCCTCACGATGAGGGACAGGCCAGCTTTTTGGTATTTAGCCCGCTTTTTGTATGAACTAGGCGGCTAGTCGCCGGAATCTCCGCGACGGCGCGTCGGCACACTGTGCGCCAGCTAGCCAGACGTGGGGGTGGTTGTTAAAACGTTCCGCAATCGTTTCCTGGGGCCAGACCATTAAATCGATCTGTGAGGTAGCGCAGTCCCTGTGGCATATCCGTAAACAACGGCAGTGCATGGTTCACGCCTGGTTTGATGTCCGGAAGTACCGGTGGCACGAGGGTGCTTCTCAATTCCACCTGGCCACCCTGTGCGCAATAATCGCGGGCCATTTGTGCGGCTTGCGCAAACGGAATCAGATCGTCGTTATCTGAGTTGGAAACCAACATTGGTGCAGACAGTGGCCGGGTACCAAGCTTTTGCTCGTCGACCAATTCGCCGAGCTCCGTTCGGCGGGTAATAATTTCTGCGAATGACTCACCACTGTTGGTGAGCGTGCGCGTATCGGTAAAGCCCCAGTTGATGGTGCCGTCGCCAATACAACTGATTTCGGCGTCTTTGAGAAAGCGCTTGCCTTCGTCGTTGAATTCTTCGTCTATTAAAGCCGCTAACTCTGGGTGGCGTTCCAGGTAACCGTTGAGGGTGTACCCCAGGGCGGCAACGATGGACGAGCCGTCGACGGATTCCAGAACTTGGCGCAGATCTGCTGGGGGAGCACCAGCAAAAGTTCCTACTAGGTTGAGCTCCGGGGCGTAACTGGCGTGATATTCCGCGGCGGCAGCGACGGCCCCGCCGCCCTGTGAATAACCGGCGAAACCAACTGGGGAATCTGCGGGGGCGCCAGCAGCCTGCAATCCTGCGCGGGCCGCATCGAGCACCGCATGGGCTTCTTCTTCAGAATTGACGTAGGTGTGGTGACCGGGTGTGCCCATGCCCATGTAGTCGGTGCTGATAATACGCATGCCAGTGGCATTGGCCAGATACTGCAGCGGCAGTTCGTAATTAGCGTTCAGGCTGAGATAGGGCTGCCCGCTGGCATTAGGTTGCACGTTGAGTGCTGAGATGAGGTCGGGTGCATGAGATGGTGCGCACTGGTCACTGGAGCCGCGTGTGCCTGGGGCCATGACCACAGTCGGGGTGGGACCGTTGCCGTGCCATGGGGCGACCGGTTCGGTGACGTAGCCGGTAACCTCTACCGGTGCTCCATTGGAGTCGACAGAAGCGTAGCGGATGCGCTGTGCTGCTCCCGGAAGCTGTGGTCCGGCGAGGTTGAGTAGATGTGGGGCAGGGGTGGCGTCTAGCAATGTGCCAGGCGCTGGGCCAGCTGGGGACGCCACCGGAGCAGTGGTGGCGGATTCGGGAGTCACTGCTTCATCGGCATGTGCTGCGGAAGCGCCAGCTGAGGTTACAAGACCAGCAGCCATGACACTGGCGGTAGCTAAGCTGAGACCTTTGCGGAGGCTACTACTAATGCCGGTGTGAGTGGGCATGGCAGGATCGGCACCAGTACTACTCTTTTGTTTAGTAAACTGTGATTTAAAATACATGACGGCAAGCTTAGAGGGAATGGCTCAATTAATCACCCTCTGGTTGTTTTGTCGGCACCCCTATTTTGTGGGGGAACTTTCACATTGGTGCCCTGTGATTAACAGCAGTTATCTGGAGTTTCAGTATGTCTTAGGTGAGATCCCAAACATTATCCGCGTGCCTTAGCTCGTGGAGACTTGCATATTTTGGGCGGAAGGGATTTTCGGGTTATGTAGCAATGCTACAATCAACATTGAACGCCCCGGTGATGCCTCTGCCAAGTGCAAGCACCCGGGGCTCCGTTATTGGGGTGCAGCTCTAATCCGGAAGCGCGAATTCGCCGCCGCCGGTAACCTCGCGCACTAAACCGTCGGCAAGCAAAGAGCGCAGGGCCCGCTCGCGCTGCTCATCTTTCGGCCACACCAGATCAATCTCGGGCTTTGGCACTGGGGCAGAAGCTTCCCGCAGCACAGCCATGATTTTGCCGCGCACTTGTCGGTCAGTGCCCGCGAATTTCTGCACCCGCTTTTTCTGCGCCGCCATTTCTGAATCACTCGGCGCCGGCGAACCAGCACGCACCCAGGCACACCCGGCACGAAGCGGGCACACCGAACACCGCGGTGAACGCGCAGTACACACCAACGCGCCCAGCTCCATCAAAGCCACCGAGGTTTGCGGTCCGGAGCCGTCGGTAAGCAAAGCTCCCACCTGGGCCAATTGTCTTTTCGCAGGCTGTGGCGCCAAAAACTGTCCAGACCACGCCCGCGCATACACCCGGCGCACATTGGTATCCACTACCGGGACGTTTACACCAAATGCGAAACACGCCACCGCCCGCGCGGTGTAATCACCAATGCCGGGAAGCGCTAACAACTCATCCACATCGCGCGGCACCACACCGTCATACTGTGCCACGATCGCTTGCGCGCATTCCCACAGCCGCAACGCCCGCCGCGGATAACCCAACCGGCCCCATGCCCGCAATACATCCGCCTGACTGGCCGCGGCAAAAGCAGTGGGATCCGGCCACCGGTCCATCCATTCCAGCCACTGCGGTGCGACGCGGGCGACGGGGGTTTGCTGGCTCATGACCTCAGAGACCAACACGCCCCAAGCCGTGGTCTCTGGTGTGCGCCAAGGCAGGTCGCGGCCATACTCGTCGAACCAACTGCGCAGCGTCGGCAACAGGGCGGTGGCGTCGGCAAGCGGGGTCGCAGGGGCGGGTTCTGAATGATTCGTCATCGCGCATAGTTTAGGACAAAATAGAAACTGTGAGTATGCAGAATGTGGCCAAGACTCCCCAGGCCGTGTGGGAGTCCCTGCGGGAGGGCAATGAGCGGTTTATGGCCAACCGCTCGGAGCGGCCAAATCAGGATCCGGAATACCGTTCGCTGTTGAGTGTCGGGCAGTCGCCGCGCGTTGTGATCTTCTCCTGTTCGGATTCGCGCGTGCCCGTCGAAATGGTTTTTGACTTAGGTCTTGGCGACGCCTTCGTGATCCGCACCGCGGGCCAGATCATTGACAGCTCGATCATCGCGTCGGTGGAATACGCCATCGAGAAATTCGATGTGAACCTACTGGTGGTCATGGGGCACGAATCCTGCGGTGCGGTGCGTGCGACCATGGAATTTGCCGAAGGTGGTTCCGCGCCGAATGGCTTCCAGCGCACCATCGTCGAGCGCGTGTTGATGTCCGTGACCGAGGCCAATAAGCGGGGCTTGGTCACCCGCGAGGATGTCGAGCGTCAGCACATCACCGAGACCGTGTACCAGCTGATGGCCCGCGCGCCGGGGTTGGGGCAGGGGCTGATTCGCCAGTCGATGGGCATCGTTGGTCTGCGCTATAACCTGAGTGATGGGCGTGTGGAGCCGGTCGTGCTCAACGGCGTGCACTAGCAGGGGCTCGCACTAGTAGGGCGCGTGTACTAGCAGTCGCTTGCCGACGTGTGGGTAGCTGCATGTCGCGGCAACCGCCGTTACCCGCCGGATGGCGTAGGACACGCGCGGTAGTTGCCCCAGCCCAGCGGTGTTTCGTTATAAATTAGGAATTGTGACTTCCCCTCAACATCCACAACGACGCCTCCCAGAAGAAATTTACCGACGCCGCCGCATGGCTGGCCTGGCGGTTCTTCTCTTGCTTGTGCTTTTGCTGGTCTGGATCCTCAGCGCCATTTTCGGTGGCAACGGTGAAGAGAATCCACAGTCGGCCGCGGATACTTCGGCTGCTAACCAGACCGCGACGGCCACTGCGGCGCGGGATGAAAAAGACGGTGACGCGGGCAAGGACTCGGATAAGGATGCCGACGACGCAGCCAACGACAGTGCCGCGAAAGAAGCCGAGGACATTGACGCAGCAGATGGCGCCAAGGATTCGGATCGTCCACGCAAGGGTGACGAGAACAAAGAAAAATCTGCCGACGAGCGCCCGTCGCCATACCCAGAAGAGGGCGAGGAAGCCCAAGCAGCCTCTGGCGCCTGCGAGCTGCACAACCTGAGCGTGACTGCGCACAGTGATAAGGCGTATTACGCAGGTGGCGATCAGCCGACGTTCTACATGTCGATCGAAAACCCGACTGACCATGATTGCACGGTGAACTTGGATGAAAACCCGCTGCGCTTCGAAGTTTATGATCTGAACACGAACCACCGCATGTGGGCAGACACGGACTGCTACCCAGCCGTGATCACCGGCAACCAGGAATTCAAGGCTGGTCAGACCCGGCACTTCGAGGCCGTCTGGTCGAAGACGAACTCCGCGCCGGGCGAGTGCAACCACCGCCCCGCTACCCCGGAAGGTAATTACTTCCTGCACGCCGTCGTTGGTGATAACGCTTCCGACGCTCTGACCTTCGCGCTGCGGGCGTAATTAGCTATAGGCGTAATTTAGCTGCGGGGCATAATTAGCCACGCAGTTCGCGTACCACCGCGAGTGCTTGCCGCAGGGTGCCGACGCTGCGCAGTTCCAGGCCTTCGGCGGCGAGCTCTTTCGCGAGCGCGCGGTCTTCTTCGTTGTTGCGGCTGGGGGCAACGGCACAGCGATAGCCAATCCGCGCGGCTTCTTGCAGGCGTCGTTTAAGATTCGGCACCGTGCGCATTTCGCCGGCCAGACCAATTTCTCCGATGAATACGGTCTTGGCCGGTAGTGGTGTTTCATGCAGCGACGACCACGTCGCCAAGGCCACCGCCAGGTCGGTGGCGGTTTCGGTGATGCGTACCCCGCCGACCGTCGCCACGTAGGCGTCTTTTTCATTTGTCCGTTCACCGGCGCGCGCCTGCAGCACGGCGAGTACCAGCGGGATGCGGTTTTGATCCAAGCCGGTGACCACACGGCGCGGGTTCTTGGCGACGGGATCGACCGTCAAAGACTGTACCTCGGCCACGATGGGGCGTACGCCATCCATGGCGACGGTGACGGCAGAGCCGTTGGGTGTTGCGCCGTGGTGGGACAGGAACAGTCCGGACGGGTCGGCGACTTCCCGGATGCCGTCGGCGGTTTGTTCAAAACAGCCGACCTCGTCGGTAGCGCCAAAACGGTTTTTAATTCCGCGTAGCATCCGCAAGCTGGATTGCCGCTCGCCTTCAAAATTCAGCACCACATCGACCAGGTGCTCCAGCACGCGCGGCCCGGCAACGTTGCCGTCTTTGGTGACGTGGCCGACCAGCAGAATCGGAATACCGGTGGTTTTCGCCAACGTGGTCAGTGCTGCCGTGACCGCGCGGGATTGCGCCACGCCGCCAGCCACCCCCTCCACGCCGGTGGCCTGCATGGTTTGCACGGAATCGACGATGATCAGCGATGGCCGTAGTGCCTCGACTTGCTGGAACACGACATCCAGGTCTGATTCCGCAGCGAGATACAGCGTGGGGGACAGCCCGCCGGTACGCTTCGCCCGGGAATAGACCTGTGCTGCGGATTCTTCCGCCGTGACGTAGAGGGCCGTGCGGGTAGTGGGCTGGCCGTCTGCAGCGGCATCATCATTCGACGTGTCCAGATTCGATGTTTCCAGGTCCGACGTTTCCGGTACTTGGCTCCAGCGCGCGGCTACCTCTAATAGCAAGGTGGACTTGCCGACGCCTGGCTCACCGGCCATCAACACCACGGAACCAGCCACGATGCCGTCGCCCAACACTCGGTCGAGTTCCCTGATGCCGGTGTGCATGCTTTTCGCGGACTGCGCGGAAATCTGGGTGATCGGCACCGCGGCACTACTTGGCGCCAGACCACTGCGGCGGCCACTGCCGGAACCGCGGCCGCGCGAACCAAGCCCACCCGAGCCAGCGCCAGCGCTTCCGCGCGCCCCGGAAGCTTTAGCACCGGAACCTAAGCCAGCGGCCATGCTGGCTGTAAAGATCGGGGCTGCTTCTTCCAGCGTGCCCCAAGAACCGCATTCCGGGCAGCGGCCCAACCATTTCGGGGAGGAGTAGCCGCATTCGGAACACGTGTGGATCGCCCGCTGTTTTTTCGCCATGGAATCATCCTAAGACAGGCATGTCACAGGCACCTTATTCCGCGCATCGAATTTCGAAAATAAATACGAAAAACACCCCGGTGTTAATGCCGAATTGGTATTCCGGGGTGCTAATTAAGGATTGTTAATCCAGGGGTGCTTCAGGCTGGCACGCCCACTGTGGTGTCGAGTGGCTTAGTGGTGCTCGCCGTGTCCGTGCTCGCCTGCTCCGTGGTCGTGGCCGTGATCGCCACTGATGGAACCTTCACCACGCGGTGCGTAGCCTTCTTCCCAGTCGCGGTCGTGCTCGCCGGTGGTCAACGGGGCGGCGGCTACTGCCGCATCCACGGTGATGGTGGTGGAATCAAATACGAATTCCACGGGACGGTGGCCGCCCGGTGCGAAGTCGTCGTTGTCCAGAGTGGTTTCGACGTACTGAATGCAAGCATCGTCTGCTTGCGGGGTGTCCTTCAATGCCAGTGCGCTGTCACCGAAGACAGTGCAGCCGGAACCAATTGGTTCCAGGGTGTCCACCGATACTTCATTGCCGTCCACCGAGATGGATTGCAGGGTGTGCTCTTTCATCGAAGGATCTTGGTTGGTGGCGGTGAACTTCAGCGCAGCGGCGTCGTCTTCCAGAATGATGGTGACGTCGCGGACTGAAAGTTCGCCGTTTTCGCTGTCCGCACTCTGTCCATCGACGGTGGCGACCTGTGAAGAGGTCTGGGTAATGTGGCCTGCCGAGCAGGCAGCCAGGGTTAGGCTGGCCAGGGCAGCAGCGGAAATGGTGCCGCCGCGACGAACAAACGATTTCAGGGACGTCACTGTGGGGTCCTCCAACAACTCATCGAGCACAAAGATTTTCAGCTTTTACCTTAGCTGTTTACCCCCGTCGGTACACAGTTTCCGGTTTTCTGCCATCACAGGGGCGGGGCATTCGGGGGCAAACTTTTTATGGGTATTGTTCTTTGAGGTTTGTGGTTGCTTGCCGACGTCCATGTGCGCGCGATCCTGCCCGTCGGCAAGTATTCACTGCGTGTTAAAATAGCGGCCTGAAGTCTGCCTGTTAAGCCTGTTAAGCGAGGAGTGGGAATGGAAATCAAGGTCGGCGAGGTTGTTGTCTACCCGCACCACGGCGCGGCGAAGGTCGAAGCCATTGAAACGCGCGAGATGGGCGGGGAAACGCTCGAGTACGTTGTGCTTTCCATCAACCAATCTGACCTGGTGGTTCGCGTTCCGTCTAAGAATGTGGAACGCGTTGGCGTGCGCGATGTCGTCGGCAAAGAAGGCCTAGAAAAGGTCTTTTCCGTGCTGCGAGAGACGGATGTGGAAGAGGCCGGCAACTGGTCCCGTCGCTATAAGGCGAATCAGGAGCGACTGGCGTCTGGCGATATCAACCAGGTTGCTGAGGTCGTGCGTGATTTGTGGCGCCGCGACCAGGACCGTGGTCTTTCCGCAGGTGAAAAGCGCATGTTGGTGAAAGCGCGCCAGATTCTGGTGGGTGAGCTCGCGTTGGCAGGCCCAGTGGATGAGGCCAAGGCCGATAAGATGCTCGCCGAAGTCGATGCCACCATCGAGCGCCACCGGGCCGCTGGTTTGACCGGCACGACTGGCCCAGAGGTGGACACCAAGGTTGATGTGGACCTGGATGATCTCAGCTTTGACGACGAAGACTAGATAGCTGAAGACTAAAATTACTGAAGACTAGCAACTTATGAGTACTTCGAGCCCACGCCCTGCCCCAGTGATCGCGATTATTGCCGCTGCCGGGCAGGGCACTCGTTTGCGTGCGGACAAGCCGAAGGCGTTTGTTGAGCTCGCAGGAATATCCCTGCTGGAACGCAGCATTAGTGCCATGCACGCAGCCGAGCTTGTCGACGAGATCATCGTGGTTGCTGCGCCGGATATGTTGGATGAGGCTGCCGACGTAATTTCCCGGTGCGAGGCTGCAGGCGACACCTCCGTCGCCGACGCCAGCCGCGTCCCTGGCGCCGGTGCTAGCGACAGGCGCACGATCCGGCTGGTTCCTGGCCGTGGGCAGCGCGTCGATTCCGTGATGGCTGGACTGGAAGCGATTTCTGTGGAGCCAGGCGTCGATCCGATCGTGCTGGTGCATGATGCCGCACGGGCGCTGACGCCGGCGAGCATGATTGACCGGGTGGCGCGTGCAGTGGCAGATGGCGCTTCGGGTGTGGTTCCCGTGGTGCCGGTCGTGGACACCATCAAAACTGTGACGGAAACCGCTGGTCACGACGAAGAGCCCAGCCAGGCTCAGATCACCACAACCGTGGACCGCAGTAATTTGCGTGCCGCGCAGACACCGCAGGGCTTTCGCTACAGCGCGCTGTTTTCTGCCAACGAGATGTATTACGCCAGCGTGCACGCGGATGCTGAAGCCGGAACCCGCAGTTTTGTGCCCACTGATGATGCCTCGTTGCTTGAGTGGCAGGGCGTGCCCGTCGCATGCGTCGACGGCGATGAACTGGCGTTCAAAATCACCACGCGCAAGGATTTGCTGCTGGCCCAGGCGTTTCTTGCCGACGGCGTCGCTGATGGTACTGACGGTACTGAAAGGGCCGAAAGAGTGAATCCCTCGTCCCAGTCCCAGGCCATCCCAGAGCAAGCTAATTCCACACAGCCACCGGCCATGCCCATCCCGCGCGTCGGCATCGCGAGCGACGCGCACCAAATTGAGGCCGGTAAACCCTGCTGGATCGCCGGGCTGCTTTTCGACGGCGTCGACGGCTGCGAAGGCCACTCGGATGGTGACGTTGTCTCGCACGCCATGGTGGACGCGCTGCTGTCTGCCTCTGGTTTGGGTGATCTCGGCTCGTTCGTCGGCGTCGGCAGGCCAGAATATGACAATGTCTCCGGTGTGCAGCTGCTGCGCGAGGTGCGTGAGCTTCTCGACGACAACGACTTCCGCATCGGCAACGTCGCGGTGCAACTGATCGGGCAAACCCCGAAGTTCAGCCCGCGTAGGGAAGAAGCCCAAGAAGTCTTAAGCGAGCTGCTGGGTGCCCCGGTGTCGGTCTCGGCAACCACCACGGATCACCTGGGCTTTACCGGCCGCGAGGAAGGCCGGGCGGCAATCGCCAACGCGGTGGTATGGCGCGCGAACTAGTGCGTGCAGGAGTGCGTAAACTAGTAGCTTGTGAGCTTACGGATTTTTGATACCGCGACGCGCCAGACCCACGAATTTCAACCCCTGCGCGAAGGTGAAGTGTCGATTTACCTGTGTGGGGCCACCCCGCAGGCGAAACCGCACATCGGCCATCTGCGTTCCGGGGTTGCTTTTGATATTGTGCGCCGTTGGTTTCTTGCCAAAGGCTACGATGTCGCATTCGTGCGCAATGTGACGGATATCGACGATAAGATCCTCACCAAAGCCGACGCACATTCTCGCCCGTGGTGGGAGTGGGTTTCTACCCACGAGCGCGAATTTACGCGCGCCTATCAAGCACTCGGCGTCATGGCTCCCAGCGTGGAGCCGCGCGCAACCGGGCATGTTACCCAGATGGTCGAGTATATGCAGCGGTTGATGGATCGCGGTTTTGCTTATGCCGTGGACGGCTCGGTGTATTTCGACGTCCTGGCTTGGCAGCAGGCGGAAGGCTCGGATTACGGCCACCTTTCAGGCAACCGCCCAGAAGAAATGGAGCAAGGCGAGACCAACAACGCGGGCAAGAAGAACCCGCTGGATTTTGCTTTGTGGAAGGCCGCGAAACCGGGTGAGCCTGCTTGGCCCACACCGTGGGGTGATGGCCGCCCGGGCTGGCACTTGGAGTGCTCGGCGATGGCCACCTATTACTTGGGCGCGGAGTTTGATGTGCACTGCGGCGGGCTGGATTTGCAGTTCCCGCACCACGAGAACGAGATTGCGCAGTCGCACGCTGCCGGTGATGGTTTTGCTCGTTACTGGATGCACAACCACTGGGTGACCATGGCTGGCGAGAAGATGTCCAAATCGCTGGGCAACGTCCTGGATATCGACGCTTTGTTGGAAAAGGTCCGCCCGGTGGAGCTGCGTTACTACCTGGGTAGCGCGCATTACCGCAGCGTGTTGGAGTATTCCGAGGCCGCGGTGCATGAGGCCGCAGCTGGTTTCCGCCGCATTGAGGATTTTGTTAGTCGTGCATCGAAGCTGGCGGGCGCGCCCGTCGACAAGTATGTGGTGGAACAGGGCAGGCTTGCCGACGCCGGTGCTGCCGCGCTTGGCGACGGGGTGGCCAGCGATGATGTCGCCAACGATGATGTTGCCAAGGAAGTTTCTGCATATTGGGACAAGTTTGCTGCCGCGTTGGATGATGATTTCGCGGTGCCGCGTGCGTTGGCCGTTATTCACACTACGGTGAAGGCGGGCAATAACGCGCTGGCTGGCAAGGATGCTGGCAAGGCCAAAGCTGTGGCGTTGGCGTCGTTGGTGCGTGCGATGGCTGCCATTGTCGGTATTGATCCGTTGGATCCGCAGTGGGCAGGAAATGCGCAGGGCACTGGTGACTCCGATGTGCAGCAAGCACTTGCTAGTTTGGTAGAACACGAACTTGAGCTGCGGGCTGCGGCGCGGAAAGAGAAAGACTTCGCTACTGCCGACGGCGTGCGGGATCGTTTGGCTGCGGCTGGTATTGAGGTTATTGATACCCCGGATGGTGCGGAATGGAAGCTGCGTTAGGCAGATATCCGTAGTGAAATCACTTGTCGCGGTGTCGGCGAAGTACAGTTAATTCGAAATACTCGAAAATGAAATTTTTACAGCAAGGATAGTGAATTTTTATGGCACGTACCCACGGTAGGGGCGGAGCGGGAATCCGCAAGACCAACAAGAAGGGAGCCACGAAGGGCTCCGGTGCCGTGCGTCGCCGCGGCTTGAAAGGCAAAGGGCCGACGCCGAAGGCGGAAGATCGGGTTTATCACCAGAAGCACAAGGCGAAACAGCAGCGTGAGCGTTCCAATTCGGGCCGACATGAGGCGACGACGGAGCTGGTCGTAGGCAGGAACCCGGTGGTGGAATGCCTGAATGCGAAGGTTCCGGCGAGCATGTTGTTTGTGGTGGCTGGTACGGGTTCGGATGAGCGGTTGACGCAGGCTGTGCAGATGGCGAATAGCCGTGGTATCCCGATTACTGAGCTGCCGCGTCATGAGATGGACGTGAAAACCGGCAACGGCATGCACCAGGGTATTGGTTTGCAGATTCCGCCGTTTAAATATGCGGAAGTAGAGGATTTGCTCGCTGATGTGCAGCAACGCAATGAGACTGGCATGTTTGTCATTCTGGATAACATCACGGACCCGCGGAATTTGGGTGCGGTGATTCGTTCGGCGGCAGCTTTTGGTGGCCATGGTGTGATTATTCCGGAGCGTCGTTCGGCTTCGGTCACGGCTGTTGCTTGGCGTACTTCTGCTGGTACGGCCGCGCAGTTGCCGGTGGCGCGGGCGACGAACCTGACGCGTACGGTAAAAGAATTTCAGAAGAACGGTTACCAGGTCGTTGGGCTGGAAGCTGGCGGAGAGCACACGCTGGATACCTATGACGGCGGCACGGATCCTGTGGTCATTGTTGTCGGCTCGGAAGGCAAGGGTATTTCGCGTTTGGTACGCGAAAACTGTGATGTGTTGATGTCGATTCCGACCGTCGGGTGGGTGGAATCGCTGAACGCGTCGGTGGCAGCTGGTGCGGTCTTGAGTGAGTTCGCGCGCCAGCGCCGCGTCGGCTAGTTCGTTTGTTTTGTCTGGGGCGGCAGCTTTGTTGCCGTCTCGTTGTGTTTAGAGACCAATTGCGGGCTCGTATGAAGTACCGGAAGTTGTGATTGCAATGTGCTAGCGAACTTCGGATAGCGTGGGCCCAGACAGCACTGGAAAGAGGTGAGACAAAGGCAAAAAGATGTTTCAGGCCACCCTTGAATTGTGATCTGTATATCATTATTGTTAATGATATAGTTTTCCTCACATATAGGAGTGGTTATGTTCACATTCAATGTGCTTCCCGAAATAGTCTCGATGGGCGGCTCAACCCCTTCCAGAATTCAAGGCCGAGAAGCGGTTGCTGAAAGTAAAGTGTCAATTCGACTTTCCGACAAGAAATCTTTGGAGAAATGTCTTCACCAGCTTGAAATCTCCGACGTTCGGCTAGCAGAAAGAGGGCCAAAAATCCCAGGACCTTATGATTGGCAGTTTGTGATCAAGGAAGTTCTCGAGGATGGAAGTGCGGTCGCCCACTTCGGTGTGGCTTGGTACGATATCAGTTATTTCAATGAAAAGAAAAGTGTATTTCAGGACCCTCGGCATTCCAATATGTTCAGCTCGATGGGAGCGAGCCAGGACGATGTGTCAGTTGAGCATTGGATAAAGTCATCCTAAATGCATCTCTTGAGAGGTAATGGCGGCGAAGGACTTCGTGCAATTTATCCTTTAGCCGCCATCTATTTTTTGCTGTCCCTGTGCGGGACAATGACCAGCTTGTCAATTTCACTCCACTTCGCCGCTCTTAACGAGGGTGAACTCTTAGTAGCAAGCATTTTTGTCTCTGGAGCCTGCGCCCAGGTTTTTGTAGTCCCGCTACTGAGCCCACTCTTCAACAAATTCAGCAGCTATTACATAGCACTTTCTGCTCTCTTCTTGGATCTACTGGGCCTATTAGCAATGGCTGCTTACCCGGAGCCGTTGATTCTCATCCTTGGAAATCTCGTCACCGCATGTTTAACCGGACTGTCAATTCCATCCATTTTCACCATCGTTGACTCTCAGGTCAGCGAAGGACAGCAAGCGAAAGCCTTCTCTTTTTTGGATACAGCACGTCTTGGGGGCGGATTCATTGGGCCGCCGCTAGGAGGATTACTTCTTGACCAAAAGAACTTGCAGGCAGCGCTTTTGGTAGAAGCGTGCGCTGTAGTGATCTCGCTAGTTGTCTTTCTGGTCGTCTACAAACTAGTGCTCTACAAAACTGCGGCGCAAGACAAATCGGCACAGGAACAAAATAAACAAACTTCGTCGAGCTTTTTCCACAAGGTCCTCGAAGCTCCTTCTCTCTTATTAAAAAATAGAAATTCTCGGTTTGCGATAACCAGCATTTGGGGTGCAATCATCTGCACGTCAATTTTCAACATTGCTCTTGTCTTTTATGCGACGACAACGCTGCAAGTAACCGGTACGGTATATGCAATTATTGCCCAGGCTTTTATCGTGGGCCGTATCTTTGGGGCACGGTTTTCCGCTTGTCTTGGTTCACACAACGCCAAGAAAGCTCTGACCGGAGCAGGTGTCGCTATGGGCTGTTTCATAGCTTTACCCGGGCTAATTCCCTCATTGTGGCTCTGCATACCATGCTTCTTCCTTGGCGGAGTTTGCAATGCCGTCCAGGTGGCCGCTCTGCGAATTATCGTTGTTGGAACCGTACCTGGTGAGGTTAAGCCCAAAGCCCTTTCTACGATGGGGTCCATAAACAGCTCCGCAATGCTCATTGGATACATTGTCGGAGCGCCCGTTGTCAGTGCTCTCGGCCCAGCTGTGGCACTTGTCGTATCCGGAATTGGGACCTCCGTGCTCACAATAGGGCCAGTCCTGAAGCACCGTCTGCAAAAATAACTGGCAAGAATTCTGGCGAAAGTTTTGGCACGGATTCCGGCAAGGCCAAAGCTGTGGCGTTGGCGTCGTTGGTGCGTGCGATGGCTGCCATTGTCGGTATTGATCCGTTGGATGCGCAGTGGGCAGGAAGTGCAGGGCACTGGTGATTCCGATGTGCAACAAGTACTTGCTAGTTTGGTAGAGCACGAGCTTGAGCTGCGGGCTGCGGCGCGGAAAGAGAAAGATTTCGCTACTGCCGACGGCGTGCGGGATCGTTTGGCTGCGGCTGGTATTGAGGTTATTGATACCCCGAATGGTGCGGAATGGAAGCTGCGTTAGGTAGATATCCGCAGTGATATCGCTTGTCGCGGTGTCGGCGAAGTACAGTTAAGCGGTTGTCTGGCATGTTCTACTTTAAATACATAAGGTCCGACACGCGTTCCATTCATGCGAGCCACTAAATTTTTGGCAGCTTCGAGGTATCCAGTTGGATTTTACTGGCGGTACAAGTCTAAATCTTTGGTATGCCGTGCGCCGGGAAGGATGCAGTTTAGATTAGTTCCTCCCTTTATGACCCAGCCATCATCGATTGTCATCAGTTCTGCGAGAAAGACTTCTCGAAAGAATCTGTTGTAAACATGGTTCGGATTTTTGCCTTCGACTTTGGCTAGCTGACGTAAACCTGCGGTGATTTGGGTATGGGTATTTCGAAGCTTTGAATTACTCATCTCCATTAGGTTCCGATCCGATGAGGGCTCGCGGGGAAATTGAATGCTGAAGGTTCTTCCTTATCTCAGGAGAAAACTCGACGGGTTTTAGGTTGTTGAGCACAGCAGATATTGCTGAATCCGAAATTTTCTCCAGTGTGTCTAAAACTGCTTGCACAACAGGGTCTTCTCCGGCAGGGAGAGGAACAAGTTCATTGAGACGGGTTCGTAGTGCCACTGCGGTGTTTTCTCTAGCCCCAAGTAATGTTGCAACATCGGCTAGCTGAGTGCTGAGATCTTCCCGGCTGACTAGCCCATCTTGTAGAGCAGCAGTGATGATGTCAGTGACATGACCTGGTTCATGGCCGGATGCCAGCAAATCACGAACTGTTCTTGGGATCGTGGTGATTGGGAGGCCATCAAGGTAGGTGATGTCTGTATTGGCTAATGCAGCTATATGGAAGATGACCTCTGGTTGCTTAGTCTGACGTCGTTTTTTCGTTGTAAAGTTGATTTTTTCGTTTTGTAGGTCGCCAATTCCATAAAGGCTTGCCGCGGTTTCATGGGAAACTACTGCAGTGTTGTCATTGCCATCGATTCTGTCAATAGCCATCGTGGCAGGGTCGAGAGCTAACCATTGAACGCGAACATCAAGTTCTGGTGTCCATAGCGTAGCTGCAAAAGCGTAAATTCCATGTCGGAGCCTGGTCAGTATTGATTTATTGACCAATCGGTTGAGGGTAACCGCATCGATTCCCTTCGCACGAGCTTGAGCTGAAGTGAACAGGCCCCATTGTTGGGTTGCTAAATCTGCTGCCAATTCAATCCCTTCAGCCGTTTTCATGCTGCAAATATTACCAAATAAGTAATTATCGAAGTGGCTTAGTGGTGTTAGAGTGTCGAAACTTGCAATATATGTAAGTATCGAAGAACGGTATCGTGGGGTGCAATCGCATTCATGTTCGAGTGGTGTGCTACCCGGCTGCTACGCTCTTGAGCATGACACATAAGCCAATAGAACTTGCCCCACGGGTTTTATCGTGGGCCAGCATTATTGATCAGAACACCGCAGACCAAGCCGCTGGATTAGGGCAGCTGGATTTTGTTTCTCCGCATATCGCGTTGATGCCCGACGCGCACAGCGGCAAGGGCACAGCCATCGGCACGGTTATCCCCACTAAGGGGGCGGTGATTCCGGCTGCTGTCGGGGTGGATATTGGGTGTGGAATGGCCGCGGTGCGCACCATTTTTACTGCCGACGACATCGTGCAGATTTCCTTGGAGCAGCTGCGGGACGAGATCGAGCGTTCCATTCCGCTTTCACCGGGGAACTACAATAAGAAGATTCACCGCGAGCACACCAAGGCGCGCATTCAGGAGCTTGAGGAATTAGCCGAGCGTGACGACGTCGACCTGTCGCATTCTCCGAAGTGGCGCGAGCAGCTGGGAAGTTTGGGCGGCGGCAATCACTTCATCGAGTTGTGCCTGGATGGCGACGAAAATGTCTGGTGTTTCCTGCACTCAGGTTCGCGCGGGGTGGGTAACAAGATCGCGCAAAAGCACATTAAGATTGCGACGCGAGAAATCACGGAAGCGGGCGTCGAACTTGCAGAAGCGGATCACGCCTACCTGCGTGAGGGGACTGAGTCTTTTGATACTTACCTACGGGAACTCGCCTGGGCACAACGGTTTGCACGGCTGAACCGCGATGAGATGATGGATCGCTTCGTTGATCAGCTGGCCCGCATGATGCGCCAGGCCCGTGACGACGGGCGTATTTCTGTGGAGGTGCCTGCAGATAGTGCGGATACCGAGGTGGAACGGGTGAACTGCCACCATAACTACACCGAAAAGGTGACCATCAATGATGAGTCCGTGTGGCTTACCCGTAAGGGCGCGATTGATGCCAGCGTCGGCAAGTTTGGCTTGATTCCCGGTTCGATGGGCGCGCGATCCTATGTGGTGCGCGGTCGCGGTAACGCTGTGGGCTTGAATTCAGCGCCGCACGGGGCGGGACGGGTGATGTCGCGTCGGCAAGCAAAGAAGCAGTACACCGCGGAAGATTTGGCGAGCCGCATGGGCGATATCGTGTACCGGCCAGGTGCGCAGTGGGTAGATGAAATTCCGGATGCGTATAAGCCGATTGACCAGGTGATGGCTGATGCTGAGGATCTCGTAGAGGTGGTTACGGAACTGCGGCAGGTGCTCAACGTTAAGGGCACGTAGCGATCCCGGCGCATCGTCTGCGGGAGCACTCTCCAGGCGGATAGGGGACGGCGAATAGGTGACATGGCCACTAACGGGTTAAACTGGTGGCTATGACTGTCATTAGAGATATTTTCCTGCTCATCGCCCGCATCATTCTGGGCGTCGTGCTCATCGCGCACGGCTGGCAGAAGTTTAACGAGTGGACCATCGACGGCACCGCAAGCTCCTTCCAGGAAATGGGTGTGCCTTCCCCAGAGATTTCCGCACAGATTGCTACCTGGTTCGAAATCGGTGGTGGCGCAGCCCTCATCCTCGGCCTGCTGGTGCGCCTGGTTGGCCCAGTACTGTTTGTGCAGATGGCCGGTGCTGCATGGTTTGCGCACCGCGATTCCGGCATCTTTGTTTCCGACGGTGGCTGGGAGCTGGTTGGCATAATCGGTGCCGCCGGTCTGGCACTGTCTGCTGCCGGTGCTGGTCGGGTCTCGCTGGATCACTTGTTTACCGCGCCATTCCGTAAGCGCAAGGCTGAAAAAGAAACCGCTGCTAACCAACAGGCTGTCGGTGCTGGCGCTGGTGTTGCCGGTTCTGGCGTTGCTGGCTCCGGTATTGCCGGCGCTGAGCAGAACTTTGGCGGCGAGCAGAACCTAGGTGGCGAGAACTTCTCCGGCCAGAACTATGGTCAGAGCTACGGCCAGGAATACTCTGACGACCAAGACTTTTCTACCCCGAACTTCGATAGCGGAGCTGGCAACAACTCCACCGCTGATGGCGTAGATGCCAACGCAGAAACCACCCAGTGGAGCACCGATAACCAGTGGGACAACGGGAAGAAGTAAAAATTTGCCGTGACCGGTAACTAACCGGAAACTTACCGGAAATGACAACCGGGGCTTGCAGCCATTACCAGCACCAGCTGGCGGGCTGCAAGCCCCGGTTTTGTGTCTAGGCCCCGTCTAGGCCAGGCGTCTAGCTCAGCGCCCTAATGCGGCCGCCTAATTCAGCCGCCTAGCTAAGCCGCGAGCCTCAGCCTCTAGCTCAGCCACGGTCATCTTTTCCATCGCTACGAGCATCCTGCGCGATGTGGTGGTGCGGATTCACAGTGGCATCAGTGACATCAGCGGCATAAGTGGCATCGCTCCTTGTATCCAATGCTTTCACGCGGCGTGCATAAGCGATCTCATCGCGGGAGGTCTTGCGGCTGCGCACATTCCCGATAATCCGGCAGACCAGATAAATCACGAACGAAATCGTGGTCACAAACACCGAGACCGGCAGCCCAGGAGCTAAGGAGGCAATCAATCCGCCGACGGCAGCGAGCTCGGCGAAAATCACGGAAAGCACCACGGATTTCACCGGCGAGGAAGTCACCTGTACTGCGGCTGCACCTGGGGTAATCAGCAGAGCCATTACCAGCAGCGCACCGACGATCTGCACGGATTGCGCGGCGGTCAAACCCACCATCACCGCAAACAACACGGCCAGCCCACGCACGGGAACACCGGCGGCTTGTGCCATCAACGGATCCACCGAGGCAAACAGCAGAGGGCGCCACAGCACAATGATCAAGGCTGTAATCACCACGGTCGTCGCCGCTAACATCCAGGTGGACGCGCTGGAAACCCCAACGATTTGCCCGGTCAGCAGCGACATCGCCGTCGTCGTATTGCCAGGGTACAGGTGGATAAACAGCACGGATAGGCCCAAGCCGAAGCTCATGACCACACCAATCGCGGAATCCTGGTTACCGCGCAGCCCGAGTACCGCCAGGATCACCGCGGCCGTTATCGAACCGATGATCGCGCCGAAGCCGATATTGATGCCGAAAAGCAGCGCGGCCGCGGCACCCATGAGTGCTAGCTCGGAGGTTGCGTGCACAGAAAAAGACATGTGCCGCAGCACGATTAAACTGGTGATCACGCCGGATAGAATCCCGAGCAAGGCAGAGGCAATCAGTGCCTGTTGCACAAAGCCGACTGAGAGCAAATAGGCGGTATCGTCCCAATAGCTCATTAGATCACCACCATCTTGCCGTTGACCGTTGCTACTTCCACATGCGTGCCGTATAGCTCGCTGAGCACCTGGGTTTGCATGACCTCGTCGATCGTTCCCAGCATGTGCCCGCGCGGTGCCAGGTACAGCACGCGGTCCACAACATCCAGGATGGGGTTGATGCCGTGGGTGACAAACAGGACCGCCGCGCGGTGTTTATGCAACCGGGCGACGGTATCGTGCTCGCGGGCCATGTCTAGCGAGAGCAGGGGTTCGTCGGCAAGCACCACGTCCGGGTCCGTGCCAAAGGCTTGGGCTTGGCGGATCAGTTGCTGTTGCCCGCCCGAAAGCGTGCCGACGGAACGCTCCGCGATACCTTCTGCGCCGACGTAAGCCAGCGCCTCGTCGACGGCGTGTTTCGCTGGCCGACGCCCGGACAACACCCCGTGGGCCAGGGACAGCGAGACGAGGTCGCGCGCCCGAACCGGGAGGTGTTTATCAAACATGTGCTGCTGCGGGATGTATCCGACCCGCCCGTTGACGCGCACAGACCCGGTACTCAGCGTGCGGGTGCCCAGGATGGTGTTCAGCAGCGTCGATTTGCCGGAACCATTCGGGCCCAAGATGGCGATGAATTCGCCGGGCTGGACGTCGAGATCCAGCCCGTTCCACAGTGGGGCGACGCCGGCGTTGGAAAACTGAATCGGCATCGCAGTTTACGCGTTTGCCTTTGCGGCGGCTTCTTCCAGGTCATCGACGACAGAGTGGAAGTATTCCAGGAAGTTCTCGCCATCCAGCGGGGTTTCCCCGACCGGAACCATCGGGATGTTTTTGGCCTCGGCGGCTTCGCGGATGCGCTTGGTTAGGTCCGTTTCGGTCTGTGGGTTGTAGATCAGGACATCGAGCTCGTCGTTGTCGATGAGTTCCAGGAATGAGGCCAGGTCGGCTGCGGCGGCGTCGCTGTGGTTCAGCGTGGCGTGCCGGTAGGACTCTGGTGTGATCTCATCCATTTGTGTGTGGGTGAGGATGTAGTCGGCGATCGGATGGGTTTGCGCGACGGTGACAGCAGGCAGGGCCTTGATTTGCTCGGCGATGGCATCGAGTTCGGCGTTGAGCTCGTCGATTTTCACGGGCGCATCCGGGTGGGTTTCCTTGATGCGGTCGGCAACCCCATTGGCCACGGTGGATAGCGCCTTGGTGTCGAACCACACGTGCTCGTTGTTGGCGACGTCGAAGGTGTCGTTATCGCCGTAGTACTGCGCGTGCGCTTCGGTGCCTTCGGGTTTTTC
The DNA here is from genome assembly GCF_058182015.1 of Corynebacterium sp. LaCa_70. Lineage (NCBI taxonomy): Bacteria > Bacillati > Actinomycetota > Actinomycetes > Mycobacteriales > Corynebacteriaceae > Corynebacterium > Corynebacterium sp. LaCa_70. The sequence continues at coordinate 409,713 of NZ_CP190914.1, forward strand.
GCTGCCGGAGTTGTGCTCGTGCGGGGTTAGTGGCAGGGCGTGGATGACGATCTCGTCATCGAGCGGCTCGTAGAGCCAGGCGTCGTAGCCGCCGCCACCTGCGACGACGACGTCGGCGTCGTTGGCGCGTGCCAGGTCAGCCGCCGTGGGTTCGAAGTGGTGCGGGTCGACGTTGGTGTCGGTGATGATGGTGCGGACATTCGCAACGGATTCGTCGTCGATGACGGCTTTGGTGAGATCACCCCAGACGCTGGTTGACGCCACGATCTCGATGGTGCCTTCGCCGCTTGCTGCGGCGTCGCCGTTGCTTGCCGACGAGGCAGCGTCCCCGGAGCCCCCGGTTTCTCCTGATGAGCAGGCCGCCAGGAACATCATGGCGGCGGTAGCGGTGGCGGTAAAGACTCCTCGACGTTTCGTGATCATACCTAACACTATGGTCATGCTGAAAACAGTTGTCAATTGAAAATCTAGTGAAAACATGCTGCTCGTCAGGCTGTGTAAGCCGGGTAGGATATTCCGCATGGCACCGCGATCACGGGCTGGGCTCAGCAAAGGAACTTTGGCATCGATTGCCGCCGACCTTGGCGTATCCCGAACGACGGTTTCTAATGCCTATAACCGTCCCGATCAGCTTTCTACTGCTACCCGTGAGCGCATCATGGCGGCGGCCAAAGCCCGTGGCTACCCGGGGCCGGACCCGACGGCGCGTTCGCTGCGCACCAAACATGCTGGTTCCTGGGGTGTGGTGTTGACCGAGCATCTGTCTTATGCCTTCGAGGACATGGCCTCGGTGGATTTTTTGGCCGGGATTGCCGAGTCGACGCATGGCACCGATTTTTCGTTGACGTTGATTCCCGCGGGCCCGGATACGCTTGCCGACGCCACCGCTCACGCAGCCACCACTGCTGTGAACCAGGCCGGGGTGGATGGTTTCATTATCTATTCGGTGGCTGCGAATGATCCATATTTGCGGGCTGCCTGCGCGCGTGGGTTGCCGGTGGTGGTGTGTGATCAGCCGACGGATTCTGGCGCGCCTTTTGTGGGCATTGACGATGATGCCGCGATTCGTCCGGCTGCCCGTGCCGTGCTGGAGGCCGGTCACCGGCGCATCGGGGTGTTATCGATCCGGCTATTCCAGCAGCGTGTTGATGGGGCAGTGGCGGCTGCGGATCTTCCTGGTGCTGATATGCATGTACAGCGCGGGCGCGTTTCTGGTGTGTTGGATGAGTGTCGGCGCGCCGGGCTGGATCCGGCGCAGATCCCGGTGATTACCCGCCACATTAATGATGCCGCGAATGCTCGGAGTGCTGCCCGCGAGATATTGGATACGCACCCGGAGCTGACCGCGATTATCTGCACCACTGATTCCATGGCGTTGGCGGTATTGGATGAGGCCCGCGAGCGTGGGATCTCGGTTCCGGAGCAGCTTTCGGTGACCGGTTTCGACGGTATCGCGGAAGCTCGGCATGCTGGTTTGACGACGATCATCCAGCCGAACAAGGCCAAAGGAGCTGCTGCCGGGCGTGTGCTGCGCGGGCTGATTGACGAGCCGGATAGTACGCCTGCGCGCAGGATTTTGGGGACTTCGCTATCTCCCGGCTCCACGGTAACCCCACCACATAATTAGAACATGCGTGCTATGGAAATTGTGCAGAATCTGTAGTTATGTGAGCGGTAGAAGGCAGAATATCGATGTGATGGAAAGGAGGAAATGATGGTTGCACCACTCGTTTGGTATGAACCTGAGGAAGCTTTGGAAAAACTCAAGCTGCTTGAAGAAAGCGTTGAAGGTGGTATCGAAAGATTTGAAGAAAGGGCGTACGCGTACGACCTGTCACCAAAAGAAGCTGCCGTTTGGCAGGATATTCGTGAGCTAAGGTGGCTGGTTGGTCGTGACTGACAAATACCTAGATTCACATAATGATTCACACAATTTGTTGCATGCTGCGCATGAGTTCGCCGAAGAGCTGACGCAAGCGATGCAGTTTTTTGAAGAAAATCCACCAAAAATTCTCCTTAGTGCAACCCGCCTGAAAGGCAGGCAAGTGGTTGCCATGCGGTTTGCGAAGAATGAAGGCTCACTTGGTGTGCTTAATCTGCGTTCTAAGGAATGGCCAGTTCTTGGATTGATCATCGAATTTCATTGCGGCTGGGATTCTCGCCAAAGGCACCTTGCAGTGGAAAAATCTTCTCTTACTGTGACTCCCCATGGCCGAGAAAATGCGGATCCGTTGTTCCGCGTGGAATACGTCAAGGAGCAGGATTCTCACCGCCCGAGTTCACATATTCATGTCCATGCCCATCGTGATGAATTCACGCATCTCATGGGTTTTGCTTCCAAATTTGATGTTGAGCGGACAAAGAAAGTGCGTGATTATTTTCGGCGGGGCACGCGGCTGTCAGAATTGCATTTCCCTACTGGTGGGCACCGCTTTCGGCCATGTTTAGAGGATGTGTTGGAAATGCTGCGCGTGGAGTTCAAGCTTGATGTTGACAACAGTAAATGGCAGCAACACCTGCGTACAGCGCGTGAAAACTGGCGCAGAACGCAGCTGGCCGCAGCGGTAAGGGATTGCCCGGATGAGGCGCTCCGTGTGCTTGTCGACGAATATGGGATGCCGGAACCAACCGGTTGGACGTTGCCGGAATTCGACGCGGCTCGGCAGAAAAAGTTTGCTCGCAGCTAAGCGGCTGCGCGTGGCAAATTGCATAAAGTTGCCGTGTCAACTGCATGTTCGCCTCGCGTGATCTCTTATTGAAAATTGCACCCAGCCCCAGTTCCCTCTGCTTCTTAGAATCGGGAACCTGCACAAAGCAGGAACCCCATTTTGTCCAATTATGACAAGGAGAGTGCACAAACATGCGCGCTGTGACCATCCACGCTGCCGGTGATATCCGTGTTGACAATGTCGCTGATGCTCAGTTGGAAAAACCTACGGATGCCGTCATCAAAGTTGCGGCAGCGTGCGTATGCGGTTCGGATCTGTGGCCGTACCGCAGTGACGAAGAGGTGGACCCAGGTGCTCGCATGGGCCACGAATACGTCGGCCAAGTCACCGAAATCGGTGCGGATGTCCAGGATATTCAGGTCGGGGACTGGGTTGTCGGTTCCTTTGTTGCTAGCTGCGGTAAATGCGAAATCTGCCAGGCTGGTTACCCTTCTGGCTGCGTAAACCGCGAATTTATGGGCGGCGTTGGCACCCAGGCTGAGTATGCCCGCATTCCGCTTGCCGACGGCACCCTGGTGAAATTGCCTGCCGAACCAAATGACGATCAGTTGCGCCACGTGCTGGCGGCCTCGGATGTGTTGGGTACCGGCTGGTTTGGCGCGGATGTTGCTGGTGCTGGTGAAGGCAAGATTATTGGCGTAGTCGGTGACGGTGCCGTCGGCCTGTCCGCGGTTTTGGCTGCCAAGCAGATGGGCGCGGAGCGTATCGTGGTCTCTTCCCGGCATGAAACCCGTCAGGAGCTGGCGAAGAAATTTGGTGCCACGGACATCATTCCGGAGCGTGGTGAAGAATTCGTCGAGAAGGTCAAAGAGCTGACCGACGGTGTGGGCTTGCACGGTTGCGTCGAGGCCGTTGGTACGGATGGTTCGATGAAACAAGCTATCGGTGCTACCCGTCGCGGCGGCAATGTGGGCTTCGTTGGTGTCAGCCACGGGGTGGAACTCGATGGCCAGGAGTTGTTCTTCTCGCAAGTTTCGCTGGAAGGCGGCCCGGCTCCAGTGCGGAAATACCTGCCGGAATTGGTCGAATTGATCTATGCGGGCAAGATCACACCGGGCGATGTTTTCGATAAAACTCTGTCGCTGGACGACGCTGCCGCAGGTTATGCGGCTATGGACCGTCGTGAAGCCATCAAAGTCATGCTCAAACCATAAACGGTGTCATTTTCATTAAGAATCTCTTGTTGAAAATCTATCGGTGATGATGTTTAATGAAAATGTACTGAAAACGAGGCGGAAAGGATGTCAGACAATGACTCACGCAATCCACGAAGAGCACACTCACCAGCACGGCCCAAACTGCGGCCACGTTGCCGTTCCACACGATGATCACGTTGACTACGTGCACGACGGCCACCTGCACCGCGAGCACGACGGCCACTGGGACGAGTGCGAAAACGAGCAGCACCAGCCGCACGAGACTCACGAGCATGAGCACGGCCCAAACTGCGGCCACGTCGCTGTTCCACACGATGATCACGTTGACTACATCCACGACGGCCACCGCCACGCATTCCACGATGGCCACTGGGACGAGCACTAATTTCCCAGGCGAAATCCTAGGCCTTCGCTAAAGCCTTAAGCGAGATACCTGCCACGCCGGGCCGCCAGGTCCTGCAACACTTGCGCCACCTCGTCAATATCTGTGACCCGGTGGCCCGCGCAGGTATCGCCCGCCCCGACCTTGATGCCCACATCATCGGGGCCGAGCACGGCGAAGGCATGCTCATCTGTGGCATCGTCGCCGATGAACACCACGGCATCTGCCTGCACGCGCTGTTTTTCGCGTTGCAGCCAGGTGCCTTTCGTGATTTCTAGGGCAGAAAATTCCACCAAATTTTTTCCGGGGGTTACGGGAAACCCGCGCGCATCGACTTCATGGGCGCGCGCCAAGATTTCCTGTGCGGCGTCTGGATCCTCAGCGGCCAGGGGAGCGACGTGAAACACCCGCTGGAATGGCTTGTTTTCCACATAGGTGCCGGGGTGCTGCGCCGCAATGGCTTCGAGCTCGGCGCCGATTTTCAATAAAAAGTCACGCTGCGCCTCGGTTAATTCCACCGTGGCGCCGTCGCGGTCTTCGGCACCGTGCGAGCCAACCATCATCACCGGCGCCGGCAGCGGACATACTCGCTGCAAACCGGCCACGTGCCGGCCCGATAACACCCCGACGGTGGTGCCAGGCATTTCTGCTAACTCCCGCAGCGCGGCCACGGAATCCGGGTGGGCGCGTACCGCATAGGGGTCTGGATCAAAACCCGCCAGCGTGCCATCAAAATCGGACACAACCAGCAGGCGTGCGCTTTCCACGGCAGCAAGAAATGCCGGGTGACTGGCCAAAGCGTGCCTGCTCAGAGCGGGATCGGCTGAGGAATTTGGGGTATTCATGCCCAAAATATTAGCCGCAGCGGTCAGCGGTAGTGCAGAACTGGCTAGTGCAGAACTTGCTAGTGCAAAACTTGCTGCTAGAGCGAGAACATCCGCAACGCTGGTGAATCGATCGGCTGGCCGTCGTCAAGCTGCAGCACGAGCTCGCCGCGCGCGTCGAATTGCAGAGCAAACCGGTTGCCAGAGGCCAACAGATCCGAAATATGGCTGTGCACCCAGGCTTTGGTGCCGGTGCATTCGGTGTCGGACTCGTCGATAATGACCTCATTGAGCAGCACGAAACTGGCAGCACCGGCGGGTGCGGAGTTGCCGGATTCATCGCTGAAACTCACCTGTGCCTGCAACGGGGCGCACCCGGTGTAGCCTGCCATGCTGTTTTGGCTGAACCCCAGCCGTGGCACGCCTGCTAAATCCGCGGGCACTTCGGTGGGATCTTCCGGGGCGGAATAAATGTGGGTGATCTGCCAGGTGGAATCCAGCAACGTGCCGGTGGATTCATCGGCGCACGCGGCCAGGCCAGTGGTGGCAGCCGCGAGAGACACCAATGCTGTTGCTTGCCGACGCCCGATCATGCGAATTCATCCAAACTCGTGAGAAATGTCTGCGCCCAGCGGGCCACGTCGTATTCCAGCACGTGTTCATGCATGTGCTGCATGCGCTCGCGCATCCGTTCTGGGTGTTCCCGCAACCCGGTTGCTGCGGTCACCATCGCGGTTTTGATTGATTCCATATCAAAAGGGTTGCACAGCACTGCCTGCTGTAATTCCTGGGCTGCACCCGCGAACTCAGAGAGCACAAGCGCGCCGGAACCGTCGTCGTGGCAGGCGACGTATTCCTTGGCCACCAGGTTCATGCCATCTTTGAAGGGCGTGACCACCATGACATCCGCTAGTTGGTAGTACAGCTGCAGCGTGTGCTTGGGCACGCTGGTGTGCTGGTAATGCACCACGGGGTGGCCCAGCGTGGAAAACCGCCCGTTGATGCGGCCGACGGTTTCTTCTACCACCGAGCGCGTCCTGCGGTAGTGGTCGATCCGTTCCCGCGACGGGGTTGCTAATTGCACGAAGGACACGTCGCTGGGGGCAAAGGCACCGGCTTCCAATAACTCTTCGAAGGCTTGCAGCCGTTCGACGATGCCCTTGGTGTAATCCAGCCGGTCCACACCTAAAAACACCACCTGCGGGTTGCCAAGGTCCGCCCGCAGTCGCGCGATTTCGTGCTTATCACCCGCGCTGCGCTTGGCTTGGGAGCCAGAATCCAGCGAGATGGGGAAGGCCGCAACGCCGACTTCGCGGGAATCGGGGGTGGTGATGCGTGCGGTGATTTCGCGCAGGCTGGCACTACCTCCGGTCACCGTATGGCCTGCGGCGCCATAACCGGCGTCGACAAGCTGGACAAAATGGTTGGCGTCAGAAACCAATTGGAAGCCCACCACGTCCGCACCCAAAAGCCCGCGGATGATCTCGTGGCGCCAGGGCAGTTGCCGGAAAATATCCGGGTGTGGGAAGGGGATGTGGGCGAAAAACCCGATACGCACATCGGGGCGCAGTTGCCGCAAGATCCCGGGAACCAGTTGCAGCTGGTAGTCCTGCACCCACACGGTGGCACCTGGGGCGGCGACTACCGCGGCGTGCTCCGCGAATCGTGTGTTGACATCCCGGTATGCCGCCCACCATTCGCGGTGGTAGGTCGGCGGAACGATCAGGTCGTGGTACAGCGGCCACAGGGTGGCGTTGGAAAAGCCTTCATAAAAGGCTGTGAAGTCGTATTCAGACAGCGTCACGGGGTAGAGCAGAGCCCCTGCGTCGTTGTGGAATGGTTCCGGGGCGGCATCGGCGACACCCGGCCAGCCGATCCAGCAGCCTTGCCGGGCTTCCAAAATGGGCGAGAGCGCAGAAACCAGCCCGCCGGGCGAGGCTTTCCATTCTGTGCTGCCGTCGTTGGCGGTGACGAGATCAACCGGCAGGCGGTTGGCGACCACCACGAAATCATGCTCACCGGCCCCGCCTCCGGTGCCACCGACACTTTGACCGGCATTCACCGTGCTACCTCACTCACCGTTTACCTCGACCGCTATCTGGAAACCACAGTTGGTTTATTCAGCTAGGCTTATTCGGCTGATTTCTTGGCCGTGGATTTCTTGGTGGCCTTCTTGCTGGTCTTTTTCGCAGACTTCTTCGCAGTCTTCTTTGTCGACTTCTTGGATGCTTTCTTCGCCGTCTTCTTGGTCGATTTTTTGCTGGACTTCTTGGTGGCTTTCTTCGAGGCCTTCTTGGACGTCTTTTTGGTGGTCTTTTTCGCAGTGCCGGATCCGTCGTCAGCATCGCCAGCGGGCTGTGGGTTTTGCTCGGCGGCCACCCTGGAGTGCACCAGGCCGTCTGGTTCTACGCCCAGCATGGACATGAGGGTCACGCCATCCATGAAGTCTTCGGCGTAGGTGGCAACGATGCGTCGTGCAGCAGACGCGGTTTGTTCCTCGACTGCCTCTTCTTGCTCTACGTCGGGATGCTTGTCAGTGACCTTTGGTGGCATGGAGTGCTTCCTCCTGGAGCGGTGTCTTTTCGGGTGTGCGGTGCGTATTGCCTACAACTGCGCCATTCTACGCTATGTTTAGTCGCTTTTGCGCCGTGAGGTCTGGGTTTGTGTGGGCTCTTGCGTGTGGTTTTCGGGGGCGCTTGCCGACGCCTGCCCGTGCTTGTGGTTGTTGCTGGTACGCGGGATGCGGCGGGCTGCGGAACTACCTTTGGCGGCTGCCCGGGCGGCTTGGCGGTAGGAGAACCGGCCTGCGCGTTGCAAGGCTGTGTAGGCGCGGTAGGAGCGTGGGCGGCGCAGGTTGCGGGCGACTTTTTCGCCGAAGACCACGCCTGCGGCTAGGGAAGCAGAAATGGCGATGGCGCCGCCGGCGTTGGAAAAGCCGACGATGGCTTGTTCGTTGATCATCGCGTACATGCCGCGGTAGAGCATCAGGCCCGGCAACATGGGGGTATAACCACACACGGCGACGATTAGCGGTGGGATTTCATAGCGACGAGCTAACAGACCACCGGCCAGGCCGATGATGCCTGCGGTCACGCCCGAGGCCAGCACGACGCCTGCACCGAGTGGCACCATGATGCCGTAGTAAAAGATCATGCCAGCACCGGCGGTGGCACCGGCGACTGCCACCGCGGAGCGGCGCGCCTGGCAGGCGAAGGCGAAACCGGCTGAGGCCAGTGCACCGAGGACGATGCGCAGCGGAATCTCGTGCGCATTCGGCGGGCTGGTGTGCTCGAGTGGGGGAAGTTGCCAGCCGACGAGGATCGCGAACTGGATGCCCAGTGCCACGCCACCGACGATGGCGCCGGTCATCAGAATGGCTTCGAAAAGCCGGGCTGCCGAGGAGACCGGGGCGCCGGTGATGCCATCGACAAAGCACTGCACCAGCGTCAAGCCCGCGACCAGCACGATGATGCCGGAGGCGATCAGGTAGGACGGCGAGAACGTCCAGCCGATATAGCTGGCGAAGGTATAAAAGCCTGCTGCGGGCACCGTCGCGATGAATCCGCCGACCATGTTTTGGTAAAAGGCGGGCAGGCGGAATTTCGATAGCCAGGAGTTCGTCGCCATGATCGCGAACGAGATGATGAATGCTAGGATTCCCACTCCGGCGTCGCCGCCGAGCATGACAGAGACACCGCCGCCCAGCATTCCCCAGCCGACGTTGACCATCAGCGGCGAGTGCGGCGGGGTTTCTGCCATGATGTCGTCGAGGATTTGCTCGGCGCGTTCTGGTGGCGTGGCACCGTTTTGGATGGAACGAATCAGCCGGTCTACCGCGGTGAGTTTGGAGAAATCGACCGTCAGGTCAGGGGCAACGCGGAAGACGTTGATGGGTATGCGTTCGTTGATGGTGCCGATATTGGCGTGGATGGTGATGGTTTTGGTGGTGATATCCACGTGTGCTTGGTACAAGCCGTAGGCGCTTAGCACGGAGTGGATCTGTGCGCGCACGTCGGAGTTGGAGTTGCCGGAGGAGATCAGGATTTCGCCGATGCGTGCGGCGATTTCCATGACTCCGGTGAGGTGCGCGGGGTTGGTGAGGTCCACCGGCGCCAGTGGTGATGGTGGCGGTGCGGCCTTGGCGGCGTCGACCGTGGAAATATTGGCACCGGTGCCCCGCAGGTTCGTTTTCAGGTTGTTCAACCAAGACACAGTGGCTCTACCTCATATCGCGCGTTTGCTGGGGATGATCAGTCGTGACTGTGCAGATTTTACATGTTCTGGTTGGATGCTTTGTGGGTGGTGTTTGCTGCGGTTTCTGCCAAATTTTTGGTGGCAATTCCAGCGGAGTTTTTCTCTTGCCGACGCCTGGGCTAAAGTAGTTTCTCGTGCCCCGCGCGCAACACGCTAGTTGTCTTTACGACGCCTGGCTGTTGCTGTCATTAGCGGATGCACGGTGCTGGAGTGGCGCAATTGGTAGCGCAACGCACTTGTAATGCGTCGGTTGCGAGTTCGAGTCTCGTCTCCAGCTCATTGTCCCCAGTCGGAACATCTGCGTTCCGGCTGGGGCTTTGCTTATGCACCTAGCCGGGTCGGGTTCCTGTCGTTTAGGCCTCTTAGCCCGGGTTCCTGCGGTAGTTCCGCCAGTCGACGTGACTGTGACGCAAGTGCACCCTTGTTGTTACGTGAATGCAATTTTGACGAGATTCATAAAAAATTTTTGTTCGATTTTTGTTCAACACTCTAAATGAAAAACTGCTGTTGGGGGGGGGGCTGTTGTTCGATAGAAATTGAATTTTTGCTGCAAAAAGGATGATACTCAGGATCTTTTATCGATATTTAGCTTGAAGGAGCCTGAATTTAGTCTGTAGCTTATTTGAAGCAAGCCTTTTGTTCAGCTTGAAGTTCCCTGACCCTCAGTGAGGGGTCTCGTCTGATTCCCGGAAGGAATTACATGAACCACAACGTTCCCGCGAACAAACCAGTGCGCCGTAGAGGTGTCACCATCGCGGCCGCTGCTCTTTCGGTGGCACTGGTTGCACCATTCGCACAATCTGTTGCCTACCCTGAGATCACGGCTGCTGCACAGGCGCAGGAGGCAACTCCAAAACGGGTCGTGCAGACATTAGAGCAAAATCCACCGACCTTTTATGCAAATGCAGAGGCTGTAAACCGTGAAGTTGGAAGCCGAGGCCGAGAGGTAGGCCCACGGACTGTGAGGACAACCGGCGTGTTGTCTCTTCCTAAAGATGAAGATCCGGATACTGCGGGGCAGCAACTGAACCTCTTTTTTCCTCGGGGGACGACTTTCCGAGTTCGCGACTTGAAGTATGGTTTTACTGCGTCGGGTTGGTATGGGGTTGCCCGTGCAAACGCTGGGGATCCTGAATCTTTGAAGGGTAAGACTAGCGAGATGCAGGCTCAGCTCTCTGGCACGCAAACAGCCTATCCGTACGTTGTGCCTAATACCGGTCAAATCCTTTTCGGTTTGCAGGAGCGTGCAGAAGGAACTAGTCAAACGGTGCCGATGCAAGCACGTTGGACAGACTCGTCCGGGAACGAGTACATCTGGAACTATGATCAGGAGATCGTAGTTGGGCAGGGGCGTACACAGAGTGCCGCTGAGTGTGGTCCGGGTCAGAAACATGTTTCGCCACTGTCTATGGAGTCTGTCCGTCAAACAGGTAGCTTCGTGCTGGGTGATGGAAATACGGCTGTTGGATCAAACTTTGGCTGGTATCAGCAACCAATGGGATCCATTGGCGCTTGTATGAATGTTAATGACCTGCCATCCTCCAAGAGTAAGCAGGTTGACTTTAAATATGTGAACCCGGAACCTGGAGCTACGACGTCAGGTGTCCCAGGTTTTCATCAAGACGGGAAACCTGAGAACGAGGTAAAAAAACCAGGCAAGGTAACGTTCGAGCTTGGTGAGAATGCCCCATCTGGTGCGAGTGTCGATCCTGAAACTGGTGAAGTTTCTTTTGAAAATCCTGTAGACCAGAAAACGACCGTTCCGGTTAAAGCCACGTATGATGATGGCTCGTTTGATACGGCGAAGGTGGAATTCAAGCCCTCAGATAAGCGGACTGCTGATGAATTGACCCCTTCGTACAAACCGCTGACCCTGGATCAGGGTCAAGAATCTGCGGTCGATGCTCCAAGCTTCGATAAGGTTGAAACTCCTGATGTAGAAACTGACGCCGCCCCTGAAGGTACGACGTATAAGCTCAAGGGGCAGCCAAACTTCCCTGACGGTGTGAATGTACAGGTCAAAAACGATGGCTCGGTTAGCGTGTCCGCGACTGAAAACGCTAAAACTGGTGACTTCAGTATCCCTGTTGAAGTGACCTACCCTGACAAGTCGACAGATACTGTAGATCTTCAAGCCACGGTAAATGAAAAGCAGGCTCCGGCTCCTGCTGCGCCTTCTATCTCTGGTTTGGGTAACAAGAGTGTTGTTGAAGGTCAGGATATTGAGCCGATTTCCCCTGTTGTGGAAAACAAGGGTGAGGGTCAGATCACTGCTTCTGGTTTGCCTAATGGTTTGAGCGTTGATCCTGAGACCGGTGTGATTTCTGGTACTCCGAAGATTTCGGATTGGAAGGATTCTTTCGATAAGGAAAATCCAGAGAACTCGAAGTTTGAGGAATCTCGTGATTTTGAGGTCGAGGTTACGGTTCCTGGTGAGCCTGCGGCTAAGCAGTCGTTTACTGTGACTGTTCAGCGTGATACTGATGGTGATGGTCAGCCTGATGTCACTGATGCAGATGATGATGGTGATGGTGTCCCGGATGCTGAGGAGCTTGAGAAGGGTTCGAATCCTAAGGATAAGAATTCGACTCCAGAGGTAGCTCCGGCTCCTGCTGCACCTTCTATTTCTGGTGATGCTGCTGAGGGTGGTAATAAGCTGCCTGAGGGTACTCCGACTAAGGTTGGCCAGAAGGTTGCTAATCCGACTGAGGGTATGAGCGGTACCGTCAGTGTTGATGGCCAGCCTGTTGATGGTGCGACGGTAGATGTTGATCCGCAGTCTGGTGAGATTACTGTTACGGTTCCTGAGGGAACTTTGGGTGATGGTGTTTCTGAGAAGCCTGCGAAGGTTCAGATCACTGATGCTGGTGGCAACAATGTTGGTGGTCCGATTGATGCGACTGTGACTAAGCAGGTTACTTCCTCGCAGGCTGATCGTTTTGAGCCGAAGTGGGATGAGGTTTCTGCTGTCGATGAGGGTGGCAGTGTTGTTATTCCGAATTCCGGTGATGCTCTTCCTGAGGATGCTGGTGTTGGTGCGCTGATTACTCCTGGTGAGAAGAATAAGGGCAAGGATGAGTGGGATATTTCTTATGATCCTGCTACTGGCGCGTTGACTGTGACTCCGGGTGCTGATGCTGAGCCTGGTGATTTCGTTGCGATTGACGTTGATGTCTTCTATGAAGATGCTGAAAAAGATGAAGATAAGTCTTCTGATTCGCAGCGGATTTTTGTTCAGGTCACTGGTGATGGTGCCGATTTCGTTGACGCGAACTTGGGTGCGGCACCGTTGAATGCTGGTGAAGGAACTTGGAAAGACGTAGATTTCTCTGGTAAGCACAAGGGCGATGCTGGAGAGATTGAAGGCATCCGAGGAAGCGACGATCATAATAACGATGACCTCACCGCAGGTGACGTCTTCACTGAAGCACCAACGGTTAACCCAGTTAACCCAGGTGACAACGTCATAACCGGTACCGGTAAACCAGGCGCGACCATCACAGTCACCGGACCTAACGGCTTCTCTACCACCACAAAGGTGAATGAGAATGGCAACTGGTCTATTGATGTCCCTGGTGGAGCAACCCCAGAATCGCAGTACATCGTTTCGCAGAAGGATGGCGACAAAGCTGAATCCGACCAGGTTATCGTGACTGTCGGTAAGGGCGGTGGCAAGCCGGTGAACCCAGGTCTGTCGTCCGGTTCCAGCAACTTCGACATCCCGAAGCACCTGCAATGCGCCGTCTTTGCCGGCGGAGTCACCGCGATCCCACTGATCCTCCTCTCGCCAATGCACAACATGTACGAGATGATGATCAACCCGCACCTGAACGGGTTGCGTGAACAGTTCCACCGCGAACTGCACGCTCTGGATCAGCAAGTACGTCGTGGCCTCGGTGTCGAAGGACACCCAGCCCTGCAGTTCATGGACCACATCAACGCTCGGGTCAACGAGTTCAACCAGCAACTGGGCCAGGTAGCGCACGATAACCGCCACATCGGCTTGGCAGCAGCTGCCATTGCCGTAGCTGGTCTGAGCTTCCAGCACTGCATGAACACCCAGGCAGCGTCGAGCTCATCCGCTTCGTCGGTAGATTTGTCTTCCTCCTCACAAGAGCAGGCACCAGCCCGCAACGAGGCAAAAGAAGACAACGCTGGCGGAATCGTCGGCTGGTTCCAAGGGCTGTTCAACCGCAAGTAACCCGCGGATAGCATCCCCTTAACCAAGACGGGGTACCTGGTGTGAGCACATTACCCACAATGTGCACAGCACACCGGGTGCCCCGTTTGCTGTTCTCAGGCCTGGCGCTCAATGCCGCGCGAAGTAGCAAACTACGAAAGCTAAGCGAATAGAGCTGCAAACGCTGAACTAGAGCAGAACTACTCAAGCAAAGACGGTACAGAAAAAGCAGCCCCTTCCCGAATACTCGGAAAGGGGCTGCCTTGCTTGGTAGGTCAACGATGACTAGGCATGAGGATCGCCGCAGTGATTAGCAGCGAAGTATTTACGCCTTCCGGTCGTAGGCGCGCACCGCCAACGGGCAGAAGATAATAAAGAACAACGCCGCACCAATCAGCACCAGCGCCACCGGGTTTTGCAGACTCCACACATCCGGTGTCTCTACCCCGCCATTGTTACCGAACAAATCACGCAGCGCCTGCACCAGAGCAGACAGTGGGTTCCACTCCGCAAAAATGCGCAACGGGGTAGGCATGGTCTCCTGCGGTACAAAAGCATTGGACAAGAAAGTCAACGGGAACAAGGTAATAAACGTCGCGGAGTTCATCGCCTCCGGCCGCGGAACCACCAAGCCCAGAGTGACCATCAGCCAAGAAAAAGCCCACACGAACACCAGCAGGAGTACATAGCCCTGCGCAAAGCCCCAGAATGATTCCGGGCGCCACCCAATTGCGAGCCCAGCCAACACCATCACCAGTAGGGTTGCGCTGGCCAGCACGATATCGGCCACCGTGCGGCCAAAAACCACCGCCGAACGCGCCATGGGCAGAGTCTTATAACGACTGATCAAACCATCTTTTTTGTCATTCGCGATAAACAGGCCCGAGGTAGTGGAACCGAAAATTGCCGATTGTACAAAAATGCCCGGCATCAAGAAATTCTCGTAACTCGTGCCCGGCACGTGAATAGCACCGCCGAACACCTGGGAAAACAACAACACGAACATGATTGGCTGCAGCACCGTGAACACAATGATGTCGGGCGAACGGCGGATCCTGATCAAATTGCGAATAACCACCGCGCGGACGTCGGCAAGCCACATCGCTGGCGTAGTAGAAGTAGAAGCCATTAGTTGGTGCCACCTTCCTGGGCCCGTGTTGCAGAATCATGAGACTCACCGTGCCGTGTGGGGGTTTGCCCAGTCACGCTTTGGCCGGTGAGATTCAAAAAGACCTCATCCAGGCTCGGGCGCGACATTCCCACATCGTGCACCGCAATCTCACGCCCGCGCAGCTTGCCGATAAACTGCTCTAGCGCCGCCGGGCCATCATGGACAGACACACTAAGCTCGTTGCCATCGACGGACACCGAACCACGGGTGGCGGCGACATCGTCCAGCAGATTCTTGACGGTGTCATGGTCTGCGCGGTTCACCGGAACCACTGAGATTCGCTGGCCGCCGACATTCGATTTCAGCTCGTCAGCAGTGCCTTCAGCGATGACTTTACCCTGGTCAATCACGCTGATCTGATCGGCTAAATAATCAGCTTCTTCCAAATACTGCGTGGTCAACAGCAATGTGGTGCCGGAACGCACGCGCTGTTTGATAACTTCCCACAAAGACAAACGCGCGGCCGGGTCCAAACCGGTGGTGGGCTCGTCGAGGAACAAAATCCGCGGGTCATTAACTAACGAAGCCGCCAAATCCGCACGACGGCGCATACCACCAGAAAAGCCCTTGATCGGGCGGTCGGCGGCATGCTCCAAGTGGAAAATCTCCAGCAGCTCGTCGGCACGCTTTTTGGCACCCTTATCGCCCAAGTGGAACAAACGCCCCACCAGCATGAGGTTTTCCCGTGCCGTGAGCTCCTCGTCAATGGTGGCATTCTGCCCGGAAACACCAATGCGGTTGCGCACCTCGTGTCCATTGCTCACCACATCCAGGCCGTCGATGGTGACCTCGCCGGAAGTCGGGCGGGTTAGCGTGGTCAAGACCTTGACCGTGGTGGTTTTGCCCGCACCATTGGGCCCAAGTAGGCCACGGACCGTGCCTTCTGCGACATCCAGGTTTAATCCATCCAGGGCATGGACCGTGCCCGATTTCGCCGCATATTCTTTACGCACATCGCGCATGCGGATCAATAAGTCATCAGTCATGGGTGCAGCCTAACACCAGTAGATGATGCCTCACGTAAGCCAGCTCCGGAGCCATGTCCAGTTGTGATTCAGGAGTCAGGGCAGCGCGCTGCGAAAAACCGCCAGGAACCCTAAAATTGGCTCACAGACTCTATCCAGCACCCCTGCAGTTACGTGCAAGTTCATCGCACTAAAAATGGCCTGGAGAAAACCTGAACGAATCAAGACCGTGAAAGAAGATAGTGAACACCATGGATGACTCCCCACATAACGACCCCGTGAAAGTCCTCGTTGTCGACGATGAAGCCAATATTGTTGAGCTATTAACAGTCTCGTTGAAGTTCCAAGGCTTCGATGTACGCAGCGCCAATTCCGGTACCGACGCGCTGCGCGTGGCCCGTGAATTCCGTCCGGATGCCTACATCCTGGACGTCATGATGCCCGGCATGGACGGCTACGAGCTGCTGCAAAAACTGCGCTCCGAAGGCCTGGAAGGCCCGGTTCTGTACCTGACCGCCAAAGACGGCGTCGAATCGCGCATCCATGGCCTGACCATCGGAGCCGACGACTACATCACCAAACCATTCAGCCTGGAAGAAGTGATCACCCGCCTGCGCGTCGTGCTGCGCCGCGGCAATGTGCAAGAAGACGCCAACGAAGAATCCTCCATCACCTACGCGGACCTGACACTAAATGATGACACCCACGAGGTGACCAAAGGCGGCGAGCTGATTGAGCTGTCGCCGACGGAATTCAACTTGCTGCGCTTTTTGATGCTCAACAAAGAAGTCGTGCTGTCCAAGGCAAAGATTCTGGACAATGTCTGGCACTATGACTTCGGCGGCGACGGCAACGTGGTCGAATCCTATATTTCTTACCTGCGCCGCAAGATTGACACCGGCGACATGCCGCTGATTCACACCGTGCGCGGTGTGGGCTACGTGCTGCGTAAACCACGCCGTTAGAAGCACGGCAGCGTCAAGTATGGCAGCGTCAAATATGGAAGAGTCGAATAGCGCAGCGCCTGAACCCGAGGCCCAGTCCGGCCCCCAGTCTGAGCGGCAGAAATCAGCCGAAGACGTCGCAGGATGGGGCGAACCGGGGGAGCGCAAACGCCGTTCCTACCGCGCCTACCGCACCCACCGGCCACTGCGATTGCGCACCTGGTTGGTGGTGCTCACGGTCCTGGTTTCCGCGTTCGGGCTTTTTGCCAGCTCATTCGCGGTGTATTCCGTGATGCGCGAGGTCTTCTACCAGCGTGTCGATGATGACCTGACGCAATCGATGGACGGCTGGGCGCAAAACTCCGAGCTGTTTTCCGGCAACCTCTCGGCCAGCCCGCCGACAGACTATGCCGTCATCCATATCTTCCCGGATGGCTCCTCGCGCGTATATAACGACCGTGACACCCTGCCACAGATCAATAACCTGGTGATCGGTGGCGGCCCGCGCAGCGTTCCCAGCATTGACGGGCCCCAACAGCCAGAATGGCGCGCTATAGCGGCGCAAAAAGACGGCGTGGTCACCATCGTCGCCAAGAACCTGGAGCGAGAAAACGGACTCCTGCGTGGATTGGCGATGCTGCAAGCGCTGATCAGTTTGCTCATGCTGGGATTTTTGGCGCTGCTGTCCTTCGCGGTGATCAGACAAACGTTGAAACCACTGCAGATTGTGCAGCGCACCGCCAGCGATATTGCCGAGGGCGATCTGGACCGACGCGTGCCCAATTGGCCGCTGAATACGGAGGTCGGGCAGCTTTCGGCCGCGTTGAATATCATGCTGGAGCGCCTGCAGGATTCCATCGAATCCGCGCAATCCAAAGAGGAACAGATGCGTCGTTTCGTCGGCGATGCCTCGCATGAATTGCGCACCCCGCTGACGTCGCTGCGCGGCTACGTGGAACTGTACCGTTCGGGCGCGACCGACGATGTCGACCACGTTTTCGCCACCATCGACGATGAATCCGCACGCATGAAGCTTCTGGTTGAAGACTTGCTGGCGCTCACCCGTGCAGAAGGTTCACGCTTGGATAAACGCACCGTGGACGTGCTGGAATTATCGCTCGCGGTCGTTGGTTCGGCGCGCGCGGCTTTCCCCGAACGCACCATCGACGTGGATAATAAAACCACCGATATTCCGGTGGTCTCCGGCGACCCGGACCGCTTGCACCAGGTGTTATTGAACCTGATCACCAACGGTCTCAACCATGGTGGCCCGGATGCTTCCGTGACACTAACGCTGCGGAAAGAAACCCGTGCCGACAGTGCCGATGGAGCGGACAGTGCCAACGGAGCCGGTGCTGCGCGCAAATCCGACTACGTTTGCATTGATGTCTCTGACGACGGCCGCGGCATGAGCGAGGAAGTCGCAGGATTAATTTTCGAACGCTTCTACCGCGAAGACCCCTCGCGGGCCCGTGGTGCCGGTGGTGGCTCCGGGCTGGGGCTGGCAATCGTGAAATCGCTCGTCGACCAGCACGACGGTGAGATTACTGTCGACAGCGCGCCGGGTGAAGGCTCCACGTTTACCGTGTGTATCCCGGCTCTCGAACAACCGGGTCTAAGTACTGAAACGTACGAAGAATACGACGCTGACGCGTATAGCGACGAATTTACCGAGGAGTATGCCGACGAGCGCGCCTCAGCCCACGAAGCTGAGGGCGACTATGACGCCGGCACCAAAGACCACGGCGATAAAAACTAAATTTTGTTGCCGTCCTCATCGGTGCCCAGGGCGGCGCGCAACTTGTTGGCGGCCTCATCCATCTGGGTATCATCGGTCTGATCAGCTGGGATGACATTCGCGAAATTGAAATCATCCATGCTGTGGGCGGGGAAGACGTGAATGTGGGCGTGCGGTACTTCAAAACCGGCAATGACATTGCCAGCGCGTGGTGCGTCGAAAGCCTCAATCACAGCGTTGCCCACTTCAAAAGCCACAGCGTTCAGCCGTGCCCACAGCTCTGGGGCAATATCTGTCCACTTATCCACCTCGTCGACTGGCACGACCAGAACGTGGCCATAAGCGAGCGGCTCAATGCTCAAAAACGCCACCACGTCAGGGCTGCGGTAAACAAAACGGCCGGGCAATTCCCCATTAATAACTTTGCTAAATACAGTGCTCATGCCACCACACTACCGGGATCCGGTGCCTTATTACCCGGCACGTTCCCAGTGCAGCCTCCGTGACTAAGCTCGGTGACCACTCTCGGTGACCACTCTCAACGAGTGAGAGCAGCCATATAGAATATGGGCCATGCGTATTCTCGTACTCGGAACTGGCGGCCGCGAACATGCCCTACTGCAGGGCCTTTCCCGTGATAGCCGTGATACCCACGAACTGCACGTCTGCCCAGGCAACCCGGGCATGGAAACCCTAGCTACCCGGCATACCGACGCTGGCAGCGCCGACGACGCCGAAGCCATGGTGGCTTTGGCGCAGGAACTGCACGCAGAACTGGTGGTCATTGGCCCAGAAGCACCCCTGGTTGCGGGTGTGGCCGATGCCTTGCGCGCGGCCGGTTTTGCAGTATTTGGCCCAAACAAAGACGCTGCCCGTATCGAAGGCTCCAAGGCTTTCGCCAAAGATGTGATGGCCGCTGCCGGTGTGGCGACCGCGCGCGCCGAGCAGATCCAACCCGGTGCCAGCGATGACGAGATTGCCCAGGTGCTGCAGAATTTCGGCCCACGGTACGTCGTCAAGGATGACGGCCTGGCCGGTGGCAAGGGCGTGGTTGTCACCCAGGATTACGACGAAGCCGTCGCTCACATCCATGCCGTGCACGAAGGCGGCAACCCGGTGCTGCTGGAATCGTTTTTGTCCGGCCCAGAGATTTCTCTGTTCTGCCTGGTCGACGGCGAAGATGTGGTTCCGCTGCTGCCTGCCCAAGACCACAAGCGCGCTTATGACGACGACGAAGGCCCCAACACCGGCGGCATGGGCGCCTACACTCCGCTGCCGTGGCTGCCCGATGATGGTGTCCAGCGCATCGTTGATGAGGTCTGTCGCCCCGTAGCCAAGGAATTAGCCGCACGCGGATCCGCCTACTCCGGCCTGCTGTACGCCGGTCTGGCCTGGGGCGAAGACGGCCCGGCGGTAGTGGAATTCAACTGCCGTTTTGGCGACCCGGAAACCCAGGCGGTGCTCTCACTGCTGAAATCACCACTGGCCCCAGCACTCGCCGCCTGCGCGAATGGCACCTTGGGCGAGTTGGAACCACTGGAATGGGAAGAAGGCTCGGCCGTCACCGTGGTCTTGGCCGCCTCCGGCTACCCGGCCAGCCCGCGCAAGGGTGACCGCATTGTCTCGGATGATATTGAGAACCCAGAAAAGATTCTGCACGGCGGCACTAGCCGCGAGACCGGCGAATACTATTCCAACGGCGGCCGCGTGCTCAATGTGATTGGCAAGGGGGCAGACCTGGACGCTGCCCGTGAGGCCGCCTACGAGACCATCGGGGGCATCCAGTTGGCCGGTGGTTTCTACCGTCGCGATATTGGTGCCAAGGCTGCGCGGGGAGAAATCAGCATTTAGCGTTTACGCTGTGGCGAAATTCGTGTGATAATACACGGTGTGACGCAACAAAAAATGCCGATGAGTAATGTCCTCGCTACCCGTTATGGTTCTGCGGACCTGGTGAATCTGTGGAGCCCGCACAATAAGGTGATCTACGAGCGGCAGCTGTGGATTGCCGTGATGCGGGCCCAGCGTTCCCTGGGTATTGATATTCCTGCAGACATCATCGCGGATTATGAGAAAGTCATTGACCAGGTAGACCTGGAATCCATCGCCGAGCGCGAGCGTTCCACCCGACACGATGTTAAAGCCCGCATCGAAGAATTCAACGCGTTGGCTGGCCACGAGCACATCCACAAGGGCATGACCTCGCGCGATCTGACGGAAAACGTCGAGCAGCTGCAGGTTTATAGTTCGTTGCAGATCATCCGCGACAAAGCCATCGCGGTGGTTTCCCGCGTGAGCGAGCATGCCGCGAATTACCAGTCGCTGGTGATGGCCGGCCGCTCCCACAACGTCGCAGCGCAAGCCACCACGTTGGGTAAGCGCTTTGCCAGCGCTGCGGAAGAAATCCTGCTGGCCATTGACCGCATTAATGAATTGCTCACCCGCTACCCACTGCGCGGCATCAAAGGCCCCATGGGCACCAGCCAGGACATGCTGGATCTGCTTGGCGGTTCGCACGATAAGCTCGCCAGCCTGGAAACCGAGATCGCAGACTACTTGGGCTTTGCGCACCTGTTCCACTCCGTCGGGCAGGTCTACCCACGCAGCCTGGACTTCGATGCCGTCTCTGCCCTGGTGCAGTTGGGCGCCGGGCCGTCCTCGCTGGCTACGACGATCCGCCTGATGGCCGGCAATGAGGTGGTCACCGAAGGTTTCAAAGAAGGTCAGGTGGGCTCTTCCGCCATGCCGCACAAGATGAACGCGCGCTCCTGCGAGCGGGTTTCCGGTCTGCAAGTAGTGCTGCGCGGCTACCTGACTATGGTCAGCGACCTCGCCGGTACCCAGTGGAACGAAGGCGATGTCTCGTGTTCCGTGGTGCGCCGCGTTGCGCTGCCGGACGCGTTCTTCGCCATCGACGGCATGATCGAAACCTTCCTGACGGTATTGGATGAATTCGGCGCCTTCCCGGCCATGATCGACCGCGAATTGGAACGCTACCTGCCATTTTTGGCCACCACCCGCATCCTCATGGCGGCCGTGCGCGCTGGGGTGGGCCGTGAGACCGCCCACGAGATCATCAAAAAACACGCCGTCGCCGTGGCGCTAAACATGCGTGAAAACGGTGCGGACCAAGACCTGGTGGAGCGCTTGGCGGCTGACGACGCTTTGCCGCTGGACAAGCAGGCCTTGGACGAGGCACTGGCAGATAAGCACGCCTTCATCGGTGCGGCGGAATCCCAGGTCAAGCGCGTTCTGGCGCGGGTGACCACGCTGCGCAATGAGCACCCAGGTGCGGCGAATTACCGTCCAGGCGAGATTCTCTAAGCTACACCGAGCACCCACGCACCCGATTTCCAGGAAGGCCGTAAACCCATATGACCACGCGACCAGAACTGTCTGCGTATACCCCGATTGCCACCGGCAAAGTCCGCGATATTTACCGTATTGACGATTCCACGCTGTTGATCGTCGCTTCGGATAGGATCTCTGCCTACGACTACGCCTTGGAACCCGCCATTCCGGATAAAGGCCGGGTATTAACCGCGATTTCCGCATACTTTTTCGAGGAATTAGCCCAGCGCATGGGCGTGCGCAACCACTTAGCGGGCCCGCTGGACGACGAGCGCATCCCGGAATCTGTGTTGGGCCGCGCGATGGTCTGCCACGAGCTGAACATGCTGCCTTTCGAGTGCGTCGCCCGCGGTTATCTGACGGGCTCCGGGCTGAAGGAATACAAGCGCACGGGCGAGGTGTGCGGGGTAGCGCTTCCCGACGGCCTGGTGGAAGCTTCCAAACTGGAGAGCCCGATTTTCACCCCGGCAACAAAGGCGGAACAGGGCGAGCACGACGAAAACGTCAGTTTCGATGTGGTTGCCGAGTCTTTGGGCACGCAGCGCGCCGAACAGTTGCGTCGCGCCACCGTGGATATTTTCGCCTGCGCGCAGGAATTGGCCGCCGAGCGCGGCATCATCCTGGCCGATACCAAGTTTGAATTTGGCCTGGATGCCGACGGCCAGCTCGTACTCGGCGACGAAGTGCTCACCCCGGATTCTTCCCGCTACTGGCCCGCCGATTCCTACCAGGAAGGCCAGGTGCAGCCAAGCTTCGACAAACAATACGTGCGCAACTGGCTCACCAGCAACGAATCCGGCTGGGATGGCGAGACCACCCCGCCGACGCTTCCCGACGACGTCGTGGCAGCAACCCGGGCACGCTATATCGAGGCCTACGAGCGCCTGAGCGGCGCCAACTTCAGCGATTGGCTGGGCGGCTAAGCGTCGGCAAGCACCCCGGCTAGCGGGTGCACGAAAACCAGTATCATGTGACGGTATGGATAATTCTGGTTCTACCGTTCCGTACACCCCAGCACCCGCGCAGCCGCCACAGGCGAAAAAACACCCGGTCACCCGCAGTTTCCATGGCCGGGATTTCGTGGATAACTACGAGTGGTTGCGTGATAAAGAAGCAGAAGAAACGCTTGCTTACCTGCAGGCGGAAAACGCCTATACGGACGCGCAGACCGAACACCTGACCGGCCTGCGGGACAATATTTATTCCGAGATCACCTCGCGCATCAAACAAACCGACATGTCCGTGCCTACGCGCGCGGGCGATTATTGGTACTACGGGCGCACCGAAGAGGGCAAAGACTACGGCTATTCCTGCCGCATCCCGGTCGAAGAAGGCACTGATCCGTGGACTCCACCGAGCATCCCGGACGACGGGCCGGTTCCCGGCGAAGAGATTGTGCTGGACCTGAACGCGCTGGCTGAGGGCCACGAATTTTTCTCCCTGGGTGCATCCACGGTGACCACCAGTGGGCGCTACCTGGCATATTCCGTCGACACCGCCGGCGACGAGCGCTTTCACCTGTACGTGAAAGACCTGCAGACCGGCGAATATCTGCCCGATGAACTCACCGGCATCTTTTATGGCGCCAGCTGGGTAGGCGAGGACTACATCTTCTACCAGCGTGTCGACGAAGCCTGGCGCCCCGATACCGTGTGGCGCCACCGCATTGGCACGCCGCAGTCGGAAGACGTGCTGGTTTTCCAAGAAAAAGATGAGCGCTACAACGTCGGGGTCGGCGCCACGCGCTCCGAGAAGTACCTGATGATCATCACCTCATCGAAGATTACCTCCGAGGTCTGGGTTTTGGACTACAACAACCCAGAAGGTGAATTTGAATGCCTGTGGGCTCGGGAACCAGGCGTGGAATACGAAGTTGATCACGCCGTGGTGGCAGGTGCGGATTATTGGATCGTCACACACAACACCGCGGGCGCGAACTTTGCCGTTTCCACCGTGCCGGTGCCCGAAGGCTGTGGTGCTGGTAACGGCGCTGGCTCGGCGTCGACAAGCGCCCTGCCTGGCCTGCGCGAATTGCCGGTTCTGCTCGCCCACGATGAGGAAGTGCGCCTCGAAGACGTCGACGCCTACCGCGACTTTTTGGTGCTTTCGTACCGACGCGGCGCCATCCCACGCGCGGCAATCATGATGCTGGATTCGATCACCGACGCCACCGGTGACTGGGGCCGCTTCGAAGAAATCGAATTCGACGAAGAACTGTTCACCGTCGGTGTCTCCGGTAACCCGGAATGGGACGCACCGGTGATCCGCCTGGGCTATACCTCGTTCACGCAACCGGCGCACTTGTATGATTACCGCCCCGCCACCGGCGTGTTCACGCTGCTGAAACGCCAAGAAGTCCTCGGTGGCTACGATGCCAGCAATTACACCGCGTACCGCTTGTGGACGACCGCACGCGACGGCACCGAGATCCCAGTCTCGATTATCCACCACGCAGACCTGGACACCAGCACACCGACACCAACCTTGCTGTACGGCTACGGCTCGTATGAATCCAGCACGGACCCGGGCTTTTCCATCTCCCGGCTATCGCTGCTGGACCGCGGCATGATCTTCGCTATCGCGCACGTGCGCGGTGGTGGGGAAATGGGCCGTGGCTGGTATGACAACGGCAAGATGGATAAGAAGAAAAACACTTTCTTCGATTTCATTGACGTGGCCGACGACTTGGTGGCGCGCGGGCTTTCTGCCCCAGAGACGATGGTGGCCGAAGGCGGCTCAGCCGGCGGCATGCTCATGGGCGCGATCGCCAACATGGCCCCGGACCGCTTCGCTGGGATTGCTGCGATCGTGCCGTTCGTCGACCCACTGACGTCCATGCTGAAACCGGAGCTGCCGCTGACCGTCGTCGAATGGGATGAATGGGGCGATCCGTACCATGACCCGGACTATTACGACTACATGGCCTCCTACGCGCCGTATGAGAACATCACGGACCAGCGCTACCCGGATATCTTGGCGGTGACCTCGCTGAATGACACTCGCGTGTTGTACGTGGAACCGGCGAAGTGGATCGCGAAGCTGCGCGAGATTGCCGGTGGCGGCGAGTTTTTGCTGCAAACCGAGATGGCAGCTGGCCACGGGGGAGTCTCCGGACGCTACGGCAAGTGGAAGCAGACCGCGTTCGAATACGCGTGGACGATCAACAAAGCCACCGGGATCACAGAATAACTATGCCCAACCACCCGTCGGAATCGCGCCCGGTTACAGGCCCGGCTACATACCCAGCTACAGGCCCGGCTACACGCCCAGCCCCGCGCCGTGCGCGCCACCGCATTCCGGAAGCACCGAATACCGTGCTGCGCTGGTATCACCACGCGTTGGGCCTGCTTTTCGGCCTGATTATCACGGTGATCACCGCAGGAAAACTCAACTCGAGCGACTGGGGCTCGCTGTGGATCGCCGGGCTATTGGTGCGCGATGGTAATCGTGAGCACCTGTACAACATCGATGAGCGTGACTTCGCGCTACCGCAAGGCGAGGTGTGGTTTGAGACCATTGCCGCCTCGGATGTCTCGTCGTTTCCGCACCCATTCGTGCACGTTCCTTTCGTCGCCGATGTCATGAGCGTGGCCGTGCGCATCATGAGTTTTGATACCTCGGTGTTGCTGTTGACGGTGGCTTCCGGTTGGGCGCTGGTGGTGTTGTTGGCTTCCGCGTGGTTTTTCTGGTTTACAGAAGAAATCCCCATGGTGGTGCTGCTGGCGGGCATTCTTCTGGGGTGGGTCTCGGCAGCTTTTCAATCATCGTTGTATCTCGGGCAAACTAGCCCGCTGATTTTCGCCGGTGTCGCGTATGGGCTAGCAGCCGTCCAAGTGCACCCGGTGCGTGCCGGTCTAGCACTAGGGGTGGTGGCCTCGATCAAATTGACCCCGGTGATCGTGGTGTTGATTTGTCTGTTTTTCCCACGCGCGCGCAAGGCTGGGTTGGTGGCGATGGCGGTTGGCATGGTCGCGGTCGCGTATTCCATCGTGATAGCCGGCTGGGATGTGTTTATGACGTGGCGCCAGACCCTACAAGAAATCAATGCTGCTGCATTGGTGGCCCCGGTTAATGGTGCTTTTGCGTCACAGATCAGCACCCATCTTGTCGACGACGACAGCTTGCTTGTTGCCATCATCAACGACCCACCTTTGGTCACCAGCCTGGTGCCACGCGTACTCACCATCGCCTTAGTGGCTGTGGTGGTCTCTGCCGCGTGGCGTTCGCACGAGCCGTGGAAAATTGCCACCGTGGGCATCTTTACGACGCTAACGGCTACCAGCGGCATCTTGTGGGACCATTACACGCTCATTGCGATCATGCCACTGCTGGGAGTAGTTGCTCGCGGGCAGGGCCGGATTATTTATGCTGCTCCGCTGCTGGCATTTTTTGCTTTCCCGCCGCTGGCAGCAAGCGATTCTGATCTGTGGTTCCCGTGGTCTGCGCTGATCATTCTGGTGGGTGCGGTGATTGCGCTGTGCGTCGCGGAATTACAGCGTGATGAACCGAAGCCGGAGCGCAGGCGTTGGCGGCCCAGTCTCCAGTGATTTGTGTGTTCACGCTAGACTGGCAACGAAAACGGTGGCACGCCCACACGCCGTGGCACGCCCACACTCCGAGTCGCTAAAGGAAGTGCAATGCCCAGAGTCGTAGTCAATGTCATGCCCAAGCCCGAGATCCTCGACCCGCAAGGCAAAGCCGTGTTGCAGGCCCTGGGCCGCATCGGTGTGACGGGTGCCAGCCAGGTGCGCCAGGGTAAGCGTTTTGAACTCGATGTCGACGAGACCGTTACCGAAACCGAAATCCAGGCCGTGGCAGAAAAACTCCTGGCCAACACGGTGATTGAAGATTTTGAGATCGTCATCGAAGAACGCGACGTTGCGCAGGATGATGCGAATAACACCCGGGGTGAGCGTTAATGAGCCCAACCATCGGTGTCATTACCTTCCCGGGTTCGCTTGATGACGTCGACGCTGCCCGCGCCGCCCGCTTAGCCGGTGCCAACGTGGTGGAGCTGTGGCACGACGACAACAGCCTGCACAACGTCGACGGCGTCATCGTCCCCGGTGGATTCAGCTACGGCGACTACCTACGTTCTGGCGCGATTTCTGCGTTGTCGCCAGTCATGCAGGCCGTGATCCCAGCCGCGCGCGAGGGCATGCCGACGCTCGGTATCTGCAACGGCTTTCAGATTTTGACCGAATCTGGCTTGCTGCCAGGCGCGCTGACCCGCAACCAGCACCTGCACTTTCACTGCGTGGACACCTACCTGGAAGTAGCGAACGCTAATACTGCGTGGACGAGCGAATACGAGCAGGGGCAGAAGATCCTGATCCCAGCCAAGCACGGCGAAGGCCGCTTCCAAGCCGACGCTGCCACCATTGAGCAGTTGGAAGAAGAAGGCCGCGTCGTCTTCCGCTACACCGACAACTTCAACGGCTCGATTAACTCCATTGCGGGCATCACCAATGAGGCCGGCAACGTCGTCGGCTTGATGCCGCACCCGGAGCATGCTGTTGAAGCTTTGACTGGGCCTTCTGTCGACGGCCTGGGCATTTTCCGTTCCGCACTCAACGCTTTGAGCGCCGAGAAGCTCTAAGGAGATACACCCATGGCTCACGTCGCCAATGACGCTGCTGCGAAAAAAGTCGCCAACGATACCGTCGAACAAGCCCAGCTCAACCCTGACCAGGAACAACCCTATGCCGCACTGGGGCTAAAAGACGACGAATACGCGCGCATTAAAGAAATCCTCGGCCGTCGCCCCACCGATGCCGAGCTGATCATGTATTCGGTCATGTGGTCGGAGCACTGCTCGTATAAATCCTCCAAGGCGCACCTGCGCTACTTCGGTGAGACCATGACCGAGCAGATGTCGGAAAAGATCCTCGCCGGTATTGGCGAAAACGCCGGTGTGGTGGATATCGGGGACGGTAACGCGGTGACCTTCCGCGTGGAATCCCACAATCACCCGTCGTATGTGGAGCCGTACCAGGGCGCTGCGACCGGTGTCGGCGGCATCGTCCGCGACATCATGGCGATGGGCGCACGCCCGATTGCCGTGATGGACCAGCTGCGTTTTGGCCCTGCAGAAGCACCGGATACTTCCCGCGTGTTGCCTGGCGTGGTGCATGGCATCGGCGGTTATGGCAATTCTTTGGGCTTGCCGAATATCGGTGGCGAGACCGTCTTTGATGAATCCTATGCGGCCAACCCGCTGGTCAACGCGCTGTGCGTCGGCAAGCTGAAGGTGGAAGACCTGAAGTTGGCTTTCGCTTCCGGCAAGGGCAACAAGGTGATGCTGTTTGGTTCGCGCACCGGCCTGGATGGCATCGGTGGCGTGTCCGTGCTGGCTTCGGAATCCTTCGACGATGGCGCAGAGCGCAAGCTGCCTGCCGTGCAGGTCGGCGACCCGTTTGCAGAAAAAGTGTTGATCGAATGCTGCCTGGAGCTTTACCACGCGGGCACCGTCGTCGGCATCCAAGACTTGGGCGGTGCGGGCCTGGCCTGTGCTACCTCTGAGCTGGCCGCTGCCGGTGACGGCGGCATGGAAGTCAACCTGGATGCGGTGCCGCTGCGCGCAGAAAACATGACTGCCGCAGAGATCCTGGCCTCGGAATCCCAGGAGCGCATGTGCGCGGTCGTGGCACCAGAAAACGTGGAGCGCTTCCGCGAAATTTGTGCGAAGTGGGATGTCACCTGTGCCGAAATCGGCGAGGTTGTCGACGGCAAGCACCTGGTGATCCGCCACGGTGGCGAGGTTGTCGTGGATGCTCCGGCTTATACCATGGCCGATGAAGGTCCGGTGTACGAGCGCCCATATGCCCGCCCGGAATGGCAGGATGAGCTGCAGCAGTTCCGCGGCGTCGACAAGCCAGCCGGTGCCGACTTGTTGGCGGCCTGGAAGAAGATGCTGGCCTCACCAGCGTTGTGCTCGCGCGATTTCATCACCGAGCAATACGACCGTTACGTGCGAGGCAACACCGTGGATGCATTGCACTCGGATGCTGGCGTGTTGCGCATCGACGAAGACACCCACCGCGGCGTGGCCGTGTCCGCGGACTGCTCCGGCCGCTACACCAAGCTGGACCCGAACATGGGCGCGCGCCTGGCGCTGGCAGAGGCCTACCGCAACGTCGTGGCCAAGGGTGCCACGCCGGTAGCGATCACCAACTGCCTGAACTTTGGTTCCCCAGAAAACACCGATGTGATGTGGCAATTCCGCGAGGCCGTGCACGGTCTTGCCGACGGCGCCGTGGAGCTGAAGCTGCCAGTATCTGGCGGTAACGTCTCCTTCTACAACCAGACCGGCGAGGAACCCATCTTGCCAACACCCGTGGTGGGCGTACTTGGCGTGTTTGAAGATGTGCGCAAGGCGATTGGGCACCGTCCGGAAGCCGGCCAGAAGCTGGTGCTGCTGGGTGAGACCAAGGAAGAATTCGGCGGTTCCATCTGGCAGCAAGTCACCGGTGCCGGTTTGAACGGTCTGCCACCGCAGGTGGATCTGGCTAACGAAGAGCGCCTGGCTGCCGTGCTGACTGCTGGCGAGGCCGCTGGTATCACCGCAGCGCATGACCTGTCTGAGGGCGGATTGGGCCAGTCGCTGGCCGAGATGTGCTTCGATGCCGGCGTCGGCGCGCAGGTGGATTTGTCCGCTGTGCACGCTGATGCCACCACGGCTCTGTTCTCGGAGTCGGCGTCGCGCATCCTGGTAGCCACCAACGATGTGGAGGCCACCCTGGCAGCGGCCAAGCAGGCTGGTGTTCCAGCTGCGGAAATCGGTGCTACTACCGAAGAGCACACCATCAAGGTCGCCGAAGGCCTGAGCGTTGGTGTCGACGAGTTGCGCGAAGTCTGGGCGGCAACGCTGCCTGGTTTGTTTGGTAATGCCACCGGAGCAAACTCTGTTCTTGACTAAGAGCTAGCGCTCCGCATTTCATTAGAGCTCGGCATTCCCGCCACGGATTGTGTTCTGCAGAAACTGTGTGGACCTTCCGCGGCGGGATTTTTCTCGTCTCAAACTCGTCTAAAATAAGGGACGTGAAAAACAATGCCTCGTCTGTCTCACACGCTGTGAACCAGGACAGTCATGACCGGGGAAATCAAGACTGGCAAAGCCATGACCGGGAAGGCCTGGTCCAGCGCACCTTCTTCATGGTTGATCGTGGCCCACGCCCGGCCACCCGAGGTTGGTTCCATTCTGCGGCGGCCATCCTTATGCTGGCTGCCGCTAGTGTGCTCACGACGTTTTCGTGGATGCGCTTGGAATGGTGGCAAGCCCTCGGCGTTACCGTCTATGGCTGCGGTTTGATCGCGCTGTTTGCGGTCTCTGCGCTGTATCACCGCATCCCGTGGGGTAAGCAGAAAACTGTGCAGGCTTGGCGTCGGGCTGATCACGCCATGATCGCGGTGTTCATTGCCGCGACCTACACCCCGTTTTGCCTGATTGTGTTGCCGCAGGCGTGGTGGCTTTTGGCCATCGTCTGGGGCGGAGCGATTACCAGCGCAGTGATGAAATTCTTCTGGCTTTCTCGTCCACGCTGGGTTGATGTGGCTATTTACGTGACTCTGGGTTGGTTGATTGTGCCGCTGGTATCTGAATTGTGGACCAACGCCGGACCTGCCGTCGTGTGGCTGCTTTTGGCTGGTGGCGTGGTGTATACCGTCGGCGCGGTGGCTTATGGTTTGAAATGGCCGGGCCGTAACGCACGGATTTATGGCTATCACGAGCACTTCCATACCGCGACGATCATCGCGGCGATTTTCCACCTGGTGGCGGTGTGGATCATCGTGGCGAGTGCGTAGCCCTGAAAAGGACATGGGCTTTCCCGAAGACTGGCAGTTATTGCCAGTGTGGAGCTCTTAAAAAAGATTTTGAGGTCAAACTCTGTGAAAAAACCTGACCCTGCCAAAGCTCGCGCGGCAGTCCTCGCTATTGCGGATTGGATCGCAGCCGATTCCCCCGAGGGTGCACGTGCGGCCGGCATTGCGCAACCGAGTCGTTCTCAGCTTGCCGACGCCGTGCGCTACACCGCGCGTCTACTCGCCGCCGATGCGCCCGGGCATAGCGTCGAACTGCGGGTACCACCGTTTGTGGCGGTGCAGTGTATTGAGGGCCCCCGGCATACTAGGGGAGTGCCGCCCAATGTGGTGGAAGCCAGCCCGCATGCCTGGTTGCGTTTGGCCACAGGCCACGGCAGCTGGGATGCGCTGGTGGCTCAGGCAGACACGACGGCGTCGGGTACGCGGGCCGGTGAAATCGCGCAGTGGATGCCCATCATCAGGCTCTAGACAGGCTCTAGCCAGGTTTTAGTGCGGCGCTAGCTGGGAGCTAGGTGAGCTCGAGGTAGGCGCGTAAAAAATGCTTGTTAGCGGTTTATAGCGCCAACCGTTATGATGAACTGCGTGGTAGCCAACACGTTTACTGACCATGCTGAGCACAATGATTTCGACGATCACGGCGAAACCGAACCACGCGAAGAATGCGGCGTATTCGGAGTATGGGCGCCGGGCCAAGAAGTCTCGAAGCTAACCTACTTTGGCCTCTACGCCATCCAGCACCGTGGCCAAGAAGCCGCTGGTATGGCCGTCGGTGGGGAAGATGGCTTGCTCGTGTTTAAAGACATGGGCTTGGTCTCGAATGTTTTTGATGAATCCTTGCTTGAATCATTGCAGGGCGATGTTGCTATCGGGCACAACCGTTATTCCACGGCCGGTGGCAAGGAATGGGCCAACGTGCAGCCGATGTTCGGCACTTCCAAGCACGGCCAAGATGTCGCATTGGCTCACAACGGCAACCTCACTAATTATTTGGAACTGCGCAGCATGGCCGAAGAGCGCGGATTGATTACCGAGGGCGATACGTCTTCGGATACTGCCGTGATGTCCGCTCTGCTTGCCGACGGCGTCGGTGACGATAATTCCATTTTGGATTCCGCTGCGCGCCTGTTGCCACATGTGCAGGGCGCGTTTTCGTTGACGTTTACCGATGGCAATACTCTCTATGCGGCGCGTGATCCGCATGGTGTACGCCCGTTGGTGCTGGGGCGCCTGGAGCGCGGCTGGGTCGTGGCTTCAGAAACGTGTGCATTAGATATTGTTGGCGCGCAATTCATCCGCGAAATTGAGCCGGGTGAGTTGATCGCGATTGACGAAGCCGGCTTGCGTACCCAACGTTTCGCAGAAACCAAGCACAAGGGCTGTGTGTTCGAATACGTCTACTTGGCGCGCCCGGATTCCACGATTCGGGGCCGTAATGTGAACGCGACGCGCCTGGAGATCGGCAAACGCCTGGCACAGACGCATCCTGCCGACGGTGATTTGGTGATTCCGGTACCAGAATCCGGCACCCCGGCCGCGGTGGGCTATGCCCGGGAATCCGGCATCCCGTTTGGTCAGGGTTTGGTGAAAAACGCCTATGTGCAGCGTACTTTCATTCAGCCAACGCAGACTTTGCGCCAGTTGGGCATTCGGTTGAAGCTGAATCCGCTGCGTGAAGTCATCGAAGGCCAGCGTCTTGTAGTTGTGGATGACTCGATTGTGCGCGGTAATACCCAGCGCGCGCTGATCAAGATGTTGCGGGAAGCCGGCGCGGCGGAGGTCCACGTGCGTATCGCCTCGCCGCCGGTGAAGTGGCCATGCTTCTACGGCATTGACTTCGCCACTCCTGCGGAACTGATTGCGAATATCGGCGGTGATGATTCCCTGGAAGGCATGACAGAAACCATCCGCAACGCCATCGGCGCGGATACATTGGGCTTTGTCTCTATTGATGAGATGGTTGCTGCCACCGAGCAGCCAGCAAATCAGCTGTGCACCGCGTGCTTTGATGGGAACTATCCCTTGGGCTTGCCAGAGGGCAACTCGAATGCCGACGCCGTGCGTACGCTGCTCAACAGCGCTGAGAGTGCTGAGTAGCCAGACTGTTTGCTGCGGCGCTGCATTGCTCCGCAGAATACACCCAATAAAAGGATAGATTGAGATTATGACGAATTCTTCCCAGGCTGGATCGCAGCCGGATTCCCCCACCTATGCCGATGCTGGCGTCAGCGTCGAAGCTGGCGAGCAGGCCGTCGAACTGATTAAGCCACACGCTAAGCGCGCGACCCGCCCAGAGGTCCGCGGTGACCTCGGCGGTTTCGCTGGCCTATTCGCATTAGGTAAGTACCGCGAGCCGCTGTTGGCATCCGGCTCGGATGGCGTGGGCACCAAGCTGGCCGTGGCCCAGGCAATGGATAAGCACGACACCATCGGCATTGATCTGGTGGCCATGTGCGTTGATGACCTCATCTGCTGCGGCGCGGAACCACTGTTTTTGCAGGACTACCTGGCCATTGGCAAGGTGTACCCGGAAAAGGTGGCCGATATCGTTGGCGGCATCGCCGAAGGTTGCGTCACCGCTGGCTGCGCACTGTTGGGCGGCGAAACCGCCGAACACCCCGGCGTCATGGGCGAAAATGATTATGACGTTTCCGCCACTGCCGTCGGTGTTGTTGAAGCCGACGACGTTCTGGGGCCAGAAAAGGTGAACGAAGACGACGTCGTGATCGCCATGGCCTCGTCCGGTCTGCATTCTAACGGCTACTCACTGGCGCGCCACGTCCTGCTAGAGCAGGCTAATCTGCCACTTGATGGGCACGTAGAAGAATTCGGCCGTACCTTGGGCGAAGAACTACTGGAACCGACTCGCATTTACGCCAAAGACTGCCTGGAACTGATGTCGGAATGTTCGGTATCGGTATTCTGCCACGTCACCGGCGGTGGTTTGGCGAAAAACCTGGAGCGCGTCATCCCAGAAGGCTTGGCCGCTGATGTGTACCGCACCACCTGGACACCGGGGCCGATCTTCAAAAAGATTTCCGAAACCGGCAACGTCAGCCTCGATGCCATGGAAGAAACCTTCAACATGGGCGTGGGCATGATCGCCGTCGTCGCACCAGAAGACCGCGACCGCGCACTCGCCGTACTTACCGCGCGCCACATCGACGCCTGGGAACTGGGCACGGTTCGTGCTGCAGAACAGGGTGAGCCACGCGTCGTCATGCACGGCGAGCACCCACAGTTCTAAGCCACAGCTCTAGTGGTTCTAACCCCTGCGGGGGATAGCCCCCGCCGTCTAGCACACGCAAAAACTACCCTTACCGGAATCTACAGCGGAAACTGTAGCGGCCGGAAAGGGTAGCGGGGTAAAACTCAAATATTAAGCCCAATATGCGTGGTACGCACAATGGGCCCAGCGATTAGTCTTCGCGGTAGTCAGAGTCGTACTCGTCGTCG
This sequence comes from Corynebacterium sp. LaCa_70, assembly GCF_058182015.1. Lineage (NCBI taxonomy): Bacteria > Bacillati > Actinomycetota > Actinomycetes > Mycobacteriales > Corynebacteriaceae > Corynebacterium > Corynebacterium sp. LaCa_70. The sequence continues at coordinate 443,684 of NZ_CP190914.1, forward strand.
GAGTCCTCAGACCAACCGCGTCCCGGCGGTTGAGAAGCGAGCTCTTTCTGGAGCGAGTCCAGATCCATTGCTGGGGAGTTGTACTTCAGCTCCCGGGCAACTTTAGTCTGCTTTGCCTTCTGGCGTCCTCGACCCATAGCCATGACCCCCTTTGGGTTAAGGGCAATCCAGGGAATTCGGATGCCCCATCTGCTTTTCTATTCGTCCTGTGTTACAGGATAGAGCAAAACCGCAAAAAATTCTGCACCGGGGGAAAACTAACGTCCGCGCAACTTGTTAATAGCCGCCCTACCAGCCTTTTCGCCTTCTTCTACCGGGATAGATTCCGCATCAATACTTGCAGCGACATCACCAATGTTGACTTGTCCTGCATCCAGCGCGGAGCGTTTCACGATGCCGAGTGCGATCGGTCCATAGTCGCAATCATCAATCACGGTGCCGAGCGTGCCGACGCGTCGACCCTTCGCCTGAATCTCCGCACCCGGGCTCGGCATCGTCGGAGCCGAACCATCCAAGTGCAGCAAAACCACCAGCCGCGGGCTGCGACCCAAATTTTCTACGCGCGCGACGGTTTCTTGTCCGCGGTAACATCCCTTTTCCAGGTGCACGGCACCGATGCGTTCCCCGCGCCCAATCCAATGCGGAATCTCATGCGGGATGGATTTTTCATCCAGATCAATTGCCTCTGGCTCGAGTGCTTTGACTCGCTCGGCGGTATAAGCCATCAGCCCGATAAGCTGCAGTCCAGCACTCTCGAGTTTCTCGACGGCTGCTTCCAGCTGCTCCCGCGGTACCGCGAGATCTGTGCGGTTGGTTTCCCACAAACCAGTGGTTGGTTGTGTGCTTGCGGTCGAACCGAGCCCCGCGCCGCCAGAATTTTTCGTCGAAACCGTGCGCGAATATAGCGTCTGCGAAGGCAGTTCGATATCCACCGGGCCGCCGAGCACGGTGATGATTGCCAGGTCGGCTTCCTCAATGGTCACTTGCGACCAGAAGATCATCTTCTGCAAGAAATCCCGCAGGGAGTCGAACTGGCTGGCTTCGCAGTCGAGGTAAAAAACCAATCCCGCAGACCGCGCAGACGCATCGGATTCAGCGGTCTCGGCGGATTCAGTGTCAGTGTCAGTGGTAGCGTGAGCCTCTGCTTCGGTGGTCACCGCGATATCCATGGTGTGCAGAATGCGCCCCTGCGTATCCAAATCCAATGCGGACCCGGACCAACCAGCGGAAACGTCGTCCAGTTTTTGCGAAAGCAAATTATGCAAAAACGCGGCGGCTTCCGGGCCGGATACTTTCAACACGCGGCGGTGGGAACGATCCACGATGGCGCCGGTGGATTCAATGGCGCGCTGTTCGCTCAGCGGCTCACCGTAATGCCAGGCCACACCGGTGACATCCGGGTGTGGTGGATCCTCCTGATAAGCCATGGCATCCGGACGGTTCAGCAGTACAGAACGGTAATGCGTAGTCACACCACCATGGTAGCGCTAGATCCTTGGCATAATCCATGACATGTGTGAGCAATCTCCAGCAACGCCGTTGACACCGGTGGTCTATACCCTTGACGTGGGTGCGGGTACTTTCCGCCGCCATGATCCAGCACAACCGGTGGTCTTCTGGGACGATGCCGCGGTGACCAGGGGTGAAGCTGTTTTTGAGTCTGTGCTGGTGCGTGCTGGACGTGCGGCGAATCTGCAGCGACACCTGGCCCGCCTGCAGCGTTCTGCGCAGCGCTTGGAATTGCCGGTACCGGAACGTGAGCTCTGGGCACGCGCGACAACGGTGGCGGTTACTGATTGGCAACAGCACCTCGCTGAGGCAGGGCAGCGGGCAGGGGCGCTTGCCGACGCCAGCGGTGTTGATATCGGCGGTGTCGATGCGAAATGCACCTGGACCTATTCCCGCGGGAGGCAATCTGTTGCTGCACCTGGGATGCAACCAACCGCCTGGCTGGTGATCGCCCCGGTAACCGAATCTGTGCTGCGCCAGCGCCGCGAGGGAGTGCGCGCACAATTGGTCCCGCGCGGCTGGACGACGACGGTGGGGGCGAAAACCGTGAACTATGCGGCCACGATGTCTGCGCTACGGCAAGCGCGCGGCTTTGATGACGTGATCTTCGTGGAACCCGCCATCGGTTCGTCGGAACGCGAAGCCCGCGTGCTAGAAGGCGCGACCTCCACGGTGGTGCTGGTGCTCCGGGATGACGACGGCGTCGGCAAGCGCCGCTTGGCTACCCCTGCGGGAGATGTGCTGGCGGGTACCACGGTCGATGCTCTATTCGAGTATGCGGCAGCCCGTGGCTGGAGATGCGAAAACCGCCCGGTTACAGCAGGGGAGCTGTACCAGGCGGAATCGGTGTGGTTGATTTCCTCGGTGCGGATCGCCGCGCGAGTGACCAGCTTGGGCGGGCTTGAGGCAACTGGTGGCGATGCCGACGTCGTAGAGCTACCGGCCCCAGAAAATCACGCAGAAATCCGCGCACTGATCGAACAAGCGCTCAGCCTCTAGCAGTCGCAGTTGCAGCAGTTGCTGCAGCAGTTGCTGCAGCAGCGACCGATCAGGGCCGATCAGGGCCGATCAGGGCCGTCCGTTAACCGGCCACGCGCTGCAGCTGCGCCGACATATACGGTGCTAGCTCGCCGTCGGTGACTCGCTCGTCGACCCAACCCAGGTCATTATTCGGCATCAGGCCGTACAAACGCTTACCAGGGCCCAGTGTTTTCGGTCCGGTCTCGGTGACCATGGTGGAAGCAGATTGCAGCTCCCAAGAACGCTCATTGTGTGGCTGTCCGTACATAATCTCAACGATGCCGTCAGAAGAGGTATACGTCAGCTCCATGGCATCCTTGTTGTCGATGCGCAGGTAGCCGGTTTCGCGCCGGGAAGCGCCCGCTGGCTTGCCGTTTTCATCAATGAACCAGGTGCGGGAATCATACTTCACGTGGTTTTCGCCGTTGTGCGAAAAGATGATTTCCTGACCGAAGGTGTGCTGGCCATCGGCAGTGACCGCCTGGCCTTCACCGCGCCACACGCCAATCAGGGGCAGCACGCCCAGCAGGCCGTCGTTGAGATTTGGCCCGTAACGTAGGTTTGCCGTGTCATCCGGGACTGGTAGTTTGCCCAGGCCGGTTTGCGGGATGTTCTTGTCCGCGGTTTTTTTCGCCTGTTTTTCGGCTAGATTGATGGCCTCGTTGCCATCCAAACGCATCTGTGGATCTACTTTGTCGTTTGCGTCTTTCTGGTTTTTCGGGTTGTTCTGCTCCTCGGATGTCATAACCGTCAATTCTACCGTGCGATCGGCTACTCTAGTCATTCGTGCGCATTCTGTTAATCGCTAATCCAAATTCGACGAGTCAGACTAATGAACTGTTCCGCCGCATCATCCCATTGGTGCGCAGTATTGATGATTCGCATTTGCTCACCAAGTTCACCCACTACGCCGGGCACGCGGAGGATATGACCCGCGGGCTGAGCCGCGATGATTTCGACGTGGTTATCGCGGTCGGCGGGGATGGCACCGTCAACGAGGTGGTCAACGGGCTGCTGGGTAAGGTGGGCGACGACCGTCGAAAAGCCTCTGAGGTTCCTGCATTAGCGGTGATCCCGACTGGGTCGGCGAACGTATTCGTGCGCGCGCTGGGCTACCCGCGCGATGCCGTGCACACCACGGAGCTTGTGGTGGGCCACATTAAGCAGAATCTGCGCCGACGCATTCGCTTGGGCACCTGGAATGACCGCTGGTTTGCCATCAACGCGGGCATCGGTATTGACGCCGACGTGCTACACAACATCGACAAACTCCGCGAACAAGGCTTCGCCGCCACCCCGCTGCGCTACCTGCGCATTTCCTACCAGGCGTGGCATCGCATTCTGAATGCGCCGCCGAAAATCAGTGCGCACGCAGAATCCGCCGAGGGCCAAACCCAACACATCGACGAAGCCCCACTCGTGTTTGCTTCGAACACGAACCCCTGGACCTTTTTGGGCCCATTGCCGGTGGTCACCAATCCGCGCAACTCCTTCGATAAGGGGCTGGGAACATTTGGGTTGACAGACCTGAAAGGCTTCGGTGGCTTCGTCGGCTTACTGCACCTGTTTGGTGCGGACGAAAAGGGCCGGTTGAATAAGTTCACCGATGCGCGCACGCTGCGTTTTGACGATGCCACCCGCATCACCCTGGAATGTGACACGGAGCTGCGTTTTCAGGCCGACGGCGAAACCCAGGGCAAGCTGAAAACCGTGGAACTCAACAGCATCCCGGATGCCATCGAGGTGTTTTCGCCAGAAGAAATCATCCCGGTGCAGCAGCGCGGTGTGTGGGCCGTGGTGCGCGATTTATTCCGGATCTAACGGTTGCCAGCACTACCGACCGGGGTGAGGTATTCCGGCTGCACAATCACGTTATTGCGCACAGCCTCGAACACGATGGAACCGCCTTCCAGATACACCGCATCTGCGGCTCGGTCTAGCGGCAACGTGGTGGTATCCACGGTCAGATCAAAGGCTGCCAGCGCGTCGTCGTCCGCATCATCCGGATGTACCGACGAGCTGACAATTTCTTTCGGCCGCAGTTGAAACTCATCACCGACCAACCGCAACGTGGCCAGAACGGAAACCTGCTCATGGAAACCCGGCGGCCGTCCCTGAAACACGGCCTCGGTTGCGGTGCCACCACCTGGGGAAATATTTTCCGGATGGGAAATCGTCAGATCCTTCATGTCCAGCCATTCACCCATCGCCACGCCATCCAAACGCAGCGTGCGTCGCATAGATTGCGCTTTCGCACCCACAAAATCGCCCGACCACACCTGATTCGGTTCAGCGCTTACCCCCTGCAGCGTGACCCCAGTGTTGACCATGCCGACGCCGTCCACATCGACATCCAGCGCGGATACCCCAACAACGGGCACCTGTGCCGAACCCAAAGCCTGCAGAAAGGGAATCCCGCCGACATACACCGATGGCGGCGTGGCTAGCTCATGCCCGGCCTTGGGCGCGTAAGTCTCGTATACCGCATCAGAGATTGTGCGTTCCACATTAGATGCCACAGCAGTATCACCAATCCAGGCGATGCCCACCACACCCGCGAGACCCAATGCCCAGGCCACACGGCGGGCAGTTGTGCGCTTGACGACGATCGACGACATTCCTCATTCATACCGCATTAGGGTGGGGGCATGACTAATTGCGATCGTTTACGTTTCCAACTGACTACTCTTGCCGACGCCACGCTTGCAGAAGAAGATCTGTCCGGGATCGCACAAGACGGCGCTGGGAAAGACAGCGTTACGGCAGCGAAAGGCATTGTTCCCGCGACGCGCGAGGCCGCCGAGAAAATTGTGCAGGACGCAGAATCTACCGACGGTTTTGCTCCATTGTCCGAGCAGTTCGTCGCGGGGCTATCGGATACCCGCGTTGGCCACCAGCACGTGCTGGTTTTTCTTGACGACGAGCTAGTGGGGCTGGCAGGCCTGGATGGCTGGCAACCTGCCGGTGCCGGGGCTGGGGCCGATGCGGATGCCGGTGCCGGTGGAGACAGTGCTGACGATGCAAACAGTGACGCGAACGGTGACGTGAATGCGGAGATGGTGATCGCTCCTAGCCATCGCGGCCAAGGATTTGGCACGTGTTTGTATCAGCATCTGCGTGAGCTCGTCGGCACGAGCCTGCAAGTCTGGGCACACGGACAATTGCCGGCGGCCGAAGCGATCGCGCACAAGCAACAGTTGGAAATTGTCCGCCACCTGCTGGTGATGTCCGTGACTGGCGAGGCCTTGCAGAAATCCGCTGAACCGGGCGAGACCCCCGACGGTTTCGTGGCCGCGAATTACCCGGATTCGGTAGAACGATTCGGCACCGAGCATGTAGAAAACAGCTGGATAGAGGCGAATAACCAGGCGTTTTCCTGGCACCCTGAACAAGGCGGTTGGGATACGGACCGGCTGCATCGCGCCATGGAGGCCGACTGGTTTGATCCGCACGACGTGATCTTTTTGTGGGACGATGCTGCCGAGGGCGTCGACAAGCGTCCTGCGCAGGCAGGTTTTCACTGGACGAAATGGCACGGGGCTGCCGAAGATTCCGCGAAAGCCGTCGGTGAGGTCTATGTCGGTGAGGTCTATGTGATTGGGCTGGCTAACGCGTATCAAGGCCGTGGTTTGTCTGGGCACCTGCTGCGCCGGGGAATTAAACAGATGGTGAACAAAGGGGCAACGGAAGTCATCCTGTATGTCGAAAAGGATAATGAATCGGCCGTGCGGGTGTATGAAAAGTCCGGTTTCGACATCGCAGAAAACCACGTGGTCTATGCCGCTAGCAGCGGAAACGGTGCTTAAAACTAGCGGTTGTGGTCGGTTTTTCACCCGACCATAAAGGTTTCCAGAGACTTCACACGAAGTCCATAGTGATTTTCCTTCCTGGTTACATACGTCTCTTACTGTGAGTTTTTGTGAGCGCGGCAACGTGTTTAAGAACTACCGCGTGAAGAACTACACAGTAATCCAGGAAGGTTCCCATGACTTTGACCAACCGCACCGCTTTTTCCCGTACTGCTATTGCCCGTAACAAGCTGCGGCAAGCTTCTGCAGCACTGGGAGCGGTGGCTTTATCGGCATCGTTGATCGCATGCTCGGAAGTAGATGAAGCTGCTAGCACTGCCGACGATGCCGTTGATAGCGATCACACCGCCACCGGCGAGCTCATTGGTGAGGGTGCATCCTCGCAGCAAAACGCGATGGATTATTTCGGCGTGCAATTCAATTCGCTGACTGATGCCACCCTGGCCTACAACCCGACCGGATCCGGTTCCGGGCAAACCGAATTCATCGCGGGCAATGTGGATTTTGCCGGTTCTGATTCACCGCTCAAAGACGACCAAATTCAGGCCGCTGCCGATCGCTGCGAAGGCAACGATGCATGGCACCTGCCGATGGTCATCGGCCCGGTCGCCATTGCTTATAACCTGGAAGGCGTCGACGGAGAGCTGAACCTGCCAGTAGACACCGTCGCCAAGATCTTTTCCGGCGAGATCACCAGCTGGAATGATCCAGAAATCGCCGAGGCGAACCCGGATGCGGAACTGCCAGATTCCAAGATCACCGTGGTATACCGGTCGGATGAATCCGGTACCTCGGATAACTTCCAAAAGTTCCTGACCGCCTCGACCGGCCACTGGGACTCTGCGGGCAAGCAATTCCCGCAAAAGATTGGTGAGGGTGCGAACGGCTCCAGCGGTGTCGCCAGCCAGACCGGATCCATTGATGGCGCCATCACGTATGTGGAATCCGGATTCGCGGAACAAACCGGCCTGGGCATTGCCCGCCTGGACTTCGGTTCCGGTCCGGTAGAACTGAGCGAAGAATCCGTGGGGGTAGCTCTCGATAACCTGAAATTCACGGGTGCGGACGGCGACGAAGCTCCGCACGATATGGTCGTTGATTCCGATGCTTTGTTCGCTTCTGACGACGAAGGTGCATACCCGCTGATTCTCACCACCTACGAAATCGTCTGCTCGGATGGCTACGACGAAGAAACCGAAACCCAGGTGAAGGATTTCCTCAACGTCATGCTGGAATCCCAGGATGATGAGCTCGCAGCCTCTGGCTACATCCCGGTGACCGGGGAGCACTTGCAGCGTCTGCATGATGCGGTTGATGCCATTGGTGCTGGCTCGGATGCTGGTTCGGGTGCTGGTTCGGGTGCTGGCGCTCAATCCTAAGAGTCCGAGCCTTAAGCAGCTGAAATAAGCGTTAATAACGAGAAAGCGTCTGATAATGTCGCAGACACGAACACGCATCGGCGACCGGGTTTTCCGCACCGCATCGTCGACATCGGCGCTGCTGATGACCTTGATGATCGCCGCCATTGGCATCTTTTTAGTCCTGCAGGCGGTCCCGGCACTTAACCGCAATACCGAGGGCTACTTCGGATTCCTCACTTACGGGCAGGATTGGATAACCTCCGATCCGCAAAAGATGACCTTCGGCATTGCCTCTATTCTGGGCTCCACGGTGTTGATCTCAGCTTTGGCACTGCTACTTGCCATGCCGATTGCACTGGGAATCGCGATTTTCCTTTCCAGCTACGCCCCAGCCCGGATGGTCAAACCCCTCGGGTTTTTGGTGGACATGCTGGCCGCCATCCCATCGATCGTGTATGGCCTGTGGGGCTGGCAGGTGCTCGGGCCGTTCTTGTCAGATTTCTATGACTGGCTACACGGCTGGGCCGGCGGGGTTTTCCTGTTCACCGTCTACCCGAATTCACCGTCGTTTGTTACCGGACGCAACATCTTTACCGGGGCGGTGGTGCTCGCAATCATGATCCTGCCGATCATCGCCGCCACCGCCCGCGAAATTTTCAACCAAACCCCGGCGGGCCAGCTCGAAGCAGCGTTGGCGTTGGGCGCCACACGCTGGGAGGTGGTGCGCATGACGGTGCTTCCATTTGGTTTCTCTGGCTATATCTCAGGTTCGCTGCTGGGACTCGGCCGCGCACTGGGTGAAACAATGGCGCTGTACATGATCGTCTCCCCGCTGACAGAATTCCGTTTCTCGCTTTTCGACGGCGGCACCACGTTTGCCACCTTGATCGCGAACGCCGCGCCAGAATTTTCCAATCCGTTGCGCGCCGGGGCATATATCGCCGCTGGTTTGGTGTTGTTCATTTTCACCTTCGTGGTTAACGCGGCGGCACGTTCATTAGTGGTGTCAAAATCCACCGCGACACCGAAACCGAAAAAGGGTGCATCATGACGCCAGCAACTCTAGAAACTGCCGGACTTTCACAAAAACGCCGCACCACCGACATAATCGCCACCATCAGTGTGTGGCTGGCAGTGGTCATCGCGTTGATCCCGCTGGTCTGGGTGCTCTGGGAAGTAATCTCGCGCGGGTTGCCCACAATTTTTGATGTCGGCTGGTGGCAGTATTCCCAGCGAGGGATCCGCTTGCACGATATCGGAGGTGGCGCGCTGCACGCGATCGTCGGCACGCTGGTCCAGGTGGCCATCGCTTCGCTTATTTCCATTCCCATTGGCATTTTGACCGCGATTTACCTGGTGGAATATTCCCAGGGTGGCCCATTGGCCCGCCTGACGACGTTCATGGTGGACATTCTGTCCGGTGTGCCATCCATCGTAGCCGCGCTGTTCGTTTATGCCCTGTGGATTACGGTCCTGGGGTTCGAGCGTTCTGGTGCTGCCGTAGCGCTGTCACTTGTGTTACTGATGATCCCGATCGTGGTGCGCAACTGTGAAGAAATGCTGCGAGTGGTGCCCATGGAGCTGCGTGAATCCGCGTATGCGCTGGGTGTTCCGAAATGGAAAACCATAGTGCGCATCGTATTGCCTACTGCGATGTCAGGTATCGGTACCGGAATCGTGCTCGCGATTGCGCGCATCATGGGCGAATCCGCCCCGGCGCTGATCCTGGTGGGGTCTACCTCGTCGTTGAATATCAATCCATTCGGTGGTCCGCAATCCTCACTGCCACTGATGATGCTGGATATGTACAAATCCGGAACGTCCGATGAGGTAGCTGCGAAGCTTTGGGGCGCGGCGTTGACCCTGGTGCTATTCGTCGCTGCGCTCAACGGTATTGCCCGGCTGATTTCCGCCAAATTCTCTGTGAAAACCTCCCGCTAACCAAAGGTGATTAATTCTCATGTCTGATCCGAAGCTCGTGCTGGATGATGTCAACATTTACTACGGTGATTTTCACGCGGTACAAAACGTCAACCTCACGATCCCTGCGCAAGCGGTTACGGCGTTTATTGGGCCGTCTGGCTGCGGCAAATCCACCGTGCTGCGCACGCTGAATCGCATGCACGAGGTCATCCCCGGCGCGCGTGTGGCTGGCAAGATTGTGCTGGACGGGCAGGATATTTACGCTCACAACGTGGACCCGGTGGCGGTACGCATGAACGTTGGCATGGTGTTTCAGAAGGCGAACCCGTTTCCGACGATGTCGATCGAAGAAAACGTGGTTGCTGGTTTGAAGCTGGCTGGGGTGAAAGATAAAAAGCGTTTGCGTGAGGTGGCAGAGAAATCATTGCGCGGGGCGAATTTGTGGGAAGAGGTCAAAGATCGCCTGGATAAGCCCGGCGGGGGACTATCTGGTGGTCAGCAGCAGCGTCTGTGTATTGCGCGCGCCATTGCCGTGGAGCCAGAGGCGTTGTTGATGGATGAGCCGTGTTCGGCGTTGGACCCGATTTCGACGTTGGCGGTGGAAGATCTGATTCATGAGTTGAAACGGGATTACACGATTGTTGTGGTCACCCATAATATGCAGCAGGCGGCGCGTGTATCGGATAAAACCGGATTCTTTTCTTTAGAAGCGACCGGGAAGCCGGGGCATTTGGTGGAATTTAGTGACACGAAAACGATCTTTGAAAACCCGGGCAAAAAAGAAACCGAGGATTATATTGCGGGTAGGTTTGGCTAGCTGTCTTTGAGCACCTAGCTTGAGCAGCCTCTGTAGATCCCTTGAATAACTTTTGAACAGCCACTGGTTGCGCCGCGGTCACAATGACCGCGGCTATTTTTGTTGCCGCTGACAGGCCTCAATCGATGTTGAACTGCGAGCTCAAAAAACCTTCGGGTAATTTTCCGGTCGCCAAAAAGACGATGCGTGCGCACACGTTGACGCAGTGATCGGCATAGCGCTCGTAATAGCGAGCCAGCATGGCCACATCCACGGCCGCGCGTGAACCATGTGCCCAATCATCGGCAGTGGTCAGTGCCAGCAACGTGGCATTGAGCTTGTCGACGGCGTCGTCATCATCATTGATTGCCGTATCAATCCCGCCTGCAGGATCTTTCAGGATTGCGTTGGTTTGTTGCGCCATGTCGTCGACAAGCTCAGCTAGCCGCGCGAAATCCGGGGTGACTGACTCCGGTACCACGCGCTCCGGTGAACGGCGCAGCACCGCTGTGGCGATGTGCGTGGCAAGGGCCGCCATGCGTGTGAAATCCTCCACGATATAAATCGAAGAAACCACCTGGCGGAGTTCCGAAGCAACCGGGCCTTCCAAGGCGAGCAGCTCGAAAGCACGGGCTTCGCTGCGCTCGCGGATCAGATTCAGGTCCTCCGTGCGAGCGACGGCCTGGGCGGCGGGTTCTTGTGCGGCTTCTGGCTGCGCCAGTAACGCCTGCGAAGCCAAGTCCATCACCTGGTGGACGGTGTCGCTGAGTTCAACGATGTCATTGGCAAAATTATTTAGTGTGTCTCGATATGCAGTACGCATAGATACGAGACTAAAAACACAAAGTTGCCACGAGATTACCCCGCGGCTGGCAGAACGTGAAGTTCGGGAAAACTCTTGGTTATCCCCCGGAATTGATTGCCTCTGCACCGGCAAGCGCGCGGGCATCATCTTGTGGATCATCCAACCAGCCTTCTGGCAGCGCCACCTTCGACGGGGAGCCTTGGCGTCCGCGGGCCCCGTCGGCGTCGTCGGCAAGCGCGTTAGAGTCTGCCCAGGGAGCTAGCTCGTCGGCAAGACCCGCCAGGCTCGACACCTTGGATAGGCGCGCCCGGACCTCACCGCCAACCGGGTAGCCGCGCAGGTACCAACCCATGTGCTTGCGCAGATCACGGCAGGCGCGCTGTTCACCCTGGTGCTCAGCGAGCAATTCCGCGTGCCGGCTGATGATGCCGGTGAGCTCACCCAAAGTTGGTGGGGCAGGAGGCTGCTCGCCGCGCAGGTGGGCAGACAGTTCAGCAAACAGCCACGGCCGACCCAAACACCCACGCCCGATGACGACGCCGTCGCAGCCGGTGGCTTCCATCATCGCCGAGGCATCCGAGGCCTTGAAGATATCGCCATTGCCCAGCACCGGAATTCCGGTGTGCGCCAGGTGTTGCTTCAGCGCGGCGATCTGCTCCCAGTCCGCGGTGCCGGAATAACGTTGCGCGGCGGTACGTCCGTGCAGCGCGACTGCCTGGGCGCCTTCCTCCACGGCGATACGGCCGGCGTCGAGATGCGTGTGGTGTTCGTCGTCAATGCCGACGCGGAATTTCACGGTTACGGGGATATCGGTACCTTCGGTGGCTTTGACCGCGGCGGCCACGATCTGGCCGAACAACCGGCGCTTATACGGCAAGGCAGCACCACCACCGCGCTTGGTGACCTTCGGCACCGGGCAGCCGAAGTTCATATCAATGTGATCAGCCAGGTTCTCCTCGACGATCATCTTCGCAGCCTTATAGGTCCATTCCGGATCCACGGTATACAGCTGCAACGAACGCGGAGATTCTTCCGGCGCGAACGTCGTCATGTGCAAGGTTTTTTCGTTGCGCTCTGCCAACGCGCGGGCGGTGACCATTTCGCAGACATACAAACCAGAAACCGTGCCGGTTTTCGCGATTTCTTGCTCGCGGCAGAGGCGTCGAAAAGCGACATTGGTCACCCCAGCCATGGGGGCGAGGACGACGGGGGAAGAAAGCCGGTGGGGGCCAATTGTTAAGCTCACAGGCCCTATTGTGCTCAACGTTGGGAAATACGCCAAACGGCCACCGGGGCGATCATAAACGCGGTGATCACGAACTATGACGTGGATCTATTGGGGCTATGAGCTGTATTAGTATTCATCATGAACACAATCACAGTGACCTCCGCTATACTGTGGTGTCAGAAGCGCTACGCAGAAACTGAGTCCTAGCCCCCATGTGGGAATCTGGGCTCTAACGCCTGCACAGCGTGCACTCAACACGAACGCGAAGTTCACAACCTAACGAAGTTCACAACGTTCAGAACAAGGAGAGATTAACGTGGCTGACCGTATCCTCAACGAATTCTTCAAAGACAAGATCGTTTCCGCTGAACAGGCTGCGGAGCACGTCAACAACGGCGACAAGATCGGAATGTCCGGCTTTACCGGCGCTGGTTACCCGAAGGCCGTTCCCACCGCTATTGCCAACAAGGCGAAAGCAGCCCACGACAAGGGCGAAGAATTCAAGATCGATCTGTTCACCGGCGCTTCCACCGCGCCAGAGTGCGACGGTGTGCTGGCAGAAGCCAATGCCATTAACTACCGCACCCCTTATAACTCTGACCCGAACCTGCGCAAGCAGTTCAACGCTGGCGAAGCCAAGTACCAGGATATTCACCTGTCCCACCTGGGCCTGCAGGTTGAGCAGGGCTTTTTTGGTCGCTTCCAGGTAGCTGTTATCGAGGCCACCAAGATCACCGAAGACGGCAAGATCGTGCCATCGTCTGCTGTGGGTAACAACCTGGAATGGATCGACAACGCTGACAAGGTCATTATCGAGGTCAACTCCTGGCAGTCCGAAAACCTCGAGGGCATGCACGACATTTACCAGATTCCGCGCAAGCCAAACCGCACCCCAGTGCCGATCGTCAACGTGGGTGACCGTATTGGTTCCCCATACATCGAGATCGACAAAGAAAAGGTTGTCGCTGTCGTCGAAACCGATGCGGCAGACCGCAACGCCCCATTCAGCGAGCCAGATGAAATCTCCGAGAAGATCGCCCAGAACTTCCTGAAGTTCCTGGAAGCTGAGGTCGAAGCGGGACGTCTGGAATACGATCAGTTCATCCTGCAGTCTGGTGTCGGTAACGTGCCTAACGCCGTGATGGCTGGCCTGCTGGACTCCAAGTTCGAAAACATCACCGCGTACACCGAGGTTATCCAGGACGGCATGCTCGACCTGATCGACGCCGGCAAGATGACCGTGGCCTCGGCTACCTCGTTCGCTTTGTCCCCAGAATATGCGGAGAAAATGAACGAACAGGCAGAGAAGTACCGCGAGCACATCATCCTGCGCCCACAGCAGATCTCTAACCACCCAGAGGTCATCCGCCGCATGGGCCTGATCTCTTCGAACGGCGCGATTGAAGCCGACATTTACGGCAACATCAACTCCACCAACGTCATGGGCTCCCGCGTCATGAACGGCATCGGTGGTTCCGGTGACTTCACCCGTAACGCCTATATCTCGACGTTCATCTCCCCATCGCAGGCCAAGGGTGGTGCGATCTCCGCGATTGTTCCATTCGCCTCGCACATCGACCACACTGAGCACGACACCATGGTCTTCATTACCGAGTACGGCTACGCCGACCTGCGTGGTCTGACCCCACGTGACCGTGCTGAGAAGATGATTGCGATCGCACACCCGGATTACCGCGACGAACTGCAGGCATACTTCGACCGTGCTATGAAACAGCAGCACGTCCACACCCCGGTTGACCTGGAAACCGCCTTCAATTTCCAGCGCAACTTCGAAGAATACGGCGATATGCGCGGTAAGCAGGACTAATTCCGGACTAATTCCGAGCCCTTACTGGTTGTCTAGCTGCAACTAGCGTCTGCCGGGCCCTGTTGGGCCCCGCCTGACACCCCAAGCTAGCGTGCTTTCCGCACCTAGCTGGGGTGATTTTTAATTATGTTTGGCATGTATTAGCATAGTGAGCTGTTGGGCCTTTAGCTCAGTTGGTAGAGCTGCGGACTTTTAATCCGAAGGTCGCGGGTTCGACCCCCGCAGGGCCCACATAACGCGCACAACCCCGGTCAGGAAATTGACCGGGGTTGTGCCGTTTAATCCTCAGACAATGGGATGCCTGGGACTATGCTCTGCCTGAACCACACTGGCTTTGATTCCGAAGATTCTGTGATGTTGCAAGGAGTTACCGAAGGGTGGATCTTTTTCGTGTCTTCGCTCAAGACCCACGTGGAGCGGCAAGCGCACTAATCCGTACCCGCAGTAGATTTGAATCCACGCAAGCGCAGGCTGTTGCTGACGACAAACACACTCGATAGCGCCATCGCTGCCCCGGCGAGCATCGGATTCAACAAACCGAGAGCAGCCAGGGGGAGTGCGGCGGTGTTATAAGCAAAAGCCCAGAACAGATTGCCTTTGATGGTGCCGAGCGTCCGGCGGGACAGCCGGATCGCGTCGGTGGCTGCCCGCAGATCGCCGCGCACCAGCGTGATATCGGCGGATTCCATAGCCACATCGGTGCCGGTGCCCATCGCCATGCCCAGATCGGCTTGCGCCAGGGCAGGGGCGTCGTTGATACCATCGCCAACCATCGCGACCTGATAGCCCTGAGCCTGGTATTCCTCGATCACCGCGACCTTATCTTCCGGCATGACTTCCGCTTTCACGTGGTCAATGCCTACTTCGGCCGCGACGGTGTCCGCCACCGCTTGGTTATCGCCGGTCAGCAGCATGGTTTCTATGCCAAGCTCCTGGAATTGCTTGATGGCCGCAGCGCTGGTGGGTTTCACCTGATCGGCCACGGTCAGTACGGCGGCGGGGGAGCCGTCGACAAGCACAGCCAACGCCGTGTGTCCTTGTTTCTGCGCGTCGAGAAACGGCTGCTGCAACGCACCCAGATCTTCGTTATCTGCCAGGCTTGGCTTGCCGACGGCGACTTGGCGGCCATCCACCACTCCGCGCACGCCAGCGCTGCGGATGGATTCGAATTCGGTGACCTCGCTGAGGCTGCGGCTGTCATCGGCACTCTTGTCCGCTGCTGCCCGGGCGATCGCGCGGCCAATCGGGTGCTCGGATTCGTGCTCCAGGCTTCCGGCGAGATGCAGGACTTCGTCACGGTTGACGCCTTCGGCGGTGATGACGTCGGCAAGATCCATCACGCCGGTGGTGACGGTGCCGGTTTTATCCAGGACGACGCGATCAATGCCGCGGGACTGTTCGAGTACCTCTGGGCCCTTGATCAGCACGCCCATCTGTGCGCCACGGCCGGTGCCCACCAGCAAAGCAGTGGGAGTTGCCAGCCCCAGCGCGCACGGGCAGGCGATGATCAGCACAGCAACCGCGGCGGTAAACGCGGCAGCCCAGTCACCGTCGATGAGCAGCCACGCGACCAGCGTGAGGACGGAGACGCCGATGACAATGGGCACGAAAATGCCCGAAATTTTATCGGCCAACCGCTGGGCAGAAGCCTTGCCCGATTGTGCGTCTTCGACCATCTTGGCCATCTGCGCCAATTGGGTGTCTGCGCCGACCTTCGTGGCGCGCACAACCAGTTTGCCGCCGCCGACGTTGATCGTGGCGCCAGCGACAGAGTCCTCCGGGCCTGCTTCTACCGGTATGGATTCACCGCTGAGCATCGAGGTATCAATGGTGCTGTGGCCAGATACAATCACGCCATCGGTGGCAATCTTTTCGCCATCACGGACGACGAATTCATCTCCGACGGCCAGCTCATCGATGCTGATGGTGGTCTCCGAGCCATCGCGCAGCACCGTGACTTCACTGGCCCCCAGATCCAGCAGCGCGCGCAAGGCAGAACCGGCGGTGCGTTTCGAGCGCTTCTCGAAGTAGCGCCCGAGCAGAATGAAGGTGATCACACCAGCGGCGACTTCGAGGTAAATGTGGCTGAGCCCGTCGCCACGCGAGACGGTGAAATCAAAACCGTGACGCATGCCGGCATCACCCGCCGAACCGAAGATGAGCGCGACCAGCGACCACAGCAGCGCCGAGGAGGTACCCAGCGAAATCAGCGTATCCATGGTCACGCTGCCGTGGCGCAGGTTTTGCCACGTGGCCTTATGGAACGGCCACCCGGCCCACAGCACGACCGGGAGAGTCAGCGCTAACGAGACCCAGCCCCAGTAGTCGAACTGCCACGCCGGAACCATCGCCAGCGCAATAACCGGCACCGCCAGCACTGCAGAAACGATCAGGCGGCGTCGTAAAGAATCCAGTTCAGCTTCGGCCATCGCATCCTGCGGAGCCTGCGAGCCCGGGGCAGTGGCGTCCGGAATGAGCTCTGCGCCGTAACCGGTCTTTTCGACGGTGGCGATGAATGCGTCGGCATCCAAGGCATCCGTGCCGCCGGTGATGGTGGCTTTTTCCGTGGCGTAGTTGACCTGTGCCTGCACGCCGTCATGCTTGTTGAGTTTCTTTTCGATGCGTGCCGCGCACGATGCGCACGTCATGCCGGAAATATTCAGCTCGATAGTGGATGCAGCGTTGGCCGTAGAAGCTGTGCTGGCCGTGGATGCAGCGTTGGCCGCGGACGGTGACGATGGTGTCGGAGTGGGCATCGTGGAACATGCTCCTTTGCGCGTTGTTTACGCATTACTTACGTGGTGTTTTGTGCGCAGGTTTGTGCGCAGCGTTATGCGCGTTCGGCGGTGTAGCCTGCCTCATCAACAGCGGCGATGATGTCCTGATCAGTAGCTGGGGTTTCTGCGCCTTCATGGAAGTGCACGGTGAGTACTCCACTGGCGGCGCTGACATCTAAGCCGGAAACTCCGGACAGTTGGGATACTTCTTCGCGTACGGCTTTTTCACAATGCTCGCAGCTCATTCCGGTGACCTTGTAGGTTGCTGCTGGGTTGGATGCGTTCTCGGTAGACATCATGAGCCTTTCTGTTGGGGTAATCGTTTTTTGGGACGCTATACGCCCCATGTTATACCCCCATGGGGTATATGACAAGGATAGGTGATGGTCTACATTGCTGGTTATGACAAAACCACGCCGCGCACAGCGGCCTTCATCTAAAAAGCAGCCATATGCGCTGGCCATCGCGCTGGGAATGAGCTTCAGCATTGGGGTTGGATCTGGTGTGATTCCGGTAGCAGCCCACGCGCAATCATCTTTCAGCTCCTCCAATGGAGGTGGGCAAGGTAGTAGGCCAGCCCCGCAACCGGCCCCGCAACCGGCACCGCAGCCAGAACGCCCGGAACAGCCGGGCCAACCGGGCCAGCCAGGACAACCGCATAAGCCACGCCAAGATTTCAACGTCACGATGTTGGGTGATCTGCTCGGCGTCGGCAAGTCCGATGCCGCCGGTTTTTATTCCGGTGATCTAGGGATCATGCGTGAAATCACCCCAGGTAAGAAATTTGCGGTGGTATTTGGGGATTCTTTCCGTGGCCAGCGTTTTGGGCAAGGCGAATGGATGAGCCCGGTTGGTGTCGTCGCCCAGAAAACCCAGGATGGGCGCATCGAAATCCTGGAGCCGCTGAATGACGGCGCCAAAGCTGAACAGCTAATTAAATATTCCCACGGCAATAACGGTCTGACCGTGATCCCATCCGACCTGCTCAACCTCAATGGGACCCTGTACATGCAGGGTATGTGGAATAAACCACTGGGAAACGTCACGCACACGCAAGTTTGGAAATCAGTCGACCACGGCGCGACCTGGCAATCCGTCGGCACGATCGACGGCGGCTACAAGGGTGGGCTGATGCAGCTACTGTCCTGGGAGCAAGGCCCGGATGGTTGGATCTATCAGGTGTCGACGAAATTTGGCCGCAAGCACGACGTGTACCTGAGCCGTATGCAGCCTGGCGAGCTCACCAACCCGCGCGCCTGGCAACATTTCAACCCGCGGACGGGGCAGTGGGAGTCGGCGTCGACAAGAACCCTGCACCCGGTACTCAGCGAGCCTGTACAGGCCGGAGAAATGTCTTTGCGCTATATCCAAGGCCACTGGGTGCTCGCGATGTTCAACGAGCAGACATTAGCCGTGGAGGTCCGGATTTCCCGGGACCTGGCGACCGACTGGAACCGCGTTCCGGTGGCGACCATCGTGCGCAACGGGCCGTGGAGCCAGCCGCAGGGGCCGGATAACTTCTCGCAGCCCTATGGCGGCTACATCACGCCCGGCTCGACCCTGGATAACCTGGACTTGGTGATCTCGCAATGGAACACGTCGAACAATTCGCGCTATAACTCCACGCAATTCAATGTGCGTGGGCTGGATAAATTCTTCGGTATTACGGGGGCTGACACAATACAGCCACGTGCGCTGCGCTCGGCGCCGATGCCAGATGCAGACGTTGTGCCGTTCGATGCGGAAGTCCTGGATGTTACCGAGGTGGCTCCAGACGACGCCGCCATACCGCAACTGACCACTGATGAGACCACCACGATCGTCGAGCTTGACGACGCCGACGCTGCCGCGCTGCTGAACTAGCTAGCTCTTGACGATCTTCCGGATGGCCTTCATGGCCTCGTCCAGCGTGGCTTCTGCCTGCGGCCCAGATTGGGTCGCGGCATCGGCCACGCACGAATGGATGTGGTCGTTGAGCAAGTCCAGGGAAATATTTTCTAATGCTGAGGTGATCGCGGAGATCTGCGTGATGATGTCGATG
Source organism: Corynebacterium sp. LaCa_70 (assembly GCF_058182015.1). Classification (NCBI taxonomy): domain Bacteria; kingdom Bacillati; phylum Actinomycetota; class Actinomycetes; order Mycobacteriales; family Corynebacteriaceae; genus Corynebacterium; species Corynebacterium sp. LaCa_70. The sequence goes on from NZ_CP190914.1 coordinate 462,781, forward strand.
CAGTATTGGTCTTCGTCGATCATTCGTTGTATCCCGCGAGTTTGCCCTTCCACGCGGCGTAAACGGGACAGGTAGCGGGATTTATCTGCGCTGTACCCATGCTCGTGGTGGGTGCACGGGCAATGATCGTCGTCCTGTTCTGTACGTCGTTGCATGTTCTGTGTGTCTGTGGGTTGTGCGTCGGTGGTCTGTGTATCCATGGTCTGTGCGAGTTCTTGTGGGGTATCCGCAGCGCTCATACTCGTAGATTACTGGTTGCTTAGCATCGCATACAAACGGCTAAAAATGGTCTATTACCTGCCGTTTTGTGTAATATCACGGCATGTATTAATGTATTGCAAGTCGCCGACACCAAGGAAACAAGGTGTTGAACACGCTAGCCCCCATCGTCTAGCGGCCTAGGACACTGCCCTTTCACGGCAGCGGCACGGGTTCGAATCCCGTTGGGGGTACAAAGAGCTTTCTCAATCTCTTTCACAGTTTGGCCCTGTGGCGCAGTTGGTTAGCGCGCCGCCCTGTCACGGCGGAGGTCGCGGGTTCAAGTCCCGTCAGGGTCGCCAACAAAATCTCGAGTCATCGTTGTGGAAACGGTGCCTCGAGATTTTTCTCTACCAACTCACGCCTAGCTTGTCGGCCATATCGTCGAAGATTCGACGCGCGACCACCAAATTTTTCGCGATTGGACGCTGCCTGCCTGGACGGCGTTTCTCGTTGTAATACTCGCCGGATTCGAAATGAATCCCCGGAGTTCCGGCCAAATAATACGCCAGGTTATCGCCACCCACAGAAGGAGCACCGAGAGCCTTCGCCACAACACTGGAATAAACCCGGGAAATAACTCCTGATGACGTTTGCGCAAACGAGGTCGCCAGTGCGCCGGGGTGAAAAGACACCGCTGTTAGTCCGTGCAGGTCGAGGTAGCGAGTCAACAGCATATCGCCGAGTTTCGCGTTGCCATAAGCGCGGGAAGAACTGAAATTCCGGAAGGTGTTTGGGTCTTCCGGGCGAAAATAAGACATCAACAAATGCGCCACAGAGGCAGTCTGTACGACGGTGGCGTCGTCGGCACGAAGTTTATCTTGCAGAAGGGAAGTCAAGAGGAAAGGCGCGACAACGTTGATCTGCCACGTGAGTTCGAAACCATCAGCTGTGGTCACAGGGCCGTCAAAAATACCGCCGGCGTTATTGGCCAAGGCGTGAATATGTTCCAGCTGGCTGAGTTCGTCGGCAAGCGCTCGAACCTCTGCCAGGGAAGCGAAATCTGCCGTGAAATACTCTGCGCCGATGGCACTAGCGACGCTGCGTGTCTTGTCTGGATTGCGCCCAACGATGATGAGCCGATCGCCCGGGCGGTTCTTGTGTAGCGTGTGTGCGGCTGCGGCACCGATTCCGTCTGATGCTCCAGTGATGACGATGGTGCGGGGTGCAACATTTTCGATAGGCATACTAGGAGTTTAACTTTATGAGCGTAACTTTGAGCCTGATGAAGAAGTTTGGATGGCGGGTTTATGGTGTTTGTAGTGCGGATTTGCTCAGGTATGCAAGCAAACGGTAGTCTTAACCATCGTGCGCAACGGAGTCTGCACAGACGGAATCCGAAGTCACATAAAGTTAATAAGGCCCTGTGGCGCAGTTGGTTAGCGCGCCGCCCTGTCACGGCGGAGGTCGCGGGTTCAAGTCCCGTCAGGGTCGCTCAGGAAAATGCCCGGCATTCACGGAAACGTCAATGCTATGATTATTTTCCTTGGCCAGATAGCTCAGTTGGTAGAGCATCCGCCTGAAAAGTGGAAGGTCAGCGGTTCGATCCCGCTTCTGGCCACATCTAGCCCGTCAGAATGTTTACAGAAACATCCTGGCGGGCTTTGTGCATCGTGGATGCGGGCTCGGATACAGGGGAGTCAGGAATGCTGGCATACTGGGGGAGTCAGGTTTTCCGGCACAAGGATCACACGATCCACGGAAACTACATGAGCAAAGGAGAGGTTTCATGACTGCACATAACCAACAAATCACTGATAACCCTGCAGAATCCCGCTTTGAATTAACCGTTGACGGCGAGCTGGCAGGTTTTTCTGAATACAAAGACAACGGCGACGTCCGTGAATTTGACCACACCGTGGTGCACGAAGAATTTCAAGGCAACGGCCTGTCCAAGCCATTGATCAAATTTAGCTTGGATCACGCCCGGGACAACGGCCTCAAAATCATTCCTACCTGCCCGGCATACGAGAAATTCCTGCAGAAAAACAAGGAATACCAAGAGCTGGTAGCGAAATAAAAGCGCTAGCCTGAAACCACTCTGCAGCGGCTAAGCCCAGGGGAAGATCCACACGATGAACCAGGGTTTGCAGGCAGCAGAAAAGCCCGGGTGATTAATACCCGGGCTTTAACCATGTGCGTGGACCACGCGCTGTGCACCCCGCTAGGGCGCCTAGTGCGCGGTTCCTAGATGTCTAAGAGCTCGATGCCTAGATGTAGTAATCCGGATCGCGCAGTTTTTCACACTCTTCCTTCTTCCGTGGACGCGCCACGGCGGGGATGCCCACGGCAATGCAATCAGCCGGAACGTCCTTGGTTACCACAGCATTGCCACCGACCGAGGAATTCTTCCCGATCGTCACCGGGCCTAATACTTTGGCGCCGGCACCGATAACGACGTTGTCTTCTAACGTTGGGTGACGCTTGGTTTGGGTGAGCACCTGGCCGCCCAGGGTGACACCGTGATACAACATCACGCCGTCACCAATTTCTGCGGTTTCGCCGATGACAATACCCATGCCGTGATCAATGAAAAAGCGCCGCCCGATCTTTGCACCGGGGTGGATTTCAATTCCGGTGAAAAATCGGTTCAGCTGCGCTAAAACCCGGGCAGGCCCTTTCCAATCGCGCTGCCACAACCAATGGGCAACGCGATGCGCCCAGATCGCGTGTAGACCCGAATACACGATCGCATTTTCGACGGTGCCGCGTGCAGCAGGGTCATGCTCACGGGCATTTTGAAGATCTTCGCGGATGCGGGACACGATCTGGAACATAGACAAGAGCCTAACAGGTGATTAGTCGCGGATGTCTTCGTAGAGCAAGGTGGAAACGTAACGCTCACCGAAGTCTGGGATGATCACGACGATGTTCTTGCCTTCGTTTTCCTCACGGGCTGCAACCTCCAAGGCCGCCTTGATATTGGCGCCAGTGGAGATACCGCCCAGAATGCCGTCGTCAACAGCCAGCTTACGGGAAGCCTTGACGGCGTCTTCGTTGCTGACGGTGATGACTTCATCCAATACGGAACGATCCAGAATCTCTGGGATGAAGTTCGCGCCTAGGCCCTGAATCTTGTGTGGGCCGGCCTTGCCTTCGGTCAGCAGTGGGGAAGCGGCTGGCTCAACAGCGATAGCCTTCAGATCCTGGTTCTTTTCCTTCAGGTACTTGCCTGCACCAGAGATGGTGCCGCCGGTGCCGATACCAGCAACGAAGATGTCGACGTTGCCGTCGGTGTCTTCCCAGATTTCTGGGCCAGTGGTCTTGTAGTGCACCTGGGCGTTGGCCTGGTTAGCGAACTGACGGGCCAGGATGGCATTGTCTTCGGCCTCGGCGATCTCGTTGGCCTTGTCGACGGCGCCCTGCATGCCTGCTGCACCAGGGGTGAGAACAATTTCTGCACCGTAGGCGCGCAGCAGAACGCGGCGCTCGTTGGACATGGTTTCTGGCATGGTCAAGATGACCTTGTAGCCGCGGGCTGCGCCCACCAGAGCCAGGGCGATACCGGTGTTACCGGAGGTAGCCTCAATAATGGTGCCACCTGGCTTCAGCTGGCCGGATTCCTCGGCGGCATCGACGATCGCGCGGCCGATGCGGTCTTTCACTGAGTTTGCTGGGTTGAAGGATTCTACCTTCGCGTAGACATTAGCCTTGAGGCCCTTGACGGATTCGTTCAAACGAACCAGTGGGGTGCCACCAATGGTGTCCAGGATGTTGTTGTATACCTTACCCATTTGTTGTTCATCTCCTTTGCGGCTGCAGAATCTATGCATTGGTCTGTGTAGCGACTATGCACGGCACTCTGCAATGAAATTGGGGTTTTCTTTCTGCGCACCACTATACAGCATGGAACTAGACAGAGCAGTCTTTATATTCTAGACAGCCAAGTCGGGGGTTTTGCCAACGAAAATTTCAGCTTGGTGTGAAGTTTCCGGTGGGGCCGATCGGGGTTAGGTATTACCCCCGTTTTCACGCTACAGTGAGGTCACGCGGTTTTGGAAACACCCAAATGGGTACACCCAGATGAGGAGACTTCATGGATTCCCAACTAGTCAAAGACGATGACGAAGCCATCCGCTCTGCGCTCACGACGCTGAAAAATTCCACCAGCATTCCCGTCACCATGTACGCCACCTTGTTGGCTGATAACCGCCTGCAAATCACGCAGTGGGTTGGGCTGCGTACACCTGCGCTGCAAAACCTCATCATGGAACCAGGAACCGGCGTCGGTGGGCGCGTGGTCAGCACCCGGCGCCCGGTAGGTGTTTCCGATTACGTGCGTGCAAACATCATTAGCCACGAAAATGACCAAGTGATGCAGGACGAAGGGCTGCATTCATTACTGGCAGTGCCAGTCATCGTGCGCCGCGAAATCCGTGGGGTGCTGTACGTGGGCGTGCACTCGCCGGTGCGCTTGGGTGACAAAGTTATCGAAGAAGTTACGATGACAGCCCGTTGTCTGGAACAAGATTTCGCAGTCAATTCTGCGCTACGGCAATTCGAAGCCTCCGTGCCTGCCACGCCGCGCTCAAACCGCAGCATGAATGGCGCGGAATGGGAGCAGGTGCGTTCCACACATTCCAAACTGCGCATGCTGGCTAACCGCGTCGATGATGACAATATGCGCAAAGAAATCGAGGTGCTGTGTGAGCAAATGGTCTCGCCAGTACGCGTGAAGCAATCTACGCGGCTGTCTGCCCGTGAGCTCGACGTACTCTCATGTGTCGCGCTGGGGCATACCAATGTGGAAGCTGCAGAAGAAATGGGCATTGGTGCAGAAACCGTGAAGTCTTACCTGCGTTCGGTCATGCGCAAACTAGGCGCACACACCAGGTACGAAGCCGTAAATGCGGCTCGTCGCATCGGCGCCTTGCCGTAAAGATCTGCGTTAGCCCACAAAAAACTATGCGAGCCCAGACGGGCTGGCCGAATGCGACCATAAGCAAGGTAGAAATCGGTACTGTTTAACACCGTGAAGGATATATTTTTAGTCACCGGTGGCGCACGCTTGCAGGGCTCGGTCAAAGTCGACGGAGCCAAAAACAGCGTGCTGAAGTTGATGGCCGCGGCGCTGTTAGCAGAAGGTACGACCACGCTGCACAACTGCCCGGAAATCCTTGATGTTCCCTTGATGCAAAACGTGCTGCAAGGGTTGGGCTGTGAGGTGGACATCGATGGTCCTACCGTACGGATCACCACGCCTAGCAGCGAAAAGTTATCCCCAGATGCGGATTTTGAGGCAGTCCGGCAGTTCCGGGCTTCAGTCTGCGTGCTTGGTCCGTTGACTGCGCGCTGTGGTCGCGCTGTCGTCGCGTTGCCGGGCGGCGATGCGATTGGCTCCCGCCCCCTCGATATGCACCAATCAGGCCTGGAAAAAATGGGTGCGATTACCCGCATCCAGCACGGTGCTGTCGTCGCGGAGGCAGAAAACCTGCATGGCGCAGAAATCAAACTCGATTTCCCCTCGGTCGGCGCTACAGAAAACATCCTGACTGCCGCAGTACTGACCGCCGGCGTGACCACCCTGCATAACGCAGCGCGGGAACCAGAAATTGTTGATTTGTGCGACATGCTCAATGGTATGGGCGCACAGGTAGAAGGTGCCGGGACGTCGAAAATCGTGATCACCGGCGTCGACAAGCTGCACCCGATCGAACACGAAGTGATCGGCGATCGCATTGTGGCTGGCACGTGGGCCTACGCTGCGGCGATGACGCAAGGCGATATTACGGTCGGTGGCATTGCCCCGAAGCATCTACATTTGCCGCTGGAAAAGCTGCGCAGCGCGGGTGCCGAAATCGAATCGTACGAAAACGGATTCCGCGTGCGCATGGACCAGCGCCCGGTCGCTGTCGACTACCAAACCCTGCCGTTTCCTGGCTTCCCGACAGACTTGCAGCCGATGGCAATTGGCATTTCCGCGCTTGCCGACGGCATGTCTGTGATCACGGAAAACGTGTTTGAGGCGCGATTCCGGTTCGTGGACGAAATGCAGCGACTCGGCGCGGACGCCCAAGTGGATGGCCACCACGTCGTGTTGCGTGGCATCGATGAGCTGTCGTCGACAAGCGTGTGGTCCTCCGATATTCGCGCGGGCGCCGGTTTGGTACTGGCAGCTTTGCGTGCCGACGGGGTGACCACCGTCCATGACGTGCACCATATTGATCGCGGATACCCAAATTTTGTGGAGAATCTGCAGCGTTTGGGGGCAACCATCGAACGCTCCGTTGCATAGTCAGGGTTGCTGGTGCAGCGCCTGGACAAACCGGGGTTTTCGGGGGAATAACCCAGGGAATACCGGAAAACCTTGCCCGGGTGTGAGCCCCATCGGGTAGTCTGCTTGGAGTAATCACGCGCTAGATTTCGCCGAAACTTTCCGGAAAGGTTCGCACCCACATGACGGCTCACGACAATGGCCCACAGCAAAGCTCAGGCACAGGCAAACACGCCACTGGCAAACATGCCGTTGACCCACAGGATGAACCACAAGCTGTTCCCGCTGCCCGCGCGCACCGGTTGTCCAAGAAATACGGCTCGGGTGATACGGAAGTTGTCGCGCTTGACGCTGTCGATGTGGTTTTTGAGCGGGGAAAATTTACCGCGATCATGGGGCCTTCCGGTTCCGGCAAATCCACGCTCATGCACTGCATGGCTGGGCTAGATGCGGCTTCTGCAGGGCATTCCTTCATCGGGGATACAGACCTGTCGCAGCTTGGCGATAAAGGCATTACTGAGCTGCGGCGTGACCGGCTCGGTTTTATTTTCCAGTCGTTTAACCTGGTGCCAACACTCACAGCGGCGGAAAATATCACGTTGCCACTGAATATTGCCGGTAAAGACGTAGACCAAGCCTGGTTCGATGAGGTCACGGAGCGTTTGGGCTTGGACAAGCGGCTGGATCACCGCCCAGCAGAGCTTTCCGGTGGCCAGCAGCAGCGCGTGGCTTGTGCCCGCGCGTTGGTCTCGCGTCCGGAGATTATTTTCGGTGATGAGCCGACCGGTAACTTGGATTCTAATTCCTCGGCAGAGGTGCTGGATATTCTGCGCACCGCAGTCGATAACGATGACCAAACCGTCGTGATCGTGACGCACGATGCGCGTGCTGCCTCTTATGCGGATCGCGTGATTTTCCTGAAGGACGGCACCATCGTCGACGAGCTGTATGGGGCGAGCATGGACGATATTTTGCAGACCATGGCGGGAATTGAGGGCTAAAGATGGCGAAGCGTACATCCATGCGCACCATCGCCGTGCGCAATATCGTCTCGCATAAACTGCGCTTGGCGCTGACGGTGCTGTCGGTGATGCTTGGCACCGCGTTTATTTCTGGCGCGTTCATGTTCACTAATTCGCTGTCGTCGACGTTTGCAGCAGCCGTCGGCAGTGCCTATGAGGACGTGGACGCGGCCGTCAGTCCGGCAGAAGGCTCCCCGGCCATTGATGGTGAGACTGTCCAGGCCATTACTGACGACGAGTCCGTGCGGGCGGTCAACCTCACCGAATCCACCAATGTCGTGGTTGCTAATGAGAACCTCGAGGCCTACCAAGTCGGCGGGGGTACGTCGACGCTGCAAATGTATTACCCGCCGGAAGCCAAGGTGGGTGAGGCCGATGAAATCATTGATGGGGCAGCACCGCGCGGCGAGGGCGAAGTCATTGTTAACGACGCCGCCGCGGAAGAACAAGACATCAACGTCGGCGAGAAGATCATCCTGGTCACTCCGGATGAGCGCTATGAGGTTACCGTCAGCGGAATCTACACCCCAGCCCTGGAAGAAGGGGTGGGCTCGCTGTCTGTGTTGATGGAGGCAGGCGCGTACCAGCACCTGTTTAACCCGGACGGTATTGCTAGCCAGATGACCGTCGCCGCACACGATGGCACCACTTCCGAGCAGCTGGTTGACCACCTCAACGAGACATACCCACAGGTGGAAGCCCAAACCGGGCAAGCGCTTGCCGACGATTTGACGGAACAAATCAGTAACGCCCTGAGCTTCGTCAATTACTTCTTGGTTGCCTTCGGGCTGATCGGTCTGCTGGTGGGCACGTTTATTATCGCCAACACCTTCTCGATGATTGTCGCCCAACGCATCAAGGAATTTGCGTTGCTGCGTTCTATCGGTGCCTCCCAGCGCCAGATCACCGGATCAGTGGTCGTCGAAGCTCTGGTCGTCGGCTTCTTAGGTTCGGTGCTCGGCGTCATTTCCGGCATCGGCTTGGTTGCGGTGATCCGCGCAGTGCTATCAGCGCGCGGGATGTCCTTCGACGGTGGGGGCCTGGGCTTGTCGGTTTCCGCCGTTGTCGTGCCAATTATCTTGGGAATTCTGGTCACCATCGGTTCTGCCTGGGCTCCGGCCCGCCGGGCGGGCAGGGTGAAGCCAGTCGAAGCCATGCGCTCGACAGAATCTGCCGCCGGGGCGCCGCTGACTGTGCGCACCATCATAGGAACCATCATTATCGTCGCCGGTGTGCTGGCCGCGGGCCTGGCGATGCTGCTGGACGATTCGGGAACTACCCTGCGCGCCAGCTTGGTTGGCATCGGCGCCTTCTTAGTAGTCGTCGGCTACTTCATGGCTGGGCCGGCATTCAGCATGGGCATCGTGCCCGCGCTGGGGCGGGTCATCGGTGCGCCATTTGGTTCTATGGGACGGCTGGCTTCCACGAATGCGCGCCGCTCGCCACGTCGTACCGCTGCCACGGCATTCGCGTTGACCCTGGGAATGATGCTGGTCACCGGCATTGGCATGCTGGGTGCGACCATGAAAAACAGCATCGGCGACATGCTGGAAGAAACCGTCACGGCTGATTTCTTGGCTACCGGCCCACAGGATGGATCCTTCCCAGTACCCCAAGCGGTTCCGGGGGCGCTGGCAGAAACCGACGGCGTGGAAAGCACAGTGACCATGCGCATGGCGCCAGTGCAGATCGCCGGCCAGGCCGGATACAACTATGGTCCGGGCTATACCTTTACCAACAGCATTGACGGCAACCCGCAGGATTTCGTCGATATGGATATTGTCGACGGGTCGGCAGACTTGGTGGCAGAACCCGGTGTGCTGGTTAGCGAGGACTTAGCGAAAGCACAAGGCTGGACCGTCGGCCAGGCACTGCCACTGACGACGCTCGAGACCGCCGAAAGTTCTGATGAATCTGGCGAACCAGTCGCTGTGGAACCTGGGCACGAAACAGAGGTGACCATCACCGGCATTTACAGCAGCGAGAACGATATCTTCGAAAACCTGCTGGTTTCACAATCTGCCGTTGATGAAGTCATGGACGGCGATACCGCACCGATCCAAATGATCGCGGTAAACACCGATGATTCCGTCGGTGAAGATGAGATGCGCGAGCGGCTGGTGGAATCGGTCAAGGAATTCCTGGTCATCCAGGTGAAAACCGGTGCCGAATATGCCGATGAGGCTAGCCAGCTGATCGATCAGATGCTGTCAATCCTGTACGCCTTGCTGGCGCTTGCCGTGATTATTGCGGTGCTGGGCATTATCAATACGCTGACACTCGGTGTGATTGAGCGTCGACAAGAAATCGGAATGTTGCGTGCGGTTGGTGCTTACCGTGGACAGATTCGCACGATGATCATCGTGGAGGCCGTCCAGATTGCGCTGTTCGGCGCCATCATGGGAATTCTTGCAGGGCTTGGCCTGGGCTGGGCGTTTATCGACGTGCTGGCAGGTGAGGGGCTCGGTGGGGCGGTCATTCCGTGGAACCAGGTGCTGATCATGCTGGGTGGTGCGGCAGTCGTGGGCGTGGTTTCCGCGTTGTGGCCAGCACGCAAGGCAGCTAAGACACCACCGCTGGAAGCCATCGCGGACTAGCATGAGTGATATGGACAGCACGACTGAGCCCAAGGATGTTGGTGCGGCGAAACGCACCTGGAAGGGCCACTCTCTAGGCTTCTGGGTGCTCGAGGCCTTGAGCGCTTTCGCTCGGTTTTATATGGCCTATATCTGGATCAGTGCTGGCTCCGCGAAATTGAATCAGCACTTGTCCGTGACACAGACCATTGAGGGCTACGAAATCTTTACCCCGGAATGGTCTTCGGCATTGGCACATCTGATTGGCCCGCTGGAGATCGCCGGGGGAGTATTTCTGCTTCTTGGTTTGTTCCTGAAACCAGCGGGCTGGGTATCGACGACGGTGCTCGTGCTGTTTATCATCGGTGTAGGGTCCGCTTGGGCGCGTGGGCTGATGATCGATTGCGGTTGCTTCACCGTCGACATCAGCGAATCGGATCAGGCTATGAACTATTTACGCACAATCCTGCGGGATGTGTTTTATATCTTCTTAAGCGTGTGGATTGCGCGCAGGCCTTTCCGACGCTTAGCTATTTATCCGTAGCGGCCGTTTATCCTTAACTGAGACCTTCTCGCTAGCGAGAACCAACGAAGAACAAGGTGGATGAGTGAGTAAGAAAGTAACCAACCCGAACCAGAAATCAAGCGCGGGCTTTATCGGTGCCATCGTCGCGGTGCTGGTCATCGTGGTAGCAGTGATTGCGTATATCGTCATCGCTGGACAGGGTGCGAAAGCAGAGAAATTTGCCAATTGGGAGATCAAGCAAGTTTCTGCAGAAACGAGTTTTGACGGCAACACCCTGACGTTTGGTGATGCCGACAAGGCCCCACACGTTGATCTGTATGAGGATTTCTCCTGCCCACACTGCGCACACTTGGCAGAAGCCACGGATGCTGAGGCTCTGGAAGAAATCAACGCTGGAAACCTGGCCGTATCGATTCACCCTATGACTTTCCTGGACAACCAGGGCGACGGTCATTCCACCCAGGCAGTTGCCGCTCTGCTGGCATTAGCAGAGCATGACGACGTCAACGCCCTGTGGAACCTGCGTGAAGCTATGTTCGAAAACCAGCAGGATATTGCCCGTAGCTGGGGCCCTGATGATTTCGCTGATGCGGCCGCGCAGATGGAAGCATCTGACGAGGCTGTCGAGGACATTCGCAATGGCAAGTTCCTAGAGAAGGCCCGCGAAGCTGGCGAGGCCAATGGGAAAGACTTGGAATCCAAGGTGGGTCGCGTTTCCACCCCACGCGTTCTGATGGATGGCAAAGACTTGGAAGTGGACGACATCAACGACTGGGTGAAGGTCGCTGTTGGGTCCAAGTAATATGCTGCGCGCTAAGAACAGTGCGGATCTCGAAAGCTAGCACAGCTTCACAGACACCTCTCGCACTCCGCCTGGGGTAGAAGAGAATCTTCCGAAAACCTATGCTGAGCGCGGGATTTGTTTGCGCATAAGGTGAAAGTGTAAACTCAACATTCGTTGAACAGACCGCGAAAAACAACTGATCATCGCTGTGAGTTTCAATCTGGGGCTATGGCGCAGCTGGTAGCGCACCACACTGGCAGTGTGGGGGTCACGGGTTCGAGTCCCGTTAGCTCCACTTTTTGTATTTCCCCTGGTCGTTAATGGCCTGGGGTTTTGCTGTATCTACGCTGGTTATTCGGGGTATTCTTGTTTGTGTAAAACAGACTGTAGGGGACCGGCATCGACTTATATTCGACACAATGGAGACACGTTTTTCGGTCGTGATGCCACTCATGGCAGGTAGCAATAGCCGGTTTGGACAGATACGGAAAGCGGCAGCTAATCAGCCGAGCAGGGGTCTGTTGTGTTACCGGCACACATTGTAAGTTCGTGCGTGGACGAGACTCCTCAGGAATCATGGAGGTCAAAAACCAATGCTTCAGTTAAAGAAGCAGCTATGCGCCGCTGTTATTTTTCTTTCTGGTCTTAGTGCAGCCATTTTTGGGGTGCTAGCGTTGGCAGGAAGGATAGGCGGCGTGTGGCCAGTGGGTATTTCGTTGCTTGTTTTCTTTTGCGCGGAATGGGTCTATAGCCAAATAGCGAACGCGCAGAAGAGCTAAGCGAGCGGCGATAGCAAGGCGATAGCAATAGTAAAGCTAACTATCGCGGATCCAATCCAGGCAGAGGCGCCGGAATTTTGCGCTATGCTTTTAGCGCCGTTGCAGAGTAATCGGCAAGCTACTCCAGCCGCCGACCGGGTGCTCATCGCGTTCTGCGCCTGCCTGCGAACTCGCCTTCACGGTGGCTACTGCGAGCAGCTCCTCGACAAAAGCGCCGATTTCTACCATCGACAGATCTTTGCCGGGGCACGCATGTGGCCCGGTGCCCCAGACCAGATTCTTCTCGGCATTCGCCTCTGGATCGAAGCCGTCTGGGTCGGCAAATGTCTCCGGGTCACGGTTTGCAGCAGTCCAGTGCAAATACACTCGCTGGCCTTCGTCGACTTGCTTGCCACCCACCGTTGCTGGGCGGGTGGTGACCCGCCGGTTAGAAACAAACGGATCGTCAATGCGCAAGATCTCGTCGACAAGCGCCACCAGCTCCTCGGAAGACACGCCGGAGCGGATGCGCTCTTGTACGGCGGTGTTATTTGCGAGCGCGTGCAACAGAACTCCCACGCATTTCGCCATCGAACCAAGATCACCGCCGGTCCAGTTGCGTAGGATGGACACGATCTCTTCGAATTCCAACTCGCGGCCCAAACTGGTGTCATTGATCAAGCGGTAGGTCACGCAATCCTGCCCGGCAGCACGAACCTCACCGACGACCTCGTTGATGATCTCGTCGTATTCTTGGGCCACTCGGGCGGTGCGGTGCTGCTGTCCAGAGCGAGTGGCGGCCGCGTTTTTCTCCACCCATTCCTTCATCCGGGGCTCAATCGCACGTGGCCATCCCAGCCATGCGACCATGGCGCGCACCGCAAAATCGTAGCCCAAATCTTGCACGGCATCGACGCTTACTTCATCCCCGGCAGCGGGGGCGTCGGCAAGATATCCGTCGATGACCTCGCGGGCCACCCGGTGAAAATCTGCGCTGTAACGAGCAACCTCGTCGGCATTTAGGTAGTTATCCAGCAAGCGTCGGAAAGCGCTGTGCTTGTCGCCATCCAGCCCGTTCGGGATCTGTAAATAACGCGAGACCGCGGAGCTAAAGGTTTCGGCATCCTGGGCGACGCGGGTGGCTTCTGCGTGGCCGACAACGACGATATCTCCGGCGTCGTCATGCACAATCGGGCAGCCATGGGCATGGACGTCGTGGGAATAAGCCAACGGATCACGCCCGGCCGGGTCGGAAGTGCGAATGTCTAGCTTGTCAGGGGAAGAAGGTAGTTTTTCAGACACAATTTCGAGGTTAACAGAAATTTTTCTGTTGAAATAAGAAATGTGAAATAGAAAATTCTGGCCAATAGCAGTAGGGCAAACCGCTAAACTGGAGGCATGAAAAAGACTGCTAGTTCGAACAAAAGCGCCGGAAAAAGCAGTGCACGCAAGCTGGCTTCGGAACCCATCGGAGGTGGCCGCGGAAAACGGAGCCTACTGTTTTTCCTGCCTGCGATTTGGTTAGGCCTGATCATCGGCATTTCCCTGATCGAGGCACCGCTGAAATTCACCGCCCCAGGGATTACGATTCCACTGGGGCTGGGCATTGGCCGACGGGTGTTTTTCGCGATGAACATCGTCGAGGTCATCCTGGCCGTCGTACTCATTACGACGCTGGTGCGGCTGCTGGGGCGGCCGTCGCGGCAGAAACTCTGGGGCCTGGGCATCGCGATTAGCGTGGTGCTGGCGATCAAAATTCTGGTGATTCGCCCGATCCTCAATATCCGTACCGATGCCGTGCTGGCCGGAAATTTTGCAGGTGGCTCGACCACGCACTATTTCTACGTTGCTGCTGATGCTGCGTTGTTTATTTTGCTGATCACGTTCATGGTGGTAGTTACTCGCCGGTTGCTGCCGAAAAACCCGCAGGCTCTGGGCTAGCTGTTGTTAGTGGGGTCGCCCCGTCGGCGAGCTAGCACCGAGCTTCTCCCACTAGTTCGCGTCGTCTTTCGTGATCCGGTCGTCTTTCTCAGCCCTGCCGTCCGTATTGCTGAGTCCATGGGCGTCGTCCATGGTGTGCAAACGTGCCTTCTTCCGCTTGGATTTCAGCCACATCGTGAAAAACATGTAACCCAATAACGCGAAGGTAATCCAGGTGACATAGCGCTCGATGGTCACCAAGGTTTCGCGCACCGTGGCACCAAAAGTTAGGCCCAAATAGACGTAGAAGCATTTCAGGGCGATGGCATAGACCAGCACATACGTACCGATAACCCAGCCTTTGGTGCGTTTGATACCGGCGATGACCACAATGATCGTCGCAGGGATCGGGGAAAATGGGATAAACGACAGCAACAAACAAAAACCAGGGTGCCGGTAGATGAAATTCTCCAGCTTCCGGAACCACAACGGCGGGTGCCCCATGAACGAATAATCGATAAACATCGGGCCCCAGCGTTTGCCGATGAGATAAAACAGCGGCAGGAATTTCACCATGCTTACGGCTGCAACCAGCACTGCAGCGACGATAAGTCCGACGTTATCTTCGTTTTCTGCCGTGAGCGCCAGCACTGACAAACTCGATCCACTGAGCACCGTGTATACGAAGGTGTAATCGATCAGCAACACTGCGCGGAACGGCAACAGCGCAAGGCCGTAGATTCCAGAGGCTGCCAGCAGACCCCACAGAATCCAGTCGAAGCGCTCGAAATTGCGCATGAAACTGGGCAGTTCTTGCTGCCAGGAATCTGTGTCCGTGCTGTCCTTACCGGTGTGATTCGCATCCGCGGTTCCATCGCTCATATCGATCTTTTATAGCACCATTATCGTTTTATAGTGCTGGGATTCACGCCTGTTGCTGTTTGGCACCGCGCGTATCATCGGCTGATATGACACAAACATTCGTGAAACGCCCGAATGAATACCGTGCCGCCGAGGCAGAAGCGGCCGGCTTACGCTGGTTGGCCGAGGCCAGTGAATGCGTGCCAGCAGTGGTGTCACTGAATTCAGAACGCAACGAATTAGAGACCGCCTACGTGGAATCAGCTGCGCCTACCCCGGAGGTAGCTCGCCGAGCGGGCCGTGAGTTAGCCCGTATTCACGGCGCTGGAGCCCCGGCTTTTGGCGCACCACCCCAAGGCTGGGATGGGCCGAACTATATCGGCACCGAACAGCAAGAATGCACCCCGAGCGATCAGTGGGGCGAGTTTTATACCCGCCAACGCGTGGAGCCTTTCGCACAGGCGGCTCACCGGGCAGGCAATCTTGCCGACGACGAACTAGCCGAGGTTATGCGCGCCTGCGAAGCCATTCGTGCTACCGAATGGAATCTGCGGCCCGCCCGCATCCACGGCGATTTATGGACGGGCAACCTGCTGTTTGGCACTGACGGTCCCGTGTTCATCGATCCCGCAGCCCACGGTGGGCACCCGCAGACTGATCTGGCGATGCTGGATCTATTCGGGGCCCCGCATTTCGACGAAATCATCGCCGGCTACCACGAGGTATCCCCGTTGCCGAAAAATTGGCGCGAACTTATTCCGATGCACCAGCTGCACCCGCTGGCAGTACACAACCTGACCCACGGCCCTGCGTATGCGGGCCCGTTACAGCGCGCGGCACAGGCAACCTTGCGGATTCTGGGTTAATACTAGGCTAATTCTCCGTTAACCCTGGTCTAATTCTGGGCCTAGCCGCGCCACCAGTCGTCGGCAAGCGTGGCTGGTAAATGCCGCTTGTGCTGGCCTGCGTCCCACAACTGTTCGATCCGTGCAGCAGCTTCGGCGCTGACCTCGCGGCCCTCCAGATAATCGTCGATCTCGGAATACCGCAGACCCAGCGCTTCTTCGTCGGGAAGGCCCGGGCGGTCGTCTTCCAGATCCGCCGTCGGAACCTTCTGCCAGGTCGCTTCTGGGGCGCCGAGGTGTTGCAGAAGTGCCGCCCCCTGACGTTTATTCAGCCCAGCCAGCGGCAGAACATCCGCAGCACCATCGCCAAACTTGGTGAAAAACCCGGTGACGTTTTCCGCGGCGTGATCAGTGCCAATCACCAATAAACCGCGTGCGCCAGCGACGGCGTATTGCGCGATCATGCGTTGCCGAGCTTTCACGTTGCCGCGGTTGAAATCGCTCAAACTAGTCTCACCAACTGCCGCCGCGGCCGCCTGGTCTAGGGCAGTGGTGGCGGGAGCAATATCGATGCTGGCGGTGTGATCAGCCTGGATGAATTCCAGTGCTAGCTGGGCATCGGCGTCGTCATGCTGGTGGCCGTGCGGCAGGCGCAGCGCCCAAAATTCCACCTGGTGGCCTTTTGTGCGGTTGCCTTCCGTCCGCATTTTTTCTACCGCCAACTGCGCCAAGCGCCCTGCCAGAGTGGAATCCTGCCCGCCGGAAATGCCGAGCGCGAAACCGTGCGCGCCGGTGGTTTGCAGGTATTCGACGAGGAAGCCAACGCGCCGGGAAATTTCTTCTTCTGGATCGATTAAGGGCTTCACACCCAGGGCTTTTATGATTGATTCTTGCTTATTGCTGGGGTTTTTCGGCATGGTTTTAGCCTAGTCGCCTGACACAATGTGTGTTTGTGAAAATGACCGAGAATAACCAGACTAGTGCGCGCGATATTTCCAGCGCGCAGACTGCCGAGACCCGCCGCTACGTAAAAATGGTCGCTGCATTCGCGGCCATTGGTGGCCTGCTCTTTGGCTATGACACCGGCGTGATGTCTGGAGCACTGCTGTATATCAGCCCGGAATTTGGCATGTCTGCCGCCGAAGAGGGCCGCGTAACGGCCATGCTGTTGGTCGGAGCGGCCATCGGTGCGTTGCTCGGCGGGCGAGTGGCGGACTGGTGGGGCAGGCGCATGACGCTGATCATCAACGGCGTGATCTTTTGTGCTGGGTCCATCTGGTGCGCGATGGCGGGTTCAGTTAATGAATTGGCGACCGCCCGCACATTCTTGGGGGTGGCGGTTGGCGCGGTCTCCATCGTGGTGCCGATGTATATCGCAGAAAAAGTTCCCGCCGCGGTGCGCGGGCGCATGGTCTCGCTGAATACGCTGATGATCGTCGTCGGCCAGCTGCTGGCTTACTTGGTCAACTCCGCATTGGCACCGACGGGCAATTGGCACTTGATGCTGGGCATGGCCGCGATTCCAGGTGCGATGCTGACTGCCGGCATGATCTTTTTGTCGGATACCCCCGTCTGGTTGGCGCGCCGGGGCCGTACCGAACAAGCCCGTGCGGTAGCTGCCCGGGCGGGCATGTCGCTGGAAGAACTGTCCATAGTCGTCGAAGCCGAGCAACACGATGCAGGCACAGGTGGCGTGCCGGAAAGCGCGGCTGCCGGACACGCGAAGACGTCCGAGGAATTCCAAGCATTCAAGAAGCTGCGGTGGGTGCGCGTGACCATTTTATTGGCGATGTTCATCGGTGTGACGCAGCAGATCACTGGGGTCAATGCCGTGATTTATTTCGCCCCGACGATGATGAGCGAGGTCGGCATCTCGACGACCAACGCGGTTTATACCTCCATCGTCATTGGTGTGGTCTCGGTGATTGCATGTTGGGTCGGGCTGAAAATCATTGACGTCGTTGGCCGTAAACGCTTGCTGACGTGGGGGTTGACCGGAAATATCGTCTCGTTGCTGATATTGGCGGTGACTTATTCGCTTGCCGACGGCAACACCACCTGGGCGCTGATCTCGTTGGGCATGATGGCCGTGTTTATTGCCTTCCAGCAGGCGGCGGTCTCGCCGACGACCTGGCTGTTGATCTCCGAGATCGTGCCTGTGCAGGCTCGCGGACTGGGCATGGGTATTGCCGGTTTGGCGCTGTGGGTAGCCAACTGGGCCGTCGCGCAGTTCTTCTTGCCATTGACGGAGGTCTTGAGTGGATCTGGAACCTTCGTCGCCTTCGCCATGCTGGGCGTGGTGGCGCTGGGCTTTGTTCGGGTCTTCATTCCGGAGACCATGGGCCGCAGCCTGGAAGAAGTCGGTGAAGTGATGGAGAAACGGTGGGATTTGGGAAAACAGGTGTGAGATAGGTAGACTGTCAGCTTGTGTTATGGTCACTGCTTTTGGGTGGCCACTGATAATTATTGTCTACACGCTGTGTAGTAGCCGCGTACAGAAAGGAGCGCCCGATGAAGGTCCGCAAGTCGCTTCGGTCGCTGAAGAGGAAACCGGGCGCCCAGGTTATCCGCCGCCACGGTAAAACCTTCGTGATCAACAAGAAAGATCCACGCTTCAAGGCACGTCAGGGCTAATTCACCTGGGTTTCTTCTGAAGCTTTATGCAAGCCGCCGTCTCACTCGGAATAGAGTGGGTCGGCGGTTTTTGCTCTACCTCCATAGCCCCGGAGCCCGTTGTCTCTGTGCGGGGCTCAGTCCTGGTTTCGCTCCCATGAGAAGTTTCCACAATTTGTTCACAGTCTTGTCACATCCTGTGAAATTACATCCTTGTATAACGATTTGATAACGCTCTGGTGGGGCATCCTGGGAAAATGCTGGCGATGGCCGGATGGGGGGTTCTTGACGGCAGCGGGAATTGTCTGGGGCGAGCTAGATGTGGGGGCTGTGAAAATCACCAGCAGGGGATTCCACAGTTGTAACTACTACATATAGTGTTATTGCGCCGATTCGCCACAAAGTATAGTGTCGATGAGGTCGAAGCGAGCCGCAGCGCTTGCCTCACAAACCGCACAATCAAAGAATTAAGTACTAGAATTTTTCGCCCACTCGCGTACTGACAAGGAAGTCTCTCCCATGGCAATCACCGTTTACTCCAAGCCAGCTTGCATGCAGTGCACCATGACCAAAAAGAAGCTGGACGCTCTCAACCTGGATTACGACGTTGTCGATATCTCCATGGATGATGAAGCCCGCGACTACATCATGGCACTGGGCTACTTGCAGGCCCCAGTTGTGGAGGCAGAAGGCGAGCACTGGTCCGGATTCCGGCCAGAGCGTTTGAGCGCACTGGCTGAGACCGTAGCCACCGCGTCTGCCTAGACCGCGCTTAGGGTGCTCCGCGCGTAGCGCCTGACAAGCACCACCTGTAATAACTTCATATTCCCCCTCTCCCATAGACCGCAGAGACAGGAGTAAGGCCCACGATGTTGATCGTGTACTTTTCTTCCACGACGGAAAACACCAAGCGATTCGTCGACAAGCTAGGCTATCGCTCCAAACGCATTCCGCTGCGCCCGGCACAAGAAGGTCACCTCAGTGTCGATGAGCCGTTCGTGCTGGTGTGCCCAACCTATGGGGGAGGGGTTTCGTTGACTCGAGGCACCGCCAAGCCGGTTCCGCCGCAGGTCATTAAATTCTTGAATGATCCGGACAACCGCAAATATTTGCGTGCTGTCATCTCTGGTGGCAACAGCAACTTCGGTGCCGATTACGGCAAAGCAGGAGACATCATTGCTGCCAAGTGCAACGTGCCGTATGTCTACCGCTTCGAACTCATGGGCACCGCAGAAGACGTGGAGCTCGTCCGGCAAGGCCTAGATAACAACGCCCACCGGCTTGGCTTAGTAGAAGGTCTCGCATCCTAACTTCATATACACCCTCCAGTTACACACACTGAGTAATTGCACGCTCGTGCAACAGGACCAACAAGCAGGACAACAAGCAGGAAGGTTTTCCGTGACCACTCACGTCGGCAGAACCGTCGCCGAACCCGTCAACACCGATCAGCAGCTCGACTACCATGCGCTGAACGCGTTGCTGAACCTTTATGACGAAAACGGACAGATCCAGTTCGATAAGGACCGCGAAGCGGCGAACCAATACTTCATCCAGCACGTCAACCAGAACACCGTGTTCTTTCATGACCTGGAAGAAAAAATTGATTACTTGGTAGACAACGCCTATTACGACCCGGCTGTGATCGAGCAGTATGACTTCGAGTTCATCAAATCGCTGTTCAAGCAGGCCTATGGATACAAATTCCGTTTCCAGACTTTTTTGGGCGCCTACAAGTACTACACCAGCTATACGCTGAAGACATTTGACGGTCGTCGTTACCTGGAGCGTTTTGAAGACCGCGTATCCATGACCGCGCTGTTTCTTGCCGACGGCGACGAGGAGATTGCCAAGGCCATGGTCGATGAGATCATGTCGGGGCGTTTTCAGCCGGCCACCCCGACGTTTTTGAATGCAGGCAAGGCCCAGCGCGGTGAGCTGGTTTCGTGCTTCTTGCTGCGTATCGAAGACAATATGGAATCGATCGGCCGTTCCATCAACTCCGCCCTGCAGCTGTCCAAGCGCGGCGGAGGCGTGGCGCTGCTGCTGTCGAACGTTCGCGAATCCGGCGCACCGATCAAGCACATTGAGAACCAGTCTTCCGGTGTGATCCCAGTGATGAAGCTGTTGGAAGACGCGTTTTCCTACGCCAACCAGCTCGGCGCACGCCAGGGGGCGGGTGCAGTGTACCTCAACGCACACCACCCTGACATTCTGTCGTTTTTGGACACCAAGCGCGAAAACGCGGACGAGAAAATCCGCATCAAGACGCTGTCCGTCGGCGTGGTGATTCCCGATATCACCTTCGAGCTGGCTAAGCGCAATGAGGACATGTATTTGTTCTCGCCGTATGACGTCGAACGTGTCTACGGTAAACCGTTCGCGGATATCTCGATTACCGAGCACTACGAAGACATGGTTGAAGACCCGCGCATCCGCAAGTCCAAGATCAATGCGCGCCACCTGTTCCAGACCATCGCTGAGCTGCAGTTTGAGTCCGGTTACCCGTATATCATGTTTGAAGATACGGTCAACCGTGCGAACCCGGTCAAGACCGGTCGGATCAACATGTCCAACTTGTGCTCGGAAATTCTGCAGGTTAACAGCCCCTCGGTGCTGAATGCCGATCTGACGTATGATTCCATCGGCCACGATATTTCCTGCAACCTTGGTTCGCTGAATATCGCGAAAGCCATGGACTCGCAGGATTTCGAGAAGACCATCGAGATGGCTATCCGCGCGTTGACCGCGGTGGCTGATAAGACCTCCATCGATTCCGTACCGTCTGTGCGCGAGGGCAACAACAGCTCGCACGCCATCGGCCTGGGGCAGATGAACCTGCACGGCTACTTGGGCCGCGAGCACATCTACTATGGCTCCGAAGAAGCACTGGATTTCACCAACGCGTATTTCGCGTCCGTCATGTATGCCTGCCTGAAGGCGTCGAACAAGCTAGCGCGTGAACGTGGCGAGTACTTCGCGGAATTCCCAGAATCTGACTACGCCAGTGGCGTTTTCTTCGACAGCTACGACCCGGCGGAGTTTGCTCCAAAGACCGACAAGGTCAAAGAGCTTTTCGCGAACTCGTCGATCACCACCCCGAGCGCGGAGGATTGGGCACAGCTGAAGCACGACGTCGCCAAGCATGGCTTGTACAACCGTAACTTGCAGGCAGTGCCGCCGACAGGCTCGATTTCCTACATCAACAACTCGACGTCGTCGATCCACCCGATCGCGTCGAAGATTGAGATCCGCAAGGAAGGCAAAGTCGGCCGTGTGTATTACCCGGCGCCGCACATGGATAACGATAACCAAGAGTACTTCCAGGACTCCTACGAAATCGGCTACGAAAAGATCATCGACACCTACGCCGCGGCGACGAAGTACGTGGACCAAGGCCTGTCGTTGACGCTGTTCTTTACCGATACCGTGACCACGCGTGATATCAACAAAGCGCAGATTTATGCATGGCGCAAGGGCATCAAGACGCTGTACTACATCCGGCTACGCCAGCAAGCACTGGAAGGCACCGAGGTCGAAGGTTGCGTTTCCTGCATGCTGTAAGGCTTGCCCTCGCCGCAGTAGCAGGTCGGATAGTGGCCTAGCTGCTGGTTCGCGGGTCTGCTGGTTTACGGGTTATTCCAGCGAACGCGCCACCTCGTGCAGTAACGCGTGCGAGGTGCGTTCGGCGTGGATGCCGTCGCCGTCGCTGACGTATTGGGCCAACTCCTGGTGCAGATCCAGGGTGTTGGCCACTGGTTTATCAGAATCCACACCAAAAACGGTCTTGCCGCTGTGGACCGCAAAAAATACCGGGACGAGCGCTGCGAACATTTCATTGCCGGACGCCTGCAAAAGCAGCGAATGGAAGCGAAGATCCGTTTCCAAAAACTCTGCAGCAGAGTCGTGCTCAGAGTCTTGCTCTGTGCCCGTTTCTGTGCTCGTTTTTGAGCCCGCTTCGGCGGGCTTGTTCGCTAACTGCAGTAACCGTTCGGCTAATTCTAGGATTTCTGCGCGCTGCTCGGCACTCGCGTGCTCGGCGGCTTGCCGTGCTGCAACCGGTTCTATCGCCATGCGGAGTTCGTTGAGTGAAGACAACTGTGCGCCCCGCTGATTGGAAGCTGCCAACCGCCACCTGATCACCGCAGGATCAAACAAAGCCCAGTGCTGCTGTTCCAGCACCGTGATGCCGACCCGCCTGCCGGATTCCACCAGCCCGACATGTTCGAGTGCCCGCATGGTTTCCCGAGCCACGGTGCGTGAAATTCCAAAGCGTTCACAGATGGACTGCAGCGTGAAGTGCGAACCTACGGCGTGTTCACCGGCGACTATTTCCCGACCGAGTTCATCAAAGACCGAGCCCAGCAGTGGGGTGGGAGCAGTCGCACCGTGGGGATGGGTCGGCGAGGTCACAGGTGATTTGCCTTTCATCGTTGTGGTTTGGCTGGTGGTGGTTGGCTGGGAGTTCGTCACGGAGGCGAGCAACCGGCTAGATTAGTAAGGAGAGATTGGGCTCGTGCACCCGTAGTATTCGAGCCCAATTTTACTGCACACATCCGCGACGGAGGAAGGGCTCCCATGGCTCCTGGTACTGCGCATATTGACCCGAACAAGCCGGTCAAAGCCATCAACTGGAACACTATCCCGGACGATAAGGATCAGGAAGTCTGGGATCGACTGACCGGTAACTTCTGGTTGCCAGAAAAGGTTCCGGTATCCAACGATATTCCGACGTGGAAGACGCTGACGGAAAAAGAAAAAGAGACCACCATGCGGGTCTTTACCGGCTTGACGCTGCTGGACACCATCCAAGGCACCGTTGGTGCGGTGAGCATGCTGCCGGATTGCCAAACGCAGCATGAAGAAGCCGTGATGACGAATATCGCGTTCATGGAATCGGTGCACGCGAAATCGTATTCCAATATCTTCATGACGTTGGCTCCGACGCCGATGATCAATGACGCGTTCCGGTGGTCGGAAGAAAACGAGCGTTTGCAGCGCAAGGCACGCATCGTGTTGGACTACTACCACGGCGATGATCCGGACAAGCGCAAGGTCGCTTCGACGATCCTGGAATCGTTCTTGTTTTATTCCGGGTTCTACTTGCCCATGTATTGGTCCTCGCGTGCGAAGCTGACGAACACCGCGGATATCATCCGGTTGATCATTCGCGACGAGGCCGTACACGGTTATTACATTGGCTATAAGTACCAGCAGTCGGTGAAAAAGCAATCGCCAGAGCGTCAGGAAGAGCTCAAGAACTACACCTTCGAGCTTCTTTATGAGCTCTACGAAAACGAGATGCAGTACACCGAGGATCTTTACGACGAGCTCGGTTGGACCGAAGACGTCAAGCGTTTCTTGCGCTACAACGCGAACAAGGCGCTGAATAACCTCGGTTACGAGGGCATGTTCCCGGCTGATGAGACTCGCGTGTCCCCAGAAATCTTGTCGGCGTTGGCGCCGAATGCCGACGAAAACCACGATTTCTTCTCCGGCTCCGGTTCCTCTTATGTCATGGGCAAAGCGGAGCTGACAACCGACGACGATTGGGATTTCTAAGACCCGTCGAAAGTTTGACACCAACCGGGGGAACGGATTAGTTCCGGAAAGTCGAACTTTTCACACAAACCTCAACAGTCACAGTGGGGTGGCTCACGGAGCATGTGCTTCAGACCTAGCCACCTGACCCGGTATGGCTGGTGGGGTTTTTCGCGTTCTCGCACTTAAGCAGTCTATAGGGACAATAACCGTGGCGGTGGGGGAGTAGTCATCGAAAAGAGCCTGGCTAAGGCTAGGTAAACCGGCTGATTGATGCCGTGGCGAGCACAGAAACAAAAACACTCAGTGGTTACCTAAAAAGCTCGCAGTGACCTAATATAAATACACGTAATTAATTGGCATTTTCTGCACCTTCAGCGTGCTCTTAAGAGTCGTGCTGCTGGCGCGGCAAATGCTTTCGTAATTAGGAGGAATTATGACCGCTGTGGCGCCACGGCTTGATGATTACGTCGAGCCAACTCGCCCCCAGCCAACGGGGCATGAACGCACCGGGTCTAAGGCTTTGACAATTCTTTCAACCACCGACCACAAGCAGCTGGGCATCATGTACTTGATCATGTCCTTCAGCTTCTTCTTCCTCGGTGGTTTGATGGCACTGTTGATCCGTGCCGAATTGTTCACCCCTGGCCTGCAGATGCTGTCCAACGAGCAGTTCAACCAGCTGTTCACTATGCACGGCACCGTGATGCTGCTGCTGTTCGCTACCCCGGTTGTGTGGGGTTTCGCTAACTACATCCTGCCGCTGCAGATCGGCGCACCAGATGTGGCTTTCCCGCGACTGAACGCCTTTGGTTTCTGGATCACCACCATCGGTGGCTTCGTCATGCTGGCTGGGTTCCTGACCCCAGGTGGTGCCGCTGACTTCGGTTGGACGATGTACATGCCTTTGGCGGACTCGATCCACACCCCAGGTTTGGGCGCTGACTTCTGGATCGTCGGTGTTGGCGCTACCGGTGTCGGTACCATCGCTTCGGCCGTGAACATGCTGACCACCCTGCTGACTCTGCGCGCACCGGGCATGACCATGTTCCGTATGCCAGTGTTCTGCTGGACCATCATGGTTGCCGCCATCCTGGCGCTGATGATCTTCCCAGTTCTGACCGCTGCCGCACTGGGTGTTTTGTATGACCGCCAGCTCGGCGGCCACATCTACGAGCCTGCCAACGGTGGCGCCATCCTGTGGCAGCACCTGTTCTGGTTCTTCGGCCACCCAGAGGTGTACGTTCTGGCGATCCCATTCTTCGGTGTGATCTCCGAGATCGTTCCAGTCTTTTCCCGCAAGCCAGTCTTCGGCTACATCGGCTTGGTCTTCGCGACGCTCTCCATCGGTGGTATGTCGATGGCAGTGTGGGCACACCACATGTTCGTTACCGGCGCCATCTTGCTGCCGTTCTTCTCGTTCATGACCTTCCTGATCGCCATCCCAACCGGTATGAAGTTCTTCAACTGGGTCGGCACCATGTGGAAGGGCCACATCACTTGGGAAACCCCAATGATCTGGGCCATGGGCTTTTTGACCACCTTCCTGTTCGGTGGTATGACCGGTGTCATGCTGGCTTCGCCACCACTGGATTTCCACCTGGCAGAGTCCTACTTCCTGATCGCTCACTTCCACTACACCCTGTTCGGTACCGTTGTGTTCTCCGCCTTCGCAGGTCTGTACTTCTGGTTCCCGAAGATGACCGGTCGTATGCTGGACGAGCGCCTCGGCAAGATCCACTTCTGGTTGACCTTCATCGGCTTCCACGGCACCTTCCTGGTGCAGCACTGGGTCGGCAACATGGGTATGCCACGTCGTTACGCTGACTACCTGGACTCTGACGGATTCACCATCTACAACCAGATCTCCACCGTCTTCGCCTTCGTGCTGGGTGCCTCTGTTATCCCACTGGTATGGAACGTCTTTAAGTCCTGGCGCTACGGTGAGGTCGTCACCGTCGACGATCCATGGGGCTACGGCAACTCCCTGGAGTGGGCAACCTCGTGCCCACCACCACGCCACAACTTCGTGTCGATGCCTCGCATCCGTTCGGAGCGTCCAGCATTCGAGCTGCACTACCCACACATGGTCGAGCGTATGCGCGCCGAAGCACACTCTGGTGCTCACGAGTCCGGAGCACACGAAGACCCACGTCAGGTTGCACAACCGGCAGGTGCACACGCCAAAAGCTAGTGCATACAAGCAATGCAAGAGCGTGCGGAAAACACGTTCTCGCGTTGCACCTAGGCACAGCAGAATTAAACGGTATGGTTCTGGGCAAAACAGCCACAGCGGTTGCGCCAGAACCAACTAGTACCTGCTAGCAAGCCAACCCCCGCGCCCATCCACTCCTAGTGGGCAGCGGGGGTTTCGCTTATTCTAGAAACGGCCGGACCGGCAACATTTCGTTATCGCGTAACAGAATTGAGGAACCTGTGAACCAACCAGAGCCCGACACGACGCACACGACGGCTACAACACCCGCGACGGCTACGGCCGCCACGGCGGGCACGGCGGCCACGGTGGCTACGAAAGTTGAGCCCACCGTGCGTTTGCAGGAGGGGCTTCGTTCTGCAGTAGTAATCGTCAGCGGCAAAGACCAAAAAGGTGTCTCCGCGGAATTTTTCCGCGTGCTCGCTCATTACGGAGTCCAGCTCTTGGACGTACAGCAGTCGGAATTCTTGGGCCATTTGCAACTGGCAGCATTCACCGGAATCAAAGACGAATATTTCGCAGAACTATCCGAGGCATTGACTGATGCATTAACTCCGCTGGGCCAGCAGGTGACCATTGAGTATTCGGCTACGAACGAAGGGACTCCTGCGCCTGCCCCGCGTTCCACCCACGTGGTCGTGGTGTTAGGTAATCCGGTCACGGCACAGGCGATTTCGGCGATCGGTGCGACCTTGGCGAAGCACGGCGCGAATATCGACCGCATGCGCGGCATCGCCGATTATCCAGTGACCGGGCTAGAAATTTTCGTCTCGGTGGCCAACCCAGCACCAGGTGCTAGTGAAAACCTACGCGCCGCTTTAGCGCAACTGACCAGCAACCTGGGCGTCGATATCGCTATCGAGCGTGCTGGCTTGGCGCGTCGCGGTAAACGATTGGTCTGCTTCGACTGCGATTCCACGCTGATTACCGGTGAGGTCATCGAAATGTTGGCTGCACACGCGGGAAGGGAAGCGGAAGTAGCAGAGGTGACCGAGCGAGCGATGCGCGGTGAGTTGGACTTTGAAGAATCGCTGCGTGAGCGAGTGAAGGCACTGGCCGGATTGGACGCCTCTGTGGTGCAGGAGGTTGCTGACGCCATCGAACTAACCCCAGGTGCGCGCACCACGCTGCGCACGCTGAACCGCATGGGCTACCGCACTGCGGTGGTCTCTGGTGGCTTTATTCAGGTCTTGGAGGATCTCGCGGAAGAACTTGAGCTGGATTACGTGCGGGCAAACACCCTGGAGATTGAAAACGGCAAGCTCACAGGCCGGGTGATTGGCCAAGTGGTGGATCGGGCCGCGAAAGCAAACTTCTTGGCGGAATTTGCGGCTGATTCGGGCCTGACGATGGCACAAACCGTGGCTGTCGGCGACGGTGCCAATGACATCGACATGATCTCTGCCGCTGGTCTGGGTGTGGCCTTCAATGCGAAGCCGGCATTGCGGGAAATCGCGGATACGTCGGTAAGCCACCCGTTTTTGGATGAGGTGCTCTACATCATGGGCATCCCACGCACAGAGATCGATACCTCGGACCGCGAAGACGGCAGCTACCGTCGCGTCGCATTGGACTAGCTTTGCACCAACCTTTTCAGCGCACCCAGCACCGTGTTTTTATCTTGGGTGCGCCAAAAAGGCGGCAGCGACGATAATAAAAACTGCCCGTAGCGTTTCGTGACCACACGGTTGTCCAAAACCGCGACCACACCGCGGTCGGTCACCGACCGCAACAAACGCCCCGCACCCTGCGCCATCAACAGCGCGGCATGGGTAGCAGAGACTTCCATAAAACCGTTTCGTCCCGCTGCTTGGGCTGCCTCCGAGCGCGCTTGCAGCAGTGGATTATCGGGCCGCGGAAACGGGATGCGATCCATCAACACCAGCGAGCACGCCTTGCCGGGCACGTCCACGCCTTGCCACAGCGTCAAAGTGCCAAACAGCACCGAGTGCTCTTTTGCCGCAAACTTTTCGACGAGCGCTCCAATCGAATCCTCGCCCTGCACATAGACCGGGAAAGGCAACTTCGGGCGCAACTCGTCGGCCGCCTGCACTGCTGCGCGTTTCGACGAAAACAAGCCCAGCGTGCGCCCACCGGCCGCCATGATCAGCTCGCGCATCTCTTCCAGTGTTTCTGGTGCCAGGCCATCTCGGCCCGGCTGCGGCAGATGCTTCGGAGCATACAAAATCCCGGACTTTGCCGGATTGAACGGGGTGCCAGCATCCAAGCTGTCCCACTTACCCTTGGGCAAACCCCACTGTGCACCCATGGCGTCGAAACGCCCGCCCAAGGTGAGCGTGGCAGAGGTCAGCACCACGGTGTTTTCGCCGAAGAGCCGATCCCGCAGCAAATCCGCCACCGACAACGGGGCGACCTGCAGTGTGTCGCCGTAGCGCTCATTGCGATCCAACCAGACCACATCGTCTTGGGCGGCCGGGTCGTCGGTATCGAAGACTTCCTGGATCCGGTGCACGGTCTCTTCGAGTGTGGCCAAGTGATTGCGCAGATTATTGCGCTCGGCGGCGGTTTCTGGTTCGTTGGTGGCTTCGCCTTCTGGGGCGTCTTTCAAGGTGGCACGCAGCGACGACAACAGCTCCGCGATGGCGCTCAGTTCTGAATCCGCGGCCTGATCCAATTCCGTCCAGCGCCCGTCGGGAAGATCTTCTGTGGTAATCCGCCATTGCTCGGCGAGATCCTTCAGACGGGAATCCTTGCCTTCCGCGCCAAGCGGCCCGGCGCGATTAGCGGCCAGCGTTAGCGAGCGCGGGGAGAGTTCCGCTGTGGTTGCAGAAGTAATCCGGGCGTCGAGTTCGTGGGCCTCGTCGATGATGACGCACTCGTGTTCGGGGAGGGTATCGATCTCCGAGATGGCGTCGATGGCGAGCATGGCGTGGTTCGTGACGACGACGTCGACTTCGCGGGCTTCCTGGCGGGCGAGTTCGGCGAAACACTCTACGCCGTGTGGGCAGCGCGAAGCGCCGAGGCATTCTTGGGAGCTGACAGAAACGTGCCGCCAGGCGGCATCGCTGACGCTGGTGTCTAGGTCATCGCGGTCGCCGGTCTCGGTTTCTTGGGCCCAGTTGTGCAGGGTGGCGATTTGTTTGCCTAGCCAGGTGATTGGTTGCGGGTTGCCGGAGCGTGCGGGGGTTTCGCTGGCAGCTTCTTCGGCTGTATGCCCGGTAGCTGCAGCGGCATCAGTGGCAGCTGCAGCCGCATCTTCGGCAGCAGCTTCTAATTCCGGTTCCAGTTGGGCTTGCGCGATTTTGTTCATGCACAGGTAGTTGGACCGGCCCTTCATAATTGCGAACGTTGGCCGCCGTTCCATCACAGGCTCCAGGGCGTCGGCTAGCCGAGGTAGGTCGCGTTCGATGAGCTGGCGCTGCAAAGCCAGGGTCGCGGTGGACACGATGACGCAGGTATCGGTTTCTTGCGCGTGGCGAAACGCCGGGACCAGGTAGGCCAGGGATTTTCCGGTGCCGGTGCCGGCCTGGACTGCCAAGTGGCGCCCGGAACCTAGGGCGGATTCGACGGCGTTGGCCATCCGCCGCTGGCCCGGCCGATCTGCACCACCGAAACCGCTCACGGCAGTGGCGAGAAGTTCTTCGGTGCTGGTGGTGCCGTTGCTGGCGTTGTTCCCGGTGCTGTTGCTAGTGCTGGCAGGCTCCATTTAGAACCCAGCCAGACGCGTCGGTACCGCAGGTTCACCACGGCCCAAAGCCAACCCTTCCCACGGCAGGCTGGCGATGCCTGCTGAGACTAGTTCGCGGGAGGCATGCAGATCATCCAGGCCGTCGACGATCTCGCCGTCGCGGATCAATGGAACCGTCAATTCGCGGATTTCTGTACCGGAATGCGCAGGTATCTCGCCGCCAAGCGGGTAGATGATTTCTTCCACGGCCACTCCGGTTTCACGGTACGTGCGCACGCCGGCTTTGGTGCCGCCGTCGGAGACTTTTCCGGACGAACGTTTCGAAACGGGTTTGCCCTCGACTTCCACCAGCTTGTACACCAGCGATGCCGTCGGTGAGCCAGAGCCAGTGACCACGGAGGTGCCGACGCCGAAGACATCGACGGGGTCACCGCGCAAACCAGCGATGGCGAATTCATCCAGGTCAGAAGAGACCACGATTTTGGTGTTGGTCGCTCCGAGCCCATCAAGCTGTTTGCGCACCCGGCGGGTTAGTGCGCCCAAGTCGCCGGAGTCGATACGCACGCCGCCAAGCTCCGTGCCCGCAACAGCGACCGCGTTTTCTACTCCCTGGGTGATATCGAAGGTATCGACCAGTAGCGTCGTCGATGCACCGTGGCGTTGCACCTGCGCAGCAAAAGCCGATTTTTCATCCGGCTGGCCGTTCTCGTCGACGTGTAACAGGGTCCATGCGTGCGCGGCTGTGCCCTGCGCCGGAATGCCGTAGCGGCTGGCAGCTTCCAGGTTAGAGGTGGCGTCGAACCCAGCGAGATAAGCCGCGCGGGCAGCAGTGACCGCAGCGTATTCGTGGGTGCGCCGCGAGCCCATTTCCAGCATGAAGCGCCCGTCCGCAGCGCAGACCATGCGGGCAGCGGCAGAGGCCACAGCAGAATCCGCGTTCAAAATGGACAGCACGACGGTTTCCAATACGACGCATTCGGCGAAGGTCCCGCGGACCGTCACAATGGGGGAAGACGGGAAGTAGAGCTCGCCTTCGCGGTAGCCATCTACCTGGCCGCGGAAACGATAATTACGCAGGTACTCGATGGTTTCCGGTTGCAGGAAATCGAGCTGTTCCAGTTGTTTTTCAGTGAAGCGGAAATCGCGGATTGCTTCCAGCACTCGCGCCGTGCCAGCGACGATGCCGTAGCGGCGCTCGGTGGGCAAGCGCCGGGTGAAAACCTCGAAGGTGACGTTGCGGAAGGCGGTGCCGTCGGCAAGCGCGGCTTCGAGCATCGTCAGCTCGTATTTATCGGTTAATAGCGCGGTGGAAGCGGCAGGATGCTGCAATGAATTCACACTCGCTAAGGATACACCCGGCATTCTTGCCGACGGCTGGTGGCTGCGGGAGGGTTGCGCGGGTTCATCGGCCCCGGAGGTTTCAGACTTCTTGAGCTGTTTGGGTTTCTAGTACGCAGAAATCGCGGGGGCGAGTCAGTAAACTAGCAATCATGAATACGCGCAAGTCTGAGGTTCACGAGTCGGAAGTTTCTGTAGAACGAGAAACCTCCGCCATGGAAGTGCACGCATCGAGCCCAATGGCCAGCCCCGAGCTGGATGAAGAAATTGACGTTGAGGTTGCTACGAGTGCGAACCTGCCGTGGATGTGCATCGTCTGGGATGACCCCGTCAACCTCATGAGCTATGTGACCTACGTGTTCCAAACCGTGCTGGGTTATTCGAAATCCCGCGCGCAGGAGCTGATGATGCAGGTGCACTCGGAAGGCAAAGCCGTGGTGACCTCCGGTGAGCGCGATAAGGTGGAAGCCGATGTGAAAAAGCTGCACACCGCTGGGCTGTGGGCGACGATGCAGCAAGCGGGCTAATCCCCGGCGCGATATTCCGAGCAATTAAGGACTAGAGGAGCTTTCGAGACCATGCAACCGTGGCGTAAGAAGAAGGGCCTGCGACGCAGCCCGAAATTCCAGACCGTTCTCGACCCCATTGAGCGTGAAGCCCTGGGCGATATTATCGCCGCTGTCGTGGAAGCGATTATCGCCCGCGCGCAGTCCGCGCCGAAAGACGAGCTGGCTGAGATGATGGATATGCCTTCCGGCCACAAAGAAGCGCCGGACGATCCCGCACTGGCGCGGTTGTTCCCGGATTTTCAGCGCGAAGGCGACGAGGAATACGACGGCGATCGCTCCCTGTTGCGTTCGTTGCACGAAAATGACATTGCGCGTGCCAAGCTACAAAACCTGCAGTTGGTCTCCGAAAAGGTCAATGACGGTGTGGAAATTAGCGTGGATGAATCCGAGGTGCAGGCCTTTGTTGCGGGCCTGAACGACGCCCGGTTGTATCTGGCGAATACCGATAAGAAAGTCTCAGAGCTGATCTCAGACCGGGATGCGCTGGTGGAATGGTTGGCGTATAACCAGGATTCGCTGCTCACCGCCATGATGGAAGACTAAAAGACTAGATGCGTATGTCGAACCGGTCGGAAATGGACTTTTGCCCCGGTGTGGGCATCGGGCATGTAAGCCTCGGTGATACCGGGGTGAGTGTGCTGAGCTTCGCTGCAGCTGGTTCTGGTGCAGGCGCGGTGGCCAGCGTTGACGTGCGCGGCGGCGGCCCCGGAACCCGCGAGACAGACTTGCTGGCGCCAGAAAATACCGTCGGTGCGGTACAAGCGATTGTGCTGGCCGGCGGTTCTGCGTATGGGCTGGCTGCTGCCGACGGCGCGATGGCGGAGTTGGAATCACGCGGGGCTGGTTTTCGCGTTTTCGGCCCGGATAGCGATGGGCCAGTGGTGCCGATCGTACCCGCGGCGGTGATTTTTGATCTTGCCGTAGGCGATCCACAACACCGACCGACCGCGGCAGACGGGCAGCGTGCTACTGCTCGTGCGTTGGACAACTTCGATGGCGCTGCAAGCACAGTGGTGACAAACAAAGTGTCGACAAGCACAGCGTCGGCAAGCAAGGCGTCGACAAGCAACATCGGTGCTGGCTGTGGAGCTACCGCTGGAAAGCTACGCGGCGGATTCGGCCAAGCCAGCCGGGAAGCTGCAGGCTACCGGGTCTCTGCCGCGGTAGTAGCCAACCCCGTCGGTGAGGTCGTCGATGCAGCTACGGGCAGATTGTTCGGTGCCCCGGAGCGCGCACCTGTGGACCCGGAAAAATTCGCGGACCTGCCCAGTCCAGCCGCATCACTGAATACCACCATCGGGGTGATCGCTACCAACGCGCCGCTTGCCAAAGCGCAGTTACGCAGGTTGGCGATGTGCGGCCACGATGGGATTTCCTGGGCCGTACGGCCTGCCCACAGCCCGTTGGATGGGGACACGCTGTTTGCAGTCTCAACAGCGTCGGAAGAATCAGCGGCGCAAGAAACAGCTCTGGAAGAAACAGCGAGCACCACAGAAACAATGACCACAGAAACGATGACTGCCCTGTGCGCGGCAAGTTCCCAGGTGGTCTGCGATGCCATTGTGCATGCCGTGGTCCATGCGGAACCCGGTTACGGCTTGCCGACGTACTCGCAGCTGGCTAAGCCAGCGAATTCCTCGAATTAGGAGAATGACCAGCCGATGGAACCAAGTTTTCGCCGACCACCCCGTGACAGTTTCCGCCAGTACAACCCGAATTACACCGGACCGGGAAACACTGGCCACACCGGGGGGATGATGCCGTATCACGCGAACCAACCGGCCCGCCGCGGTGGAGCAGGACCGGCGCGGCTAGGCGTCGGCCAGCGTTTACAAGCGGGCACATCCTATGCCGTGGCCTATGTCGTCGTGATTTGGGCGGTGCATATCGTCAACCAGTATGTGCTCGGCGGATCGCTGCTGGCTTACGGTGTCCACCCGCTGGATACCACAGCGTGGTGGACGGTGTTTACGGCGCCGCTGATTCATGGCAACTTCGCGCACTTGATTTCTAATACCATCCCCGGGGCATTATTCACTTTCGTGATTGCGGCCTCGGGCAAGCACGTGTGGCTGAAATCGACGTTGATCATCACCCTGGTTGCAGGCATGGGCACGTGGCTGATCGGTGGCGTGGGCACGGTGCATATCGGTGCTTCAGGTGTTCTCTACGGGTGGTTTGCCTACTTGTTGGTGCGCGGCATTTTCAATCGCAGCATGGCACAACTGGCGATCGGTGTGGTCATTGCCAGCGTGTACTCGGGATTGATCTGGGGGATCTTCCCGACGATGCCGGGCGTGTCCTGGCAGGCGCACCTGTGCGGATTCATCGGTGGCATCATTGCCGGATTCATGGTGCGCAACACGAAATAGCCAGCGGCAGTGGGCGTGTGCGCACGACTGCCTGTCTGCCCGTAGGCGTCGGCAAGACTGCGTAACCTGATTTTGTGCAGCCGCTAAACTACAACCCGTGAGCACATCCGAGACCACCAGCGAGAGCCCCGTACTAAGCACGTTGTCTGCGCCCATGAGCAACCGCACCCCGCGCGAGCTGGACCGGGAAGCACCGATCGGGATTTTTGACTCCGGTGTCGGTGGGTTGACGGTAGCGCGCACCATCATGGATCAGTTGCCGAATGAATCGGTGCTGTATATCGGTGATACCGCGCACGGCCCTTATGGCCCATTGCCGATTGCCCAAGTGAGAAG
Organism: Corynebacterium sp. LaCa_70; assembly: GCF_058182015.1. Taxonomy (NCBI): domain Bacteria; kingdom Bacillati; phylum Actinomycetota; class Actinomycetes; order Mycobacteriales; family Corynebacteriaceae; genus Corynebacterium; species Corynebacterium sp. LaCa_70. Next base: position 497,178 of record NZ_CP190914.1, read on the forward strand.
CCACGCCCAGCGGGTCGCCGATGAGCTGGTGGAACGTGGGTGCAAAATGCTGGTCATCGCCTGCAACACCGCCACCGCAGCTTTCTTGCATGATGCGCGGGAGCGTTACGACGTCCCCGTCGTCGAGGTTATCCAACCCGCGGTACGTCGTGCGATGGCGACTACCCGAAACGGCAAGATCGGCGTCATTGGTACCGAAGGAACCGTGAAATCGGGTGCCTACCAAGATATGTTCCGGCTCAACCCGGCGGTGACGGCCCAGGCGGTGGCATGCCCGTCGTTCGTGGATTTCGTTGAGCGCGGTATTACCTCCGGTCGGCAGATTTTGGGGGTGGCCCAAGGCTATGTGGAACCGCTGCAATCGGCAGGCGTCGACACGCTCGTGCTGGGCTGCACACATTATCCGCTGCTCTCCGGTGTGCTGCAGCTGGCGATTGGCGAGAGCGTCACGCTGGTCTCGTCGGCGGAGGAGACCGCGAAAGATGTGCTGCGGCGGCTGACCGAGTTGGACCTGTTGGCTACCGGGAAAAATCAACAGCGCGTTTTTGAGTCTACGGGCGATCCAGAGAAATTCGCGGAACTTTCCCAGCGGTTTTTGGGTCTGGGCGTGGGGGAGGTCACTCAATCTGCAACGGGCGTCGGCAAGGCCTAAACTATGAGAATCGAGTAAAAAGTTGTCAGCGATTAACTGACAGCTGTGATGAAGCTGGGATGCAACTGGGATAGACGTCATGAAACTCACAGTCCTTGGATCTTCTGGATCGGTACCCGCGCCGGGCAATCCGGCCAGCGGGTATTTGCTGACGTTTAGTGATCCTTCGGCTTCTCCGATTGTGGTGGATTTTGGTTCCGGCGTGTTCGCTGCGCTACAAGAAATCGGCGAGCCCGGCGATTGCCACATGGTACTGAGCCACATGCATGCAGATCATTGCAGCGATTTTCCCGGTTTGCTGGTGTGGCGTCGTTTTCATCCCACTCGGGGCGCTAGTCGACGTCACCGCCTGTTGGGGCCCAGCCACACGGTCACGCATCTGGGTCGGATGAGTGGCAATTTCTTGGACGAGGTCGACGATCTTTCCGATACTTTCAAGTTCCAGCCTTTCCAACACGGGGTGCCGCAGGTTTTTGAACAAGCCACGATCACCCCGTATCGCACCGTGCACCCGACGGAGACTTTCGCGCTGCGCATTGAAGATCACGCCAGCGGCAAGGTGATCGCGTATTCGGCGGATACTGCATATACCGAAGACTTGGTGGATTGCGCGCGCGACGCCGAATATTTCTTGTGTGAAGCCGCGTGGGGGGCCAGCGCAGCAGATAAAATTTCCGGTATGCACATGTCCGGTGCTGATGCCGGCGAACTGGCTACCGCAGCCGGGGTGCGCAACCTTGTGTTGACGCACCTGCAGCCCTGGGGTGATACTGCCGCGACCGTGCAGGCAGCGGAAAACTATTTTGCGGGCCCGGTCCAGGTGGCTTTGCCGGGCAACGAATACACGCTCTAAACCGGCACCGCGCGCGGGTATGCTGGCAGGCATGTCTGATTTTCAGCGAGCTGATCAACGTGCCCTTGACGAACTGCGCCCAGTGCGCATCACCCGTGGTTTTACCTCCAACCCGGCTGGTTCCGTGTTGGTCGAATTCGGTAATACCCGCGTGATGTGTACGGCTTCGGTGTCGGAAGGCGTGCCGCGTTTCAAGAAATTCTCCGGCGAAGGCTGGTTGACCGCCGAGTATGCGATGCTGCCTTCTGCTACCCACGAGCGTATGCCACGCGAGTCCATGCGCGGCAAAGTCAAAGGCCGCACCCACGAGATTTCCCGCTTGGTGGGCCGTGCGTTGCGTGCCGCGGTGGATCTGGGTGAGCTGGGCGAGAACACCATCAACCTGGACTGCGACGTACTGCAGGCTGACGGTGGTACCCGTACTGCCGCAATCACTGGTGCTTATGTGGCGCTTGCCGACGCCATCGCCGTGCTGCAAGACCAGGGTGTGGTTCCGGGCGAGCCGCTGCTGGATCCGATTGCTGCGATCTCCGTGGGCATTATCGACGGCCACGTGTGCCTGGATCTGCCGTATGAGGAAGATTCCCGGGCGGAAGTCGACCTGAACGTGGTGATGGATGCGCACGGCGATTTCGTGGAGATCCAGGGCACCGGCGAAAACGGCGTCTTTGGCCGTGATGAGTTGGACGAGATGCTCGATGTTGCGCAAAAAGGCTGCTACGAGTTGATCGAGGCGCAGCGTAAAGCGTTGGCACAGCCGTTACCTGTAGCTGCTGGTGCGCAGTCAGGTGCCCATGATGACGATCGGGGAGGCGATGCCTAGTGCGCATCCTGGTTGCTTCGAATAACCAGAAGAAACTGGCTGAGCTGCGTAAGATCGTCGCCGAGGCCCCGGAATTGGCCGATCTTGGCGACGTCGAGGTTATCGGCACCGCGGATGCCCCGGCCTATGATGAGCCGGTGGAAGACGGCCGTACTTTCGCCGATAACGCGTTGATTAAAGCGCGCGCTGGGGCGAAAAACACCGGGCTTATCACCATCGCGGATGATTCCGGCCTGGCCGTCGACGAGCTCAATGGCATGCCGGGTGTGTTGTCTGCGCGCTGGTGTGGCGAGCACGGCAATGATGCTGCGAATAACGAATTGTTATTGGCCCAGCTTGCTGATGTCCCGGTTGAGCGCCGCAGCTGCGCATTCGTGTCCGTGTGCGCGCTGGTGACCCCGGATGGGGCCGAGCACGTGGTGGAAGGCCGTTGGGAAGGCCAGCTGTTGCGCAGCCCGCGCGGGGAAAATGGGTTTGGTTATGACCCGCTGTTTGTCCCGGATACAGAAATCGCGCAGGTCGGCAGCATCGAGCAGGCGCGGAGTTCTGCGCAGTTAAGCCCGGAAGAGAAAAACGCCGCCTCGCACCGGGGCAAGGCGTTGGCGCAGCTGGTGCCGACACTGGCGGATTTGCTGCGCTAAATGGTGAATGGGTGGCATAGACGCCAGCCAGTGACTCGCAGGTGCCTGCCTTTTACCAAGACAGTCACCGGACTGCTACCTGACAGCCACCGAGCTGCTACCGGACGTCGGCAAGCTGAAATTGGGTAGTGATTTCTTTGCGACGTTTGGCTTCCATCCAGAACGAGAAAAACGGCACCACGCCGGATAGTGCGGTGCTCAGCCATTTCACCGGCTCCCAGCGGGCCTTTAGCCCCAGGTTGATCACGCTGAGCACGAACCCGGCATAAATCCAACCATGGGCAACGCCGATATAGCGCGCCCACACGGGGATCTCAAGGCCCAGGATGTATTCGCTGATCATGCGGCCGACCAAGAACAGCAGGAAGAAACCAGTGATAAATGCTAGCGCCGAGAAAATGGTCAGTGCGCTGCGCACGCGTTTTTGCCGCTCGGGGTTGATGGATTTCTGAGTGCTCACTAGCTGTCCTTTTTCTGGGTTGAATGCTGTTGATGCGCTTGTCGACGACGCGCTGCCGGGTCTGCCAGCTTATTGAACGCTTCCACGTTATCGTTGCGTCGGGTGGGCAGGAAGTCGTCGTCGATGGCGGTGACTTGTTGTTCTAGCTTGTGTCTATCCGCGACATAGGGCTGGTTGTCGGTCGCGGGGTCATTTTCTTCGGCCAGTTTCTCGTTTTCGTAGCGCAGGATCATACGGTAGGCAAATACCGCAAAGGCCGCGAATAATGGCCACTGAAGTGCGTAGCCGAGGTTTTGGAAGGTGCCGGAACCGGATTGGAATCGGGTCCATTGCCACCAGGCCAGCCCGAAGAAACAGATGACGACGATGGCGAGCAGGATGATGTGCCACCACCGCACGCGGATGGTGGTGCGCTTGTCATTCTGCGAGTCCTTCACGGCTTCAAGGTTACCGAACTAGGTGCCGGAGTTGGCGGTAGCCGTGGTGTGCGCTAAACTATATTTTCGCAAGCGCCCGTGGCGGAATTGGCAGACGCGCTGGATTTAGGTTCCAGTGTCTTCGGACGTGTGAGTTCAAGTCTCACCGGGCGCACATTTTTAACCCCCGTTTAACCCGGTTTAATCCGCGTTGCGGTTCCGCGCCGTGCTGCAAGCTGTGTTGGCCCGTTGGCTCCCTTTTAACCCAGGGTAACCTCTTTTCGCCGTCTTTTCGTGGTCTCGGAATCTAAGGTTGTGTCATTTTTGCAAATAGGGACTAAAAAAGACGGGTTTAAGGCGCACTATTTGTAAAAATGCACCATCAACTGAGTTAAGTGGCAAGACTCAGGGCCGCGGAGATCTTGCACCCGTTCGCATCCTGGTCAATATTTTTGGCATGTTCCAGATTTTCCCATCTACTCAAATGGAACAAAACCTGGGACACTTCATCCTCTCTTTGTATCCAATGTTTCCATATTTTGCTCCGCGGGTACTGCGCTGGGGATTTTGTTCCGGGGGTACAGCCCTGGGGGATACTTAAAAAGCGTTGACCATGTATGAACTTACATAATTATTTTCGCTAGGCGCACACGGTCGCTATCGCGGACGACGCAAAACTGCGATGAGGAAGTCGGAGTCAGTATCGAATGGCTCGATGTTGAAACTAGATAGCAGCAGATCTTGTGCGAAACCAGCCGCAGTACACGAATCCAGGAATTCGCTGAAGCCCCAACCGCGGCCAGCGCCAAAGGCCAATACTGCGCGACCGCCCGGGCGCAATGGCGCATAGAGATTCTCGATGGCATGCTCGCGATCTACTGGATCAATAAAGCCAAGTACGTTGCCGACGCTAAAAACCACGTCGAAGCTGCCGCGCATGTGCCCTAGCTCGGGCTGATCGTACAAAGTGGTAGAACCCAGATCGCCGACGTGCCATTCGCCGTTCGGGAAATCGTGCTTCGCATGGTTAATAAGCACCGGGTCCAGATCGATTCCGGCGACGGTGTGGCCGCGGTCAATCAATGGGCCGCCGGCACGCCCGGTGCCGCACCCAGCGTCGAGAATTCTTGCGCCGCGTGGGCTCAACGCGTCGATAAAACGCGCCTCGCCGTCGATGTCTTTGCCTTCTGCGACGAAGCGTTTCCAGCGCGCAGCGTAGTTTTCTGAGTGCGACGGATTGTTACGGGTGAGGTCATTCCAGGTAGGCATGGCTCCATTCTAGTGCGTGGGCGTTGTGATTTACTGCGCGATCAGCTTGTTCATAAACCGCACCGCAATGGATGGTGCAAATCGTGCGGCGTAGCGAAGAAGCAGCGACGGCAGGCCTACCGAATACATGATGCGGCGGCGGATGAGCCCGTGGGATGGGTGCACTGCTTGCCAGATTTTGTCCGCGACTTGTTCGGGTGTCAGGTGTACACCCAGCCGTTTGATGGATTGTGCATCGCCGCTGGACAGTTTTGTTTTTGCCCATAGTGGCATGATGTTCACCACGCGGATATCGTCATTTTCCCACTCCAGATCCAGTGCTTGGCTAAAGCCCTGCACGTAAAATTTGGACGCCGAATATGGGACGATGTGCGGTTGCCCGTAAATGGAGGATGCCGATCCCATATTCACCAGGTGCGCACCGGGAGTTTTCTTTAAGTACTGGTGTGCGGCTCGTGCGCCTAAGGTGACGCCGGTGCAGTTGATGCTTACTTGGGCTGCGATCAGGTCAGGGTCTTGCTCAGTGATATCGCCAAAACCGATGACACCGGCGTTGTTGTCCAGGACGGTTAGTGTTCCGTCGGTATGCGCGGTGAAATCCGCCAGGGCATCTTCCCACTGCGCAGCGTCGGTGACATCCAGGTGTCCGATGATGAGCTGTGGGTATTCGGATTGGAACTGCTGCAGGCGCTCGTCGTCAATGTCATAGGCGCCGACCACCCACCCTGCGTCCAGGAACTTCTTGGCGACGGCCTTGCCGATGCCCGTTGCGCCCCCGGACACGAAAATGCTGCGTGGCGTGGCCCTGGTGGGAGAGTTGCTGGTTGCGGTTTGTGGGTTGGTGGATTTGTTCTGTGCTGGGCTCATGCTCATAGACTACGCCACATTTTTATTATTTGTGTTGCAACTAACAGGTTTGCGGAAATACAGCAAAGGGTTACGCAGACACCGGAAATGCGTTTAAATAGGAAAAGGATTAGCGATAGTACGCATGGCGCTCATGGTGTGTTGATTCTGGGTTGTCAGCCGACAGTCGCAGTTAGCCACTTGAGTAGACCTATGGGATGAGTAGACCTATTGGAAAGGACACGCGCATGATTTTGCTTTCGACGGTGGGGATTTTCCTCGTATTACTGATTTTGGTGGCCACGTCTTCGATTTTCACGGTGCAAACCCGGCAGGCCGCCGTGATCGAGCGGATGGGCAAATTTCACCATGTCGCGCATGCCGGGCTGAATATCAAAATCCCGTTCGTCGATAAGGTGCGTGATCGTATCTCGTTGCAGGTGCAACAGCTCGACGTGATGGTGGAGACCAAAACGCAAGACAATGTCTTCGTCCAGATCCCCGTCGCGGTGCAGTACCAAGTCGTGGAAGGCCGCGAGCGCGAGGCGTACTATTTACTGTCCAATCACGAACAGCAGATCATCGCCTACGTGCAGGATAATGTGCGTTCTTCCGTAGCAGGCATGAAGTTGGATGAATCGTTTTCTTCCAAGGATGATATTGCCCGTAACGTGGCGGAATCTCTGCGTGACAACATGGCGGAATATGGTTGGCATTTCGTCAATACCCTGGTCACGGATATTCGCCCGGATTCCAAGGTGCGCGATTCCATGAACGCCATCAACGCCGCCCAACGTGAACGTGATGCTGCGGTCTCGCAGGCAGAAGCCGAAAAGATCCGCGTGGTCAAAGAGGCCGAAGGTGCCGCTGAAGCCCGCCGATTGCAGGGCCGTGGTGTGGCTGATCAGCGCAAAGAGATCGTCGAAGGTATCGCTGCGCAGTACGAGTTGTTGCGCGAGGCGGGCATCGAGGAATCCCCGGAAGTGCTCATGTTGGTCTCGCAGTATTTGGATGCGATGGTTGATGTCGCCGGTAATGGCGGTTCGAATGTCATGTTCATGCCTAATAACCCGGGCGGTATGGGTGAGCTTTTCGATGGCATGCGTAATGTGTTGTACTCGACGCAGCTGAGTGCTGCTCATAAATCCCCGAAGACCAAGCGCTTTCCCCAGCAGCGCGACAACACCACGAAGGACTAGCCCGTGCCCGACACCGATGCGCCGTTGCCGCCTTCCCGGATGCCCGCCAGTGAGATTTCCGCGATCGATGCCCAGCACATTTGGCACCCGTATGCCGCCCCTGGCGAGCCGACCCGCGTGGTGCGCTCGACCGAGGGCATTTATCTCGAGCTTGCCGACGCCTCCACCACCGCAGCACCGGATACAACCGCAGAACACCTTGTGAAACCCGAATCACAGTGGGTGATTGATGGCATGAGTTCGTGGTGGGCTGCCTGCTTTGGCCATTCCCACCCGCGTTTGGTGGATGCGGCTCAGCGCCAGATTTCTGCAATGAGTCACGTTATGTTCGGCGGGCTGACACACCAACCTGCCGTGCAGTTGACGCAGAACTTGTTAGCTCTGACCGAAAACCGTTACCAACAGGTGTTTTATTCGGATTCCGGTTCGGTGTCGGTGGAAGTCGCGATCAAGATGGCGTTGCAGTACGCCCGCGGTAAAAACAGCGACAGCACGAGTACAAACACGAGCACAAGCACCCCGAATAAACTGTTGACCTGGCGCTCGGGCTATCACGGCGATACGTTCCAGGCGATGAGCGTGTGCGATCCGGATGGCGGCATGCACTCGCTGTGGAACGGGACGGTGAAAGAACAAGTTTTTGTCCCCGCACCGCCGACGCGTGGTGCTAGCCCAGAGCAGCGTGCCGATTACCTGCGCGTGGTCGAGGCGGCCATGACCGACGAGATCGCCGCGATGATTATCGAACCAGTGGTACAGGGCGCCGGAGGCATGCGCTTTCACGACCACGAGTTGCTGGTTGGCATCCGTGAACTGTGCACCAAGCACGGAATCGTTTTGATTGCCGATGAAATCGCTACCGGTTTTGGCCGTACCGGCGATCTATTTACCACCCATGCTGCTGGAATTACCCCGGATATTTTGTGCGTTGGCAAGGCCTTGACTGGTGGTTTTATGTCCTTGGCAGCCACGTTGGCGACGAAAGAAATCGCCGAAACTATGCAGCCTGCAGCGCTGATGCACGGACCGACGTTTATGGCCAACCCGTTGGCGTGTGCAGTAGCCAGCGAGGCGACAGCCATGATCCGGGAAGGCCACTGGCGTGAACAAGTCTCACGCATTGCGGCTCGGCTTGACGACGGGCTGGTTCCGCTACGCGAAATGCCAGGCGTGGCCGACGTCCGCGTGCTGGGGGCGATCGGCGTGGTGGAAATGGACCATGATGTGGACATGGCCACCGCCACCGCTGCCGCACTGTCGGCAGGGGTGTGGATTCGTCCCTTCGGGCGGCTGGTTTATACGATGCCACCGTATATTTGCACTGACGACGAGATTGCCACCATCTGCCGGGCGATAGCGCGTATCGTTGCAGCCTGCGGCAGCCCTGCGCAGGCTGCACACTAAACCAGCAAGAATAAAGGAATCTGCATGATCATTACTGGGACTGGCACGGGCGTCGGCAAGACCATCGCGGCGGCGGCACTGGGATGGGCCTGGCAGCAGCCGGTGCTCAAGCCTTTGCAGACTGGTGCGGATGACGACGCCGGGGTCGTAGAGAAATTCACCGGAATTGCCGGGGATGTCTACCGCAAGTACCCGGACCCGTTGGCTCCCAACCTAGCCGCCAAACGAGCTGAGATGCCGCAGGCTGATAGAGATGCTGTCGGCCAGTGGATCTCGGATTTTCGCGCGCAACACGGCATCTGTTTGGTGGAAGGTGCTGGTGGATTACTGGTGCGCCTGGGCACGGATGCGCGGGGCCGGGACTTCAGTGCGCTGGATTTGGCCAAAGACTTAGGTGAAAAACTCGTGGTGGTGACCAGCACTGGACTGGGTAGTTTGAATATGGCCGAGTTGACGGTGCGCACGGCAGAATCCGCTGGTGTGGAGGTCGCCGGGCTTGTTGGTGGCAGCGTGCCGGAAGAACCTGACTTGGCGACGCAGCTGAACATGCAGGAACTGCCCCGGGTGACTGGGAAAAATCTCTGGTTTAGCCTGCCGGAGGGCATTGGATCGTGCACACCGGAAGAATTTCGCGAGCGCGTCGACAAGCTCGGTGTTCCTGCCTTTCATTCCGTGGCGGGATTACCGCTGATGGGGCTGTAAGACATGCGCATTGCAATCGGTACTGATTTGGTGCATGTGCCTGGGCTGCGCGAGCAATTGGAGCTGCCGGGGTCGAGTTTTCGCCGGGTGTTTAGCGATTTTGAATGGCGCAGCGCGACGGCCAGTGCGCATGGGCGCTATGTGCATTTAGCGGGTCGCTGGGCGGCGAAAGAAGCATTCGTGAAGGCCTGGGCGCAGGCCCGGTATGGCAGTCCACCGTGGTTGGCAGAAGAAGAGATCGTGTGGTCCGCGATCACGGTGCGTCCGGATCGCTGGGGCAGATTAGCACTGGATTTTGCGCCAGAATTGCGGGCAGAAATCACGACGGCGCTCGGTGAATTCCAGCACAGCATCAGCATCAGCCACGATGGTGACTACGCCACCGCGACCTGTGTGCTGTACTACTAGGCCTTTAGCGTTATAGCGTTATAGCGTCGCCACGCTAAATAGGTAGGCAACCAGCATGCGCTTGGTCTCGTCGACGGTGCGGGCAAGTGCTGCAGGATCTTCGTCTTGCACGCCGTAATTCAGTAAAGAGACCACCGTGTGCACCAGCAAACCGGCCATCTCCAAGCGCGCATCTTCTGCCATTTCCGGTGCCAGCGGGCGCAATGCCTGGGCGATGATCGCCAGCATTTCCTGTTGTGTATCTGCGGCCGTCGCGCGGGTAGCCGGGGTGGATTGGATGGCATGCCACACGGCACGACGGGAAGGATCCTCGCTCCACATCCGGGCGAGGTGATCGATGAACCCTTCCAGCACCTCGGGCCACTGGGGCGCGGGAATCTGCTCAGAAAAAGACTGCAACGCGCCAATGGATTCTGCGGTATCGACGCGATCGAGTTCGCAGATCATCGCGTATTTATTCGCGAAAAACTGATAAAGCGTGCCGATTGGCACTTCGGCGCGGCGGGCAACCTCGTCGAAAGTGAAAGATTCAAAGCCGACGTCGACAAGTACGCTGCGCGCGGCCTGCAGGATGCGGTGAAAACGCTCCCGGCTACGCGCCTGCGACGGCCGACGCCGCGGCACCAGAATCTCTGACATCGGCTTTCGTCCTGCCTGTCTTCAACGTCGTTATGGTTGGTCGTGGTTTTGGTTTAGCTTTCCAGATCCGGCAAATCACGCACCACACGGGCGACGTGGCCGGTGGCTTTGACGTTGTACTGCGCCATCGCAATCGCGCCGTTGTTGACGATGAACGTGGAACGAATAACGCCCTGGACCTTCTTGCCATAGTTATTCTTCTCGCCGAATGCTCCGTAAGCTTCCATGACCTTCTTGTCGACGTCGGAAAGCAGCGGGAAGTTCAGGTCGTGGTCCTTTTTGAACTCCGCGAGTTTCTCCGGCTTGTCCGGCGAGATGCCGACGACGTCGATGCCTAGTTCATTGAGCTGACCCAAAGAATCGCGGAAGTCGCACGCTTCTTTGGTGCATCCAGGTGTGTTGGCCTTGGGATAGAAATAGACCAGTACCCGCGAATAATCCGAGAGTTTCGTGGTGCCGCCTTCGTCGTTCGGTAGCTCGAAATCGGGTGCAGCATCTCCTACGCCAAGTTGAATATTGCTCATACCCAACACAGTACCGGGTTAGCAGGCCACCGGGTAGGCGCAGAAAGGTAGTCTGACGTAGACTAGCTAACATAATTGCCAGGAAACTGTGAACAGTGAACGACAGCAGTGAATTAATAGGAGAGTGCACGTGGCACGGAAAATTGACGATATTCAGCGTGATATTGAACGCACCCGCAAGCAGCTGGCGGGAACGCTTGATGAGCTTGCACAGCGCACCAAGCCGTCGAACCTAGTTAATGATGCCAAATCCAATCTCCTGGAAAAACTGCAGGACCCGCAGGTGCAGAAAGTCCTGGCTGGTGTCGGTGCCGTTGTTGCCGCTGGCATTGCCTTCAACGTATTTAAAGGCCGCCAGCGCAAGAAAGATATTCACGAGCTCAAGCGCATGATCGTCGAACACGACGTCTAGCCCGTCACGCTTGTTTCACTAGGTCGCGCTCGTTGAAAAGCTAGTCGACGATCCTAGTCGACGATCTCCGCACCCGCGTCGCGCATTTCTTCGATAGCGCTGCGTTCTGTCTCCTTCGCTACCGGTGAGCACAGATCCCGCAGCACGCGCACGCGGGCTTGTGTTTGCGCGCATGCATCCAGCACCGTCGCGCGCACGCAATAATCGGTGGCAATGCCTGCAATATCCACCTGTGTAACGCCGCGTTCATTCAGCCATTCGGCTAATCCGGTGCCCTCGGAATTTGCGGCTTCGAATCCGGAATATGCTGCGGTGTATTCGCCTTTGCGGAAGATTGCGTCGAATTCCAGCGCGCTAACGCCGGGGTGTAGCTGTGCACCGTGGGAATCAGCGACGCAGTGTACTGGCCACGTGGTGGTGAAATTTGGTTCCTCACCTTCTGGCGCAAAGTGGGAGCCCGGATCGATGTGCCAGTCCATCGTCGCCACGACGTGATCGTAACCGCTGGTATCAAGTGCGCCAATGCGCGCTGCGACGTCGTCGCCATGCTCGGTGCCCAGGGAGCCTCCCGGGCAAAAATCGTTTTGCACATCGACGACGATCAGGGCGGTGTGCGCAGTGTTTTCTGGGGTATCAGTTGGGGTATCAGTGTTGTCGCTCATAGTTTTCCAGTCTAGTATTCCCCCGGCTGTTTGTTCACGTGCGTGGAACGCGTATTCTGGCACAGGATTTTGCCGCTGTTTTCGTTTTCGATTGAATTTTCCAGGAGAGTGATTGTGAAAGCACCTATTTCTTCCTACCTCGACACCATCCTGGACGAGGTCCGCTACAAAGACGCAGGCGCGAACGCCGACTATATTCCGGAATTGGCGGATAAAAACCCGAATGCTTTGGGCGCGGCGATGTGCACTACCAGCGGGCATATTTACAGCGCCGGTGATGCAGAGGTGGAATTTAGCATCCAATCGATCTCTAAACCGTTCGTCTACGCCATGGCTGTGCAGGAACACGGCATTGATGTGGTCAGCGAAATCGTCGGCATGGAGCCATCCGGTGAGGCCTTCAACGAGCTCTCGCTGGACCGCGAGGGCCACCGTCCGGTGAACCCCATGATTAACGCGGGTGCGATTGCCGTAACCCAGTTGATTGGTGGTACGGAAGCCACGGTGGAAGACCGTATCGAAATGATTCGCTCTTTCCTATCTGAGATGGCGTGCCGACAGCTGCGGGTGGATTATGACTTGTGCGAATCCGAACTGAAATTCGCGGACCGTAACCTGTCGTTGGCGCACATGCTGCGTAATTACGACATTATTCAGGATGATGCCCACGATGCCGTCGTCAGTTATACCGCGCAGTGCTCGATCATTGTGAACACTCGTGACCTGGCGTTTATGTCTGCCGTGTTGGCCAATGGTGGCAAGCATCCGTTGAATGGCAAGCGGGTGCTCGAGCCGGATGTGTGCCGGTTGACGCTAGCGGTGATGAGTTCAGCGGGCATGTATGACCAAGCTGGTCGCTGGATGGCGCACGTGGGAATCCCCGCAAAATCCGGTGTTTCCGGTGGTTTGCTGGGAACTTTGCCGGGCCAGTTGGGCTTTGCGTCGTATTCACCGCGGCTGAATGAATACGGCAATTCCGTGCGTGGTGTGCGGATTTTCAAGCTGCTTTCGCAGGACATGGGCTTGCACTTGATGGCGGCCGATGACCGAGCGGGTGTGGATGCGGTGCGCTCGATCGTGACCTACCAGGAAGATACCGTCGTCACGTTGCAGGGCATGATCAATTTCAATTCGGCGGAGTCTATTCTGTATGAGCTCTCGCAGCATGAGATCTCCGGGGACCACGTCATCTTCGATATGACTCGGGTTTCTGGCATCCGCAAGATGGGCAGGTACCTGCTCAAAGAAGGTATGCACCTGTTGGAAGAAAAAGGCTTCCGCATCTCGATTGTGGACCCGGACGATCACGTGCCCGATTACCGACGGGTGGATGGTACGGAGATCCACGTCAACGAGCAGGAATCCGCGCCGTTTGCTACAGAGCGCGAAGACGATCGCTATCATGACGACGATTGCCCGGACCCAGACCAGCCACAACGCCCGGATAACTGGGAAGACTGGGCTGACGGTGCAGAAGAAGACGGTGCAGAAGATCCCAGCGCAGAAGCTGAGTCTGCTGCGCCGAAGGAACCCGCTGACGTTAACTAATGCTGTAATGAGCTAGCCAATGTGTTCGTGATGTAGCGCCAACCCTAAAGTTTATGTGTGGAAGATCACTCAAACTTTGCTATTGTGGTGCCCAGAAGTGGAACACAAACGCACAAAGGGGCGCACATGGCGCACGAGCTCATTCAGCAAAACATCGACGGCAACCTGGCAACCATCACGATTGTTAATCCGGATAAACGCAACGCGCTCACGCACACGGCTTTCGGCGAGATCGCGAATACCGTCGCGGAGCTAGCCGTTGATGATTCGGTGCGCGCGATCGTTATTACAGGTGCGGGCGAGCATTTTTGTTCCGGCTTGGATCTGACTGCAAGTGTGTCATTGAGTTCTGTTAGTGATGAGCACATGCAGGCTTCGATGGGTGAGCTTAACTCCATGATCAGCACTATTGTCGAAGCAGAGGTGCCGGTTATTGCGGCCGTAGAAGGTGCCGCAGCTGGGGTGGGGGCGTCGTTGGCGTTGGCGTGTGATCTGGTGGTGGCTGCGCGCAGTGCGTTTTTTGTGTTGCCTTTTGGCCGGATCGGGCTGCTTCCCGACGGCGGCGTGATGCAGACTTTAGCGGCTTCGCTCGGGAGGGCAGTCGCGATGCGCATGGCGTTGTTGCAGCAGCCTTTGCCGGCTGCGGCTGCGCACCAAGCGGGTTTATTGGCTGAGCTTGCCGACGACGGTGGTGCGTTAGATGCCGCCAGAGGGTGTGCAGCGGCGCTGCAGATGGCTTCGCAGGAAGCGCTAGCTGCTACTAAACGTGGGGTAAACGCGGCCAGCCTGGGGCGGTTGTCGCAAACATTGGCACATGAGGCTGAACAACAGCCGAAGTTGCTGCGTAGTGAGGGACACCGCGAAGGTGTGCAGGCCTTTGCGGAGCGTCGCGCGCCTCGGTTTAGATAACTGGTTTAATTAGCTGGCTAGCGCGCTCGGCTACTAAGCTAGTGGCGTGTAGCGGCTACGATCACGTGAGCTAACTATGCATGTGCATCAACTGTGGTTTAGAGGCCGCTATGCGAAAACAGGTCAGGTGATTGAAATCACAATCATCTGACCTGCTTATACTGTGCGCCATCAGGGAATCGAACCCCGAACCCACTGATTAAGAGTCAGTTGCTCTGCCAATTGAGCTAATGGCGCGTAAGTGTTGATCACTCAACCCTTACTGTTGAACACTCTGTGTAAAACACTGTACCGTGTGCAACGAATAAGTACTCTAGCAGTGGTTCTGGAATAAGAAAAATCGCACCGCTGAGCTGCGGTTTTTCACCCTTTATGTGAAGCTTCTAGGGTTATCTGCGGTGTCATGTAGGGGCATGGTTTTGCGCTAACTCTTCGGGCGGTATCTCCTTAGGTGTTAACAAAACGTTAGGCGTTAACACAACGGATGTGGGAAGCGATTAATTAATAACACTCCATTTATGCAACGATTCGGTTAAAACTGGATAACTCATGTCCATAAGTGCTGGAAAACCAGCATCAATGGGTTAGTCTCGCTAGCAGTGCTTAATTACCGGCCTGCCTGCTGGGCAGGCCTTATTGCCATCCCGATATTGAACTAAATGCAGCTGTGTGCTGCGAAAGGAGCTCCGCGTTGACCTTCTGGTCTAAAACAGTGTCCACCCTCGCAATCGGAGGGTTGGTGTTAGGCCTTGCGGCCTGCGCGGATACCAGTTCTGACACGCAGCATTCATCGGCAGCAGAAAGTCAGAGTTTGGAAACCCCGCCGTCGATCAGCGTGAAAGACGGCGCCACGGAAGTAAACCCCACCGTTCCTGTTGAGGTCACCGGCGAAAACGAGCTGAAATCCGTTACGATGGTCAACGAGGTTGGCTATGAGGTGGAATCCGTTCTTTCTGATGACAGAAAAACGTGGAAGACCGACGAAGTCCTCGGCTATAACCGCAGCTACACCATCGAGGCTACTGATGTGGAGGGCAACACGACGTCGGCAAGCTTTACGACGCCACAGCCAACCAGTCAGTCCGCGGTGTCGATGGTGCCGCTTCCGGATTCCACAGTGGGCATCGGCCAGACAATCAACTTCCGTTTCGCTGGCACGGTGTACGATCGCCAGGCGGTGCAGGATGCCATCACCATTGAGACGTCCAATGACACCGTTGGTGCGTTCTACTGGATCAGCAACAGTGAGCTGCGCTGGCGCCCGAAAGAGTACTGGGAGCCAGGAACCAAGGTCAGCGTCGACGCCGATATTTATGGCGTAGACATGGGCAACGGCATGTGGGGTAGTAAGGACAACTCCGCGAGCTTCACCATTGGTGATGATGTGCGCGCGGTCGTCGACGATGCCACCAAAACCATGACGGTTACCCGTAATGGCGAGACCCTGCGCAGCGTGCCGGTGTCGTTGGGCCGTCCGGAGTATGCAACCCCGAACGGAACCTATTTGGTTGGCGATCAGCACAACGAGCTGGTGATGGATTCCACGACCTTCGGGCTGACCGGCGAAGGCTCGTATCGCACCGAGGTGAACTTTGCGACGCAGATGTCGTATTCCGGCATCTACGTGCACGGCGCACCGTGGTCGGAGTGGGCGCAGGGTAAATCCAATACCTCGCACGGCTGCATTAACGTCACCGATGCCGATGCGCAGTGGTTTATGAACACCGTCAAGCGCGGTGACGTCATTGAGGTGAAAAACACCAGCGGTGGCACCCTGTCGGGCTACGACGGGCTGGGTGACTGGAATATTGACTGGGAAACATGGTCGGCGGGTAACACCGACGAGATCGGCTCCTGGTAGCCGCCAGGCCAGACGCGGCTGCAGCACCCCCGTCGTGGCCAAGCCTAACAGCGGGACCGGCAACACTAGAATGCGTGAATAACTATGACGCGCATTTTTGATCTCACACGCATCGGTGCAGGCCTGCCTGTTGCCGAGACCATTGCTAGCTTGCCGGCCGACGGCAACGTCGTCGTGCAAGCCCCGCCGGGGACCGGTAAAACCACGCTGATTCCACCGGCGCTGGCAAATCAGGCAGCGCACGATCATGCGGCCGAACACACCGCATCGGGCGTCGGCAAGATTATCGTGACTGCCCCACGCCGGGTTGCGGTGCGTGCAGCCGCGCATCGGCTGCGAGCCCTGTCCGGCCAGCCGAAGCTTGTCGGCCATGCCATTCGGGGCGAATCCGTGCCGGGTAGTGCGGTGGAATTTGTGACCCCGGGGGTGTTACTACGCCGTTTATTGCGTGATCCAGAGCTTCCCGGGGTAGCAGCTGTGGCGATTGATGAGGTCCACGAGCGCCAACTCGATACCGATCTGGTGTTGGGCATGTGCCTGGAGTTGGCCCAGTTGCGCGAGGATTTCCGCGTGATTGCTATGTCTGCCACCGTCGATGCGCAGCGGTTTTCCCAGCTGATGGATGCACCGATACACGTCACTGAGGCAGCCATTCATCCTCTGGAAATCAGTTATGCGCCGGCGCCCGGCCGGGCAGCAGGGGAGCGTGGTTTTTACCGCCACGTCGCAGAACAAGCAGCCCAGCAGGCAACACAGCAGGCAGCACAGCCGATGAGCGGGCACGCGTCTGAGCAACGAAAGCCGAGCGCAGGCTCGACGCTGGTGTTCGTGCCCGGGGTTCGGGAAGTCAACCAAGTGTGTGCGGAATTAGCCACGCTTGTCGACGCTGACCTCCCCGTTTTCCCACTGCACGGCCAACAATCCGCCGAAGAGCAGGACCGCGCGTTGTCTACCGATGCCACGCGCATCGTGGTGGCAACCTCTATTGCGGAATCTTCGCTGACTGTGCCTGGGGTGCGGGCTGTCGTCGATGCCGGCTTGGCTCGTACGCCGCGGCGTGACATGCAGCGGGGAATGTCGGGGTTGGTGACGGCATCGGCCTCCAAATCTAGTGCGGATCAGCGTGCAGGCCGCGCCGGACGTGAAGGCCCAGGAACCGTCGTGCGCTGCTACTCGCAGGACGACTACCAGCATTTCGCGCCGCATACGACGCCGGAAATTCTCAGTGCGGACCTCACCCAAGCCGCCTTATTTCTGGATAGCTGGGGCGCTGGCGAGGATTTCCCTTTGTTGGATCAGCCGCCAGCTGCCGCGCTGGCAACCGCCCGCAGCACCCTACAGCGCATCGGAGCGACGAAACAACTGGCTCTCTTGCCGACGGATCCGCGCTTGGGTGCCACGCTGCTGCGTTATGGTGCCGGGGCCGCGAAAACTATTGCGCAGTTGGAGGAGAACCCGCGCGGGGATATTACTCGGGCACACGCCCAAAAACGATTAGTACAGCGGTTGGCCACATTGGTGCCGGATGTGGGGCCGGCGGATCCGGGAGCTGTGGTCGCTGCGGCCTTCCCCGAGCACGTAGCCCGCGCGGTGTCAGTTGGAGCATCTCGTGCACAGGGGACATCTCGGGCAACGGCGCCAGCAGCAACCGGTGCCCGAGATGCTCACGGTGGCCCTGGGGCTGGGACTAGCCGCGAATATCTTCTGGCGAGCGGCACGCGGGCGCGTTTGCTGGCGGATTCTGGCTTGGCGGATGCAGATTGGCTTGCGGTTGCGGAAATTTCCTTGTCGAATGCCGGGAATGCGATTATTCGTGCAGCCGCTCGGATTTCCGAAGACGATGCGCTGGATGCCATCGGGGTGCAAGAAGTCATTAGCGCGACGATAGACGAGGGCAAGATTCGTGGCCGGAAACGACGGATGGCCGGAGCAATCGAGTTGTCTTCGACGCCGGTGCAGGTCAGTGGTGCGCAGGCAGCCGCGGCCGTGGTAGAAAGTATTCGGGAGCACGGGCTCGGATTATTCGAGTGGTCGGCGTCGGCAAGCAATTTCTATGACCGGCTGCGACACCTGCACGAACACTACGGTTCGCCGTGGCCGGATGTGGCGGCGCAAGACCCAGCTACCTGGTTGGCACCCGAACTGGAGCAGATTGCTGAGGGTACACCGATTGCCAAGGTGGATCTGTACCCCGCGTTACAGCGCCTTTTGCCCTGGCCAGAGGCCACGCGGTTGGATGAGCTTGCGCCAGAGCATATGCCGGTGCCTTCGGGAAGGGGAGTGCGGCTGGATTGGTCCGGCGAGCGCCCAGTGGCAAGCGTGAAGTTGCAGGAATGCTTCGGTCTGGCGGAATCGCCGGTGTATTGCGGAAAACGGGTGCAGTTTCATTTGCTTTCGCCGGCGGGGCGACCGTTAGCGATTACCGACGATCTCGCGAGTTTTTGGTCCGGGCCTTATGCCGGGGTGCGCGCGGATATGCGCGGGCGCTACCCGAAGCACCCGTGGCCGGAAGATCCGTGGTTGGCGACAGCGACGGCGAAAACGAATGCGAGGCTGCGTAAAAACTAGACCCCGCAAAAACTAGTGATTAGTCAGCCCATTCCTTGCGCACGTGTCCGATGTGGGTGCGCACGATGGCTTCCATCGCGTTGGCGTCTTGCTCGAGTGCGGCATCGATCATCGCTTCGTGTTCGCGGGAGCTGGCAACCAAACTGTCCGCTTCGGCGAGCCGACGCAGGCCGGTGACACGGCTGCGCGTGCGTAGACTAGACACTGTTTCCACGATTACTGGGTTTCCGGCTAGAGCTAGGAAATCACAATGGAAGCGCAGGTCCGCCTGCAAATAGGAAACCAGGTCGCCGCGTTCGGCGGCGTCATTCAGCTCATGTGCCAGGGCGCGTAACTCTGCGACTTTTTCTGCAATGTCGCCGGTGCAGATCCGCGCGACTTTCGCCATGGTGGGCACTTCCAACAGAATCCGGGCCTCGGCTGCCCCGTCGAGGATGTCGTCGGAAAGCTCGGTCACCTTATAGCCGGTATTGCGCATTTTGGTGACCATGCCCTCGCGTTCGAAATACAGCATGGCCTCGCGCACAGGGGTAGCAGATACCCCCATTTGTGCGGCCAGTTGTGGCGCTGAATAAATCTGTCCGGGGGCGAGCTCGCCGGAGATCAGCCCGGCGCGGATGGATTCGGATACTTGATCACGCAGGGAGGTCGCGCGAGCAGAAATCTGGGGGATCTGAGCGTGAGCCATGGTGCAAGTTTACGTGGCGCTGATTAGCCCTGTGCGGATACCTTGTCGGCGATTGCTTCTGCGAGCGCGAGATCTTCCCACGGCATGCCAGTGAATTTGAAAACGATGGGTTTATCGCGTGCCACCTGAACTTTTCCACTGACGACGTCGGCGTAGCTAAGCAGATCGCTTGTGCGCAAGGCGCCTTCGTTTAACGGTTGGATGATATCGCCGCCTTCGCGCAGGGTGGCGTCCATATCTTCCACAATGACGGTGGCTGAGGCAACCAAATCCGTAGCTAATTCACGTGCATCTGGAGAATGCGATCCGACGGCGACGATGACTGCGCTGTCCGAAACCTCGTCTTTGGTCAGGATCGGTTCCGATGCGGTGGTGGTACACAAGATCAGGTTGGCAGCCCGGGTGGCTTCGCGTGCTTCCTCGCTGCCCGCCTGTGTCCAGTGGTATCGGTCGTCGAGGTCCTGTGGTTGCGTGCGCGAAATGAACGTCAACGAGATCTCCCGGTCTGGGAAGGTGGATTCTACAGTCGCAGCATGTGAGCGGCCTTGCGGTCCGGTGCCGAAAATCGCGACCTTGAGTGGGGCAGAGCTGCCGGCAGCATCGTTAGCGTTGCCGGAGTCGCCGGCAAGAAAATCATAGATGCACGAAATAGAGACCGCGGGTGTGCGCAAGTTGGTAACGGCGATGCCATCGATCAGTGCTCTTGGGCTCAAGGTGGTGCCGTCGAAAAGCAGATAGGAGCCCTGAATACGCGGCAAGTTGTCGTGATAGCCGGGAGGTGCCACCGAGAGCAACTTGATGCCAAATGCCGACGAGGTTGCTGATGGCATGATCAGGAATTCACCGTTTTCGACCGGGACGGCAGACCGCGATTGATCACCGGCGGGATCGAAGCCGTTTCGTAGGGTTTCGCGAAGCGTGGCGACGGCATCTGCCGGGGTAAATGCGGCATAGACCTGCTCGTAGGAGATGAACTCTGGTGCCAGTGGGGTTTGTTCAGGCATGGACAGCATCCTTTCTAGTGTCATTGCAATTGTACTGATAGCGTTCTAAGGTTTCATCTAGATCACAGTGAGGACAAATGATGACGACAGATAAAAGACTGAATTTTTTCGAGCTCGCGGCACTAGGCTTCCTGCTCTTCGCCATGTTTTTGGGCGCCGGTAATATTATTTTCGCGCCAATGGTCGGCCAAGAAGCCGGTAGTGACATGTGGATTCCCATGGCCGGTTTTCTCATCACCGGCGTTGGTCTGGTGTTTTTGGCGATTGTCGCTTTAGCAAAAACTAGCGGCGACGTGCACCGAATGGCATCACGGGTGAGTAATAAATACGCGATCGTTTTCTGCCTGGTGTTATTTTTGACCTTAGGGCCGATCTACGTAATTCCACGTACGACGTCCGTGGTGTTTGAGATTGGCGTTTTGCCCTCGTTGCCGAATCAAGACACCGCACACCGTCTGCCATTGCTGATCTTTTCGGCTATTTTCATCGCAGCGACCATCTGGCTCTCGCTGAGCCCGAACAAACTGGTAGATCGTATCGGTAAGGTACTGACCCCAGCGTTCGGCATTTTGTTGCTGCTCATCATCGTGACCTCCATCGTGAACCCAATGGGGCACGTGCACGAACCGTTGGACGCTTATACCGAGAGTGCGTTTTTCACCGGGTTTATCGAAGGCTACCTGACGATGGATGCCGCTGCCGCGTTAGTTTTTGCCGGTGTTTTCATCCAGGCGATTCGTAGTCAAGGTGTGAACAGCAATCGCGGAATTTCCACGGTCTTTTTCAAAGCCGGATTGTTCACTGTTGTTGCGTTGGCGATCTTGCATATTTCGCTGGCATGGATCGGTGGAAGTTCTGTTGACGCCATCGGACGCATGGACAACGGTGGACAATTGCTCGCCGAAGCTTCTCGCTATTTGCTTGGTCAACCAGGCCTTTACGTGATCGGCGCTGTCGTTTTCTTGACGGGGCTGACCACCAACGTGGCTTGTTTGACCGCCGTTGCTGATTATTTCGCGCGCGTATTCCCGAACTTTGGCTACAAAAAGTGGGTGTGGATCAACGCAACGTTGGGCTTTGGCATCGCTAACTTGGGGTTGGAGACGGTTCTTTCTGCCGCACTTCCCGTATTGTTCTTGCTCTACCCGCTCTCGATGGTGCTCATTCTGCTGACGCTTGTCGACGAAATTTTCGGTAAAGCACGGGCTGTCTACGTGGGGGCGACCATTGCTACCGCGCCTTTCGCGATCCTTGACGCGATCCGCGCCGCCAACGTCGACATGAGCAACATTGACTCCGCGTTGTCGTTTATCCCGCTGTTTACTGATTACGGTGGTTGGATTATTCCCGCGATCCTGGGGGCTGTGATTGGTTATATCTACGCGCAAGCCACTTCTGGAAAGCCGGAGATAGTGGAGGAACAGTCGATGGAGGAGCTTGCCGACGAACAAGCTGAAAGCTAACGCAAGTATGGCTGCTAAGCCAACAAGAGTGAGAAGGGAGCGGCAGAAACCATGAAAGACATCGTCGTCATCGGTGCGGGAGCCATCGGTATGGCCAGTGCTTTTCGTCTGGCCAAGGAAGGCCATAACGTAACCATCGTGGACCCGGTCGCGCCGGGATCCAAGGCTTCGAGCCACAACGCCGGTTGGGTAGTGCCGACCATGAGTGAGCCAGTTCCAGCGCCGGGCGTATTAACAAAAGCGATGAAGTGGCTGTGGAAAAAGGATTCGCCACTGTATATCAGCCCATCTGCAGACTGGCGGTTTTATACTTTCTTGCTGCGAATGCTGCAGCACACCAGCAGTAAACACTACGCCGCTGGCACAGAAACGCTGATTCAATTGTCCAAAGAAACGTTTAGCACCTTCGATGAATTTGTTGCCGAAGGCGTCGAGGTTGATTTGGACTTCGCCACGATGCGCACGCTGTTTAAAGATACCTCTGGTATGGATGCGCGTTTGGATGAGTTGACGCATTTTGCAGATAATTTTCCGGGATTGAGCTACCGACGCATGGATGATGCGGAATTGCGTACATATCAGCCAGCGTTGTCGAAAGATGTGCAGGGTGGAATCGAATCGCGAGGAGATGCGCACCTGGATCCCGCGAAGTTTACGGCTGCACTGTATAAAGCATGCCAGGAAGCCGGGGTGGAATTTGTCGCTTCGCGTGCGTGGTTGCGCGATCGTGGCTCTGGGAAGGCACGCGTGATCGTGGATGGCTCGTTTATCGACCCAGACCACGTGGTGGTTGCTGCTGGGGCTTGGACCGGGGAGGTCTTACAACAACTCGGTCAGCGCATTTCGCTGCAGGCAGGTAAGGGATATGGTTTTGATTTCCCGGTGGAAGAAGGCTGGCTCACCGACACGCTGTATATGACAGATGCCAAAGTGGTTGCCACACCCATGGGGGACCACGTGGTGGTTGCAGGAACCATGGGATTCAGCGGAATTGATGAAAGCCTGGATCATGTTCGTGCCGGAGGAATTCTCAAAGGCGTGCGGAGCTTCTTCCCAGAATGGCCAGTCAATGAGTATGACTTGGAACCTTGGCAGGGGATGCGACCGATGACTCCGGATGGTTTGCCGCATATTGGCGCGCTGCGAAAATTCCCGAATGTCGTCGTCGCCACGGGCCATGCCATGCAAGGAATCAGCCTTGCGCCCCGGACTGCACAGTTGGTGTCTGGTGTGATTGCGGGAGAGACAATGCCCGATTGGATGGGAAAGATTCATCCAGAACGGTTTACGTGGCTGGGATGAAACCTACCGTGATTTGAACAGCACCTCTGAGATTTCCGCTGTGCTGACCTTCGCCATTTGCGCGTTGAGTGCGTCGATATCTGGTTGTTGGTCAGCTTTGTGCTTGATGATCAACCGTGCGGGTGCATTCGGGGAGAATTCGAAGGCAGCATAGCCCATCCCTTTGCTGCTGAAGATGTCGTAAAGCGCCTGCAAAATCTTCTTGCTTGTCTTGCCACCGTCTTTATTGTCTACACCTGCAACGGCAAAGTGCGTGGTCTGTAATGGTGCCATTATTCTCCTCGGAAATACGGTTTCCAGAATTACGGGTCTAGAGAGGTTTTAGCACTACCGAAAAGAGTATCTAGATGCGGCCGTTAAAAGCTTGCAGTGCGGAATCTTCACGGGTTCCACCACGACCATCCTGGTAGTCCTGGTAATCCTTAATCCAGCCGATCCGCGATACCCATTTCACGTGCTTGTATCCGTGGTTAGATTCTACGCGCAACCGCACCGGTGCACCCAGGTGGTTATCGATAGGTTCGCCATTACGGTCCAGCGCGAGGATGGTGTCATCTTCGTAGGCAGTTTCTAGGTCAATAGCGGCGTAAAATGGCTCACGGGGACGATCATCAATCATCTTTTGCGCCAGACCGTAGGACTCGATTAGTACGTAGCGGGCCCCTTCTGGGCGTTCGCCTAATAGCTCGAGCGTGTCGGTAAGTTTCGGACCACGCCAGCGCGACGTGGCCGACCATCCCTGCATGCAGGTGTGGGTGGCGATGTACGAGTGCTGGGGAAGGGCACGGAGGTCATCCAAGGTGATGGTCTTGTTGACGTCACGGACATCGTCAAAGACTGTCATTTCATAGCCGTCCCAGTTGCTATCGCGTTGTTCGATCCAGTACTCGGATTCGTCTTCCGTTGGTGGCAGACCGTTGGTCCAGTGGAATTCCGAAATATCGTCGTCAGTGTAGGCTTTCTGCTTGGCTCCGCGTGGGCGCAGTTTCTGCAGGAAGATTTTGCGGCCCCATTCGGTAGTAAGCACCAAGAAATTGTGGGCGCGGACGCGATCCGACAGCGACCAGTAGGAAAGTCCGATCCAGAAACAGACGACCAGCACGACGGTAAGCACCATGATGAACAGCGCCTGGCCTGCGCGTTCAGTGGACATAACGCCGAAGACCATGTTCGTGGTGTTGTGATTGCGGTGTACCAGCATGACCAGACCGACGTGCATGATTACGAAGCCGGACATCATCGCCATGCCGATGAAGTGCAGGGAACGTGCACCTTGATGCCCACCCCACATTTTTACGTACCACGGCATGGACTGGCGCACGGCAGGCGACATTGCGACGCCGGTCAGCATCATGAACGGAGCCAGGATGAAGATCACGAATGAGTACGTCAGCTGCTGCAACGCGTCGTAAGGCTGGAAGTGTTCGATGCCTGGTGCGGTGAACGACATGTATGTTTTGAACGAGTCCCAGGCTTCGGGGAAAACATCCCAGGAGGTTGGGATTAGCCGTTTCCACAGCCCGGTGGCAAATAGCATAATGACGTAGAAGACGCCGTTAAGCACCCACAGCATCACGCCTAGGCCGTGCCAGTGACGGCCTAAGCCGATGTTTTCGCGGCCCGGAAGAGTGAAAATTGGGGAAGCAGACTTTTCATCCATTAGGGAGGTGTAGACGCCTTCTTCTTTGGGAAGCTCACGCTTGGTGAACTTCAACCACTCGGTGCCTGGTGCGCAGTCATTGCGCCACCACAGGCGAGGCATGGAGGCGAGCATCTCCCAGCCGGAACGTAGGAGGATGCCGATCAGGACAAAGTTGATGAGGTGGCTGGCGCGGAGCCAGAGTGGGAAATCTGGATTAATTTCCATTGGCTGTTCCTTCAATCAAGGGGGGTAGCAGTCATGGGACGTGATTGGGAAAAATCTTCGAAACTACTCTTTTATAACGTAACACTTATAAATTGAAAAAGACAGTCAGTTACAGCTCGGCAAGCTGGGGATTTATGATTGAAAAGCCTTAGCTTTTCTATGTGTGTGCAAGGTTAGTTATCAGAAAATAGAACAAATAATGGGGTTATTCTGGCGAAAGTCTCGCCCACGCTCTGTTCCGGATATATGTAGCCTGCCACGTGAAAACACCCTTTCGGCAGCATTTCTGCGACCGAAAGGGTGAAACTTTGGGGTGGCTGACGGGGCTCGAACCCGCGACACCTAGGATCACAACCTAGTGCTCTACCAGCTGAACTACAGCCACCATCGCTACTCTAAAGCAGCACGCACTAGACTAGCGCATCATCGCGAGTTTACAAAAACCGCTGGTAGGTGGCGGTTGCGTCGTCCTTCGCGCGGGCGGCATCGTTGCTAGAAAGCTCGTCTGGATCCACAAAAACCGCACGACGGTAGTAATCCAACTCACGGATTGATTCCACAATGTCGGCTAGCGCGCGGTGCGCCTGGCCCTTATCCGGTTGCTGGAAATATGCGCGAGGGAACCAGCGACGAGAAAGCTCTTTGATCGTAGAGACATCCACCATGCGGTAATGCAAGCGCTGATCCAGCTTTGGCATGTATTCCTGGATAAACCGGCGGTCAGTAGCGATCGAATTACCGGCCAGTGGAACCGTCCAATCTTCCTCACAGTGCTGCGCAATCAGATCCAACACAGCGTGCTCAGCTTCGCCGATGGAGGTGGTGGACTCCGCAATTTCTTTATCCAGGCCAGAAGCTTGGTGCATGCGTACAACGACCTCATCCATCTTGGCCAGTTCTTCTGCACTGGCATGAATGACCGCGGAGTAGCCGTCGCCAAGAATATTCAGGTTGGCATCGGTGACCAAAGCTGCAACTTCGACGATGACATGCTGCTTCGGATCCAAGCCAGTCATTTCCAGGTCGATCCACACTAGACGGTTGCTTTTCGCGGGAATTCCGTTTGTAGAAGCAGCGTGATGTGGTGCGGAATTTTCAGAATTAGCAGTTGTCATGAGTAAAACTTTCTTGCGTGAAAATTTGCGGGCGGCTCTAACTAAGCAAAACCTGTTTAGCCCATCTTGGAATAAAAACTGCCGACTAGCGGCGCGATCATTGGCACCGGTATTACCTGGCTAAGCACGTTCATTGCTTTTGATAGCGGTCCGGGAACCACGCGGCGCCGGTTTTTGGCCATGGCCTCCAGGGTTTCGGCCGAGCATGACTCGTAGGTGGTCCATAAAAAGTCTGGCACGACCTTATCGACGATTGACTGTTCCTCGTCCGGCACGGCGGCATCGCGCACTGGCCCCGGGGCGAGCAGCGTGCAGCTGACGCCAGTGCCCTTCAACTCGTAGTGCAGCGCCTCGGTAAAAGCATTGACACCCGCCTTGGTGAATACGTAGGTGGCATTATTCGGGATCGGGATATTGCCTGCGGCTGAGCCGACGTTGCAAATCGCGCCTTCGCCGCGTTCCCGCATAGGGCGGACAACCGCGTTGGTGATGCGGTGCACCGCCGTGGCGTTCAGGTGAAACTGGTTGGTTTCATAATCCCAGTCTTGTTCGACGAATTTGCCGAAGCTTGCGATGCCCGCCGAATTGACTGCAATAGAGACGTTTTTATCTTTCAGGTATTCCAGCAAACCCGTGACTTCGTCGTAGTTAGACAGGTCTGCGGCAAAAACTTCGGCTGTGATGCCGTGGGAGCTAAGTTCGTCGGCAAGAGTGTGCAAGACCTGTTCACGCCGGGCGACGAGGATGAGATTGTGGCTGGCCTTGGCGAGATCGCGTGCCATGGCCTCGCCGATGCCTTGACTTGCGCCTGTAACCAGGGCGTACGAGTCTGGTCGCGGGTGGGGAAGAGCCATGGTTCTCCTTATGAAATGGACGCGCCGTACCGCTGTCGCGGGATAAGGCACACCGGGGTCTCGCTGTTGCGTAGCTTTCTTGGGTCTTGTTTCGTTCAACCCTACCTTGGTGTGAAACTGGAGTGTGCCCCCGATAAGAGGCTCGGTTGTCGCCATAAAAGTGCCCCCAGCAGGATTCGAACCCGCGACCGACGGGGTAGAAACCCGTTGCTCTAATCCACTGAGCTATGGAGGCCGACAGATCGTGCCTAATGAGCGCCGATCCGCATGAAAACTATACCGGATTGTGCAAGTAGGTGACACACCGGTTAAGAATCCCGTGCGATCGGTTGTAGGTTAGAACCTATGGCTACCCCGACCTCTCGTGTGCGTTCCACCTGGCCCTGGTACCTGGCAATGCTGCTGGTCGCCGGTCTTGGCG
Source organism: Corynebacterium sp. LaCa_70 (assembly GCF_058182015.1). Taxonomy (NCBI): domain Bacteria; kingdom Bacillati; phylum Actinomycetota; class Actinomycetes; order Mycobacteriales; family Corynebacteriaceae; genus Corynebacterium; species Corynebacterium sp. LaCa_70. The sequence continues at coordinate 524,688 of NZ_CP190914.1, forward strand.
CCGGCATTATCTCTGCACAGTTCCTTGCAGAATCGCTCGCAGCGCTCGGTATCCCAGACCCAGGCATGCTAACCACCTTTGGTCTGCCATTTTTCCGCGCGGCTGCTTGGATCCTCGTTGCGCTCGCCGTCGGTTCCTATTTACTCACCGCATTCCTCATCCCACCGCGGATGCCGGAGCCCGCACCAGATGCTCCCACCCCCAATTCTGGTCTTGCCCAAGCACGCCTCAGCGTCGACGGACACCTGGCGGCACGCACTGGCGCGCTGAGTTTACTCGCGGTCGCCGCTGTCGCGTTGGTCATGGTCTCGATGACGTTTTCTGATGTCTCCGGCACCCCATTTTTCAGTACCTTCGCGCATTGGAATGTGGCCCTAGACCAGGTTGCCGAAGCGAAATCCTGGCTGATCATGTCTCTGCTGGCCGCCGCCGTCGGCATCGTCGGATTGTTCGCACGCCGCTGGACCATGCAACCAATCTTGCTCATCGGCGCTGTACTCACCGTCGTTCCGCTGGGTATGGAAGGCCACTCGGCATCTGGCGGGGACCACGACTGGGGCACAAATTCCTACCTCTGGCACTTGGTGTTTATGGTGCTGTGGATCGGCGGGCTCACCGCCTTGATCGCGCACTCGCGTCGCCTCGGCGACCACTTGGCACTTGCCGTTCGCCGCTATTCCAGTCTGGCGCTGTTTGCCGCCGCGGTGATGGCGATTTCCGGCGTTGTCAATGCTGCCTTGCGCATTGGCCCGCACCATCTCTTTACGACGAATTACGGCTGGATCATCACCGCCAAAACCGTGCTAACCCTCGTCCTCGTCGGTCTCGGATGGCTGCACCGGCAACGCAGCATCCCGCAACTAGCGCAACGCCCGGGGGTTTTCCGTCGCATAGCCATCGTGGAAGTCCTCGTCATGGCGTTGACAGCCGGAATCGCGGTCACCATGGGGCGCACCCCGCCACCTGCACCGGATGACCCGAACTTGTCGACGATGGAAATCACCGTCGGCTACGACATCCCATTTGAGCCAGACATTCTCAATGTGTGGACTGTCTGGCGTTTCGACGTCATGTTCAGTGCATTGGGAATCCTTCTAGCTGCCGGTTACCTGTATGCGGTTCGTCGCGCGCGTCGCGCAGGCCACGAGTGGTCGCGTGGTCGCACGGCGTGGTTCTTGCTGGGATCACTGGGCATGGCGGTGATTATGAGTTCGGGCGTCGGCATGATTATTCCGGCGACATTCTCGATGCACATGATCGGCCACATGTTGTTGTCGATGACATTCCCGGTTTTTCTCGTGCTGGGCGCGCCGCTCACGCTGATCATGACCGCCTGGGAGCCAGGTGAGGCTGGAAAACCCAACCTGCACGATTGGACCCGTGCTTTTTGTCAGTCCCGTGGACTGAGCATAATCACATATCCACCGATCAACCTGGCGCAATTTATCTTCGTGTTCTATGCGCTGTACTTGAATTTTGATTGGTACCAAGCAGCGATTTCCGATCATGCCGGGCACGTGATCATGAACTGGGCGTTTTTAGTCTCTGGCTATATCTATTTTTGGGAAGTCATGGGGCCGGATCCGTTGCCGGGGCGCAAACAACCGCTGGTGCGTTTGGCGTGGCTGTTTTTCTCTATGCCGATCCACCTGTATCTGGGTGTCTACATGATGCAGCTGACCGAAATTTACGGCGAGGAGTTTTATACCTCGATTAATTTGCCGTGGGCGATTGATTTGTTGGCGGACCAGCGCGTCGGAGCTGGTATCGGCTGGGCTGCCGGTTCGTTCCCGCTGATCGTCGTCTTTGGTGAGCTGTTCCGGCAACTGTTTACTTATGACCGCGAACAGCAAGAGGCCATCGATGCGGAGATGGACCGGGTGCCGGATCATGATCTCACCGACGACCTCGTCAACGACGGTCCTGCCGACGACGACCTTGCCGACGATGGCCTCGCCGATGATGACCGTCTTGCTGCACAGAAAACTGTTGGTGTTCAACAGTCTGTAAAAACGCCGAAAAAAGACTCTGAATTAAGTAACGATTCAGGTAATGCTCTAGATTTATATAATGCGATGTTGGAAAAGATGAGCCGTGGAGAACACATCGAGGATGAGTATCACGAATCCGAGATGGGCCAATCCCGTTTCCGTAGGAAGCGTGGCGGGAATGGCTCCGGTTGGGGGAACGCCCCGGAATAGCGGTTTGGAGCGCACCAACACTTGCCGGTAATCCTCTGACTGTCAACCACCAAGGATTTTTTCGTTATGAAAAAGAGCCCACTCGCCGTTGCGCTGAGCGCATTGGCTACTGCTGCACTCTGCTTGACTGCTACGCCAAGTATCGCTGCTGCGTCGCCGTCGACGGAGGCCTCGAGCTCGGGCTCCAGTTTGTCGTCCAACGGTGGTAGCTCTAGTTCAAGCTCTAGCCGCGATGCGGTTGGAGCGCCAGGGGATTCCACAAACCCAGGCAAGCAATTGGTCACACTGGGGGATTCATTTACTGCTAACGGCCACGTTCGTGGTTTCCGCTGGTTGCAGCGGGGAATCCCGCAAGAAAGTTTGGGTTCTTCGTCTGGTTCGAGTGATTCGGGTAAAGGTTTCGTCCGGCCGGTGGAATTAGGCCTGAGTGGGTGTGGGCAGGATCCAGATAACTGGCCACGTCAGTTGGCAGGCATGACTGAGCGTAGTTTGGGTGATTACTCATGCAATGGTGCAACGTCCCGCAGCGTTGTTGAGCATCAGCTGGAACAAGCTTTGCGCGATGGCAATATCGGCCCGGCTACTGAGGAAGTTGTGATTGCGGTGGGTGGCCTGGATCCGTGGCGGTTTAAATTGGATGAGATTCCGTTTCCATACCCACAGGCAGTTATTGACCGCTACAAAGCCCGCGTAGCGAATATCACTCACCAGGTGCGTCAGCTCGCGCCGAATGCGCGGGTGACGGTCCCCTCGTATTTGAGTGTTTCCTCACCGCAAGGGCACGTTTGCTTCGTTAATGTAATCCCGAATCAGCCATTGGGGTTTGTGGTTCCGGGCGCGCAGCGTTATGAGCAGGCATTGGCGGACATCCAGCGTGAGGCTGCCCATGAAGCAGGTGCACGTTTTGTGGATGTCCGTTCTGCAACCCGCGACCACCACACCTGTGCACCTGATGCGGAGCGCTATGTATCTGCCATCTGGGTGGATACGACTGCGCCGACTCATACCATGGCTATGCACCCAACCGTGAAAGGCTCACAGGCCATAGCCGCTGAAATTGCGCGTTAAGTTAGCCCATTAGCCACGGATTGTGGCGTATGCTGCCCTGTCTCACCGTTATCTTCGGTGCGGCAGGGTATTTCTTTGTGCAACCCCACCAGCACAATTTCTACAGTTTCTGTGGATAACTTTGTTTATCCACAGCCGGGCAGTCTTTGTAGTTGTTGCGGACGTCGTTTCCCCAGACACTAGGTGCTACCAGCGCAGATCGCGTTGGTCACCTAAAGATTTGGAAGGGGAGCGCACACCATGTCGCAACACCACATCACCATCACTGGTCGGATTACCCAAGAACCCAGCCTGCGTCGCGTCGCTGGAGGAAATTGCGTGCTTGATATGCGCGTTGCCTCCTCGCGTGCCGTGCGTGACAATGAACAAGAATCCGGCTGGCGTGATTACGACAATCTGTTTCTGGACGTTGAAGCCTGGGGACAGTTGGCCGTGAACACAGCTGCGAGCCTGCACAAGGGCTATCCAGTAGTGCTGGTGGGCTCGCTGGTGACCCAGCAGTGGGAAGATAGTGAGGAAAAACGACACTCGAAAACGGTGTTGAAAGCCACCCACATCGCCCCAGACCTTGCACACTATGCCGCCGCCCTGACCAAGCGGAAAGCAGACCGCGATGATAATGGCGGGGTGGTTCTTAACGTCGAAGGCGTCGTCTTTGACCAGGATGCGCTGGCTGGCCCATCTACATCTGGGTTTACTGATGCATCAGCAACTCCGTTTGGCGAACAATCAGCAACGGATAATAAGAAGACAAACGAGCAAGCTGCAGATAACGCCGCAGTACCTGTCGGTGCACGGTAGCTAGCCACAGCGATGCCCATATCGTGCGGGATCCGTGGTGGGGCGGCAGTGAAAGTCATGTATTCTCGTCAGAGATAAAGATTTAGTGTCGTTCCACCTAATTTCGCGAAGGGGAAATATGGGCGAGTTCATCTATACGATGAAAAATGTACGCAAAACTGTTGGTGACAAGGTCATTCTTGACGACGTCACCATGGCTTTTTACCCCGGCGCAAAGATCGGCGTCGTCGGCCCGAACGGTGCCGGTAAGTCGTCGATTTTGAAGATCATGGCCGGAATGTCTGAGCCATCCAATGGTGAAGCATTTCTGGACCCCGGTGCTACCGTCGGCATTTTGCAGCAGGAGCCACCGCTGAACGAAGAAAAAACCGTTCGCGGCAACGTGGAAGAAGGCCTCGGCGATATCTTCGAAAAGAAGCAGCGCTTCGAAGCTATTGCTGAAGAAATGGCTACCAACTACACCGATGAGCTCATGGAAGAAATGGGCAAACTCCAGGAAGACCTGGATAATGCGGATGCGTGGGAAGTTGATTCTAAGATTGAGCAGGCCATGGAGGCACTGCGCTGCCCGCCATCGGATGAACCGGTTACCAACCTTTCTGGTGGTGAGCGTCGCCGCGTAGCTCTGGCGAAGCTGCTGTTGTCGGAACCAGACTTGCTGCTTCTCGACGAGCCCACAAACCACCTGGATGCCGAGTCCGTGCACTGGCTGGAAAAGCACCTGGAAAACTATCCGGGTGCCGTGCTGGCTGTGACTCACGACCGCTACTTCTTGGATAATGTCGCGGGCTGGATCTGTGAGGTTGACCGCGGCAAATTGCACCCATATGAAGGTAACTACTCGACGTACCTGGAAAAGAAGCAGGAACGTTTGCAGGTTGCCGGTAAGAAGGATGCCAAGCTGCGCAAGCGTTTGAAGGACGAGCTGGAATGGGTTCGCTCTGGTTCCAAGGCTCGTCAGGCGAAGAACAAAGCGCGTCTGGAGCGCTACGAGGAAATGGCTGCTGAGGCCGAGCAGTACAAGAAACTCGACTTCGAAGAAATCCAGATTCCAACCCCGCCACGTTTGGGCAATAAGGTTGTCGAAGCAGACAACCTGACCAAGGGCTTTGGCGATCGCACCTTGATCAAGGACTTGTCATTCACGTTGCCGCGTAACGGCATCGTCGGTGTGATCGGCCCGAACGGTGTGGGTAAGACCACGCTGTTTAAGACTATCGTGGGCTTGGAAGAACCGGATGATGGCAAGGTCACCGTTGGTGAGACGGTGCAGCTGTCGTACGTGGACCAGAACCGGGAAAACATTGACCCAGAAGCTACGGTCTGGGAGGTTGTTTCGGGCGGTTTGGATTATATTCACGTCGGCCAGAACGAAATGCCTTCGCGCGCCTACCTTTCCGCCTTTGGCTTTAAGGGCCCAGACCAGCAAAAGCCATCCAAGGTGCTTTCCGGTGGTGAGCGTAACCGCTTGAACCTGGCGCTGACGCTGAAAGAGGGCGGAAACCTGATTCTGCTCGACGAGCCAACCAACGACTTGGATGTCGAAACCCTTGGATCTTTGGAAAACGCGCTCGAGAAATTCCCGGGTTGCGCCGTGGTCATTTCGCACGATCGCTGGTTCCTGGACCGCACCTGTACCCACATTCTGGCGTGGGAAGGCAATGTGGAAGAAGGCCAGTGGTTCTGGTTCGAAGGTAACTTCGGCGACTATGAGAAGAACAAGGTGGAACGCCTCGGCGAAGATGCTGCGCGTCCATCCCGTGTCACCCACCGCAAGCTGACTCGCTAGTTTTGCTGCGTCGCGGCTGTCAACCGCGCGCGAGTGTTCCAGAAAGGTTTCCGAGGTTTTATGGCGGATAATCCTGCAATCCATCAATATCGTGTACCCCTGCGGTGGTCGGACTTCGACCGCTATGGGCATGTGATGAATGCCAATTACGTGGAAATCGCACAGGAAGCTCGCTTGGCGTACAAAGAGGCCTACTTCGATCCGGCTGGCATGCAAGACTTCGCTGCTTTCGTGCGCAAGCTGGACTTAGATTTCCGCAAACCCATTGAGCCAGAGGGCAATTCGGTGTTGCTTGTGGAATCTCAGGTTGTCGAGGTTGGCAATTCTTCCTTCGTTACCCGCCAGGAAATTAAAGATAAACATGGTCGGGTAGCGTGCGTGATTGAAACTGTCTCCGTCGCCGTCGACATGGACACCCAGATGCCGCGGCCGTTGACCGAGCAAGAGCGCGAAGTCATGCGTCTGGAATCTACTCTTGCGAAAGACGCAGATAAGGCGGAAGCTGCCGCTGGTTCCGCACCCTCAGGTCTTGCGGGGTCTGTCGGTGCAGCGGGGGGCCTGGGAGCATCGAATACCGCGAGCGCTGAATCGTTTGCCGATGAGATCGGCTATGACGATGAAATCAGCTACGGCGATGAAGTCGACTATGGTGACGAGGTCGATTACGGTGATGAAATCGACTATGGCGATGAGATTGGTTACGACGACTAATGTCTGAATCCCTCGAAGTTACCGCAGGTGGCCCCGGTCTACGCGCGCTCATTGCGCGGGCTGTTGGCCTCGATGCCAGCGCTTCGGCACGGTTCCGCGTCCTCAAAGGCGACGCCGGTGACGGTGAACTCATTGACGTTTTCGTGACCACCCCATTTGACGTGGTTGCTTGTCGACGCGTCAAAGGCACCGTCTCCCGCGACGGGGCAGTGGTAGCAGCCAGTGCTTTGTTGCACTGTCTGGAAACGGGGCAAACCCACCTTGGCCCAGCCCGCGATATGTCCTGGCCAGGTGCGTTGCCACCGGTTGAGGGATTTCACTTGGTGGATAACTTACCGGTGCATGTGGTGCGTGAACTCGCCGATAAGGGACGCGATCTTGCCCGGCAATTTTCTGGACCCATGGGCCCGCCGCAGAGTTTGATGAACCAAACTGTGCTCACTGTACGCCCGGCCGAGGAATCCGCTAAGTCCAGCAAACTCACAGGAAACCCACAGGAAACTTCCTTGGGAGACGGCGAAGAAGTTGAAATCCCGATGCGGATGGTTTTCGCGTGCACCAACTTAGGGCTCATCCCGGGGTTTGCCGCATCCATGGATATCCCACGCCACCTGCGGGTTTCCGCTAATGGACGCTGGGCACGCGTGGATGCGCCCTTCGGCAGTGTCTACCACGCACGGGGGCTTTCCGTGCTGATTTAGTAGCACTCACGCACCACGCTAACCAGGGATTTCCCAGAACTAGATCGCCGCATACGCACAATACACAGCGTACGCGGCGTTTTTTCGGTGTTCTAAACTATCGGCCAGATAACTATCCGCAAGCAGTAAGGATTAATGCAAGTTCTTTTCAGTAAATGGGGTTAGGGTTGTGGACATGCCAGATACTGTCCAACACACAGCCACCGCCGGCGGTCATAGTCCCGCCGGCGATATTGATCACCAGCCGAAGCCTGTGACCGGGCGCATCATCGGAATTGATGTTGCCCGTGGCATCGCATTGCTGGCGATGATCATCGCTCACTTATATCCATTCAAAGGATTTGCCGGCGCATTCCTGGAAGGCTTCCCATCAGCTCTTTTCGCGGTGCTCTCCGGCATTTCGATGACCATCATATTCAGCAAGCGCGGAGCCGTCGATGTTTTTATTCGCGGCATCATCCTCGTGGTCATCGGCATTGTGGTTACCCCATATGCCGGAACCATCATCGTGGTTCTTAAGGCACTGGGTATCGGCTATATCGTGTTTGCATTGCTGCAGATCCCACGCTGGTCCACCAAGTGGGTCGCCACCGGTTTTGCGGTATTGCTCGCAGTATCCGGCATCGTGCACGTGGTTACACTGCACACCACTCTCCACGCGTTGTTGCGCGAGCCGTATCCAATCGTGACCTGGCTGGCCTACATGGCGGCTGGTGTACTGTTTGCACATTGGCTGCGGAACAACAACTGGCAGATCACACCATCGTCGGCCTCTGGATTTCTGGTAGCCGCCGCAGGAGTTGTCATCTCGGTGGTGGGAGTACTGGCTCGCGACTGGATCGATTCGGCTTACGCCGTCGCCACGCGGAACAATCTCGGAATCGCTGTGCACGGGTTCTTTGATGCGAAACCGCACAGTGGTGGGCTTGTCGACGCACTGGCTACCATTGCGGGTTCACTGACTGTCATCCTGTTGTGCTTGTTGCTCGTTCAGACTGACCGCTGGGTATTCCCGCTGAAAGCCATGGGATCGATGGCACTGACTGTGTATCTGGGGCACGTGATCTCCGCTGGCATCATCAACCGGGGACACATCGCCACGCAGTACCCTGAGCTGGCTATCGGCACCATCGTGGTCGCGGTCGTCGGCACGAGTATCTGGGCGATGTTCTTCCGCTATGGCCCGCTGGAATACGTGCTTGGCCTGGTGGCACGGACAGGTGCACAAGCGGTTGCAGGAATCACCGGCAAACGCAGCGACAACAACGGTAGCAATCACGCTGATAAAACCAGTGAGATCTCTACCACCACGAATCACTAATACCCATTTCCGTATAGAAAGAAAATCATCATGTCTCAAACTGCGAAAAACTCGAAGACCTCCCGTTTGCTGGCTATTGCCGCACCAACCTTGGCACTTGGCGGCATGCTTGCCGCAGCCGTACCTGCGCAGGCGATGATCAGTGACCAGTTCGCTGAAGACTCCGTGCACGCTAACGCGGTGGTCTCGGAACAAATTGGCGACGACGGCGACGAGGACGGAAACTGCACCGGTACCGCGGTGGCAGACTACTGGGTTGTCACCGCGCGGCACTGCCTGGAAAACTCCGAAACCCCGGGCGGTAGCGTTCGCATTGGCCAAGGCGATGACCAAAAGCGGGTGAAGGTCGCGGACTGGTACAAAGCTCCAGCTGGCGATATCGGTTTGATTCGTACCGCGGAGCCAATTGGTTTGAAGGAATACCCGGAGATCATGCAAGAAACCCCGGCTGAGGGTGCCATTGAATCTTATGGTTGGTCCTCGGAAGGCACCGGTAAAACTGAGAAGCTGCCAAAGGCAGACGGCAAGATCACTGAGCTGAATAACTTTGCTTTGTTCGGCGGTGATCAGGCTGCGATTGCGCGTCTGGATAATGATGCGGAATTCCAGCAGGGCGATTCGGGCGGACCAGTATTCATGGACGGCAAGCTGTATGGTGTGCTTTCGGCAGCGTTCAACCCGGATGATCCGGAGTCGACGACTTCCCCAGAGTCTGTGGTGGCCCCGGCTGCGGAAAGCTATGATTGGATGATCAAGACGATGACGGAGCAGTCTGAATCCGTCAGCTCTGATGAAGCAAATGTTTCGCAGGGCAATGGTGATTCGACGACCAGCACTGATACCTCTGCTGCTGGGGAATCTGCAGATGATTCCAGCAATACCACCTGGTGGCTGCTTGGTGGCGGCGCGGTGTTGGTAGCACTGGTTGTCGGTTTGGGTATTGCGCGTAAGCCGAAGAAATAATAGCTGCGAGCACTGCACTGTACTGCCTGCGGTGCTTTCTCTACGGTGCTAAGGCAACGGTGCTAGTGCAAGGGTGATATCGCCTGGTCGAGAACTTCGGCCAGGCGTTTATTGCTGCCGGTAGCTTGGCTATAAAATCGGGCGCGCACGAAGGCCTCACGTAAATGTGGCTTGCCGGTTGCGGTTTCGCGCTGCATGGTTGCCCCATCGCGGACAGCGAAGCGCTCGGAGTCGATTTGGTACCCGGCTTTGCGGCACAGTTGCTCGAAGAAAATGAACTGCGTTCGGGTATTGCCTTCGCGAAAAACATGTATGACGTTCAGTTCGCCCCAGACTTCAGCTAATTCTTGCACGAATTCTTGCTTGTCCAGGCCGCGCAAATAATTCTTCTCGGCTAGCCTGCGGTATTGCTCGCGGGCATCCTCGTGCATGATTTCCGTGCCCGGATAATAGGTAAAAGCCATCGTGGGATTATCGGGGTCATCTGGGTGTAGAACATTAGGGCCTTCTTTAGTCATCCACCCGTGTGGGCCGACGCGCGGTACCCCAGCCCAGTCATAGATGTCCTGGAAGATGTAGCCGTGAATTGCCTTCATATGCGCGTAGTCGAAATTGCCTGCAATTGGAGCATTGTGTAACTCCGCCATGCGCACTGCGGTGACAAACTCTTCCATCTTGCGCAGACGATCGGGATCATCTTCGCCGTAAGGCTTGTCTGCGCTGCGGAATTTATTGCTTACCACCTTTGTGCCGGGAATGTAGTAGTCTTCCCAGCTTTCATATCCCCACCCGTCGTTGTGCATTAACGATTCTTGAGGTGATCGAGGCCGCGACGAATAGCATCATCGCCAGTCAAACTTCCGACGGCGACGAGTCTGCGGAGCTCGCGTAAGTGTGGATCATCTAAAGAATGGCCCGCTGCGCCGAGTGCACCATCTGATAATTTCTCAGCTGGGGTTAGTGGCGCAGTGCTTGCTTTAGCTCCCGGCAAAGAACGCCGCGAAGGTACAGACATAAGAAAACCTCCGAGTTCTCGTGCATTCCAGCTTACCCGGAAGGGTGTTAAAATGCAGGAGCTTTCTCGGAAGTTTTCCCAGCTCAGACACTAATTTCAGGGGCCCAAGAGTTCAGGCACCCAGGTCAGGCGCTCAGTTCAGGCGCCTGATTCAGACGGTATTGTGCCGACTGGCGGTCCCATCCTTGAGCGCAGGTTTAGCACAAATTTAGCGCTTCGGTACGTAGCTGCCCTCGTGCTGGTACAGTTCGGAACCTTGCTCGCGGAATTCTTGAGCCTTTTCTTCCATGCCTTCTTCTGCGGCTTCCTCGGCAGCCGCGCCAGCCACCGGAGCGTCCGCGTCCGATGATCCGCAACCACATCCGTCGGAGGCAGCCCGACCATTGGCTTCTGCGACGGCTGTGGCAACATCGTCGTCGACCGGCTTCTGGAACGCCGGCATTCCCAGATCCGCCATATCGTCGCTAAAGGCATCGCGAATGTCCTGGCTAATGCGCATGGAACAGAACTTCGGGCCGCACATCGAGCAGAAGTGCGCCGTTTTCGCAGGCTCTGCAGGCAGGGTTTCGTCGTGATAAGCCTGCGCGGTATCAGGATCCAACGAGAGCGCAAATTGATCGTGCCAGCGGAACTCGAAACGTGCCTTCGACATGGCATCGTCCCACTCGTGCGCGCCGGGGTGACCCTTGGCGACGTCCGCGGCATGTGCCGCCAGCTTGTAGGTGATGACGCCGGTTTTTACGTCGTCTCGGTTCGGCAAACCAAGGTGCTCTTTTGGTGTGACGTAACACAGCATTGCGGTACCACCCATGGCAATGTTGGCAGCACCAATTGCTGAGGTGATGTGGTCGTAGCCAGGGGCAATATCGGTAACCAGCGGTCCCAGCGTGTAAAACGGGGCGTCGTTGGTCCAGGCCTGGGCGTGCTCATTGTTGACCTGCACCTTGTCCAGTGGAACGTGGCCTGGGCCTTCCACCATGACCTGCACGTCGTATTCCCAAGCGCGCTGGGTCAGCTTGCCGATGGTCTTCAACTCAGCGAACTGCGCGGTATCGTTGGCGTCGGCAATAGAACCGGGGCGCAAGCCGTCGCCAAGCGAGAAAGCGATGTCATAGCGGGCGAAGATCTCGCACAGCTCGTCGAAGTTCTCGTACAGGAACGATTCCTTGTGGTGGGCCAGGCACCATCCGGCCATGATGGAACCGCCGCGGGAAACGATGCCGGTCACGCGCTTGGTGGTCATCGGGATGTAGGGCAGCAGGACGCCGGCGTGGATGGTCATGTAGTCCACACCTTGTTCGGCCTGCTCGATGACGGTATCGCGGAAGATTTCCCAGGTTAGGTCCTCGGCTACACCGTTGACTTTTTCCAGTGCCTGGTACATCGGCACGGTGCCAATCGGAACCGGGGAGTTGCGGAGGATCCATTCGCGGGTGGTGTGGATATCATCGCCGGTGGATAGGTCCATCACGGTGTCCGCACCCCAGCGGGTGGCCCAACGCAATTTGGAGACTTCTTCTTCGATGGAGGAGGTCACCGCAGAGTTACCGATGTTGGCGTTGATTTTGGTGAGGAACTTCCGGCCGATGATCATCGGCTCAGATTCTGGGTGGTTGATGTTGTTCGGGATTATCGCCCGGCCGCGGGCGATCTCGCTGCGCACGAATTCCGGATCGCAGTGTTCGCGCAGCGCAACAAACTGCATTTCCTTGGTGATGATGCCTTGGCGTGCGTAGTGCATCTGCGTGACAGTTTTGCCTTCTTTGGAACGCAGCGGCGGGCGCGATTCGCCCTTCCATTCCTGGCTGGCGGCGCCACGGCGTTGTGCGGAGCGGCCATCGTCGGCAAGATCGCGTCCACGGCCGTCGTATTCTTCGACATCGCCGCGGTCGTTAATCCACTGCATACGTAGCGGTTTTAGCCCACGGTGCACATCGGCCTGCGGGCCACGGGTGCGGTAGACGCGGAATGGTTTGTTCGGACCAGTGGGAGAATCATCAAGCTGGATTTCAGTTTCTGGAACTTCCAGGTCATCCTTGCGGATAGGGGAGTAAGAGTGCTTGAAATGAATCTCGTCTTCGGGGGCAGCGGTGTGCGCGTCATGGTTCGCCACAGTGCCCACCTCCTTCCTACGTTGGTACTAACCAACAGGTTCGAACGGTGCTCACGCGGTATTAGCGTGATCTCAGCCCTGTACCAGCAGGGCACCCGTGTGTGGTGCATAAACTTGTCGACGGCCGCGCAATGCTGGGCCGGGTGGCCGCTATGATTCCTGGAAATTCGATAGACTTATCGAAATTCTCGGAAACTGTGGTGCATTTCGCATAACCGTTGCTGCCAGCTTACAACACGTACCCTGGTGGCAGGCAAAGAGATCTCGGCGCCAACCCTGTCGAGATCTCACTTTCCTGCCCGATGCACGAACATGCACGAAGCAACCAGAAATGAGGATCAATCCCATGAAGATTGGCGTTCCCGCAGAAATCATGAACAGCGAAGGCCGTGTGGCTCTGAGCCCGGCGGCTGCACAGGCTCTTGTCGACGACGGTCACGAGGTGCTTATTCAATCTGGCGCTGGCGAGGGATCCAGCTATGTCGATAGCGACTACACCGACCGTGGCGCCACCATTGTTGATACCGCCGCCGACGCGTGGGCTGCAGAGATGGTGTTGAAGGTCAAGGAACCTTTGCAAGAGGAATATCAGTACCTGCGCGAGGACCTGCTGCTGTTTACCTACCTGCACCTGGCTGCTTCGCGTGAGCTGACCGACGCGCTAGTGAACGCTGGCACCACCGCGCTGGCATATGAAACCGTGACCGATAAAAACGGTGCGCTGCCGCTGCTGACCCCAATGTCGCAGGTCGCTGGCCGTTTGGCTGTGCTGGAGGGTTCGCACCATCTGTTGTCGCACCACGGTGGACGTGGCGTTTTGCCTTCCGGTGTGCCGGGCACCAAAGCGGGTCGCGTCGTGGTGATCGGTGGTGGCCAGGTGGGTGCCTCGGCGGTTGCGATGGCGCATGGTCTGCGCGCAGAAACCACCGTGCTGGATATTGATGCAGGTACTTTGGCGCGTTTCGATGACCAATATGCCGGTACCGTGCGCACCCAGATTTCTGATCCAGTGACTATCGAAGAAGAGCTGCTGGAAGCTGATCTGGTGATTGGTGCTGTTTTGGTTGCTGGTGGCAAGGCTCCGAAGCTGGTGTCGGAAGATCTGATCAAGCGCATGAAGCGCGGTTCTGTGCTGGTGGACGTGGCGATTGACCAGGGTGGTTGTTTCGAGCCGTCCCGCAAGACCAGCCACCAAGACCCGGTATTCCGCGTTGGCGATGCACTGATGTACTGCGTGGCTAATATGCCTGGTGCGGTGGCGAATACTTCTACCCGTGCGCTGACGTCGGCAACGCTGCCGTACATCCGCGCGGTTGCTGCCGGTGGCGTGGATCAGGCTATTGAGCGCTTCCCAGGTTTGGCCGATGGCTTGTCGACGCGCGACGGCCAGCTGTTGTCCAAACCCGTGCGTGAGGCCTTTGACTGGCAGGACTAGTTTTTCACCATCGAAAATAAGGAACGCTCCCACCCGTATCGGATGGGAGCGTTTTGCTGTTAGCTAAGCGGGCATTGTGCCTGTGCAGCCTTTGAGCTTAGGCAAACTTGCGGCGTGCAAAGAATGCGATGGCGCCGAGCGTCTACCGCAAACCAAGGTCCCGGCGCAGAATACCCAGATCAGGTTTTTGCTGGTGGGCCTGGTCTTGCCGTAGCGGCTCGTCCGGTATATTCCGCAGCATATAAGCCAGCTTCTGCATGTGATTCCAGATCGCGGCGCGGTATTCCTCGGGGATAGTTTTCTCGTCGATCTTGTCCAACGAGCGGCCCATCAACTCGAGCCAACGCTCCGCTGCAGCGGTATCAATCGGAAATTCCGCGTGCCGCATTCGCAACCGGGGCGAGCCGCGGCGTTCATTAAACAGTTTCGGGCCACCCCAAAACTGCACGAGAAACCACAGCAGGCGGTCGCGGGCACCGTCGAAATCCTGCTCCGGGTACATCGGCGCCAGGATGTCGTCGTCAGGAACCTGGGCGTAGAAACCGTCGACAAGCGTCTCGAAGGTTTCCATCCCGCCGATGGCTTCAAAGACCGAACCCGGGCGCTCACCGGAGCGGATGTCTTGGTTATGACTGTGAGCGTCCAAGTGGCTCGCCTCCTGGGCCAGCAATGCCGATGCCGTATGGGTATGGAGTCTTGATTCCGGCTTCGGCCAGCTCGTTCATGATCAAACCGTTCATCACGCGCATGACGTGCCACTGCTCGCCGGGCATGGTGATTACAGAAACGCGGTAGGACAGGTAATCCGGGTTGAACTCCGAAGCACCCTGAATTTCTGGAGCTTCCATGATTTCGTTGGCGCAACGCTCGTCGGCAGCAGCCTTGGCCATGGCTTCGGTAAGCACCTTCCAGACCTTGTTTTGGTCGTTGCTGTGGCTGACCGGAATCTGGAAACGGGCGATCGACCAATCGCTGGAGTGGTTTGCGACCTTCAAAATCTCACCATTGCGCACGTGCCACAGTGCACCGTCGATATCGCGCAGGGAAGTGATGCGCAGTGAAATTTCTTCGATCTCGCCCATGGTGCCATCGCCCAAGTCGACGACGTCGCCGATGCCGTACTGGTCCTCGATCAGCATGAAAATACCGGACAGGAAGTCCTGGACCAGCGATTGTGCACCGAAACCAAGGGCGACACCGACGATACCGGCGGAAGCAATCAGCGGGCCGACGTTAATGCCGACAACGTCCAAGATGGCGATGACGGCCCAGACCCAGACAAAAATGGCGACGGCGGATTTTGCCACCCCGGAAAGGGTCTTGATGCGCGATTTCCGGCGGTTCTCCCGCGATTTTTCCATCAGCCGGATCTGGTGCATCTTTTCCGGATCAGGTTCTGGCACCTCATGGCTGTGCTTTGATTCGGCTTGACGCTCCGCAGTCTTCTTGCGGCCGTCTTTCATGTTGTGGTTGGCCAGCTTGTTGATGGCGCGCACCAAAATCCAGTGCGCCAGCAACGCGAAGAGGATAATCAAGCCAATATAGATCGGGCGCTGGAACAACCAGGCTTGGGTTTCTGGGTTATTCCACCAATTGTTGACAGTGTTCACTGTTTCCTCGGCAGACGGCACCGAAGGAACAGAATTTGATGCGAGGTGAAAAATATTCGTGTTCATCTCATCCTTAAGTCTTTGCTTTGGCAATCGATTTCCGCTGCAACTTTGGCCATCTTACGGGTTCGGGCTGTAAGTTTCCTGTGAGAGCGGCGGTGATCTTCGCAATACAATTCGCGCATGTGGTTTATGGTGGGTGGTATGAATTCACCTGCAGAAAACAACCTGACCCCGCACCGGATTCCGGCTCCGGAATATCCGGCTGCGCACCATAAACTCACCGAGGATGCGAAGGCTGACTACCTCAAAGGCTTTAGCTCGGCTGCGATTCACGCAGGCTACGAACCGGATTCGCACATTGGCTCTGTCAACGTTCCGATTTATGCCTCCACCACTTACGCCCAGGACGGTCTAGCCAGCCTGCGCGGCGGTTTTGAATACGGGCGGGTGGCGAACCCGACGGTGCGTAGCCTGGAGACCACGCTTGCTGCGTTGGAAAAGGCCCCGTACGCGCGCGTATTTTCCTCCGGTATGGCCGCCACCGATACGCTGTTGCGCATCCTGCTGCGCCCAGGTGATCACATGATCTTAGGCAACGACGCCTACGGTGGAACCTGGCGTTTGATCGAGTCTGTCTTCAAACCATGGGGGATTGATTACACCGTCGTCAATACTTGCGACGTCGACGAGCTGGCTGGCGAGATCCGCGAAAACACCCGCGTGATTTGGCTGGAAACGCCAACCAACCCTGCGCTATCCATTAGCGATATTTCTGCTATCGCCGAGGTCAAAGGCGGCGCGTCGTTGGTCGTGGACAATACTTTCGCTTCGCCGTACTTGCAGAACCCGATTAGCTTGGGTGCTGACCACGTGCTGCATTCGACCACGAAGTATCTGGGCGGGCATTCCGACGTCGTCGGTGGTGCAGTGGTCACCGCTGATAAAGACGTCGACGCCGAGTTGCTGTGGTTCCAGGGGGCCGTCGGTTCTATCGCCTCGCCCTTCGATGCTTACCTGACCACTCGTGGCATCAAAACTCTCTCGGTGCGCATGGACCGCCACTGCGATAACGCAGAAAAAATCGCGGAATTTTTCCAGTCCCGCCCGGAGATCAAATCCGTGCTCTACCCGGGACTGGCAGATCACCCAGGCCATGAGACTGCCACCAAGCAAATGAAGCGCTATGGCGCGATGATGTCCGTGCGTTTCCACAGCGAGGAAGCAGCGAAGCAGTTCTGTCTGAACACGACGCTGTTCTTGCTGGCGGAATCCCTCGGTGGTGTGGAATCACTGGTAGAACACCCCACCAGCATGACTCACGTGTCTGCCGAAGGTTCCGAGCTTTCGCCACCGGCTGATCTGGTGCGCCTGTCCATCGGTATTGAGGATATCGACGACCTCATCGCTGATCTCACGCACGCATTGGACAAACTGGACGAGAAATAGCGTAGAAATCTAGCCGAAAACCTTACCTAAAAATATGGAGCCGAAATGACACAGGAAGAACACGCCCAGTCTAAACAGCAATGCAAGATTGCCGTTGTCACCGGGGCTACCGGCGGTATGGGCCGTGAGATCGCTGCTGACCTTTCGCGTGACCACGTCGTGTACGCCCTGGGACGCAACCAAGCAGGCCTCGATAAGCTTGCGGAATGCGCCAACATCACCCCGGTACATGCCGATCTGGTGGCAGAATTGCTTGCCGACGACGCACAGCCGGGCGCCCAGCTTGCTGACGTCCTCGGCTTGGAGAACGTCGACGTTGTTGTGCACGCCGCGGCGATTGCAGAAAAGAAATCCGTCGACGATGCCACCCCGGCAGACTGGCGCAAACATTTCGACATCAACGTTTTCGCCGCCGCCGAACTGACGCGCCAGCTGCTGCCAGCCCTGCGGAAAACCGAAGGCGATGTCATCTACATCAACTCCGGAGCCGGCCACGGTGGGCATCCGAACAACGTCGTCTACGCCGCCACCAAGCATGCGCTGTACGCCGTAGCGGATTGCTTGCGCAAGGATGAACGCGATATCCGCGTGACTACCGTCGCGCCGGGCCCTACGGATACCGCGATGTTGGAAGGCTTGATGGGCGACTACAACGCCGAGCACATGATTGCACCGGCGGAAGTAGCGCGCGCAGTACGCAGCTGCGTGGAGGCGGGCCCCACCACGCAGTTCACTGAACTGCGGGTGCGCCCGCGCATTGAGCTAGCAGACCGCTAATTACTCGCCGCGGTCAATGCGCTGGTTGCGCAGCGCACGAGCGGTGCGATCGCGGCCTTCCATCACGAGCCGGCGCAAGCCAGCAGACATATCGCCAGCCAGGAAGTCGTCGGCACGCTGCAAGCCTTCTTCGGTTTTGTCCCAGAATGGGTACGTGCCAGTCAATACTGCCAGTGCCATTTCTGGGGAAAATTCTGCCCACACCTTCTGGGCATCGGCGAAGTAGGACTCATTGAATTGCTCCAGGTGCTTCGCCGAGCCTGTGAAGGTCAGCCCCAGCATCTTGAAGCGGGCTTCTAAGTTGCCCAACTCGCCGGTGCGCAGCTCATCCCAGATGCGCTTCTTATTCTCGTCGCTGTTGATAGCAGCCTCGACCTGGAGCGCAGCCTGCGCGCCAGACGAGGTTTTGTCCAGCTCGCGCTGCTGGGCGATCTTTTCGCGTACGGCGGCTTCCTCACCGATGGCGCCGTCGGCAGCCAGTGCAGTCAGTGCCTTCCATCGCAGCCCGGCATCCTCGTCATTATCCAGGATGCCCTGCAGGTAGATGCGAGTGGAATCGACCAACGGCAGGTGGGACAACGTCTTGATGAAGATCAGCGCGCGGTCTTCGCTGCCGTTTTCTGCGGCAGCCTGGAAAGCCTCGCCGAGGAGTTGCGCGCCTTCGGCATCGGCCCACTCCTGGTCCGCGTAGGCGGTGAGGGCGGTGACGGCTTGGCCAGTGATGCGCTCGAGCACCGCCATTTCTGTTTCTGCCTGCGCACCACGGGCAACCAGCTGCACGAAATCCCGGGCCTTCAGGCTGCCGTCGCGGGTCATCTCCCACGCAGCAGACCAACACAGGGTGCGAGCCATCGGATCGGCGATCTTGTCGATGTGCTGCAACAGGGTGGCTAGGGAACGCTCGTCGAGTTCCGGTAGGCAGTAGGTTAGGTCGTCGTCGTTGACCAGCACCAAATCCGCGATTGGCGTGCCGACCAGCTCGTCGACGTTGGTGAACTCGCCGTCGATATCCAGCTCGACGCGTTTGGTGCGCACCACCTTTTGCGACTGTTCGTCGAAACGGTACAGCCCCACGGCGATGCGGTGGGTGCGCAGGGTCTCACCGGCCTGGTGTACGGCAAAAGAGGTGTAGGTCTTGCCATCATCCTCGGTGCGGGCAGCCAAGGTGTTGACACCGGTGGTCTTCAACCACTGCTGCGCCCACCAGCTCAGATCACGGCCGGAGGCATCCTCCAAGTGGCCCAGCAGATCTTCGAAGGCGGCGTTGCCGAATTTGTGTGCCTCGAAGTGGCGACGCACACCGGCGAAGAATTCTTCGCGGCCGACATAAGCTTGCAGTTGCTTCAGCACCGAAGCGCCCTTGGCGTAGGTGATGCCGTCGAAGTTCTGCTCGACAGTCTCGATGTCCGAGGCGTCGGTGGAGATCGGGTGCGTCGTCGGCAGCTGATCCTGCTGGTAGGCCCAAGATTTCTCGATGTTCGCGAAGGTGACCCACGCGGTGTCGTACTGGGTTTCTTCGGCCTGTGAGATCGCCGCGGCCCAGGTGGCAAAGGACTCGTTGAGCCACAAATCATCCCACCATTGCATGGTCACCAGATCGCCGAACCACATGTGCGCCATCTCGTGCAAGAACGTGTCGGCGCGGCGTTCGTACTGGTAATGGGTGGCTTTGTTGTGGAAGACAAACTCGTCGCGGTGGGTGACACAACCGGCGTTTTCCATCGCGCCCATGTTGAACTCTGGGCACAGCACCTGGTCGTATTTGCCGAATGGGTAGGCAATGCCGAAGTTGCGGTGATAAAAATCAAAGCCCTGCTTGGTCTCAGTGAACAGGCGCTCGGCATCGAGGTGTTTCGCCAGTGATTGGCGGCAGAACAGTGCCAGCGGCACGGAAATTTCGCGCTCTTCCTCGCTGGTTTCCGGGTGCGCGGTGAGCGTGCCTGTCCATTCGTCGCTGACCTGGTAGTAGTGGCCGGCGCACACGGCGATCAGGTAGGTGGAAAGTTGATAGCCGATCCGTGAATTCCACTCGCGGGAATCGCCATTATCGGTAACCGTGGAAGTCTCGTTGGTGATCACCGTCCAGTCGCGCGGAGCGGTAATCGAGAAATCGTAGGTCGCCTTCATATCCGGCTGGTCAAAGCACGCCAGGATGCGTTTCGCGTCGGCAGTTTCGCATTGCGAATACAGATATACGCGGTCATCAGCAGGATCGACGAAGCGGTGGAGCCCCTGCCCGGTGCGGGAATAGGGGATGCGCGCTGTGACATCAACGCTGTGGCGGCCCGGCTCCAGACCCTGCAGCGGGATGCCGTACTCGGCGTCGTACTCGGTCGGCTTTTCGACGCCGTCGATAAATAGCTCCACGATTTCGTCGGCACGCAAATCCAGGAAGGTATCTGCCTGCTGGCCGTCACGGACTTCGAAGTCGACGACGGTGTGGGAGGTGAAAAATTTCTCGGAGACGGTGAGATCCAGCGCCACCTTATAGTTGTGCACCTTGATCTGTCGTGAGCGCTGTTGAGCCTCATCGCGCGTCAGGTTTAGAGAAGTCACGGAATGAATTACCTTTCTTCTGCGTTGTACTTAATGCTGCGGTTGATCCATGCTACGGCCGGTCGATGTTGCGCCCGGTACCGCAGTGCTATTAGGTCATGAAGTTGTTCGCACCCAGCTTAATGTCTCCATAGGATGGGTGGTGGCCAATTAAGTCCAAATAAGGACCATTTAAGGATGGTCAAATAAGAATTAAGGAGAACACAATGGAAACCGTACGTTTTTGGTTTGATGCTTCCTGCCCGTTTGCATGGCAGACATCCCGCTGGATGAAGGAAGTCGAGAAAGTCCGCGACGTGCAGGTCGAGTGGATGCCGTTTTCTCTGTCCGTGCTGAATGAGGGCGCAGATATTCCGGCCGATTATGCCGAGATGATGAAAGCCAACTGGGGACCAGCCCGGGTTGCTGCCGCGTTGAAAGATCAGCACCCTGACAAGGTTGATGCCTATTACACGGCTTTGGGCACATTGATTCATAAGCAAGGCAACGGCGGCCAAAAGGGCTACGGTGCTTACGATGATTTGATCGTGCAGGCTTTGCAAGACATCGACGCCGACGTCGAGCTGGCGAAATTGGCTAATAGCGACGAGGTCGATGAGAAGCTGCGCGCATACCACCAGCAGGCCATTGACTTGGTCGGTAATGATGTGGGAACTCCGGTAATGCAATTGGGTGATGCGGCGTTCTTCGGCCCAGTTATTACCCGTGTTCCAGAAGGCGAAGAGGCTGGGGAACTTTTCGACGCTGCGCTGCGTTTAGGACAGTATCCATACTTCTTCGAACTGAAACGTTCCCGAACCGAAAACCCACAGGTGTAACTATGTTTGGTACTTTTATTACTTCTCTGATCATCGCTGCTCTGGGCGGTGCCGCTGCCTTTTATTCTTGGCGGCAAAATGCCATGGTGGCTTTGATTTCTGCAGGCGTGTGCTTGGTTGCCTCCATCGTTGCTGTGATTACCGGCCTGGCATCCACCGTGGCCGTCGTGTTCAAGCTTCTGCCATGGCTGCTGCTGGCATTGGGCATTTGGTTGGTTTATCGCATGATTACTAACCGCAATTCTGCTGGTGCTGAAGCTGATGCTCCGGCGCAGCGTCCAGCGCGTTAATCGCTGATGCGGTAGGCGTGCACACTGTGTTTTAGTGTGGTTTTAGCGCCTTAGCGTCTCAGTGCGGTGAACTATTGCACCGTACTACCGCAACGCTGAACAATTTAGCCGTCTGGTTTCTGCCAGGCGGCTATTATTGTGTGTATGCGCGTTTATCTTGGAGCAGACCACGCAGGTTTTGAGACGAAAAACCTGATCAAAGACCACCTGAACAAAGCTGGCTATGAGGTGATCGATTGCGGTGCACACACCTATGACGCCGACGATGATTACCCAGCGTTTTGCATCGACGCAGCGACACGCACCGTGAACGATCCAGGCTCGCTGGGCATCGTTCTGGGCGGTTCTGGAAACGGTGAGCAGATTGCCGCTAATAAGGTAGAAGGTGCACGCTGCGCATTGGCGTGGTCGCCAGAAACTGCACGCTTGGCGCGTGAGCACAACAACGCACAGCTGATCGGTATCGGTGGACGCATGCACTCGGAGGAAGAAGCACTGCAGATCGTCGATGCGTTCTTGGATCAGGAATGGTCGGCAGCGCAGCGCCACCAGCGCCGCATTGATATTTTGGCGGAATACGAGCGCACTGGTGTAGCCCCAGAAGTACCAAGCGCCTAAATAACTGAGGCTGCTGACGAAGCACCCCATTGTTGAACCAACAATGGGGTGCTTGCTTAGCTTAGGCCTTGGTTTTAGAAATCGAAGCCGAGGTCAAACAGGCCGCCGTCATCGCCGCCCCCGAATAGACCACCGCCGTCGTCCATACCTGCATCGTCCATGCCGCCCATGTCATCCATTCCATCCATGTCGCCGCCATCTGCGCCGTCCATACCATCGGCACCGTCGGCTCCAGCACCATCTAGGCCTTCGCCAGCCCCGGATTCAAAATCTTGAGCACCATAGCCAACGCCTGCCATTCCGGAAAACATCATGGAAAACATCATCGCCGAGCTCATGGCCCATACGCCGGTAAGCAGTGCAGGCTCCCACCAGCGGGTGGAATACCAGCCAGCTGGTACCGGACGCCCAGCAACCTTACCGCCAGGGTAATAGTGCGGGGCATCGTCACTGGCTTTCGGCGAAGCAATGATGTGTTCACCTTCGTGGTCAATCTCGCGGCGCTCGGTTACTTTGCCAGCGTTGCGCTGGCCTTCCAGCGGTGGGATCTCCGGACCGGTAGACATGCCCATGATCTCGCGTGCCGCGTTGGCATAGTGCATACCTTCGAGTGCGGATTCGCGGGCCAAGCGGGCTTGCTTCACGGTGGTGGCAGAAGATAGTGCCGAGGTTGCCGCGTTGTGGCGCTCGGAGGCATCAGACATGGCTTGCTTCGAGGCGGTATCGGTGCCGTCGATGCTGTAGACCTGCGAACCTAAGCGGTCGATCCAGCGCTGTGCGTCGGCACGCGCGTCGTCCAGCTCATTCTGGTTGTTTTGTTCTATTTGCTTCTTGTTGTTCCGGCTGGCGACATAAAACGCGATGCCGACGCCAAGCAGAACGATCAACAGAATTTCCATGCTTACTCTCACTCCCAAAATGTTTTGTCGCCATTCTAACGATTCTGTACGGCAGCGGTGTACAGGAGTATCCGTGCCGCTTTACCAGCTATTAATTGGAGCTAAGGGGCGAATTTTGGCGCTATCGCGATTATGTTGTAGGCTATTGAACGCACCGCAAAGGTGTAAGGGGAATGTCGTATAGTGGCTAATACCTCAGCCTTCCAAGCTGAAGACGCGGGTTCGATTCCCGTCATTCCCTCCACATCATCCCGTGGGGCTGATCGCTAGTAACCTAGCAGCGCTGAGGAAATATCTGCACAGATATAAACACTCAGTTGTAAGATCAGTCTCACGGGATTTTTCTACTGCCAAATCGGCGTAGGCTGGAATGCTGTTGAACAATTATTCATAAACAGCGTATTCCAAGGAGCTTTGACTACATGTCGAAAACCTACGCAGACTTCCTCATCGACACCCTCGCCAAACAAGGCGTGCGCCACATTTACGGCCTCGTCGGTGACAGCCTGAACCCCATCGTCGATGCCGTTCGCCGCCACAAGGACATGGAATGGATCCACGTCCACAATGAGGAATCCGCAGCTTTCGCCGCTGGCGCAGAATCCCTCGTTACTGGTGAACTCGCCGTGTGCGCCGCCTCCTGCGGGCCGGGAAATACTCACCTGGTGCAGGGGCTGTACGACGCCCACCGCAACGGCGCCCGCGTCCTGGCACTGGCCACCCACATCCCGAGTGAAGAAATTGGCACCGGCTTCTTCCAAGAAACCCACCCGCAAGAAGTGTTGAAGGAATGCTCCGGCTATATCGAAGTCGCGCATTCCGCGAAGCAGGGTCAGCGCATCCTGCACACCGCCATGCAGAATTCGATTGGCAACAAGCAAGTATCCACGCTGGTTATCCCCGGTAATATCGCGGCGGAGAAGGTCGACGAGCCGGTGAGCGGTGGAGTAATCGCCCGCAAGAAGGGGCAGATGATTCCGGACGCTGCCGACGTCGACAAGCTCGTTGCCGCCATCGACAAAGCAGGAAAGATCACGCTGTTTGTTGGTGCTGGTTCTGCCGGTGCGCACGACGAGATTATTGATCTAGCGACTCATCTGCACGCCCCAATCGGGCACGCGCTGGGCGGTAAAGAAGTTATTCAATACGACAACCCGTATGACGTCGGCATGTCCGGCCTCCTGGGCTACGGCGCCTGCTACGACGCCTGCCAGGATGCCGATCTGCTGTTAATGCTGGGTACGGACTTCCCATACGTGGACTTCTTGCCAGATGGCTCTGACGTCGTGATCGCGCAGGTTGATAACAACCCGGAGCATCTGGGACGCCGCGCGGTACTCAGCCACGCTATCTGCGGCGATGTGCTACCAACCGTCAACGCGCTGCTGGAAAAGACGAAGAAAAAGACGGACCGTTCCTTCTTGGACGCGATGCTGAAAAAGCATGAGCGCGAGTTGACGCATGTGGTGGATGCGTATACCAAAAACGTCGAGAAGCACACCCCGATCCACCCGGAGTTCCTCGCCGATCAGATTGATGAGCTGCTTGACGACGACGCCGTGGTCACCGTCGATACCGGAATGTGCAACGTGTGGGCGGCTCGTTATATCAACCCCACTGGCCGTAACCGCGTGATTGGTTCTTGGAAGCACGGCACCATGGCCAACGCGCTGCCACAAGCCATTGGCGTGCAGCAAGCAGATCGCAACCGTCAGGTTGTGAGCTTCTCTGGTGATGGCGGCTTGGCGATGTTGATGGGTGAGTTGTTGACGGTACGTCGCAACAATCTGCCGGTGAAAACCGTGGTCTTCAATAACTCTTCGCTGGGCATGGTGAAACTGGAGATGCTGGTCGAGGGCATGCCGGAATTCGGCACCGACCACGATGGCGTGGACTATGCCGGTGCTGCTGAAGCCTTGGGCATCCCTTCGGTGCGCATCACGGACCCGAAGAAGGCGCGCCAGCAGCTGAAAGAGGCCTTGGAGATGGACGGTCCGGTATTGATCGACGTCATCACCGACCCGAATGCGCTGTCCATGCCGCCAACACTCGAATTCGAGCAGCTCAAGGGCTTCGCCTTGGCAGCTGGCCGGACCGTTCTCGACGGTGGTGTGGGCAAGATGCTGTCGATGGCGCGGTCAAATTTGCGCAACATTCCGCGTCCATAAAAAATTACGCCGTAAGCGCGTACGGTTTAACGTTTCAGCTCGGCCGCGAGTTCGACAGCTTGGCGGATAGCACGTGCGGCGTCGAGCTCAGCGGCAACATCCGCGCCACCAATAACGTGCACGCGGGAGCGTTGCTCCTCGGTTAAGCTCTCGAAGTCTGCTTCGATGACTGACTCTTGGCCGGTGCACAACACGATCGTGTCGACATCCAAGACGGTGTCGGTGCGGTTATTTTTCAGGTCGTCTTCCAGCTCGGCGACCTTCTCTTTATCTCCCGCCTTCTGTGCCTTCCGGATAGCCTTCGAGGTCTTGGTGGCGTCGTTGACCGGCACATTCAGGTGCAGCCCGTCGTTGTCGATCTTCGTGTAGGCAACGCCACTGACCTGCTTTACACCGGCTGCTGCCACGGAAATACGGTGCACCCATCCGGTGGTGCGGTTCAGGCCCAACCCTTGCGGTGAAGGCTTGCGCTGCAGCATCGTGATTTTGCGCTGCGCCCGTGGCGGGTGCGGGCGTTCCAGGTTGCCGGGCAGATCCGCGCGGCGGCTGACACCCCAGGCGGATTCCCATTCGCCAATGGTTGCTGGTTGCGGCTCGGCGGTGATGTCTGCGGTGGTGGTGTCCGCAGTTCCAGCAGTTCCATCAGCCCCCGCATCAGCTGGAGCTTCCACCAAATACTCTGCGACGTCGAAGCCGATCCCACCGGCACCAGCAATCGCCACCTTCTTGCCAGCCTGCTTGGCACCAGAGAGCAATTCCGCGTAGGTGATGACGTCGACGTTGAACTCGCCAGCCATGGCCTGTTCGATGCCGGGAATTTCCGGTATGCGTGGGCGCACGCCGGTGGCGATCACAACCTCATCGAAACCTGCGGCGAAAGCTTCGTTGGCCGTCATCGGGGTAGAAGTGGTGATTTTCACGTTGTGCGCATCCAGCCGGGTGAGCACCGATTTTAAGGAATAGTGGAATTCTTCTTTGCCAGGGATTTGCATTGCCAGGCGGAACTGCCCACCGACGGTGTCTGCTGCTTCAAATACTTCGACGGAATATCCGCGTTTAGCCAGTGCTTCTGCACCAAATAGGCCAGCGACACCGCCGCCGATCACCGCAGCTTTGGGGGCAGCGTTTCCTGAGCTACCAGGAATTTCATCAGCACCAGTGTTGCCTCCGTTGATCGGCTGCAAGGTCAGCTCGGTTTCGTAACCGGCACGGGGGTTGACCAGGCAGGTAGCGCGCTTGTTTTCAAAAACATGGTCCAGACAGGATTGATTGCACGCAATGCAGTGGTTGATCTGGCGCGCGTTTCCAGACTGCACCCGGTTGATAAATTCTGGATCCGCCAACCATGGCCGGGCCATCGAGACGAAATCGGTTTCTACGCCGGTGTCATCCCAGGTTCCGGCCAGTACTTGCTCGGCAACTTCTGGGGTGTTGATGCGGTTGGATGAGACCACCGGAATGTTGACATGTTCTTTCACACGCGCGGTGGCCCAGCTAAATGCTGCACGCGGCACGCTGGTGATCACCGTTGGTACCTGGGCTTCATGCCAGCCGATACCGGTGCTGAGCATGTCGACTCCGGCTTCTTCCAAGCCACGTGCAAGCTCTAGGATTTCGGTTTGGGTTTGGCCCTCTTCGACCAATTCAAGCATGCTCATGCGGAAATCCACCAGAAAATCGTCGGGCACGGCTGCACGCACAGCCCGGGCGATTTCCAAGGCGAACAGGCTGCGTTGCTGGCCCCAGCGGTCGTCGCGCTGGTTGGTGCGTGAGGAAAGGAATTGGTTGATCAGGTAGCCTTCCGAGCCCATGATCTGCACCCCGTCGTAGCCGGCCTCGGCGGCGAGTTTGGCCGAATGAGCGAAATCCTGGACGGTTTGTGCGACTTCTTCGTCGGACAGCGCACGAGAAGGAAACGGGCTGATCGGTGCTTGGGTGGCGCTAGCGCTGACCGATTCCATGTGGAAGGCGTAGCGTCCTGCGTGCAGTAGCTGCAGAAACGCCAGGCTGTCGTGTTCGTGGACAGCCGCGGTGACTTGTTTGTGGGCGTTCACCATGTCCTCGTTATTGAACGGGTGTGCAAATGGGCTTAAAACACCCAGCTGATTCGGGGAATACCCACCGGTCACTACGGCCGCGGCACCACCCCGGGCGCGTTCTGCGAAGTAGGCTGCCAGTTTCGGCGCGTCGGCCGGGTCGTCTTCTAAGCCGGTGTGCATCGAGCCCATGATTGCGCGGTTACGGAAGCGTTTCTTGCCGACGGTGATCGGTTGGAGTAGTCGCGAATATGCGGAAGCGTCGGTGGCAGGGTTGGCAGGCGAATCGTGGTTAGTGGCGTTGGCAGTGGATTGAGAAGCAGAATCAGTCACGGAATGTGTCATGCGTTACACAATAGCGTGTGTGCTGCATAACAGAAATTCGTCACCGCTCATGGGTGGGGAGAAATAGTCGACCCCGGCTGTGCGCGATGAAAATAGGGCAGGTAGACTACGGGGTCGTGTTCACATGCGGTTGCTGCGTGTGAGTGATCACGGGGCGTAGCGCAGCTTGGTAGCGCGTCTGCTTCGGGAGTAGAAGGTCGCAGGTTCAAATCCTGTCGCCCCGACAAATGGGGCCCTGGGCGTGAGCGCTAAGGGCCCCTGTTTAATAAAATAAGTAATAGAACTATCCCTCGATGAGAAACCAGGAGAGTTACTCGTGAAGACAACCGTCGACAAGCTGAGCGATACCCGCGTGAAGCTCACCGTGAATGTCCCATTCTCTGAGCTTGATAAGGAAATCGACGCAGCCTACAAGGCCATCGCGCAGCAGGTGACTATCCCAGGTTTCCGTAAGGGTAAAGCTCCTCGTCAGTTGATCGACGCGCGTTTCGGTCGTGGCCCAGTACTGGAGCAGGTCGTCAACGACATGCTGCCGGTCAAGTACGAAGAGGCCATGAAAGAAAACGACATCAACCCAATCGGTCAGCCTGAGGTTGATATCAAGCAGATTGAAGACAACGACTTCGTGGAATTTACCGCAGAGGTTGATGTCCAGCCAGATATTGAGGTACCGGACTTCTCCAAGTTCAAGGTATCCGTTGCTCCACTGAAGTCGCTGGATGAGGCAACCGAAGAGCAGGTTGACCAGCTGCGTGACCGTTTCGGTGAGTTGAAGGAAACCAAGCGTCAGCTGAAGACCAATGACTTCGCTGTGATCGACTTGTCTGCCGAAATCGACGGTGAAGAGATTGAGGATGCCAAGGTAGAGGCGATGTCCTACCAGATCGGCTCCGGCAACTTGATCAAGGGCTTGGACACCGCACTGCGTGGCATGAAAACTGGTGAGGATAATTCCTTCACCGCGAAGCTGGAAACCGGTGAGCACGCAGGTGAAGAAGCGGAAGTTTCCGTACACGTACAGAAGACCCAGGAGCGCAAGCTGCCGGACTTCGACGATGAGTTCGCCCAGATGGCTTCTGAGTTCGACACTGCCGACGAACTGCGCGATGCCATCCGTACTCAGGCTGAGGAATCCGTCAAGGCACAGCAGGCGGCAGAGATCCGCGATGAGATCCTGAAGGCTGCCCTGGAAAAGGTTGAGTTCGAACTGCCAAAGACCGTGGTTGATGACCAGGTGCACAACCAGTACCACCAGGTGCTGGGCCAGGTTGGTGGCGATGAGAAGGCCCTGGCACAGCTTTTGGAGGCGCAGGGTACTTCCCGCGAGCAGTTCGACAAGGAAGCGCGCGAATCCGCCGAGGATTCTGTACGGACCCAGCTGTTCTTGGATGCTGTGGCCGAGCAGGAGCAGCCAGAGGTTTCTCAGGAAGAGCTGACTGAGCACATCATGTTCACCGCTCGTTCCTACGGCATGGAGCCGGGCCAGTTCATGCAGCAGCTGCAGCAGGCTAACCAGTTGCCAAACCTGTTCGCCGACGTCCGTCGCGGCAAAGCGCTGGCTATGGCTATCTGCAACGTCACTGTTGAAGACACTGACGGCAACTCCGTGGATCCGAAGGATTACTTCGGCGAGGAAGACAACAATGACGGCGCCGACGATGCTGCTGCCGAAGCACAGGAAAACACCGAAGAGAAGTAAAATCTTTTCAGCACGCTGATGCATAATGCCCGCCGGGTCGAGCTCATGCAGCTCGGTCGGCGGGTTTTGTCTAGCTAGCACTGGTCTATTACTGGCAGCCAGTCCTTGCGCATCGGAGGTGTGCAGCAGGTGCTAGTGGGTACTGGGCTGGTGCAAACGCTGACAGCGAACACACCTGACGTGCCCGAAAGCGGCGGGTACTCTGGTGTCATTGAGGACGACGACTAACAGGAGTTGGAAACACTAATGTCTGACAAAATTACGAGCGACGCAGGTTCGACAGGCATGAACCTGGGCGACTCTGTCTATGAGCGTCTGTTGCGTGAACGAATCATCTTCCTGGGTACCCAGGTGGACGATGAAATTGCGAACAAGTTGTGCGCGCAGATTTTGTTGCTGTCCGCGGAGGACCCAAACCGCGACATTTCCCTTTACATCAACTCCCCAGGTGGCTCGGTGACTGCTGGTATGGCGATCTACGACACCATGAAGTATTCGCCGTGCGATGTGCGCACCTACGGCATGGGGTTGGCTGCCTCTATGGGACAGTTCCTGCTCACCGCGGGTGCACCAGGCAAGCGTTTTGCCCTGCCGCACGCGCGCATCATGATGCACCAGCCATCAGCTGGCGTCGGTGGTACCGCAGCGGATATCGCTATTCAGGCGGAGCAGTTCGCGCAAACGAAACGTGAGATGGCGGAACTGATTGCAGAACACACCGGGCAGACTTTTGAGCAGGTCACGAAAGACTCTGACCGCGACCGTTGGTTCACCGCGCAGCAGGCACTGGAGTACGGCATGGTCGACCATGTTATTTCCGCCGCCCAAGGCGGCACCGTCACTAACTAGGCACGAACCACGAAACAGGTTAGAGGAGAACTACTTTCATGTTGAACCAATCCCAGATGCCATCGTCGCGGTACGTGCTGCCGTCGTTTTTGGAGCACTCCGCGAACGGCACGAAGGAAACCAACCCGTACAACAAGCTGTTTGAAGAGCGCATCATCTTCTTGGCTTCTCAGGTTGATGACACCGCAGCCAACGACATCATGGCACAGCTGTTGGTACTGGAATCTCAGGATCCAGA
Source organism: Corynebacterium sp. LaCa_70 (assembly GCF_058182015.1). Classification (NCBI taxonomy): domain Bacteria; kingdom Bacillati; phylum Actinomycetota; class Actinomycetes; order Mycobacteriales; family Corynebacteriaceae; genus Corynebacterium; species Corynebacterium sp. LaCa_70. The sequence goes on from NZ_CP190914.1 coordinate 555,158, forward strand.
CCGTGATATCACCATGTACATCAACTCGCCAGGTGGCTCTTTCACTGCGTTGATGGCAATCTATGACACCATGCGCTTCGTGCGCTGTGACGTGCAGACAGTGTGCCTGGGCCAGGCTGCATCCGCCGCTGCTGTGCTACTGGCTGCAGGTTCACCGGGTAAGCGTGCTGCGCTGCCGAACTCTCGTGTGTTGATTCACCAGCCTGCTACCTCCGGAACCCAGGGTCAGGTTTCTGACTTGGAGATTCAGGCCGCTGAAATCGAGCGTATGCGTACCTTGATGGAACGCACCTTGGCAGAACACACCGGCCGCAGCGCGGAACAGATCCGCATTGACACCGACCGTGACAAGATTCTGACCGCCGAGGACGCTGTGGAATACGGCATCATCGATCGCGTCTTTGAGTACCGCAAGGCTAACCACAACTAGTGTGTAGTCATTCGTCCTACATCGTAGGTTGGCTATTGTCGATGGAACTATAGCGGTTCCCCCACAAATCCCTTCCGCTGCCTAAGCGCGACGGAAGGGATTTTCTCTGTCTGCGTATGTCTGCTTGTGGATTCTTGTGTGTGGTTGGGGCGCTGCGCGTTGTGCGTTGCGATGGCCAGCGCGGTCAATTGTGTTCAGGTGCGATCAGGCGGGGCAGTTTTAGCCCCTAAAAATTGGGGTGCGTTGTGGTGTCAACCATAATCGCTATTTCATCGTGTGAGGCCTTAGAATTTATTGTTAGGAATGATATGAAATACATGGTGTGAATCACTAAATAGACGTTGTGCTATCCCGCAATCACTGACGTCTGGTACTCACCGCCGCACGTTCATATCCACGCCCCACAGAAAAGCAAGCCCCACAGAACAATACGCACACGAGAAACAAGGCAATTGGTATGGCAGCATCAGGCTCCAAGGTTTATCGGCTAGCAATCGTGGAAGACCATGAGCTCACACGGCAAGGGCTCGAGTCCATGCTGAATGACAATGCTGATTTCAACGTCATCGCCAGTGCGGCCAACGTGCCTGAACTATTCACCGCACTGGGTAGAAAACGCAAGGTGGATCTCGTGGTGTTGGATCTCCGGCTTTCGGATGAGAGCCAGCCTATCGACAACGTCGAAAAGATTGAAGAGCTCACTGACAACATCGTGGTCCTATCTTCGTTGGAAAGCCCCTATTTGTTGCGGCAGGTGCTGAAAACCAGTGTGGCAGAAGTCTTAAGCAAAACGCAGCCGTCAGAGGAAGTCGTCGCGGCGATCCGGCGTACCTTAAGTGGCAAGCCAGCAATTTCGACAGAAATGGCAGCCGCAATGGACGGTGATCCGCTGCTGGAAGCGGTGGATCTCTCTGACCGGCAACGCGAAGTGCTCGAATTATATGCGTCTGGTGAACCAGCCAAGCGCGTCGCTCGTTTGACTGGCCTGAAACAAGATACAGTCAACGACTATCTGAGCCGAGTTCGTCAGAAGTACTCCAGCGTTGGACGCGATACCTTTACGAAGCTTGACTTATATCAGAGAGCTCAAGAAGACGGATTTTTACCTGGCCCTACTGACCCACGCTAGCGTCCCTAGCCGTTAAACAAAGATCCTGGATTTCTCCGCAACCGCCACGTCTACGTCGTTTGGGTTTCCGGGAACGGTACCCGGGTTATGCCCGTGCTGTCGGAGGTGAGAGTCGCGAAATATTTGCGACCAGGTGGCAGAATGCGGATGGTCACCTTATCTTTTCCCGCAAAGTTGAGGCACTCTAATGCCAATGGAACGAGCCGCTCTAGCGCGGCGCCGGCATCACGACCGTCGGAATTGCGGCCATCTGTGCTGGCATCATGTTCACTGCGGTCGTCTAGAAGCAACACCGTCGCACCCGCTTGTCGTGCATCCCACGCAGCAGTTTTTATCTCGGGACGGTCTAACAATGGCGCGCGCAACATATCGCGGATTGCCAATTCCGTTAGACGTGCCCGCTCACGCAGCAGCGGTGGAGGATCCTGGAAATGCTGCACCGACTCAAACACCGGGGCGGCGTACAACTCGATACGCTCGTGCCAATGTTTATGTATCAATTGAACTTGGTGGATTCGTGCCGCCTCCGCATTCGCGGCGCGTTTTTCCAGCTGTAACCGAGGTAAATTCTTGAGCAAATTACTGTTAGCAAGAAAGACTACCGTTGCGGCAACTACCAGATTTACTTGTATTAAAATATTTGTTAACGGTGGGCTATCTATAACACCACCACTGAACAAGGTTAGTGCTTTCATTGACACAGTGTTGCCAACGAAGCAGCCTATGCCCCACAAGATCTCTCCCCGCAAAACCAGAATGCAGGTGAGCAAAGCAATGATGGATAATGCCCATAGGTTTTCCCATCCCGCAGCATAATCTGCGCGTTGCCAAAGACTTAATGGCCCCAACGCAAGAAAGCCCGCAGTTATGGCGAAACGTTTGCTACCCGAAATTCGGGGCGAGCTGTCTAATACGATCAGGGCTAATGTAGCGATTGCGACGATGGCTGCTGGTAACGCCGTCAGGAATCCACCAGAGCTCACCCACGTGCCAGATATGATGCTAATAACAGCTAGTCCTAGATATGGGCGCGCCCAAGAGCGAGAAACTTGTGCTGGCTGCAGCAGCTGCTGTTCTAAACTTCCGGCAGTGAGCTGATCTTCTGAAATGCCGTTTGCATGCGCTGCTAAGCGTTCGTTGAATTGAGATTCTGCAGAGTCCAGGCACCAGCGTACGGTGACTGTTGTGCCCGCGCCTGGGGAAGAAAAGATCTGGGCATCACCGCCATCAATACTGCGCATACGGTGCAAAATTGACACGTTGATGCCTGCCCGTTGTGGATCGCGTGCTGCTAAATCGAAACCGCAGCCATCATCAGAAAATTCCACGATGAGTTCCTTTTTAGTGATGTTGATCATGCATCGACGTCGGGAAGCTGGTCCTGCATGTTTGCGGGAATTACGTGCGGCTTCAGTAACAGACAGTCGGACGGCTTCAGCCGCGGAATCTTTGATGGTGGAAAACCCATCGCGAGTGTTGCGGCCGTTAGGCACAAGCCCGGTGACGGTCGTGACGCAATCCGGACTGATAGCTTCTACGCTGCGGGTGACGTCGGCAAGCAACTTTTCCAGCGGAACTTCTTCACCGGTGGCAGGCCGAGAAGGCAACGAATGCGCGGCGTCGGTCTGCATACCTTGTCCACGCGAGATAGCCGATAAGGAGCCCAAAATATGGTCGTGGACGAGCCCGTTAAGGCGTTTACGCTCTGTGATTGCGGCGCGTTTTGCCTCGGATTCAGTCAAAGAATCCCGCACCTTCTGCTCAGCTTCGTCGATGGTGCGCGCCACCCGCATCAGTGTGACGGCCCCTAGCACAAACGGAATTAGATTCATTAGTACCGCGAATCCGGTGACCGCAAGTAGCTCCGGAATGCTCGTGCGTCCATATACGATGGAGTGCATCGTGCTAGGAATGACCTGGATCAAAATTGCAACCAACACTGCCCGTTTGGTGGGCGAGAGCAGCACCACGCTGATCGCCAAGATGCCGGTAAAATCCGTGAATCGCAGAACCGAGGGGCCCAGATCTGTCATGGTGTAGTAGGCCACTGGAAACGCCCCGCTGGCCACCACCAGCACCAGCGCGTTGGCGTACAAGGAACAGCGCAGCCAGACCAGCTTGCCGACGATCGCCGCAGCCACCATGAATAATCCACTCAGGGTTAATCCGGCGCTCGTGAGGTAGCCGTACCAGTCGCCGATATATCCCGAGCCATAGGTGATGTATTGCAATCCCAGGTAGACCAGAAGGGACACTGCCATCGCAGCACAGCAGATTCGTAGCGCAGTTAGTTCGACAGAATCGTCTCCCATGGTGCGGCGAACCCGACTCAGGAGCGCAGTTAAAAAGTGCCCTTGGTATTTTGCAGTTTCGGTACGAATGTCGGATGCGGTGTGGGGAGCAGCCATGTCTACGATTTTTCCATTACAGGTCTAGGTTAGTCGCATTGGCACTGCTATCGTGTGGCTACCGGTGAAACCGCACATGATGACTACACTAGAGCCAATAATCTGGTGCCCCTGATGTGCCAGAGATATCTTCACGCACTGTCCACGACCGCGAAATGAGAAGTACGTAAAGACCCTATGGCACGTATGCAAGAAAGCGCTGACCTGCTGAAGTGTTCCTTCTGTGGGAAGAGCCAGAAACAGGTGAAAAAGCTCATCGCCGGTGGCGGCGTTTATATCTGTGATGAGTGCATTGAGCTGTGCAATGAGATCATCGAAGAGGAAATCGCCAATGAACCGGGCGCGCAGGACACCGAGGATGCCAAGCGTCTGCCCCGGCCGTCGGAGATTTCCGCGTTTTTGGACAATTACGTCATCGGCCAGGATCAGGCCAAGCGCACCTTAGCGGTGGCTGTGTATAACCACTACAAGCGTATGCGTGCCGACGAGTTTGCCCGCTCCGGTGCACGCTCGGGGCACAAATCACCCGGCGGGAATTACGCTGCGCGCACAGATTCCATTCATGCGGAAGAAGATATTGAGATCGCGAAATCCAATATCTTGATGCTGGGCCCAACCGGCTCTGGTAAGACCTACCTGGCGCAAACCCTGGCGCGCATGCTGGATGTGCCGTTTACCATTGCCGATGCCACGTCGTTGACCGAGGCCGGTTATGTCGGCGAAGACGTGGAAAATATCCTGCTCAAGTTGCTGCAAGCCGCCGATTTTGATGTGGAGCGCGCTCAGCGCGGCATCATTTATGTCGATGAGATCGACAAGATTTCGCGCAAGAGTGAAAACCCGTCGATTACCCGCGATGTCTCCGGTGAGGGCGTGCAGCAGGCACTGCTGAAAATCCTGGAAGGCACCACGGCGTCGATTCCGCCGCAGGGTGGGCGCAAGCATCCGAACCAGGAGTTCATCCAGCTGGATACCTCGAACGTGTTGTTCATTGTTGCCGGTGCCTTCGATGGTCTGGATAAGGTCATCGCGGAGCGCGTCGGCAAGAAGGGCCTCGGCTTTGGCGCGGAGATTGACTCGCGGAAAGATACGGATAATGCCGCGCTGTTTTCGCAGGTGCGCACCGCGGATCTGGTGAAATTCGGCCTGATCCCAGAATTCATCGGACGCCTGCCTGTGGTGGCGACGGTGGAAAACCTGGATCGCGACTCGCTGGTGCAGGTGCTCACGGAACCGAAGAATTCGCTGGTTAAGCAGTATCGTAGTCTGTTTGCCATGGACGGTGCTGAGCTGCTTTTCGACGATGATGCGCTCGGCGAAATCGCAGAATTGGCGATTGAGCGCGGCACCGGTGCGCGTGGCTTGCGCGCGATCTTGGAGGATCTGCTGGTGCCGGTGATGTATGACTTGCCAGACCGCGAGGACGTCAATCAAGTGGTTATTACCGCGGCTGCGGTGCGCGGGGAAGATACCCCGGAGCTGCGCTACTCAGAAAATATGCAGTCGGCGTAATCGGTAGACGTAGCTGGTCGGCGCGGCTGGCGCAAGCCCCGGGATTAGTCCCAGTAGATGCCCAATCCGGAATCATCGCGGTCTTCGTCGCTGGTGGTGGCCAGGTAAGATTCGTGCTCGGAATCGGCGATATTCGATGTCAGAAACGACAGCACCGCATCGACGACCAGCCGGCGCACTCCCGCGGTGTTCGCCGCCGATAAGGTATCAACCCGCGTGGTCATCGCCATGAGGTGCCGGTGGTTGAGCCGGGAAAAACTCAGCGAAATCACTAGGTAAAACACATCATGCGCGGAAATTCCGGGCCGGAACGCCCCGGCTTCTTGGCCGCGTAACAACACTCGGTCCAGATGCAGGCCCAGTTCGGATGATTCCATCATCGTCGTGGTGGTTCCAGCCTCCAGCACTGGGTGCAGCGATTCTGCCGCCAGCAGTGCTACCGCGTCTCGATGCGTATCGAGTTGGGTAAATAGCGCGTGCACGATATGCGCCATGCATTCGGCGGGCACCGGAGAATCCGTACTCAGTGCCGACGCTGGGGGAGTAATCGCATCCATGCAGGCGGCGATGGCATGGGAATACCACTCGAGCTTGTCCGCTGGTGCGCCACTTCGCGTGTCTTTCAGCTGTGAGATGTCCGCGTGCTCGTAGCCGTGGCGGATGAACTCGGTGATCGCAGCCGCTAGCTCTGTGGTTACAGCAGTGTCATCGTTGTCAGCATTCTCAGCATTCTCGTCGCGATTATTCATGTGCCTCCAAAGCCAAGTTATCAATCAAGCGCACAGGCCCGACCCAGGCGGCTGTCAACGCCAAGGCCGGCCGGGTACCAGCAGGTACATCCCGTAAATCCGCGGGATCGACGATGCGCAAATAATCCAATTCCACGCCCTCACAGCTAGCCAAATGCTCTGCGGCCTCGTCGGCACTGGCAAACTTTCCATCGCGTAGGCCAAATAACGTCTGTGACAGTGCGGTCGCATGCCGACGCTCGTCCACACTCAAACGCAGATTTCGGCTGGATTCAGCCACCCCGTCGTCGCCACGCACGATGGGCAATCCGTGGATGGCAACGGGCATATCTAGATCCCGCACCAACGCCTGAATGATCGCTAGCTGCTGGGCATCTTTGCGCCCAAAATAGGCGCGGTCTGGTTGGATGATCTGAAAAAGCTTGGCGACGACGGTGGCCACGCCATCAAAATGCCCCGGGCGGGAGGCACCTTCCAAAATCTCGCCCATGCGGCCGGTGCGCACCCAGATTTGCGGGTGCCGGTCGGGGGCTGTGTTGAATCCCGGATACATTTCCTCCACGCTGGGGGAAAACACAGCATCGACGCCGAGACCGCGCAAGAACTCGGCGTCGGCGTCGAGATCGCGTGGGTAGTTGCGGTAGTCGTCGCAGTCGCCGAGGTCAGTAAATTGCAGTGGGTTGACGAAAACCGATGCCACCACGATGTCGTTGTCGGCACGAGCGGCGCGCACGAGGCTGGCGTGCCCGTCGTGCAGCGCGCCCATCGTCGGCACGAGGCCTATCGACGGGGCAGCCATACCGGATCGTGATTGCGCACAAAAAGCGCGCATGTCAGAGACAGTGTGAATAATGTGCATGTAGTTCTTAATTATTTCTCGTCGCTAAACGATTCCGCTTCGTTCGGGAATGCGCGAGCAGCCACATCCTCGCGATAGGCGCGCGCACCTGCGCGTAGCTCGTCGGCAAGATTGGCGTACTGGCGCACAAACCGCGGTGGTTTGCCAGTGCCCAGGCCGAAAGCATCCGTCCACACCAGAATCTGTCCGTCGGTCTCGTTACCAGCGCCGATGCCGATGGTGGGGATGGCGCAATCGCGGGTGATCTGCGCAGCCAGCTGGCTCGGAATCATCTCCATCACCACGGCGAATGCGCCCGCATCGGCCACGGCCTGCGCATCAGCGGCCAGCTGCGCGGCGGCTTCGCCACGGCCTTGCACTCGGTAGCCGCCGAGTGCGTGCTCGGCCTGCGGGGTAAAACCGATGTGCGCGCACACCGGGATGCCGGCGTCGACAAGCGCTTTAATGGTTGGCGCAATCTCCACGCCACCTTCGATCTTGACCGCCTGTACTCCGGCTTCTTTCATAAACCGCACCGCGGTATCCACGGCTTGGGCCGGGGAAGTCTCATAACTGCCGAAGGGAAGATCGGCGACGACGAACGCGCGACGGGTGGAACGCACGACGGCTGCGGACAGGCTAATGAGCTCCTCGGTGGTGATCGGAAGGGTGGAGCTGTGCCCGAAGACCACGTTGGCCGCGGAATCGCCGACGAGCAGCAAATCGATCTCGGCGTCGTCGAAAATACTGGCGGTCAGGCTATCGTAGCTGGTTAGCGCAGTGAACGGGGTGCCGCTGGCTTTGGCGCGCGAAAAATAATGGGTGCGTAGGCGTTGTAGGGGGCGGGACGGTTGGGTAGACATAGGCCGGATTTTAGCAGCGCGACGGCTTCCCGCTGGGGATCTGCTGGACAATCGCTATAGCTGCCGTAGCGTTTGCTGTAGCAGTGCCGCCCATGTTGCAGGTGGGCGCTAGAATAGGCGCCGTGATGACGGAAAACCAGCAAAACCCAGAAGACCACCCACATGACCGCAATTCAGCAACCGATGCCGCGCCGGGTCGTGACCGCAGCGATCTGCTGGCGAAAAACTGGCAGCCGGGCGAGGTAGAAAAGGCTCTATACGACGCCTGGGAGGCGCAAGGCTATTTCCGCCCGGATGAGGATGCCGACAAGCCCGCCTACTCTGTGGTTTTGCCGCCGCCGAATGTCACCGGTCAGCTGCACATGGGGCATGCGCTGGACCACACTCTGATGGATTCGATTATTCGCCGTAAACGCATGCAGGGCTTTTCCACGCTGTGGCTGCCGGGATCGGATCACGCGGGTATTGCTACCCAGACCAAGGTGGAAGCCAAGCTGCGCGAACAGGAAGGCAAGTCGCGCTGGGACTATTCGCGCGAGGATTTCATCGCCAAGGTCTGGGAGTGGAAGGAAGAACACGGCGGCACCATCCAGCAGCAGATGCGCGCGATTGGTGATTCCGTCGACTGGTCACGCGAGCGTTTCACCCTGGATGAGGGGCTGTCGCGCGCCGTACAGCACATCTTCAAACAGATGTTTGATGCCGGCATGATTTACCGCGCGCACCGCCTGGTCAACTGGTCGCCGGTGCTGGAGACCGCGGTCAGTGATATTGAGGTGGTGCACAAAGACGTCGACGGTGAGCTGGTCTCGCTGCGCTATGGTTCGCTTGCCGACGACGAGGATCACGTCATCGTCGCCACCACCCGTGTGGAAACCATGCTGGGCGATGTCGCTATTGCCGTACACCCGGATGATGAGCGCTATACGCACCTGGTGGGCAAGAAGTTCGCGCATCCGTTCCGCGATGATCTCGAGCTGGAAGTTATTGCCGACGACTACGTGGATCCGGAATTCGGCTCCGGTGCCGTGAAAATCACCCCGGCGCATGATCCGAATGACTACGCCATGGGCTTGCGCCACAACCTGGACATGCCGACGGTCATGGACACCACCGGCCATATCGCTGGTACTGGCACCCAGTTTGATGGTTTGAGCCGCGAGGAAGCACGTGTGAAAGTCCGCGAGGCGTTGGCTGAGCAGGGCCGCATCGTCGCCGAGAAACGCCCGTATACCCACTCGGTTGGTCACTCGGAGCGCAGCGGTGAGCCGATTGAGCCGCGCCTGTCGCTGCAGTGGTTTGTGAAGGTGGACAAACTCGCGCAGATGGCTGGCGATGCCGTGCGTGAAGGTGATACCAAGATTCACCCGGCGTCGATGGAGCCGCGCTATTTCGACTGGGTAGATGACATGCACGACTGGACCATCTCGCGTCAGTTGTGGTGGGGCCACCGTATCCCAATCTGGTACGGCCCAGAAGATGAAAACGGCGAGCGCGATATCGTGTGCGTCGGCCCGGATGAGCAAGCCCCCGAAGGCTATGAGCAAGACCCAGACGTGTTGGATACCTGGTTCAGCTCTGCGCTGTGGCCATTTTCCACTATGGGTTGGCCAGACAAAACCGCGGATCTGGAGCGTTATTTCCCCACCTCGGTGTTGGTAACCGCTTACGACATCCTGTTTTTCTGGGTTGCGCGCATGATGATGTTCGGTACCTTTGCCGCCAGCCAGGACCCGGAAACTTTCGGCACGACAGCCGACGGGCGCCCACAGGTGCCATTCAAGGATCTCTACCTGCACGGCCTGGTACGCGATGAGCACGGCCGGAAAATGTCGAAGTCTTTGGGCAACGGCATTGACCCCATGGACTGGGTCCGCGATTACGGCGCGGATGCGCTGCGCTTCACTCTCGCGCGCGGGGCCAACCCGGGTGTGGACCTGCCGGTCGGCGATGAGGCCGCGGAAGCCTCGAAGCGCTTTGCCACCAAGCTGTTTAACGCCACCAAGTTCGCGCTGATGAATGGCGCGGGCATGGGCGAGCTGCCCGAGCGCAGTGAGCTTACCGACGCCGACCGCTGGATCTTGGACCGCACGGAACAAGTACGCGGGCAGGTAGACAAGTACCTGGACGATTACCAATTCGCGAAAGCCAACGAGCTGCTGTACCACTTCGCCTGGGGCGAGCTGTGTGACTGGTACGTCGAGATCGCGAAAACCCAAATCCCGCGCGAAGGTGAATCTGCCCAGGGGCGGAACACCCAGATCGTGCTGGGGCGTGTGCTCGATGTCGTGCTGCGTTTGCTACACCCAACCATGCCGTTTGTCACCGAGGTGACCTGGAAGGCGCTGACCGGCGGCGAATCGCTGGTGGTTGCGGATTGGCCTACCGCCGCTGACACCAACGGCGGGGTCGAGGTTGACGAGGTTGCCGCGCGTCGTATTGCTGATGCCGAGGTACTGATTACCGAGCTGCGTCGTTTCCGCGCCGACCAGGGCGTGAAGCCGTCGCAGAAGATCCCGGGCACGCTAGACTTCGCTGCGGCTGACTTGGCTGGCCAGGAAAACCTGGTGCGCAACCTGGCGAATGTGGAAGAACCAGGTGCCGATTTCACCGAGTCCGCCTCCGTCGAAGTGCGCCTGAGCCAGGCCACGATCACCGTAGCGGTGGATACCTCGGGTGCTGTGGACGTCGAAGCAGAGCGCGCCCGCTTGCAAAAAGACCTGAAGAAGGCCGAAAAGGAACTGGCGCAGACCAGCGGCCAGCTGCAGAATGAGAAGTTCTTGGCGAAGGCACCGCAGGATGTCGTCGACAAGATCACAGCACGCCAGCAACTGGCACAAGAAGAAGTCGACCGCATTGGTGCGCGTCTGGAGGCACTGAACTAGTGGCAGAAAACGAACACACGGGTTCTGGAGACAAGCGCGCCGGACGGGCTCATTCTGAAGAAGACGCGATAGAGCACGACCTCGCCGCGCTGGCCGGTGATGCTGTGGAAGTCGACGAGCACGGGCTGAAGCTCAACCTGGGCCTGCCGGACGAAGAACGCAACGCACCGGCCCCGCTGCAGGCCACGCCGGAAGAACTCAGCGCACTGGCTGCCGTGGAGGCGGAACTGGATACCCGCTGGCCGGAAACCAAGATCGATCCGAGCCTGGAACGCATCGAATACCTGCTGGATTTGCTGGGCAACCCGCAAGAAAACTTCCACGTCATTCACGTTGCGGGCACCAACGGTAAAAGCTCGACGGTGCGCATGATCGATTCACTGCTGCGTGGTTTCCACCGACGCACCGGCATGTTCACCTCGCCGCATCTACAGAGCGTCACCGAGCGCATCTGCCTGGACGGCAACCCGATTCCTGCGCGTGATTACGTGCGCCAATGGGAAGAAATCGAACCATTCGTGCAGATGACCGATGCACATTTCGACGTGCGCTTGTCCAAATTCGAGATCTTAACCGCCATGGCTTATGCAGCATTTGCCGATGCCCCGGTGGAAGTCGCCGTCGTGGAGGTCGGTCTGGGCGGAACCTGGGATTCCACCAACGTGGTGAACCCAGAGGTATCCGTCGTCATGCCCGTGGGCTTGGACCACCAGAACTACCTGGGCGAGACCATCGAAGAAATCGCGGCAGAAAAAGCTGGGATCATTAAAAAGCGTGATGACCTGGATGACGTGCTGAAACCCTCAGAGAATATCGCCATCATTGGCGAGCAGGACCCGAAAGCCATGGACGTGATCCTGCGCCGCGCCGTCGAGGTAGAAGCCGGAGTGGCGCGCTACAGCAGTGAATTTGGGGTGCTGGAAACCTCCGTCGCAGTTGGCGGGCAGCAATTGCACCTGCGCGGGCTGGGCGGGGAATACCCGGAGATCTTCATTCCGCTGTCGGGCAGCCACATGGCTGCGAATGCTTCCTGTGCCCTGGCAGCAGTGGAAGCATTCTTCGGTGCCCGCGCCGGGCACGGGCTCGACCTGGATACTGTGCGGGAAGGCTTCCGCACCGTGTCGGTGCCTGGCCGCCTGGAACGCGTGCGTACCTCGCCGACGACGTTCATCGACGTGGCGCACAACCCGCACGGCGCACAGGCGCTGGGTGCTGCGCTTTCGCGGGATTTTAATTTCCAGCGGCTTATCGGCGTGGTCGCCGTGTTTGACGATAAAGATGCCAAGGGCGTGTTGCTGGCGCTGGAACCACACCTGGATGAGGTCGTGATCAGCCAAAACAGTTCTCCGCGCGCGCTGGATGCTTATACGCTGGCAGAATACGCCGTCGAAATCTTCGGTGAAGAGCGCGTGCATACCATCGACGATCTGCCGGGCGCCTACGCGCTGGCCGTCGAATTGGCAGAAGATGCCGAAGTGCAATCCGGCTCGGGCATCGTGATCACCGGCTCGGTGGTTACTGCTGGGGAAGCGCGCACGCTATTTGGAAAGGAACCGTCGTGACAGAAAAGAAGTTTCGCCGCGACAGCCACGACAGTCGTGACGGCCGTGACAATGCTCGGCGCGGAGCCTCCCGGAATGGAGCCGCCGAGTACGGCCCATTAGGCCCAGGAAAGGCCCCGGTAAAAGACCCGATGCGTGGGCTTGCCGGAATGATGTCGGGCACCCTGATCATGCAGGCGATTAGCATCTTTTTGGGCCTGACTGTCATCTTGAAAATCGATGGCGGGGTGTACTGGACGACGCCGAACTGGGTGACAGTAACTGTGCTGGGCGCGCTGCATGTGGTGGCGGTATTTTTCGTGCGCAAGCCCTGGGCAATCACGATGATCTTAGTCCTGCAAGCGCTGGGCTTATTGATGTTTTTTATCCACTGGTCCATCGGCGTGATCATGCTGCTGTTCATTGGCGTGTGGGCGTTCATGTTGTATCTGCGTTCGATGCTGCTTGAGCGCATGCGTCGTGGCCTGCTGACCACTCAGCACCTGGGCACGGAATAACGTGGAATCACGTGGAAAAACGTGGATTGTCGTTAATTCCCGTCTCATACAAGTTGTAGAATGGGCGCCATGACTGAACGTACTTTGATCTTGATCAAACCTGACGGTGTACAGAATGGCCACGTTGGAGAAATCATCTCCCGCATTGAGCGCAAAGGGCTGCGCTTGGCTGAACTCGACCTGCGCGTGGCAGACCGCGAAACTGCAGAAAAGCACTACGCCGAGCACGCAGATAAGCCATTTTTCGGTGAGCTGGTGGAATTCATTACCTCGGCACCACTGATCGCCGGCATCGTGGAAGGCGACCGTGCCATTGATGCGTGGCGCCAGCTGGCTGGCGGCACCGATCCCGTCGGCAAGGCCACCCCGGGCACCATCCGTGGTGATTTCGCGCTGTCTGTGGCAGAAAACGTGGTTCACGGCTCTGATTCCCCAGAATCCGCAGAGCGTGAGATCGGAATCTGGTTCCCGAACCTGTAAGCAGCGGGTTCTGACCTCAGGGGAATTTGGTCCGATGGGCTAGAGCCCAAAGATCTCCGATGGCCTGGAAGCCAAAGATCCAGGCCGAAACGCCCGAATTTGAAGGATTTTGGTGCATTTTTACAAATAGTGGCCGCAAAACCGGCGATTTCGTAGCACTATTTGTAAAAAAGCAACATCGACCGTAGCTGGAATTGCCACAAACGAGCTAGGGTGCCGCCAATGTCTATTTCAACGTCTAGGTCAAACGCCTACGCCAAGGGCGGCGCTGCAAACCCCCTGCTCACAGCAACGCAACGCCAATCCCTGTAACACCGAACTTCGCTAACGCCCCTGCTGGTAGTGCTGCAAGCACTGAATACCGGCGGGGGTTAAGCTGTATTGCCACTTGTGCGGCTGCTCGCGCACGGTAATTTTCTTCGCCTCGACCAGCTGTGCTTTCCGCAGCGTCTCCAGCTCCGCGATCAACTCATCAGTGTCACGGCAGCTAGCGCTCGCAAACTCGGCGACATTCACGAACACATTATCCCCGGCACCGATGGCAGCCAGGTCTCGCAGTACTTTCGGGTTGTGGGCCACCATCTCAAGGCGCTCACTGGTCACGGCCTCCAGATCGCTTTTCGCAAGAACCTGCTGGATCCGCCGCTTGCCGACGCGTCGTGGCCCAATATTCGTGCCGAGGATCTGGAAAGCCAAGCCGATGGTCGCTACTGCCGCGGTCACCGCGATGGAGGCAGCTGGGTGTAGCACGCCGTCTAATTGCGCAAAAGGGAGCGGCAAAATGGCTCCCCACGGGAATATCGGAAGATACAGCATGAGCTTTTGCTTCGGCGTGTAATCGGTATCCCGGTATTCTTCGGTGTACACGTTGACTAGATAATCACGGAACAGCCAGGCACCGGATCCGATGGCGCAGACAAAGCTGAGCAGTGCGGCTATCCAGTGTTCGTGCAGTATCAACGAATAACCAAGCCCTGCGGGCACGGCGGCGCTAGCGTTGAAAAGCAATTGTGTGGTTATCGAACGGTGGTGACCCTTTCTGCTAAGCATGTCCTTATTTTAACTCCGAGGGCAGGGTCGTCGCCGCGATTCGGCAAAACTCATGCAACGGGGCAAGGGTCAAACGATGCGACGCTCCAACAGTGCAATGCATCCAACGGTGCAGCGGAGGGGTTAGAGCAGCCCCGTAGGCGGGGGCGTGTAGGCGGGGACGTGTAGCTGGGTTTGTCGTGCAGGTATTCGTCGGCAAGAGTTCTGTGACATAATGCCAACTGTGTGGTTTCTGCGCGGAAGTTTCGCGTACGGCCTGCTGAAGACGAATTTATATGTGAATAATTATGATGCCCTGTGCGGCAGCGGCCAAGTGGCTGCGCCCGGGGCACAATGTGATGTCAAGGAGACACGGTAACGGTGAATTTCACCCCGGAAACAATTGAAAAGGCTTCGAACCTGACCAGCTCGGCGTGGCCGGAGAAGACCCGCGTGTATACGTTGGCGAAGAACCTCGGGCTTAGTTCGCGGGAATTGATTGAGGTCTTAGCGAATCTGCAGATTTCGAAGCGCGCGCAATCGAATGTGTCGCCGGATCAGGTGACTGCGGTTTTGGATTATATTGCGGCGAAGAAATCGGACTCAGTGAAGAAATCGGGTTCAGCGAAGAAGCCTGACTCAGCGAGGAAGCCCGACTCAGTGAAGAAATCGGGTTCAGCAAAGAAATCGGATTCGGCGAAAAAGGCCGGTTCTAATGAATCCGAAAGCGCAGCCAACACCGATACTGCGCAGGCAGCGCCAGGTATCGACGAGGCTAAGCCTGACACCGACACGGCCGCGCAGAAAGAAGCCGCCGCGCAGAAAGAAGCCGAAGAAAAGCTACGCCACCGCGTGCGCAAGAACGTCGAAAATGAAATCAACCAGATTGCGCAAAAAGTCGATGCCGATCTGCCTGTTTCTTCGCTTGGCGACGAGCCCGCACCCGCCCCGGATGTTCCAGCCCCGGCTGAGCCTACGATGAACGCCTATGTGCCCGTGTTCCGCGCGCCGGATGTGGATCCCGCGCTTGATGAGGCCGGGCTCGACGAAACCGTGATTGACGATATTGTCGCTGCCGCAGAACACGCCGAGGACGCCACTGGCGATCTTGCCGACGACTCCCGTGATGGCATGGCCGGTGGTACCGACGCCGGTACTGCCTCTGATGAGGCCGGTAACGCAGGTGATGGTGAGTCGGCGGATATGCGTGGTGGTCGGCACACGAATTCCCGTGGGCGTCGCCGTCGTGGTCGCCGAGGTGGATCGCGTGGTCGCGGCGTTGAACAGCAAGCCCAGGATGCTGCGGACAAGCACGCTGAGCAGAGCAAAGGTTCTGGCAAACCGCAGGCTGATGATCGGCACTCTGATAACCAGCGCTCTGACGATCAGCACGCTGAAAAGCAGGATTCAGGAAAGCACGATTCCGCCGAGCCAAACAGCACAAAGCCAAACACCGCAAAACCAGACGCCACCAAGCCAGCGGCCGAAAACCACGCTAGCGAAAACCACACTCCCGAAAAGCACACCGTCGAAAAGATTGATGAGCCCCGCGGGCTGCGCGGCCCGGCACGGCTGGAGGCACAGCGGCGTCGTCGTAATGAGCTACGGGAAGAAACCCGCAAGACTGAGCGGATTGTCTCGGAAAGCGAATTCCAGGAGCGCCGTGCGGCGATAACGCGCAAGATGGTGGTGTGCGAGCGTGAGCGCGTAGACGGCCCGGGCACAGTCACCCAGCTCGGGTTGCTGGAAGATGACGTGTTGGTCGAGCATTTCGTGAATGCCGAAAACCAGGGTTCGATGATCGGCAATATCTACCTTGGACGCGTGGAAAACGTGCTGCGCAATATGGAAGCCGCGTTCATCGATATTGGCCAGGGCCGTAATGCCGTGCTTTATGCCGGGGAAGTGGATTGGAAAGCCCGGGGGCTTAACGGCCGCCAGCGTCGTATCGAGGCTGCGTTGAAGCCTGGTGATCAGGTGCTCGTGCAGGTCATGAAGGATCCTTTGGGTCACAAAGGTGCCCGGCTGACCGCGCATATCTCTTTTTCTGGGCGCTACTTGGTGTATGTTCCGGGCGGAAACAACGCGGGAATTTCGCGCAAACTGCCTGCTGAAGAACGTCGGCGTCTGAAAGAAATGCTGGATCGCGTCGTGCCAGAAGACGGCGGCACGATCATCCGCACGGCCGCTGAGGGTGTGCCGGAGCGTGCCATCGCTGCCGACGTCGATCGGATGCACAACCAGTGGCTGCACATTAAACAGCGCGTGGAGGAAGAAAAGGAAGCGAAAACTTCCGAGCCTGTCACGCTGTTCGAAGAACCGGACATGCTGGTCAAGGTTGTTCGTGATTTGTTTAATGAGGATTACTCTGAGCTTATTGTCGACGGCGACCGTGCGTATGAAGTCATCTATTCGTATGTGAAGTCGGTGGCGCCGGATCTGCTTAAGCGCATCAGCAAGCATGACCGCGCTGCGTTCCAGGGCCAGGATTCGTTCACCGCGTATCACATTGATGAGCAGATCGAAGAGGCATTGTCGCGCAACGTGTCGTTGCCGTCGGGCGGTTCGCTGGTGATTGATCGCACCGAAGCGATGATCGTCATCGACGTTAACACCGGGAAATTCACTGGTAAGCGCAAGGGCGGCAATCTGGAAGAAACCGTCACGCGCAACAACCTGGAGGCCGTTGATGAAATTGTGCGCCAGATCCGTTTGCGTGATCTTGGCGGCATGATCGTGATTGATTTCATCGACATGATCTTGGAAGAAAACCAGGATCTGGTGTTGCGACGCCTGAAGGAGCGTTTGACCTCGGATCGCAGCCGCCACCAGGTCTCTGAAGTGACCAGCTTGGGGCTGGTGCAGCTAACCCGCAAACGCATCGGCACGGGTCTGCTGGAGGCCTATGCCACGGATTGCCCAACGTGTGCTGGCCGGGGCCTGCTGATCAACAGTGACCCGGTGGATGCTCTGAAGCAGGCGGAGGTTGCTGCCCAAGCACATGAGCATGAGCCGGAAAATGGCTATGGCCGCGGTCGGGTGGCAACGCTTGACGACGACGGCGATGCCGTTGATGCCGTTATCGATGACGAGCAGGTCGACGCACAAGACCAGGGCGCACGGAAGCGCCGCGAGCGTGAGCGTGCTGCAGCAGCGGAATTTGAGAATCTAGCTGCTAGTGTGATCGGGAAACAGAAGCCGGATTCGGAGGTGGATACGGATTCCACACAGGAAGCTTCCCGGAAACGCGGCAAGGGCCGCCGCAAAAAGCGTGTTGTCAGGGCTAGCCATACCCATGCCTCCGGCTCACATGGTGCTGGGTCGCATAATGCTGGCGAAAATGCCGCTGGCGGAAATGTTGCTGACCAAAAATCTGCTGATAGTGCTGCTCATAGTGGGGTGGCTGAGAAGTCCTATGAGCAGGCCGTCGAAGAGTTTGAATCCAGCCCGCGGCGGCGTCGTCGTACCCGCGGCAATTCGCGCTCAGATCACCGCCCACGGAAGAAGGATTTCCGGTGGGAGGATCGGCACGCCACTGCTGCGAAAAGCACAGGTGACAGTCAGCATGGTATTGCGGACGGGCGCCACGAAAACGGTGCTAGCACCAATGTTGATACCGGAACTGACAAGCAAACTAGCGCTGCCAAGCAAACCAACGCTGGTAACAAGACGGCAGAATCGGCGGTGCGCAAATCCTCGAAGCGGCGTCGTGTGGTGCGGCGGATTTCGTCGGCAAGCGGAACAGGCGCCAATATCAGCGCTAACGGTGAGGCGAACGACGCCGGGCAACAGGCGAGTGGCACCGGGGCCGGGGATGGCGCGTCCGTCGACAAGAACGGCCGCGACGACAAGCAAGACCATGGCGACAAGCAGCAGGCTGTGCGCAAGGGCACACGGCGGCGTCGTGTAGTGCGGCGTCCAGCGAAGAAATAGCAGGCTGGAAATAGTCGGGTTTGTCTTTTGTGGCGTGTACACGGTAGTCTTGGGCAGTCGCTGTTATGAGCCTGCGCGCCAATATCTAGAAGCTAATATCTAGGAAGCTATCGCGCTGGATAATTATTTGAGATGGTTATCCGGCCTAGTGATCTAGGTGCTTAGTGTTCTAGGTAGCACGTGGATAGCGCGGCGAATAACGCTTTTTAGTAATTAAGTCCATCTTGGGGCTTATGCACTGCAGCTGCCCAGCAGCCTGCGGCGCGCAAGCTCCGAGCCGAGTATAGATAAGGGGTAACCCTCCATGTACGCGATCGTCAAGACCGGCGGAAAGCAGTACAAGGTTGCTGAAGGTGACCTCGTCAAGGTTGAGAAGCTTGAGGGCGAGCCAGGCGATGCCGTGGCTCTTACCCCGGTTCTGCTCGCCGATGGCGCAACTGTCAAGACCAAGGCTGATGAGCTCAGCGGTGTTTCCGTCAACGCTGAAATCGTAGACCAGACCAAGGGTCCTAAAGTTCGGATCCTGAAGTACAAGAACAAAACCGGTTACAAGCGTCGTCAGGGCCACCGTCAGCCTCAGACCGTCGTTAAAATCACCGGAATTAAGTAAAGCACTAAGGGGATAGCACAATGGCACACAAGAAGGGCGCATCGTCCACCTCGAACGGTCGCGATTCCGAGGCTAAGCGTCTCGGCGTTAAGCGATTCGGTGGCCAGAAAGTCAACGCTGGTGAGATCATCGTTCGTCAGCGTGGCACCAAGTTCCACCCAGGTGAGAACGTCGGCCGTGGCGGCGACGATACCCTGTTCGCTCTCGAGGCTGGCTCCGTCAGCTTCGGTGTTAAGCGCGGACGTCGGGTAGTTAACATCGTTCCGGCACAGGAAGTAGCCGTAGAAGCCAGCGCATAATAAGCCTGAGCTTCACATGGAACCCACTCGGTTCCGCTGCGCAGTTCCCATCTGATCGTGGGGCTGCGCTTTTTTGCTTAAATAGGTCTTTACCGCCAGTATTTTTCTAGAAAGGGCCCGCGCCATGTCTCGCTTTATTGATCGAGTAACCCTGCATCTTTCTGCAGGCGACGGCGGGCACGGTTGTGCCTCGGTTCACCGCGAGAAATTCAAACCACTCGGTGGCCCCGATGGTGGCAACGGTGGCCACGGCGGAGACATTATTTTGGAAGTGTCCAACCAGGTGCATACCTTGCTTGATTTCCACTTCCGCCCGCACGTGAAAGCAGAACGCGGCGGAAATGGCGAAGGCGATCACCGGCAGGGCAAGCGTGGCCAGGACCTGATTTTGGAAGTCCCGGTCGGCACGGTCGTGCGGAATGCTCAGGGCGAGATGTTGGCGGACTTGACGACGATCGGCACTCGTTTCATGGCCGCAGAAGGCGGTTACGGCGGGCTGGGTAACGCGGCACTTGCCAACGCCTCCCGTAAGGCGCCAGGGTTTGCGCTGAAGGGCGAACCGGGCGAGGAGCACGATCTGATCCTGGAGATGAAATCTGTTGCCGACGTGGGGCTGGTCGGTTTCCCGTCCGCGGGCAAGTCGTCACTGATTTCCGTGCTTTCTGCGGCGAAACCGAAAATTGGTGATTATCCGTTTACCACGTTGAGCCCGAACCTGGGTGTGGTTTCGGCTGGCGATAAGGTGTTTACCATTGCTGATGTGCCGGGGCTGATCCCGGGTGCCTCGCAGGGTAAGGGCTTGGGCTTGGAGTTTTTGCGCCACATTGAACGCACCGCTGTGCTGGCGCATATTGTTGATACTGCTTCGATTGAGCCGGGCCGTGATCCGGTTTCGGATATTGAAGCGTTGGAACACGAATTGGCGCAGTACCAAGATGCACTGGAAGAAGACACCGGGCTGGGCGATATCATGCAGCGCCCACGGGTGATTGTCCTGAATAAAGCTGATGTGCCGGAAGCTCGTGAGCTCGCGGAATTTGTCAAAGAAGACCTAGAAGAACAATTCGGTTGGCCGGTGTTCATCATTTCTGCGGTGGCTCGCCAAGGCTTGGATGCGCTGCGGTACAAGCTAGCCGAAATTGTCGAGGCTGACCGTGAGCAGCGCCCGACTGATGACGAGAAGCCAGCCCCAGAAATCATCCGCCCGCAGGCGGTTGTCGGACGTGGTGCTAAACGGGGCGGCCACCACGCCGATTTCACTGTCCGGCAGGATCCAGAGGTCGAGGGTGGTTTCATCGTCGACGGCAAGAAGATCGAGCGGTGGATTTCTCAGACGGATTTCGAGAACGACGAGGCCATCGGGTATCTGGCTGATCGCCTCGCCCGCGCCGGTGTGGAAGACGAGCTTTTCCGGCAGGGCGCGGTGGAAGGCTGCCCGGTCACCATTGGCGAGATCACCTTCGAGTGGGAGCCGATGATTGGCGGCGATCCTACATTGGCTGGCCGTGGCCGCGATGCCCGCCTGGAAACCACCAATCGTGCTACCGCAGCTGAACGTAAACGTGCTTCGCAGGCACGCCGTGGTCTGATCGATGAATTGGTGTACGGCGATGTGGAAGAAGAACAATCGGATCGCGAGCGTTGGCAGGGCTAGCCTGGTTATAAGGCGCGTTTTGTCAGCGTGAAACAAGCGCTGAGTGTGGCGGGTGAGATCACACGCGGATTTTTGTAGACTACACAGTATGCCTCACAATGCCCATGACCGTGACATTCATGCCCACCTCCCGTTGGATCCGTACCACGATGATTCGCCGGAAGCGTCGTTTCCGGATCCACCGAAGGATGCCCTCGACAGTTTGGCCATGGGCCACGAGTCTGCTTTGCGCGAGCAGATCACCAACGCTAAGCGCGTCGTCGTCAAGATCGGTTCGTCGTCGCTGACGGATGATTTCTCTGTGTCCCCGGAAAAGATTGACCACATTGTTGACGCGTTGCAGGCGCGCATGGAATTTTCAGACGTCATTGTTGTTTCCTCCGGTGCAGTCGCTGCTGGCATGAAGCCGCTGGGGCTGACAGAGCGTCCACAGGATCTAGCTACGAAGCAGGCTGCTGCTGCCGTTGGCCAGGTGCACTTGGCTTATGAGTGGTCGCGTTCTTTCGCCCGCTATAACCGCACGTGTGGCCAGGTTTTGTTGACGGCTTCGGACGCTGGTCGACGTGATCGCACCCGAAATGCGCAGCGCACCATTGATCGCCTGCGTATTCTGCGCGCGGTGCCGATCGTCAACGAAAATGACACGGTGGCGACTTCCGAAATGCGTTTCGGTGATAACGACCGTCTTTCGGCTATCGTGGCTCACCTGACCGGCGCGGATGCGCTCTTCCTGCTGTCCGACGTCGATGGCTTGTATGACAAGAACCCGGCTGAGCCGGATGCGAACTTCGTTGATGAAGTTGTCACCGGTAAGGATTTGAAGGGCGTTGCCGCGGGTGATGGCGGCAAAGTTGGTACCGGTGGCATGGCCTCGAAGGTCTCGGCCGCGCGTTTGGCTGCCCGTGGCGGCGTGCCGGTGTTGCTGACGTCGGCGGATAATATTGGCCCAGCGCTGGAAGATGCCCGTGTTGGTACCGTGTTCCATACTCGGGAAGAACGCCGCTTGTCGGCGTGGAAGTTCTGGGCATTGTATTCTGCCGATTCCGGTGGAACCCTGCGCTTGGACGAGGGTGCGCTCAAGGCTGTGACCCGCGGCGGAAACTCATTGTTGGCAGTCGGCATTACTGATGTGGACGGTGAATTCCGCGCTGGTGAGATCGTCGATATCGTTGGCCCGAATTCTGAGGTCGTTGGCCGTGGAGAGGTCAACTACTCTTCGTCGGCGCTGAAGTCGATCATCGGGAAGAAGACCGAGGAAATGCCAGAGGAGATGCAGCGCCCTGTTGTGCATGCGGATTACCTGTCCAACTACGCTTCGCGTCTGTAGAGCGCTTATACGGTGGCTGTAAAGCGCGCGTAAGCCTGTAAACCAGCGGTACAGCCTCCGTACCACCTTGCATCGCTGAATCCCGGTAACCTCGGACTCATGAAGTTCACAATGCAACCCAACAGCTGGGATAAAGTACGCAAGACTTTGGAAGAGGCAGGCCACGAGCTTGTCGACGACATCGCGGACGCCGAGTGCATGCTGTTTAATGGCACCCCGGATGAGTTGCCGGAGATTCCGGAATCTCTCGGCTTCGTGCAACTGCACTTGGCTGGTGTTGATGCTTTCGTCGACCAGATGAAAAATTCGTCGACACGCTGGGCCAATGCCGCGGGGCTGTATGACAAGACCGTGGCGGAATCCGCGATTGCGCTTTTGTTGGCGCAGCTGCACGCACACAAACCATCCACACAGGCCGCAACCTGGCTCCAGAAAGAGCTGGAGCCGAAGACCCGCTTTTTGTCCGATGATTCCACCGTCGCCATCATTGGCGCTGGTGGCATCGGCCAAGAGTTGATTTCGATGCTCAAGGGCTTCGGCCCAGAAATCATTGCGGTCAATCGTTCGGGAAACCCTGTCGACGGTGCGGATGAAACCGTTCCTAGTACCGAATTGGATTCTGTCTGGCCGCGCGCGGATTTCTTTGTGCTGTTGATGCCGCTGACCGACGAGACCCACCACATCGTGGACGCTGATGCGTTTGCGAAGATGAAAGATAGCGCCGTCGTCGTCAATGTGGGGCGTGGCCCACTGGTGAACACTGATGATCTTGTCGACGCCTTGCGCAACGGTGTTATTGCCGGTGCTGGCCTGGATGTCACCGAACCGGAGCCGCTGCCGGATGGCCACCCGTTGTGGGAGATGTCGGAGTGTGTGATCACCCCGCATCTGGCAAACCCGTTGTATTCGGTGCACGACCGTATTGGCGCGCACATGCTGAAAAACATGGAAGCATTCGCGAATGGTGAGACTATGCCGACGGAAGTAGACGTGGAAGCTGGATATTAAAAACGTATACTGGGCGCTATGACTGATAAAACCACAGAAAACCTGTCGCCCGAACGTGCCCAGGAGCGCGAGGAGGTGCTCACCAAGGCCCGTGCCGCTAAGGATGTGGCCCCGGTGATCGCCCAGCTTTCTACTCCGCAGAAAAACGAAATCCTGGAGACTGCAGCCCAGGACCTGCTGGATAACACTGCTCTTATTCTCGGTGCCAATGAACGTGACATCGTCAACGGCAAAGAAGCTGGCTTGAGCGATCAGCTGCTGGACCGTCTGCGTCTGGATGAAGACCGCATTGCCGGTATCGCCAACGGCCTGCGCTTGGTTGCCGGTTTGCAGGACCCGGTGGGCGAGATCCTGCAGGGTTCCACCATGGATAATGGCATCGAGATGAAGCAGGTCCGTGTCCCGCTTGGCGTGATGGGCATGGTTTATGAGGCCCGCCCCAACGTTACGGTCGACGCCTTCGGCCTGGCGATTAAGTCCGGAAACGTGCCGCTGCTGCGTGGTTCGAAATCCGCTCGTGAGTCCAATAAGCAGTTGGTGGACCTGCTGCAGGACACCCTGGAGAAACTGGGGCACCCACGTGAGGCTGTCCAGTTGTTGCCATGCGAAACCCACGATTCGGTACAGGATTTGATTACCGCACGCGGCTTGGTTGATCTGGTTATTCCACGTGGCGGCGCCGGTTTGATTAACGCCGTGGTGCTGGGTGCTACGGTGCCCACCATTGAAACCGGCACTGGTAACTGCCACTTCTACATCGACAAGTCGGCGGATCTGGACAAGGGCATCGCCATGGTCGTTAATGGCAAGACCCGCCGCACCTCAGTCTGCAACTCGACTGAGACGGTGCTGCTGGATTCGGCGCTGAGCGACGACGACAAGCTGAAGGTCGTGCGCGCATTACAGGATGCCGAAGTTACCATTCACGGTGAGGTGCAAGAGCTGTCCGGTTTCGGCGTAGAAAACGCCGTGGAAGCAACTGAGGAAGATTGGGCAGAAGAGTCACTGTCGATGGACATCAATGCCAAGGTGGTTGACGGAATCGATGGCGCGATTGCCCACATTCAGAAGTGGAGCACCGGCCACACCGAAGGCATTGCGGCGCAGGACGCTGACATTTTGCAGAAGTTCGCTAATGAGGTTGATGCTGCTGCCGTCATGCTGAATGCCTCGACTGCCTTTACCGACGGTGAGGTTTACGGCATGGGTGCTGAGATCGGTATTTCCACGCAGAAGCTGCACGCGCGTGGTCCAATGGCACTGCCGGAGCTGACTTCCAGCAAGTGGATTTTGCAGGGAACTGGTCACACCCGTCCATAAACCAGCTCGCATCTGGGTCTGTGAGCTGGAATAATACCCGGCATGACTGTCTCACGCCTGGAAGCCCGCGCTGTCACCGCGCTGGTGAGCATCGGCGCAGTGTCTTCTCTTGCTGCTGGTACACCAGCAGCACAAGCGGGCATTGCCGCTGAGAGCACGAACCAGACCCTGGACCTATCAGATTCCACCGTCGCCACCTCGGCTGCCGATAACGAGCAGTGTCCGGAGGTGGCGATTATTGCTGCGCGGGGTTCGGAGCAGAATTTTGCGACCACCCCGCAACGTTACGCACCGAATTCACCGTGGGAATCTAATTGCTTTGAAGCAGAAAATATTGCAGCGGGCCTGCACCTAGCCCAACAGCGGCATACTGCTGCTACCGGGGAATCGTTGTTCCACAACGTGCCGGTCTTGGCACTTGATGAAGAAACCTATCCGGCGGATCTTTATCTGCCGGTGATCGCAGAACGCGGTAGCAATCCGGATGCACTGGAATTTTCTTCCAACTTGGTGGAGATACTGCAGCACACACCGCCGCATGCCATTGCGTGATGAAGCCGGAATCCATGGCGATTATTTTCTTATTGATTATCCGCACGACGCCGCCGTCGTCGATGTATTAGCAGAGTGGATTACCCATGACTAAATCTGATGATCGTAGCGAGACTACCGAGAAGGGTGGTGCTGTGCAGCATAAATCCCCGCAGCGCATCGGCGTGATGGGTGGTACCTTTGACCCGATCCATAACGGTCACCTGGTTGCCGCTAGCGAGGTTGCGGACAAGTTTTCCCTGGATACGGTGTTGTTTGTGCCCACGGGGCAGCCGTGGCAGAAAGCGGATAAGCAGGTTACTTCGGCGGAATCACGGTATCTGATGACGGTGATTGCCACTGCTTCCAACCCACGTTTCGGGGTGAGCCGCGTAGACATTGATCGGGGTGGGGATACCTATACCGTTGATACGCTGCGGGATCTGCGTACGAGCTACCCAGATGCGGAGCTGTTTTTCATCACCGGTGCTGATGCCATGGCCAATATTGTCTCCTGGCATAAATGGGAGGACATGTTCGATATGGCACGCTTCGTGGCGGTGACCCGGCCGGGTTACGAGTTGTCTGAGGCGATGATGCCGGATATTCACGAACGCCGCATTGATCTGGTGGATGTGCCCGCGCTGGCGATTTCATCCACCGATATCCGCGAGCGTGCCGGGCAGGGCCGTCCGGTGTGGTATTTGGTGCCGGATGGGGTGGTGCAGTACATTTCGAAAAACAATTTATATGCCGAAAACTAGCCGAAACCGGCTAGTTCGTGCGAAACTGTGACTAGACAACCCACGAAACCACAACTTTGTTGGAAACAGCATATTTGCCAGAAAGAGGAAGGTGCGCATTGACCGCTACTGATACCGCTCGCGAACTCACGAGTGTGGCCGTTCGCGCCGCTGATGAAAAATCCGCGGCCAATATCGTCGCCATGGACGTTTCGGATGTCCTGGGCATTACCGAGGTGTTTATCATCGCTTCGGCGGATACGGAGCGCGCGGTCAAAGCTATCGTCGACGAGATTGAAGAGGACCTGAAAGACGCCGGGCGGAAGCCGTTGCGTCGGGAAGGCCAGCGGGATTATCGCTGGGTGCTGCTGGATTATGGCGATGTTGTCGTGCATGTCCAGCACAATGACGAACGTGATTTTTACGGTCTGGACCGCCTGTATGGGGATTGCCCGCTGGTGGAAGTCGACGGTGTGGAATATTCCCGCCCAGGCACCTATTCCGAATCTGATGGTGCGCAGGTGCGTTCGGCTCAAGATATCGACGATATTCCTGTGGTGGGCGGGGGACGGCCATGACCCGCCCGCTGTATCTCGTCCGCCATGGTGAGACGACGTATAACGCCAGCGGGCGGATGCAGGGCCAACTGGATACTGAGCTCTCCGAGCGGGGACATGCTCAGGCGCGCCAGGCTGCGCAGATGCTTGCCGACGTTCACATCACCCGGATCATCGCCTCTGATTTGAATCGCGCTGCCACTACGGCCAGCTATATCGCGGAGCAATTCGGACTAGAGGTCACCACCGATACGCGACTGCGCGAGACCCACTTGGGCGAGTGGCAGGGAATGGCACGCGGCGAGGTCGATGAGCAGTACCCGGGGGCTCGTGCACAGTGGCGTAATGATGCTACGTGGACCCCGCCGGGAGGCGAATCGCGTGTCGATGTCTCCCAGCGCATCCGGCCGGTTGTTGACGAGTTGATGGAAGAATACTCGGAATGGGACGACGGCGGAGTGCTGTTGGTGGCGCATAACGGCGCGATTTCCGCGTTGGCGTGTGCGTTGTTGAATTTGCAGGTGGAACAATTTCCGATGCTGTCCAGCCTGAAAAATACTCATTGGGCGAAATTGGTGGCGCGCCCGGGTTTTGATCCGGATGCTCCGAAGCGTACCCCGCGTTTTTCTGGTGCCGCGGATACGCGTGGCGCCCAGTGGTTCCTAGAAGGCTGGAATATGGGCCGAGGGGATTAAATGACGGTTCAGGTGGTTACGGATTCCTCAGCGAGTTTGAGCGAGGACGTTATCGCAGAACTTGGCATCACGGTGCTGGATCTGCACGTGGTGGAAAAAACCGCCAAGGATGGCTCGGTAGAGCGGTCCACGGCGGGTTTGTCATCCTTAGAGCT
The DNA here is from genome assembly GCF_058182015.1 of Corynebacterium sp. LaCa_70. NCBI lineage: Bacteria > Bacillati > Actinomycetota > Actinomycetes > Mycobacteriales > Corynebacteriaceae > Corynebacterium > Corynebacterium sp. LaCa_70. The sequence continues at coordinate 582,372 of NZ_CP190914.1, forward strand.
GGCTGCGGTGTATGGCCGTTTGGTGGAGCGGAGCCAGGGCGATGGCGTGCTGGTAATGCATTTGCCCAAGGAGTTGTCGTCGACGTGGAATTCTGCCCAGACAGCCGTGGGGCTGTTTGCCGACGATGAGATTCGCATTATTGATTCACCCGCGATTGCGATGGCGATGGGGGCTGCCGTGATGACCGCGGCGAAACTTGCCCAGCAAGGCGCTGACCTCGACGAATGTTATGACGCCGCTGTGGGTGTTTTGTCGCGTTCTGCTACGTGGGTGTATTTGCACCGGATTGATGATCTGCGCCGTTCGGGTCGGTTGTCAGTGACGACCGCGATGCTATCGACCGCGTTGTTGGCCACGAAGCCGATCATGGAGTTTAACGACGGCAAGTTGGAGTTGGTTGGTAAAACTCGGACCCAGACCAAGGCTTTCAACAAATTGGTGGAGCTGGTTTCCCAACACGCTGGTGGTGAGCCGGCGTTTATTGCTATCCAGCACAGTGAGGCAGACGAGGCTGCAGAGACGTTGTACGACTTGCTTGTCGACGCGCTAGCACCTGGTTCTTCGGTGATGGTCATGGAAATGAGTGAGGTCTTGCGCGTACACGTTGGTGCGGGCGCGATTGGTGTTTCTGCGGTGTTTACGGTGGGAGATTAGCACGCGCGCACGTGCATTTTGCCAATCTCGTGTTGGTTATCCACAGGAGAGCTTGCTTTGTTGATCTGCCACGTAAGTTTTCACAGGTTTGTGGTCAAGCCAACCCGGTTTCTTGCGCCACGGTTATAGTATCGCGGGCATGAGCCCAACTGCACGTGTCAAAGAACGCATCGCGGAATTAACCCGGCCCACTGGGGAAGAAGACCTCATGGCGGTCGATTATCCCAAACCGCGTTTTTCTTTATCTACCACCGCGGCCGTGGCCGCTGCTGGCCTTGCATTCCTCGGTTGCCTGCTCTGGTGGGCTGTGAGTTCTCTGGGGCAGGGATCGGGGCAAGCAGATTTCGCTGCGTTGGCAGAAGATTCTGCACCCAGTGATTCTGCGGGTACTCGCTCTACCGATGATGCCGCAGCTACCTCGCCAGGCTCAGAGCAGAAGTCACCGAAACATGCAGCGGTGACTGGAACGGTGGATGCGGGTGCGCATTCAGCCGATGACATTGTGGTTTCGGTAGTGGGGTTGGTGCAGAACCCGGGAATCATGACGCTTCCCGACGGTTCCCGTGCCGCCGATGCACTCGCTGTGGCAGGGGTGTTACCGGAGGCGGATTTGGTGCGTATTAACCATGCGGAGTTATTAAGCGATGGCCAGCAGTTGGTGGTCGTGGGCCCAGATGATCCAGCGCCGCCGGTTTCGGGGACCGGAACGAGTGCCGGTGGCGCTGGAGGTGGTGCTGGTAGTGCCGGTGTCGGGCAGGGGGCGAGTACGGGGCCGATCTCGTTGAATACCGCCACGGTTGCTGAGTTGACCGCCCTGCATGGTGTCGGTGAAGCCACAGCGAGCGCGATCATTGAATTTCGTGAATCAAATGGTGGCTTTGCCTCTGTGGAGCAGCTTTTAGAGGTCTCTGGCATTGGGCCTGCGAAGTTTTCCCGCCTGCAAGATGAGGTCACGGTGTAAAACCCCGGCATGCACGATCTGCGATTATTGCCCACCGCGTTGACCAGCTGGGCAGCCGTGTTATTGGTGATTGTGACCGGCAGCCCTGGTTGGGCGGTGGCGTTAGTCGTCGCGGTGGGAGTGATATGCGCAAGTACGGGCTACTGGCAGCACTGCCTCCTTGTGGGCGCAGGCGCCGGCGCTGCGTTGTTTCTGGCAGCTATCCGCCAGCACCGTGCAGCAGAGTTTGCGTATCCGGAGCAATTGCCCGCGACGGTAGCTGGGCGCGGAAAGCCCCTCGATTTCGGGGGTTATTACTTTCCCATCGACGTCGACGGCTTGGCGCCGAACTTGGCGCTGTTCGCGCAGCAACCAACGGTGCAGAAAACACCAGCCCAGCAACCAACAGCAGAACACACAACAGTGCAACACGCACCCGAGCTTGCGGACCTCGCGCCGGGATCGCGCATCCTGGTGGATGCAACGTACCAGGAATCGGATCGGCCTGGTCTGGCCCCGGTGGTCGCGCGAGGCGAGATCACCCAGGTGCAGCCTCCGACCGGGCTTTCCCAGTTCGCCGATTATGTCGCGCATTCCCTGCATGGTGCTGCCCACCAGTTTCTCGGCGAAAATACAGCCTCGCTTATTCCGGGCATGGTGCTGGGCGATACCAGCGCGCAAACCGATACCCAGCGGCAGATGTATATCGATACTGGGTTAACACACCTCACAGCAGTCAGCGGCTTGCATGTTGCCACGATCGTGGCCGCTGCGGTCATTCTCGCGCGTGCCGCCAGGCTAGGTCCGGTAGGGCAGTCGGGCGTCGCAGTGCTGGTCATGGGGCTCTACGTCACTGTGGTGGGACCGGCGCCGTCGGTGTTGCGCGCCAGCATCACCGGTCTGGTCGGGGTAGCAGCGATTCTTCATTCCACTCGCATGCCGCCGTTGCATGCGCTGTGCATCGCAGTCATCGTGCTGTTGCTTCTCGACAGTGACATGGCTGTGAACTTCGGGTTTGCGCTGTCTGTGGCAGCAACTGCTGGCATTATCGCCTTAGTGCCATTGCTATACCGGCCACTGTCACGCATCCGCTTACCTGATGTCATTATCCGGGCACTCGCGGTCTCTATCGCCGCCGATATTCTGACCATGCCATTGGTATCCCTCATGGCCGGTCGGGTTTCGCTAGTCAGCGTGCTTGCCAATGTAGCTGTGACCCCCGTGGTCTCATTCGCATTATTACTCGGGCTGGCAGCCACACTGCTCGCCGCGCTACCACTGCCGGTCCCAGTAGAAGCCGTGGCACTGAAACTCGCTGAACCCGCAGCGTGGTGGATTTACCGGGTGGCCAGCTGGGCACAAAATCTGCCGCTTGCCACCATCGAGATCACTCCGTGGGCAGCAATTGTCGGCTACGGCTGGATCATCGCGGCACTACTCGCAGGGTTTGTGCGCACCACCATTGCTGCCTTGCTAGCGGCCATGCTGCTGAGCGGGTGGTTGCAGCGCCTGCCACCACAGGCGGACATCGAGGACGCCAACGTGCTCGTTGTCGACACACTTGCAGAAATCACCGATTATTCCGGGCAGATCGCCCCACAAACCATTCCGCCGGGCACCGAAGCCATTGTTGTGGCCGATCCGTCGGGCCAACCCGCGGAAAGACCCACCGCCACGCCTGCAGGTATTCCGATCGTTTTTCCTCACCGCGACGGGCCAGTCACCATCTACGTCGATGGTAGACAGCACGCCGAAAGCGGGAGGTTCTAGCTGTGGCACGATAGGGGCATGGCAATGGAATCCAGCGTGCAGTTAATCATTGGTGATGAGGAGTTTTTGGCCGAGCGGGTGCGCTTAGAACTTACCGCCGAGGAGAAAAACAACGCTGCTGATGGCGAGCAAGTCCACCAAACCACGCTGCGCGCCGGGGATATTACCGGCCCGGAACTCATTGAAGCCACGAGCCCGTCGCTGTTTGGCGATGAGCGGATCGTGGTAATCACCAACGCAGAAACGGCTGGGAAAGAGCCGTTGAACCTTTTGTTAGATGCCTGTGTCAATCCGGCTCCGTCGGTCACCATCATCATCGTCTACGCCGGTGGTGGGCGTAATCAGGCGATCATGAAAAAGATCGAGAAATTGGCGCAGGTCCATCGCGTCGCCAAGCTGAAGCCGTCGGAGCGTGGAAGTTGGGTCAACCAGGAATTCCGTAGGCACGGCGTGCGGGTGGGGCCGGAAGTGGTCCATAGTTTGCTGGAAGGCGTCGGTTCTGACCTGCGTGAGCTGGCTTCTGCGGTCAGCCAGTTGGTTGCTGATACCAACGGCAATGTCACGGAGGCCGCGGTGCAGGAGTACTACCAAGGAGTCGCGGAAGTTTCTGGTTTCGATATCGCCGACGCGGCAGTAGCCGGCCACACCTCGCAGGCAGTGGCTTCGGTTCGCCGGGCCCTGCAACTCGGTGAGCCGCCGGTCAAGCTGGCTTATGCGCTGGCGAGCAAGGTGGGAACGGTTGCGCGGTTGTATTCGGAGCACGGCGGGAATGCGCAGAAACTCGCCGGGCAATTGGGGATGCCGCCGTGGTTGGTGGATAAGTCGTTGAAGGTGGCGCGTCGATGGCGCGGCGAAAACGTCTCGCAGGCGGTGATGATCATCGCTGAGCTAGATGCTGAAGTGAAAGGCCAGGGTGGTGATGCCGAGTACGCGCTGGAATCGGCGGTGCGGAAAATCTCGGAGTTGGCGCGCTAAAATTGTGGCGCTATGACTGAAAAAGACACACCAAAAGATACAGAAAAACACGCTGCACAACGGCCCGAACACGCCGTTGACCAGGGTGATCGGCACGTTGACGGAGCAGATGATCAGCAGCTGCAGGAATTTGCGACCAAGCTATTTGATTTCGCTCGTGATGGCGATTCCACGTTGCTCGAGTATGTCGAGCACGGCTTGAATGCGGACCTGGTTAACCACGAGGGCCACAGCCTGCTGATGATGGCTGCCTACCACGGCCACGCTGATTTGGTGCGTGGTTTGGCTGCGCGTGGGGCAGACGTCGACAAGCTCAATGATCGTGGCCAGTCGCCGTTGGCTGGTGCCGTGTTTAAGAAAGAAGACGCTGTGGTGGACGTGCTGTTGGATGCCGGGGCGGACCCGAACCTTGGCCACCCGACGGCGGTGGATACTGCGCGCATGTTTGAGCGTGCCGATCTGCTCGAGCGTTTTGAGAACGCCAAGTGACGCTGGCGCAGTGGGCTAGCCTGTTAGCGCTGAACCTCGCTGGTGCCGCCAGCCCGGGCCCGGACATGATCTTGATCATGCGCTTGGCGACGCGCTCCCGCATGCATGCCATGGCCGCGGCTTTGGGCATCCAGTTGGGTGTGGTGATGTGGTGCAGCCTCACGGTCTTTGGAGCTGCCGCGATCCTGACGGCGTATCCGTCGGTGCTGGCTTTTGTGCAGTTGCTCGGCGGAATTGCGCTGATCTGGATGGGGCGGAAGATGGCGAAGACTGGTTGGCAAGATCGCAACGTCAAGCCAGTGGATCTTGCCGACGCCGCGCTGCGGATGGGCTCGCTGAAGTCAGCGTTTAAGACGGGTTTGTTGACGAATATCGCGAACCCGAAGATCGTGCTGTTCCTGGCGGCGATCGTTGCGCCATTGCTGCCACAGAGCCCGTCACTTGGTCTGGCTATTGGCGTGATCGCAGCGTTGACGCTGTCTGCGTTTTTGTTGTTTGTCGTCGTCGCGTTTTTCTTGTCGACGAAGGCGGTGCGCCGCCGCGTATTGGCGGCTGGCCCGTGGATCGATATTGCTGCCGGAGTGTTGTTCGTGGTGATCGGTGCTTCGCTGGCGATCAGTGGTTTAGTGACGGTGGTTGGTGACTAGCAATTTAGACCGCCTGCGAGCCCGGTGCACGCGAGTTGCCTGATTTTCCTTTGCGCGCCCAACCTGTAGTGGTTGGGCGCTTTGTTTATGCGTCCTTATGCTTTATGCCATTTTCCGTAAGTACCAAACAAGGAGTATCAACAATGAGTATCCCTGGCGCAGGGGCCGGGAACACGCAAAATTATGGTGATGTGAATCGCTTTTAATTGTTTGATCTTGCCCCAAAAATATGGGGCAGCTGAATATGTAATGCACTCTTCCGGGGGTGCTGTGTAACGAAAATCGAAGGCGTCGGAGAGCAAAATAGAAGTAAAAGTTTATGCAGTTCAAACGTAATTTTGACTGGGTCAAGTTTTGGGTTTGTGTCGTTAGTTACGTAAAAACCTGTTTCTGTAAGTTCGGTCTGCGTTAAATTACGGCTGTTCAACGGGTTGCAGACAGCACACAGTGGCTTGTTAAGCTAAGCCACGTACCGTTCGTTTCCCATGAAAGGATTGTTGACCATGATCAACGATGTTCTCGTTAACCTGTCCACCACCGCTAGCGGCGTTGTTGGCCACTTGATCGAAGCTGCTAAGTTTGTATTCGCTGGCGCTACCGGCGTTCTGACCAACGTTCTGAGCTCCTCCAAGTAATTGACTGCTTAACAGCTGCGGCGGGGACTCTAAGTTTCTGCCGATACTTTGAGATCTCCTCAGCGGTTTTCCGCTGAGGAGATCTTTGCATCTATGGTTGTGGATGTGCTGACCCAGGGGCGGCTCGATTGGAAAGTTGAGTTGCTTGCTGGGTAATTGTGAAGGCGGCTAACACTGTTGTGTCAGCCGCCTTAGGCATTGACTGGGGTAGGAATTCCCAATCGGTTGTTTTGGCTTTGGCCTAAATTACATGCTGGAGCCGAAAAGCTGAACGAAAGGCTCAGCGATAGCGGAGATGACGGATGCGATGCCTACGCCGATCTGTTCGATGAAAGCCAGGATGCCGGTGGTGGTTGGTACGTCTGCAGGAAGCTTGTTCATGTGGACTCCTTAAGTGTAGAGATGAATCAGGTCGAATGCTTGTTGTTCTAGGCTCGCCCTGTATTGCGCCCCCAACTCTAGGGGCGGGGAAATATATTGAGCAAATGATTCCCAGTAAGAAACGGAAAACTCCCAGGTCGAAAGATTCTACTGTGATAAAAACCGCAATCTAGTAATATTACGCTTTGCTAATTTAATATTCGCATAAGAAGTAGAAAAATGCCGTGAATAGGAAAAACCCGCCAACGCTTAAGCGTTGGCGGGTAGATATTGGTCTAAGTGAAATTAGACCAAAGCATTAGGCTTATTTGCCTAAATTAGAAGCTGGAGCCGAAGGCCTGGATGAAAGCCTCGGCGAAACCAGAGATTACATTGGCGATGTTAACGCCGATAGTCTCGATGAAGTTACCGACGCTGGATGCCTGTGCATCGGCAACGAGTGGGTTGGTTGGGTCCATTGGGTTTACTGCAGGCATAAGTCTTCTCCTTGATGTTCTTATCAATGTTGCGCAATTCAAAATCCCGGAGATGGACGGGCTTATCCTTGCATTGCGCTCACAATTTTAAGGGCTCTTGGTGGGAATTATCAAATCTGTTTTATGTATCATGTGCAAAACTAAGGTCAAACGCTAGAGTTAAGGATGGTTTCAAGCGTTGTGACTGTAAAACTAAAGAACCGGCCCGGGTGTGCAGTAACCCAGGCCGGTTCTTTTTGGTGGCCGCGCAAGACTAGCAGCTATTCAGTGAGAAACTGACTTAGCTAGAAACTAACTTAGCCTTCCATCTTGTTGAAGAGGTGGGCCATGCCGGACTTCTTGTTAGCAGCGGTGTTGCGGTGGAACACGCCCTTGGATACAGCCTTGTCCAGCTCGCGGGAAGCCACGCGCAGCTTCTCTTCCGCAACAGCCTTGTCGCCAGCTTCCACAGCGGAACGGAAGTTACGCATCATGGTGCGAACGCGGGAGCGAACGTGCTGGTTGCGACGACGCGACTTCTCGTTGGTGAGAACGCGCTTCTGCTTGGACTTAATATTTGCCATGGTGAAAATACCTCTTAAAGTCGATCGACATTGACGTGAAAGCTCTTTCTGCTGGGCATTTCCAGCACCCCGCTTAGCCAGCTGAAACTAGAACTAGCACAGCTTCCACCAACCGCAGGTGCGCGTCACCAAACCGTTATCGGGCGGACCCAAGGTCCTGACCGCCCCGCTTGGTGCAGCTCAACAGACGAGCAACCCCATAGAGGTTAGCAGACTTTCTTCACTAATCCCACTGGTGTTCATTGCGTAGCCGCGTCGCGATGCGCTCGAAGCGTCGTTTCGGAAACAGCACGCCTTGTCGGCGTAGATATTTCTCCTGAATCTCCAGCACGCGATCAATTCGAATCCAGCACGGTCGGCCGGCCTCATCCCATTCACCGGTGCCGATGCTGGTCCAGCGTGGATCGTGATCATGAGTCGGGTTTGGCGAGATCAACAACGCCAACACGCTGTTATTAGTACGCCCAATGATCAACACGGCGCGCTCCCGCGGTGGGGAATCGGAGCCGTCGGTCGGCGTCCAAACCCAGACCACCTCGCCGGAATCGGCGTGCCCATCCATGTCCGGGGCATAAAATATCGTGCGGTTCAGCGCGCGGGATTTCCACACCCGAATTTTGGCAGCAGCACGAGCCACCGAACGGGTGGAGGTATGTTGCATCCCCAACCGTTCGTTAATCAACGCCAGCCCTTTTTCTAATAAATCCTCATCCGGGCCAGATGGCGACCAGCGTTTATTTTTCCGCCGTGCTGCAGACATACTAGTCATCCTAGCTATTGCGCTTAGCTGTCCTGGCTATTTACCCCGCGGCGTGGTTCGGTAGGCTGGTGGGAGTTTACAACGAGAGGTAGTCCGAGGAAGTAATGTCGAAAAATTTTGCAGCGCAGACGTTCACCGAAACCGAGCGCCTGCGCAACTTCTGCATCATTGCGCATATTGACCACGGGAAATCCACCCTGGCGGACCGTATCCTGCAGCTGTCCAAAGTTGTCGACGAGCGCGATATGCGCGATCAGTACCTCGACAACATGGACATCGAGCGCGAGCGCGGCATCACAATTAAGGCGCAATCCGTGCGTTTGCCGTGGGTGCCGACTTCCGGCCCACACAAGGGCGAAGAGATCGTGCTGCAGATGAACGACACCCCGGGCCACGTCGACTTCACCTATGAGGTCTCCCGCGCCCTGGATGCTTGTGAGGCCGCCATTTTGCTTGTCGACGCCGCCCAAGGCATCGAAGCACAAACCCTGGCGAACCTGTACCTGGCGATGGAGCACGAACTGGAGATTATTCCGGTGCTCAATAAGATCGACTTGCCGGCGGCTGATCCGGAAAAATACGCCCTTGAGTTGGCCAATATCATTGGCTGCGAACCAGAAGACGTGCTGCATGTGTCCGGTAAAACCGGGGAAGGTGTCGTCGAACTGCTGGATAAGGTCGTCGAGCTTACCCCTCCGCCGCATACCGACTACCCAGAAGACGCACCGGCGCGCGCGATGATTTTCGACTCCGTGTATGACGTTTACCGTGGCGTCGTCACGTACATCAGGGTGGTTGACGGCCAACTGAAGCCGCGGCAAAAAGTGCGGATGATGAACACCGGTACGGATCTGGAAATCTTGGATATGGGCATCGTCTCGCCGAAGCCGACCTCGTGTCAAGGCTTAGGTCCTGGTGAGGTCGGCTACGTGATCACGGGCGTGAAAGATGTGCGTGAAACCAAAGTCGGCGACACCATCACCTGGGCGAACAAGGGCGCCGAGGAACCACTGCAGGGCTACGAAGAGCCCAAACCCATGGTGTATTCGGGCATGTTCCCGATTTCCCAGGAAGATTTCCCGGACTTGCGTGATGCGCTGGAGAAGTTACAGCTGAACGACGCCTCGTTGACGTTTGAGCCAGAAACCTCCGTCGCGCTGGGCTTTGGTTTTCGCTGTGGTTTCTTGGGTTTGCTGCACATGGAAATTACGCGTGACCGCCTGGAACGCGAATTCGACCTGGATCTGATTTCCACCGCGCCGTCGGTAACGTATCGCGTCGTCAAGGAAGACGGTACTGAGCAGTACGTGCACAACCCGGCGGACTGGCCGGAGGGTAAGCACGATGCGGTTTACGAGCCCATCGTGAAAATGACCATCATTGTGCCTGCAGATTTCGTCGGCCCAACCATGGAACTGTGTCAATCCAAGCGTGGACAAATGGGCGGCATGGATTATCTTTCCGAAGACCGCGTTGAGTTGCGCTACACCATGCCGTTGGGCGAGATCATCTTTGATTTCTTCGACATGCTGAAATCGCGCACCAAGGGTTATGCCTCCTTGAACTACGAGGAAGCCGGTGAGCAGCTGGCGGATTTGGTCAAGGTGGATATTTTGCTGCAGGGCGATCCTGTCGATGCCTTCAGCGCGATTGTGCACCGTGAGCACGCCTATCATTACGGCAATAAGATGACGAAGAAGCTGAAAGAGCTGATCCCGCGCCAGCAATTCGAGGTGCCGGTGCAGGCAGCCATCGGTGCGAAGATCATCGCCCGTGAAAACATCCGCGCAATGCGCAAGGACGTGTTGGCGAAATGCTACGGCGGCGATATTTCCCGTAAACGCAAGCTGCTGGAAAAGCAGAAAGCCGGTAAAAAGCGCATGAAGTCGCTGGGCTCGGTCAACGTGCCACAGGAAGCCTTCGTGGCGGCACTGTCGACTGATGCTGACTAAGTGCGGGCAGTTAGGTTAGTTAGGCTGCTGGCACGAATAATCCAGTGATCGGGCACATATTTCACTACTGTGGATGGGGAGAACCTGTTTCAGTAGTGAATTTTTTTAACGAAGGAAGTGTTACTTCTCGTGCCCGGCCCAGACTCGCAACAACCAGAATTTAACCCGCTGAATAACCGTCGTTCCGCCCGCCCGGGACGCGTCGGGCGCCCCTCCACACCTGGTCAACCACAAGCGCAAGGTCAGGGTCTGCCGCAGCGTTCTGCGCAGGCACAAGGGCCCCTGGAATTTGTGCGCGCCACCGTTGGCGGCCAGCCGGTGGGGGAGGTCTTCCGTGGCGCGGCAGAAGATGTTATTGGCGAGTTGCAAACTCTACGCCGAGACTTGCACGAATACCCAGAAATCGGGCTGCACCTGCCACGCACACAAGAAAAGGTGTTGGAAGCCCTTGACGGGCTACCGCTCGAAATCACCACAGGGCAGGGGTTATCTTCGGTTATTGCAGTGCTGCGTGGAGGCAAACGCGGCGACCACCCCGTTTCGGTACTGCTGCGCGGGGACATGGATGCCTTGGCCGTGCGGGAACGATTGGATCTCCCGTTCGCGTCGAAAAACGATTACATGCACGCCTGTGGGCACGACCTACACACCGCCGGGTTGGTGGGGGCGGCGAAGATTCTGTGCCGCTACCGCGAAGAACTCGCCGGTGACATCATTTTCATGTTCCAGCCGGGCGAAGAAGGCCCGGGTGGGGCAGCACCAATGATTGAAGAAGGTGTGCTGGATGCCGCTGGTCGACGCCCAATCGCGGCCTATGGCATCCATGTTGGCCCGCAGGACTACGGCACTTTCCACTACGTGCCGGGGCCGATGATGTCTTCGTCGTCGAATTTGACCATCACCGTGACGGGTAAAGGTGGGCACGGCTCCCGGCCCCACGACGCCATTGATCCGGTGCTGGCATTGGCTGAGATCCAGACATCGCTGCAGATGGCGATTACTCGCCGTTTCGACGCCTTGGACCCAATCGTTGTCACAGTGACCAACGTGCGTGCAGGTGAAGGTGCATTTAACGCGATTCCGGATTCCGCGACGCTGGGCGCGACGGTACGTGTGTTGCGTGATGAAAAGATTGATGCGGTACGCCAAATGATCGCTGAGGTTGCAGGCAACGTGGCTGCTGCGCACCGCTGTTCGGTCGATATTGATTTCCAGGTGCTGTATCCCACGACGAAGACCAACCCGCGGGAAACCGCGTTTGCTGCCGCAGTCTGGGGTGACATGTTCGGCGACGATGCCGTGCAACCATTCGATGCCCCAATGATGGCTTCGGAAGATTTCGGATTTGTCCTCGCGCAGGTTCCAGGAACATTCATGTTCTTAGGCACCGCAAATCCCGAAAAACCGGAGCACCTGCGTGATTGGAACCACTCGCCGAAGATTAATTTCAACGATTCGATTCTCGGTGATCAGGCAGCGGCACTGGCGGCGCTGGGATTTGAACGCTTGGCGACGGAAGAAGCGCACCCGTCGGCAAGTGTGCGCGCGGCCCGGGAAGCCAGGGAAAAGGTGGCGGCCACCGAGCGCAATAACTAGACGTTCAGCTGCCAGTGCCGCGCAGCCAACCAGTCCGCTATGCTGGGGGCTATGTGGCATGCAGAATCACGGCAGCCTGCCCCGGGCTGTGGGCTTTCGAGCCAGCAAGAAGCACAATTTCAGCAACTGGCGGCAGGCGCGCTGCGACCAGAACGTGTCGACGAGCATGTTGTTGATAACGCCCTGATCCGGATGGTCCACGCCCACTAATAATCGGCATGTGACTGCGTCTGGCACTAACACCATATTGTTGATCTTCCTCACGTAGACTCAAAGTTATGATTTCACTCGTATCGCCTCTGTTCGTTCCCGGTGACCACCCCGAAGGCTTCCAAGAAGCAGTTGATTGTGGAACCGACTCGATCGTGTTTGATCTGCAGGATTCCTGCGCACCAGAAAACAAAGCGCGTGCCCGGCAGAACATCGTCTCGTTTATTGAGGAATACTCGTCTGGGCAAAACCCGGACATCATTACCGCGCACAAGCCGGTGCTCATCGGTGTGCGCATTAACGGCGTGAATTCGCAGGAATACCCGAAAGATCTCGAAGCGCTCCAGGGAGTGGCGGATCAGCTGGATTTTGTGATGCAGCCGCTGGTTAATGAGTCGAAAGCAATGGCAGAAACCAAGCACCTGCTGAAAGATTCCGACGGTGCTCCGGTGCCGATCGTCGCGCTGGTAGAAACCGCACGCGGCATCGTTAATGCTGCAGAGATCGCCTCTACCCGTGGCGTCGCGCAGTTAGCGTTTGGTGCGGGCGATTATTCGGAACAGTTGCGGGTGAATCACTCCAACCGTGATGCGCTACTGTTTGCGCGTTCCACCCTGGCTACGGCCTCGGTGGCTTATCGCTTATCGCCACCGGTGGATACCCCGTATTTCAACGTGGCGAATGAAGAAGGTCTCATCGATGCCACGCACTACGCCAGTGCGTTGGGCTTTAGCGGTAAGCTGTGCATCCACCCGTCGCAGTGCAAGATCGTTACTGCCGCCTTTAAACCTTCGGATAACGCGATCGCATGGGCGCGCGAGGCTGTTGAGAAATTCGAAGAAGCCGTCGCGAGAAAAGAATCCTCGGTAGAGCTGGACTCCGGAAATTACGTCGACGCACCGATCTACCGGCGCGCACTGGACCTGCTGGCCAAAGCCGGAAAGTAATTTCGGAAACGGGGGAGTTTTAGCCCGCGGGGTTGTTGTGCTCCGCGGGCTTTAGCGCACCATCCTTGCATAGTTGGCGCAAGGCGATGCGGCCATACATATCACCAAGTTCTTCACTGTTCAGACGCCCGCCTTCGGCATACCACTGCGAAACTCCAATGCCCATATCGATCAGCGCCCAGGAGACGATCTTGACGTCGTCGGCAATAAAACCCCGGAATCAATGCCTTCGCGCACAATCGCCATCCAGCGCGAGACGTAGTCACGACGCATCTGCACCACAATCGAGCGCGTTGGCTCCTCCAGCGCACGAATTTCGCTATTCACGATTCGTGCCCGGCGAGCTTGCTCCGCATGAAAAATCGTGTGGTATTTCATGCTGGCGAATAACTTATCGGCGCTAGTTTTCATGGGTGAATAACCGGTGGCATGAAAACGCAGTAGGGCTTCCATGGAGCTGACCGCGATATCAGCCAGTACCTCTTGCTTGGATCCATAGTGGTTGTACAGGCTGGATGCACGCATGCCGACGACTGCCGCTATGTCTTCCATTCCGGTGGCGTGGTAGCCGCGTTCGTCGAAAAGCTGCATCGCGGCCTCGGCGATTTGTGCTCGGCGTTTCGGATTAGCCATGGTGTTGTCTCCTAGTCGGGCGCATTGGCGGCAAAGCGCTAGTAGTAACGAACTGTAAGCTACGCACTATTAGTTCTGCAATAACAGTTGTGCATTCCAGACCAGTTAAGCATGCCGGAAAGTGTTGCGTGCATTCTGCTTGACTATTAATGCGATGTGAGTCACAATTATGATGAATGAACATTCGTTTGGAGGAGTGACTGTAACCATGGCCAATAACCCACTTGCCGCCGGCACTGACTTGCTTGGTGTTTTCAATGACCTACCAGAAGCTGATCTCAATGCGTGGAAGCGTGCGTACAGCCTGCGCGAGCCAATCGAAGCCGTCATCAATGATTATTGGCAGCGTGCAGAAATTCCCTTCGATCTCATCCAAGAAATCGTCAAGCAGGATCTGCTCACCGACGGCCTGGACGTGGACGGCCACGAGACCCTTTCGCACCTGGGTTCTGGCTTGGCACTGATGGATATTGCACGTACCGACGGCTCCGTCGCCACGATTATGGCTGTGCAGGCGGGCCTGGCGATGCGTGCGATTGATATGTGTGGTTCGCAGGAGCAAAAGGATAAGTACTTGCCAAAGATGGCGAAAGGCGAGAGACTCGGTGCCTTCGCGTTGACGGAACCGGATCACGGCTCGGACTCGATTGCGCTGGAAACCTCGGCGGTCCGGGATGGTGACGAGTGGGTGCTCAACGGGGAAAAGAAGTGGATCGGCCTGGGTAAAGGCGGTGATATCACGGTTGTCTGGGCGCGTACCGAAGAAGGCGACGTCTCTGGTTTCATCGTACCGCAGGACACCGCAGGGTATAACGCGGAAGTTATCGAAAACAAGATTTCGCTTCGTGCCATCCATCAGGCGCATATCAAGCTCAACGACGTCCGGGTTCCGGCAGAAAACCAGCTGGCTAACGCCAAGACTTTCAAGGACACCGCTGCCGTGCTGGTGGCAACGCGTACTGGTGTCGCCTGGATCGCGTTGGGTGCAGCCATTGGCTGCTATGAAAAGGCCCGCGCATACGTGGATGAGCGCATTCAGTTCGGCCGACGCCTGTCCGAAAACCAGATCATTCAACAGCGTCTGGTGAATATGCAGCTGGAACTCAGCGAAATGATGCTGTTGAACCGCCACATTGCGGAGCTGGATGCGGCCGGAAAGCTTACCTCCGAACAGGCTGCGTTTAACAAGTTGCGCTGTACGCGTGGCGCTCGCAAGATTGCTGCGGATGCCCGTGACATGCTTGGCGGCGTGGGTATTTTGCTGGATAACAACATTGCCCGTCACTTTGCAGATATTGAGGCCTACCACACCTACGAGGGCACTGATACGGTGCAGTCGTTGATTATCGGTAAGAAGATTACCGGCGTGGGAGCCTTCAAGTAACCACGGTGCCGAATCCCGTTTGGGGTTCGGCTTTTTCTGTAGCACTCGATTTTGTAAGCGAATAAATAATACTAAAACGTTGTGTCTTGCCACGGAAGATTGCCATGAATCCGACCACAAGTCACAGACTATTGGGATCGAGAAGAATTCCCCTTTGACCTATTAGGCCAGATTGCAGAATACGGATTGGGCGAAATCGAAATTTCTGGGACCTCTCGGTTATTTCGCGGGCTGGTGTATGCAAAAATCACGTGCGCGGATGTTTCCTTAGCTACATTGGTGGACATTCACAACGAGTTGATCGTCGGTGGATTATCCATGACCGCCACGAGAACCGAGAAAGACTGGATCATCGCTGGCGTGTCGCCGGAAAAGATCAGCGGCAAACTCGGGCTGCGCATCATGTAAAACGAGGATATGCGCTGTGCACAGGTGAAAATTCCGGTAGAAAATCTGATCCCGGGTGCGGACTCGTTTGCGAATACCAATGAATTCCTGTGCAACTCGCGCGCGTGGGTGGCTTGCGCATGCCACCGCGTTAAGACACCGGGGGGATGAGCCCATACTAAGCACAAAGCCACACTAAGAAAAGACTAACAGAACGCGAAAGACCGGCCAGAAAGAATCTGGCCGGTCTTTGCTCGATCACCCGGTTGCTGCGGTACGCCGCTGGGCTATGTCTGCAACCTAGTTATTCAGCGGCTTACGGGTTTTTGCCATGTGCATGGCACGCTCCACATTGGCTGGCATAGAAATCAGCGGCACGGCATGTTCGACCTCGCGGTCCGCGAATTCATCGAAGCTTAGCTCACTGACACCATCAGCAGCGGTGTAGTGCTTCGCCAGTTGGCGGGCGATGACATGATCGTTGTCCGTCATGCCCTCGATTGGCCAACCTTCATCCAGTGGGGTCTGACCAGAGTACAAAGCGATCTTGTCCTCATCGACCGGGGAATAATCATCGATCATCTCGGCTGCCTGGTCAATGGCATAGCCCAGCACGTGATCCGGCGACATCAAAATGGCGTCGCCTTCGCGAATGAAGCCGTAATCCGCTGCGAAGTACATGTTCGGCAGCGGCTTGGCATCGGTGATCACGTCGAATGCGCGCTGGTGGTAATCGTCGTAACGATGACGCATGCGCTCCAGCAGGGACACCGTACCGGACCATGCCGGGAACAGTCCGACATTACGTTCTGGGAAACCAACCTTGGTATCAGCGTGGACGGCCACGCGGTCACACGACAGATACAGCTCGGAACCGCCACCCAGGGCAGCGCCACGTACCGCGCCAACAACGGGGAATGGTGCGGTGCGTAGCTTGCGCATTACCTGCGAACCATTGCGCACCAGGTCATCGATGCGCTGGGTATCGCCGCTTTCGCCTGCTTCGGCGATGGACTTCAAATCCGCACCGGCGGAGAACGCGCGTTGCTCGTCGTTACCGATCACCAGGGCCTTGATTCCCAATTCTTCGGCATCATCGACAACGGCGCGTATGTCATTCAGCGCTGGCTGGCTCAAAGAGTTGAGTGATGTCTGCAAGTCTAAAATGGCGACGCCATTATCCAGCAGGTGGACGTTCAGCTTGTCTGCCTCACGAACGGTTGTGGCCTTGCCGGATGCCAGCAGTTCCTTGACCGTGACCACACCAGCGCGGTCCTTGGTCTCGGATACGGTGCCGTCGGTAGCCAGCACCTTGCCCACCTCTGGGTAGAACCCACCGGCCTTGATAGCGGCCTGCAGCAGGGCAGGGGTTTCGTCGTATAGCTCGGTGACCTTGTCCAGACCAATGGAATCAGCCAGCGCGAAGGGGCCTTGCTTCCAGCCATAACCCAGCACCATGGCCTTATCCATCAGCTCGACGGTATCGGCGACTTCCTCCGCAGTATCCAGGCAGTAGCCCAGCGTCGCTGCGAACAAGTCGCGGGCGTAGCGGCCACCGGCGCTATCTTCTGCGATTACCGAAGCAGCATCCTTGTGCTTGGTAGCCGGATCTTCCGGATGCTGGCGCTCGCCGTAGCTGAAGTCATCCTGAATGACCTTGTCGCGGCCCTGATAAAAACCACCATCCCCGGTGCGCCCAGTGAGTCCGCGCTCGACCAAGCCGTTGATGACGTCGTTTTTCTCCAGGTTGAACTGGTGCATCTTATCGGATTCCGGCAGCGCGTTGGTCAGCGACGACCAGATTGGCTTCACCAGCTGCAGGCCGATGTAGTCCAACAAGCCGAAAACGCCGGTGCGCGGGATGCCGAATGGTTTGGAGAACACGGCGTCGGCAAGCTCATAAGACACGCCCTGTTCCATGGCCAGCTCGGCACCGGCACCCAGCCAGAAACAACCCAGGCGGTTAGCAATAAAGCCTGGGGTATCGCGACAATCCACCACGACTTTGCCCAGCTGCTGTTCTGCAGCAGCATTCAAAATTTTCAGGGTATTCTTGCTGGTCTTTTCGCCTTCGACGATTTCCACCAGGCGCATCACACGCGGAGGGTTGAAAAAGTGGGTGATGGCAAAACGGCTGGCCAGGTCGTCGGAAAGCTGAGCGGTCAGCTCCGCCAACGGGATGGTCGAGGTATTCGACGACAAAATAGCCCGGTCATTCAGGTGCGGTGCGACGGTATCATACAGGGAGCGCTTGGCGTCCAAGTCCTCGAAAATGGCCTCCACGACCCAGTCGCACTCGGTGAGTTTCTCGAGATCATCAGTGGTGTTACCCGCGGAGATATTCTCCACGAACTTCGGGTGCACAAACCCCTTGCGCTTTTTCTGGGTGTCAATTCCCTTGAGTGCGCGGGCGCTGCGTTCCTCGTGGGTGTCGCCGTCGTCGGCCATGTCCAGCAGTGTGACCTTGATGCCAGCACTGGATAGCAGCGCAGCGATGCCCGCACCCATGGAACCGGCGCCGATCACGGCAGCCTTTTTCACGGGAGCGTCCACGGTGGTAGGTTGTGGGTCCGTCACAATCTTGGTTGCAGTGTTAGTCATGTTTATACAGCCTCCACAATCAAAGCGATACCCTGGCCGCCACCAATGCACATGGTGACCAGGCCGTACTTCTTGCCAGTTGCGCGCAGGTGGTGCAGGATCTTCACAGTCAAAATAGCGCCGGATGCCCCAACCGGGTGGCCGTGGGCGACGGCACCGCCGTGCACGTTGGTCTTGTCGGGATCGAATCCCAACTCATCCTGTACGGCAATGGCTTGTGCAGCGAAGGCCTCGTTGGATTCGATGAGGTCGATATCACTCAGGCTCAGACCAGCTTTCTGCAATGCCTTTGGCACCGCAGCAATTGGGCCCAAGCCCATCTTGGTTGGATCCACTCCGGCGATGCCCCAGGACACCACGCGACCCAGCGGGTTGGTTCCGTGCTGATTCAACGCGGATTCGCTGCCCAACAGCAAGGCGGCAGCGCCGTCGTTGATGCCAGAAGAGTTACCCGGGGTGACGGTGCCGTCTTTGCGGAATACTGGCTTCAGCTTCGCCAGTGCCTCCGGGGTGGTTTCACGCACGTGCTCGTCGAAATCAAAGGTGATGTCACCCTGGCGGGTGTTTAGGGTGACGGGCACGATTTCTTCTTTGTGCACGCCGTTGTCACGTGCGGCAGCGGCGCGGCGCTGGGATTCTGCGGCGAATTCATCCTGGCGTTGGCGCGAAATCCCGTATTCTTCTGCGACGTTTTCGGCGGTGACACCCATGTGGCCGGTGCCGAATGGGCAAGCCAGGGTGCCTAGTAGCCAGTCTTCGAGCACGCCATCGCCCATTTTTATTCCGCCGGTGCGCATGCCTTTGACGGAGTAGGGTGCTGAGCTCATGTGCTCGACACCGGCGGCTAGTGCGAGTTCTGCATCGCCGCTTACAATCTGTTGGCCAGCAGAGACAATGGCTTGTACGCCAGAGCCGCAGAGACGGTTGACGTTGAAGGCGATGGAGGAATCCTTCAGACCGGAGTTGATGCCGATCTTGCGGGATAGGTAAGCATCAGACGGGGTGGTGGGCACGACGTTGCCGGCGACGACGGAGTCGATGGCTGCTGGGTCAACACCAGCGCGCGCGATGACTTCTTTCGCGGCAATGGTGCCCATTTCGGTAGGAGAGAGCTTGGCGAGTGAGCCCTGGTTTTTCCCGATGGGAAGGCGGGCTGCGTTGGCAATGTAGATCTCTGACATGAGACTCCTTGCTGTCTGAAACAACTGTCTACGAATGATTATTCGTTATGAAGCGTAGTCTATGTCACAAATCTGGTTTCGGCAACGAGAACTAACCCAAGCTCTAGTCCCGCGCGGTAACCTTCTCATTCTCCGCGATCTCCGCTAACCGCTCCGTATCTACCATGCCGGCCACCACGACTGCAGAACCTCCCGCGGCCAGCGGAGAAAGAACCTGGCGTTGGAATGAGTTTGAATCTGTCCATCCCGTCGACAACAAGCGCTCCGCGTGGGGCTCGACGGACGACTCAATGAGCTCTGCCAGTGGGCGGGTTTGCCCAGGGTAGAAATCGCCGTAAAAACGCACCGTGGGGCCGAAATCAACCGCGCCCTCCGGGACCTGTTGCCCGAGTTCTTCGACACCGCGGCCGAATGGGTCCGTGGTCACAACGACAACATCGCCGCGATTCGCGTACTCGCTGGCTTTGTCCGTCGTGGTGAAAAAGACGACTGGCTCGGCAGCATCAGAAGTGTCGCTACTGTCGGCAGCGACAGTGTCAGTAGCAAAGTGCACCGTGACTCCGGCAGCCAGCGCGCCGAGGGAAATCATCACGGTTTGCCACGAGACGGGCAGATCCACCAGGATCGCCGAACCGTCGTCAAGATCCAATTCTTCGCGCAAAAAATTGGCCACCTTGGAAGCCCAGTTTTCGGTGGTCTGAGCGGAAAAATCCATGCGTGTACCGTCGGCTTCGTTATAGACGGTCAGGCGCGGGCTTGCAGGGTCGTCGGCAAGCAAATGAGACAACATATCCATGACCCCATCCTAGGGATCACGCTGCGGACCTGCAGTGTGCAAGCTGTGGATCAGCCGTGTAGTAGCAAAGCTGAGCGGGGCACTAGAACACACTCAAACCACCGTGGGCAGTGACTAGTGCACTAGTGCACACAACGCGGACCGTCGCCACCGGCATCAATTTCTGGGGCATCCACCACGCTGCCGAAATCCTCTCCCACAGCGGCAGTGGCATCGTCTTGCCCAAGCTTGTCCTCGTTCAGCGGCCCGTTGTAATCAGCGGCGACCACCACGACGATGGAATCTGGCTCCAGGTTGGCATTTTCTGTGACCGTAGGAATTCCCAGCTGCTCCGCCAAAGCCTGCGCACGCGGATCGTTGGCGTCAGCGGCAACGACCTGCGAGGTCGTATAAATCCCCTCGTTGGCATTGGAGACATCCATCACGGTGTAGCCGTGCTCATCCAACCACGCGCCGACGGCAGCTGCGGTACCGGTGGGTGCTTGCGCGTTGAGGATGTGCAGCTGGGCACCCTCGGCAACCATCTCGACGAGGTTGCGGCCTTGCTCATCGGCACCATCATGGTTTTCGCCATCGCCAGCGGTGTCCGCAGCGTCCGAGCCATCAGAACCATCTGCTTCATCCCCGGAATCTCCTGGTTGATTCAGTAGATGGTCCATAAAGGCATGAACTTGGTCTTCGTCGACAGTAACCACGGATTCGCCATGATCGCCGACACCATCGATGGAGGTGACCGGAATAGTGGTGAAAGTGACGTTTCCACCCGCCAAGTTGGACAACTGGGTAGCAAAACTCATGATGTCCCAGTCCTCATCGATGATGACTGAACGCTCCACTGCGGTGGAGATTTTGTTCAGCGTCGACGGGTTAGTCAGGGTGCCGGTAGCCAATACTTTGTTGACCAACGAGGCCATATACGCTTGCTGGCGCACGATGCGGTCCAGGTCACCACGGGGCAGGCCGTAGCGTTGGCGCACGAAAGCCAAGGCGTCCCGGCCATCCAGCGTGGACACCCCGGCGGGGAATTGCGCTCCAGACATTGGGTCGTCGACAGGCTCTTTCAAGCACACATCCACGCCACCGACGGCGTCGGTAAGCAGCACGAACCCCAACAAGCCGACCTCGGCGTAATGGTCCACTTCAATGCCAGTGAGGTCCGCGACCGCAGAAATCAGCCCGGCACGCCCAGCGGCCATGGCGGCGCGCTCTTGATCCACATCGAGATTCGGAGAGGCTTGTTCCCCGTCTGTATTCTGGCCTTGCGCGCCAGCGCCACCAGCACCAGCAGTATCTGCAGAAAGTCCCTGCTCGTACGCGGCTTTGTGCTCGCTATAGACGGCGTTGAGTTTCATGTTGCCGAACTCGTCGTCGTGCACGTAAGTATCGCGCGGTAACGAAATCGCGGTGGCCTGGGAACCGTCGTTAGGCACCCGGATCAACATCATGGTGTCGGTATTGTCTTCGCCACCGAATTCTCCGGCGTTGAGGCGATCGAGCTCTTCCCGGCTGAGTTCATTCCCGTGCGCATCGGTGCGGGAATCTGAACCGACCAGCAAGATATCGACGGCACCGTCCGGGGCTTGATCCCCAGAACCCTGCGAGGTCTCACTCAGCCCCAAATTTCCCGCCGAGGCCAGGCTGGAGCCGACGCGGCCGACTGTCCAATAGCCCAAGGCGGTGATGAGCAAAGTCAACACCGAAAGCAGGGCAATGAAGACCTTGAGCCCGCCGGGGCCGCGTTGTTTGATCGTGGCGCGGGAGCGTGGGGCGGGCTGAATCTCTCGGATGGAGCGATTTCGATCATTCACGCTGTTCAACTTTAGGGCATCACAGTACGTTTTCGGTTACCATAAGCCCCATTGTGTCTGAGCAAACTAACCACCACAGCCGATTGCCCGTCATCACCGTGACATATTCACCGGGTAAGCACCTGCGCGCATTGCTGGATTCCCTGCCTGGTGCGACAACCCGCCCGGTGGAGGTGGTGCTGGCCGATAACGGCTCGACCGACGGCGCACCGGAAAAAGCGGCTGCGGAATATGATCACGTCACGTTTTTCCCCACCGGCGGAAACCTCGGCTATGGCGCGGGAATGAATGCCGGGGTGCGAGCCCTGGATGATGCGAACGACGACAGCCTAGCTGGCGGGACGCTTGCCGACGATTTCGTGCTGCTGACCAATCCAGACGTGCAATTCCACGATGGTGCGATCGACGAGCTGCTGGCGTGCGCAGCGCGCCACCCCACCGCGGCGGCGATCGGCCCGCGCATTATCGAGGCCGACGGATCCACCTATCCGTCGGCACGCGCTTTGCCCAGTTTGGTGGACGGAATCGGGCATGCCATCTTGGCGGATCTGTGGCCAGCGAATCCGTTCTCGGCGCGCTACCGGCAAGGCCAGGATATGGAAACGGAACGCGAGGCCGGGTGGTTATCCGGTTCCTGCCTGCTGGTGCGCAGGGAAGCTTTCGCGCGCGTGGGTGGTTTCGATGAACGCTATTTCATGTATTTCGAAGACACAGATTTGGGGGACCGTTTCGCCCGCGCGGGATACAGCAATATTTACTGCCCGTCGGCACGGATTAGTCACGCACAGGGCCATTCCACCGAAGAAGCATCTGTATCTGCCACCATGCTGCGGGTACACCACCAATCTGCAGCGCGCTATCTTTGCGACCGCCTGCCGCATTGGTACCAAGCACCGGTGCGCGCGGTACTGCGTGCCGGGCTAGGGCTACGAGCGAAGATTGTGACTCGCGGCTGAGACGAGGCTGACCCACGACTGATCCGCTTGATCTGTGGCGGCAGATCCGCGTCGGCCTCGGTGTGTAAGCGCGGTTTGTCGGTGTTGAACAGTTATATTTTGGTCCATGAGCAAAACCGACGCCGTGATTCTGGTTGGTGGGCGCGGAACTCGCTTGCGCCCGCTGACCATCAATACGCCGAAGCCGATGCTGCCCACTGCTGGATACCCTTTCTTGCAGCACTTATTGGCCCGCATCAAGGCTGCAGGAATTGAACATGTCATTTTGTCGACGTCGTTTCGCGCCGAGGTGTTCGAGGAATACTTTGGTGACGGTTCTGACATGGGCTTGGAGATCGAATACGTCGTCGAGGAAGAAGCCCTAGGTACTGGCGGCGGTATTCGCAATGTGTATGACAAAATTCGCGGCGATAACGCCATGGTGTTCAACGGTGATGTGCTAGCCTCGACTGATTTGCGTGGAATTTTGCGCACCCACGAAGAAAAAGATGCAGATCTGACCATGCATTTGGTGCGTGTATCTGACCCGCGCGCTTTTGGCTGCGTGCCGACGGATGCCAGCGGGCAGGTCACCGCGTTTATGGAAAAGACCGAAGACCCGCCGACGGACCAAATCAACGCCGGTTGTTACGTGTTCAAAAAAGATTTGATTGCCTCTATTCCCGCTGGACGTAACGTCTCTGTAGAACGTGAGACATTCCCGCGGCTGCTCGACGAAGGACGCAGCGTGGTGGGGCACGTCGATGCCGCGTATTGGCGCGATATGGGTCGCCCCGATGATTTTGTGCAAGGTTCTTCTGATCTGGTGCGCGGAATTGTGGGCTCCCCGCTGCTGGAGGGGCGCACCGGTGAAGCACTGGTGGATCCCGCTGCCGGCGTCGCCGGGGGAGTCCTGTTGTTGGGGGGCACCACGGTGGGCCGCGGCGCTGAGATTGGTGGTGGCTGCCGTATCGATTCTTCGGTGATTTTTGCTGGTGCCACCATCGAGCCGGGGGCGCGAATCCGGAATTCGATCATTGCGGACGGTGCACATATCGGTGCCAACGCGATTATCGACGGATGCGTTATCGGTGAAGGCGCCCAGATTGGGGCCAGGTGTGAACTCGCGCCGGGCATGCGTGTGTGGCCAGGTGTCGATATTCCGGATACTGGTATCCGGTTCAGTTCTGACGCTTAGTTTCTGCCGCTTAGTTTCTGGGCTTTTTCTGCGGCGGTTTCTTGGAGCGAAGCCAGGCTGTAGTTTCCCGGACGAGCCCCGGCACTATATCTAGTACCCCCGTGGTTTACCCCCGTTGAGTCATTGTTGTTACTGCTGTGACTCGTGTGGTCTAGTGCAGGGCTTTTCTGTGGGTTTTTCTGCAGATACCGGAACCTGGGTTGACGATATTTAGTGTCGCGTTGTCTAATCTTTTCCAGTATCTGAACGAAACTACGGAGAAAGGACACGGCGTGGACGATATGGCTAAAAACGCCATTCTCCGTGGCGGCGCGGCAGCACTGTCGATCGAAGAGCTCTTCGGTGCGGTAGAACAAGAATGGCAAGATCAGGCGCTGTGCGCGCAGACCGACCCGGAAGCATTTTTCCCGGAAAAAGGTGGCTCTACCCGGGAGGCCAAGCGCATTTGCCGGGCCTGCCCAGTACGCGATGAATGCCTTGAATTCGCCCTGGAGCATGACGAGCGCTTCGGTATTTGGGGCGGACTATCTGATCGTGAACGCCGCCGCTTAAAGCGTGATATCGGCTAATAGCTTCAGCGTTCCTTGATCCCGTGAGCGGCAGGCCGCATGGAGCGGTTAGTCTTCCCACGGATAACGCGCATCCACATCACGCGGATCCAGGTTAAGGTAGGTAGCCACCAAAACTGTCAGAATTTCTTGCAGCAACTGCCTGCGTTGTTCGCTATTGGCGGCTCGTTGCTCGATGGGTTTCCGGAACAACACAATCCGGGCGCGCGTCGGCTGGCCTTGTGCATCTATCCCGGGCTGTAATACGCGACCCAGCGGGACTGGTCCGTCGCTGAAAATTTCGTCGTCGACAAGAGCTAAATCCGAACCCAAATTCATGCGCGGCACGGTATCGACGGCGAGGTCTAATGCCTCCAATTGCGGGGCGAAGGATGCGTGGATGGAACTAAATGCATCCAGTGCAGCCATGTCGAATTGTTGGCTGCGGGAACGAAAGCGCGGAGTTTGCTGTGGTAGTAGCACCCCACGCAGGCCGCGCCCATGGCGGTCGCGTCGTGGGGATAACCTCGCGCTTGCAGTCATGGCATCAGCTTAGAACTCAACGGCAAATTTCGTCGTTGCGCCACGCCGGTTTCATTCGCTTAATCGAAGTGATGCTGCCGGGAGTACTCCCTGACAGCAATTGGCAAACCTGGAGCCAGTCTTTAAACTTGGTGGCGTGAATCAAATTCGTCGCTGCTCCCGTCCCGGCTGTGGTCAGCCTGCGCTCGCAACCTTGACGTATGCGTATGCCGAATCGACCGCGGTGGTGGGCCCGTTGACTAACCAACCGGACCCGCATAGTTGGGACTTGTGCCAGAAACATTCCGAGAAAATCACCGCCCCGGTCGGGTGGGAGATCGTTCGCGTCGGCGATGTCGATATTGATGACGAAGATGATTTGATTGCTCTCGCGGCTGCGGTGCGCGAAAATGGTCGCGTAACCAGTGGTCTTGTCGACGACCCCGATACCAGCCCCGTTGCGCACACGTCAGCCTTCGCAGACGCGGCGGATCCGGAACGCTCTAACCACCCGGTGCACCGCGTTCCGCGCGTGGTGGAGGAAAAGCAGCAGCGCCGCGCACACTTGCAGGTAGTGCCTGACGACGCCGATGCCGACGAGCCCGTACCAGATTCGGTCAGTGTTAACGGCAGCCGTCATGCGATCGGTCCACACACCAATGCCGATAAGCACGAAGTTGGCGGCGGACAAGATACTGGCGCACAAGATACCGGCGAAGAGCATGCTGGTGAAGAGCATGCTGGTGAAGAGCATGCTGGTGAAGGCGCTAGCGAACGCGATGCTGATCCGGTTGATTCCATGCTGGAGGAGCTGCGCCATTCTTCGGCAACCGACTTTGCATCGTTATGGCCGGATGAACGCCGCGACTAAACCGGATTAGTTGAGCCAACCCACAAGCTGCTAGCTGCCCGGTAAATTCCTGCTAATACCCCATGGGAACATTTTTGTGTGCGTACTCATCGGAACCTCCGGGCGCGCGACCGTTAGAATGGCGATTATGTATTCTGCGCAATTCCTCAACTCTGTTATTAAGGCCTATGACATTCGCGGGCTGGTGGAATCCGAGATCACCACGGATTTTGTCCGCAACGTCGGTCGCGCATTCGCAGATTTCCTGAAAAACCACGGCACCGAAACCCGCGTTGCTGTCGGCCACGATATGCGCCCGTCGTCTCCGGAGTTGGCTGCAGCCTTTGCAGAAGGGGTTGCGGAATCGGGTCTGGATGTCACCGCTTTGGGGCTGGTTTCCACCGATGAGCTGTACTTTGCCGCAGGGCAGCTGGATTGCGCCGGTGCGATGTTTACTGCTTCGCACAATCCGGCCTCATATAACGGAATCAAGCTGTGTCGCGCCGGAGCCAAGCCGGTGGGGCAGGATACCGGCCTGGGAATTATCACTGATTACCTGGCACATCTTGCCGACGAGGGCGGCAGCGCTTCTTCGGCCGCGGCACCGGCATCGAGCCACGGTACAGTTGACCGGCACGAAATTCTGGCCGATTATGCGCGTTACCTCAATGAATTGGTGCCACTGTCTGCCGCGCGCCCACTCGTGGTTGCCGTGGATGCCGCTAACGGCATGGCCGGGCACACAGTGCCCGCGGTTTTTGCGGACCTGCCCATCGAGATTCGTCCGCTGTATTTCGAACTTGATGGCACTTTCCCCAACCACGAGGCCAACCCGTTGGATCCGAAGAACCTGGTGGATTTGCAGCGCTTTACCGTAGAACAAGGCGCTGATGTCGGACTAGCCTTCGACGGTGATGCTGACCGCGTGTTCTTGGTGGATGAAAAAGGCCAGCCGGTTTCGCCGTCCGCGATTTGTGCATTGATCGCCGAGCGCATGCTCCAGCGCTATCCGGGGGCGACGATCATCCACAACCTGATTACCTCCAAGATGGTGCCGGAGCTAGTCGAAAAATCCGGCGGCACCGCGGTGCGCACGAAGGTCGGACACTCGTTTATCAAAGCGGAAATGGCGAAACACAATGCTGTTTTCGGTGGTGAGCATTCCGCTCATTATTATTTCAGCGAGTTTTTCAACGCCGATTCCGGCATGCTTGCCGCGCTGCACATGCTTGCGGCACTAGCTGCGCACGACGGCAGCTTGTCAGAGCTGATGGCTTCCTACCAGCACTATGCTGCCTCGGGCGAGATCAACTTTCGGGTTACTGAGCAGGCTGCCGCCCGCGACAAAGTGCGCCAGGCATTTGCGGACCGAGCTGCAGATATCGACGAATTAGACGGAATGACCGTCAACCTGCAGGCAAGCACTGCGTGGTTTAACCTGCGCGCGTCCAACACGGAGCCATTGCTGCGCCTGAACGTGGAAGCAGAAACTCCGGAACACGTCTCCGAGCTTGTCGACGAAATCTCCGCGCTGGTGTCCTAGCCGCAGTTTCACAGACCGCAGTAAACACCCCGCACTAGAAGGATTATTTTCGATCTATGCAGCCACTCCGACCGGCGATTCGCCGCTACCCGTGGGGCTCGACCACGCTGATCCCTGAGCTGGCCGGCCAGCCAGCGACCGGGGATCACATCGCTGAGCTCTGGTTTGGTGCCCATACGGCTGGGCCGGCACACGTGGTCGCGTCCGATGACACGCTGATCAGTTTGGGTGATTACATCGCCGCTGATCCGCACCACCATTTGGGTGCGCGCGTGCACCAGCACGCCGATGGCCGGTTGCCGTTTATGCTGAAGCTTTTGGCTGCGGACGAGCCGTTGTCTTTGCAGGCACACCCGACTCGGGCCGAAGCCGAAGCTGGTTTTGCGCGGGAAAACGCGGCGGGGCTGGCTTTGGATGACCCACAGCGGAATTACAAAGACCCCAACCACAAACCTGAGCTTATTGTGGCATTGACGCGGTTCCGGGCCCTGGCCGGCTTTCGCCCCATTGCTCGTACGCAGGAGCTGTTCGCGGTACTCGATTGCTCTGAGCTAGCGCCCTATGTCGAGATTCTAGCCAGCGCGAGTTCTGCCGGTGAATCCGAACAACTGCACGCGTTGTTTCGACGTTGGGTCACGCTTGCCGACGATGTTCGAGAGGGTCTAATCCGTTCCGTCGTCGACGTGGCCAGCACAATTCTTGCCGATGATTCCGCCTGTGAGTCTGTCGCCGAATGGATTTTGGATAGTCTGCGCACCGTGGTGGACTTACAACGCCGCTACCCGGGGGATATCGGCGTATTGAGTGCACTATTGCTGCATCACGTCACGTTGGAACCGGGGCAAGCGATATGCCTGAAGTCTGGTCAACTCCATGCCTATCTGGAAGGGATGGGCGTGGAGATCATGGCGAATTCGGATAATGTGCTGCGCGGTGGGCTCACTGAAAAACACGTTGATGTGCCAGAGCTGCTGGAAGTGCTGGATTTTTCTAGTGTGCAGGATCCTATCGTGGAACCATACAGCAGCGCTGACGGTCGGTTGCGTTATCCTGCGCATTCGGATGAATTTGTGCTGGAGCGTGTCGAATTAACCTGTGAGCAACCGACGTTGCGGTGCGGACATGATGGGCCTGCCATCGTCTTGGTTACCCGGGGTGCGGTGCGCTGTGAGGATCAGATCATTCGGCCTACCGAAGCAGTCTGGTTACCAGCGGGTGCTGCAGAAACGGAATTTGCCGTGGCTGGCGGGGAGGCAGGCGGAGAAACAGAAACTAGCGCCGAACTTTTTATCGCCCGTACCTAGAAGCAGAATCCCCAGCAACGCCCCGGCAGCGATGACTATTAAATGCAGCTACTGAGTGATTATCACGCAGCCGCTAGTAAGCCTTAAATGCAGAGCTCGAGCTGCTCAGTGCCGTAGAGCCAATGCCGGCAGAGCCAGCGCCGACGAACTCGTCGACGGCGTCGCGTAATTGTTGGGCGGCCTCATTCGCTGCCGCGGTACCGCGGGCAAGCGCGTCGTGCAATTCGGCACTAGCAGGCACGTTCGCTATCTGGCCTGTCCATGCTGCAGTTCCGGCTTCGGGTTCTGGTGCTTGCTCGTTCTGGTGGAACCGCTGGTCCTGTTGGTGCTGTTGGTCTTGTGGCGCAGTATCGTTCGGTTCGCCAGTATCGGCGGGTTGGCCTGCTTGCGCCGGGTGCGCCGGTGTCCCAGTGCCAGGCTGTAATCCCGCGCGATCCAATGTCTCATTGAGCAAAGGCTTCGGATCCAGTGTTGTGAGATCGTGGATAGCCTGTGGTACTTCTACTGGTGCTTGCTGGATACCGACCTGCCCGGAAACGCCGTTTCTGGTGGCATCCTGGTTGGCGGTATTTGGGCCGGTAACGCCAGGGGCAGTAACGCCAGGACCAGTGCCGTCGGCGCTCGTGTCGTTGTGGCGATCTGCAGCAGGTGCCGGTTCGGCGAGCACGAGGGAATCGTTCGGTTCTTGGTTTCCAGCACCGCGCTGGCTGCCTTGCTGTTGTGGTTGTGGACCCTCAAAACCCCGCGGACGGTAGACCACCGTAGGCTCGACTGGCTTGGGATCTGCCTTGATCACCGCATGCGGTGGAAGGAACGGGTCTGCAGCATCAATCTGTGCGCGGCGAGAGTTCTGGGATCCGCGCGGTGTGGTGGGCAACCCGTGGGCGTCGGCAAGCGAATGCGGCGTGGATCGATGCCGTGAATGTTCCTGCGTGGCAGCGCTATTATCGTTCGCGTTCTGCCCGGAAGTGTCGCGCGTTGCTGCTCCAGCGCGGGCAGTATTTTCCGAAGCACTGGTGGTTTCCGTGACGGTGGCGGTTTCGGTCTGAGTATGGCCTGCTTCATGCACCTGCGAGGCCGTGGAGAAGTTCGCCGGGTCCGAAACCTGCCAGACTCCGAAGCCAATTGCGCCCGCAAGAAGACAGCCGCCACCGATAAAAGCGATTGCCCGGCGGGTTTCTTGGCTCATGGGACGCGCGCCCTTTCGCGTTGATTGCAACTTGATAACAAACCATAACAGCTTTATCTCAAAGTAGTAAGGGGGTGACGTCGAATCCGCGCTATTGTGAGACAACTTATATATGAGGAGCTGACGTGCCAGATATGCGGCCGTGTGTGTCAAACTAGATCAGCTGATGCAGATTGAGACAGGAGTACTCCATGACATCTTGGGATGAAGCTATTTTCACCGACGACAATAGCCAGGATTTTCTCGATGAACTAGTCGATCTTGACGACGACGACATCATCGAATCGGTTCGTGATGCATGCTTGCTCGCAGCCGGCAACGACGCCACCGAGGTAGAAGCCCACCACGGCTTGGTCGCAGCGACCATCGCAGCTATTTGGGCGGGAGCTCCGTTTTCGGCAGGCGATGCCGTTGCCGAGTACCCGTTTATCCGTGAGCTGGCGGGCACAACCGACGAACAGCTCACGGAAGCAGCCGCCGAACTACTCGACGGCGTTGACGGCGACTATGACCTTGATCCGTTCTTGGAAGCCTTGTCATGATTATTGCCATCGAAGGTATCGATGGCGCAGGTAAAAACACCGCGGTTACTGCGTTGACAAAGATGCTTCGGCAACAAGGCATCGCTGTCGAGGTGTTGGCATTTCCGGACTATGACAATTCCATCCACGCCCAGCTGGCACGAGAGGCACTCTACGGCAGGATGGGGGATCTCAGCGATTCTCCCTATGCCATGGCCACGCTTTTTGCTTTGGACCGCGCCGCGAGCCGGGACACGTTGTGGCAGTATCATGCCGACGGCAGCGATAACCATGCCGGCAATCATGCCGACGCCGCCGACAACGCACGCCACAGCGATGCCGTGCTGATCCTGGACCGCTATGTGGCCTCGAGTGCCGCCTATAGCTGGGCGCGGACCGGGGAACAAGCTGTGACGGACTGGGTTGCCGAACTCGAATTTGGGCGCTTGGGGCTGCCGAAGCCCGACTTGCAGATCCTGCTGGATGTTCCCGTCGACGTGGCTGCCGCTCGCGCACAATCGCGCTCGCAGGCAGATGCCACCCGGCAGCGGGATCACTACGAACGCGACAGTGATCTACAAACCAACACGAATGCTGCTTATCACCAACTCGCGGCGTTGAATTGGGCTAGCCAATGGCTAGTCAGCGATGACATCGATAAGATAATGGCAACGATTCACACGCGCCGGGCTGAGCTAGCCCACCGTAGCGTTCCCGTAACACCACCCCCGGAGGATGAATACGACGATGGCAGCAACCATTCTGGTAGTTGATGATGACCCAGCGATCTCCGAGATGTTGACTATCGTGCTGGAATCCGAAGGTTTTCATCCCATCGCGGTGACGGACGGCAATGAGGCGGTCCCGGCGTTTCGTGAGCACGAACCGGACTTGATTTTGCTGGATTTGATGCTGCCAGGCATGAACGGCGTGGATATTTGCCGCACTATTCGCACAGAATCATCGGTGCCGATCGTCATGCTGACCGCGAAAACCGATACCGTTGACGTCGTGTTGGGGCTGGAATCGGGCGCCGACGACTACATCACGAAGCCTTTCAAACACAAGGAACTGATCGCGCGCATCCGTGCCCGCCTACGCCCGGCGGTGGCTTCGCATGACGACGCCGCGGATTCTGCAGAAAGCATCGTCATCGGTGATCTGCACATTGATACCAGTGAGCACACCGTGACGCGCAATGGTGAAGAGATCGCGCTGACCCCACTGGAGTTTGATTTGTTGCTGGAAATGTCGCGCAAGCCAGGGCAGGTGCACACTCGGGAATCGTTGCTGGAGAAGGTCTGGGGCTATAAGCACGCCTCGGATACTCGTTTGGTGAATGTGCATGTGCAGCGGCTGCGCGCGAAGATTGAAAAAGACCCGGAGGACCCGCAAATCGTGCTCACGGTGCGGGGAGTGGGCTATAAAACAGGCAAGAAGCCTGCAGCCTAGGCAGGAGGAGCGTGAAAAAGCCCGCCGCGTCTACGTCGTCTGCGCCGTCTACGTCCAGTGATCCAGCAAGCACGAACAAGGCTGCTCGTCCTGGTGGTTCGGAAAACCGCTTGCGCCACCTGCGCACGAGGATGCTGGAGTACTGGCGTTCGTCGCTGCAGGTGCGTTTGATCGTCTCGATCTTCGTGTCCTCACTGGTGGTCATGCTGGTGCTGGCTTTCGCGTTGATCTCGGTGATCACCCAGCGCCTGGTGGATCAGAAGCTCGATGTTGCCAGCCAGGAAATTGACCGTGCTCGTTTTGCCGTCGAACAGCAAATTAACGCCACCGGCTCAGCCAATAGTGTGCAAGTGCGTATCACCTCGGCGCGCGCATCTATTTCTCATTCCAGTAGTGAATCCAGTGATGCATCGGCCATCTATGACACCATCATCGTTGTCGATAACGGCGATGGCTCTTTGACGACGGCGCCAGAAGGTTTCCGTGTGCCCGCGGAGCTACGCAGGTATGTCTCTGAGGGGCACGTTTCTTATCAGTTCACCCCGGTGGAGCGTGCCGACGGCACGGTCTATGACGCGCTGCTGATTGGTTCACCGACCCAATCCGATATTCCGGGCGCCCAGGTGTATCTGGCGCTGTCGATGGAATCAGAAGCATCCACCATGGCGTTGCTACGCGGTCTGCTGTCTACTGCGGGGGTAGTCGTGCTGGTGCTGTTGGTGGGGATTGCATGGTTGGCCACCCAGCAGGTGATTGTGCCGATTCGCTCCGCGTCGCGTACTGCGCAACGCTTGGCTGGAGGGCATTTGCGCGAACGCATGGTCGTCGAGGGCGAGGACGAGATGGCACGGTTAGCGATGTCGTTTAATGACATGGCCGATAAGCTGGTGCGCCAGATTAACCAGCTGGAAGAATACGGCGATTTGCAGCGTCAGTTCACTTCAGATGTTTCGCACGAATTGCGCACGCCCTTGACGACGGTGCGCATGGCCGCGGACATGATCGCTTCTGATGCAGACTCGCTGGCCCCGCACACGCGCCGTGCGACGGAGCTGATGACCCGCGAGCTCGATAAGTTCGAAGACTTATTGGGTGATCTGTTAGAGATTTCGCGGCACGATGCCGGGGTGGCTGATTTGTCTGAAACCCAGATTGATGTGCGCTCAAGCTTGGATGCTGCGTGGAACCAGGTGGAGCACTTGGCGGATAAATTAGACGTCAAGGTCTCCTTTTTTGGTCTTGACGACGCTTTGACTATCGCCGGTGATTCTCGTCGGATCGAGCGGATTTTGCGTAATTTGCTGGCTAATGCGATTGACCATTCGGAAGGCAATCCAATCCGGGTGATAGCCGGGTCGAATGAGCACGCGATTGCGGTGCTGGTTGCCGACCAAGGCGTGGGGCTCAAAGACGGCCAGGAAGATCTGGTGTTCAATCGCTTCTGGCGTGCGGATGTGTCGCGTAAGCGGCATTCCGGTGGCACCGGTTTGGGATTGGCGATTGCCCGCGAGGATGCGCAGTTGCATGGCGGGATATTGGATGCTGTTGGCGAATTAGGCGTGGGCGCGACGTTCCGGCTGGTGCTGCCACGGACCCCGCGCGGTGAGGTAGATCCGGCGCCGCTGGAGCTGGTAGTTGCGCCCGATGTCCCGGAGTCAGCGACAGGCGAAAAGAGCGCGGATAGTGAGAAAACTACCAGCGCAGGGCATGAGGATGACCGTGATGATGCAGAAGATGATGCAAAATAAGCAGCGTAGGCAGCGATTCGTCGGCAACCAGAGCCTGTATGTTGTGCGCCGTGGCGCTCTCGCGGTAGTGGTAGCTGGCAGCCTGGGGTTTGTGGCGGCGTGCAGTTCGTTGCCTCGGGATACTGGCCCGCAGGCGCTGCGCCCGTTTGAGGATTCAGCAAATCCGGACGATGATATGAATATTGGACCAACCGACGGGCAAGAACCGGATTTGTTGCTGCGTGATTTTTATCGCGCGTCGGCAAGCCCGGACGGTGACTATCGTGCGGCGAAGCGTTATCTCACCGATAATGCGAAAAGCAATTGGCAGCCGCACCACGATGACATGTTGATCGTCGATCGCATCGAATTCAATACCGCGTCGGGGCCGTCGGATTCTGCGAAGCGGAAGTTTAATGTGCGCGGTACCGTCATCGGCAAGCTAGGCGATGGTGGAAAATATCTGCCCGAAGATGGTTTGTATGAGACCAGCGTGGAAATGGAACTGGTTGATAATCAGTGGCGGATTTCGTCCTTGCCGTCCGGTGTCGTGATTGAGCGGAATGAATTGCGAAACCAGTACCAGCCGCAGTCGCTGTATTTCTTTGATTCGACTGGCAGCGTGTTGGTGTCTGACCGGCGCTGGTTGTATTCGCAGCAAGAGTCGTTGGGGGCGTCACTGGCGACGATGCTGGTTGCAGGGCCGTCGTCGCGTTTGGCCCCTGCGACGAAGGATTATGTTCCGGAGGATGCCACGTTTTTGGGCATTGATGAGGGCACCTACAAGTTCTCTGGGATGTCCTCGATGAGCACTGAGCAGCGCATGCAGTTTGCCGCGCAGCTGGTGTGGACGTTGGCGACAGCTTCGGTGCCGGGCCCGTATTCGGTGTTGATCGACGATGTTCCGGTCC
Source organism: Corynebacterium sp. LaCa_70 (assembly GCF_058182015.1). Taxonomy (NCBI): domain Bacteria; kingdom Bacillati; phylum Actinomycetota; class Actinomycetes; order Mycobacteriales; family Corynebacteriaceae; genus Corynebacterium; species Corynebacterium sp. LaCa_70. The sequence goes on from NZ_CP190914.1 coordinate 616,858, forward strand.
GCGATGGTTTAGAAACGCTGTCCACCGACGATTTTGCCGGGCTGAACCCGAAAGCCTCGTCGGATGGCGTGAGTCCGTTGTATGCGTTGGCGAATGGTTCTTTGGTGCGGGTTGCATCTGACCAGCGGGTGCCGCTTGACGACGCCGCTGGTGAGCTGACAGATGTCAGTGCCGCGGATATTGGCGTTGATGGCACGGTTGCGGTGGTGCGTTCGCGCGGTGCTGGGACGGCGCAGTCTGCTGGAGGGGGAGAATCGCAGCTGTTTGTTGGCGAGCTGGATGGAACACTGGAAGAAGCATTGTCCAGCGAATTCATCACCCGCCCAACGCTGGAGCGCGGTGGTGGCGCGGTGTGGGTAGCTACCCAGGATAAACAGGTCGTGCGTGTGGTCCGTTCGACGACGTCCGGTGAGCTGTCGACCGATAAGGTTGATACTTCTGCGCTGGAGGAGATTGACGGCGAGATTTCTGTGCTGCGGTTGTCTAATAGTGGTGCCACAGCGGCGATGATCATCGACGGCCATGTGTATACCGGTGTAGTGCAACACACCACGACCGGTGAGCGCAAGATCGTGAACGTGCATGAGATGGCCACCGAAATCGGTGGTACCGCGTTGAGTTTGGATTGGCAGCCGGATGGCTCGTTGTTGGTGGGGACGTCTGCGGCTGATACGCCGGTGTGGCGTGTAGAACAGGATGGCTCGGCGGTGTCGTCGTTGCCGTCGGGGAATGTGACTGCACCGGTGGTGGCCGTAGCGGCGTCTGGGTCAACGCTATATATCACTGATGCGCATGCGACACTGCAGCTTCCAGCCAGTGGCAGCGAGACATCGTTTTGGCGCGAAGTACCTGGTTTGCAGGGGCAGCGTTCGGTTCCTGTGGTGGCGAACTAGCCGGCTGACAACAATGTGGGGGATCATGTCGAAATTTCGTCGTCACGCTGATCGCGCCGGTTTCGTCGAGCTGGTTTTACCCAGCTCGTGCGCCGGCTGTGGTGCGCCCGGACAGCTGCTGTGCCGGAATTGCCGCGTGGTACTGGCCCAGCCGCCGCGACGCATCACGCCGCGAGCTGACGTCCTCGCCCCTGTGTATAGCTGCGGTGGTTATGGAGGCCCACATCGCGAAGTCATCTTAGAAATGAAAGAACGCAATAACCGTGCAATTCGTCCGCACATTGCTGCGGTTTTACAGGCAGCATTGGAAACCTTGCAAGCGCGCGGGGAGTTTTCGCATCGTGTGGTGTTGGTTCCAGCCCCCACTCGTGCGCGCTCAGCCAGGCTGCGCGGCGGTGACCCAATGACACAGTTGTGTCTGGGTAGTGGATTTCCGGTCATCGAAGCGGTATGCCTGGCGTCGTCGATGCCGGATCAGTCTGGGCTCAACCGTGACGACAGGTTGCACAACGTTCGCGGCAACGTGCAGTTGGTGCGCCCGGTACCACGCGGGGCCGAGGTGGTGGTTGTCGATGACGTGATAACCACCGGGGCAACACTGGCCGCGACCGTCGACACGCTCACGTTCGCTGGTGCGGATGTTGCTGGGTGTGTGGTTTTGGCGGCTGCATAAAGCTAGGAGGTGCTACGAGAAGCTAGGAAAGCTCTGAAAACTTTTTCCAATTAAGCGCTAATTCCCAGTCCAAACCCAGGTCAAACTAGTTCGCGGTTGATACAATAAAGGTAGAGCAACCGAGATGAAAGGGAAAGATTACAGTTATGACTTTCGACGTAAATAACGACGCTCAAGCCCCAGAAGCCCAGGTCACCATCACCGGCCGCAATGTTGAGGTGCCGGAGCACTTCGCCGAGCGCGTTAACGCAAAACTCTCCCGCATCGAAAAGCTGGACCCTACGCTGACGTTCTTCCATGTGGAGCTGAAGCAGGAGCAGAACCCTCGTCGTGAGGATCAAGGCTCCCGCATTCAGATCACCGCCACGGGCAAAGGGCACCTGCTGCGTGCTGAGGCTAAGGAAGATTCCTTCTACGCTGCTTTGGAAACCGCACTCCAGAAAATGTCCCGTAGCCTGCGTAAGGTCAAGGTTCGTCGTGAAGCCGCCAAGTCTGGCCACCGCGCACCAAAGGGTACCGGTGAGCTAGCAGCTGAGATGGTTGCAGCAGCGAAAGCTGAGGCCAAAGAACAGGCACAGCAGTCGAAGTACGATGTTGACCCATATGCTGATTCCGTTGAGGACATCGAGCCAGGCCAGGTTGTCCGCGAAAAGGAGCACGCTGCTGTTCCGATGAGCGTTGATGATGCCTTGTCCGAAATGGAACTGGTGGGACACGATTTCTACCTGTTCATCAACGCCGAAAACAACCGCCCGTCGGTGGTGTACCGTCGCCACGCCTTTGACTACGGCTTGATCTCTCTGACCGAAGGCGACGAGAGCTAATCGCTACCACAGCGAATTAACAGCTGGCGTATCGTCAGCTACCTTGCCCGCCCAGGCCGATGATTCCCAAGTGTGTTGCTCATTAACATCGGCCTAGGGCAATTTTTTGTTGCTGCGCGCGTAGAATAGCCCAGAGCAAAAACTATTCGTGATTTTAAAGGATGGCACACCTGTGTTTGGACTTTCTAAGCTTCTCCGGGCTGGCGAAGGCAAGACCGTCAAACGCCTGAAGAAAATCGCCCAAGACGTCATGGCACTCGAAGACGAGTACGCCGCACTGTCTGACGAGGCACTGAAGGACAAAACGGGCGAATTCCGGAAACGACTAGCCGACGGCGAAGACCTCAACGACATCATGCTCGAAGCATTCGCGGTGGCCCGTGAAGCCTCGTGGCGCGTGTTGGACCAGAAGCACTTCCTGGTGCAGATCATGGGCGGCGCCGCCCTGCACTTCGGCAACGTCGCAGAGATGCGCACCGGTGAGGGTAAAACCCTGACCTCCGTTCTCCCGGCCTACCTCAACGCGCTGGAAGGCAAGGGCGTCCACGTCGTCACGGTCAACGACTACCTGGCTAAGCGTGACGCCGAAATGATGGGACGTGTGCACCGCTGGCTGGGCCTGGAAGTGGGCGTGATCCTTTCACAGATGCGCCCCGAAGAACGCCGCGAAGCCTATGCTGCGGACATCACCTACGGCACCAACAACGAGCTTGGCTTCGATTACCTGCGCGACAACATGGTGCGCCAGTTGAAAGACGCCGTGCAGCGCGGGCACAACTTCTGCATTGTCGACGAGGTGGACTCGATTCTTATCGACGAAGCCCGTACCCCGCTGATCATTTCCGGTCCCGTTGACGGTAGCTCGCAGTACTATTCCGTGTTCGCCCAGCTTGCACCACGCATGCGCGAAGGCAAACACTACGAAGTCGATCACCGCAAGCGCACCATCGGTATCAGTGAAGACGGCGTCGAATACGTCGAAGACCAGCTGGGTATCGACAACCTCTACGCTCCAGAGCATGCGCAGTTAGTGTCGTTTTTGAACAACGCACTGAAAGCCAAAGAGCTATTTGTGCGCGACAAGGACTACATTGTCCGCGAAGGCGAAGTCATGATCGTCGACGGCTTCACCGGCCGTGTCTTGGCTGGTCGCCGCTTCAGCGAAGGCATGCACCAGGCGATCGAGGCAAAAGAAAAAGTCGAGATCAAAAACGAAAACCAGACTTTGGCGACGGTCACGCTGCAGAACTACTTCCGTTTGTACGACAAGATCTCCGGTATGACCGGTACTGCAGAGACCGAAGCCGCCGAGCTGAACTCGATTTATAAACTGGACGTCGTTCCGATCCCGACGAACAAACCAAACCAGCGTGTGGATCACTCCGACCGCATCTACAAAACGCAGGAAGCAAAGTTCTCTGCGGTCGTGGAAGACATCGCCGAACACGTTGCTGCCGGCCAACCCGTCCTGGTGGGTACTACCTCGGTGGAACGCTCCGAATATTTGTCGCAGCTGCTCAAGCGCAAGGACATCGAGCACAACGTCCTGAACGCGAAATACCACGAAGAAGAAGGCAATATTATTGCGCGTGCCGGCCTACCGGGCAACGTCACCGTCGCAACGAACATGGCTGGCCGTGGTACCGACATCGTGCTGGGCGGTAATCCCGAGGTCATTCTCGATATGCGTCTGCGTCAGCGCGGCCTAGATCCTTTCGACGACGAAGAGGCCTACCAGGAAGCCTGGGACAACGAAATCGAAGACGAAAAGGCGAAAAGCAAACGCCGCGGCGACGAGGTTCGTGAATCCGGTGGCCTATACGTGCTGGGTACCGAGCGCCACGAATCCCGTCGTATCGATAACCAGTTACGGGGGCGTTCCGGCCGCCAGGGTGACCCTGGGGAAACCCGGTTCTACCTGTCCATGCGCGATGAGCTGATGGTGCGTTTCGTCGGCCAGTCCATGGAAAACATGATGAACCGCCTCAACGTGCCAGATGATGTGCCGATTGAGGCGAAGATGGTCTCGAACTCCATCAAGGGTGCGCAGGCGATGGTAGAAAACCAGAACTTCGAGATGCGCAAAAACGTCCTGAAGTACGACGAGGTGCTCAACGAGCAGCGCAAGGTCGTCTACCAGACCCGCCACGAGATCCTGACCTCACAGGATATTTCTAGCCACGTGCGCACGATGATCGACGACACCATCGGTGCCTATGTATCGGGTGCTACTGCCGTCGGCTACGTCGAAGACTGGGATCTCGACGAGCTCTGGAACGCCTTGAATACCCTGTACGAGCCAACGATTAGCTGGCAGGGTCTGGTCGACGGCACCGAATACGGTTCCAAGGGCGAGCTCAGCGCAGACCAGCTTCGCGACGCCGTGATCGCCGATGCGCAGAAGGAATACGATGAGCTAGAAAAAGCCGTCACCGAAATCGGCGGCGATGAGCAAATGCGTAACACCGAGCGCATGATCATCCTGCCGGTCATCGACCAGAAATGGCGCGAGCACCTTTATGAGATGGACTATCTCAAAGAGGGCATCGGCTTGCGTGCCATGGCTCAGCGCGACCCGCTGGTGGAATACCAGAAGGAAGGTGGCGACATGTTCAATGCCATGAACGAGGCCATTAAGGAAGAAACCGTGCGCCAATTGTTCATGCTGCGCAAGCGCTTTGCGCAGCAGGGCGAACAGCAGACTGACCCTGGCACGCCCATCCAATCCGCCGGTGGTGGCGGTGCAACCAACAGCGTGATGGGCGGCTAGAACCCTGTGGGGTGCCGGGCTCACGCGGAAGGGTGCCGGACTGGTTAAGCAGCCAGCACCCGCAAGCTCACCAATTGTTCGTTCCCGCACACCGCGGTGAAGCCGTAGCGGGAACGGGCGTTCGCGGGTCCAATGAGTGCAGTGCCGAACAACTCCCAGCTATCGGGCTGCGTTGACGACGGCCTGCTGTGCAGTGATTTCACCGCCACTGGGCCAGATAATCTTGTGCTGGACAATCCCTTGTTGTGTTCGGCGCGGGCCTTGCGCTGTTGCGCGCCGATATGAATGCGCACCGCTGGCCCGAAGCGTTTGGTACGGATCTGGTGCTCGGGACGCAACCCGCTTAGCACCTCCAACGCTATTTGCAGCAACGGTGCAAATTGGTGCAAAACATCGATATCGGTCTCGCTGGTATCTGGATTGCGGTCGGGCTCGTCTGGAATATATACGCGCAGGTGCGCATAACCCGGTATTGCAGCGAGCATGAAATCCCTCCCCCGGAATACTACTGAAACAGGTATTGTGTCCAGTGTGCCTGGCCGAATGCGGCCTGTGTGGAAGTATGGAGAAAAGTGCCATACCTGCCCAAAAACTAGGGTAGTGCGTAGGGCAAGTAGAACGAAAAAATCGGGCAAAAGGAAGAAAATATATGCGTGGACTAATCCTGGACTACACGGGAGTATTAGACGGTTCCGAAGAAGACCAGCGTCGCTGGCGCAACCTATTAGGTGCAGCCCGCTCCAACGGTGTTGCCACCGCGATTTTGTCGAACCATCCCGGTGGGCCGGAGGCAGAATCGATCCGGGAATGGGAATATCGCGGCATTGTCGATGCTGTGCTGCTGTCCGGAGAAATTGGCATGGAAAAACCAGAGATGGGCGCGTTCCAGCACGCCGCCGCCGCCATGGACTTGCCATTGAATGACTGCGTCATGGTCGACGACGGCATTGATAACGTGCGCGCCTCTGTCGGCTATGGCATGGTGGGCGTGCTGTATACCCAGTTCGACCGCTCCGGGGTGGAAGTGCAAGCCATTTTCGATATTGACGGAGAATTCTAAAATGCGGATTTATCTGCCCGCGACGTTCAGTTTGCTCAAACAATGCGCCGAAGACGGCGAATTCCCAGCCCAAGGCGGTTGGGCTTTCGCGGTGACCGACGGATTGCGCGATTTTTTTGATTCTGGTGAGGAAGAAGAAATCGCCATGGTGGCCTTTGATTCTGCGGCGGAGGCTTCGCTGCGGCTGCTGACCGTCGGCGATTCTGAGCTGCCGCACCGCCGTGTGGTGATATCCGCCGATGTGCCAGATGCGTCCTGCATCCCGGACCCGGAGATGGGTGAGCCGGTGATCAAGCTGGATCCAGCCGTGATTGACGTGCGGGATTTCGCCGCTATTCACATGGATGTTGCAGATGCCGAAGAAGCCACAGCTAAAGCCATTACACTGATCGATGCCGCTGATCTGGGTGACGAAGATGCCGAACTCGCCGTTGGCGATGCGCAAGACAACCTGATGGCTTATTACGACGCCAACGAGCTCAATGCCTTAGTGCAGCTAAGCAACTAATTTTTTCCCGGGGAATTTCGCTCGGAAACTCCGCCGCGGGATTTTCGCCCGGGGAGCCTGTAGGCCTGTAGCCCCGGGAGCTTAGTTTTCCCAGTCGACATTGCTGCGCAGCGCCTCAAGTAGGCGACGCATGGCGTCCCGCCGGTTGCGGGTGGCGGCAAGGCTGGGATCATTCTCGTCGATCTCGTCGAGTGCACATTCTGGATCCGCGGGTGGGCCGCTATGTGAGCACCCACGCGGGCATTCCTCGGTGATCTCATCGAGATCGTCGAAAACCTCCAGCACGGTATCGGCGTCTACGTGGGCCAAACCAAACGAACGGATGCCCGGGGTATCAATCAACCAGCCAGCTGGCTGAGAAGCCCCGCGCGCGTCGGCAAGCGTTTCGGGTAGGCGTAATGCCACCGATTGCGTCGAAGTATGGCGGCCGCGTCCAATGGCTGATACCTCGCCGGTCGCCCGGTCTGCATCCGGAACCAGCCGGTTGACCAGGGTGGACTTGCCGACGCCCGAGTGGCCAATGAGCGCTGTTCGGTGTCCTGCCACCAGCTGCGAGACTTCGTCGAGCTCGTCGGAAGTGCCCGCGCACACCACCGTGATATCCAAATCGGCAAATTGCGCGGCAAACTCGCTGGGATCTGTAAGATCCGTCTTGGTCAAACACAAAATCGGTCTGATATTACCCACGAAGGCGGCGATGAGCGCACGCTCCACAAACCCGGTGCGCGGCGGGGGATCAGCCACCGCTGTGACGATCAGCATCTGATCCGCATTCGCGACCACGATGCGCTCATAAGGGTCAGTATCATCCGCGGTGCGCCGCAGCACAGAACTACGCTCGGCGAGTTTCACGATGCGCGCCAGAGTATCTTTTTTCCCCGAGGTATCACCGACCACGCCGACGCGATCACCCACTTCAATCGGGGTGCGGCCGAGTTCACGAGCGCGCATGCACACGACGTCTGGGCCATCGTCTAACGCAACGGTCCAGCGGCCCCGGTCTTTGCCAATGACCATCCCGAACACCGCATCTTTGTGGCTCGGCCGGTTTTTCGTCCGCGGCTTCGAGCCTTTCCCAGGGCGGGTTTTGACGTCGGATTCGTCCCAATCTCGCCTGGCCATCTACGACACCATCTTTTCCCACATCTGGGCAAAACCCGGAAGTGTCTTCGATGTGGTGTCGATATTTTCCACCTCGATACCGGAAACGCGCAGGCCGATGATCGCACCGGCGGTGGCCATGCGGTGATCGTGATACGAGTGCCATTGCCCGCCATGCAGCTGCGCCGGACGGATGAGCAAACCGTCGGCACGTTCTGCACAATCGCCACCCACGCGGTTGATCTCGGTGGCTAACGCGGCCAGCCGGTCGGTCTCGTGCCCGCGCAGGTGGGCGATACCGTACAACTTTGATGGGGTGCTGGCCAGCGCTGCCAGAGCGGCGACGGTGGGGGTGAGCTCGCCGATATCTCCCATATCCAGGTTGATACCGCGCAGCTGACCGTCGGACGGGCCAGTCACGCGCAACTCGCCAGCTGCAGTATGTTCCGCTGAATCCTGTTCTGCACTAATAAACTCGACCTCACAGCCCATTGCTTCCAAGATCGGGCGGATCTCAGCACCAGGCTGGGTAGTGGCAGCTGGCCACTGCGGGATGGTCACGGTGCCGCCGGTTACCGCAGCGGCGGCCAAAAATGGTGTGGCATTGGACAGGTCGGGCTCAATCTCCCACGTACCACCCCGGATCGGGCCTGGGTGGACGCGCCACTGGTTTTCGGACACATCCACGCGCACCCCGGCAGCACGCAGCATCTCCACGGTCATGGTGATATGCGGCATGGATGGCAAAGAATCACCAACGTGACGCACCGTCACCCCGTCGGTATAACGAGCCGCCGAGAGCAACAAACCAGAAACAAACTGCGAGGAAGCAGAAGCATCAATCTCGACGACGCCGCCAGCCGGGATACCAGAGCCGATGATGCGAAACGGCAAATGCTCGCCGTCCACCGCAATGCCAAGGGAACGCAGGCCATCCAGCAGCGGGCCAATTGGGCGGGCCCGGGCTTGTTCGTCGCCATCAACGGCCACCGTGCCGTCGGCAAGCGCCGCCAGAGGCGGCAAAAAACGCATGACCGTTCCAGCCAGACCGCAGTCGATGGTGGCGGGCTGCAGCGGGGCCGGTTCTACGGTGATGGCCTCTGGCGACTCAGTGACACCCACGCCCATCGCGCGCAAAGCCTGCGCCATCAGCTGGGTATCGCGCGAGTGCAACGGCCGCAGAATCGTCGAGGGGCGATCAGCTAAACTAGCCAGTACCAAGGCGCGATTGCTCAAAGATTTTGACCCTGGAATCGCCTGCACATGCGAAACCGGGTGCGTGGCATACGGGGCAGCCCAGAAATTGCTCATAAGCGCCATGATAATAGACAGCGCCGGAAAGGATACGTGGATGAGAGCGGAGCTTTACGACGAACCGGCAGCCGGTGCGTCGGTGCGAACAGCCGAGCACACCAGCCAGCAACCGTCGGCAAGCGCCACCGCATCGGCAAACACCGGATTTGAAGAACTCGCACTGCCATTATTGGATCAGCTGTATGGCGGGGCGCTGAAAATGACGCGCAACCCGCAAGACGCGGAGGATCTGGTGCAAGAAACCTACCTCAAAGGTTTCCAGAACTTTGCAAAGTTCACCCCAGGCACCAACCTGAAGGCCTGGTTATACCGGATCATGACCAATACTTATATCAACAGCTACCGCAAAAAGCAGCGCCAGCCGCAACAAACCAGCGCCGATGAACTCACTGATGGGCAGCTCTACACCAGCTCCGAGCACGATTCTGCCGGGTTGGTCTCTGCGGAGGTCGAAGCACTCGCTGCGATGCCCGATGCCACGATTGCCGCGGCGCTTAATGATCTGTCCGAAGATTACCGGCGCGTGGTGTACTACTCCGATGTGGTGGGCCTGGCGTACAAAGAAATCGCCGAGGTACTGGATATTCCGCTAGGAACGGTGATGAGCCGGCTCAATCGTGGAAGAAAAAAGCTGCGCGAAGCGTTAAAGGAAGTGGCCGCCGATCATGGCATTGCCGCGGCACAGGCAGCAGTGCAAGAATCGGCTGACAAAGCAGCGAACAGCAAAGAAGGTGAGCGCTGATGCAACGATGGAATGCGCATGAGAGTGCGGACAATCACGATGCAGACAGCTATGGTGGAGAAACGTACGCGCCCTGCGGGTGCAGCCCCCAGCGAGTTAATTACCTCGTGGGGTTGCTCATCGACGGCGCGGAAAATGGTGCGCTGAACTCCGCAGAGCTGCAGGACGCTCGGGCGGAACTTGCCTCGTGCGAGCTGTGTTATAAGCGGCTGGAACAAGAAGAACGGTTCCGTGCGTTGCTCAATCGCTGTTGTTCCGCGGTCGATGAAGGCTCCGACGATACCGCGCCGCGGAGCCTTCGGGAGCGGATTATCGTCTCAATTCGCACGGAGCAAACGACGGTGCGCACCAGCCGACGCAGGTATTAGGGGATTAGGGTATTAGCGGCCCGGAATTTTCGGCAGCCAAGCAATAAAAGAAGGCATCACCCGCGAGGTGCAGGGTGATGCCTTCTTCTTTTGTCGCAGCGCTCCAGCGGCTCTAAGCCCAGTACAACACTAGGGCCCAGTACAACACTCAGGCCGATACCGGATACGGGCAGCTAGAGCGCTCGGCTGTTAGCCAGCGCCTGGACGCTTACCGCGGTTAGCGCCTTTCTTGCGACGGTCTTTACGCTTACGACCACGCTTGCTCATTGTGATCACTCCTTATTCAATAGGAACGGGCTGCCCACACTATACTAGCCAATCCTGCACATAGGGTAGACCAGTAGGTAGTTGCTTTGCCTAAGGATCCTAGGCCGTGGACTTTAGGCGGCGGTGGACCTTACGCCGTGGAATTTCAGCTATGGACCTTAGGCGCTGACGCGGGCGCGGCGTCCCCGATTGCGCTTGCGCTTGAGTGCGCGGCGTTCTTCTTCGGACATGCCGCCCCAGACGCCGGCGTCCTGACCAGTTTCCAGGGCCCACTGCAGGCAATCATTGGTGACAGGGCAGCGGTTGCACACCAGCTTTGCCTTCGCCACCTGGGTCAGCGCTGGGCCGGAGTTGCCAACTGGGAAAAACAGTTCTGGATCTTCGTTGCGGCAGATTGCTTCGTGGCGCCAATCAGACATTCTGTGTACTCCTTGTGGTTGCAGTCGGGGGAATGAATGGGAATCCATGAGAATTCTCAGTGAGGAAGACCTGTTGAGGAAAACCTGTTTCAGGAAAACCTCTGCGGTGCTACCGGCTGGGATCGCACTCCGGTTGGTGCCGGGCGTGTTCATGCGCCCGGAAGCTGCGCTTTGTGCGCAACTAACTGTTGCGATGCGCTGGGCATCGTCCGGGGTTGTGCCGGGTTAGCGGCCTGGGTTGTCGCTATGAACGAATAATGACATGAATAAAAGATGAATGCTAGGGGTCGGGAGTAAATAGTGAGTTAAATCATGTATTAGTAATGAATGTTTAACCACAAAATGATGGTGTAAATCGCTAATATTCAGCTTTCTCACAGCTTTCTTGCCGACGGTGAACTGCGCAGATGCGATAATCGTGAAAAGAGTTGCCAATAATGTTTCGTCAAATCATAGTGTCGCTCGCGTAGCGAAACTGTAGAATACGGGGCGTGAAATCATCGTCGGAAAAGCCAGAAGCACCACTGCAGCCACCTGCAACCATGAAGTTTGCGTCGTTGATTGCGGTGGTGCAGTCCGCGATCGCGCTGATTTTTGCTGCCGTGTTGATCTGGCGCAGAATCATTAACGCGGAAAACGACAGCGTAGTATCCGATGCTGCCTCCGCGAATTGGATCGGGGCGGGCACCGCTGGATTCATCTTCATTATTTTCGGCACCATCGTCGCCGCCGCGGTCTCACAATATCGGGGTAAACGCTGGGGACGTGGGCCCATCGTCTTATTGCAGGTAATACTCGCGGCATCGTCGTTTCAGATGATGTCCGGTGGAGCCGTGTTTTTCGGCATCTTCATTCTCGCCTCGGCACTGATCGCATTGATGATGATCTTCCACCCACAATCGAATTCGTGGATGGAGCTGCATCACCACTCCCGTGGCTAACCGTGCAGGTGGCCTGCGTTATTTCAGAACCACGAGCTCGATGCCACGCTTTTCGACGAGATGCTCACCCGCCACTGCGAGTGATACCGGCCCGTCATAATCCCCGCGATCCAGCGGGATGGTGCGCTCAATCTCGCCGGTATTCCAATTGACCACGCTAATGCCGAACTCCGTAGGGACCAACGCTTTGCCGTCTACGGCAACTCCGGTCCCCAGAGCTGGGTCAATGATGTGCTCGACCGCCAGTTCATTTGGCGTAAAGAAGTAGAGGCGGTGCCCGTCGAACCAGGTCATGTGGTGTGGAAGATCAGCGGTTGCTGCGGCAGAAAAAGCCTGTATCGGGGCAGCCGGTTTGACGTGACGCTGGCTGGTGCGTGTGCCGTCGCTGTGAAAAGACATCAGTTCTGGTTTTTCACCAGGTATATAGACCGCCGCAGCTTCCTGGCCCACCGCTACCACATGTGCATTGGGATGTTCCAGCCCGATGCTGGAATCGATTTCTGGCACGCGCGAGTCTTCCGGGGTTGCTTGCTGCAGGCGCAACACGCTGTGATCGGTATCGTCCGGGCAATGCTCGACGACTGCCAGTAATTCTGTGCGGGTCAACGCCGAATGAATAGTACACTGCGCATACGGTTGGCTGCCCGGTTCCTGCGGAGCCTCGACTGCGCCGTATTCCACCGTGCGCACCAGATCCGAACGCCATAATTCGACGCGCTCTGGCGAAACCGTGCCCACGCGGTCATTGGAACGAATCGTGGCAACCTCGTCCGGTGCCACTGCAGATCGGGTCGCATCGTAGTTGCCCGTCGCAGCATCGAGCGCGACGACATCGCCGCAGCCTGCAGCGTTGCGATACGTCAGCACTACAGAATCCCACGCAGCGGCGATGCTGCACAACGGATACTCGCGGGAATACTCCCAGTACGGGTCGGGTGCTGAACTAGGCTGCTCATGATCGTCGGCAAGAGTTTCTGGTGCGTATGCACGGACAATGTGGCGTCCGTCCTGCTCCTCGTAGGTAATGACCAACCCTGCGGCGACTACCGGTGCTGCCGCCGCAGCGACCGCAGGTTCCAGAGCATCGCCCGGTAGCGGTGCAGAATGCAGGCGCGCAACCTCGGTAAATTCATCCGGGATGGTCTCCCGCGGTGCCGGTGGCTCGTAGGCGTGTTCAGCAACAATTGCCTCACTCTTGCGGATTGATGCGCCCGCATACACAATCAGCACCGCGGCAACCGAAATGATGCTTAACGCCGCGATGACCACCACATCAGTGCGTGTACGCCGCAGCAGGCGTGTCGACTGCGGCGCCATCAACGGCGTGACCTTTGTCGCGGCTTACGGGGCTGGGCCTGGTCGCGGTGTTTTTTCGGATCAACTCCAATGACTGTTGTGGGGGCGCCGACTTTATTGCTGATGCCTGCGGGCAGGTCGAAGGCGTCGGCAAGTTCTGGCGAAGTAGAAAACCACTCAGGAGGCTGCGGCTGGCCCAAGGCAAGCTCATCGTTAATCACGCGCCATTTCCCGATTTCTTCCAGCCCGACCAGCGACACTGCGGTACCGGTTTTGCCCGCGCGCCCAGTCCGGCCGATGCGGTGGACGAAGGTCATGGCGTCGTCGGGAAGGTGATAGTTGATGACATGGGTAATCGAATCGATATCGATACCGCGTGCGGCAACATCAGTGGCAATGAGCACGTCGACAGCACCAGAACGCAAAGCATGTAAGGCCTTTTCCCGTTGCGGCTGGTTAAGGTCACCGTGGACAGCCGCGACACCGAAACCGAGCTCCGCGAGATCCTGGGCTAAAAATGCGGCCGAGCGCTTGGTGCGGGTAAAAACCACTGCTTGTTCGCGGCTCGGGCTTTGCAGGATCCGGGACACCACCGCGAGCTTGTCCAGTTGGTGGGCCTGAAAAACCACCTGCCGGGTGCTGGTATGCGTGGCGGTTGCCGTAGGGTCCTCGGCGTGAATATGGATGGGCTTGTGCTGGAATTTCCGGGTCAGAGCCTTGATTTCGCCGGGCATCGTCGCCGAAAACAACATGGTCTGTAAACGGCGGTTGCGGGGCGCGGACGCCGGGGCGGGCGTAGGTTGGAGAGCCTGGAAAATACGCTCGATATCCGGTAAAAACCCCAGGTCCAGCATCTCGTCGGCCTCGTCAAGCACACAGATTGCCACGAGGTGCAGCATCAGGTTGCCGCGCTGTGCAAGATCTAACAAACGCCCGGGAGTGCCGATGACGACGTCGACGCCGCGCTCGAGCTGGCTGATCTGATTGTCGATGGAGCTACCGCCGTAAATCGTGAGTGTGCGCACCGGGGTGTGCCGCGCGGCGCGCGTGAGATCAGCACCGACTTGGATTGCTAATTCACGCGTGGGCACAATCACCAACGCACGCGGTGTGCCGTCGAGTTCGGGAATATCCGCGTCATCGAAGACTCGGTCCAGCAGCGGAACCCCAAATCCAAGAGTTTTTCCCATGCCGGTACGGGCTTGACCGATGAGATCCTTGCCGTCTAATGCCAGCGGCAGGGTAAGTTCTTGGATCGCGAACGTGTGGTGGATGTTGTCGTCGGCAAGAGCCTCGCAGATTTCCGCAGCCACGCCCAATTGTGCAAACGTAGGCGTCGTTGACTGGGGGGAAGTATTGCGGGAAGACACTCCTTAATACTAACGCGGATGGACGGGCATAGATATACAGCGCGTTGGATCGTGCATGGGTGCGACTGTGCATGCGCGCGAACTTGACTAGGATATGGCACAGGACAACGCATGCAGTGTGCTGGAAACGTTGGCATTGTGGATTCACCGTGAGGGATGCACTGCAAGCGTTTCAGGCGTATGGATTGCATGCTGATAACAACCGATAGCAATCGAAAGGTGTATAGCAAGCGTATGAATATCAAGATCGGTTTGATTGAATCGCCTCGTGAACTGGTGATTAATTCTGAGCTCTCCCACGACGAAGCAGTGAAGCTCGTCAAAGACGTATTGGGTAAAGCCGATGATGTCGTCGAATTGGCGGATGCCAAAGGCCGCAAGTACCTGGTGCGCACCAATGCGATTGCGTATGTCGAGGTCGGTAGCGGCGAACAGCCGGTCGTCGGCTTTGGCGGTGCCTAAATAAATACTCTGCTGTAGGAAATACGATGCTGCAGGTGCGGTATTGATTCAGGTGTAGATGAATAAGAAACTCGAGCATTATGTGCGCCGCTATGGCTGGTGGCAGATGGGGATCATAGCCGTGGTGCTGATCATCACGGCCGCGGTGCTTGTCGACGTCTCCCGTGGCAGCGATGACGCTGGTTCGCGGGAGCATGCACGCAGTGCTGCCGGATCCGGCGGTCATGATGGGCACGGCGGACACGAGGAATCGGATGGTGAACTCGGCGCTGGCCCAGATCCCGGCACTGCCTCACGTGCTGAGCTTGGTCTGCGTGAATTACCGGCCGGTGGTACCTATTCTGCCAACGGCAGCGGCGAATTCCGCCCCGTCGGCACGCCCGGCCAGGAGGTTGGCCACGGTGCAGAAAAGACTATTCGTTACACCGTCGAAGTAGAAGAAGGCCTCGATACCGTGCCCTATGGCGGCGATGATGCGATAGCACGCATGGTGGATGCGACACTGGCGGATCCACGTGGCTGGACCTATGACCCAGCTTTTAAATTCGTGCACGTGGGACCGGAAGAAGACCCTGACACCCGCATCCTTTTGGCGTCTGTCACCACCACCGCGGACATGTGTGGGGTGGATTTAGAATTAGAAACCTCGTGCCATACCACCATCACGGGTGGTTCGACGGTATTGCTGAACGAATCCCGGTGGGTGCGTGGCGCCGCCCCGTTCCAAGGCGATTTGGGTGCCTACCGACAATATTTGATTAACCACGAAGTCGGCCACGCTATTGGTTACCCTCATCACCAGGCTTGTACCGGGGAGGGCAACCTCGCGCCGGTAATGATGCAACAAACCATCAGCCTGCAAAATTCGGAACTGTTTCAGTTGAACCCGGAAGAAGTCTATCCGGATAATCCGGATACCTGCCGTCCGAATCCGTGGCCGTATCCTCGCCCGCTTCCCGACGGTGCTGCGCTCGATGCCCTGCACGAACCGGAGAAAGAGACCTAACACTACTCATGCCTGTGCCACCCGATCACGTCTGCGAGGCGTTTCAGACCCCAGCAGAAACCCCGATTCCGCTCGGCCATGCCTGGGATAACGGAACCAAAATTGGTGACATGGTGCTTTCGCAAGCAGCGCCAACTGCCCTGTGGTCCGCCAAAGTGCGCGCCGGGTTATCGGTGGAGGGGGCGCGTGTTGCCCGCCCCATCTTGTCGACGGACGGACGCTACACAGTTGCCGGATGGAAAGCGAGTGCGTGGAGCCAAGGTGAGCTGCTGCGGCGGGTAGACGAAACCGCTTTATTGGGGCTTCGGCTTGCCACTAGTCTGCGGGAAGTCAGTGCGCCGACGGCTAATCGCGATGATATTTTTGCGCGTGCGGAAGCGGCTGCTTGGCAAGAAACCGGTGAGCCTTACCGGGACTTGTCTGCTGATACCGCCTATTGTGTCGGGCATGCGGATTTGTTGGCGGCAACGATTTACCATTACCTGCTGCCGCCGGTGATTGTGGATCTGGTACCGACGGCCGCACCCCGGCCCGTGGGCTATACGTGTGCATTGGCTATTGTCGATGGCCTGGTTGCCGGCGTGGTCGATGATGCAATTTGTGATCGCTTTGCACACATTCGAGACATGGATCAGTTGCTGCTGCGCGCGGTGGCCTATCGTCGGCACGTTAATAACCTGCATCCCGACGCTAAAGCGAACACACGTTCGCATATTAACCGGGTTGAAGACCTTCTCGTGTCACGGGCGTATGCCATGCTGTAGTGCATGACGAGAATACACCCGAACCCGGACGTCAGGCTGGTCGCGCACACCCAGCAAGCTCAACCACGTGAATGGGGCAGGGATCTGCCCGCTAGCGGTCGCTGGAAAGTCACTGGCCCGGCTGGTTCCGGGGTGTCTTCTTTTTTGATAGACACCACCGTCGAGCGCGTCGAGAAGTGTTTAGCGGCGGGGCAGGACCCATCCGGCATCGTCGTGATCGCACCGTCGAAAGAATCCGGGGCGCGGTTGCGGCGGGAATTATCGGAAAGAGTCTCGCATTATTATTCCCAAGGCCCACTGGTGCGTTCCGTCCACTCGGTGGCTTTTGGGCTGTTACGTTTGCTGACAGATTTACCGCTGCGCCTTATCAGCGGTGCAGAACAAGATGCGATGATGCGCGAGATCCTGCGTTTACAGGCAGAAGATTATGCTGCTGCGGGTGCAGAAGTTGTCACTGGCGCGGGGGAGGCTGACGCTGCTGATTCGGCCGGTCCTACTGGTCTGGGCGCTACTGGTTTGGGTACCGCAGGAGGCGCTGCCGAGGCAGGGTCCGTGGACTGGCCCGTCGATGTCCGCCCCGCGTTAACCTACCTTGGTTTTGGGCGGCAATTACGCGATTTTTTATTGCGCGCTGTGGAACGGGGCGTTTCGGCCCAGCAATTAGAAGATCTGGGGCGTCGCTATGATCGGCCGATGTGGACCGCCGCGGCGCAATTCCTCCGGGAATACACGCACATGATGGAGCTGGAAGGCACCTACCGGTTTTCGGCCGCAGAACTCATGGCGGAAGTCTCCCAGAACTTAGATGAGATCCGCGCACTCAGCCCATGGCATACCGTCATCGTTGACGATGCACAGCTGTTGGATCCCACAGCGGGGCAACTGTTGAGTGCTCTTATCGATGGCGCAGAGCTTGCAGTAGTCGGGGGTAACCGAGACCACGCCATTTTTCATTTCCGTGGCGCCAGCAGTGAGTTCTTCGACGAATTCCCAGCAGATCAGTTGGTAGAGCTACGCGCTATGCACCGCAGCCCCACACGGCGAGCGCTCGTGGCCGAATCGTGGACGGATAACACCACGGCGGTGGTTGATGCGGTGCGGCGCCGCCATCTGGACGACGGCGTGGCCTGGTCTGATATCGCCGTGGTGGTCCGTTCCACCGCGGAAATGGGTGGTATTCGCCGTTCGTTATTGGCAGCGGGGGTGCCGGTATACATCAGCCCCACCGATACCGTGCTGGCAGAACAACCCGTCGTGTCGCACCTCTTGCTGGGGATTCGAGCACTGCATGAAGATCTCAGTCGTGCAGAAATAGAACAGTTGGTACTCGGCCCTGTGGGTGGGGCAGATCCTGTGACTTTACGCCGGTTGATTCGTGGTTTGCGCCGGTTTCACCCTCAACAGCGCGGCGTCGATAGCTTGGTGGACTTGCTGGGCAGTGATGCTGAGTTACCAGATTTTGCGGAGCTATTAACGCAACGCGAGATCGATATTTTGCTGCGCATCCGCAGCGTGATCCAAGCAGGCAGGCAAGCGCTGCGGGGTGGAAGCGTCGAAGATGTGCTTTGGGCAGTCTGGGATGCGACGGAGTTATCAGGCAGGCTGTCAGCGACCGCCTTGCGCGGTGGGGCCGCCGGATCGCAGGCGGATAGGGATTTGGACGCGGTGATGACGTTGTTCGATGCCGCAGGCGATTTTGTTGAGCGGCGCCCGGAGGCCTCGGTAGAGACGTTCGTGCAGCATATTACGGAACAAGAATTGCCCACCGGGGTTCGTGAACGGCGTGGTTCGCGCACGGATTCCGTAGAAATTGTGAGTGCGCACGGCACAATCGGACGGGAATGGGACACCGTGGTGGTCAGCGGCGTGCAAGAAGGCAGCTGGCCTGATCTATCTGAGACCGGTTCCCTTTTCGCCCAAGAAGACCTCGTCGATTTCTTGGATGCGGGCATTGATCCCGACGTCTATGTCTCGCATGCGGCAGACCGGTTGGGTGAAGAGCGCCGTTTGTTCCGTGTTGCCACCAGCCGTGCTCGAAGCCAACAGATTGTGACGGCAGTCTATGCTCCGCATGCCGACGAAATCATTGAACCGTCCCGGTTTTTCCATGCGTGGTGCACAAAGTTTGATCTAGTGCCCGAGCAGATCGTTTCTGCTGCCAGCGCACAGGACGAAGATGCAGCCTTACGCGGTGCCGCACAGGAAGCAGGCGAGGCCTATGATGCAGAATCTGGTGCGGATGCTGATTCCGCGGCAGCGCCGGGATCCGGCTCTGCCGTGAGCGGCGTGACGGTGCCGCGCTTGTTGTCTGTGTCATCGGTAGTTGCCGAATTGCGTCGGGTGGTGTGTGACCCGGAAGCCGGTGAACAAGAAACGCAGCAGGCTGCCCGCCAGCTAGCGCGCTTGGCCGCGGCCGGTGTACCGGGGGCAGATCCGGCACAGTGGTGGGCAGCTACCGAAACGGTGGCCGGGGAGATTCCAAGGCCAGCGAAAACACGGTTATCCCCATCACGAATCCAGGGGTTGCTGGATTGTCCAATGCGGGAAGTCGTCGAAAAGCTTGGCGAT
Organism: Corynebacterium sp. LaCa_70; assembly: GCF_058182015.1. Lineage (NCBI taxonomy): Bacteria > Bacillati > Actinomycetota > Actinomycetes > Mycobacteriales > Corynebacteriaceae > Corynebacterium > Corynebacterium sp. LaCa_70. The sequence goes on from NZ_CP190914.1 coordinate 636,204, forward strand.
TCCACAACGACGGATGCGATGCGGAAAGGAACCATGGCGCATGCGTATTTCGAAGCGGTCGGGCACGGCGTGGATGCTGAATGGGCGCAGCTGAAAACCGAAGAAGCCTATCGCAGCGTCTACCACGGCCCAGCCTGGCAACGGCAGCGGGAGCATGAAAATTTCCGTGAATTACTCACACGCAGCAACGCGTGGATTGCCAGTACCCGTGAGGCCTTGGAATTCGTCGGCAGCGAAGTTGATGTCGTTGTCGAAATTGAGCCGGGGCTGAGTATCGTCGGCAGGATCGACCGGTTGGAACACGATGGTTCCGGCAACTACGTCATTGTGGATTTGAAGACGTCGTCCTCATCGCGGTTACCAAGCCAAGCGGATACCGCGAAGAATCCCCAGCTGAGCGCGTACCAACTTGCTCTGAGCAAAGGAAAGCTAGTCGGCGGTGAGAAAGCAGGTGCTGGGCATGCTGCGAATGGCGCGCACCAGGTACGTGTGATCACCGGCGATGGCATGGAAATTGGTCTGGCGATGCTGTTGTACCCACTGGGGCGAACGAATACAGCAGGAACGAGGGAACAAGCCCGTTTGGATGAGGAACAACTACGCGAATTCCACGCGCAACTACCACCACTCATCAATGAACTATCGGGCCCGACGGTAACTGCCCGGCCGTCCGAGAATTGCACTTATTGTTCGTTGCGTTCGGTGTGCCCGGCGCAAGCAGAAGGGGATGTGATCACCAATGTCTAATGAGCTTCAGCAGAATATAGCTCGATCCGAGCAGAATTCGGGGCGATCCGGTGATATCAGCCCGCAGTTGCTTTCGGAAATTCTGGGGCAACGCTTCGCACCCACGAAGCAGCAAGCAGCGATCATCGGCGCAGAACCTGGACCATTGCTGGTGGTCGCCGGTGCCGGAGCCGGTAAAACTGAAACCATGGCAGCACGTGTGGTCTGGTTGGTTGCCAATGGCTATGCGCTGCCGGAAGAGGTACTCGGCCTGACATTCACCCGAAAAGCATCGCAAGAGCTAGCTAAACGTATCCGCGACCGCCTGCAAGTATTACGTGATTCCCCACGGCTGCCGGAAATCGATCCGGATGGGCGTCTGCGTGCGAACCTGGAAACCATCGCTCCACGGGTGTCCACGTATGACTCCTATGCCGGAGATTTGGTGCGTGAATACGGTTTGTTATTACCTGTGGAACCAACCGCTCGGCTGATTACCCAGGCTCATTTGGTCTCGCTCGCACAATCGGTGGTGCGCAATTACGAGGGCACGCTGGAAACCGAGAAAAAAGAATCCAGCATCGTGGACGAGCTGCTGGAGTTGTATAACCGCATGGCTAATAACTTGAGCTTCGCTGAGGATTTTCGGGAATGCGCACGCGCTTTTGCCGAGGTGGAAAACTTGCCACGCGCGCCAAAACAACGAAAAAACCTCAATAAAGACGTCCAAAACTGGATTGCTCGCCAGCAAGTCCGGGTCGACTTTTTGCCACTAATTCAGCAGCTGGAACACGAACTGGTTGAGCGCAATGCGGTGACGTTTACCCAGCAAATGTCTGCTGCAGCCCGCTTAGCTGAGCAACACCCGGCGGTGGGGGCCTCGCAGCGTCGGCAAACAAAAGTTGTCATGCTGGACGAATACCAAGACACCTCGCATGCACAGCGCGTGTTATTGCGCAATCTGTTTGGCACCACCCCACACGAAGGTTTGACCGTGACTGCCGTGGGCGACCCGATGCAGGCAATTTACGGCTGGCGCGGAGCCACTGCAGAAAATCTGGCAATGTTCACTCACGATTTTCCCGTTGCTGCCGAGTCACCCGAAGTTGCTGAGCCACCCGAAGCTAAATCGCCACAGGAGACTGCTGCCGCTACACGCCCGGCTCCAAGCAAGGAACTGACCACTTCCTGGCGTAATCCGTCGACGGTGCTGGATATCGCCAACACTGTCTCCCATGCCGTACTTGGATCAGGCCCAGAGCGCCCGGTTGCACCGCTAGAACCGCGCGCCGGGGCTGGCGCGGGAGTAGTCCGCTTTGGTTATTGGCCAACCGCAGAAGAAGAAATCGATTGGGTTGCCGGAAACCTGGCGGAGAAATACCGCGAGTATCTGTTGCGACGTGAGCATGATCCGGATGCACGGTTTTCCGCGGCCGTGCTGGTGCGCAAAAACAAACAATCCCGCGTGATCGCAGAAGCCCTAGAACAATGCGGTGTGCCCTATGAAGTGGTTGGTTTGGGTGGCCTGCTCGAGATCCCGGAAGTCGCAGACATGATGGCAGTTGCCACCATGCTGATCCGCCCGGAAGATATGGCAGCTGCGTTGCGTATCGTCGCCGGTCCAGCAGTGGGGCTGGGCATGGTGGATATCAAGGCTTTGGCAGCGCGTGCGAAAAACCTGGCTGGCCGCCTGCGTGAGCACGACGATGCAGGTGAGAATGTAGAAGAGGAACCGCAGCTGCCCGAAGATATTTTGGAAGCTCAGCTTGCTGCGGCATTGGAAGAAGAAGCCGACCATACCGTGGGTATCACGGATGCCATTGCAGATCTCGGGGAGCTGGATCGTTATTCCGAGGATGGTCTGGCGCGCATCACCGAATTGTCATCGAAGCTGCGGTACTTGCGCACTTATTGTTTGGGTAAACCTCTCAGCGATTTATTCGCCGACATCATCGAGACCTTCCACCTGCGAACGGAAGTCTTGACGCAGCGGCGCGATGGGGCAGTGCACTTAGATAAGGCCCTGGATGCCATTGCCGAGTTTGATGGAGAGCCGTTGGAAGCGTGGCTGGATTATGCTGAGCTGGCCCGGGAACACGAAGATTCGTTAGCGCCAGGTGAGACGCCGAAGTCGACGAACCGCGTGCAGATCATGACTGCGCACAAAGCGAAGGGGCTGGAATTCTCCTCGGTCTATGTCTGCCACGCTGATACTTCCACCTACAAGGCACAGACCCGGACTTTCTTGACCGATGCCGCGCATACCCCGCATCATGATTGGCCACGGTTGCATGAAGCAGAAGACCGCAAAGAATTCGAAAATAATTGCAAAGAATTCATTGCTGAACAAAAGGCCGTGGATGCGGAAGAAAATGCCCGGTTGTTCTACGTTGCATTGACACGTGCCGAAGATGAGCTGGTTATTACGGGCTCAGAAAAAGATCCCTATGAGCACTTTGCGGAAATGCACCGTTATGCCAGCAAGCGAGCTGCCGAGCTTGCAGAACAAACGGCGGCTGCTCCACACGGTGCTGGTACAAACCATGCTGTTTCCGAACCACCCATACAAATCGTCAATTGGAAACTCGCCACCGACGAACCGGACGAGCCAAACGAATCGGATGTGCCAAGTGATCAACGCTTGTCAGCCAATCAAGACTCGTTAGGCGGGGCTGAAGACAGCAGCATAGAAGACTCCAGTGCAGAAGACGACAGCAGCGAAGACGACACCACAGCACAATTCCCATCGGTGCGCCCACGTGATGAAGTTCGTCGTGGGGCACAGCTGGTGCAGCAAGCGATGGAAGCATTAGGCACGGAAGAAGAGATCCCGGCGCTCGGTGGTGAATTATTTTCGCTGTGGGAACGCGAAACCACTGCACTGATCGAAGAGCACCAGGCTTTGGCAGCTCCTGTGGTCGATGTGGAAATCCCTGGCGAGCTTACCGCTTCGGAATTAGTCGCACTGCGCGATAATCCAACCCAATTTGCACGCAGGCAGCGTCGCCCAGTGCCGTTTAAACCTAATGCCTATGCCAAACGTGGTACTGCTTTCCACCAATGGATCGAAGACCGATACGGCGCCAACGCAATCTTGGATGAAACTGAGCTTCCAGGAAACGAGGAAACCGTCGAAGCGGACTTCGAAAAACTGAAAGAAGCATTCCTCGCTAGTGCGTGGGCAGATAAAACGCCGACGAATGTTGAGCAAGGCTTCGAATTCAGCCTGGGTACGTCCGTGGTGCGCGGACGCATGGACGCTGTTTTCGACATGGGGCAGTATTGGATGGTCGTCGACTGGAAAACCGGCAGGCCACCGCAGGGAGAACAGATGCGTTCGGCAGTTATCCAGTTATCGGTCTATCGTGAAGCATGGCAGCGCATCAGCGGTACTGATAAACCAGTGCGTGCAGCGTTCCACTACATCATGGATAATTACACCTTCGAACCGAAACAACTACCGGACGCCGACGAGCTCGCGACCATGCTCGAACGCGAAAATAGACCAGACGGCACTGGTCATAGCGATTCCAAAGGAAACTAGAGAACACAACAATGCGTGGAAAAATCAGAGCGAAGCTCCAGCGGTTTGAGCTGACTTCGTTGCCGAACTACGCCTTAGAGGATGTCATTCACATCCCCGAAGGCATGCGGACGCACCCGTTTTTCCTGATCCTGCGCCGATTCATGCTGGCAGCAGCTATCGTTTTTGCCATCGCCGCTGTCGTCTATATCGGGCAAGACGGTTACAACGAGAAGCTCAATCTCATCGACGCGTTGTATTATTCGACTATTTCGCTGACCACCACAGGGTATGGCGATATTGTTCCGGTGAGCACCGGGGCGCGGTTGACCAATATCATCCTGGTTACCCCAGCCCGGCTCGCCTTCCTGATTTTGCTCGTGGGCACGACGTTGTCGGTGCTGACGGAGCGCTCACGCAAAACCTTCCAGATTCAACAATGGAGAAAGCACGTGCACGACCACACAATCATCATTGGCTTTGGCACGAAGGGACAATCCGCGATGCAAACTTTGCTGGATGATGGCACGAGGGCTCGCGATATCGTCGTCGTGGACCCGGATCGTTCCTGCTTGCGTGTTGCCGAGGCACAAGAAATAGTGACTGTGCAAGGTTCTGGCACGAAATCTGATGTGTTGAAAATCGCCGGTATCGAGCGTGCAAAAACCGTTGTTGTGGCCACCAACAGCGATGACACCAACGTGTTGGCGACATTGTCTGCGCGTGAAATGAATAAGAGAGCAAAAATCTCGGCAGCTGTCCGCGAGATCGAAAACCGGCACTTATTGTTGCAATCCGGGGCGAATTCCACGGTGGTCTCCTCTGAAACTGCCGGGCGTTTGTTGGGCTTGTCGACGAGCACACCGTCGGTGGTCAAGATCATGGATGATTTACTCTCGCCGTCGGCAGGGTTTTCTATCGCCGAGCGACCCGTTGCCAAGTACGAGATCGGGGCGAACCCACGACACTTGTCAGACATCGTGCTCAGCGTGATCCGCAACGACCGCATCTACCGCGTCGATATGGACGAAACCCTGGAGCTGCATAGCCAAGACCGGCTGCTGTATATCCGCAAAAGCGATGAAGCCGAGCGCAAAAAGCAGAATGAAAAACACGAGATGGGACGCGCTGGCGCCAAGGCGAAACCGGCCAAAGAAAAGCCATCCAGAGAAACCAAAATCAGAGAATCGATCGATGGTACCTGGGATTGCCACGGCCGCCACATCGATGAACAACGCGAGATGAAAGAACAACAATCCGGCGAGAACGCGTAAAGGAAAACCCATGGTGAACCTGGAAGTGCTTGACGACGACCAGCGTGCCGCAGCCACAGCTCCACGAGGACCGGTTGCGATCATCGCCGGTGCCGGGACTGGGAAAACCCGCACCATCACCTATCGCATCGCACACCTGATTGACCAGGGATTCGCTACCACCAACAGCGTTTTAGCACTGACCTATACTTCCCGTGCAGCCGGCGAGATGCGGGACCGCCTGGCCAGCATGAATATCGGTGGAGTGCAGGCAATGACTTTCCACGCCGCGGCGCTGCGCCAACTCCGCTATTTTTGGCCGCAAATTGCTGGAGATCTGAAGTGGAAAATTCTCGACAGTTCGTTTCCGGTGGTAGCCCGTGCTGCCCGCTCTGTGACGAATACCCCGAGCAAAGACACCATTCGCGATTTGCTCAATGAGATCGAATGGGCAAAATCAAGCTTGCTAGGCGCCGACGGCTATGCCGCATACGTCGATAGCATTTCCCGGACTCCACCCCTGCCAGCGGAACAAGTCGCGGAAGTTTATCGTCGCTATGAGCAGCTGAAAACCAACGACGAAGGCATGCACCTGGATTTTTCCGACCTCTTGTTGCATGTCGCTGGTGCCATGGAAAACGCTCCGGCGGTGGCAGAGGAATTCCGGGAACGCTACCGCACATTCGTCGTTGACGAGTACCAGGACGTCACGCCCCTGCAGCAGCGTGTGTTGGAAGGCTGGCTGGGAGACCGTGATGACCTCACCGTTGTTGGTGATGCAAACCAGACGATTTATTCGTTTACCGGGGCAACCCCGCAGTATTTGTTGGACTTTCCACGCCATTTCGACAACGCGCACGTCGTCAAGCTGCAGCGCGATTACCGCTCGACCCCACAGGTTACGGGTCTGGCGAACCAGGTCATCGGTGCCGCGCAAGGTCGCATCGCGGGTACGCGCTTGGAGCTACAGGGTATGCGTGAACCGGGGCCGGAGCCGACGTTTCAGGAATATGAATCCGATCCGGTGGAAGCCCGCGAGATCGCCGGGGAAATCCTCACTTTGATGGAACAAGGCGTTCCGGCCAAAGAAATTGCCGTGCTCTACCGCATTAATGCGCAATCCGCAGTGCTGGAACAAGCTCTTGCCGACGCCGGTATCGCCTACCAGGTTCGCGGAGGCGCCAGCTTTTTCGATAACCGAGTCATCCTGGATGCCATACAGCAGTTGATTCGGGCGAACCTGAAACCTAATTTGCCGCCGGATCCAGTCGCGATTACCCGCGCTGCCTTGGCCCCGCTAGGTTATTCTGCCCAAGAACCCGATGGCGCCCAGGAACGAGAGCGCTGGCAACTGTTGCGGGCATTGGTGGATCTTGTCGAAGAGATTGTGCAGATGCGCGATACCGATTCTTTGGAAGTTGTCCTGGGAGAGCTGCGGCGCCGCGCCGCGGATAAACAGCCGCCGACCGTCGATAGCGTGACGTTGGTGACCTTGCACGCTGCCAAGGGTCTGGAATGGGATGCGGTCTTTTTGGCGGGCCTGACTGAAGGCTTGTTGCCTTTTCGCTACGCGATTGATGCCGGTGACGAGCAGATCGAGGAAGAACGGCGCCTGTTTTATGTCGGCATTACCCGCGCCCGGAAGCACCTGGCGTTGTCGTGGGCACCGGCCCGGCAAGAAGGTGGGCGGGCTAGCCGTAAGCGCACGAGGTTTCTTGACGGGCTCGTCGCGGCATCGCAGGCTGAAGAACCATCTGCGGCGCGAGTGCGGAAGACGAAAAAATGCCGGGTGTGTAAACAAGCGCTGACTACTCCCGGCGAGAAAGTCGTCGGCAGGCATACTGAGTGTGAATCTCCCGGAAATGAGGAATTATTCGTGCAGCTGCGCGGCTGGCGGGCACGAGTAGCCAAAGAGGAACAGGTTCCTGCGTACATCATTTTTTCCGATGCCACCCTGCAAGCCGTCAGCGAAGCACTACCGATGACGGTGGATGAACTCTACGCCATCAGTGGGATAGGTCGGAAGAAAGCCCAGCTGTTTGGCCAGGACTTATTGGATATCGTCCGCCAGTATGCATAAAGCACTCCGGGCACCGCGGGTGGTTATCGATAATGCGCTGTTGTGGGCGGGCATAAGGATCTAATTCGTAGAGCTCGCCCGGGTGCAGCCGGTGCGGTAGGGCACCAGGCGGCGGGCTCAGCCCGTAGAGCGTTTCCAATACCACGATGACCTGCGCGATGGCGAGATGCGCCGCTGCGGTAGGGAAGTGGTGTCCTGCCTGTGAGGGTTGTGTGGTGCCTTGGCGTAAGCCTTGTGCCGCGGCATGCCACGTGGGATCCCGGTCCGTGCGATGCAATTCCATGCACAGCGGGCACGGACCCACACCGTCGACATGAATGGGGCCGACCACGCTGGTGGCATCGATGAGTGATACGGGAATCCAGGTGCGAGCTAGCGATAACAACATCGGCGAAAGGCCCGTGGTATCTGCGAGCTTATCCACGATGACCAACGGGATATTGTTGTCTTTCGCATTTTGCATGCTGAGGTAGGTTTCTTCTGGTTCGCCCGGAAGCGGAGATCGGACCAGAAAATTGGCCTCGGCCAGGCTATTGCGCACCATTGTTGCCAGCGGGCTGGTTCCGAATACTATGACGGGCTTGGGCGCTGCCGATCGGATAATGCCGTAGGCCAGCAAGTCATCAAATAAGCTATGTGCTGCGGATTGGCCAAGGTCCGCGTAGTGGGATGCCATGGAAAAATCCTCGCGGCTAAAAACGCGAGGAAGTTGGTGCAGGCCCGCTGCGAACGCATCGGGCCGTGCGGTTTCGATGATGCCTACACGGGTGGAATCAACACCGAATTGCAGGCAGTGTTCATCTCGTTGGACAACGCGCACACCAGGTGCGAAATAAAACCGGTGTTGCTCGCCTCCCATACAAATCCCCCCCCCGAGAGTTTGTGCGGCGTAACTTAGACCATATTCAGATTAACGCGAGCTGCTAACGCTCGTCATCAGAATCACCTGAGTCGTGCGAATCAGCGTCGGTACCAGTGTTCTCACTGCCGCTTTCACCGCCGCCTTCACTGCTGCCCTCACTGCGCAGCATTTCTTCCAGTTTGGCGAACTCCGCCTCAAATTCCTGGTCACCGCTTTCATCCAGTAAACCATCGATAAAGGCAGCTGGGTTATCCAGGTGCTCAGGCTGCGGCAAAAAGTCCGGGTGCTCCCATACCGAATCGCGCCGATCCACGCCGACCGCAACGGTAGAGCGGCGCCACAACTCGGCAGCGTCACTCACCCGTGGTGCGCTGAGCTCAATGCCGACGACCTTTTCGAAGGCTTGTTCTGCAGAACCACCGGAGGCCCGACGACGTCGCCACGCTTCTGCCATGGCCTGGGTGGATGGAATGCGATCCTGCAAGGCTTCACCAACGACGAATTCCACCCAGCCTTCGATCAACGCCAGCAAGGTTTCTAAGCGGGCCACCGCAGCGGTATTCCGCGAGGTAATCCGTGGCGATAGATCCATACCCTGCAAATTCTGCATGGCATCCTGAATTGATTGGGGATCCCCAGATTCCAGGTTGAGGTCGCGAGCGGCTTCTTCAATATGACTGGTGTCAATGACCAAACCGACCGCATATTCTTCTACCGATGAGACCAAACGCTCACTCAACCACGGCACGTGCTTAAACAGGCGTTGGCGCGCGACTTCCCGGGCAGCGATATAGACCAGTACCTCTTGGCCTTTCACGTTAAGATCGCGGGCGATGGACTGGATATTGTGCGGCAACACGGCCGTGGTGCCGCTGGGGGCCACCGGCAAGCCGAAGTCCGAACCAGTCAGAGCCTGTTTTGCCAGGTCACCTAATGCGTGGCCCAATTGCATGCCAAAGTTCATGCCAGAAAGTTGGCTCATCATATTCGACATGGGGCCCATCATCTGTCGAGCTTCTTCCGGCATGGATTCCAGCTGGGCTTCGTTCATGTGTTTCGCTACGGGATCGACAAAGCGCTTCCACATTGGAATCGTCTGCTGCAACCAATCCTCTGCGTTCCAGGCGGAGATGCGGTTGTTGGCCGTCGGCAAGTCAGTGGCGTCGTCTAACCAGAGTTCTGCCAGCCGGGCTGCTTCTTCCACCGCGGTGGTGTCTTGGGTGGAAATTTTCGATGCAGATTTGATCTGCTGGCCGGCAATACGCTTGGCCATGTCGTAATTAACGGGGGAGTCGTCGTTGCTGTTATTCATCGACGAACCCATGCCAGACAGCATCTGGCCGAATTGGTTCAGCATATCGCCAAGGCCGCCGGGACCACCGCCACGGCCGTTGTGGTTCCGGTCATCGTCGTCATCACCGTTGCCACTAGTGGGAAAGGAAAATCCGAATCCGTTAGTCATGTCTCCAACCTACAGAACATGGTGGCGCGTGTGCTTGCGTCGGGCGCGGAAAAGCACAACGCTGTGAGCGAACAGGGTAGTCTTTGAGGGGTGAATGACGCTGTAGATTCCCGCACGGAGAACACTCCCCGAACGGGCAACGCCGGCAAGAAGAAAACACCGCGCGTAAGCCAGGTCGCGCTTGGTGCCATCCCCGTCGTGATTGTGGGCGGATTGGTCAGCATGGATCATATTCCCGGTACCAATATCTCTCTGGCCGTGCCGTATGCCGCTGAGGGCAAGGGGCCGACGTTTAATACCTTGAGCGATGTCAGTGGCACACCTGTTGTCGACGTCGACGCCGGCGAGCAGTATGAGGTGGATGAAAACCCCGCCGGAAACCTCAATATGACGACTGTCTCCGTGCGCACAAACATGACGGTGGTGCAGGCGTTCGGGCGTTGGATCGGCTCGGATGACACTATTGTTCCGATTGAAAAGATTTATCCGCCGGGTACGGATCGTGAGCAATTCCAGGAACAAAACCAAGCAGCGTTTACGGCATCGGAGGACGCTGCGACCGTGGCCGCGATGAATTACCTGGATATTCCGACAAGTACTGCGATTGCCCAGGTGCTCGATATTTCTGCTGGCAGCGAGCAGCTTGCCGACGGCGATGTGCTCGTGAAAGTCGATGGCCGTGAGGTGACTGCACCCGAGGATGTGCAAAGCGCGGTGCGTTCGCATCAGCCGGGTGAGACGATCCGTCTGGAGTTCGAGCGTGACGGCGAGAAGCACGATGAAGATATCGAATTGCTGGAAAACCCTCATGCAGCAGGCGAAGCACTGTTGGGGATTACTATGACTTCAGTGCCGGATGCGGATATCGATGTGACGTATAACCTGCAGGATGTTGGTGGGCCGTCGGCGGGCATGATTTTTTCCTTGGCCGTCATCGATAAACTCAGCGAAGGCGATCTCACCGGCGGAAAGTTTGTCGCAGGCACGGGAACTATTGCCGCGAACGCGCAGGTGGGGCCCATTGGCGGAATCGCCCACAAGGTGGCGAAATCGCATGAAGTTGGTGCGGAACTGTTTTTGGCGCCCGCGGAAAATTGTGCGGAAGCCACCAGTGTGGACCATGGCGATATGGTCATCGCGAAGGTCAATACCCTGGACGACGCCATCGCTGCGATGGAGGCTTTTGCCCAGGGCAAGGATGTCGAAACCTGTGCGGTTGAGCTCTAGTTAGCTCATGTCGAGCTGTGGTTAGCTCACCAGGCCTAGCTCTTTAATCTTCTGTTCTGGTTCTTCGGCATCAGCCGAGATCATATGCTGCATGACCAGGCCGGACTCGGTGTTCACCACCGTGATGATCGCGGTGGATCCCAAAGAAGACCAACCCACGACGCGCTCGCCGGAATCGTCCACGACTTGCGAGGTACGTAGTTCGGTTAACGTCTGCAGTGTGGACACTGCCTTGGATTTCGATTCGGTGAATTGGAACTGCCCGACGGATCCGGTGCAGTTGTAATAGCTTTGCATGCCGACGGCTTCGCAGGAGTCGAATTCTTCGAATAGCGAGCGCGGAACCAGGTCACCAAAAATCTCGTAGGCGTTTTCTACTGATTCCGGCAGCTCAGCGGAGTTGTTAGCTTGGGTTGACCGCGCCGACGTCGTAGTCGGGGTTGCCGATTTGTCTGCGGCAACTCCTGCACTGGTTGCGGCTGAACTGGCGTCGCCAGAGGCGCTGGTGGTGGCACTAGTAGAAGAAGCACCGGTGGTTGTGCTGCTTGCCGACGTGCTGCTGCTGGTGGTGGTTTCGCTACTGGAAGCACTGCTGGTCGACGTTGCCGTCGTGGTAGAAGTACCTGGTTGCGCCGATTTATCGGTGCTGCCCTCATCAGAAGCGCACGCTACGAGTACTAGTGGTAGGGCTGCGGTGGCAGCTAGGGTGGCGGCTCGTGTGGTGAACGTGCGAGCAGAAAACATGGCGGACACGAAAACTCCCGGGTTCGGCAAAGTTTCAACCTTTTGTTGAGACTATTGAGACTCTAGAGTACGTCATAGCCGTTCTGGTCGAGCCCATGCCGCAATGCAGCAATAACTCCTGGAGCAATTCCTGGGCCACCGCGCAGCTGGATATCATCTTCGGCGAATGGGCCGGCGTCGGCAAGCTCTTTTTCGGTAGGGCGCAGTTGCAATAAGGTTTGCTCGATACCTTCTGGTTCTGCGGTATGCGCAGTGTCCGAATGAACAGTGCCAGCACTTCCATCATCGGAGTCGTCGGCAAGCAAGTCGTCGACAACTAGAGCAGAATCATTGGTGGCGGCAAAATCGTGCCGAATCACGCCCGAGAACAAACGCGCAGGCCGCGGGGAAGAATCCCGTGAATCTGCGGTGTCTTTGAACTTGATTTCTTGGGCTAAAACCGCACCGACGACATTGTCCGGCCAGATAACCCGCGAGACATAGTCGGCAAGGTGCTCGGAGCCTGGCTCGATATTGCTAGGCAGATCGTCTTGGACAACGAGGGTTAGCGGAGAATCGTCGTCGACATCCACGGCATGCTGGGCCAATAACTGGGTTGGTACCAACGCAAACAGGGTCGGTGGGCAATCCCAGCCCTCGGGGTGAATGAAGTCGACGGCTTCCATCATCGCGCGATTGAGCATTGGCTGGGTTATCTGCTGCTTATTCATCAGAAATCAATCCTTGTGGTTCGATGCGGTTTGATCGGCTGGTTCTTTTGTTTCGGCCTACTATTGCCTAAGCTAGATCACTATAACGCTTTCCATTTTTCGATAATTTTAAAGGAGTTGGACTTGGCTGGCAGCCTTAACCAACCGTCAACTAATCTGCGTAAGCCGCCGCGCATCTTGTCGTGGTTCGTGGGCATTATCGTGGTGCTCTTCGCGTTCGGCCCGCTCGCGGTGTCACTGTATACCGACTGGCAGTGGTTTGGTGAGGTTGATTTCCGCGGGGTGTACACGACCGCGATCATCACCCGCATCATTTTGTTTTTTGCCTTCGGTATTATCGCTGGGCTTGTGACCTTCCTGGTCGGTTGGCTCACGTGGAAAAACCGTCCGAGCGATGTCTCAATGGCAGATATGAACTCGCCGGTGTATCAGTACCGCGATTCTATTGCCGCGACGATGCGCAAGTTCCTCTACGGCGCACCGATCGTCATTGCGATTGCAGCAGGATTCATGGGCCAGGCCTACTGGCGCACCGTCCTGCTGTTTTTGAATGGCGGTGATTTTGGCCGTGAAGATGCAGAATTTGGTATGGATCTAGGCTTTTATGCCTTTAACTTACCGCTGCTGAATATTCTGGTGTCCTCGCTGAGTGTGCTGCTGATCGTCAGCTTCTTGGTGTCGCTGGTGGGCTCCTACATTTTGGGTGGTATCCGCGTTGGCAGCCAGGCGGCAGGCGTGAAGGGATCGGTATCGAAGCCCGCACGTATTCAGCTGGCCGTCATTGCGGGTCTGTGGATGTTGGTCCAGGTTGCTAGCTATTTCTTGGATCGCTACACGATTTTGTTCAACCAGCACGATATTTTCGCTGGTGCATCGTTTACCAACCTGCATGCGGATTTGCCAGCCAAAATCATTTTGATCGTGGTTTCTGCGTTGGTGGCGGTGGCATTTTTCATGGCTATCGTGATCAAGGATCTGCGCATCCCGGGGCTGGCTGTGGTGCTGATGCTGGTGACCTCCATCGCTGTCGGTACCGCGTGGCCGATGTTGATGGAGCAGTTCTCCGTGCAGCCGAACCGCGCGTTGAAAGAAGCGCAGTCGATTGAACGCAATATCGATGCCACCCGCTTCGCCTACAACATCGACGAAACCAACGTGGAGTATGAGACCAACTGGGGCGCGGGGGACGTTTCTGACGACGACGTCGCTGCGGATGAAAACACGATTTCCAACCTTCGTTTGCTGGATCCAGACATTCTGGCACCAACCTTTACCCAGCAACAGCAGTTGCGTAACTTCTACGGTTTCCCGGATGTGCTGTCCATGGACCGCTATGAGATCGACGGCGAACAACGCGATTTCGTCGTGGCTGCTCGTGAGCTGGATCCTAATGCACTGCGGGAAAACCAGCGTTCCTGGATCAACCGCCACACGGTGTATACCCATGGCAACGGTTTTGTTGCGGCACAGGCTAACACCATTAACGAGGCTGCAGAATCCGCTGGTTCTACCCGTGGTGGTTTCCCGGTATATACGGTTTCTGACTTGCAGACCTTGGCTTCCCGGGCTGAGGACGAAGATGCCGAAGAACTCGGCATCAAGGTGGATCAGCCGCGTGTGTACTACGGTCCTGTGATTGCTTCGGCCGACGATGGGCTGGATTATGCGATTGTCGGCAGCAACGGCAATGACGTGGAATATGACACTGATAATTCGTCGTATACCTATACCGGCGAAGGTGGAGTTGGCATTGGGAACTGGTTCTCTCGTGCGATCTATGCCGCGAAATACCAGGAGATGAACTTCCTGCTCTCGGATCGCGTTGGTGCGGAATCGAAGATTTTGTATGACCGTGACCCGCGTGCCCGCGTCGAAAAGGTCGCCCCGTGGTTGACTACTGATTCCCACACCTACCCGGCGGTGATTGACGGCAAGATCAAATGGATTGTAGATGGGTACACCACCCTGGATGCGATGCCATATAGCACGGAAATGTCGTTGTCGCAGGCTACTCGCGACGCGCTGAACCCAGAGGGCACGGAGCAGCGCCTGATTAATGATCGCATTGGCTATATCCGGAACTCGGTGAAAGCCACCGTGGATGCTTACGACGGCACCGTGGAGCTCTATGAGTTTGATACGGAGGATCCAGTACTGGATGCGTGGCGCGGGGTATTCCCGGACACCGTGAAGGATGAATCCGAGATTTCTGACGAGTTGCGTTCGCACTTCCGCTACCCAGAGGACATTTTCAAGGTGCAGCGTAACCTGCTGGCCCGCTACCACGTGGATGACCCAGGGGTGTACTTCTCCAACGACGCCTTCTGGTCGGTTCCACTGGACCCAACCCAGCCGGAATCCCAAGAATTGCCGCAGCCTCCGTATTACGTGATGGCCGCGGACCCAGAAAACCCGGACAAGTCCAGCTTCCAGATGGTGACGCCATTCCGTGGTCTGGAGCGTGAATTCCTCTCGGCACATATGACGGTAACGTCTGATCCGGATAACTACGGTGACATCACCGTGCGGGTGCTGCCGACGAACACGCAGACGCAGGGTCCGCGCCAGGCGCAGGATGCGATGATGTCGTCTGACCAGGTCGCGCGTGACCGCGGTCTGTGGGAGCGCACCAACGAGCTGTACAACGGTAACCTGCTAACTTTGCCGGTCGGCGGCGGTGAGATTCTTTACTTGGAGCCGATTTACGCAGAGCGTAAGGACCAGGACTCGGCCTTCCCGAAGTTGCTGCGTGTTCTGGTTTCGTACAAGGGCCGCATTGGTTATGCGCCAACCATCGGTGAGGCACTGGAGCAGGTAGGCATTGACTCCCAGGCAGCGCAGGATATTGATCTGGTCGACGGCGATGGTGCTGCCTCGAGCGACGACGGCGATGCAGATTCGGCAGATAGGGCGGAGTCTTCTGCTTCTGGTTCGGATGATGATGCCGACAGTGGCCGTGATTCTTCTGGGCGTTCCGGCCCAACTCCGCCGGCGAGTGGTGACGGCGTCGGTGCCATTAACGATGCGCTCCGGGAGTTAGAGAAAGCACGTGATGGTTCCTTCGAGGAATACGGACGCGCACTGGATCGATTGGATCGGGCGGTAGAAAACTACCAGTCGCAGAACTAAGGTTCATCGATCTAGAGCCAGTACAACGCCGATAATCCCGCTGTGCGCCCAGCGTACAGTGGGATTTGGCATATCTAGCGATGGTATGTATAGTTACATGATGTCAGCGAGCGAGAGATCGCAAAGGCGAAAGCTTTAAGCTGGCAGGTGAATTGAATATCATCCGACGCGGGGTGGAGCAGCTCGGTAGCTCGCTGGGCTCATAACCCAGAGGTCGCAAGTTCGAATCTTGTCCCCGCTACCAATATTCAACGGATTCCCCAGTGGTGCTTAGCGCCGCTGGGGATTCTTCGTATGCGGGCTTCCTTGGATTCGGGGGTCGTATAACCCTTTAACCCGATGACATGGCGTCTTATCTGTGATGTATGCTACATGGATGGCAGATAAGAACCCTTTTCACGTCAAGGATTATCGTCGCTGGTTTGTTGGCGAAACGTTACTGTCGGTATCTGCTGGCATGGGTCTGGCGACTATGTTGCTGGCGGTCGAGATCTTTGACTCTGTGGCAACCGCGGGACTGTTCTTTTCTGTCGTTAGTTTGTTGGGCATCCTCGGATCAGCGGTAGGCGGATCGCTTGCGGATAGCGTACAGCGCCGAAGCTTATTCAAGGTGTTTTCGCCAGTCGTCATCATATGTTCGCTAGGGATTGCCATAACCGTGAGTGGTTATTTTTATGCAAACTGGACGACGCAGGCTGCCGTCGTGGCAATTTCTAGCTTCGTGCTGATTAGTAGTGCTATCACGGGTGTGCTCGACCCGGTCATGGATGCCGCGCTGAAAAATGTGATTTCTCCGGAGCAATTTCCTCGGGCAGTAGGAGCTGCAGAAGCCCGGGAGTCGACGATATCGATCGCTGCCAGCCCGGTCTCCGGTGCTTTATATTCTGTGCTGGCACCAGCGCCATTTGTGGTGCAGTTTTTCTGCAATCTCGGTTTCTATATCAATGCTTTAGCAATTCGCACGCCACTGGGGCCGAATAAGGAAAAGGGAGTTGGCCTGGGCGATGAAGAGCAGACGGAAACACACGATAGCCCACCAACGGGGTGGCGGCGAAACCTCACTACGAAGCTGAGTGGCGGGTATGGGCCGGCGTGGAGATTTTTGCGTGAACGTAACGCGCTGTTTCGGATTCTGCTCAGCGCACCGTTAATTAACTTATTTGTTTTCGGTACGTTTTCCTGGACCACGTTTTATCTGTCAGATGCAGGTGAGCCGGGCTGGCTTATCGGTTTGGTGATGGCAGGATTCAGCATCAGTTCGTTGCTCGGCAGTGCTTTGGTGCCGTGGCTTACGGATCGATATTCACCTGGTTTGCTGGTTGTCGTTGGACTAGGCAGCATGCTGGTCTTCTTCGCCGTGTTTTTGTTTTTGGCTGCCAGCCCCTGGGTCATGCTGGTGGTGAGCCTGGCGTGTATGCTCCCGTCGACGGCATTAAATGCAGCCCTGTTTGGCCACGTTTTTGCTGTCACCCCACAGGATTTACAGGGGCGCGTGATGGCGATTTTTATCGTGGTTAGCAGTGCTATCAGCGTCGTTGTACCGACACTTGCGGGCACCATGGTGGAATCTGGTACTCGTTTCTGGTTTGCGGCCGTTGTTATTGGGACCGGGATTGTGGGCTGGCTATTGCTGGCTGGCTCTCGGGAGGTGCGTGCGATGCGTAATGAGGAACCGGACGGCGATAACGGTGGCGGCGACACCGGAGACCACGAAGACCCCGAAAATCTGTGATCCCAGACTCGCACCCTTTGTATTGCCTTGCTCACACTGTTCAACAAAATCTAATGTTATCGGTATCACTCATTCCGCCGATCTATCCCGCACGACCCACGGTATGTGACGCGGAAACAGTGAATACGTAGTAACGAGCAACCAGCTGCTGAGTCCAGCTGTCGAGCAAAGGGGAATAGCCGTGTCGCCGACCATTCCAGAACCGAAGCACGTCACCAACGTGCCAAGCGTTGGGCATACTGACCCACCGGTGCCGAAAAATATCTGGCGGTTGTTTGTCTACAGCGCCATCGGTGCGTTCGTCTTTTTCTTCCCACTGACCTACCAAGACAAAAGCTCGATCCCGCTCGACCACATGGTCACGATCGTGCGGGATAGTGTGCCCGCCATCGTCCCATGGATCATCCTGGCGCTGGCCGGTTTTGGTGCTGCGCGTTCCATCTATAACCAAGACTGGAAAGAAGGCACGCTCGCTGCGATTTTCGTCGTCACGAATGTCATTGGTTTTATCATCGCGGTGTTGGCAGTGTTGGATGCGCTGCCGTGGGTACTTGGCGACGAAGACCTGGTGCCATTCCTCTGGGAAAAGATTGCTACTCCGGTTGGATTGATTGTTCCGATCGGCTCGGCCTTCCTGGCGTTGCTGGTCAGCTATGGTTTCTTGGAATTTATCGGGGTGCTCATGCAGCCGATCATGCGTCCGCTGTGGAAAACCCCGGGTCGTTCGGCCATCGATGCGGTGGCCTCGTTCGTCGGCTCGTATTCGCTGGGTATCTTGATCACAGACCGCGTTTATCAGCGCGGTGGCTATACCGCGAAAGAAGCCGCTATCATCGCCACTGGCTTTTCGACGGTTTCGGCAGCGTTTATGGTCATTGTCGCTAATGCACTTGGCCTCATGGAAATCTGGACCACCTTCTTTTTCACCACCTTGGTCGTGACCTTCCTGGTCACTGCCATCACCGTGCGTATTCCGCCGCTGTCCCGCATTCCGGATGATTATCACGAGGGCGCGACTCCGGAGCCAGAGTCGACCGTCAGCGGTAGCCGAATCAAGGCCGCGTGGAACGAAGCCTTGTATACCCTGGAAAACGCTCCGAGCCTGTGGCGTGCGGTGCTCGATAGCTTCGTCGATGGCATCAAAATGGCCGGTGCTATCGTGCCGTCAATTCTCTCTGTTGGCCTTGGCGGTATTTTGTTGGAGCGTTTCACCCCGGTATTTGAATGGATCGGCTACTTGTTCTATCCCTTCGCTTGGGTCGTGCGCCTGCCGGAAACCATGGATGCCAGCCAGGCGATGGCCACTGGTATCGCGGAGATGTTCCTGCCTGCCGCCAGCATGGCGGGTTCGGAGGACATGATTGCGAAGTTCGTCGTCGGCTTGGTCTCCATCTCGATGATCATCTTTTTCTCCGCACTGATTCCGTGCATCATGGCCACCCGCATCCCAATTTCGCTCACTGCTATCGTCATCATTTGGTTCCAGCGAGTGGCTTTGACCATTCTGATTGCCACCCCAATTGCGTATCTGTTGTTGTAACACCATTCGTTAGTCTGAAAAATCATGAATTCCCCGCAGGTCCCCGCAGCACGCCACACGCTTGATATTTTGCGGCTGCTTTCTACCATCGATGTGCCGATTTCCGCCGCGCGCATCCATCGTGAACTGGGCATTCCGCGCTCGACTACATACCACCTGTTATCGGAGATGGTCGAGGCGGGGTTCGTCGTTCACCTTGCAGGTGAGCGCACCTATGGGCTTGGCTTGGCCGCGTATTCTATGGCGAATGCTTATACCACGCAGCAGCCGTTGGTGCGTTTGAGTCAGAAGTACCTAGAGAAACTTGCGAGTTTCGCGGGCGGTTCGGGGCATCTCTCGCGCCTGTCTGCGACGGAAATTGTGTATCTTCAAGAAACTCGCGCCCCACGGGCGGTGTCGCTGATTAGTCAGGTGGGGGTCCGGTTGCCTGCGGTGGGCACGGCGTCAGGTCGGGCGATGCTCGCGCATTTGCCGGAAACGGAGTATCGCGCGGTGTATTCGGCGTCAGATCCGGCAGAGGGTTGGGGTGCATTCCAAAAACATCTTGCCGACGTCCGCGAGCGCGGCTTTGACGTGGAGGTGCAAGAAGTCAGCCGTGGGCAAGCCAGCGTTGCGGTTCCGGTATTGGATCACTTGCAACGGCCTGCGGCTGCGCTGGCTGTGACTTATCCCGTCGATAGCCTACGTGATGGGCAAAGTGCGCAATTGCGCGAGCAGTTGCGCACTGCTGCTCTAGAGATTTCTGCGCGCATGTACGGCAACCGAGGCGACTAAGTTGCATGTGCCCGTCTCGGATTTCAGACACATTCGCCGTCGAGAGTCTGTTGTGTGATCTAGAAAACTCCTAAATTAAACAGCAAGAACGAAGTGTTTGAGTGAAAGGACGCCGATAAAATGTCGCAACCCCGTGAAATTCGCGCCCCACGCGGAACCGAATTGTCCGCAAAATCGTGGCAGACTGAAGCGCCGCTGCGCATGTTGATGAACAACCTGGACCCAGAGGTTGCGGAACGTCCGGAAGATCTCGTGGTCTACGGCGGTACCGGTAAAGCAGCCCGCAACTGGGAATCTTTCGACGCGATCGTCGACGTGTTGAAAGACCTGGAGGCTGATGAAACCTTGCTGGTACAGTCCGGCAAGCCGGTCGGCGTGCTGCGCACCAACGAATGGGCTCCGCGCGTATTGATCGCTAACTCAAACCTGGTGGGGGATTGGGCTAACTGGGAGCACTTCCGCAAGCTCGACGACGAAGGCCTGATGATGTACGGCCAGATGACTGCTGGTTCCTGGATTTATATTGCTACCCAGGGCATCCTGCAGGGCACGTACGAGACTTTTGCGGCTGTTGCCACCAAACGTTTCAACGACACCCTGGCTGGCACGTTGACTCTGACCGGCGGTTGTGGCGGCATGGGGGGAGCACAGCCACTGGCCGTGAAACTCAACGGTGGCGTGTGCATTATCGCCGATGTTGATGAGACCCGATTGAAGCGTCGGCAAGGCAAACGCTACCTCGACGAGGTCACTACGTCGCTGGACGAAGCCATTGAGATGGCTAATAAAGCCAAAGAAGAAAAGCGTGCGCTGACCATCGGTGTCGTCGGTAACGCAGCAGAAATTTTCCCGGAGGTGCTCAAGCGGCACCGTGCTGGTGAGCTGACCGTCGACATCGTGACTGATCAGACTTCCGCGCACGATCCGTTGTCGTACCTGCCGGTAGAGCACTCCGTTGATGAGTGGCACCGGGAGGCTAAGGCTGACCCGCAGACCTTCACCAAAAAAGCTCGGGAATCCATGGCCGCCCAGGTACAAGCGATGGTGGAATTCCAGGACGAAGGCGCAGAGGTCTTCGACTACGGTAACTCCATTCGTGACGAAGCCCGGCACGCTGGCTACAACCGCGCATTCGAGTTCCCAGGCTTCGTCCCGGCGTATATCCGTCCGTTGTTCTGCGAGGGGCTTGGACCATTCCGCTGGGTGGCGCTTTCGGGCGACCCAGAAGATATTAAGGTCACTGACCAAGCCATCAAGGAGCTGTTCCCTGATAACGAGCACCTGCACAACTGGCTGGATGCTGCCGAAGAATACGTGGAATTCGAAGGTCTGCCAGCACGTATCTGCTGGTTAGGCTACGGCGAGCGCCACAAGGCTGGCTTGCTGTTCAACAAGCTGGTAGCAGAAGGCAAGGTCAAAGCGCCGATCGTTATTGGCCGCGACCACCTGGACTCCGGTTCGGTGGCTTCGCCGTACCGCGAAACCGAAGGTATGCTGGACGGTACCGATGCTGTTGCTGACTGGCCATTGCTTAACGCGCTGACCGCCACCTCTGGTGGTGCCACGTGGGTGTCCCTGCACCACGGCGGCGGCGTTGGTATGGGCCGTTCTATCCACTGTGGCCAGGTCACGGTGGCAGACGGTACCGAGCTGGCTGCGAAAAAGCTGAAAGCCGTGTTGACCAACGACCCTGCGATGGGTGTGATCCGCCACGTCGACGCCGGTTATAACCGGGCTAATGAGGTCGCAGAAGAGCGCGGCGTGCGCGTGCCATCTCCATTTAAGTCCCGTGAGAGCTAGAAAAGGTCAGGAAGTCTAGAAACTCTAGAAAAACTAGCTCCACCAACGGCGGGCAGAAACGTCGCTGTGTTCGTTTTTGCTCACCCCCGTTTGGCTGCCGCTGGCTGCGTGCAGTGTGTCGCCAAACGGGGGTTTATTTATTTATATTCTCCTGCTGTGAGCTAAAACGCCATTAGAACAGGTTTGTGTCACTGACTGCTTTGTATTGTGGCAAGTCTCATGTGATATAACTTACGCACCGTAGTTTTGGTTTTGTCATCCTACAAAGGTGCGGTGGCTGTGCTCGCAGGATTTCAGTGGAGAGTGTATGTTTCGCTACTTATTCAAGAAAGTAACGGGGTGGATGCTGGTTATTTTTCTGGCGACCAACCTGACGTACTTTCTGGCCTCTGCCTTTTTGGACCCTAGGTCGAATTACGCAACACGGCGACCGCCGATACCCGAAGAGCAAATTGACTCCATGCTGGAGCCCTATAACTTAAGCCCGTCGACACCTATTTTGGAACGTTGGTGGAACTGGCTTAGCAATGTTGTGTTGCACTGGGATTGGGGCTCATCACCAGTGGGCGCGGATGTCAATGCCGAAGTTGGCTATCGAATCTGGGTCTCTGCGCAGCTGCTTTTGCTAGCCACGATTCTGTCCATCGTGATTGGTGTAGCCATCGGTGTTTACACCGCATCCCGACAGTACAAAGCCGGTGACCGCATTTGGCAAGGTATTTCGATCATCGCGATGAATACGCACATCGTCGTGGCTTCGATCGTCGTCGTGGGCTTTGGTCTGAAAATCAATGAATGGACCGGTCAACGTGTCTTTTACGTGATCGGCGCCCGCTCGATCCACGTCGAAGGATTTTTCCCGACGCTCATCGATATCCTGCAGCACCTGACCTTGCCCACGATTGCGATGGTGTTTATTTCTTATGCCGGTTATCACATGACTCAGCGCACCCTGCTGCTGGATAACCTCAATGCCGATTATGTCCGTACCGCCCGCGCGAAAGGACTTCCACGAGGGGTGGCGATTCGCCGACACGCGTTGCGCACCTCGATCATCCCGGTTGCTACCTCGGTGGCGTTTTCTATTCCGGGGATTTTTACCGGCGCTGTTATGACCGAAAAGATCTTTGCGTGGCAGGGGATGGGGAAGTACTTCCTGGACACCATCGCAAATAACGACATCAACGGTGTCGTTGCCGTCGCCGCTTTCGGTGCTGCCTCGACAGCCTTTTCTGCAATCCTGGCGGACTTCGTCGTTGTCGCCATCGATCCACGGGTACGGGTGAGCTAGCCATGACTAATCCACAAGACACCAACATTGACACCGAAAGCCGTTCACCATTGGGCGGGGCACAACAAGCCACCAAAGTCGGCGATGGCACGAAAAAGCGTGGTACGTCGCGGTGGAAGCTGTATACCCGCCGGTTTTTCCGCAACAAGCTCGCCACCGTCGGTCTGTTAATCCTGCTGGGCTTAATTTTCTTGTCGACGATCGGCGGCTATTTTACCCAGTGGGACTACTATGAGCCGGATTTTTTGAATCTTTCGGAGCCGCCAAGCGCGGAGCATTGGTTCGGCACGAACGATGCCGGTAATGACATTTACGCGCAGGTGGTTCATGGTCTCGGGCGTTCGTTGACAATCGCGATTGTGGTTTCTGCGCTGACCTCCGTGGCATCCGCATTGATTGGAGCCGGTGCTGCTTTGTGGGGCGGGCCTGTCGAAAAGGTCGTGATGGCTGCGATCCACTTTTTGCTGGCTATTCCGTCGTTTTTGATCATTGCCTTGGTGGTTTCCGGCTCCGGCGGGGACTGGAAGCTGCTGATCATCGTTTTGGCAATCTTCGGTTGGATGTATCCGGCGCGTGTTATCTGGTCGCTGGCGTTGACTTTGCGCGAGCTGGATTATGTGCGCGCTGCAAAATACATGGGTGTTTCCCGGCCACGCATCGTCTTGCGACACCTAGTGCCGAATATTGGCTCGCTGTTGATCATCCAATTCGTGTTCGGCGTGATCGGCACCGTCATGTCAGAAACCGCGCTGTCGTTTTTGGGCCTGGGTATTAAGCTTCCCGACGTTTCTCTGGGAACCATGCTGCAAGACGGCGTGAATGTGATTAATGCATCGCCGTGGCAGTTCTACTTCCCAGCCGGTGTGTTGACCTTGCTGACTGTGTCCATGGCGTTTATCGGTGACGGTTTGCGCGACGCACTTGATCCAAACTCTAATTCTGGAGGAAAAGCATGACCTCTCCTATTTTGTCTGTTACTGATCTCAGCGTCTCGTTCCCATCTGAGGCCGGAACCGTTAACGCTGTGCGTGGAGTCAATTTCGATCTTTTGCCCGGCAAGACCTTGGGGATCGTGGGAGAGTCCGGCTCCGGAAAATCCGTTACCTCCATGGCAATCATGGGGTTGTTGCCGGACTATGCCAAGGTTGCCGGCTCCGTGGAATTCGATGGCGTCGAGCTATTGGAGAAAAACGACAAGCAGATGTCGAAAATCCGGGGCAAAGACATCGGCATGATCTTCCAAGATCCGTTGTCGGCGCTGACCCCGGTGTTCGATATTGGTACCCAGCTGGTCGAAGCTATCCAGACGCACCAAAAAGTCAGCAAACGCGTCGCGCTGGACCAGGCCGCGCAGCTGCTGGAACTAGTCGGGATTAATGAACCGAAGTTACGGTTGAAATCTTTTCCGCATCAATTTTCCGGTGGTATGCGCCAGCGCGTGGTTATCGCCATTGCGATTGCGAATAATCCCAAGCTTTTGATCGCTGATGAGCCGACTACGGCCTTGGACGTGACCATCCAGGCACAGATTTTGGATGTTATTAAGGTTGCGCAGAAAGAAACTGGGGCGGCCACGATCATGATCACTCATGACATGGGGGTGGTCGCAGAAACTGCCGACGATGTCATGGTGATGTACGCCGGGCGTCCAGTAGAACGCGCCGAGGTCCATGACTTGTTCGCCAACCCGCGGATGCCGTATACCGTCGGGCTGTTGGGATCAACCCCGCGTCCCGATGCGTCGTCGGAGGATCCGCTGATTCCCATCGAGGGAAATCCACCGATGTTGGTGAACCTCGAGGATAAATGTCAGTTTGCCCCGCGATGCCCGGTAGCGACCGACGAGTGTCTACATTCTGAACCGAAGCTGCTGCCGCTGAAGAGTAATCAGAGTCAAAGTACGGCGTGTATTCGTTCTGAGCACATTACGGACCGAAAAATCGACGGTCAGCAGATGTATCCGGTGCCAAAACTCAGCGCTGATGTGCTGGGGGATGTCCCGCGCGAGGAACGCAAGATTGCGCTTGCGGTTAAAGACCTGCATAAGGAATTCCCGTTGTTGAAAGGTGCTTTGGTCAAGCGTCGCGTCGGTACGGTCAAAGCTGTCAACGGCATCAGCTTCGAAATCCGTGAAGGCGAATGCATGGCGATCGTCGGCGAGTCTGGTTGCGGCAAGACCACCACGCTGCTGGAGATTATGGACTTGGAGCCGGAAAACGGTCAGGTGCTTCTGGACGGCGCGGATGCGAATGAATTCTCAGCGGCGCAGCGTCGGGAAGCGCGGAAGCAACTGCAAATCGTGTTTCAGGATCCGATGAGTTCGTTGAACCCACGTCTGACTGTGCGGGAAGTGATTGCCGAGCCGTTGAATTCCTTGGGCTTCGACGGTGATGTCGATGATCGCGTCATTGAGCTGATGGAGTTGGTGGGCCTGAATGCTGACCATCTGGATCGATTCCCGAGCCATTTCTCCGGTGGCCAGCGGCAGCGTATCGGGCTGGCTCGCGCGTTGGCGACGAACCCGAAGGTGATCGTGCTCGATGAGCCGGTCTCAGCCTTGGATGTGTCTATTCAAGCTGGTGTGATCAACCTTCTGGAAGACCTCAAGCGCAAGCTCGGGATCGCTTATTTGTTTGTCGCACATGATTTGTCTGTGGTGCGTCACCTTTCAGACCGGGTGGCCGTGATGTACGAGGGTGCGTTTGTGGAAGAAGGCGTTACGGATGAAATCTTCGATAATCCCCAGCATGAGTACACGCGGAAATTGCTCAGCGCTATCCCAATCCCGGATCCGGAGGTCGCGCGGAGACAAAAAGATTCTGCATAATATTCTGCGCAAAAGTTCTCAATTGCGCTAACTCATAGTTATAATTCAATGAGCGTTAACTCACAGAATATATTCTGTACAGTTTGCTTCACTAGTAGAGGGAGTCTCCATGAATAGCATGTCTGGTTTTGTGGTCAAAAAGGCTGACGGTAAGAACGCTGGCAGGATGAAAAAGATCGGTATTGGCGCCATGTCGGTGCTCGCACTGACTTTGGTATCGTGCAGCTCAGATGGTGGGTCGAATGCCTCCGGGGGCGGCAACGGCGATGGCGCCAGCGTGGAGGTGCACCCAGAGGGTGATTACAACCCGGTTGACCGCGACCAGCTGCAAGATGGCGGCGAATTGCGTCTGCCATTGGGGGAACTTTCGGAACAACAGAATACGCTGCACGCCAACATGGTCTCTGATACTTCGACGGTGTGGGATTGGTATAACCCGCAGCTGACGATCATGGACGACAAGGGCGAGGTGGAATTCAACCCGAATTACTTTGATTCTGTCAGCAGTGAAGAGGTTGATGGCAAAACGGTGGTGACCTATAACTTCACTGATGAAGCAACGTTCAACGACGGTACCCCGATCGACTGGCGTGCCTTTGAAGCGATCTGGAAGGCAATGAGCGGGGAAAACCCGGAGTTCCAGCCTGCAGCAACCGATGGCTATAACCTTGTCGAGTCTGTGAAAGAAGGCGACTCCCCGAAGCAAGCTGTGGTTACCTACAAGCAGATTTATCCGTGGTGGGAAGAACCATTCACGCAGCTGCTGCACCCCGATGTCGATACCCCAGAAGAATTCAACGAGGCATATCTCAACCAGTTGCATCCAGAATGGGGTGCAGGACCGTACACCGTGGCCTCAGTAGACTTCCAGTCGGGCAATGTGGTTTTCGAACCGAACGATAAATGGTGGGGCCCGGAGCCGAAGCTGGATCGTGTAACCTACCGGCAGCTGGAATCGCAGGCCACTATCAACGCCTTCCGCTCAGGCGAGATCGATGCAGCGGGTGTGGGAAACAAGAACAATATGTCCATCGCACAGCAGATGGGCGATAGCATCGACATCCGTGCAGCTCTGCGTCCGTCGTATATTTTGTTCTCGTTGAACTCAGAAAGCCCGCTGTTAGCTGATCCTGAGGTGCGCCATGGCATTTTTGCCGGTATCAACCGCGAACAGTTAGCCGAAATTCGGTACAACGGTTTGGACTATGAAGAAGAGATGCCGGGATCGTTGTCGGCGCTGACCTTCCAAGATCACTACCAAGACAACCTGTCAGACGTTCTCGAATATGACCCAGAAAACGCGAAGAAACTGCTGGAAGATGCAGGATATTCCGAGGGTAGCGACGGCATCTACGAAAAAGATGGCGAGAAACTCTCCCTGCGCTACGTTTTGGTCGGTGACGATGAAGTCTCGAAGTCCACAGCTTCTGCGGTGCAATCGATGCTGCGCGCAATCGGTGTGGATCTGCGCATTGAAGAACGCCCAGCCAGCGAATTTGCGAATATCCTGGAAGAACGCGATTTCGATCTCTTCCTGAGTGCCGTGGGAGTTACCAGCCCGTACAGCGGCATCGTCTACTTCGAGCAATCCTTCGGCAGCGATTCCAACCTGGATCTGTTCAGCACGGGATCTGCAGAATTCGATGAGAAGATCAAAGAGATACAGCAGTTGGACACCAAGGAAGCACAAATCGAGCGTGCCAACGAACTGGAAACAGAAGTTTTCGAGCGCTACGGCCACCTGCCATACGCGAATGGTCCACAGATGTCTGCGTACAAGAAGGGGCTAGCCAACTTCGGCCCGGCACCGTTTAAGACGATGCTGAAAGAAGACATCGGCTGGGAGAAATAAGCCGCCGAAGAATCATTCGCCGATGATGCCAGCCGGTCTCATGATGTGTATTCACACAAAGTTATGGGGCCGGTTGTGCATGTTTTCAGACAGAGACCTCAGAGGAAGAAGTTATGACTGAAGAAAAGCACACGTTGTCCAGGACGGGAAAGCCTCAACAACCTATTTCACCGGGCGAGATCAACCCGGGTGCACGTAACGGCAGGACAATAGCTGCGCGGAAAGCGGGCGTGGGATTGTTGTCGATAGCCGCGCTAACCTTGGCCGCCTGCAGCAGCGGTGACAACGCTGATTCCGCCGACGGCCCTGGAATTGATGTACACCCGGAAGGCGACTATCACCCGGTGGACCGCGACCAGCTGCAAGACGGTGGTGAACTGCGGTTGCCTATCGGCGAAATCCCAGAGCAGCAAAATGCCCTGCATGCGAATTTCACCTCGGACACGGTTGCTTTGTGGGAATGGTACAACCCGCAACTTTATTTGCTAGATGATGGCGGCAACCTGGAATACAACCCGGATTATTTCACGGATGTCACGCACGAAGAGATCGACGGAAAACCGTGGTGACTTACGAGTTAGTCGACGAAGCCACCTTTAACGATGGGACTCCCATCGATTGGCGTGCATTCGAAGCTACCTGGAAAGCACTCAACGGAGAGAATACTGAGTTCCAACCAGCTGCTACCGATGGATACGATTCAGTGGAGTCAGTCGTTGCCGGCGACAGCGAGAAACACGCAGTCGTGACCTATAAATCCATCTATCCCTGGTGGGAAGAACCATTCACCACTCTGCTGCACCCGGATATTGATACCCCGGAAGAATTCAACGAAGGTTATTTGAACCAGGTGCGTCCGGAATGGGGCGCAGGACCATTTACCGTTGCCAGCACGGATTTCCAGGCCGGCAATGTGGTATTTAAAGCAAATGACAAGTGGTGGGGCGATGAACCGAAATTGGATCGGGTAACGCTGCGGCAGCTGGAGTCACAAGCCGTGGTCAATGCTTTCCGTTCTGGTGAAATTGATGCCGCGGATGTTTCAGATAAAAACAGCCTGGCCGTCGTTCAGCAGATGGGCAACGACGTTGATATTCGGGCCTCGCTTACCCCATACCAGCGCATGTTTTCGCTGAACTCGGAAAGCCCCCAGTTAGCTGATCTCGGCGTGCGCCACGGCATCCTTGCTGGTATTGACCGTGAGCAGCTAGCAGAGATTCGTTTTAACGGTCTGGGTTATGAAGAAGAAATGCCTGGCTCGATGGTGTTTATGACCATCCAGGACGAATACCAGGATAACGTCTCGGAGGTTGTGGAATATGACCCAGAAAATGCGAAACAGCTGCTGGAATCCGCTGGCTATGAGATGGACGGAGAATTTTACTCGAAAGATGGTGAGCGGCTCTCCCTGCGCTATGTCCTCATTGGAGATGACGACGTTTCCAAGGCAACTGCGCGCGCTTTGCAAGCAATGATGCGCGAGATCGGGGTTGAGCTGCGCATTGAAGAGCGCCCGAGCAGCGAATTCGCGAATGTCCTGGAAGAGCGAGACTTTGATGTGTTCCTCTCCGGGGTTGGCGTGACCGGGCCAGATAGTGGCGTGGTCTATTTCTCGTATTTTTTCTCGACGGATTCCAACCTGGACCTTTCCCGCACAGGCACCGAGGAGATGGATGCCAAGATTGAAGAAATGCGGCAACTCGACACCGCTGACGAACAGCGCATGCGCGCCAACGAACTCGAGAAAGAAGCCTTCGCGCAGTACGGCCGCCTGCCGTATGCCAACGGACCACAAATGACCGCGGTGAAATCCGGCTTGGCTAACTACGGGCCGCGGGTATTCACGGTCCTGGAAAAGCAAAATATCGGCTGGGAGAAATAGGCTTGATCCCGTTTAACTAGGATCCGTCCTCGATAGAATCGACCAACCATTGCGCCAGGACACGGGCATGGGTGTGCTCAGTGTCCTTGCCGGCGAACAGTAGCGCGATATTTCCTTGCCCCGCTGCTTTAGACAAGGTCGTCACAGCGTCGGCAAGCTCGCCATCGGCAGCGCGCTGGTCCAGCTCAGACGTGTAGCGCTGGCTGAATTCGTCGAAAGACAGCCCGTCGTGGAATTCTTTTCGGAGTTCCTGCGACGGGCACAGCTGTTTATCCCACAGGTTTGGCTGCAGATCTTCCTTCCTGATCCCGCGCGGCCACAGCCGGTCGGCCAGCACAGAAAATGCTGCTGGACGCGCCGTACCCTCACCACCCTGTTCGCCGCGAACGTCGAAGACACGGAATAAGAAGATCTCATGCCCACGCACCGGGTAGCTGGCAACGGGGACAGCCGTGATGGATCCGTCGGTATCTGTCACTCGATTTTGGGAACTCATGAACCCTAAGATAGTGAAGTGTGAATGGACTTGGCGTGAATGCACCTGGCGAAGAACTCATCCGCACAATTACCTGGGATGGCGTGTTCCGGGGGCTGATCACCCTGCTGATTGGCCTCGCCATCGCGGCCGTCGCAACTGCGATCACGCGTTTGTATCTGCGGGCACGCGGTCGGGTGCACAGTTCACGTAGGGTATTGGGCCGTTTGGTGTTCTGGATCATCGCAGTATTGGCTTTTTCTGCCGCAATGACGGTGGTCTTTCCTTCGATTAACCCGGTCGACATTCTCGGTGGTATCGGTGTCGTCTCCATCGCAGCCGGTATTGCCTTCCAGACGGTGCTGGGCAACATGTTTGCGGGCATCATGATCCTCGCGCGCGACCAATTCCGCGTCGGCGATCAAGTACAGGTGGGTGATAACGCCGGGACCATCACCTATATCTATCTCAGTTCCACGAGCATTAGGCGTTTCGACGGCCAGCTCGTGGTGATCCCGAATACACTCATGCACTCCGGGGAAGTCATCGTGCAAACCGGGTTTGAAACCATCCGCGCCCGGGTAGTGATTGATATAGCGACGAGCGCTGACCTCACGAAAGCCAAAAATACCGCCATTGCGGCGATGGATTCGGTGGAATGCGTCTTGCACGATCCCGCACCAACCGCGTACTACCACGAAGTGGGCACCGAAACCGTCAGCCTGGAATTATTATTCTGGTCTGGTTCCACGCGGCTGGAATCCCGCGAGGCCACCGATGCAGTGATCTCCGCGGTGCTCGAAGCAATGCGCCGGGAAGAAATTCCCTTGGCGACGACCGGCCTGGAGTCTTTGCGCGTGCGTTCGTCGCAGCAGCAACAATCGCAGGTTTCCGCCCGCAGCCCGGAAAACGACAATAAAGACTAATGAAAACTCTGCACCGAATCGCGTTTCTGGCCTGGTTGGCCGTCGTTATTGCTTTAACTCTGTTGAAAAGCTTCTATCAGATCGGTTATCTCTGGGACCCGGACAACCAACGGGTCCGTGAGATCATCCTGGAACCACTCGATGTCTGGCGCTCGTCATCGAACTGGTTCCTCAGTGTCTTCGAGTATGGCGGAAATACCGCTTTATTCATTCCCTTTGGTGCGTTGTTGTTCATTGTGTTTGCCACGGGAAGTTCGCGTCGGGGAAGCAGCCGAGTGCGCGGTGGATCGCGGACTGGGTGGGCAAGCGTATGGAAAGTTGCCGTATTGGCTGCGCTGTGTAGTTTCAGTATCGAATTAGCACAATACGCGTTTTCAGTCGGACGAAGCTCTATTGATGATCTCCTGGCCAACACCTTGGGTGGGCTATTAGGCGCGTTGCTGGCCAAGGCAGCTGGGCCCAAGTTGTACCCGTTCTGGTCAGGTATTTCACTTGCTTTGGCTGCGGTTTTTGCCGTGCTGGTGGGGCTTGGCGAGCGGCTCGGGGATCCGGAAAAGATCGTGGACTAACTGCACGTATGGGGGTGGCCCATGCAGTGAATACAAGCGTCGTCCCAGCTCGCGCACACAGGTAATAAACGTTTGGTAACTATCATCCAACGACCTGATCAATTCCCACCAGATTACTGGAACTCCATGCCACCATGAGACAGAAAAGAATTAGCCTGAGCGAGCAGAATAGAGGATGATTCGTGCGAGGACGACCAGCGGTGCAGCGAGCAGCGCAATACCGTGAAGTACAGCAGCACAGTGCACAGTCGGTGTCGGTGAATACACGCAGTAGCGGGAAGCGTAAGTTCACCGCCATCGTTGCGTCGGCGGCAACGTGCATGACCGGCCTATTAACAGGAGCTGCCACCGCGCATGCCGAACCTTGGGACCAGCGCGCCGGGGCGTATCACGAGGCACGCAAGACCATCGAAGAAGGTCCAGTGGTTGATTCTGCCGGATTCGTCGAAAATGCCCGTAGCCAGTTGCAGCAGTGGGGGATCCAGACCCCGGAGCTAGACCGAGAGATCACCGATGCTATCGACCAGCAGATCGCCAGCGCGCTACCGCAGCACCGGAGCCCGCAGGGCCCGCAGGCGTCGGCAAGCGGTATCGGTGCAGCGTCCGTCGACAAGGTCCCTGCCGCTGAGGCACGTGGCGATCATGCCGTTGATGACAACGGCTCTGTCGGCAAAGACGATGCAAGCAACGACTACGACGGCATCGGGGAGCGCCCGGCAATCATCGAAAATCCTGCTATTGATCCCAATATGCGCTGGGTGAATGATCCCTTGTCGAAGATCCTGGCAGGCAAACCCACCGAAGATTTCGTCTTGCACCGAGTACCTGGATCCTGGTTCGATGCGCCGCGCATCCCGGAAGAATCAAATGAGTATCTCTCGCAGGGCACATCGCTGTATGGCCCCGGCACACCGCTGTTCGTCGGCGACTCGGGGATCTGCACGCTCGCGGTTGCGGGCACCGATGCGCAAGGGCACAAGGTCGGTATTACCGCTGGGCACTGTGGTACGGAAGGCGACTACGTTGCCTCAGCTGATTCGTGGCAGGTAGGCAACTCCGGCACCATCGTGGCCTCCAATGCGCGTCACGATTATTCCGTGATCGAATTTGGATCCAATGCGGAAGTTACCCGCAGCTACAACAACGTCACCGTCGACGAGATCGGTGTCGGACCACGATTTGGTGACCAGGTCTGCAAAAACGGCGTTGCTACCGGCCACACCTGCGGCGTCCACTACGGCGATGCCGAGGGGATTCAGTTCAATCAGGTCTGCGCGAGTCTCGGAGATTCCGGTGGGCCGCTGCTGGTAGGCAACCGTTTGGTCGGCATCATTTCCGGTGGGGCCAACCCCACGGGTCTGGATTTGTCGTGCCGGAGCCCACTCCAGGGATTCCTGCATGTACCAACCATGGCCAGCGATGCCAACACCATCTTCGCTGACCTGGACGCGCATGGTGGCGTCGGTGCTGGTTTCCAGTTGCCGGAAAACTAACGCACCCAGGCTGTCTTAACTCAGGTGTCCTTAACTCAGGGTTCCTTAACCCAGCAGGCCCAACACGGACTCGTGCAGGTGACCATTGGTTGCTACCGCCGAGCCACCGTGTGGGCCTCGCTTGCCATCAAGGCTGGTGAAATTCCCACCGGCTTCACGCACGATGATGTCCAGCGCTGCTAAATCCCACAGCGATACTTCTGGTTCCGCAGCGGCATCGACAGCGCCCTCGGCAACCAGGCAATAAGACCAGAAATCGCCGAAACCACGCAATCGCCAGGTTTTCTCGCTCAATTCCACGAAATTGCCGAGCTTGTCGCGTTCTTGCCAGCCTGCCAATGAGGAAAACGACACCGAGGCATCATCCAATTCACGCACCTCGGAAACCGATAACGGGTCCGGTTCAGAATCGAAGACGCGCCGGAAAGCACCGTGGTCTTTGGCCGCGTACCACCGCCGCCCCAGCGCCGGGGCAGAAACCACACCGACGACGGGCTCGCCGTCGACAAGCAAAGCAATGAGCGTCGCCCACACCGGCACGCCGCGGACGTAGTTTTTGGTGCCGTCGATCGGGTCGATGACCCACTGACGCCCAGAAAATACTGGGGTGCCGCCCATTTCCTCGCCGAGAATGGCATCTTTGTGGCGTGCGCCGCCCAAATGCTCGCGTAGCATTTCCTCGCAGGAAATATCAGCGTCGCTGACCGGGGTCATATCCGGTTTGGACTGTACCTGCAGGTCGGCGGAGTTAAAGCGATGCAAAGTCACACCATCTGCGCGGTCAGCTAGCTCCAGTGCCAGCGCAAGATCCTCCGCGTATGCAGAGCCAGTGGGGCTAGGGCTGGTGGGGTTAGTCATTGTTCGTGCCTTTCAGAATTTCTACAATCTCCGCGACGGTCTGTTCATTGCCTGCTATATGCCAGCGCACTCCGCCTGCCACCCGGGTGGCGGTCGTGCCACCTGCTCCTTCTACTAAAGCCTTGCCGGGTAACCAGTCCCAGGCTGGCACCGAGTGCTGCATCCAGGCGTGTAAGGTGCCGTCGGCAACCGAGGCTAGATCGACCGATCCTGCGCCGAGCATGCGCAGGGTAGCGGCCTTGCTGAGCACGGCATGCCACGCGCTTCGGGTAGCTTCATCTGCCATGCAGGTTGGGTGTAAATAGGTGCCCACGCAGGCAGTGCCCAGGCTACGGTTGTTAATTGCTGCGAGTTCATCGCCGTCGCGGGTGGTGTGCAGGCCAGCGCCGGAAAACCAGGTGTAGCCCATCGCCGGGCGGTGCACGGCGGCCGTGATGATCTCGTCGGGATCGTCTGCTGTGCCCCGCACCAAGGCCAATGCGGAGCACCAATAATCCGAGCCGGAGGCGAAATTATAGGTGCCGTCGACTGGGTCAATCACCCAATTACGTCCGGATGTGCTGTTCGTCCGTGCCCCTTCTTCACCGACGATGCCGTCTTCTGCCCGGATGCCTTCTAACACCGTGGCGATGAAACGCTCGGCGGCGTGGTCGGCGTTGGTCACGACGTCGGAAATGGAGGTCTTGGTGTCTTGGTCCAGGCCTTTTTCGCGCAAGCGCCATGCGATGCGCCCGGCATTGAGCACAAGCGCTTGGGCCAGCTGGCCGTCATCGTCGCTGACGTGTGCCACCATGAATGCTTTGGCGGTGGCGTCGATGGCCTTGTTGAGCTCGAGTTGTGGGTCGTCGGAGGCAGAATCTGCGGGCGAATTCATGGCCACCATTCTGCCTGAAAACACGGCGTCGGAAAATTCCGTCACCCGGCCGAATCTGCTCGATGATTCCATCGGTGATTGAGTAGGCTGGAAAGTTATGCGATCGGATAAAGCAGCGGTAGTCAAAGAGCTCACCACCACGCTTGCCTCAATCGAGCAGGTGGCCGACCCCGAGTATCTGCAGCAGCGGGTACGCGAGCTTGAGGACAAAGCTGCGGATCCAAGCCTGTGGGATGATCCCGCCCACGCCCAAAAGATCACCTCCGAGCTGTCGGCCAATCAGGCGAAATTGCGCAAGCTGAAATATTTACGCCAGCGCCTGGATGATGTTCCGGTGCTGTATGAGCTTGCCGACGAAGAAGCCGCCGAAGGTGGAGACGAAGCAGCGATGGTTGCTGCCGATGAAGAATTGGCGGCGCTGGAAGAAGACATTCATGCCCTAGAGATCACCACGTTGCTGGCTGGTGAGTATGACGAGCGTGAAGCCGTGGTCACTATTCGCTCGGGTGCCGGTGGTGTGGATGCTGCGGATTGGGCAGAAATGTTGATGCGCATGTATATCCGCTGGGCAGAGCGCAAAGGCCACAAGGTGGAAATCTATGATGTTTCCTATGCCGAGGAAGCCGGCATTAAATCCGCGACTTTCGTCGTGCACGGAGAATACATGTACGGAACGATGTCTGTGGAACAAGGCGCGCACCGTTTGGTCCGGATTTCCCCGTTTGACAACCAAGCGCGCCGCCAAACCTCGTTCGCGGAGGTGGAGGTGTTACCGGTCGTGGAACAGACCGACTCCATTGAGGTGCCGGATTCTGAGATTCGTACCGACGTCTACCGCTCCTCGGGGCCGGGTGGGCAGTCGGTGAACACCACTGACTCGGCGGTGCGGTTGACCCACGTGCCTACCGGTATCGTGGTGACCTGCCAGAATGAGAAATCACAGATTCAAAACAAAGCTTCTGCGATGCGTGTGTTGCAGGCGAAATTGTTGGAGCGTAAGCGGAAAGAAGAACGCGCCGAGCTGGATGCGCTCGGCGCGGGTGGTAATGCCTCGTGGGGTAACCAGATGCGCTCGTATGTTTTGCACCCGTACCAGATGGTGAAAGATCTGCGCACCAACCATGAGGTGGGGGATCCCGGCAAGGTACTGGATGGCGATATCGATGGCTTTTTAGAATCTGCCATCCGGTGGCGTATGTCGGAGGCCGCAGGGGACAGCGGGGACGACACCGCCGAACAAGCTAGTGAGTAGCTGCCGGGTATTCCATTGGCGATCCAGGGCCCAGCGGGATGCCCAGGAAGTACCAGATCAGGAAGAATGCAAACCAGCCGACGAGCATTGAGATCGAATACGGCAGTGCCAGTGACATCAAGGTGCCGACGCCGGAGCGCTTGTAATAACGCTGCAGGAAGGTCAGTGCCAGTGCGAAGTACGGCGACATTGGCGTGATGATGTTTGTCGGGCTATCGCCGATACGGAACAGCATCTGGCTGACTTCCGGCGAGATGCCGACATACATCAGCATCGGAACAATAACCGGAGCCATCAAGGCCCACTGCGCGGAACCCGAAGTAATAAACAGGTTGAGCAGTGCAACCAAAATGACCACACCAGCGAATAATAAGAATGGTGGTAGGTCTGCTCGGTTGAGCAGCTCGGAGCCGGTAATCGCGGTCCACACACCCAGGTTGGACCATTCAAACCATGCCAAAAACTGCGCGACGGCGAAGAACAACACGATCATTGGCAGCATGGTTTTCAGACCAGCGGCCATGAATTCTGGGATATCGCCGGAGCTGGTGATGGATTTGGATACCAAGCCGTAGACGATTCCGCACAGGAAAAATACTCCGGCGATGGGTACCGCGATGGAGCGAATGAGTGGCGAATCCATGGTTTCGCCGTCTGGGCCGGCCAGCGGGGATCCCGGGATGAACAACAAGGCAAAATAAGCCGCGAGCATCACCAGCAAGGCGATGCCGGTCGCACGCAATCCAGCCTTTTCGTGTGCGGCAAGCGTGAGCTGGTCGCGGGCATCGCCACTGCTGGTGTCGTTATCGTCATCATCGGAGGTGCCACCGTTATCGGAGGTATCACCGCCACCGGCGGCATTACCACCGGCGGCGTTGTCGAACGAGACTTCGGAGTAATCGATTTCGTCATGATCGACCAGATCGTGTGCGCGTTTGTTCACGAACAACTCGGTCACGGCAGTAATGATCAGCGCCAGTACCACCGCGGATGGGATGACGAAGAAGATATTCGCCAGTGGGGAAACATCGTAGTTTTCGTCGACTAGTTGCGCGGCCGGGGTGGAAATACCTGCCAGCAAGAGGTCGGTGATGTTCAGGATCAACGAAGAGTTGAAGCCTGCCGACGATGCGGCGAACGCCACCATCGCGCCCACGATAGGTGAGCGCCCAAGCGCATGAAACGACATTGCGCCCAGTGGAATCAGAATGACATAAACCGCATCGGAGGCCACCGAACCAGTAACGCCAGCGAGAGCGAGGGTAAACGTCAGTACCTTCGGGCCCACTTTCGCGACCATGGACCGCACCAGAGCACTCAGCAATCCAGAATGCTCAGCAACTGCTACACCCAGCATCACCGTCAAGATGACGCCGAGCGGAGGGAAGCTGGTGAAGTTTTCCACCGCATCGGTGACCATGCGTTGGATTCCCTCGGTGGTCAACAGGTTTTCTACCTCGACGGTGTCGCCAGAATCAGGTTGCGTGGCGGTCATGCCAATCGTCGAGCCGATCCAGCTGGTGATTGCGACCAGACCGGCGAGGATGACGAATAGCCAAAATGGGTTCGGTAGTTTATTACCGATTTTTTCGATCAGGCCAAGAAAACCGCCTGCAGATTCCCCGGCCTTGCCGCCGGTGTTGTGTTTCTTTTTGTCCTTTACTTTCGTGGCCCCGCCACTCGATGATGGCGCTGTGTCCTGGCTGGCCGCAGAAGCTTGATCAGTTTGATCAGCTTTGTCAGCTTTTCCGGCTTTGTGTGCCTCGGTTGCATTCATGGTTCATGGCCAATCTGTGGTTGGTCTGATTGCCGATCACGCCGATCATGCAGATCATATGATTCGGTGATCTATTTCACGATATATCTGTCGGTGGTGCTTGTCGAGAATTAGTGCACTACCCATCAGTTGCCACTGTGGTTAGAGTGTTAGTTGTGATCACTTTCGATAAGGTCTCCAAGGAATATCCAACATCAACGCGGCCGGCGCTGGATGGGATCGATCTGCAGATCGACAAGGGCGAGTTCGTTTTCTTGATCGGCCCGTCTGGGTCAGGCAAGTCGACGTTTTTGCAGTTGCTTATTCGCGATACCAATGTCTCCAAAGGCGACATCCATTTCGCGGATTTCCACGTTAACAAGCTCAAGGGCGGCGAGGTGAACAAGCTGCGCCAGCGCATCGGGTATGTCTTCCAGGATTTCCGTCTGCTGAGCAAACTGAATGTCTACGACAATGTGGCATTCGCCTTGGAGGTCATTGGCGAGCGCCCGCAACGCATCAAAAAGCGCACCATGGAGGCGCTCGAAATGGTTGGGCTGGATGCGAAAGCTCATCGCATGCCGAATGAGCTTTCGGGTGGTGAGCAGCAGCGCGTCGCCATTGCCCGGGCGTTTGTGAACCGCCCGCTGTTGTTGCTTGCCGACGAACCAACTGGCAACTTGGATCCGCATACCGCTGACGAGATCATGACGTTGCTACGGCAGATCAACGCGAAAGGCACTACCGTCGTCATGTCTACGCACAATGCGCGCACCGTCAACGATATGCGCCAACGTGTGATCGAGATGAACCTGGGCACAATCGTGCGTGATGAAGCCCATGGTGTTTACGGCGAATCGCGGTAGCTGGGTGGTAGCGCCGCTACCGCCTGCAAGTACAGCCCGGAAGGGCAGGAGAAAGATATGAAGCTGAGTTTTGTGCTCAAAGAGTCGTTCAAAGGTCTGGGCCGCAACTTCACCATGGCTTTTGCGCTGATTGTTACCACCGCGATTTCGCTAAGCCTGGTCACCGCCGGTGTTTTGGTGTCGATGATGGCGTCGGATACCAAAGACATTTATCTTGAGCGCGTAGAAGTGATGGTGCAGTTGGATGAAGAAATCTCGACGACTGATGAAGACTGCACCTCGCAGGCCTGTAGTGAGGTCAAGCAGGCTCTAGAGTCAGAAGAGGGCGTAGAGTCGGTGATTTTCCGCTCGCAAGCGCAGTCGTATGAGCGTTTCGTAGAAGTATTTGGCGAAACTGACCCGGTGTTAGTGGAAGAGACCTCACCGGATGCTCTGCCTGCCGCACTGCACGTGCGGCTGACGGATCCGACCGATACCAGCCCGCTGGACCCAATCCGGGACCTGCCGCAGGTCGGTAGTGTCATCGACCAGGTCGAAGACGTCCGCGGGGCCACGGACAACCTGGATACCATCCGGAATGCGACGTTCCTTCTCGCTGTGGTGCAGGCGGTGGCTGCGATTCTCTTGATCGCCAACATGGTGCAAATCGCGGCATTTAACCGTCGGGAAGAAATCGCCATCATGCGCATCGTGGGTGCTTCCCGTTGGTACACCCAGGCGCCATTCGTGATTGAGGCGATGCTGGCGACCTTGCTGGGTGCCATCGTTGCCGGGGTGGGTTTGTTTGCTGCGAAGTTCTCGATCGTGGATCCATCGTTGGCCGGTTTGTACGAATCACAATTGATCGCACCGATTCGCACCCGCGATATTTGGGCTAGTTTCCCCGCTGTTGCCGTCGTCGGCATGCTCTTTTCCGGTATTACCGCCTATATCACGCTGCGCTCCTACGTGCGCAAGTAAAACTAGTAGGATTGCAGCTGTTATGGCGAAAAAGGGCAACAAGGCGAAAAAGAACGCGGCGGCGGCTAATTCAGCGGTGCTGGCAACCAACCGCAAGGCACGCCACGATTTCAAGATTCTCGATACTTATGAGGCCGGGATGGTGCTGGTAGGCACCGAGATTAAAGCCATGCGCGAAGGAAAAATTTCGCTTGTCGACGCCTTCGCCACTCTGGACAAAAATGAGATTTGGTTGCGCAACCTGCACATCCCGGAATATTCCATGGGGCATTGGACAAACCACTCGCCGAAGCGCACACGCAAGCTGTTGCTGCACCGCCGCGAGATTGACAAGCTGATGGGGCAAGTCCGCGATGGTTCTCGTACGCTGATCCCGCTGAATGTTTATCTGAAAGACGGTAAGGCTAAATGTGAGATTGCCCTTGCAGAAGGCAAGCTCAACCGCGATAAGCGCGAGGATATTAAACGCCGCGACATCAACCGCGAAGTTTCTCGTGAACTGGGGCGCCGCGTCAAAGGAATTAACGCTTAAAGCAGGTAGTCTTTCACCCATGTCTCAAACGCGTGCGAGATTGCGGCAAGTTCCTGGCTTAGATGGTTTGCGCGGCTTGGCTGTCGCAGCCGTCGTGATCTATCACTTCTTTGGTGACGCATTACCCGGTGGCTATTTGGGCGTCGACATGTTTTTCGTGCTCTCGGGGTTTTTGATCACTTCGTTGTTGTTGCGCGAATATGACACCACCGGCACGGTGAATCTGAAGGATTTTTGGGTTCGTCGGCTGCGCCGGATCATGCCGACGGCAATCGTCGTGCTCGTGATCTGCACCGCGATCGTCGGTGTTATTGGGGGCGATTTTGCGGTCAATATCCGCACGCAATTTTTGGGTTCACTGTTTTTCGTCAGCAACTGGACGCAGATAGCGACGTCTGCTTCGTATTTTGCTGACAGCGAGGTTGAAGTCTTTGCGCACTATTGGTCACTGGCAGTAGAAGAGCAGTTCTACGTGCTGTGGCCTTTAGCATTGTTCGCGTTGCTGGCTGTGTGGGGTGCGCGGAAGCGATTGCATATTGCGTTGGCATCGTTGCTGGCGGCGGTCGCTTCGGCGGTTGCCATGGCGGTGGTGTATTCCCCGGATGCTGATCCCACTCGCGTGTATTACGGCACCGATACCCATGCGTTTGGCTTGTTGATCGGCGCTGTATTGGCGATGTTGCTGACTACCAGCAAGGCTGATCCGAATCGCGATTCCTGGCCGGTGTTAGAGCTAACGCGTCCGCGGTTCGCGGCGTCGCTGATCGGCCTGGTAGCTACGGCAGTCTATGTGGTGCAGCTGTTTGTGATGGCCGATGACGGCAATTTCCCGTATTGGGGCGGGCTGTTTATCACTAGCCTGGCAGGCGCCGGAATGATCTATGCAGTAGTTTATGAGGTCGTGCCGCTGCGGTGGGTCTTCGAATTCCCGCTCATGCGTTATCTAGGCCAGCGCTCGTTTTCCATCTATTTGTGGCACTGGCCGGTCATTATGATTATCCGGGAGCTGGCGCCAGAAGAGACACTGGATGGGAATGCTGTCTGGTGGGGCCTTTTAGCTGTGGTGATCTCGCTAGGGTTGTCTGAATTGAGCTACCGCTGGATAGAAAACCCGTTCCGGCGCAAGGGCTATGGCACAGTCTTCGCGGTTATCTGGGCGCACCGTCCACGCACGGCTTCGGCTTCCAGTACGACGTCGACGTCGCCCAAAGCGCCTGTCGCCTGGATAGCCGGGCTCGTGCTTACCGTTGGCTCGGTGAGTGGAACCGCCTACGCGGTGGTGAATTCATCAGATAAAACGCAGCTGGAGCAAGATTTGGATGCGCTCGCTGAACAGAACCGGCAGCAACGCCAAGAGATGCAGGAGCACGCTGGCGATGCTGAAACTGGTGATGCAAAAACTGGCGATGCCAAAAATACAGATGCCAAAACTACAGATACTGACAAAAGCGACGGCGCGAAAAGCAGCAACGACAGCAGCTCCGCGGGCAGTTCTGGCGAAAGTGGCAAATCGAAAGATAAGCCAAATAAGAAAGACGTTTCCGATCGCAGCATGCCCGCCGGTGACGAAATTACCGCCATCGGTGATTCGGTGATGCTGGCGTCGTTGATGGCGTTGACCGAAGAATTCCCGGGCATTTATGTTGATGCGGATGTCTCCCGTGCGTGGGGAGTGGGTGTGCAAGTTGCATCCTCTCTGGCCTCGCAAGGGCTGCTGCGCGATACGGTGGTCCTCGGATTCGGGACCAATAGCGAGGCCCATCCGGGCGAGGTCGCTTCGATGATGGAGATCATGGGTGACGACCGCACCGTCGTGATGGTTCTGCCGTATGGTGATCGATCCTGGATGCCGCGAGCCCGCGAGCAAATCATCGAGGCCGCTGAGACCTACGACAATGTCTATATTGCGGACTGGTGCACCCACGCGATGCACACCCCAGGGGCGTTGCGCGAGGACGGCATCCACCCGGATCCGGTTGGTGCTACCGAATACGTCACCGCGATCACATACGCGCTGCAGCAATACGTCAACGGGGATAAAAACACCGATACCCTCTGCTAACCAGGACATTTTCGGAAGGTGTGGTGAGACTGGACGACGTTACTGGTCGATTGGTCTTGAGCTAGCTAATTTGGCTAGCTCGGCTACTACCGCCTGGCAAAGCGCATGCCGTCGATGACTTCGTCGTTATCGAAGATGATGGGCCGGCCATATTCTAGCCCTGGTCCATCGTCGTATTTGTGCATTAAATAGTCGTTGAGCTGCTGCATATCCCGCACGGTGATGGCTTGGTACGGCATGTCGAAAGCGATTTTTTCTAGAAACAGGTAGCCGTCGTCCAGCGGTACCGCGACGCCGGTGTGCCCAATGAACAACGTTGCCGGCTCGGTCAGGGTATCGTGCGAGAACATTGAGATCACACGCGCATCGGTGTCTGCGAATTCGATGCCGCGCTCGTCGAAATGTGCCTGGATATCGGCGATGTGCTGCGACGGGTTCAGTGCAGATGTTGTCGGGATATTGCTGTAGAACGCAGCGAACTTTCGACGTTCTTGCTCGTCCAGAATTTCTCCTGGCGCGTTGTTTAGCGACTCCTGGTCGATAAACAGCAAAGACTCGTTTGGGTTGTCCTGATCGTCGACAGTGAACAACGAATCCGCCAGCGTAAAGGTGTTGATCCGACAGTTCGTGCCCGCATAATTGGCGTGATGCTGCTGCCAGGCCGTGGTGATTGCTTCGACGTCATAGTCCGGGTCTTGCGTTCCGTAGTTGGTGAATCCGTCGTTGATGAGGCTATCGGTGGGGACGGCGTGATTGAATTCGTCGACAAGCCGGAAGAAACCGTCGATACTTTCCTGCGGCACATCTGCATCGGTGAGCGCCTTATGTGCGATGTCCTGCGATTTCTTGTCGACGAGGTTGCTGACCGTCATGCCTTCCAACAGCTCTGCCGCGTCATTTTCTGCGGTGGGGAATCGGCTTTGTTGCGTGTCGGATGAGGAATGTGCAGGCGCAGCTTCTGCAGAACTTGCCCCGGTTGTTCGAGTTGCCCCGGTTGATTCAGCTGTTCCGTTTGACTCCGTTGTTGCCGGGCGTTCACTGGAACTGTCTGGCCCAGCACATGCCGCGAGCAGCAGGACGGTGGTTAGCGAAGAAGCGAGGAAAAGTTTCGTGCGCATTGGTTCATGCTAACGAACTGACGAATCTGCATGTGGCCGTAGGCAAGAGCGAGTATGCTTTGCGGTTCGTGTAGTCGTAAGCTTGCACGTAGCCGACAATCAGGTGTAGTCTGATCGCTTACAAG
This sequence comes from Corynebacterium sp. LaCa_70, assembly GCF_058182015.1. Classification (NCBI taxonomy): domain Bacteria; kingdom Bacillati; phylum Actinomycetota; class Actinomycetes; order Mycobacteriales; family Corynebacteriaceae; genus Corynebacterium; species Corynebacterium sp. LaCa_70. The sequence goes on from NZ_CP190914.1 coordinate 679,484, forward strand.
GGTTTCCCTGACAACGGGGTTGATTTGGTTTCGACTTCGTCTGTTGAGCCAGGGGAAGCGTGCCGGTGTAAGGTAACGGCCACCGTAAGCGGCGTTACAAATACAATAAACGCAGAGAAGACCTCTCAGCGTGACTACGCCCTCGCTGCCTAATTAAGCTGCAGCGACCGCGTGTCTGTCAGCCCAAGTTATGCTCTTGGCTTGGAATCTGGCATCGACTAAAGAGCTTGCCTTCTGGCTGAGTCATCAGGGCCAGTAGGGACACTCACTGATGGCTGGACCCATCTTCCGAGACGTGTTCGTGCGAGTCGGAGGGTCGAGTAAGGATCATGCGCGAACTGCGCACGGAGAAGCCCTGGCGAAGCAACGAAGGACCCGGGTTCAAGTCCCGGCAGCTCCACAAAAAGGGGGTAGCCCAGGTTAGCGATAACCTGGGCTTTTCTCATATAAACATCATGTGTACTGCGGTTATGCTAACTGTGCAGTAGCGTGCACGTGGGGGGGGTATTCATCTTCCAAATATCTTCCATATATGTCATGATCTTCCACAGATCTGGGTTAATCTCAGGAGTTTACCTGTTCGTCGTGACGGTGTATGGTGCATTTTTGCAAATAGTGAACAAAAAAGGCCGCTTTCAGCGCGCCTATTTGCAAAAATGCACCAAGCACGTGCGTACCCGAGGCATGATTACCTGCGATGGGAAGTCTGATCGGCGCCGCGACGGGGTGAATATCATCGCTCTTTGCTACTTGTCCCTCTGTTAGCTTGGAGGGACTGGGACGCAGCCGGTTCTGAAAAACAGGGGAAGACAATTTAGCGAAGACAGATTTTTCTTGAGGGGCAGGTAATAGGCATGACACCATCGATCTACGGGATCAGTGCCGACGATGCAGCCGATGATGCCAACGGCGAACTAAAGGAACTGTGGGAAAGATTCTTAACCGATTACCTACAAGAATTTCAGACGCCAAATGCGATTGATGATAATAACGGAGGAGAATTCGACCTATCGTTCGAATATGCCATTGACGCACTTATTGCTGAAGACATCATGATCAGCGAGCAGTGGCTGGATGTGCTCGAAGTAGCGATTTATCTAGACCCCTGGGATCGTGAACAGTTCACTGAATACGCCAAGCGCGTGCGCGCATATCACGCAAAGGCAGGCACTTAGCCCGCAAGCTTCACCACCAACTCGGCCCGATCATCACCTCGCCGGGTTTCCTCAAACCCACTAGAAATGATGGGATCTGGTGTATAGCCATTAGGGCACAGCTCGAAAACTTTCGGCATACTGTGACCTATGACTGATTCGACTCCCGGACTATTTGCCACAGGATCATTGGGGCAGTTTGCAGAAAAGTGGGCCCGCGGTATCGCGGAGGTCCTTGAGCAGGAATTTCCTGCCGTCAATATGCACATCAGCACTTCCGCCGTCGACTGCGATGTGCGACCACGTACGCAGCACCCGAGTTTCTGGGGCTGTTTCGACTGGCACTCGAGCGTGCATATGCAATATTCCGCGGTGTGGTTGTTGGCAGAAGAAGAAATATCGCCGGAGGCACGCAAACGCCTGCACGACATCTTGGAGCAGAGGTGGGACAAGCACGCGTTGCAGGTCGAATATGATTATTTGCTCAAAGATCCTAGTTTTGAGCAGCCCTACGGTCGTGCCTGGTTATTGCAGCTTGCGCGGCGTTCCGGCCGGGAGGAATTTCTCCCGCTGGTAGAGCTCACCGAAAAGCACATCAGCACGTGGGTTTCTGCGCTGAGTCATCCGATTAGGCACGGCATGCATTACAACACTGCGTTTAATCTTTTCCTCATGCTCGATGCTGCCGAAGCGATGGGGCGTGGCGAACTCGCTGCGGTGCTTGCCGACGCGGCCCGCAGGCTTTTCCTGGATGATCGTGACTATCCGCTGGAGTGGGAGTTGTCTGGTAGCGACTTCCTATCGAATGCCTTGTGCGAAATGTTATTGCTTTCGCGTGTACTGAAAGAGACAGAGTTCAGTGCTTGGCTAGAAAAATTCTTGCCTGCGCAACAAGATGCGCTGACTTTTCTGACCTACACCCCGGAAGTTTTGGATCCGAGTGATGGTCAGTTAGCGCACCTGTTTGGCCTCACGCTGTCACGGGCGTGGATGTTGCGCGAGTTGGCCCCGCATTTGGACCAACAAGCGCAGGAGTTCATTACTGAGCACACGCCAGAGATGCTGGCAAGTGTGGAAAAGCAGCTTGTCGACGGCGATTTCATGGCCACGCATTGGCTTATTACTTATGCGTTGTTGGCCATTCGCGCAGACCAGTAATGCCGGAAATTAGCGTACTCCACGCATCATGGTGAGAATTGGTTTGCGTGCGAAGAATATCGCGAAACCACCGATCAATGATGCGGTTGCCATGATGGAGAAGTACACGACTTCGTTTTCTTCGCTGTAGAACTGGGCCAGCCATCCAGCGATGGCAGTGCCCATACCCAGTGATGTCCAGAACAGTGCCATCATCTGGGATTTGTGGGCATCTGGTGCCAGTTTCGTGGCCAGCGAGGTGCCGGTTGGAGAGATGCACAGCTCGGCTAGCGTGATCACGAACAGAACACCCACTAGCCATCCCACGTTGACGATTGCTTGTCCGCTAGGGAACAGGAAGATGGCAAAAGCGATACCTGCACCCAATAGACCGAGTGCAAACTTGGTGACAATAGTGGGCTGTTTTTCGCCCATTTTGGTCCACATGACGGAAAACAGTGTGCCGAACATGATGATGAACAACGGCGCGATGGAGTTGAACAGCCCGGGCTTGAGCTCCATCCCGAAGATATTCCAGTTCAAACGTGTATCGGAATAGACCGCCATGACGGTGAACTGTTGTTGGTAGAGCGACCAGAACAGCACACTTCCGAACCACAGGGGAACGAAAGACTTGACACGGGAGTGCTCGGTTTCGTTGGTCCTGTCGCTGCGGAACAAGATCACGAACAGCACGATGGCACAGATTGCGATTAGTCCGATCACCCAGGTGTCAATGTTGCCTGGTGTGATGAGCCCGACCCAGACCATGACGACGACGAGAACGATAAACGCGATGGTTGCAGCAAGTGCCTTCTTCTTTTCTGCGGGCGACGCTGGGTTCGACACGTGGTGAGCACTGGCTGGCAGGTTTTTCCGGGTGAACCAGTACTGGATGAGTCCGAGTGCCATACCGATGGCCGCGATACCAAATCCCAAGTGGAAACCGGAAACATCCCAGGCGAAGTTCGTCGCTAAGGGGCCCAGCAGCGCACCGATGTTGATGCCCATGTAGAAGATGGTGAAGCCAGCGTCACGGCGGGTGTCTTTCAGGTCATAGAGCGAGCCGACCAGGACGGATGCGTTGGTCTTCAGACCACCGGAGCCTACGGCGATAAGGATCAGGCCGATGACGACACCGCTGACATCTGGGATGATGGACAGTGCGATGTGGCCCGCCATGATCGCAATAGCGGAATAAAACAGTGTGCGCTCGGGGCCCCAGACTTTATCGCCTAGATATCCGCCGACGATGGCCATCAGGTAGACCATGCCACCGTATGCGCCGATGACACCGGTGGCGGCGCCTTTATCGAGGCCCAATCCGCCGTCGGCGACGGAGTAGTAGAGGTAGTAGACCAGGATGATCTGCATTCCGTAGAAGGAGAAACGCTCCCACATTTCCACGAAAAACAGGTTGGCCAGCATGCGTGGGTGGCCGAAGAAGGCTGCGGAACCGGTATTTGGCCCGGTTTCGTCTGCTGTGGTGCCGGAGTCTGTCGCCGGCTGAGATGTAGACATGAGAGAATCCTCGAACTTACTCACGAAAATGATTACGGTAACAGCCTAAAACTACACTTTTGTGCTGTGAACACAAGGGGGCTAAACGACGAATAGAAGCGTGGAAAATACGAAGATGAGTCTGCAATTTGTAAGAAGCAATTTTGCTAACTTAAGGAGATGAATAAGACGCGGGATAGGAGAACTAACGTGTTGGGTGTCTCTACCAGCAAGAGTAGGCAGTTCCATCGGCTTAGTGAAGGTATAACCCCAGGTGCTCGTGGGCTGAGTGGGATTTTTGGTGTCGCGGGCGTACTGCATTTTCTCCGCCCCGCGGTTTTCGATTCGATTGTTCCGGGGTGGGTCCCGGTCTCTGCGCGGTGTGCTACTTATGTCAGTGGTGCAGTGGAACTTGGTCTTGCATGTGCGCTGCGTAAATCCCATACCCGCTCGATTGCAGGTTATGCTTCGGCGGCGTTTTTGGTTGCAGTGTTTCCCGCAAACGTGGAAATGATGAGGCGGTGGGTGCGGCAGTCACGGCGAAAAGCCGTGGTGAGCGTACTGCGATTGCCCCTACAAATTCCTTTAATCTACGGTGCATGGCGCGTCGGCAAGCGCAACGTCGCTTAAATCACTAGCGGGGGTAGGGGGCAAGATTGGAAAAGCATAGGAAAATGCTGGTTAAGTAACGATTTCCTAATGTGTTTTGTCCACCGTGGGGTGTAGTAGTCCAGCCAACCCTTGTTAAGTCAACCCGTGCTTAATAAGGTTAAGCTTTGGCTGTGTGTTTGCGACTTGCTCACACAGGCAATTATCAGAGTTGCGAACTTACGCTACACCCGAGGAGAAGTGAACGAAGATGGCTTCAATTAAGATCCGCAATACCGTAATCACTGGACTTGCTCTATCCAGCTTGGTTCTTACCGCTTGTTCCACTGATGATGCCGAGAGCACCAACGCAGATGCTACGACGTCGGCAGAATCAAGCGCTGCAGAATCTTCGTCGGATGCTGCCTCCGACGGTGACACCATCACCATCGAAGATAACCATGGCACCCAGGAGGTTCCGAAGAACGCCAAGGCCATTGCCGCAACTGACAACCGCTCTTTCGAGATCCTGGAAAAGTGGGGAGTAGACCTCGTTGCTGCTCCGAAGCAACTGGTGCCGCACACGGTTGACGCTTACCGCGAGGACGATTCCGTCGCCGATCTGGGTATGCACCGCGAACCGGACCTGGAAGCTTTGGTTGCTGCACAGCCGGATCTCATCATCAACGGGCAGCGTTTTCAGTCGCATTACGACGACATCAAGCAGCTGAACCCAGATGCTGCGTTGGTAGAGTTTGAGCCTCGCGACGACGAGGACTTTGCGGAGGAGCTGCGTCGGCACGCACTGGGACTCGGAGAAATCTTGGGGCATGAGGATGACGCCCAAGAACTCGTCGACGAATTCGATGCCGCTATCGAACGCGCGAAGAAAGCCTACGATGGTGAATCTAGCGTGATGGCACTGAACGTTTCCGGTGGCGAGATCGGTTATGTGGCTCCTTCCCTCGGCCGTGTGTATGGACCTGTCTTCGACATGTTGGATTTGAAGCCTGCGCTCGAGGTCGATGATGCCTCGCAGAACCACAAAGGTGATGATATTTCCGTAGAAGCCATCGCGGATTCTAACCCAAACTGGATGTTCGTACTGGACCGCGACGCTGCAATTTCTGCGCGGTTGGAACCTGGCTACCAGGCAGCGAAGGACGTGATTGAAGGCTCCGATGCTTTGCGTAACGTCGCTGCGGTCAAAGATGGACAGATTGTCTATGCACCAGAAGACACCTACACCAATGAATCCATCATTACCTACACCGAGATCCTGAACGACATCGCTGACGCGTTTGAAGCAGCGAAGAAGTAATTCTCCCGCTCTCGTTCGAAGGCGTGCGTGATCGTCCGCGAGAATAGTCACCATTCGTCGAATGATGCGCACGCTGATACCTACAATGCCAGCCGAGGCTACGAAACCGTAGCCTCGGCATTGCCATGAGCATTGGTAGATCATGAGCATCGGTAGATGATGAAGAAATGAAGGCACAAGACATGACCACCGCGACAACGCCTGGCACCCCCGATGGCACGAACATGCCGACGGGCGAGTCGGGACAGCGAACCCAACCACGGCGCGCGCATACGCGGACGAAATTATTCGACTGGAAATTGGCCGTCGGTTTCGTCGTCGTTGCAGCGTTGCTGGTGACATCACTGATGGTTGGCGAATACAACATCTTTGAAGCAGCTGACGGTTCGGACTTCTTCTATATCACGCGCTTGCCACGCACTATTGCGTTGGTTTTGGCAGGTGCTGCGATGGCGATGTCAGGTTTGGTCATGCAGCTACTGACACAAAACCGATTTGTCGAGCCGACCACCACCGGAACCACCGAATGGGCTGGGCTTGGTCTGCTGTTTGTCATGTACTTCATCCCGACGGCGTCGGTGCTTGAACGCATGATTGGTGCCGTCTTTTTTGCCTTCGTCGGCACCATGGTGTTTTTCCTGTTTTTGCGCAAGGTTTCGCTGCGCTCATCGTTGGTAGTTCCGATTATCGGCATCATGCTGGGCGCAGTGGTCTCGTCGATCTCGACATTTTTCGCCTTGCAATTCGACATGCTGCAATCGTTGGGCATTTGGTTTATGGGCTCGTTTACGTCTGTATACAAAGGCCAATATGAAGTGCTGTGGGTGGTTGTCGCGATCGCTGTTGCGGTTTTCTTCTTCGCCGATCGTTTGACGGTTGCCGGGCTTGGCGAAGACATTGCCACCAACGTTGGCGTTAATTACGCGCGGATCGTGTTGGCGGGTACTGCCTTGATCGCGGTGGCCACCGGCGTCGTGACGGTCGTGGTGGGAGCGTTGCCATTTTTGGGCCTTATTGTGCCGAATGTGGTCTCCATGTTCCGCGGCGATGATTTGCGTTCGAATCTTCCGTGGGTTTGCTTGCTCGGAATCGCCATTGTGGTGGTGTGTGACCTCATCGGACGTACCATTATCAGTCCATTCGAAATGCCAGTTTCTGTCATATTGGGCATTGTTGGTGCCATTGTTTTTGTCACTCTGATTGTTAGGCAGGCACGCCGTGGATAATCTCCAGACAAATAACGCATCCGGACATACTTCTCGCGTAGAAGATCGTGCGCAGGCGGGAAATCCTGAGCCGTCGGGGCGTGTGGAGCAGGGCATGAGTCCGGCACGGCGCATAAGCGAGAACCAAGGGCAACAACCACGCGAACGCAGCGCTTCTGCGTTTCAAAATTCCGCTGCGGCCGGCAAGTATTGGATTATTCTCGGTGTCCTCGCAGTCATCGCTGCTGGTTGCGGGTTTGGCCTTTTGGCCTATGGGAACCCGATGCCCGTGGGCACCGAGCAATTTTGGCTCATTGCCGAGCGGCGGATGAATTCCGTGATCGCGATGGCGGTGGTCGCGATCTGCCAAGCCATGGCCACGGTGGCTTTTCATACCGTCACGAATAACCGCATTATTACCCCTTCCATCATGGGGTTTGAATCACTATATGTGCTGATTCATACCTCCACCGTATTTTTCTTGGGCGCAGCCGGACTGCACAACGCCCGTACTTTGTCGACGTTCGTGTTCCAGATCGTCGTGATGATTTTGCTCTCGTTGATTCTGTATTCCTGGTTGCTGACCGGAAGGCATGCAAATATGCACGCTATGCTGCTGGTCGGCATCATCATCGGCGGCGGTCTGGGTTCTATTTCGACGTTCATGCAGCGCTTGCTCACACCGTCCGAATTCGATGTGTTGACCGCACGAATGTTTGGTTCGGTTAATAATGCTGATCCGGAATATTATCCATTAGCTATTCCGCTCTGCCTGGGGGCAGCCGGACTATTGTTCGTTTTCTCGCGCAGGTTGAATGTTTTGGGGCTTGGCAAAGACGCTGCGATGAACCTGGGCCTGAACTACAAGATGTGGTCGATTGGTACGCTGATTTTGGTATCGGTGCTGATGGCGGTCTCGACGGCGTTGGTCGGACCAATGACCTTCCTCGGCTTTTTGGTAGCGACGTTGGCTTATCAATTCGCCGATACCTTTGACCACCGTTTCATTTTCCCCATGGCGGTATTGACCGCATTTTCAGTACTCACTGGTGCGTATTTCGTGCTCAACCACGTCTTTTATGCCCAGGGAGTTGTCTCGATCGTCATCGAGCTGGTTGGCGGCTCGGTCTTCCTATTTGTCATTTTGAGAAAGGGACGCTTGTGATTACCCTCCAAAACCTGCACAAGGCCTATAGCAGTGACGTTGAGATCGGTCCGGTGAATCTGGAGATTCCTGCCGGCGGTATCACCGCGCTCGTGGGCCCGAACGGTGCGGGTAAATCAACCTTGCTCACGATGATCGGGCGGCTACTGCAGCCGGATTCCGGCGAGATCACTGTCGGCGGGGCCGATATCTTTAATACGAAGTCGAAAGACTTGGCGCGCATTGTGTCCATTCTGCGCCAGGAGAATCATTTCATTACGCGTTTGACGGTGCGTCAGCTCGTCGGGTTTGGGCGCTTCCCGTATTCCAAAGGTCGTTTGACGCCTGCCGACGAAGAAATCATTTCGAAGTACATCGACTTTCTGAATCTCACTCCGCTGGAGAACCGCTACCTGGACCAGCTATCGGGTGGGCAGCGCCAACGCGCGTATGTCGCGATGGTGTTGTGTCAGGAGACTGATTATGTGCTTCTCGACGAACCGTTAAATAACCTCGATATTGCGCATTCTGTCGAGATGATGCGGCACCTGAAACAAGTAGGTCCTGAGTTCGGGCGGACCATTATCCTGGTGCTGCATGATATTAACTTCGCCGCACGCTATGCGGACTATATCTGTGCGGTGAAAGACGGTCAGATCTGTGAGTTCGGCACTCCAGAAGAGGTCATGAAAGACCATATTCTTACTGAGATCTTTAATACGGACATCGCGGTGATTGATGGGCCGGACGGTCTGCTGGCCTGTTATCACTAAAATGGCTGACGACGAAGAGGATGAGACAGCAAAAATTGATCGCGAAAATATAGCGGCGAAATGATGATTCAGAACCTGGTGGCACAGCAGATACAGCGGTGTATAGATTTCCTAGCTGAACACCAGGTTCTTTTCTATGTGGCGACGATACTGCTCGGTCTTTTCGTATCGCCCTGGGATCTGGAAAAGCTGGTGGGTCCGGCTCTTGGCCTTTTGATGCTGTCGACGTTTTCTGCGCTACCACTGCGGCGGGTGCGATTAGCCCCGCGGCTAACCGCGGTAATTGTGGCATTAAATTTTCTCGTCGTGCCGTGTGTTGTTTGGGTCTTAGTCCAGCCTGTGCGTGGTGACCAGGCACTTCTTCTCGGCATTACTTTGGTCCTGTTGGCCCCCTGCATCGACTACGTTGTGCCATTTTCGGGCTTGGCCGGAGCTGCAAATCATCGGTTATTGGCGATCACCCCATTGCTGTTTGTGCTGCAGATGTTGCTGCTCAGTTTGCTACTCCCGCGGTTGATCGGGGCGGGGTTCGTTGAGGCGGCGATGGGTCCAATAGTGCGTTCCGTCGTGGGGTTGTTGGTGATCCCATTGGGTCTTGCGTGGTTTGTGCAGAGGTGTGAACGCACGTGGCGGAATCGGTGCGTCGGAGGGATAGCCAGACAAACTCGAATCACTGTAGATGGAGCAATGGTGCCCTTGATGGTGGTGACGTTATTCGCCATCACCGCGACGTACGGCGCAGATGTGTTCCGTGACAGCCGCGCGCTTGTCCCGGCAGTTGCTATCTATGTTGTCTTCGCCGCAGTCATGGTGACGGTCGGGCTTGTTGCCGCACAGGTAACGAAGTTGCGTGTCGACGATGGGGTGGCGGCGGTGTTTTCCGGCGTGGCTCGAAATTCCTTAGTCGTTATGCCGATTGCGTTAGCGTTCCCGGAGGGATTTGAAGCTGTTCCGATCGTGATTGTCACGCAAACATTGGTCGAATTATGCGTCATGGTGTTGTTAATCAAAACCGCCCCTTACCTGCAAAAACTTTTGCAATAAACCTCGAATTTGCAATGTGTTTACTTATCGCTTAAGCTTATCCAAGTCGCCGCGAGGGGCTGACAGAGAAAATAACTTCACAGGATGTTGTTTCTGGTGGTTGTTATGCTTTGTTTGTCTGGCGGGGATGGATGATAATTTTATAGGGCCGATGCTTGCCTTTGGTGGCTGCTGACTGTGTGGTTGGTGGTTGTTGTGGGTGGGTTTCGCTGGTTGCTTGTGTGGCAGTCTGGTTCGCGGTGTTGTGATCAACGACACAATGTTCTGGTTTGTGTTCAAGTAACTTGGTGTGTAAAGTCGGTCTGGCTGCTTTGCTGAAAGGCACTTGGTTGATAACAAGTGTTGAGTAGCAGGGTGGTGGTGTTGTGTGAGAACTCAATAGCGTGTCAATGTACTTATTATTTTTGATACTTACTTGATTAGTGGGATGTGGATCCTTTATTTTCTGCATTTGATTAATCGTTTTTGAGTAAGTGTTGCTCTTTGATTTTTCTTTTGTAGTTTTTGACTAGGTTATCAGACTCTTTTTCTGATTTTTTATGGAGAGTTTGATCCTGGCTCAGGACGAACGCTGGCGGCGTGCTTAACACATGCAAGTCGAACGGAAAGGCCTTTTCGGAGGTACTCGAGTGGCGAACGGGTGAGTAACACGTGGGTGATCTGCCCTGCACTCTGGGATAAGCCTGGGAAACTGGGTCTAATACCGGATAGGACCGCACTTTAGTGTGTGTGGTGGAAAGTTTTTTCGGTGTAGGATGAGCCCGCGGCCTATCAGCTTGTTGGTGGGGTAATGGCCTACCAAGGCGGCGACGGGTAGCCGGACTGAGAGGTTGGTCGGCCACATTGGGACTGAGATACGGCCCAGACTCCTACGGGAGGCAGCAGTGGGGAATATTGCACAATGGGCGCAAGCCTGATGCAGCGACGCCGCGTGGGGGATGACGGCCTTCGGGTTGTAAACTCCTTTCGCCAGGGACGAAGCGTTTTGTGACGGTACCTGGAGAAGAAGCACCGGCTAACTACGTGCCAGCAGCCGCGGTAATACGTAGGGTGCAAGCGTTGTCCGGAATTACTGGGCGTAAAGAGCTCGTAGGTGGTTTGTCGCGTCGTCTGTGAAATTCCACAGCTTAACTGTGGGCGTGCAGGCGATACGGGCTGACTTGAGTACTGTAGGGGTAACTGGAATTCCTGGTGTAGCGGTGAAATGCGCAGATATCAGGAGGAACACCGATGGCGAAGGCAGGTTACTGGGCAGTTACTGACGCTGAGGAGCGAAAGCATGGGTAGCAAACAGGATTAGATACCCTGGTAGTCCATGCCGTAAACGGTGGGCGCTAGGTGTAGGGGCCTTTTGGGGTTTCTGTGCCGTAGCTAACGCATTAAGCGCCCCGCCTGGGGAGTACGGCCGCAAGGCTAAAACTCAAAGGAATTGACGGGGGCCCGCACAAGCGGCGGAGCATGTGGATTAATTCGATGCAACGCGAAGAACCTTACCTGGGCTTGACATACACCGGATCGCTGCAGAGATGTAGTTTCCCTTGTGGCTGGTGTACAGGTGGTGCATGGCTGTCGTCAGCTCGTGTCGTGAGATGTTGGGTTAAGTCCCGCAACGAGCGCAACCCTTGTCTTATGTTGCCAGCACGTTATGGTGGGGACTCATGAGAGACTGCCGGGGTTAACTCGGAGGAAGGTGGGGACGACGTCAAGTCATCATGCCCCTTATGTCCAGGGCTTCACACATGCTACAATGGCCGGTACAATGCGCAGCGAGCCTGTGAGGGTGAGCTAATCGCTTAAAGCTGGTCTTAGTTCGGATTGGGGTCTGCAACTCGACCCCATGAAGTCGGAGTCGCTAGTAATCGCAGATCAGCAATGCTGCGGTGAATACGTTCCCGGGCCTTGTACACACCGCCCGTCACGTCATGAAAGTTGGTAACACCCGAAGCCGGTGGCTCAAACTCGTTTAGGGAGCCGTCGAAGGTGGGATCGGCGATTGGGACGAAGTCGTAACAAGGTAGCCGTACCGGAAGGTGCGGCTGGATCACCTCCTTTCTAAGGAGTTTTTATTATCACACTGACTGCTTCCACAGTTGTGGGTGGTTGGTGTGGCTGTGATTGTGTTCATGCACCGTATGTGGGTGTGTGGGTTGCAGCTGATTATTTTTTGTTTTTTTGGGTGTGCATCCTTCTTTACACTTGGTTGGGTTTGTATCAAAGGTTTGTTTGTGTGTTGGCGCGTTGTTGGGTGTCTCGGGCAGCACTGTGTGTTGTTCGTTGACCATCATTTACCGCGGGTGAATGCTTTGATCGTTTGCTTGTGGTTGTGGTTGGTGTGGTGTGTGAGAACTGTATAGTGGACGCGAGCATCTGTACGCATGATGCAGCTTTGTTGTTGTGTTGTGTGTGCTGTGATTTTTTCTTTATGTGTTTATTTTGTTGTGTGTTGTAAGGGCGCATGGTGGATGCCTTGGCATGCTAAGCCGATGAAGGACGTGGAAGGCTGCGTTATGCCTCGGGGAGTTGTCAATCGAGCGTTGATCCGAGGATGTCCGAATGGGGAAACCCGGCTGTGGTTATTCGCAGTCACCTGCTGGTGAATATATAGCTAGTATGGGGGTTACGCGGGGAAGTGAAACATCTCAGTACCCGTAGGAGAAGGAAACAATATGTGATTTCGTGAGTAGCGGCGAGCGAAAGCGAATGGTGGCTAAACCGTATGTGTGTGATACTTGGTAGAGGTTGCATGTGCGGGGTTGTTGGGAGCGATTGTATGACTACTACCATGGTTGTGCTGATGTGCGCGTGTTAGGTGAAGTGGTTTGGAATGGCCCACCGGAGTGGGTGAGAGTCCTGTAGCTGAAGGCATGTGTGTGTTGGTTGATTGTTTCCCGAGTAGCGGCGGGCTCGTGGAATCTGCCGTGAATCTGCCGGGACCACCCGGTAAGCCTAAATACTTAGTGTGACCGATAGCGGATAGTACCGTGAGGGAATGGTGAAAAGTACCCCGGGAGGGGAGTGAAATAGTTCCTGAAACCATGTGCTTACAATCCGTCAGAGCACCTTTTGTTGTGTGATGGCGTGCCTTTTGAAGAATGAGCCTGCGAGTCAGCGGCATGTCGCGAGGTTAACCCGTGTGGGGTAGTCGTAGCGAAAGCGAATCCTAATTGGGTGTTGTTAGTGGCATGTCCTGGACCCGAAGCGGGGTGATCTACCCATGGCCAGTGTGAAGCAGCTGTAAGAGGTTGTGGAGGCGCGAACCCACGTAGGTTGAAAACTGCGGGGATGAGCTGTGGGTAGGGGTGAAAGGCCAATCAAACTCCGTGATAGCTGGTTCTCCCCGAAATGCATTTAGGTGCAGCGTCGTAGTTGAGCTTTGTGGAGGTAGAGCTACTGTTTGGTTGAGCGGGACTATCATCTTAGCAACATCAGACAAACTCCGAATGCCATGTAAGTGTTCTACGGCAGTGAGACTGTGGGGGATAAGCTTCATAGTCGAGAGGGAAACAGCCCAGATCGCCGGCTAAGGCCCCTAAGGGTGTACTAAGTGGAAAAGGATGTGGGATCGCGATGACAGCCAGGAGGTTGGCTTAGAAGCAGCCATCCTTGAAAGAGTGCGTAATAGCTCACTGGTCGAGTGGTTCTGCGCCGATAATGTAGTGGGGCTCAAGTACACCGCCGAAGCCGCGGCAACCATCTTTGATGGATGGTTGGGTAGGGGAGCGTCGTGCATGAGGTGAAGCATGAGTGTGAACACGTGTGGATTGTGTGCGAGTGAGAATGCAGGCATGAGTAACGAATTGTAAGGTGAGAATCCTTACCGCCGGATGACTAAGGGTTCCTGGGTCAAGTTCGTCTTCCCAGGGTGAGTCGGGACCTAAGGCGAGGCCGACAGGCGTAGTCGATGGATAACCAGTTGATATTCTGGTACCCGAGTGTGTGCGTCAATGGTAAAGCAGTGATACTAACCATGTTCGAGACTTATTGATTATGCCCTTTTTGGGTGTGTTGATAGGTTGAGTTTGTGGGGCCTGATCCGTGGTCCAAGTGATGGGGTGACGCAGTAGGGCAGCCACGCCGCTTAGTGGATTGTTGGTGTAAGCGTTGAGGTTGGTGCCATTGGTAAATCCGGGTGCTGTATCTAAGGCGTGATGCATAGCCCGTACAGGGTGAATGTGGTGTGCTTGTGCTGTCGAGAAAAGCCTCTAGCGAGTGCATATTCGGCCCGTACCCTAAACCGACACAGGTAGTCAGGTTGAGAATACTAAGGCGTTCGGGTGAACTGTGGTTAAGGAACTCGGCAAAATGTCCCCGTAACTTCGGGAGAAGGGGAGCCTCACTGGTTGTATAGGCTGGTGGGGCCGCAGAGAATAGAGGGGTCCGACTGTTTATCAAAAACACAGGTCCATGCGAAAACGTGAAGTTGATGTATATGGACTGACGCCTGCCCGGTGCTGGAAGGTTAAGAGGACCTGTTAGACCTTTTGTGGTCGAAGCGGAGAATTTAAGCCCCAGTAAACGGCGGTGGTAACTATAACCATCCTAAGGTAGCGAAATTCCTTGTCGGGTAAGTTCCGACCTGCACGAATGGCGTAACGAGACCCCTGCTGTCTCAACCACAGGCCCGGTGAAATTGCAGTACGAGTAAAGATGCTCGTTACGCGCGGCAGGACGAAAAGACCCCGGGACCTTCACTATAGCTTGGTATTGGTGTTCGGTTTGGCTTGTGTAGGATAGGTGGGAGACTGTGAAGTATGCACGCTAGTGTGTGTGGAGTCGTTGTTGAAATACCACTCTGGCTTGATCGGATACCTGAACCTTGGCCCATGATCTGGGTTGGGGACAGTGCCTGGTGGGTAGTTTAACTGGGGCGGTTGCCTCCTAAAGAGTAACGGAGGCGCCCAAAGGTTTCCTCAGCCTGGTTGGCAATCAGGTTTTGAGTGTAAGTGCACAAGGAAGCTTGACTGTGAGAGTGACTGCTCGAGCAGGGACGAAAGTCGGGACTAGTGATCCGGCACCTACTTGTGGATGTGGTGTCGCTCAACGGATAAAAGGTACCCCGGGGATAACAGGCTGATCTTCCCCAAGAGTCCATATCGACGGGATGGTTTGGCACCTCGATGTCGGCTCGTCGCATCCTGGGGCTGGAGTAGGTCCCAAGGGTTGGGCTGTTCGCCCATTAAAGCGGCACGCGAGCTGGGTTCAGAACGTCGTGAGACAGTTCGGTCTCTATCCGCCGCGCGCGTAGAAACTTGAAAAAGGCTGTCCCTAGTACGAGAGGACCGGGATGGATACACCTCTAGTGTGCCAGTTGTCACGCCCGTGGCATGGCTGGTTGGCTACGTGTAGAAGGGATAACCGCTGAAAGCATCTAAGCGGGAAGCCTGTTTTGAGATGAGGTTTCGTTTGAGGTGCCCTAGAGATTATGGGGTTGATAGGCTAGATCTGGAAGCGTTGTAAGGCGTGGAGGTGACTGGTACTAATTCGCCGAACTACTACAACACGCCAATCGTTGGTTGGTGTTGCGTGTAAAGAAAATGATTGTTTGTTGTTTGCGTCCACTATGCAGTGTTTGACACTCCACACTGGTGTGTGTGGTTGACGGATTAACGCTTGTTTGTGTTGTCTGGTTGGTTGTGTCGGTGGTTTATAGCGGCAGGGAAACGCCCGGTCCCTTTCCGAACCCGGAAGCTAAGCCTGCGTCGCGCTGATGGTACTGCACTCGGGAGGGTGTGGGAGAGTAGGTTGCTGCCGACACTTTATAATTTCATGTTTGGGCCTGTTGGCTGTGGTTACACTGTGTGCACCCTGTGGGTGTGTGGTGGTTACCGCGGTTGGCAGGCCCATTCTTGTGTATCTATAAACACCCAAACCGTTGGGAACACCCGGCATAGTTTGCGGCGGTGCGATAGTCCACGTTGCTCATCAGGTACGCTCGTACAGGTTACTGGCGTTCGCACCATATAGGAGGCACCGTGGAGCCTATTTCCGGGGTTTTACTTTTTAGTATGGGAATATTGGCTGGAATAATTAATTCCGCTGTCGGCTCTGGTTCCTTGTTAACTCTCCCAGTCCTCCTAGCAGTAGGCATTCCACCTGGGGTAGCAGTTCGAACCAACACCATTGGCATGATGTTCGCGTCATTCGGGACGGTCTACGGGTTCCGCAAAGAGATCGCCCGCGAACTTCCACATTTGGTTCCCATGAGCATTGCCACCATCGTGTTTTCAGCTCTCGGTTCAATTTTGTTGCTTGGGGCTTCTACACGTGCGCTTGACTTCGTTATTCCGGTTCTGATTGTATTCGCGCTCGCTCTTGTTATCTTCCAGCAACAGATTATTCGCGTGCTATCCCGATGCAGCTCGCGTAGTAAAACAGTTGAGACCCAAGCTGAACCAAGTGCTGAACTACACGAGCCAGTGGGCAGCGTATATCGAAAGCCCGGTCTCATCGCACCAATGGGGCTTGCGGCTATGTATGGCGGCTTTTTCACCGCTGCCCAAGGTATCCTCTACATGGCGATTCTCGGGGTCGGTACCGGACGCTCCTTTAAAGACGTCAACCCGGCCAAGAATTTCCTTTCCATGATTGTGAACGTGACAGCGGCAGCCGTTTACATCATCGCGTTTTTCTTCTTCGGCTCCGAGGTCCTGTGGATTGGCGTTGTTATTTTGGCCTGTGGGGGACTTCTCGGCGGCGTGGTGGGCGCACGCATAGCCAAGAAAGTCTCCAACCACGTACTGAAGGCAGTCATAGTGGTAGTTGCGCTAGTGGCATTGGTGCGCCAATTCGTTTAACTACGGGTTAACCTGACCTAATTATTGCTGCGTACACGAATCATTAGGCTCCGCGTGTATTTTACCCATAACCTGGGCCGCTGGCGCCGGTGCTGCTGCGTTGTTTCCTGGGAGGCAGTCACATATTAATCTTTGGAGATTCCATACGAATCACGAAGTGTCACGGTTCGTTTACCGTCCCCGTGGACATCGCCCTCAACGCTGTAAAAGTCAATCTTGAACGTGCTGTCAGTAACCGTATACACAGCAAAGTGTTGGTGCTGCGACTGACGATTATTGGAATGTGATTCTGCGAAATCAGTCGATGTATCTGGTTGCTCAGCAATATCAAACAGGCTGCTCTAGTAGTCGGTGTCGGCTTCGTCCATCCAGTCGAGCTTGGGACGAACCTTCGCGACGTGGTCGGCACCTTTTTGATAGATAGCGGCATAGGCTTTCGTCCCAGAAGTATTCGGGATCACGTAGGTTACCCCATCAGGGTTCACGTGATGCTCGACGCCATCGATTGTTTTCTTTTCGGTATCTTCGACTGCTCCATACGCGAAGTTATCGGGAGTATATACCAACGACTTCGTGCGCGTGAGGTTGTGATCATGGCCTTGCATGACGACGTCGACGCCGAGCTCGTCGGCAAGCTGAACGAAATCTTCGCGGGTTACCTGCACGTCCTCATCTTGGAGTGCGTGGTACGAGGCGGAATATACCGGCTTATGATAAGCCAGCACGACCCAATTGGCGCCGTTCTCGCGGGCCTGTGCAATATCCTGTTTTGCCCATTTCATTTGTTTCTGACCAATGGCGCCTTGCTCCGGGTTGTCTTCGGATGCTTTATTGTCATTGGTGTTGAGTATGACAAAGTGCGCACCGGAATGATCAAAAGAGTAGTAGGAGCCACCGGTGACTGCGTCGTTGGTGATAGGCACATTGGTGTGATTGTTAAACGACTCCAAACTCTTACCGTCCTGGTAGCGCAGACGGTATTCGTCGTGGTTCCCCGGGGTATAAGCATGCGGAAGCCGCAGATTTGATTTCTGGGACAAATCCAGGTTGTCTACCCACTCATCTTCGACCGCAGCGGTTTCGACGAAATCGCCGGTATGCAACGCAAACAAAGCCTTAGGTGCAGTCTCACGGGCCAATTCCAAAGTATTCGCGCCGTAAGCCGCCTCATTATTCACGTTGGCGTTCCAATAAGTGTTTTGCGTATCGGTATAGTGAATAAAGCTAAATTCTTCGGAATCCGCGGCGGAAGTACGGAAACTTCCAACCTCTGAAAAGCCTTCTTCTTCGCAACCGACCTCGAAAAAGTACTCAGTTCCGGGTTCTAAGCCCGTCGCGGTCGCTTTATTCGTGTGCTCTGTGACCTCGTGGAGCTCGAGAAAACCGAGGTCTGAGCCAGCGCTAGTCCACTCCGTGTTGCTGCGATCGAGCTGCTCATCAGTGAAATAGCCATGTACTTCTTGCGGCGTACCGTCGTCGGCAAGCAAAAAAATCGCCATCGTCATTGGTGGCGATGTCAGCATAGATATAGAAACCATCTTTGTCGCGTTCGGCGTACTCACTGGTGACTTCCGTGGTCTCGGCCGGGAATTCAAGTGGTTCCGCCATGCCCGCATCTGTGGACACACGCACCATCGATCCCGGCACATCGTCAGTGGTGTACCAGTTAAACGACATTTTCGTCGACGGGTCTTCGGGCAGATTCATCGCGATACGGTTCGGCTCATTATTTTTTGCTACCGGCGCCACCTCGGGTTTTTCTGCCGAAAGTTCCACGGTTTGCGAACCAATCTCCGCGGTTCCATCGTGGCCACCGTTCGTTGCCTGCGTTACTGCGGCGGAATCCGCGCTAGCGGCAGCCCCGTCGCCGCCTGCTACACCATCGTTGGCTGATGTTGTGCAACCACCCAGTAATAATGCGCAGATCGTCACTGCAATGAGCGAACGGTTTGCCGTCTTGTTCTTCACCACGAAAATCGGATCCCTTCTCAAACTGTGTGCGTGGACACGTCATAGTGTGCCGTGGTGGGATTGACTGCGGGTTACATCACAGCAATCGCGACATGAACTTTCATTAACCCTGTGGTGAAGCTTGGCGAGACCGTACAGATTACTGGGCGGCACAGATTGCTGGGCCGCACACTTAACTTAGGCGCAACAGGTCAAAGCGGGTGTCTTGTACCTCGTCTAGCCGATCAATATTCTTCTGCAACGTGGTCCATTGATCATGCGGAATAGACGTGCGCGCGATACGTACTACCTCTGCTTCAGGGGTACCCCAGGCAATCGGCATGGGGCTGATTTGCGCCCAAGTATCCGGCCCAGAAGAATTTCGCTGCAATCGCCCCGCGACCGCCGCAACGGGTACTTGGGCTCCGACTTTTTTGTGTTCTAAACCAGGAATATCTGTCACGGTGCGCAACGCCAAAGCTGGCTGTGGTTCTGCCTGCGGATCAATAGCGGCGTTGACCAGCGCCATCAGTATGACGTCGCGTTCATTGACCTTTGCGATGACCGCCGGGGCCAGCGGGTACCGGTCATAGAGCTGCTGCGCGGTGCCTACTTTCTTGGAACCTGCTACACCCACGATGGCCATGATGATGCCGAATAGGATCAAAGCGATTCCGACGGTGATGCTCCAGGTTGGCTGTACCAACCACGTCACTAGTACACCAGCGACAACGAGAATGCCGCCGAACAACAGACCAGAGACTAAAAGCCTCCGAGAATCGCGCAGCATCTCGTTGTGTTGCTTCGCAAATGCCTCATCAACCTCGAATTTAAATACTTTCATTCCCATGGAAGGATCCTTCGGTGTGTAGTTCGTGTCTCGTGGGGTTCGTGTGCTTGTGTGCTCATGCGCTTAGCTGCGTGGATGAGCCGAGCATCAGTTATTCGTCGAGAAGCTGCAATGCCGGAATATCACCGGCGTCGACCAGCCGGTAGCCGTAGCCCTGCTCTGCCAGAAAACGTTGCCGGTGCAGGGCGAATGTTGCATCGACAGTATCGCGGGTGACCACGGTGTAAAAATAGGCCACCTCGCCCGTTGATTTTGGCCGTAGCAGCCGTCCCAGCCGTTGGGCTTCTTCCTGCCGGGAGCCAAACGTGCCGGAGACCTGCACGACAACGGCAGTATCCGGCAGATCGATCGAGAAATTCGCCACTTTGGAAACCACCAGGGTCGTAATCTCACCAGCCCGGAATTGCGCAAATAATTTTTCGCGCTTCGCCGCTGAGGTGCGGCCATCGATTAGGGGAGCACCGGTGCGTTGTGCCAGGGCTTTCAGCTGGTCCAAATATGCACCGATCAACAAGGTCTGTTTGCCTCTGTGTTTGGCCAAGATCTTGTCGACGACGTCGAACTTCACCGTCGAGCAGGCCGCCAGACGGTAGCGGTCCTTAGATGAGGCGGTGGCGTATTCCATCTTCTCGGCACTCGGCATATCTGCCCGCACCTCGATGCATTCTGCGGTGGCGATAAAACCTTGTGCTTCCAACTCTTTCCACGGGGCGTCGTAACGCTTCGGGCCGATCAACGAAAACACATCGCCTTCGCGGCCATCTTCGCGAATGAGGGTGGCTGTTAATCCCAAGCGGCGCCGGGATTGCAGGTCCGCGGCCATCCGGAAGACCGGGGCCGGAAGCAGGTGCACCTCGTCGTAGATGATCAATCCCCAGTCGCGGGAATCAAACAGTTCGAGCGCTCGGTATTCACCTTGGGTTTTGCGGGTCACCACCTGGTAGGTGGCGATGGTGACTGGCTTGATTTCTTTCTTTTCGCCGGAATATTCCCCAATTTCTTCGGGAGTCAGACTCGTGCGGCGAAGCAACTCATCGCGCCATTGTCGCCCGGCAATCGTGCTGGTCACGAGAATAAGCGTTGTTGCTTGGGCCTTGGCCATTGCTGCTGCACCGACCATTGTTTTACCCGCACCGCACGGCAGTACGACGACACCGGAACCGCCTTGCCAGAATGATTCGGTGGCATAGCGCTGGTAGTCGCGCAGCCGCCAGTCGACGTTTTCTGTCGACAACGCCATGGGGTGGGATTCGCCGTCGACGTAGCCGGCGAGATCTTCTACCGGCCAGCCAACTTTCAGTAGCTCTTGTTTGAGCCGCCCCCGCTCTGAAGGCGGAACCGAAAATGTGTCGGCGTCGATGCGCGCGCCCAACATCTCCGAAATGGTGCGGTGCCGGGAGATCTCCTCGAGCACGGGGCGCTCAGTAGTTTCTAGAATCAGCCCCTGGGTGGGGTGGTTCTGCAGACGCAGCCGCCCATAACGGGACATGGTTTCGGCGGTATCAACCAGCAGCGATTGCGGAACCGGGAACTTTGAGTAGGTTTCCAGGACGTCGACAACTTGCTCAGCATCGAAGCCTGCGGCCCGCGCATTCCACAAAGCGAGCGGGGTAATACGGTAGGTATGCACATGCTCGGGGGCTTTTTCGAGCTCCGCAAAAGGCGAAAGCGCAACCCGGGCGGCATCTGCTTGTGGATGAGCGACTTCGAGCAAACAGGTCTTATCCGATTGCACGATCAACGGGCCATCGCCGAAGGACACGAATGTTGCTCCTTTCTCGAACACCTCGAACACCTCGAACACACAGTCTTTCCTATGGTACTCGCCTGCATGCACCGCTGCGGTGTGACAAATGAGACGCTTGACGACGGTCGGGCACGCATCTGGGAAACTAGCGCGATCAATGCGTTCGGGTTAATGTGTGCAACCACACGGTAATAGAGGGTTGTCATGTCAGGGAGGAGAAACCCGTGCCAGGAGTATTTGATGCCGTCGTTGAGTGTCAGCGGTGCCACCACGTAGGATTCGCCGATCCTGCCCAGGGCTGCGCGGAATGTGGGCACGACCAGGTCTCCATTCTAGTGGCCTAGCGTCCGCTAGCTTGCTCTTAGTTCTTAGCGGCTCAGCTCTTAGCACCTCAGCGCCAGTGGCGCAGTCTGGTGCGGCATGAACCTCGGGATACCGTTTAGTCAGCGTGCGCGACATCGATAATGCGGTGCAGGGGAATCCGCCGCACGCTACCATCACCAGCCACCCTGATATCAACATTGCCGCCAAAAATGGAGAGCACGGTGGCACGAACCTGCTGACGTTCGCCTGATTTATTGGCATAGCCCACCGCGAGTAACCGCCCGCTGCGTTGGGCGAGCTCCACGGTATTGCTGATTTCTGCGGTAGAGGTGGCCGGTGCCGCGTTTGTCGACGCCCTGCTTGTCGATGTCGTGTTTATCGACGCCGTCTTTCTGGGCGTTTGTGGCGACGCCACACCGGCGACGGCGGAGGATTCCGTGGACGAGCCTGCAGAAGATCCCCTGTCGTGTGACCCTAGCTTGTCGACGATTCCTGCGATACGCGCAGCATCTACCCGCGGTGCAGATGTCGGCTTTGCGCGTGGTTGCGGAACACGGGCCGGGCTGAGGCGAATGTCTACGCCGTGTCCACTGCTGTCTTCGGCTACCGCATAAAAATTGTGTTGCGCCAAAACCTGCACGACCGCCGCCAGCGGCCGCTGTGAAATCAGCACCGTGGGAGCGATGCGATGGATGGCGATTTCCTCGGCCACGGCGGAATGCTCTAGCAGGTCTAAGGTCTCGGGATCGTCACAGCGCAGATAGGATACTGCCGGACCGCCCCGCAAACCACCGTGGTGCCGGGCAAGCTCGCGAATCACAGAAATCATGGAATCCGGCACCGGCGTGAGACTGTGCTCGCGCAAAAACGCAATTATTTGTTCACCGGAACGGCCCGCATCCAACCCGCGGCGCACCGATGATTCTTCTATGCGATACAGGCTGGCCAGGCCTGGCGATTCAAGCTTTGCGATGAGTTCGAGCTCGCTACGTACCGCGTATTCCAGCGGTCCGGGGCACATGACGGTGAAATCAGCTTGCACGATGAACTCACTCACCGTCGCGGGGCAAAGCTTGTGCGCTGCGCTCAACACCGGGTCGGTTGGTTCTTCTTCCACGGCAGTGGAAGTTCGTGCAGTGGAACTCCGCGCGGTGGTGATCCCGGCAGAAGATGCGCTGCTGTGGTTGTGGTCGCCGGTACGCTGTTGCTCGGTACGGTTTTCGTCGGCAAGCAATGCCAATGCAGGCGTGCTCAGGCGGCCGTTACTGATGGCACCGACCCATTCTGCCTCCTGCAGCAGGGGAGTAAGCAGTGCTTGGGTTTGCTGCGTGATCAGCTTGGGGTACAAAAACAGCAGATCCTGCCACAACTCGTGCGCGGTGATGGGGCCACGTGCGCTACTACGGGCATAACCTCGGACCACTAGCCGACGATAAAACGCCAGGCGATGGTGGCTAAATTCCGGATGTAGCAGCCTCTGATGAGCTTCTGTGCCGCCGAATTGTGTGGTGCCACCAGTATCTGGCAGCAAAGTCCACCACGGCCATAGTGAATCGAGCCATCCGCGTAGCAGCATGGTCCAGCGCGTCGGCAAATCAGCTTCCTGCCACTCATCGGCGCGCCGGGTTGGGGCCAGGTAATTGCCTTCGCCCTCAGCAGGCAGGGGGTGTGGCTCTCCCGTGCCGATGACCCCGGCAGCATGGGCCAGCGCGACCACGCGATAGACCTCGGCTGTGGTCCGCTCCAGGTGCTGGGCGAGAAGTTTGCTGCTGCGTTGTCCCAGACCACCGTTTTTCAGCATCGGCACCGGGTGCGTGTCTAAAAGGTCGAGGAGGCTGGAGATTTCCCGGCAGGCTTCTAGCCCGGTGGCAGTGGCCCCGGAATCGGTGGTCTCTTGTGCGGTGGTGGCACTATTCGACGAGTCCGCAGAGAGCTCGG
Organism: Corynebacterium sp. LaCa_70; assembly: GCF_058182015.1. Classification (NCBI taxonomy): domain Bacteria; kingdom Bacillati; phylum Actinomycetota; class Actinomycetes; order Mycobacteriales; family Corynebacteriaceae; genus Corynebacterium; species Corynebacterium sp. LaCa_70. The sequence continues at coordinate 702,953 of NZ_CP190914.1, forward strand.
ACTCCGAGGGATTCCGTGCAGGCAGATAATGCGCAGCAACGGCCGCATCGCTGTCCCACAGCTCAGAGGATATCCGCGAAGAAGGTAGCAAGTGTACATCGGTGGCCGGTAGTCCGCTCACAATGCGGTTGACTGATACTGGCAGGGTGACTGTGGAATCGTCAATGGCGCGTAGCACGCCGGAGTTGATCATCTGCGTGATCGGATGTTCCGGGTCATCGCTGCGGGCGTGTTTGGTGGTTCCCAGCCCGCCACCGGCGTGGATGCGCCGCAATATTTCTTGGTGTTTTTCGGGAAGCTTGTCGACGACGTCGGCGGGCACCGATTCTTGGTATAAAAGCCGGTCACGGTGGGAAAGAAGCTTGTCTACCCGAGCCGGAATCCACATGAGGGAAGTGTCCTCAGTGTCCTCAGGGGCCTGAGGGACGTCGGTGTCCGCAGCGTCCTCAGCGCCCTCGGCGATTGGGGTCTTCTCCGTAGCAGAGTAGGGGAAGACCAGCGCGTGATCACGGAGTTGCTGCAGAGTTTGCGACAGCAGATCGGCCGTGGAGTTGGTTGCGGTGACGCTGTGTTGCTTGTCGACGTCTACTGCATAGTTTCCTTCGACGGATGCGTCGGCACGCGGTGGTGGATCCTGGTGCGCATTCTCTAACTGGGTGCCTGCTAAAACCCGGACTACATCTTTCCGGGAGACCGGTTGAGTATGTGCACCTGTGGCCAGTAAGGCTTCGAGAATTGCGAGTTCGGTGGCATTGCGCTGTTCAATGGCACGGGCGAGCGAAGCCGGGAGCAGCAGCCGGTGGGCGAGTGTGTGGAGGTCATGTGGCTGCGGTATCGCGATATCAGAGCGGGCCTGTAAAACCGTGGCGAGCTGCTGGTTTGTGCGGCTGTGTAGCCACTGTTCGACGAGTTCAGCCGGCGAGCGTGTGATTGGGTGATCAGCCATAATACTGCCAGATTTTACGCTGTTGAGGTTCATAGTTGGTCCGCTTACTTTTTGCGGAGATTTTTGGCAGAATAAGGTTTATGGCGAACGTAGAAAAATTTAACCCTGCATGGCCGACTCACCTGGAAGATGGTGATCACCCGGTTACTGAGCTGCATTCCAAATTGACTGGCGCTTCCAGTCCTTTCGGCGATGATTTGGTGCTGCCGATTCCTGCCGAAAAGCTCAACTACGTGCACCCGTACACGCGTATTAATAAATAAGTATTAGGCACAGGGCTTTGCACACTAGGGTGCAAAGCCCCTGCGGTCACGGCTAGCGACGTTGTGGTCACGGTTGGTTCCGAACACGCTTTCAGCGCAGCCGCGGTTTACGCGGTTTGCTCTGCCTGCACGTGACTTTCTGACATAGCAAAACCTCCGGTACTCGTTTGCTTCAGTACTGGAGGTTTTCTGTTTCTTACAGCGGCTTGGATTCTAGGGCTTGTTACAGTGTGCCGTAGCTTAGCTTGGGCGCCTTAGCTTGGGCGCTTTAAGCCTGACAAGAACCTATCAGAGCCGTTGAGGGCTTATGGGCTTTTAGCGCAGGTTCAGGATGGAATCGATAGCGCCCGCATTAGCCCGGTAGAACTCATCGACGTTAGGAACTCCAGCGACGGCACCCTTGGCCTGAGCCAGTGCATGCTGGTAGGCGTCTGCGATTGGTGCTGGAACAGCCAGACCGTAGTTTGCCAAGGTGGACTCGATTTGCTGGTATAGATCTTCCACCGGCTGGAAAGCGTTGCCTGTGGCTGGGCCGGTTGCGGCGCGCTCTCCGGTGTACTGCGCAGGAGCAGCTGCTGGGGCTGGAGCTGGGGCAGCGGCAGCGGCAGCGCCATTTGGTGAGCGGTCCAAGTTAGGTGCGGAGTTCAAGCCCAGCTTGGCGGAGCATGCAGGCCAAGCGCCCCATCCTTGGCCAGCCAGGGTGCGCTCTGCAACCCAAATCTGCTGCGACTTGGTTGCCTGGTGTGCAGCAGGGGCGAACTGTCCGCCGCCGAAGGCGTGCCAGGTGGAATTGGTGAACTGTAGGCCACCAGAGAAGCCGTTACCAGTGTTGATGGACCAGTCGCCGCCTGCTTCGCATTCTGCCAAGCGTTCCCAGTCGGAGATGGGTGCGGCATCGGCAGCTGGGCTAAACAGTGCAGCAGAAGCGCCCACGGCGGCGGTGGCTGCTGCAAGTTTGGTCATGCGCTTGCTTTTCACGTTGCTGTGGCGTCCCATTGGATTTCTCCTTGTGCCGCATACTGAACCCGTGTGTAACGATTGCTGCACAGATCGTGGTGGTCGTATCGCGCCCTGCTCGGGTTCGTAGTGCGGTCTTGGTTGTGGCAAGTGCGCGATGGTGACCGTGTGCCTGCCTAGAAAGACTAGCGATTTATAACGAATGTGTCACGCTTTGGCGCAAAAATGGACACAAAATCGTGATGAATGTGGTGAATGTGAAACTACAGAGAAAGAAACTGCAGGTGAACGTGCCATATGAACTAAGTCACAGTAATGTGGTGAGGGCATAGGACCAGCCTTCCCACGGCATTGCTGTCTCCGCTATCGGTGTCATTGGCACCGCTGGTTTCGGCATCATTGGTGACACCACAACCGCCATGCGTCTGTGCCTACAGTTCTCGTTTCGCGTTAAGGTTGGTGGGCTAAAATTAGCCCGGATATAATAGAGACTTTACGCGCATTTACAACAGATACCCGCGCACACAAAGATCAACGACACAGAACGAGAAATAATAACGAAGGTGGTGGAATCGTGCCGATTGGAAAAGTGAAATGGTACGACGCAAAAAAAGGATTCGGCTTCGCCTCTAATCCAGGCGATGCGGACGTATTCGTCGGCAAGAATGTCCTGCCCGACGGCGTTGACGAGCTTTTGCCGGGCCAGCGCATTGAATTTGACTTCGCGGCTGGGCGCAGGGGGCCGCAGGCGCTTCGCGTCAAGGTGCTGGATAACCCGCGGCGGAAGGCTGGAATCGCACGGAAACCAGAAGAACTGCACTCTCTGGTCTCGGATGTGATGACAGTGCTCGAAAGCCAAGTACAGCCAGCGCTGGAAAATGGGCGCTACCCGGACCGGAAAACCGGACGCCACGTCTCAGAAATTTTGCGCGCGATTGCGAAAGACCTCGACGCCTAGTATTTCCGCAACTTAGTGTGCCTAGTTCGCCGGAGCCTCGCCTCCGTCGGTCTCGCCCTCCTCGTCGTACGGAAGATCCGCACCGTCCATCGTCGAAATGGACCACACGACTGAATACGGAGTTTCCTCGCCCTCGTCGTCAGTGCCCACCACAACAGTGGAAATTTCTACGACGAGCAGGCGGGCATCATCGGCGGACCCGGAAATTTCTACCGAATCGGTGTCATAGGAACCATGCAAGATCTCATCATTAGCGGCTGGGTCATCATAGATCTGCAGTACTCGCCACTGCGTACTATAAATTTCCTCGGGGATTTCCAGCCGTAACGTCTCGTCGGCGTCGACAAGCAACTCATTTACTTCGCCCTCGGGGCATTCCTCACCCAATTCGCATACGAGATACGGGGTGATCTCGGCTTCGCGGTCTCCGACGCTGGCATGCACGGTGATCTCGCTTGGCTCCGCCCCCGGACGGTTTTGCCACCAGTTTTGGAACACGAGGGCAGCAACGGCGACAACAACGACCGCGACGATGAGCACCAAAACCTGAATCAGCGATTTCCGCTTCGCTTCTTTACGGGTAGCCATGCCCACCAGCATACTTTTCGGCGTTATACATTAAGCAGCGGGGACGAATTTTTACCGCCCTAACATGCTTACCCCGCATAGCATGCTAGAACCGGCAGAACTCGGTTTAACCGGCTGGGACAAACTCCACCTCGTATAAATCAGGCCAGCGCTTCCCAGTAACAAAGAAATGACCAGTGCTGTCCTGGAACGCGATGCCGTTGAGCACGTGATTGGGATCAGCTGTGGCATTATTCTCCAAGCCCGAGGCATCGATCACGGCGTCCACTTCCCCGGTTTCCGCCGAAAAGCGAATGATCTCATCAGATAAAAAGATATTCGCGTAGACATCATCGCCGACGCATTCCAGCTCATTAATCTTGCCGACGGGCGTGCCAGCCGCTGTAACCCGTAGCTCCTCACCAGCGCGTGGTGCAAAAGTCACCGGATCGCGTTTGCTGATGGTATCCGAGCCGTCAGAAACCAATAGTTCTCCCTCGCGTGCGCAGACACCCCATCCCTCGCCGTCGTAGTGCACGCGTGTGGTTTCTGCGAGCGTGTGTGGATCGCGTGCAATGGCCTCGCCGGCCTGCCAAGTTAACTGCCAGATGATATCGCCAGAGCGGGTGATACCTTCACCGAAAAACTCGTCGGCAAGCTCAGCATGCTCGGCAATGGAATGGTCAGCGAGATTGGCACGGTAGATGCGCGACTGCCCCCACTTCCCAGTGCCCACCAGCAAGGAACCATCGTCGTCAAATTCCAAACCCTGGGTAAAAGACTCCGGAGAAAACGGGTGCGTGGCAAGCACCTTTGGCACGAGTTTTTTAACGTCTCCGGAGTTCATGGCTGCTGAGCTAAGGACAGAATTATCGGCGGATTCTGCCTGTGCCGTTGTCCGACCGGTTGCCTCACCTGCGGCCGGAGCAGCGGACTCAGCGGTTTTTGGCACGGCAGATTCCTCTGCATTACTGCAACCTGTCGCTAGCACCGCCACGGCTAATCCCGCAGCGAGAACGCTCCTGCGGGGAGAATGGCAGCCTGCTGTGAATATAGTACGGGGACCCATGTCGTTTATTGTGCCGCATGTGGTTCATAATGGGGACATGACAAGACCGCCTTCACAGCCAGCGCACTCTGCAACAGGTCAACACGCAGATTCCGCGGCAGAAACCACCCCAGAAAACAGCCTAGAAAGCAGCGCAGAAAACTCCACAGCACACGCACAGGCTGAGCGTGGATTCCTGGACCGCTACTTCCACATCAGCGAACGAGGAACGACGATCCCGAGCGAAATCCGCGCCGGGGTCGTGACCTTTTTCGCCATGGCCTACATCATCATCCTGAACCCACTGATCTTAGGCACCACGGAAGATGCAGAAGGCACGGTCCTGGGCATTCCACAGGTCGCTGCCGTGACCGCACTGGCGGCTGGCGTCATGACCATCCTGTTCGGGGTAATTGCAAAATACCCGTTCGGCTTCGCGGCCGGGTTGGGCATCAACACCCTGGTTGCGGTCACCCTGGTCATGGGAGAAGGGCTGACCTGGCCGCAAGCCATGGGCTTGGTGGTCATCGACGGTATTATCATCGTCATTCTGGCCATCACCGGTTTCCGGGAGGCCGTTTTCCATGCCATTCCGGCGGCGATGAAATCCGCTATCGGTGTCGGCATTGGATTGTTTATCACCATGATCGGCATGGTCGACGCCGGCTTCGTGCGCCGTATCCCGGATGCCGCCGGAACCACAGTTCCTGTCCAGCTCGGAATCGACGGCTCCATTGCTAGCTGGCCCACCCTGGTTTTCGTCATTGGTCTGCTGATCTGCGGATTCATGATGGTTCGCGGAATTCGCGGTGGCCTGTTCATCGGAATCGTTGCTACCACCGTTATCGCCGTGATCGTCGAAGCTATCGCTGAGGCCGGTCCCTCCGTCGATGACCAAGGCGAAGCCAATCCCACCGGCTGGAACTTGGCCGTACCGTCGGTCCCAGATTCTTTGGGCGGTATGCCTGATCTTTCATTAGTTGGCGCGATCGATGTCGTGGGCGCTTTCACGCAAGTTGGCGCATTGGCGGCCACGTTGCTGGTATTTGCGCTGGTGCTCGCGAACTTCTTCGATGCGATGGGCACGATGACCGCCCTGGGTAAGCAAGGCCAGCTTGTCGACGACGATGGCAACCTGCCGAATTTGAAGAAGGCACTGGTTGTTGAAGGTTTCGGTGCTGTGGTTGGTGGCGTTACTTCGTCGTCGTCGAACACCGTGTATGCCGATTCCGCCGCCGGTGTCGCCGATGGTGCACGCACAGGTTTAGCAAACGTTGTTACGGGCCTGCTGTTTTTGGCCGCGATGTTTTTGACCCCGTTGTATGAAATCGTGCCGATGGAAGCTGCTGCACCCGTCCTGGTTGTCGTCGGTGTGCTGATGATGGGCCAGGTGAAAGACATTGATTGGGATAAATTCCACATTGCGTTGCCTGCCTTTTTGACGATTCTGGTGATGCCTTTTACCTATTCCATCGTCAACGGAATCGGAGTAGGAGTGATTGCCTTTACTGTCATGAACCTGTTTGCTGGAAAAGGCGCAAAGACCCACTGGATCATGTGGCTGCTTACCGGTTTGTTCATCATCTTTTTCGCCATTGAACCGCTACGTGCGGTTGTGGGTTAGGACGCAGGCTTTCCCATGGCGCCGAGTGGAAACAACTCTGCGGCTACCGCCTCCGTAGATAAAGTAGCGACTAATACGGCAGGGGTTTCTGTAGATGATCCGGTCTTCGCTGATATCCGGCTGCTGAATCACCCGCGGCTGCGGCCGGATCGCCAACCGCGCTTAGCAGTGGGCGTGAAGGGGGAGTATGTACCAGCGAAGCGCTCGCCTGTCGTGCTTGCCGACGGCGCGCTACCGCTAGCGCGCATGTGCGCACAAGATGCAGTGGTTGCACCAACGGCCATTTTTGGGCGGCGAGAAAAACTAGCGCAATTTGCTGCAGACTACCCGGGGGAGTGGGACGCGATCGTGGCAGCAGAGATCCCAGTGTATGACGTTCCCGCCGCGTTATTGCGCGAAGTAGTGGGGTTCGATTTGCACCGCGGGCTACTCGGTGTGGCGCCACGGCCAGCAATCCCGGATCTACAACAACTATCCGGGCGCGCAACGTCTGGACCTGAAATTTCTTCCGCTTCGGGGATTCTTCACGGTGCCCGCACCGTCGTCATCCTAGAAGGAGTCGGCGACCCTGATAACATTGGTGCGATTTTTCGTTCCGCAGCATCGCTGGGGGCTGATGCGATCCTGGTTGGTGCTGGCTGTAGTGATTTGTGGGACCGCCGCGTTATTCGGGTCTCCCTAGGCCAAGCATTACGCGTGCCTAGTATTCGCATTGCTGGCGGGCCCAACGATTGGCACCATGGCCTCGCTGGTTTACAAGAGGGTGGATTTCATGTCGTTGCTTTGAGCCCCGGACATGGTTCAGTAGAACTTCGTCAAAGCCTCGTGCACGATGATGGCACGGGCCGGGAGAAAGTCGCGTTTTTGCTGGGGGCTGAGGGGCCCGGGCTGAGCAGCCACGCCATGGCAGCTGCCGATAGCAGAGCGGTTATCCCCATGGCGGCCGGCGCAGATTCTCTTAATGTCGCGACGACTGCCGCGTGTTGTCTTTATGAACGTTGGCGCGCGCGAGATTAATTGCGGTCGAGGTGGCGCAACTGCTCGCGTAGTTTCGCCCAGCCAGTGCGCGTCTGTCGCGCTGCAACTTTTCCGAGCTTGCCCACGATACGGGCGGTGGTGGTTGCGCCAGTCATAAACGTCGAGGTAATTGATGATTGTTCGGCGTTTGCTGCGTGATTTTCGTAGTCGTCGTAGTTTTCAGTTTTCTCGGTGGTTTCTACCAGTGCATGTGAGCCGCCCGTGCGGCCGCGGGCGAATTTGGGTTCCGGGCGGCCGTCGAGTGCGAAGCCGACGACGTCGATATCTGGGCCTTCCGCAGAAAAATCAATGCCGAGCCAGGCTTTGTGGGCGTCGGCAAGCAAATCAGCTGGCGCGAAGGGCAAAGCAATGCCGCCGAGCTGTGGGCTGCGTTCGCCAGCCCACAGTGGTGCCTCAAAACCATCGGGCAGGCCCTCGTTTTCGAAAGTTGCATAGCGAGTCGCGGTGAGGCTGCGATAAAGCTCGCCTTCATGCCAGTGTGCAATACCACCAAACCCAGTCTCACCATTGAAGGCAAAGGCGTAGACGTCTTGTGCTGGAAGAGATTCCCGTAAGCGCGGCGATAGCTTAGATAACTCCAGGGCATCATCGATGATGGTTTGTACCACGGTGATTCCCGGGTAAGCACCGATATAGTATTCCTCGGCAGAGACCTGGGCAGAGCGGTTCAAAGGGAATTGCCCCAGCAAAGTGATTGGTGCTGAAGGGTACATTTGGGCAAGATATTTCCGGCCAAAACCGCGGTCAGCGACGGGATTATTGGCCAAAATCTGGGCTGGCTGGTCTGCAGCATCGAGGAACCACAGTGTGACCACTGCAGAGCGGTCTGCTGGTTGTGAGCCGTCGGAAAGTGGATCCGGGGTGCCGGGTTGGCGAGCCTCGTACTGCGTCATAGCAAACCTTCGATGCGATAGTTGGGGTTAGCGGCGGGGGCGTTTGGTATTGGCCCGTACGCCGAGCAAAACATCTTCCCAGTGTGGGGTGGTTGCTTTGCGACGGCGTTTTTTCGGTGCTTCGGAGTCTGGGTGTTGCAGAAACTCGTTGTCTTGTGCTTGGCCGTCGTTTGCTGGATCGCCGTTTGTTTGTTCTGTGTCTGTGCGATCCGTCCGATCAGAAGTCTCATCCGCGGTTCCGTCCCCGTCTGCCACGACTGGGATGTCATCGCGGGTGTCTTCTTCGTCGCCTGAACGACTGCCAGGATTATCGATCGCGTTTCGCGAGGTATCTGCGGTCTGTAATGGGTGCGAACCTGCGCGCTTGCGTTGTTTATGCGCGGATAGTTCGTCTTCTGGAAGCTGATCGCCTGAGATGAGGCCGTCGAAACCTGCGTTGTATGCATCGCGGGCATCGTCACCGACTCGTTGGGGACGGGTTAACGATGTCACTGAGCGGACCGGCTGGATGAAATCGGGATCGACGAGATCCGCAGCCACGGGGTTACGGGGTTCGACAGTATCGGCGGAAGTAGGGTGGCGGTGGAAGAGCCATTGCGCGGAATTCTGAGATAAACCGGCAGTCCACGTCACCTCAATGGTCCAGGGTTCTCCGGCCACACTGCGGTGTGCATCCCAGTGTGCATCCGCCAGCGAATGTCCGCGCGCAGCAAACGAGGTAGCTAGTACCTCCCACAAGGTGAGCCGGTCTGGGCCACCATCCCGGACAGGGTGGGCTTGTTTTGCCATTTCCGCGATACGTTCGCGCTCCAAAATGACTGGGTGTGCGAAAGGCTCCACCCGGGAGACATCGACGCCCATTTCGTCGGCAAGTTCCTGTGCGCTGGCACCGGCCCGGATTCGTTGTTGAATTTGGTTCGGACGCATCGACATAGGCTGATTACGCGATCGATCACGATCAGCCATGCCACGGCCGCCACCGCTAGCCCCCTGGTTACCGCCAGTAGGAACCATGTGCGGAATTTCTGGCTTGGGCTCCTGCTGCGCAGACGAGTTGGCGTCCGGCATGTGCGCCGCCCCATCCGTGCTGCCATCGGAGTTCTCGTTAGTGGTAGAGCTAGACGACGGCATGGCCGCTAGGTTCGGAGCGGTGTTGCCGTCGTGCTCGTTGTCCGTGCCTGCGTGGTGGTCCTGGGAGCTCGCTGACAGGGCATTGTTGGCCCGTTCTGTGTCCTGAGCAGTATCCGTAGCTGTGTCAGTCGGATCTACCTGCTCGATGATCGTGACTGCAGAATCAGAACCAGAATGAGAAGCAGAACCAGTAGCACCAGCTGTCTGCGACGGGGCAGCGTGCGCTCCTAAGACGCGCAGAAGCTCGTCACTGACGGGAAGCTCGTAACTTTGGCCGTCCTCGTCGCGAAAGTACAAAACCGAGGCTTGGAGGTCGTGGCCTTCGAATGCTAACTGGTGCATAACTGACTCCTTAGTGTGCAGTAGCTGCCGAAAATCTTACCGGTTTTCGCTACCGTTATCGAGAATATAATCGATAGCACGCGTGAGCACAGAGACATCGCCCGGCTCTATGGCAGGGAACATGCCGACGCGCAGCTGATTGCGTCCCAGCTTGCGGTATGGCTCCACATCCAGAATGCCGTTAGCACGCAAGGTTTTTGCTAGCTGGGCCGCATCGACGGAATCGTCGAAGTCAATCGTGCCGACGACGAGGGAACGGTTATCGGCGTTGCCGACAAACGGGCTAGCTTCTTTGCGTTCGGTAGCCCAGTCGTAGAGAATCTGGGACGATTCGCGGGTTCGTTCTACCATGCCGGCCAAGCCGCCGTTGTTATTCATCCATGTGATTTGCGCATCCAGCATAAGCAAGGTTGCGACCGCCGGAGTGTTGTAGGTTTGGTTTTTGCGCGAGTTCTCCACAGCTGTCTGCAAATCCAAAAAGGCCGGGATGAAGCGACCGGAATCCTTGATTTCTTTGATGCGCTCAATCGCTGCTGGCGACATGATTGCGCACCACAATCCACCATCAGAAGCGAAGCACTTCTGTGGTGAGAAATAGTAGACATCTGTTTCTGCGATATCGACCTCAAGGCCGCCAGCGCCGGAGGTGGCGTCGACGACGACGAGTGCATCGCTGCCTTCTGGACGTTGTACCGGGACCATTGCGCCGGTTGAGGTTTCGTTGTGTGCCCACGCGATGACATCGCAGTCATCCATAGCCTGTGGGGTAGGAGCGCTCCCAGGCTCTTCCTTGATGACCGTGGGCTCGTCCAACCACGGCGCCTGCTGCGAGGCCTTGGCGAATTTTGCGGAAAACTCACCGAAGCTCACGTGGCCAGACTTCTTTTTGATCAGACCAAAGGTGGCGGCATCCCAAAAAGCGGTGGCGCCGCCGACTGACATGACGACTTCGTAACCTTCTGGGATGTTGAATAATTGGGCAAGTCCATCGCGAATATTTCCAACGACATCTTTGACTGCTGGTTGGCGGTGGGAAGTTCCAATGATGGTGCTAGCGCCGTCGACGACAGCTTGAATTTGGGCTGGCTGCACCTTGGAAGGGCCGCAGCCAAAGCGTCCGTCCGACGGAATTAAGTGTTCAGGCAGAGTCAGTTGGGATGCAGAATCCATGTTCAAAAGGCCTTTCTTCATTACGACGTTAAGTGCAGTTAGTTCGGTTCGCGTCTGCGGTTCTTGTATGCAGGCACTGCTGGCACTGCTAGCACTACTGGCTGTGTCCACCGTGCCCTTTCACTATAGGCTGTGACCGGTGAGCGTGCGGCTAGTGGCTGGAGTTTTGGGCCACTATTGCGGAAATAATGTTGATGGCATCACACAGTTTGGTAATATGAGTGCCACCAGGATGCGGTCGGAATTGGCCGGATCCGCCATCGGTGAGTCGTTTTCCGTATTATCGATTATTGCGATTCAACCAATTAGCGAAAGGTTCATTGTGGCTTCTGACAATAATGACAAGGCTGTACTTCACTACCCTGGTGGTGGATACGAACTGCCGATCGTTAAAGCAACCGAGGGAAACTCAGGCCTGGCCCTGGGCAAGATGCTCGGCGAGACCGGCTATGTAACTTATGATCCAGGCTACGTATCCACCGGTTCTACTGAATCGAAGATCACCTTTATTAATGGTGATGAAGGAATTCTGCGCCACCGTGGATATGACATCGCGGACTTGGCCAACAACTGTAGCTTCAACGAAGTTGCTTACCTGCTGATCAAGGGTGAGCTGCCAAACAAGGAACAGCTGGATGCGTGGAATAACGATATCTTGCGCCATACCTTGTTGGATGAAGATTTCAAGGCACAGTTCAACATCTTCCCACGTGATGCTCACCCAATGGCGGTTTTGGCTTCTTCGGTCAACATTTTGTCGACCTACTACCAGAACGAGCTGAACCCGCTGGATGAAAAGCAGCTGGACAAGGCAACAATCCGCCTGCTGGCTAAGGTTCCGATGTTGGCTGCGTACGCTTATCGTGCCTCCCAGGGCAAGCCGTATATGTATCCAGATAACTCCTTGGATCCAGCCTCGAACTTCCTGCGCATGATGTTCGGTTACCCAACTGAGGAATACGAAGTAGACCCAGTCCTGGCCAAGGCTCTGGACAAGCTGCTTATCCTGCACGCTGATCACGAGCAGAACTGCTCGACTTCCACCGTTCGCATGGTTGGTTCTGCGCAGGCTAATATGTTCGTCTCCATCGCTGGCGGCATCAACGCTTTGTCTGGCCCACTGCACGGTGGTGCTAACCAGGCAGTTCTGGAGATGTTGGATGACATTCAGAACAACCACGATGGTGATGCGACCGAGTTCATGAACCGCGTGAAGAACAAAGAAAAAGGCGTTCGCCTGATGGGCTTCGGGCACCGCGTGTACAAGAACTACGATCCACGCGCGGCTATCGTCAAAGAATCCGCTCACGAGATTCTGGAGCACCTGGGCGGAGATCCAATGCTGGACTTGGCCATGAAGCTTGAGGAAATCGCTCTGAACGACGATTACTTCGTCGAGCGCAAGCTGTACCCGAACGTAGACTTCTACACCGGGCTGATCTACCGCGCTATGGGCTTCCCAACGGATTTCTTCACCGTTTTGTTTGCTATGGGCCGTCTCCCAGGCTGGATTGCACAGTACCGTGAGCAGTTGACCGAGCAGACCAAGATCAACCGACCACGCCAGATTTATACCGGCGAAGGTCGCCGTGACGTCCCATCGCTGGATCAGCGCTAAACCTTTCTGCGTGCCGCAGGCGCGTCACTCTTGGCGAAAGCCTGCGTAGCGCCTAGGCTGGATCTAGTCACACTAGGTCCAGCCTTTTTGGCTGCCGCATTTCATCACTGGTGATGAGTGCCAAAGCAAGACGTGGTTTGTTACGACGATCGTTTGACGTCTTTTTGGCAACGTGAAGATATTTCCCAGTTCACAAGGAGAATTATGGCAATGGAAAAACCCGAGATTGCAGAATTTTCGGGCCCGGCACCGACTGATCTCGCATCTGAAGACATCGTCATCGGAGACGGTGCCGAAGCCGCTGCCGGTGGAGTAGTGGAAGTCCACTATGTCGGTGTCGACTATGAAACTGGCCAGGAATTCGATTCCTCATGGGACCGCGGCCAAACCATTGAATTTCCGCTGCAAGGTTTAATCGCTGGCTGGCAAGAAGGTATTCCCGGGATGAAAGTCGGCGGACGTCGGCAGCTGATCATCCCGCCGGACAAAGCATATGGTCCAGCAGGAGGCGGACACCCACTCTCTGGACGCACGTTGGTCTTCATGATCGACCTTCTCTCGGTCGGTGATGCTCACTAAGCGTTTCGCTTGGTTATAGCAGGCCCGTGGCCTGAAAGCGCTCAAGGCGCCGCGATCATTTTTATGGCCGTGGCGCCATTTTTGTTTTTGATGGCATCATTGGGGGTATGACTATCCCAACCTTTACTCTGAATGATTCCACGACCATGCCGCAGCTTGGTTTGGGAACCTACAAAATGGATTCCGAAGACGTGGGACGAATCGTGCGCACAGCCGTCGAGCTTGGCTACCGGCACTTCGACACCGCACGTCTCTACAACAATGAAGAAGCTGTTGGGCGTGCATTGAACGACGCGATCAAAGCTGGTGATGTCAAACGCGAAGAACTGTATGTCGTCAGCAAGCTGTGGCACGATCAGCACGGTAATAAAGAAGCTAAACAGGGCTTTGCGGAATCGTTGCGCAAACTGGACCTCGGTTATCTTGACAACTTCCTGATCCACTGGCCCTACCCACAGGGTGGGAAGTACGTGGAAACCTGGGAATCGCTCTTGGAGATTCGCGAGACCGATGAATTGGTTTCTGCAGGTGTGGCGAACTTTAATGCTGAACACCTGCAAGCGCTGGTTGATGCCACCAATACTGCGCCAAGCCTCAACCAGATTGAATTGCACCCGGGCTTTCACCAGCCAGAGCAGTTGGCTGCTAATGAACAGTTGGGTACACGCGTAGAAGCGTGGTCGCCGCTGGCACGAGGCATTGTGCTGAACAATCCACAACTGGAAGCGATTGCAGACAACGTCGGGGCGAGCGTAGCCCAGGTCGTTCTGCGCTACCTGTTGGATAAAGGCGTGTCCGTGGTTCCGAAAGCCTCGTCGCGTGAACGCTTGGAGCAAAACGCTGGTGCGTTAGCTGTGCAGTTGTCCGCGCAAGATACGGAAACGATTGATTCCTTGGCCGGTATGCCAGGCTTTGGCCGTATCTTTGGCGACCCGGAGGTGTTCCCGCACGAGTCGTAATCGTTGAAGCAGAGGTAGTCGCTGCAACGCTAGAATTTGCACGGTATTAGCCCGCCCAGGACGTAGTTCCCGGGCGGGCTAATGTTTTAGAGTAAAACTCTTCGATTCGCGTTAAGCTCGATCGCATTTTTGTCAGGGGACTCACATATATTTTTTAGCTTGAGTTGAGGCTCCAGATGGGGGAGGGGTGGGAACAGGTTTGTGCAGGTCGCAGGATTGGCGGGGGTGATTTCTTTTAGGAAACTTTTCTGTGATAGGGGTTAAGTTATTCCTCAATCTGTAAGAAAGGTAACATGTGTGTCGCAGGAAATTGCCGCACTCACGCAATTGTGTGAGTGGTGTTTCACAGTGACGTGAACAGGAACGTGACGTGTAATCGTCGCACCAGAAGTAATAGGAGAGAAAATGGCAGGAGCTCCTTCCAATCAACCCCGGCGTAAAGCTACGTCCGAGGAATTTATTGAGATGAGCAAATCAGAAGAATTTGCTGATCTGAAGACCCGTTTTCGGGGGTTTACTTTCCCTGCGATCATCATCGCGCTGTTGTGGTTTTTCGCCTTCCTTGTTGTCGCTACGTTTTTCCCAGAAGCAATGGCGATTGAAATGGGCGGTGGCTTCAACATTGGCTTAGTACTCGGCATCCTTCAATTTGTTACGACCTTCGTGATTACCTGGATGTATGTGAAATTCGCTAATAAAAACCTGGAACCGCGGCAGGCGGCTATCCGCGAGAAAATGGAGGGCTAAACTATGTTTACCGCTTCGCTTGCACAAGCAAGCACGAACGTCTCCACCGTGGCCCAGGCAGCAGCTGACGAAGGCCTTGACGCTGGTAACCCGTTGATCAATATTGCCGTGTTTGCGGCATTCATTATTATCACGATGACAATCGTGACCTGCGTTGGTAAAACCACCTCGGAGGCATCGGACTTCTATACCGGTGGTGGACAGTTCTCCGGACGCCAGAATGGTCTGGCGATTTCTGGTGACTATCTCTCGGCCGCATCCTTCCTGGGAATTGTTGGTGCCATCGCGTTGCACGGCTACGACGGATTCCTATATTCCATTGGATTCTTCGTCGCCTGGCTGTTCGCTTTGCTGCTCGTCGCAGAGCCAATGCGTAACGTCGGTCGGTTTACCATGGCGGACGTGCTCTCGTTCCGCTTGCGGCAAAAGCCGGTACGCCTGGCAGCCGCTATTGCGACCGTGTTCGTTTCGTTGTTCTACCTGGTCGCACAGATGGCCGGCGCAGGTTCGCTGGTCTCGGTTCTCCTGGGGCTCGACGACAAGGTGTGGCAGTATGTGACCGTCGGCATCGTTGGTCTGGTCATGACTGCCTACGTGTTGATCGGCGGAATGAAAGGCACCACCTATGTGCAGATGATCAAGGCCGTGTTGTTGGTAACCGCCGTTGTCATCATGATCATTCTGACCTTCATTATTGCTGGTGGCGGGTTTACCACCCTGTTCGACCAGGCAGTGGAAACGCACCGCAACTCCGCGTACCTGGCAGAACGTGCCTATGAGGCAGAAGACATCATGAAGCCTGGCCTGAAATACGGCACGGATATCTGGACGCAGCTGGACTTCATTTCTCTGGGCGTTTCCTTGATCTTCGGTGTTGGTGGTCTGCCGCACGTGTTGATGCGCTTCTACACGGTTCCAACTGCGGTTGAGGCTCGTCGCTCCGTGACCTGGGCGATCGTTATCATCGGCTCCTTCTACCTGATGACCCTGGTTCTGGGCTACGGTGCGGCTGCATTGGTTGGTCCGGATGCCATCATGGATGCACCAGGTACCGCTAACGCAGCTGCTCCACTGCTGGCATTGGAGCTGGCAGGACCAATCTTTATGGCCGTGGTTGCTGCAGTTGCCTTCGCTACCGTGTTGGCCGTGGTCGCGGGGCTGACGATTACCGCCTCCGCGTCCGTGGCACACGATATTTATGACGCTGTGTTGCGTGACGGCGAAGCTTCGGAAGAAGCCCAGGTGCGCGTTTCGCGCATTACGGTAATCATCATGGGTGTTGCCTCTGTCATCCTGGGTATCTTGGCTATGGAACAAAACGTGGCATTCTTGGTCTCGCTGGCTTTCGCTATCGCGGCTTCTGCAAACTTGCCGACGATTTTGTACTCGTTGTATTGGCGTAAGTTCAGCACGAATGGCGCCGTTGCCTCGATGTATACCGGTTTGATCAGCTCGTTACTGCTGATCTTCTTGTCGCCAGCGGTTTCCGGTACGCCTTCATCCATGGTTCCTGGTGCGGACTGGGCAATTTTCCCATTGACCTCGCCGGGTCTGGTCTCCATTCCGTTGGCCTTCCTCGCCGGTTACCTGGGCACCGTATGGTCCAAGCCGGACAACCTGGATCACTTGGCAGCCGAAATGGAAGTTCGTTCGATGACCGGTGTTGGCGTTGAAGCACCAGTTGATCACTAAGTAGGTGATCGGCAAGCAGAAAGCTGCGGTTGAGCGCCCGAGCCGGTAAGCAAAACTGGTTGCCACAATGGCTTGCTCATAGCCATCTGTTTCGCGAATCCCTTAGCGTAGATCTGCGCTAAGGGATTCGCGCTTTTGTAGGATATGTATTTGTGACGCGTTCAAATAGTTCAAAGAGGCCACGCCAGACTTCGACCAGCCCACTGTTATCGGGTGTCAAGGGCTTGAGTTGGCTCTGCTTGGTTGTTGCCGTGGTGGTTTTTATTGTGGCCGCAACCACGGGTACACACAGCGGCACCAGCGCCTCACATCTTGCGATTAGCCCCAACGGACAACTTTCGGATTCACGCGCCATCGATGCTACCTCGCAAGCAAATTCCGCAGCTCAAAATTCGGAATCTTCGTCTGCACAGCGTAATTCCCGTGACTCACGTGGTAGTTCCGAGCTGACCGCAGACAGCAATATCTTGCGGCCAACAAAGATTGATTTTGTGGAAAATCAGCAGGGGAGCCAATTCACTCTGTATCGCTTCTCGGATAATTCGAAGTTGGGTAGCACTAGCGACCGTATGGCGCGCCCTGCGCTGTCACTTGCGAAGCTGTTTATCGCCGAATATGTCCTGGACAACGGTACCGCTGCCGAAAAAGAGCTTGTTGATGCGATGATCACAGAATCTAGCGATGCCGCCGCTGATCAACTGTGGGCACTTTATCCAGAAGCAATCGATGAAGTAGCAGAAGATTACCGGCTGTTTTCTACCCGCGCCGGTGATCGATGGGGATTTTCGGTGACCTCCACGTATGACGTCGTGAGTTTTATTGCGCAATTAAAGGATGAAGACCCGAAGCATCCGCTGTTAGAGATGATGAAACGCACGGTTCCCGTTGCTGCGGATGGTTATGAGCAGGATTTCGGCACCGCGAAGCTACCAGGCGTGCAGGGCTCAAAGTGGGGCTGGTCGGATGATCGGACTTTGCACTCTTCGGTATCGTTCGGAAAAGATTTTGTCGCAGCCGCAGCCATCACTGGCAGTGCCGATGATCTGTCCGAAATCGCCGAGAAGCAGTTTATTTCGTATTTGAAATAACGCTGTTCACCCCTGGCTGCTGTCGATCCGGACGGATTCATTGCGGGCTAAATGATGTTAGGATAAATTTGTAATCCACATCATATTTAGACCCGAAAGGATTCGCGTCACATCATGATCGAACACGAAGTGCGAACTAGGCCTTCTGCAGAAGACTTCCCGTATGAGGAGCACTTGGCGCACAAGATCGCCACGGTTGCAGCTGATCCAGTAGAGGTTCCGGCCGACACCGCTGAGATGATCAAGAACAGGCTGATCGATAACGCATCGGTCGCGATGGCTTCACTAGTTCGTCGTCCTGTTACCTCGGCGCGCACCATGGCCACCGCGCACCCGGTCAGCGATGGGGGAGCGACAGTGTTCGGTGTGGACGGCACCTACTCTGCAGAGTGGGCTGCTCTAGCTAACGGCACCGCGGTGCGTGAGCTGGACTTCCACGACACTTTCTTGGCTGCGGAATACTCGCATCCAGGCGATAATATTCCACCGATTTTGGCTGTCGCCCAGCACAAGGGGCTCGACGGCAAAGCCTTGATCCGCGGTATCGCTACCGGATATGAAATCCAGGTCAACCTGGTCAAGGGCATCTGCTTGCACGAGTTCAAGATCGACCACGTTGCACATCTCGGGCCTTCTGTAGCCGCAGGCATCGGAACCATGCTGAACCTGGACGTCGACACTATTTACCAGGCTATTGGCCAGGCGCTACACACCACCACGGCCACCCGCCAGTCTCGCAAGGGCTTGATCTCGTCCTGGAAAGCCTATGCCCCAGCATTTGCCGGCAAGATGGCAATCGAAGCTGTCGACCGTACTATGCGTGGGGAGGGTGCACCGGCGCCGATCTGGGAAGGCGAAGACGGATTTATCGCCTGGATGTTGCATTCTCCAGACAAGACTTATACGGTTCCGCTGCCGGATAAGGGCGAAGAAAAGCGTGCAATCCTGGAAACCTATACCAAGGAGCACTCCGCGGAATATCAATCGCAGGCACCGATTGACCTGGCCCGTCGGATGAAAAAGACCTTGGAAGACAAGGGCCTGGATATCGCCGATATCGAATCTATCGTGCTGCACACCTCGCACCACACCCACTATGTCATTGGTACCGGTGCCAACGATCCACAGAAAATGGATCCGCATGCGTCTCGCGAGACCTTGGATCACTCGATCATGTACATCTTCGCGGTAGCACTGCAGGACGGCGACTGGCATCACATCGACAGCTACGCACCTGAGCGTGCGCAGCGGGAGGACACCGTCGAGCTGTGGCACAAGGTCTCGACCGTGGAGGACCCAGCGTGGACGAAGCGTTACCATTCGACTGACCCGAACGAAAAAGCGTTTGGTGCCAAAGCTGTCATTACTTTTCACGACGGCACGGTTGTGGAAGATGAAATGGCTGTCGCCGATGCCCACCCACTTGGCGCCCGTCCATTTGAGCGGGAGAACTACCGCACGAAGTTCCGCACCCTAGCAAAAGGAATCGTTTCTGAAGAAGAACAAGAACGTTTCCTGGCCGCCGTCGACAACCTAGAAAACCTCACCGATCTGCGGGAGCTGAATATTCAGGTTTCTGATGACGTGCTGGCTCAGGCGCCACAGACTCCGAAGGGGATTTTCTAATGGCAGGACTATTTTCTTCCGAGACCACTGCAAACCAGAAGCGGAAAAATTTTCGTGAATCTCTGAATGCACCGCAGATCACTACGTTGCCGGGAGCCTTTAACCCGTTGACTGCGAAACTCATTGAAGACATTGGTGGCTTCTCGGGCGTTTATGTTTCCGGTGCTGTGCTTGCTAATGACCTTGGATTGCCAGATATTGGCTTGACGACGCTCACCGAGGTCGCACAGCGTTCTGGCCAGATCGCGCGGGCGACTGAGCTCCCGGTGCTGGTTGATGCTGATACCGGTTTTGGTGAACCCATGTCGGCAGCCCGCACGATCGCCGCGCTGGAAGACGCAGGACTGGCAGGTTGCCACCTGGAAGACCAGGTCAACCCGAAGCGCTGCGGACACCTGGACGGCAAAGAAGTTGTGTCGACGGAGTTGATGGTGCGCCGCATCTCAGCAGCTGTCGGCCAGCGGCGCGATGAAGATTTCGTGATCTGTGCCCGGACTGACGCCGCGGGGGTCAACGGCATCGATGATGCTATTGATCGGGCGAAGGCCTATGCCGAAGCCGGGGCAGATCTGATTTTCACCGAGGCGTTGCGTACCACGGAAGACTTCGAGAAATTCCGTGCGGCCGTCGACACGCCTTTGCTGGCGAATATGACGGAATTTGGCAAGACCGAGCTGCACAACGCTACAACGTTGGAATCCATTGGCTACAACGCCGTGATCTGGCCGGTTTCGTCGTTCCGGGTTGCTATGGGGGCGACCGAACGCTTCCTGCGCGACCTCAACGAGGGCGGCGACCAGAAATCCTGGTTGGACGATATGCAGCACCGATCGCGGCTGTACGAACTCGTGCGCTACGAGGACTACAACGCTTTCGACCAAGACGTATTCACCTATTCACCGGAGCAGAACCTGTGATCTAAACGATCAACACGGCGTGCAGGTCAGCATCGCCGTTCTAGCAAAAGCTCAGGAAGGAGCTTGTAATGACTACCAATTCTGAAATTCGTAAGGGCCTGTACGGGGTCGTGGCAGATTACACCGCGGTCTCGAAGGTAATGCCAGAGACCAACTCGTTGACTTATGCTGGCTATCCGGTGCAAGAGTTGGCGAAGCACTGCAGTTTTGAAGAAGTAGCCTATTTGCTGTGGAACGGTGAGCTACCTGACTCCGGGCAGCTGGAAGAATTTGCTGCTTCCGAGCGTGAATTACGCGGCCTGAGCGATGCAGAGATCAACTTGATTGAATCGATGCCGAAAGATGCCCACCCGATGGACACGCTGCGCACGTTTACTTCGTTCGTGGGGCAGTTCGATGAACATTTCACACGCGATGCCGACCATATCCGTGAGATTGGGTTGCGTCTGCTCGCGAAATTCCCCACGGCAGTCGCATTGGATATCCGCCGCCGTAAGGGCAAAGGATATGTCGAGCCAGCAAAGGATAAAGGCTTCGCGGAGAACTTCTTGTGGATGGTTTTCGGTGATGACGATGATTCTCCCGCGTTGCAAAAAGAAGCCATTCAGGCTTTTTGACCAGTCGTTGATTCTCTACGCTGAGCACTCTTTTAACGCCTCGACGTTTAGCTCGCGCGTGATTACCTCGACGACTTCCGACGTATATTCTGCCGTCACCGGTGGTATTGGTGCGCTGAAGGGCCCACTGCACGGTGGCGCAAACGAAGCCGTGATGCACAATATGCTGGAGATTGGTGATCCAGCTCAGGCAGAGGAGTGGTGCAAGAACCGCTTGGACAACAAGCAAGTGGTCATGGGGTTTGGGCACCGCGTGTATAAAACTGGGGACTCCCGCGTGCCGACGATGGAAGCCGCGTTCAAGAAGCTCGCGGCTAACACTCCTGGTGCGGACAAATGGGTCGAAATGTACGACATCATGGCCAAGACGATGGAAGAAAACACGTCCATCAAGATCAAACCAAACCTGGACTTCCCAGCTGGCCCGGCCTATTACCTGCTGGGCCTGGAAATTGAGTTCTTCACCCCGATCTTTGTGATGGCTCGTATCACCGGCTGGACCGCTCACATTTTGGAACAGTACGAGAACAACTCCCTGATCCGGCCGCTGTCTGCCTACAACGGGCCGGAAGAACGCTCAGTGCCAGCTGCTCCAGCTGCTTAGCAGACACTCTGCAGCTGCCCAGCAGAGGCTTGTAGTCTAGTAGCCTACAGCCCAAACTGCTTCGCGAGGTGCGCGTTATCCTGTGCGAGTTTTAGCAACTCCTGCAGGGTGCGCGCACCTTGTTGTAGTGCAGGGTCGGAACTAAGTTTCTGCAATTCGGCAGCGCTAGGGATTACGTTTGAGCTGCCTGGGATAGCAGGGGAAGGGCCCGGCTGGCCAGGCTGTTGGCCCTGTGGGCGCGCCTGGTTGTTGCCGTTGCTCTGGTTATTCTGTGCGCCCTGACCAGCACCCGAAGGAACGCCTGGCTTCCATTGGCCCCAATCCCGGGCATAGACGTTGTTGATGTCGCAGACCACACCGCCGATGGTTTGCTGCTTATTCTGCGGCAGCTGATGAATCGTGGTGCGCGGGTGAATCTTGCCGCCCGAGCCCCAGTCATGCATCCAGAAATACGATCCGATGCCGTCTGCGATGGCCCAGTCGATGACGTTGTAGTTGCCGTAGATTCCGGCGGAATAACCGGATGCTTTCAGCAAAGCTTCGAAGGCCCGTAGGTAGGGTGCGATCAAAGAATCGTATTGCGCGCGGGTGGGATTGTCGTCAATCGCGATATAGATAGGACGGCCGGTGGGACCACCTGCGCTGCGGTGCAGCGCGATTGCTTTTGGTGCGTGCGTCGCAGCGCCCAAAGCTCCCTGTTTCCAGTCCGCGGTTTCGGCGCGGCCGAATTGATATACCGAGGCGGTTTCCAGGCCGAGTGCTGCCAGGTTGGTGGTTTCGGTAGCGCTGACGGGTTTACCAAGCATCCAATCTGCACCGGGGCGGCGCTCCGATACGTAACGCACGGCGCCGAGGAATCCACCGTCTTTAATGGAACGTGCCGACGGTACACCGGCTGCGTAGTCCAGTACTCGGCCCACAACCGGGCCAGGGCCGTTCGCCGCTGCAGCACGTGGGGCGGTAATGCCGGTGCCAGCGGTGGCGAAGGCACCAGCAATCGCGAGGGCGCCGGTGGTGCGGAATAAGGAACGTCGGCTGAAATTGCGCGGGCTATTCATCGAGATTTCTCCAATCAGGAATAAACATTCGCCACAACAATAACAGTAGTAACAGAAGTTTCGGGGTTAAAACGCGAATATTGGCGCACTAAGTTGTGCGATACCAGACTTGGGAGGCGGGATGAAGATAAAGAATCCCAGAGAAAAAGAAAATGTGCCCCAGAGAAGATTCGAACTTCCGACACCGGCTTTAGGAGAGCCGTGCTCTATCCCCTGAGCTACTGGGGCCAACACTGGCCGGTCATCCCCGGCCAGCCATTAGCTTAGCGCACGTGAAAAATCCGGGCGAATGCACCGGTGTGCCGCCGGCGCAAGCCACACTCTTCGCGGCAGGCAGTAAAATTTTAGCCTTGGAGTTCTTCCAGCTTCTTCGCTACGTCACCGGCAGGTGGGTTGGTCATTGAGGAGCCGTCGGAAAACAGCACCGTTGGGATGATGCGGTTGCCGTCGTTGACAGACTCGATCCACGGGTTGGCGTTTTTGGCTTGGCCTTCTTCCGAGTCTGGATCGATCACCGCAAATGGGGTGCCGTTGGCTTCCAAATCACCGATCAGCTTGCGGCAAAACGGGCACCAGCTGGCAGCGAAGACGGTGACATCGTGGGAGGTTTCTGGGGTTTGTACGTCAGACATTTAGGCTGCGGCCTTTCGTTCGTAGGTTAAGAATCGATATTTCAGTGGTAAATCACTGGGCTCATGTCCCGGAATCTGCAGGTGCCCGTGTGCGGAGACCTGCCAGTCACTGTCTGCAACTAACCCGAAATCTTCGGGAATGTCCGGGGCATACACGGCCCGCTGCCCGTAAATGCTACCAATATTTGCCCCCATCAGGGTGATCTCCACACGATCGACATCGCCCAAGGTAGCTTCGTAGACTTTGCCACCTCCCATAATCCAGGCGGTGTGCAGCTGCGCGACGTCGGCAAGAGCACGAATAACCTCCGCGCCAGCCGACCAGGTTCCGGGGCTTGCCGATGACAACACGTAATTATCCCGGCCGGGCAGCGGACGGAAACGCTCGGGGAGCGACTGCCACGTCTTGCGTCCCATGATCACCGGCGCACCCGTGGTGATTTCTTTGAAATGCGCGAGATCCTCCGGCACGTGCCACGGCATCGCCACGCCATCGCCAATGATCCCGTCGAGTGATTGCGCCCAAATTGCTCCCAACATCGCCGTTACACCGAAACCTGGGCTGTGATCGCTGGGTGCGGGTCATAACCGTCGACGGAGATATCGGAAAAATCGTAATCGAAAATGCTGGCCGCCTGGTTTAGACGCAGCTGTGGGTAGGCGCGCGGGCTGCGGCGCAGTTGCTCGCGAACCTGCTCAACATGGTCGTTGTAAATATGGCAGTCGCCACCGGTCCAGATCAGCTCGCCGACGTCCAGGCCAGCTTGCTGGGCGAACATGTGCGCCAGCAGTGCGTAGGAAGCGATATTAAACGGCACTCCCAAAAATAGGTCCGCACTGCGCTGGTACACCTGCAGCGAGAGCTTGCCGTCGGCGACGTAGAGCTGAAACAGCAGGTGGCACGGCATCAACGCCATATCATCGAGTTCGGCAACATTCCACGCGCTCACCACCATCCGGCGTGAATCTGGGTTCTCGCGCAGATCCTGTACTGCTTGGGCAATCTGGTCAATGTGTCCGCCGTCTGGGGTTGGCCACGAGCGCCATTGCACGCCATACACCGGGCCTAATTCACCGTTGTCATCAGCCCATTCGTTCCAGATACGTACACCGTTATCGCGCAACCATTCCACGTTAGAATCACCACGCAGAAACCACAGCAGTTCGCCGATCACCGCGTGGAAATACACCTTCTTCGTGGTCAACAGTGGGAAAGATTCCGCCAAGTTGTACCGCAGTTGCCGGCCAAACACGCTGGTAGTCCCGGTGCCCGTGCGGTCGTGCTTAGCGGTGCCGTTGTCTAGGACATCACGCAGCAGATCCTCGTAGGGAGTGGGGATTGCGGTGCTGGTGCGGTTATTATTAGGGGTCGTCGACGGCGTAGTCATGGGCCATAGTTTACTAGCGTGTGGCCAGGCCGTGTGCTCTCAATAGATCCACCGCTCGTGCGCAGCAGACCCACCGCTCATGCGACGCCGACAACATCTCAATAGCTGCCGTTGGCTGCCTGGTAGTCCGCGATATGTCCGAGCATGTCGTCGGCAAGCTCTTTGCGGCAGATCAACAAATCTGGAATATAGGTATCGGCTCGGTTGAACCGGTGCTGTGAACCGTCCAAGCGGCTGACGTGCAAACCGGCAGCCTGCGCCACACCGACTGGGGCAGCCTGATCCCATTCGAACTGTCCGCCGGAATGGATATACGCGTCGACGTCGCCAAGCAGTACTTTCATTGCTTTTGCCCCGGCAGAGCCCAGCCGTACGGTCTCTAGGTCCATGTGCTTGCCGACGTAGTCAGCAATTTCTGGCGGGCGGTTGCGCGACACCACGATGCGCCGTGAAAACGGGCCGGATACCGCGCGGACATCTGACGAGCGGAACACCACTCCGAGATCCGGCAGTCCGACGGCAGCATGCAATGGCACCCCGTCTTCGACCAACGCGATATGCACCGCCCAATCTTGCCGCCCAGTGGCAAACTCCTTCGTGCCATCCAACGGGTCGACGATCCAGACGCGTCTTTTCTGTAGCCGCTCGGGATTATCCTTGGCTTCTTCCGATAAAAAGCCGTCGTCTGGGCGGTGTTGCGCGAGCACGCGTGCGATCCAATTTTGCGCCAGCTCGTCGCCAGCCTCGGCGAGTTCCTTATCGCGCAGCAAACCAACCCCGCGGATCCCTTTGAGGATTTCCCCGGACCCTTGGGCTAAAAGGTTGGTCAGCCGGACATCTGATAACGCGCCTGTCATGCCCCATACTGTAGCCGTAGAGTAGTCATCATGTCCGATGACGTCCTGTCCCGTTTCAGCCCGCCGGTAGCAAGCTGGTTTCGTGAAGTTTTTGCGCAGCCCACCGACGTCCAGCGCCAAGCCTGGCAGGCGGTCTCGGAAGGGAAAAACGCGCTGGTGGTGGCGCCGACTGGTTCCGGTAAAACCCTGGCGGCGTTTTTGTGGGCTCTTAACGGGTTGAGCACTGCTGGTGGGCAGTTAACCCTGCCGGTCGCAGACACGAAGACATCGCTTGCCGACGCCGACAAGCCCGGGGGCTCCGAAACGCCCGGGAAAGCCGACGAGCCCGATGGCGCTTCTAAGTCCGGGATCGCAGCTAAGCCCGGCGTCACAGTGCTGTATATTTCTCCGCTGAAAGCCCTGGGTGTGGACGTCGAACGAAACTTGCACGCCCCGCTGACAGGCATCGGCCGCGTCGCACAGCGCATGGGCCACGATGTGCCGTCGGTCAGCGTCGGTGTGCGCAGTGGTGATACCCCGCAAGCAGAACGAGCCCGGCAGCTACGCCGCCCGCCGGATATTTTGATCACCACCCCAGAATCGGCTTATCTCATGCTCACAGGCAAAGCCGCGGGCATTCTTTCTACCGTCACCACCGTCATCGTGGACGAAATCCACGCGCTAGCAGGTAGTAAGCGCGGTGTACACCTGGCGTTGACGCTGGAACGCTTGGCACGTGTGGCTGGCGACCCGCAACGTATCGGGCTGTCGGCTACGGTGCGCCCGATCGAGACCGTGGCGCAGTTTCTCGGGGGCGACCGTGAGGTAGAAATCGTCGCCCCGCCAGCGAAAAAATCGTGGGAGCTGGCCGTGCGGGTGCCGGTGGACAACATGGCGGATCTGCCGGTGCCGGAACAGGCCTCCACGATCGGGGAGATGACCGTGGACGATCCGCTGGGCTTGAGCAGCGGTGGCGCACCCGGTGCGGGCAACGGTGCGGCGGACAACGGTGCGGCGGGGGCCGGAGAGGAGACACCGTCTTTTGCGAGCGATTCCGCCTTGCCGACGGCGAAATCCATCTGGCCACATATTGAAGCCGAGCTCTACCAGACCATCATGGGGCAAAATTCCACTTTGGTGTTCGTCAACTCCCGGCGGACCGCAGAACGGCTGACCTCGCGGATCAACGAGCTATATGCCGCTGAGCATGCCCCGGAATTGCTGTCGGCGCCCACGCGCCGGGATCCCGCGCAATTGATGAAGCACACCGATACCGCCGGTGCCGCCGCATCGGTGATTGCCCGCGCGCACCATGGTTCAGTCTCGAAAGACGAGCGCGCCCAGACAGAATCACTGCTCAAGCAAGGTGCGTTGAAAGCCGTGGTGGCTACCAGCTCGCTGGAACTTGGCATTGATATGGGGGCAGTCGACCAGGTGGTGCAAGTAGAATCTCCGCCGTCGGTGGCTTCTGCGCTGCAGCGAGTCGGGCGCGCAGGCCATAGCGTTGGTGCGGTATCTCGGGGGGATTTTTACCCGAAACATCGCGCGGATTTGGTGCAAACTGCGGTGACCGTCGGCAGGGTGCAACCCGGTTTGATTGAAAAGATCCATGTTCCGCGCAACCCGCTGGACGTGTTGGTGCAACAGACCATCGCTGCGGTGGCGGTAGAAGACCTCGACGTCGACGAGTGGTTTTCCACTATTTGCCGCGCCTACCCGTACCGGGACTTGGACCGCGACGTCTATGACTCCGTGCTGGATTTAGCCAGTGGAATCTATCCCAGCACCGATTTCGCAGAGCTCAAACCCCGGATCGTTGTTGATCGAGTCGACAACACCTTGTCCGCCCGGCCAGGGTCACAGCGCGTGGCCGTCACCAGTGGCGGTACCATCCCGGACCGCGGCATGTTTGGCGTCTTTTTGGCTGGTACGACGGGGGATTCCACGGGCGCGGCTGGCACCGGTGCCAGTGGAGCTGGCAAACCTATCCCGCGCCGGGTCGGTGAGCTCGATGAGGAAATGGTCTACGAATCCCGCGTGGGCGACGTATTCACCCTGGGGGCAAGTAGCTGGCGCATCGAAGACATCACTCGTGATCAGGTGCTGGTTACCCCTGCCCCGGGCCATACCGGACGTCTGCCGTTTTGGAGCGGCGATCAATTAGGCCGCCCCTACGAGCTCGGCCTGGCTCTGGGGGCTTTTCGACGCCATGCCCACCGTGAGCGTGACAAAGCCTTAGCTGACTTGCCGCTGGAAGAGCGCGCACGCACCAACCTGCTGGGCTATCTGGATGAGCAGTACGAGTCCACCGGGTTGATCCCGGATGAGAAAACACTGGTCCTGGAGCGTTTCCGCGATGAACTGGGGGATTGGCGCGTCGTCTTGCACACCCCGTTTGGCCGCGGCGTGAATGCTGCGTGGGCGCTGGCGGTAGGCGCGCGGATTGCAGAAAACACCGGCATGGACGCCCAAGCTGTCGCTGGTGATGACGGCATCGTGTTGCGCGTGCCGGAAGGCGACCACGATCCCGATGCTTCGTTATTTATTTTTGACGACGATGAAATCGAAGAAATCGTGACTACCCAGGTGGGCAATTCGGCGCTGTTTGCCTCACGGTTTCGCGAATGCGCGGCCCGTGCGTTGTTGTTGCCCCGGTATGACCCGGGCAAGCGCGCACCGCTGTGGCAACAGCGACAAAAAGCCGAGCAACTGCTTGATGTAGCCCGCAAGTACCCGTCATTTCCCATCATCCTGGAAACCGTGCGTGAATGCTTGCAAGATGTCTATGACCTGCCAGCCTTGCATGAGGTCACCCGGTCGATTGCTCAGCGCACCATCCGCATCGCGGAAGTTACAACCGAGCAGCCGTCGCCGTTTTCCTCGTCGCTATTGTTCAATTACACCGGCGCATTCATGTACGAAGGCGATAGCCCGCTGGCGGAAAAGCGCGCTGCTGCGCTGTCACTGGACCCGAGTTTGTTGGCAAAGCTGTTGGGCACCGTGGAGCTGCGGGAATTGCTGGACCCCGATGTCATCGTGGAGGTGCACCAAGCCCTGCAGCACACCACCCCGGAGCGTCGGGCACACACAGCCGAACAACTCGCCGATATACTGCGCCGGATTGGCCCGATCCCGGTTGACCAACTCGCCGAGCATGCCGAGATCTCCCTGGAACAGGCCCAACGCGAACTGGGTGCGCGCGTGATGGTGCTGCGCATGGTCGGGCACGACCACCTAGCACAGAGCAACGATGCAGCATTATTGCGCGATGGTTTGGGCATCCCGGTGCCACCCGGGATACCCGCACAAACAGAAACTATCGACGATGCGCTAGCACAACTACTGAAACGCTGGGCGCGCTCGCGCGGGCCGTTCGTGTTGCGCGATGCCGCGGATGCCTTCGGAATCAGCATTTCCAGCGCCTGGCATATCGTGCAAACACTTTCCGGCAGCGGCGAATTGGTAGAAGGTCACTACCGCCAAGGCATCGACGAGCTGGAGTATTGCGCAGCCGGGGTGCTCAAGCGCATCCGCTCGCGCTCATTAGCGGCAGCCCGTAAGGCGCTGCGCCCGGTCAGCGCGTCCGGCTTCGCACGCTTTTTGCTCAGCTGGCACCAGATCACCGATGCACCGTCCGAGCTGGGCGGGGAGGATGCAGTATTTGCCGCCATCGAACAGCTAGCCGGGGTACGCCTGCCAGCCAGCGCCTGGGAACAATTGGTGTTGCCTGCCCGCGTGCCAGGCTATAGCCCGCGGTTTTTGGATGAGCTGACTAATAATGGCGAA
This sequence comes from Corynebacterium sp. LaCa_70, assembly GCF_058182015.1. Classification (NCBI taxonomy): domain Bacteria; kingdom Bacillati; phylum Actinomycetota; class Actinomycetes; order Mycobacteriales; family Corynebacteriaceae; genus Corynebacterium; species Corynebacterium sp. LaCa_70. Next base: position 732,037 of record NZ_CP190914.1, read on the forward strand.
GTCTTGATCCGCGGGGTGGGCCAAGCTGGGCGCAACGATCCGTGGATTATGCTGCTGCCCGCCGAATACGCCGCCCAACTCGCCCCGCTGGACGACGCATCATCCGATACGTCTGGGCTGACGCACGTGCAAGAAGCCATCGTGATGGTTTTGAGCAATGGCGGCGGTTATTTATTTGCTGACATCGTCGAACAGGTAAACCGCGCAGGGACGCTGAGTTTCGATGATCATTCTGCACACAGCACGCCGGCACCGCAGCAATTCACCAGCGAGACCGTGCGCGCGGCACTGTGGGAATTAGTGGATCTGGGAATGGTGAGCCCCGATAGTTTTGCGCCATTGCGCACGCGATTAGCTGGTGGGGCAAGCCGGGCGCACAAGGCAAAGCGGCAACCGCGGCGTTCGCGGCTGCGGATGGGGCGTACTAGTTTTGCTACCAGCCAGCATGCGCGTTCCGGTCAGTCCACACCGCCGGATATGGTCGGGCGGTGGGCGCTGACGGTGCAGCCGGATCGCGACGCCACTGCGCGTTCGGTGGCCCAGGGTGAGGCCTGGTTGGATCGTTATGGGGTTCTCACCCGGGGAAGCGTGGTCGCCGAGGACGTCACCGGTGGATTCGCCTTGGCGTATAAAGTGCTCAGCGAGTTTGAAGCCGCGGGAAAGGCTCAGCGCGGGTATTTCGTTGAGGGGTTGGGTGCCGCGCAGTTTTCTACGCCCTCTGTGGTAGACCGGTTGCGCGGTGCCGATGATGCCCCAGATGTGCACGGGTGGCCCTCCGGGACCACAGACCCTGATGTCGTCGTTCTTGCTGCGACCGATCCAGCCAACCCGTATGGCGCGGCACTGGACTGGCCACAGGCTGATGGTGCTGGTGACAGCGCTGATTCTGGTGAAAGCGGTGCTGCTCGTACCGGCTCACGTCCTGCACGGTCTGCCGGGAGCCTAGTGGTGCTTGCCGACGGGCTGTGCCTGGCGCACTTGAGTCGCGGCGGGAAAACCTTGACGACGTTTTTCGACGCACTCCCGGAAGGCATCGATGCCGATCCGGCACAGTTGCTTGTCGACGCTGTGCATGCTGCGCTGGATGCGGAATGGATCCGCCCGCTGACCATTGAAAAGGCGAACGGCGCGGCCATCCTGGGAACCCCATTAGCGCTAGCGATGCGTAAATACGGCGCTAAACTCAGCCCGAAGGGGCTGCGGTTGAGCAGGTGACTGAAGCCGGTGCCTGAGCTGATGTCTGAAGCCGGTGCAGCAGCCAAGAACCGAGCCGGTAAAGCTGTGAATTACTACACCAGGAGGTGCGCGCACAATGCCAGAAGGCGATTCCGTACTGCAGTTGTCGCAGAGGCTGCAGTTTCTCGTCGGCAAGACCGTCACGCGTACCTCGATCCGCACCCCGCGCTTCGCGAACCACGATTTTTCCGGTGCCCAGTGCCAGAAGATCTGGCCGTATGGAAAGTATCTGTTCATGCTCTTCGATCAACAGATCCTGGCCACCCACTTGAAAATGGAGGGTTCGTGGGCGATGCATTTAGCTGGGGACAGGTGGCGCCAACCAGCCCATACCGCCCGGGTGGTGCTGCGGTTTGCTCATCAACCGCGCGATATCGAAGTCGTGGGGCACCAGTTGGGATTGGTGCGGGTATTCCCGGCAACAGAATACGAGCGGTTTATTGGTGATCTCGGCCCGGATATTCTTGCCGACGACTGGGATAACCACGGCAAAGTCGAAGCGCTGCGCCGCATTGTGGCGCAACCGCAGCGCCCGATTGGTACCGCGTTATTGGATCAAACCAACCTGGTGGGTATCGGCAACGAATACCGTGCAGAGGTGTGTTTTCTTGCTGGCCTGCACCCAGCTAGCCGCGTCGGCGTGCTAGATACGGCGCGAGTGTCCGAGATCCTGGATATTGCACGCCGCATCATGTGGGTGAATAGAAACGAACCGGTGCGTGTGACCACCGGAATCAAGCGTGCTGGGGAGACAACCTACGTGTTCGGTCGTAACAACCGGCCGTGTCGGCGCTGCCGAACCCTGATCAAGCACGATTCTTTGGGCGGGCCGGACCAGAAAACTCGCGGCGGGATCGATGGCGAGCTAGAACGCATCATCTGGTGGTGTCCGCACTGCCAGCCGTTGGTCGGCCCCCAAACAGATTAAGTCGCGGGTTGGTCCGGGCTGGTTAAGCCTCGCGTTGCCTGCGGTACCAGCGGATCAGCTCGTCCGTCGAGCTATCGCCGGAATCAATTGCTTCGGCGCCGGAAATGGCGGGCAACAATGCGTCGGCCTGTTTCTTACCCAGTTCCACACCCCACTGGTCAAAGGAATTCACACCCCAGATCACGCCTTGTACGAAGGTGATGTGCTCATACAACGCGATCAAGCTGCCCAACACCGACGGGGTTAGCTGTGGAGCAAGGATCGTCGTGGTCGGACGGTTACCTGGCATGACCAGGTGGGGGATGAGTTCTTCGGCTACGCCTTCCGCGGCAACTTCCTCGGCGGTTTTACCGAAAGCCATCACCTTGGATTGGGCAAAGAAGTTGCTCATCAGCAGATCATGTAATGAGCCTTCGCCGTCGATCGCAGCCAAGTCTTGATGCGGGCGAGCAAAGCCAATGAAATCCGCCGGGACGAGGTGTTTGCCCTGGTGCAACAGCTGGAAAAATGCGTGTTGGCCGTTGGTGCCGGCTTGGCCCCAGTAAATCTCACCGGTGGCATAGTCGATGCTCGCGCCATCGCGGCGGACAGATTTGCCGTTGGATTCCATGGTCAGCTGCTGCAGATACGTCGGGAAGCGCCGCAAATGCTGTGAGTATGGCAAAATCGCGTGGCTCGCGGCACCGTGGAAGTTGGTGTACCACACACCCAGCAAACCCATGAGGGCGACGACGTTGTCACGAAGGTCGGTGCGATAAAAGTAGTCATCGATGGCGTGGAAACCAGCTAAGAAGCGGCGGAAATCCTCCGGTCCGATGGTGAGCATCAGAGAAAGGCCAATGGCAGAAGGCACCGAATAGCGCCCGCCGACCCAGTCCCAGAACACAAACATGTTGTCCGGGTCGATGCCGAATTCCTTGACCTTGTCCTCGTTCGTCGACACCGCAATGAAATGATGCGACACAGCATCAGAGCTACCGAGCTTGTCGACGAGCCACCGCCGGGCAGCAGTGGCATTGGACAAGGTCTCCTGGGTACCGAAAGATTTCGAGCTGACGATAAACAGCGTGGTTTCTGGATCCACCACGGCCAAGGTATCGCTCATATCGGCTGGATCCACGTTGGAAACGTATTCGGCGTGGATGCCTGCAGTGTTGTATTCCTGCAGTGCAAGTGCGGCAAAGGCCGGGCCGAGATCCGAACCGCCGATACCGATATTGACGATGGTGCGGATTTTCTTCCCGGTAAAACCAATCCGGGTGCCATCGCGCAGTGAATTGGCGAAGCGCTCCATTTTATCCAGCTCCGCGTGGGTATCGCGGGTGACGTTTTGTCCGTCGACTACTAAATCCTGCTGGCCGTGGGAGGAAAAAGCACCCGGTGCACGCAAAGCCGTGTGCAAGACGGCGCGGTCTTCAGTGTTGTTGATGTGGGCGCCGGAATACATCTTCTCGATGGCTTCGCGCAATCCTGCGCGTTCTGCCAGTTCCACCAGGTGCGTATGGACGGTGTCATCGAGCCAGTTTTTGGATAAGTCGATGTGGAGTTCACCAGCGGAAAACGACCACCGCAGGGCCCGGTCGGGGTCCGAGTGGAATAGCGAGCGCAGGTTAAAATCCTGCTCGCTGGCCAGGGTGGTCAGTCGTTGCCATTCCGCGGTGGAGGAGATAGATGTAAAAGAACTCACGCCGTTATATGATACTGCTTTTTGCTATCGGAGACGGTGTGTGCACGCCAGTTTCGGGTGCATGTTACAGCAGTTTTTTCCCACAGGCGCCATCCCTGATGTTCGGCAGTATGCGGGTGATGTGCAGCTGCGCGGTCAGCGTGTTCCACGTGGCGGTGAGGCGCGAGCTCAATTTGGATTGTGGTGCGTGTGATCCCATACGTGTCGCGCAAGACAGCTTCCACGCGGCGCAAGACTGTTTCATGGTGGTCCATAACATCACGCTGGCTGGAATCTGGTTGGTGGACAGCGGTTGGTTGCGTAATAACAACGTGTACTGTCGCGACCGCATCCGAGCCGGTCAGCGACCACAGGTGCAGGTCATAGACGCGCTCGATGCCGGGAATACGCAAAAGTTCTCGCTGAATGGTCACATAATCTAGTCCGGCCGGCGCGTGCTGCATCAACACCGACAACGACTGCCGCAACAACTGCCAACAGCGTGGCAACAAAACCGCCAGGATCAATACGGAGACCGCAATATCCACGCCGCCCCAACCGGTCACCCACACCACGGCGGAAGCGAAAATTACCCCAATAGAACTGAGCATATCCGACACAATATGCAGATAAGCGCCCTTGATATTCAGCGAATCTTGTGACGGTTTGTGCAACACCAGCATCGCCAGCAAGTTGGCCAGCAGGCCGATCGTGGCGACGACGAGCATGACCTCGGCAGAAAGCTCAGCGGGATCGTGAATCCGACGGACTGCCGCGAACACAATCCAGACCGCAATAGCCATAACCAGCAAAGCGTTCAGCGCAGAAGCGATGACTTCCGCCCGCGAAAACCCGTAGGTAGCCAGTTGCGTGGCTTTCCGTTGCCCCCACCACAGTGCAAGCCCTGCCATGACTAACCCGACCGAGTCCGTGGCCATGTGCCCGGCGTCGGCAAGCAAAGCCAGGGACCCAGACCAGAATGCGCCCACGATTTCTGCGACCAAAATAGTAGTGGTGAGAATGATGACCGCTACCAGGCGGAGGCCAGTCGCCGAACCGTGCTGGCAATGACCGCCCTTGTGGCCATGGTGGTGCTGGTTGTGCTGGCCGCTGTGGTTGTGCTTGTGGCTGTGGCTGTGGCGTGTGACAGGGTGCATCGTCGTCATCGGGTTACCCCCTCTAGTCGTCTTCTACGATTTCGATGTGGCCAGTGCTTGGGTCATAGGTGATGGAACCGTGTTGGAAATTCACCTGGATCGGGGTGTTTCCGTCGTAGTTTTCCGGGGTGCTTGTCGGCAGGCCCAGTGTCTCTACTGCACCGTTAGCCCAAACGCGGGCGATCTCGCCCCACAACGCCTGCGTGCCGGTTTCTTCCGAATCGACGATCACTCCGTTGTCGAACACCGCGAAGTCAACGTCTGTACCGAATCCGGCGCCCACGCCTGCGGTACCGATTCCGGTAATAGGCGTGCCTAATACCGGCCCCAATAGAGCGTTGATCCGCGCCCAGGTTTGCTCAATAGTGGAATCTCCGGTCAGCTGCACGACGCGTCCGATCAGGCCGGGAACATCGCCGAGCTTGAGCCCAGGAATGACTTCGACCTGAGCTAGATTATTGGCATTGTCAGGCAGGCTGCTGGTCTGTGAGTTTTTCAGCAGTCTCATCACGATCGGTGCGATCAAGCCAATCGCGGTGGCAGCTAGCGTGGCAAGGTTCTGACCAGGGGCACCATTACCGCTTGGCGACGACGGGCGATGCGGAGTAGTGCCCTGTGATTGGTTCGACTGTGATTGATTGTTCTGGGTTTGCCCCGGAGTGCTTCCGGGGTTCCCAGCGATCATGTTTTTGACCTGGCTATAGGCCTGGTTCGTGGCCGCACGGATTGCTGCCCATTGTTTGACGGCTTCGTCGCCCGGGCATTCGGTATTATCCACGTCGCGGTGGCCATGGAAGCGGTTAAATGTGCGGGTGTCGCCGGCAGGGTAGCGGGCGTACTGGCTGCCCTCGGAAGTCAGGGAGACGGTACCGGAAGGATCAAAGCCAGATTGTGCCGCGCGCCAGCCCGCGATCTGACCTACGGAATTGATAGTAGGCTGCGGAACCGGAGCGATTTGGTGGTTACCAATCATGGCGATGCCAAAGGTGCCGGTGTTGTAGCCACCAGCGTGTGCGCCGAGAATACCGGCGTTTAAGCCATCGCGGCGGCCTTCGTAAATGGTGCCGAATTTGTCGACGAGCGCGTGGTATCCGATATCGCACCACCCCAACGACTGCGTGTGGTACTGGTATGCACCGCGCACCTGGGCGGCCGCAGATTCACGGCTGTAATTGTTCACGCCAGCGGTGTGATGCAGCGTCATTGCTTTGTAATCCATGCCGGTGGGCCCACAGTTACCACGGAAGGACTCGTTGGCGCCCCAAGCTTGGCGGGTGACCACGCTGGGCATGCCCACGGCAAGGTTAGCGGTCTGCTGGATACCAGCGGGAGTAGCACCTTCTTGGCCATTGACGAAAACGGCGCTGAGCTCTTCCGCTTTCGGCAACGGTGCGACGCCAACGGCGTTGTCGGTGTGGGTGAGGTCTACAGAATCGGTGACTGGTTGGATGATTCCTTCCGAGGTTTCCAAGCCCGCTTTCGGGGTGCTTACCTGTGGAGAAATCTCGCGCCCCTGGTCATTATGGCCGTCGTGATCGTCATGGCTGTGGTGGTCATCGTGACTGTCCGGGGTGTCGTGGCTATCGTGCTCGTCATGACTGTCGTGGCTATCGTGCTCGTCATGGCTGTCGTGGCTATCGTGCTCGTCATGACTGTCGTGGCTATCGTGCTCGTCATGGCTGTGGTGGTCATCGTGGCCGTCGTAAAGGTCCACGCCGGCGAGCGAAACCTGGACCTTGTTGGTCGGCGCGACATAAATCAGTTCGGTGCCTTGTTTGCTGGCTTCGTCAGGGTTGGGTAGTGGATGGGTTTCCAACCACGGGCCCCAGGAGCCATCGGCGGCTTGGGCGCGGAAGAATGCGAGGACGTCGCGATCGCCTTCCCAGGTCAGCGCGAATGAGTCGAATTCTTCGTCTTGGGTGAATTCTTGGACGGCGCGAGACTCGCCCTCTGATAGATCGTCGTGCCCGTGTTCGTGCCCGTGTCCGTGGTCATGGGCACCTTGGGTGGCGATAGCTGGGTCATCGACGACGGTGGTGGTTCCGCTGGAAAAGCTCGTGGTCTTGAGCGTCGCTTCCACCGAATTGTGGCCGACACCTTGGGTATTTAATACCTGGTTATCGCCGAACGCCGCGGCTAGAACGAGGGCTGACGTACTTGTCAGAGCAATGGTAGGCGTGATCCAGCGGGGCCGAGAAGGAGATAAATGTCTGCGCATCCTCATGATGGACTCCTTGGAGAAATAAGTAATCAGTGATGTGTTTTTAGGTGCAGTAAGGTTTGGCCAAATTAGTTCATGCAACTGAAGTTACAAGTGTTGCTGATGTTATTAATGTTTCGACACGCCGTGAATTTTTGTTGCGGAAGTCACGAGAGATTGTGAATTCTGAGATCCCAGGGTTGGAGTGAGCATGCAAAAACCCGCAAGCACTCAGCTGAATGCTTGCGGGTCGTTGATTATTCGGTTGTTGTGGCCGAGGGATAAAACCTCAACCGTAATTGGTTGATCTTAGATAGAAGATGGGCGCCATCCGGCCTCTGGCCAGCAATGGAACTCGCCGCCTTGGTAAAGCAATGGAGATACCGAGGCATCGGAATCACATTCCTCGACTTCGACGATCACGATGGTGTGATCGCCAGCGGGGGTTTTGGACTGGATGGTGCCTGAAAACCAAGATGCGGCCCCGGATATCACCGGCACATCCAGTGCTGTGCGGTGGGTATCCACTCCGGCGAAGCGGTCGATACCTTTCCGGGCAAATTGTTGTGCCAGTGGTGCTTGGCCTTGCGCCAACACCGAAATTGCAATGGGGTTACCTTCGATGAGCTTCGGCAACGATGATGAATGATTGCCGACCGATAGCATCACTAACGGCGGATCCAACGAGAGCGACGAAAAAGCGGATACTGTCATTCCAGCATCTGCTCCCTCGTGCAACGTGGTCACTACCGTGGTTCCTTTCGGAAAGGCTCCCGATGCACCGCGGAGTTTGTCTTTGAGGCTGAACTCACGAGTCGAACTTTTCGAATTTGTCACTGCTTAGCTTTCCTCGCGTGCCAATTGCCATTTCAGCTGACCTTCGGAAGGCGACTGTACAGGAATAAACGTCGCTTCACGGTAGCGGCGGGATGCTGGGGACGACTGTGCATAGCCAGCACCGCCCGCAACGCGGATCTCAAGATTGGCGGCCTGAACGGCAGCTTCCGCCGCGTTGAGACGCAGGCGTAGCAGATCCGTGAACGCTACCTGCTCACCGGACGCGGCTTTTTCTGCAATGGATTCCTGGATGGAGATCAGCTCCGTGATCTTGTCATAGGTCTGTGCCACGTCATCGGCAAAAACTTCGTTGATGCCCACCGTTTTGCCGCTTGCTGCGGCAATCGCGGATTCTGCAACCCCGAGGCATTCTGAGGTCTGCAGAAGCAAGAACGTAGGGCGCACCCGCGGCAGATAATCCGGAAAGCTTGTAGTCAGGATGTTTTCTTCTGCAACGAAGACTTCGTCGAATTCCACCCATGCAGAAGCGGTGGCATTGAGCCCCAACAGCCTGAATGGGGTGCCGAGGGTGAGACCTTCCGCGTTGCCGTCGACGACAAATAAAATCTGCCCGCCCTGATCGGAGTGTGCGCCAGAGACAATGATGGAATCATCAGCCAAGTTCGAGGCCCACTTTAACTTGCCGGATACTTTATATCCTCCGTTAACTGCTTGTGCCTGCAAATCAAGATCCCCGGCACCGGCAGCATATTTAAAGACTGAAGCCATGCCCGTGACGCCGGGGCGGGTACCATTTTCAATAGCTTCAATGAGCTGTGGGTGCTGGCTGTCGGCGGCTTTCAAGTAAGTCAAAACCATGAGGTCTGCCCAGGTACTGAAAGCTACAGACAGATCCTCACGGGCCAAACCGCGTACCAAGCGAACGGTGGCAACGAGGTCGTCGGTGTTAAGCAGGCCGTGCTGAGCCAAAAGTTCGAGGCCATAGCGTGCTGACTTTTCGCCTTTGTCGACAGCAGAAGCGTTTTCCTGCAGTGTTGTGCGGATATCCTCGGGAATGTCCAAGGGAGCTAATTCAATAGTTTTTGCTTCGGTAGTCATGAAAGTCGCCTTATTAACAGTAGGGCAGCAGCCTATTTTTTCCTAGGCTGCTGCCCTGGGTTCTAATCGCTATAAGCAGGGTGGATAACCGACTGAGAGGCTAGACCAGCTCGTGGGTCAGGTTGGCTGGGCGGGTGTAGGTGTTGACCACTGGGGACCACTGGATAGCGTCTGCGACGACTTTCTCGAGGGTCTCGCGTTCAGCATCACCATCGATATCCACCTTGACACGAACGTCGGAAACACCCGGGCGGGCGTCCTCGCGTGGGCTTACACCCCAGGTTGGGGAGATGTCGATATCGGATTCGATATCGATGTTGATCTTGGTCAACGTGATATTGCGGTGGGTAGCGATAGCCTGAATTCCGACGGAGATGCAGGCAGCCAGACCGGCCTGGGCGATCTCAGTGGGGTTAGGTGCGGAATCATCGCCGAGCAGTTTTGGTGGTTCGGCAACCAAGGTTGGTTCCAGATCGCGTACCTGGGTGTAGTTGCGGAACTGGCCGTCTGCCTCGGTGTGAGTGCGGATGACCTTCTTGCCGCCTTCAGGGTTTTCGGTGTTCTTGTTGGCCATTGCCTGCAGGTTGTCACCATCGATTGGTGCGAGTGGTTCGCCGGCCTTGTGGTTTGGAGTCAGATCAGACATGAGAACCTCCTTGAATTGCTGTGGCAGGCGCTCCTGCTTGCCACGTGGAATGACCGCTACGGTAGCACTCTTGGTCTGCTTGTGTTAGACAAAGCGGTCTATGTCTGCTGAACGGAATGGGTTAGAAGTGGGAGAATGGGTTGTTGTACTGCATAAATGGAAGTTGATTCGTCCCCAAAATTGGTGGCGAAATAGGTGAATAAAAATTTCCTATCACTGTTCCTTTATGCGCCACACTGTGCTTCTGGGCTTTGCCAGACGGTGTCTCTGGGCTAGGGCAAGTGAATTACCCTAAATGTCCTCGGCCCAAACGTAACAGCGCATTTGCGATATCTACGCCGTCGGCACCGAGCTCGTCGCGGAAAAAATTGATGATCGCTACCTCGCGGGTGTGTACCAAGCGGGTGCCACCGGAGCTCATACGCGTTTTACCAATCGCCTGGGCCACCTCAGTGCGCCGTTTTACCGCAGTGAGGATGATGTCGTTCATCTTGTCGATCTCTTTGCGGTAAGTCTCAATTTCTTTATCCGACAGCGGATCATCAGTTCCGGTCGGAGTACGCACTGAGAAATTCGAAGCCACGTTGTCCATCTGGTTCATACGGGGCATTCTACTGTGGTGGCGGTTACAAGATGGAATGAGATGGTGACACAGCAAAACGGTGAAATAGTAGGCGAAATAGTAGTTTGGAAGATTATGAATTCATCGCCGTTTCAGCCTCGCCCGCAAGCTAATGATGCACAGAGCAATTCACCAGACAATCCTGCAGCATATAGTCCTGAGCCATCGTTATTCGGCGGTAGACAACCCCGTGGTTTTCCGCCACATGATACCGAGCTATCGCAGGGCGTCAACAGAACCAGACCGAGCTCACAATCGGCTGAGCACCTTATTGCCGGGCTGAACGAGCAACAACGGCAGGCAGTGGAGCATTCTGGAAGCCCGCTGTTGATCGTTGCGGGCGCAGGTTCGGGCAAAACTGCGGTGTTGACTCGTCGCATTGCGTATTTGATGCAGCAGCGGGGCGTAGCACCCCACCAAATCTTGGCGATTACCTTTACCAATAAGGCTGCGCGAGAAATGCGCGAGCGCGTCGGCCAGCTCGTTGGCCCTGTCGCTGAGCGCATGTGGGTGGCCACTTTCCACTCGACGTGCGTGCGGATCTTACGTCAGCACGCTCATCTTGTCGACGGCTTGAATACGAATTTCAGCATTTACGACGGCGACGATGCCCACCGATTGCTGTCGATGATCGCCAAGGAAATGAATTTAGACCTGAAGAAATTTACCGGCCGGGTGCTGGCGAATGCGATCTCACATCATAAGAATGAATTGCAGGATCCAGCCGCGGCGGCCTCTGCGGCAGCGACCACGAAAAATCCCTTCGACACTACGGTTGCAGAAGTTTACGCCGAATATCAACGTCGTCTGCGGGCAGCGAATGCCGTGGACTTCGACGATCTCATCGGAGAAGTCGTGCGGATTTTCCGGGAACACGAACAAGTCGCTGAATATTATCGGCGGCGCTTCCGTCACGTGCTGATCGACGAGTATCAGGACACCAACCATGCACAGTACGCGCTGGTGGCAGCGCTCGTCGGCAAGAACAGCGGTGCGCAGTCAAATCCGGAACGCATGAGCGCCCCAGAGTTATGCGTGGTTGGCGATTCTGACCAGTCGATCTATGCCTTCCGCGGCGCCACCATCCGCAATATCGAAGAGTTTGAACGCGATTATCCGCAGGCACGCGCGATTTTGTTGGAGCAAAATTACCGCTCAACGCAGAATATTTTGACCGCTGCCAATGCCGTGATCACTAATAATGCGGGGCGGAGAGAGAAAAAGCTGTGGACCGATCAGGGCGCAGGCGAAAACATTATTGGGTATGTGGCGGACAATGAGCACGATGAGGCGCGGTTTATCGCTTCCGAGATCGATACGCTCAGCGACCAAGGGTATAGCTACAACGATATTTCGGTGATGTACCGGACGAATAACGCCTCGCGTGCATTGGAAGATATTTTCATCCGCTCCGGTATCCCATACAAGGTGGTCGGTGGCACGAAGTTCTACGAGCGTAAAGAGATTCGCGACATTGTGGCCTACCTGCGTGTATTGGAAAACCCGGATGACACCGTCAGCATGCGACGAATCGTCAATGTTCCCAAGCGCGGCATTGGTGATAAAGCCCAGGGGCAACTCGCTGTGCACGCGGAAAACCACAACATCAGTTTCGGCAAAGCCCTGGAAGCAGCAGCTGACGGAGACATTGCTGGCCTCAGTGCTCGGGCGCGGAATGCACTGCGTGGTTTTGCCGAGATGCTCGCTACCGTGCGGGAAGAAATTCCTGCGATGACTAATGAAGCCACTGGCCAGCCGCACCTCGGTGAATTGATTGGTCGGATTCTTGATGTCACCGGCTACAAAGCGGAATTAGAAGCGTCCAATGACCCGCAAGATGGCACCCGTTTGGACAACCTGAACGAGTTGGTTTCGGTAGCGCGCGAATTTTCCTCTGATGCAGCCAACGCCGCTGGATTAGACGAAGCAGATATCAATGCTGCCAATGGTTCCGCTGCTGCAGGCGACGGGCTGGACGATGGGCTGGACGATGGTGCAGCCCCAGCAGGCTCGTTGGCCGCATTTCTGGAAAAGGTATCCCTGGTTGCTGATGCCGATCAGATTCCAGACCACGAGCATGGCGTCGTTACCCTCATGACCCTGCACACAGCCAAGGGACTCGAATTTCCGGTGGTGTTTGTCAGTGGTTGGGAAGACGGACAATTTCCACACATGCGTGCACTTGGTGATCCACACGAATTATCCGAAGAACGCCGCCTGGCGTATGTGGGCATTACTCGAGCGCGGAAGAAACTCTATCTGACCCGGGCAATGATGCGGTCTGCTTGGGGCCGCCCGGTGGAAAACCCCGCGAGCCGGTTTTTGGCAGAAATCCCGTCGGAAGTTATCACCTGGAAACGCGAAGAACCCACCGCAGGCCTGGGCACTGGATGGGGCACTGGTGGTTCTAGCTTCACTAGCTTTGGTGGAGGCGATGACGATTCTTGGGCGGAAATGTCGTACGGCGCACGCCGTTCGCGCCGGATGCGTGGTTCTGCTGCGTCTTCCCCTTCGCAACGGAACCGTTCCGGTATTCCGGAAAAGAAAACCGGTGGCGCGAAATTAGATCTTGCCGTTGGAGACAAGGTCAATCACGCCAAATATGGTTTGGGCACCGTGATTTCTGCGGATGGCCAAGGTGCGCGGGCAACCGTGACCATTGACTTTGGTTCTTCAGGAACGATCCGCTTGATGTTGGTGGGTGCGCCGCCTATGGAAAAACTTTAGGAAAACTCTAGCGAGACTCTAGGAGTGCTCCCGGGGCGCTAAAGTTTGAGAAAAACTCTCGGGGCGCTATTTAGCGCCTCGGACGGTGATGCCTTGCTTGGCGAACCATGGGACTGGGTCTACCGGGGTGGCACCGTCTGGGCGGATCTCAAAGTGTAGGTGTGGGCCGGTGGAGTGGCCTTCGTTGCCCATGGTGGCGATCTGCTCGCCGGCGGTAACTTTTTGGCCAACGCTCACGTTGTATGAATTCACGTGACCGTATACGGAGATTTCGCCATTGTCGTGCTGAACACGTACCCATTTGCCGTATCCCTGTGCCGGGCCGGCGCTGATAACGGTGCCATCCATAATGGAATAAATTGGGGTGCCGATACCATTTCCGATGTCGATGCCTTGGTGAATCCGGCCCCAGCGCGGTCCGAATGGTGAGGTAAAAATTCCCTCGGTAGGAAAGACCACGGTGCGGCCGTCGGCAGTCGTACCTCTTTCCGCGGTCATGTACGACGTCGATGGGGAAGCTTGTGCTGCCTTCTCCGCAGGCTTTGCTTCCGGGGAGGTGAGGGGGTCAATAATGATCTCCAGGGCATCGCTGCTGTTTTGGAGACTCGGGGATCCACCTTGGTTGAGCTGCTGCACAGTGGATGCCAATCCTTCGGCAACCTTGAGCAGAGCGTCTAGATCATAACCGTTAATGACGGGGTCTTTGGCGCTGCCTGGGTTGACTGTTGCGGTCAGGGCTGGATCAGCGTGGGCTGCTGGTGTGGAACCCGGCAGGCTCACAGCGACCGCGAGGCCGGCGGCGCTCACGCCAAGGGTGAGCCGTCGAAAGCGGTGGGAAGGCTTCATACAAGATCCTGTCTAATCGTGCAGTCTTACAACTACTGAAAGGCTCTTGCCAGGAACGGCCATGGATTGCCCGTCCGGCTTCGGCTTGTTTAGAGCCTTATTTAGAGCCGTGTTCAGAACATTGTTTAAGCTACCGTTATTTATTTGTGATAGCAATGCCATAAACGCTGGTTAATGGGTTGATTTACTCGACAACGCTAAAGATTCCAGCTCATGCGGCGTGTTGCTGGTGTGGCTTGTGTGAATAATGTGATTTTATGGCGCGTATTTTAGGGGTGATTTATGGGGGTGAATCAATGGGGTGGATGCTGAATTGCTGGCGGAGCTTGGGGCCCAGAAAGTTTATGGCACGCAAAAACCGCTTATCCCGCTGCAGGAACAAATACAGACAAGTTGCGGGATAAGCGGTTAAAAGTTGGGGCCTCCTAGTTTGTTTCAGAGAGCCCGGATATACCTGGTGCAGGACGCGTGCTTAAACGTGGATGCCACGTTCTGCCAGCCATGCAGCTGGGTCTACGGGGCCGCCACCGCCTGGGTGTACTTCGAAGTGCAAGTGTGTACCAGTGGAGAAGCCGAGGTTGCCCATGCCCGCGATCTTTTGACCAGCATGCACGCGCTGCCCGGTGGAAACATCCAATGATTCCATGTGGCCGTACAGTGAAATGGTTCCATCGTCGTGCTGAATACGGATCCAGTTGCCGTAACCGGAAGCTGGGCCGGAATCCAGAACCGTGCCGTCCATGATTGCCAGAATTGGGGTGCCGTTTGCGTTGGCGATGTCGATGCCGTTGTGGAAAGAACCCCAGCGTGGGCCAAAACCGGAAGTGAAGGCGCCTTCGGCTGGCTTGACGACGCTTGGCAGGCGGGAACTCAGGTCCTCGGCGATGCGTTCCGTGGAGTGAGCAACCGCCTTGTCGAGCTGTTCGGCCAGGTTGGCGACAGGACGGAATTCGTTGATCTCTAGAATTTGCGGAGCTGCACCGACCTCTGGGAGGAAGGTGTCTGCGTCGTTGGCGAGGGTGTAGTCCACATCTGTGGTGCCAGCGTCTACGGTTGCGTCTTGCTCTGTCACTTCCGCGGCGTTGATCTGTGCAGCCGTGGCGCCACCGATACCAGCGGAGGATACGGTTCCCGCTGCCACCGTGACCAGGGCGATGCGTCCCTTAGCGGTTTGTGACGCGTTAACCTTGCGGTGGCGGCCCCCACGGGAGCGAATGGAAGAACTTTGCATCAATAGTTTCCGTTCCTGTTTCAGCAATTCTCGACTAATTCGGTGCATCGTTTTCCGATCAGCATGCTGGCCAGTAAACGAGCGTTGAATTGTAACCTGTCTGTTATCTAACGAATGTAACAATAATGTCTCGGCCCTGATCGATCAACTCAATTTCGGAAAAATTTTCACCGTTAGCTGTGTTATCCCTTACATGGGTGTAATTAACCGTAAAATATGGTGCCACTGTAAATTCTGGGGCCTGTGGGCTGGGTGTGAATTCCAGGACGCTGCCAGATCGGACTTCATAAGAGTATCGATAGCATTGGGATTTTCGACGCGCCACGGTGGTCTTATTCGTTGGACATGGCAAAGTAGTACACGATGAATAGCAATTCGAGCCCGCATTCCCGTCCCGCGCGACGTCCACAACGACGCCCTCGTACTGCTGGTTCTGCTCACGATGCAGAGCTACAGAGTAGCGCCCGACGCTCTCGTGGTGTGACGCGTCGTGATGCAACACGGTCGCAGCGTCGGAAGAAGACGTCGGCAAGCTCTACTGCGCTACCCGCTGCTGCGCAGCTAACAATGGGCCAGCGAATCCGCAAAGTTGGGCTCACACTTGCCATTCCACACGCGGTGATCATCATGTCGATCATCGTCGTAGCGGTTGCGACGTTACTGATGACTTCCTCGTCCATTGCGGTGTTGCCCACGGTCATCGCAACGGCATGGTTGGTCTTTCACGCTGCGCCAGTGGCTGGCGAGGATGTTGTGATTGCCGCAGTACCGTTATTACCAGCATTGCTGACGATCGCATTGTCTGCCCGACAAGTGCATGCCAGCGTACGGAAACGGTTCAGCATTATTGATCTGTTGATGGTTTTCGCCTGGAGCTTAAGCACGCCGTTGCTGCTTACGGTAATTGCCTTATTGATGCTTGCCGACGCTCAGACGGTGTATCCCGTGGCGGTGCCGCCGATCGGACCAGTGCTGGTTTCGGTTCTTCTCGTGCACTTGATGGCGTTTGTGGTTGGTTTAGGGCCGAAAGCATGGCGGGCACTTGCGCGGCGCTACCGCGTTCCGTTGTCGATTATCGACGGTGTCGGCGTCGGCGTGAAAACACTTGCCGCGCTGTCTGCCGCGGCGGCAGTTGTTGGAGTGATTTTGCTTGTCATCGGCTGGGAGCGGCAAGCAGAGATCATGGCTGCTTACCCGCAAGCTGGAACTGCCGCAAAACTCGCCCTGGTGCTGTTGTCTCTGGCGTATATTCCGAATGCCGTGATCGGTGTTGGTGGTGTGCTGCTTGGCTCGGAATACCAATTTGGCGCTGCCAGCGTGTCCTTATTTGAGACCCATTTGGTGCCACTGCCGCCTTTTCCGGTGCTTGGCGTGGTACCGGCTTCGTCGGCAAGCTGGGCTTGGATCGGATTATTTATCCCAGTGGCAGTCATCGTTGCGGTGATGCTGCGAATGCGTCCAAGTCCGGTGATGACCTTAAGCGCGGGCCTGGCAACGTGGGTAATTGTTGCGATCGCAGTGTTACTGACCGGAGGAGAGGTTGGCGCCTATAGCGACACCGGTTTGCCTGTGTTGTGGACGGCAAGCTTGGCGCTGATTTGGGTTGGCGGTATCGCTTTGGCCGTCACGCTCATGTTGCTGGTGTTTCAGCGTCGTCAAGCGCGCGGAGAAAGTGAAGAAGATCCAGCCGACTACGCCGAACAAGAACTGGATATGCTGGCCGACGACGCGGTGCCTGCTGAACACGCGCAGGGCGAAGGAGCCGAGAAGACTCCGGACGCTGAATACGATTACGCTGAGGACGCTGAGGATTCCGAATACTCTGAATACACTGCAGACTTTGCGGCCAATGATTCGGAGAATGATGGTGACTCGATGGATAAGACCGATGCAGCCGATAACACCAATGTAACCGAAGATAGCGGTGAAGCCGACGACGTAGACGACGCCGACGACGCCGATGAACTCGGTGAAACTGCGGCTGCTAGCGAAGACGCCAAGAATGAAAATAATCGCCAAAATGACGAGGCCAAACGTACCGAGTAGTCTAGTGAGATGTGAA
This sequence comes from Corynebacterium sp. LaCa_70, assembly GCF_058182015.1. Classification (NCBI taxonomy): domain Bacteria; kingdom Bacillati; phylum Actinomycetota; class Actinomycetes; order Mycobacteriales; family Corynebacteriaceae; genus Corynebacterium; species Corynebacterium sp. LaCa_70. The sequence continues at coordinate 749,254 of NZ_CP190914.1, forward strand.
TACACCTCTGCGACTGACTGCCTTGGTATCGGGAAGCGGCACATTATTGCAAGCCCTTCTCGACAACCAGGACGATAACTACGCCGTTGAACTAGTTGTCTCCGACCGTGATTGCCCCGCGCTTGAACGCGCCCGCAATGCGGGCGTCGGTAGCGCGGTGGTGCCGATGTTGGATGATCGTGCACAGTGGGATGAGCAGCTTGCTGAATCCGTCGGCACGCCCGATTTGATTGTCTCGGCCGGGTTTATGAAAATTTTGGGCCCGAGTTTCGTACAGAAATTCAGTGGTCGCCTGATTAATACGCACCCGGCTTTATTGCCGTCGTTTCCCGGTGCTCATGCGGTGCGCGACGCGTTGGATTATGGCGTGAAAGTTACCGGCTCGACGGTGCATTATGTCGACGAAGGCGTCGACACGGGCCCGATTATCGCGCAACAAGCTGTAGACATTCGCGCAGATGACAGCGAAGATGAGTTGCACGAGCGGATTAAACAAGTAGAACGCGAATTATTGGTCGCGCTGCTGCGTTCGGCCAAGATTGAGCAGACTTCGAGGAAGGTAATTTTTCACCATGACTAATTCAGAACACACCACAATTAAACGCGCACTGATCAGCGTCTATGACAAGACCGCTTTGGAAGAGCTGGCTCGAAGCTTGGCTGATGCCGGTGTAGAGATTGTTTCTACTGGCTCTACAGCAAAAGCGATTGCTAACTCTGGGGTCGCGGTCACCCCGGTGGAAGAAGTCACCGAATTTCCAGAATGCTTCGACGGGCGGGTGAAAACTCTGCACCCACGCGTGCACGGGGGAATCCTGGCGGATAGGACCAAGCAAGAACACCGTGATCAGCTTGATGAGCTGAATATCGCGGCTTTCGACTTAGTAGTCGTGAACTTGTACCCATTCGAAGAGACTGTGGCTTCTGGTGCGGGTGTTGACGAATGCATCGAAAAGATTGATATCGGTGGGCCAGCTATGGTCCGCGCTGCAGCTAAAAACCATAATTCCGTTGCCGTCGTTGTCGACCCAGCTAACTACGGCGCAGTCGCACAAGCAGTGGCAGGTGACGGGTTTAGCCTTGCAGAGCGTCGACAGCTGGCGTTGGAGGCATTTACCCACACTTCGAAATATGACACGGCGGTGTCTTCCTGGATGTTCGCAGAACTCGTGGCGGATGCTGAAGGCGAGTCCGAATCCAGCTTGGCCAAGGATGTTCCTGCTACCCAGTTGCGTTATGGAGAAAACCCGCACCAGGCTGCGTACCTGGAACGTATTCCGGGAGCCGGTGGCGTCGCGAATGCGCAACAGTTACACGGCAAGGAAATGAGCTTCAATAACTACCAGGATGCTGAAGCTGCCTGGCGTGCTGCGCATGATCATCAGCGTCCCTGCGTGGCGATCATTAAGCACGCGAACCCCTGCGGCATTGCAGTGTCGGATGATTCGATCGCGGAGGCACATCGTAATGCGCATGCGTGTGACCCGGTATCAGCGTTCGGTGGTGTGATTGCTACGAACCACCCAGTCAGCGTCGACATGGCCAAGCAAGTAGCAGAGGTGTTTACGGAGGTCATCCTGGCACCGGAGTACGAAGACGGTGCGGTGGAGATTTTGCAGGGCAAAAAGAACATTCGCATTCTGCAGGTCGACGACGCGCAGCTGATGGACGATTCTGGCTCGTGGGATACCACGGTGATTTCTGGTGGCGTGCTCTTCCAAGAGCCAGATCGTTACCAGGCAGAGGGCGATCAAGCTGCGAATTGGAAGTTGGCCGCAGGCGAACCTGTGAGCGAGGAAGTACTTGCGGATCTCGAGTTCGCGTGGCGGGCGGTGCGATCCGTGAAGTCGAATGCCATTGTGCTTTCCCGTGGTTCCGCTACCGTCGGCGTGGGTATGGGCCAGGTCAACCGCGTTGATTCTGCGCGATTGGCTGTGGAACGTGCGAATACGCTTGCCGACGACGAGCAGCGTGCCAACGGTGCAGTTGCTGCCTCGGATGCTTTCTTCCCGTTTGCCGACGGGCTGGAAGTGTTGCTCGATGCTGGCGTGAAGGCCGTCGTCTCGCCGGGTGGCTCCATCCGCGATGAAGAAGTTATCGACGCTGCGGAGAAAGCTGGCGTGGCGTTGTATTTCACTGGAACTCGGCACTTCTTCCACTAGTGGCACCGAGTTCTACGGCACGTTCGCAGGCGAAAGAGCGCCGTCGCACAGCATTGTTTCGTGAGGCGGCGCGCATTATTGCCGAACGTGGTTTTCACCAGACCCGCCTGGCGGATGTTGGTGCTGCCGTCGGTATTTCCGGGCCCGGGGTGTATCGGTATTTTTCCAGCAAAGATGACATGCTGGCGCAATTGTTGATCGATATTTCATCGCGCTTGGTGGCCCGCGGCCGTGAGGTTATGTATGAACATGGCGAGGATGCCGATCCCCGGGTGGTGTTGGCAGGTTTGGTAGCAGCCCAAACTCAGATCGCTGCCACCGAGCCGGATCTCATCCGAGTACAAGAGCGAGAGATTCGTAATCTGGTCGACGAAGACCTTTCCCGCGTGAAATCATTGCAAATGACCTATCTGCACATGTGGGTAGAGGTGCTGCAACGTTGTCGGCCAGATCTGGATTATGAACGTGCGCGACTGCGGGTGCAGCTGGCTGCGGGAATGATTAATTCTTCTCGCCACGTCTACCACTGGGCGGGTGGCGAATTAATCCGTGAACAGGGCACTCCCATGGCGGTGGCAGCAATGCTTGCCGACGCCTAGGAGTGGTGCTAAGCGTGGGGCAGCGGGATTAGTTTAGTCGGCGTCATCCCGTTTTCAACGCCGTGTATTCTCGCACCCATGAAAGCGACTAGTTTCGAAACAGGATTTCCCACAGCTGGCCCCGCCTGGCTTTTCGCGCCAGCTGATCGTCCGGAACGATTCGACAAAGCTCACGCAGCTGCAGATGTCGTGATTCTGGATTTAGAAGATGGTTGCCAAGAAGAGCATCGAACTGCAGCTCGGGAAAACATCGTGCGGGCCGATCTTCCAATGGATAGCACGGTTATCCGTATTAACTCCACCGGAAGTGAACATAGCGCGGCGGATTTAGCGGCGATAAAACAGACTTCATTTCGTACCATTATGCTTCCGAAGACTGAATCTCCTGCGGATATTGACGCCGTCGTGGAGGAGATTGCTGATGCTGTGGTGATCGCACTGATTGAAACCCCACGGGGAGTATTGGCAGCAGAATCGATAGCGTTGCATCCGAAAGTCGTGGGGTTATTTTGGGGAGCGGAAGATCTCACAGCCGGATTAGGTGGGCGTGAATCTCGCAATGAATCGGGAGATTATCGTGCCCCAGCACAATTCGCCCGGATGTCCGTGTTATTCGCAGCCGGTGCCGCTGGTATTGGTTGCCTTGATTCCATCAATGCAGATATTTCTGACCTAGAATTAGTCGAGCGTGAAGCACGTGAAGTGGCGGCTGCCGGATTCGCTGGAAAATGCTGTATCCACCCACGACAGGTTGCGGCGATTAGAAAAGCGTTCGCCCCGACAGAAGAAGAACTTTCCTGGGCCCGCGGCGTAGTGTCGGCAGCGAAAGAAAATAGTGGAGCATTCAGTTATCAAGGCTCCATGATCGATGCACCTCTAGTGCACCAGGCACGGCGCATGCTTGCTCTGGAATCACGGGACAATCCTGACCGGCGGTAGAGCTAATATACCGCTTTACTATTCCTCATGGCCGTAGCTATAGTTCACTGACAAATTTTTCGAAGCGGTGAGCAATAATTTCTGGTTGACGTGCCCACCGATTGTGGCCAAGTTGTTCGGGGTATTCCTCGATATAGATATCGGCGTTGGGCATACCAGCAGCGAGGTTTTCGGCGGCGCCTCGTGTGCAATCTGTGTCGTTGTCGAAGCGAGTGAGAACAAACGGAATCGTAAGATTGTGCTTGGCATCTTCGTAGTCTCGATCCTCGCCAAGCAAATTACGCTGCTGGTTGGTGTGGGAATATTTTCCCCATTCCAGCATGATGTGTTTTGCTTGACGTCCGTAACCAGTGAGATCCAATATGCCTGCTGGTTGGTAACCAATCGCCGACACGATGGCTTTGATGATCACGGTACCGATGCGAAGTTTGCGTCTGATGGAACCAGAATAGCCAGGATAGTAGGGGCTTCCCGCGCCAACCCCGAAAAATCCTTGTACGTTGAGCTTTGTGGCTTCTTCGCGAGTGAAAAACAGAGGGGCGATTTGACCGCTGAGGGAATGGCAAAGAAAGACCGTGGGATGGTCAACAGCGAGTCCGAGGTCTTCTTTGACGGATTTGATGGTCAAAGGATAATCCTGCGAAGCTAAATGGTGATAACCCCACGTGTGCGCACGTGTGGCTTGTGCCGTCGAGGTTCCTTGCCCACGTAATTCTCCGCTGGCGACGAGAAAACCTCGCGTGGCAAGCTCTCGACCCATGGGGTCGAAATAACGAGCTCCCATCCCGAAACCAGGCCAAATTATCACCAACGGCTTGGCGGAATCGTTTGCGGTGGATTTACTGGTTCTATTACTGGACTGGACAGCAACACTGTCCTGTCCGGCAGGCGCATTACCGTCACTTTTGTAGTGGTCATTTTGCGCACAGTGGTATTTCGGCTCGAAGATCCGGACTTGTGAAGTGGAGTTATCAGGCATGGTTACTTCGAGCAGCCGTGGTGAATGAGGTTGTGGACTCGTCGGCTGAGAACTAGGCATAGGACATCTCCTAACGGGCAGTGACGTTGCCGAATATACGTGCGAGCGGTGCTAGCACCATTGGTCGGGCAAAGACGACCGCTGCGAACGTGACTGCCAATCCGATGACGAAGAAAACAAAACCGGACCAATTTCCGGCGTAGACCGCAGGATCGGGATCGCCTTGTGCAGCCCACATATGGTTGAGGTTTCGCAGCGCGCCCGTCGCAAAGACCATGAGCACGTGAATTACGGTAAAGACGATGAAATACACCGCGATTGGCATATGGATCTTGCGGGCGATGCTGATGGGGTAGATGCTGCTGAAAGCCTGCGATTGCGGCCAGAGGGTAGACATGCGTAAACCTGTGGCAATGGCGAGCGGAGCCACCACGAATACGGTGAAAAAATACAACAGCAGCTGTAAACCGTTGTAGTGCACCCAACCGTTTTCGGTTGGCCAATCCAATGATGCGTACTGCACAGCAGCAGAAGCCGCATGCGGAAATACATCCAGACTGGTAGGAATGATGCGCGCCCACTGCCCGGTGGCAAAGAGCAAGACGAAAAAGATCACGCCGTTGATGACCCACAGCAGATCAAAAACCAGGTGCGTCCAGATAGTCAGGCTGATCTTCTGTGCAGATTTCCTCTTCGGTGCCCAATACGCCGGTGCTTTGCGCTCGTAGCGGATCGACAGCCCCGTCTTGACGATCAAGGCCATGAAGAAGAAATTCAGGAAATGCTGCCACGAAAGCCACGCAGGGAACCCGACTGGGGTACCTGCCGGGAGTTCAGGGTGTCCGTCGTAGTTTGCTATGAATTCTGCTCCGGCCTCAGTGTGTAAGAACCACCGCGCACTGACAACGATGAGTGCAGCGAGCGCGATGATGCCGCCAAGTGCAATCAAGCCACCGCCAAGCCATTGCTTCAGACTGAATGGGCCGCATTCGCGGTTGAGCACAGAATCTGTCTTCGATTGCTCTCTGTGTTTTCTCGAAGTTGCAGAAACTGGTTCAGGACTTCCAGTTTCAGCCGATCCGGTGTTTCCGGCAGGGCGAGCAGGCACAGCCGTGTCAGTAGGTTTAGTGGTGTCAGTAGGTTCAGCTGTGTCAGTAGACTCAGCATGTTGAGTAGGTGCAGTAGGCCGTGCTGGTTCACTGCTCACGGAGGATTCTACGGAGCCGGTGGAGGGTGCTGCAGACTCAGGAGTTTGTGTCCCACCGTTGATTTCACATGCGGAAACTGGAGGCCAAGGGCTACCACCAGGGGTTCGCGGTAAGCCTTGCCGCAACACAACGTGTGACGATGCCGTGCTTGTTGCACCGCTGTGTGCGGGTGCGCCGTGTGTTGGCACAGCACCGGACGCTGAATGAATACCTGATGTAGAGTCTGCGACCTGGTGAGCAGCAATCTTGGTTACTGGCGGCCATGGCTCACCACCGCTCATACGCGGCAGACCACGGCGAAGCGTGAACTCTGTCGATGCCGGGACCGCCTCATTGTGAGCGGGACCAGCAACGCTTGCTGGCGGCCATGGCTCGCCACCCGGTGTTCGCGGAAGTCCGCGACGGAGAACCTGCGTAGAACTCATTGCTTAACCCTTTCGCTGTGCAAGCAAGCTCGTAAGCTTAGGGAGGATTTCGACGACATCGCCGACGACACCGAAATCAGCAAGATCGAAGATTGGTGCATCTTCGTCCTTGTTAATGGCAATGATGTGTTTGGATGACTTCATACCAGACACATGCTGGATGGCGCCGGAAAGTGCAAGTGCGAAGTAGACATCAGGCTGGACGGAAACACCGTTGTGCCCGATTTGAGCCGCAGGATCCGCATAGCCAGCATCGACAGCAGCCCGCGTAGCACCAACGGCACCACCGAGGGCGTCGGCAAGATCTTCTACGGCCTGAAACTCTTCCGTGGAGCTAAAACCACGGCCGCCGGTGACGACAACTTTTGCGTTGGGCAAAGCAGAGCGCCCGGAAGTCTGCGGTAGTGCGGTGGACTCAGTGATAATCGCCGCGGGTGACAACGCGGCTGCCTGTAGTTCTGTTTTATGTCCTGCACCAGGTTTGGCGCGTTGCCCGACTGCGTTACGACGCAGGGTAACGATTGGAGAATTAAAGGTTGCTGCGGAAGTGACGTCATATGTATCGCCAAGGACTGAGTGATAAGCAATGATGCCTTCGTCGTCACGATCGATACCCGTGACGTTGGATAGCAAAGCGCGTTGCAAACGGACGGCAGTGCGTCCAGCGAGATCGGTGCCGTCTGCATCTGCAATAAACAGAGTTGCGACTGGAGAAAATTCCGAAATCGCTTCTTCTACAGCGGCAACTGCCGAACCGAGCTGGCTATAATCTTGCACGGCTATCGCAATATGTTCAGCGCCGGCCTGGGCAATTGTATTAGTGGTGGTCTCTGCAACTTCACCTGGCGCAATAAGAAGTACTACTGGAGTTCCAATAGCACTTGCTGCCCCGCACAATTCAGAAATTGTCTCCGGGAGCCCACCATCGGCAGCTAATTCGCAGACGACAAGGACGCAGTTGTCAGGGTAGGTCATGGGAGTACTCCTAAATAAGCTTATTGCTCTCGAGGTATTCGACGATCTTTTCCGCAGCGTCGCCCTCGTCATTAATCTTGGTGCCAGCCTCGCGCGCTGGAGCTTGCTGCACAGCCGTCATAATCGCACGTGGGCGAGAAAAATCTTCTGCGTCGACACCTAGTTCTTCGAGGCTGAAAGTAGTCACCGGCTTTTTCTTCCCCGCCATGATGGCCTTGAAATTAGGAAAACGAGGATCTGGGAATACCTCAGAGATTGATACCACCGCTGGGCATGATGCTTTTAAGGATTGAGCCGCATACGCTGTGTTGCGCGACGCCGTAATGGTGGTGCTGCCGGATTCGGATGGCTCGAGGCTAAGCGATGTTAAATGACTTAAAAGGACCACATCGAGGTGTTCTGCGAGCATGGCTGGTAAGGCACCGGAAGCGCCGTCGGAAGAGTGCGTGCCAGTGATGATGAGGTCGTAGTCTCGTTGGCGTAATGCTGCAGCTAAAACTTCCGCGGTCACTGTTAAGTCCGCGCCTAGCAGCTTGTCATCGTGAATATGAACTGCTTCATCGGCCCCCATCGATAACGCGCGCCGAATAGATGCCAGTGCGGCCTCGGGAGCCATAGAGATAACCTCGATAGTAATCTCCCCAGCAAGGCTGCCGGCGTCATGCTCTCTTAGGCGGAGTGCTGCTTCTACAGCACGCTCGCTAATTTCGTCGAGCACCATATTGGCCCCGCCTTCGCCATCCCGTCGCTTGAGAAGGCCGGTTTCTAAACTGAGCTCCTGCTGTTTATTCGTATCGGGGACTTCTTTCACAAGGACTGCGATGCGCATAGATGATCCTTTCAGCAATCTTTCGGGGCTATTAGAAGCTTAGATGGCATAGTTCCATTGAGCGCAACCACCCGTTGTGCAAAAACGCCCGCAGTGTTGGTGTAGTTACTTGTGGATCGGAATAAGAAGATCCAGAGTCCGCTGCTCGCGATCCTCCGGCAGGGGGGCGCCGATGACTGCCATGGCTGCGTCGGCAAGCATGACTGCCGCTTCTGGCAAGCTGTCCTCACGCAATGGCTGGGGAGCGACGCCGTCGTTAGGGCGCATCTCGATGGTGGAGAGAGCTAAGTGGAAAGGGAGATCAACACGAAGATCGTCGGCACCAACAATTTCTGCGGCTGATTGCCGGAAATACTCCGCCAAGCGCGCCTTACGACGGTGGTAATCGTCGAACTCAGGAGAATTTGCCACCGGCAACTGATACAGGCGCCCAACATTCCAGCGTCCGGAAAGCAGCAATCGAGATTCAGCAGCGACCAGAGCCCACAAGCGAAGCTCCACGGGGTTATCAGATGTGGACAGGAATTGCGCCAGTTTTAGGGAAGGCTCAATAGTCGAATTCAGCAGGGTAAGGAAAATTTCTGCCTTAGACGGGAAGTGGTAATACAACGATGCCTGCCGGATTCCGACAGCGTCAGCAATCTGGTGCGTGGAGGTCATCGCAAAACCCTGCGTGGTAAACAGCTCTGCGGACGCGTCCAAAATCTCCTCGCGTGCGTTTGCGCCCCGTCGACGTGGACGGTTTTTGCGTGGACGGCCGACAGTCCCCGTCATAGATGACCTCCCTTAACCTTCACTCTGTCCGAGAGCGTGCTTGCTAAAATATTCGTCTCTTATGGTCTCAAAAATATTGCTAGGCAATACCCCTCAAGAGTACACAACAACAAAAGACGGTCGATGGCATAGCGATACACAAAACCCCGGTCCATCCAAAGACAATGGATAAACCGGGGTGAAATGCTGATGGCTGCTGTTGTTGCCTTGTTCTAGCCCGTCTTTAGCGGGTGGTGAACGGCAGGAGTGCCATCTCGCGTGCGTTCTTGATGGCAGTAGCAACCTGACGCTGCTGCTGCGGGTTCAAGCCGGTGACGCGACGGGAACGAATCTTGTGACGATCCGAGATGAACAGGCGCAAGGTTTCAGTATCCTTGTAATCCACCTGAGTGATGCCACGTGCCTTCAAAGGATTCTTCTTTGGGCGACGGGACTGTTCCATGCGGAACTTCTTTTGGTTATTGCGCTTCGAAGCCATGGTGGTGTCCTCCCTTTACCAGCTGGACTTACGAACGCCAGGAAGCTCACCGTTGTGGGCCATCTGACGCATACGGACACGGGACAAACCGAACTTACGCAGGTAGCCGCGAGGGCGACCGTCGTGGGAGTCGCGGTTGCGAACACGCACCGGGGAAGCGTCGCGTGGCTGCCGGTTCAGTTCGAACTGGGCATCCAGGCGCTCTTCTTCGGACTTGGTCTGGTCTTTGATGATTGCCTTGAGTTCAGCGCGACGCTCCGCATAGCGGGCAACGATTTCCTTGCGCTGCTCATTCTTGGCGATCTTTGACTTTTTAGCCATTTCTATCGCTCCTCGCGGAATTCGACGTGCTTACGGGCAATCGGATCGTATTTCTTCAAGCTGATGCGATCCGGGTTGTTGCGCTTGTTTTTGCGGGTCACGTAGGTGTAACCAGTGCCTGCAGTGGACTTCAGCTTGGTGATTGGACGAATGTCATTACGGGCCATCGTTATACCTTCTCTCCCCGTGCGCGGATTTTCGCGACTACGGATTCAATGCCATCGCGGTCGATGATCTTGATTCCTTTGGTGGACACGGTCAACGTGATGGTCCGGCCTTCAGAAGGCAGGAAGTAACGCCGACGCTGCACATTGGGGTTCCAACGGCGCGACGTGCGGCGGTGCGAGTGCGAGACTTGCTTGCCAAATTCTGGCTTGCGTCCCGTTACCTGGCAAATAGCCGACATGGGTAATCTTTCTCCTAGCCGCCCACATCGTGACTGATTGCGACAACACTCGGTGAGGTCCTTTAAAAGTGAGGGTGTGAGGGTAAAGGACCCGAAGTGTTGCATATGACCAGTTGACGGGGCGTTTGCGAACATTTCGACAACAGCACTCAAAAACGTTACACCCTAGAAGAAGAAAAACCAAGTGTAGCGGGCGGTTTTCTAAAATTAGCTTTGATCTGTAGGATAACTAGAGTTGTCCATTGTCGAACCCAACCTGGGTGCGATCTTCGAAAGATTTACTGCGCAAGACACGAGAGTACGTGCAGTTGCGCGGGGTAGGTCTGGATTGAAGAACCGGCCCAGTTACAAACCTTAGGGAATCGAGAGATGAAAAAAGATATTCACCCGGATTACCACCCAGTGGTCTTCCAGGACGCCGGTACCGGCACACAATTTTTGACTCGTTCAACCGCGAAGTCTGACCGCACAACAGAGTATGAGGGTAAAGAGTATCCACTGATCGTTGTGGACGTTACCTCTGAATCTCACCCGTTCTGGACTGGTGCTCAGCGCGTCATGGACACCGCGGGTCGTGTGGAGCGTTTCCAGAACCGTTTCGGCGCCATGGCTCGTCGTCGCAAGAAGAACTCATAAAGGAGGGTAGAAGAACATGGCAGTTCCTAAGTTTAAGAAGTCCCGTGCGAACACCCGCATGCGTCGTTCCCAGTGGAAGGCTGACAATGTCGCCCTTCAGGAAGTCAAGATCGACGGTCAGACCGTCCGCATTCCGCGTCGTCTGGTGAAGGCCGCGCAGCTTGGTCTCGTAGACGTCGAAGAATTCTAAAGACAGAGTTCGGGATATCGTGAGATAAGTTTTAGCCGCTACAGGAGATTCTCTTGTGGCGGCTAAACCGTTGCAACCCCAGGTCTATTACTCCGAATACTGGAGCTAGACTCTGGGGTTTTGTTTATCTGTACAAAAGCTGTGAGACTGCCGCGTGATACTTGGTAGGGTGGGCGGGAGCAAAAATTACTTAAAGCTTATTTTTACACAGCCAGCAGAGTTTCAAAACCGGTAATACAGCGAGAAGACAGTCAGGGCTTTCATAATGTCATCCATGAACGAAAACGGATTCCGCGGCGGTGAGCGCCACTTCGGTAGCGACCAGACTAACGGCCAGCACCAGCAACAGTCAGCATTTGAGCAGACCCCTTCTCCATCTAACTCAGGCAACTCAGTTAGTTCAGACAACTCAGCGTCGTCTTCACCGTCGCCCTACCAGTCGCCGTATCGATCCTGGAACAATGCGCATTCTGGCAACAATCCGCCTTCTTCTAGCCAAGGCCAAGCAGAAAATCACACACAAGCAGCGGGGCACACAACTGCACGACATGCGGCTGAAAATGCAGATTCACAGGCAACGCCGGAGACTTCGGTCAATCCTGCCTGGCAGCAGGGGCATACGCAACCAATTCGGACCGGATCCGATGTGCATGGTGGGGCTGAACCGTGGGGTCAACAGCCACAACAACTGCACGATTCCATGCGAGGAATGAACCCACAAGTAAGCTCCCCAGAAGCGAAGAAACCTAAACGCAGTGTCGGTCTGGTACCCGCTCTCGCATTGATGTTGGCTGGCTCTGTTGCGACTGGCGTAATCACCGGGGCGGTGGTTTCTTCGGGGGCTGGTAACGCAGAACAGCCTGCGACCACCGCGAGTGAAAATCTCAGTCATCCAGTGTCCAATAATAAAGAGCCTGCAGCCGAAGGATCCGTGGAACAGGTTGCCGATAAAGTTGTTCCGGCTGTCGTGTCCATCCGAGTCGCTGATCAGCGTCAAGTTGCCGATGGCTCGGGTTCTATTATTTCCTCGGATGGTTATGTTTTGACCAACCACCACGTCGTTGCCAGTGGCGAAAATGGGCAAATCCAAGTCACGATGAGTGATGGAACCCGCCACGCCGCGGATTTCGTGGCCTCCGACCCGGCAACTGATATTGCCGTCATTAAGATTCGGGACGTCGAAGGGCTGCCAACGATTAACTTTGGCAATTCCGATGATATCCGCGTAGGGCAGCAAATCGTTGCGATTGGTTCTCCGCTCGGGCTTAGTTCTACAGTGACCTCGGGCATCGTTTCTGCGACAGACCGCCCTGTGCGTGCTTCCCAGCAAGGTGGAGAGTCTTCGCTGATAGATGGTATCCAAACAGATGCCGCGATTAACCCCGGAAATTCTGGTGGCCCACTGGTTGATATGAACGGCAACCTCATCGGTATGAACTCGGTGATCGCGTCGCTATCAGCCTCGAATGACCGGGCTGGTTCGATTGGCCTGGGCTTTGCTATCCCATCGAATTTCGTTGCTCGCGTGGCGCAACAGCTCATCGACCATGGGGAAGCTCGTCATCCATTGCTTGGCGTGCAAGTCGATGCCCGTAACCCAGTCAACGGCGCTCTGGTTGTGGCCGTGGAACCTGGTAGCCCGGCTGATGAAGCAGGATTGCAGCCTGGTGATGTGGTCACTCGGCTGAACGATCGACAGGTCGATGACTCGGATACATTGATTGCCGCCACACGTTCGCATGAGTTCGGTGACACTGTGACCCTCGAGGTGACCTCGGAAGGATCACAAGAGCCGCGAGAGGTAGAGGTAACGCTGTCGAACTAGTAAGTTACTAGTTAGCTTTGCCCCTTGCTCATTCGATAAGCACCTGGAGTTGGAATGTCAGAAGAATCTGATTTGCGCGCTACGAGCGCCGAACGGCCATCACTGCTGGACCTGGATGATCCAGACGCGGAATTCTTCTTGGCCGCAGAAAAAGAAGGCGACCTTCCTGCTTATCGACGTGCGCTGGTCGTTATTGTTAGCGATCGCGAACCAGAATCCTGGGAAGATACTGGGCGACTGGTGACTGAGCTTCTGGCCGAAGATGACTTCACGGTTGATGGCATCGTGATTGTTCGCAACGATCAAGCGCAGATCCGGCAAGCGATTGAAACTGCAGTTGTTGGTGGAGTCGATCTCGTCGTCTCCATCGGTGGGACGGGGGTTGGCGCTCGTGATTGCACTCCAGAAGCCACCAGCAGTGTGGTCGATATGCGAGTTCCTGGCGTAGCTCAGGCGCTGCGCTCATCAGGGCAAGCCTGTGGCGCGGTCGATGCTTGTACTTCCCGCGGAATCTGCGGGATTTCTGGGTCCACGGTGGTTGTTAACCTGGCATCTTCCCGGGCCGCTATTCGGGATGGCATGGCCACCCTAGGGCCTTTGGTGCACCACTTAATCGATCAACTGCAAAAGCATTCCTTGGATTCCTAGTTTACTTTGCAGCTGACTCTGCAATCGACTTTGCAGTCGATTCTGTCAGCTGAGGAAATCTGAAATGGTAGGAGAGGTTTGTTAATCGTGCATGCCGACGAATCGAGCGAAGACGATGGAGATAAGCCCCGTACTCGTGCACACCGGGCGGAGCGACGTCGGCGTGCAGTGCGAATCTCAAATACTGCGGATTATGACCGCGGTGCGGATAGCGCAAGCGGTGTCGGCGGCGACGATGAGGGCTTTACTGAGGAATTTTGGCTGGAACAGCGCCCCCCGCACAGTGTGTACTAACTGATCATGCGCCGCGCCATCTCTGGGGGCAGTAGATTCTTAAGAAGATTCGGTTTCAGGAGCGCTTTGAGATCGCTCAGTCTGCTGAGCAGGTTGGGGCTGTTTGGTCGTGCCGGTTGCATCGTCGCGCAATAAATCGCGGATTTCCGCCAAGAGTTCGTCGGTAGTTGGCTGCGGCTCTTTGTCGTCCTCTTCGTTTTCGCCTTTGCCAATACCAAGGCTGCGTTTCCGGGCATTTTCCAGCTTGTTGATTGGAACGATGATAATGAAATATACTATGCCGGCGACGATGAGGAAGTTGATCACGGACGTGATGACCGCACCGAAATCCAGGAATGTGGCGTCGTTATCAGCGTCTAGGTAGAACCCGAAGCCGGAGACATCCGCGCTACCAAAAGACGCAATTAACGGATTGATGATGTGATCAGAAATCGAGGTCACAATCGCGGTAAATGCTGAACCAACGATGACGGCAGTTGACAACTCGATGACGTTGCCGCGCATGATGAAATCTTTAAAACCTTGCAACATGAGGTCGGATTTTAGCTGAAATAATCACAAGTATTTATGTGTCAGCCTTTCCGGTTGCTCGTTCACCAGTGAGCACAACGGTCAGTGGTGTTGATAATGACGCTACAGCCACGCGTTGTGCCGCACTGCTGGGCAGCGCCAGCATGACGGTGGCCCTGTTACCTGCAGAAGTGGCCTCCCGCGCCATGATGACACGAGCTCCTTCAGCGATCACCGTGGAATCCTGGACAGGTATGGGGCTAGCAGGAGAAACGGAGTTGTGTTCTCCGAGTTCAGTGGGATCCGTTGGAGCAGGCGCGGCTGCAGCGGCATGGTCAGCATCGCTATTGCTACGAGCATCGACTGCATCCTTGCTGCCTTCGGAAATCACGGACACGGTATCTCCATGGTTAAGCAAGGGGATAACTTCTGGATCAGCCAAAGAAATTGGCACCATGTGTGCCGATTCTGTGTTATCTGCTTCTTCCCCGATGGAACCAGAATCTTGCTTGTCGCCCGCCGTACCGTTGGTACTGCTCCCATGAACGAGCGTGGCTGTCAGTTCTGAGCTGATAAAACGCGATCCAGTGACTACCTCGCCAGGTTCTGCAGCAGATACCGCTACTGTGCCCATAACATCTTCTGTCGCAGTGAAGGCACCGTCTGGTGTGAATTCTGCTGGCCGTTCACGCAGGGCAACATCATTGATGGTAATCATGGTGCCGGCTTCCACGTGCCGGACAAAAACTACCACCTCGGGGTCACTACTATGACTGCGTACAGCTAACAGGGCGGCGACGCATACCAAAACCCCGGCAAGGCCGCGTCGAAGTAATACCGAGCGCCGGTATCCCGGGGTGCGCAACTGGTGGAATAAGGCAGAAGGCCCTGTATTTGCACCGCCTTTCTTACTTGCGGTGGAATTAGTTGCGGCCTGCTGCGAATCGCGGCGCGTAGCCCGTACCTGCTTTTTCATATCGCATTAGACTGCGCCCAACTAGGAAAGGTTCCGGACTCCCATTTCTGTCATGATCTTGTCGACGGCGCAGTCACGATGATTGTGGGGAACAGAATCACAGACTTCCGAGGCGAAAACCAGCCCTAGTAACTCTGGCATGGAGCTGGCGGCAGACTCTGTCTGAGATGAAACATAGGAGCGTGCTTCGGCAATCGCTCGATCATAAAAACCAGCGCCTTTCCCCAAACGATAGCCGTCGCGAGCGATCGCGAGAGCAGGCACAATAACAAGGTCTAACCGGGGTAAGCAGTCAGCACTTGCGATCCCAGGGCCCACCGGCTCTGAAACCGGCAACCGCGGATTCGGGATGTGCAGTGAATCTGGGCCAGCATAACGCGACCAATGAAGGCGAGCGTCTGGCATGCAGATCGGTAGCCAGAGCTCATCGACGTCGGTTTCTAAAGTTTCCAGGAGAAAACCTGCGCCTGGTTCGTCGGCAAGCGGTACGTAAGCCGCGATTCGCAGCGGCTGCCCCTCGCGCCGTAGCGAACGCACGTACTGCGCTGTGTATTCGGCCACCTGTGAGTTTTTCGCGCGCCAACTTTCAGCATCGCGGCAAGCGCGTCGTCGGGCCTTAACGTGGTGAGAGCGCAGCGCAGCTTTCGCTTCTGAGAGGTTGCCAGAAAAATTAACTTTATCGTCGGTGCACGTCGAATTAGTAGTCTCATCGGTGCCAGAGGACCTGGAACAGCGAGCAGAACTCATGGAAGACCGAGAAGAAGACCGAGAAGAACTCATGATTCCAGGATAGGGCTTTCGAAACGTAGGCAGGTGGTGAAGACCGTGTTTTGATTCGCACAGCCACCGTGGCAGTGCACGCTGAGCACAATTACCGAACTTGCTACCGGAAAGCCGTGGCCAATTGGAATCGGCGACCAGGTATTGTTTTGAGCATGTCTCTAGATTCTTCCGGACTCACACAGGCCTCCTCGCACGCGAACTCCGATGCGGTGCACACCGTCGTAGTCCCAGCAGCCGGCTTGGGAACGCGGTTTTTGCCAACGACGAAAACTGTGCCGAAAGAACTCCTACCAGTCGTTGATACCCCAGGTATCGAGATGATCGCGGAAGAAGCAGCAGCCTGCGGGGCCAGTCGCTTGGCAGTTATCACGGCGCCGAACAAGCAAGAAATCATGCGACATTTCGCAGACTTCCCGGAGTTGACGGACACGCTGCATACCCGCGGCAAAGAAGAACAGGCACGGAAGGTCCAGCGCGCCGGGCAACTGATTCACCCGGTGGCGGTGGAACAAGAACAACCGCTCGGGCTTGGCCATGCCGTCGGATTGGCTGCTGAGTTGTTGGATGAGCACGAAGATGCGTTCGCCGTTATGCTTCCCGACGACTTGGTGCTGCCGATGGGGGTGATGGAGGAAATGTGCCGCGTCCGCGCGCAGCTTGGTGGATCGGTGTTGTGCGCGTTTGAGGTAGCGCCGGAAGAAACGGTGAATTATGGCGTTTTTGATGTGGAACCGGCCGACGAAATTGCGGGCTTGTCTAATGACCGGGTGCGCAAAGTCAGAGGCATGGTGGAAAAACCAGATGCCGGGCAGGCGCCGTCCACGCTCGTTGCTGCCGGACGTTACCTGTTGGATCGGGAGATTTTCTCTGCACTCGATCGGATTACCCCTGGCAAGGGCGGGGAATTGCAGCTTACCGACGCCATTGAGTTGTTGATTCAAGAAGGCCATCCGGTGCATGTGGTTGTGCATCAAGGCACGCGTCATGATCTGGGAAATCCCGGCGGATTCATCCCAGCGAATGTTGATTTTGGCTTACAGCACGAGAAATATGGTCCGGCGTTGTACCAGTCGGTGAAGAAAATCTTGGCAGAGTATGAAGCAGAACATGGGATTTCTTAAGTAAAGCGGGCGTGCCCAGGAAGGTAGATCATAGATGCGTTCTGTTGAAGAGCAGCTAGCGCTGATTACTGATGCGGCCATGACCCCGGAGCCGGTGCGCATTGCGATTACCGACGCGCTGGGAATGATGTGTGCCGAGGAAGTGCAAGCAAGCCAGCCGCTGCCGGGGTTTCCGCAGGCAGCTATCGATGGTTATGCCGTTCGCGCTGTAGACATTGGGGGAGAGCGTGCTTTACGCGCCGCCCCATCGCGAGTGAAAGCGGACGCAGCAGGCGCAGGAGACGCAGCAGGCGAAGCATCGCCATTACCGCCCACCCCACCAGCAGCAGAAAAATCTCTCCCAGTAGTTGGCGAGGTCCCCGCCGGCTCGCGGCAACCGTTACGCCTCCAGCCGAAGCAGGTTGTCCGGGTACACACAGGCGCACCTTTGCCGACGCTCTCCGATGCCGTTTTGCCACTGGAATGGACGGATCGGGGCCGTAAACGTATGACGCCACACCGCGCGGTCCGTTCGGGAGATTTTGTGCGTCGCGTTGGTGACGACATTCAGCCTGGTGACGTTGCTGTGGCTTCGGGCGCTATCTTGGGACCAGCCCAAATCGGGCTGCTGGCGGCGGTAGGCCGGGAAAAAGTATTGGCCTACCCACGACCGCGCGTGTCGATTATTTCTTTTGGCCGCGAGCTGGTTGATGTGGACCGCGATCCTGGTCTGGGCCAGGTCTTCGATGTGAATTCGTATTCCTTGGCCGCGGCAGCGAAGGATGCTGGCGCGGATGTGCACCGGGTGGGCATCGCAGAAGGCGAACCGCGTCGTATTAAAGAGATGCTGGAATCGCAGATCATGCGGAGCGAGATCATCGTGATTTCCGGTGCGGTTGGGGGCTCTGGTGCTCAGGTGATGCGGGAAGTTCTCGATGATCTCGGGGATATCGATACCAGCCGTGTGGCAATGCACCCTGGGTCTGTACAAGGTTTTGGGTTGCTGGGTAAGCAGCGCGTGCCAGTGTTTTTGTTGCCGTCGAATCCGGTGTCTTCGCTGGTGATTTTTGAGGTTTTTGTTCGTCCACTGATTCGTTTGTCCCTGGGCAAGGGCAGCGCGCACCGCCGACTTGTACGAGCCCGGTCGATTAATCATTTGGCTTCTCGTCCTGGACGACAGGGATATATTCGAGCGCGATTGATGCGCGATGCACAAACCAGTGATTATTTGGTGGAGGGCTTAGGCGGAGCAACCGGGGCACCTGCACACTTGTTGGCGGGTTTGTCGCAGGCAAATGCCATGATTCGGATTCCAGAAGACGTCGCTGAGGTACGTCCGGGGGATGTCGTAGAAGTAATGTTTTTGACGCAGCGGGCGTAGTGAACGCACGAATTGCGGTTGATTCATGCTTGATCCGTTTGGCTTAGCTGCGTGGCGCACGAAGAATCCAACCTCTGGCCCAACTAATCCTGTGCACCCCGGATGGCCAGAGTCGACCCCGAACGTCACGACAGCGCATGGTGATGTGGTGCGTCTACGTCCATTGCGGCGCAGGGATGGCGCATTATGGTGCGAGATGCGGCTGGTTGACGAATCCTGGTTGCGCCCAGTGGAGCCGACCACACCGCACGGCTGGGAAGCGGCGCATACGAAAACCGCGTGGAAGGAATACTTGCAGGTATTGCACGCACAGTCCCGCCGCGGGGAGCTTATCCCGTTGGTGATTGAGGTCAATGGGGCATTGTGCGGGCAGTTGACCCTCGGTGGAATCCAACACGGCACGGCTGCTAGTTGTTGGGCAGGTTATTGGGTAGCTTCACCAATGATGGGGCGCTCGGTCGCGACAGCTGCGCTCGCGTTGGGCGTTGACCACGCGTTCCAACGAGTCGGGGTGCACCGGATTACCGCGACGTATCTGCCGGATAATCCAGCGAGCAAGCGGGTCCTTAGCAACAATGGTTTTCGTGACGAAGGCCTGCTGCGCGGATTTCTGCATATTGACGGCGCCTGGCGTGACCACCATCAATCGAGCTTGCTTGCCGACGATTTCCCGGAATCTGCGGTTGTGCGGTTACGCGCGCGTGGACGCCTGCTGTGAGTTTTCTGAGTTCTGCGAAGGTGCGGCGTGCCTGGCGAGTCGATCACATAATTCCCATTAGTCTAAAACGATAACTAGCGTCGGTCTGCTTACTTCGGAAGGTGGCAATTTCCTCATGTCAACAACCCTGATCATTGTTTTGATCATCGTCGTCTGGCTCGTAGTGCTTGCGCCGTTGATCTTCCGTGGACAAAAACCGATTCGTCATTCTGGCGACGGGTTTAATGACACGCGTGTGGTCTTTTCGGGTGGTAAAGACGTGCTGAAAACACCGATGCGACCAGGAACGGCGGCCGCTCGTCCAGTCTCAAACCTTGACAGAGAGGAGTCTGCGGACTACGAGCTGGTGGAAGCTGAGGAATACGAGATCGTGGATGAGCCGTGGAGCAAACGGGAGGCGGCGGAACAATCCACCGGGGTTGATAGTGATAGCGAAACCGCTGCCGATGTTGAGGGTGCAGTAATCGAAGGCGAGCTTGTCGACTCCTCCGAGGGCGCTTACGACTCTGTTGATGACGACGCAGCTGATTACGATGCTGGTGAGTATGACGCAGCTGATAATGACGAGACTGCTACCGCAGGATCTGCCGCAGTCCACGAGACAGGCAGCGAAACGAGTGCGCAGGGCGATCATCCGCGCGTGGTTATTTCGGAACTGGCACCAGAAGAAATGTATAGCCATGATGAGACTTACACTTCTCCGGTGGATCTTTTGTACCCGGGCGTGACTGATGCCGACGCGGTGATCACGAGAAGTGCTGCAGACAGTGCCGACAACGATGCCGACGCCGACAACGATGCCGGCGCTGCCGCGGAATCCGGTGCCGAAGAAGCCCCGGAGACTTCTGCGGCAAACGAGGCTGAGACCACGACTGCCACACAGTCCGGTGATCACGAGATGGTATTCGTTGATGATCGCGCACATGGGGCGACTGCTGCAGCGGCGCGTGCAGACCGTGAAGCGGAATTAACCTTGACAGAAGAAGAGCTTGCCTTCGCGGCGCGTCGTTCGCAGCGCGGCGGCTGGAACCCCGAAGCTGAACGCCGGTTGCAAGCTCAACGCACCAAACGCCGCCGTAACACGTTGCTGATGCTAGCAGGGCTGGTTGTGGTGATGGTGGCCATCGCGATCCCTGCCGGCGGTTGGTTCTGGGTTCTGCCTGCCGGTGCTGGTCTGCTCACTCTGTTTTACCTACTCGCCCTACGCGGACAGGTGCAGCAGGAACAAGAACTACGTGCCCGCCGTATCCGCCAGCTACGCCGTGCGCGCATGGGGGTACGGAACCGAGAAGACGATGAGCACCGCCCATCCGTCAATCCCAACCTTCGTCGACCTGGCGCCACGGTGCTTGAGGTCGATGATGCCAGCCCAGATTTCGATGAGCTGGCCACTGTGGATTACCAACAATGGGAAAGCGAGTCAGCCGATTATGCCTCGCGCCCGCTGCGCCGTCAGCAATACGTTCGTCGCGGACCGGCCTTGCGCAGCGTAGCCGAAGATGGCTCGTTGACAGACAAGCATGTGGTGCGCGCCGGAGGCCGCCGGGTAGTCTAGCGTCTAGTTTTTAGCTCTGGCTGTGTGCTGCCTTCTGGCGTAGCCCGGTCTTTGCCGCTCGGTGGTTTAGTTTCATGCCTGTGCCGATTCGACAGGGATGCCCGGGGAAATATCGTATTTCACCAAGCCGATTGCCTCGAGTAATGCAAACATAGTCGTGGGCCCTACGAAGCTAAACCCTTTTCTTTTCAACGTTTTGGCCAGTGCCGCGGATTCTTCTGATTTCGTCGGCACGTCGTTGCTATGTCCGTAGCATTCTTTCTTTGCTGGGGCGAAGGAGCGTACCAATTCTTCCAAGCCACCGGGAAAATCTGGATCATCCCGTAAAGCCACGCAGGCTCGTGCATTGGTGATAACCGCGCGAATTTTACGCTCATTACGGATCATCGCCGGACGTGCCAAGATATTCTCGACGTCCGCATCAGTAAATTCTGCAACACGGGCAGGATCAAAATTAGCGAATACCTCGCGTAGCGTCGGGCGACGTCGCAAGATCAGTTCCCACGATAAACCAGCTTGAAAGCTTTCCAGACAGAGGCGTTCAAAATAGGCTTGTTCGCCGGTAATAGGCTGGCCCCACTCGGTGTCGTAATAGTCCCGCAGTAACTCGTTACTACACGCCCAGGCTGGCCGGGCAGTACCGTGCTCGTCGACAAGAAATCCATTACTCAGCAACACCATTGCCGGTTGGCGTGCTGTGCTGTTGGGATTGGAATGTGCTTCAACGTGCATGTGTTACCTCATTCTGCTCGTGGTTTTGGGGTTCGTTATGCTTTGGCGCTCGTTATGCTTGAGCGCTCGCATCTACTAGTGGCGCGTACCGTGTTGTCATGATTTCTCATGGCGTGTGCATGTTCCAGCTGAGTATTTATTAGACCCCAGCAACGGCCTGTTCGGTTCCCACCGATGTGCCGGGTAGTCTAGTGAACATGCACAATCCTGCCATTCGTGATGCCATGCTGCTTCTGGTACGCATCGTCGTCGGAATCATCTGCATCATTCGTGGGCTGGATAAACTCTTTTTCCGCGGTATGGACGACACCATCGGAGCATATTCCGCGGCAGCGGTACCGGCACCAGCGATTACTGGTTGGATCACGATGCTGCTAGAAATTTTCTTGGGTGCTGCGCTCGTGGTGGGCATCTTGACGACGTTCGCTGCCGGTATCTTGTTTTTCGCCTCTGTAGCGTTGCAGTATTTTGTGGCAGAGATCGAGTTCCTGGGCGAAAACCCCAGCTATGAATCCCTGTTGATGTTTGTGACGCTGTTGTTGGTGATCGTCGTTTTCGGCGCGGGCCGTGCCAGTGTGGATGGAGTGTTAACACGTGCCGAATCATGATGAAATCCAAACTGCATTGTCCGCGCGCATCGATGGCGAGCCCACCGGAATTGCCGACGAGATCTTAGATGCGCATCTTTCTGGCTGCGAGGAATGCCAGCAATTTCAACGCCGGGCGCTTTCGCTGACTAAAAGCATGCATCAGGCCAGTGTGAGTACCGACGCTGAGATGGTGCCGCCGCAACAGCTCACGGAAAATATTTTGGCAGGTGTAGAACCTGCGTGGCGTCGTTCCGCGCGCAGAGCAGAGCTCAATACCATCATTGCTCGCCTTACTCTGCTGATCTGCGGCATTGGGTTCGGCATCTGGGCGGTGGTGCAGGTTGTGGCTTCCGGAGGGTTGATCCCGCAGAGCTTGGATGTCCACGGCGAAGCAGTGTGGGATCCGAGCGCGGATCCGCACTTGGCGACGGCACTGATGGAGGGCGCAGCGCTGCGAGCCGGGGTGTCGTTGGGCTTACTCACTGCGGCGTGGCGCCCGTATTGGGCCGCGGGCGTGATGCCAGTGGTCGGGGCCATGGGAATGTTCTTGACTGGATTTACCATTCGCGATGTTGTTCTCGGGGTGGCTACTGGAGAGCAGATTTTGCTGATCGGCATGTTGATCATTAGCGCGCTGGCGACCGCCTGGTTGTGGTTGCGTTACCGTTACATCCAGCATCGTTACGTCCAACTGGGCAGCCACATCATCGAGTGATACCAGCCGTCGGGAATTGGTAGCCCATAAAGAATCGGCGAGAAGTACACAAACATCGCGACAACCGTCGCCAAGTACACAATCACGACAACGCTGCCAGCGGTCAATTCGCGACCAGCCAAACGCGTGAGCAAGCGCCACCGAAGATAGCGACCCCGATGGGCGAGCCCGCCCAGGATGATTGCGTAGAGTGCTATGACAAAAGGAATAAAAGCGGCCGCATAGAAGAAATACATCTGACGGTCATACGCTGCAAGCCACGGCACGAACCCGGCAGCAAAGCCGACCAGGGGCCAGCCAAATGCCCGTTCTTTACGCACGAGCACTGCCCACAATGCCCACAACAATCCCGGAACGATGAACCACCAGATTGCCGGTGTACCGAATAAAAACAGCATCTCGCGGCAGCCGTTGTCACTACCACCAAGAGGGCAGGCTAGCTCGGTATTCGAGTAATACAGAATCGGCCGAACGCCTGCTAGCCAGGCCCAAGGTTTCGAATCCCACGGATGATCGTGCCCGCCGGATGTTGTCAGCGTCGCATGAAATTCCAAGACCGACTGGTGGTAATACAGCCAGCTGGCTACCGTATCGGGCAAAGCCTGCAGCCAAGAGTCATCTTCGATCGTGCCATCGGTTGCGGCATGGCGATACACAGCGGTTTCGCTGGCAAACCACGCCCGCCAGGTCCACAGATAGACCAGCACTGGCACGAGCACCAGTGAAGCTAGGGCAGCGGGAATATCGCGTAACCACACTGCAGAATACGGTCTGGCCACACCGTAACGACGGCGGATAATTAAGTCGCCGAAGACGCAAAACAAACCGAAAAAGGCGATGTAGTACAAGCCGGACCATTTCACCGCCAGGGCTCCACCAAGCAGTAAACCTGCGCCGAAGCGCCACCAGCGCACACCAAAGCGCGGTCCAAACGGCGAAGGCCATAATTGCTGAGGCGAGGCGTCGGCAAGCGATTGCCAGGCGGTATGCATACGTGAGCGCATGTGGCGATGGTCGCGGGCCAGCATCCAGGCAGCTGTGGTGATGAAAAAGACTTGAAAAATATCCAGCATGCCAAACCGGGAACTCACCAACAGCACCCCGTCGAACGTGGCTAAAAGTCCGGCAAAAGCTCCCACGTTCCAGGACTGGGTGAGCTCGCGCGCCAATAGCATCGTTGCGATAACCACCCCGGTGCCAAAAAATGCTGCCATCGCCCGCCAGCCCCACGGCGAGTACCCGAAGATAAATTCCGCTAGAGCAATGATCTGCTTGGCCAGCGGCGGGTGCACTACTAAGCCGTATCCAGGGTTGGATTCGATGCCTCCGATGAGCAGATGGTCCCAACTGCGCACGATGTCCCAGGCCTGGGGGACATAGTGTTTTTCGTCAAAAATCGGGGTGCCACCGGATACCGGATGCCCCAAGCCAATAAACCGGGTGAGTGCTGCTAACACGCCGATGAGCAACAGTGACCAACCATCACGGCGATCGAGTGGGATGCGTGTGAGTTGAGACGCCGTATATGGGCGCACGCTTGTGCCGTGCTCGTATCGTGTGCGCGGTTTCTGTGCAGGTGCGGAATTTGGCGCAGCAGCTCTTGTCGACGCATGCGAACGATCTGGGGTGTTCGGGCTGTGTGGGGTGCTAGCAACGGCAGTCACCCGCAATAGTTTAGGCGACGAGCCTCGTTTTCGGCATTAGCTAGCGCGCAAGTATCGGGAGCGTGTGTGCCATGCTAGAAGTGTGATGAATCAAGATGGTGTGCATAATGAAAACCCACACCAGCGCCTGCCGCAGGGAATTATCGTTGCTGCAACACCGCTGGGCAATCTTGCCGACGCCTCCCCGCGGCTTATAGATGCTTTGCGGGATGCAGAAGTGATTGCCGCTGAAGACACCCGGCGTGTGCGTAATCTCGCGAACGCGCTCGGGGTGGAATTGCGCGCGAAGGTGGTGTCGAATTTTGACCACAACGAAGCAGGCAGGGTTGACGAACTACTGCGCGCGGCACGAAATTCCAGTGTGTTGGTGGTCAGCGATGCGGGAATGCCAGTGGTTTCTGATCCGGGGCATAATGTCGTGGCCGCAGCACATGAGGCAGGTATTGCGGTTACCGCGATTCCGGGCCCGTCTGCGGTACCCACTGCGCTGGCCTTGTGTGGGTTGCAGGTCGGGAAGTTTATTTTTGATGGGTTTGCTCCGCGCAAGGATGGGGCGCGACGCAGTTGGCTGGAATCATTGCGTCATGAACAACGTGCGGTGTGTTTTTTCGAATCGCCGCATCGATTAGCGGATACGTTGCGGCTCGCTGCAGAAGTACTAGGGGCGCAGCGTCGCGGCGCGGTGTGCCGGGAGCTGACGAAGCTTTATGAAGAAGTCAAGCAAGCGCCACTTTCTGAGCTTGCGCAGTGGGCTGAAAACGGAGTGAAAGGCGAGATTACGGTTGTCATCGAGGGTGGTGAGCAAGCGGAGATTTCCGTGGATGAAGCTGTGTGCCGCGTTGCCGAGTTGGTCGATGGCGGGATGCGCTTGAAAGCAGCCTGTAAACAAATTGGCGCGTGGACTGCACATTCAAATCGCGAACTTTACGATGCGTATTTGCGGGCACGTGAGGAAAACGACTAAAAGTGTGTAATATCACATAAACTAGTCTGTTGTGTGTTTTTGGCGGAGCTTGGGTGTTTTCGGGGTGTTTCTGGGGTCTTTCCCGGGGGTTTCTATGTGATTTCGCATGCTAGCGCGAGATAATGGCGGAACAGTTTCGTGACAAGTCACATAATTAGTGGGTTTATCTACTCAACAGCTAATTCTCAGCTTTTCTGAATTTGATTGCCGGGTGTTTTTCAACCACGCTGGTATCCATGACTAAACCTGATTCACACGGCGCCGATGGTGCCGATCGCGATGATGTTGTGGATGATCCACAGCTAGGAACAGATTCCAATCTGGTCCGGGAAGACCTGAATGAGCTGTCTGCCACCAGGCAGATTGCTTATATGCTGGAACACGAAGACGACGTCGCGGTCAGCGGCGTCGACGATTCTGTGGAGCTGGCTTCCGAAAACGACGACACTTCCATCGACTGGGGTGTGGTGCTGCCGGCAGGCATTTTGGTGCTGGCGACGGTTATTTGGGGTCTGGTTTTCACAGAATCTTTCAATGATTTTGCCAGCACAGCATTCGGTTGGATTATCGATAACTTCGGCTGGGCTTTCATGCTGTTTACCACGGTTTTCGTGGTATTCGTGATTACCATTGCCGCCTCGAAGTTTGGTGCTATTAAGCTGGGCTCGATTAATGAAGAGCCCGAATTTAATACCATCTCGTGGATCGCAATGATGTTTGCTGCGGGTATGGGCATTGGTTTGATGTTCTTCGGCGCAGCAGAACCGACATTCTTTTATAACGATAGCGTTCCGGGGATCGATAATGACCCAGTCGGCGGTGCCATGGCGCAGGCGATGTTCCACTGGACACTGCACCCGTGGGCGATTTACGCGATCGTCGGCTTGGCCATCGCATATTCCACCTTCCGTGTCGGACGCAAACAGCTGCTGTCTTCGGCATTTGTTCCGCTGATTGGTGAAAAGGCAGCCGCCGGTGGCGTGGGCCGTTTCATTGACATTTTGTCCATTTTCGCGACTGTGTTTGGTACCGCTTGTTCTTTGGGCCTCGGTGCACTGCAGATCCAGGCAGGCTTGTCCGCGTCCGGCATTATCGACGACCCTTCGATGTCGGTTGTTATCGGAATCGTGTTGGTATTGACCTTGGCCTTTATTCTCTCGGCGCTGTCGGGCGTCGGCAAGGGCATCCAGTACCTGTCAAACGCTAACCTCATCATGGCCGCTGTCCTGGCCATTTTCGTGTTCATCGTGGGCCCAACCGTCGTGCAGCTGAACCTGATTCCAGGTTCACTGGGTTCGTACTTACAAAACTTCCTGATGATGGCCGGGCGCACCGCAGAAAACGGTGAAGAAGCCGCCGAATTCAGCTCTGCCTGGACGATTTTCTACTGGGCATGGTGGGTTTCCTGGTCACCGTTCGTCGGTATGTTCCTAGCGCGCATTTCCCGCGGACGTTCCGTACGGGAATTCTGCATCGGCGTGCTGCTGATTCCATCCGGTGTCTCCACCGTGTGGTTTGCGATCTTCGGTGGTACCGCGATCGATATGGAACGCAGCAACGAAGGCGTTGTGTACGGAGATGGCACCACCGAAAACATGCTGTTTAACATGTTCGATCAGCTACCACTGGGTGCGATTGCATCAATCGTGGCGATGGTCCTGCTCGCTACGTTCTTTATCACCTCGGCAGACTCCGCTTCGACCGTCATGGGTTCCATGTCGCAGCGCGGACGCATGGTGGCCACCCCATGGTTGTCGGCTACCTGGGGTGTTTTGACGGCTGCGGTTGGTCTGACCATGCTTATCGGCGGTGGTGAGGATGCCCTGGACTCGCTGCAGTCGGTCACGATCGTGGCAGCTTCACCATTCCTGCTGATCATTATCGGACTGATGTTTAGCCTGGTGAAAGACCTGCGTAACGACGTTATCTACGTTGAGCAGAAAGAACAGCAAGCCTTCGCACGCAAGCTGGCCCGTGAACGTCGTTTGACTCGCGAGGCGCACCACAAGGAAGAGCTGAAAAAGCGCCGCGCAGAGCGTCTGGAGAGCTGGAAGCCAGAAAGCATGCGCAAGAATTAACTGCTACGGCTACTAGTTACTGCTACTAGCTAATTCTTGCTGCAGTTGCTAGGTGCGCAGTGCTCACATGAGAACTCAATGTGAACCTGCTGCGCACCCTGTGAGTTCTATGAACCCCGGTCACCATACGGTACCGGGGTTCAATTATGCTGGAAGGCATGTCTGAAAATGTGCTTGTGAATGTTGCCTGGCCGTATGCCAACGGCCCCCGTCATATCGGACACGTCGCAGGATTTGGCGTACCTTCCGATGTATTCGCGCGCTTTCAGCGAATGCGTGGCAACAATGTCCTGATGGTTTCAGGCACTGATGAACACGGCACTCCGCTGTTGGTGCAAGCTGATAAAGAAGGCGTCTCCGTACGCGAATTGGCTGATCGTTACAATCGTCAGATCGTCGAAGACCTGCGCGGTTTGGGCCTGTCGTATGACTGGTTTACCCGTACCGTTACCCGTACTCACTACGCGACGGTGCAAGAGCTGTTCAAAGGCCTGTACAACAACGGTTACATGGTCAAAGAAACCACCATGGGTGCGGTGTCCCCGTCTACTGGGCGCACGCTGCCGGACCGTTACATCGAAGGCACCTGCCCAATTTGTAATGCCGACGGTGCCCGGGGTGATCAATGTGATAACTGCGGTAACCAGTTGGACCCAGCGGATTTGATCGATCCAGTTTCCAAGATCAACGGCGAAACCCCGGTTTTCCGCGAGACCGAACACTTCTTGTTGGACCTGCCGGCGCTTGCCGACGCATTGCGTACCTGGCTATCAACCCGAGAAGGCTGGCGCCCGAACGTGCTGAAGTTTTCGCAGAATCTGCTGGCGGATATGCGCCCGCGTGCAATGACCCGCGATATTGACTGGGGCGTTCCCGTACCGATTGAGGGCTGGGAAAACAACAACGCGAAAAAGCTCTACGTGTGGTTTGATGCTGTGATCGGCTACTTGTCTGCCTCGTTGGAGTGGGCACAGCGCACCGGCGATCCGGACGCGTGGAAGCAGTTCTGGTTGGATCCGGAAACCAAGTCCTATTATTTCCAAGGCAAGGACAATATCACTTTCCACTCACAGATTTGGCCAGCGCAGCTGCTCGGTTATGCGGGTAAGGGCGCCAAGGGCGGTGAACAACACCGTTATGGTGACATCAATCTGCCCACCGAAATCGTGTCTTCGGAGTTTTTGACCATGTCTGGCTCCAAGTTCTCCTCATCCAAGGGGCTGGTCATCTACGTCAAGGACTTTTTGGAAGAATTCGGGCCGGATCCTTTGCGCTATTTCATTGCGGTGGCTGGCCCAGAAAACAATGACGCAGACTTTACCTGGGACGAGTTCGTCCGTCGCATCAACAATGAGCTGGCGAACGGCTGGGGCAACTTGGTCAACCGCACGGTCTCCATGGCGCACAAAAACTTCGGTGAAGTACCAGAGCCCGGTGAGCTGACTGATAGCGATCGTCGCATTCTGGACTTGGCAACTAATGCTTTTGACGTCGTAGGAGATGCCCTGGAGCATTCCAAGTTCAAGGCTGGAATCACACACGCGATGCACGTCGTTGGTGAAGCAAACGCCTATATTGCCGAAAATGAGCCGTGGAAACTAGCTAAGGATGATTCCCAGCGGGAACGCTTGGCGACGGTTTTGTGGACTGCACTGCAGGTCGTGTCCGACTGCAACGTGCTTTTGACCCCATACCTGCCGCACCTGGCACAGCGCGTGCACGAAACCTTGGGCCGTGATGATTTGTGGGCTGCACAGCCAGAGATCGTTGAAGTTGTCGACGATTATGATGTCGAATTGGTTGGCGTCGGCACGCCAGAGAAAGGCCAGAAGTACCCCGCGATCACAGGTGATTATGCGGCACAGGCAGCAACCTGGAAACGCCTGGATATCACCCCGGGTACTACACTGGGGAAGCCGAAGCCATTGATTACCAAGTTGGATCCGGAACTGGCTGAAACTGGCCCAGAATGGGCACCGGTGACGGATTCGGAAGACTAATCCGAAGTGTGCTGTGCACGGCAAGATTTGTGCACAGCACGTTTGTTTTCTCTCGAGCATTGTGTTGGAAGGTGAGTCTGACGAGTGATAAGCAGTCGAAGCACACGAAACTAGTTGCTGGTGGGGCGATTGCAGTCCCGCTTGCTCTCGTTGCAGTAATCTCCGCTGCGGCGAATCTGCGTGCCGGTATTTCTTCACTGGGCGCAGTCCTGGAACAGGTTATGGCCAGTTTCCAGGCCCCGGCCTCGGTGGCTGGTGTGCTCACCGCCATGCCGGGTTTTGCTTTCGCCATCATGGGGTTGGCGGCTGTTCCTATTACACGACGCTTCGGGTTAAGCTTCACGCTTTTTGCCGGAATGGTGGCCATGCTCGTGGGCCTTGCTTTCCGGCCATTGATCGGTGCCTATGTACCGGGCGGTATGGTCACGTTCATTGTGCTCACCGCGTTGGTTGTTGGCGGGATCGCGCTGTTGAATGTGTTGTTACCGGCCTGGATTAAACAGCACGCGCCGCGTTGCTCTGTGTTGTTGATGTCGTGTTATTCCGGTTTCTTAGGTCTTTCGGGGGCGGTTGCACCACTGAGTGCCTTGTGGTTTTCCGGCGAGGATGCTTGGCGCCCAGCACTGGGGATTTGGGCGTTGCTCGCGGCAACACAGGTTGTGGTCTGGATTCTGGTATTAACCCGGGTTGGCGTGGATAAACCTCGCAAGCCACCGGTCGCACAACCCACAAACTCCGGCACGGAACGTGCGACTATACCAGGTACGACGGGTACAGCAGCTGATTCGGCCCCAGCAGTTGTTGCGAATAAGATCGCGTCGACGTCGTTATGGCGTTCTCCCACAGCGGTGGCGATGATGGTGCTGTTTGGCCTGCAATCCTCAAACGCCTATGTGCAAATGGGGTGGCTGCCGCAGATGTATATCGACCAAGGCGTTTCGCCGGGCAGGGCAGCCGTAGGGCTTGCCGTGCTGGGAACCGTCAACGTCATCGGTGGTGTGAGCATGCCGTTTTTGGTGGCCCGCATTCGTGATCTGCGCCCGGTAATTGTGGTTTTTGGCGTACTGACGACCGTTGGTTACCTCGGGGTCATGTTTGCTGGTGCCGCGGCGCCGGAGGCGTGGGCAATCGTACTGGGCCTGGGCGGTATGTGCTTCCCGACGATCCTCGCTTTGCTTGCGGCGCGGACGCGTACCCCGGAGGTGACCGCACGTTTGTCTGGTTTCGTGCAGCCGTATGGTTATTTGCTTGCAGGAGTCCTTCCGCTGTTGATCGGTTTTGTGTACCAGGCCACCGGAGCCTGGACGCTGATATTGACGGTGATGGCATTGACCGGCGTGGGGATGTCTGCACTGGGGTATCGCGCGGGTAAGAAAGTATTTATCGACGACGAGCTCGCGCGCTAGTACGTGCAAGGACTGTGAATGAGCCGGCGCTTATTACAACGGTGCCGACCAGCACGGTGCCTATTAAGCTGGGGTGCTATGTCGAAGAAGAAATCACGCCCGCAGCCGTTTCCCGCCCCGGAAATTACTGGAATAGTTGATGCACACACGCACCTGACGTCGTGTCGTGGAAGTAGCATTGCGGAATTTGTTGAGCGTGCCATCGCAGGTGGTATTGGCGAGATATGTACCGTCGGGGATGATTTAGCCGAAGCCGAGCTGGCGTTGCAAGCAGCGCGCCAGCACCATAATCTGCATGCCGCGTGTGCGATCCATCCGACCAAGGCGCACCAACTGGATGAGAATGCGAAAATCCGGCTGTCCGAGATGGCTCGCGATGAAAACTGTGTAGCCATTGGTGAAACTGGTCTGGATTCTTATTGGATCGAGCACTCTCCAGAGTCGACGGCGACATTGGAACAACAGGAAGCCTCGCTGCGCTGGCATACGCAGCTTGCGCGCGAGGTAGGCAAGACGTTGATGATCCACAACCGAGAAGCAGACGCAGACCTGCTGCGCATCCTGGATGATGAACCAGCGCCACCACAAGTCATGCTGCACTGTTTTTCCTCCTCTGCCGCGATGGCGCGGGAAGCCATTGATCGTGGATGGATATTAAGCTTTGCCGGAAATGTGACTTTCAAGCGCAATGACGAATTGCGGAAAGCGGCGTCGCTGGTGCCGAAGGGCCAGTTATTGATCGAGACTGACGCGCCGTTTATGACTCCCGAGCCTTTTCGTGGTGCACCCAACGAGCCGTCGTTGGTGGGGCATACCGCGCTGTGTGTTGCGCAGCAGCGGGGGCAGAGCCCAGAAGAGTTGGCTGCGGAAGTACGTGGGACCTATTACCGCGTGTACGGGCTGGCTACGGAGTCCGCGTCGTAGGTAGCGGCATCGTGCCACACGGGAGCTTGTGGTAAATTTCACAGTTGCTATTTGGCCAGGCTGGTTGTGCCACGAGTGGTATTGGTGGCGTTTGAGTGCTATGTGAAGTTTGTGACAGATGAATTATGTTCGCGTTTCGCCACCGCTGAGCGCGTTATCGTATTGTTATCATCGTTACCGAGCGACAATGCTTTTTCACTAATAAAACTGTGATTGCGTGCTCGTATCTGGCTTTAGTGCGGTTTTGCGTAGAAACCAATTCGAGAAACCTAGAGATTTAGGGGAGTCCATGTCGACCAAAAAGCAGATCCAGCGGATCAACTCCAACGCATCGACGCCGTTGCGCGTTGCTACTGGAGGCGTCGTTGGTGCACTGCTGGTCGGGGGCGTCGTCGGACTGAATGCGCAGAAAGACATCGTCGTTGATGCCAATGGCGAAATGATTGAACTTTCGACCTTCGCCAGTGACGTTGAGGCAGCGCTTGCCGACGCCGATCTGGAGCTGAGTGCGCATGATGTTATTTCCCCAGCCCTGTCGGAAGGCGTGCGTGAAGGCGATACCATCACCGTACGCACCACTAAACCAGTGGCTGTTACCATCGACGGCGCCGATACCGAGCTGACTACTACCGCCAGCACCATTGATGAGCTACGCAACGAAATCGATGGCCTACATCGGAGTGCCAAATTGCTGGCGAATGGTAAGGAAGTCTCGGGCGATGATGAACTGACTACCGGAATGAAACTGGAAGCCGTGGCTCCAAAGATTGTCTCGATTACTGATGGTGGTAAGACCGTCTACACCCAGCAGGCAGTACGCACTGTCGGGGAATTGTTGGATGCTCGGGATATCCACCTGGGTGAATTCGACCGGCTGCACTTGCCGGAGGATACCGCGCTGACTACCGGTATGGATATTGCCATCGATCGGGTGCATTTTGAAGACGAGCGCGTCAACGAGCCGATCGAACCAGAAGTGGTGTACCGCGATGATGCGAATATGCCCGAAGGTGATGAGCAGGTGGTAGAACCCGGCACCATGGGTAACCGGGAAGTCACTTTGCGCAAGAAATTCGTCAATGGACATGAAGAATCCGTTGACAGAGTCGATGAGCACGAAACTTCCCCGGCACAAAAGCGTGTCATCGCTCGCGGTACTAAGCCAGCACCGGCTACGCCATCGGCGCCGGCAGCTCCGGCTGTGGCTGGTGGATCGGTGTGGGATGAGCTTGCTGCGTGTGAATCCAACGGAAATTGGTCCATCAACACCGGCAACGGCTACCACGGTGGTTTGCAGTTCAACGCCGGAACTTGGGCAGCGTATGGCGGGACTGCTTACGCGCCAACCGCGGACCTTGCTACCCGCGAACAACAAATTGAGATTGCGAAAAAGACCCAGGCAGCCCAAGGCTGGGGAGCCTGGCCAGCATGTACTGCCAAGATGGGGCTGCGTTAACAGCTGTTAAACTACCTGCATGGCAAATGATGAGGCGAGCGCCGAAAGCCCACGCACGGTAGATCTCTTAGGCCCGGTAGAAATCCGGGCCCTTGCCGACGACATTGGTATCACCCCCACGAAAAAGTTGGGGCAGAATTTTGTGCACGATGCCAATACGGTCCGCCGCATCGTCGATACCGCGAAGGTGCGTGCCGACGATCACGTGCTGGAAGTCGGCCCTGGTTTAGGATCACTGACTCTTGGTCTGCTGGAAGCAGCCCAGCATGTGACGGCCATTGAAATTGATGAACGACTGGCAGCGAAATTGCCAGAAACAGTGGCAGCGCGTGCTGGCCAACGGGGGGATAATTTTTCTTTGCTCAACGCTGATGCTTTGCGCGTGAGCCCAGAACAAGTTGCGGCCGCATCCCCGGAAAATATTGCTGCGCCCACGGCTTTGGTTGCTAATTTGCCGTACAACGTTGCGGTGCCGGTGCTACTGCATCTATTAGCGCAATTTCCGAGCATTAGTCGCGTACTGGTGATGGTGCAGGCAGAGGTTGCAGACCGATTAGCTGCCCAGCCTGGTAGCAAGATTTATGGCGTGCCCAGCGTGAAAGCCAGTTTTTACGGTACTGTTACTCGCGCCGGCACCATCGGGGAACATGTTTTCTGGCCTGCGCCGACGATTAAATCTGGGTTGGTGCGCATTGAGCGCTATTCAGATGATGACAGCCCGTGGTCAATTACCGACGACACGCGCCGAGCTGTCTTTCCCATTGTCGATGCGGCTTTCGCACAGCGCCGCAAGACTCTACGCGCTGCGTTGTCCAAGCACTATGGTTCGGCAATCCAGGCAGAACACGCATTGCGGGCAGCCGATATCGATCCTGGTTTACGTGGCGAAAAACTCAGCGTGGCCGATTATGTTCGCCTCGCATTGGGGGAATAAGACCGAGACCACTGCGAATACGGCAAGGTAGCAACGATGGCAGACGAATTTTCCACACAAACAAGCGCTAATAACACGTGCACCGCGCGGGCATTTGCCAAGGTGAATTTGCATTTGGCCGTAGGTCCGGCGCGCCCTGATGGATTTCATGAGCTAGTGACTATTTTCCAGTCACTGGATTTAGCCGATACCGTACGGATAACTTGTGCCGAGGCCGAGTCGGATTCCTCTGTCGTCTCCGATGATTCTGGGCTCCACGAGTCCACCCCAGGACATTCTGTTGCTCACGATTCTCCAATCCACGGCACTTTTGTGCAGGCGCTGACAGTGACCGGGCAGGACAGTGAATCGGTGCCCACGGATGCGTCTAATCTGGCCTGGCAAGCCGTCGATGCCGTTGCGGCCGCGCTACGCGCAGAACATACGAAGGAATTGGCGCTGCCACAGGTAACGATCGCGATTACCAAAAATATCCCGGTTGCTGGGGGAATGGCTGGCGGTTCCGCGGATGCGGCAGCTGCCCTGCGTGCCGCGAATGCCTTGTTTGCTAGTTATGCAGGGATTTCCGCATTAGATGAGCAGGTAATACATAAGCTTGCGGCACAGCTTGGCTCGGATGTTCCTTTTTGTCTGCATGGGAATACTGCACTTGGCCAAGGAAGAGGAGAAAAACTCCACGCCGTGCCCACCAGCGGCATCTATCACTGGGCACTGGTGGCTAATGCCCAAGGCTTGTCGACGCCGCGCGTTTTCGCAGTCTTTGATGAGATTGTTGAGCGTGACAAACTCGTCGGCAAGCAGCCCCAGAAAAATCCCATCCCCAGTGAGACCGCATCATTGGCAGCGGCCTTACAAGCTGGTGATGCGCAACAACTAGCTGGTTTGTTACGCAATGATCTGCAGCAATCTGCGTTACACATCCGCCCGGATCTGCGCGAGATCCTGGATACCGGAGAACACGCCGGTGCACTCGCAGGAATCGTGTCAGGTTCCGGACCTACCTGTGCGTTTCTGTGCGCCGACGAACAAGCCGCACGCCAGGTGGCAGCGGAAGTAGAAAAGAAAATAGCCGGTACTCGTGGCATTATTGCCACGAGCCCGGCTGCTCGCGCAGAGCTTGTAGAAAGCTAAGCTTTTCGGGGGAAACTCACTAGCGTCCTACGTTTTTCTGCGCGGTGGGGTGAGTACCTTGCCGTTACTTCGCAACGCCCATTTCCACTGGCTCGAAGTCCAACTCGGTGCGGGTAAGCACTTCGCCTTCCTTCAGGTCCACCATCAGGAATTCCTTGTTTTCTGCGTCGGTGACGTAAGCGATATCGCCATCGACCTTCAGGATTGGGCCAGGTTCTTGCCACTCATCCTTTTCTTTCCATGGTTCGATAACCTCGATGCGGTCGGTAACTTCGCCGGATTCGACGTCGATGATGTTCACATAGCCGTCGTAGGTCAGCACCACGCCGTCGCCGTCACCGGTGCGGCCGAGGGAACGGAACCAGTAGGAATCCTCTAAGTCCACCTTCTTCATGGAGTAGTCGGTGGTATCAATCAGGACGACGGAGGTTGGGCGCTCCAGATCTGCGTCTTCGTCGGTCTTGTTGTCGCCGAGGACGATAGGGGAATCTTCGCTACCGGCCAGGTTTCCGGAACGCTGGTAGCCGTCTTTAGCGATGTCGCCGGCATCAACCTTGTGGAATTCTTCGTCTTCTACATCGAAGATGACTGGACCGTTGGTGCAACCGAAAGCGACGTTGCCGCCTTGCGCGACCGCTTCGCCGTGAATTCCTGGGCAATCGTCGGTGGAGGCCAATACTTCGTTGTCCATGCTGCGGTATTCGATGCGGTGGCGCTCGTCTTCGGTGCCGACGGTGGTCAGGTAGCTACCGTCTTCGAAGGGAACTGCCACACCGTGGTGCGGATCGCCGGATTCGGCGGTCACGATGTGTGCCGGGCGCATGGTGTCGGTGCCATCTTGGAGCTCGTCGTTGTCGAAGATGGTGATGTCACCAGTGCCATCGTCGAAAAGCGCAGTCTTGCCGTCATGCTGGACGACGTGCCCAGGCTTATCAGCTGGCAGGATGTTGTCGGTGAGCTCAGGCGACTTCTCGTAGTAGTGGTTGTGGTCTCCGTGTGGCTGGGTCACAGCACCGGTGTCGAAGATGGTGAAGCCGTCTTTTCCGGAAACATACAGGTGGCGGGTGTTGCCAGCTGGGTTCAGGCGGTGGAACCCGGAGATTTCTTCTTCGTCGACAATTTCGCCGGTGGATGGGTCGATCGTCGTCAAGCCTTTGTCGTGGGAGAGTACCACGCGTTGCGGTAGAGAAGAGACCTCGGTCAGATCCGCATCATCAGCGTCGGGGCCATCGTGATCGTGACCGTCGTGGTCGTGATCATTAGCCTCTGAGGTGGAGGTGGTTTCCTGGGCACTGGTGGCGTCTTCATCTGGGCTGGAGCAAGCAGCAAGCGCGAATGAGGTTGCTACTGCCATCGTGACTGTGGAAAATATACGGCGTTTCATAGAATTCACAGTAATGAAAATGAATTCAACGTGCAAAAAGTCTAATCTTATTTGCGCGTAGCTTTTGGGTGTAGGTCGTATCTCTTGGGGTGCGGACAGAAAGCGTTGCAACTTCAGCATCGTGTGCCGGCTACTCCCGGTCACTCAGAGCCGTCCTTAGCCGCTGATAGCCAGGGTGCTTTAAGATGGAATCACTATGGTGAACCTGTTAAATGCAGAGAATATCTCGCAATCTTTCGGCCTGAAAACCCTTCTCGACGGCGTATCGCTGGGTGTGCAATCGGGGCAGCGCATTGGTGTCGTCGGCGTGAATGGTGGTGGCAAAACCACGCTGCTGGAAGTGCTGACAGGCTTGGTGGAACCTGACAGCGGCCGGGTGGCGCGAAATTCGGATCTTCGAATGGCCGTAGTCACCCAGCGTGCAGAGCTTGACCCAGCAGCAACGATTGGGCGCACGGTGGTAGAGCCGCTAGGCCTCGATACCTTCGAATGGGCCTCGAACGCGAAAGTGCGCGATGTGCTGGGTGGTTTAGGCGTCGCGCAATTAGGGCTGGATACTCCGGTTGGTCAACTCTCGGGAGGGGAGAGGCGGCGGGTGAATTTGGCGGCTGCTCTCGTGCAAGACCTCGACTTGGTCGTACTCGACGAGCCCACCAACCATTTGGATGTGGAAGGCGTGCAGTGGTTGGCTGACCACCTCTTGCGCCGCAAGGTCGCGGTGCTGGTGGTTACCCACGACCGTTGGTTTTTGGACACGGTCGCGCAGCTGACGTGGGAGGTTCACGA
Source organism: Corynebacterium sp. LaCa_70 (assembly GCF_058182015.1). Classification (NCBI taxonomy): domain Bacteria; kingdom Bacillati; phylum Actinomycetota; class Actinomycetes; order Mycobacteriales; family Corynebacteriaceae; genus Corynebacterium; species Corynebacterium sp. LaCa_70. The sequence goes on from NZ_CP190914.1 coordinate 786,729, forward strand.
CGGCCAGGTGGATGTCTACGACGGTGGCTATAATGACTGGATTTTTGCTCGGGCTGAGCGTCAGCGGCAAGCAGAAGCAGCCGAACAACGCCGACAGAACTTAGCGCGCAAAGAATTGGCGTGGTTGCGTCGTGGCGCGCCAGCCCGGACGTCGAAACCGAAATACCGGATCGCGGCTGCTGAGGCATTAATTAAAGACGTCCCGCCGGTGCGCAATAGCGTCGAGTTGATGTCGTTTTCCAAACAGCGGTTGGGCCGCAAGGTTATCGAGCTGGAAAACGCGCGTTTAGAAACCCCTGATGGGCAGGTGCTTGTCGACGATCTCACGTGGCGCTTAGCTCCGGGTGAGCGCGTGGGACTGGTTGGGGTCAACGGTTCTGGTAAGACGACGCTGCTGCGCGCTTTGGCAGGCGATCACGAGCTCGCTGCCGGCAAACGCATAGAGGGGCAAACCGTGCGTCTGGGCTGGCTGCGCCAGGAACTCGATGACCTGGACCCGCAGCGGCGACTGCTGGATGCGGTAGAAGATGTCGCCACCTATGTGCACCTGGGCACAAAGGAGCTATCGGCCTCGCAGTTGGCGGAACGTCTCGGTTTTAGTCCGAAACGCCAGCGTACCCCGGTCGGTGATCTGTCTGGTGGCGAGCGTCGACGCCTGCAATTAACCCGGGTGCTGATGAGCGAGCCCAATGTTTTGCTTCTCGACGAGCCCACCAACGACCTTGATATTGACACGTTGCAAGAGTTGGAATCTTTGCTCGACGAGTGGCCTGGCACGCTGGTGGTGGTTTCCCACGACCGCTATTTGATCGAGCGAATTACCGATGCTGCCTACGCCTTGTTTGGTGATGGTAATTTGCAACATCTTCCGGGCGGAATTGAGCAATACCTGCAGGTGCGCGCCGCTTCTGCAGATGATGCACCGCGCGGAGCACTGGATTTGGGGCCAAATAGGTCAGGTGACATCACCGGGGACGGTGGTGGTACCAGTGCAGCAGCATCGCCCGGCAAACCCGAAATTTCTGCGCAGCAAGAGCGTGAGATCACCAAGGCTATGCGTGCGCTGGAGCGCAAGATGGATAAGTTGGAGAAATCGGAAGCACAGCTTGATGAGAAAATGGCGGCGGCTGCCGAAGACGTCGACACGCAGCGATTGACGGAGCTGAATGAAGAGAAATCTGAGGTGGCGCGGCGTCGGGAAGAACTCGAAGCCGAGTGGTTGGAGCTGGCTGATCAGCTGGATGCGCAATAATCGGCGCCGCGTCGACGTGTTGTTGGTTCTGGGGAGTCCGGCCAACACGCTGGGTTAAACGCGCGGTTTTGCCGGAAGGGTATGTCACCATGAAGGCATGGCTTTCTCACGTAAATTCTTTACCGCGCTCGCAGCAACCACAGTAATCGGCGCGGGAATTCCTGCGGCGGCATCGGCGCAGCCTGCTTCTTTTGCTTTGCCTACGCCGCAAGAATTGACGACTGGGTCCTCGGCTGCCAGCGCTGGTGTGGCGTCCTGGAGTTTGGAACAGGCTACGAAGCTGCACTTGCTGGCTATGGGGCACCACCGTAATGAAGAAGCCCAGCGCATTGCTCAAGACTGGGCTAATCAGGCTGCGCGTGGGGAAGTAGAATTCCACGCCAACGTTGGCCGTGGCAATACTGCTCATGACCGTGGGACGGGCAATATCTACCGGCTGGCTCCGCATGAGGCTGCGCAGCGGATCGCCTGGTTGCTGAACCCTACAAACCGCACTGGTGATGGCAAGGGATTTGGTGTTTCAGGCGTTGATGCGCACGGCAACGTGTACCTGGCGGAATTTTTCTTGCATTAAATGTGTGTAGTCACACGCTAGCGTTGTGTACACATCAACTAAATTAAGCGTACAATTGAGACCATGATCTTGATTAACGTTTCTTACCAAGTAAAGCCAGAGCACGCAGAAAACTTCCTGGAAGAGGTTTCCTGGTTCACGGAAGCTACCCAGGCAGAAGAAAAGAACCTGTTCTTTGACTGGTACCGCGACCCGCAGGATGCCAACCACTTCATGCTGGTGGAAGGCTTCACCGATGATGGTGCGGAAGCCCACGTCACCTCTGAGCATTTCCAGCGTGCAACCGAAGAGATGCCAAAGTACCTGGTCGAGACCCCGAAGATCATCAACACCCTGATCGAGGGCAAGACCGAGTGGGACGAAATGGCTGAATTCCAGGTCAAGTAGTTCCAGGTCACATGGGCGTGGTGGAGCTTTTAGCTGTCACGCTACGTGCTGTACCCGAGGGCTGTAGTATCCAAGCTCCGTAGCGGAGCGGGAGTGCTACAGCCCTCACTTTATTGCGTTATCTGTGCCACAATGGTGCTATGACTAGTAGTGCTATGACTGATACACAGGATCGCCAAGTAATTACTTCTGTCCGCAATGGAACGGGAATTCTGGAACTCAACCGCCCGAAGGCGCTGAACTCCCTGAATCTGGAGATGGTGGAGATTATTCATCAAGCGCTGGATGCATGGGCTGAGGATGATTCCGTCACACAGGTGCTGATTTATTCTAATAATCCAAAGGGCTTTTGCGCCGGTGGTGATGTACGCGCGGCACGCGAACAAGGTCTCGCGGGCAATAAGGCCGGTGTCGACGAGTTTTTCCGCAAGGAATATGCGCTTAACGATGCCATCGATAAGTTCCCGAAGCCGTTCATTGCCCTCATGGATGGGGTTGTCATGGGCGGCGGTACCGGTATCAGCGCTTTTGGTTCGCACCGTGTGGTGACCGATAAAACTTTTGTTTCTATGCCAGAGATGCTCATTGGGTTTATCACCGATGTCGGCATGACGTATTTTTTCCAGCGCATGGTCGGCTCTCGGGGCAAAGCGTCCCGAGCCTTGGCACTGTACCTGGCGACGACCGCCTACCGCATGAAGGCCGCGGATCTGCTCTGGACCGGCTATGCCACCCACCAGATTGCCTCCGATGATGCAGATGCTTTCCGGCAAGCAGTCATCGAATCCGGATACGCGGCTGCGCTGGAAAAATATGCGAATACGAACCCGGATACCGCGCCGTTGGCCTCGCACATTGAGACCATCGAGAAGGTTTTTGCGCAGGATTCCTGGGCTGATGTCGTCGCTGCTGTGGAACAATGCGAGGATCAGGAATTTATCGCTGGCGTGAATGACACCCTGAAACATGCATCGCCTACTTCACTGGTGGCAGCTGCGGAAATCTTCCGGGCAAACGCCCAGGTTGATTCGCTTGCCGACGCCTTGGATAACGAATACCGGGTTGGTGAATATCTGCGCGGCCGTCCGGATTTCGACGAGGGCGTGCGCTGCGTGCTGGTCGATAAAGGCGACGAACCGCAGTTCCAGCCGGATGCGGTCTCCGAGGTTGATGTGGACGCGCTCCGTGCACTCCTCCGATAACACCGAAGGTCTCAACGCCGATCGTCTTCCAGCCCCGAAGTTTCAGTTTGGCTGGTACCTAGCGTGTATAGCAGTCATTGTTGCCACGCTAGGATTTATTTGGCTCAACTGGCATGCCGTGCCAGACCCGATGCCTACGCACTTTAATGCTTCGGGCCAGGCAGATGGTTTTAGCGAGAAATCTTTTCCGGCAGTGATAGCCCACGTTGCTGTGGGGCCAGCGATCACTACGGCAGTGTGCGCGGGAGCTGGCGGGCTTGTGGTAGGAATTGCACGCCAGACCAAAAACGGTTTACAAGACAAGCCAGAGCGTTCGATTAATCGGCAGCGTCTGATGGCACAGTTGATGCAGCCAATGTTGGGCAAGTTTAGTTTCGCGCTCGTGGCGGTGTTGTTGGTAGGCATCACCGCCGGATTATTTGGGTTGAGCGTTGTGGGTACCGGTGCAGCCAGCATTTGGCTGCTTATCGGTGCGATTCTCGCAGTCGCTGTCGGCATTGTGCTGCGCAGTGCGCAGATCATGCAGGAATTGGATAAGCGCTACCCACCGGATGATCCCCGAGACAAGCTCAAATATGGGTTGTTTTATCACAACCCGGATGACCCGAGGATATGGGTAGAGCTGGAAGCAGGGATGAATATCACCCTGAATTTTGCGCATCGCAGCGCGTGGTGGATCGCCGGAATCTTTGCTGCGTTCGTCCTGGCGATGGTGGTGCTGCCGATAATTGTGGCCTAGCCCCTGAATGCTGTCCAGGGTCTAGGCCATCTAGAACTCGTGCTCGTGTGCCTGTGCGCTGTTTCAGTGCTTAACTGTTTTTCGCTTTGAACTCACGACGACGAGCGTGCAAGATCGGCTCAGTGTATCCGGACGGAGACTCGGTGCCCTTGAAAATCAGGTCGCGAGCGGCCTGGAACGCCACCGACTCGTCGAAGTTCGGAGCCATATTGCGGTAGGCGTCGTCGCCAGCGTTTTGCTTGTCGACGACCTCTGCCATCTTCTGCAGCTCCTGCTCGACGAAGTCCTTGCTGACGACGTCGTGCTCAATCCAGTTAGCCAGCAGCTGTGAGGAAATACGCAGGGTAGCGCGGTCTTCCATCAGGGAGACGTCGTAAAGATCAGGGACCTTGGAACAACCGACACCCTGTTCTACCCAGCGGACCACGTAGCCCAGGATGGACTGACAGTTGTTGTCGACTTCTTCCTTTTTCACCTCATCGGACCAGTCTGGATTTTCAGCAACCGGGACGGTCAACAAGTTGTGGAAGTTGTCGCGCTCGCCGGCTTTGCGGAATTCTTCCTGTACCTGCGGCACATTGACGTGGTGGTAGTGAGTGGCGTGCAGGGTAGCACCGGTTGGCGATGGAACCCAAGCGGTTGATGCGCCTTCTTTCAGCTGGCCGATCTTTTTCTCCAGCATATCCGCCATCAGCTCGGTCATGGCCCACATGCCTTTACCGATCTGGGCTTTGCCAGGAAGCCCCAGTGCGACACCGGTGTCGACGTTGATGTCTTCGTAAGCTTGCTTCCATGGTGCGGTCTGCATATCAGCCTTGCGCACCATCGGTCCAGCTTGCATGGAGGTGTGGATCTCATCACCGGTGCGATCCAGGAATCCGGTGTTGATGAAGGCAACGCGTTCGCTGACCGCGGTGATCGCAGCAGCCAGGTTGGCTGAGGTACGACGCTCTTCGTCCATAACACCAACCTTCAGGGTGTTTTTCTCCAGGCCCAGCAGCTCTTCCACCGAAGCGAACAAGTCGTTGGTAAACGCGACCTCGGCAGAACCGTGCTGCTTTGGCTTCACGATGTAGATCGAGCCCGCACGGGAGTTCTTACGAGGGTTATCCGATTGCAATCCTGGGATAGCGCAGGCACTGGTCAAAACAGCGTCCATGATGCCTTCGAAAACTTCCTCGCCGTCGACCAGGATGGCGGGGTTGGTCATCAGATGGCCGACGTTGCGCACCAGCAGCAGAGCGCGACCGTGCAGGGATTGTTCGTTGCCGGAAAGGTCAGTGTAGGTGCGATCGTCGTTGAGCTTACGGGTGATGGTCTTACCACCTTTTTCCAGCTCTTCTTTCAGGTCACCGGTGTTGAGACCGAACCAGTTGTGGTAGCCCAGGGTCTTGTCTTCACCGTCGACGGCGGCCACGGAGTCCTCGAAGTCCACGATGGTGGAGGTGGCCGATTCTAGAATGACGTCGGAAACCCCGGCCTTATCGGTCTTGCCGACGGGGTGTTCTGGGTTGATCTGGATCAGGATGTGCAGGCCGTTGTTGCGCAGTACCACCTCGGATGGCGCGGACTTCTCGCCATTGAAACCGACGAGCTGTTCGGCATTGACGAGGCCAGTGGCAGAGCCATTCACGGTGACTGCCAGCTTGTCGCCGTCGATGGCATAAGATTCGGCGTCGGCATGCGAACCGTTTTCCAGGGGAGCGACCTCGTCCAGGAAGTTGCGTGCCCAGGCGATGACCTTGTCGCCGCGGACAGGGTTATAGGAATCACCTGGCTCAGCGCCGCCTTCTTCCGAGATAGCGTCGGTGCCGTACAAGGCGTCGTAGAGCGAACCCCAACGCGCATTAGCTGCGTTCAGTGCAAACCGTGCGTTGAGAACTGGAACGACGAGCTGCGGGCCAGCGACTTCGGCGATTTCGGAGTCCAGGTTGGCTGTGGTGACATCAGCCGGTGTTGGCTTGTCTTCCAGGTAACCGATCTCGCGCAGATACTTTTCGTGTTCTGCTGGATCTGGCTGGCCTGGGTTGGCACGGAAGTGCTCGTCGAGGGTCTTTTGCAGCTCGTCGCGGCGCGCCAGCAGTTCCTTGTTGCGCGGGGTGTGGGTGCGGATGATGTCTGCAAAACCGTTCCAGAATTTGTCGGCGTCGATGCCGATACGTGGCAGCACGGTGCCGTTGACGAATTCGTAGAGGGTGTTGTCGACGTTGAGGCCTGCAACCTCTGTGCGTGGGGTGGTGTCTTCGTTAGTCATAAAACTCCTTCTAATCCTCGCGGTCAGACCCTCAGGGGAGTAGGTGAGTCAGCGTGAGTGTGGACTCACGACAAACGTTCACTGTGCCCCGGGGCATGAGACCACAATAAGTGAATTGCCTCACTGTGTGTAGTGCGATTCTGGAAACGCGCATTTTCACCCCTGTTCGAATATCGAAAATAACTTAAGAAAACAGTCCAATCGTACTGTTTTAACAGTATGTCCGTACTGTTTGACTCCGACATTCGCACACCGCACGAGGGGTTTTTGTCCTTTGGGGGCTGTTCAGTGGGTATTTTTATCTCGAAAACTTATGTGAATTCTGACACTACCCCCGTCGGTTGTAAGTCACACGCAATTCTTGACGTGATTGGTTTCATGGCTCATTATGTGAATCACCTCATAAGCCAAACGAGAAAGGGAGTTGCGATGACTACTACCGGTCAAGCACGTACCGCCGCTGAAATCCAAAAAGATTGGGATGAAAACCCTCGCTGGGCCAACGTCACCCGTGACTACACCGCAGAAAAGGTAGCCGAGCTGCAGGGCAACGTCGTCGAAGAGCACACCCTGGCACGTCGTGGCTCTGAGATCCTGTGGGACGAGGTCTCGAAGGGCGATGGACACTACATCAACGCCCTGGGCGCCTTGACTGGTAACCAGGCCGTTCAGCAGGTCCGCGGTGGCCTGAAGGCTGTTTACCTGTCTGGTTGGCAGGTTGCCGGCGATGCCAACCTGTCCGGACACACGTACCCAGACCAGTCGCTGTACCCAGCAAACTCGGTTCCGCAGGTCGTTCGCCGTATCAACAACGCCTTGCTGCGTGCCGACGAGATCTCCCGAGTCGAAGGCGATAACTCCATCGACAACTGGCTGGTTCCCATCGTTGCCGACGGTGAGGCAGGCTTCGGTGGTGCACTGAACGTTTATGAGCTGCAAAAGGCCATGATCAACGCTGGTGCTGCCGGTACGCACTGGGAAGACCAGCTGGCTTCCGAAAAGAAGTGTGGCCACCTGGGCGGTAAGGTTTTGATCCCAACCCAGCAGCACATCCGGACCCTGTCGTCTGCACGTCTGGCTGCCGACGTCGCCGGTGTTCCCACCGTCGTTATTGCTCGTACTGACGCCGAGGCTGCCACCTTGATCACCTCGGACATCGACGATCGCGACAAGCCGTTCATCGAAGGCGACCGCACCGCAGAAGGCTACTACCGCGTACGTCCAGGCATCGAGCCTTGTATCGCACGTGCGAAGTCCTATGCTCCATACTCTGACCTGATCTGGATGGAAACCGGTGTCCCAGACCTGGAGGTTGCCAAGCAGTTCGCGGAGTCCGTCAAGGCCGAGTTCCCAGACCAGAAGCTGGCCTACAACTGCTCGCCATCGTTCAACTGGTCCAAGCACCTTGACGACCAGACCATCGCGAAGTTCCAGAAAGAACTGGGCGCCATGGGCTTTACCTTCCAGTTCATCACCCTGGCTGGATTCCACTCGCTGAACTACGGCATGTTCGACCTGGCTCATGGCTACGCACGCAACGGCATGACCTCGTTCGTCGAGCTGCAGAACAAGGAATTCGCTGCAGCTGAAGAGCGCGGCTTCACCGCCGTCAAGCACCAGCGTGAGGTTGGAGCCGGTTACTTCGACAACATTGCCACCACCGTCGACCCAACCTCGTCGACCACCGCACTGAAGGGTTCCACTGAGGAAGGCCAGTTCTAATCATGGCGATCCAATTCGTTCCCACCGCCGATATCGGAGACATCCACGGTGAACAGCTACGCAGCTGCGACAAGCAGTTCACCAACTACGGAGGAAAAACCGACTTTTGCGGCAAGATTTCCACCATCCAAGCCATCCAAGACAATGCCTTGGTCAAAGAAGTCTTGAACCAACCGAACGAAGGCGGAGTCTTGGTCATCGATGCCCAAGAAAATCTGCATACCGCTATGGTCGGCGACATGATCGCTGGCGCAGGCGTGGATAACGGCTGGGCCGGGATCATCGTCAACGGCGCGATCCGGGATTCCCAAGAAATCGGCACCATGGATATTGGTGTTAAGGCTTTGGGGACCAACCCTCGCAAATCTGCGAAAGATAAGGTTGGCAAGGTTGATATCACCGTGCAATTCGGTGGCATCGACTTTGTGCCAGGCCAATATGTGTATGCAGACGCCGACGGCATCGTCGTCAGTGAAACTCCAGTAGAGGAACAAGATAGCTAGTTTTTGCTAGTCAGTGGCGCCGTGTGCGCGCCACCATCTGAGCCCGGTAGCTAGTACGTGTGAGAGCTAGTTATGTTATGTCCATGAGGTTTTTGGACTTGGAGTCCAGCTACTTTTTGGACTCGGAGTCTAGGGACTTTGTGGACGCGGAGTCTCCCCGCTTTTTGGACGGGGAGTCCACGGAGTTTTTGTACTGGTGCTAGCTTGGCTTCTTCCGGCGGCTTGGCCGTGGCCCAGAGAGGTTGGGTTTTAGCTCTGGGGGTTGTCGGTGCCACATGCCGACAACGTGGTTTATGTTGATTTGACCGCCGGGTGGACGCTGATTCAGTTGGATCGGCAGCGGAAATGACAACAGTTTCTCACCGTCGTGATCAGTAAAAAATTCCACATAGTCATCGGCTACGCTGCTGTAGATGGCTCGATTTTTTAAAGCGCAGCCCGACGTAGAGGCCGTGTCCCATAACGCGTACCACCCCGCTTTTGTTGATCCACAGCTTGTCCGGGATAGGCCAGAGTGCATTTACACCGGTAGAGCTTGGCATTACGGTTGAGGAATCGGCATGGGGTGCATCTTGCTGGATCGCCTGAGTGTCGTTACTTGGTGCCCTGTCTGAAGCTGCAACTTCAGGCAGGGCATTATCTGTCGCGACCACTGTCTCGGCTGCTAAGGCATCTGCCTGGTTGTCGGGGTGAATCCGGTGATATTGTTTCGCGATTTTTGTCCATAAAACATCTGGGTCAATCGGCTGCGTCGGTGGCTGGGCATGCGAGATAATCTCCCAGGCTTGGGCTGGGGTGATGTGCATCTTGCCTTTGAGAAGTCCTTGGTGGCGACGGCGTGTGTTGTAGAAGTTGCGGTAGTCGACAATCAGCTGTTGGACCTGCGCCAGCGTCGTCGGGGTACGAGCATCCAAAAACCTGGTCATGGTTTGGTGCGATCGCTCATCTTTGCCTTGCGTCGTGGGAGCAAAGCCCGCACTTGATTGAACTCCCAGGCTGGCGAGCCAGCATTCGGTTTGCGACAGCCGGCCGCGATGGTAGGTGGCAAAGGCATCACCGTTGTCAGACAGGACTTCTTGGGGAAGTCCGTAAGCATCAATGGCTCCACTTAGCGTGATGCGGGCATCGGTGCCGTTTTCTGGAGTTCCAAAAGCTTAGGAGCCGACGTCGAAGCGGCTGGCATCGTCGACGACTTGGTAGATAGTCACTTGCGTGTGAGCCACATCGAAGAGTCTGTAGGTAAACGCATCGATCTGCCACAGTTCATTGACTTCGCCCCTGGCAAAGTGCCTGTAGGACTTACGCGGTCGTTTCCGTGCATTGATCTCAGCGACGCCAGCCTCGTGCAACCATTGTGCGATTAAAGCTCGTGACGGTGGTTGGTCGTAGCCGAGTTCGTCGAGGAAGAAATAGAAGATTGACCATGGGCCGGAAGTCTTGGCCGTGGGCTTTTAACGTACCGCGAGCTTGCAGGACCTGTTGTCGAATCTTGACATCGTAGACCCGTCGCGGGTTCAGCGGTGCCGTGCGATCCGGCACGATGCCAGCCCGCCCACCTTCGGCGATACGTGCTTTGATGTTGTAGTACGTCTGCTTCGATACGCCAATGTTCTTGCAGAACTGCTGGACCGTGATGCCCTCACGGATGGGGTCGAAATCCGCTATCTTCTTGCGGAGAGTAATGGGAATTGCCATCCCCACATTGTCAACAAGCCAGAGTCCAAAAAGTCGTTAGACATCCTGTCCATAAACTTCCTGGACTCCGCGTCAAAAAACTAACTGGACTCCGAGTCCAAAAAGTCAATGGACTCCGAGTCCAAGAAGTCACTAGACATCACATGTGAGAGCTAGTTACCGGGTTTAGTCGTGTTTCAGGCCCAATGTGTGTGGGGTGCGTGGGGGCTTCGTTGCGTGTGGGCTTTGTTGCGTGTGGATGCAGGAAGGGTTATGCAGAAAACAGCACGATGCCCACGGTCTCTGCGTCCAAGGCGTCGATTCGGTAGTCGTGGAAATCAGTGATCGGCGCGCATGCAGCAACCATCGTGGTGATTGCCTCTTTTCGGGCGTCGCCGCGGGATTGTAGTTCCGCTCGTTGCAGATCGACGTGCGGACGCACGAAATCAAGAACGCCGTTGCTGATGCCAAAATCCAACAGCGCGCGGCTTTCTTGCGCACCCGAAGTCCCGGCAAGTTTTGGATCAGCCCACGCCCACGTCCAGGTTGTACCGGCAACGGTGGCGACCACCCATCCCGGTGATGAGTTGTGCCGGGGTTTTGCTGCGACTGCACGATCGGCGACTGCACGATCGGCGGTGGAACTCGGCGCCGCATCGTCGTCATCAGCAATGTCGCCGTTCTCGCCATTCTCGTCGTTATCGGCGTGCCCGGTTGTTTCCTGGAGCAGGGCGGCGCCTTGGGCGCGCAGCGTGTCGATCGTTGGCGGCAGCTCGCGGGTAAACGGCTGTGCGGCGAGGTCAATGGCTGTGCCACCGCGCACATAAATCGTGTATGCGTCGTCCCCAGCGCCGATCTGGACGACGGTATCTGTGTTCTCCGGCGGGTTCGCTACTGAGTGCTCTGCCGTCGAATAAGCTGACGTGTCTTCCGTAGCAGCGTGTTCAAACTCTAATCCGCGTACCACAGCGAAGGCCTGCAGCGCTCTTAGCGTGTCATAGTGATCCGGCAGCTGCGCTAGACCGTTGCTGAGCGCGACGTGCACCGGGCCTTCGTCGACGAAGCCAGACACGATCAACACCGCGAATTGCGCAGCAGAGTCTTTACCGGAACCTCGGCGCGAGCTCCGGGGAAGCGGAACCAACACGGCCGGAGCATTGCGAAACAAGGTGCGGGTAGCTGCTAATAACTCGTCGTCGGCAGGCTGCGGGGCGAGCGGATCCAGTTGCGGGATATCGGAAAAATCATCGACCGCTGTGGTTTGCCAATGCCAGGTGCCATCAACGATGGTGGCGACCCACTGGGCAGCGAGCTCGACGCGTTGTGCCACCTGAGTAGAGGCAAAAGACAGCATCACTGGTTGATCGCGGACACGTCCGTCGGCAAGCATCGCGTCGTGGTCGTTGGCCGAGTTTTCGCGGAGAGAAAACTCCACCTTGGTGATCTCACCGAACCGGGCGCGAAACATTGCTAGGCGATCGGCCTGGGCCAAAAAGCCATCGGTAGCGATATCGGCGAGGGTGCGCGGGGCAGACAGCATGAGTGTTAGTGTACAAGCACTGTAGAATGACCAGCATGCTCTATGCCGTTAGTTACGCCTTCATGGATTCGATCAATGTTTTGTCCATTGCTGTGATCGTTGCCCTGGGCGTGCTGCTGCCAGCGGGACGGTATAAAAAGGTCGCACCACTGTTGGTGACCGGCAACTGGTTCGGGGTTTTTGCGCTCGCGCTGCTGGTGACCGTGGTGTTTTCTGGCTTCGGCGAACTCATGCAAAAAATTCTCGACTCGGCAGCTTTCGGGTTGACCTTGATCGGCGTCGGCGTCCTCACGCTCGTGGGCACCTGGTTATCGAAAGGCAAGCCGCCTGCTGTGGTGGGACGGTTATTAGGTGGGCTACAAAAACCATCGCCGATGACCTTCGGGATTGGTTTCGGCCTCGGCGTGGTGCAATCGGCGACTTCCGTGCCGTTTTTTGCCGGGCTGATTGTGCTCACCGCGTTGCATCCGGCACCAGCGACGTTGGGGGCGGGAGTGGTGCTGTATGCCACTATCGCGTTGTCTCTCCCCATCGTCTTCGCGTTGCTTGTTGGTTGGGTCCGAATCGCGCCGCATTCGCCGATTGGTAGGCTGTTTAATAAGGCCTCGCACAATACCGAAGCTTTGAGTAAGGCGGCAGGCTATAGCGTGGGCGTGCTGTTAATCGTGCTCGGTGCACTCGGGGTCTAAGCGCTCGTATATGTTCGCTTTTATTCAATAATTATGCCGACGCGTTCGGTCAGTTCCAGTTCACATGGTTTGGGTGCCAAGCGCTGGGTGATTGCAGAACGGAGCGCGGGGCTTAGTGGAAGCAGCCAACCATTGTTGGGGTCGTGTACCGGCAGATCATCAGTTTTCGTCGGCACTAGTACAATCTGCGCGTTGGGTCCCGCAACCACCGCGGCGTGATTATTGTGGGCGGCATCCAGAATGATGTCTGCTACCTGCACCGATCCTGTGATGATCACCATTTCTTCTGCCGTGTGTACTGCCAGCTTATCGACGCCTACATGGCGTGCAGTATCCGGAAGCTGGGTGAGAGCGGGCTTAGCAGAACCGCGTAGCAGGTCGAATAGTCCCATGCGGTCATTCTAACCGGTTAACGGTGAATCACTTTTAGTCACAATTTCACGAGCTCGCGACTATTATGGGCAAAGATGATCGACGCACGAGATACAGCTTTAGTGATTGAAGGCGGGGGAATGCGTAATTCCTATACCGCCGCCAGCATTGTGCACCTGCTGGAAAAGCAAGTGCAATTTGGCTGGGTCGGTGGTGTATCAGCGGGTGCCTCACACACCGTGAATTTCCTTTCTGGTGATAAAGAACGCGCCCGTAGTTCGTTTACGGATTTTGCGAACAACCCCTCGTTTGGTGGGGTGAGTCATTTCTTGCGCGGTCGGGGATATTTCAATGCAGAATTTATCTACGAAAAAGCTGCCGACAAAGATCTCCCGTTTGAATGGAAAACGTTCACGGAATCGTCGGCACAAGTCTGCATCAGTGCCACGCGTGCCGATACCGGAGAGACCGTCAACTGGGGCAGACAGGACATGACAAGCTTGCCGGATCTGATGATGCGCGTACGTGCCTCATCCACACTGCCGCTGATCATGCCGATGCGCTTGATCGATGATGTGCCGTTTGTCGATGGTGCATTGGGAGATTCCGGTGGCATCGTCATTGACGAGGCCGAAAAGGCTGGTTTTAGAAAGATTCTTTTCTTGGCGACGAAACCTCGCGATTATGTGCGCCCAGCCACGCAGCGTGAGGGCTTTTTGCGTCGAGCATTTTTTAAACACCCAGCCGTGGCAAAAGCCATGATTGAACGACCGGATAAATACAATGCCGCGAAAGATCGCCTGCTTACTTTGGAGAAACAAGGCCGTGCGCAATTGTTCTTTCCGACGGATTTGTCTGTGGAATCAACGGAACGCGATGCCGAAAAGCTGCTGCACAGCTACCGGATGGGCCAGATCCAAACGGAAAAAGAATGGCCGCAATGGGAAGAATTCCTGACCGGTTAAAGGAAAACGAACTTAGTCTAAGAATTATCTTCCACGGCTACATTGTTCTGGTGAAGTGCCCTGGGTATTTGTTCCTAAGCATTTGCTCTCAATGTGAGGCAAATCATAAAAGGCGCACCTAGGTATTATTAGGTAGAGCTATATAAAATCTTAGCTGCACGAATGGATTCAATGGTGCAGCATGAAATGTTGCATCATGTAAATAGACAAGGGGTATTCATGAAGAAAATGTTCACTGCAAGTTTGGCTGTGCTTGCGCTGGCGGGCCTGGGAAGCAGCGGGGTTGCTCAAGCGACGCCTGTGCAGAAACAACTGGTGCAATCGTCCTCGGCTCAGCACAATCCAGTGTTGAATCAGCTCAGCTCGGCGCTGTCTATTGGCAGCTCCGTGCTCCGGAACGACCCGAGCGGTAATCAGCCAAGCAACCTCCGCGCATTGGTGGCGTTGCTGAAGAACGTGGATAACAAACATTACAATGCCTTAAATTATGGTCTAACAACCCCGCAGCAGGCTGCGGATTGTCGTGCCCGCTTCGATGGTAAGCCAGGTGAGCCACGTCTGGACATTTATGTCCCCCAGGATTGTTCCAAGGTTGAGGTCACTCAGGACGATTACGATCAGGCTCTGCGCGCTATCGGATTCTGATTACCGTGAGTTGATGACTTCCTGGCCTTGCCCGGTAAAAACGACCGGAACCCACCGTGCCGGTAGAATTGTCTGTCATGCGTTCGAGTATTTTAGCTGTGTTGACAGGTACTACTTTGTTGCTCGGGGCCTGTTCGGCTCCGTCTGATGCTGATGACGCGCTGAAGGCAGCGCCAGAACAGGCAACAACGGGGCAGAATACGGCTGCAGAAACTACCACGGCCACGGAAAAAACAACCGCCACCACCTATGAATTTGCGCTGGAAGATTACCAGGTTTCTCCAGAGACACATTTACCCGTCCGCGGCAGCGTGACAACGGCGGGGCACAGCAATGCTCCGCTGGTGGTAGTAAACCATTTACGCACATTTAATTGCGCTGACGATACTTTCGTCTATCCGTGCGCAGATGGGGTAGATGACGTACGGGCAGATCGCGGAATGCACTATTTGGCAGAAGATCTCGCAGAGGCCGGCTACACCGTCGTCGTTCCTGATTTAGGGCCGTTGTGGGCGCCAGAAAGCCCCACGCAACCATACGACCAGGTGGAAGCCTGGGCGGGTGTGGTAGGTGCCATTCGTGGGGAACTGGAGGCAGCGAACCAGGGCCAGTCGCAGCACTTAGATGACAGCCTTGCGGGCATGACAGATTTTTCTCGCACGGGTGTGTTTATGCACTCGCGTTCTGCATTGCTAGGAAATAAGGCTGCAGAAATGTGGCCTGAGGTATCTTTGGCCAGCTATGGCGGGTTCTACCATGTGCCAGAATTTCCAGAAGATAATTTTTCCCCAGCTCCCGCCGATGTGCTTACTTTGACCATTGATGGGCAAGCAGATGAGGATACTTCCCAGGCCGCAGCTGACTGGTTACCGGAATACGTGGGGCAAGACAGAAACACGGCTGCTTTAAACTTTATTGTGTCAGGGCTTGGGCACAACTACATTAACCGCGTTTTATCTCAGCGGGAATTTGATGACCGCATCGATGATGGCGAAATTAGCGACAGTGGTGCTGCAGAGCATGAGGAATTTTTAGCAGAAGCTCTCCGGCTTTGGTTTGATCAAACTCTCCGTGGCCAAGACGGGCCGTATCCATTGCAGGCTGATGACGAGCTACCCGCCGAGCTCGCAGGCAGAGAAGCGAGCGTGTATGCTGCCACCCCGGCCGCTGCAGAACAATGGATTGCTTCAGAACCAGAAGCGCAACTGCCGGGAAGTGAGGCCGAGTTCTGTCGGATTTATCCGTCTATGAATCCGGTGCAGTATGACGACCGCTGTGATTTCGTGGACATGGGAATCGTTAATTCCGCTTCTGTCAATGCCCGCGTGCAATTGACTAAATCCCCCGTAGTGGTTCCGGTGAGTTCTGCGGGTGCCGAAACTTTGAGCATGCACATGATGCCTACTGGCAGCCGGGAAGACGGGAAGAAAGAAACCAAGCTGGAAGTTACCGCGATCATGGACGATGGTTCCCGACAGCAAATACCAGTGCCGGCACCCAACCCGGTACTGAAAGATACCACCACGGAAACCAGCAACGGCGAATACTGGATACGCACCTTAAGGATTAGCTTGCCGGAAACAGTAAAGAACCGCCCGATTAGCCAATTAGAAATCACTGGTGATGGCAGTATTGACTTGCGGGCGGTCGACCTCTACTAGGTGATTTAAACGCAGCGTGGGCCGATAGCTAATCAGCTACCAACGGCTCCATGGTCAGCTCTGGGTGTTCTTTTTGCACGAACGCGAGCTTCCATTTATCGTCAAACAGCGCTATCAATTCGCCGTCGGTGCGGGTGAAAATTTCCACTCCGCGCTGGCGGCCTAGTTCTTCAGCTGAGGCCGCATCGGTGCGTCGTGCTACCGAATAGGGCACGGGCTCGACGACGGTTTCCACGTTATATTCGACCTCCATGCGGGCCTGCATGACTTCGAACTGCATCGGGCCAACGGCTGCCATCACAGGGGCAGCGTCGCCGCGGAGTTCGTTGCGCAGGATCTGGACGACGCCCTCGGCATCCAGTTGCTCCAGCCCTTTGCGGAATTGCTTGTATTTGCCCAGTGATTTGGCCCGCAGGGTTTGGAAACTTTCCGGAGCAAACTGTGGCATCGGGCGGAACTGGATCTTCTTGCCCGAATAAATGGTATCGCCGGGAGCCAGCGATCCCGCGTTGACCAATCCGACGATATCGCCAGGATAGGCGGCTTCGACGGTATCGCGGGTGCGGCCGAACACCGTTAGTGCGTATTTCGTCGAGAAGCTGCGTCCAGATTGGGCGTGTGTGACCTGCATGCCGCGTTCGAAGATGCCAGAGACCACGCGCATGAAGGCTAGGGTGTCGCGGTGGTTGCGGTCCATGCCGGCTTGAACTTTGAACACGACACCGGCGAAATCGTCGTCCACCTCGCGGGTTTCGGCGATGGCGCCGGTGGCCTTTTCCATTACCTTGGGGTCGCACTCGCGACTACCTGGTTCTGGGGCGATTGCGCACAACGTGTCCAAAATTTGGTGCACGCCGAAATTCAACATCGCGGAGGCGAAAATCAACGGCGAGGTCACACACTGTTCGAATAGGTCTTGATCGTGTAGCGCGCCATCGGCAGCCAAAAGCTCGGCTTCTTCCACTGCCGTTTCCCAAGCCTCGGCTTCTTTTTCGCCGGCTTGCTCCGGTGAGTAGTGCTCTTCCGGTGCGATGGTGGAACCACCGGCGGTGCGGATGAAGTGGATGTAATTGTCAGCTTCACCGTCGTCGTTAATGTGGGCGAGCCCGCGGAAGTCACCGGCTTCGCCGACCGGCCAGTATAGCGGTGTGGGCTGGAGCTGAATCTCGTTGACGATTTCGTCGACAAGCTCCAAAGGCTCGCGGCCAACCCGGTCCCACTTGTTGATCACCGTGATAATCGGCAAACCGCGAGCTTTACACACACGGAACAGTTTCAACGTTTGCGGCTCCAGGCCCTTGGCAGCGTCGATGAGCATGACTGCGGCGTCGACGGCGGTGAGAACGCGGTAGGTATCTTCCGAAAAATCCGCGTGTCCGGGGGTATCGACCAGGTTGATTACATACGGTTCGCCGTCGTGGCCTTCCGGGGAATAGTTGAATTGCAGAGCGGAAGAGGCCACGGAAATCCCGCGGTCTTTTTCCATGTCCATCCAGTCAGACACAGTCGCTTTGCGGTTTCCTTTGCCGTGCACCGCGCCAGCTTCGGTGATGATGTGTGCATGTAGCGCCAGCGCCTCGGTCAGGGTCGATTTACCCGCGTCGGGGTGGGCGATCACAGCAAAGGTGCGGCGGCGCGAGGCCTCGTGGGCAGGGGAGGAAACAGCAGTGGTCATGGTTGAACAGTCTAATGGTTTGGTGATGTGCGTGCCGAGGTGGATCGGGTTTTCACGGAGACCAAGAAGATATTGTTGACAGGTCAACCAAGGGCGTTTTATTGTTGTTGTATCAACTTCATTATTTCTAGGAGGTAATCGTGAATATTGGTGTCTTTATTGGTTCGATCCGTGCAGGCCGCGCTGGTGAAGCGATTGGCCACTGGGTGCACGAGCATGCATCTCACCGCAATGACGGCCACAACTACGAGATCATCGACCTGCAGGATCATGACCTGCCATTTTTGGCCGCAGATACCGTCCCGGCCATGGCCAATGGCGAATACGGTGATCCTAAGACCCAGCAGTGGGCCAAAGTCATCGCCCAGTACGACGGTTTCGTTTTTGTGACTCCGGAATATAACGGTACTGTACCTGGCCCAATGAAAAATGCCTTCGACCAGCTCGGCCAAGAATGGCAGGGCAAGCCAATCGGCTTCGTCGGCTACGGTTACTCGCAGGCTGGTAAGGGCTCGACGGCAACTTGGCGTACCGTCGTCAGTGGCATGTTGGCTATGCAGCTTGCCGACGAAGATGTCAACATCGACCTGAACACTGCATACCCAGAAGATGCCAACGGTGAATTCCGCGCATCCGAAGCAGAAAAAGCTGGGTTGGACAAGATTTTGGATCAGGTCACCCAGGCTGGTGCTAAAAGCTAATTAGCGAGAATGAATCTCGTTTTGCGCGGCGCCTAGCCCGTGGGCCACGATCAGTCGGGCAGCCTCGGCGCCGGTGGCAATAAACTCATCAAAACCAGCCCCTGCTGGTACTGGGCCCAGAACCCAGGCAATGATGTCGTTTCCTTTGCCAGGGCGGCCCACCCCCATACGTACGCGGGGATAATCGCGGGTGCCCAGGTGCTCAGTCGTCGATTTTAGTCCGTTATGTCCGGCTTCATTTCCGCCTTGTTTGAGGCGGATTTTGTGCTCTTTCAGATCTAATTCATCGTGAATAAGCAGCACTCGCTCGGCGGGAATGTCTAAACGCTGCGCAACCTCGGCAATCGCAGGGCCAGAATTGTTCATAAAACTGGCAGTCCGCAGCACCAGGGCGGTGTTCTTGCCTGCGACGATGGTGGCGCCGAAAGCCTGCACGTCCTTAATAGGCTGCAGGGTCTCACCGGATTCAGCGAGCAAATCATCGACCACCATATAGCCCACGTTGTGGCGCGTGGCCGCATATTTTTGCCCCGGATTACCCAAGCCGACGATTAGCCACTCGGCTGTGACCTCTGCGAGATTTAACACCGGCTGTTGGCTCGTGGCCCTTTGATAGCCACCGTCGGCAGGGTTAGCGACTGGGTCACCATCACCGTCGGCATTGCGGCCGAATACTTTCGATAACAAGTTGCGCACAATATTCACCCGCCCAGTGTCTCATTATTGCGCGTATTTTCTCTACTGACTGCCGCATGTGCCCGATCTGCATTAGCCTGGCAGGTATGTCGGAATTATTACGCCAGTTGGAATCGCGCATCCTGATTGCTCCGATGGCAGGTGGTCCGTCCACACCGCAGCTTGTCACCGCGGCCGATAACGCCGGATCCTTCGGTTTTCTGGCGTTCGGAACCACTCCGGTAGATCGCGTGCAGAGCATGCTTGCCAGCATTGATTCGGGGGTGCGTTACGGGGTGAACTTATTTGCCCCACAAACCCCTGTGGAAATTACTGAAGAGATCAGCAGGTTTCATCAACAATTACAGCGCGACTACGGTGTAGCGGAACAACTCGCGGATCCGGATTACACCAATGGTTGGCAGGACAAGCTGGATGCTGTCATATCTGCCGATAATCCACCGGCGGTGGTCAGCTCGACGTTCGGGTGTTTTAGCGCTGCGGAAATCAGCCGTCTGCATGAGGCAGGTATCGAGGCGTGGGTGACCGTCACCAGTATTGAAGACGCGTTGAGTGCACAAAACGCGGGTGCCGACGTTGTGGTCGTGCAAGGCCCGGCAGCCGGTGGGCACCGCGCAACGTGGTCGGTAGATGAGCAGCCTTCCGGGCTGGGGTTGGTTGATCTGATTGAGACGATGTCGATGGCTGGCGTGAATACGCAACTGGTGGCCTCTGGTGGGGTGCGTACTGCTGACGATGCCCGCGAGTTGTTGCAGCTTCCGCGGGTAAAAGCGGTGAGTTGTGGTTCGGCATTTTTGCTTGCCGACGAGGCCGGCACCAGTGATTTCAACCGTGCTTTGTTGCATTCCGGGGGTACCTCGGTAGCGACCCGGGCATTGTCTGGCCGGGTGGCACGTGGCCTCGAGACGGAATTTATCCGTGAACACCACGATGACGTGCCGGCGATGTATCCGCTGTTGAACTCATTGCTGGCGCCACTGCGACAAGAGAATGATCCGCGGGTGGCATATTGCTTGGTTGGCGACGACGTCGACAAGATCGGTCAGGGCAGCGTGGCCGACATTCTTGCCCAATTACGGGGGTAGTAACCAAAATCGGGGTAGGATGTGGGTTGTAATTTTGCACCCCGATACCCCCGCGTAAAGGAAGATGACTGTGAATCAGCCCGCCGAGGTAGGACACGACAACTGGAATGAACGCATCGCGCTGGCACAGGAGATGATCCCGCTGATCAGCTCGCTGCACCGCAACAACAACGTTGTGACCTCTATTTTTGGTCGTCTGCTGATTAGCGTCACCGACATCGACATCATCAAGGCCCACGAGCGCGCGCACCAGGTCATCGAAGAAGACTTGCCGCTGGAGCAAACCCTGCCGGTGCTGCGCGAACTCACTTCGATGGATTTGGGTACTGCATCGATCGACGTCGGGCGTTTGGCCGTTGGATTTGCACAATCCGGTGCTACTGATCTTGCTGACTACCTGCACTCCGAACTGGAGGAAGTCATCGGTGGCCGCACCAACGTGAAAGAACCGACCGACGTCGTGCTCTACGGTTTCGGCCGCATCGGCCGCCTGCTCGCGCGCATTCTCGTCGAGCGCGAAGCATCCTATGGCGGTGTGCGTCTGCGTGCGATTGTCGTGCGCTCCAAAGGCGACGGCGACATCATTAAACGCGCCTCGCTGCTGCGCCGTGATTCCGTGCATGGCGAATTCAACGGCACCATTTCCGTGGATGAAGAAAACAACATCATCTGGGCAAACGGCACCAAGATCCAGGTTATCTACGCCAACGCGCCACAGGAAATCGACTACACCTCCTACGGCATCAACAACGCTATTGTCGTCGACAACACCGGCGCATGGCGTGATCGCAAGGGCTTGTCGCAGCACCTGGAGGCCAAGGGTGCAGACCGTGTCTTGCTGACGGCGCCGGGCAAAGGCGATATCCCGAACGTGGTCTTTGGAATTAACGAAAATAGCGTTACTGATGATGACAAGGTGTTGTCCGCCGCATCGTGTACCACCAACGGCATTACTCCAGTGCTCAAGGCACTGGGCGCTCGCTACGGCGTCGCGCACGGCCACGTCGAAACCGCCCACTCGTTTACCAACGATCAAAACCTGATCGACAACTACCACAAGGGTGACCGTCGTGGCCGCGCTGCGGGTCTGAATATGGTGCTGACCGAAACTGGTGCTGCGAAAGCGGTATCAAAGGCTTTGCCGGAATTTGAAGGAAAGCTCACCGGTAATGCCATCCGCGTTCCTACCCCGAACGTTTCGATGGCGGTGTTGAACCTGGAATTGGAAACCGAGGTGACCAAGGACGAGGTCAACGATTATTTGCGTAAGGTGGCGCTGCTGTCGAACCTGCGCCAGCAGGTGGACTACGTCAATGATCCGGAATTGGTCTCCTCGGACTTCGTCGGCTCCGTGAAAGCCGGTGTGGTTGATGGCTTGGCGACGATTGCCAATGGCACCAAGCACCTGGTGGTCTACGTCTGGTACGACAACGAGTATGGCTACTCCAACCAGGTAGTGCGCTTTGTGGAAGATATTGCGGGTAAGCGCCCACGTGTGCTGCCGCACCGCAGCCCAATCAGCGAACTGTAATCCAGCTGGATGGACCTCGAAACTGGTACGCCGTCGGCGACGGAGCGGCCGGCCGGAGAGTCATCACGCGGCGCTCCGCATCGAAGAGCAACTCCACGACATCAGCCTTGCCGATGAGAGCATGGGCGGCGGCGTTGATCAATAAGATGTCCCGCTTGTGCAGAGTCACGCTCGGAGTGCCCTGCATGGGGGACGCTTACGAAGACCTCGAATACCACTGTGATACCTCTCTTCCTAGTTGACGTAGAGAATCGCAGCATGTCCAAATAGTCCAGCGCATTCTCTATCGTTTCAAGTGTGAGTAGAAACGCAATAGCATCTACTCCTGCGGCGATTGTGGATGCGAATGATGCTGAAATGAACACAAAAGAACGCTATCTACTGAGTCTCCCGGGGCGAGCAAAATGTGAACGCACAGATGAGAGCGATAGTGGTCGCATAGCTATCGTAGAGAAGATAGCGTCTATCGGCTCAATGCAGATGATTGTCACCCAATCGAGCGTTCCAAATCGCAGGACAGAACCGGTTAACCGGCAAGGCGCAGTGTTTGTGGTTGATTGACCTGGTCTATGCGGACAGGGACTGCAAATCGCCCAATATGGCACTTCTGGCGGCGACGAGCCGGACTCTGGGCGGTTTTTTGGGCCACGACCCGAACTTCGCCCACCGGTTCAGCCGCAGCCCCTTCTACACGGGTGAGAGCCCGGATCGCTATATCTGGTACCGGCAGCATCACCGTATTGACCGGTTGTCCGACTTTATCAGGGAGGTGCGCGAGGTGGCCGACGAGCCCCAGCATGTATCGCCCCGCCAGGAGTTCTCCAGTGGGCGCGAGCTCATCGAGACGGTCAAGGCACGCCGGGAGCCGGCCCAGGCTTTCCGTGCGATCGCCAAACCATGGCCCGGCGGGTGCGTGGTTATGTCACCCAGGGCAAGACCGACTCCTACGGCACACCGACCGCCCGTTATGCCACCACAAGCCAACGCAAGGCCCTGTCCACCATGGGCCGCAGAGGCGGCCAAAAAGCCGCCAAGAGGTGGGAAACAGACCCCGAAGGAGAATACGCCCAGAGCCAGCGGAAAACCTGCAAGAAGTTAATAAGCGAAAGCGGGCGCCCGGAAATAATACGCGCGTGCACAAGTCTTGGTTATTGCGTCACAGGCATTTAATCAAACCGGGCAGATTCCTGCATGGAAAGAAATATCCCAGGAGCTAGGCGTTTCAAGGCGTATGGTGGCCCACCACGTCGCCGAAGGTTTTCAGCATCTGTGTGTTTGCCAAGCTCTGCCGGGGTGAATTTACAGGGTTAGACGTGTCTACGGCGGTCGTTAGCTCCAGACATCCGCCTGGAAAATACTTATACAGGGGGCGTAGAGCTCGATGACCGGACCGTATCTGTCGGTGCGAGTCCGCTCATTGGAGAAAGTATTGAGCCGCAAGTGGAGTCAGGGGGAATGATAATGTGACTCATATTATATAAAAGTAGGGTTTTAACCTAGCTCTCTGTGCTACTCTTGTGGCATTAAGGATCCACCTATAGAAGAATCGGTATTGTTTATGCGACTAGCGATCTTAGGCGTTGGGGCTGGAGGGACATTCCTTCTCAGCCGCTTGGCGGAGTTAAGTTCTCCGGATTGGGCGGGGGGAGAAATTTTCCTGTTCGAGGATCCTGAGTGCTTAGGGGCAGGGTTGGCTTTTAACCGGGATGTAGCGGAAGCGATTATTAACACGGGCCGCTCCCGTCTCGCGTCTTTAGCGCCGCCCTTTTATCCCCTTGATAGATACTTTTCTCAGAGCCCGTTTGAGTTATCCGATTTTAATAGCAATCCTCTTCCTCGTGAAGCGTACGGAACCTTTTTAATTAAGGCTCTTTCTTATGCGATTCGGATATTGCAAGAGCATGGTCTACGAATCAGTCTGGTTCCCGAAAAAGCGAAAGAGGTTAATTTTTCGCCGGGGAAAATTAAAGTACTTACTGAGGGAAAATTCCAGGTCGAAGTAGATCAAGCGGTGATATCTATTGGGACGTGGAATAAAAAAATTCTGTTAAAACTGGCGGAATTCCTTATATTCCATTTCCTTACCCTCTGAAAAGAATTTTGCAAATTTTCGATAACCCGAGCGCAATAGGAGTGCTCGGGTCGGGATTGACTGCTATCGATATTGCTAGCGTCTATGAGAAAAGGGCAGCTACAGTGCATCTTTTTTCCCCGAGTGGGCGCTTACCCTGGGTGCAGGTGGAATCCGATGAAGATACGCTAGACCCGCTATATCTTACGGAGGATAATCTTGACCGCCTTCAATATTCAGGCAGTCTTTCTGCCTCCTCTGTGTTGGATCTTCTTGATGCTGAGCTTGCTAGATTCGGAATGAGTCGTGCTTCTTTCGATGACGAAAGTCGAATTACTCGTAATTGGCAAAATCCCTACAGTGATTCCGCAGACCTTTCATGTCATCGAACGATTAGTAAAACGAATCATGTGTTGAATGCCGCTTTTGCATCCTTATCAGTCGATGAGCGCTTCACATTGAGGCAAGGTCTCGGGTCAGGATGGCCGCGATACCGCGTACGTGTTCCTCTTGCGCGCTGGCGTCAGATTAAAAAAATGATTGAGGAAGATCGGATTATTCTCCATGCAGGCGTATGGGCGGATTCTCGCCAGCTGGGATCTATTTTGAGCGATATCGGGGCGGCGGGATTAATTAATGCAACCGGTTTTTCCGCAAAGTACGAAGACGCCCCTTTCTTCTTGAGGCAGCTAGCGGCGGAAGGGCATATCGGATTGGATGCGGAGGGGAGGGGGCTGTCGGATTACTTCACGGGCCGAGCCATTAGCTCTGATGGTGAGATGCAGGACAATCTTTTCCTTATGGGGCAAGCTACAGCCGGAAGCCTTTTAGTCACCTCGGCGCTGGATGCGGTTCATCGCCAAGCGAATCATATTGCGGAAAATTTGCACAAAGAGTTTTGCAAAATATAGTGCTGAGGAGTCTAGATATGCAGGAAAAACACCTGGTTATTATCAGTGGAAATGATTCGAGCTTGCCGAAGGTTTCCCCACCTAATACGAAAATCACACTTATTCAAACTGCCGACAGGGCCACTGATTGGCAGAAAAAATATGTCGATTCCTATATTGAGGTCGAGGAGATTAATGAAGACACACTCCTCGAAGTCTTAAGAAGCATTCACCTGATGCACCCTGTTACCGGGTTGGTGTGTTTCCTCGAGCCCGTCATTCTAGTTGCGGCTCGGGTAGCGAATATGCTGGGCATTCGGTCTAACCCCCTGTGCGCAGTTTCCACGGCTCGCGATAAGACACTAACCAGGCAAGCCCTGGACAACGCAAATATTCCCCAGCGTCCGTGGCGGATGTGTGGAACTCCAGAGGAGGTTTTGGCTTTCTGGAAAGAACTCGGGGAAGAAAGTGTGGTGATAAAACCGATCACGGGAGCTGGGAGTGCTGGTGTTCGACGTGTGAAGAACGAAGATGAGGTCCGAGCCCATCTGGCTGAGATTTCGAGCTTGCATAGCTGGGCTCTTCTCGATAACCCTGACTTGCTAGTCTTAGTAGAAGCTGTTTTGCCGGGGCGGGAATTCAGCGTTGAAGCGATGACAGTGGATGGAAGTCATGAAGTTGTTCAAATTACGGAAAAAATCACGTCTGGCCCTCCCCGCTATGTCGAGATGGGGCACTGGCAACCTGCAGAATTAAATGAGCAGCAAAAAGACCAAATCTCACGCCGCGTACCCAGCATTCTTGACGCCATAGGACACAGGATAGGGCCTAGTCATACAGAGATAATGGTTGATGGTGAAGATGTGTGGCTTGTTGAAACTCATACGCGATTCGGAGGAGATCAAATCTGGGAGCTCACAGAGCTCACCACTGGGAGGCACATGGCCACAGAAACTATTTTTGCAATTCTTGATCTCCCTCTACCTGCACCTGGGCCGCGATATTCAGAATCCGCTATTTTTTCATGTCCTGGGCTTCCCATTCTGAGGTCCCCGTCATACCGGGATTAATTCGTGTCAAGCACCCGTCTCGGAGAGAACTTATAAGGAGGGATCAAATCATTGATTCCTCTACACGCACAGGCTACGCCCTAGCAGCCGGCCCGAATGCCGCCTCTAATGCCCTTTCGGCAGTTAAAGCTCTTCAAAAGGAGAATTAATGTCAACTGAACCGATTTTGCTCATGTCTCCTGGAAAAGTCCTTCACCGATTGGGAAGTGCTAGGTTAACAAGCCTTCTCCCAGAGGGGTCGGTAATTTTTACGTCACATGATATTGATGTTGAGCGGGGCCAAATTGCCGACCTAAAAGTGTTTGAGAACTATGCATCTAATGATGAAATCCCTCTATTGGCTTCAGTAGCTATTGATCAATTTTGTTTGGATAAAATAGTTATACTAGCCGAAGCTGACATCCTCAGGGCAGCGGAACTCCGACGACGCCATGGGATAGATGGCCTGCAGCCACAAGAAGCTATGTATTTTCGGGACAAGGTCTTAATGAAGAGCCGAGTTGCTCAAACAGGAATTCCTGTGGCGGCACATCGAGTCGTTACGACAGCGATGGAACTTGTGGAAGCTATAGACGAAGTGGGGTACCCGTGTGTAGTTAAGCCTCCCCACGGCCGAGGATCATCGGGGGTCGAAATCCTTGCAGACCCTGAAGCCTTAATTAAGTACTTGCGAAAAGGACCATTTAGCGACCGGGGTGATACCTCAAGGGTCATCGTAGAAGCGTTTATAAGCGGGGATCAATACCGCGTGGACGGTATTTGTAAAGATGGGGAAGTGCAGTTTTGCGCGGTAGCTCTCTATATCGGGAGCCATCTTGATTACCTCGCAGGAGGATATTTAGGATCCATTATCTTGCCTCAGGATGATCCTAAAAGCGTCGAAATTTCATCCTTGGCCCATAGAGCTATAGAGGAAGCTTTACCCCCTTATACCGGCGCTTTTCACCTCGAAGCCTTTTGGACAAATCAAGGAGCAGTATTTAGTGAGGTAGGAGCCAGGCTCGGCGGGGGATCGATATCGGAGGAGATAGAGGTGTCCTACGGGGTGAACATCGCTGCTGAATCAATACGACTTCAGTGCGATACTTCCACTTCTATGGATGACTATCCTCAAAAGAGACTTGCGGGCCAGCTACATGTCTCTCCGCATGAGGGAAAGCTTCTTTGTGCTCCTGAACGATTGAACCACCCGTCTATCGTGACGAGTGAAATCGCTGCTCCGGGGGGAGAATTCAGCCTTATGTCACATACGAATAGTGAATTTGCTCGGGCTGTCTTTGAGACGGAAAGCGTGGAAGAGGCAAAGATCACTATTGAGGATTTGATTAACGAGATAGATAGCACCACTGAATGGCTGCGAGATCTAGAGGAGGAAGTGTGAATGTGGAAAAAATTGGACCTAAATGATGCCTCGGCGATTTTAAAGCTTCGAGATTGCGTTCTTTCAAATCTCAATCATCCTGATGAATATGTGCGAGAAGATGATGAAACGTCGTTTGTTGGAGAGCATCTTGGAGAGTTTGGGGTGTCGTTCGGAAGCTTCGAAAATAATACGCTAGTAGCGTATTGCGCATTAACGACTGACCTCTATGGGAGCAGAGAAATACGCGAATTTGAGGTGTGTGCCCCTCGCCCGGGCGATTTGGTACTGGCTGCAGGAATGGTTCACCCCAACTATCGGGGTCGTGGACTGCAGCGCGAGGCAATCCGAATCAGGGTTCAGGAAGCGGAAAAAGTCGGCGCCTCACGATTGCTTGCTCAAGTATCACCCCGAAATACTAATTCTCTTCAGAACCTGTTTTCCGAGGGTTTCCAATGTACTCAAGTAGCTTCTTATCGTGATGGCCGTTTTCGACTAATCCTTTCGTTCGATTTATGTTCTCAAACTCCTCCGAATGAATTAATTGAGGACGTATCGTTAATTCTCGTGCAGAATTTTTCACAGATCAGAGCCGAGATAGAGAACAGGCGCAAAGGGTACCGAATGGTCCGGTCTGCATCCGGAGATTTTATGGTGGTTGGCGCATGAATCGCATACTCCTAACGGTGGACATAGACGCTGTGACGCCGATGCTAGATGAACTATCGATTGACGAAGCGCCTAGATACGTCGAAGAAATAGAACAACGCATGTTTGGTTTGGAAGTAGGCCTGCCGCGTATTCTTAGAGCATTCCGCGAGCATGATATTTCAGCCACGTTTTTTGTTCCTGGCCTAATAGCGGAAAAATTCCCCGAGATTGTACGAGATATTTATACGGATGGCCATGAGGTCGCAGCGCATGGGTGGCGTCATACTCCGCCGCGTTTGCAAAATAGAGAGGAGATTAGGGACGATCTCCAGAAGACGATTTTTTCGTTAAAACTAGCGGGTGCGGACCGCATCTGCGGTTACAGATCCCCCGAATGGCAAATGACGGCAGAGCTTCTCGAGGTCTTAAATTCTACTAATCTTTTGTATGACAGCTCGATGGCGAGGAGAGAATCGCCGTACCTGCTACAGGGGAGAGACCAGCCGCTGGTGGAATTGCCAGTGAGCTGGTCTTTAGATGACGCACCTTATTTACTATGCACTTCTCGCTCTTTTGCGCGGCCTGTGAGTGGGGAATATCTCGGGAAGAAGTGGTGCCATGATCTTTCTGCTATTGCCCAGTATGGAGGCACAGGCATCCTGACCATACATCCATGGTTAATAGGAAGGGCCCCGTCTTTCGTCGCCCTAGAAATGGTTCTCGACTACATATCCAGTGATTCTGAAGTGTGGACGGGAACTGCTGTCGAGCTAATCAAAAACGTCGGAACTGCGGATCTTCCCCTTGTTGATCCACAGCGAGGAATTTCCTGGTGGGAGGATCGATGACTGTTGTTCTAGCAGTAGGTGGGATTGCTTCTGCTCATAGTGTGGCTCTGTCTCGAGGTGTTCAACTCGTACATGTTCGGACCCATCGACATCACACCATGCTTCCCCCAAGTCACTATTTCAAAGTAATAGACGCTAGCCATCTTGCAAATCGCGAATTAAGTCAACTTAAGTATGTACTCAAACAAGTCGAGGGGATAGCGTTCGACGCCATTCTGTGCCTACACGATGATTCCGTTGTTCTTGGCGCCCGTTTGGCAGAGAAGATAGGCCTTGCTTTCGCCTCGGTGTCGACTGCGAAAGCTACAGTCGACAAGGTCTTGATGCGTCACATTCTTTCCAACACCAATCTAGGCTCAGTGCGGTATGGGGTAGTTGTTGGTGGTGATGTTTCTTGGATAACAGATCCTCCTGAGGGTTCCGTGGTATTAAAGCCATCTACTGGGCGGGCCAGCGTAGGGGTCCAGGTTTTGCCAGACATAGATAGCGTCCAGCGCGTTATCGGGAAAGACCCTTTTGAATTCGAAGGTTATTTAGTTGAAGAGCGCAAAATAGGGGCAGAATACAGTGTTGAATCACTCCTTTCATCCGTAGGTGAATGGCATGGGGTGACGGCTAAAACAACAGCTGGAGTGATTGAAACGGGTCATGTCCACCCCGCCCCTATTACTGAAGGGGAGGCTTGGACTATACGATCTGCAGCCGCATCGGCCCTCGAATACCTGGGCATTAAAAGGGGATTGCTCCATACCGAAGTGATTCTTGATCGGCAGGGAGTTCCGCACATTGTCGAAACCCATTTGCGGGGTGGGGGTGATGGCATTTTAGACTTAGTGAAATATGCGACTGGCTTAGATTTGACGGATCTCTATGTGGACGATCTACTTAATCGGCTTCATGATCTCCCGAATGCCCAAATCGGCCGCGCTGCTAGTTGCCAATATTCACTCCCGCATTCTTCTGGGGTTCTTACGGGGTGGTCTGGGATAGACGAGGCTAAACAGTGCAAAGGAGTAGTCGATATAGGGACAATTCTGTCTATAGGGGACTGGGTACAAGTTGAGCAGCAAAGTAGCTATACGCGCTTGGCGTGGGCGATTGCTACTGCAAATGATGGCCGCTTAGCCCAATATCGCGCTCGAAAAGCTGTTAACACAATAGTTCCTCATGCAACTAAGGAGAAAGAGTGAAGTTACATCGCATTCCCGGGGCCTCGCTTTTGTTGGGGTCGGCCTCTTTCAATTTCGCGTCGGGCTGTTACACAATTGCTCTGGGACAATCTCTGTTTGAAGCAACGGGATCCGTTAGCGCCTTTACGGCCGTAGTAACTATCGAATACGTAGGACCGATTCTTTTAGGCGCAATTGCAGGTAGTCTATCTGATCGGCTCAACGCGGCATTGCTATGTATGTGGGCTTCGTTACTTGCCGCTGTATCATTGTTCATTTACTTAGCTATTCCCGAGACGCTAAGTTCGGCGGGGATCGCCTTAGGTCTAGCAATTAATATTTTTAGGCCTTTCTATCGGGCGGGGATTTTTGCAGCAGGGCCTCGAACTGTATCTACAGATGATCTGGTTGCATATAACCTAAGATGGACAGTATCCGTCCAAGCAGGACAAATCGCCGGGGGTGCAATTGGAGGATTCGCATTATCATCTGCGGGAGAGGAATTAGCTTTTGGCATAGCTGGAAGTTCATTCCTGGCCTCTGCTGTGGCGATGTGGCTTGCGAAGTCCCGAGTTAAACGCTCGGTTAGTCAGTCGGAGCCAACACAAATTAACTGGTTTGAGGTGCTGCGATATTTCGCTAGCTGGTCTAAATTTATGGCCTTATTTCTCGTGGGAGCCGATTTTGTCACCATTTCCGCGTTCACTGTAGCTCTAGCTCCGCTGGTTAAAAGTGTTTTTAATGACACGATTTGGCTGGGTATTTTAGACGGGCTTTTTGCCCTTGGGGCGCTGTTAATTTCCTTTGCGGGGGGGGGAGGTACTTTCAGGTAGAGAGACGACCTTTCCGCAGCACGATTTCCGCGGGTTACGTAATTCAAATCGTGGGGCTCTCAGTGATAGCTGTAGGAGTGGGATGGGGTGCAGGTGGCCCTGTGTGTGCTTGTTTGGGGGCTGTCATTTTGGGGGCGGGGATGGCGCTCTCCTCGAGTCAGCAAGTTAGTTTCCTACAAGGCTCTGTCGAAGGTGAGGCGATTGGAAAAGTAGGATCACTCCGGCAAGCGATTATAGGTTTAACCACGGCGGCGGCGCTTCCTCTCCTAGGTATTGTTATTGGGGCCAACCTCTTAATCGCCTATTTAAGCGTGGCTGTTTTCTTGGCCGCGTGCCTTCTCCTCAATGTGATTCTCAGCAAGGTCGACAGCGGTGCCCGGTCTGTATCTAACTAACGGGCGGGTACGATCTGGGGTTGCCCGCAAATCGTGGACACATTGTTAAGCTGCTTAGTGGTTAAGCAGCGGCTTTCTTTTTGTCATCTTGATCAGCGATCCGAGCCTCGAAATCGACAGGGCTGATCATCCCGATAGACGAATGTCGACGGCGCCGATTGTAGACAATCTCAATCCAACAAGCCACCGCCTTTCGGGCTGCATCACGGGTTTGCCATTTCTTCCGATCGTAAAATTCGAGAGTGTCTGATGGTTTGTGTGTGGGAATCCATCCCGCATAAGGAGATAAGCCAGAATGACTACTGTGGCACGACGAGACTCGGCCGATAAGGCCAAGATTGATGCGATTGAAAAGAAGCTGCTTGCTAACCCTGAAATCGCGAAGCTGATTGATGACCTAGGCACGTCCACCACGGACGCTAATGACCTGGTTAGAGGTATGCTGCAAGCCTCGATTGACTCTAGGGTTTGAATGCTGAGATGGATGCCCACCTCGGCTATCAATCCGGTGATCGGGAAGCTAAAACTGCTACTGGGACTGATAATCACCGCAACGGCACCTACCCGAAGACTGTTGATTCCAACTACGGGCCGGTTACCGTAGAAATCCCCCGGGACAGAGCCGGGACGTTTATCCCGACCATGGTTCCCAAGGGCTCGAGGCGTTTAACGGATGTCGAGTGAGATGATCATCAGCTTGTATGCCGGTGGAATGACCATCCGCGATATCAGGCATCACATGGCCACTGCTATGCACGTGGATATCTCCCACGAGACCATCTCAGCTGTGACTGACGCAGTCCTCGATGAAGTCATGGTGTGGCAAAACCGCCAGTTAGATGAGTTCTACCCCGTGATCTTCCTTGACGCGTTGCGTATCAAAGTCCGTGATGGTGGACGTGTAGTCAACAAGTCTGCCTATATGGCCATCGGCGTTGATGTTGACGGAATCAAACACATTCTGGGCTTGTGGATAGCTAAAGAAGAAGGCGCGTCGTTTTGGGCACAAGTGTGCTCTAACCTGGCTAATCGTGGGGTTAAAGACGTCTTCATTGTCTGCTGCGACGGGCTGAAAGGCCTACCTGAAGCAGTAGAGGCAACCTGGCCAGGTTCGATGGTGCAAACCTGTGTGGTGCATCTTATTCGTGCAGCTAACCGGTGGGTAGCTTACGGGGACCGTAAGACCGTGTCAGCAGCACTGAAGAAGGTTTATACCGCCCCTGATGAGTCCAGTGCTGCTGCAGCACTGGCTGAGTTCGCATCCTCTGAGCTTGGCGAGAAATACCCCAGGCCCGTGAAGGTCTGGCGCGACGCGTGGGGGCGGTTCGTCCCGTTTCTGCAGTTCCCACCAGCAGCGAGAAAGGTCATCTACACCACGAATTCGATTGAGTCGTTTAACAATGAGCTGCGAAAAGCCACCCGCAATAGGGTGCAGTTCACTAACGATGAATCAGCATTGAAGACGCTGTGGTTGATGATCTGCAACATTGAAGACAAACGAGCTGCAAAGAGGGCGAAGCAGGGCAAACGAGTCTCGGTGACAGCCGGAAGACTCATGGAAGGAGCCCGAGTTTCCGGCTGGAAACAAGCTATCAACCAAATGGCCGTGGCCTACCCCGACCGCTTCGACAAATACCTATAAACCTAACCCCACACACAAACAACTTGACACGCTCTAAAATTCGGTCTTCAATGTCGACCAAAATGATTCTGACATCGCGTTATCAAAGCACACACCAGTGGGGTGTGATGATTCTTGTTGACGGGGAAACCCGTAACCGACAAGGATTGAGAGTATGCCAAAGGCTTTTCCACCACAGTTTAAGCAGCAATGCGTTGATGCAGTGCTAGTGCTAGGAAAGACTCGGGAAGAAGTGGCCCGGGAATACGAGGTCTCAGCATCAGCGTTAGGACGCTGGGTAGCTGCTGCACAAGGCACGCAAGGTACTGGCTCCGGCTCGCACCTACGCAAAGCCGATCCCAACTCGCAGGATGCGGCCGAGTTATCTAAACGAGTTCGTGAACTGGAACTAGAGAACGAGTTTTTAAAAAAGCGGCCGCCTTCTTCGCCAAGGGCATGTAGACGAGCATTCCTTTCCCGTGATCTGTCATTATGAAGAAGAAGGCTCACACAAGCCACGGTATACGGTGACTATGATGGCCAAGGTTCTACAGGTAAGCCGTGCCGGCTACTATCGGTGGAAAAGCGCCAAAACCAGAGTTATCCTTTATCTACCCCACGAGGATTTCGTGACCAGATTGCCGATGACGTCAAAGAAATCTTCGCCAAGCATAATGGTTTCGCCGGCGTACGTACCATCGCCACAGAACTGGCCACACGTGGTATTACAGCCACCTTGTACGCCGTGCGTAAAACCATGCGGAAGCTGGGGCTAGTAACTAAGTATCGCCGAGCGTTTAAACGCACGACTATTGCCGATGCCAATACTCAAGACCGCAGTGATCTTGTACGACGTAATTTCACACCACCAGTTCCCACAACGTATTTGTGTGGTGATATCACCTACCTTCGTACCGGGCAGGGCTGGATGTACCTGGCTACAGTCATTGATTTATCAACCAGGATGGTCACAGGCTGGCAAGTAGCTGATCGTATGACCAGCCAGCTGGTCATTGATGCCCTAA
Organism: Corynebacterium sp. LaCa_70; assembly: GCF_058182015.1. Lineage (NCBI taxonomy): Bacteria > Bacillati > Actinomycetota > Actinomycetes > Mycobacteriales > Corynebacteriaceae > Corynebacterium > Corynebacterium sp. LaCa_70. Next base: position 820,529 of record NZ_CP190914.1, read on the forward strand.
CAATGGCTCAAAACGGTGGCTATGTAGCAGGTAACGCCATATTTCATTCCGATCGTGGCAGCCAGGGTGGATTCAATTGGTTGTCGCAACACCCTGAGCATGGAGGTATGAGAAGGTGGCTACCAAGGACTGGAGTAAGAAGACCAGTGATATGCCGGTGGGGGTGCGGCGTCAGTGGCGTGCGGATCGGGCGTTGCGGCCTGCGATGCGTTCCCCGGGTAGGCCGGTTCCGTCACGGGCAGTGCAACGCCAGTTCTGGGGTCTGATCGCGACGGGAATCACCACTGCGCAGGCCGCCCTTCAGGTGGGGGTGTCCGTACCGGTGGGAACGAGGTGGTTCCGTCATGCTGGTGGAATGAGACCGTTAGCTTTGGACGAGCCCTCGGGGCGGTATCTATCGTTTGCTGAACGAGAGGAAATCGCGATCCTGTGGGAGAAACAGACGGGTGTGCGTGAGATCGCTCGACGGATTGGCCGCAATCCGGCGACGATTTCTCGTGAGCTACGGCGTAATGCTGCCACCCGTGGTGGCAAGCAGGTTTATCGGGCAGGGGTGGCCCAGTGGAAAGCTCAGGAAGCCGCTAAGCGTCCCAAACAAGCAAAACTCGTGGATAATCCGCGCCTGCGGGACTATGTTCAGGAGCGTCTTGCTGGGACGGTCCGAGATGAAAACGGGGTCGTCATGGCGGGGCCTGATACGCCTGCGTGGAAGGGCCGGAGCAAACCTCACAGGGCAGACCGACGGTGGTTGACCGCGTGGAGCCCGGAGCAGATATCGCAGCGGTTAAGGATCGACTTCCCTGATGATGAGAGTATGAGAATCTCCCATGAAGCGATCTACCAGGCGCTCTATATCGAGGGGCGCGGGGCGCTGAAGCGTGAACTCGTGGCCGCACTGCGGACTGGGCGGGCCCTGCGTAAACCCCGCGCCCGGTCCAAGAGCAAGCCTGAAGGTCATGTCACCGCCGATGTTGTCATCTCTAACCGGCCCCCGGAAGCCTCGGATCGGGCGGTGCCCGGGCATTGGGAAGGAGACTTGATCATCGGTACCGGCAGGTCAGCGATCGGGACCGTGGTCGAACGCTACAGCCGGTCGATCCTGCTGGTGCACCTGCCCCGGTTGGACGGCTGGGGTGAACAACCAAGGACGAAGAACGGACCTGCCTTGGGTGGGTACGGTGCTGAAGCGATGAACACCGCCCTACAAACCGTGATGAAAGATCTACCGTTACAACTGCGTCAAACGTTGACCTGGGACCGCGGAACCGAGCTCGCTGACCATGCCGCTTTCACTCTAGCCACGGGCACGAAAGTGTTCTTCGCGGACCCACACTCGCCATGGCAACGTCCCACGAATGAGAACAGCAACGGACTCCTACGCCAGTACTTTCCCAAGGGTACCGACCTGTCTCGATGGACAGCCCAAGACCTCGCCGCCATCGCCTACACGCTCAACAACAGACCAAGAAAAGTCCTTGGATTTCGAACCCCAGTCGAAGTCTTCAATGAACAACTACAATCAATTCAAAACAACAGTGTTGCAACCACCGATTGAATCCAAGCAGTACACCAGTGCGGAATTAAGTCAGTGGGCCGCAAACCATGATGTTCGCTTATCAGTCGGCGAGGTCGGCGTGTGCTGGGATAACGCTGTGGCGGAATCGTTCTTTTCTACCTTGAAGCTACATTTACTCTACGGGCGGAAACAGTTCGTTTCCAAGCTCGAAGCACGAATCAGCGTGGGCGAATGGATCGAGGCCTACTACAATCGTCGACGCATTCACACCAGCACCGGTGAAATCCCTAAGAAAGCAATGGACGACTTCCTGACCCCACCTGTGACTACCGCCGCGAAAGCGGCCTGACCAACAAACTAAAGAGTTTCACCGTCAACAAAAATTGACACAGCCCACAGTACGGCCGACCGATTGTGCAATCCCTAATTCTTGGCAGACCTGCCACAACTTCTCGCTCGTAAACTGAGTGCCGCGATCCGCATGGAATACAAGGCCATCTGGCACATCACCACGCAGGGTGTAAGCCATACGCAATGCGCGTTCAACCAGGTAAGAATCTTGCACACTATCCATGGACCAGCTTAGGACTCGGCGGGAGTGTCCATCGCGGATAACACACAGATATAGCCATCCTTCTCCGGTGCGTAGATAGGTTATATCTGACATCCACACCCGGTTGAGCTGACCTTGATCACATAGACGTTTCACCAGGTCTGGAAGCGTGGACTTCCGCCTGGATTGAATCGTCGTTACGGGAACAAACGCCCTCGGTGAAATACCCTCAATACCCATCATCCGCATACGCTTGGCCACGGTTTTGCGATTCACATAGACCCCATCCTCAGCGAGTTCTGCGGTAATACGTGGGGCACCGTAGACTTCGTCAGAATCCTCCCAGATTTCATGAATTTTCCTGTCTAACTGGTCGAGGAATCTTTGGCGCTGATTTTCACCACGATGCCGTACTGCTTGAGCCTTTTCCCATTTATAGTAGCCAGAACGGGAAACCTCTAATAACCTGCTCATACGTTTGATGCTGTAGTTCGCCTTGCTCTGGCTGCATTAGCTCAAATTTTTCCGATCGCGTTGCGACGCCACGAAGAAGGTGGTGGCTTTTGACAAGAACTCATTATCCATCTTGGCCTCAGCTAACTCGCGACGCAGACGAGCGTTTTCGGCTCGTATATCGGCATCACTGCGGCCATCTACCGAGCCTTGACGTTCTCGTTCAAGCTTGACCCATTTGCCCAAGAGGCCTTCGGCTACACCGATCTCCTTGAGCTACATGAGCGATTGGGCGCCCGGACTCAATGACTAGTCTGGCGGCCTCCTGCCGGTATTCCGGGGTGTACTTTTTCCTTGACGAACTCACAATGAACATCCTCTCCTACGGCCACAAGATCCGTACTAATTGGGTGTCCACTAAACGAGGGGTAACCTCAAAAACATAAAAAATCGGCTACGATCGAGGCCTAAACGACAGGATGTGTTGGTGAGGTTGTATGGTTAACCGCTCTGGCGGGTTGTTATTAGGATTATTTCACTTATCTGGAGGGATAAACCGGCCTCGGGCCGGAAATACCGCCAGGGGCGTGCTGGTGTGCTAGTTGCCTAGATTCACGATGGGAGGATGAGTAAGAATCATCCTCGATGTCCCGTCTGTAGCGGGGCGTGTACCAAATACGGAACAACGAGTACCGGTCGCCAACGATGGCGATGCCGCACCTGCAAGGCCACCTTCACCCGCGCTAATGACGACGCAGTACAAGCTAAATGGTTTCGCCTTTTCATCTTGTGGCTTATCTCTGGCCGCAGCCTGGCACAGACAGCTAAAAGTTGTGGAGTTTCACCACGAACTCTGCAACGCCGCTTTAAAACGTTCTGGTTTATCCAACCTCCCCGAAATGTTGATAAGCAGCGAATCTACGATCAAATCTTCATCGACGGCACCTATTTCAACACCAAGTGCCTTGTCGTGGCTGCTGACTCCAGCCATGTCATCAATTGGTTCTGGTGCACGAAGGAATCTTCCTGGTCCTACATGCGCCTGCTGGACGAACTAGCCCCACCACAACTGGTGACCTGTGATGGGGATTCCGGAGGGCTTAAAGCACTACAACGGCTTTCCTTTGAACTGCTCGCCGCTGACAATCTGGATAAAGCAGCTAAATGGACAGTCAAGCTACACCAATTCGGCACCGTATTTAGCTCCCAGCTCAAAGCCAGGACTTACGTCAAAGACGTGCCCTTCGAGCAGATTCCGAAATCCAAACGCGGCAACAAAAAATGGTGGTACACCCACGATGTTCACCGCGGAATCTACCTACAACTAAAGAAAATGAGCCAACAAGGACACCTCTTTGCCTACCTCACCCAAGCTAAAGAAGGCCAACGTTTAGAACGCACAACCAACAGCCTGGAAGGCGGGGTGAACTCGCAGATCAAGCAATTAATGCACGCCCACCGCGGACTGCGCGACGAGCACCAACGCATCGCCTGCGACTGGTGGCTGTACCTACACACGCAGCTGCCTGACGACCCTGTAGAGATCGCCAGGCAGCAAAACTGGGGCCAGAACGCACTCACCAAAGCACAAACCTTAGCCAGCCAGGAAACACAAGCTACCAGCGGCCATGAGGACGGCCGACCAGCAACCTACGACAGCGCCATTGACACTGCCTACAACCACTCTATCGGAATACGCAAAGGCCACCTACGCTAAAACCCCAACTCCACCAACGCAATCTGTCGTTTAACTCGACACGCCGTAAAACAACACATTTTGTCGTTTAGGCCACGATCGAGGTTTGTGGGCTATACTCAAGGAAGGTTGAGGGAACTGTTAGAAGCTGCACGCTGTGTCTCGGTAGTTGATGTGCCCTCATGCTATAAAGCTAAAGAACTAGGAAGCAAAGCAGAGGTTGCGACCCAAAAAAAGCTTTCGCCAAGTATACCCATAAAAATGGCCAGGGGAATGTTTTCCGGCACTGCTACTGGAGCGGATTGATGACTTTGCATTTGTCTGAAGATGCAGCGTTATGGATTGCGAATAACCACGAAGACGTACGGCCGAATGATCCAGGCGAAGCGGAGATGGATGTTTTTAACAATGCTGCAGGACGTGCTATTGGGTTGGTGATAAAAGGAAAAGGGAGTACGGATAAGGGAATCTTTTATGTCTGTAAGCATATGGCGAATACATCTTTGCTAAAGGCATTGCCGAAATGAGATATTCTTCCAGTTTTTCCTTGAGGTTTGGGCAGGGTAAAGCACTCCTTGCGTTGTCCTTGATGGCATTCTTGGTGGCTTGTTCAAGCGAAATTGAACAAGCGTTACCAGCTGCAAGTGAATCTGGGGGTCCGGTTACTATCTCGGTTCGCGATGCTTATGGTCAGCATTGGGTAGAATTTGGTGTCCAATGTCCATACACCAGTGCTGATGATATTTCCGAACATCTGGGTCTGGAGCCTGATGAGGCTTATGACTTAGGTAGCTACGACACTCAAGAGGTGGTGTACCTGAAAGATGCCGACGGTGACGTTGATTTTGACGTGCTCGATAGGCTAGATGTTACTTTGTGCTCCCATAGGGCCCCGGAATACTTTGGTTATCGTGGATGGTTACCGGCAGACCTGCCTCTGATTTTTGAGGTTAATTATGATGGCTGGGCCCTCACAGGGGTGGGGGATACAACCACGGAATAGATCATTCTGTAGCCTAAGTAGCTATACACCATGCCGGCCATTTGTGGGCAGCGGGTAAGCGGCCACGTGTGCTGCCGCACCGCAGTCCAATCAGCGAACTGGAAGTCGCGAGGAGTTGATGCACGGGTACTAGTGCCAGTGCCGATCAAAGCCGCGGGATCCGAGATTGGACCCGCGGCTTGTTTTATGTTTGCGTGGTGCCTAGGCTAGCTTTCCAGCTGGATGGATTCAAAGCCCAATACGTCGACAGACATGCCACGTTTTTCATCTTCCGTGTGATTGCCTGCCGGGCGGGCATCTGCCCACTTTTGGTAGTTTTCCTGGCTATCCCAGCGGGTGATGACGAAGTAACGATCTTCGCCGGAAACAGGACGGAGCAGTTCAAAGCTTTCAAAACCTTCGGCCTTGTCGACGCCCTTTGCGCGTTGCGCGAAGCGCTGCTCAATTTCTTCGCCAGCACCTGCCGGGAAGGTTAGCGCGGAGATATTTACATAGGTCATGGCTCATCCTTTCTATGGTTCGATCTATCCACAATTTTATCTAATGCACGTTATCGGCATGGTAGAAATTGTGTGATTTTTTACCAGGGTTTCTTGTGGTTGTTACTCTGGCTTCCTGGCCACCAGCGCTACACCGCGCAAGACATCGCTGTGTTGGCTGAAAAGCTTGCGCATCGCCAGCATTCGGCGCCTGGCGTCTGCATCGCGGAGTGCGTTTTTGAGAATGCGCAGGGTGCCCACTACACCTTCGTCAGCAAGATTTCGGCGCAGTTGTAGCAAGGCCATGGGGGCAGTGTCAGTCCATTCCACCTGCAAGCCCGCTTCTTCCACAAGCTGAGTCCACTCAGCAATGGTCAGCGGCCGGGCATTAACCTTAATCACTCGGGCGAGATTCTTGCGCAACTCGGTTTTGAAATCATTGTCAAGGTCGTCGGGTTGCAAACCAAGTTCGTGGATGGCGTACCTGCCACCGGGGCGCAGCATTCGGGCTGCTTCCTGTACGATTTTTTGCTTGCCGGTGGGTGACTGCATCGTCAACATCGCTTCGCCAATCACGACGTCTGCATGAGCATCGGGAATGCCGGTATCTGCCGCATCTGCGTGTACCATGCGGCCGGTATCTTTGACGATGTCGCCAGTAATGCGCACTGCATCTTCGTCTTTTTCGACGCCAATATAGCTGGCTGGCTGGTGTGTGAGAATCTCGCTGGCGGTGCGCCCCAGCCCGGGAGCAAGTTCGACGACGTCAGCGTCAGTGAGCTTGGCATTCTGTAGTAATGCGCGGGTGAGCTCTAATCCGCCTGGGCGCAGTACGCGTTTTCCGAGCCGTGCAAGCAGCCAATGTCCGGGCGCATCTTCTGCGCGGCGCTGCGCGTAGGGAAGTGGATTTGTCTTGCCATCGTTGTTCGAGGAGGTACGGGGCATGGTGAAGTCCTTTCTTTAAGGCCCACCAGCGTTAGACAGCGTTAGTCAACGTTAGTCAATGACAGATACATTAAGGCAGGCCTAATTCCGTATCTAATTCTCAGCCTACTAAAAGGGGCCTGTAAAGAATAGGATTACCAAAATTCTGTGATTTTTTCCGGGATATAGCGCCCCCGTTTTGGGTGAGCCAAGCTGATCTGTACGGCCGCGATGCAGCAGCGTAAATAGACGACCTAAAATTCGGTGGTTTAGTTTCCGCGAGATGATAGCCAACCAAAAAAGCGCCCCACCGAAAGTGGGGCGCTGGTGCGTGAAGCTTGGTGTTTAGCAGTCGTAGTACATCTCGAATTCCTGCGGGGTTGGGCGCAGGCGAACCGGAGTGATTTCCTCGTCGTACTTGTACTTGATGTAGGTATCGATGAGGTCTTCGGTGAAGACATCGCCCTCGGTTAAAAACTCGTTGTCTTCTTGCAAGGCCTTCAGCGATTCTTCCAGCGAGGTTGGTGCGGTTGGGATGTCCTGGGCTTCTTCCGGTGGGAGCTCGTAAAGGTCTTTATCCACTGGAGCGTGTGGTTCGATCCGGTTTTTAATACCGTCGATACCAGCCATCATCATCGCCGCAAAGCCCAAGTACGGGTTACCCGAAGGGTCTGGTGCACGAAATTCCAAACGCTTCGCCTTCGGGTTGTTGCCGGTGGTGGGAATACGCACGGCTGCCGAACGGTTGCGCTGGGAGTAGACCAAGTTGATTGGCGCCTCGAAACCAGGGACCAGACGGTGGTAGGAATTCAGCGTCGCGTTGGTGAATGCCAGAACCGCGCCCGCGTGCTCCAGAATGCCGCCAATGTAGTAGCGGGCCATATCGGACAAACCAGCGTAGCCGTCTTCGTCATGGAACAACGGCGAGCCATCTTTCCACAGGGACTGGTGTGCGTGCATGCCCGAACCGTTGTCACCTGCTACCGGCTTCGGCATGAACGTTGCTGTCTTGCCGTGCTGAAACGCAGTGTTTTTGATGACGTATTTAAACAGCTGAATCTGGTCTGCAGAGTGCAGCAAGGTGGAAAAGCGGTAGTTAATTTCCTGCTGCCCACCGGAGCCGACCTCATGGTGGAAGCGCTCCAGCTCAAAGCCGACCTTTTCCAGGTTCAACGCCATGGCATCGCGGATCTCTACGGATTGGTCATACGGCGCAGTAGGGAAGTAGCCACCCTTGGGGCGGGTCTTGTAACCAGGATTGGGTAGACCGTCGATGGTGGTTTCCTTATCGGTGTTCCACCAACCCTCGTCTGAATCCACCTCATAGAAACCAGCGTTGCTCGAGGTGTCGAAACGCACCTTATCGAACAAATAAAACTCAGCTTCGGCGCCGAAGAAGCAGGTATCAGCGATGCCGGTGGATTTCAGGTATTCCTCAGCCTTGCGCGCGGTGGTGCGTGGATCGCGCGAGAAAGGCTCACGAGTAAACGGATCGTGCACAAAGCACTTAATGTTGAGAGTCTTGGTGCTGCGGAACGGATCAACCACTGCAGAGTGAGGGTCCGGCAACAGCATCATGTCGGATTCATCAATGGTGGTAAAACCGCGAATCGAGGAGCCGTCGAAAGCTAGACCTTCTTCTGCTGTCTCCTCAGTAAACTCCGAGGCGGGGATGCTGAAATGGTGCTCTACACCTGGAAGATCGGTAAATTGAATGTCGACGAATTTAATGTCTTCATCTTCGATATGTTGGACGACATCCGAAATGGATTCGAAACTCAAGGGAACTCCTCGTTTTGGGTGCAACTGTGCAGTCGTGATTCCCACTATACCGACTAAGCGTGATTCATTTCTGAGATTCGTGGCACTGATTGCTTTGCGGCTTTGATTGATGCACCGTTGTGAATCTAGAGTAATTCCCGCCGGAGATAATCAGCAGCATCTGGAATCACGAAATCCAGCTCGTGTTCTTGGGCACCAGAAAATCTGCCCAGCACAAACGAAGAAGCATCCATTTTTCCGGGTGGGCGTCCAATCCCGATGCTCAAACGGGCATAATCTTTCGTGCCCATTGCTTTCGTAATCGATTTCAAGCCGTTATGGCCTTTATCGCCGCTGCCGTGTTTCAGGATAAAAGACCCAAAATCACGTTCCATATCGTCGTACACGGCGATGATTCCCGCCGGGGCGATACGATAGTACGTTGCTAAGGCATTAACCACGCCACCAGAGGTATTCATTGGCGTGGCGGTACGCGCCAAAATTAGCTTCGGAGCCCCGGAACCTAGCGCACCGGCCGGCATTTCAGCGACAAAAGCCCCGGTGCGTTTATGCAAACTAAAAGGCACCGGTTGAAAAGCAGTAGTTTCTGCTAATTCCTGCACAACGCGGTAACCGATGTTGTGCCGGGTGTCTGCATAACGAGCACCGGGGTTGCCGAGCCCAACCACAAGAACGCTGGAATGCTGAGAAAAAGCAGGTGCAGCAGGCATGGTCGGGGCTCGGCTTTCGTGTTTATTTGTCGACGCTACTCGGCGTCGATCTTATTCGGCGTCGATCTTATTCGGCGTCGATTTTAGTTATCGTCGGAGGACTCGGTGTCAGGGTCCAGACGGTCTGCAGGGGTCTCCTCGTCGGCTTCCTCTTCGGAGTCTGCACCAGCATCGGCGCCGCCTTCTTCGGCAGCGGCAGCAGCAGCCTCGAGCTCTTCGTCTTCCTGTGGCTCCATGACGGAGACGATGACGGTGTCTTCTTCCGCTACCAGCGTGGTGTTGCCAGGCATATCCAGCTCAGCTGCAGTAATGACGGTGCCGTCTTCTGCGCCTTCGATGGAAACTTCGATCTCTTCCGGAATGGAAAGAACGTCGGCCTCAACCAGCAGAACGTCGTTGTCCTGGATGAACATCAGGCCTGCAGCAGGCTCGCCGGTGATGGTAACTGGAACTTCAACCTCGACCTTTTCGCCGCGCTTAATCGACAGTAGGTCTACGTGGTCAACGTCGAGGGTCAAAACGTTCTGGTCGACGTTTTTCACCATGGACAGGTGCTTTTCGCCATCCACTTCCAACTCCAAAACGGCGTTCAAGCCGTTGTAACGAATCATGGTCTGCAGTTCCAGCAGATCTACAGAGAAGTGGATTGGCTCGGTGTTGGAGCCGTACAGAACGCCAGGTACGCGCCACTCACGGCGCAGACGGCGGGCAGCGCCCTTACCGAATTCGGTGCGTGGTTGTGCTGCAAGAGTAGGGGTCTTTTCAGCCATAATGGATAACTCCTCAGTGCGGTGAAAAATTTATACTGTGGACAAACGTGCACAGGCAAGGGCACATCCACGACCGGGGAGCTACCGGGTTAAGTGTAGATCGCGTCGATAACGGCCAAAAATGAATGGCCCTCGCCGAGACGAGAGCCATCATAGCAAAAAGCGTGCTAGCTAAGAAATACTGCGTCTGGCACGCGCCATCCAGTAACCGCGCAGTTACTGGTCAGGCAGCGCTGCATTTGGGCTAGACCGCAGTGTATCCGCCGTCCACAGTCTGTGCACTGCCGGTAATAAACGAAGCATTGGACGACAGCAAGAACAACACCATCGCTGCTACTTCCCGTACAGAGCCCAGCCGACCCAATGGGTGATCGTTGATCAGCTTGGTCAGCTCATCTTCATCCATGAAGTTAGCCAACAGGGCATTGCGGATATAGCCTGGGCAGACCGCATTCACGCGAATCGCCTTGGAACCGTATTCCACAGCAGCAGAACGTGTCAGACCAATGACACCGTGTTTGGCGGCAGAATAGGCCGCCTTGCCCTTGGCGGCAACGAGACCGTGTACCGAGGCGACGTTGACGATGGAGCATTCTGAAGTCATGTCCATGTCCAAGAATTGATCAATTTCATAACGCATGGCGTAGGCTACACCGTTCAAGTTGAGGTCGATCAAATCGCGCCATTGTCGGCCGCTCATCTTCCCAGTGTATTCACCTTCTCCACCGTAGCCTGGCGAATTAACCGCGTAGTGCAAGCCACCGAATTGCTCCACGGCGGTTTGTACCGCAGCCTTGTAGTCCGATTCGGCAGTCATGTCGATGTCAATGGCATAGGCCGAGCCTCCGTCTTCACGGATCTTTTCCGCGACGGCGGACGGTGCGTGTTCTGCGGTGTCGGCGACCACCACGTGGGCGCCTAATTCACCCAATTCATAGCAGATTTCTTCACCAATACCGAAGCCACCGCCGGTGACCAAGGCTACTTTCCCACGGAATTCGTCAAAGCTTTTCATTAGGCAGACCCCTCGAACAGCGTCGTTACCGAACCGTTTTCAAAGATTTCATTGATGGTACGTGCCAGCAACGGAGCAATGGACAAAACGGTGAGGTTGTCCCAGCCCTCGGTTGATTGCGGGATGGTGTCAGTGGTGATGACCTCTTCAGCGCCACAGTTCGAGAGCTTCTCGCGGGCTTGGCCGGAAAATACGCCGTGGGTGCAGGCTACAACGACGGATTTGGCGCCTTCATCCTTCAAGATCTTTGCGGCACCCGCGATAGTTCCACCGGTGTCAATCATGTCGTCGACCAGGATGCAGTCTTTACCTTTGACATCACCGACGACTCGGTTTGCAACTACCTCGTTGGCAACATCGACGCTGCGGGTCTTGTGTACGAACGCCATTGGGGCGCCGCCGAGAACGTTCGCCCATTTCTCAGCGACCTTGACACGGCCCGCGTCCGGAGAAACGATGCACATGTTTTCGGTTGGGTAGTGCTCTTTGATGTAGTCAGTCAGCACAGGCATCGCGTGCATGTGATCCACCGGACCATCGAAGAAGCCCTGGATCTGGTCAGTGTGTAGATCTACCGAGACGAGGCGGTCAGCACCGGCAGTTTGCAGCATGTCGGAGATCAGACGGGCAGAAATTGGCTCGCGACCGCGGTGTTTTTTATCCTGACGTGCATATGGGTAGAACGGCAAGATAGCGGTGATGCGCTTGGCGGAACCACGCTTGAGCGCATCAATCATGATGAGCTGTTCCATCAGCCACTTGTTCAGATCGCCGCCCTCGACGGTTGCGTGAGATTGCATGACGAAGCAATCTGCGCCGCGGACTGATTCCTCGAAGCGCACGAAGATTTCCCCGTTTGCGAAGTCTTCAGCGCGCATCGGGGTGATGTGGGTGTCGAGTTCTTTGGCGACGGCTTCGCCAAGATCTGGGTGTGAGCGGCCATTGAAGACCATCATGTTCTTTTGGTTCATAGCGATCTTGCCAGTCATAGGATTAACCCTTCTGCTTTGGTGTCTACGCTTGTTCGGAACCCTGGTCACTGCCTGCGTCGGTGCTGCCGTTAGTGGCCTCGCCATTGTCAGCGTGGCTCTGTTCGGCAGCTCGTGCGGCCTGCGCAGAGGAGGTGTCGGGACGTTTTTTTGCGACCCAACCCTCGATATTGCGCTGTCGACCACCCGAGACGGCCAGTGCCCCTGGAGGAACATCGTCTTTAATCACTGTACCTGCCCCGGAATAGGCGCCATCACCGACGGTCACCGGTGCGATAAACATTGTGTCGGAACCGGTGCGCACGTGATCGCCCACCACGGTGTGATTCTTGTTCACGCCGTCGTAGTTAACGAAGACCGAAGAAGCACCAATATTTGAGTGCTTGCCGATTGTCGCATCACCCACATATGTCAGGTGCGGGACCTTGGAACCTTCACCGATCGTGGCTTTTTTGGTCTCTACAAAGCCACCAAGCTTGGCGTTATTACCCAAGTCTGTGCCCGGACGAAGGTAGGTAAACGGTCCGACATTTGCTTCTGCACCAATGCGCGAGCTTTCTGCGTGGGCACGGACCACACGTGCATTCTTGCCGACGGCAACATCTGTGAGCGTGCTATCAGGCCCAATCTCTGCGCCGTCCGCGATGGAGGTTTTTCCCCACAGCTGAGTGCCCGGGTGGATGGTGACGTCTTGTCCCACGGTGACACCAGCACCGATCCAGGTGGTGGCAGGGTCGACAATGGTTGCACCCCCGAGCATGGCTGCTTCTACGGTGCGGCGGTTGAATTCCTTGCCCGCTTCTGCCAGCTGCACGCGGTTGTTGACACCAGCGAGCTCGCCAGCGTCAGCTGCGACATAAGCACCGACTCCATGGCCCGCCTTGCGCGCAATTGCCAGGACATCAGTGATATACAGCTCGCCCTGTGCGTTATCCGTGTTCAGTTGTGTGAGCGCATCGCGCAGAACGGCGGCGTCGAAAGCAAAAACCCCGGAGTTGATTTCTTTAATTTCGCGGATCTCTTCCGAAGCATCCTTATGCTCGACAATTGCGGTGACCTGCTTATTATCATCGCGCACGATGCGGCCGTAGCCGGTGGCGTCGGCAAGTTCGACGGATAATACCGTAACGCCAGCTCGCGCGGATTCATGGTGCTCGCGTAGGTGATCGAGGGTTTCTGTACGCAGCAGGGGGACATCGGCATTGGTGACAATCACGGTGCCCTGGAAATCTTCCAACCCAGCCATCGCACATTGCACCGCATGTCCGGTGCCAAGCTGTTCTTCTTGCACGGCGGTGGTCAGCTCTGTGCCGAGCTCGTCGGCAAGCGCGTCGACGGCCGGTGCTACCTGCTCACGCTGATGGCCGACGACCACTACGACATTGTCTGGCTCTAAACCAGCCGCAGCGTGCACACTATGGGAAAGCAGCGAGCGCCCGCCAATTTCATGCAGTGTTTTCTGGGTCGCAGATTTCATCCGCGTACCGGCGCCGGCAGCTAAGACGATGACCGCGCAGGAAGATTGTTGAGCCACAGCGAGAATTCACTCCTGAACAAATGGGGGTTAACTAATGGCATCAATCATAACGATGTGTTCGCACACGCGCGGTTGACCGCGGGGCGGTTAGCTACCTTGTGAGACTTCCGGAAGCTTGCGAGCGGCCCAAACACCGACGAAACCGATAAGAGCCAAAAACACTAATGCCCAGGCAGGGCCTTGGAGTGCGATGACCGACGACAATGCGCCGACACCTAACAGAATTACGCCCATCAGTGTGTTTGCGGCACCGGTATAGCGGGTGCGTTGGTCGTTTTCAGCCATATCCACGAGATAGGTCGAACGAGCCACGCGTATGGCGGCGTGGCTGAGGGAAACTAAGAAAAATCCCAGTGGAAATAGTACGGAATTCCAGCCGGGAGGAAGAGTCAGTGAGCTTGCTACCAGCAGCAACAGCACCAATGAGGCCGTGCCAGCGGCGACGGACATCACGGTCTTGGAGGAACGATCAGACCAGATCCCGGAAATCCTTCCTGCAAGCAGCGCTGAAAGGCCAGAGACAAACACGAAAGCGCCCAAATCGGCGAAACTGCTGTCGTTGCGCGCGCTCAGTGTGACGATAAAAGCGGTGGAGAACGAAGAGACCAAGAGTAGAGAGCGCACGATGACGAATTGTCGGAAATGGGCGTCGTTAAGCAATAACTGCCAGGTATCGCTATACCAGGGAAGTGTGGTGCTGGGAAGGGCTGATTGCGCAGCATTCTTGGCCGGTCGAGTGCTGAGGTTTTCGTCGACACGCGCGAAAGATAGCGCTGCCACACACCAACCGAGTGCACCAATGCCAATGAGGACTGCACCGACCCAAACAGGAATTGGGGAGGGGACGAACAACAGCACGCCACCGACAGCGATAGTGACGATGCCCGATAACGTGGTTGCGGTGCCGGTGACCGCGCCGCGTTGTCCTTTGCTGACAGCCCGGCCCAAAACGTCTTTCCCGGAAAGTGAACACAAGGAACGAAAAATCGCTAGGCAGGCTAAAAGCGCCACGATCGCAACCCCCAGCGAGGTTCCGGTCAGTACTAATGCGGCAATTGCCATGAGTGCAGCACAGAGCGCTTGACCTAGTGAGCCCAGTAGCCAAATCCGTTTCCGGGATCCTTGAGATGTGACCCACCCCCGCAGTGCAGCCTGTGGGAGCATGGCTAAGGACTCGCGAACCGGCACCAGCAAACCAGAAAATGCTGCTGGCACTCCAGCAGCGGTAAATAGCCAGGGCAAGACAGTTTTGGCTGAGGCCGTCTGGTCACCAATGTTTTGTAGCGCGTTGGCGATGGCAATGTGGCGGCCATTGCTCTGCTGCTGGTGGTGCTGCTGATTGCGTGCGGTGCGCGGGGAGCCGAGATTTATAGTTCAAGGCTAATGATAATGGCGAGTGCGGGGCGAAAAGTCCTGGCTGTGTGTTGTATGGCCTGTTGTATGGAGCTTTGTGTGACCGGTGGTTTTTATTTCTTCACCTAGTTGTGTAAGATTGCAAGCCGTTGGTGCACAACTGCACATTCGTCTCGATGTCATCATCTGATGATGATTATCCCGAATGGCAACGTAATGATAATGCAGTAGCGCTGACGTTTCCCCATGGTGTAATCGGCAACACTACGGTTTTTGGTACCGTCATTCTAGGTTCGAGTCCTGGTGGGGAAGCTTTTTCATATCAAGGGGTAAGGCTCCAGCCACCAGCCATTTCAGTCAGGAGAATGATCCCGAAGTGAATATGCTCGCCGGCCTATTAAAAGTTGCTGCCAGCGATCCGAAACTCAAAGGGCTCATCAATCATGTTGGTGAACCAACCCTGCACATCACCGGCATTACGCAAGCTCGGCCCTGGGCTATCGGCACCCTGGCGCACCATGCCCCGGTGGTAGTGCTCACAGCCACCGGCCGTGAAGCTGAAGACCTACAGGCAGAATTAGCTGCCATGCTGGGTAATAAGGTCGCGATGTTTCCCGCGTGGGAAACTTTGCCACATGAGCGTTTGTCTCCGGGGGCAGATATCGTCGGTAAGCGTGCTGACGTGCTGCATCGCTTAGACGAGCTGGACGTTATCGTGACCCCAGCACGCGGATTGGCGCAACCAGTGCTGGAATCTGTCGACGGCCGGGTGCCGATTAGCCTGGCTGAAGACCAAGAATATGACTTTGACCAGCTGGTTGCTGAATTAGAATTCCGTGCATATTCGCACGTCGATATGGTCAGTAAAAAAGGCCAATTCGCCAAACGCGGCGGCATCGTCGATGTCTATCCCACGACCCTGGACTATCCAGTGCGCATCGAATTCTGGGGTGATGAAATCACCGATATCCGCCAGTTTTCTGTGGCAGACCAACGAACGATCTCTGAGATCGAAGTTGGCAAAGTTGCTATTTTCCCGGCTCGTGAACTGCCCATTACCGATGCGGTAGCAGCGAAAGCGGAAAAACTCGCACGCGAGTATGCTTCCAACGCGACGCTAGCGGAATTGCTCACCAAGATCTCGGAAAAGATCCCATCGGAAGGCATGGAAGCGTTGCTTCCGGTGCTGGCGGATACGCCGATGGTGTCGCTGTTGGACCTGGTGCCTGATAACACGCATGTTCTGGTCATGGACCCAGAAAAGGTGCGGCGTAGGGTAGAGGACCTGCACGATACCGACGCAGAATTTTTGGCCGCGAGCTGGGAAGCAGCAGCCATGGGGGCGGATGGCCCGGTGGCCCACAACAAACTTGACTTGTCGGCAGCAAACTACTTGTCCCTGGAACAATTAGAAGACATCACCCGGGAACGTGGCAGTTCCTGGTGGACGTTCGCCCCTCCAGGAATGTTTGCCGCAGATGAGGCCGCGACGTTGCCGCTCGAATTTGAGGCTGGTCCGCAGCCAAAAGGCGATGCCAAAGAAATCGAAGCGATGATGTCGCAGCTTCGCGCCCATTGCCAGTCGGGTGGACGCGCAGCATATATCGCCCCGGCGGCCGGTGCTATCAAACGCATGGCGGAACGATTCCGCGAAAACGGCATTTCGGCGCACGTGGCAGAACCCGGCTGGCAACCCAACGCTGGCGAGATTACGCTGTATCAGGCATTGAGCCACGCCGGATTGGTCTTTCCGAAAGTCCGCAACCAGCATGACGGTGCGACGCTCCCGTTGGTCGTGGTTACCGAAACCGATTTGACCGGTAACCGTGTTGGCGATATCGCCGGTGCCAAACGTCGGCCCGCCAAACGCCGCAACCGCGTGGACCCGCTGGCACTGAAAAAAGGCGATTTCGTCGTCCACGAAACCCACGGCATCGGCAAGTTCATCAAAATGGCTGAGCGCACAATTAATGCCGGTGGGGAAAGCTCCCGCCGCGAATACATCGTGCTGGAATACGCCGCGTCGAAGCGCGGACAACCCGCAGACCAATTGTGGGTGCCCATGGAATCGCTGGACCTGCTGAGCAAATACACTGGCGGGCAAGCACCGACGCTGTCGAAAATGGGCGGATCGGACTGGAAAAACACCAAGAAAAAGGCGCGCGCCGCGGTCCGTGAAATCGCTGGCGAGCTGGTGCAACTTTATGCGAAGCGCCAAGCCGCGCCGGGGTATTCTTTTGCCCCGGATTCTCCTTGGCAGGCGGAGATGGAAGATAACTTCCCGTTCGTCGAAACCGAAGACCAGATGCTGGCCATCGAAGCAGTGAAAGCGGATATGGAATCGTCGGTCCCGATGGACCGCGTTGTCGTCGGCGACGTTGGCTATGGCAAAACCGAGGTTGCGGTACGCGCTGCATTCAAAGCGGTGCAAGATGGAAAACAAGTCGCGGTGTTGGTGCCGACCACGCTGTTGGCACAGCAGCACTACGACACGTTTGCCGAACGCATGGCAGGCTTCCCCGTGGAGATGCGGGTGCTGTCGCGGTTTAGTACCGCGGGAGAAGCGAAGCAGATCATTAAAGAGCTTGCCGACGGCACCGTCGACATCGTCATTGGCACTCACCGGTTGCTGCAGACCGGCGTGCAGTGGAAAAACCTCGGCTTGATCGTCGTTGATGAGGAACAGCGCTTCGGTGTCGAGCACAAAGAACACATCAAAGCCTTGCGTTCATCCGTCGACGTACTCACGATGTCGGCAACCCCAATCCCACGCACCCTGGAGATGTCGATGGCGGGTATCCGGGAAATGTCGACGATCCTCACCCCACCGGAAGACCGGCACCCGATCCTGACGTATGTCGGTGCCTACGAAGACAAACAAGTTGCGGCTGCGATCCGCCGCGAGCTGTTACGCGATGGTCAGACCTTCGTGATCCACAACAAGGTCGCGGACATCGAGAAAAAGGCCCGGGAAATCCGCGAACTGGTGCCAGAGGCTCGCGTCGTCGTCGCCCATGGGCAAATGAACGAGGACCTGCTGGAACGTACCGTGCAGGGTTTTTGGGATCGCGAATACGACGTGTTGGTATGCACCACGATCGTGGAAACCGGCTTGGATATCGCCAACGCCAACACCTTGATCGTGGAAAATGCCCACCAGATGGGGCTGTCACAGTTGCACCAGCTGCGCGGTCGCGTCGGACGTTCCCGGGAGCGCGGGTACGCCTACTTCTTGTACCCGCAAGGAGCCACACTTTCTGAGACCAGCTATGACCGCTTGGCGACGATCGCACAAAACAACGATCTCGGTGCCGGTATGGCAGTGGCCATGAAAGACCTGGAAATGCGCGGAGCCGGAAACGTGCTGGGCGCCCAACAATCCGGGCATATCGCAGGCGTCGGCTTCGATATGTATGTCCGGTTGGTCGGCGAAGCTGTCGAAACCTTCAAAGCGCTTTCCCGCGGTGAGGCACTGGATGCCACAGATCAGTCACCGAAAGAAATTCGTATCGACCTGCCGGTGGATGCGCATATCCCGGAACACTATATTTCTTCGGAACGCCTGCGCCTGGAGGTCTACCGCAAGCTGGCCTCGTCGCAGGATAATAAAGACCTACGCCTTGTCGTCGAGGAAATGGAAGACCGCTACGGACCGATTCCGGAAGAGGTCGAGCGTTTGCTGGCCGTGGCACGCCTGCGCCACCAGGCACGGCGCGCCGGGGTCACCGACATCATGGTGCAAGGCACCCGGATTAAGGTCGGGCCGGTAGAGTTGCCGGATTCGAAACAGGTGCGACTGAAACGCACGCATCCTGGTGCGAATTATCGTGCCGCCGCCAAGGCTATTCAGCTGCCATTTCCGAAGGCTGGTCGCGGCAACGTGACGGACCCGAAGTTGCGCGATGTGGAACTTCTGCAGTGGATGGCGGATTTCCTGAGCGAGATGTTTGATGTGGAAGCCACTGATGTTTCTGGTGGCAAGAAACCGAAGGCACCCGTGCAGGATTCCTCTGGGGCAGGCTCCGGTGCCACCGGCACAACCACGACGCGGCGTAAAGGCTCGACTAAGACTATGCGGGCGCAAAAATCCGGTGGATCCGTGTTTTCCCTCAGTGAATAGGCGGTGGCGCGACGATGCTGGATTTTGGTGCAAACGCAGATGTCGTTGCTCCACAATTATTGGGCTGCACGTTGTCCTATGGACCCGTGGCGATTGAGATCACGGAGGTGGAAGCCTATCTGCATGGCACCGACGAAGCTGCGCACAGTTTCCGCGGCAAAACGCCTGCCAATGCTGCATTGTGGGGGCCGGGTGGCCATCTTTATGTGTATATCTCCTATGGAATTCACCGCTGCTGCAATCTGGTGTGTGGGCCAGACGGCACTGGTCAGGGATGTTTGATTCGTGCCGGTCGCGTGCTTAGCGGCGAGGAGGAGGCGCGTAGTCGCAGGGGCGAGGTGAGTTTTGCACGGTTAGCCTCTGGGCCGGGTAACGTCGGCAAGGCCTTGGGACTGGGAACCGAGCACAATCATCTTCCCGTGCACCAGATTCCACGCGACGCCCCGGACACGCATATTTCTGCCGACGCACCGATGCATCCGCGACTTGAAGCTCGCTCGCAAGAACCAGCATGGGTGGCTGGGCCGCGTATCGGCATTTCGAAAAACGTGGATGCCCCGTTGCGGTTTTGGATTCCGGGTGATCAGACTGTGACCAGCCCGAAGCGCCCGCCGAAAAAGTAGACCGGTTTCATGAGGGCCGGTGTACTAAGATAGAGCGGAACAAAAACACCCCATCACAGGCATAATGACCGACTGCCTGATTCGCTCCGAGAAAGGAGCCGCACCAGTGCGCGCAGATGCCCAAGCAAACCGTGAAGCCATCATCCGGGCTTCTCATCGTCTGTTCCGGCAACAAGGAATTGATGTGACATTTCGCGCCATCGCTGCCGAAGCTGAGGTTGGAGTAGCCACAGTGCACCGGAATTTTCCGGACCGGTGGGCATTAATTTTGGCAGTTGGTGATTACGTCTACGCGCAACACCGCGAAATCATCGAAAAATATGATGCGCGCTGGGATGACGACCCTTGGCAAGCGTGGACCAATGTGGTCGTTGAACTCGTGGAACAGGGGATAGGTCCGTTGAGCGAGCAGGTATCGCGGTATGCCGAGCGTGAAGACCTTGTCGAACAATTCGCCAGCGTAGTGCGCAACCGCGATATGCAACCATTCGAAAAGTTACTGGCAAAAGCCGCGCACCACGGTTTTGTATCGGAAGATCTGCACGCCAAACGATTTATTATCACCATTGGCGTGCTGTCCCGGAAACTCACTAGCGTGGCCAGCGATATTATGCCTGACCACCAGCGGTGGATGACGCAGCTGGTGCTTGCAGGCCTTGCACAAGCACCTACGACTGTGGAGTTGCGTCGGGTAGATCTCGAATAATCGCGTGCAGACTGCGCGCGGTGTGATCCGTTTCTTGCAGCATCAGTGGATCAGTTCCCGGCATCGGGGAAATCGTGGTATCAGGCATCTGCGCATGCGTAGGAATACCGATGATGTGCAGCCGGGAATCCTGGACGCCGTCCGGATGAATCGTCCGACGAGTAGTGGTGTCAGTTTCCGGCGAACCAGTCTGGACACCGTCGACCACAAACGGGCGGATTCGACCAGAAGCAAACAAAGACTGGCTGAGCAGATCCGCGGGGAAGCGGATATCGGGCTTCGGCAACCAAGCGTCGACAAGTGTGGTAGCACTAGCCCGGCGCGCAGCAACCCCAGAACCGCAGGTCAGCGTGAACTCGTCTGCGCTGATTTCCAGTTGTGGATAAGCCCCGAGGAATTCCACCAGGCCGGCGTCGACAAGCGCAAGCAACTGCTGGGACCGAAATAGTGGTGGTCCTGACCCCACCATCTGGCCCAAAGCCATGACCTCTTGCAGGCTTGGTGATGCGGAATCCGGGGTGAATTTGCCTTGGCTACCGGCAATGCCGACGTGTTTGCGACAGGAGGCAAATACCCACAGGGCGGCTTTGATCGGCGAATCTGTGCCCTTGAGGGCCTCGTCGATATCGCGGGCCAGGGAATCTGCAACCTGGCTGGTCGATTCTGCGCGCGGATGAAAATACGGCTGCAGATCACAGAAATCCGAAGTATGCCGTGCCAATGCGCTGTGGACACCGTGCGAGTCCAGCAGCACGTGCACCGGGGTGGAATCAATGACCGAGACAATCTCATCCAGACTGGTCACAATCGTGTCTGGGCGCACGTGTGCCAGGGTGCGGTAAAAAGCTTCGAACGCATCACGGATAATCGACGGGGCGAAATCGATGGAGAAATCAATCCGTTCCCAGTCTTGCGCTGCCGCCAATGCGTCCTGCAGCCGCGGCATCTGTGCCTTGGGTGGGAGTGATCCATAATCCGACTTGGGTAAGAAAGGATAACCCCGCCGGGAAGTCACCACGAACTGCGGCTCAGTGCCACTAGCTCGGTACCGTAACCCGGAACGGCTGGTGGGGTCCACCTCAAAGAAGCCGCCGCGCCCCAGGGTGCACAATGCCATGAGATCAAAAAATCCCATGCCAAACCACGCACGAGCACCGGTTTCCCTGCAGGTATCGTCTCGACGGGCTGTTCCACAGGGTTATTTGGGCCGATCCAGCGTAGGTCTTCCGACTGGTTGGCAGCACGCAATTGGTATTGTTCGTCGTTATCTGCGTTTAGTACCCAACCGGTGGCCAGCACGGTGGCGTGCGCGGAAATGGTGGTGCCGTCGGCCAGCGTGATGAGGTCATAGTTCGGGCTGCCAACATCTGCGGCGTCATAGTCTGATGCGCTGTCCGCGTTGCCAGCCTGCGCATCCCGGTCGGCCTGTTGGATGTCGGCCTGCTGGATACTGATAGCACGCGAGTTGTGCTCGACAACGTCCACGGAATCCGGCAATTGTGCCACGGCGACCCGGTATACCCAGCGTAAATACTCGCCATAAAGTGCCCGCGAAGGATTAGATTGTTCCACGCTGCCGGCTAGTTCCTCGCGGTAATCCTCAGCTATGCCATCCCGTGGTGGGTGCTGGCGGAAAAGCTCTTGTTTCGCTGCGACTACCTCGGCAGCAGTATCATAATTCAGAGAGCCGGCCTCGAGTGCTGCCAGCAGATCATCTCCACGAAGCAGGCGAATCCATTCGTAAAGCGTTGGCCCGGACAATACGGGTGCGCCGACCGAGGAACCGGGCTCTGTGAACAATGTGACGGCATCTGCCAGTGTGTTCATGCACAGCGTGCGGGTTTGGTCGGTATCCCAGACGCGCCCGGCACCGATTTGTGAATCATCGATGATGTGGACGGTAACGCGTGGGGCGCTCGGCTGCGCGTGCCCTGGCCGGGAGTGCTTGCCAGACGCTTCGTGCAGATACGCCGCTAGACGTTCTAGCACGGAGATTCCGCGCGGGCCGGCGCCAATAAGCGCGATGTGGGTTGTGCTCATGAAAAATCCAATCCAATATCCAACACGCGCACTGAATGGGTCAGTGCACCTACCGCAATATAATCAACCCCGGTGGTGCCATAGTCACCGGCCTGATCTAGCGACAAACCTCCGGAGGCTTCCAGCTTGGTGGCAGGGCTAAGCTCTTGCCGACGCGCTACGGCGGCGTGGACTTCAGCAGGAGTGAAATTATCGAGCAACACGATGTCTGGGTGCAGCGGTAGGATGTCGTCGAGTTGTTCCAGGGTATCGACTTCTACTTCGCAAGGAACACGCGGGGCGTGTTCGCGCACCAGGCGTAGCGCCTGGCTGACACTACCTCCGGCGGCGTGCACATGGTTGTCTTTGATCATGGTGGCATCGCCCAGGCCCATGCGGTGATTACTGCCACCACCAGCGCGGACCGCGTATTTTTGCAGCTCGCGCATTCCCGGCAAAGTCTTGCGGGTATCGCGGACACCGGCTTGCGGAATCACGGTGTGGTGTGTCGCTTTGTGGGCCGCCGCGTGCTCGATTGCACGCACCCACCGGCGGGTTTCCGTTGCAATACCGCTGGCGTGCGAGATGATATTGAGCAGTGTGCGTTCGGCAGCGAGTACCAGACGAGTGTTCGCAGTAATCGTCGCCAAGCGCTGCCCCGCGGCAACCTCCGTGCCGTCGCGGCATTCCAGCGTCAGGCGGAAAGCCTGTGGTGAGTGAGCATCGGCACGGCTATCGTCTGCGGGTGCGTCGGCAAGCGAGATGCCCAAGCTGGCTAGCCGCTGGGCGGTAGCGGAAAATACTGGCTCGATTAGCCCCAACCCAGCGATGACTCCATCCTGGCGCGCATTCAATTCGGCGGTGCAGGTGGCATCAGCGGCTACCGTCGCCACGGTGGTGTGGTCTGGCCCGTACGCGAAATCTTCTTCTAAGGCTCTGGTGATTAGGGCAGAGCAATCAGGTAACTGCAGGTGCGCCATTTACTCGGCACCACCGGGGTTGCCGATGGAGATCATGGCCTCGAGGGATTTGCGCGCAGCATCCGCGATATTGGTGTCCACCGTGACTTCGTCGGTTTCGGTTTCCAGGCAGCGCACTAGGGCTTCCGGCGTGATCATTTTCATGTATTTGCACTCAGCGCGGTCGTTGACGGCTTGGAAATCAATGTCCGGTGCTGCCTGGTGCAGTTGGTGCAGCATGCCGGTTTCGGTAGCCACAAGCACCTTGTTGTGCGGCTGCTTTTGTGCCTGCGTGATCATCTGCCCAGTAGAAAGCATGTGCACACGCTCCTGCGGCACCAAGCCTTCGTTCGCTAAGTACAGCGCGGAATTCGCACAACCACATTCGGGGTGGATATAGAGATCAGCCGAGGGGTTGTCCTGGGTTTGTTGCGTTAATTGTTCCGCACTGATCCCGGCGTGCACGTGGCATTCGCCAGCCCAAATGTGCATATTTTCTCGGCCGGTTTCGCGTTTGACATAAGCGCCCAAAAACTGGTCTGGGCAGAAAAGAATTTCTTGGTCGGCAGGCAGGGAGTTGACGACATCGACGGCATTCGACGAGGTGCAGCACACGTCGGTCAGGGCTTTTACATCAGCGGTGGTATTGACGTAGCTGACCACCAGTGCATCGGGGTGCTCGGCTTTCCACTCGCGAAGTTGTTTCGCCGTAATCGAATCGGCCAAAGAACAACCAGCGCGCGCATCCGGAATCAACACCTTCTTGTTTGGCGAGAGAATCTTCGCGGATTCTGCCATGAAGTGCACACCGCAAAACACGATGATGTCTGCGTCGGTTTCTGCGGCCTGGCGGGACAGCGCCAGTGAATCACCCGTGTGATGGGCGACGTCCTGGATTTCTGGAATTTGGTAATTGTGCGCCAAGATCACAGCGTTGCGTTGTTCTGCCAGCTCGCGCACCCGGTTGGCCCATGCGGTGTAGCCGCCTGCAAGGCTCCGGTTTGCGGCGGTTGCGGTCTTGTGCGGTGCGGCATTGTGTTCCGCAGTAGTGCTGGCGTCGAAATGAGGATCAGAAACAGTGTCAGTAGTAGCAGCGTCAGTAGTTGGACGCGTGAGATGCGCGCTGGTACGAGTCACAAAAGCTCCCAAAAAGAAGTCAAAGTCACAGGAAATAGTCACAGGAAACAGTTGTACATACCGTACTAAAAACCTTCAGCGAACTACCAGCTACGGCTAATTCGCGACCAGCGCACCCAGGGCATACAACACCGCAGAATTACAGCTGCAGCGAACCATTCGCCAGTCCCACGGCAGCGATAATCGCAGCGACGAAGACCAGGACCACGATTGACCACTCAAAACCGTTGAATAGCTTTTCCCGGCGCGAGATTCGCGTGAGCACGTAGGGGACAATTCCGGGCACAACTGCGAGTGCGCCGAAAAGAATATAAACCGGATCGGCGGCATAAATGAGCCACATCGAATAAATAAAAGCGACGGCGCCGATGAATAAATGCTTGCGGTTTTCCCGCCGGGAAATCTCGGGCCCGGAGAGATCAAACCTGGTGCCTGCGTGCGGATGGGTGATGCCTTTGCCACGCAGAGCCAGCAGCAATAGGTACAGCGAGGAGAAAATATAGGGCAGCAGGTACATGACGGTGGCCAGCTGCACCATGGAAATATAGGCAGTTTCGTTCAGGAAGAATACGATGACGGCGAATTGAATGACCGAGGTGGAAATCAACTGTGCCATCCATGGTGCCCCGGCCGCATTGATGGATCCGGTGCGTTTGGGCAGCAGGCCGTCGATAGCCATCATGGTCAGGGGTTCAGCACACAGCATCTGCCAGGAAACATAGGCACCCAGCACGGAAATGCACAATCCGATCGAGATCAGCAGCCCACCGACCGGGCCAATCGCTGCTTCGAGTACTGCAGCCATGGAGTTATCGGGCAAGGCGGCTAGTTCCTCTTTGCTTAACACACCAAAAGACAGCGTTGCCACCGATACCAACAGCACGAGAACGGAGACAAAGCCCAGGACAGTGGCGCGTCCGACGTCGGTACGCTGCCTAGCCTGCTTGGAATACACCGAGGCGCCCTCCACACCGATGAATACCCAGACGGTAAACAACATGATGCCTTGCACCTGCTCGAACACAGAGCCTTCGCTGGAGTCATGGCCCCAAAAATCCAGGGTGAAGGTATCCCAGCTGAACCCAAAGAACAGCAGCAACACGATAAACGCCAGGATGGGCACCAGCTTGGCGACGGTCACTACGGTGTTCATGATCGCTGCTTGTTTCACCCCACGGCTCAGCAGGGCGAAAATCACCCAGGTCATCACACTGACCGAGAGGAAAGAGGCCCACCGGTTGGACTCGTGAAACAGTGGAATGTAGTGGCCGATGGTGTTGAAAAACAGCGTGGCGTAGCCCACCTGGGCGATCACCGAGCCCAGCCAATAGCCCCAGCCTGAGGCAAAGCCAATGAAATCGCCCAACCCAGCGCGCACATACGAATACACCCCGGAGTCCAAGTGCGGTTTGCGGTGCGCCAGAATCTGGAACACAAACGCCACTGAGAGCATACCCACACCGGCGATTGCCCACCCAATGAGCATCGCGCCGGGCGCGGCAACCGAGGCGATATTTTGCGGCAATGAGAAGATGCCGGCGCCAACACAGGAGCCGATGATCAGTGCCACCAGTGACCACATTGTCACGGTGTGCTTGGATTTTCCCTCTCCTGAGTGCTGCGAATCTGCGCCGGTGGGGGATGTGGCTGCAGCCCCGCGTGAGGTTGCGGTGTTCGAAGTTCTCGCATGTGGCTCGCTGTGCATGATGGTAAAGCTACCCTGGAAAACTCTGGATGCGAAAGGTGGGGTGGGTATAGCGGGCATGGTTGCTTATAGGATTGTGGCCATGACTGTTCTGCTTCTTGATCCTCGTTGGCCCGAACAAATCCCGTTGGAAGTATTCAGTGGTGTCTATGGGCCAGTGAGTTATACCGAGGAAGTGCCTGTGTCGGTGCGGTGGACCCTCGGCGACATCATCAGTGGAACAGACCCTGTTGGCCAGGGTCTTTTGGTGAGTACTAACGAGGCAGATCAGCGAGTACTGGACCGACTGGATCGCGGCGAGCGTGTGATCGCTGCCCGTTCACGCGATGATCAGCTGCATATTGCCCGCCAGGTGATGCAGCGTGCCCGCGATATTGGCGAGTTTGAACTACTGCAGACGCATAAAACTCTCGTGCCGTATTTGCGGGAGGAAGTCGCTGAGCTTGCCGACGTTATCGAGTCTGCCGACACCAATAGCGATATTGACGACGGCCAGCTGGTGCGCGAACTCGGGGATGTCCTGCTGCAATTGCTGTTTCATGCGGAGCTCGGGCGGCGTCGGCAAGCGTTTAGTCTGGATGATGTGGCAGCGAGTTTCATCGCGAAAATGCGTTCACGGGCGCCGTACCTTTTCGATGGCACCAGCACTGTGGTTTCGCAAGAAGAGCAAGACCGGCTGTGGGCAGAGGGTAAGCGTGCGGAACAGGCGCGAGGGTAGGTTTATTCCACCATGGATTATTCAGTGCAAAGTGGGAGATCAGGCTGCCTAAAAGTCGGTTGTGCTTCAGTGCTGGGGATCGTGTTGATCATCTCTGTGGTGCTGTGGCTACTGTCATTTGTTGATGGACCGTCGGTGACCCGCCAGTTGCAGCCGGTGCCGGATAACGTGCCGCCGGCGGCTGGGCAGGAAGTGCCCTCGATTGACGTGCATAGCGAAGGACGTACCGCCGATAAGCTCACCTACTGGTCTGATGGGCTTGCCGACGACACCGGGATCCCGGAGCAGGCGTTGCGGGCGTATGGCAACGCGGAGTTGATTGCCCGCGATGCGTGGCCGTCGTGCAATCTGGATTGGACGACGTTGGCGGGCATAGGTTGGGTCGAAACCCGCCACGGCAGTTATGCCGGTAACTGGTTCGATAGGCCTTCCATTGGGCAGGACGGCCGGGTAGATCCACCGATTATCGGGATCGCGCTGGATGGCACCAATAACACTGTGCACATCCCGGATACCGACGGCGGTGAATTTGATAACGACGAGGTTTATGACCGTGCGGTTGGTCCAATGCAGTTTATTCCGCAAACCTGGCACCGCTATGGTCTGGATGCTTCCGGGGACGGGTTTGCGGATCCACAGCACATCGACGATGCTGCGCTGGCAGCTGCGAAATTGCTGTGCACTGATGGCCGAAACTTGGATGATGCCCAAGCATGGACCGAGGCGATCCTGTCGTATAACAACTCGAATGATTATGTCCTCAAAGTCCGCGATGCCGCGAATTCTTATGCCATTGACCAGCCCGCATCCCGCTAGTGCGGGGTGCCTGTTACAGCTGGGAAGAAAATCTGGAACAATTAAGTGTGTTCACTGCACCTGACAAGGCGCACGACTGCGCATTAATTCTCTGAGGAGGCCCAGCCAGTGGCTGATATCATGCACGTTTTCGCTCGCGAGATCCTGGATTCGCGAGGCAACCCTACCGTGGAAGCAGAAGTTGTTCTAGACGACGGCGCCCATGGCCGCGCCGGGGTACCGTCTGGAGCTTCTACTGGTGAGCACGAAGCCCATGAGCTGCGCGACGGTGGCACGCGTTACCTGGGGAAGGGTGTTCTGCAAGCGGTCGAAAACGTCAACGAAGTCATTGCTGATGAGTTGGCTGGCCAGGTAGCTGATGATCAGCGCCTGATCGATGCAGCAATGCTGCAGCTGGATGGTACCGAGAACAAATCCAAGTTGGGCGCCAATGCGATCTTGGGTGTATCCATGGCAGTGGCCAAGGCTGCCGCTGATTCTGCAGCGCTGCCGCTCTACCGCTATATCGGCGGCCCGAATGCCCACGTGCTGCCGGTACCGATGATGAACATCCTCAACGGTGGCGCGCACGCGGATTCCGGTGTCGACGTGCAAGAATTTATGATCGCACCATTGTCTGCCACCAGTTTTGCCGAAGCGTTGCAGCAGGGCGCTGAGGTCTATCACGCGCTGAAGGCCGTGCTGAAAGAACGCGGTCTTTCCACTGGTCTCGGTGATGAAGGCGGATTCGCGCCGTCCGTGGAATCGACCCGCGCTGCCTTGGACGTGATCGTCGAAGCCATCAAGAAGGCCGGATACCAGCCAGGTAAGGACGTCGCACTGGCACTAGACGTGGCATCGTCTGAGTTCTACGACAACGGCTCGTATAAGTTCGAAGGCTCTGAGCTGTCCGGCGAGGAAATGGCACAGGTCTATGCCGAACTGATCGACGAGTACCCAATCGTGTCGATCGAGGACCCATTGGATGAAAATGACTGGGACGGCTACGTTAACCTCACCCGCGAGATCGGCGACAAGGTACAAATCGTCGGTGATGATTTCTTCGTCACCAATCCGCAGCGCTTGCGTGAAGGAATCGACAAGGGTGCAGCGAATGCGCTGCTGGTGAAGGTCAACCAAATTGGTACCCTGACAGAAACTTTCGATGCGGTGGAACTGGCACACCGTAACGGCTATCGCACGATGATGTCGCACCGTTCCGGTGAAACCGAAGACACCACCATTGCCGATTTGGCGGTTGCACTATCGTGCGGTCAGATCAAAACGGGTGCACCGGCCCGTTCTGAGCGTGTAGCCAAGTACAACCGTTTGCTGCGTATCGAAGAAGAACTCGATGCTGCAGCACGTTACGCTGGACGGGACGCATTCCCACGTTTCCGGGGCTAAAACCTGCGCTGGATGCTAATTCGAGGAGATCATGACTGAGCGTAAAAAATCTACGCTGCGGACACGGACCACCGTGCCCGTTTCTTCTCGTACCACCGGGCAGAATGGTGCTGCCCGGAATCCAAAGGCCACGAAAAAGCTGCACCAGCGATTCGATCTGGTCAGCATCGGCGTGATGGTCTCTGTGGTGCTGGTGATTTTGGTCTCTGTGGCAGTACCACTGCGCAATTATTATGAAGGCAGGGCAGAAATTGCCCGTTTGGAAGATTCCATCGCCGCGAAACAGGCCGAAAAGTCGGCGCTGGAAGAAGAAATAGAGCGTTATCACGACGAAGATTTTGTTCGTGAGCAAGCGCGACGCCGCTTTGGCTTGGTAGCACCTGGTGAGACTGCTTACCGTATTTTGGATCCACGTATTACCGATAATGATTCGGTCACGACTTCACGGCAAGACTATGAAGAAGCCCGGCCGTGGTATGAGGTGTTGTGGGATTCGATCACGGAACCACCGCAGGCAGTAGAGCCACCTGAGGCACCGGAGCCTGCCGGTGCGGGCGAAAGCTCGGATAATCCGGAAGAGCCGGGCGCTGAGTCAGCCCCGGATGCTCCAGAGCCAGCAGAAGAACCCGCCCAGTAAGCGTACTGGTACCGGTTGCGCGTAGCGAGTCGTTTCATGCGAGAATAGGCGGCATGAGTGTTTCTTCCGCCGAGCTTGCTGTCGTCGAAAAACAATTGGGGCGGCGACCACGCGGCGTCGTCGAGATCTCTTATCGCACCCCTGATGGTCAGCCCGCTGTGATTAAAACGACGCCGAAACTTCCCGACGGCACCCCGTTTCCCACGCTGTTTTACCTCACTGATCCGCGTCTTACGGCGGAGGCTTCCCGTCTCGAGGTGGCGCACGTGATGAAGTGGATGGAATCACGGTTGGCCGACGATGACGAGCTTGCCGACGATTACCTCCGCGCACACGAGGCCTTTTTGCGTGAGCGCAACGAATTGGAAGATCTGGGCACAGATTTTTCTGGCGGCGGTATGCCGGAGCGAGTGAAATGCCTGCATGTACTGATCGCCTACGCGTTGGCAAAAGGCCCAGACCACTTCCGCTTGGGGACGGAAGCTGTGGCCATGGCGGCAGATCATGGAAACCTGCGCGGGATTGCTATCCCGGTGGATTGGCCCTCGTGCGAAGCTTTGGGGATCAATCTCGACGATTTTGATTTCAGTAACGCCTAAATAACGCCAAGACGAAGGACTTTTATGACGCGCATTGCAGCCGTGGACTGTGGCACGAACTCGATCCGTTTGCTGATCAGCGATATCACCCGCACGAGTAGTGCGCCGTCGGGATTTACGGCTCACGAAGTCACGCGCCGGATGGAGATCGTGCGCCTGGGGCAGAGTGTGGATGCTACTGGCGAGCTTGCCCCGGATGCGATTGAACGTACTCGTAGAGCCTTGCGGAATTACGTCAACATCATGAAATTCGAGAATGTGGAAAAGGTGCGCATGGTTGCCACGGCCGCGGTGCGTGATGCGAAAAACAACCGCGAGTTTTTTGCCATGACTGCGGAGTTGCTCGGTGAAGTAGAAAGCGGCGCGCAGGCCGAAGTTATTACCGGCGAGGAAGAAGCGGAGCTGTCCTTTTTGGGGGCTGTGCAGGATCTTGCCGACGATGCCGGCCCGTTTTGCGTCATTGATTTAGGTGGTGGCTCGACAGAATTTATCGTCAGTGAAAAGGGCGAAGAGCTGCTTGGCGCACATTCTGCAGCAATGGGCTGCGTGCGTATTACTGAGCGTATGATGCCGTCTGATCCACCGAGTGAGACGGAGATTGAAATAGCTGATGATTTCGTCGCCGAGCGCATGTCTGAGGTGGAGAAACTGGTTCCGATTGACAAGGCACGTACCGTCGTTGGTTGTGCTGGAACCTTCACGACGCTGTCGGCGCTGGCACAAGGCCTGGAACACTACGAGCCGGAACAGATCCATGGTTCGGTGTTACGCTTTGCAGCGCTGCGAGTGTTGTTGGAGCAGGTAATTCATACTTCTGCTGCGCAGCGTGCGCAAAACCCCGTGGTGCACCCTGGCCGTGCCGATGTACTTGGTGGTGGGGCAGTGGCTGTGCGCGGCATCATGGATATGATTGAACGTCACAACGGAGTGCGTGAGTTCGTGATTAGTGAAAAAGATATCCTGGATGGGGTGATCTGGAAACTAGCGGGAACGCTTCCTGTGCTAAAGTAAGTATCCGTGCCACCCGCAGCTCGTAGTAGCTGATGGCGTGGTATTTGCCCCCATAGCCCAATTGGCAGAGGCGGTGGACTTAAAATCCATACAGTGTCGGTTCGAGCCCGACTGGGGGCACCATGACCAGCGGAAACTCTGGAGACGTGGGCACTAAAACGTGGTTGGTGTCCATGTAGTGTCCGTTATTAAATCACCCTCCCCATGACACCCCACAATATCCACAATGATGAGACGCACCGGTGATCAGGCACACCGCTGATAATTCATTCATGATTGTGGGAACTATTTTGCCTTTCGCATCGTTACACTAGATGAGAAACGTACAACCCATGACACGAAAGGCACGGGATTTCTACAGTGCGTAACAGCAACCCCGTTATGAGCAATTTGTCTGCTGGGGCCAATGGAAATGGCAACAGTGCTGGTTTCCAGCAGCAGATGGACTACAACGCTTACGATAATTACGGCGGGCAGGGCGGCTACGCCCCAATGAGCCAGCAGCAAGAAGCTGACCGCCCGATGACTGTCGACGACGTCGTCACCAAGACTGGTATCACGCTGGGCGTAATTATCTTGTTTGCCGTCGTGAACTTCGGCATCGGCATGGTGAATCCACAGATCGCGATGATGGCAACGTTTGCCGGTGCCATTGCCGGATTTGTCACCGTGTTGGTCGCTTCCTTCGGCAAGAAATGGGGTTCACCGGTTGTGACCCTGCTCTATGCCGTTTTTGAAGGCTTGTTTGTCGGTGGTATCTCGCTGGTCTTTTCTGGCATGTACGTCGGCGAAGCCAATGCGGCGAGCCTGATCGGTCAGGCCGTCCTGGGAACCGTGGGTGTCTTCTTGGGCATGCTCATTGTGTATAAGACCGGCGCAGTGAAAGTTACCCCGCGTTTCAACAAGATCCTGACTTCCTGCATCATTGGTGTCGTTGTTTTGATGCTGGGCAACTTCCTATTGGCGATGTTTACCGGCAATAACCCGTTGCGTGATGGTGGAATCCTGGCGATTATCTTCTCGCTGGTCTGCATTGGTTTGGCCGCTGCATCGTTCTTGACGGATTTTGACGCTGCTGATCGTATGATCCGCGCCGGTGCACCATCCAAGATGGCCTGGGGCGTTGCATTGGGTCTGGCTGTGACCTTGGTCTGGCTCTACACTGAGATTCTGCGTCTGCTGTCGTACTTCCAGCAGCGCTAGATGGTCGACTATTCGTAGCTTTCGCACGGGTAATTACCGTGCGAACAGTGGAAAACTCCGGTGGGCGTGTGATTGCTAATAAGCAGTCCGGCCCACCGGAGTTTTGTGTGTGCTATTCAGCGGCTACGGATTAACAGCGGTTATGGAGTAACCAGTTGTCCGTCGACCCAGATTTCTGAAAAGACGGTGCCCTGTGCAGACTCCACAGGGCTGCGGAGAACTAACGAGACGGTGTTATTGTCTGCATCTTGTGCGCTGGCTTTCGCCGAATCGGCATCCCACGAATCCCACTTGAGCTTGGTTAAGCGGTCGTCGGGGTGCGCGCAGTTCAACACGATATGGTCGGGTTTTTTCTCAGGGGTTCCTAGGCAGTTGATGAACCCGATTGTTTTCCCGGTGGATTTGCGCGGGCCAGTGGTTTTCGTGGCCCCTGCAGAACCCCTCGCGGAATCTCCAGAGGCCTTGGCTAATTCAGCGTCTTCGTCGTCGTCCAGCTCGGACTCGGTTCCACCGATGACGGTTTCCGTGGTCTGTACGGATTGACCGTTTCCACTGGTGCCAGTGCCTGTGGTGCTGTCGGTAGCAGTGGTGCCAGCTTCAGCGGTCTCAGTGCCCGTAGGGGCGCTGGAGGTTGGTGCCTCGAAAGTATTACCAGTTTCGACCTTCTGATCCGAAGGGTTTTCATTCGGAGGGGTGCAGGCAGCCAATGCGAGGGCTGCTGCAGAAACTCCGGTCACGGCGAATTTACGGTAGTTAGTCATGGGAAATTCCTTACTTATTTTTCGTCGCGTGGGGTAGCGTACAACGCGGAGTCATAAGGTGCGGCCGAGTCAATGGTGACCTTGATGACGTTGCCGTTTGGTGCGGAGTACTGGCGGGTTTCGCCTTCTTCGGCGCCCAGGATTGCTGCACCGAGCGGGGATTGCTCCGAGTAGGTTTCCAAGTTTTCGTTGTCGGTGGCCGCGGCGCGGGTACCGATCAAGAAGGTTTCTTTGTTTTCTGGATCCTCGTTGTAGTGCACGTGGACGACGGAACCGACGTTGGCAACACCTTCTTGCACACCGGTGCGCTCGGTGGTGGAGTTCGCGAGAATCTCCGAGATGTGCTTGATGCGGGCCTCTTCCTGGTCCTGCATCTCACGCGCAGCGTCGTAGCCGGCGTTTTCTTTCAAGTCGCCTTCTTCGCGGCGCTCGTTAATCTCAGCAGCGACTACCGGGCGGTGGTCGATCAGAGCCTGCAGTTCCTCTTCCAGCTTTGCCTTGGTTTCTGGCGTAATGTACTGCTTTCGGTTTTCAGCCATGTCCGTGTGAAGCCTTCCTTAGATTCTTCTGGTTGCGCAAATGGTTGTGCAAAAATTCTGGTGTTTGCACTCGCTGCGTTGCGACGATTCTGCCTAGATCTTAACGCATATGCCCGTGTAATTTTGCCCAGGGCTTCAGATATTCTGCCCGCACCATTCTCTGCGTAGTCTCCGTGCAAAGCCTTCTCGACGTACTCGGTGCGTGCGATGAATTACGGTAGGGTGTCTCCGCACTAGCTAATCGCTATCTAGTAACGAGCTAGTCACCGAGTTTCAGATGGGCTGGGATAGTGCCGGAACAACCATAGACACCACCCGCCACGGCTTTTTCGCCTGCGCGTACCGGTACATCGACGCTGAGGCGTTCAGTGCGTTTCTCACCGGGGGCCATGGGGATTTCTACACGACCCACCTCGGCCTTTTCATAGTTAAACGCTTGGACGATGCAATACGCAGGTACTTCCGGGTCATCGCGGGTGATATCTACCCATACCCGCAGCGTGTCATCATCGGGGTATTCCTGGCTTAAAAGCGTGATTTCGGCGGCGGGTGTGTCGGCATTAAATAACCGGAATAGCCCCCAGGAACCGATTGCCAGCATCAGCACTACAAGGGCCACGAGAATTTTGCCGGTGAGGTTGTTCCCGGAAGTAGTAGAGCCAATTGAGCCCTTCGAGCCATTCGGGCCTGTGGAGCCACGTGAACCGTACCGTGCGCGCTTGCGAGTGCTCATTCTTCGCATCTTAAGGCAGGTGTATCGGCCAGTACAATTAGGTAATATAATCAGTTCGAGCAAATATCTAGCGACTGTG
Source organism: Corynebacterium sp. LaCa_70 (assembly GCF_058182015.1). Lineage (NCBI taxonomy): Bacteria > Bacillati > Actinomycetota > Actinomycetes > Mycobacteriales > Corynebacteriaceae > Corynebacterium > Corynebacterium sp. LaCa_70. The sequence continues at coordinate 855,060 of NZ_CP190914.1, forward strand.
CGAAAGGACCGATGTGAGCTACCGGTTGCTGTCTATCCATGCCCACCCCGATGACGAGGCATCAAAAGGCGCAGCGACGACCGCGATGTATGCGCACAATGGTCACGAGGTCATGATTGTCACCTGCACGGGTGGTGAGCGCGGCGATATTATCAACCCGGCAATGGATAAGCCCGGGGTGAAAGAAAACATACAGGCTGTGCGCCATGAAGAAATGGCCGAGTCAGTGCGTGCATTGGGGGTGCAGCACAAGTGGATGGGCTATGTGGATTCAGGCCTGCCGCAGGGGGACCCGATGCCGCCGCTTCCCGACGGCTGTTTTGCTCGTGAGGACAGCATGAAGGTCGCCACCGAGCTGATTGAAATCATTCGTGAGTTCAAGCCGCACGTCATCATGACGTATGACGAAAACGGCGGCTACCCGCATCCGGATCACTTGAAGGTCCATGAGATCAGCATGATCGCGTGGGAGCGCGCTGGTGATCCAGAGTTTCTTCCGGAAGTTCCTGCCTGGGAACCACTGAAGCTGTATTACAGCCACGGCTTCGTGTACCAGCGCATGGAAATGTTCCATAACCGGCTGTTGGCACAGGGGAAGTCCTCGCCGTATGGTCCGATGATGGAACGTTGGGATCCGCACTTGGCGGATATCATGTCGCGTGTGACCACGCAGGTGGAGTGCAGCGACTATTTCTCGCACCGTGAGGCTGCGTTGCGCGCACACGCCACCCAAATCGATCCTGCGGGTGCGTTCATGGCTACTGATGTGTCCACCCAACAGGAACTCTGGCCCACTGAAGAATATGAACTGGCGCGCAGCAGGGTAGCAACCGAGTTGCCGGAGACTGATTTATTCGCCGGTTTGGAGGGGACCGACTGATGCAGATTTCACTGCAGTCACTGCCGTCGACGTTGCATGCCTCAGTAACGCACGTCGCCTACACCGCCGATGAGGTATTTTACTGGGCACAAAACCAGGTGCACGAAGGCCCGATGGGGCCAGAGTTTGGCAAAGCCTCGCCGATCGGTTTGCTGGTTATCGTGTCCTTAGCGGTCGCGATTATGGTTTTGGGCTGGTCTTTTCACCGTCGCCAGTCGAAGTTCCGCCGTCGGCGCGCGTTTGCGGAAGATCATGGTTTGGATCCTTTTGACGTCGAGGCTGTTGAGGCTGCAATGCGCGAAGCCGGCGTGCACGATCGGCGGTAGAGATGAAACTGCGGGAATTGGTCTATCCAATTTATGAAGCACGCATTCGTCGTGGCCTGAAAGGACGCCCACAGCCGAAACACGTCGCGATCATGGCCGATGGAAACCGGCGCTGGGCGCGCGAAGCCGGGTTTACCGATATCAGTCAGGGGCACCGTCGTGGTGCACACAAGATCGCCGAATTAGTCTCATGGTGTGCAGAGACCGAAGTCGAGGTTGTTACCTGCTATTTGTTGTCCACGGAAAACCTGCGGCGTGCCCCAGAAGAGCTAAATCTGCTTTTCGACATCATCACTGACGTTGTGGTGCAGCTTGCACAGGGGGAACCAGATTGTCAGGTTCGCTTGGTGGGCCATTTGGATCTGTTGCCAGACGAGGTGGCCCAGCGCATGGAGCAAGCAGCGGCAACGACCCGGGACAACACAGGTGTGATCGTCAACGTGGCCGTGGGCTATGGTGGCCGACAAGAAATCGTGGATGCTGTACAAAAACTGATACGCGCCGAGGCGAACAAGGGGCTATCTGCCGACGAAATCGCAGAGGCCGTTACCGCGGAATCTATTTCGCGCCACTTGTACACCAAAGGTTTGCCCGATCCGGATTTGGTGATCCGAACTTCGGGTGAGCAGCGGTTGTCGGGTTTTTTGCTGTGGCAGGCAGCGTACTCGGAAATCTGGTTTACCGATACTTACTGGCCCGCGTTTCGCAAAATTGATTTCTTCCGCGCACTGCGCGAATTCTCGCAGCGTTCACGACGATTCGGTAAATAGGCAACCACGCGGGTAGATTCCCGCACACAGGTGCGGCGGTTATAGTTTGCGTAGCCGCACCTTTTCTACCAGGTGATCCTGGTTTTTTCGTAGGACCAACGACGCCCGCACGCGCGTCGGCAAGATATTTTCCACCAGGTTGGGCAGGTTGATGGACTGCCAGATCTCGCGGGCTTCGCCGCGTGCGGCAGCTTCGTCTAAATCCGCGAAGTGGGCAAAATGTGCGCCGGGCTCCCGGAATGCAGTGCGTCGCAGTTTTAAGAATCTCTCGATGTACCAGCTCTCGATATCGTCGATATGAGCGTCGACATAGACGGAAAAATCCACAAGGTCCGAAACCATGAGCGTGCGCCCGGTTTGCAACACGTTCAGGCCCTCAATGATCAATATGTCTGGTTGGCGGATGCGCTGGACTTCACCAGGCAAAATGTCATAGGCGGTGTGGGAATATACCGGTGCATGGGCCTCAGGTGCGCCGGATTTCACCTCTGTGACAAAACGCAATAACCCACGCTGGTCATAGGATTCTGGGAATCCCTTGCGCTTCATCAACCCACGCTTCTTCAATTCTGCGGTGGGCAACAAGAAACCGTCGGTGGGCACGAGGTCAACGCGCTGGTGTTTATCCCACTTTTGCAACAACACCTGCAGCAGGCGGGCGGTAGTGGACTTGCCGACGGCTACTGACCCCGCGACTGCGATGATAAACGGCACCTTTTCTGGTGGATGCCCCAAAAACTGCTGGGCGGCATCGTTGACCCGGCGGTGGGCTTCGATCTGGAAATGCAGCAGACGAGCCAGTGGCAGGTAGACGTCGGCGACTTCGTCGAGGTCGATATTTTCCCCGATCCCGGCAAGTTCGGCGACCTCATCTTCCGTCAATAATTGGGGAACGGATTTACGCAGGTTACGCCAGTGTTCGCGGGAAAAATCCAGGTAGGGGCTGGTAGTCATAGTAGGTATTGTCTCATTGCTGCTTGGTGTTATTGTTATAAGCATCATAATCGCCACCTGCGTGCAGAAAGGCCCGCTTTGATGTTTGAATCCCCGCTGTCTGAGTTTGACCCAGAGGTAGCTGCTGCCATCGACGGAGAAATCTCCCGTCAACGTGGAACCTTGGAAATGATTGCCTCGGAAAACTTCGTGCCACGCGCGGTGTTGCAGGCACAAGGTTCGGTACTGACCAACAAGTACGCTGAGGGCTACCCGGGTCGTCGCTACTACGGCGGTTGCGAGCACGTCGATGTTATTGAAGATCTTGCACGTCAGCGCGCCAAGGAACTGTTCGGAGCGGAATTCGCTAACGTGCAGCCACACTCCGGTGCACAGGCCAACGCTGCGGTATTGGCATCGCTGATCAAGCCAGGTGACAAGATCATGGGCTTGTCCCTGGCACACGGTGGCCACCTCACCCACGGTATGAAGCTGAACTTCTCCGGCAAGCTGTATGAGGTTGCTGCATACGAGGTGGATCCAGAAACCCACCGCATCGATATGGACAAGGTCCGCGAGCAGGCTCTGGCAGAAAAGCCACAGGTGATCATCGCTGGCTGGTCGGCGTATTCGCGTCGTTTGGATTTCGAAGCCTTCCGCTCCATCGCCGATGAGGTGGGCGCTTATCTGTGGACTGATATGGCGCACTTCGCTGGTCTGGTGGCTGCGGATCTGTACCCATCGCCAGTTCCACACTCCGATATCGTCTCTTCCACCGTGCACAAGACCTTGGGCGGCCCACGTTCTGGTCTGATTTTGGCGAAGCAGGACTATGCTAAGCAGATCAACTCCGCTGTATTCCCGGGCCAGCAGGGCGGCCCATTGATGCATGCTGTGGCTGCGAAGGCAGTGTCTTTCAAAGTTGCTGCTACTGAAGAATTCCGCGAGCGCCAGCAGCGCACCATCGACGGAGCGCGCATCTTGGCGGAGCGCCTGACGGCGCAGGATTGCTTGGATTCTGGTATTTCCGTGCTCACCGGTGGTACTGATACCCACTTGGTCTTGGCTGACCTGCGTAACTCGGAACTAGACGGCCAGCAGGCAGAAGACCGCCTGCACGAGGTAGGCATCACCGTCAACCGCAACGCGGTGCCGAACGATCCGCGTCCACCAATGGTGACTTCTGGTCTGCGCATTGGTGCCTCGGCGTTGGCCACCCGTGGTTTCGACGAGAAGGCATTTGAAGAAACCGCTGACGTTATTGCCCAGGCATTGCTGGGCAAAGATGTCGCACAGCTGCGTAGCCGCGTTGAGAAGCTCACCCAGGACTTCCCACTGTATGAGGGCCTGGAAGACTGGAAGCTGGTTTAGTAATTGAAGGTAGTCCTGGTTGATAACCACGACTCGTTTACCAATAACCTGGCTAGTTATGTGCGCATGGCCGGCCAGGAGGTTGTGGTTATTGCTAATGACGCTGATCTCGGCGGGCTAGATTTCGCCGCTTTCGTGCGTCAGGCCGGCTTCGGTGCAGTGATTATTTCGCCGGGGCCGGGAACACCGGAAAACCCGTCTGATCTGGGGCATTCCGCAGCCGCGTTACACGTTGGGTTGCCGGTGTTGGGGGTGTGTTTAGGCCAGCAAGCCATGGCCTGGGTGGAAGGCGGCTCGGTGGTAGGTGCACCCGAGCCGTTTCATGGTCGCCGGAGTCGGATTACGCACGATGGTACCGGGTTGTTTTCCGGTATTGACGTGGATTATCAGGCGGTGCGTTATCACTCGCTGGTGGTGGCCGACGACGTTAACAATCCCGTCCCGGACTGTTTTCGTGTCACCGCGCGTACCGCGGACGCGGATAAATTAGTGATGGGTTTGGAGCACAAGCACAAGCCGTGGTGGGGCGTGCAGTTCCATCCAGAATCCATTGCTGATGCGCATGGCATGGGCATCGTGCGTAATTTCTTGCAGCTTGCTGCGCGGGATAGTTTTCCTGGCGGTAGTGCTGGTTGCGAGAGCACGGGTTGTGAGCGCACGTATTTCGATGACGTGAGGTGCGATACAGACACAGATACAGATAGAGATACAGAGTGTGCTGATTTCGCCGAATCGAATGAGCATGGCATCAAGCCCTGGCTGATTTCCCGAGCTTTTCCGGCAGAAGCGCTGGCCACCGACCCGATGCGTGCCTATGAGCATTTGCATGGGCAGCGCTGGTGGATCGAAGACGGTTCCGGGGCACTCTGTATGGGGGATGATTCTGGCCCGCTTGCTCGGCATATCAAAGCTTCTGTTGCGCGCGGGGAAGTCGAAATCTCTCGCCTTGGCGATGCGGGGGAACAGGAAAGCCCTGCACTACACCGCGAGTCCGTGTTCGCTACAATCGAGCGCCTGATGCAGCACTATTCCGCGGTGCAACCACCGGTGCCTGGGTGCGAATTTAGCTTGGGGCTAGTGGGCTATTTGGGCTACGAGCTCAAGGCGGATTGCGGCTATTCTGCTCCCCATGCGCGTGAGGATTTTTGGGATGCGCAGCTGTTGTTGGCGGATCGGGCGCTCATTCTTGTCGACGGCCAGTGCCATGTGGTGGCGCTGTGTGAGAATGCAGAAACGGCTGCTGTACAACAGGCGTGGGTGGATGCCATGGTTGCAGGATTACAAGAAGCTCAGGTGTTCAAGACTGCAGACGCTGGCGTCTCTGTTCCTGGTCCGGAGCACTCCCTGGCTACTGAGCAGCAAGGCGCACCACAAGGCGTCGCGCAGCAACTACATTCGCGTGCGGAATACCTAGATTTGATTGCGCAGTCCCAGGAACTCATTGCAGCCGGTGAGTCTTATGAAATTTGTTTGACCAACCGGCTGACTATGCCAGCTGCCGGGCATCACCCGAAAGACGCGTTCGCGTATTTGCGGGCCAACCATGCGTCGCCGCGAGCAGGGTTGCTGGAATTTGCTGATTTTGGGTTGGTGTCGACAAGCCCGGAGTGTTTCGTGCGCATCGCAGGTGGTGTGGTTACCAGCAAACCGATTAAAGGGACCCGCCCGCGGGGAGCGAGTGATGTTGAAGATACGGCGTTGCGCGAGAGCCTCCAGAAGGCTGAAAAAGACCGCGCGGAAAATCTGATGATTGTGGATCTGGTGCGCCACGATATGAACGCCGTTGCGGTGCCCGGCAGCGTGGAGGTGCCGAAATTGTGGGATGTGGAATCATTTCCGAGCGTGCACCAGCTCGTGAGTACGGTGTCGGCGCGGTTGGGCGCGGTCAGCCCAGTTGCGGCCGTGCGTGCGCTGTTTCCCGCGGGTTCGATGACCGGCGCGCCGAAAAAACGCACGCTCGACATCATTGACCGGCTGGAAGGCAGCCACCGCGGTGCATACTCCGGTGCCTTTGGTTATTTTTCATTTCATGGGGCAGTGGATTTGTCCATGACAATTCGCACCCTGATTTTTGAGGGCAGACAGGTGACTTATGGCGTGGGCGGAGCGATCGTGTCCTTGTCTGACCCGGAGGACGAATACACTGAGACCCAAGTGAAGGCCCGGCCATTGTTCGGGTGGCTACGCACATAGCCAATTCAGGTTAGGCTGTGTTAATATAGGCGAGTTTTGTTGGCTGCACCACGCTAATTGGCAGATTTCCTGCGCTATGGTGCTCGAACTAGGAGAAACTCGTGAGATTTTTGCGTATTCGACAAGCCTGCGCGGCACTGGCTGGTGTTGGAATGCTGGCCGCACTGACAGCATGTGCTACTGAGCAATCTGAGCCCGAAAGCAACTCAGCGGATGCTGCCAGCGAGGAACGCGTGGTTGTCCTGAATACGGGACAACTGGAAAATGCCCTGCAGCTTGGAGTGGTTCCGGTAGGTGTCGCCGTCGCTAAAAATGCAGAGGCGATCCCGGAATTTGTGCACGAAGAATATGGTGATGAGGTTGACCTGGACGGAATCGAAGTCGTTGGTGAACGCGCGAATCCGGATATTGAAGCCATCGCAGCACTGAAGCCAACGCATATCTTCGCTAACGAGCGCACGGATTCCGAGATTGTGAAAAAACTAGAGCAACTCGCACCCGTGACATTGGGTAAAGGCGGCGGTGAAAATTGGAAAGGTGATTTCAAGATTCTTGCCGACGCGCTCGACAAAACCGAAGAATACGACAAGTTTATGAAGAACTACGAGAAGCGTGCAGATGCATTGGATGCCGCAATCGACGATGGCGTCGGCACGATTTCTCTGTTACGCCCGAAAAATGATTCCTTCAATATTTTCGGTGTCGAATCCATGGCAGGAATTGTCGCTGCAGATGCCGGATTACAGCGGCCGGATAGCCAGCAATTCACGGATAAATCCAGCCACGATATTTCTGCCGAAGAACTCGGACTCGCCGACGCTGACTGGATCTTCTACGGCGTAGTACCCGGCAGCCCAAATCCCACGGAAACCTCTCTGTGGGGAAGCCTGGGTGCGGTACACAAAGACCACGCTGTTGAAGTGGACAATGATGGCTGGTACCTGAATGCCTCGTGGCTGTCGGCAACGCTGATTCAAGACGGCCTGGCCGAGCATCTTGCCGACGGCACGCAGCTGCCCGAACGCGCTTCGTAAAACGTCGGGGCTTAGCAGTTCCGCTGAGTGCGTAGGCGAGATGGAGACTCTGGCATAATCGGGCAGGCGATGAAGATCCTGGATTCTTACCTCATTAAAGATGGCCGCGTGGTTGGCCGTGAAGCCCACGAACACCGGTTCAGCCTTGGCGCGCGCGAGGCCGGATTAGACCAGTGGGATATCGAAGCGTTCCTGCTGCGGGTGCGCGATGAACTGCCCAGTGATGGCACATATTTCCCGAAAATAGAAGCCGATGCACGCGGTGCGCTTCGATGGCAATTGCGGCACCCACCTGTATTACGAAGCACCACGGAGTTGTATATCCCGGCTGAACAGGATCAACGCATGCACCCACGGGTCAAAGGCCCTGATCACGACTACCTGCAGCAATTGCGTGAACGCGCTCGCACCGTCGGGGCCGACGATGCGGTGTTGCACCGCAACGGGAAGGTGCTGGAGGCAGCGAATGCCGCGATCATGTTCTTTCCGGATTGGAAATCGGGTAGGCAACCGGAACTGCAAGAGAAAACTCAGGACACGGCACCGGACAAAATTGCCCTGCTGCCACCGGAACAAGCCCAAGTCCTGGCATCGGTGACAGCCCACAGTAGCGTCAGCGTCCTGCAGGAGGCCGACTGGCAGGTCCACCGCGGGGTGTTGAGCTTGGCAGAAGCTTTGCAAACACCAGCCTGGGTGGGTAGCTCATTGCATGGCTGGACTCGTGTAACCGCGTGGCGCACTGATGCCGGGCGTCGGCAAGCGGTTGCAGCGCCTGATCCAGCCCCGATTAATCAGGCCTTGTGGGAGCGCGCTCGCTAGTCAGCACGCCAGAACCAGCTAGTTATACGTTAGAATCAGCGTCGTTTCCCGGCTTTGCGTTTTCCCTGCGAGATTCCGCCAGCTGGGTGCGGGCTTTGGATAACCATTCCGGCTGATCTTGTAGTAGTTCCTTGATTTCTGCCGTGGTCAGCGCCTTATCCAAGTGGGTTTTTACCGCATTGACGGAAATGCCGAGCTTGCGGGCGACTTCAGCACGCGGGTGCGGGCCTTCTAAACGTAACTGCTGCAGCCACTGCGGTGGCTCGTGCTGCAATGAGCGCAGCTGCGCATGGCTGATGCCGCCGTTGCGGAATTCCGGCGGGCAGGCTGGCAGGTGGATGCCGAGCTTTTTCGCCGCAGTCTGCGGTTTCATGGCTGTGCTGGATGGGGCGGCAGCATCGGCACCGCGGACCGTAACATCAGGGGTATCGGCGGCCTCGGTGGTGTTGTTGTGGTTAGCGCTTGCTTCCGAGTTATTGCTTTCGTTCACACCTGCACACTACAACACTGGGGACAGATCAACCCAGCAACCATGAAGACACCCAAGCGCCTAGCCCAGCACGCAGTCGCCAATGAGTTTATCGATCGCGCGTACATCCAGCTTACGGCCGATCTTGATCTTGATGTGTCCGGCGCGGGTCCACAGCTCAATCTCGGCGTTGAAATCCAGGCTGCCAGCATTTTCTGTTGACCACATATTGATTGCAGAATAGGGCAGCGAATACATTTCTACCTTCTTGCCCCGTAGTCCTTGTGAATCCCGAACGATTAGTCGCTTGTTGGTGAAAATGGCGCTGTCGCGGAAGGTCTTGAAAGCGACGTGGGCATGCTCACCAGCGGTCAGTAGCGGATAGACGTCATCGGGGATGGGCGCTTCTTCGAATAACGTCCATTCGGCAATAGCTTTAAACTCCATGGGCAGTGTCCTTCTTTTTAGTTAGTTGCAGACCAGTGTGTCAGCGTCGGCATTGCCAGAGCTGATATTGTCAGCGTCAAGATTGTGTGAGTTCTTTTACTATATGCCAGGCGCGGTAGCATTGCCGTCATGTTGCACCTCGCATTCGCCACCGGCACAGAACCAGGCAAATGGTTCCAGCGATTCCAACGCGATACACCGCACGGCCTCGACGCGGCGGCCGCAGATGATCCTTTCGCAGCGCTTGCCGACGGCGCGGGCGCTGCCGGTGCAGATGATGCCGGTCCTGCCGAGCTGGCGCTGATGCGCCTACCGGATTCGCGTGTCGACGAAGCGGCAATCGGGCACCAGTTGCACGTCGTCAAGCTTTATACCGAACAATGCGGGATTGCGGTGCCGAAAGATAGCGTGTTCGCGGAAGTCGGCGAGGCCGTCGGCCCGGCGGACATCGACGGCGAGATCATTAATTTCGTGGCAGAAAAGCAGGGCCCGATCAACGTCGACAAGCTCCGGGAAGCTCTGCAACTAGTGGCTGCCAATGTGGGGGTGGCGATCGGGCCGCTGCCGTTGCTGAAGATGCTATCGAAAAACCAGATCAGCGTGCTGCCGTACCACGGCGAGTATGTACCAGAAGCAGGGGAGCACTCCGGGGAAAAGGCTGCCGTGTCGCAGACTGAGATCGCCTTGGTGTGGAAAGTAGCCGCGGACGGGGATGCGATTCAAGATTTCGTTGGGATCGCGAAAGGGCGCAAATCCGGGTCCACGCGGCACCGGGCGGTCAAAGAGACGCGGCACAAAGAGGGGCAGAAAAGCGTCGGCAAGCATAAAAATGCTATGCATAAAGGCAACAAACCGAAGCACGCAGGAAAGGGAGCGCGGCCACGCGGGAACGCGCCGGGAGGGGTGCGCAAAAAGAAACGCTAGTAAAACCGGGTGCATAAAACCGGGTGTAAACTGGGCGGCTGATAAAGGCGAAATGTACTTCACGCATTGCTGCGAGTCGTACCAATCTATTTAGTGAACTCGACTTTTCAGTGAATTCGACACAGCTACGGAAGGACCAACAGCAATGTCCGATGACTTCAACCTGCGCCCCATCCGGCCAGACGATTACCCACAGGTGCGCGAAATCTACGAACTCGGCCTTGAGACCGGCCATGCTACTTACGAGACAGAAGCGCCAACCTGGGAGCAATTCACTCGCTTGAAGGTCATGGAAACCGTCTTCGTGGCCGTGGAAAAAGACAACGATTCCAAAATTTTGGGATGGGTTTCGGGCGCGCCTGCTAGCCACCGCCCGGCGTTCCACGGTGTGTTGGAAGATTCCATCTATTTGCACCCGGATGCGCAGGGCCGCGGTGTGTCCGGCGCGCTGTTAGATAAGCTGATTGAGGTGGCAGAGGACCTGCACAAGTGGGCCATTCACGCGTGGATTTTCCCGGAAAATGAGGGGTCCGCGAAGTTACATGAATCTCGTGGTTACGAGAAGGTTGGAACGTTTAGCCACATGGCGAAAATGACCTACGGTGAGCGCGCTGGGGAATGGCGCGATACCGATGTTTGGGAAAAGCTGTTAACGAAACCAGACGAGAAATAATCGTGCTGGCTGGCGCTAGTGTGTAACCCGCCAGCTGGCGCTAGTTTATACCCCGGAACGTGACGATCGTGCCGGGGCTTAATTGTGCCATCTTGTCGACGGACTCGCTGGTCAACACCCCAATGACTGGGTAGCCTCCGGTGATTGGGTGATCAGCACCGAAGGCCACCGGGTGCCCACTGGGTGGAACCTGCAGGGCGCCGCGCAGCGCTCCCTCGGAAGCCAGCTCACCGTCGTGGGCCCGCTGCAGTGGTCGAGTTGCCTCGAGATTCACACCGATCCGGTCGGAGTCAGACGAGACCCGGAAATCCTGGTTAAACAGCTCGGAGGTATCCGCGAACCAATCCTGGCGCGGCCCAAGCACCACTTCGAGGACCTCGCGTGCTTGCGGCACGAACTGAGCGGGTAGATGCTTGATTTGCGGTAGGGCAGGGGTGACGGTGCCAGTATTCGTCGGCAAGCTCGCTCCAGGTTCGATGGGGGCAGGACCGATACCGGAGAGCGTATCCGTGGCGACTGAACCCAGCACCGGGTCGACCGCGAAGCCACCGGCGACTGCTAAATAAGCGCGCAGCCCGGTACCGACGTCCAATCGCACGGTCTGGCCTTTGTGAATATCAAGAACCGTGTTGGTCCGCATCCGCCGCTTGTCGACGAAGACATCTGCGTCTGTGCCAGTAAACACGATGCGTACCGCCTGTTGAGCGGTGACCTGGAAGCCGCCGAACAGGATCTCGACGACGGCAGCGTTGTCATCGTTACCGAGCATGCGGTTGGCACGCCGGGCAGCACCACGGTCAAATGCGCCGGAAGGGCCGACACCCAATCCGGAATATCCACTGCGCCCGAGATCCTGAAAAGTTGCCTGTGGTCCGGTTTCTAGCACCTTTAGCATGTTTTCTCCTGGAATCGCACGGAATCGCCGGGTTGTAGCAGAGCTGGCTGGTCGCGGTCTAAATCCCACATGCGCTCTTCGGTAGAACCGATTAACTGCCAGCCGCCCGGTGAACTTTGTGGGTACACGGCGGAAAAGCCTCCCGCCAGCCCTACAGAGCCGGCCGGAATGGAGGTTCGTGGTTGGCTTCGGCGAGAGATATCGGCAAACACCTGGGCATGTGGGCTTTCTTGGTCTGGGCGCAAGTATAAAAAACCTGGTGCGAACCCGGCGAAGGCGGCTGTCCAGGTGGTTTCTGTGTGCGCTTTGATGAGCTCAGCCGGGGTGAGGCCCAGGTCGTCGGCAAGTTCGTCTAAATCCGCGCCGTCGTAGGTGACCTCGATGGTGTGTGCAGCACCAGTTTCGCTTGTCGACGCCGCGCTATCGAGTTCGGGCAGCGTGATTTCGTTGGGGTTGCGGTCGAATGCGATGAGCAGCGTGTGTGCTGCAGGAATCAGATCAACGACCGCGTCGAGGTTGTCGCGTTCCAGTTGTGCCTGGTAAGCGAGTACCTGGCCGAGAGGATCATCGTGGTCGCTGAAATCGATCAACAAACCGCGGTCGCCATAGGGGATCAGCATATGGTGATTCCCTCCTTTTTCAGCGCTGCGATGATAGCTTCGACGATTTCCAGGGCTTTGGCGTTGTCGCCGTGGACGCAAATAGATTGGCCCGCAACCTGGACTGGGTTGCCGTTGACAGACTGGAAAGGCTGCCCGGTGGCAATGGCAAGGGCTTGGTTGACGACGGTGTCGACGTCGTCATGCACTGCACCTGGTTGTTTTCTGGGAACCAGGCGGCCTTCGTCGGTGTAAGCGCGATCGGCGAAGGTTTCTTCGATGACCTCGAGCCCGGCCGCGCGAGCTTCACCGACGACCGGGGTGCCGGACATGGCCATGAGTTTGAGCTGTGGGTCGACGGCCAGTATTCCGCCGATGACGGCCTCTGCCTGGTAGCTGTCGGTGGCCATGCGGTTATAGAGCGCGCCGTGTGGTTTGACGTAGCTGACTTTCGCGCCGACGACGGCGGCTGCGGCTTTGATAGCGCCGAGTTGGTAGATGGTTTCTGCTAGTAGCTCTTCGGCGTTGTAATCGATGAAGCGGCGGCCGAAGCCGGGGAGATCCCGGTAGCCGATGTGCGCGCCGATGCGGACGTCACGCTCGTGGGCGGCTTTGACGGTATCGAGTAATACCTTGGGGTCACCGGCGTGGAAGCCGCAGGCGATATTGGCGGAGCTGACCAGATCCAGTACGGCATTGTCGTTGCCCATGGTCCAGTTGCCGAAGCTTTCGCCGAGGTCGCTGTTGAGGTCGATGTGCAGTCCGGTGGTGTCGGATGCATGAGCCATCGTTGTCATCTCCTGACAGTGTATTGCTGTGTATTGCTGTTTTTGGGGTGCTGTTGCGGCCGTTACGTACCAGGCGCAGCGATCAGTGAATGCTTAGAACACGAAGTCCCAGACGCCGCCGAATGAGCGAATGGCAAGGAACCAGGCGATAACCACGCCGATCATGCCCAGTCCGATCAGCCAGCGTGGGTAGTTGTATCCGAACAACAGGTCTTTCTGGCGGAACACAGCGACGTAGATGATCATCGTGAAGCCAACCGGAAGCACGAGTCCGTTGAATGCGCCGGCGAATACTAGCAGTGCAGCAGGGGCGGAACCGACGAAAGCGAAGGTGGTAGCTGATGCCACGATGAAGACGATAGTGACAATGTTCTGCGCTTTACGCAGGTGATCTTTCTTCGGGATGATAAACGTCGCCGAGGTATACGACGCGCCGATGACTGAGGACAACGCCGCAGCGAAGAGTACGGCGCCGAATGCGCGCATTCCGAAATCACCCGCGGCGGCCTGGAAGGCCTCTGCTGCTGGGTTGTCGTCGATGTTCAGCGCGATGCCACCTGCGACTACGCCCAGGATGGCCAGGAAAAGCACGAAACGCATGACGCCGGTAAGCACAATGGCGGTCACCGATGCGCGGGTGACAGCCTTGACATTTTCCGGGCCGGTGGTGCCGGAATCAAGCATCCGATGTGCACCGGCGTAGGTGATATAGCCACCGACGGTTCCACCGACCAGGGTGGTGACTACGACCCAGTCGACGGTTTCTGGCCAGACAGTTTGGGTTAGAGCTTCGCCAACTGGTGGTTGGGAGACGAAGGCGACGTAGATGGTCAGCGCAAACATGACGACGCCGAGAACCACCAGGATTTTGTCCAGGGCGGCACCCAGGCGCTGGATAGAGAAGATGATGATGGCCAGGCCTGCGGTGATCAAGCCGCCGATCTTGGCATCAATGCCCAGCAAAGCGTTCAGCCCCAGCCCGCCACCGGCGATATTGCCGATGTTAAACACGAAGCCACCGATGCCGATCAGTGCGGTAAGCAGGTAGCCAAGACCTGGGAATACGACGTTGCCGAGTTCTTGGGCGCGGAGGCCGGAAATGCCGATAACGCGCCAGACGTTCATCTGTACTGCGATGTCAATGATGATCGAGACCAGAATCGCGAACCCAAACGCGGCGGCGAGCTGGTTGGTAAACACGGCTGTTTGGGTCAGAAAACCCGGGCCGATGGCAGAGGTAGCCATCAAGAAAATCGCACCCATCAGGATGCTGCGCGTGGATGCGGTCGCTGCCGCCTGTTTCAGGTTTGGCTGAGGTGCGTTAGCACCCCGCTGCGAGCCGGAACCGGCTGCTGCGGTGCCAGCGTTGCTTGATGGTGACATGTCTGGATCCTTGCTCTTCGGAGGTGGATTTGTGTGGCATAGATCAGCGTTGTTGATGATTGTTGAACAACGATAGCATAACTGTGTGTTAACTCACGAAAGTGGTATATGTGGCGTCGGTGCGTCGGTATGCGATCTTGTTCCGGCCCTCACCGAATGCGGGAATACCAGCACAGTAAGGTGCTAGCACCAGTTTGCTAGCGCCAGTAAAGTCGATAAAATTACTATGCATGATCGCTGATTCTTTGGCGCGCGAGATTACTCAGCGCATCACGCGCGGGGATCTCCGCCCCGGCCAACGTTTGCCCGAAACCCGCCTTGCTCAACAGCTGGATTGTTCCCGGAATTCCTTGCGTGAGGCTTTTCGCTTTCTGGCTAATGACGGGCTTGTCGTACACATTCCCAACCGGGGAGTATTCGTGCGCACCCTGACGGCCGAAGCAATCAGCGAAATATACACCTACCGCCGGATTGTCGAATGCGCCGCGGTCGCAGAATCCGATTTGGATGCCATCGACCTGTCCAGCCTGGACATGATTATTACCGAAGCGCGCCGGGCTGCCGAACATGATGATTGGCATGTCGTCGGCAGCCTCAATGCACAAGTGCATCTGGAATTGGTAGCACTAGCAGGGGTGCACCGGCTGGTGGAAGATATTCGCCCAGTGATTGCCCAAGCGCGCATCGCCTTTTTGTCGCTGGCACAGCGCGATATCCACGAACCATTCATTTCCCGAAACGAGGAAATCATCGAATTACTACGCAAGAAACAGCGTGACGACGCCGTCGTTGCGCTGCGCAACTTGCTGAATACCGCGCAGCAACACGTGCTGGAACGCCTGGAATCCTAGATGCCGTTACACTAGGTACATGATGTTCCGACGCTATCGCCAAAACCGCCTGTTGCGGCAGCCGGACCCGTCGTTTCCTAGCTTGAGCCGGAAAGATGCCGATCAGTTGCGCTCGTCGCTGCGTCGCCAGTTGGCGGCTGAGGGGGCGTCGATTCGCTTCGACGGCATGGCAGCGACCATTGAACACCCGCGACGGGGGCGGATGTCGGTGCGCCTGGATGATTTGGTGCGCCAAGTTGCAAGCTCACAACACCCGAAAGCAATCCCGAATTTGGCGGCATCGTTTATGACTGGATTAGACGACGATACCTACATGGAACAGCTGGATACCGCGTCCTTGTATTCGCGGTTACGCCTGCGTTTGGTCTCGACGCGCGATTTGAGCGCAGAAGAACAAAAGGTCATTGACGCTGCCACGCTGTTTGATTTCACCAATGACACCTCTGCAACGATTGCGCTGGATACCGCATCTTCTATTCAGACGATTGCGTTAGAAAAGTTGGCTGAGATCGATGATGTCGATGCATTGGAGCGTGCTGCGCGGACGAACCTGCGCGAGGAATTACGCAATAGTGACATCGACGTGCAGTTTCATAACGGCCCCGTGGAATCGCCTGGTGCATCGGCGTGGACGTTTGAATCGAGTTCGCACTATCTTGGCTCGGCGCCGTTGTTGCTCGAGGATTTTATCGAAATGTGGGCCCCCGAGATCGACACCACCAATGGTTTGTTGTTTTCTATGCCTACCCGGCACCTGTTGCTGGTCCGTTCGGTGACCGAGGGCACGGACTTGCTGGAAGGTATTTCTCGTATGGCGCCGGTGGCTGCCCAAATTGCGGATAGTGCAGAATCCACGGTGTCACCATTGGTGCACGTCTACGATGACGGGGAGATCACCACGATTTCCAATTGGACTCCCGGCAGCCAACAAATTGAGATCGCGCCCAATACGCACATTATGAACCAACTGATTAAAGGCGGTTTTGACCCACAAGCGGCGATTGAATCAGGTGGTGGCGTATGGGAATCTGGCGAATTGCCACCATTACCGGATGATTTCGAGCTGCCGGATACCCCGGCCGATATTGATGAAGTCGATGGTGATGACAATGGCGAACCCGGCTTCGGTGACGATCGTGGTTTCGGCAATGATCACCCGCGTCGGGATACTTAATTGCCAGCATCAAAAACTGGTAGCACCCGTGAGGACATATGTGGCCGAAAAGGTTAAACCCGAAGCCGAAATTTACCTCTGCCCGCGGTAGAAAGCACTGGGGATTGCCTGCTGGGCAAGCAAAGGACCTGGAAGCAGAGCTGGAGACGACTCTCGGGGTCGCCGGGATTGGGATGCAGACTACTGGACGTAAGATTCACCTGCGGTGGCGGGAAGGCCATGAAACGAGCAGGGATTTAGTGCCCTTGCTAGAAAAGATATCGGCCGGTGCGCCTGTGCAGGCAACCGTGGATGTTTTTGTGTCGAATATCATTCGCACCGAGACTGACACGATGGCGCGTGGGCTGAGTCTGTCTGAATTTTATCGTGGGGCGTATTTGCACCTGGATGCCAAGCGTGGTGGTGAATGGGGAAGTTTTAGTTTCGACCTGGCGCGGTATCTGGTGGTTGGTAATGCGGGTAGTTATCTACGGTTGCCAGCACACGTCGTACGTGAGATTGATGATGATATTCCCACGATTTTGGGTATTGCTCGGCGGAATCTTTTCCAGGCTTTAGATAATGCCGAGGTAGACGTACAACGTCGGCGTAGTGGACCTGGTGGGGAATATGCCTATGTGCTGCGTTGCTCGAGCCCGCACTGGTCGTCTGCTCCGATATTTCTGGATTGGTGTGTGCAGCGTTTTATCCCCGGTGAAGATTTCAGTGCGGGGATTCTATTTGCTGTCCCACAGCCAGATATGGCGTTGTTTCGCCCGGTGACCTATGGCGATGATTTGGCAGAGGGAATGGCCACGATGGCAGGCGCGGCGTTGACACTTTTCGCTTCTGATAAGCGGGGTATTTCACCGCGCCTGCACGTCAGCGTTGAAGAAGAGATTCATACGATTTCTGATGTTACAGATAACAGTTACCTGCTGTACCCAACGGATTACCTAGTATCCCGAATTAAGGGGACCTAGGCGTGAGCGAACTGCTGTGCACAAGACTGTTGGTTAGTCGCGCACCCAGGCACCGATGACACCGGGTACTACCGGACGACGTTCACCAAGCAATGCTTTTTGGTTGCCTTCGCGCTCGACCGCAGTGGTGACAGCTTTGGCCCGGCCTTGTGTGGAGTTGTTTCCGGAACCGGATTGCGGTTGCCCAGCACCACCCATCATCGGCATCATTCCACGCCCCATGTGCCCGGAGTTAGAGCGCGAAGAGTGCCCTGACTGGGAACTACCATTGCCGGAAGCAGAATTTCCGTGTGGATTATGCCCGCCGTGGTTGCCGGATCCGTTGCCGGAGCTGCCGTGGTTTCCGGCCCCATTATTGGATCCACCGTTGGCGCCTGGCCCGCCATGCGCGTTGTGACCATTGTGTGCTCCTGGCGTGCCGGATGCTCCGGGATGTCCGGCTCCACCGGATCCTCCAGCACCGCCAGCATAAGGAACAGTGCCGCCTGAACCGATGGGCCGGGCATTGAAAGAGTCACCGTGGTTGGTTCCGATAGCGCCGGTTTGGGATAGTCCTGGTGCGCTTATACCGCGTGAACCGATACCAAGTGGTGTACCAGAATGACCGCCTCCACGACTTACACCGTTGCCGGTGGTACCGTTTCCAATACCCTGTATCCCTTGTCCGCCGAGGCTTGTGTTTGCCGCACCCACACCACCGACAGCGGATGGGTTGTGTCCGGCAGCTCCCGTAGTAATTGGGGCAGAAGTGTTTCCGGCACCTAAAACACGAGATGCACCAGCATTCGGGGAATTGTTTGCTGGCATTGTGCTTGGTGCGCCGTCAAAACGATTGAGTCCTGGTGCAGCCGTGGGGCCGTGTCCAGGAGAAGGTGCTCCTGCGTGCTGGGCATTTACTGGATTCGTGGCTGCTGGGTGGGAACCAGCACCGGTTGCAGGTCCATTTGTAACCGCGGGATTGGCGGTGGCAGCAGCATTGGTGTGGGCATTGGATTCGCCAACGTTGGAAAGCTGAGCTGCACCGTCATCTGCTGCGGCAAATGTTGCCTGGTTTGGTCCGTAATCCGCCACAACTTGCTGGACTTCACTGGGAAGTTGTACTGCATTGCGCGCTTGTTCTGCAGTAGAACCTGCAACTTCTGGTGCGATCGCTTCGTTTTCGCCGCCGCTTGCTTCGAGATGTGGAATGCTCAGACCAAGCAAACGGGGGACGGCTGGTTGTAGCGCGGCACTGAATTGGGCAGGGAATAGGTTTAAGTACGCTTCTTCGATCGCTTTACCATCTGCCGATGCTTGTTTCAGATTTACCGTGGTTTGCACAATTGTGGTGGTTTTTCGCGTGGTCTCAATGGCATCGGCCAGGTTGTTGATGGTTCCCTTCATGATGTGGGAATTGGCATTGAGGATGCGACCAGTTTCTGCGAAGCCGCGGAGTTTTTCTGCTCCGGCAGAAATGGATTCTCCATAGTTGTTGGCCTCGAGTTCTGTAGCTACCTCTTCGAGCCCGTCAGAAATTTCGGCCGCAGTATCACCAAGTAAATGCCAGAGGTCAGCGTCATGATGCGCAGCAGAATCGACTGTAGATGAGAAATAGCTGGCCAGGAGATTGATATCTGGTACGCGGCCGATGGCTGGACTATTGATCCCCACCGGTGCGGATTTGGCGGATGGCTCAGCTGCAGTGAAGAAGTTGATATGTCCGCCGGGCCGGCCGGAGTACATGTGGGTTAAGCTGCTTGAAAGAAATTCATCTTGCTCATAGACAGCATCTGCTAAATTGTGCAGGTTGTTAGCGGCCCAAGCCAGTTTGTTGTGTAGCGAGTCGAATTCGTCGGCCGCTGACCCAGGATTTCCTGCAAGGGTCCTGCCGTGTTCCGCGGCGAGGAACCCGAGGCCTGGGATCTGTGAAAAGGCCGCGGATAAACGCGTACGTGCGCTCTTTTGGCTAGCTTGTTTCGACATCGCCGATAAGCTTAATAATTTATCTTCGACACCCGATAGTGAGTCGATTGAAATATTGATTCCCATTATTTAACCCCCCAGTACGTATTTATTTGAGAAGAATTATTTCCAAGTAATCTAGTGCGAGCTTGCAGCTTTCTTGCATTGAAAGTCCTCGATCTTTACCAGAATCACCAACGTTGATGCGCCCTGAAACAGTTTCGAGCCCGGCTGTGCATTCATTACTGTCTATTAATTCGCGGAAGTGAACGCCAGGGAGTTTTGACTCGATCGGTATATCGAGAATCTCTCTGTCTTCCTCAAGCTCAGCCTTTGAATAGTCATCAACGGTAATAGCCAAATTCCCTGCTTCACCTGTCGGATAAGATTCATATCGATCTGCTGACATGCCTCGAAAACAAGTTATATGAGTGCCGAGATCGGTTGTTTCAGAAAGTTCCGGGTGAAAATGCAGCCCGGCTTTTTCCCACACCTCATCCGGTGCTTCGTCGCAGAGGTTGAATAATTCGAAGCCTGGGGCATGTCGATCGGTGGGACCTCGCTCTGGTACCCAGTCAGCGAACTCAACGTTGCCTGAAGAGTTCTGAGCTGAATCTTCTCGTGCCGCAGACCCGGTTTCTGCAGTCTTATCTGAATCGTGGCTTAATCCACCTTGTGCGTCAGTGGAAGCACTATTTGGGCTGCATCCGGCAACGAAGACGCCGGTTAGCACCGTCGTCGCCAAGCCTATTCGGTTCCAGCTCATCGAATTCCCCTTTTCTTTCACAACCGCGTGGCCTTGGTCATTAGCGGAGTAATGGTCTCACAATGTGGTTAGACTTTGTGGTTTGGTTCAGGGTTCCCAAGAAAAGAAAATATTTCAGTTCCTGCGGAACCCCGGGTATACGCGAAAGCGCCCCAGACCAACACCGTGGTGAGATCTGGGGCGCTCTCGCGAACCAATCGCTATGGAATTTTCTAAATCAGCCGGATTCCGGCCCGAGCAATCGATGCGGTGCATTGATTGCTTTAAACCCCCTGTGGGCCGGAATCCCGTCGCCTTCTGGAAAGCGCCCCCGAAAGCGCTTTCCGAGAGCACGCTGGCGATACACGAAATAGCCCCCAACGTGTATCCGCTGAATAGGCGGTCCCGGCCGCAACCGCTTCTCGGGCCTCCTTGGTCTTCGCAGGCTGTGCCCGAGCAATTGATGCAGTCCTTGGCCCCGAGACGTGCCAATCAGTGAATAAGCCTTGGCCACCGCGGTTAGCAGCGTTCCCCCAATGCACGCTAGCCGCGCCAAAGCTTAACGCTGAATCGGTCGCCTGCATGAGGCCGTTCCGGAGTAACTGCATCAATGATCCCCCGCTTATTGCCGGTGATTACAAACGTGCTCTCAGCGAATGATCAAGCGATTGTGATCCGTTCGCCAGGATTCATTGTGCATGAAACCCCGTGATTTGTCCCACCAGGGGCAGTGCTGTGAGATTATGTGATTAATCAACAAATTTCGATAAGTATCAAATATAAATATTGATTCGGGGATGCGTTCGACGGCAATTTTAAATGTGAAATTTTTGTTATAAAACAACTTGTTGCGGTGGGTATTGCTATGTGCATCCATTCGAATGTTTTGTATTTTCCAAGGGTAGTGTCATTAAAACGGGTAACCTACAGTTTTCCTATGGTGTGAGCCCAGGGTGGTTCGCGGTGGAGCTGGAGGAATGGTGTGCCCCGTGGATGACTTTTGAAAGGCGGGAGCCTGTTCGAACCGAGGGTGGGAATCATTCTCAGAAATGCCGCTGATGGAATGATGTAACGGCTCCCGGTTTTACCCTAATTTGGGGGGGGGGGGGGGCTCAGCGCTGCGGTGGATCTTATCCAAGGTGGAGTACAACGCTTCTAAAGCGGCACCAAATCTGAGAACTTAAGACTTCTTTACGACAGCTGGCTTCAACGTCATCGCGCCGAAACCATCGATCTTGCAATCGATGTTGTGGTCTTCAAGGCCCGTCCCAGCATCAAAATTGAGCCGAATATTACGCACTTTTGTGCCAGACTTCAGCGCCTGCTGAGCGCCTTTGACCTTCACAGTTTGGGTAATCGTGATGGAGTCACCGTCGGCAAGCTCATTACCCACGCTGTCCTTAATAACTGAGTTGGAAGGCGTCGTGGCCTCGTCATGTGAATCAGTGCTTGGGTTCCACTCGTGTGCACACTCGGGGCAGACGATCATGGGTGGGAGTTCGTAGGTGAACTCACTGGTGCATTCGGGGCAAGCTGGCAAAGTCATTGGCTAATAATAACTGGCAGGTCCCCGAACACAGGAATTAATAGCGACCAAAATTAGCGGCCATGCACCGAATGAGCTGTCGCTGTTGCAACGGCCCTCTGAACTCAAGAGACACTAGCGGACGCAAAACGCCCCGGGCAGTAAGCCCGGGGCGCGACAGCAATGCAGCGTTGCAAACATAGCGGCGCTACGTAGAAGGTGCTGCGTTCACAGCTACCTACATTAAGAGCTGGAGTTGAGAGCCAGCGGTGCGCTAGAAGCGATCGCGGTCCGTGTTCGCCATGGCCAGAACGTCGAGACGCTTGTCCAGCTCTTCTTCAGACAAGTCATCGCCAACGAAGCCCAGGTCAATGACGGCCTCACGGATGGTGATTTCCTTGGCGAGTGCGTGCTTAGCCACCTTTGCGGCGTTCTCGTAACCGATCGCCGAGTTCAGCGGGGTCACGATCGATGGGGAAGACTGCGCGGAAGTCTTCATCATCTCGCGGTTTGGTTCAATGTCATCAATCAGGCGCTCAGCACATACGCGAGAGGTGTTTGCCAGCAGACGAGCCGATTCCAGCACATTGCGGGCCATCATCGGGATAAAGACGTTCAACTCAAACTGACCCTGTGTACCACCGAAGGCAACAGCGGCATCGTTACCAATGACCTGGGCGGAAACCTGGGTAGCGGTCTCACAGAGAACTGGGTTGACCTTACCCGGCATGATGGAAGAACCAGGCTGCAGATCAGCCAGACGAATCTCACCCAGGCCAGTCAGTGGACCAGAACCCATCAAGCGGATGTCGTTGGTGATCTTGTACAACGAGCCAGCGACGACCTTCATAGCACCAGAGAATTCCACGAGTGCGTCGCGGTTGGCCTGTGCCTCGAAGTGGTCGACGGCCTCGCGCAGTTCGTCGAGCTCTGTTAGCTTCTTGAGCTCCTCGGTAACCTGTGCACCGAAGTCAGCGGACGTGTTCAGGCCGGTTCCGGTAGCGGTACCGCCGATAGGCAGTTCGCCCAGGCGTGGCAGGGTGGCCTTGATGCGCTCGATGCCCAACTCGATCTGGCGAGCATAACCGCCGAATTCCTGTCCCAAGGTGACAGGCACGGCGTCCATCAAGTGGGTGCGGCCGGACTTCACGACGTCCTTCCACTCCTTGGCCTTTTTCAACAGCGAATCGTGCAGCTGTTGGAGACCAGGGATCAGATCTTTCACGGCAGCTTCGGTTGCTGCGACGTGGGTAGCCGTCGGGAAGGTGTCGTTCGAGGACTGGCCCATGTTGACGTCATCGTTTGGGTGGACCTCGGTGCCAGCCTGCTTTGCCAAGGAGGCGATGACCTCGTTGGTGTTCATGTTCGACGAAGTGCCTGAACCAGTCTGGAAAACGTCGATCGGAAATTCGTCGTCGTACTTGCCGGACGCAATATCCTTAGCAGCGGCAATGATGGCATCGGCCTTGTCAGCATCCAGCGAGCCGTTGTTCTTATTAACCTGCGCACACGCAGCTTTGAGAAGCCCCATCGCGCGGATCTGTGCAGACTCTAGCCCACGACCAGAAATAGGGAAGTTCTGCACCGCACGCTGGGTCTGTGCGCGCCACAAAGCGTTTTTCGGAACCTTAACTTCGCCCATCGTGTCGTGTTCGATGCGGTATTCTTGCTCGGTCATCTTCTCACCTTCAACTCAATACGTAAGTGCGTAATACGTGCAAATGTGCATCTGTGTAGTTATGCACCGGGCCAAGCTGTGAACGTCAAGCCGTGAACTTGAGGCATAAGCCCAAGCCCGTGCTGCCTACCAGTATTCCAGCGTTTGGGAATTATTTCCCGTAGAAGTTACTGATTATTTGCCGCTGTAATCGACCACGGAGTATTCCTGCAGCTTAGCCAGTTGGTGGATTGATTCGACATAACGGGTGGTGCCGGATTTTGAACGCATTACCAAGCTGCGGGTCACTGCACCGGCAGGTCGGTAGGACACCCCGCGGACCATATCGCCGTCGGTGACACCAGTGGCCGCGAAGTAGCAGTTGTCGGAGGACACCAAGTCATCGGTGGTCAGCACCTTGTCCAGGTCGTGTCCAGCAGCGCGTGCCTTTTCGGCTTCTTCCTCACTCTGCGGCCAGAGTTTGCCCTGAATTTCGCCACCCATGCACTTCATGGCACAAGCTGTGATGATGCCTTCTGGGGTACCGCCAATACCCATCATCATGTCCACGGTGTTTGAATCATGCGATTGTGCCGCTGCAATAGCGCCTGCGACGTCACCGTCCATGATCAAGCGCACTTTGGCGCCTGCGTCACGGATTTCTTTGATCAGCTTCTCGTGGCGTGGACGGTCCAGCACGACGACGTTCATCTCTGCGATCTTGATGCCCTTGGCCTTGGCGACGGCAGCGATGTTGTCTGCTACGGATGCGTTGATGTCGATCGCGCCACGCGCTTCTGGGCCAACTGCGATCTTGTTCATGTAAAAGACCGCGGATGGATCAAACATGGTGCCGCGTTCTGCAGCGGCAATCACGGAAATGGCATTCGGACGGCCTTCTGCCATCAACCGTGTGCCGTCCACCGGGTCGACGGCAATGTCAACCTGCGGGCCTTCACCCGTGCCGACGTTTTCGCCGTTGTAGAGCATCGGAGCTTCGTCTTTTTCGCCCTCGCCAATCACGACAACGCCGTCCATGTGCACCGAATTAATCAGGCTGCGCATGGCATCTACTGCTGCACCGTCGCCCTCATTTTTCTGGCCACGACCTACCCAGCGGCCCGAGGCCAAAGCAGCAGCTTCGGTGACGCGGACCAGCTCCATGGCAAGGTTGCGGTCAGGAATATACGAGGTGGGAGCGGACATGAATCCTCCTGTGTCATGAGCCTTAGCTCTAGTACGGTTCAAGTGTTTTTCGTGTATGCACGTCCTAGGCAGCTAGCACGAGCACAAACATTATTTCCATTGTTCCACTAAATTGGTCAACTGTTGTGGGGCGCACCCTATAGAGGGCTAATAAGGCGACAAAATACGCTCGTCATGCCATACTGTTGAACGTGGCTGGCGAATCTAAAAAACCTGCAATTTTTCAAGGCGGCCGAGACATGGTGATCTCTGTCGCCGTCATTGTTATTGCCATGATCGTGGTGGTCGCACCGACCGGCCTCTGGTCATATAGCCCCGGTGAACCGGAGTTTGAGCCTGTTCATGAGGTCGACCCGCAGGCTTTTATCGATAACGAAGCTCGCGCCGCCGACTATGACATCTTTTTTCCAGACACGCCAGATAATTGGGTGCCGAATTCCGCACGACGGAAGCTGATCGATGGTGAATCGTCG
Organism: Corynebacterium sp. LaCa_70; assembly: GCF_058182015.1. NCBI lineage: Bacteria > Bacillati > Actinomycetota > Actinomycetes > Mycobacteriales > Corynebacteriaceae > Corynebacterium > Corynebacterium sp. LaCa_70. The sequence continues at coordinate 880,098 of NZ_CP190914.1, forward strand.
ACCGTCGTTGGCTGGGTTACTGCAGAACGCGGCTTCATCCAGATTGCGCAGACTAGTGTTCCCCTCGACCAGGCACTACAAGCCTTTGATAGTAAGTACCGGCCGCATGAGGAAACCCGGCAGGTCTCTGGCCGCGAGGTCACGCTGAAATTCGCCGATGATGATTCGGTGAGCAGGTTGTGGGGCATGGAAAAAGACGGCACGACGGTGCTTTTCGACGGAGTGGCATCGGATGACGAATTCGCCACGATCATCGAGGCAACCCTGCAGGCTGAGGCTTATCAGCCTGCTTAATCGGCTCGCCGAGCGCAAGCCAAGGAAAGCCGAGGAACCATTACACGTTGTAATACAGCTCGAATTCCTTCGGTGTTGGGCCTTTGCGCAACGGCATGATCTCTTTGTCGTATTTCAACTGGATGTGTGCGTCGATCAGCGAATCACTAAACACCCCGGTTCGGGTGAGGAACTCGCGGTCGCTATCCAATGCTTCCAAGGAACGCTCTAGGGAATACGGCACGCGCTTGACGTTCTGGGCCTGGTCGCTGTCGGCAGCAGATAAATCGAAATCTGCTGGTGGTCCTGGATCAATCTGGTTCTGAATCCCGTCCAGCCCAGCTAACAACTGCGCGGCAAAACCCAGATAGGGGTTACCCGAAGGGTCTGGAGCACGGAATTCTAAGCGCTTGGCTGCCGGGCTGTTACCAGCTGCTGGAATTCGAATCGCTGCCGAACGGTTTGATTCCGAATACGCCAAGTTAACCGGAGCTTCAAAACCGGAATACAAACGCCGGTAGGAGTTCGCTGTCGGATTGGTAAATGCTAACACTGCACCTGCGTGTTTGAGCAGCCCACCGATATACCAGCGCCCTAGGTCAGAGAGTCCGGCGTAGCCGTCGCCATAGAACAACGGTTCGCCGTTTTTCCACAGCGACTGGTGCGCGTGCATGCCGCAACCGCCGTCGTTTTCCAATGGCTTGGGCATGAACGTCGCGGTTTGCCCCATCGCTTCGGCGGTATTTTTCACGATGTATTTGAACGTTTGCAGATCATCGCCGGCTGCTAGCAAGGTGTTGAACTTGTAGTTGACTTCTTGCACGCCGCCAGTGGCAATTTCGTGGTGAAAGCGCTCAACTTCAAAACCGCAGGTGGTGAGGTGATGCGCGATCTCGTCGCGCACCGCGATGGTTTTGTCGTACGGGGCGACGGGGAAATAGCCATCATTGATTTGTATTTGGTTTCCCCGGTTTGGTTCGCCATTGACCATGGTCTTTTCCCCGGAACGCCACCAGCCCTCGTCGGAATCGACATGGTGGAATGCAGAGTTGACCGCGGTGGAATAGCGTACGGAATCGAAGACGAAAAATTCCGCCTCGCAGCCGATATAGCAGGTATCAGCGATACCAGTTTCTTTCAGATATTCCTCAGCATGCCGTGCAATACTGCGCGGGTCTCTGGAGTATGCTGCACCATCGGAATCCGGTTTGTGCACGAAAAACTTCATATTGACGGTCTTGCGTGCCCGGAAAGGATCGATATAAGCGGTCGAAATATCCGGGTGCAGCATCATGTCGGATTCATCGACTGTTGCGAAGCCGTCGATAGAAGACCCGTCAAAGGCAAATCCTTCATTCGCCGCCTCTTCGGTAAATGCGCTAGCGGGAATGGTCAGTGCGTGTTCTATGCCTCGCAAGTCAGTAAAGCGCATGTCCAAAAATTCGACGGAATGGGCTTCAAAATAGTCCAATAACTCGGTCACAGTAGTGACTGCCACGGCTGCTCCTCGCAGAATTATCGATGTTCAGCAGAAGTAGAAGTATCAATAGTAAGAGGGTTGGTAGCAAAAGGATTGGTAGCAGACGCGTCGCTTGGAAGGCGTCTGCGCAAGCGCGGAGTGCTACTTCAGCGCCGGGACATCCCACAAGTTAAGTGAGGTGCCAATGCCTTTGTCCACCGCATTGTGGTACACATCCGTTGCCCACGCGACGTCTTCGACCGGCATACCGCCCACCGAATAACAAATAATCTGCTCATCGTTTTCTCGGCCAACAGCCTTGCCCGAGGCAATATCACCCATATTGGTGATCTGTTGTGGATCCAACCGCGACTCTTTGATCATGTCATACCAGTGGCTGCCAATGATGCCGAGTGATTTATACGTCTGGCCTGGGCCGTTTTCCCGGTACCACTCGTCATACAGGCCTTCATAGTCCCAGACCAGGGTGCACTCGTCAGATGCCAGGAAATCTTCATCCATACGCGCTGCTGCAGGGCAGAGCAACAAGGCACCTGGTTTGATCCATTCTTTTTTGAAATACGGATAAGCTTCCGGGCCATCTGCTGATGTCGTCGTTGCGGAAATGCAGATATCTGAACCTTCAATGGCCGCTTGCTCAGAATCAACCACAGTGACCTTGACGTCGTAATTGTCACGGATCCAGTCCGCAGCCTTCTCTGTAGAGCCAGCGCTGCGGCCTTTCAACTTCACATGTTTAATGGATGGCCGCTGCGAAATAGCAGAACCGAGGATGGTCCGGGCCATCACACCAGGACCAATGATGCCCACGGTTTCCGCATTCTCCACCGCTAAGTGCTTGACACCAACGCCTGGGACAGCTCCGGTGCGATAGGCCGAAAGCAGGTTCGCCGACATAATCGACAATGGAGCACCGGTTTCGGCGTCGTTAAGAACAAAGACGTGAATGGAACGGGGCAGATCTTTCTTCCGGTTTTCTGCGTTCGAGCCGTACCATTTCACGCCAGTATTACGGAAACGGCCCCCGAGATATGCCGGCATGGCCATGAAACGGCGATCCGGACCGTCGGCAGGCATGGACTTGTGTTCAGGATTAGCCGGAAAACTGATCTGCGCGCCGTGCGAATTCGCAGTAGCTCCAGCCATGCGGTAATCGCCTTCAGCGAGCAAAATAAGAGTTTCTTCCATCGCCTCGACGCACTGAGCAGAGTCAGTAACCCCGGCGTCGATCATGTCCTGCTCAGACAAATAGAGAAAATCAATTCGAGTATCGTTTTCCGTGCTCAATGGTATTCCTTTCCAGAAAATCGCCCTGCTACCGGTACTGGCCACAGTAACGTTATCTACGCTACACAGAAATGATGAGCGGCGTTTTATGCGAGAGCTTCTGGACGGCAACCAGCCTTAAGAATCGCCATTCACATCAGCATCAGTATCAGCATCGTGGTGATCCCGACCGCCCCGGGCATTCATCGCCTCATCGACGCGTTTACTGGCGCGGTCTAAATGCTCTTCACAACGCTTAGCCAACGCCTCGCCGCGTTCCCAATACTTCAGTGATTCATCCAGACCCATCTGTCCCAGCTCCAGGATTTTCACCGTTTCGATGAGCTCGTCGCGGGCTTGTTCATAGCTGAGGTTGTCGACAGGGGTTTGCTCGCTCGGGTTTCCGGTGCCAAAAGAATCGTTCATGGTGCAACCTTTCTTGAAAATAATTTGCTCACTGGCTAACTCGCTAACAGCGATGCTGGTTTATCAACGGGCTAATCCGCGCGTTGGGTTCCCATGCCCGCCGCAGTGATCGAGCCATCAGAGACACGAATGCGTAGCTGGGAACCCGGAGGCGACTGGTCGATGGTGGTCACCACTTCCGCATCACCGTCACGCGGAAGCACCTGCACGATGGAATAACCACGCTCCAAGGTCGATGCCGGACCCAACGCCGAAACCTGTCCGCGTAATGCAGCCACCCGAGAAGTCTCTTGACCGAGCACATGCCGCATCTCGCGCCGAATTGAACTTAGCGCAGTGTCGAGCTCATCGCGCCGGGCATTAATGGGCGTGCGCGGGTCCGCCAGGACAGGACGAGAACGCAACGAATCCAGATTGTTCCGTTCCCGGGCCACCCACTGACCGACGGCTTGTGCCATGCGGGCGCGTGCTTCGTCGAGAAGCGCGTGCTCCTCGGCAACATCCGGGACCACCCGTTTAGCCGCATCCGTTGGGGTTGCTGCGCGAAGATCAGCCACATTGTCTAAGACCGGGGAATCAGGCTCGTGCCCAATCGCCGAAACCACCGGTGTGCTTGCGGCAGACACAGCGCGCTGCAGCGCTTCTTCCGAAAACGGCAAAAGATCCTCGACACTGCCGCCACCGCGTGCGATGATGATGACATCCACCTCATCATCGGCATCCAATTTCTCTAGTGCCTCGATCACCTGGCTGACGGCTTGGGCGCCTTGCACGGCGGTGTTGAGAACCCGGAAATTAACCTGTGGCCACCGGTCGCGGGCGACAGACAACACGTCGCGCTCTGCCGCCGAACCCCGGCCAGTGATCAAACCGATGGTGCGCGGAAGGTAAGGAAGTGGCAGCTTCCGCGAGGCGTCGAAAAGCCCCTCCGCAGCCAATGCCCGACGCAGGTTTTCGATACGGGCCAGTAATTCGCCAACCCCGACATGCCGGATTTCGGTGACCCATAGCGAAAATGAACCCCGGCCGGCATAAAACGCGGGCTTGCCATAAACCACGATGCGGTCGCCGTCTTTGATCGGGGTCGGTAAGTTTTGCAACAACGCCGTCGAAGCCGTCAATGAGACCGACATTTCTTGGTTCACATCGCGCAGTGTAAGGTAGGACAGCTTCCACGAAGGCTTCATATTGATTTGGGTGAGCTGACCTTCCACCCACAAATAGCCAAGCCGCTCAATCCAGCCTTTGACCTCGGTATTAACAGTGCTGACTGACCATGGATTCTCGAATGTTGCGGGTGGTCTACTCAACAATGATCCCTTCGCTTCACGACGAGTATGTGCTGGCCGACCTGAAGAAGCCGTCCTAATGCTCGCCCATTGTACTGGGTGTTGACGTATTGGATACCCTGGAAGACATGACTGAACAGGCTGTGCAAGAACCCAATGTTCTCCTCGCGGCCCCCCGAGGGTATTGCGCCGGAGTGGACCGTGCCGTTGAGACGGTGGAAAAGGCCTTAGAAAAATATGGCGCGCCCATCTACGTGCGCAAAGAAATTGTGCACAACAAATACGTGGTGCAATCCTTCGAAAAGAAAGGCGTTATTTTCGTCAATGAAGCCGAAGAAGCGCCTGAAGGTGCGCACTTGGTGTTTTCTGCGCACGGAATCTCACCGGCTGTGCGTGCCGAAGCCTCGGAGCGTAAGCAGCTCACGCTTGATGCAACCTGCCCGCTGGTGACCAAGGTGCACCGGGAAGCGGAACGCTTTGCCCGGGATGGCTACCATATTTTGCTCGTTGGTCACGAAGGCCACGAGGAGGTCGAAGGTACCGCTGGGCACGCACCAGAAGTAACGTATCTTGTCGACGGCGTCGAGGGCGTGGACCAGCTACCGGAATCACTGGTGGATAAAAAAATTGTGTGGCTTTCACAAACCACGCTGTCGGTCACTGAAACCATGGATATCGTGAACAAGTTGCGCGAGCGTTTCCCACACCTGGAAAACCCACCGAGCGACGATATCTGCTATGCGACGCAAAACCGTCAGGAATCGGTACGTGCGATTGCTCCGCATTGCGAATTGATGATCGTGGTGGGTTCCACCAATTCATCGAATTCCAAGCGTCTAGTTGAAGTCGCGCTTGATGCCGGTTCCACAGCGTCGTATTTGGTGGATTTTGCCGACGAGATCAAAGAAGAATGGCTGGATGGCGTGGAAACCGTCGGCGTAACCTGTGGTGCTTCGGTGCCGGAATTATTGGTGCGTGACGTCGTCGAATGGTTGGATCAGCGCGGTTATTCTCGTGTCAAAGAAGTGACGACGACTACCGAAACCATCCAATTTTCATTGCCCCGCGATCTGCGTCCAGCGCGGAATCGCAATCGGAAAAAACCGGCCCACAATTAAGCTACTAAGCCCCATTTAATCGGCCGCGTTATTCACTAACTGTGTTAATAACGCGGCTGATTTGTTCTACGTTGCCGCGTTGTGCTGCTGGAATTATTATCTTGTGCGTCAGTGGCAGTCTGCCGGTAAGTAGACCGCCGGTTAACCGTACGCCGTGGTTCTGCTGGCCGGATATATTCTGTCTGTCCGTTTTCGGTCTCCGCATTTCGACGCTGTTGTTGTGGTTGTCGTTCTGGCTGCCGTTGTGGTTGTCGTTGCGGCTCTGGTTGTGGGTGCAGCCGATTTCCGGTTTGTGATTGTGGCAAACGCGAGGATCGAATAGGCGATCGCGTAGCGTTATCAGCGCGATTGCGGGCCATGAGCTCTTCCACCGTGACTCGGTTGGTGCGCTCACGGGCCCGGGATGCCGAGCGGATATTACGGCGGTCAGATTCCCGCTGGCTGGTGCGTCGCTGACGATGTGAGCGGTCATGAATCTTGGCCTGCCCGCGCAACAGCATGATACGTACAACCGCGATGGCTATCGTGGCCGCTGTGATCAATGCGAGCGCTGGGAAGTATTCGACCACCGCATAAATTGATGTCCACACCATCGTCCGAGAAGCCCAATTTGCCCCTTCTGGCGCTGCAGCTGCGTTGCTGGCCCACGAAGTGAAAAACGCGAAAATGCCAAAAAATAAGGGCAGTGGTGCCACGGTAAGAAACAGCGATTCAGGCTCCACAAACAGCGTGACAAATACTGCAGCGACTAAAAAGCACAACAAAAACGGCCAGCCGAGGCCATTAGCTAAAATACTCAGCAATAATCCTGTCACGCTGGCGGCCAGCACTAGTACGAGTGCAAGCGGCAACGACAGGCCGGTGAAACCTGGCGCGGGGGACCTTCGAGACTGGGTAGACACAATCGATTATCTTAGCCCAAGTTAGGGCCGCGATAGTCTGCGACATCTGGGTTTAGCGGGGTGGAGCTTACCCCCAGCTCTCCGTCATCAGTGTATGGATGTGTGACGCTGTGCCGAGCTCGCTGTGCAGCGTGGTACGGCTTGGTTGCCTCTCGTGAGCTCACCCCCATCTCGGCGAGTCGCCGTGCCGTGACCATCACTCGGGAATCCAGCGAGGAAAGGGTTGAATTGTACGCTTCTACTGCTTTGTCGAGGCTTCGGCCCACGCGATTATAGTGCTCTCCAACGGTATTCAGCCGAGAATAAAATTGTCTGCCTAGCTCGTGAATTTCTTTTGCTTTATCGGAAAAATCTTCTTGGCGCCACCCCAACGCGACCGTGCGCAGCAACCCGAAGAGACTGGTCGGCGTTGCGATCACGATATTGCGCTCGAAAGCGTATTCCAGCAAGTCTGGGTCAGTATTCAAGGCAGAATCCAGAAATGGATCCGCGGGCACGAACATGACGACGAACTCCGGGCTCGGCTGGAAAGCATCGAGATAAGGCTTGGCGGAAAGATTCGCCACGTGTGTGCGTAATAAGTGCGCGTGCCGACGCAAATAGCCGGCGTGTTCTTCTGGATCATTAGTATCCAGCGCATCTAGATACGAAGAAAACGGTACTTTGGCATCGACGACGATCTGTCTACCACCCGCCAAATGGATGATCATGTCCGGGCGCACGATTTTTTCGCCCAGCCGCGCAGTTGCTTGCGCACTGAAATCGCAATGCTCAACCATGCCACCCAGCTCGACGACGCGCTCGAGCTGCATCTCACCCCAGCGCCCGCGTACGTTTGGGCTGCGTAACGCATTGACCAGCTGATCAGTCCGTTCGTTCAAGCGGGTGGAGGTACGAGATAGCGCTTGCATTTGACTGCTCAGCGAAGCCGCGGTGTGGCTGCGCTCTGATTCCATTGCGCGCAACTGGCCGTCGATATTTGCCAGTGAGCGTTCGACGACCGCCAGTGACTCCAGGGCAGGCGTTAGTGCGGCCGGTTCCGGGCCTGCCGGAACTGAGCCGTCCGGAACTGAGCCGTTTGGGGCAGGTTCTGTATCAGAGGCGCCGACAGGCAGCCGCAGTGTGTTGTGCGGTTGGCGGCTGCCATGGGCAAACCACCCGAGCGCGATGCCCAAAAGAAGCGCAATGATCATGCCAACGATGGAGGTGGCGGAGATAGTCATGAAATTACTCGAAGATCTTCGTGTTGCTTAGGTTTTCTCGCTGCTGTCGCGGTCGGTTGGTCTGGATTGCGACAGCTTCGACCACCAACGTTCCAAACGTTCGGTGGCAAGACGGTGTTCGTGGCGTTCTGCATTGTTGTTTTGTGGACGTGCATCCAGATCGATGCGTTTTTCTAAGTGATCTTCGAGATCGTCGTCTAGATGGATTGTGGCTTCTTTAGTGTATTTGGCGGCATCCTCGTGGGCGTGGGCCTGCGAGCTGCCATCTTGGCGCCAAGTACGACGCAGGCTGCGGCCATTATCTTCGGTAAACTTCGCAGCGAGCTCACCTGCGATGGTGACCGAAGTGATATCGCGGGCGCGGCGTTCTCCAGAATCCAATGTCAGCAGATCCTGAATATAGCGGTAGCAGACCGCGACCATCGCGGCGACTGGTACGGCCAAAAACGCACCGATGAGACCAAACAGGGCGGCGCCTGTGATCACAGAGATTAAAACGACGACTGGGTGCAGGTTCATCGCGCGTGCCTGGAACCACGGCGATAGGATATTGCTTTCGATTTGTTGGACAGCGACGACGACGATCAACACGATAATTGCCTCGGTGAAACCGAGACTCACCAGCGCGATCAGCGTCGACAAGGCGCCTGCGGTGATAGCACCGGCGAAGGGGATGAATCCCGCCATGAAGGTGATGATCGCAAGAGCTAAAGCCAAAGGCACGCCGATGATGACTAAGCCGAGGCCGATGAACACCGCGTCGATCAGCGATACCAACGCTTGTGCGCGGATGAATCCGCCGAGGGTGAGCCATGCGCGGGTGAACAGCTCGGTCAAGTGCCAGCCGGTACGACGTCCAGTGGCGCGGCGTAGCCAAGGCAGGAATTTATGTCCGTCTTTGAGAAAGAAAAACGTTAAGACCAAGACCACGAAAATAGTGATAACCACCGATGTTGCGGTCTCTATACCAGCGAATACACCGCCGACAATGGTGTCGGCCTGTTCCTGTAACCAAGTGAATATTTCTTCAATGACGTTGGATAGGTCTTCACTATTGAGATGCAGCGGCGGACCTTGTAGCCAGACCTGCACGCGTTGGATGCCTTCAACCGTCTGTAAGTAAAGCCCCTGGGATTGACGCACAAAATCCGGCGCAATATAAAAAATGGTGCCGCTGACCAGACCGACGAATCCACCCAACGTCACTAATGCCGCGAGTGCACTGGGAAAACCCGCTTTGCGCAAACGGCTTGAGATGGGAGCCAAAACCGTGCAGATGATCAGCGCAAAAGTGATCGGAAGTACGCCTGCCCAGAAACGACCGAGAATGCGGCCCAAAAAGTAGACAAAAGCACCCAAGATAATAAGGCGCAGCGCCCAGGTGGCGGCCTGCTTGATGACGTGGCCGAGCACCACTGAACGATCGACTTGATCGCCTGGTGGGTGCGGTGTGATTTCCGACCACTCGATATCCTGCGGAGCAGACTCCGCTTCTACGGAATCGTTTGTTCGGTTTGGCTTCGTACTCACGTCTATTATCATGCCTTATTCACAGCAGCGAGGCGAGAAAGCCCAAAGGTCGAAGCTTGTGCAGCTAATAAGTTAGGATGAGCGCTGTGAGTCTTACTTTAGGAATCGTCGGATTGCCCAACGTCGGCAAGTCCACTTTGTTTAATGCCCTGACCCGTAGCGAAATTTTGGCAGCGAACTACCCGTTCGCCACCATCGAGCCCAACGTCGGCCAGGTGGAATTGCCGGATCCGCGATTGCGCCGTTTAGCAGAAATCTTTTCCTCAGAACGTATCCTGCCAGCCATCGTGTCCTTCGTTGATATTGCTGGCATTGTGAAAGGTGCCTCGGAAGGCGAAGGCATGGGCAATGCTTTCTTGTCGAATATCCGCGAGGCTGATGCGATCTGCCAGGTGGTCCGCGCCTTTGCCGACGACAACGTGATCCACGTGGATGGCAAGGTGGATCCCACCAGCGATATTTCGATCATCAACACTGAGCTGATTCTAGCGGACCTGCAGACACTGGAAAAAGCGCTGCCACGGCTGGAAAAGGACGCGAAAAAGAATAAAGATTTAGGCGAGGTTGTCGAAGCAGCGAAAGCAGCTCGCGCAATTCTGGAAGATGATCGCACCCTGTATGCAGCGGCCAAAAACGGTGAAATTGAACTAGCTCCACTGCGTGAGCTGCACCTGATGACCACCAAGCCGTTTTTGTACGTCTTTAACTCCGATGAGGGAGTACTGACCGACGAGGCGAAGCGCGCGGAATTGGCGGAACTGGTTGCACCAGCAGACTGTGTGTTCTTGGACGCGAAAACCGAAACCGAGCTGTTGGAGCTGGAAGAAGACGAAGCCGCTGAGCTTTTGGAATCTGTCGGACAAAATGAACCAGGACTGAATACGCTGGCTCGTGCCGGCTTCGAAACCTTGGGATTGCAGACCTACCTGACGGCAGGGCCGAAAGAAGCCCGTGCCTGGACCATCAAAAAAGGCGCTACCGCACCACAGGCAGCTGGCGTGATCCACTCCGATTTCGAAAAAACTTTCATTAAAGGCGAGATCGTGTCGTTTTCTGACTTGGATGAAGCTGGCTCGATGGTTGCTGCCCGCAACGCAGGTAAGGTGCGTTTGGAAGGCAAGGACTACATTATGCAGGACGGCGACGTGTGTGACTGGAAGACCGGCGCGTAACCGCAATGGCTACTAATTCCGCAGAACCGCTGATTGATCAAGCAGATAAGAAGTCCACAGCGAGGTATATCCCAGTCCGTGCTGGGTTATACCCGATTTTCGTAGCGGCTTTTGTTGTGGTGTTCGTAATTTCGAATATCACGGCCAGTAAAGGCGTCACCATCGGCCCGTTGGTGACTGATGGTGCGTTTTTCTTGTTCCCGATCGCCTATGTCATTGGTGACGTGTTGGCAGAATGCTATGGCTTTAAAGCCACTCGCGTTGCGATCTGGACAGGTTTTACCTCCGCACTGGGCGCGGTCATCGCGTTTTATATTGCTATTTGGTTACCCGCGGCGGATTTTTACGAAAACCAAGAAGCGTTTTCTACGGTGCTGGGGCTGGTGCCACAGATCGTCGCAGCGTCGTTGGCTGGATATGCCGTTGGCCAGTTGCTGAATGCCTGGGTGTTGACGAAGATGAAAAATCGTGACGCCTCGGCACCGTTGTGGCAGCGGCTGATGGGCTCTACCGTGGTTGGCGAATTCGGCGACACCCTCGTGTTTTGCCTGATCGCTGCTACCGCGATCGGCATTAGTACGCTGCCTGATCTCATCAATTACGTCGTTGTGGGGTTCGTGTGGAAGACCGCGATGGAAGCGATCTTATTGCCCGTGACCTACAGCGTGGTTGGTTGGGTGAAAAAGCGCGAACTGTAGTAGCTGAGGTCGGTGCCAGCAATCGGGCGGCATAATGGGGTGCATGAGCACAAAACGCAATCACAATCATTCGCATACCCGCCAACACGGCGGCAACAGTGGCACCGCACTTGCACCGCTGGAGCTCACTGACATCACAAAGGTGCTGGTGGTCGTTGCACACCCGGATGATCCGGAATACGGTCTCTCGGCGGCATCGCATGCTTGGATCCAGCAAGAAGGCATCGAGGTCGGTTATTTGCTACTGACTTCTGGCGAGGCAGGTATTGCTTCGATGGCCCCAGAAGAGTGCGGCCCATTGCGTGCCGATGAACAGCGGCATGCGTGCCAGGCAGTGGGGGTGGATTCGTTGGAGATTTTAGACTTCCCGGATGGCCACTTGGTTTATAACCTCGAACTACGACAGGCCATCGCACGCAAGATTCGCCAGTTCCAACCTGATGCCATCGTGACGCTGCCCATGGGGATGGAATTGCCGGGTGGGCTAAACCAAGCTGATCACCGAGTAGTAGGGCTTGCTGCCCTGGACGCCACGCGAGATGCTGCAAACCCGTGGGTATTTCGGGATATGGACGAACCAGCGTGGTCAGCTCAGCAATTCTGGATCGTCAGCGATATAGACTCCGACCACATTTATTACGTCAGTGATGACGACGAACAGGCAGCGATTTCCTCGCTGGCCTGCCACGAACGCTACCTAGCTGAGCTGGAAGATCACCCGGCGGCGAATGATTTCATTCCCACGGTATTGCGTGGAAAGGACCGTAGTGGTCCGCCGCACGTGAAGTTTAAAGTTTATCGTCTGTAGGTGCTTCATGAAGCGGAGTTTCCGGAAGCACCGGTTGGTGAATAACGCGGTTACCGTGCGGTAACGGTTGAACGATCGCCGCGGCCGGGTAAATATCTAATGGCTGTGCTAAAGCCGGTATTTCCACGAAGCGTGGCGTACCGGTAGGTAGTGCCACCACCATCTGCCCGTCTGCACAATATGTCCGTACGTTGATTGGGGACTCAACTGGCTCTGGCAGCGCAAGCGTGCCTAATTTATTGCCATCGAGAAACACGCTGGTCCCTGCAACAACCGCATACATATGCGAGGTGCCGTAATTACGCATGTCATATCCCGACTGCACCGGGAAATACCGTGATCCCACAACGACTGGGCCTTCGGGGTTGTTCACCGCTACGATCCACGGAGCGATGGGTGCGAGGATTTCGACCCGGATCCGGCCGGTGCTGAGACTGATTCGTGCAGTCGCCGAAATTTTCACCGTGCGTAGCGGCCGCAGGGCGTCGACGTCGGCAAGCAGGGCAATAACGCCCGTGGCTGCATGGACGCGCCAAGCTCCGTGGAAGGTCATAGTGACGGGAAGTTCTATTTCGACTGGCTGCCCGCCAGTTTCACGTGCATGTCGGCCTTGCGGCTGGTCTACCTGCACCATGGGCAGGCTGAGTACGGCTGCACTGAATGCGCGCTCGGCCACGATCGGGTCGCTGATGTGGACGGCGCTAGCTGGCAGCGGAAAATTCTGCACTTGAATCACCCTGACTGTCGCGCAATGTGCACGGCACGTTTAACATGCTTGGTAATAGATCTTCGCCAATGACGATCTGCAATACCACTCTGCAATACAACACCGCTTAGTTTAATCAGTCACCGACTTTCGGGAAACGATGTACGACACTTCCACGATCTTATTCGCGTTCGCACTCACACTTGCCGCCGGGCTTTCCACCGGAATCGGCGGCGCGATTGCAATTGCCAAAAGACGCCCCGGTCCAGCGTTTATGGCCGCCTCATTAGGGTTATCTGCTGGTGTCATGCTCTACGTGTCGTTCGTCGAAATCTTACCGAAGGCCATGGAATCTATTGGTGGTTGGGCGGTCGCGGGATTTTTTGCCGGAATTCTCATGATTCTCATCATCGATCGGTTGGTTCCCGAAGACGTGAACCCGCATGAGCCGTTACAGCTGCAAAATGACCCGAGAGCTCGATTTCTTAAGACCGGGGTGTTTACTGCCGCAGCGATTGCCATTCATAACTTCCCGGAAGGCTTGGCGACGTTCATCGCTGGCCTGGAAGAGCCTGGTATCGCTGTCGGTGTGGCGGTAGCGATTGCTATTCACAACATCCCGGAAGGCATTGCGGTTGCGATCCCGTTGCGCGAAGCGCTGGGTTCTAGGTGGAAAGCGTGGGCGGCAGCAACCTTGTCGGGCTTAGCAGAACCACTCGGTGCCGTCGTGGGGTTTGCTCTATTAATGCCGATCATGGGGCCTGCGGCGTTGGGAGTTGTGTTCTCCGCGGTCGCCGGGGTCATGGTGTTTATCAGTTTGGATAAACTCTTGCCGACGGCTGAGGTGACTGGGCGACACCATGCCGCCGTATACGGGCTCATAGCGGGCATGGCGATCATGGCGGTGTCATTGTTACTCGGCGCCTAGCTGCTGGGAGCCTAGTTTTGTAGTGGTGGGGTGAGCTCAATAGTTGCCGGATCCGCCCAGGAAATAGGGATGTTCAAAGAATCCAGCCAGGCGAGGACATTATCATCGTGGCGAGTAATGCCTTCTACCGCGCGTAGCGTGGCCTCGATGGCGTGTTCGGCATCCTCGGCACTGATGAGGCCTTCGGCGGTGGCCTCTGCGAGTTCGTCAATATCGAGTACGTCGACTTGCTTCCCAGTTAATGAGACGATGTCAACGTATAAATCCCGGGTGTGCCAAGCACGCGTTGTTTCGGCGGATAGTGATCGCGGGATGGTGGAGGTAACTGCGTCTAGGTTGCTGATATCGGCATTGTTGATATCGGCATTGTTGATATCGACCCTGCTAATATCAACAATGTCAATGTAATAGTCTTGCGGCCTTTCATAACCTGGGCGGTAGTGAAAAATGCTCACACGCAGGGAAAGATCTGGCAGTAGCCACGATTCCAAATAACCGAATTGTGGATGATCAGCGCCCCGGGCCATGTACAAACCGAATTGTGTTTCATGGTAAGTATCGACCACGCGGTGGAAGCCTTTTGGGTCGATGTTGATGCCGCATTCGGTGGCGAAAGTTTCTTGTTTAACTGGGTGCATGATCTCAACGAAGTTTAACTGGTGATGATGGCTGCGGTGGGGAAATAGTTGCACTTACTGTGTTCTGTGTGCACGCTGCCTTCCAGCAGGGCCACGATGGTTCCGCGACCAGTATCGGCGACGCCAGAAATGGTGGCTGGGCCTTCGGGATTGATGCCGTGATTGCCCAAGGCGGCAGTACCGTATTTGCCGTTGCTCAGGTTGAACCAATGCGCCCGCATATCTTGGCTGTGGGCAGCTGGGGCGGTTCCTAGTGCCGTGAATAGGAAGGCGGTTTCGTGGGCGCGCGCGCCCGGAGCTGGAATTTCCGCTGGCCCCGGTACTGCTATTGCTGTGCCGACGCTGTTGTGTGTGCCGTTGATGCATGAGCCTGCTACCGTTGGCCAGCCAAACTGTGTGAAACTCGGGCCTTGTTGTGGCAGGTCTGGCCCACCAGTTTCACCGGCGCCGGTGGCGAAATCGAGTGCCTGCAAGATTGCATCCCGTGCTTGGGGTGGAATCCACGGTTGGTGGGCGAAATCACGGATTTGTGCGGCTGTTTTCGGAGTAGGACGCCCCAAATGGTCAACCGGAGAGAAGCGCTCGAAAAAGTCATTGAGCTGGCTGCTGTGGAGGTCATTGAGCTGATGCTCAATTGTGGGCGTCGACGGCAGGCTGGAAGGCATCGGCGCTGCCTGAGCCTGCAGGGTCGATGCTGCGATGAGGGCGCAGCCAGCGGTAATGCTAGCCATAATGGTGCGTGGGCGAATGGCTGCGGCCATGTGATCCTCCGTGTACCGGGTTTGGGGATAAAGTCTGCCTGCGGTCAAAGCCTGAGTGTAACGGCTGTGCAGGTATTTCTTTGCCTCTGGTGAGATTTACTTAGTATTTATTATTGTCACTCTAATAACAAACGCAACATCTGTCACAATTTTTATAAGGTTAGTGGCCCACAGTACTTAACGCAATGGTTAATTCTCGGGGTGTTTGCTGGGCTATTTGTCAGGTTGTTTGCCGCATTGGGGATTGTGCTGTTGTCGATTTACGGGGTTGGGGTTGGAACTCGCGGGGGATGGGGCGATCAAGAAAGATGCATGTCGGCTGCAAGGCGAGTATCGTTGAAGCGTTAAAACCCACAATCTTTCAGGAGTACTGTGAACACTGAGTTCCGCAACGTCGCAATCGTCGCACACGTCGACCATGGCAAAACCACGCTCGTCAACGGAATGCTCGAACAATCCGGTGCGTTCGGTGAACATGGCGAAGTCAATGATCGCGTCATGGACTCGAATGACCAGGAAAAAGAGCGTGGCATTACGATCCTCGCGAAAAACACTGCGGTCCGTCGTAAGGGGCTGGGTAAAGACGGCGCCGACCTTATTATTAACGTCATCGACACCCCGGGCCACGCTGACTTCGGTGGTGAGGTCGAGCGCGGAATCTCGATGGTTGACGGCGTAGTGCTGCTTGTCGACGCCGCCGAAGGTCCACTGCCACAAACTCGATTCGTTCTCACCAAGGCTTTGGAAGCAAAGCTGCCGGTGATCATCGCCGTCAACAAAACGGACCGTCCAGATGCCCGCATCGACGACGTCGTGCAAGAATCCCAAGACCTACTCTTGGAAATCGCAGCTGGCCTCGAAGACGAAGAAGCTGCCGCGGCAGCCGAAGAACTGCTGGATCTGCCTGTCCTGTACGCCTCTGGCCGCGAAGGCAAAGCCTCGACGGAGAACCCGGGCGATGGCAATGTGCCAGATTCTGAGGATCTGCAGCCATTGTTCGATGTTATCTACGACGTTTTGCCGGAACCATCCGCCACCGTTGATGCTCCACTGCAAGCGCACGTCACTAACTTGGACTCCTCGGACTTTTTGGGACGTCTCGCGCTACTGCGTGTATACGCCGGTAAGATCACCAAAGGCCAGCAGGTTGCGTGGATTCATTACGACGAAGACGGCAATGAAAAGACCACTACTGTCAAGGTCGCAGAGTTGCTGCGTACCGTAGGTTTCGACCGCCAGCCGGCGCAAGAAGCAATCGCTGGTGATATCGTCGCTATCTCTGGTATCCCGGAAATTATGATCGGCGATACCGTCGCTGATCCAGAATCTCCGAAGGCACTGCCACGCATCGCTGTCGATGAGCCAGCAATTTCTATGACCATCGGCGTGAATACCTCGCCATTGGCTGGCCGCGGCGGTGGCGACAAGATGACCGCCCGCTTGCTGAAAAACCGCCTGGACCAAGAACTGATCGGTAACGTTTCGCTGCGCGTGCTGCCCACCGAAAAGCCAGATGCTTGGGAGGTGCAGGGACGCGGCGAAATGGCGTTGTCTGTCTTGATTGAATCCATGCGCAGGGAAGGCTTCGAACTGACCGTCGGCAAGCCGGAAGTTGTCACGCAAACCATTGATGGTCAGGTGCACGAGCCTTACGAGATCATCACTATTGATGTCCCGAGCGAATTCCAGGGTGCTGTGACCCAGCTGTTGGCTGGTCGAAAAGGCCAGATGCAATCCATGGACATCAAAGAAGGCGACTGGGTCCGCATGATCTTCCGCATTCCGGCCCGTGGTTTGATTGGTTTCCGCACGCAATTTATGACAGAAACCCGCGGTACCGGTATCGCGAACTCCATGTCCGATGGCATGGACGTGTGGGCCGGACAGATCAAGTCTCGCGCCACCGGTTCGCTCGTTGCGGACCGTTCCGGCAAGATCACCCAGTTTGCGCTGATGTCGCTGGCTGACCGCGGCAACTTCTTTGTGGAACCAGGCGCAGAAGCCTACGAAGGCATGGTTGTTGGTGCCAATAACCGTGATGAAGACATGGATATCAACATCACGAAGGAAAAGAAGCTGACCAATATGCGTGCAGCTTCTGCGGATACCACCGTCACCCTGGCAAAAGCCAAGACTCTGTCGCTGGAAGAAGCACTGGAATTCTGTGGCAACGACGAATGCGTCGAAGTTGCGCCAGAGGTACTGCGCGTGCGCAAGGTAGAGCTTAACGCTGCTGAGCGTCGTCGCGCTGCATCTCGTGCGAAAAACCAGAAATAGGCAGACAGCCACGCAAGCCAGATAGCCCAGAACTCTTGGCACTTAAGTGAGCTAAGAAGAATACTTACAGCCATGATGCGCAGACACGAAACAGCCGCATTGCCTGCGGAAGACACAGATGCTGGTTCGGGAAAGACCCGGCGTCGTCGAATGTTTCCTGGTGCCATCGTGGCTGTTGCTGGTTTGTTGACCGCATGTGTGGCTAATCCTGGCCCACCACCAATTGAGACCGGGCAAGAGGCTGAATCCAGCGCTGCTGATGTTGCTCGCGGAGACACCCCATCGGCGTCAGAAGCCGGAGCAGGGCAGTCTCGTCCAGGTGAATCCGACGCGGAAGAGCGCGAGCATCGCCGAAATCCAGCGGAAAAGTCCCAGGTTGGTGTCGGCATCGACCCGATCCATTTTGGTTTGAACCCGCACCTGAAAGCTAACCAACAAGCCGTCGTCGACGATATCGCCGCGCTTGTGTTGCCGTCGGCGTTTGTCAACGGTGAAATCACGGAGCTGTTAGATTCCGCAGAAGAAGTTCCAGTGCGTGAACACCACACCAGAAGCGACGAGCACCAGGCCGAATCTGAGTCGTCGGGAGGCACATCCACGCAACAGGTGGATCCGGCGGACCAGCCCGTCGTCCAGAAGGTACGCTATGAAATCTCACCCCAGGCACAGTGGTCCGATGGCACCCCAATCACGGGTGAAGACTTTATTTATTTGTGGCAGCAGATGACGTCCACGCCGGGGGTGGTCGGTGCTGCTGGCTATTTCGCGATTTCGAACATCACGACTACCGCCGGTGGCAAAATTGTCGATGTGGAGTTCTCGCAACGTGTCAATGACTGGCGCGAATTATTCCACTATTTATTACCTGCGCATTTGATGAATGCGCCGTTTTCGGCAGCTCGGGAAATCCCTGCTAGCGCAGGCCGTTATCACATTGACGGCGTTGATTGGGCTCGCGGAAAGGTAACCTTGCACCGCAATGATCGTTTCTGGGGTGCTGATCCTGCTCGGATCGACGTGCTGGAATTGACCGAGATTCGCAATCCAGCGCAAGGACTTAATCTCATGCGTTCCGGGCAGATTGCATTCGCTGATCTCACGCCCGGAGAAACGACATTTTTATCGTATAGTGCTCTACCAGGTACCCAGGTGTTCCGTTTGAATACTTCGCGACAGCTGCAGGTGGAGCTACTGAGCCAATCCCCAATTTTCCGGGACCACGACATGCGTGCAGAGTTTGCGCGTGCGCTCGATATTTCTTCGCTCGCGGTGCAGGCGACTGGTCGGCGTACTGACCTTCGGGTTCCTGGACACTCGGACGATGCCGCCAAGACGGTTGGTAGCGATGGGGGCGCAGTAGGCGATGGCACGATGGGGCCCGGGGAAGTGGCTGAGCAGCACGTAAGCCTTTTGCGGCAACAGACGAGCAACCGGCGCCCGCTTCGGATTGCAGCAGATCCGGCCGATACCGTGGCCAATGCCGCCGCGAGCGTTCTCGTGGATCGGATGGTAGCAGCCGGTGTAGCCGCGGAAGTGGTGGCCGATGATTTTGTCTCAATCAGCGAAGAATTGGCACCAGATGGTGCTGTCGATGCGGTAATTAGCTGGAACGATACAAGCACGACGTCATTGAACATTGCCGATGAGTTGCTCTGTCGTGCACCAGCGACCAACACTGCATATGCTGATTGGTTACCGCAGTGTGCACCCGAGGTTGAAAACGCGTGGGCAGACGTGCTTAGTGGGGCAGTAGATAATGATCGAGCGAGCCAATTGGTTTCGACGTTGGAATCGGATCATATCCTGCACATCCCGGTGCTCGATGAGCGACGAATTCGGATTCTCGGCAGCGGTATGGTGGGGCCGGAACCAGAATTAGGCGACTGGCCTGCCGGGTTAAAATTGGCCCCATATTGGGATTTGGCAGGTCCAGCAGATCCAACGGGTTCCGCTGATAAGCGGGCTGCAGCTCCACTGACCGCGGAACCGGATATCCCAGAACCTTAACTAATAACCGCATGCTGCTGATACGTTGAACTGATTTATAAACCCATGACACCCCGTGCATCGGCATGAGACAGAAATGTAGCTGGAGGTAGAGCAATGAAGGTGTTGGCGGTACACGCGCACCCGGATGATGAAGCAATATGGACAGGCGGCGCCTTGGCACGTTTCGCTCGGCAAGGTGCTCAGGTCACCGTTTTGACGTGTACGAATGGTGAAGAAGGCGAGATTATTGGGCGAGCGGAAATCGTGGAGGATTTAGCCGAGTTTCGTCTGCATGAATTATCCGACGCCCTCGATATCTTGCGAGTACGTGGCCAAAGAATAAATCTTCGTGATTCGGGTATGGCAGGGTCGGAGTCTGCTAAACATCCACGGGCATTGGTCAATAACGTCGATAGTGCAGCCACTGCCGTCGAGAAGTTCTTGCGGGCAGAACAACCCGATCTGGTAATTACCTACGGTCCTGACGGAGGATATGGGCATCCGGATCACATTGCTGCGCATGATGCCACACATGAGGCGTTATCCCGGGTGCATGCCGACGGCATCGACCCCGAAGTCTGGTGGACAGTTTTGTACCGCGACGGGGTTGTGGAAGGCCAGAAACGATTCGCTTTGCCAGCAGGCTGGCAGTGGCCCAGCCAGGAATATTTATTCAATGGCACTGACGAGATTACCGATGTGGGTTTGGAACTATCTGAGGCGGAAGTTACAGCAAAACGCGAGGCCATGGCTGCCCACGCCACGCAAGTGTGGCTTGCCGACGGCCGGGCCTCGGAAGTTAATCCAGAGACCGTGACGACCACCCACGATGACGCGCTCGCTGGGGTTTATGCCCTGTCAAACTTGTATGCCTACCCGATAACTCGCACCGAGCATTATCAGCTACCGTTTGGTCCTGGGCCGATTGCGCGTGCACAGGAGCAGCATCGGTGGGTAAACGAGTAATACGCACCGAATTCAGTCGCGGAGAGGTTGTCGGAGCCCTCGTCTGGCTGAGCATTTTCGCTGCAGTCGGTGCAGTTTTTTGTCTGCAGTATTTGCCCGCTACCATCGAACTCAAGGTTACGAGCCTGCCGTGGACTATCCCATTAGCCTTCGGCTGGTGCCTGGTTTTGGTGAAAACCGCCACGTTGTGGTCGTCGAACTACCTTGTTCAGCTACTTCCCACGGTAATCTGGATGGGTGTGGTTTGGCTGATGTTGCCCACGTCAGCTGCGGTTGCGTACGTGGTGGGTTTGGTGTGTGCCGTCCTGGCAGGAGCAGCTTGGCCGGTCATTGCTTACCACAAACACCAAAGAAGAAGCCGTCGTACCGAAACAGCACAAAGTATTCAGGAGAACCCATGACCTATATCATTGCCCAGCCGTGCGTCGACGTGATGGACCGCGGCTGTGTGGAAGAATGCCCGGTTGACTGCATCTATGAAGGCAAGCGCATGTTGTATATCCACCCGGATGAATGCGTCGACTGCGGTGCTTGTGAGCCAGCTTGCCCGGTAGAAGCAATTTTCTATGAAGACGATACCCCGGATGAGTGGGAAGAATACTACGATGCAAACGTTGGCTTCTTTGATGACCTTGGATCTCCGGGCGGAGCTGCGGGCTTAGGACCACAAGATTTCGACCATCCGATGATTACAAAACTGCCTCCGCAAAATCAGGACGTCGAGATTTAAATCTCCGGTGGCATCCAGGGGCGACGCCAGCTCGCCTGGGATAAAATCGGCTGTACACGACCGATTAAGGATAAGAAACGATGATGCGCACACCTTCGCTCCCAGATTTTCCGTGGGATAGCTTGGCCGATGCCAAGAAAACGGCAGAATCCCATGCCGACGGGATCGTGAACCTGTCTGTAGGTACACCGGTTGATCCGGTCGCTCCAGGCATTCAATTGGCATTGGCAGAATCTGGTGCAGCACCCGGGTACCCGCAAACAGCAGGCACCGAAAAACTCCGAGCATCCATTTCTGCTGCCTTGCAGCGGCGTTATAATATGCAGGCCGAATCCGTGCTGCCTGTCGTTGGTACGAAGGAAGCGATTGCCTGGTTGCCCACTTTGCTGGGAGCGAAGTCCGTTGTCATTCCAGAATTGGCATACCCAACGTATGAGGTTTCTGCGCGGTTGGCGGGTGCGAATGTGTTGCGCGCAGATTCGCTTACCCAAATTGGTCCAGCAAAACCAGATTTGTTGTATATCAACAGCCCGTCGAATCCGACAGGCAAAGTCTTGGGCATCGAGCACTTACGCAAAGTAGTGGGCTGGGCGCAGTCGCGTGGTGTCATCGTCGCCTCGGACGAGTGTTATCTGGGATTAGGTTGGCAAGGCGAAGACGAAGATCAACCCCTGTCTATTCTGGACCCACGGGTGTGTGATGGCGATACCACTAACTTGCTTGCTATCCACTCGCTGTCGAAAACGTCAAACCTGGCGTCGTACCGGGCTGGTTACCTGGCCGGCGACCCGGAAATCATTTCGGCGCTGCTGCAGGCACGCAAGCATGCAGGTCTCATTGTGCCTGGGCCCATTCAAGAGGCAATGGTGGCCGCTCTGGATAACGATGCTCACGAACTGGAGCAGAAACAGCGTTACGCGCGCCGTCGCGCACAACTATTAGGTGCGCTGCTGGACGCTGGTTTCCGGATTGATAATTCTGAGGCCGGCTTGTATTTGTGGGCGACCCGCGATGAACCATGCCGTGACACCGTTGATTGGTTTGCTCGACGCGGTATTCTTGTCGCGCCCGGAGAATTCTACGGCCCGAAGGGTAAAAACCATGTGCGCGTTTCGTTGACTGAAACCGATGAACGCATTGATGCAGCCGTAGCCCGGTTGCGCGCAGAGCAGTAGCTTTTTGCTGCTGTTTGTTTCTTGTTCGGTCGTCGAAAGGGACTGTGTGGTCGAATCTTCACCCAAGACGGTGCAGGCGCTTGCGCACTTCCGCCAATTTATCCAATTTGGGATGGTGGGCGGTTCTGGGGTCATCGTCAATCTCACCGTGGTGTATCTCTGCAAAAAATTTGCTGAGGCGGCCTTCGCGCTCAATGAACGCGAAATTTTTCTGCCCTTGTTAAACACGGATTTTAATATTCGTTGGTACAACGTGTTCACCATAGTGGCGTTTGTTGTTGCGAATATTTGGAACTACCAACTTAACCGTTCCTGGACATTCAGAGGTGTTTCCTCCGTCGGGTGGCTCCGTGGATTAGTACCATTTATGGTCACAGGGCTTGGCGCACTGGTTGTTTCGCAAATTGTTTTGGTATTGCTGATGAACCCCGAATCGCCCATGGCATTGCCAGAGCACATCTTTGATGATTCTACTGGGTTGCGTACAAAGTTTTATTGGGCGAGCGCCATGTCAATCCTGGTTTCGATGCCAGTGAATTTTGTGATCAATAAAGTCTGGACGTTTCGGAAAAGCCCAAAGGGGAGCCGAGTGGTCCTCGACTCCCCAGCAACTTAGCGTTGTACAACTAGTTTGTCACTAGTTGTTGTGCAAATCTTCGTTGAGTTGTACAGCAGAGGCTTTCCATTCCGTAGCCTCGACCGAGCCAGATACCGAATTCCGGCGGAATAGGATTCCGCTGGCGCCACTGAGTGTGCTGGCTTTGACCGTGGAACCATTCGAGACCCCGATGGCTTCTGCCACGGAACCGAAGACGGTTAATTTGGTACCGCCGGTGATGTAGAGTCCGGCTTCTACTACGCAGTCATCGCCCAGGGAGACGCCGATTCCAGCGTTAGCTCCCAGCAGGCAGCGTTTGCCCACGGAAATGACTTCTTTGCCGCCGCCCGACAAGGTGCCCATGATCGAAGCGCCGCCGCCGACATCCGAACCGTCATCGACGACCACGCCGGCCGAAATACGGCCTTCGACCATGCCGGAGCCCAAGGTTCCGGCATTAAAGTTGACGAAGCCTTCGTGCATCACGGTGGTGCCTTCTGCGAGATAGGCGCCTAGGCGTACGCGGTCTGCGTCGCCGATGCGCACACCTGATGGGACGACATAGTCCACCATTCGTGGGAATTTGTCGACGGAGTAGACGATTACTGGCCCGCGGCTGGCCAATCGGCCCCGCACCATTTGGAAATCATCCACTGCGCATGGTCCGTAGTTCGTCCAGACGACGTTGGCCAATAGGCCGAACAGGCCCTCGAGGTTTTGTTCATGTGGCTTGACCAGGCGGTGGGACAGAAGGTGGAGACGCAGATACGCATCGTAGGTGTCTTGTGGTGCCTGATCTAAGTCTGCGATCTCTGTGCGTACGGCGATCCGAGCGACTCCGCGCTCTTCGTCTGGGCCAACGAGATCAGCAAATTGCTGTGGAACCTCATCCAGTTTGTTTGTTGCGCTGGTGGAGACGGATTCTCCAAGTTTTGGCGCTGGATACCAGACGTCGAGAACCGTGCCATCGTGGGTAACAGTGGCAAGTCCGCGTGCCGATGCTGAAGTCATAGAAAAGCTGCAACCTATTCTTTATCGGGGACTGTCATCACGAGCCACACTTGTGAGTGAAGTTATAGTTGTGACTCGCCTTTGCTGACACGAGCATACCCGAAAAAGATACGCTAGTTTAGCGCCCTCGACGCTTATTTCTGGGCCACGATTATTGCTTGACGACGTTGGACAAACCTTTACGTTTGCGGTTTTGCCCGACGAATACTGCCGCAACCAGCAAAATGGCAACGAGTACAGCGACTGCTACCAACTGGCCGCGAGCTCCGGCGTCGGTGAGCATCAAGATGATGATTCCAGCCAGCGCTGCCAGTGAGATGTATCCATCCCAGGGGTAGAAGCCGGCTTTGAACTCATCGAGTTCGCCATTGCGTTTCATCACTGGGTGCAGCTTCAGGTACGACAAAATTGTGAGGATCCAAATGACCAGCAAGCATCCGCCAACGGCGTTGAACAGGAATGCTAACAGTCCTGGAGGATTCCACCATTGCAGTGCAACCGAACCGAAGGCAAAAATCACGGACAAAATAACTGCATTCTGCGGCGATGAGGCCTTGTTGGTATGGGAAAACACTGCCGGGGCGTTGCCATCTCGGCTCATATTGAACACCAGACGTGAGGTGGCATAAATCTGCGCATTAAACGCTGACAACAGCGCAATGACGATGATCAATTCCATGAATCCGGCTGCGCCGGGGATATTAGCCAGTGAGAGGATCTGGGTGAATGGTGACTCTGCAGCAACGTCTGCATCCTGGATGGAATCAAACGGCAGCAGCAGCGTGATCACCAGCACTGAGCCGATGTAGAAGAACAGAATTCGGAAAATAATCGCATTGACCGCAGTTTTCACGTTTTTCGCTGGGTCTTCCGACTCAGCAGCCGCGATGGTCACCAATTCGATACCACCGAATGCGAAGGCTACTGCCAATAAGCCAGCAGCGATTCCGGAAAGCCCATTCGGGGCGAAGTTCTCGACAAATTCACCGGGGTTTGCGCCGTCTGCACCCGGCCATAGACCGAAGATCATCAACAAGCCGATGCCGATGAATCCCACAATGACCACGATTTTGATGATGGCGAACCAGAATTCGAATTCGCCAAAGCCGCGGACATTAGCGAAGTTGACCAAAGCAAAAAATACGACGGTGATCAATGCCGGAATGACTGGAGCTATACCGAACCAACTGCCGATGATGGCGGAGGCACCAGTGATTTCTGCGCCCATGACCATGACGAGCATGAACCAGTAGATCCAACCGTTGGTGAATCGTGCCCAGTTGCCGAAGGCCATGCCAGAAAACGTCGAAAAGGAGCCGAGGGAGGGGCGAGCGGCGGCCATTTCACCCAACATGCGCATGATGAGGGTGACCAAGATTCCGGCCACGATATAAGACAATAAAACTGAAGTACCCGAGATTTGGATGCCTAGGCCGACTCCCAGGAATAATCCCGCACCCACGGCAGAGCCGAGTCCCATCATGGTCAGGTGTCGGGTTTTCATCAGGTTCCCACCCTGTTTTTGTGCCGGAGATGACCCGGCTTGCGGTTGCGTCATGATTAGCGCCTTTCTCGTCCTCGCAGAATATAAACACCCTAGCCCAGAACGTTTGCTGGATCACGTCTTGGGGTGTAATAAATGCACGTTACGGTTTGCAGGCTGGCACCACGTGGTTGGCAATACCGCAATCTATGAACACCATCCTGAAGCCCTCGCGAATATTGGAAAAATCGCGGTAGGCTAGGTGACTGTGAATACACCAGAAGCCCGAGACACTCAACCACGCACGGAACAAGCAGAATCTGCCCAGCCTTCTGGCAAACAATCCCCTCAATCCGCTCTGCGCTTGGATTTTCACTCTGATCCAGTAGCGCTGACCGCGGCGTTAGTGGATATTGCGTCGCCATCCCATCATGAAGACACCATTGCCGATGCCATCGAGATGGCATTAATAGATGTGCAGAAGCAAGCGGCTGTAGATATCGAGGTGCAGCGCTATAACAACACAGTGTGTGCAAAGACTAATGCGGGGTTCGATACCCGCGTGGTACTCGCAGGCCATGTGGATACGGTTCCGATTGCCGATAACGTTCCGCATTCTATTGCTCACGATGCTGCGGGGCAGTTAGTAATGCATGGGTGCGGCACGACAGATATGAAGTCTGGTTTGGCCGTGTACCTGCATGTTTTTGCGCAGCTAGTGCATCACGGAAATCTGTCGTGTGATCTGACGATGATTGCCTACGAGGGCGAAGAGGTCGCTACTCAATACAACGGTTTGTACCATCTGCAGCGTGATCACCCGGAATGGCTATCCGGCGATTTCGCCCTGCTAGGAGAGCCGTCCGGCGGAATCATTGAGGCCGGTTGCCAGGGGACTTTGCGGCTGAAAATCGGGGCGCGCGGGCACCGAGCGCATTCGGCGCGGTCATGGTTAGGTTCCAATGCAGCGCATATTTTGGCCCCGGTCATGGTGAAGGTTGCAGACTATCAAGCACGCGAGGTGGTCATTGATGGTTGCACGTATCGCGAAGGTCTGAATATCGTGCACCTGGAGGCAGGCGTGGCAACCAACACGATTCCCGATGATGCCTGGATGTTTGTGAATTTCCGCTTCGCGCCCGATCGCAGCGAGGACGAGGCATTAGCGCACGCGCTCGAGGTATTGGGATTGGATGATCTTGCCGACGACTCGCCCCTGTATGTGGAGGTTGATGACAGCGCTGGCGCTGCACTGCCAGGACTCGGAGCGCCCGTGGCTCAGCGTCTGGTTGAAGCAGTGGGCGGTAATTTCCGTGCGAAACTGGGCTGGACGGATGTGTCCCGGTTCAGTGCGATGGGCGTACCGGCGGTGAACTTTGGTTGCGGCGATCCAGGTTTTGCACACAAACCCGATGAACAATGCCCGACGGCGCAGATTACCCAGGTCGCGGATCAACTTATTGACTACCTGAAGAAAGAAGAAATACCTTCCTAGTTATGGCTTCTCACATGGCTGCAGATCCTTCCCACACTGGTGCCACAGGCGGCTCGTCGGCGTCGGCACGTAGTACGAACGCAGAACCCACTGCGGACCGTTCGCCGCGGCGTGATGCTAGCATGCGTGGTCCCGTGATCACGCGTAATGAGACCCAGTCTCAATCGACCTATGACCAGCGGTTACTGGAGCGATCCGCTGATCACGACTGGATGCACGCGGACCCGTGGCGCATTTTGCGTATCCAAGGCGAATTTGTTGCTGGTTTCGACGCTCTCGCCAAGCTCCCGAAAGCCGTCACTGTGTTCGGCTCAGCTCGGATCCCGCGGGGCCACCAATACTATGACTGGGGTGAACAGATCGCGGCGCGACTCGTGGAACGCGATTATGCCGTGATCACCGGTGGCGGTCCAGGACTAATGGAAGCAGCTAATAAAGGCGCATTCGAGTCGGACGGGCGATCCGTCGGGCTTGGCATCGAACTGCCCTTTGAGCAGAGGCTCAATGACTATATTGGGCTGGGAATTCACTTTCGCTACTTTTTTGCTCGCAAGACGATGTTTTTGAAGTATTCGCAAGGCTTCGTCTGCTTACCAGGTGGGTTGGGGACCCTCGATGAACTCTTTGAAGTGCTGTGCATGGTGCAAACCAAAAAAGTCACGAGTTTCCCCATAGTGTTGGTTGGTAAGAAATTCTGGTCGGGATTGGTGGATTGGTTGCAACAGCGCTTGTTAGCCGAAGGCATGATTGATCACGCTGATATGGATCTGTTTATTCTTACCGACGATGTCGAGGAAGCCGTTGAGCACATCGTTTCCGTGCACACGCGCATTGCAGAGGCAGATGTGCATGACTGAGATCATGGCGATTATTAATCGCACCCCGGATTCGTTTTATGACAAAGGAGCGACCTTTGCTGAAGATTCCGCGCTGGCACGAGCAGATCAGGCCATTGCCGACGGTGCGAGCATCATTGACGTCGGCGGAGTGAAAGCAGGCCCCGGCGAAGAAGTCACGGCTGCAGAAGAAATAGATCGCGTTATCCCGACGATTTCTGCTGTACACGAACGTCATCCAGAAATCACGATTTCTGTTGATACTTGGCGGGCCGATGTTGCCGACGCCGCTATTAGAGCCGGCGCTGGATTGATCAACGATACGTGGGCAGGCTATGAACCCGAATTAATCGAGGTTGCTGGGGCACACCAAGTGGGATATGTCTGCTCGCACACGGGGGTTAATACACCCCGTACCCGGCCACACCGGGTTCACTATGACGATGTGGTTGCCGATGTCATTAAGCAGACCACAGCCCTGGCCGAACGTGCAGTATCGTGTGGGGTCCCAGAGCACAAAGTTTTTATCGATCCCACTCATGATTTCGGAAAAAATACCTTCCATGGCCTGGAATTGCTGCGGCGCTGCGATGAGCTCGTTGCTACCGGCTGGCCAGTGCTGATGGCATTGTCGAATAAAGATTTCATTGGCGAGACCCTGCAACGTGCCCCGCGTGAACGAGTAGTGGGAACGCTGGCAGCCACGGCCTGGGCGGCGGCCCGTGGAGTAGCCGCATTCCGCGTACACGAAGTGGCAGAGACTTTAGACGTCATCAAAATGACTGCTGCAATCAGCGGCGACCGAGCACCCGATAACACCATCCGTGGGCTGTTATGAGACCACAGCAAGGCTCAGACGCTCACGATCGCGTCTTTCGCGGGATCGACTTTATGCGTCACGTGAGTGTCGTCATCCCGGCGCTGAACGAAGAAAACACTGTTGCCTCGGTGGTTTCCGCCATCCAGGACGAAGCACCAGGTGAAATCATCGTCATCGACGCGGATTCCACCGACGACACCGCAACGCGTGCTAGGAGCGCGGGGGCACGCGTGGTCAACTGGCAGGACGCCGCGCCGGGGCGTGGGGTTGTGCCTTTGCCGGGAAAAGGAGAATCGCTTTGGCGCGGGGTAGCTGAGGCACGACACGACTTTGTGGTGTTCGTCGATGCGGATCTGGTCGATCCACCTGCCGGATTAGTGAGTTCGTTGGCGCAGCCGTTAGCCAACGATGCCAGGTTGCAACTCGTAAAACCCATCTATCGCCGCGGCTTCCACGGCGCGAGCGACGGTGGAGGCCGCGTTACAGAATTAACCGCGAAGCCGCTGCTGCGGCTATTTTTTCCTGAATTAGCGCAAATAGCACAACCGCTGGGAGGAGAATATGCGATTCGCCGTTCAGCAGCGCTGCAGTTGCCGTTCGTCGGTGGTTTCGGTGTGGAGGCTGGCTTGCTCATTGATACCGCAGAAAAATTCGGGGTTCCAGCGGTTACCCAGGTAGAACTTGGTACCCGCCATCACCGAAACAAACCATTAGCCGAACTCGCACCGATGGCAGATATCGTTGCGGCTACGATTAGCCAGCGCGCCGGCCTGGTGCCAGATTCTGTGCGAAAAGACTGCGCATTTGTAGAACGTGCGCCGTTACACGATTATGGGGTGCAATAACAGTGACGATCTTTTTGTCATGGATTTTTCTGCTCATTATTACCGCGATCATCGTGATATGTGGGGTCGTGGGGTGGGCCAAACTTTTCGGAACCGATGGTGCCGATGATGCAGCCGCCCGAGTCAGCGGTGCGAGTAACAGCGATGCGTATGCAGATTACGCACACGCGGAAAATTGCAGTGCGATTGGGCTAGCGAATCGGCAGGCAGTGTCTGTGGGAGACCTTGACGCCGTGGAATTTTCGGTGGTTCCACGCGGATATCGTGCTGATCAAGTCGATGCTGTTTTAGCCGAATGCCAGCGTGAGCTCATGAGATTACGCAGCGAACTCGAACATTTTCAGCAGAGCGACGCCGATGCCGGAGGGCCCGCAGATACGGCTGTTGACAAGACTGCCGATACGCAACAGCAGACAGCTGAACAACCAGAAGAAACACGCGGGATAAACGAAGGATAATCTAGCACCATGCTTGCTGAGGTAATTGATGTACTCGCTGACCCCAACGATGGCACTCCACTGCATGGAGACAATGACTTCCGCCGGTTAGTGTCAGAATCCGGACACAGCTTTGACGTCGCTAAGCAAGGCTATGTCAGCTTGCTTGCCGGGGCGGGAAGAAAACATGATGGCGATAGTGCTGGCATGATCCAAGCCCGGGAGACGTTTCTTGCCGGAGGGCATTTTGCGCCGTTTGTCGAAGCGGTCACCGAGGCGATGGTGGTGGCGACGGAAACGTCACTGGAATCTAGTCAAGATTCGGCACCAGTCATCATCGAATCCGGCGCGGGCACAGGATATTATTTATCTCATAGCCTCGACAGCATCGCCGGTGCTCGCGGGGTCGGATTAGACATTTCGACGCCTGCGGCGAAACAATTAGCGAAATGTCATCCGCGGGTTGGAGCGGTGGTTGCTGATGTTTGGCGCAGGTTACCACTTGCTAATGACTGCGCTGATGCACTTTCGGTCGTGTTCGCACCACGAAATATGCCAGAATTCGCCCGGGTATTAAAACCTGCCGGGCAAGTGGTAGTACTCACACCAGATACCGGGCACCTGGATGAGCTGCGAAAACCACTGGGGATCGTGTCAGTGGAAGAAGACAAAATCGCGCGGTTATATCAGCAGGCACACGGGATTCTCGAGCCAATTGGTAGCCCGCGCACGATTGAATTCGCCATGCGGTTAGAAAAAGCCTCGATCGCCGCCCAGGTGAAAATGAGTCCGTCTGCGCGGCACATTAGCGCTGAAGAATTAGAGCACCGGCTGGCAGGCTTACCAGAAAGTATGACGGTGACCGCCCGGGGCAGGATCGACTGTTTCACGAAACCAACCGCGCCCAACCGCGCCACGGGCAGGTAACCGAAATCATTGGCTAGTGCTCGTGACCACTGCGGTGCCAGTCACGCTCGATCTGGGCAGCACCGGTGGTGGCGGCGTCGATTCTCGAGCAGCCGCCAGCGAAATATACCCGTGAGGTCATAGCGACGCAGCCGCCATCGGCAAATACTTCCACCGTCGAGCCATCAACGATGATGGTCAGTGAATCACTGTCGCCGTCGGCAAGTTCTGCGGTGGCTGGTGCCTCATCCCGATAACGATCACTAGGGCCGACACTGCGGTCGATGCTGAGCGTGTGACCAGTATGTGTGATGCGGGCGGTTTCGTTGTCATCGGCGTCGAAAAGCGAGACTGTCAGTGCAGAGTCTTCATCGGAAGGGACCTCGCAAAGCACGGTATAGGCGTGGGCGCGCTCCGATGACGTAATTGCTTCTGGCAGGCCTGCTGGAGGGGTTTGATATAAGCGACCATCTTGCAGCGAAATCATGCGTGGCAGCGTGAGGGCGTTGGCCCAGCCTTCTTCGACCAGTGATGGATGCTCGGTGGGGTCATCATGGCGGCCGATGCCATTAATGAAACCGAACAATGCCGCCTCGGTGTAATAATCAGCCGGATTGTGTGAATTGATGGTGGACCCACGCACCGTGGTGTCTTTGGTGGTGTTTGTGTTACGTGGACGAGTGAAATCATGACCGTGATCAATACGGCGGAACGCACTGCGTACATGGAAGGTGGTGCCGCGCAACGTGCCGACCAAATAACCGGAAATATCGACGCCGGCGCGCTCCAAGGTCAACAGCAAAATATCGTAGATTTCTCCGTCGACTTCATCACGCAAACGCAGAATACGCGGTGCGACGATTGTCGACAGTTGGCCTTCCTCCGGGGACAGGTCCAAGCCAATCTCGCCATCGAATTCCAGCTCACCTTGCAGATCCCAGGATTGGCCGTCCTGAGAGGTGGCAATTACCGGAGTAGGGGTTTCCGCATCACCGGTCAGGGCAAGCATCAACCAGCCCGCATGCCCTGCTTCGCGGTCCACCGGGGTTTCCCAATTTGGTACAACGCACGGGGAACGAAACCGTTGGAAACCTTCCTGTGTTTCCAATACCGCCGAGACCCGGTTAACCGCCGGGTTTAATGCTGCGCGGTCTTCCGACAGTGGACAATCTGCGGTGAGCTCCCGCATTTTTGCGAGCTGAATATTGGTGCCGCCGGAGGTCACTGAGGTGAAATACAGGTTGGCATCCTGCTCACCTTCGCCATCGATAGGCACGACGGAACCGGCACGAACAGTGAGCTCACCGCCGACTGGTGCGAGGACATCATCGCATTCAAACCATGAGAATGGGTCGCCCTGCGAGACAGTATGTGCCCAGCGTGCGGGGCCCGGAACCTCTGGGCGATACTGGTAGAACACGTGCCAATCATTGCCGTCGAGCAGAACTCCAGCGGGGGCATCAAGTACACCGTGTTCCGGGGTGATGTGGAGTTCCGGTCGATGGATTTCCGTCATGATTTCTCCTTGCGTCATTGAACTCCCGACCAGGGTAGTGATGTTCGCGCCATCGTGCAGGAGTCGGTGAGTTGGGGCTAAGAGCTTGGCGATTAGTGCCTTGTAGTTAGAGCTTTGTGATTAGAGTTTTGTGACCAGCGTCAGCCCAGACCCCAGCGGGAGCCGGGTGACGATCGCGCCATCGAGTTCGCGACAATACTCGTCGGCAGCCAGCGCAGCCTGGGTAGCACGGTCATTCCGCGAAGAATCAGCCACCGTGCCGTCGAGAAGCGAATTAGCTAAAACTAAGGTGCCGCGTTGCCCCAGCAACGGCCAGGCGAGCTCGACGAGCTTCGGTAGGTCCGTCGGTGTGACATCGGCATAAATTACCTGGTAGGCAGCAGTGGCTAACCGGCCCATCACGTCGAGCGGGCGCGAGGGCAAGAAGCGAATCCGTGATGGTCCATACCCGGCTTCACGAAAAGCTTGCTTGGCATGTTGCTGATGTTCCACTTCAGGGTCAATGCAGGTGAGCACACCTTTGTCTGGCAGCCCCTGCAGAAGATACAACCCAACCACGCTCGATGCCGGGCTGACTGCAATGACTCCGGCGCTTTTTGGATTATCCGGATGCGTCGCGCTGGCGGTAAGCGTGGTCAATAATTGGCCCACCGTCGCATCAGGGGCTGGTAACGAGTATTCCGCGGCGTGGGCATGCGCTGCCTGCAAGCCTTCAGAAACCACGGCAGTGGAGTTGATGTATCCAAGCATTGCTGACACCGACGAAGTGTACGGGGAATTTTCTGAAGTAGACACACCAACAGTCTAAATCAGTCTTTGTGCTTTGTCCTTGTAGCGGGGAAGGCTGGGCCAAAATCTAGGCTGCTACGTATTCACAGTTAATGCTCAGCAACCGGGCTGGCTTTATTGAGAGACGTGTAGCACAATAATGAGCATGACGTTGCCGGAGGGTGTCCAGTACAGCCAGTACAGCCAGTACTGTCAGCACAGTGCAGAAAACGCAGGAAAGCCAGAAAACGCGAAAAATACCAAAGGCGCGGAGCCTGCTGAAAAATTGCGCGGAACAGAAGCTTTCGACGAAGGCGTTGGAGCTATGCCTAGCTGGGACGAGCTAGTTGCCGAGCACGCTGACAGTGTGTACCGACTCGCATTTCGTCTCGCTGGTAACCCGCAGGATGCCGAGGACCTTACGCAGGAAACGTTTATGCGCGTCTTTCGTTCTCTGCAGGATTACCAACCCGGCACTTTTGCTGGTTGGCTGCATCGCATTACGACGAACCTATTTTTGGATATGGTACGGCACCGGTCGAAGATCCGGATGGAATCGCTCCCGGAAGATTATGAACGATTTGCCGGTAATGGGATAACCCCCGAACAAGCGTATAACGTCGCCAATTTGGACCCAGCATTGCAAAAAGCGTTGGATGAGCTAGCCCCGGATTTCCGTGTTGCCATCGTTTTGTGCGACGTAATGGGGATGAGCTACGAGGAGATCGCCGCTACGCTGGGAGTCAAAATGGGTACCGTGCGCTCGCGGATCCACCGTGGCCGCTCCCAATTGCGTGCCCGCCTAGAAGATGACGCGGTACACAACGAAGAAACGCAGATCCTTTTGCGCACCCGCTAAAATCGTGGGGCACAATGCACAGTAGTTACACAGGAGGCGAAGCAATTTTTACGAAGACGCCTTCGACGCAGTCTGGTTCAGACAAACCTAAGCGCGCCCCGAAGACCCCAAAGACCCGGCGTCGCTTTGACCACTTGGGCCCAGAAGCCGTCGCTGCTTTTGTTGATGGCGAGATGTCCAGCAAGTCTGCTCATAATGCCCGGGTGCACTTGGTATTGTGCGAAAACTGCCGTGACGACGTGCACAAACAACGGCACGCGGCGCAAGCCCTGCGCAGCTGCAACGGGAATGATCAGGTGCAAGTTTCGGAATCGCTACTGAACCGATTACGCCGCATCGCCGGTGATGCCAGTGGCGCTAGTGGCGCTAGTGATGCAGCAGAAAGCAATTCAACAGAAGGCAATAGAGGCCAAGCCGCTGAAGTCACGGAGCTAGGGGGAAATACTTCTGCCTCTGCGGGAACGCCCCGAACTGAGCATACTGAACGCTCCCAGAAACAGCCTGATCTGCTCGATCGTTTGGAAAAACTTGCCCGAGCGGTGCGCCGCAGTAGCAACGGTAAATAGCAACCGAGAAATAACGACGCTTAGACGTTAAGATAGATTCGTGTTTTCCAATATCGGTTGGTCGGAGATAGGCGTCATCATTGTGGTGGCGATCATTGTCATCGGTCCCGAACGTCTACCCGCATTGCTGCAGGACGTCCGCGCAGCGATTTTTGCGGCACGGAAAGCGATCAATAACGCGAAACAAGAACTCAATGGCGAGTTTGAGGAACTTGGTTCAGAATTTGAACAATTCCGGGAGCCCATTCAAAAAGTCAGCCAGCTTAGTCGCATGGGCCCGCGTGCAGCCATCGCGAAAACACTGTTCGACGAAGATGATGATTTCTTCCAGCAGTTTGATCCGCGCACGATCCTGAAAGACGAAGGCCCTGCATCGTCTGCTTCGCGCGGGCCAGCAGCTAATCAAGCTAAGCCGCAGTCACACAACCAGACTCCACGAAACCCACAGTCACAAGCGCAACCACACGTGCAGTCACGACCGCAATCACAAGCACCGCGGGGAATGCACTCTCCGAATAGTGGTGGAGGAAAAGCCGAATTTAGCTGGACCGATGTTATTTAGTGCGGTGAATTAATACGGCTAGCAGCCAGCGCGGCATCGTAACGCAACGAGGCCGCGGTCAACCGGAATAAGACTTAATTTACACCCAGGCTGAGTGGTTTACCGGCCAGGGAATTGCGTCGTTTCGCTAGGCCATCAGCAATTTTGGTGATCTCTTGTGACGAAGGGCTGTCCGGCTCAGACAAGACCACCGGGGTGCCCTGATCACTGCGGGAACGCAGCGAAGGATCTAGCGGAACCTGCCCCAATAACGGCACGTCGGTGCCCACCAACGTCGTCAAGCGCTGCGCCACGATCTCGCCGCCACCGGAGCCGAATACATCCATAGTGGAACCATCAGGCAAAACCATTGCGCTCATATTCTCGATCACACCGGCCACGCGCTGCCGAGTTTGCTGCGATAACGAACCAGCACGCTCCGCAACTTCTGCGGCGGCTGCCTGTGGGGTAGTAACCACCAGCAGTTCGGCATTGGGAATCAACTGCGCAACCGACAA
Source organism: Corynebacterium sp. LaCa_70 (assembly GCF_058182015.1). NCBI lineage: Bacteria > Bacillati > Actinomycetota > Actinomycetes > Mycobacteriales > Corynebacteriaceae > Corynebacterium > Corynebacterium sp. LaCa_70. The sequence goes on from NZ_CP190914.1 coordinate 915,652, forward strand.
CGCGACATCACCGGTTCCCGGAGGCAGGTCCAATAGCAGGATATCGAGATCGCCCCAGAAGACGTCGGCAAGAAATTGCTGAATTGCCCGGTGGAGCATAGGGCCACGCCACACAACAGGTGCGTTGCCCTCAACGAACTGACCAATGGAAATAAACTTCAGGTTATGTGCCTGCGGCGGCAGCAACATATCGTCGACAACCGTCGGCGCCTCGGTAGAACCGAGTAAATTTGGCACCGAATGGCCGTAAATATCAGCATCAACAATGCCGACCTTCAACCCTTGGTTTGCCAACGCGGCACCCAGGTTGACGGTCATAGAAGACTTACCGACGCCGCCTTTACCGGAAGCCACCGCAAATACGCGGGTGGTGCTTTCTGGTTTGGCGAAAGGGATCTCTGGTTCCCGCTGCGAACCGCGCAAAGAATTACGCAGCTCTCGGCGTTGCTCATCACTCATGACATCGAGCGAAACCGAAACATTTTCCACACCATCGATGTCCTCGACGGCGGCTTGGGTATTGGACTGGATGGTCGATTTCATCGGGCACCCAGAGATTGTCAGATAAACTTCGACGTTGACGTCGGCGCCGTCGATGGCAATGGATTTCACCATGCCGAGATCAGTGATTGGCTTTCCAATCTCGGGATCTTCGACGCGCGCTAATGCTTCGCGGACTGCAGTTTCTGTAATGGCACTCATTAGTGTCCATCTTAGTCCTGCTGGTGAATCTGTAAACTGCACAGCGTGGCTACCATTAAATACGTGAGAAATCGCTCGCTATCAGCAGCATGTGCAGGCCTAGTCCTGCTGCTGGCGGGATGTACGTCGGCTGACGACACAACTGGTGCTGTGGGAGCAAGTACACCTGGGCAGGCGGGGTCTGGATTCGGTGCTTCGTTGGACGAAAACCACGCAGTACGTATTACTGCTGATAGTTCTTCGACTGAGCAGGTGCTCTGGGCTTATATCTATCGTGACACGCTGCGCGAAGTTGGTCGAAAGGCGCAGGTGATTGCTGCCGAAGGTGCAACTACCGCGGACCGTTGGGAATTGCTGCGCACGGGTGAAGCCGATTTCATGATCACATGCACCGGTACTTTCGTGGAAGAACTTCACCCCGCGTTGGCTAAACAGCTTGTCGACGATGTGGATGGGCAAGAACCGAATACCGCAGATATTCATGAACAGATGCATCGTGAAGTGATGGGGCTGCTCCCGCCGGATATTGTGACGACTGCACCTTCTTCTGCTGAAGGATGCGCGCACGCAGGCGATGCGCTGCCGCAGGATTTCACTCCACTATTTAGCTCACGGCTATTTGATCGCGACACGACCGGTGAAATTCAAAAGGTCACTCGGTTAGTCGATGACCGTGCTTTAGAAGAATTGGAAGAAAAACTGGCCGACGGTCTCAGCATCGAAGATGCTGTAGGCCAATGGGCCAGCGTCAATGTCACGGGTGAGTCACCAGACTCCGTTAGCGATGATGCGTAATACGGGTAGTATTCGCAATAGTTCCTAGCCCGTCAATGGTGATCGTGACGGTTTCGCCATCGCGGATAAACCGTTGCGGGGTTCGCGCAAACCCGACGCCGTCTGGGGTTCCGGTTGCGATCACATCACCTGGCCGCAGAGGGTATATCTGCGAAATGAAAGAAATGAGCTCCACCGGTGGGAAAACCTGATCGGCTAACGGAGCCTCTTGCATTAACTCGTCACCGAGGTAGGTGCGCAGGCTTGCGGTGGAAAAATCAAAGTCGTCCGGGGTCGTTAGCCACGGGCCAAAACCACTGCTGGCACGGAAAGATTTGCCTTGGTGCCACTGGGGCGTGCGCCGTTGCGCGTCCCGCAAAGTGTAGTCATTAAAAACCGCGTAGCCGGCAATATAATCTTTGGCCTCAGCAGGGCTGACCTCATTAGCGTAGTCGCCGATAATGACGGCAAGCTCGCCTTCAAAATCGAGTTGCGCGGCTTTGTCCGCAGGTACCTTGACATCCGCATAGGGGCGGGCTAGTGCTTCGGGATACTTCGTGAACAGCGTGGGATAATCCGGAAGATCACGACCCATCTCGAGAATGTGCTCGGCATAGTTAAGGCCTTGACAAATAATCTTGCCGGGCCAGGGAATGACAGTATCGAGCTCACTCGTGGCGACCACTACTGGATCACCGGACTCGATCAAAGCTTCGTTGAGATGCTCACGCCATCCTGGGATGGCTAATAATTCCCCGACGTTGCGTACCGGGGTCTGCGCAGCAGAAAAGCCATGCAACGGCCGGACTGTCACGGCAGCAGAATCAAGAAAATTCCTGGATTCTGCGTCGTCGACAATCGCTACGTAGCGATCTCCATCGGGGGTTGCTACAGAGGCAAGTCGCATGGCTGTCGGGCCTTTCTCCGGTGGGGTACTGTGTTGTATCCCACCGTAGTCGTATTAGGCTCCGAATGTTGCTGGAAGTTAGGGGCTTCCTAATCAGCGCTAATCAGCGCTAGTAAGCACCGGGAACACTAGTCGGCGAAAGCTTCGTCGATAAGCTGCTTTTGCTCCAACTGGTGCACCTTGGCGATACCGGTGGCAGTCGAGGACTGCGCGCGGCGAGAAATGCGGCGCATCCGTGGCATATCCGGAAGCAACTCGTGCAGGTGCTCGTTGTAGAACGGCCATGGGCCCTGGTTGGCTGGCTCGTCCTGCACAAAGCGGACTTCTTCCATGTTCGGGAAGTTATCGAATGCTTCCGACAGGCGGTTGAACGGAATTGGGTGCAGCATTTCGATGCGTACGATCGCGATGTCATCGCGCTCGTCCTTCTGCCGACGCTTCTCCAGCTCGTAGTAGACCTTGCCGGAACACAGCATCACGGTTTTCACCTTGTCTGCATCGCCGATGACGTTGTTGTTGGCATCAACCAACCGTGGGTCATTGATGACGGAGCGGAACGAGGTGATGTCGGTGAATTCCTCAACCTCAGAGGTTGCCGCCTTGGCACGCAGCATCGACTTTGGCGTGAAGACCACCAGCGGACGAGACATGGTGCCCAGCGCGTGACGACGCAGCAGGTGGAAGTGGTTTGCCGGGGTTGATGGCTGGGCGATGGTCATGGAGCCTTCTGCAGCCAGTTGCAGGAAGCGTTCGATGCGAGCAGAGGAGTGGTCTGGTCCTTGGCCTTCGTAGCCGTGTGGCAACAGCAAGATCACCTTGGACAACTGGCCCCATTTGGCTTCACCTGAGCAGACGTATTCGTCGATGATGGTCTGTGCACCATTGACGAAGTCACCGAACTGAGCTTCCCAAGCGACAACAGCGTCGAGGTTTCCGACGGAATAGCCGTATTCCACGCCCAAGCCAGCAAACTCAGTCAGCGCAGAGTTGTAGGCTTCGAAGCTACCGCCATTACCGGCTTCTTGAGCCAAGGCATCCAGCGGGTTGTACTGCTCGGCGGTATTCGGGTTGTAGGTGACAGCGTGACGCTGGGTGAAGGTACCGCGCTTGGAATCCTCGCCGACAAGGCGTACTTGCTTGCCTTCGCTAGCGAGCGAGCCCAGAGCGATCAACTCGCCCCAGCCCCAGTCGATGCCGCCTTCGACAGCGGACTTGGCGCGCTTTTCGGCGATTGGTGCCACGCGGTTGTGCAATTCGAAGCCTTCTGGCAGATCCAGGTAAGCTTCGCCCAACTCGCGGAGGGTGTCGGCAGAAATCGACGTGTCCAGCCCACGCGTAAGTTCCTGGGAAGCAGTGATACCGGTCTGTTCTTGTGGACCGTTTTCTTCTGCTTCTTTGACTTCGTTGAATACGGATTCCATCTGGTCGCGGAAGTCGCGGGCAGCTGCCTCAGCGTCTTCTTCGGACAGATCACCACGGCCGATGAGTTCGTCGGTGTATTTCTGACGCACGGAATCGCGGTTACCGATGCGCTCGTACATCAACGGTTGCGTCATTGATGGGTCATCAGCCTCGTTGTGGCCGCGCAGGCGGTAGCAAATGAGGTCAATAAAGACATCTTTGCCGAAGCGACGGCGGTATTCGGTAGCCAGCTGACCAACCCAGACCACTGCCTCCGGGTCATCGCCATTGACGTGGAAGACCGGGCAATCGAAGCCCTTAGCCAGGTCAGTGGAGTACAGGGTAGAACGTCCAGAATCCGGGGTAGTGGTGAAGCCGACCTGGTTGTTCACAACGACGTGGATAGAGCCGCCGACGTTGTAGGCATCCAGTCCCATCAGGTTGATGGTCTCTTGGACGATACCCAGGCCTGCGAACGAAGCATCGCCGTGCAGCAGCAATGGGACGACGCGTTTGTCGTGGCTGCCTTCTACACGGTCCAGAATGTCCTGCTTGGCGCGTGCAATACCAACGACTACCGGGTTGACTGCTTCCAGGTGCGATGGGTTGGCGGTCAGTGTGACCTTGATTTCACCATCGCCGAACATCTGCAGGTGTTCGCCTTCAGCGCCCAAGTGGTACTTCACGTCACCGGAACCGCCAGCTTGGCCGCCCTTGTAGTTGCCATCGAATTCGTTAAAGACTTCTGCCAGTGGCTTGCCGACGATGTTGAACAGCACGTTCAAACGACCACGGTGTGGCATGCCGATAACCACTTCGTCGAGGTCTTGGCCAGCGGCGGTGTCGATGACGGAGTCCATCAGTGGAATTAGTGCTTCAGCACCCTCAAGGGAGAAACGCTTCTGGCCGACGTACTTCGTTTGCAGGAAGTTCTCGAAAGCCTCGGCTGCGTTGACCTTCTGCAGAATATATTTCTGTTCCGCATTAGTTGGCTTTGGCATCCCGGCTTCGAGTGCATCACGCAACCATTCACGCTCGTCGCGATCCATGATGTGGGTGAATTCCGAACCGACCTTCAACGTGTAGGCAGCGCGCAGGCGAGAAAGTACCTCACGCAGAGTCATGGATTCCTTGCCCCCAAATCCGCCGACGTGGAAGGTCCGGTCCAAATCCCACAGGGTCAGACCGTGGGTGCGGATATCCAGATCGCGGTGGTCCGGTGCTGGCAAACCAGGCTGCTTCCAGCGCAGCGGGTTGGTATCAGCAATCAAGTGACCACGGGAACGGTAGGCCTCGATGAGGTTCATGACACGGGTGGACTTATCAATTCCGGTATTCGGAATGTCTTGTGCCCAACGCATTGGCTCATACGGGATTTCAAGGTCGTTAAACAGCTCATCCCAGAAGGCGTCGTCGACAAGCAGCTGCGACATGGTGCGCAGGAACTCACCAGATTCGGCGCCCTGAATCACGCGGTGGTCATAGGTGGAAGTCAGGGTGACCAGGCGGCCCACACCGAGTTCTGCCAAGCGGTCCGAGGAAGCGCCTGCGAATTCAGCAGGGTAGTCCATCGAACCAACACCGATGATAGTGCCCAACCCCTTGGTCAACCGGGCAATGGAGTGACGGGTACCGATGCCACCCGGGTTAGTCAGGTTGATCGTTGCGCCCTGGAAATCAGCCGCAGTCAATTTGTTCTTGCGGGAACGGGCAACAATGTCGTCGTAAGCTTCAATAAATTCTGCGAAGTTCTTATCCTGCGCCTTCTTCAACGCGGCAACGACAAGCGCGCGGGAACCATCTTTTTGCGGCAGGTCGATAGCCAAACCCAGGTTGATGTCTTCAGGGTGGACTACGGTTGGCTTCTTACCGTCGACCAACTCGTAGCGCACGTTCATGTCTGGGTGCTTTTGCGTGGCCTTGACCAACGCATACCCAATAATGTGGGTGAACGAAATCTTGCCACCACGGGTGCGCTTTAAATGCTCATTGATAAGGGAGCGGTTTTCCCACATGAGCTTGACCGGAATATCACGCACAGAGGTAGCGGTAGGAATCTCGAGGGATTCGTCCATGTTCTTCGCGATAGCTTTGAACATGCCCTTGAGCGGCTTGGACTCGCCGCCGTCGTAATCCGGAAGATCATCCAAAGGCGATGGTGCCTTCTTCGGTGCCTTCGGGGCGACACCGCGCTTGTCGGCGCCGACCTTACTCTTAGCCTTCTGCGCAGACTCTTCCACGACAGATTCACGCTGTTGCTGCTTATGCGCCAGCGATTTCTGGGTTGGCGGGGCAATGTCTGCGGCTTCCTTACCGCCTTGGGCTTTAGTGGAATCAGAAGCTGATGCAGCGGACTCCGATGATGCCGCGATATCGGATGGTGCGCCGTGCTTGTCAAATAATTCGCGCCATTCTTTATCTACCGACTGCGGATCTTTTTTGTACTCCTGATACAACTCGTCCGCTAACCAGGTGCTCAAGCCGAAGGGATTGTTAGTGCTCACGGCAGGTGCTCGCCTCTTTCCGTTGATTTGCGTGCATTTGTTCTATCTGCGCTTTTGCTGTCATATCGACGCTTTCACCAAGCCTAATAGACAGTTTGCATTCATTCTACGCGCTTATTGCTCTGGATTTGGCACATGATATTCCTTGGTGTGGTCACTAATCTGGAATGCTATGGAAGAATCAGCGCATGTAACGGCAGACTACCCGCGTGTGCGCGTTAGCGGCGGCGAGATTCAAGGAGAAATCGTTCGCGATGGCACCATCGCCACATGGAAAGGCGTGCCATTCGGTGCACCGACCGGCGGCAAAGCCCGCTTCCGGCGACCGCGTCCCGTTCGTGGGTGGCTAGGAGTTCTGGATTGTACCCGTTACCAATCGCCGGCTCCGCAGCCTAATTATGGCCTAAACGATCGGCTAATTGGTGATGAAGACTGCTTGCACCTGGACATAGTTCGCCCACACACCACGGAAAAATTGCCCGTTGTGGTTTATTTTCATGGTGGATCATTCCTGATGGGGGCAAGCCACCAAAACATGTTGCGTGGGCACCGGCTGGCTGAAGCAATGAACGTGGTCTACGTATCGTTGAATTTTCGTCTCGGGGTTTTGGGATATCTTGACCTGCGCAGCCTTGGCGGCGATTGTGTCGCTAACCCTGCGTTGTGGGATCAAGTTTTAGCACTGCAATGGATCCAGGAAAACATCGCCAAGTTTGGTGGGGATCCAGATTCTGTGACGATCATGGGAGAATCTGCAGGTGGAGCCGCGGTACTTGCCTTATTGTGTTCTCCACCGGCACAGGGGTTGTTTCATCGGGCTATTGCACAATCGCCACCGATCGGACTGATCCATTCCAAAGCGCAATCCCAGTTATGGGCGCGCCAATTGCTTGCGCGATTAGGGATGGTTCCGGAAAGTACGGTAGAAGATTTACGCCAAGTCAGTGCGGATGAGCTGGTACGCGCTGGCATGTCGATGATGTGGCGGGGTGGAGAACTACAGTTTTTGAATTCCACTTTTGGCCCGACAGTGGAATCGGAATCCCTGCCAGAACACCCAATGGTTGCGTTCCAACAAGGCAAACAAGCTCGGGTGCCGCTCATGTTGGGCACCAACCTCGATGAAGCTGGGATAATGCGATATTTCTTTCAGCGCAGTACCCGCCGTGCAAAAGCTGGACGGCGCTTGCTGTATCCGTACGATCCAGAACATACCGATACGGTGCTAGAAGCGTATGGCGGTGCTCGTACGAGAGCAGAGTTTGCGGATTTAGTGACGGATGCTTTGTTTTGGGCGCCGACTATTCGTATCGCCAGTCATCACAATGAGTATGCACCGACGTGGATGTATCGGTTTGATTTCGCGCCCCAGCTGATGCGGAAATTGGGGATCGGAGCTGCGCATTCTTCGGAACTATCGAATGTCTTCGGCACCCCCGAAGCGTCGAAAACTCGGATGTTGGCAAAATTCGGCCGCGATGAAGCTGCCATGCAGAAATTGACCGACGAAATGCAGCGACACTGGGCGAGCTTCATTCGTAACGGAGCACCTGGATCAGATTGGCCACAATATAAGCCGCCAACTGAGGAACATCATTCACGCCCGACAATGATTTTTGATGCTGAGTCACATGTTGAATATGACCCGAAAGCAGAAAAACGCCGGGCCTGGAAAGGCTATGACGTCTTAGAATGGGGAGCTGGCCGGCCGGAGTTGTTGCGGGATTTGGGATTTTCCGTCGGTGATTAGCTTTGCCGTAGTACATTAGCGGTTATGAGCTTCTTCGAAGATATTGCTTCCGCACTCGATGCTGAAGGTATTGAATCTCGGGTTAATGGCGACGTTTTGTTCGTGCCAATAACATCAGATGTAGAAATTCAGTTTGTCGAAATCGATGCGGTTTTGCCTGCGGCAAATGTGTATATTGCAGCAGCTGATGTTGACGAAGATGATGAATACTTTGATGCAGCATTAGTATCGGTGGCATTCTCCGTGGATGATGCGGTCGCGACCGTAGCGGAACACATCGCTACTGATCAAGTCGTGACCGTGCTACGGGATTTGCTTGACGGACACGATGACCGCATTGCGGACCTAGAATTTGAGCACCACTATGTCGATCCCGGCGTGGTTGTGGCGCAAGTCGCGAGCTATTCACAGTTGCGGGTGCTCATCGAGGTCGTGGACGGCGATCCTACAGCGAAGCTGTCATTTATCACCTTCGATTCCGAGATGATAGAAGCTTGGTCACAGAATACTCAGGAAGGCACTGTGAGCGATCAAGCTGTAGAAGAATTCAACGAGGCAGCGTTTGCTCCTGGTGAGTTGATTCATGGTTATGAACCCGAGATTTTGGAGTTAGGTAGCTATACCGACTTTGACCGCTTGTTCGACGTGTTGTCATTGTGCGCGGACCAGGCCGAAGATTGGGAAGCGCGGCTGACACCGTGTGACGACGGTATTGAGCTTTAGCTCATTGCGCCGTAGTCCACTGAGTCATAGCCCAGTTGTCAGGCGGTGCTAGGCAGCCCTGGAAAAACCAGCAAAAATCGATGCTGGTGAATGCACAGGAATATAGTTGGCGTCGACAAGCCAGGCATATATCGCTGCTGTTTCAAAGTTGGTATCGATCCGGTGGACCGCGTTAATGAACTCTCGTGGAACGAGTGCGCGGATCCAGGCTTCAGCCAAAGGTGCGGACGGGGCAGCGCCGGATGGGTCGGTAATGCGTACGCTAACAACATATGCAGGGGTGCGTTGCTCGCCGTAGCCCCGAACGCGAGATTGTGCTAGAGGGCCTACTCGATAACGTGAAAGCGCTGCGGTTAATGCCTGGTGTTTACCGGCAGTGAGCCTAGCTTGCGGTGGTCGCCAACTAGCCGTGGGGCGTGCTAGTGAACGCGGATGGCGCAGGATTGAGCGTACTGCAGTGAGCTGATCCTGGGCAGTGGTGTGTAGCTCGGTGACGATTTTATGGATGTCGTGTGTAGTGCGGCCAAAATCCGATAGATAATTGTGTGTGCTCATGGCATAGACCGTAGAAAAGCAGGCTCACATACAAGCCTCTGTCATCGAACATGTATTCGCCATGATTCATGGGGGTGCATACATCTCGGGCCAAAAATCTGAATCGAGGAGTAGGCTCGCAAGAACTATGCCTATTGCTAACTCCAACTCGAACGATACAAATACTCAGGAATCCGAAAGTCCCGACCGCGAACAACCGAAGATCCCCAAAGAAATCTGGGTCTTGGTCGCGGCGTTTTTCTTGGTTGCTTTAGGTTATGGACTGATCGCCCCATTATTGCCACAATTCGTGGTGAGCTTCGACGTTGGAATGGCTGCTGCCGGTGCTGTCATCTCTATTTTCTCGGTGTCCCGCCTGATTTTTGCCACCGGGGCGGGAGTCTTGGCAGATAAATTTGGGGTCCGCAGAATCTATATCACCGGTATTTTGTTGGTAGCGATCAATACCGGGCTGATCTCCATCGCCCAGGAATACTGGCAGATTCTGCTCTTAAGATTCTTGGCTGGCATCGGATCGACGATGTTTACGGTGTCGGCAATGGGCTTGATCGTCAAACTTGCGCCACCGGAAATCCGGGGAAAGTGTTCAGCAACGTATGCCACCAGCTTTTTGCTCGGTAGCATCTTGGGGCCATTGGTTGGCTCTGCGCTTGCATTCTTAGGCTTCCGGTGGCCTTTTTTCATTTACGGAATCGGTTTATGTGCTGCGGCTGCTGTGGTCTGGCTGCTGATGCCCAAAACGAATACTTCAGCGAACCAGTCTGCAGACAATGCGCAATTCACCTACGGTGAGGCATTCAGGGATTCTGCATTTCGTAGCGTGCTGGTCTCAAATTTTGCCCACGGATGGGTGAATATGGGCGTACGCGTGGCCGTGATTCCATTATTCGCGGCAGCTGTTTTTGCTGATAGTGGTGCCGCCGCCGGCTATGCGCTGGCCGCGTATGCCGCGGGAAACGCAGTTGTATTGCAGTTTTCCGGCAGGCTTTCGGACCGCATCGGCCGCAAACCAATGATCATGACCGGCTTCGCTGCTAGCACTCTCTGTGTAGCGCTGTACAGTACTGCTGACACGTTGTGGCTTTTGATTATCCTCTCCAGCTTGAGCGGTGCAGCTGCAGGTATTGCTGTTCCCGCACAACAGGCCACGCTTGCCGACGTCATCGGCAACGACCGCTCGGGCGGAAAAGTACTGGCAGGATTCCAGATGTCGATGGATCTGGGAATGATCTTCGGCCCATTGGCGATTGGTGCGGTTGCTGATAACTGGGGATTCACCTGGGCATTTTTCGGGAGTGCTGCGGTGGCAGCGCTGGCATTTCTGGCGTGGATTCCCGGGCGCGAGACCTTACACACCAGAGATACCAATATGCATGAAATGCCGGCAGAATCTAGCACCGCAAGGCACGCTAACGGGTAGAACTACCAGTACTCCCGCTGGCAGTGCGTTTCACCAAAAATTACTATTGTAGCTTGGCGTGTTCGTTGATCATGTCGTCGAGAAGACGGGCGGCAACACGTGCGGTGCGGCCATCGACGTCGTAGTACGGATTCATCTCAGCAACATCGACCAGCCGTAATTTTCCGGTAGCCGCTAAGGCCTTACACATTGCACGCATCGGTTCAATACCAATCCCGACTGTGCATGGGGACGATACGCCCGGGGCAACGGCGGGGGAAATGGCATCCAAGTCGATGGTGACGTAAAGGTCGTCATGGACATCAGAAATTTCCAGGGCACGCTCGGCGGCCTCGCGCGGGGTCATGTTGTGGATTTCGTCGTCAAGAACGATTTTGGTACCAAGCTCCTCAGCGAAATTAAACAGCTTTCCGGTGTTATCCGCAGTGGAAACACCGATGACTGAGTAATCGAAATCATCGCCGACCATCTCGGCCACCTGAGTGAACGGGGTGCCGTGGGTTGGGATTTCGGTCTGTCGCAAGTCTAGATGTCCGTCGAAATTCACGATGGAAATGGGGCGCTGCAAAGCTTTGTGTAGGCCAAGGTAGCTGGCGTAACCTACCTCGTGCGAACCTCCAAGCACGACTGGCAAATGCCCGGCGTTGACTAGATCTTTGATGCGTTCAGAAAGCTCTTCCTGAGCACCTTCCATATCGGTACCGTTGACGGTCACTGTGCCAGCGTCGTAGCGAGGCAGGTCGTTGTGGACAGGAAGATTAGCCAAAGCCTCACGCAGAACATGGGGGCCTTCGGCAGCACCGTGGCGGCAGCCATTACGACGAGCACCTTCATCGCAAGCGAAGCCCAGGACTGCGGCGCCTGGCGTGTTTTGCACCGTGTCGATGACCGAATGCCAGCGGCGGAATTCAGATCCATCGCCGTCGTGCCGGCCATCCCAGTGATGTGGAGTACGTGAAACAGGGGAATGTGAATTCTCGTTAGCCATGTCACCATTATAGGCATAATTTATGTGTGTTAGTTCACTATGTATCGGGAGGTGTAAAAATAGCTCCCCACTGAATGGTGTTTTTCTCCGCGCTCCCGTAGTGTATGTCAGGCAATGAGCATTACCGATTACGCCACCGGCGGCGACAACGAGCCGGATAATTTCAGTCAGTCTCCATCGACTATGTCGGAATCTCAGGAAAATTCGCAGGGCAATAACACGGCTACCGCAAGTGCCGTTGCCGAGAGTGGCGAAACTTCTGAGCACACCGACGCTGCAGCGCAAGCTCCAGCCAGCGACAGTCCTCAGGGTTTTTCCAACCTCGACCTGCCTACCAACGTGGTAGATGCGGTTACAGCCGTAGGTTTTGAAAAACCATCCCCAATTCAAGAACAAACCATCCCGATCCTTATGCAGGGCCGCGATGTGGTTGGTCTAGCCCAAACTGGTACCGGTAAAACCGCCGCCTTCGCGTTGCCGGTGCTGGCCCAGCTGGACCCAAAGGAACGATTCCCGCAAGCATTGGTTTTGGCGCCGACTCGTGAGTTGGCACTGCAGGTTGCAGACAGCTTTGAATCTTTCGCTAAGCACCTCGGCGGAATTGAAGTGCTGCCGATTTACGGTGGCCAAGCCTATGGAATTCAGTTGGCAGGCCTGCGCCGCGGTGCGCAGATCATCGTCGGCACGCCAGGCCGCGTCATTGACCATCTGGAGAAGGGCAGTCTGGATATTTCCAAGCTGCGGTACCTCGTGCTGGATGAAGCCGACGAGATGCTGAACATGGGCTTCCAGGAAGACGTCGAGCGTATTTTGGCGGACACGCCAGAACAGAAGCAGGTTGCTTTGTTCTCAGCGACGATGCCTAATGGCATTCGCCGTCTTTCAAAGCAGTACCTGAACGATCCTGCTGAAGTGACGGTGAAATCGCAGGCGCGTACGAACGAAAACATCACCCAGCGCTTCCTTTTCACTCAGCACCGCGCGAAGTTCGACGCTTTCATTCGCATTTTGGAAGTTATCGACTACGACGGCATGATCGTGTTTACCCGCACGAAGCACGAAACTGAAGAAGTCGCGGAGAAGCTGCGCGCCGTCGGCTACAGTGCAGCTGCTATCAATGGCGATATTGCACAAAACCAGCGTGAGCGTACGGTGGAGCAGCTGAAGTCGGGGAGGTTGGATATTCTGGTCGCGACCGATGTTGCCGCGCGAGGTCTGGACGTCGAGCGCATCTCGCACGTCATTAACTTCGATATTCCTGGCGATACCGAATCTTATGTCCACCGTATTGGACGCACAGCACGCGCTGGGCGTAGCGGTGAAGCGATCCTTTTCGTTACCCCACGTGAGCGCCGCATGCTGCGGTCGATCGAAAAAGTCACTAAGGCAACGCTGGAAGAAATGCAGCTGCCGACGGTCGACGAGGTCAATGAGGTGCGCAAGAAGAACTTTGCCGAAGGCATCACCGGGGCCCTTGGTGCCAAGGACAAAGATTTCTTCCGCACAATGATTCGTGAGTACTCGAAGAACCACGATGTGGCGATGGACGATATCGCTGCTGCGCTTGCTGTGAAACTGCAAGGCGACAAAGATTTCTTGTTGAAAGAACAGCCAGTCGATAAGCGGAAAGATCGTTTTAACGATAAGCGTGGCGGCCGCGATTTCGACGACCGCGGCGGGCGTGATGGCCGGGGCCGTGACCGTGGTAGCCGTGACCGCGGCGGACGCGGGGGCCGAGACGCTAATTTCCAGCCATACCGTTTGGCGGTGGGTAAGCGTCAGCACGTGCGCCCTGGATCAATCGTTGGTGCGCTGGCAAACGAAGGTGGCTTGAACAGCAAGGACTTTGGTCGTATCAATATTGGTGCCGATCACACCATTGTCGAACTGCCAAAGAACCTGGATCCGGCTGTATTGGACCGTCTGTCGGATACCAGAATTTCTGGTGAGCTGATTAAGATCCGTAAGGATCACGGTGCTCCTAATCGTGGCGGATTCCAGGGTGGTGGACGCCAGAACCGAGGTGCCAGAAAAGGCGGAAAATTCCGCGGCTAGAGGTGCCCACGCATTCTTAACAGCTACTATCATGCGGTAGCGCTAGCGCAATATGGGCACACGGCAAAGCCCGGGGCAGGATACTCATCCTGGACCCGGGCTTTGTGCTTTGCTACGAGCGTTGAGCTCGTCGTGGATGGTAGCTATACGAACATCAAGATCAATACTACGATCCAGAGCAAGTTGAAAATTCCGCCGTACATGGATAGTTGCTTTTTCAACTGGGTCCAATTACCCACTTTATCTTCGTCCGGCGATGCTTCGCTTTCTGGCAACATGCCTAATGCGCCGAGTGCAGTGCGCTGGCGTGGCAAAATAACCACGAGCAAAATAACCCAAGCGATAATTGCGAGCAGAATGGATGCATGGAATTTGCCTTGGCTGCCGTAAGTATCCATATCGCTCAGGAACAAGACAAGTCCGAGCAAAGGAACCAGTGCGGAGAGGAACCCGTAGACTTTGGTGATGCGATAGAGTACCGATGCTGCGCCTTGTGCAGTGGTGTTACCCGATTTCGCTTCGAATATTTGTGCAGGAAAGGCCGAGGTAGCCACCATAATTGGGCCAATGAATAACACGGCAGCTGCGATGTGTAGGACAAGCATGAAATCTGTCATGGAAAATCCCTTTCGGTAGAGGAAATTAAATAGGGACAAAAGCTCCGTGTGCCACTCTACCAGCGCATACCTAGCGTCCAAGAAGGCTAAACAGCGTACATGCCTCAGTCATTTTTCGTGCGTCTACCTCGGGGATTTTAAGATCGTACAGCACTGCTACGAACGCGACCCTGCGTGCATACCAGCAATGTGCGGAGTCATCAGATGGCATCCAGGCTGCTGGTAATGAGTCTGATTTTTCTCGATTGGCACTGGCGTCTGTGGGAACGAGGTTTCGGCCATCATTGGCGAATTTTCTGCGCTGCTCGTGGTCCCATGAATGTGCGCCTAAATCCCAGGCAGCAGAAAGCGGAAAAATATGGTCGATATCAATCTCGCGCGGAGAATCTGTAATGGGTATGGGGGTCCCGGCATATTCATCCCAAATCTGGGTATCAACAATTGTGCATGCTGCTAAATCCGTTGGTTCTGGAAGTTTTCCGGTGCGTTGCGGTGCAGGTTGTGGGGTTGGCTGGGCGTACTGGGTATCGCTGTAATCCTCAGCTCTAGGGGAATGATAGGTGGTTGCAGCAGAGAGCAAGGCGGCTTCACGGGTAGTACAGACGCCTTTTCGTCCCCAGCCACTGCCGAATTGTTCTCTTTCATATCCGGGGATGCGTTGGCGCTGTGGTGTTGTTTTGAGTTGTGTTGACAGCGCATCCCATGATGGAAGATTCAGGTTTTCGTCGTATGTTGTGGGCTTAAGACGCGGCCATGCAGTAGCGAGTGCGATTACAACGGTAACTATGGTTAACAGGAAAATATACCAGCGAAAGATGCGCCGCTGTATACCACTGGTTGGCCCCGGGAGATAAGACTGCATGCACTATAAGACTGCATAAGCGCCTTACGGGTTCCGGGGTCGACCAGCTTTGCACATGAGTCGTGAACTCAGCGTTGTGAAAACAGCGACTGGCAGTTTGGCCGAGGCCACAGCTACTTGACTTTGCTGGCTGCCTGGTCGAAATCGAGTCCACCGGCGTCGGCAAGGTTATCCAGTTTGGCAGCCTTGTCGAATTCTTGTTGGATTTCTTCACTCGGCGCCTTGGTAGCTAGGGTGACAAGAACCAGTGCAACGGTAGAAGCTATGAAGCCCGGAACCATTTCGTAAATGATACCGCCGAACCAGATACCCCAGACAATAGAGACCACCGCTCCAGTGATCATTCCGGCGATCGCGCCTGGTGCGTTCAGCCGCTTCCAATACAGTGCGAACAGCACAAGGGGACCGAAGGCAGAACCAAAGCCTGCCCAGGCGAAACCGACCAGTCCGAGGATAGTATCACTTGGATTAACCGCAAGCAGTGCACCGATTATGGCGATGACGACGACTGCGGTGCGTGAGAGATTGATCAGCACGAATTGGGAGGGGCGCTTTTTCGCTAGCCCCATGTAGATGTCTTCGATGAGGGAAGAAGACAAGATCAACAGCTGAGATGACATCGTAGACATAATGGCGGCCAGCACTGCTGTGAGTACTAATCCGGCTGGCAGTGGATGGAACATGACGCGCGCCATGTCCAAAAAGACCGTTTCAAAGGCGTCTTGGTCGGTGATGCTGTGTCCAGTCTGGGTGAAAAAGACGGTGGCGATCAAGGCCACGAATGTTGCCCCCGCATAGCAGATTGCCAGCCAGAAAACGCCATAATTGCGTGATGCTTTGGCATCGGCGGGGCTTTTCAGCGCCATAAAGCGGACGATGATGTGTGGTTGGCCAAAGTAACCAAGACCCCAAGCGGCGTTGCCAATAATAGTCGCAATACCGGCAGCGGAAGCGACGTTGAACAAATTAAAGAAGTCAGGGTTAGCTTCGACGACGCCGTTTGTGCCGTAATCATTGTTGGCTGCAAAGCTGAAAATATCACTGGGTTGGTCTAGTGCAAGCAATGCCATGATGGGCACGATGATCAGTGCACTAAACATCATTAAGCCTTGGACCATATCGGTATACGAGACAGCGAGGAAACCGCCGACGAAAGTATAGGCCACTGTCACCGCCGCAACAATGAGCAAGCCGACTAGGTAATCTCCGTCAAAGGTTGATTCGAAGTATCGTCCGCCGGCCACCATGCCAGATGAGACGTAAAACGTGAAAAAGAAAATAATAATCGCAGCCGATACCATGCGCAGCAGCCGTGATTTATCGCGCAGACGATTTTCGAAAAACGACGGAATAGTGATGGAATTTTCCGCAATCTCGGAATATGCGCGCAATCGGGGAGCAACCCATTGCCAGTTCGCGATCGCGCCGGCAAACAAACCGAACACGATCCACAGCTCAGAAAGACCAGAAAGAAACAAGGCCCCCCGGAAGCCCCATCAACACCCAGCCGGAAAGATCTGAGGCTCCAGCTGATAACGCTGCGACGAATGGTGGCAAGCCTCGTCCGCCAAGGACGTAGTCGTCATATTCCGAAGTTTTGGTATAACTCCAATATCCAATCGCCAACATCGCCATGAGGTAGGCGATAATCGCTATCACAAACCAGGTTTGTTCTGACATTACTGCTCCGCTCCCTTGAAGTGCGTAGATTAATCGATCTAGGCCAGAATTTGTGATGTGACCCACTTTGTAGTGACAGTGGCCAGGTTAGCGCAAAAGCTGAGAGATGTCAGATAGATAACAAAAAA
Source organism: Corynebacterium sp. LaCa_70 (assembly GCF_058182015.1). NCBI lineage: Bacteria > Bacillati > Actinomycetota > Actinomycetes > Mycobacteriales > Corynebacteriaceae > Corynebacterium > Corynebacterium sp. LaCa_70. The sequence continues at coordinate 932,718 of NZ_CP190914.1, forward strand.
TCCCCTGTGGATGAGCTGATCCCATCCACAGGGGAGTGGCGCACCGCAAGAAAATGCATCTCCTGCGGTATTAAGCGCCGAAGGTGGTTAAGAAGCTTACTTCTTAACTTCTTCCGCGGCCTCGTCGAAGTCAACGTCTTCGTTTTCGGTCGCGATGTCGGTTAGCTTGGCAGCCTGATCAAACTGCTTCTTGACCTTGGTGTCTGGTTCCTTGGTTGCCAAGGTGACCAGTACGAGGGCAATAACAGCTGCTGCGAAGCCAGGCACGATCTCGTAGATGATGTCGGAGAACCATACGCCCCAAACTACGGAGACGATGGCACCGGTGGCCATACCTGCGATGGCACCTGGTGCATTCAGGCGCTTCCAGTACAGCGAGAACAGGACGACCGGACCGAATGCGGAGCCGAAGCCGGCCCATGCGAATCCGACCAGTCCCAGGATGGAGTCGCTTGGGTTGACTGCCAGGATAGCGGCCAGAACAGCGACGGCAACAACGCAGGTGCGGGACAGGTTGATCAAAACCTGTTCTGCTGGCTTGCGCTTCGCGAACATCTTGTACAGGTCCTCGATCAGCGAGGAGGAGACAGCCAGCAGCTGGGAGGACATGGTGGACATGATCGCAGCCAGAACTGCGGTCAGAACCAGGCCTGCGATGAGTGGGTGGAACATGACGCGGGCCATGTCCAAGAAGACGGTCTCGAAAGCGTCCTGGTCGGTAATGGAATTGCCGGTCTGGGTGAAGAACACGGTGCCGACCAGTGCGACGAAGACGGCGCCGATAACGCAGAGCAGCATCCAGCCGATGCCCCAGAAACGACCTGCGCGGGCGTCGGTGGAGTTACGCAGGGCCATGAAGCGCACGATGATGTGTGGCTGGCCGAAGTAGCCCAAGCCCCAGGCGAAGTTACCAACGATAGCGGCAACTGCTCCGGCAGAAGCTACGTTGAACAGGTTGAAGAACTCTGGGTTGGCCTCGACGATGCCGTCGGTGCCGTAATCATTGTCAGCTGCGAAGCTGAAGATGTCCGAACCACTGTCAAGAGATACGAACGCCATGATTGGGACGATCATCAGCGACAGGAACATGATAATGCCCTGGACAGTATCGGTGTAAGACACAGCCAGGAAACCACCGATGAAAGTGTAGGCAACAGTGATGGCCGCGACGATCAGCAGGCCGATCAGGTAGTCGCCATCGAAGGTGGACTCGAAGTAACGACCACCGGCCACCATGCCGGAGGAAACGTAGAAAGTAAAGAAGAAGATAATAACCGCTGCGGACAGAACACGCAGGACGCGTGATTTATCTGCTAGACGGTTTTCGAAGAAGGAAGGAACCGTAATCGAATCGTCTGCGATCTCGGAATATGCACGAAGACGTGGTGCAACAACCTTCCAGTTCACCCATGCACCGATCGTCAGACCGATCGCGATCCACAGTTCAACCATGCCGGATGCGAACAATGCGCCCGGAAGGCCCATGAGCAGCCAGCCGGACATGTCCGATGCTCCGGCAGACAGCGCGGCGACAAATGGCGGAAGGCCGCGGCCTGCGAGGACGTAATCGTCGTATTGATCTGTTTGCTTATAGCTCCAGTAGCCAATCGCGAGCATCCCGAACATGTAGATGATGATCGCGATGACAAACCAGGTTGATTCAGTCACCGTTTCTCCTTGTAAGTAGACATCTGGCGCACAGGGAAGTGCGCATAATTTGTGCATTGCCTGGCATGAGGTAGCCGGGCGATACAGTTTGTCGAGCTCTGCTTACCACTTGAAAACTCAGCGACCTGCTGTTCGACGTTGCCGTCGCGAATACTTAATCAGTAGTCGCAGTGGCCAATCCGCACAGCAAAACGACTGGTTTTAGTGGACCAATGATTTACCGTAGTGAGAATTCGCAGCTCACCCAAATGTTACCTGCGTCAAACCCAGCAAAATTTCAGGTTTTTTAGGCTCTTAGCAGGCAACACTGCGGAATATAACAGGATGATAACAATTAGATTTCGGCTCTGGTGCAAACTGGTAGTCTGTCCCTTATGTCTTCGTTCCTTCTGCATGGTCTGTGGCTGCCAGTTTCCGGGTTGAGCTTATGGATTGAAAAGGTGGAAGGGCGGAAGATTGTTCTGCCGGAACAGGTTCCATCCGGGACTTTTCCACCGATCGTCGAGTCCTTATTGCAGCGGCGTAGCTTCCGAAACCGTGCCCGCATTTCCTTGCGTACCCCCAAAGGCAAAGACGTCTCGCTTATGGTGCCCATGGGCCTTTTCGCTCCAGAAGATTCTGTGAAAATACTGAGCGAATTAGAATTTTTGGATAATTCCTCCCCGGCAGCAACGGAGTCCCAACGCAATGCGATCGCACCGGATCTTTATTGGTTGATTCGCATGTATACGGGACTAACCCAATTTGTCCGTGCCGGGCGAGTTACTGTTCGTCTGAGCTACCAGGCGGGTGAGTGGTTTCCCCAGTGGCACCTTGCCACGGGGCTGGCGGAACGTGGTTGGCTTAGCGAGATGATTGCGGCTTGCCCCGGAATTCTCACGGTCAATAATCGCGATCTTGCCGACGAATTAGCTCATCACCTGGTCCACTGGATCACCATCGCGCAACTGCAATCACTAGCGGCAGAACCCAGGCCGTACCCGTGGCATGAATTTTCCCAAGCGTTATTGAAAGGCCAACCAATTCGGCGCGGTAAGGGAGCGCTGTTGCGTGGGCTTAATGAGTGGAATGACTCGATCACCTCGGTTGATTTGCAACTGGTCATCATCGTGAATGAACCGCCGGATGAACCGCATGCGCACTGGCCTATCCGGGTGCAGGTGCGCTCTGGCACTGACTCGCCACAGCCCATTCGCACAGACCAGCTCGACCAGTCGAGTGTCGAGTCGCTTCGTAAATCGCACCTGGAAGCAATCCGAGTGTCGCCGATGCTGGAACCGAACATGGACCCGGTAGAGCGCATGCGTCGTCGACAAGAAGATGCTAACGCAGGTGATTGGGACGTCTACGTCGATACCGAAGATGTTGTGGACTTCGTGAGTTCAGATATTACTAATCTTCGTGCAGCAGGGTTTACTGTCATGCTGCCACGTGCCTGGTCGCAGATGGAAACCACCGCCAAACTAGAAACCCGCGAGGTCAATGAGAAAGCGACCCAATCGCAACTGGGCATGGATAAGCTTGTGCAATACAACTGGCGGCTTTCCATCGGTGACCAGGAATTGAGCGACGAGGAAATGTCGGATTTGGTCAACTCGAAATCTGGGTTGATCAAGCTGCGCGGTAATTGGGTCATGGCGGATACCCAAGCACTGAGTCGAATCAGTGAGTACATGGACCAGTTGTCCGAAACGGCGTCGAAACGCACGAAAAAACGGATGGAAAAAGCCGCACGCTTAGCGGAAATGGCACGCTTGGCGGAGTCCCCCGACGCTGACGAACTGGCTGCAGAAGCCGAAAGATTGCGGCAGGCCTACAACGATGCTGTCAAAAACAGCGCAGGTGCCGCCGATGCAGATGGCGCAGCAGACGAGGGGGGCTTTACAGCTCAGGAAGTGACCGTCGGTGACCTCCGCGAGCTGGCGCTGCAGTCTATGGCCGATGAGCCCATCGAATTTACCGGATCGAACTGGCACGCGAGCCTGCTCGGAGGCATGGAAACACCAGCGCCCCAGAGGGTAGAGATCCCAGAAACTGTGCATGCGCAGTTGCGTGATTATCAGCGCCGCGGCGTGGATTGGATGTACTGGATGTCGCGCAACAACCTGGGGGCCGTGCTTGCCGACGACATGGGCTTAGGAAAGACACTGCAATTGTTGTCTTTGACTGCGATCGAAAAACACCGCGAACAATCGACTGGTCCCACGCTCGTCGTAGCGCCGACCTCAGTGGTAGGAAACTGGGCCCGGGAGGCAGCGAAATTCGTCCCTAGCCTACGAATCTTGGTGCACCACGGCAGCCAGCGTGCCACCGGGGATGAGTTTGTTCGTGTGGCGACAGAACGCGATCTCGTCATTACCTCGTATGGCACTGTGAGCCGCGATTTTTCTGCTCTGGGACGCATAGAATGGGATCGCGTAGTGCTAGATGAGGCGCAGGCTATCAAAAACTCGTCGACACGTGCGTCGAAAAGCGTTCGTTCTCTGCCTTCTCGCCACCGCATCGCTTTGACGGGTACCCCGGTAGAAAACCGTCTGTCCGAGATGCGTTCTATCGTCGATTTCACCAATCCGGGTGTGCTGGGCTCGGCAAGCTTTTTCCGACATCACTTCGCGAAACCAATTGAACGCGATAATGATGAGGCATTAACGGATCGGTTACGACGTTTGACGGCGCCTTTTATTCTTCGACGCCTGAAGACAGATCCCGCCATCATCGATGACCTTCCAGAAAAAACAGAGGAAGTGCTCACCGTCACGTTGAGTGATGAACAAGCTGCCCTATACAAAGCTTTAGTTGATGACGTGCAACGCCAGCTCGAGACCAAAGATAAGGGCATTGCGCGCCGGGGCATGGTATTGGCCAGCCTGACGCGGATGAAACAGATTTGTAATCATCCGGCACATTACTTAGGCGATGGCTCACCAGTGACGTTGAAAGGCCAACATCGCTCAGGAAAAATTGAGAAACTCATGGAGCTGGTGGATCACGCCGTGCAGTCTGGCCAGCGCATGCTGGTATTTACGCAATACCGGGCATTCGGGGAGATTCTGCAGCCATATTTGAGTGAGCAGCTCGGAGAAAGTGTGCCTTTTCTGCATGGTGGCGTCCCGCAACAAAAGCGCGACCGGCTAGTGAGTGATTTCCAGGCAGACGACGGTCCGGCCGTGATGATTCTGTCGTTGAAAGCAGGCGGGACCGGGTTGAATCTCACTGCGGCTTCGATGGTTGTGCACATGGACCGGTGGTGGAATCCGGCGGTGGAAAACCAAGCGACTGACCGGGCTTTCCGCATTGGCCAGCAAAAGAATGTGGCGGTGTATAAGATGATCAGCGCCGGGACGATGGAGGAATCCATTCAGGATATTCTTGACGGAAAGACGCACTTGGCAGGCGCCATCGTGGGTGAAGGTGAAGGCTGGATTACTGAATTGGACCCACAACAATTGGCAGAATTAATGAGTTACCGCGAGCAATAGCTATGAATGATAAGCGTAGGCAGAATGGGGTGCCCAAGGGCGTGAAAGGCTCTGAATCGGATTCCGGGGCGGATAATGTCATTTATGCGAACTTTGGCGCACGAAAGCGGGTAGAAAAAGCCTCTGACTTGCATGAGACCGCCCAGCACATGCAACGCTTACGCCCATTGCAGGGTTCTGCTGGGCTGGAGCTACGTCGGATGATCCTAGAGAATGCGGATAACGGACGCTATCAGCGCGGTATCGATTACGCTCGCAGCGGTCATGTAGTGGAGATCGATATTCACAACGGTGCTGCGCATGGCAAGGTAGCCGGCTCACAGAATCAACCGTTTTCGGTGCTTATCCAGCTTCCGCCGCGGTCGGTTTCTGAATTGAACTCAGTAGGGCGGATGTTGGCAGAAACTTCCGGGGCGATGGAGCGAGTTCGTGCCGGTGAGCTTGCCGACGACGTGCTGGAAGTGTTGCTGGCAGAAGAGGATAGTGATATTCGCTGTTATTGCGATTGTCCGGACAGTGCCTGGATCTGTAAACACCTGGTCGCATTTGCCGAAGCGCTGAGCGGAAAATTAGATGCCGATCCGGCAGCCGTTTTTCATCTGCGCGGAATCTCACTGCGGCAACTCGAAGAGATGATCGTTGCCTCCGCACAGGACGTTGCCCGCAAAGCCACTGAAGATGGTGCAGAGACTTTTTGGAGTGGCAGGGAATTACCAGCTGTGCCGAGCCCGAAGATTGCCCCTGCGCTGGATGATTCAGACCCAGACCTTCTGCGCAAAGCATTGCGTGCAGTCAGCCATACCAACATTGATTTGCTGCGTGCCGTATCCGATATCGAAGATATGTACCATCATTTAACGCACAGGAAGCAGTAATGTGAGACGGCTGTGTTAACAATGTAGTTGTGAAGCATTCGAGCACAGATCAAAACGTCACTTTCCTCCACACTTCCGATTTCCAGTTGGGTATGCATCGCCGTTTCCTTGACGGCGATGCAGGCGCACGCTTTGAAGAATCACGTTTGCTAGCGATTGAAAAATTAGGTGAGCTCGCTCAACAGGAAGGCTGCGCGTTCATTCTTGTTGCTGGTGACGTCTTCGACGATAATTCTTTGGAGCGACGGACATTGGATCGCGCCTTAGAGACGATGCAATCGCTACCGGTGCCGGTGTATTTGCTTCCGGGTAACCATGACCCGCTCGTGGCGGATTCCATCTTTTTCAGCGCACGGGAATTGACCAATATTCACGTCATCGATAACAACACGCCACAGGAAGTAGCAGATGGGGTCGAACTTGTTGGCGCTCCTTTGCTGGTGAAAAACCCGGATCATGACTTGGTAGCTGCCGCACTAGAGGGGCTGAAACCAACGAGCGCCATCCGCGTGATGGTGGGTCACGGGCAGGTGGAGTCGTATGGCGATGAGATCAAGCCCGATTTGATCGATCTGAATTGTGTGGAAACAGCTTTAGCGTCCGGGACTATCGATTATCTTGCGCTGGGTGATACCCATTCCACGGCGTCACTGGGCACCACCGAAAAAGTATGGTTTTCCGGGGCACCAGAAACGACGGATTTTCATAAACTAACGGACTGGGGTTTTCCCACAGACGGCGGAGAAACCGATTCCGGCAACGCGTTGGTAGTCAGTATCACCAAGCCCGCCACACACCCCGTGCAGCAAGCAGAAGTAAGCGTCGTCAAGCACGCTATTGGCCAATGGCAATTTCACGCACTTCAACCCGAACTCGATGATGCCGCTACTGTTGATGGGTTTCTGAATTACCTGCACAGTTACGACAACAAGCGACGCACGGTGGTGAAATATTATCTGCACGGGGCGTTAAGCTTGACCGATACCATGCGGTTGGAGCGTGAATTAGCGGATCTTCGTCCTAGCTTCGGGGCACTGTATGAATCGCGGTCGTCGCCGGGGCTGAATCTCCAGCCAGAAGCCGATGAGCTAGAAAATCTCGACGTCAGTGGCTATGCCCGAGCTGCGCTTGAAGAGTTGTTGAATGATGCTGACCACGACTATGCCGCGCGTGATGGCGCACACTTACTATTCCGATTGACGAAGGAGGCGCGCCGATGATGCGTATACACGGACTCTACCTGCACAATATCCGAGGAATTAGCCAGCTGGAGCTTTCTGAGTTACCAGAGACGGGCGTCGTCGTGATTCATGGTGATAATGAGGCAGGAAAATCCACCATCATGGACGCCATCGACGCGTGCCTGAATTATAAGTATTCGGGGTTTCCGAAAGATATTAAGTCTCTCGTGCCTGCCGACGGTTCCGGATGGCCGGAAATACGGCTTGACCTATCGATTGGTCCGTACCGCATGGAAATCTACAAACAATTTTCCAGCTCGGCCGCGAGCAAAAAATGCGAGCTGAAACTCCACAGCCCGAAAAAAGCACGTTTGCGTGGTGATGAAGCCGAAAACGAATTCCGCTCCATCATCAGTGAATATCTTGATACCGACCTGTTGGATGCATTGTTTGTCCGACAAGGAAAACTACACCATTCGCTCGCCGCGGCCGGCATCCCCAGCGTGGAAAGCTCATTGCAATCCGGGCATTTCTGGAATAAAAACAACGGCTCCGCGAATGCGACGGCGAAAGACACCGCAGACATAGCAAGCGAGAGCCCCGAAAACGCTGGCTTTTTTACTGTGTCAGGCACGAACACGGAACAAGCGCAGGAAGAATCGCGGCTGCTTGCGGCCGTCAACGCAGAATATGCACGTTATTACACTGCAAAGACCGGTAAGTCTGCGAAAGAGTTGAAAGCTGCAGAAGAAGAACTCAGCGCTGCTCAAACCCGTTATGACGAGGCAAAAAAGCAGCTCGACCACGTAGCTGGATACGTTGCAGAATACGAAGAACTCAGTGAACGGGAAAAACTCGCCGCGGGCGAAATCCCCAATGCAGAGCAAGAATATGCCAATGCGGAAGCTGCGAAGCAGAATGCGGAAACAGTACAGCAACGGCTGAGCGACGCTGTGGACTCGGTACGGCAAGCAATGCAGCAGAAAAATTCGCAATCAGAGCTATTAGAAGCCCGTACTGCTCTGATCGACGAACTTGCGCAGGAACAATCGCGCCGGGACGAACTGTCCGCGCAGTTGCAGCAGGCAGAAGAAACGGCAGCGCAAGAAGCAGTAATTATTGACCAGTTGCAGGATACGAAAAACAAGGCTGATGCAAAATACCGAGCGCAACGGGATCGGCACAAGGCAGTCCGTATGTCCTCGAACAAACTACGCAACGCACAGCGGGCACAGGAACTGCGCGATTTACTAGATACGGTAGAGGGGATTGATACAAAGATCGCGGAAGCGCGTGCGGAGCTGGCGGCTTTACCTGCGTATGTAGACCGGTCTGCATGGCAACGGCTGCGCCAGGCACACGATGATGTGGTGGTTGAGCAGAAGCTTGCCGACGCCCATGCTGCGCGTCTGGAACTGTGTGCCGGTTCTCCAACTACGGTCACTGTCGTAGATGATGCCGGTAGCCGCGACATTTCTCTCGGATCGGCTGTGCAGAGCGGGGCCGGAGAACAAGAGGAGCAAGCTACCGAAAAATTCCAGCCGGAGCACAGCCTTGCGCTTTCCGACGGCATGTCGGTGCAGTTTGGCGATATTACTGCGGTCTATCGCAGTGGACAGCGGGAACAGGAAGACAGCCAGTCCGTACTATCTGCGCTGGAACAGGCTCGGGCACAATTAGACGAACTATTGCGTGAATTCCATTGCTCTGATCTGGAGAGTGCAGAAAAGATTTATACCAGGTGCGATGCGCTTGATGGAGAAATCACTGCTTTGCGGAACCGGCGAGCTGGTGTCGTAGGTGATAAGGACATCGACGATGTGGTCCAAGAGCTTGCCGGATTAGATCAGTACGCCAAGGATGGTGGAGTCGTGGATTTGGGTACTGAACCTGACAATGAACCTGGCGCCGAACTTGACACCGAACCTGGCACCGAACCTGGCACCGAAATGAGCGCAGACCAGCTAGCAGGGTTGACTGCTGATGAGATTGCAGCTGAACTGAGTGCTGCCGAAGCAGCTGAAGAACGGGCACGTGAAGAGTTGGAAGCCGCAGCAAACAAGCTTGCGGCTTATGATGGTCGGCCTGCCGCAACGGAAGCGATGCGTGTGCGTGAACGTTATGGTCTCGCCAATGAGCGCGTTGTTGCCGCTGAAGAAAAAGTCTCGGCGACTGCGGATTCTGCTTCGATGGAGAAGCTGCGCGAAAATGTTGAGCTTGCGAATATGCATTGGCAGCAAGCGCTCAACGAACGGGAAGCTGCACAAGCCGCTGCCGATGATGCCGATGTTTCCATGGCCATGCGGAATTGGGAGGGCGCGAAAGCGCATCTAGCTCAGTTGCAGAAGACCATGCGCGACGCCGAGAATCGAAAGCTAGCCCTAACCTCCCACATCGAGGCAGCTACCGGCGCGGCGGAGCGGCTACACAAGGCCGAGGCGCAGCTGGAGAACCGAAAAGCTGACTATGCAGTCGTCGAAAGACGTGCCCACGCTGCAGCCCGCCTACGGGAGACGTTAATCCGGCATAGGGATGCTGCACGCCAGCGATACATGGAACCATTTGCCCGTGAACTTGAGCGTTTCGCTCGCGTGGTTTTTGATCAATCTGTCAGTTTTGAATTAGATGAAAGCCTCGCGATTTCTCAGCGCATCATTGGTGATCAGGCTTTAGAGACTGAGCATTTATCTGGCGGAGCCCAGGAGCAATTGGCGTTGCTGGTTCGTTTTGCGGTTGCTGCATTGACTGCCCGTGGGCAGCAGGGCAGTACTGCCGCAGGCGAGCTGCCAGTAATTCCTGTGCCGGTTATGGTTGACGATGCGCTGGGATCGACTGATGCGCGACGGCTTCGGCTTATGGCGACGTTATTTAGTGAAATTGCCCGACAGACTCAGGTATTTGTGTTGACGTGTATGCCGGAGCGCTATTCCCGGGTGGTGGGCGCCCAGCGCTATTCGATGCGTGAGTTGACCGCAGGTTAGCTTCATTGAGCAGGCGCCTGAATAACCAGCACGGTAGTGATTAATCCGGTGAAATCTGACTTGTCAACAAAATTCGTTAGTATATGTGCATGGCGGAACCAGTACGTTGGCTTGATGATCATGAACAAGACCTGTGGCGTAGCATCTTGCAGGCAAACCGTAAGATCAATCGCGTTTTAGACGAGACACTGCTGAATGCTAGCGGATTGTCGACTGCGGAATACGGGGTGCTTGTCGTTCTTTCGGAAGCGCCCAATCACTGCCTGCGCTTGTGCGCGTTATGCGATGAATTGGTGTGGGACCGGTCCAGAACTTCGCACCAGATCACGCGTATGGAAAAGCGGGGGTTGCTACGTAAAGAACGCTTCAGCGGTGACGGCCGCGGCGTCAGCGTAGTGCTGACCGATGACGGTATGCAACGGCTGCAAAAAGCAGTGCCTGATCACGTGGAGTCTGTGCGCAGGTTGATTTTCGATCACTTACATGAGGACGATAAACCAAGCATTCAACGGTTTATGAATGCCGTGCTCGCGGTGGACAATATCCCTGGATATGAAGCAGCCGATGGTTGTCCACCGTCTGCACCGTCTGCTCCCAGGCAGGATAATTAACAGGCTTATGTGCGATAGAAAATGAGCTAAACGACGAAAGTCTCGAGAACATCGTAGAAAACAACAACGATGTCTCGAGACAACACAGCGTGCCCCCGAAAGGGTTCGAACCTTCGACCTTCGGTACCGGAAACCGACGCTCTAATCCGCTGAGCTACGGGGGCAATCCGGCGGAATTTACCGCGACCTAAATACTAACACCTCATCGCACGTTGGCAATAATTAGCAGGTCGCGGGTGGTTCTGTGAAAAATAGGGCTGGTTATTGCTCGAAGTAGCCCGGTGCATCGGACTGCTGTGGGGTCTTGCCGGTCCGAAGGTAGTCTACGACGATATTGTCGACGACTTTGTTGCCGTTGCCCACGTGACCGTGGCCTGGGCCATGAACGGTGAGAACGTGCGCGTTCATGACGTCGGCAAGAGCTTTGTGGTCAGCGTAGACGGTTTGTGGGTCTCCAGTGGCACTGACCTGAAGCGGTTGCACGTCAAGTTCGGCACCATCCAAGTGAGCCACTCCGGTAATCGGTGCCGCACCGTTGCAGGTGTGGCCAGCCGCCAAGCTGTAGGAATTGGCAGTAGGAATATCACTGACGACAAAGTTTGCCCACAGGTATTCCGGCAGCAACGCAGGGTTCGTTGGCGTCGTGTTTTCATTGCAGACTAATAACTGCTGCGTCGCAATCGTGGCAACTTGCGCTTGTTGGATCTTCTCAATTTCTGCATCACTGAGTTCGGTAGGCTGTTCCAGCTCAGCAAACATATCCTCGCTGCCATTGATGTGTTTCGCGAGCTTGTCCCATTGGCGTGGTTGCGGAACCAACTGGTGGGTAACGATAGCGGTCAAGGATTGATCGAGGCTGGCGCCAGGGGCGAGTGCGGAACGCGTTAAATGTTCCAGCTGGGCAGAACCCTGACTCGTGGCATTGATAATTTCTGTGCCGATTGCGCCGGACCATTCCAATCCTGCTGGTAGGTCACCAATTCGGGCAGCTGGGGGCAGATTGGTGGGGTTTACTCCGGATTCTTCCAAAACCTTGCGTGACCACGAGTTATAGGCGGCTAGCGGGGTGGTGCCGAGGCCATAAATGTCATTGCGGTCAGCCACATAGGTGAAAAAATCTGCGTAGGCGTTGTCGTATCCCCGTTTTTGTTGCGTGAGTACACCACCCCACGAAGCATAGGGGTTCATGGCGGAATCGAGGATTAACCGATCTGTATGTTGTGGGTACGCGCTTGCGTATGCAGATCCCAAGTAGGTGCCGTAGGACAAGCCTAGGATCGAGATTTCGTCGTATCCCAGAGCCTGGCGTACCCACTCCCAATCATGCGCGGTGTTCTGCGTGGTCAAGGAATCGGTGTATCCCGGTGTGGAATTTTCGCAGGTATCTTTCCAGAATCCGCCAGGGTGGGTGATGGGATTATTGGCAATGACATCTCGGGGTTCATCGCAGCGCACTGGCGTAGAACCCGGTAGGCCGCGTGGCTGGACGACGATACGGTCCCATTCTTGGGTGATGCCTTCCGGCCATTCGAACATGTCACCGGCGAAGTAAGAATAACCGTCTCCGCCAGGTCCGCCCGGGTTGCCGAATAATGCACCGCGGGAGCTTCCAGAAGCTTTCTGCCGGACGAAGCCGACGGAGATGGTGCCAGCTTCTGGGTTGTCGTGGTAGGTAGGAACGTCGATGCGGCCGCATTCTGCGTTGTCGTCGGTAACCTGCGCGGGGCAGTCTTCCCAGGTAATTTCCGCATTGCGTGCGGGGTGTTGTGCGATTCCGGCGTGTGCTGATAAAGGTTGGAACAACGCAACGGAAGCGCCCAGGCAAGCAACGCTGGCGATAGTGGTACGGCTCCGTTTAAAAAATGGTGTCGAGCGCACTGGCAAGTCCTTCCAAGAAGTGACGAAAGTGAAAATAGTTACTTCATGCGATGCTAGCGGGTTAAGTTGTGCAGGGTGTCGGGAAACGCCGGGCACCGCACGATCGTTCTGTGGCTGTCGAAAAATGTTCAAATTGCCTGTTTCTTAAGCCAGGCTGCTTGTCTATTACACTAAGGAGCTATGACTCCAGCTGATCTTTCCCAATTAATTAAAGACACCGCTACCGCCGTAATGACAGAGCGTGACTTGGACTCGTCTGTGTTGCCTGAGGTGGTAACAGTGGAGCGGCCACGCAACCCGGAGCATGGTGATTACGCCAGCAATGTCGCTTTGCAGGTGGCGAAAAAGGCTGGAGCTAACCCGCGGGAATTCGCTAGCTGGTTGGCAGAGGCATTAGGAGAAAATGCGGCGATTGACCACGCTGAGATCGCGGGGCCCGGATTTCTGAATATTCGCCTAGCTGCCGATGCGCAAGGCGAGATCGTCGCCAAGATTCTGCGCGAAAAAGATGTTTTCGGAAATTCGGATCTGTGTGCTGGACAGCGCATCAACCTCGAATTTGTTTCGGCAAACCCTACAGGGCCTGTCCACCTTGGTAGTACACGTTGGGCTGCCGTCGGCGATTCCTTAGGTCGTGTGTTGGAGGCCAGCGGGGCAGACGTTACCCGGGAGTACTATTTCAACGATCATGGTGGACAGATTGACCGTTTCTCGCGGTCGCTGGTAGCGAATGCCAAAGGCGAGCCGACCCCAGAAGACGGCTACGGCGGGGACTATATCCACGAAATCGCGAGCGCGGTGCTTGAGAAAAACCCAGCTGCGCTCGACGGTGAGCCAGCTGAAGTGCAAGAAAACTTCCGGGCACTCGGCGTGGACATGATGTTTGAGCAGATCAAAGCTTCGTTGCGAGAATTTGGAGTGGAGTACGACGTGTATTTTCACGAAAATTCTCTGTATGAATCCGGTGCGGTAGACAAGGCAATTGCCACCCTGAAGGAGAACGACAATCTGTACGAAGCCGACGGCGCGTGGTGGCTGCGGTCAGAGAAATTCGGTGATGACAAAGACCGTGTGGTGATCAAATCTGATGGCGATCACGCATACATTGCTGGTGATATCGCATATGTTGCCGATAAGTTCGACCGCGGCCATAACCTGGCAATTTATATGTTGGGCGCCGACCACCATGGCTATATTGGACGTTTGCGCGCAGCTGCCCAAGCCCTGGGCTATGAGCCGGATAACGTGGAAGTGCTGATCGGCCAGATGGTGAACCTGCTTCGCGACGGCAAACCGGTGCGGATGTCTAAACGTGCCGGAACCGTTATCACCTTGGAAGATTTGGTCGAGGCCATCGGCATCGACGGCGCGCGTTATGCGTTGGTTCGCTCTAACGTGGATACTTCGGTGGATATTGACCTGGAACTGTGGACTGCGCAGTCAGCTGATAATCCCGTGTACTACGTGCAATATGGCCACGCCCGACTGTGCTCGATTGAGCGGAAAGCCGCAGAACTTGGAGTGGATGCGGATTCTCCAGATCTGAGCTTGTTGGTCCATGATAAAGAAGGCGACCTCATCCGCACCTTGGGTGAGTTCCCAGAGGTGGTGGCAACCGCCGCACAACTACGCGAACCACACCGCATTGCCCGCTACGTTGAGGACCTAGCGGCAACCTTCCACCGTTTTTATGATCAATGCCAGATTCTGCCGAAAGCAGGCGAGCAGGCGCAAGCTATCCACAGTGCCCGTTTGGCATTAGCGCGTGCGACGCGGCAGGTATTACGCAACGGCTTGAGCATGGTGGGCGTCAACGCACCAGAACGGATGTAGTTGTATGAGCATGCACCTTTCTGATTTCAATGAATTGCCAAGCCATGTCTGGCCACGGAATGCGCGTCGTAACAACGACGGTACGGTGACTATTGCAGGCGTGGCCTTGCCAGACATCGTCGCGGAACATGGCACTCCCGTCATGGTTTTCGATGAAGATGATTTTCGCTCGCGGTGCCGCGATATGGCGCAGGCTTTTCACGGGGCTGAAAACGTGCACTATGCTTCCAAAGCGATGCTGTCGACGCGTATTGTTCGGTGGGTCAAGGATGAGGGCTTGTCTCTCGATGTAGCATCACTCAACGAGCTTCTCATTGCATTGCGTGCGGGATTTCCGGCCGAACGCATCACGGTGCACGGTAACACCAAAAATCGCGAATTTTTGCGCCATTGTGTTGCCGCGCGCGTAGGCCACGTCGTGGTGGATGCTCCCGGTGAGCTTGTGGAGCTCAATGAGATTGCTGCAGAAATGAATCAGCACCAGTCTGTCTTCGTGCGCGTAACCCCGGGCGTGGATGCGCATACCCATGAATTCATCGCGACCAGCCATGAAGATCAAAAATTTGGCTTTTCCCTCGCTGCCGGTGATGCATGGCAGGCTGTCGTCGATGCGCACCAAGCGAGCAATGTGGACTTGGATGGCATCCATTGTCATGTAGGCTCCCAGGTTTTTGATGCCGATGGTTTTACACTCGCTGCCGACCGCCTACTGGAATTGTTCGCACGGGTGCACCAAGAGTTGGGCGTGCAGCTGCCGATTTTGGATCTCGGCGGCGGGTATGGCGTGCCTTATCTTGCCGACGACTCCGAGTTGGATATCGCGGGCATTGCTACAGACCTGATCACGGCGGTGAATAATAAAGCGGCATTTCTGGGGATCGATCCGCCACAAGTCGTCGTAGAGCCTGGTCGTGCGCTCGTTGGCCCTGCTGCTGTGACGATCTATGAGGTCGGTGCGGATAAAAACGTGCAAATCGATGACGACCGCTACCGCAGGTATCTCGCGGTCGACGGGGGAATGTCGGATAATATTCGCCCAGCGTTGTACGGTGCTGATTACGACGCGCGCGTGGTCTCGCGGTTTACGGATGGGCACCAGAAATCCACCCGTTTGGTAGGTGCACATTGCGAGTCCGGCGATATTTTGATCCCAGATTTTGCTTGCCCAGCGGATGTGCGCACCGGTGATTTGTTGGGGCTGGCAGTAACCGGGGCTTATTGTTACCCAATGTCGTCGCGGTATAACGCCTTTACCCGTCCTGCGGTGGTCTCAGTCCGGGACGGGCGTGCCGAGCTGATGCTGCGACGGGAAACCATCGAGGACTTGTTGAGCCTCGATGTGGAACCGGATCCACATTAAGCCGTGGCTTCGAGGGATTGCGGGATTAGGCTGCCGATCCACCGCGGCTGAATAAATTTCGCCAAGCAAGCTAAATCTGCCGCTAAAGACGGTACGATTGTCGGCAGAAAACTGTGAAGACCAACGACGATCTACGAAGGAATGCGAAACAACATGGTCGCTAATTCACCTGCCAATACCGACAACAATGCTGGCAAGCCGGTCGGAATTGCGGTATTAGGAATGGGTACCGTCGGTACCGAGGTCATTCGCTTGCTGGCGGAAAATTCCGAGCACTTCCGGCAACGCGTCGGTGGCCCATTGGAATTGCGCGGCGTAGCAGTTGATGACACCTCGAAGCCACGCCGTGGTGTAGATCCAGAGATGATCACCGGTGATGCGCACGCGCTAATTGAGCGTGATGATGTCGACGTCGTCGTCGAGCTCATTGGCGGTATTGATTATCCGCGTGAGCTGGTGCTGGCTGCGTTGCGTGCTGGTAAATCGGTGGTGACCGCGAATAAAGCTCTCGTTGCCGCGCACGCTGATGAACTTGCGCAAGCTGCAGAAGATTCTGGAGTCGATCTGTATTTTGAGGCCGCCGTGGCTGCTGCGATCCCAGTCGTCGGCATGTTGCGTCGTTCATTGGCAGGTGATCAGATCCGCCGTATCTCCGGAATCGTCAACGGTACGACGAACTTCATCTTGGACAAAATGATCACTGAGGGCATGGGCTACGATGAGGCCCTGCAGATTGCTACTGACTTAGGGTATGCGGAAGCAGACCCTACTGCCGATGTCGATGGCCACGATGCGGCATCCAAGGCTGCAATTATGGCATCGCTCGGGTTCTATACTCGCGTTAACTTTAACGATGTACACTGCGAAGGCATCCGCGACATCACCGCAGCCGATATCGCTGCCGCAGACAAGGCGGGATACGTCATCAAATTGTTGGGAATCTGCGAAAAGATCACCGACGATCAGGGCAATGATGCAGTCAATGCGCGCGTCCACCCAACTTTGGTGGCTAAGGATCACCCGTTGGCTTCTGTCAACGAGTCCTACAACGCTATCTTCGTGGAAGCCGAAGCCGCTGGTTCATTGATGTTCTACGGCAACGGTGCGGGCGGTGACCCAACCGCGTCGGCAGTGCTGGGTGATTTGGTGGGAGCTTCCCGCAACAAGGTGCACGGCGGCCGCGCACCAGGTGACAACACCTACGCCAACCTGCCCATCGCCGACTTCGGCGAAGTGCGCACCCGCTATCACATCGACATGGAAGTAGTAGATCGCGCCGGTGTTTTGTCCGATCTTTCTGCAACATTCGCACAGCAGGGTATTTCTTTGCGTACCGTGCGCCAGGAAGAAAACGACAATGGCGTTGCTCGCCTCATCGTGGTTACCCACAGTGCGAAGGAATCCTTGCTGCACGACACCGTCGAAGCACTGAAGAAATCGTCGGACGTTAAGCAAGTGCATTCTGTGATCCGTTTGGACGTATAAGGAATTAGGGGAGCAACGTAGTTCATGAGCACCGAACTAGAAATTGGCACGAAGGCGACGGTCAGAGTGCCCGCATCGTCGGCTAACCTAGGGCCGGGTTATGACACACTGGGCCTGGCATTGGGCATTTACGATGTCATCGAGGTTGAGGTCACTTCCTCTGGCTTAGAGATCGAAATTTATGGTGAGGGTGAAGACGATCTGCCGCGGGATGGTTCACACTTGGTGGTCAAGGCTCTGCGCTCCGGGCTGAACGCGGCTGATGCGACTGCACCGGGGCTGCGAGTTACCTGCACTAATGCCATTCCACAGTCGCGCGGACTGGGCTCCTCGGCGTCGTCAGCGGTTGCCGGCGTGGCTGCCGCGAATGCGTTGGCTGGGTATCCATTGTCGGATAACCAGGTGGTGCAGTTGTCTTCCGCGTTTGAAGGCCACCCGGATAATGCAGCGGCCTCGGTTCTCGGTGGTGCGACGGTGTCCTGGATGACGGTTCCGGTTGATGGTCGCTCAGCCCCGGAATACAAGGCTGTGAGCATTGGGGTGCACGAGACTATCCGAGCGACGGCCATCGTTCCCGATTTCCATGCCTCAACCCCTGCAGTTCGCCGGGTTCTGCCCAGCCACGTTACGCACGGTGACGCCGCGTTCAATGTGTCCCGCGTGGCTGTGATGACGGTAGCTATCCAGCATCACCCAGATTTGCTGTGGGAAGGCACCCGAGATCGTTTGCACCAACCGTACCGCGCTGACGTGCTGCCAGTGACAGCGGAATGGGTCAACCGTTTACGGAACCGTGGTTACGCTGCGTACCTCTCCGGCGCAGGCCCGACAATCATGGTGCTGCACACCGAAGATATTGCGGAAGGCTTGCTTGCCGACGCTCGCGAGCAGGGGTTGAAGGTCGTCGAGCTGGGTGTTGCCGGCCCAGTAGAAACGAGCGTTACCCACGCCTAGCGGTTGTTTGAGACGCTGAAGGTGCTAGCCGTATTCGGCTAGCACCTTATTTATTTCTTCCTATTTGCTTGTTTGGTTAGTTCTGTATCACGGTCTTGTCTTCGGCAGCCAATGCTGTTACGGAGATCTTCGCTGGGTCGATGCCCCAGGTAATTTTTTCGTCGAGTTCTAGCCCGAGTTCGTGGGCATCTTGTGGTGAGATGGTGATATCAACCTGCTCACCGTGTGTATCCACCGTGACGTCGCAGACCGTGGGGTGGGGAACGGAAATATCAGTAATCCTTCCGGTCCAAGAATTGTCCTGGGAACCCGCGGCGTCAGGTTCGTGTTGCGATAACCAAGCATTAGAAGGAAGCCACGTCGCTAGTACCTCAGTGCCATGCGCCGTTCCTGCTGAAGCACCGTCGCCCCCCAGGGCAAGGCCCTCGGTGGCTACTTTGAGTGAGAACTCACCACAGTTAATCCGCACGGGAGTGCGTCCAGAATCGTCTGTGTCCGGGCCAGACGTAATGCGTGCTGCCACAGCATTGAGCCCCAAGGTAGTTGCCAAAAATTTTGTACTTGGGGCAGCGGTGAGTTCCGAAGTTTTGTCGTATGCAACGATTTGTCCGGAGGCAATGGACATGACGTAATCGGATAATGAGGAAATATCGTGCCCGTTGTGCGTGACCAGCAGCGTGGTCCGTTGCTGCGAAGTCGTGCGGAAATATGCCTTCCATTGGGCGGCAATCGAGCTATCGAGGCCCGCGAACGGCTCATCGAGGATCAAGACCTCGGGGCTGGCGGCAATAGCCCGGACGATGGCAACCTGGCGTGATTGCCCTCCGGATAACGCTGGTACAGGCACAGCTTGCAGTTCACTAAGACCAGCAGCAGCTAATAATTCCTTTGCTCGGTCTGTATCCCGGGTCGCCATGGTGACCGCCTGCAACACGGTAGAAGCAGGAGGCAATGCGGGATTTTGGGTCAAAATAATGACTTTTGGCTGCTTGCGGTATTCGTTTCCGTTATCGTCCACGAATTCCACATCAGCTCCGCCGAGGCGGCCAGCGATTGCTTTCATGAGCGTGGTCTTACCAGCGCCATTGGAACCAACCACGGCAGTGGTCTGTCCTGCTTGAACGTCGCAACCGTTGACCTTGATTCCCACCGGCGTCGTGGTCGCGGCCGTGAGCGCACTAAGGCGTTGCCGATCCAGCCCAATATTTCGGCTTACTCGGTGCTTGTGACGCTTTTTTAATACTGTTGGCAACCCGGAAAGACACAGCACAACGATGGCGATGAAGATCAATAACGCTGCTTGTACATAGGCGATATCTGCATCGACTTCGCGGTTGAGATAGATCGCCAATGGGAGAGTACGAGTTTCGCCTGGCAACGAACCAGCAAAGGTAAGTGTGGCGCCGAATTCTCCTAGTGAACGTGCTAGTCCTAAGCCTGCACCCGTAACGATAGCGGGCAGAATCGTCGGCAAGATAACTCGCCAGATTACCCGAGGGTAGCTCATGCCGATGCTGAGCGCGGAATCAATGATTTCTTGGTTAATCTGGCGCAACGCAGAATCTGCCGAGACGATGATAAATGGCAAGGTAATAAATACATGCGAGGCCACGACGCCGCTAAAAGTAAAAGCGATATCGATACCGAGCGCATCCAAGATCCCGGAAGTATAGGAGCGCCGACCGATTGCAGCTGTGAGTGCTAGGCCTGCGACTACCGGCGGCATAGCTAGTGGTAAGACGACCAATAGCCGAATAAACCAACCGCTTTTGCTGTTGTGCAACAACCATAACGACAGCGGGATGCCTAGTTCCAGCGTAACGATTGTGGATAAAACAGCAGCGTAAAGAGATAATTTTAATGCTTCCAGTGTGGAAGCCTCCGCGGTGATTTCAACGAATCGGTCCCACGGTACGCGGAAAATGAGGGCCAAAAGTGGGCCCAGCACCGTCACCACGGCAATCGCCGCAAGCAATACCAGGGCAATTGGGTTTTTCGGTCGAACTGGGTGCGGGGTCCATTCGGCAGAATGAGTGTGTGCCATGGTGCGGTGCTTTCAGCCGTTATTTACTTGAGGCCGTTATTTACTTAGTGGCTGCTGGCAAGAATCCAGCGTCTTCCCATACCGAGCGCATTGCTTCACTGCGCAGCAACTCGAGAACAGCCTGTGCAGCCTCAGCATTGGCAGCGTTCTTCAACACGGCAGCTGGGTAATCATTCACGAAATCCTCAGCGTTCGGGATTTCAATGACCTCGACTTCGTCACCAGCAGCAACCGCGTCGGTCTTGTATACCCATGCCGCATCAGCCTGACCGGAGGTGACCTTGCCCAGGGTGTCGGTCACGGAGTGCTCCAGTGAGGATGGGTGCAGGTCTAGGTTGTTTTCTTCGGCCAGCTGCTCCGTCAAGTTGCCGCATGGGACCGAGGGATCACACAGAACCAGGGTGGTATCTTCAGTGAGATCCTCGACGCTGTTGATGTTTGCTGGGTTATCAGCTGGAACCACCATGACCAGCGTGTTCGCTGCGACCATGTCGGATTCTTCTACGTCGCCGTTTTCTTTGGCCTTATCCATCGACTTGGTGTCGGCGGTCAGCAAAACATCTGCCGGTGCTCCCTCGTTGATCTGGTTGACCAAGTCGGTGGAACCGGCATTGTTGATGGTCAAATTAACTGGTGGGTCCAGTTTCTTAGCTTCTTCTACCAGGTCATCACCAATCACACGGGTGGAAGCGGCGGCGAACAGGGTCACATCCTGAGCTGCAGCAGAATCACCAGTGGTATTTGCTGCGGAGCTGTCGGTGGAGCCACCGTCAGACTGGCAACCAGCCAGTGTGAGGGCGCTGGCTGCGAGCGCACCAGTGGCGATGCGACGAATGGTGGTTGCGAGGTTCCGAGGAAGCATGGAATCTCTCCTTTTAAGTGTTCCTAGTCAATACCTTCCAAGCTTCCATTATACAAATTAAAACGATTTTCACGGGTGAATCCGCTAAGAAAAAATCCCGTTTGACGTGCAAGTTCGACCGCTAGTGATGTGGCAGCCGACACGGCAACCAAGCCAGAGAATCCAGCCAACACGGCTTTTTGCACAAGCTCGAAGCTAGCGCGTGACGTCATGACCAAATACATGTGTTCCGCGGGTAATTGGTCGTCCATCACCATCGCACCGATGACTTTGTCCGCAGCATTGTGTCGGCCAACATCCTCTCGTATAACGACCAGATTTCCGTCGTGGGTTACCGCGCCAGCTGCATGGATACCGCCGGTCCGGCGGAAAGCATTTTGATTGTTGTGTAATAACCCCGGCAGAGACAAGATGAATTCTGGCGTAGGACGCACCGGGGAAATGGGATACGAGCTGCGCTTGGCGACGTCGTCGATAGAAGTGGTTCCGCAGATGCCACAGGCTGAGGTAGTTGCCACCGAGCGCACCGGTAGCGACGAGGACGTGATCGTCGCACGGAGCTCGACGTCGATGGTGTTATACGTGTTATAACCATCGGATCCAACTGCGCCACCGCAGTACCGCATGGTTGCGACGTCAGATGCGCGGCTGATGATACCTTCTGCATGCAAGAGCCCGTGCACTAATTCAAAATCATTGCCCGGGGTGCGCATGGTGGTCACAAAATCTCTGCCATCGATGCGGATCTGTAGAGGTTCTTCCACCGCGAGGGTGTCTACGCGTTCGGATGTTGAGACCTCATCGGTGTGAGGTGCAACTGTGGACTCGGCACGTGCTGCGGTGGTATCCCGGTATACCCGAGTAATAGGAGTGCGGGATGTGAGCCGTTGGGCCATGGTGAAAAACCTACTTCGTCGTGCGTGCCAGGTCAGTAATATGCGTGAGCTGTAGCCAGCAATAACCGGAATTCAAGCAGGCAGTTTTTCTAACCACCCGCGAATGGTGGTAATACGTCAACGCGTTGGACGCCTGCCAAAGAAGCCGAGGGAGTAGCGGAGGCACCGTCGAGAAGAAAACTACAACGCGGGAAGATATCTGCCAGTCCCATGCCAGAATCTGTGGTTCCACTGTGTTGTTGTGCGCGGGATTCCAGGAGTTCGCCCAAAGTTGTGAACTCAGTTTCCGTAATATCTTCGCGGGCAGTTCCCGCTGCAGCGCGGGCTGCGGAAAAATAGTGAATGCTCAGCATGATGCATACCATTCTGCCTGGTCGGATAGCGGAAATGCAATTTCTCAGGATAGGTGTCTATCGCGGCAAATTTTTCGGACTACCGCGGCCACAGCGAGACGAAAGTGCTTAAATGGAGCCATGAATAACCGCGGGCAGACAGCATCAGCAACGCCAGGAAACACAAAACCGACACCGGAAGAGCACTTGGCTGCGATCACCGAATTAATCGCACAATGTGGAAACTGGCCGTCTATCGAAGAAATTCCCGTCGTCGATGCCTTAGGCCGTGCCCTCGCCACGTCCGTACCAGCACCGTATGATTCGCCGCGGTTTTCCAACTCGCAAGTCGACGGATACGCACTTAGTCACGCCGCGCTTGAGCGGTTGCCCGGTGTTTTCTCTGTTGGTAATGATATCCCCGCCGGTACCGATCCGGCCGCGGTGTACCCACAAGGCATAGATCCGGAGAATACCGGTGAGATGATCGTGCCCATCATGACCGGCGCGAAAGTGCCCGAGGGCACTGCTGCGATCGTGCGCGTCGAAGACGCTTTACCACCGGAGTTTCCAGGCACGGTGGTGAGAGAACCTGCCGAGGCAACTGGCAATAGGGCTGCCACAACAACCGACAGCGGCGAACCCGCGTCCGCGCGCCGGGAAATTGTTGCAGCGCAGGCCGGTCAGTTCGTTCGCCAGCAGGGCATTGATAGCAGCGCTGGGGACATTATCGTTGAGGCTGGCGAAGTGTTGACGCCCACGGCGATCGCCGCTCTAGCGTTTCAGGGAGTGCCGACTGTGCAAGTGCGCGCACGCGCGCGGGTTCTGATCGCGACCGGTGGGGCAGAAGTCGCAGAGATCGGCGAGCTGGATACTGAAGCTGGATCTGCAATCATTCCGGATGCAAATTTCCCCATGTTGGCAGCACAAGCGCGGCGCTACGGTCTGGAACCGGTTGGCCGGGTGCACATTGATGACGACGTCGACAAGCTTGCCACCAGCTTGCAGCAGGCAATCGAGGAATATCATCCTGACCTCGTTGTTACCTCCGGCGGGATTAGTAAAGGTAAATACGAGGTCGTGCGCCAGCTGCTTGCCGACGGCAGCGACGCTTGGTTTGGTGCGGTTTCGCAACAACCTGGTGGGCCGCAAGGCTATGGATCATTCGCTGGAGTGCCGTGCGTGTGTTTGCCGGGCAATCCGGTTTCTTCGCTCGTGAGTTTTCGGTTGTTTGTCGCTCCTGCCGTGGGGGTGGCTCCGGACCCAATCGAGGTCATTGCCACGGAACCGTTGACCGGGTTGGCTGATAAGGATCAGTTCTTGCGTGCCCGGCTTGAGTATTCCGGCGGGCACGTTCGGGCGCGTATTGTGTCCGGCCCTGGTTCGCATTTGTTGCAGCAGGCGGTGGCCGCCGATGCACTGGTGCGGGTTCCCGCGGGTGCCACGATTAATGCGCGCCAGCGGGTGTGGGCGTACCCGTTTTAGCTGATTTTAAAGGCCCCGGTTGTTGCAAGGGTGGCCTGTTTTCTGAGACCTGAATCGCCATGATCTATTATGTTTAACACACTAGATATAGTGAGATAACACACAAAAATTATGGGGAGACGATCATGGCAACGGCCACCTCATTCTTTTCGCGGACTAGGATCATTGCGCCAAAAGAATTTAATCGCTGGTTAATCCCACCAGCTGCCCTGGCAATTCACCTATCTATCGGCCAGGTTTATGCCTTTTCGGTATTTAAAGCCCCGCTGATGGAATTTTTCGCAGTCCGCGAAGTGGCCGTGGGCTGGATCTTCTCCCTTGCGATCGGCATGCTGGGGCTTTCTTCTGCCGTTGCCGGAAATTGGGTAGAAAAGGTTGGCCCGAGAACGTCCATGGCTACCGCAGGGCTGTTCTGGGTCGTTGGCTTTTTCGTCGCCACGTTTGGCCTGGCCATTGGGCAATTATGGCTGGTTTACGTGGGCTATGGCGTCATTGGCGGTATTGGCCTGGGCATCGGGTATATCTCTCCAGTTTCCACGTTGATGAAGTGGTTTCCCGATAAGCCCGGCCTTGCTACCGGAATGGCGATCATGGGCTTCGGTGGTGGCGCTCTCATTGCGAGCCCAGCGTCGAATACCTTGATGGAATTCTTTGGCGGTGGCACAGAAACCGCCGATCTTGCCGATGGTCTTTACGGGACTTTCCTGACCTTGGCCATCTTGTATCTCGTGGTTATTGCACTAGGTTCCTACGCGATTCGCTTGCCGCACCCAGATTGGACACCAGCGGGATTCAAACCGGAAGACAACTCCGGGAAGAAGCTGAAAACCACGGGCAACGTCTCTGCGAATACCGCCATCCGTACCCCGCAGTTCTGGCTGCTGTGGGTAGTGCTGTTTGTCAACGTCACTGCGGGTATCGGAATTCTGGAAAATGCTGCACCGATGGCACAGGATTATTTCCCGGAAATCACCGCGGGCGCTGCCGCAGGATATGTGGGTTTGCTATCCCTGGCCAATATGGGTGGCCGTTTTGTGTGGTCCACGGTCTCGGACTGGATCGGTAGGAAGAACACTTATTTCCTGTACCTCGGACTAGGTTTGCTGTTGTACCTGGTGGTTGCTACTTTCTCCTCGGCCTCGCTGGCGATCTTCGTTCTCAGCACGTTGGTGATTATTTCGTTCTATGGTGGTGGGTTTTCCACGGTTCCGGCCTACCTCAAAGATCTCTTCGGGGTATATAACGTTGGTGCCATCCACGGTCGGTTGCTCACGGCCTGGGCAGCTGCTGGCATCGCTGGCCCGCTTATCGTAAACACTCTGGTGGAATCGCGTGCCGACGCCGGATTGGACGGTGCTAACCTGTACCGCGCCAGCCTGTTGTTGATGTGTGGTCTTCTGGCGGTTGGTGTGATTGCTAACTTCCTGATCCGGCCGGTCGATGAGAAGCATCACGTTGACGTGAACGTCGTCAAGGAAAAAGAAGCTGCCGATCGTAAAGCAGTCGATGATGCAGAGCGTGCCGCGAAACAAAGCGGGCAGGCAAAAGGCAATTCGAGCGTCGTGCACAATGCGGTCTCATTGATCTTGGGAGTTTTCATCGGTGTCAGTCTGGCTTTCGGACTTTGGGACACGATGGTGCGCGCGGCAGGGCTGTTTACCGGATAGCGCGATCACTAACACAAAGCGTCTAAGCGTGTGAGATTTGCACAAAATATCGCGGTATGCGGGTTGTCGAATAAGATTAGGGGAGAAAATCCATATAGATTCTGCGGTGGATGAGCGAAGACACCGCAGCAGAAAGGCCAGCATGGTGCATACCGATTCTGCAGGCACCCAGGATTCTGGGCATCCCCAACCCTCCCATGACCACCAACACACCCAGGGCAGTGATCAGCCGCAACGCACAGGGCTGGTGTTGGTGTCCTCGACTCGCGCAGCCGCCGGGGTCTATACCGACGAGTCTGGTCCTATCGCAGTACAATTTTTGCGTGACAAAGGCTTTCATACCCCAGATGCGCGTGTAATCGCGGATAAAGATATCTCCCGAGTGATCGAAGAGATTTTCGCTAGCCCTGATAGGCCCGATGTTGTTTTAACCTCTGGTGGAACGGGCATCAGCCCCGATGATCGGGTGATTGAGTCGATTCAGCCGCGCTTGGATAAAGAGATTCCTGGCATCGCGCATGCTTTCTGGTCAGAAGGGCTGGCTAAAACACCGACCGCTGTTATTTCCCGCGCGCTTGCTGGCACGGTGGGAGAGACGTTCGTGATGGCTATGCCCGGTTCACCTGGAGGAGTACGTGACGGGGTGAAGGTCCTGGACGGTATATTGCTCCATGCACTCAATTTGCTGAAAGGACGGCAAGTCTCCAATCATGGCAAACACCATTCCTAATTCGCCCGGTTCCCATATGGCTGATGAAAACCCGGTGGTCACAAGTGAGGCTAACGAGCGCATCGTTGGAACCGTACTTACCGGCGAGCCATTAGAGCCGCTACGCGAAGAAGCTAGTCGGCTCGTTCCGGATGCCACAGCTGGTGCTGTTGTCACTTTCGACGGCATCATCCGCAATCACGATAATGGGCACTCGGTTGCTGAACTGGTGTATTCCGCGCATCCTTCCGCGGCGGAAGAATTATCGCGCGTTGTGGCGGGTATTGCCGCCGAGTTTCCGGATGTACGTCTGTGGGCCGCGCACCGCACAGGCAAGCTCGGGATTGGGGAACTGGCTTTCGCCGTTGTGGTGGCAAGTGCACATCGCAAGGAAGCATTTGCCGCATGCGCTGAATTGGCTGATCGTGTCAAGGCCACCGTGCCGATTTGGAAAGAACAATTTCTTGCCGACGGCTCCGCCCAATGGGTCGGCCTGGATTAAACACAACACACCAAGTTTATATCTAGCCGAGCTGAACTGGAGGGGATGAGGGCATATGGAGTTTGATCCACGATGGGTTGCGCGCTATCAACGGCAACTCAGCTTGCGCGGTTTTGGACGGCAAGCGCAGGAAAAACTAGCTGGTTCTCACGTCGTGGTGGTCGGCGCTGGTGGGCTTGGTTCTCCGGTACTGCTGTATTTAGCCGCTGCCGGGGTCGGTGCGCTGACCATCATCGATGGTGATGAAGTCTCGCTGTCTAATCTGCACCGGCAGATCATTCATACCACCGGTGCGATCGGCACCCCGAAGGCGGTCTCGGCGCGCGAGACCATCAAAGCACTTAACCCGGACATAGCGGTTGCCGTGATCAACGCTGATCTGGATCGGGAACATGCCCGGGATATTTTCGCGGGTGCTGATCTGGTCATTGACGGCACCGATAATTTGGGGGCGCGTTATCTCATTTCGTGGGCGGCGTTGCGCAGTGGAATTCCACATATTTGGGCCTCGATTCTGGGCTTTGATGCACAAATTTCGGTCTTCGGCTTGGGAGATGGCCCGATTTACGAAGACGTTTTTCCCACACCACCACCAGCTGGATCGGTTCCTTCGTGCGCACAAGCCGGGGTACTGGGGCCGGTGGTTGGAACGGTGGGCTCAGCCATGGCTCTCGAGGCGATTAAAGTGCTCACCGGTATTGGAACTCCGCTATCGGGGCGATTGGGCTATTTCGATGCGCTCTCTGGTGAATGGGAATATATCCCAGTACAAGCCAACGCTCGGACCCGAGAGACCGTGCTGTCTTCTGGTCCTATCAACGCGGATACCACGGAAGAACCAGGGGATCGTGTTACTACCACGGCCCACAACATTGACGAAAGCTGCAGCGTCGATGGAGTTTGGAGCGTCGATGATATTCCCGAAGATGCCGTGGTTATCGACGTCCGGGAACCAGAGGAATATGCAGAATTCGCGATTCCCGGGGCGCTGAATATTCCGCTGTCAACTTTTAACCGTGCTCAAGCGCAGGCTAGTACAGAGGAGAAGACTGTAGCGGGGGACACCGAGGTTGCCGGTGAGGAAGCCATCGCGCGCGTCATCACCACTGTGCGTGCGCATAACCCACAGCATCCGGTGGTCATTTATTGTGCGGCAGGCAAGCGTTCAACCCAGGCCATCGCTCACCTGCACAAGGCGGGCGTTACGGGCCTGGGAAATTTGCGCGGTGGCATCGACGCCTGGCTCGCACGTCAGACGGATGAAGGCTAAGGCAGCTCGACTGCACCGCGAGCCTGCAACTCCGCAAGGCTGTCGTAATCGACCTCGAGCCCAGCACCGTCGACGGCCACCCAATCCGAGTGGCGTACCAAAGCGCGTGCGGGCTTGTTGTGCGTGTCGCCGATCTCGGCGAGGCTGGCACGCAAGCTGTCTGACAGCCACACCGAGCACAGTGGATTCGCGATTCCAGCATCGTCTTTAATGATCGCTGCATCTCGCTCCGCATTGCGTTCTAGCGCCGAAGCGAGGTCGGGCAGCAACTGCCATGAGTCTGGCGCATCGACGCTAAAGATCGCCACGCGCTTCGCAGAATCCGGGATAACGGACAAGCTCGCGGCAATTCCGGCTAAAGGACCACCGTACGCCGGTTTTTCTGCGGTGTGGGTAATTCCAGCTGCCAGGTGCTTGGTGGAAACAATCACGATAGATTTTTTCCCAATACCCAGTGATTGCACACCGGCGAGTTGATGATCAATTAACCGCGTGCCATTGAGCCGAATCGTGGATTTATCAATCCCACCCATACGTTCCGACCGGCCACCGGCCAAAATGACGACTGTGAGGTCGTCGAAATTGGGGGAATCGTCGGCAAGAATTTTCTGCTCAGCTGCTTTGCTCATAGCTTTCCCGGGTAGTGTTTTGGGTGTTTTAGTGGGGCTCGGGGCGGGACCAGTCGCCAGAACGACCGCCGGATTTCTTGATGATCGCACAATTGGTGATATATGCGCTGCGGTCCACGCCCTTGACCATGTCAATGACGTTGAGCGCAGCAACGTTGACGGCGGTCAGTGCTTCCATTTCCACGCCGGTGCGATCCGCAGTGCGTACGGTGGCTTCGATCCGGAGGTGATCATCGTGCACATCGAGGGAGACTTCGCAGCCATGGACCCCGATCGTGTGCGCTAGTGGCAGCAATTCGGGTACTTTCTTCGCAGCAGAAATACCACCGATGCGGGCGACGGCGAAGACATCGCCTTTGGGCACGGTCCCGTCGCGCAGCGCCTGCAGGATTTCCGTAGAACACACGACAGAAGCCACTGCGGTTGCAGAGCGCACGGTGGGTTTTTTCTCTGTCACATCGACCATATATGCATTTCCGGAGCTATCCAGATGTGGGGGTTGTTTCATGTGCTTTCGCTTCCTCTCGAAGTATTACCGACACCATCCGAGCACGGTGACCATGCCGGTAGGACCATTCTGCTCTGCGTGTTCTGCCTGCGGGATAATTGCTAGCCCAGCTATTTCTGTCAGTGCACTGACGAAATGTGAGCCGGGCTTGCCGACGGTAGTGGGTACCGCAACCACCCCGGAATCAGCAGCTTCGATCCGTACTGGGACCAACTGGGTTTTTCCGGGACGCGGTCGGGGCAGTGCGCGGTGGGCTGCAAGTTGTGCTGCCCGGTGTGGCCACCATGTGTTTGCCTGTGTGTGTGCCTGTGCGTCGTTTTGAGTGCCGTTCTGAGCGTCGCCGTGTGCAGTAGTAGTGGCTGCCGACGATCCCGTGCGTCCTTGCAAAATATACAGGGCCGCGAGTGCGTACACGGTGGCTGACACATACGCAGCAACTGGATTGCCCGGTAGTGTTACGACGGCCACCCCATTCCAGAGCCCAGCGCCTTGTGGGGAACCTGGCCTCTGCGCTGCATTGCCAAACCAGAAATCCGCATTCGGAGATCGTGTGGCAGCGGCCTTGACCACATCAAATACGCCCTGCGAAATCCCGCCGGTGGTAACGATGAGATCCAGTGGCGGTGCCACCGATGAAGTGAGTTCGTCGAAAAGCGCAATAAGTTTTTCGACCCCATCGCCGACATGGAAGCGTTGAATATCCACCGGACCATGCTCAGCTAATAAATTCGCCACCATGGGGCCGTTGGAATCTACGATCCGGTAATGTACCTGCTCGTCTGAGCTGCCACGAGCCTTAGAACCCGCGGCGTCGATGGTTGCGGATGCAGCACGTGTGCTCGCAGGGTTGGCGGTGGAAATAAGCTCGTCGCCAGAAGAGATCACCGCAACCCGGGGGCGGCGATACACAGAGACTTCAGTGACTCCAGCCGTCAGCAAAAACGCGAGCGTACCGGCGTCGACAAGCGTGTGTGCAGCTGCGATTTCTGTGCCCGGGGTGATTACTTCACCGCGCAGCCGGATATGGCGCTTGCCCGGTAACTCGTGGATGGTTACCTGCTCAGGCAATTGTGACGGGCCCAGCTGGGCATTGGTTAATTCCGACGGAACCACCCGTAATGAATCGGTATCGCCACAAATCGGTGCCCCCGTCATGATGCGCAGGGCCTGGTGCGGGGCAAGCTCTTGTGGGCTTCCACCTGCGGCAACTTCACCGACTACCGGAACCGTCCATGGGGCGGGGCCGGAAAGATCTGCCTCGTGGAGCAAAAAACCATCCATTGCAGAATTATGAAACGACGGGATGGGCTGCCGTGCCTGTACCGGATCTGCAAGATAACATCCGTGAGCTTCCTGTACCGGCACAAGCTGTGGGTGAGGTGGCTGCACAAGCTCGCAGACGCGAGCCAGATGCTGGTCCACCGATACGGGAGAGGTAGTCATTGTCGTAGTGCTGCCTTATCCACCGATAGCAGACATCGTGCGGGCAGGCTGTAAAAAGCCTTCGTCGTTAATATCGTGTCCAGGTAGTTTCTCCCACATGGCGCCAGCCCAGATTGTGGCTAGTTCTTCGTCGCTCGCGCCACCGCGGAGCAGATCCCGCAACTGCGTTTCACTGTTGCTAAACAGGCAGGTACGAATCGCCCCGTCGGCGGTGAGTCGAGTGCGGTCACAGTCGCCACAGAACGGATAAGAAACCGAGCTGATAATGCCTAAGGCCCCGCGGCGCATACTGCGATCTGCATCCTCCCAGACATCCCACAACGCCGCAGGTGCAGAACCGCGCGGTTGTTTCGCTGGTGTCATAATGAATGCGGATTGCAGCCTGGCCAGGATCTCGTCGGCGGTGATCATATCTTCCCGGGACCAGGCTTCGCGCGGGCCCAACGGCATCTGTTCAATAAAACGCAGTTGAGCGCCTTTATTCAGGGCAAAATCGGCAAGACCGACGACATCGTCTTCGTTCACGCCTTTCATCACCAGAGCGTTGATTTTGATGGGATTTAAGCCGACTTCGGAACATTTATCGATGGAGCGCAGCACGTGGTCCAGGCGGTCACGACGGGTCAGCGCCGTGTATTTCTCCCTATCAATCGTATCGAGCGAGATATTGATGCGATCCAGTCCTGCGTCGGCAAGGCTTGCTGCGCGCTTATCGAGCCCCAGTCCGTTGGTCGTCAATGCGATTTCTGGCGCCTCGCCAGTATCCGTCGTCAAGGCTTTGGCCCGTGAAATGATGCTGGGTAATGATTTGCGCAGTAACGGCTCGCCACCGGTGAAGCGAAGTTTGCGCACCCCAAGTTTCTCCACGGCGATACGCACCAGGCGAATAACCTCGTCGTCGGTCAGCACTTTGTCATTGTGCATCCATTGCAAACCTTCGGCGGGCATGCAATACGTGCAGCGTAAATTGCACTTATCGGTCAGGCTGACGCGAAGATCACGCGCGATGCGGCCGTAGCGGTCTGACAGCTGACGTGTGCCGTCGGCATTGGCGGCGGGCAGATCAGAGGCAACATCCTGCGCAGATGGAGTCGACGGGATAGTTGGTTTCGGCAGCGTAACAGGTGTGGACATATTAGTTCCTAGTTTAGTAACCGTGCGTGACAGAAACAATGAATGCAGAAACATTGAATTCGGTAGCGGGGCTGATCATGGTGCGTCCTCCGTGGAATCGGTGCTGGAGGCCGTTTCTGTGGAATCCGTGGAATCCGTGGAATCCGTGGGGGCGGCGGCATCCGCGTGCGCGGAATCCTCACCTGGGCCAGGTAGGGCAATGATGTCTAAACGGCCTGCCTCCAGGTGTTCGCGGAGGTCTTTTTTGTCAAACTTGCCGACGGAGGTTTTATCGATGGAATCGACGAAAGCCCAGTATTCGGGTGTCATCCAATTCGGCAATGATTCGCGGAGGAAATTACGCAACTCGTTGGCGGTTTCCTGGTCTCGTGGGATATCAGTATGCAAGACGGTGACCGCCAATGGGCGCTCGTTCCACTTTTCATCCGGATAGCCGATGACGGCGCATTCGACGACCTTGTCCGAGGCCATGACCATGTTTTCGAGACCGACGGAATAAATCCATTCGCCACCGGAGCGGATGACATCGCGGGCGCGGTCGGAGACTGTCAAAAATCCGTCTGCGGTAATCGAGCCGACGTCACCGGTGCGCAGCCAGCCGTCGTCAGTAAATTTATTCTGTACCGCGTCAGTGTCATCGGAGACGTCATGACCCCGAAATTCCGTCGCTGCCCCTTCATCGTTTTCTGCGACGGAGCGGAAATAAGAACCGGTCACCAAGTTGCCGCGAACCTGAATTTCGCCTTCGTTTCGGTCGGTGTTGGGGACGATCTCGCCGTCGTTGACGACTCGATATTGCAACATCGAAGGGAAGCGGCCCTGCGAAATGCGATATCCCCAGCGGGTTTCGCCCGAAGCACCTGATGGTGGACGGGAGACAGTTCCGATGGTGGTGGTTTCTGCCATACCCCACACGTGCACGACATCGACACCGTAGTGTTCTTCCCAAATCTTGATCAAAGAAGGTGGCGCAGGGGAGCCGCCGGCAAAAATCTCCACCAAAGACATGCGCTCTGGTGGGTATTTTAAGTAATGCACGATCAGTTGGATCCACAGCGTCGGCACGCCATTAGCACGACGGGGATGGGTCGCTTCGATGATTTTCGCGAGGGTGGGTGCCGAGGTATCGGCGTCGGGAAGCACTAACGGCGCACCCGAAAGAAACGCGGCAAATGGAACACTCCAACACAGCACGTGATAAATAGGTATGCCACATAGGAATGATTCACCGTGGGTAATTGCAATGGAATCCGTGGTACGCAGCTGCAACGCCGCCAGATAAATCGCGCGGTGCGAATACACGACACCTTTCGGCGCGCCTGTGGTTCCTGTGGAATAACACAGTGCTGTGGCTTCGTGCTCATCGACCTCCGGCCAGTCGTAAGTAGTAGGTTGGCCATCGAGCAAAGATTCATAGGAATGGATCTCGATATGCTGCGGCAGGATTTCCGCGTATTTGGCAAGCTCGTGGGGAGTGGGCAAGCCGATGAAGGCGACTACTCGCACGCACGGGGTTTGTGTCGTGATATCACGCACCAGGTCAATCATGCGCGGATCGACGACGAGGATTTCCGTGTGGCTGTGGTTGACAATATGGATAAGCTGATCAAGCATGAGCTGCTTGTTCAGTGGAGCAAAGACCGCGCCCTTCGACATGACTGCGAACATGACTTCAAGATGCTCTGCGCAATTAGTGAGCAACGAACCCACACGTTGATCACCGGTAATACCCAGGCTGTTGTGCAGAGCGTGCGCAAAAGCACTGGCGCGGGCAGCGATTGCACGAAAGCTAGTTTCCTGTGGTCCGTCGGGCGACCAGGTGGTGACCTTCGTCGTGGCGTGCGCGCTGCGGCCGTATTCCAGAATTCGGGACACGGACAGGGGCAGGTCCTGCATCGTCGAGAGCATAATTCTGATTTTAGCGTCGGCGATCGTACAGCCCTAGCCACGCAACCTCGGTTGCAATACGGGCCTTGCCACGATGGGGGAGAACTGGGGAATCTTTTAGAAGTGCGCTACACTATAAGGGAAATCGATAGGCAAGGACGTGAGCTTTCCGCGAATTGTCTAGGCGATTATTCTAAAGTCTCACGAAAATGATGGCGCGGTGTCACAGTAGGGTTTGTGAAACCAACTACTACTTGCATCAGTCGTTATTGGGGCGTGTGCCGGAGTAGGTACATGCTGAATATTTCGTAATGAGACTTTCACCCTTTATTTACAGTTGCAGTGCTGTGACTGTGCGCGCAGCTGCGAGTGGATTGCTTGACGACGGACGCGATCTGCAGCAATAGCAAGTTCGTACTCTTTGCCGTACGAGGTGCTTCGCGCAGCACAGGCAGGGCTGTAGCCGGGCAACCCGAATCCACGGGGCAGCCTCAGTTACGCGAAAAACGACGCGAAAGGATATCCGTGAGCACAACGGACAACCCAGATCTTTACTCCATGAAGCTTCCTGAACTCCGGGAGCTTGCTATCGAGAAGGGGTTGAAAAGCATCACTGCTCTGCGCAAGGGCGAGCTGATCATGGCTATTGAAACAGGCAAGGTTCCGCGTAAATCCACGGAGAAGCCGCTGCCGCGGATGAAGAAGTCTGAGATGCTAGCTCAGCGCGCGGCACGCCTTGCGTCTGGTGAGTCCGACACGAATGTGCGCGACGTGCAGGACGATGCGCAGCAAGGCGTGACCGAGAGCTACACAGAGCGCTCATCAGAAAGGTCGAATGAGTCACGTCCAACAGCAGAAAACCTTGGCGACGATACCCCATCGCCAGCAGCAGCTCGACGTGCACGGCGCGCTCGTGTCAAAGCACGTGCGAACGAAGAACACCAAAACAACTCCGGAAATAGTGAGGTCCGGAACGCGCACGAGCAGCGTAGCGAGCAGGATGCCACAGCGGATCGCACTGAAACTGGTGCTGATGATGCGCAGTCGCTGCCTGAGAGTAATGATGAGCAGCGTCAGGCCGGAAATACCCGTCGCGGGCGTCGTGGTCGGCGGGTTCGTCGCTTGAGCGATAGCAAGCAGCACCAGCACCGTGAGCAAGAGCAGAACTTCGATAACGCGGGTGACCAGGGTGCTTCAGATGATGCCGCAGATTCTGCTGCCCACGATGAGCACGCTGAGCGTTCCGATCGCAGTGACCGGGAACAACGCAATCGGGGGCCACGTGGCGGTCGGGATGATCGTGACAACCGCGACAGCCGTGATAACCGCGATAATCGGAGCCCACGGGATAACCGGGGCAACAATGACAACCGGGGTGGCGGCGACAACCGTAACAACAACGATGGCCGCAACAACGGCTTGCAGGAAGTTGCCGGCATCTTGGAAGTCGTTGACGGTAACACTGCGTTCTTGCGTACCACCGGCTACCGCCCAAGTTCGCTGGACGTATTCGTTAACACCAACCTGGTGCGTCGTTTCCATTTGCGTACCGGTGATTACCTCACCGGTAAGGTGAAAATGACCGGTGGTGGACAGTCGCACGGCAAAGGTCGCAACCGCAAAAAGTACAACCAGATGGTTTTCGTGGAGACCGTCAACGGTTTGCACCCAGAAGAAGCCAAGCAGCGTCCGCAATTCAGCAAGCTCACCCCGTTGTATCCAAATAAGCGGTTGCGTTTGGAAACTGAGCCGAAGATCTTGACCACCCGCGTGATCGACTTGATCATGCCGATCGGTAAAGGTCAGCGCGCGTTGATCGTATCCCCACCAAAGGCGGGTAAGACTACGATCCTGCAAAACATCGCGAACGCGATTTCAACGAACAATCCAGAGTGCTATCTGATGGTCGTGCTTGTCGACGAGCGCCCCGAGGAAGTCACGGATATGCAGCGAAACGTCAATGGTGAAGTCATTGCCTCGACGTTCGACCGTCCACCGTCAGAGCACACCGCGGTTGCTGAGCTCGCTATTGAGCGTGCTAAGCGCTTAGTCGAACAAGGCCAGGATGTCGTCGTCCTGTTGGATTCGATCACTCGTCTGGGACGCGCATATAACAACTCGTCACCAGCCTCGGGCCGCATCTTGTCCGGTGGTGTTGACTCCAACGCGTTGTACCCGCCGAAGCGCTTCTTGGGTGCTGCCCGCAATATCGAAGATGGCGGTTCGTTGACGATCATTGCCACTGCGATGGTGGAAACCGGTTCTACCGGCGATACCGTGATTTTCGAGGAATTCAAGGGTACTGGTAACGCTGAGCTTAAGCTGGACCGCGGGATCTCCGAGCGCCGCGTATTCCCAGCCGTCGACGTCAACCCGTCAGGTACGCGTAAGGACGAGCTGCTGTTGGTTCCCGAAGAAGCTCGCATCATGACGAAATTGCGCCGTATCCTGTCGGCGTTGGATTCGCACCAGGCTATCGATCTGTTGATCAAGCAGCTGCGGAAGACGAATTCGAATGGCGAATTCTTGATGCAGGTTGCGTCGTCTGCTCCGATGGCCGCGGCGCTTGAAGAAGAGGATTAATTCATGGCTAATGAGGTATCGCTTGTCGACGATGTCGTCTCCGAATACCGCGGCATCGAAGCTCAGATGTCGGATCCGTCGATCGCTGGTGACCAGGCGCAATTCGGCAAGTTATCGAAGCGATATGCTGAGCTGCGCCCAATTATGCTCACCTATGAAGAGCTAACGGCCGCCCAAGAAGACTTGGAAGCTGCGCGTGAGATGGCCTATGAGGACCATGATTTCCAATCGGAAGCTGATGAGCTAGCGGACCAGGTCGAGCAGCTGCAAGAGAAGCTGGCTGATTTGCTGGCGCCACGTGATCCGCAGGATGCCGAAGACATCATCATGGAGATCAAAGCCGGTGCAGGTGGAGAAGAAGCTGCGCTGTTCGCTGCGGACCTCGCCCGTATGTACGAGCGTTTTGCTGATAAGGCGGGCTTTGCCTGGAACGTGCTGGCGCTGAATGAGTCTGATCTAGGTGGTGTGAAAGATATGACGATTTCTTTCCGCGCGAAAAACCCTGGTCGCGACGGTGCTTGGGCGTTTTTCAAGTATGAGGGTGGCGTGCACCGCGTGCAACGTGTCCCGGTCACCGAATCTCAGGGACGTATCCAAACTTCCGCCGCGGGCGTGTTGGTGTACCCGGAGCCTGACGAGGTCGAATCCGTCGATATCAACGAAAAAGATCTGCGTATCGATGTCTACCGTTCCTCCGGTAAGGGCGGCCAGGGCGTGAACACCACCGACTCGGCTGTGCGTATTACGCACTTGCCGACGGGACTGGTAGTGACGTGCCAGCAGGAACGTTCCCAGATCCAGAATAAGGCTCGTGCCATGCAGGTATTGCAGGCGCGCTTGGATCAGATTGAGCGCGAAAAAGCCGATGAAGAAGCTGGTGAACAGCGTGCTTCGCAGGTGCGTTCAATGGACCGCTCTGAGCGTATCCGTACCTATAACTGGCCGGAAAACCGCATTGCGGACCACCGTATCGGTTATAAGGCCAGCAATTTGGATAGCGTGTTGAACGGTGACATGCACGACCTGATTAAGGCCTTGCAGGAACAAGAACGCGCAGAACGCCTCGAGGCTAAATAGGCTGCGGTGTGTATTCGGTGCAGGTACAGGAAAATCAGTCGGTGCTCCACGAGGTGCTTCGCGACGCCACGCGTCGCTTCCAGGAAGCTGGCATTACTAATGCTGCAGGTGAGGCACGATTGCTTGCGGCGCACTACCTTGGGGTGCCTGCGACTGAGATATTCCTGCACCTGCGTGAACCCGTCCCGGTAGGGCTGCTGATTGCAATCGAACGCCGTGAAGGCCGTGAGCCGTTGCAGCATATCGTCGGCACGGCCCCGTTTGGCCCCCTCGAGATTCTGGTCGGGCCCGGGGTATTCGTTCCGCGGCCGGAGACCGAGGTGCTTGCGCATTGGGCTGTGGAAAAGCTTAACTCTGGTATCGTTCGCCCAACTGTGTTGGATCTCTGCACCGGCAGCGGAGCTTTAGCAGCATATATTGCGTATGAAGTTCGGCATGCACAGGTCATTGGGGTGGAGTATGCGCAGCGAGCGTTCGAGTGGGCGGACAAGAACCGATTAAATCTCCACGCTCAACACGGTATCCACTACAACATAGTCCGCGGGGACGTGATTGACCCTATGCTGCTTGCGGAACTGACAGGCAAGGTCGATCTCATCGTGTGTAACCCACCTTATGTTCCGCGTGATGATTCGTTGGACCCAGAAGTCTATGCAGATCCAGACGATGCAGTTTTTGCGGGGGCGACCGGGATGGACATCATCAACAAGCTTGGACCGCAGGTCTCGCGGCTATTGCGTCCTGGTGGCGCGGTAGGGATTGAGCACGATGACGCGACTTCCGTTCAGGTGCAAGAAGTAATCAAGACAGAACCAGAGCTGTACGATGTGCAACCATTGATGGATCTAACTGGCCGAAATCGGTTCGTTACGGCCTCGAAACGATGACGTCGATGTACACACTGGCTACTCGGCATGAATACGAGCGTAAAATAATCGCATGATCTCGTTGGTGCCAAGCACCGGCGACATGAAAACCACAGGGATAATGGGTTCGAAAATGAGGAAGGGCTGCGAGGACCGGAAATGAGCACCACGTACTCCTGCGATGATAATTCTCAGCGTACGGCTGGCGTCACAGCAGCAGCCGCCGCTGCGCGGGCTGGGGAACTGGTTGTCATGCCCACGGATACGCTTTATGGCTTGGGCTGTAACGCTTTTGATAATGATGCGGTTGCCCGGTTGCTTGCCGCGAAACAACGTGGCCGCGACATGCCAATTGCCGTGCTCGTGGGATCGTGGGCGACGGTACAAGGGTTGGTCCGTGAATTTCCTGAGCGCATGAAAACATTGATCGAAGCATTTTGGCCTGGTGGTCTTTCCCTGATCGTGCCCCAAGCCCCATCGTTACCATGGGATTTAGGAGATACCCGGGGTACTGTGATGCTTCGCATGCCATTGCATCCGGTGGCGATTGACCTTTTGCAAGAGGTCGGCCCTATGGCGGTATCGTCTGCGAATATCTCTGGGCAAAAATCACCCACATCCGTTACCGAGGCTGAAAGACAATTAGGCCGCGCCGTCTCGGTGTATCTGGACAACGGTGAATCTCCGGTAGGCGAGGCGTCCACCATTGTTGATCTTTCTGGACCACACCCGGTGGTTTTGCGAGAAGGCGCGATTAGCACGGAACGTATTGCGGAAGTACTTGAACTGCCGGCGGAGGCGCTACGCAGAGAGAATAACTAATGGGTGCAGCAGGAATTCCCTTACGCGAACTTGGGCTGGTGCTCTTAGTGGCAGCCGTGGTCACGTTTTTGGTGACCGGCGCAATCCGCAGCGTCATGGTGCGCTCTGGCCGTATCGCAGAAGTTCGAGCGCGGGATGTGCACACTCAACCGACGCCCCGGTTGGGTGGAGTAGCGATGTTCAGTGGTTTTTTGCTTGCTGTCGCGCTGGCAATGCAATTGCCTGCCCTGAATCGCGGATTTATGCCGGTGACTCCAGAAATGACAGCAGTGCTCTGGTCAGCGTTCGCGATTGTGCTGGTTGGCGTACTCGACGATTTGTTTGACCTTAGTGCAATCGTCAAACTAGTCGGGCAAATAGTTGCTGCCAGCCTCATGAGCATGTTGGGATTGACGTGGACTCTGCTGTTTCTGCCGATTGGCGACGGCACGACTGTAGTGCTTGATCAAGTCCAGTCGCTGGTCTTGACTGTATTTTTTACAGTTATGCTCATTAACGCAATGAATTTCGTTGACGGCCTTGACGGATTAGCAGCTGGACTTGGAATGATCGCAGGCGGTGCGATTCTGGTTTTCTCGCTTACCGTTCTCTATGACCAGGGTGGGGCAGTTTCAGCCTATCCTCCTGCGATCATCGCCGCCGGTCTAGTTGGGATCTGTGCGGGCTTTTTGCCGCATAACTTTGAACCGTCTCGGATTTTTATGGGGGATTCAGGTTCAATGCTAATCGGTACGCTATTGGCTGCTGCAGCGACCTCGGCAAGCGGAAAAATTAATATGGCACTATACGGGACAGCGGATATTCTGGCGCTAATATCTCCGTTCATTGTGGTTTTGGCTGCCGTATTTGTTCCAGTTCTAGACTTGATTCTTGCCGTGGTCCGCAGGTTAGCGCGCGGACAATCGCCCATGGCAGCGGATAAACAACATATTCATCATCGATTGTTGTCATTGGGCCATACACATCGTCGTACCGTGTTGGTACTTTATTTGTGGGTGGCCGTGGTGGCATTTGGAGCAGTGAGTTTTTCGGTCGTACCGGCATGGCTGGCGCTTGGCGGAACAGTCCTCGCGCTACTCGCCGCTGGGGTTGTCACAATGATTCCGCTGCGCGCGGGAAAGATTGGACGAAGCGAACCACCATTGAAGTTCGTGACTAACCAGCCGCCTTTTTAGCGTCAACTATATTTCTACGTTTTTACGTTGCTAATTATCAATAATGAACAGGAAATCCATGACTAGCCCAAATGAATCTGCACACGAATCTTCCACACGCGACGACGTCGGTGAGTCGGTGTCACCATATGAGGATCATTCGTTGCCGCTTAGGCGGGGACTGAAATTAGGCTCCCGTGCCTTAATCATCGCGACTCTAATCTCACTCGTCGTCTGGGGAGCGGCAGCTGGACTACCTGGTTTGTCAGGTGTGGTTTTGGGTGCAGCAATTGGCGGAAGCTTCGTTCTGTTCACTGCCGTGAGTGTTTTGCTGACTTCGCGCAGCACGCCTGCAACGACGATGGCTGTGGTCTTGGGCAGTTGGCTGCTCAAAATCGTCGTCCTGGTTATCGTGCTGTTTGCTATTCGGGATTTGGATTTCTACCACACGGTATCTCTATTCGTCACAGTCGTGGTGGTCTTAGTACTGACATTGGGGACAGAGGTCTGGGCAATTGTGACCTCGAAAGTAACCTTTGTGGGATAAGGACTCACACAATTGGCGCTGGAAATTCCACCTTCAGGATTAACCAGGGTGGTATGACTCAGGTGAAAATGTTCTGCCTATAGAAAGCCTTCGGCGCAAGAAAACAACTGATTGTTTTTGTCTAAAAATAAGCTGTCATTTAAGCAGCTAGAACTATATAAAGAAAAATTCACCCCCACGAGGCGACAGAATCGAAATACGCTGATAGTATACTGCACGGGTAACCGCAATAGTGGTGCGCCTTTCACAGGAAACTGTAAGGGTGTGACTGAAATGCTGCGCTGTTTCCCCTGCTGTTACCGCGCTGATGTGCGACGGAGTCCGTGGTAATGGCAGCGAGTTTGAAGACGTCCATCGCACCGTATGAGTAATTCATGCGGCCCGAACACGGGAGAGAACGCTGAGCGTTACAACTATGGCCTTTCGAGGTGAGTTCCACTCGCCTGAACTGGACCCAGAATTTTTCCCGGGGCAATACTATGGCCACATCATCCTTGATGATTTCTTGGGTGGTTGGTTCGCGCTAGACCGCTTGATGCTGGTCCGCCTTCTCATGTTGGCGATCATGCTGGTGGTCTTCCTCGTCGCCTTTAGGAGCCCCAAGCTGGTTCCTTCAGGTTTGCAGAACGTCATGGAGTACGCGCTGGATTTCGTTCGGATCCATATCGCGGAAGACATTCTGGGCAAAAAAGAGGGTAGGCGGTTCCTGCCAATTCTGGCAGCAATCTTCTTCTCGGTTTTGTTCATGAACGTCTCGACGATCATTCCGGGTCTGAACATCTCCGCAAACGCACGTATCGGAATGCCGATCGCCCTTGCATTGCTGGCTTATGTCACCATGATTTATGCCGGTGCAAAACGCTACGGTTTCGGTAAATTCGTGAAGTCTTCGGTGGTTATCCCGAACCTGCCACCATTGCTGCACCTTCTGGTCGTGCCGATCGAATTCTTCTCGACGTTCATCCTGCGTCCGATCACGCTGGCACTGCGTTTGATGGCGAACTTCCTTGCAGGCCACATCATTTTGGTACTGCTGTTCAGCGCCACTAACTTCTTCTTCTGGCAGCTTAATGGTTGGACGGCAATGTCCGGTGTGACGGTATTGGCAGCGATCCTGTTTACCCTGTACGAAGTCATTATTATCTTCTTGCAGGCATACATCTTCGCATTGCTGACTGCGGTGTATATCGAATTGTCCCTGCACGCAGACGCACACTGACAAACTCGCGAACCACGCGGCTAATTACATAACCCCACAGCAACTACACTCTCGGTAACCATTTCCGAGAACCACGAAAGGGATTGACTTTCACATGAACGAGATCATCTTGGCACAGGCAACTGAGTCCTCCATCGAGCTGGGCGCCATCGGCTACGGTCTGGCAACCATCGGACCTGGTTTGGGTATCGGTATCCTGGTTGGTAAGACCGTAGAAGGTATGGCTCGGCAGCCAGAAATGGCCGGCCAGCTGCGCACCACGATGTTCCTTGGTATCGCCTTCGTCGAGGCTCTTGCCCTTATCGGCCTCGTTGCAGGCTTCCTGTTCTAAAAAGAGCGCGGAAACCACACCACACTTTTTAAGACTGGAGAGCCTATGAACGTCACTTATTTGCTTGCGGAGCATGGAGAGGAATTGCCACTCGAAGGTGGCAATTCGCTCCTCACGCCTGCGAACTACGACATCGTCTGGTCGATCATTCCGCTTGCAGTTGTCGTCTTCCTCTTCGCAAAATTTGTGATCCCGAAGTTCCAAGAAGTCCTCGACGAGCGTGAGGACCGGATCAAGGGCGGAATGGACCGCGCTGAAGCTGCACAGGCTGAAGCAAAAGCTGCGTTAGAAAAGTACAACGCACAGTTGGCCGATGCACGTGCTGAAGCGGCGTCTATCCGTGAGGACGCACGTAAGCGTGGCGAGCAGATAGAAGCAGAGCACAAAGCGAAAGCTGAAGAAGAAGCTGCTCGTATCATTGAAGCCGGAAATAAACAGCTTTCTGCAAACCGCGAACAGGTTGTTGCGGATCTGCGTTCCGATCTGGGACAGAATTCGATTAACTTGGCCGAGCGATTGCTCGGTACTGAGCTGTCGGATGCTACTAAGCAGTCCGGCACCGTAGATTCGTTCTTGTCCGAACTCGACAACGTGGCACCAGCCGCAAGGAAGTAGGCAAGCATGAAAGCAGCGAGCCGCGAAGCACTGCAGCAATTGTTTGCAGTTGTTGACGAGACATCGTCTCAGTCGACTAATGCCGTCGAAGTTGACTCGCAGACCGGTTTAGAAATCTTCGAGGTCGTCGAAGCGATCGAAGGCGATCGGCCCTTGCGCGTTGCGCTTGCCAACAATGCAGCCCCTTCTGAACAACGAGTCGCGTTAGCGGACGAAGTGTTTTCCAAGCACCTAGCCGCGAGCGCGTTGACTGTTGTGAAAAGAGCGGTTGAGCTGAGTTGGTCAAACCCACGCGATCTGCGGGTCGGTTTGGTTGCTGCAGCACGTCGCATCATTTTGCGCGGCGCGGAGAACAACAATCAACTTGAGCGCGTAGAACAAGAATTGTTCGCGTTGTCTCGCGTACTCCATCGAGAAGGCGAGCTTTCGATGCTGCTTTCCGATCGCCGAGTAGAAGTTTCGAAACGACGCTCACTGCTTGCTCGACTCCTCGAAGGTAAGAACGTCACGATGTTTAGTGAAGCACTTGCGCTACAGGCCGTGGGCAGGATCGAAAAAGATCCCGCTAGCGATCTTGTGGCTCTCGCTGAACAAGCAGCCGAATTACGCGGGTATAGAATCGCTCGTGTAGTCAGCGCTGGAGACTTGACCAGTGTGCAGTCCGCGGTGCTCGCAGAGAAGCTTCACTCTATTTATGATCACCGGATGTCCATCCACAATGAGGTTGATGCCAACATCCTCGGTGGCGTGCGCATTCACGTTGGCAACGAAGTCATTGATGGTTCGACTAAAGCAAAGCTGGAGCGCATGCGCACAGCATTAGCAGCCGGTTAACCATCGTGCGCACGTTGTCACGTACCGACGATCTTTGTTAAGTAATTGCTGAAAAACACAACCGAGAGCAGGAAGAACATGGCGGAGCTAACGATCTCCTCCGACGAGATCCGTAGCGCGATTGCGAACTACACCTCGAGCTATTCCGCGACGGCCTCCCGTGAGGAGGTCGGCGTGGTCATTTCGGCAGCCGACGGTATTGCCAACGTTTCTGGCCTACCGTCCGTGATGGCGAATGAGCTCCTGGAGTTTCCTGGCGGCGTTATTGGCGTCGCGCAGAACCTCGACACAGATTCCATTGGTGTCGTTGTTTTGGGTAACTTCGAATCACTGGCTGAAGGTGATGAGGTTAAGCGGACCGGAGAAGTACTGTCCATCCCAGTCGGCGAAGATTTTCTTGGCCGCGTAATTAACCCCCTGGGCCAGCCAATCGATGGCCTGGGTGACATCAAATCTGATAAAGAGCGCGCGCTCGAGCTGCAGGCTGCCGGCGTCTTGGACCGTCAGCCGGTCGAAGAACCAATGCAGACTGGCATTAAAGCTATCGACGCGATGACTCCAATTGGCCGTGGTCAGCGTCAGCTGATCATTGGTGACCGTAAGACCGGTAAGACTGCTCTGTGTATCGACACCATCCTGAACCAAAAGGAAAACTGGGAATCCGGCGACCCGGATAAGCAGGTTCGGTGCATCTACGTCGCAGTTGGTCAAAAGGGCACCACCATCGCCGGTGTTCGTCGCACACTGGAAGAACACGGTGCTCTGGAGTACACCACCATTGTTGCCGCACCAGCATCCGATGCTGCAGGCTTCAAATGGTTGGCACCATTTTCTGGCGCTGCTTTGGGCCAGCAGTGGATGTACGAAGGTAAGCATGTTCTGGTCATTTACGATGACTTGACCAAGCAGGCCGAAGCTTACCGTGCGATTTCCCTGTTGCTGCGCCGTCCACCAGGACGTGAAGCCTACCCAGGCGACGTTTTCTACTTGCACTCTCGCCTGCTGGAGCGTGCTGCGAAGCTCAATGATGAACTTGGTGCTGGATCGATGACGGCTCTGCCGATTATCGAGACCAAGGCTAACGACGTCGGAGCCTTCATCCCGACCAACGTTATTTCGATTACCGACGGTCAGGTTTTCTTGCAGTCGGATCTGTTTAACCAGGGCGTGCGCCCAGCTATCGACGTCGGTATTTCTGTTTCTCGTGTCGGTGGTG
Source organism: Corynebacterium sp. LaCa_70 (assembly GCF_058182015.1). Classification (NCBI taxonomy): domain Bacteria; kingdom Bacillati; phylum Actinomycetota; class Actinomycetes; order Mycobacteriales; family Corynebacteriaceae; genus Corynebacterium; species Corynebacterium sp. LaCa_70. The sequence goes on from NZ_CP190914.1 coordinate 977,655, forward strand.
CAGCACAAACCAAGGGTATGAAGAAGGTTGCTGGTAACCTGCGTCTGGACTTGGCCGCATACCGCGACCTCGAGGCTTTCGCTACCTTCGCATCTGACCTCGATGCAGCGTCCAAGCAGCAGCTTGACCGCGGTCAACGACTGGTTGAGCTTCTGAAGCAGCCTGAGTCCAGTCCTCAGAACGTGGAGTACCAGATCGTTTCGATCTGGCTGGCTTCTGAAGGCGCCTTCGATAACGTTCCAGTGGAAGACACTCGTCGTTATGAAACAGATTTGCACGAATACCTGCAGGGTGAGGTTCCTCAGGTTTATGAGCAGATTCAAGGCGGTAAGCCACTGGACGATGACTCCAAGGAAGCTTTGCGTAACGCGAATGAAGAATTCGCTAAGGGTTTCCAGACCACCTCGGGTGAGCCTGTGATCGACAACCACGAGGAAGCTTTGGAAGAGTCCGAAGTGGAGAAGAACCAGCTCAACGTCTCCCGTAAGAGCGTCAAGAAGTAACTTGCTTAGTTACTCTGATTGCTTCGAGATAAGGAAAGAAGGGAGGGAAGGAAACCATGGCTACTCTTCGCGAATTACGCGACCGTATTCGGTCAGTGAACTCTACGAAGAAGATCACTAAAGCGCAGGAAATGATCGCCACCTCGCGCATCAACAAGGCCTTGGCACGTGTCGAAGAAGCCCAGCCTTATGCCGACGAGATGCAAGAGGTTATGGAGCGTTTGGCATCAGCAACAACGTTGGAGCACCCAATGTTGCAGCCGCGCGAGAACGTGAAGACTGCTGCAGTATTGGTCATTACTTCGGATCGCGGCATGTGTGGTGGTTATAACTACAACGTGCTGAAACGTGCCAACGAGCTTGAGAAGCTTCTAGAGGAAAAAGGCTATGAGGTCAAGCGATATGTTGCCGGTGGTAAGGGAGTTGATTTCTACCAATTCCGTGGCGTCGACATCGCTGGACAGTGGACCGGTTTTTCCCAAGACCCAAGCATGGAAGCCACCCATGATATGCGTCAGCATCTCATCGAGGGGTTCCAAGCCAGCTCAGAGGGCACTGCGCCGCACCGCGACGGAGTTAACGTCGCTGAAGACGAGGACTTGTTCGGATTCGATTCAGTTCACGTTGTACACACTGAGTTCGAGTCGATGCTCGTCCAAGAAGTCAACGTTCATCAACTGCTTCCCATTGAGCCTGTTTATCAGGACGAAGAAGTCATCGATGAAGATTTCAGCACCACGCATGGTGACACCGAAGCACAGATGGAATTTGAGCCGGATCCAGAAGCATTGCTGGAATCCCTGCTCCCGAAGTACGTCTCGCGTATTCTGTACGCAATGCTTCTGGAAGCATCGGCTGCTGAGTCTGCCGCACGTCGTACGGCAATGAAAGCCGCGACGGACAACGCTACGGATTTGGTCAATGACCTGTCACGTGTTGCTAACCAGGCTCGTCAGGCACAGATTACCCAGGAAATCAACGAGATCGTCGGTGGCGCTGGTGCGCTTGCCGGCAGCGGAGAAAGTGACTAAATCATGACTACAGCTCTTGATGAGCAGAACACGCAGCAAGGTAGCGCGAACGCTACCGGCCGCGTCGTGCGCGTCACCGGTGCGGTCGTCGACGTGGAATTTCCGCGTGGAGCGATGCCTGCTCTGTATAACGCGCTGACTGTCGAGGTCACCCTCGAGGCAGTCGCCAAGACCATCACGCTTGAGGTTGCACAGCACCTCGGCGATAACCTGATCCGTACCATTGCCTTGGCTCCGACCGACGGACTCGTCCGTGGTGCCGAGGTGACCGATACTGGCAGCCCAATCAGCGTTCCGGTTGGAGACGGTGTGAAGGGCCACGTGTTCAACGCACTCGGTGAGTGCTTGGACGAACCAGGCTTGGGCCGCGACGGCGAACAGTGGGGAATCCATCGCGATCCGCCACCATTCGACGAATTGGAAGGCAAAACCGAGATTCTGGAAACCGGAATCAAGGTCATTGACTTGCTCACGCCTTACGTGAAAGGCGGCAAGATCGGCCTGTTCGGCGGCGCTGGTGTCGGCAAGACCGTGCTGATTCAGGAAATGATTACCCGTATTGCCCGAAACTTCTCCGGTACCTCCGTGTTCGCTGGAGTCGGCGAGCGCACCCGTGAGGGTACTGACCTCTTCCTGGAAATGGAGGAGATGGGTGTGTTGCAAGACACCGCGCTTGTCTTCGGTCAGATGGACGAACCGCCAGGGGTTCGTATGCGCGTAGCCCTGTCCGGCCTGACCATGGCGGAATACTTCCGTGACGTCCAAAACCAGGACGTTCTGTTGTTCATTGACAACATCTTCCGCTTCACCCAGGCTGGTTCCGAGGTTTCGACCCTGCTGGGCCGTATGCCATCTGCTGTGGGTTATCAACCAACCTTGGCCGACGAGATGGGCGTTCTGCAGGAGCGTATTACCTCGACTCGTGGTAAGTCGATCACCTCTTTGCAGGCTGTGTACGTTCCTGCCGACGACTACACTGACCCAGCCCCAGCGACGACATTCGCGCACTTGGATGCAACTACCGAGTTGGATCGTTCGATTGCTTCCAAGGGTATTTACCCAGCCGTGAACCCATTGTCGTCGACCTCTCGTATCCTGGAGCCAGGCATCGTTGGTGAGCGCCATTATGCAATTGCTCAGCGCGTGATCAACATTTTGCAGAAGAACAAGGAACTGCAAGACATCATCGCCATCTTGGGTATGGATGAGCTGTCCGAGGAAGATAAGGTCACCGTTCAACGTGCCCGTCGTATTCAGCGTTTCTTGGGCCAAAACTTCTACGTTGCTGAGAAGTTCACAGGCTTGCCGGGTTCGACTGTTCCTCTGGAAGACACCATCGACGCTTTCGAGCGCATTTGCGATGGCGAGTTCGACCACTACCCAGAAATGGCCTTTGACGGCTTGGGTGGTCTCGACGACGTCGAGGAAAAGTACAAGAAGATGAACGAGAAGTAGGAAGTAGGCGACACACATGGCTGAATTCACCGTGGAACTCGTCGCGGTCGACCGTAAACTTTGGTCAGGCCAGGCCACCATGGTCACTGCTGAGACCACCGATGGTGAGCTCGGCGTGTTGCCTGGGCACCAACCCCTACTCGGTGAGTTGTTGGACAACGGTGTGGTTACCATCACCGGGTCCAACGGCGAACGCGTCGTCTTCGGCGTACAGGGCGGTTTCTTGTCCGTATCCAAGGAAAAGGTAACTGTACTGGCAGACTGGGCGATTACCTCCGATGAGCTGGATTCTTCGGTTATCGAAGAATATGAAGTTTCTGACGACGAGTATGTGCGTGCGCACGGTACAACCGCTCGGCGCGCACAGCGCCGCATGGAGATGATTTAAGCTTCTCAGATTACTACGGTTTGCGCCCGGGCCTAACTATCATTGCTAGTTAGGTGGCTATAAAACCAGCAGAAAGGCTCTTCCCGAATGTTTCGGGAAGGGCCTTTCTGCGTATAGTTTTCACCTCGGTCTATTCGGGGAATCCCGGACGCTCTTCCGCAGCCTTTCTATCGTCTCGGAGTACTCGATATTGGCACGCCGGTTTTCTGACAGGCGGTCGCAGCGGGTTCCTTGTGAATTGGTAGAAATATTTCACAAATACCTTGGCAGGTACTAAGATAATCCGAAATCTCTTCTGTTGGTTAAGGTGGCAGCTTAATGCAGGATTTTATGGGTAGCTTTTTACCATTATGCGGACTAGTAGCGCTGGTAATTGTCGCAGGATTGGCCGCATGGAAATTTTTCACGCTGCGATCTAAAGGAAACGCCGTTATCGCTCGTCGGCTCCCAGCGAAAGGGACGCATGGCTGGCGGCATGGCCGAGTAGTGTGCAATGGCCAGCAGCTCAACATGTATAAACTTCGCTCCTTATCACCCTCTGCAGATGTGGTACTTGAACGCAAAGAATTGACACTTCACCGTCAGCGTTCGGTCACAGATGCCGAGGGTTCTTTTATGTCTCCAGACTTGCAGGTGCTGGAAGTCTCGACGGCGGACGATCATTTTGAATTGGCTGTCGATACTTCTGCGGCTATGGCGATTACATCCTGGTTGGAATCTGCACCAGATAGCCGTCAAGAACGCACGGCGCCAAAGCCACAGCAATCGCGTAAATAATACGCTGACTGTGCTGGCGTACTGTACGCTGCGCTAGGGTAGTGGGCATGCGTTTAGTGATTGCCCACTGTTCTGTCGATTATGTCGGCAGATTGGATGCCCACTTGCCTGCTGCAGACCGTCTTATCATGGTAAAGGCTGACGGTTCCGTGTCGGTGCATGCGGATAATCGCGCTTATAAGCCGTTGAACTGGATGACCTCGCCATGCACGCTGACTGAATCCGCGATCACCGATATCGACGGTGACGACACAGAAGAAAAACTATGGGTGGTAGAAAATCCGCAGGGTGAGCAACTGCGTATCACTCTTCATGCAATCCACCATGACACGAACCACGAGCTTGGGGAGGACCCAGGGCTGGTCAAAGATGGCGTCGAGGCGCACTTACAAGAGCTGCTTGCTGAGCACATCACGACGCTTGGCGATGGTTACTCTCTTGTGAGGCGGGAATACCCCACGGGAATCGGGCCGGTTGATATTCTGGCTCGTAACGCCGATGGTGAGACCGTTGCCGTGGAGATTAAACGCCGCGGTGGTATCGACGGCGTAGAACAGCTCACGCGATATTTGGAACTGTTGAATCGAGACAGTTTGCTAGCGCCGGTGCACGGAATTTTTGCTGCTCAGCAAATAAAAGAGCAAGCCAAAACCTTAGCTCGTGATCGCGGAATTAGATGTGTGACGTTGGATTATCAACAACTGCGTGGTCTCGAGCCTAATGAATTGCGGTTGTTTTAAATGGCCGCGAAAAAACGACGCGGTGCGTACGGACATAGTCGGGGTGCGAAAGGAAAAAAGGCTGGGAAAGCACGACGGGCACAGTATTCGCCTTCGAGCATTCCTTCCGATGGCGGATCGCTATTTGGCACCCAAGTGACAGAAGGCCCGAGTTGGGATTTCGGCAGACCTTACGAATACCGGCAGATCGCGGCAGTTCGTGCGGTGAAATACTATGTGTGCCCTGGTTGTAACGTTGATATTCCACCGGGTGTGGCGCACATTGTTGCATGGCCACGCGATTCTGGTGGTCAAGGTGACGACCGCCGCCATTGGCATTCCCGTTGTTGGCAACAGCGTTAACAACAGCGTTAACACTGTTGCCTGCAACGTCGAGGATCACAGCGTTGTAGAAAGCTCGTTCTGGTGACACCTTCAGACGAAGCATCATTGGTAAAACAGGTAGCCTAGATTCTATGATTGTGGCTTTTTCTGTTGCACCCACGACCACGAATGAAACCGGCGAAATGTCGGAAGCAGTTGCCGAGGCGGTTCGGGTAGTACGCGAATCAGGTCTGCCGAATGAGACTAATTCGATGTTTACCCTCGTGGAAGGCGACTGGGACGAAGTTTTTGCCGTCGTGAAGAAAGCGACGGCTGCGGTGGAAGCAGTTTCGCCGCGGGTTTCGCTTGTGATCAAGGCGGATATTAGAAAAGGTGTAACTAATGGCCTTAGCGCCAAAGTTGAGGCTGTAAACCGTCACCTTTCATAAAAGCACCTTGCATAAAAACATCGCATTAATCGACACAATAGAAAATCAATGCGTCAATGCTTTTCTAGGAGGACACAACTTCGATGACTCATCCACAGCAACCGGGGCAGCCTGGCCACGAACCAGCTCGATTTGCTGCCTCAGCGGTAGATTTGGAGCAGCTAAAAAATCGCGCCCAGTCGGGGCCACAGGCAGCTGGAGGTCAACAGCCTGGGCATTCCGGTGCCGCAGAACCGGCTGGCGGGACTATCTCGGCTTATTTTGAGATTACTGATCAGAACTTCGAGGCTGATGTGGTTCGGCGTTCGACTGAGGTGCCGGTTGTCGTGCTGTTGGGTACGTCCCGCGCGGCGGAATCTGATGAGATGAAGCGGAATTTCGAACAACTCGTCGTCGGCGATGCCGCACTCGGCAAAGTAGTTTTTGGTTATGTGGATGCTGATAAGAATCCAGCCATCGCACAGGCATTTCGTGCGGATGCGGTGCCTACGGTGGTCGCCTTGGGGCAAGGGCAGCCGTTGACACAGTTCCAAGGGGCTCAGCCAGCCGAGGTTTTACAGCAGTGGGTTGAGACACTCATCCAACAGATTGGCCCGAAGTTGTCTGGTCCTTCGCAGCCTATTGTTGATCCCGCCCAGGGTGCGGGTAACGACGATATGGCCGATGCGGGTGTGGATCCGCGCCATGACGCTGCCGAACAAGCGCTTTCGGCGGGCGATTATGCGCAGGCTCGCGTGCACTACGACGCGATTCTGGCCGATGATCCAGCTGATCAACAAGCCAGTGTGGCGCGCAAGACAGTCGAAGTTATCGAACGCTTCGACCCCGCGAATCGCAGTGGTGATGCCGTCGCAGAGGCAGATGAGGCTCCGGATGACGTCGACAAGCAACTCGACGCGGCCGATGCGGAAGTCTTGGCTGGAGCTCCGGAAAAGGCGTTTGCCCGGCTGATTTCTACGATGAAAACCACTGCTGGTGATGATAAAAACCGTCTGCGTACCCGCGTGATTTCTTTGTTTGAGTTGTTTGATCCAGCAGACCCGCGGGTGAAACAGGCGCGTACTGATCTAGCGAGTGCGTTGTTCTAAAGCTCGGTAAGTGAGTGCTTTAAGCTAGTAGGTGGAACCTCACCGAGACCAGCGCCGACGGACAGAGCCGATGAGCCTAGGGCCCTGTTGTGGGCTTCAAAGTAACCGGTTTTGTCTGCATAGCGTGAGAAACGTCAAGAAAGAGACGATTGAGATTATGACTTCTACGTCCGGAGCCACAGAGCCTACTACCAGCGAGGATTTGCTCATTGATTTCCGCGATGTCGCCTTGCGCCGTGGCGGGAATACGTTGGTGGGGCCGGTTAATTGGCAGGTCGAGTTAGACGAGCGCTGGGTAATCATCGGGCCGAATGGCGCTGGAAAGACTTCGTTGGTGCGTATGGCGTCAGCGGAGGAATTCCCGTCAGCGGGAACAGCGTTTGTGATGGGGGAGAAATTTGGTGCCGCCAATATGCGCGATGTCCGCGCGATGGTCGGTATTTCTTCTGCAGCGTTAGCGAATCGGATCCCGGCTGGTGAGCGTGTCGACGACCTGGTGGTTTCGGCTGGATATGCGGTCTTGGGGCGCTGGCGCGAAGACTATGAATCGCTCGATTTCGAGCGGGCCTACGATATTTTGGACCAGGTGGGTGCGTTTCACCTGATGAAACGCACTTGGGGCACGCTGTCGGAAGGTGAGCGCAAGCGTGTGCTGCTGGCCCGTGCGTTGATGACTGACCCGGAGTTGTTGATTCTCGATGAGCCATCAGCCGGAATGGACTTGGGCGGACGCGAGGATCTGGTTGGGTATTTGGGGGATCTGGCGATGGACCCGGATGCACCAGCGATTGTGATGATTACCCACCACGTGGAAGAGATTCCGGAAGGCTTTACCCACGCACTGTTGTTGGATGAGGGAGAGGTGGTCGCCCAAGGTTTGCTTGACGACGTTTTGACCTCCGAAAATCTGACGAAAGCTTTCCACCAGCCGATTCAGGTGGACCGGTTGGGTTCGCGCTTTTTCGCCCGGCGTGCTCGCCGGGGCCGTGGTTCGCACCGCGCAGGCTAGTAGCAGCGAGGTGACACAATAATGCCGGATTTTCCTGCACATTCGCAGTTTCATTGCCAGCACCAATCCGATCAGGTGGATGCCATTAACCCGGAAGATATGACGGGTTATCAGGGGGCGCGGCTGGCAGCCACCGTGCTATTGGTCCGGGATGGCGTGCAGGGCCTCGAGGTATTTGCGCAAGAGCGCGTGTCCACGATGCGGAATTTCCCGGGGATCACGGTTTTTCCGGGCGGTGGGGTGGATCACCGCGATTTCCCCGCCCGATCGTGGAATTCCGGTGAGCATTGGTGTGGCCCGTCGGCGGTGTCGTTGGCGCGGCGGATGGAGACCAATAAATATAAGGCACATGCGCTGGTTTTTGCTGCGGTGCGTGAGCTGTTCGAAGAATCCGGCGCGTTGTTGGCGGTGCATGGCGACGGTGCCCCGATCGCGAATGTGGCTCCGTATGATTATGCGCGGCGCCGCTTGGAATCGCACGAGATTGCGTTGTCAGATTTGATGCAGGAGCATGATCTCAAAGTGCGCTCGGATTTGCTGCTTCCATGGGCTCGGTGGGTTGGAAAGTCGGATCGTACGCAATTGTGGTTCGATACGTTTTCCTTTGTCGCGCGTGTGCCGGACGGGCAGTGTCCCGCACCAGACCCGGGCGGGGAAGCTGAGGACGCGAATTGGTTTTCGCCACAGTTGCTTCTCGACGGCTGGCGCGCAGGTTTGGTGCGTTTTGTTTTGCCTACGTGGGCGCAGCTGCGCAAACTCGCTGATTGCGCGACGGTGGCCGATGTGATGCAGATGGCGCGCGATACCGTCATTCATCCGATCGTCGGGAAAGGTTGGCAGGATCCGGCGTATCGTGAATTCTTGGAGTACCAACCGGAAGATCGTATTGGCAGGATGGTGTGAGACGGCATGAATCTAAACTGTCCCGATCTGTCTAAGAAAACTAGACTGAGTGGTACAGTTGCGTTCGGTGGTCTGAGACACCGTAATAAACGGAACAAACGACATACACGAAATAGATAACGTGCGCTTTTGATTCGTTGACGCACGAAATGGCAAAGAAAGGTAGGTGGCAGAAAATGCCCACCATCGTGGTTTTGGTGAAGACTGTGCCGGATACCTGGTCCACGAAAACCCTACGCGATGATGCTCGCTTGGATCGGGAATCCGTCGATGTGATCGTCGATGAAATTAACGAGTTTTCGGTGGAACAAGCGCTGCGCATTCGGGAGGATGCAGGCAAGCAAGGTACCGAATACCAGGTGGTTGCGCTGAGCATGGGCCCAGCACACCACGAAGAAGCCCTGCGAAAAGCCATCGCGATGGGTGCCGACGATGCCGTGCACGTGAGCGATGAGGCGTTGGGGGGCAGCGATGCGCTAGGAACCGCATTTGCCCTGCACAGCGCATTGGAGTCGATTGACGACGTGCAGTTGATCATTGGCGGTAATTATTCCTCTGATGGCTCCACCGGTACGGTGCCAGGGTTGGTGGCAGAATTCCAGGAGATTCCAGCGTTGACAGCGGTGCATGAGCTCTCTGTCGACGGTGACACCGTGTCCGCAACCCGCGAAGATAACCGTGGCACCTGGCAGCTCTCGGCGAACCTTCCTGCTTTGGTTACTGTGACAGATAAATCCGCAAGCCCACGTTTCCCGAAGTTTAAAGGCTTGCGCCAAGCAAAAAAGCACGAGATTACCACCGTCGACATTGCTGGTATTGGCTTGGATGCGGATATGGTTGGCGGCGAGAATGCGACCACGCGGGTACTCGAGCATAAAAAGCGCCCACCGCGAACCGCCGGTGCTGTGATTGATTCCGGTAGCCCGGAAGAGCAGGCCCGCCAGATTGCCGACTACTTGGCCGAAAACAACCTTATTTAACGACGCGACTGAGGGAGTATCACTGCTATGTCACACGTGTATGTGCTGGTAGAACACGAAAATGGGCAGATTAGCCCGGTAACGCAAGAACTGTTTACCGCAGCTCGTGCGCTGGGATCGGTTCGCGCGGTTGCCGTGGGTGCACCGGGCAGTTGCGACGGACTTGTCGACGGACTGGCCAGCGCCGGTGCGGAAAAGATTTATTGTGCGGAAGTCGCAGATTATGACCAGCGATTGGTTATGCCAGAGGTGGAAGCGCTGAGCGCGCTTGCTGCTGCGGACCCGGCGCCGATCGTGGTCTCCGCGAATTCTGCGGGCAATGAAATCGTCGGCCGGTTGGGTGCGCGCTTGGCTTCCGGGATTCTTGCCGACGTCGTCGGAATCAATGCCGATGGTTCAGCCGTGCACTCGATTTTCGGCGGTTCGGTTGAGGTGCTCGCCCAAGCCGAAGGCGATTGTCCGCTTTATAGCCTGCGCCCGGGTGCTGTCGACGCCGAGGCTAGCCCGGCGAAGGGCGCGGGCATCGTCGAGAAATTCTCGGTGGATGGTGCTGCCGACAACGAGGTTCGCGTGGAATCGTTTACTCCGGCTGTCAAGGGGGATCGCCCAGATCTGCTGCAGGCGAAAAACATTGTTGCCGGTGGCCGGGGTGTCGGTTCCGCGGAGAATTTCGCCGAAGTCATAGAGCCGCTTGCCGATAGCCTGGGTGCTGCAGTTGGCGCTACCCGTGATGCCGTCGATGATGGTATGTATGCGCCTGCCCACCAGATTGGCCAGACGGGTGTGACTGTGAGCCCGAAGCTGTATATCGGTGTCGGTATTTCCGGAGCGATTCAACACTTGGTGGGTATGCAGACCGCGGAGCACATCATCGTCGTCAACCAGGATGCCGATGAGCCGTTCTTTAGCGTCGCCGATTTAGGCGTGGTAGGCGATTTGCACGAGATCGCGCCGGCTTTGACTGCGGAATTGCAAGCCCGCGCACGCAGCTAATCCTCACATGGCGCTGGCACGCGTTGAGCTAGCAGCTAGGCTGGGGTCTATGACTTATCTCGATCATGCTGCCACAACACCCATGCGTCAATCAGCGATTGATGCGTGGGTGGAAGCCTCCGGTGCATTGAACCCGAATGGCCAGTATGCGGCGGGACGGCAGGCCCGCAGCGTGCTGGATTCTGCCCGCGAGACCGTCGCGGAGCTTTTGGGTTGCGAGCCCATCGAGGTGATTTTTACTGCTTCTGGCACGGAGTCAGACAATATCGCACTGCAGGGGTTGTATGCGGCGAGTGAATCCAATCGGATCATCGTTCCGGCCGCGGAACACTCGGCGGTTCGCGATGTCGCTGGCATGCTCGCGGGCCGTGGAGCGCAGGTTGTTGATCTACCGGTCGACGGTGCTGCCCGCGTGTGTGATCTTTCGCCGCTAGATACCCCGGCTGCACTTGCGACGTGTATGTACGCCAATAATGAGGTCGGCAGCATTCAGCCGATTGCAGAAATTACCCAGCGCGCGGCAGCGGTGGGCACTCCGGTCCATGTTGATGCAGTCCAAGCCGTCGGCAAGCTGCCGATTAATTTCCATGAGTTGCAGGCAACGACTCTCGCGGCTAGCGCGCACAAATTTGGTGGCCCGCGCGGTACTGGTCTGTTGCTGGCTCAGCGCACTCCGGCGCCGAAACCGGTGTATTTTGGCGGCGGCCAAGAACGCGGGATTCGTCCGGGAACAGTCAACGTTGCAGGCGCAGCAGGTTTGGCGGCAGCGTTGCAGGAATCATTGCGGGAACACGAACGTGAAGCTGCCCGTCTGGCGCGCCTGCGCGACAAATTACGCACGTTTATTACTGCGCACATCGACGATGTGGTGGTTAACACGACGGAGCCTGCTTTGCCGACGCATCTGCATGTGTCTTTCTTGGGCACCGATGGCGATAGTCTGATCATGCTCTTGGATCGCGCGGGGGTTGCGGTCTCGACTGGTTCGGCGTGTGCAGCTGGTGTGAACCGCGTAAGCCATGTTCTTGAAGCGATGGGCGCAGATAACGTCCGCGCTCGCGGCGCGCTGCGCTTTAGCCTGGGGTATACCACGACCGAAGACGACATCGATGCTGTTTGTCAGCAACTACCGGAGATCATCGAGACAGCGCGCAAGGTTTCTGAGCTCTAACCTGCTATTCCCGCGACCAGTTCTGAGTCTGGTCAGCATCGAGGTACTGCGCAGGGACTGCTCCACGCAGTAGCACGCTGCGTAATTGGTCAGCAGCCGAACTGCCTGCCTGTGGCAGCTGTGCATCCGTAGCTACCAGCACCATATTGCCCCCACTGCGCCCCTTTAGGGTTCCAGCATCACTGATCACAGCCACCTCCGCGAAGATCTCCTGCAATCGCGCAATCTCGGCGCGTGCGTCGTGAACCCCACTGCGCGCACCACAGTTTGCCAGATATAGTCCGCCGGGGGTCAGTGCCTGATAAACCTGCTGTGCAAACTCCGTGGTGGTGAGCGCCGACGGCGTGCTATCACCGGAAAATACATCGCGGATGACGATATCGCGGCTTTCAGCGGAAAAACTTGCTGTAACTTCTGCAGCATCGCCGGGCCGGATTTTTACCGTTGGTGAGCGCGGAATATCGAACCAGTCGCGTACGTATTCGCCCAACCGGGCATCGAGTTCTACCACGGTATGCCGGGACTGTGGCCAGCGCCATGCTAAATAGCGTGCCATGGAACAGCCAGCCCCGCCCAGGTGGGTGACTCGGAGGCGGTTGGTATCCCGCCCGTGCCTGCCAAGAAAATCCTCGATGGCTGCAGCAAACCAACGCATGTACGCAAAGTCCAAATATTCAGGTTCGCCGATAACGACGTGCGAGCTGGGAACTCCATTGACGTAGAGGTAAAAGCCATTGTCGCGGAAGGCATCGGGTTTGATTTCTGCATGCCCGGTGTCGATTACGTACCGCCCGACGATGGAGTCAGTATCCCGCACCTGATTTTTTGCCCGCTTGCGTCCCATAGCGCGCTATTCTACGGGGCTTGTCGACGTTCGAGCTAAGCCCGGCTTTGACACTGGGCTTACACTATGAAACATGCGAGTTTTGGTAGCAATGTCCGGCGGCGTCGATTCTTCAGTGGCAGCCGCACGCGCGGTCGAGGCAGGCCACGATGTAGTTGGCGTTCATTTGGCTCTGCATCAAGACGCCCAGCAAACCCGTGAAAAAGCCCGCGGTTGCTGCTCGTTGGAAGATGCTGCTGATGCCCGTCGTATTTGTGACAAGCTGGGCATTCCGTACTACGTGTGGGATTTTTCCGAGCGTTTTAAGGAAGAAGTCATTGATGACTTCGTGGATTCCTACGCGATCGGTGAAACCCCGAACCCATGTTTGCGCTGTAATGAGAAAATCAAGTTCCGCGCGCTGTTGGAAAAGGGCATGGCCTTAGGCTTTGATGCTGTTGCCACCGGGCATTATGCCACCATCGACGACGACGGCTATATGCGCCGTTCGTCGGACCAGAACAAGGACCAGTCCTATGTGCTGGGCGTCATCAGTGCCGATGAATTGGCGCACTGCATGTTCCCGGTTGGTGATACGCCGAAGCCGCAGATCAGAGAAGAAGCAGCCCGCCACGGGTTTTCTACGGCATCCAAGCCGGATTCCTACGATATTTGCTTCATCCCGGACGGGAAGACGCAGGCTTTTTTGGGCCGTTCGATTGGCATGCGCCCTGGCATGATCGTCGACAAGAATTCTGGCGAGCAGCTGAAAGAGCATGATGGTGCTTGGAATTATACGATTGGCCAGCGCAAGGGCCTGGATATTAAGACTCCGGCTGCGGATGGTCGCCCGCGCTATGTCACCGATATTGATGCTGAAACCGGCACGGTTCTGGTGGGCTCGCGCGAAGACTTACGCATTCACACCATCGGTGCAGACCGGCTGAAATTCCTGCATCCAGCGATGGATGGTGAGCTGGAGTGCTTGGTGCAGGTGCGCGCGCATGGTTCGGTGGTGCCGTGTCGCGCGGTCATTGACCGTGAGGCCGATTTCATGCGCCTGGAGCTGCACGAGTCTTTGTCCGGTGTAGCGCGTGGCCAGGCTGCCGTGCTGTATTTACCGACTGATGATGGTTTGGGCGATATTGTGTTGGGCTCGGGCACAATCTGTGACACGGCTGCCTAAGGTCATTTCACATTGTGGTGGCGACTAGTAAGTATTCCATGAAGCAGATGAATCGAACGGGGTATTTGGGGCTTGGTCCGCTGGCTGGCACTTCGATGGCGGCAGCGGGGGATATGGTCATCAGCGAATTCGGTGATCGGCTGCATCTACCCCAGTTGCCGCAGCGTGGCTTGGGTTCTGATGCGGTGGGCTATACTGCCGCGTTGCTGGAATCGTTGAGCGTGGATCGGGGAGCGCGCCGTTGGCAGTTGAAAGCTCGTCCGCAGCGGTGGTCGTGGTTTCTTCGCGATCTGCGGGCCCGTGATGCGGATGTGCTCGAAGAGGCCTGGCAACACCCGGGCGGGGTGATCAAGGTACAGGTTATGGGGCCGGTGAGTTTGGCTAGCCAAATTGAGCTGGCTGGCGGCCACCGGGTGCTGAGCGATCGTTCCGCGTTATTCGATCTTGCCGACGCCTTGGCCGTTGGCGTTTCCAATTTTCGCGCAGATATCGCCCGGAGATTTTCTGCTTCCACTGTGCTCCAGCTCGATGAGCCGTATTTAGCTCGCTGTGTGCGTGGTGCTATTCCTGGTGCTACCGATTATCACCAGATAGCCCCACTTGCTTCCGATGATGCTGCGGCGTTGCTGGCACGGTGTGCAGGCGGAGCAGTGGATTATCTTAATGTCTCGGATGCGGATCATGGTCCGCTACGCCACGTGATTGCTCAGGTAGTTCGCGAACATCGTGATCAAGTTACCGAAGGCGCGGCAGCTGGTGGAGTTCGTGAAATCATCGTGGACCAACGCTGTGTGACTGGTACCGCGAAGCTGGATCAGCTTGCGGAGTTGGTGGAATCTGGCATGCGGGTGGGGTTGGCATGCGTACCGGCAGACATGGTCTGGGATGACCGGGGAGAAAATCCCCGGAGGCAAGCGATTTCTGTTGCGCGCTTGCTCGATACCCTTGGTATTGATCGGGTTTTTGGTGCAGGCGTACTTGATATCTGCCCACAGCCGGGGTTACCGGGAGATAACACCCTGGATTGCGCACGCACTTACCGGCTGACCGCGGAAATCGCGCGTATGCTTGCCGACGATAGTGGCGACCTGTAGCTGCGCGCTGCTGAATTTAATTGCGCGACGTTGCCGATTTTTTCTCAGCACGAGCCCCTGCGTTGGCGCCCATCGATTGGCGTTCCAGCATGTGGTAGACGATAAGCGTGACCGACGCTGCCATCAGCGCAGCCAACCCCCACCAGACCCAGATGGGTACCACGGAATTCCAGGCGACGACGTAGGCAATGAACATCGTCAATCCGATATTGATCAGCAGGTTGATGATTTGGATGGAGATGGCGCCCGTTTTCTCCCGTGCCTTCCATGCGGCGAAGCCCCAGTTGAAGATCAGCAAAAATACCAGGATGAGGTTGATAATTGCGGACATTAGTGCACTTCCTCTCCTGCTAGCTGTAATCCGATTTGTTCCACACCACGCGGGGTATTACCTGCGACAAAGGCAGCGCGGCCCGTTTCTGGGGCAATGACCAGCATGCAGGAATAGCCACCGGTTTGCCCGTTGTGCCATCCTGCGTTGTTGTCGCTATCCTGTGCCGAAGCGGTGCGGGCCCAGCCGTAATCTGGTAGCCCTTTGTCCAGGAGGTATTCGGCGAATCGCGCCATATCGGTGGCGGTGGAGCGCACCATGCCCGCGGGTGCGTAACCTTCCGTTACCCATGGCTGGGCGTGCCGCCCATTGTTGAGTAGCCCGGCTGGTTCATCGTCGGGAAGTGGTTCATTGGCTACGAAAGTATTGTGCATACCTAATGGCTGGAGTAGCACATCGTGCAGCATCTCCTCGTAGGTGGTGTCGGCATTTTCTGCTAGTGCCCAGCCGAGTAGCGCGAAACCGAGGTTGGAGTATTGTTCTTCTCCGCGGTTTTCTAACTCTTCTATGCCATTGGCGGCAGCAACAACGTCGTCACGCCCAATGCCGTCGTAGGGGTTGGTACCCAATACAGAAAAGCCCAGGTTTGCGGTAAACCCGACGCCCGCGAGCCGGGGCAGCCCGCCAGTGTGGTTGACGGCTTCTTCTAGCGTCACCGACGCCACTGGATCAGCGAGCTCGTCGATCAGCTCACCCAGCGTGGTTTCTAATTTCACCGCGCCGTTGTCGATTTCGTGACGCAGTAGTTCAGCCGTCAACATCTTCGTGACCGAACCAATTTCCACCTCGGTCTCGTTATCAGCGCCCCAGCCGGCATAGTTGGTGACACCGTCCTCGATGGTCATAGCCGCAAGCTGGTTGTGCCCGGGAACGGAGAGCTCAGCTAATTCGGTAGCTAGTTGTTCATCGCCGGTTGCTTGGTTCGCCAGTGCAATACGTTGCGGGCCCAGCATAATGGCACCCGCCAGCACTGCCGCCCCGGCAATGAGCGCGGTCACGAGTGATTTTTTCATGCTCACCAGCCTAACCTTGCATCGGCCATGACGTCGCTACCGACGAGGCATCCCGGTCGCGCGAGGCCAAATAGCGTTTGAACTCCGTTTGCATCTCGTAATAGCCCACGGCTTGATATTCCATCAGCTCGCCATCATCTAGCTTCGCCAATTCCGGAAAGCGTTGGTTCACTTGCTTCCAGGCAATCCGGGCCGCAGCCATCGCATCGGCGGTGGCCTCGTGCGCATTATCCAATGGCACGCCGTATTCTTCGCAGACTTTGCCCAACGTGCGCGGGCCTTTGCGGTATTTATCCTTCAGCTTGTCGACGACGAACGGATCAAACACCGGCCCAGTCACCGTGAAATCCTGATCCAAACTCCGCAGCACCGTCAAGTCATAATTCGCGTTATAGACAACCAATGTTTTGCCTTCTTCCCACCCTTTTTTGATCGCCGCGATGGTATCTGCGAGCACTTCGTCATGGTTGCGGCCATGCTCCCGGGCATATTCGGTGGTAATACCATGCACGTCGACGGCTGGTTGTGGAATCTCGATTTCCGGATCCGCCAGCATTTCCTGCGAATCCACGGTTGAGCCTTCGATCGAGACCAGGGCAGAGGTGACAATCCGGGCCTCCTGCGGAATATTGGAGGTTGTTTCCAAATCGAAGGCTAGCATGCGGGAAGCGTTGAAACTCATGACTTACAGCCTAGACACACAGGCGCACACACCGGCGCACTGGTTCGAACACCCAGCGAAACCACAGCATCTATTAGACGCCCATGAGAAACCTATTAAACTAGGCGCACGTGAGTGATTTTGATGAAGCAGGATTGCGCCGCCACTGGAACGAGCTTGCCGACGAGGTTCGCTACCACCGCGAACGCTATTACAACGAGCAACCAGAAATCCCAGATGCGGAATTCGATGCGTTGCTTCGCAAGCTTGCAGAATTAGAAAAGCGGCACCCGCAACTGGCGGTGCCCGATTCACCAACCATGGAAGTCGGCGCACCCGTCCCGGAAGAATCCAGCTTTGCCAATGTTGATCACCTCGAGCCGATGCTCAGCCTGGATAATGCTTTTACCGACGACGAGCTCCGTGACTGGCTCGCGCGTACGCCAGCTCCGGCGTATCTGACCGAACTGAAAATCGACGGGCTGTCGGTGGATCTGGTCTACCGCAACGGGCAACTGGAACGCGCAGCCACCCGTGGCGATGGAACCACAGGGGAAGACATCACCGTCAACGCCCGCGTTATCGACGACATCCCACACGAGCTCACCGGAACCGACGAATACCCGGTCCCGGAACTTATCGAAATTCGCGGTGAGGTTTATATGAACCCCGAAGACTTCGCCGCCATCAACGAAGAACGCGTCCGGCTCGCCGAAGAAAAAGGTAAGAAGCCCGAGACGTTTGCCAACCCGCGCAACGCGGCGGCCGGCGGGCTGCGCATGAAAAACACCGAAGAAGTCAAAAAACGTCGGCTGCGCATGATCGCTCATGGCCTGGGCGCCCGGGAAGGCTTCGCGCCGGGCTCGCAGTGGGATGCGTATCAAGCCTTGGAGGCGTGGGGGCTTCCGGTTTCGCCATACACCAAACGCGTGGAAACGAGCGCCGAGGTACTTGAACAAGTCTCGTATTGGGGGGAACATCGCCACGATGCCTCTTTCGAGATGGATGGCCTGGTAGTCAAGGTTGATGACTTGTCTGCACAGCGTGGCCTGGGTGCTACTTCGCGCGCTCCGCGGTGGGCAATTGCCTATAAGTATCCACCAGAAGAAGTCACCACCAAGCTATTGGGTATTGAGGTGGGCGTCGGCAGGACCGGACGTGTCACTCCTTATGCGGTGATGGAGCCGGTCTTTGTTGCGGGAACCACCGTGTCGATGGCGACTCTGCACAACCAAACGGAAGTGAAGCGCAAAGGGGTGTTGGTTGGCGATACCGTAGTCATCCGCAAAGCCGGTGAGATTATTCCGGAAGTTTTGGGGCCAGTGACCGGGCAGCGCGATGGCAGCGAATACGAGTGGTCTTTTCCGAAAGAATGCCCCTCGTGCGGCAGCATCCTGGCGCCGCAAAAAGAAGGCGATGCTGACTGGCGGTGTCCGAATGCACAGTCGTGCCCGGCGCAGCTGGGTGCGCGCTTGGAATACCTGGCTTCCCGTAAAGCTTTCGACATCGAAGCACTCGGCGAAAAAGGCGCCCACGATCTGATCGCCAGTGGTGTGGTGGTCGATGAGTCCGACCTTTTTGCGATCGACGAAGCCGCGCTTGCGAAATCCAGCGTCTACACCCGGCTGGACAAAGAGGACAAGACGAAACGCGTGGTCAACGCGTCCGGCGAGAAGCTTTTGGAAAACCTCGAGAACGCACGTCAGGCAGATTTCTGGCGCGTGCTTATCGCGCTGTCGATCCGCCACGTCGGGCCCACTGCGGCGCGGGCATTGGCGACGCGCTTTGGCTCCATGCAGGCGCTGCGGGAGGCTGACGTCGACAAGATCGCCGATGTGGATGGCGTTGGAATGACGATCGCGAATTCGTTGCAGGATTGGTTCGGTGTCGAATGGCATCGTGCGATCGTGGATAAGTGGGCCGAGGCCGGTGTGACGATGGAAGTCGAGGCTGACCAACGCGTGGAGCAGACGCTGGAAGGCCTGACGATTGTGGTTACCGGAACGCTGGAGGGCTTTAGTCGCGATAGCGCGAAAGAAGCCATCGTCTCCCGGGGTGGAAAAGCTACCGGTTCGGTCTCGAAAAAGACCAATTACCTGGTGGCTGGGGAAAACGCGGGCTCGAAAGAAACCAAGGCGCGTGATCTGGGCGTGCGAATCTTGTCGGAAGCAGAATTTGTGCAGCTTCTCGACGGCGAATTAATCGATTAACTTTCCCAAGATATTGCCCAGATGCCTAAGGTGAACCACCTCGCTGGCCAAGTAATCTGGGCCGCCGGCTCGGCCGATAATCAGTACCAGGCCACTGTCTCCCAGTGGGGCGCCGGCGAGTGCGGAATCGAGGATGCGCCAGGAATCTGGGATCCAGTCTTCACTCTCGGCAACCAGCACGCGGGCCGCAGTGATATCAATATCGGCGGGGATGGAGCCATCATCTTCCGGCGCCGCACTCGAGGCGGCCACACGTGTGATCTCGTTCGTGGTATCAACAATGATCGCCCAGGAAGAAGTCAGGGCTTTGGGGAAAACTGAGACGAAATCTTGAAGCGAGGTGCGTAGGCTTCCACGGCTGGTTGCCAGCTCTGACAGCATCTCAATTTGGCCCCGCCGGTCTACTCGGCCGGAAAATGGGCGAATCGAATCGACCTCCACACCATCCACGGAATTGGCTGCCGTGATGAGGGCATCGGCCATGACTCCTTGGGGTAAATCGACAACGATATCGTCCATGACCGCATCAGCGGAAAACGATTCGATGATGTCGACGGACTGGATATTGCCGCCAGTTTGGCCGATGGCGTCGGCTAATTGTCCGAGCGCTCCGGGGGTATCCGGGAGCAGGACACGGATCAAAAACGACATGAGTTGTTGCCACCACTTTCTGAGCGTCTAGTTCGCTGTCACTATCCTAGCAATCTGGCACGTCACTTTGGGGGCAAAAACAGTGCTTTGCAGTCTCACGTACCAGACTCGCAGGCGTTGGTTAATCGATGGGTCCAGTGGCGTAGCATAGTACGGAAGAAAAAGGATTCACGGATATCGAAGGATTGAATCGACTGTGTCAGAAATTTCCCGCGAGAAAATTGAGCACTTGGCGAAGCTGTCCCGCCTGGCTTTGAGCGATGCAGAAATCGCTATTTATGCAGAACAGATTGACGGTATCGTCGATGTGGTATCAGCAGTACAAAACGTGGACACCACCGGAGTAGAACCAATGAGCCACCCGCATTCGGTGGACGCCGCGATGCGTCGCGACGAAGTAGTGCGCACACTGAATTCGGAGCAGGCCCTGGACCAAGCTCCGGATGCGCGCGACGATCGTTTCGTGGTTCCGAAGATTCGTGGTTAGCTCAGCGCCCAAATACGAGCAGCTGACAAATTCTGAAAGAGCGACAGAGGTAGATAATTAATGACTGAATTTACGCGTCCACACGATGGCACCACCTCGGAAACCGCAGCGGATTTGGCGCAGCGCATCCATAATCGCGAGATCACCTCGCGGGAGGTTACCCAGGCATACTTGGACCGCATCAGCGAAACCAACGAGACGCTGAACTCGTTTTTGCACGTCGGAGTCGACGAAGCGTTGGCCGCCGCCGATGTCGTGGACAAGGCTTTGGACAACGGCGAAAAGCCCGCTTCACCATTGGCGGGTGTGCCGCTGGCGCTCAAGGATTTGTTGGTGACTACCGACGCCCCCACCACAGCTGCCTCCAAGATGCTGGAAGGCTACCGTAGTCCATATGATGCGACCGTAACCCGGCGTCTGCGCGAAGCTGGGATTCCGATCCTGGGTAAAACCAACTTGGATGAGTTCGCGATGGGGTCTTCGAATGAAAACTCGGCTTTTGGCCCAGTTCGAAACCCCTATGACACAGAACGTACTCCTGGTGGTTCCGGCGGTGGTACCGCGGCTGCGTTGGCATCCGGCCAGGCACCGTTGGGTATTGGTACGGATACCGGTGGTTCCATCCGCCAGCCGGCTGCGCTGACCAATACCGTCGGTGTGAAACCTACCTACGGCACTGTGTCGCGCTATGGCTTGATCGCGGCCGCATCCTCGCTGGATCAGGCTGGCCCGTGTGCGAATACCGTACTGGATACCGCGCTGCTGCATGAGGTCATCGCAGGTCACGACCCACACGATGCCACCAGCATCAACAAACCAGTTCCGGATGTCGTTGCCGCTGCCCGCGAGGGCGCACACGGTGATGTGACAGGCCTTAAAGTTGGCGTCATCAAGCAATTTGAGCGCGATGGTTGGCAGACTGGCGTGATGGATCAATACCGCAAGGCGGTGCAGACGTTGGTCGATAATGGCGCGGAAGTTGTTGAAGTTGATTGCCCTCACTTTGACGACGCATTGGCCGCGTATTACCTGATTATGCCGTGTGAGGTCTCTTCTAACCTGGCACGTTTCGACGGCATGCGTTACGGCAAGCGCGTTGGCGACGACGGTGAGAATTCCGCGAACCGTGTGATGGAGCTTTCCCGCGAGGCTGGTTTTGGACCAGAGGTCAAGCGCCGGATTATGGTCGGCACCTACGCGCTGTCCGTGGGCTACTACGACGCGTATTACCTGCAAGCACAGCGTATCCGTACGTTGGTGGCGCAGGATTTCGCTCGCGCATACGAAAAAGTCGACGTGTTGGTCTCCCCAACGACGCCGACCACGGCCTTCCCACTGGGGGAAAAGGTGGAAGACCCGACTGCGATGTACAACTTCGACTTGTGCACGTTGCCGTTGAACCTGGCTGGTGTGTGCGGTATGTCCGTGCCATCCGGCATGGCGGCCGATACCCAGTTGCCGACCGGCCTGCAAATCATGGCCCCGGCCTTCGCCGACGATCGTTTGTACCGCGTCGGTGCAGCCTATGAGGCTTTGACGAGCAACTAGCTTGCGTCGTTATTTCCTGTCGGAGATGGCGTAGGCCGCCCCAGCGGTAGCTGCGGTGACTACGCCTACTGCTGGCCAGGAACCGATTTTCTTTGCCAGTGGGTGTGATAGACCGAAGGCAGCCACGTAGCCGCCGAGTAAGCCAGCGGTGGTAGCTGGGCTGGTTTTTGCGGCCCAGGAACGAGCTGCCCAGTAGCCTGCAGCGCCCAGTACGACGCCGCCGAGTGGTCGGATTCCGGTTTGCACGGCGGTGAGGTAGCCGCCCACCAGGCCGAATGCAGTCGTGGTTGCGGTGGATACTTCCTGTGGGGATTTCTTATCAATAAGTGCCATGCCTTTTAGTCTAGGCCTCTGGGCATCGCGGTGCAGTCTGCACCATGGCGGTCGCTGATTGGTGTCGTAGCGATAGCAGATTCACACTGTTGCAGCAGCTGTTCCACGCTAGGATCGGCGGGGTGACTACCTCGCCCGATCCACGACAAGTCTCTCTACAATCACAGACTTCTGCACAACAAAAGACCTCTGCACAGCCACCCCGTTCTGCTCCTGCTTCAACGGTGCTTCCAGAAGCTCAAGCGTGGAAGGCAATGTTTGCCCTCTCGTTGGGCTTTTTCATGTCTTTGTTGGATCAGACTTTGATCGCGGTGGCAATTCCGAGCATCCGCCGGGCGTTCGATGCCACGTTGGCAGAAACTTTGTGGGTGTCGTCGGGGTACCTGTTATTCGTCGTCGTGCCGTTGCTATTTACCGGTCGTCTGGGGGACCGTTTCGGGCAACGCCGCTTATTCCGTATTGGCATCGCGGTTTTTGTTATCGGGGCGGTGGCTTCTGCTTTAGCTCCCACGATCGAACTATTGATTGCCGCGCGGTGCCTGCAGGGGCTTGGTGCTTCCATCCAAATGCCGCAGACGATGTCGGTGATCAACCGGGTATTTGCCCGGGAGCGTCGTGGACGTGCACTCGGCGTGTGGGGCATTATCGGTTCGGTTGCAGCGATAACCGGCCCGGTTTTGGGCGGTTTTCTAGTGCAATCTGCATCGTGGCACGCAGTTTTTCTGATTCAAGTTCCTTTCGGTGTTATCGCCATCGCCTTGGCCACTATCTGGGTGCCTCGGATGCCGACCTACGCACGCAATCTCGACCCGGTTTCTGTCGTGGTCTCGTTGGTGTCAATGCTGTTGGTCGTCGGTGCGATCCAACAAGCACCGGAAGCCAATTGGGCGTGGTGGATTTGGTTGCTGCTGGCTTTGGGCATTGCGGGATTGTTTGGCTTTATCAAGCTGCAAGGCAGTGCACAGGCGCGCGGCGTGGAAGCGATGATCCCGCTGTTTTTATTCCAGAATCACAATTATCGCCTGGGCATTATCATTATTTCGTGCATGGGATTTATGGCTGCTTCTCTGATGTTGCCGATCATGCTGTGGCTGCAAGATGGTCAAGACTTAGATTCTGGAACGGCCGGCCTTGTCATCGCCCCGATGGCATTGACCTCGTTGTTTGTCTCGCCAATCGCGGGCATTATGGCCGATAAATTTCACCCACGCAATCTGGTGGTCGCTGGCTTTAGCGTCATGTTGGCAGCCTGTGCGGCGTCGTGGTGGATCATGGCCCATGAACAACCAGTCTGGTGGCTGGCGATTGTTGTGAGTTTTTTGGGAATCGGACAATCATTTATTTGGGGCACGAATTCTGCGACGACGATGCGTGATGTGGAAGCTCCCATCATGGGGGCAGCATCAGGGGTATATAACACCGCGCGGCAGTTGGGTTCGGTGATGGGAGTATCTATCTTGTCGGCGCTGATGCAGATTACCGTCGCCGCGCAAGGCTTGGCCGTTGGTACCGCGAATACCGTGTTGTTGTTGGTCGTTGTGCTTGCCATTGGTTTGGTGACCTCGCTGTTTTATCGCAAGACCATCTAGACGATTGCGCCTGACTAGACACTGAGCTCATTGAGCTATCAGCTAATTCGATGCTGAGCACCGTAGGGAAGCCCACCACTTACTGACACCACGTCGCGGGTTGCCTACAGTAGAAGCATGCGCATTGCCACATTGACCTCGGGAGGCGACTGCCCGGGTCTGAACGCCGTTATCCGTGCCATCGTGCGCACGGCGAATCAAGAGCATGATTCCACCGTTGTCGGTTACAGCGATGGTTGGCTGGGGTTGTTGGATGATGACCGGGTCGATCTCTACGACGACGATGCCATCGACAAGATCCTTGTCCGGGGCGGCACTATTTTGGGGACCGGTCGCCTGCACCCGGATATTTTCAAAGCCAATCTGGAAACGATTAAAGCGAATCTTGCCGACGCCCGCGTTGATGCCTTAATCGCAATTGGCGGGGAAGGCACGCTCAAGGGGGCAAAGTGGCTGGCGGATAATGGGGTGCCGGTGATTGGAGTGCCCAAGACTATTGATAACGATGTACTGGCCACCGATTACACCTTTGGGTTCGACAGCGCGGTAGCCGTTGCTACCGATGCGATTGATCGGCTGCATACCACCGCGGAATCGCACAAACGGATTTTTCTGGTCGAGGTCATGGGACGCCATACCGGGTGGATCGCTTTGCATGCGGGTTTGGCCGGCGGTGCGCATCATATTGTGATTCCGGAAGTGCCTTTCGATGTCAGTGAGATCACGAAGTCGATGGAACGGCGCTTTCAGATGGGCGAGAAATACGGCATCATTGTCGTCGCCGAAGGGGCGCAACCGCGACCTGGAACCATGGCGGTCGATGATAAAGGTGTCGACGAATTCGGCCACCGACGCCTCGGCGGGATGGGTCAGTTAATTGGTGAGGAAATCTCGCGTTCTACTGGCTACGACGTGCGCACCACTGTGTTGGGGCATGTGCAACGCGGTGGCGTTCCCACGGCGTTCGACCGCGTTCTTGCCAGTCGGTTTGGCGTACATGCTACGCGTGCGGCGCACAGGGGCGAGTTTGGATCTTCAGTGGTGCTTCGCGGCGAATTTATCGAGACTGTTCCTTTGTCAGAAGTCGTCGCCAAGGTAAAAACTGTGCCGATGCAGCGTTATGAGATTGCCGAGGCGTTATTCGGCTAGCTTGCGTTCGGCTAGATTGCAGCAACCCGGAAACCCTGTGCACGAAAGCGAGACAGAAACCATTACCATGGTGGCTATGACTGCTGCGATGTATGACTTGCTGGACTATGACGAAGTCCTAGAAAAATACGACCCGGTGATGGGCATGGAAGTTCACGTGGAATTGGGTACGGAAACCAAGATGTTTTCGACCTCTTCGGCCCATTTTGGTGATGAGCCTAACTCCAACGTGGATCCAGTTTCGCTGGGATTACCTGGCGCTCTCCCCGTCGTGAACGAGAAGGGAGTCGAATGGGCGATCAAAATTGGCTTGGCGCTGAATTGTCAGATTGCAGAATCGTCGCGGTTTGCCCGGAAGAATTACTTCTACCCGGATCAGCCGAAAAATTACCAGATCTCTCAGTATGACGAGCCGATCGCGTACGACGGCTACCTGGACGTGGTGTTGGATGATGGCACCGAATGGCGTGTTGAGATCGAGCGCGCCCACATGGAAGAAGATACGGGCAAATTGACTCACCTTGGCGGTGTTGATGGTCGTATCCACGGTGCTACTGCCTCGCTGGTTGATTACAACCGTGCTGGCATTCCGCTGATCGAGATCGTGACCAAACCAATTGTCGGTGCTGGTGAACGTGCCCCAGAGGTGGCCCGTGCTTATGTCACCGCCCTGCGTGAACTCGTCGCTGCGCTGGGGGTTTCTGATGCTCGCATGGACCAGGGGTCTATGCGCGTGGATTCCAACCTTTCGCTGCGGCCAAAGGGCAGTGAAGAATTCGGTACCCGCACAGAGACGAAGAACATCAACTCGTTGAAATCAGTCGAGCAGGCCGTGCGCTTCGAGATGCAGCGCCAGGCGTACGCACTGGACAACGGCGAGGAGATCGCTCTGGAGACCCGTCACTACCAGGAATCCGATGGCTCAACCTCCAAGGGACGCCCAAAAGAAACTGCCGAGGATTACCGCTATTTCAATGATCCGGATTTGCCTCCAGTTTCCGCCCCACGTGAATGGGTCGAAGAGATCAGGCAGACGCTGCCAGAAATGCCGTGGATTCGCCGCGCGCGCATTCAGGAAGAGTGGGGGCTCAAAGACAAAGAAATGCGTGATCTGGTCAACGCTGGGGCGTTGGACTTGATCATTGAAACCACTGAGCATGGTGCGAGTGCCGACGAAGCACGTGCCTGGTGGGTGTCCTACTTGTCTGGCAAAGCCAATGAAGCTGGTGTGGAGTTGGCAGCGTTGGAGATCACCCCGGCGCAGGTTGCTCGCGTCGTGGAGCTGGTTAAGGAAGGCAAACTGACCACCAAGTTGGGTCGCAAAGCCGTGGACGGAGTGCTGGAAGGCGAAGGAGACGTCGACGAGGTTGTCGCCAAGCGTGGCCTGGAGGTCGTGCGTGATGATGGTGCGATCGAGAAGGCCGTGGACGATGCGCTGGCCGAAAACCCGGATATCGTCGAGAAATACCGCGCTGGAAACACAAAGGTCACCGGTGCCATCGTCGGTGCCGTGATGAAAGCGACCCAAGGCAAAGCCGACCCAGGTCAAGTCAATAAATTGATCGCGGAAAAGCTTGCACAGTAGCTAATAGAGGCGAAAACAAAAACACACAATGCTGTGATGCGTGTATCGTAGGAACGTCAATCATCCGAAGACAGTTTTCTTAAGCAAAGAAAGAGCGATAATTCGGTGTCCTATAAACGCATTACAGGTATTGCCTTGTCCTTTGTGGGCCTCGTTGTCGGTGCGGGATTCGCCACCGGCCGTGAGGTCGTGCAATATTTCTCGTCCTATGGAATGTGGGGGCTGGCAGGTGCTGCGATAGCTGGCATCGTGATGGCGCTTGCCGGAACAGTTTTCCTGCAGCTGGGCAGCTATTTCCACGCCCGTGAACACCGGCTGGTGTTCAAGCGTACGACGCACCCAATCGTGTCGATCCTGCTGGATATCTCCGTAGTCATCACGTTGTTCTCCATTGGTTTCGTGATGCTCGCCGGCGCTGGCTCCAACCTGGAGCAGCAATTCGGTTGGCAGCCATGGGTTGGTTCCACCGTCATGCTGGGGTTGGTGCTTGTCGCCGGCATGCTGGATGTCAACAAAGTATCCCGAATCATCGGGCTGCTCACTCCGCTGATCATCATCGCGATTCTTGCCGTAGCGGTGTACACGTTCGTGAACTGGCCAGATGATGTCAACCTGGTCGCGCAACGGTCGGCAGAAATTGAAAGCCCTATTAGTAACTGGCTGCTGTCCGCGCTGAACTATAACGGCTTGGCGCTGATCTTGGCTGTATCGATGACGCTGGTTATCGGTGGCGACTACTTAGACCCACGTGAAGCCGGCTGGGGTGGCCTGTTCGGTGGTATTGCTTATGCCATCATGCTGGTACTGGCCACGATGGCCATGCTGTTCAACGCTGAATTGATCGACGGCACGTCGATCCCAATGCTCACCCTGGTTGCTGACATCAACGAGAACCTGGGCTTGGTCATGGCGCTGGTGATCTTCGCGATGGTCTTCAACACTGCCATCGGTATGTTCTACGCGCTGGGTAAACGCTTGTCCGCTGGCCGTGAGAGTCAGTACCGCGTCATCTTCATCGTCGGGACCTTGCTGGGCTTTGCAGTCAGCTTCGTCGGCTTTGACACCTTGATGGAATACGTCTACCCGGTATTGGGCTACATGGGTATGGTCATGGTCGTCATCCTGGTTGGTGCGTGGGTTAAGTCCTTCGCACGGATTCGCGATGAGGCCACCAAGCGTGCCCGCCTGCGCCAGCTGATGTACCTGTCGTTGCACCCAGATAAAGAGCTGGAGAAGAAGCACAACGAGGAGATGCAGCAGTTGGTTGCTGAGTCCAACTTGGGTGATAAAGAGCTCTACAACTACGTCTCTGACGAAGTTGCTACCCAGCTGGATGAAGACGAAGACGTCGAGTTCAGCATTGGCGAGGACTACAAGTTGCTTGCCGACGAAAATCAGTTGGAGGCCAAGGAAGAAAAGAAGGCTGACACTTATGCGGATTCCCGTGCCCAGGATTCCGTCCGCCCGGCCGATGAGTCTCCATCCGAAAAGGATGAAAAGCAAAACAAGGCTGATAACAGCTAGCGTGCTGTAAAAAGTGCACGTGATGCCAGCGGCTAAACGTGCACGGTGTCGTGGTTTGTTCACTGGCTTTTAGCATTGAGCTCTAAGCCAGAAAAACAGGAACGCCCTGCGAGGATATATTCCTTGCAGGGCGTTTTCGCCATCTCGAATGGGGAATTAGTTGAACAGTTTCCGCTGTATCTGGGTGGGATTTTTAACTTGTTCTGTTTCTGGCACTGTCCCGGGCAGGCTAGTTCCTTCTGCAAATGGTGCGCCGGGAAGGTGACCGCGGCCGTGTGGTTGCGCCAAGCCGGAGATATCTGGCCCTGCAGGCACGGTCTGCATGGGGTTTACCTCGCGGTGCACGAGGTAGTAATGCTGCTTGATTTCGGTGAAGTCGGTGGTATCTCCGAAGCCCGGCGTTTGGAATAGCTCACGCAGGTAGCCGTAGACGTTGGGCATCTCGCTGATTTTGTTGCGATTGGTTTTGAAATGACCGTGGTAAACGGCATCGAAGCGGATGAGGGTGGCATACGCGCGGATATCGGTTTCGGTGATGTGCTCGCCCATGATGAACCGCCGCGTCGCCAAGCGCTTTTCCAACCAGTCGAGCACCTCGAAGACATCAGAATAGGCCTTTTCGTAGGCATCTTGTGCCGCGGAGAATCCGGCGCGGTAGACGCCGTTGTTGAATTTCCGGAAGATAAATTCGTTGATTTCTTCCATCTCTTCGCGTTGTTCTTCCGGTGGCAACAAATTGGGGGCACCGGTGCGGTGATAATCAGTCCACTGGGTCTGGAAATCCCGGACCATCGAGTTGAAGTCGTTGGTTACTACCTTGCCGCTGGATTCTTCGACCAGTGCAGGAACCGTGATGCCGCGCGGGTAGTCCGGGAAACGCTTGAAATAGGCGTCTTGCAGGCGCGGAATGTGCAGCACGGGATCGACTTTGCCGGGGTCGAGGTCGAAGGTCCAGGAACGTTTGTCGTGGGTTGGTCCTGCTAGACCTAAAGAGATGACATCTTCTAGCCCTAATAGACGGCGCACGATCACCGCGCGGTGTGCCCAAGGGCAGGCGCGGGCAGCTACCAAGCGGTAGCGGTGTGGTTGTACCGGCCAATGTAGCGTCTCGTCGTTTGTGGCTTGCGGTTGTTCGGCGGTGACGGAGGCAACGACGCGATCTGCAATGTAGCTGGTATCGCGAGTGAATTCACCATCGGTTGCGGCATTCTGGGCATCGCCGGCCCAGTCGTTGTCGTTTTCTGCTGCCACGGTATTCCTCCTTGGCGTATCGAAAATATATGATACATCAACTATATCATTGTCGTGTATACAAGCGGCAGCGCATGCGATGTGCTCAGCCATGGTTGGGCGAGGTGTTTCAGTGCTGTCTCACCGTTCCTGTTGAAACCCGAGCTTGTGCTACTGTGTGAAATTATGTGCGCAGGTAAAAAACTCACCGGCCTCGCTCTTGCAGGCATAGTCTCGGTTTTCCTCGCTGGTTGTTCGGATGTGGAATCTGCGCACGGCGATGGCTCACATGAGTCAGCGGTCTCCATGGCCACAACGGTGTCGACGGTCTCAACGACGGTTACAACCACTCAGGGTGCCCAAGCAACTGATGGGGCAGAAGAGCCGAGTGCACCTACTGCACCTTCAGCAGACAAAGACCTGAAGGATTCCTTCCCGCACGCAGAGCCGGGCGTGTATACCGATGACAGCCTCGATTACCGCGCCATGCACGCTGCACTTGAGATCAAAGGGCGGGCACCGAACTCGGATTATGACCGTGCTTTATTTGGCCAGCCGTGGAGCGATGACGTTAACGTCGCAGGCGGGCACAATGGCTGCGATACCCGGAATGATATTCTGCAACGCGATTTGGACGAGATTTCCATCCGCAACGGGACCCGGGGGTGTTTGGTCGAAAGCGGTCGGTTGGTCAGCCCATATTCCGGCGAGACCATCAATTTTCACCGTGGCGATAATCAGGTAGATATCGAGCACGTGGTTGCGCTTGGCGACGCCTGGGTGAAAGGAGCATTCCAGTGGGATGAAACCAAGCGCCGCGATTTCGCCAACGATCCGATCAACCTGCTGGCTGTCGATGCTTCCAATAACCGCGCGAAAGGTGCTGCTGATGCTGCTACCTGGCTGCCGCCGCACAAGCCGTTTCGCTGTGATTATGGGCGTATACAGGTCCACGTGAAATATGTTTATGATCTCTGGGTCACAGAAGCGGAGCATCAGGCGCTGCGTAACCTGTTGGACCAGTGCTAAAACAGGGAAAATCCCATCGTAGGCGGGTTGGTACCGGTTATACGCTGGGCTGTCGCATAAATTGGGGCCATGAGCGATGATAAAAATAACCCAGATAAATCGAAGGCTAAGAGTAATTTCGCGCCCCAGCCCGACAAAGCGGATTTTCATGACGACGAGTTTGATGTTCCCACTTATAAGGGGCCGCAAACATCACAGAAAAAGTCTGCAGCAGATTCCGATGCTAAAACGGAAGTGAAAGCAGACTTTAAACGGGATGCCGAATCTGCATCGGAGGGACAACGCACCACGATTTTCCAGCGGGCCGGTCGAGCGGCGCCGCAGACCATTGAGCCGAATTCAGGTGCTAGCAGGAACCGTGCTGACAGTACTGGGCCTGGTAACGATTCCGAACCGACTACCCAATTTGCGCAGCAGAGTTCTGCAGCCGGAGTAGGTAGCTCGGAAAAGGCTGCGGCTTCTAGCGCTAATGGCGGTCCAGACGGTAACGACAACCAAGTAGACGCTGATTCGCAGCGTCCGGAATACCGAGACGAAGATTTTGCAACTACCGAGGTTATTGACCCTGCAGGAAAGCAGACTACGGTGCCGGTGGCGGCATCCGCTATCCCAAACCAGGCCGCACAATCGAACAACACACCGTCGAACAACATGCAGCCGGGACCTACCCAGCCGGGACAGCCGCATGATGGCCAGCAGCAATTCCCGGATGATGTGCCTTATGCGCAGGGCAATGGCATACCAAACGAAGAAGCAGCAGGTGCAGGTGCCATGGAGCACGCTGAACTAACCGAGACGCGTCGCGGCACTATCGACTTCGGGTTGTTCTTATTGCGTATTGTATTTTCGGCCTGGCTGATTATTCAGGCAGTGGGGACGTTTTTCTCCTTGGGCAACCACGAGGGCATCGCGGGCTTAGAATCCGAATTCTCTGCTTATAACCAGGACCACTTGTTGGCTATTTTGGTGCCGGCGCTGCAGCTGGCTGCTGGTATTTTCTTGCTGCTGGGTCTATTAGCACCGATTGCTGGCATGGTTGCGGTGACAGTGAGTGGTTTTCTGGCTGTGCACCAGCTTGCCGACGCGCAGGTTGGCCTCAATATCTTTAATTGGGAAGAAACCCTGTGGGTACCGGTCATGGTTGCCGCGATCGCGGTGGTTGTACAATTTACCGGTCCCGGTTTGTATGCGCTTGATGGTGCCCGTGGGTGGGCACGACGTCCGCTGGCATCGTCCTGGATTTTCGCGATCCTCGGAATCGCTGCTGTGGTTGCTGCGTGGTGGCTATTCGCAGGTACCAACCCGTTGGCCAGCTAAACACCCAACTCTTGCGGTTCTGGTTCTGGGTGCACCGCGTGCTTACATATCGGCGGGTGCGTGGTGCTCCGGGGCCTGGTGGTGCAGACGTCTACGGTCCCGAGCGCCGGACAATTCCCAGCCAAGGATAAGCAGGGTGGCTAACCCCAGCCAGACAAAATCACTGATAAGCAGCTTCGGCCAGAAGCTGAGCGCGTGTACGTTGATGGCGTCGCCGTACCACCACTTGGGTGGCTGCTCGAGGAAAACCAAGACGGAAACCCAGGCACCGACGACTACGGTGAGAGCATAACTACGCCATGTCAGGGCTCGCCAGAACCATACCGGGACGGCGACGGCCAGCCAGACCCAGTGGTGGGACCACGATACCGGCGAGATCAGGAGCATGATCACTGCGTTGATAAGCCAGGCGTCGACAAGATAGCCACGGCGTAATAGCTGGACCATGAGCCAGGCGCCACCGGCAATCGTGAGGATCACCAGCACTGCCCACAGTGCAGTGACGAGATTTCCAGAGTCTTCCAATGCCTGCTCGCTGGTGAACCAGCGCTGGATCATTCCGCGCCAGGAGCTATTGGATTGGTATGAGGTGTTTACTCCGAAATCGCCGCCGGAGCCCATTCCTAGCAGACGCGCACCGTAGAACTCCCAGGTGGCATCAAAACGCACGAAAGCTGCCAGCAGGGTTGCCAGTGCCGCAGAAGCCCCCGCTGTGATAATCGCGCGGATGTCTTTGCGCACCAAGAAATACAACAGCATCGCCAGTGGTGTGAGCTTGATGGCTGCTGCGATGCCGATCAGCCAACCCTGCGGAAGTGTGCGCTTCCGGGGAACTAGATCGAGTACCACCAGCGACAGCAAAATGACGTTGATCTGGGCAAAACCATGATTGAGCTCGACGGGTTCGCTGATCAATGCCAGCGCCCAGCTGGTCGCGGCGGCAGGCAACGCCCAGCGGCTATTCTGCAGTAGCCAGCGCCAGACTAGCCAGAGACACAACAGCAGTAGCGCATTAGAAATCGCAATGACAATGCGCCCAGCCAGGGTGTCATCAATACCCGGAATCACATTCAGCGGTGCCATAAACAGCGCGCCGAAGGGTGGATAAATAAACGGCAGCGCAAGATCCCCGGCGAACATTGGCTCGGAGTACATCTCGCGGCCGTGTAAAAACGCGTCGACGCCTTGCCGGTAAATCACCATATCCACCGGCGATGTCGTCTCAGCGATGCGATAAATTGTGGCAGCCAGCCCCGCAAGTAGCCCGATGATGGTCAGCATAGGGGCACTGTGAGGGGCACTGAGCTGCCGCAGCGCAGCGTTCGTGCTAGTCAACTTGGCGTACGGCCCCTTTATCTGCGCTGGTGGCCATCTTGGCATAAGCACGCAATGCCTTGGTGACGGTGCGTTTGCGTTCGGTTGGGTGCCAAGGTTTCTCGCGGTTTTCCATTTCTTGCCGACGACGCTCGATCTCCGCATCGTCGAGCTCCAAAGTCAAGCTGCGTTCCTTGACGGAGATGCGGATGGGGTCCCCGTTTTTAATGAGACCGATCAGCCCACCAGCTGCGGCTTCGGGGGAAATATGGCCGATAGACAAACCGGAAGTGCCGCCGGAGAAACGGCCGTCGGTGATCAGAGCGCACTTTTTACCCAGTCCGGCGCCTTTCAAAAATGACGTCGGGTGCAACATTTCTTGCATCCCAGGGCCACCTGCGGGTCCTTCGTAACGGATCACGACGACTTCGCCTGGTTGTACCTCACGCTTAAGAATCGAGCTGACGGCTGCTTCTTGGGATTCGAGCACACGCGCTGGACCGCTGAATTCCCACAGGCTTTCGTCCACACCCGCGGTTTTCAGCACTGCGCCATCTGGTGACAGGTTGCCACGCAGAACGACCAAACCGCCGTCGGCAGAATGAGCGTGCATGACATCGTGGATGCAGCCGGTTTCGGCGTCGGTATCTAGCGATTCCCAGTGGTTCGTGCTGGAAAATGGCTCGGTGGTACGCACGCCACCGGGCGCGGCATAAAACAAATCTTCGGCATCGGTAATGGCTTTGCCGCCGCGGATATCCCAGTCATTGAGCCAGCCATCCAAGGTGTCGTACTGCACGGTGTGTACGTCTTCGTTGAGCAGCCCTCCGCGTCGCAGCTCGCCCAGGATCGCGGGAATGCCACCTGCGCGGTGGACGTCTTCGACGTGGTAGATGCCGTTGGGTGCGACCTTCGACAGACACGGCACCTGGTGCGAAATCTCTTCGATGTCGTGCAGGTCAAAATCCACCTCACCTTCCTGCGCAGCCGCCAAGGTGTGCAGGATTGTGTTCGTGGAACCACCCATGGCCATATCCAGCGCCATGGCGTTGCGGAAGGCGTTTTTTGTGGCGACATTACGAGGCAGCACGGAGTCGTCCTCGTTGCCGTAGTAGCGCTCGCACATATCGACGATGAGCTGGCCAGCTTTTTCGAATAGTTTTTGGCGTGCCTGGTGCGTAGCCAGTGTGGTGCCGTTGCCGGGCAGGGACAACCCGAGTGCCTCGGTCAAACAGTTCATCGAGTTTGCGGTAAACATGCCGGAGCACGAGCCGCAGGTTGGGCAGGCGGATTCTTCGATTTTCGTCAGCTCGGCGTCGGAAACCTTGTCATTGGCGGATGCCGAAATGGCGTCGACAAGATCCGACGAGGTCTGTGCGACACCGTCAACGACGACGGCTTTACCAGCTTCCATCGGGCCACCGGAGACAAACACGGTGGGGATGTTGAGGCGCATCGCCGCATTCAGCATTCCCGGTGTGATCTTGTCGCAGTTGGAGATGCATACCATCGCATCAACGGTGTGGGCGTTAACCATGTATTCCACGGAATCGGAAATGATTTCACGCGAGGGGAGAGAATACAGCATGCCCGAGTGCCCCATGGCGATGCCATCGTCAACCGCGATGGTGTTGAATTCCTTTGGTACTCCGCCTGCTTCACGCACCTGCTCGGCGACGATATCGCCGACGTCTTTCAAGTGGACGTGCCCGGGAACGAACTGCGTGTATGAGTTCACGATCGCGACGATTGGTTTGCCGAATTCGTTGTCGCGGGTGCCGGTGGCACGCCATAAAGCGCGCGCACCTGCTGCATTACGACCAACGGTCGTGACTTTCGAGCGAAGAGGATACACTTGTGCGTCTTTCTGATTGGATTGTGATTGGCGATACTGTAGGGAATAGCAGATATAGAGAGTCAGACGTCAGAGTCAGCAGTCGGATTTTATCCGCCGTTATCGCGGGAGCCACGGCGCGGTTGTGGCCGTTGGTGTTTGTGGGATGCCGGGTGCGATTCGTAATGCTGGGCGGCAACACCGTCGTATTTTTCAAATTCCTCACGCGTCATCATGATGCGTTGGCCATCGCGGTGCGTGATCACGACTTTGTCGTCGGCGGCTTCTTTTCCTTCGGTGAGTACGTCGCGGATGCGCCCGTGGGATGCTGCTTCCAGTTGGGGAAGCGACTGGAAGGTCACTCCGGGCAAGTTGTGTTGCTTGCCGTCCTTGGTGCTGGCAAATACGCGGGCGCGTTGAAATCCGATGCCCTGGAAATCATCCCAATTAATGAATACATCGGACTTAAAAGCGTAGGTGATGGCAATACCTGCTGCAGTAACTGTGGTTTTCGCGCGCACGGTCCAGTAGATAAAAGCTAGTGGGAATATTAATAACCAGCCAAGCACGAGTGGGGCCCAAGCGATGCCCATGATTGCGATACCGATGATGAGTACAGCGGCAATGATGTGGGTGCGCTCTGGGCGGAAACTTGTGCCCTGGGCAGGTTGTTCTGCAACACTCATGGCGACCATGCTACGGGATGAATGAAAAATCTTTAATTCGTCGATACCTTCAACGTCGTTTCCGTGGCTGGCGGTGCTAGTGGGCCGTGGACCAATTCACCATCGATCTCGATACTTGAGCCAAGTACTCGCACGACGAGCAAGGCAATAAACAACAGGGACAGCCCCGTCGTCGATGGGCGCAGGTTGCCGTTGAAAGAAAATAGCTTGCCGACGAGCGTGCGCGGGTCAAACCTGCGGTAGTGCTCGGAATCCTGGGCGGTTAGCTCTGTGATTTCTTGGCTGTTTTCTTCCGGGGTGTTGGTACCTAGCGAAATGTCGACCCACGGGTTTTCTGTATAGGCACCTGAGGTATCGGTGTTGTTGGTGCCGGAGGGGTTTTCTCGCAGCGAGATTTCGCCTTGCAGGTCGCCGCTGATAGTGGGGGCTGAGCCGTATTCGCTCCAGAATTCCTCCATAACGGAGAGCCGGATGGCGCGTTCGACCATCCATTGCATGCCTGCTTCGGTCAAAATCATGGCGCGGATATTGACAGTCCAGGGCATCCCGACGACTGTCGGCGGATTGACGCCATTGCCGACGGCCGGGTGGATCTCTAATTCGCCTTGTAGCACTTCAGCGATCTCTGGCACTTCTAATGCACGCTTGGTGGCTTTTTCGAATCTTTCGACGGCTTGCCACGGGCTTTTGACTTCCAGCAGTGGCACCGGCATGACGACGACGGCAGAAGACCAATAGTGCGAGTGGTTGATGCACACGCGTGCGGTCGAGTTGGGAATGATGATGGTTTCTTCATTCAAGGTGCGGATGCGGGTTGCTCGCATCGTGACCTGAATGATGGTGCCTTCGACTTCGATGCCGTTGCCTTCGAATTTTACCCAGTCGCCGATGCCGTATTGCTTTTCCGAAAGGATGAAAAACCCGGCCAAGAAGTCCGCGATGATCGATTGTGCGCCCAGACCTACTGCAGCTGAAGCTGCGGTGGCCGGGATTGTGGCTCCTACCAGAGAAAAGCCGAGTTGTTGGAGGAAAAAGACGAACAGCACAAAGTAGGCGATGAGTTGCACGATATAAATCGCCACGCCTGCGACGGCCAAAGAAGATTTAGATTCATCAAAATCAGCGATGCGTTGTGAACGGTGTTGTGACCAGCGGTGGGCCAGGCGTCCCGCTCGTGGAACCAGCAGCGCGGCGATGAAAAGTAACGCGAAATCTACGCCGCGTTCGATCGACCAGCGCCAGATCTGTTCCAGCACAAAATCTAGCGTCATGTCGGGTTATTTTAGACTCCACGGACGTGCTGTTGTGAGCCAGATGGGGGTGAAATCGAGTTTTCTCACACCGTTGTGTAATGTAGGTCTCGTGATCAACGAGATTCGACTTCAAGTAGTAGTGCCCTAGGGGGCGTGCCCGAACGGGACACACTTGCAGCCGTATTAACGCACGCCTCCGACAGCACCCACCACAGTGCACATGTCGGGGGCTTTTGTTGTGAGAGGACCGCAATAAAACACCGCAGCTTTGCGCCCTCGCCCTGATCACCCGAGCGTGAAACAGAAAAATCTTGATGGAATGGAGACCCACAACGTGTCGGCCACAAACCAGCCCAGCCCGTCGGCAGGTGCTTCCGCCGCCGGTTCGAATGCCGCGAGTGTGCGCATGATCGGTGCAGAAGCCATCGTGAAGACCTTGGAAGACCTCGGTACCGATATTGCTTTTGGTATTCCGGGCGGTGCGGTGCTTCCTCTCTATGATGCGCTGTACAACTCACAAAAGCTGCGTCACGTGCTGGCTCGTCACGAGCAGGGCGCTGGCCATGCCGCAGAAGGCTATGCACAAGCAACTGGAAAAGTCGGTGTCATGGTCGCAACCTCCGGCCCTGGCGCGACGAACCTGGTCACCCCACTGGCGGATGCCATGTTGGATTCCGTCCCTGTTGTGGCTATCACCGGACAGGTGGGGTCGAAAATGCTGGGTACGGATGCTTTCCAAGAAGCTGATATCCGCGGTGTCACCATGCCGGTAACCAAACACAATTTCATGGTGACCCACGTCGAAGACATCCCAGAGGCAATCGTCGCCGCTTTCCACCTGGCCTCGACGGGACGTCCAGGCCCGGTTCTGGTAGATATCCCGAAAGACCTGCAGGTCGCCGAGATGGATTATGTCTTCCCGACGACAGTGGACTTGCCAGGCTATAAGCCGGTGACTAATCCGCACCCGCGGCAGTTGACGGCTGCAGCAGACTTGATTTCGAGGTCAGACAAGCCAGTGCTGTATATCGGTGGTGGTGTCATCAAGGCGGAAGCTCACCGTGAGCTTCGTGATTTCGCAGAATATACCGGTATCCCGGTGGTCACCACGTTGATGGGCTTGGGGTCGTTCCCGGATTCGCATGAGCTGCACATGGGAATGCCCGGCATGCATGGTTCCGTGCCAGCTGTGGCTGCTTTGCAGCGTTCCGATTTGCTGATTACCGTTGGTGCGCGTTTTGACGACCGCGTGACAGGTGATACGTCTACCTTTGCCCCGGATGCCAAAGTGATTCATGCTGATGTAGATCCAGCAGAAATTGGGAAAATCCGCGCGGTGGATGTGCCCATCGTCGGCGATGCTCGTGAGGTGTTGCTGGGGCTGCTGCGCGCATTCCAGAACAATTCTTCCCGTGCTGTCCGTGATTTGACTCCGTGGTTGACTTATCTTCGTGGCTTGCGGGAACGCTTCCCGCGCGGTTATGACGAACAAGAAGATGGTTCGCTATCGCCGCAATTTGTCATTGAGCAATTGTCGAAGGCGGCCGGTCCTGATGCGGTCTACGTTGCTGGTGTGGGACAACACCAGATGTGGTCGGCACAGTTCCTGGATTTCGAACAACCGCGGTCGTGGCTGAACTCGGGTGGTTTGGGAACCATGGGTTATTCGGTCCCGGCTGCGATGGGTGCAAAAGCCGGCTGCCCGGACAAGGAAGTCTGGTCGATCGACGGTGATGGCTGTTTCCAGATGACTAACCAGGAGCTGACGACCTGCTTCATGGAAGGCTTCCCAATCAAGGTGGCACTGATCAACAACGGTAACTTGGGCATGGTGCGTCAATGGCAAACTCTGTTTTTCAATGAGCACTATTCCAATACCAAACTGAAAAAAGAAAACAGTGATTACGTTCCGGATTTCGTCGGTTTATCCGAAGCGATGGGCTGCGTTGCGCTGCGGGTGACTAAAAAAGAAGATGTGGCACCCGCTATTGCGAAGGCGCGCGAGATTAACGATCGCCCCGTCGTCATCGATTTTGTCGTCGGAGAAGACGCGCAGGTATGGCCGATGGTGTCCGCGGGGGCATCCAACTCCGATATCCAGTATGCAAAGGACCTGCGTCCGCTTTTCGACGAAGATAACTCTGCAGGGGAATCGCCTGCAGAAATCCACGAGACCGTGCAAGAGCACCCGGAACAGGAGAACTAACCATGGCTGAAAATGAGACTACCCGCCACACGTTGTCTGTCCTAGTGCAGGACGTCGACGGTATTATCTCGCGCGTCGCGCAGCTGTTTACCCGTCGTGGTTATTCGCTGATTTCTCTAGTTTCCGGACGCACCGAAAAATCAGGTATTAACCGATTGACTGTGGTTGTGGATGCAGATGATGTCGTGATCGAGCAGGTTACTAAACAGCTGAATAAGCTGATTGAGGTTCTGAAGGTCGTTCGGCTGGAAGATGCGCAGGCGATTGCGCGCCAAATCATGCTTGTCAAGGTCTCTGCGGATGCGTCGAACCGCCCGCAAGTGGTGGATGCTGCGAATATATTCCGTGCCCGGATCGTGGACGTGGCAAAAGAATCTGTGGTCATTGAAGCCACGGGCACTTCGGGCAAGCTTCGCGCGTTACTCGATGTACTGGAGCCGTTCGGGGTGCGCGAGCTGGTTATGGGTGGACGTATCGCCTTGGCGCGCGGACCAAAGACGATGGCACCAGGAAAATAACTCGAAATCTCATACAGTGACTTACCTGTCCCATACCGTGATACACACTGTGGTAAATTGAGGGCGGGCTAGGTGCTTATTACTATAGAATCCGTAAGAAAGGATCTGTTATGGCTATTGAAACTTTTTATGATGATGATGCGGACCTGTCGATCATCCAAGGCCGTAAGGTAGCCATCATTGGCTACGGTTCCCAGGGGCATGCCCACGCGCAGAACCTGCGCGATTCCGGCGTTGAGGTTGCCATTGGTTTGCGCGAGAACTCCAAATCGCGCGCCAAGGCAGAAGAGGCTGGTTTTGAAGTCAAGACCAACGCGGAAGCTGCCGAGTGGGCAGATGTCATCATGGTTCTGGCGCCTGATACCGCTCAGAAAGACCTCTACAACAACGAAATCGCCCCTCACCTGAAGGATGGCGATGCTGTCCTGTTCGGTCACGGTCTGAATATTCACTTCAAGCTGATTGAGCCAGCCGACAACATCACCATCGGTATGGTCGCACCGAAGGGGCCTGGTCACCTGGTACGACGCCAGTTTGCAGACGGCAAAGGTGTACCGTGCTTGATCGCTATCGAGCAGGATCCAAAGAAGGAAGGCCACGACCTCTGCCTGTCTTATGCTGCAGCCATCGGTGGTGCTCGCGCGGGCGTCATCCCAACCACCTTTGAAGCGGAAACTGTCACTGACCTGTTCGGTGAGCAGGCTGTGTTGTGTGGCGGTACGGAACAGTTGGTCAAGACTGGTTTTGAGGTGTTGGTTGAGGCGGGCTATGAGCCGGAAATGGCGTATTTCGAGTGCCTGCACGAGCTCAAGCTGATCGTGGATCTGCTTTTCGAAGGTGGCCTGACCAACATGAACTACTCGGTATCTGATACTGCTGAGTTTGGTGGTTACCTGTCCGGCCCTCGCGTGATCAACGACGAGACCAAGCAGCGCATGAAGGACATCCTGAGTGATATTCAGGATGGTACCTTCACCAAGCGTCTCATCGACAACGTGGAAAATGGCAACAAGGAGCTGGAGGATCTGCGTAAGGAGACCAACGAGCACCAGATCGAAACCACCGGTGCTAAGCTGCGTGACCTGATGAGCTGGGTCAAGAACCCACTTGATGCCACGGCGTAACCCTAGCTTGGCGGTAACAGCTGTTATCGCCGCAAGCGGCATGGTGGTCGCTTCATGCAGTTCGGTGCAGCAAAACTTTGAATCGCGGCCGTTCGAAAAGACCACCGCCGCCGTACCCACTTCAGTTAATCAGGCCAGGTCAGAAAACCTGAACCGCTTCGTCGATGACGCATATCCCAATAAGGTGCAAATCATCGCCGAAGATTACGGATTGGACACTGTGCGAGAATTCTTTGCACAGTCACGCACCCTGATCGTGGTTGAAAATCGTGCTGGTGCGATTGCCCGGGGCGCCTCCATCGCCATTGCACAATACGCGCCAGTGGTGATTTATGATCGCAGCGTGCACCGGGATATCAACGAATTGATTGCTGATCTCAACGTGGAACGTGTGCTTACCGTCGGCAGGGTGGGAATTGCTGATGCCAAGGGTGCAGTGGAGGTCTTTAACGATCCCGGAACTGACCAAGCCTTAGCTGATTTCACCGCGCATGAATTTGAACAAATTGAGGTCAAAGACCCGGCTAACCTCGTGCACGCGCTGTCGCAGTTAACGCCGGGAGGTTCGCAAGAGGTCGTCGCTACCTGGGACCCATTGGAAACCCGAGAGCACGATAAGCTTCCGGCAGTGTACGCGCAATCGCGTCGTGACAAAGAAATGGCCCCGGTGATGGTGGCCACGAATGAATCACCAGCTATTTCGGTGGCCAATGCTACGGCGTTCGGCGCCAAGGTACGCGTGATGCCGAATCCCGATCCGACGCAGAACTTTGAGTCGCTGTCGATGGTGGCAGGTCTTGCCGACGGCCCGCTGGTTGCTTTCGGGCGTCAATTCGGCACGGAACGCGAATTCGCTCATCAAATTCGGGTCGCGGAGCTTTCCGCACAACGCGCTGAAGATACCGCGAAATCCGAGAAGAAGACCTCTAAGGCGAAGTCTCTCTAAGATCAAAGTTTTCTTCGGCTAAGTCTGCGGACCGCTTACTCGGCACCCGGTGCACACCACAACGGGCGCTGTGCGGCCACCAATCCGCGAATTTTAATCCCGGTAGAGCTCGTAGCATCGAGCCTACCGGGTTGTATAATCCAAACCACATCCCAAGTTCATAGCAACTCTATTCAACCCAACATCTTTTGCAGGAGAGTATTTCAGTGACCAAGCCGGTGGTTTTAATTGCAGATAAGCTAGCCCAGTCCACGGTTGACGCCTTGGGCGATGCCGTCGAGGTGCGTTGGGTCGACGGGCCAAATCGAAAAGAGCTACTGGCTGCTGTGGGTGAAGCCAATGCACTGCTCGTGCGTTCGGCAACAACCGTGGACAAGGAAGTCCTCGAGGCTGCACCAAACCTCAGCATCGTCGGCCGCGCGGGCGTGGGCTTGGATAACGTCGATATCGACGCTGCCACCGAGCGCGGTGTGATGGTGACAAACGCTCCAACCTCGAACATCCATTCGGCTTGTGAGCAAGCGATTGCACTCCTGATGGCCACTGCCCGTCAGATTCCTGCTGCTGATAAAACTCTGCGCGATGGCGAATGGAAGCGCTCTTCGTTCAAGGGCGTCGAAATTTTCAATAAAACCATCGGTATCGTCGGCTTTGGCCACATCGGCCA
Organism: Corynebacterium sp. LaCa_70; assembly: GCF_058182015.1. Taxonomy (NCBI): domain Bacteria; kingdom Bacillati; phylum Actinomycetota; class Actinomycetes; order Mycobacteriales; family Corynebacteriaceae; genus Corynebacterium; species Corynebacterium sp. LaCa_70. The sequence continues at coordinate 1,019,753 of NZ_CP190914.1, forward strand.
GCTATTCGCCCAGCGCTTGGCCGCATTCGAAACCGAAATCATTGCCTATGACCCATACGCAAACCCGGCGCGCGCTGCGCAACTCGGTGTGGAATTGGTGGGCTTGGATGAGTTGATGTCGCGGTCTGATTTCGTGACTATCCACCTGCCAAAGACTAAAGAAACCGCCGGCATGTTTAATGCTGAGCTGTTGGCGAAGGCGAAAAAGGGGCAGATCATCATCAACGCGGCTCGTGGTGGCTTGGTTGATGAAGCTGCGTTGGCCGAATCCATCAAATCCGGCCACCACCGTGGTGCTGGTTTCGATGTTTACGAATCTGAACCATGCACTGATTCGCCGCTGTTTGACTTGCCAGAAACCGTCGTTTCGCCGCACTTGGGTGCGTCCACCGTGGAAGCGCAGGATCGTGCAGGCACTGACGTTGCTGCGTCTGTGTTGAAGGCCCTGCGTGGTGAATTCGTTGCCGATGCTGTCAACGTTTCTGGTGGACGTGTCGATGAAGAAGTCGCACTGTGGCTCGAGTTGTCGCGCAAGCTGGGTGTTGCTGCTTCGCGCTTGCTCGATGGCGCGCCAGTGTCATTGGAGGTTACCGGTTGTGGTGAGCTGTCGACCGAAAAACTTGATGTTCTAGGTCTGTCGGCTGTCCGCGGTCTGTTTAGCGGCGTCACCGATGAGGCCATTACCTTCGTGAATGCACCGCAGGTTGCTGAGCAACGCGGTCTGCAGATCAACGTGGATAGCCAGACTGAGTCCGCATATCACCGTTCGTCGCTCCAGGTGAAAGTCGTCAACTCCAATGGCGAGTCGGCCACCGTAGTTGGTGCGCTGACCGGTACGGAACGTATCGAAAAGATCGTGCGCATCGACGGCCGGGGCGTCGACATGCGTGCGGAGGGACGCAACCTGTTCTTCCAATACACCGACGTGCCTGGTGCCTTGGGAATTGTTGGTACCGAGCTGGGCAGCGCCGGCATCAACATTGAGGCTGCTGCTTTGACGCAGGCAGCTAAGGGCGATGGCGCAATTCTGATTCTGCGTGTGGAAGCGGAAGTACCGGCGGAGCTGGAGAAGACGATTGCAGACAAGCTGTCTGCAGAATCGTTCCAGCTGGTTTTCTAAAGTTAGTTTTTAGGCTTAGTCTTTGCGGCATCTCTGCGGCGCCATCCAAGGTTTTTGAGCGTTGTACCGAACTCGGCAATATCGTCGAGTTCGAGCGTGGCCATCGCGGTAGCACGCAAGATGGCTTGCCCGCGTGCCACGGTGGGATAGCGAATAGCAGGGACATGAAAGCCGCGCTGGGCTAGGGCTGCTGCCAACTCCATCGCGGCAGATTCCGCGCCGACGGGCAGTGGAATAATCGGGGAGTCCGCGGAGACACTGTCACTACCGTTACTCCGGGTGCCGGCGATCGTGCGCAGTGCAGCGACTCGTTGTTGCAGGCGCACCACCGGGTGGTGGTCTGTCAGTGGCTGCTGAATGATGCGTAACGCTGCGGAGATGGCAGCACAATTGGGTGCGCTACACGCGGTGGAATACACATAGCCGCGCGCCTGATTGCGTAGCATGTGTGCCACCGGTGCTGAACACGCGGCGAAGCCGCCTTCTGCGCCGAGCGCCTTGCTCGCGGTGACAATCAGGATATCGGGGCGCGTGGCGTGTACCTCGATGGCACCGATTCCATGCTTGCCGACGGTACCGATGCCGTGCGCATCATCGATCATGAGCCATGCACCGTGGCGATCGCAGATCTCACGCAGCACAGCGAGATCCGCGATGTCACCGTCCATGGAAAATACTCCGTCGCTGACCACTAGTTTGTGTGGACTAGTGGATTTCGTTAGTTGTTGTTCAAGTGCGGCGTAGTCCAGGTGCGGGTAGATGCTTTTCTGCGCGCCGGAGGCCCCGGCTAGGCGGATACCGTCGATCAGACTGGCGTGATTTAAAGAATCAGAAAAGATCTGTAGATCCGGTGTGGCTAGTGTCTGTAATACGGAGATATTGGCTTGATAGCCGGTGGCAAACAGCACGGCGTCGTCAAAGTCCACAAACGCAGCGAGATCTTCTTCTACTCGGCGGTGCCAGGTGGTAGAACCCGTCGTCAAGCGGGAACCACCCGAGCCGGCACCGAAGGTTTCTAGCGCAGATCGGGCTGCAGCAATGACTTCTGGGTGGGTGGCTAGGCCAAGGTAATTCGACGACGACAACAAGATACGTTTGTCGGAGTGCCCGTGTAGTCGCGCTCGTCGGTCCTGCGGACCAGCAAATTCCACGGGGGTGCGTAACAACCCTTGCTGCTTCCAGCTTTCTAGCCGCTGGGTGGCGAGGTCGTTGAGCTTCATCCGACGATCACCGCTTGGTTTTCCAAGTACTCTGAAATTTCGGTGAGTGCGTGCTCGTCGGAGCGGTCAATAACGATCACGCGGGTTCCTTGGTTGGTGCCTGCGGCTTTCATATGCGGGATGCGGTGATACCGACCTTGCACGCAGGCATAGCCGGTGGTGTAGTCCGGGTCGTCCGAAATACAGATTTCTGCCACCACGTGCGGGCACGAGGCAACCTTTGCGGCGAGCACGCGCGCCTCGTGGACATAATTTTTATTGCCAGGTTGGGCTCTGGCGTCGAGGTCTAACGAACTGCGGTGATCCATCGTGCTGGCGCGCACCCCGCGGTGCATATCCGGTTCCACACGGTGCCCGGTTTCGGCATCGACCAGCATGGCCCCGCGCATTCCGGTCACGGTTTCCAAATAATTCCAGATGGTATCGCTATGCGGGGTGATCTCTGCGAGCAAATCCGTCACTAGCTCGCTGGCCTGGCTGGGGGTGGCACACAGTAATTCGGTTACGGTGAGTTCTGGCAGATAGATAATGTCGTCTGCCGCAAGTGCCGTGGTGGTGACCACGATGGAATCTGGGATCCCTTTCGGGTGACCCAGTGCGCGGGCGTGCAAGTTCTCGCTGACCTGGCCGACGAAGCGGGCAGGCACGATGCGTTCTGCCCCGGAAATATGGGCCCCGGCGCGGCTGGCTCGCATTTTGATGGAATACATGGTCTCCGGCATGGGTGTATTTTAAACCATCACGACGCGTGTTGCCCGCGTTTTAGGGCCGTGAACTGCATTAAACAGTGTTCAAGGGTGTGTAGTGGTGCCTGCTATTAGGCTGGGGCTATGGTTGAAGCACGTAACGAGGATCAAACAACCGGCGAACCTAACAAGGGCACGCGTGACGACGTGGGTGCTGGAGACGTGCGCGATAAAGACGTGCGCAATGGTGTTGGTAGTAGTGCAAGTGTGAACGCGCGAGTGCTCGCGATTTTTGATCCCACCGTCCTGCGTCCGGAGGAGGTGCGCGCTGTCGACATCCCACCAGCGGCTATCTCTGCTGCAGATGCAGGGCTCGGCCAGCTCAATGATTCCCTGCAGGTGGTCGTCGGCAAGCTCGGTGATATTACACCAGCACCCACAGTGACCGCCCTGCAACCGGGTCTCGCATTGGTAGCGCTTGCCCCGGAGCAGGAACCGACCGCGATGACCAGCATCTTTCAAGCGGTGATCCCGAAGGGACTGGGACTGGTGGATATAGACCGCGATACGATTTTGGCCTATGGCGATGACCTGGTTCGTTACCCCATGACCACGGCGCAGTACACGTTGGGGTGGTCTTCTCCTTCAGGGATGAAAGATGTACTGGCGGCGATTCAGCGGCAGCAGACTGATACCGCGTATTCACGCACGGATTATGTGAAAATCATCGATCGCAAGCCTGCGCACACCGCGCACGCCGGAAATCAGCAACCCGCCGATGAGTCCACGCAGGAAGCTGCAGCAAGTGGCAAGTCGCACTCGCAGTGGGATACCCAGCATTATATCCAGAGTTTTTATTCTGCTACCTCGGGTTCGGTGGGCACGCAGGGCAATATCATGGCTGAAGAAGGCTTCTGGATTGAAGTGCGCAACGGCGCCGCGGAGCTGCATTTTGGCATCGGGGGATTGGACTTACCGACGGCTACCGATGTCTTTCGTCGCTGGTTGGATGGTGAACGGAAGTTCCCGGATGTCGGGCAGTGGCAAAAGCTAATTATCTAGCGGGTACGCTAAGAGAAAACCGCATTTTTGAGAAAGGATACCACTGTATGAGACTCGCTGTTATTGCTGGCGACGGCATCGGCCCGGAAGTGACCGCAGAAGCCTTAAAGGTGCTGCAAGCCGTGCGTGACGACGTCGATGTCACCCATTTTCACCTGGGCGCAGACCGCTACCTGGAAACCGGCGATACGCTGACCGATGAGGATCTTGCTGCCTTGCGCGAGCACGACGCGATTTTGCTCGGCGCGATCGGAGATCCCCGCAAGGTGGCCTCCGGAGTATTGGAACGCGCATTGCTGCTGAAGCTACGGTTTGCTTTGGATCATCACGTGAACCTGCGCCCGTCGAAGCTGTACCCGACATCGACGACTCCGCTGGCTAATCCGGGCGAGATCGATTTCGTGGTGGTTCGCGAAGGTACTGAGGGGCTATATTGCGGAAATGGTGGGGTGCTGCGTGAGGGAACTCCGCACGAGGTGGCCAGCGAGGTTTCGCAAAACACCCGGTATGGCGTCGAGCGCGTTGTCCGCGATGCTTTCGAACGCGCCAATAATCGCCGTAAACATCTTACCCTGGTGCACAAGACGAATGTGCTGGTCAATGCTGGTGGTTTGTGGATGCGCACGGTACAAGAAGTCAGCCAGGAATTCCCGGATGTCACCGTCGATTATCACCACATTGATGCTGCCACCATCTACATGGTGACTGATCCTGCGCGTTACGACGTCATCGTCACTGATAACCTGTTTGGCGATATCTTGACCGACCTGGCTGGCGCAGTCACCGGAGGTATTGGGCTGGCAGCCTCTGGCAATATTGATGCCTCGGGTACCAACCCGTCGATGTTTGAGCCGGTGCATGGTTCTGCACCTGATATTGCAGGCCAGGGTGTAGCTGATCCGACGGCGGCGATTTTGTCGGTGGCGTTGCTGCTGCGACATCTCGGTGACGAAGATAACGCCAGCAAGGTGGAACAAGCTGTGGCCGCGGATATTAGTTCTCGTGGTAACCAGGCTATTTCGACCACCGAGGTGGGTGACCGCATCGCCGCAGCGGTGAATGCATAGGATAGTAAGCATGAATCCTCGCTCAACGCTTTCGAAAGCACATCTGTCACGTTCGGTACTCGGCGCCGCCGCTCCGACGACGACGCCACGCTCGACGCCTTCTCGTGCAAAGAAGGCAGCCGGGCTGAGTACTGCGGCTGTGATGGCGTGCGCGTTGGTAGCGTGTGCGGACGCTGAGGAGGATTCCTCGCCGCTCAGTTCTGCGCATGAGCAGGACGTGGCGGGTGACGGCACAGGTGGTGACAAAGGATCTGGACCACCAGTAGCCACCGCATTATCGGATGGCAACCGCACTGGTGATGTCACCATTGATGATTTCTACGATGATTTTTCCACGATTGTCGTCGCCGCAGAGGAAGAAGGTGCACAGCGCACCGCGGCCACGGTTGCAGTAGAAGAATCTGCGCCGATGATTGCCACCATCGCTGAGTTTGAGATGGACGTGGTGGAGTTTTTTGAGTCGCATGATATCGACAACATCATCACCGTCGGTAACCCGGTCGCTCCCACCGGCCACGAGTGGTCAGAGTGGTCGGATAGTGTAGAGGCACATGCCCCTGCGCAGCCCGGGGAGCATACCGCACCGATGCCATGGGCCTACGACGGCCCAAAGATCGCTGGGCTGCTGGAGCACTTGGAAAGCAACGGAAAGCTTCCGAAAAATTCCGCCAAAGAGGCCACGCCGATTTATGTCAGCGAACAGACCGCACTGGCTTCTGTGGCATCGGTTGTGGCCGCGGGCAACGAAGTGACAGTCTTGGATGCGCCGGATATCCGCGCAACCCCGGAATCCATGGAAGCCGCACTCAACGGCGACATCATCACCTTGGGCGCGGCATTCGGAGACCAGGATTATGTTGACCGCACGGTGGATTTGGCCGAAAACGGTGAGCTTCCTGGCGGCGGCGGGCTGGTGTTCCCGGGCCGTCGCATGATTGCTCTGTACGGCCACCCGGCTGGCCCGGCTTTGGGCGTGATGGGGGAGATGCCGCCAGAAGAAGCCATCCGGCATGCGCACGATCTGGCCGACCAATATCAGCACTTGGATGACCAGCCTGTGATCCCTGCCTTCGAGATCATCGCCACGATCGCAGCTGCCCAGCCAGGCCCACACGGCTTGTACACCAACTACACCGATGAGGCGGAGCTGCAGCCTTATATTGATGCTGCGGTTGCGGATGGCGGTTATGCGTTCTTGGACTTGCAGCCGGGCCGCGAAAGCTTGTTGGAGCAGGCGAAGCATTACGAAGAGCTGTTGAAACAGCCTTATGTCGGCCTCGCATTGGATCCGGAATGGAAGCTGGGGCCTAATGAAGAGCCACTGCAGCAGGTGGGGCACGTTGATGCGGCAGAGATCAATGAGGTTGCTGATTGGTTGGCAGAGTTGGTGCGCGAGAACAACTTGCCGCAGAAAGGCCTGATGGTGCACCAGTTCCAGCACCAAATGATCCGCAACCGTGAAGCGGTAAACACCAACCACCCAGAGCTGGGCTTCGTGCTGCATGCAGATGGCCACGGCCCTCCGGAAGAGAAGTTCGCTACCTGGGACATGGTCCGCAATGATCTTTCCGACGGTTGGTACATGGCCTGGAAGAATTTCATTGATGAAGATACCCCGACTTTCACCCCTGAGCAGACCTACGAGATCAACCCTCGTCCGTGGTTTGTGTCTTACCAGTAAGTCTGTGTGAAACACGCTACTTTGACGCTTCACTCCAGTAGTCTGGGAGCATGAGCGTTGAAGTAGAGGAAGTCACCGGCTTTTTGGCTGGGCATGAGCCATTTTCGCATTTGCCGCCAGCTGATCTGGCGGCTATTTCTGCGTCTATGACCATGCGCTATATCCGGCGTGGCACCACGATCATTACCTCGGGCCAACGCAATGACACCTTGCATGTCATTCGTTCTGGAGCCGTGGATGTGTTGGATTCCGACGGCGGGCTGTTGGACCGCCGTGAGCCGGGCTTGAGCTTTGGCTATTCAACACTGGTGGCTAATCCGGGTGTTGCTGAATCACGCTATACCACCGTGGCGGTAGAAGACAGCCTGGTGTTGGAGCTATCGCGCGCAGATTTCCAACACGCGATTGCTGAGCACCCCGATATTGAGCGTTTTTACTCTTTGCAAACCCGGCAGATCCGCAGTGCGGCCCAGGAGCTTGCCGACGACGCTGCCACGGGTGTGTTGCGCACCCCTTTGCGCGATGTCATGATCGTGAACCCACAGGCCACCACGCCGGATACCAGCATTGCCGCGGCAGCGAGGCAAATGCGTGAGCAAGTAGTCTCGTCGTTGTTGATTACGGATAACGGTGCGCTGTGCGGAATTGTTACTGACCGCGATATGACCGGCCGTGTGGTTGCGCAATCGCTGGACACGTCGTTGCCGGTCAGTGACGTGATGACGCGGGACCTGCGCACCGTTACTCCGGAGACTCTCGCTTTTGAGGCGATGCTGATCATGGCGGAGTTGAATATTCACCATTTGCCGGTACTGGAAGCAGACAAGGTGGTTGGTGTAGTCGCGGGTGCGGATATTGCGCGCTTGCTCCGCGTGAACCCGATTTACTTGACCGCCGATTTTTCCCGACGTAGCTCCCGCGCGGAGTTACGTGATGCTTATCGGGATGCGTGCGCAGTCATCGCGCGCTTCTTGGATCGCAGTGGCGATTTTGCGGAAGCCGCGCAGATGATGACCATCGCCGCAGATGCCATCGCCCGCAGGCTGTTGGAGCTGGCAGAAAAGGAATTGGGCCCGGCGCCGGTTCCGTTTGCCTTTGTGGTTTTGGGATCGCAAGGCCGTCGCGAGATGGGGCTGTCCTCGGATCAAGACAACGCGATGGTGTTGTCTAATGACTATGACCCAGACGTACATGGTGAATACTTTGCGACGTTGGCGCGCTGGGTGTGCGAGGGTCTCGCCGAGGCCGGACAGGAGTGGTGCCCGGGCGATATGATGGCGACGAATCCGCAGTGGCGCCAGACAGCCCGCGGTTGGGAAGATACCTTCCACACCTGGATTACTGCACCCGATGCCGATGCTTTGCTGCATGCGCAGACCTTTTTCGATTTCCGCCCGATCTATGGCGATAGTGCGCTTGCCGACGCCGTCCACCGCACAGCGGTGCGCATGGGTGGCGAGTCCACACGTTTGCATGCGCATCTGGCAAGCCTAGCTGCGCGTCGTGAGCCCCCGCTGACGTTTTTCAAAGGCTTGGTGGTGGAACGTTCCGGGGAGTATGCGCGCACGCTGAATATTAAAACCGGCGGCACGTACAGCATCGTGCAGATGGCCCGGCTCTATGCCATCGCGTCCGGGGTTGATGCCGTCGATACTGCAACGCGGCTAGAACACGCGGCTGGTTCTGGTGTGTCCAGAGAGGGGGCGCGCGATCTTGCCGACGCTTTCTATTTCCTGCGCACGCTGACCTTGCGCCATCAGGCGCGGCAGCTTCGTCATGGTGAGCAGCCGGATTATCACGTGGATCCGAAGCGGCTCTCGAAAATGGATCGCGAGCATCTCCGAGATTCTTTCCGGGTGATCAAGCGTATGCAATCCGCGCTGGGGAATAAATATCCTCTGCGCAGTATTTCTTAAACAATAAGCGAAACAATAGGTGGTGCTTGTGAGTTTTCGTTCTGCTATTTCTGCCATCTCCGGGGGCCTGTGGGGCCAAAAAACCTTCGATATTGCTGCGCCTGCGGATGATACCGCGTTGGATGAGCTGCCGATACTCGCGGTAGATATGGAAACCACCGGGATTAAGCCTGCCCGGGATGCGATGCTCTCGATCGGCTGGGTTCCGCTCAATGGTCGCAGCATCGATTTATCGGGTGCGGGTTATGTGGTGGTCGCTGGGGCAGAGGTCGGCGAGTCTGCCACTATCCACGGGCTTACCGACGATGAGGTCGCCACGGGTGTCTCGGCGGAAGAAACGATCGAGCAGCTGTTGCAGGCACTGCGGGGCCGTGTGCTGTTGGCACATTTTGCCGCGTTAGAGACGGGCTTTGTGCACAAACATTGTCGGCAACTTTACGACGGCGCGGTCCCGGATCTCGCGGTCGTCGACACGTTTAGCCTCGAGCGGCGCCACATGGAGTGCATGGCAACCTACCCGCGCGGGGAGGATCTGCGTTTACCACGGGTTCGTGAGCGTTATCACTTACCGTATTACACCAGCCACAATGCTTTAAACGACGCGTTGGCCTGCGCAGAGGCGTATCTCGCGATTACCTCGGTGAGCAGTGTGCGCACCTTAAAAGATATTAAGGAATAGGCCTTGTACAGTAGAAAGCATGCGTTTTGGACGAATTGCTCACCCAGAGGGTATGGCTTTTGTCGTCATCGAAGGTGATGATGAGCTGGTTGCCCGCGAAATTTCTTCCACCCCATTCACTGAGCCGGAATTTACTGGCAAGGAATGGAAGTTGGATGACGTAAAACTCTTGGCTCCGATGCTGCCATCGAAAATTGTGGCGCTCGGACGCAATTATGCAGACCATGTTGCGGAGGTGTTCAAAGAATCTGCAGAATCGCTGCCTCCGACACTGTTTTTGAAGCCTCCAACAGCGATTACCGGCCCGGGTGCCCCGATTAAGATTCCGGATTTTGCCACCCGCGTGGAATTCGAAGGCGAGCTAGCGTTGGTGATCTCTCGCCCGTGCAAAAACCTGAAGGCCGAGCAGTGGAAAGACGTCACGTTGGGCTTTACCATCATCAACGATGTTTCCTCGCGTGACCTGCAGTTTTCCGATGGTCAATGGGCGCGTGCGAAGGGTATTGATACCTTCGCTCCGCTGGGCCCATGGATTGAGACAGATGTCGATAAATTCGATCTATCGGATCATCCGATCAAGGCTTATCTCACCCACGACGGCGAGACTAATATCAAGCAGGATTCTTCTACCGGACAGATGATCAATACTGTTGGCCAGATTTTGGAAAAGATTACCGCGTCGATGACGCTGCTTCCTGGCGACGTTGTGTGTACTGGTTCTCCAGCTGGCACGGAGGAAATGGTGCCGGGTGATTTCATCGAAATTGAAATCCCAGGTTTGGGCAAGTTGGGTAACCCAGTAGAGCGTGCCTAATTTTTTATAACCCCAGCGAACGCAGAATGGTTTGCAACTTCGCTGTGGTTTCTGCCAATTCTTGCTCGGGGTCGGAATCGGCCACGATGCCGCCACCGGCCCAGGTACGTCCCTGGCGGCCCCAGATTTCCGCGCAGCGGATGGCCACCAAATACTCACCGTCGCCGGTGTTATCGCACCAGCCAACCGCACCGGCATAAAACCCGCGGGCAGATTCCGCGGTGTGGATCAAATGATCGGCCGCTGCGGTTGGGGTGCCGCAAATTGCGGGGGTGGGGTGGATACGCGCGGCAAGCTCCAGCGCGCTTAACTGCGGCTGTTTCAGCTGCCCGCTAATTGGGGTCGCCAGGTGCCACATCTCAGTGGTTTTGATCAACTGTGGCTTCGTCGGAATGCTCAGCTGTTCGCACAGTGGGGATAGCGCCGCACGCAGGTGATCCACCACAAAGGCGTGTTCGTGCAGGTCTTTTGCAGAATTTTGCAGCTGAAATCGCGCATTTTCGTCTGCCACAGGGTCTGCCGAACGTGCAGCAGATCCGGCCATGGGGATGGCGCTGACAGTAGAGCCCTGGCGTTTCACCAACACCTCTGGTGATGACCCCACCAGCATGTGGCCTTCGCGTCCAGCAGGAGAGAGGTCAGCGATGAAACCGTCGCGGTGCGCAGAATTATCAATCAATCGGGCAGCAACTAACCGGGGGTCGACGTCGGCAAGAAATTCGAAATCGACTGCGCGGGCGAGCACGACTTTTTCTAAACGCGACGAGATGATCGTGTCGATGGCGGCTTCCACCCGGCGCAGGTGCTCCTGTGGTTCCGGATCCACCGAGCTGATCCGCGCGCGCAACTCACCCTGGCGATAATAGGCGGGTGGTTCCAGTGGGCCGTCTTCCCGAATGATGGATTCCGGCACCGTGAGTGCAGCACGGTCATTGGGATTAAAGGGCAAGGCGCCGACGATCATCTCGTGCTCGCCGTCGGCAAGCGCCTTGATGGCCCGATCAATGTCGGTGTAGGTGTCCACACAACCTTGGGTACGCACAGATCCGTGTGCTCGAGAGAGCAAAAAATCCGGTGCGGTGGCAGGGCGGGACGATTGCATAACTGTCGATAATACCGCCCCTACAATGCGGTGCGATAACTGGGCTACCATGGCTGCTATGAGTGATGTACGCGTACGATTTTGCCCTTCGCCCACCGGAACTCCGCACGTCGGACTGGTGCGCACGGCCCTGTTCAACTGGGCCTACGCCCGGCACACCGGTGGCAAACTGATTTTCCGCATTGAAGATACCGACGCCAAGCGCGATTCGGAAGAATCCTACCAGGCCATTATCGACGGCCTGGATTGGTTAGGCCTGGCCTGGGATGAAGGTATCAACGTCGGCGGCCCGCATGAACCATACCGGCAGTCACAGCGCAAGGACATCTATGCAGAGGTGTTGAACAAGCTGATTGCTGCCGGCGAGGTGTATCCGGCTTATTCGACTGCCGATGAGGTAGAAGAGCGCCACCGCGCCGCTGGGCGTGACCCGAAGCTGGGATACGACAACTTTGACCGCGACTTGACTGAGGATCAGATTGCCCAGTTTGAGGCGGAAGGCCGTAAGCCAGTGTGGCGTTTGCGCATGCCGGATCAGGATTGGGCCTGGACCGACCTGGTGCGCGGCGAGGTGGAATTCAAAGCTGCGACGCAGCCGGATTTCGTCGTCGCCCGTTCCAATGGCGAGCCCCTCTATACCTTGGTTAATCCTGTCGACGATGCGCTGATGGGTATTACCCACGTGCTGCGTGGTGAAGATCTGCTTTCGTCTACACCGCGGCAGTTGGCGCTGTACGGCGCGCTGCAGCGCATTGGCGTGGCCGAAGCTACCCCGGAATTCGGCCACCTGCCGTTCGTGATGGGTGAGGGTAACAAGAAGCTGTCGAAGCGTGATCCACAGTCGGACCTGTTCAACCACCGCAGCAACGGCATCATCCCAGAAGGCATGTTGAACTATCTGGCTTTGCTGGGATGGTCTTTGTCCAGTGAGCAGGATATCTTCAGCGTTGATGAGTTGATCGCGGCTTTCGACGTTCAGGATGTGCTGGGAAATCCGGCACGCTTCGACCAGAAGAAGCTCGAAGCCATCAACGCCGATCAGATCCGCCGCCTAGATACTGCGGAATTCACCCGGCGTTTGCGGGCTTTCCTGAGCGAATTTACGGATTTCCCGGCAGATTACCCAGAAGACAAATTCGCTATCGCTGCTGATTTGGTGCAAACCCGCATCAAGGTGCTTTCTGATGCCTACGACCTACTGAAGTTCTTGGTTACCGCCGATGCTGATCTGCAGCTGGATGAGAAATCGGCGCGTAAGAACCTGAAAGAGGAAGCCATCCAGCCGTTGGATGAGGCCATTGCTGCGCTTGAGGCCGTGGAAGCTGAAGAGTGGAAAACTGAGAAGCTGGAAGCGGTGTTGTCCAAGGCGCTCATCGAAGACCTTGGACTGAAACCACGTAAGGCTTACGGCGCACTGCGTGTGGGCATCTCCGGTGCTGCGGTATCGCCTCCGCTGTTCGAATCCATGGAGCTGCTGGGGCGCGAATCGACGTTGACGCGGCTACGCGCTGCACGCGCCCACACCCCGTGGGAGCAGGACGCAGGGCGTGGTTAAGCCGCCGAAAAAGTCGTAAAAACTGTAGTTGCGCTGCTGATTTGGTGGAATATCAGAGTGGTGGTTATAGTATATAACCGTTGCACAGAGCGACACGGAAGAAAACAAAATACGATCAGTATTGATCATTTTCCTCCGTAAGTTTTGCGGCAATGGCCTATGGTGTAATTGGCAACACAGCGGTTTCTGGTACCGTCGTTCTAGGTTCGAGTCCTGGTAGGCCAGCAGTGAGACTGCTGAATGGTTTCACTAGTTCTAGCCCCGTTCGTCTAGAGGCCTAGGACGCCGGCCTCTCACGCCGGTAACACGGGTTCGAATCCCGTACGGGGTACAAATAGCGCGCAGGATGATTCTTACGGATCTCCTGCGCGTTTGCTCTATGCCATCTAAGCTTGGAACCTATGGGTAATAAAGAAAAACTGCAGAAGTTTTGGGCGAGGTATTTGGAGCTCAGTGACGAGCTCGGAGAGGCCAAGGATTGGAATAGTCTGAGCCCCCAGGCTAAGCGCTTGGTGCTCGGCCTGGTGGGTTATGTTGTTTTCGAAAAGGCGTTTACGTGGCACCATGTGTACCACACGCCAGAAAAACGGTTGCGGGGTAATCGGAAAGTCTGGTTTGTAGTCACCTGGTTAGCGGACGTCGTGGGTCCGCTTGCATTCTTTCTGTTCGGGCGGAAGCCGAAGGAGAAGAAGCGCAAGCCCAAAAACTAGAAGTAGTGGATTGGTCCTGCAAAAACGGCGCAGAATGAAACGTTTGCTGCTAAATTAACGATGCATATATGTGGCTAGAGTGATTCTGGTGGCTGCTAGCGTAGCCATGTGCTGAAGAGTCATACAGTAATGCAGAAAAATCGTTAAAGGGGTTCTATGAAGTTCCGTAAAGTACTCGCAGCCGCGGCTGCGGCAGTAGTGGGAGCAACCGGTATCGTAGCGCATACGCCTGCGGCGGAAGCACAGCAGCGTAACGTGGTGCTGTTCGGTGACTCTTTGTTGGCCAACCCACCGCACGGTTTTGTGGACTTCGTGAACCCCGGGTTTACCACGGGTGTCACGCTTGCAGAACACAGCAGCTGCCCGAAGGGTATCGACCGCGTCGGCGTGGAGCTGGAGCGTCGACACGGCGCTCATGTGTCTGATTTTTCGTGTTCGGGTGCGGCAACCTACGGAACCTTGAATAATCACAGCCCGCTGGCGATGCAAGTTGATCAAGCGTTGCAGTCCCAGCAACTAAATCCAGGCACCACCAACGTGCACATGCAGATTGGCCTGAACGACAATTTCAAAGGCTTTGGAATTTATGCTCACCAAAAGCAGTCGTACCGTGACTACGTCGGTCACCAGATCGATCGTATCCGCCACGCTGCGCCGAACGCGCGAATTCAGATTCTGGGTTACCCAGAAATGATAGGTATGAATGACTTTGTCTGCCCAGTCCACTTCAACCAGGTAGATTTGAGCTTCCCGTTTGCGCCGTTGGGTAATTCCTTACGTGCGGTGACAGACTGGCAGAAGACCGTTGCTGCGGACAAGAACGTCGAATACTTCGACCTCAACCGTGCGACTCATGGCCATGGACAGTGTGCTCCGAAGCAACAGCGCTGGGTATCTGGATTCTTGGACAACCAGTCTGATCCGTACAACATGACCTTCCACTACACGCATGAAGGTAACCGCCATATCGCCGATATCATCGCTGGTACCTGGTAAAACGCAAGCAGTTTTTGATGCGCTGCTCGGGCTTTAGTTCGCTTCTGCGTTATTAAGCCAGTGCGATAACTCGAGTGCAAGGCGCACCTCGGCGCCGTTGATATCACGTGTGCCGAGAGCGTTGCGGAACTTGTCGACGTAACCGGTCTGCCTGCGAATGTGCATTTATCGGCTGCACACTGTTCAGCAGCGTCTTGGGGGGTAAGTGCTTTCGGGCGGCGGCTGCTGGCAACAAAATAGTGAACGATCGTGGGCAGATCTCTTCCGAACCAGAAAGAATGAACACGATGTTGTCACTTCCCGGAGCCATTGGTGTGGGCGCAATTGTGCCTGTGCAAACGGCTGTCAATACGCGTTTGCGTGCCGACGTGCGCGACCCTGTCGTCACGGCATTGTATTCGTTTCTCGTGGGTATTGGCACGCTGTTGCCGGTCGCATGGGTTTTGACGGGTCAGCCTTTACCGGAATTTTCTTCGCTTGCCGATGCTCCGCTGTGGTTGTTTCTCGGCGGCCCGCTCGGAGTGCTATTTATCGTCGGCAATATCTTGTTGTTCCCACAGATCGGGAGCGTGCATACCGTCATCATGCCCATTGTTGGTCAGATGTTGATGGGCCTGCTTATCGATCACTTTGGGCTCTTTGGATATGATGTGCTTTCGATTTCGCCGTTGCGCCTGTTCGGTGCACTTATTGTCTTGGGCGCCACCGCGGTGGTGCTTGATATCGGTCGAGGCCGCCTTTGGGAGGGACATGCTCAGGGGCTAGCCGCCTGGGTGTGGCGCGGGTTTGGTGTCGCGATTGGCATGGGCTCAGCTACCCAAACTGCTGTGAATGGGCGTTTAGGGGCAATCATTGGATCGCCAATTCACGCAGGTCTGCTTTCGCTCGCAGTCGGTGTTGCGGTGCTGTTTATCCTGAGTCTCGTTCTGCCTGGGCGCTCGCGAGTATTCCGTCCCATTCCGGCAGGTCCGTGGTGGAAATGGCTCGGCGGTGTTCTGGGCGCGTTTTTCGTTGTCGGGGGAGCGCTGTTTGCCCCGATTCTGGGTACCGGGTTGATGGTCATCGCGGCGTTATCCGGAACCATTACGGCAGGTCAGCTTCTGGAAACGCGCGGTTGGATTGGGGCGCCGAAACGTCGCCTGACGGTACGGCGGGTTTGTGGATTGGTCGGGATTTTCCTCGGCGTCGTTGTAGTGCGCATGAACTAAGCCAGCAGCAATGTCCGTATTTTTCTAATACGCCTTACGAAGAAGGAACGTGTGTATACGGGGCAGTACCGGTAAGTTGGTGCTGCGTCGTAACGATTAGTGTGTACGGAATTTTCATGCTCTGACGGTGATGCGGTTTTTGTGTATCCTCGGCTAACACAATCGATCCATACAGATCGGTTCGTGACAGATGATTCGTTTATACGTACCCGAGTAATCGGAGGAAGTAGTAACAAATGTCCATCCCATATCGCGTACAAAACCCGGCCACGAATGAGGTCGTCGAATCATTTGATACGGCGACAGACCAGGAAATCCAGGATGTTTTGAGCAAGGCTCATGAGGCATTCCAGACTTGGCGCAACACCACTTTCGCAGAGCGCGCCAAGATTGTGAACAAGGCTGCGGATTTGCTGCGTGAGCGTAAAACCGAGCTAGCAAAGATCGCTGCAGAAGAAATGGGTAAGCAGATCCCAGAGCTGGAAGGCGAGGTTGAGTTCTCCGCTAACATTCTGGCGTTTTACGCGGATCGTGCCGAGGAATACTCGGCTGACATGCCAATCGAGGTACCTGGCGGTAAGGCAGTGATGCGTCGTCTGCCACTCGGTGTGCTGCTGGGCATCATGCCGTGGAACTACCCTTATTACCAGGTTGCCCGCTTTGCTGGCCCGAACTTGATGAACGGCAACGGCATTATTTTGAAGCACGCCGAGATCTGCCCGAAGTCGTCGGCAGCTTTCGAGAAGATCTTCCTCGAGGCTGGCCTGCCAGAAGACGTTTTCAACAACGTTTATGCTAATCACGACCAAATCTCCACGATCATTGCCGATAAGCGCATTCAGGGCGTTTCCCTGACCGGTTCCGAGCGTGCAGGTGCCGCGGTTGCTTCACAGGCAGGTAAAGCACTGAAGAAGTGCGTGCTTGAGTTGGGCGGTACTGACCCATACATCGTACTGGACACGAATGATGTCAAGGACGCAGCAAAGGTCGCTTGGGAAAAGCGCATTGACAACACTGGTCAGGCGTGCACCTCGAACAAGCGCATCATCGTCATGGACGATATCTACGACGAGTTCGTTGACGAGATGGTGCGTATCGCAGAATCCTACAAGCCTGGCGATCCACTCAACCCGAACGAGGGCGAGTTCTACCCACTGTCTTCCCGCGATGCTGCGGAGAAACTCAACGACCAGGTACAGCGTGCGGTGAAAGAAGGCGCCAAGCTGCACACCGGCGGCGAACTGCACGAGTCCGCTGCGTACTACAGCCCAGCTGTGCTGACAGACGTACCGGTTGGTTCCGAGTCCTACTACGACGAATTCTTCGGCCCAGTTGCCGAGATCTACTCCGTGAGCTCGGAAGAAGAAGCCATCGAGCTGGC
This sequence comes from Corynebacterium sp. LaCa_70, assembly GCF_058182015.1. Classification (NCBI taxonomy): domain Bacteria; kingdom Bacillati; phylum Actinomycetota; class Actinomycetes; order Mycobacteriales; family Corynebacteriaceae; genus Corynebacterium; species Corynebacterium sp. LaCa_70. The sequence goes on from NZ_CP190914.1 coordinate 1,036,950, forward strand.
TAACAACTCGAACTACGGCTTGGGCGGCGCAGTCTTCTCGGAAGACAAGGAGCGTGCCAAGAAGGTTGCCGACAAGATCGAGTCCGGCATGATTCACGTCAACCTACCACAGGCCATGACGCCAGTGCTGCCATTCGGTGGTGTGAAGAACTCCGGCTTCGGTCGTGAGCTTTCCGTGCTGGCGCTTGATGAGTTCGTGAACAAGCAGTCCTTCTACGTCAACGACTAAGAAGCGATTGACAAAAGTGACTGCGTAATAAGCTAGTTATGTTATGTCCATGAGGTTTTTGGACTTGGAGTCCAGCTACTTTTTGGACTCGGAGTCTAGGGACTTTGTGGACGCGGAGTCTCCCCGCTTTTTGGACGGGGAGTCCACGGAGTTTTTGTACTGGTGCTAGCTTGGCTTCTTCCGGCGGCTTGGCCGTGGCCCAGAGAGGTTGGGTTTTAGCTCTGGGGGTTGTCGGTGCCACATGCCGACAACGTGGTTTATGTTGATTTGACCGCCGGGTGGACGCTGATTCAGTTGGATCGGCAGCGGAAATGACAACAGTTTCTCACCGTCGTGATCAGTAAAAAATTCCACATAGTCATCGGCTACGCTGCTGTAGATGGCTCGATTTTTGAAGCGCAGCCCGACGTAGAGGCCGTGTCCCATAACGCGTACCACCCCGCTTTTGTTGATCCACAGCTTGTCCGGGATAGGCCAGAGTGCATTTACACCGGTAGAGCTTGGCATTACGGTTGAGGAATCGGCATGGGGTGCATCTTGCTGGATCGCCTGAGTGTCGTTACTTGGTGCCCTGTCTGAAGCTGCAACTTCAGGCAGGGCATTATCTGTCGCGACCACTGTCTCGGCTGCTAAGGCATCTGCCTGGTTGTCGGGGTGAATCCGGTGATATTGTTTCGCGATTTTTGTCCATAAAACATCTGGGTCAATCGGCTGCGTCGGTGGCTGGGCATGCGAGATAATCTCCCAGGCTTGGGCTGGGGTGATGTGCATCTTGCCTTTGAGAAGTCCTTGGTGGCGACGGCGTGTGTTGTAGAAGTTGCGGTAGTCGACAATCAGCTGTTGGACCTGCGCCAGCGTCGTCGGGGTACGAGCATCCAAAAACCTGGTCATGGTTTGGTGCGATCGCTCATCTTTGCCTTGCGTCGTGGGAGCAAAGCCCGCACTTGATTGAACTCCCAGGCTGGCGAGCCAGCATTCGGTTTGCGACAGCCGGCCGCGATGGTAGGTGGCAAAGGCATCACCGTTGTCAGACAGGACTTCTTGGGGAAGTCCGTAAGCATCAATGGCTCCACTTAGCGTGATGCGGGCATCGGTGCCGTTTTCTGGAGTTCCAAAAGCTTAGGAGCCGACGTCGAAGCGGCTGGCATCGTCGACGACTTGGTAGATAGTCACTTGCGTGTGAGCCACATCGAAGAGTCTGTAGGTAAACGCATCGATCTGCCACAGTTCATTGACTTCGCCCCTGGCAAAGTGCCTGTAGGACTTACGCGGTCGTTTCCGTGCATTGATCTCAGCGACGCCAGCCTCGTGCAACCATTGTGCGATTAAAGCTCGTGACGGTGGTTGGTCGTAGCCGAGTTCGTCGAGGAAGAAATAGAAGATTGACCATGGGCCGGAAGTCTTGGCCGTGGGCTTTTAACGTACCGCGAGCTTGCAGGACCTGTTGTCGAATCTTGACATCGTAGACCCGTCGCGGGTTCAGCGGTGCCGTGCGATCCGGCACGATGCCAGCCCGCCCACCTTCGGCGATACGTGCTTTGATGTTGTAGTACGTCTGCTTCGATACGCCAATGTTCTTGCAGAACTGCTGGACCGTGATGCCCTCACGGATGGGGTCGAAATCCGCTATCTTCTTGCGGAGAGTAATGGGAATTGCCATCCCCACATTGTCAACAAGCCAGAGTCCAAAAAGTCGTTAGACATCCTGTCCATAAACTTCCTGGACTCCGCGTCAAAAAACTAACTGGACTCCGAGTCCAAGAAGTCACTAGACATCACAGTAATAAGCTAGTTATTGACTAGTAAGCTCAGTTGGCTTTCACCCGCGGTCCGTGTATTCGGGCCGCGGGTGTTAGTTTTTTACCTCGTCGTAAGCCGCTAAGGCTTGGCGCCGGGATTCTTTCAGATCCACCAATGGCTGCGGATACATTGGAGTCCCAAACTCCGGAACCCAGTGCCGGATATAACGGTAATGAGGATCGAAGCGTTTGGCCTGACTATCAGGGTTGAAGATTCGGAAATATGGTGCGGCGTCATCGCCACAGCCGGCCGCCCACTGCCAATTGAACGGGTTTGATGCTGGGTCAGCATCTACCAGGGTGTCCCAAAACCAGGCCTCACCGTGGCGCCAATGGATGCCGAGGTTCTTCGTTAAAAAACTCGCTACTACCATGCGCACTCGGTTGTGCATAGTGCCGGTTTCCCATAATTCCCGCATCCCGGCATCAACCACCGCAATCCCGGTTTGCCCCGCACGCCACGCCGAAAACACTCTTCGAAAATCGTCGGTCGGAAGATCTTCGGTTGCTTCCGCACAGCGCGGATCCCGGCGCGTGGTACTTAAGCGTTGCGCTTCTATCTCATCCCAGTGCCAATCGAAATGATCGAACTGTTGCCGCACGTTGCGCCGGTGCAGCTCCGGCAAATGATAGAGACGGTGCCATGCAAAATCGCGCCACAATAATTCATTCAGGAATGCGGAAGCATCCTCACCAGCAATGCGCCCAGTATCACTCGCTTCGGTGACCAGGGCCCACAGGCGGTGGATGCTAATCTCGCCGAAGCGTAAATACGGTGATAGCCGGGAAGTTGCCTGCTTATCTAAACGGTCACGATCAGCAGCATAGTGTGGCGCTTGTTTCCGCGCAGCCGCAGCTAATTGGTCCAGAAACTCTTCGGCGATCTTCCAGGCCGCGTTTTCTCCAGGCAGCCAATGCTGTGCAAGTGTGTGCGTCCAATCGGGCTCGTTCCAGTCAGGCAGTGGGGACGAGGCAGGAAAATCTGTGCCCGGTCCTGCGAGCCCAATTGGACTGAGTTCATCATGGCCTGTCGGCGAGGGGGCTTGATCATTGACATTGTTGAGGTAGCTGGCAACATTAACTTCTGCAATAGTGCGGGCGGTTTTCGCAAACGGAGTGTAGACCTTGTACTGCTTTCCCTGCTGCGTCAGTACTTCCCAAGGCTCGGTTAATAAATGCCCGGCAAAGCTTCGCGCCGTAACCCCGCGCTCATGCAGCATCTGTTTAATTTCTGCATCTAGCTCGCGCAAGGGCTCGTGATAGCGTCGCGACCACCCCACCGCGGATACCCCAAATTCCTCAACAATTGCGGGAATGATCTCCCGCGGATCGCCTGAGTGATATAGCAGCGGGACCCCGTGAGCAGCGAGGCTGTTCTTAAGCTGGTGTACGCTTCGTTGCCACCACCACCGTGCCGCTGCGCCTAGCTCCCGGGTACGGGTTGTTTCTGGATCTTCCTCGATGACAACGGCAATCACAGGGCCTTGCTGTGCAATCCAGTCGAGCGCGGAGTTATCGCGCAGCCGTAAATCGTCACGAAACCACATCAATGCTGGTTGCGGGGTGCTCATTGTATTTGGCATCTGTATATCACTCGTTTTTACGTTTTCCGCAGTAATGCTGGCTACAACCATGGTGGCTGCGAGCTGCCGCGCCTAGCTCAATGGCCCGTGCTAACGTGGCACGACGAGTGCGTCACTGCCGCCGGTGCCCAAAACGGGTAAACGGGGGCCAGGGGGAAAGGCGCATAAGCTTATCTTAAGCCACCCCGAAACTAAAAAATGCCAGACTTATAGTTGCGCACTGAGGTCGTGTGCTGCCTGCTGCACAATCTCGGCATAGCACGCTGCCGGGCTGGGTTGCATGCGCTCGGTGGACCCGGAAACGGAAAGCACTGCGACCAGAGAATCAGTGGCATCAAATACCGGCGCCGAGATACTGGCCAGGCCTGGTTCACGTTCACCGATGGATTCCGACCAACCGCGTTCGGCGGCCTCGGTGACGTCGGCAAGCGAATAGGAGGCGGTGGCAAGGATTCGGTCGCGCTCATCAGGGGTGACGTCGGCAAGCAAAACCCGGGCGGCTGAACCTGAGTTCAAAGTTAGCGTCGAACCTACCGGCACCATGTTGTGCAGGCCAGAAGTTGGTTCGCAGGCGGCGATGCAGATGCGCTCGTCGCCGCGGCGCTGGTAAAGCTGCACGGATTCGCCGGTTGCATCCATCAGATTTTCCATAAATGGGGTAGCTGTGGCCACCAGTTTGTCCTGGGATCCGGGAAGTTCTGGGCCCGCACCCCAGCGGCCGTCAGCCCGGCGCGCCAAAATCTGGTGCATCTCCAACGCGCTGGCCAGGCGGTGTGCAGTGGCGCGGGGAATACCGGTGTCGGTGCACAGCTCGGAGAGGTTCATTGGGGTATTCGCGGTGGCTTTCATGATCGCGACCGCGCGATCGAGCACTTTGATTCCCGAGATTTCGCTATAGCGTCCCATACCATGATACTATCTTCCTAACATGTGGGATAACAAGTGAGGTGGAAACCATGACAGAAAAACTCACTCTTGCCGAAAAAGTATGGCGTGATCACGTCGTCGTCGAAGGAGAAGGCGACAAACCAGACCTGATCTACATCGACTTTCAGCTGCTGCACGAAGTCACCAGCCCGCAGGCTTTCGACGGGCTGCGGATGAATGGTCGTGCGATGCGGCACCCGGAGCTGCACCTGGCCACCGAAGATCACAACGTGCCAACGCAAGGTATTACCAAAGGTAACCTGTTGGAGATCAAAGAGGAAACCTCCCGTACCCAGGTGGGCACGCTGCGCAAAAACTGCGAAGAATTCGGCATTCGCCTGCATTCCATGGGGGATAAGCAGCAGGGCATTGTCCACACCGTCGGCCCGCAGTTGGGTATTACCCAGCCGGGCATGACCATCGTGTGTGGTGACTCGCATACTTCCACCCATGGTGCCTTCGGTTCGATTGCGATGGGTATTGGTACCTCTGAGGTAGAACATGTCATGGCCACGCAGACGCTGTCGCTGAAGCCATTCAAAACCATGGCCATCGAAGTCAGTGGTGAGCTGCAGCCGGGCGTGACGGCTAAGGATCTGATTTTGGCGATTATCGCGAAGATCGGCACCGGTGGCGGTCAAGGCCACATTATTGAATATCGCGGTGAGGCCATCGAAAAACTGTCGATGGAAGCACGCATGACCATCTGTAATATGTCCATTGAAGCCGGTGCGCGCGCCGGAATGGTCGCGCCCGATGAAAAGACCTTTGACTACGTGCGCGGCCGCGAATTCGCCCCAGAAAACTTCGACGAGGCAGTGGAATACTGGAAGACCTTGCCGACGGATGAGGGAGCCGAGTTCGATACCGTCGTGGAAATCGACGGCTCTGCGCTGCGTCCATTCGTCACCTGGGGAACCAACCCTGGGCAAGGCCTGCCACTGGATTCTGTGGTTCCGGACCCAGAAGACTGCACCGATGATAGCGACCGCGCAGCCACGGAAAAAGCCCTGGCCTACATGGATTTGCAACCGGGCACCCCGCTGCGTGATATCAAGATCGACACCGTTTTCTTGGGCTCGTGCACCAATGCGCGTATTGAGGATCTGCGCGCTGCCGCTGAGGTAGTCCGCGGCCACAAACTGGCTGCGGATACCCGCATGATGGTGGTGCCGTCCTCGGCGTGGGTAAAACAGCAGGCCGAAGACGAAGGTCTGGATAAGATCTTTACCGACTTTGGAGCGGAATGGCGCACCGCAGGTTGTTCGATGTGTTTGGGCATGAACCCTGATCAACTGCGTCCAGGCGAGCGCTCGGCGTCGACGTCAAACCGTAACTTCGAAGGCCGACAAGGCCCTGGCGGGCGCACCCACTTGGTTTCGCCAGCCGTAGCCGCTGCCACCGCGATCAAGGGCACCTTGGCTAGCCCGGCGGATTTGTAGAGCAGCGAGGATAAAGAGGAGCACAACCCATGGAAAAGTTCACCACACACACCGGCGTTGGTGTGCCGATGCAATACTCCAACGTTGATACTGACCAGATCATCCCGGCGGTGTACCTCAAGCGCGTTTCGCGGACGGGGTTTGAGGATGGCCTGTTTGCCAACTGGCGCAAAAACGATGACTTCGTGCTCAACCGCGAAGAATTCCGCAACGGTTCCGTGCTGTTCGTCGGCCCGGATTTCGGCACCGGTTCCTCTCGTGAACACGCAGTGTGGGCACTGGGAGATTACGGTTTCCGTGCGGTGTTTTCGCCGCGATTCGCCGATATTTTCCGCGGTAATGCCGGTAAGGCCGGGCTGTTGGCAGGAATTATGGAACAATCCGATATCGAGCTGATTTGGAAGCAGCTGGAAGCAGAACCCGGCACCGAGGCGACGGTGGACCTGGAATCGCGTTCGGTGGATGTCGGCGGAAATGTCTATCCGTTTGAGATCGATGATTACACCGCGTGGCGTCTGCGCGAAGGCCTGGACGATATTGGGCTGACGCTACAGAACGACGACGCGATCAGTGATTTTGAATCACGCCGTCCACGCTTCAAGCCACAGGTGCGCTAGCTAGCGCACTGGCAGTGGTGATGCCAGATAGTCGGCACCGACGAGCTTGCCTTCACGCAGCGCAAGCACCCAGGTGCCGGCTTTTTTAAATTCCCGCGGTGCGATGTCAAAGTCGGCCTCAGCCGCTAAAGTCTCGATGATCTCTGGCATCATCCCGCCCTGCGAGACAATCACCGGAACCCCGCCGCCGGAAGCAATCTCGCGAAAACGCGCGGTCGCCGCCGGAAGATCATCTAATCCGGCATCCCCCACAATCCGTTCGGTGGTCACCGGCAGACTCAGCGCATCGGAGAGCGGAGCAATGGTGGTTTGGCAGCGTGCCGGTTCTGCGGAATACAGCGCGGTCGGCTTGTATGCGCGCAGCATCGGTACCAGCAGTTCCGCCTGGCGTCGTCCCTTCTTGTGCAGCGGGCGCAGATTGTCATCGCCGCTCCAGGTTTTGCGGTCATGCGCTTTGGCGTGACGCACATACAGCACGCGCGTGTCGACGGCGTCGTCATGCCGGATGGCTGCCTGTTCCAAGACCCGCCGGTCGGTGTCGTAGGTCAACTTGTCGCATGCCTGAGTGACGCTAAGCCAGCGGAGTTTATTGACCTCATCGTTTTTCCGGAACTTCCCGCCGGTGACCTCCGCGTTCCAGTAAAACACCACCTTGGTGCGGCCTTGCACCGGGTAGTTGACTGATCCCAGCAGCGAGCCGAGCTGTACCTGGTAGCCGGTTTCCTCGGCGATTTCGCGCACGCAGCAGCTGGCCAGTGATTCGCCTGGATCAACCTTGCCTTTGGCCAGTGACCAGTCGTCGTAACGCGGGCGGTGAATGACCGCGACCTCTGCAGCGCCGTTGTCCCCGCGGCGCCATAACACGGCACCGGCAGCCAGCGTCGGCTTCGGGTAGTCAGCGCCGGGGTTTTTGGCGATCTGGTGGTAGCGGGCGGAGAGACTAAATCCGCTTTGATTATCTTTATCGGCTTCGCTCATCTGGGATTTTTTCACCATGGTGACTATCTTTCCGAAAACTACTGCATTTTGCATAACCGGGGCGCGCCTAACCGGTAGGCTGGTGGGGATGTATTTCGAGGAGGCGCAATGAGGGTCGCGGTTATGGGAGCTGGTTCGTGGGGGACCACGCTGGCAAAAGTTTTCGCCGATGCCGGAAATAACGTCTGCTTGTGGGCGCGGCGGCAAGAACTCGCGGAAACCATCAGCAACACCCGGGAAAACCCGGATTATTTGCCGGGCATTACGCTTCCCGACGCACTGGAAGTCACCACGGATATCGCGGCCGCACTGGACGGTGCGGAAATTGTGGTTTGTGGCGTGCCTTCGCAAACTTTGCGCGATAATGTCAGCGCCTGGGCGCCGCTGATTCCCAGCGATGCCACGGTGCTGTCGATTTCGAAGGGCATTGAGCGCGGCACGTTAAATCGCATGACGGAAGTCATTGTGGAAGCCGGAATTGAAGAAGACCGCGTCGCTGTTTTATCGGGGCCGAACCTGGCGCGCGAGGTCGCTTTGGAACAACCCGCGGCTACCGTGATTGCGTGCGTGGATGAAAACCGCGCGAAGCTGGTGCAGGCCGCGGTGGCGAATCACTATATCCGCCCGTATACCAATACCGACGTCATCGGCTGTGAGCTCGGCGGCGCGTGCAAAAACGTCATCGCGTTGGCCTGCGGCATGGCCACCGGGCTCAAGCTGGGCGAAAACACCCAGGCCACGCTGATCACCCGCGGGCTGGCAGAAATTACCCGCCTGGGCAATGCGCTGGGTGCCGACGAGCGCACCTTCGCGGGCCTGGCTGGTTTGGGCGATCTGGTGGCGACGTGCAATTCGGAGCTGTCCCGCAACCGCACCTTCGGTAAGCGTTTGGGGCTGGGTGATAGCTTGGCGCAGGCGAAAGCCGCAACGAAAGGTCAGGTGGCTGAGGGCGTGATTTCGTCGAATTCGATTTTCCAGCTCGCACAGGACCACAACGTCGATATGCCGCTGACCCAGGCGGTGTATTCGGTGTGCCATAAGGATCTGGCAGTATCCGACATGATGGTCTCGTTGATGGGGCGGTCGAAAAAGTCCGAGTAGCCCGGGATAAGCCGCTGAAACGCGATGTGCCGGTGGTAGCATGACGCGCATGACAAACAAGACGCGCGTGGCAGTATTTTATGGTGGTCGTAGCACCGAGCATTCGGTTTCTTGCGTATCCGCTTCGGCGATCATGGCTCACCTGGGCCGGGACCGCTATGAGGTTATTCCTGTCGGCATCACCAAAGATGGTGTGCTTACCGTCGGTGAGCAGGGCCTAGAAATTGTCGATGGCCAGATGCCGGAGGTTGCTCTGCGCGATGAGCTCACGTTGTCACTGAATCCGCAGCGTAGGGTGCTGCACAATCTCACCACCGGTGAAGTGCATGCGGAGTTTGACGTGGTTTTTCCTGTCCTGCATGGCCCGTTCGGTGAGGATGGCACCATTCAGGGCATGCTGGAATTAGCCGATATTCCGTATGTGGGCACCGGTGTGTTGTCTTCGGCGGCGAGCATGGATAAGGAGTACACGAAAAAACTGCTGGTTGCTGAGCAGCTGCCGGTCACCCCGGAGGCAGTCGTGGGTGCAGGCGAAGAGCTTGCCGACGACGACAAGCAGCGTTTGGGCCTGCCGGTGTTTGTGAAACCGGCCCGCGGCGGCTCCTCGATTGGGGTGTCCAAGGTCACCGATTGGCAGGATTTCCCAGCGGCTCTGGATGCCGCGCGCGATGCGGATGTGGCGGGCAAAGCGATCGTAGAAACTGAGATCGTCGGCGATGAGGTCGAGGTTGGTGTTCTGCAGTACCCAGACGGTCGCATCGTGGCTTCGGTACCGGCGAAGCTGAATAATACTCACGCCAGTGAGGAAGGCTTCTACGGTTTTGAAACGAAGTATCTTGCCGACGTTGTCACCCCGACCATTCCGGCCCCGTATGACGATGAGGTTACCGGCCAGCTGCAGGACATGGCGCAGGCCGCATTCCGGGCACTTGATTGCCAGGGACTGGCACGGGTGGATTTCTTCGTTACCGCATCCGGCCCGGTGATCAACGAGATCAACACCATGCCCGGTTTTACGCCGATTTCGATGTACCCGCAGGTATTCCAGGCCAGCGGTGTTGCCTACCCGGAGTTGCTGGATACCATGATCCAGACCGCCCTCGCGCGCTAGCCGGCGTTCGGGTCCGCTGCGGTATGTTTTTTGAGCAGCTCAGTAATGCGCGCGAGCGATTCCTGTGCAGCAGCCTGTGGCGTCGATACCGCCACCGCTACCTCTCGGCCCAGTGGGTACCAGGTGGAAGCGGTGGTGCCGTCGGCAAGCACGGTGTCTTCAAACCACGGCACCTCGTTGATTTGCTGCAGACGCTCACCGAGGGGAACGTCGGGGTCCGCGATGCCGCAGCGCAGCACGACCGGCTCGTATCCCGGGTGCGTCCAAGCGATGGTGTCGTCGGCGGTGTCCTCGTAGAGTTCGTAGCCATCGGCCGGGGTGAAACCGTTCCGGGCGGCGGCAAGCAGCGGCTGGCAGGTAGCCAGGTCCTCCGGCGTGCCGGATGCAAGTTCCGATAGCGGTGCGGGGTGCGGTTGGTGTTCGCGGAGTTCTAAGGCCTCGGTGGCAGCCGTCAATTGTGCGATGGCTTTGTGCGCCTCGCGGGTGGTTGCCGCCGCGCTATTTTGCGCTGAAGTATCTTCACTAGCATCTCCACCAGCACCATCTTGTGCACCGCCGTCACCTGAATTGCCATGAGCTGCGGGCTCGACGCTGGCGCGATCGACGGTGACCGCCACCGTCGGGAAGCGGTTGGTGGTATACCACGTGGTTAATGTTGATCCCGGCGTCTGATCCTGGACTTCGAGCCACTCGGTTGCTGTCTCGTCACCGCTAGAGCTGTCAGCGGATGCGGCACCATCAGCGTCGACGACCTGTGTGTGCGAGTATTCGCTGTATTGGAACGGAATATCCACGCCGCAGCGCAGGCTTACCTGGTCGCGGTAGTTCCCGCCAGCACCGGAGCTGCCCTCTGACCATGCGGCGACACCGGCCGGGGCGGGTTCGGCTATTTCTGCACGTGGGAGGTCAGTGACTTCGTCGGGAAGCGTGTCGATAAGCTGGAGGCATTCCTCCGAATTAGCGTGTTCGGCAGGCAGATCCGACAGCGTCACCGTGGGGGCACCGCCACCAATGATGCGCGCACCCACCAACACCACCGCAACCAGGCCCAATGACAGGCCCAGCGAGATGTAAATGGGCGCGCGCCCGATGCCTTCCACTGGGTCGTGCGCTGCCAGATCGCTGCCTGGAGCGGCGTGGCGTTCCGGGGTAGAGGCTGGATTGCTAGCGCCGCCTGCGTTTTCTGCACTTTCTGCACGGTTGGTGGGATCTGCAGTCATAATCGAAAGTCTAACGAACCGCACCGAACGAAAGGCCATGAGTGAGCGATAAGCCAGCCCTACCAACCCACCTCACCCTCGGCGAGGTCAGTGAGCGCGAGGTCATCCAGGCTATTACCGATGCTGCGCCGTCAGTGATTAACGGTGATGATGCCGCGGTGCTGTTTCCCGGCCAACCCAATTCGCGCACGGTGGTAGCCACGGACACGTTGGTAGAAGGCCGACATTTCCGCCTCGATTGGTCTAGCCCCGAAGAGGTAGGGCAGAAAGCCATCCTGCAAAACTTTGCCGATATTGAGGCCATGGGTGCGCGCCCGACTGCAGCGTTGTTGTCGCTGTCCGCTCCGCCGGAGACCCCGCTGGAGGTCGTGCGCGGTATTGCCGCAGGCATTGGCACCCGCGCCCGCCGGTACACCGCTGAGTTGGTGGGTGGGGATGTCACGAAGGCGAACCAACTCATAGTCACGATTACCGCCGTCGGTTCGCTGGGAGGTTCCCGTGGTCCGCTGACTCTGGACCGGGCGCGCGCCGGGCAGCAGCTGGTGGCACACGGTCGCCTGGGCTGGTCGGCCGCCGGGCTGGCGCTGCTGGAGCGTTATGGCCGGGCAGGTATTCCCCGGGAGCTCACCTCGCTTGTCGACGCCCACTGCGCGCCGTGGCTAAGCCCCAATCGTGGGATGATCGCCCGCGCTGCCGGGGCGTCGGCGATGACGGATAACTCGGATGGTTTGCTCCGCGAACTGCACTTGTTGGCGCAGCGTTCCGGGGTCGGCATCGATCTGGATTCTGCCGCGCTTGCCCCGGATGATCTGCTTGTTCACGCAGGCGAGGTGCTCGACGTTGACCCGTGGGATTGGGTCCTCGGCGGGGGAGAAGACCACACCTTGCTTGCGACCACCGCGAAGCCCGCGCCGTCTGGCTTCCGGCGCATCGGGGAGATCACCGCCGGCACCAAATCCGCGCAGCATAGCGTGTGCATGGATGCCACACCAATCCAACACAGCGCAGCCAACCAAGGATGGGAGTCTTTCCAGTGACTGATCCAATTTCAGATTCGGTGACAGATCCTGATACCGCAAGCAACCACCTAGCACAAAAACTTTCCGCCTGGCCGGGCCTGCTCACACGCGTCGACAAGTCGTGGTACCCGGTGCTTGCCACCGTTGCCGACGAGATCAGCGCCGCCATGAGCTACGCCAGCCAAGGCGACTACCTCCCAGCAGAAGACGACGTCTTCCGCGCTCTGTCCCTACCCCTGAAGAAGGTCCGCGTGCTCATCGTCGGCCAAGATCCATACCCAACACCCGGCCACGCCATGGGGCTGTCGTTTTCCACCCACCCGGCAGCCACCGGAGCCCCGCCGCGCTCACTGGCGAATATCTACCAAGAACTCGCCGCCGATACCGGTCACGCCGTCACCGCCGATGGTGATCTGCGCCCCTGGCACGAACAAGGCGTCCTGCTGCTCAACCGGGTGCTCACCGTCGCGCCGGGCCAAGCCGGTTCACACCGCAAGCATGGTTGGGAAGCTGTTACTGAAGCCATCCTGCGTGCCCTACCGGCAGAAAACTTGGTGGCCATTCTGTGGGGCAAACAAGCTCAGGAATGCGAGAAATTCCTCGACTGCCCAGTGATTACCAGCCCACATCCGTCACCGCTTTCGGCACGCCGCGGCTTTTTCGGCTCCCGTCCGTTTAGCCGCGCCAACCAGTACCTGGCAGACCAAGGCTGCCAGCCAATTGATTGGCAATTATAAGATTGTAAGCTAGAACATCATGTCTTTGCGCCCAGATACTCTTGCCGACGCCACCGCACCTGCCACCCGCCTCGACGGGGCAGGCTTGCGTCGTTGGGCGCAGCGCGCGGCTACAGAGCTGCAGCGTCGGCGCAGCGAAATCAACGGGCTGAATGTGTACCCGGTACCGGATTCCGATACCGGCTCGAATATGTCGTTCACCATGGATTCGGCTCTGGCCCAAGCCAGCGAAGCCCCAGATAAACAGGTTGCTACTGCACTAGCCATGGGCGCTGCGCGCGGAGCACGCGGCAATTCCGGGGTGATCCTGTCGCAGGTACTACGCGGCATTGCCGATTCTTGCCCGGATAGCTGCCTGCAAGCCCCGCAGTTGCGCTCCGCACTGCACAGCGCGGTGGAATTATCAGAAAAAGCCATCGCCTCCCCAGTAGAAGGCACCATCATCAGCGTGTTGCGCGCTTGCGCACAGGCCGCGGATCCCACGGCAGAGACCGAAGCTACAGAGACAGACCTACTCACCACCGCCTGCGACGCACTGCACGCAGGGGAACAAGCACTCGCCGCCACTCCGTCGCAGCTGCCAGAACTCCGCGCAGCCGGCGTCGTCGATGCCGGGGGAGTCGGCCTACTAGTGCTGCTGCAAACGCTGGTGGACGAACTCGAAGGCCGCACAGAACCACACGCCAGTGCGCTGGCCACCGATACCTTCGTCTCGCACGCCGACCAGAATCGCAGCCACCACCTGGAAGTGATGTTCTTTTTCACCGGCGACGTCGACCAGCTCGAAGCTGGCATCGCACCACTGGGCGATAGCCTCATCATCGCCCGTGTTAACGACACCGAGGCCACCGTGCACATTCACAGTCACCGCGCCGGAGCAGTGATTGAAGAAAGCCTGGAACATGGCCGCCCGAGCGATATTCGCCTGGAAGTGCTGCCAGATGCTCAGGCCGATGCCCTGTCGGTAGCATCAGCAGATACCTTGTCGGCGGCATCAGCAGGCGACGACGGCGCTCACCGAGAAGACGGAACCGGGTCCACAGGTAATGCCATCGATAATGCCGATGACGACAATGACAATGCCACTGACGATGACAATGACGATGGCACGGCTGCTCGCACCAAACCTCACAAACCTCACACTAAACCTCGCACTCAACGCCGCACTGAGCACCGACAGTTAGTGGCCTTGGTGGACGATTCCAAAATCGCGGAACTATTCGCGCAAGCCGGTGCGCACGTGGCAGCGCCGCAGGAATTCGTAGAACAATACCGTGGTGTACTGGGCTCTGCTAAGACAACTGCCACCAATACCTCGCACACGGGCGCAGCTACCGCAACCGCGCCCGTAAACCTGTCGGAATTGACTGTGCTCAGCAACGGCTACACCAACGCCCAGCAGCATCAACGCTGGCGTTCCCAGGGCGCCGAGGTCATCGAGACCGCCTCACTGTGCGCGGGCATTGCCGCGATTTCGGTGTACGACAAAACCCTGCCCGCAGCCGAAGCCACCGAAACCATGTGTGAGGCCGCGAATGCCATGCGTACAGCAATAATCGAAAACCCAACCGAGTTCGGTGATCAGCTCGGCCCCGAAGTACTACGCGTGGCATCCAACCTGGTCGGTGACGACATCGAACAAATCACCGTACTCACCCCGTTTCCGGCCGCTATTGACGCCGAGGCACTGGCCAAGCTGGGCGTAGAAGTCATCGTATTTGCAACGGAAACAGGGCCAATTGAACTAGGGGTGGAATGACGTGTTGGGCTGGTGTGATGACCGGGACCTTGCCGACGTCGTCGGCGAGAAAGAAGCCAAGGCAATTGCCAAGGCCCTGGAGATCAACACGTGCGGCGAGTTAATCACGTATTTCCCCCGCGCTTTCTCGCGCCGGGATGACATCATCACGGATGAGGATCTTAATTCTGCCGACCCGATTACTTTTATCTCGACGGTGGTGAGCTGGGAGAAGATTGATACGGGTAAAAAACGCACCGAGATTACTCTCAGCAACGGTGTGACCTTGGTGTTTTTCCACCACCAGGTTTTTGGGGTGTGGAAAGGTGCGACGGTCATGGTCACCGGTAAGGTGCGGGTTTTTCAGAAGCATCTGACTGTTACGCACCCGCAATGCTTGGTGTTTAGTAGTTCTTCCACCGGCCCTGATGCTAAGCCGAAGAAAACTTTCAGCAGTGGGGCGATGAAAAAGCTGGAGCGCTATGAGGGGCTGACTACCTATCTTGCGGCCCAGCCTTTCATTCCGATTTACCGGCAAAAAGGTGGGCTGGAATCTGCGCGGATTTTAGGCGCGATTTATGAATCTTTGCGCACGATGCCGCTGTTGCCAGATCCTGCCAATGGCGGTATGACGCTGAATGAGGCGTTGTGGGATCTGCATTTTCCACCTTTTCTTGGCAATGGCCCGGCTGTGGAAACATTGAAGGACAAAGAAGCGCTCACCCTCGCGTTGGTGATGGCGCTGCGCCGGTTGGATGCGCAAAAAGCTAGTGCCAACCCCTTGCCGCCGGGGGACAAATATCGCCAGCTTGTCGACGGTTTGCCCTACCAGCTCACCGAAGACCAGGAATCGGCGTTATCTGAGATCAGCGGGGAAATGCAGCGTAATTTCCCGATGTCGCGAATGCTGCAGGGCGAGGTCGGCTCCGGCAAAACGGTGGTCGCCCTCGCGGCGATGTTGCAGGCGGCGGATAATGATAAGCAGGCCGCGTTATTGGCCCCTACGGAGGTCTTGGCGACGCAGCACGCCCGCAGCATCACCGCTACTTTGCGTGCGGCCGGGGTAGAGGCAAACGTCGTGTTGTTGACTGGTTCCATGCCGGTGAAAGCCAAGCGTGAGGCGTTGCTGCAGATTGTTTCTGGTCAGGCGGATATTGTCATCGGCACGCATGCTTTGTTGGAAGATACGGTGGAGTTTTGCGAGCTCAGTTTGGTTATCGTCGACGAGCAGCACCGATTTGGTGTGGAGCAACGCGATAAGCTGCGCGCGAAGACCTACCCGGTGGCACACCTGTTGGTGATGACGGCAACGCCAATTCCGCGCACGATCGCGATGACGGTGTTTGGAGATCTGGCGGAATCGACGATCAAGCAGCTCCCGCGCGGGCGTCAGCCGATTAGTTCCTCGGTGGTGCAGCATGAGCAGCAGGGGTGGACTGATCGCATGTGGCACCGGCTGGAAGAAGAACTCTCGGCCGGGCGCCAGGCGTATGTGGTCACCCCACGCATTGATGGTGCGGGTGGAGTGATTGAGGTCGCCCTGAAGCTGGGTGCGGAGATCCCGCCGGTGGCTATGCCGAATTCCGCCCCGGAAGATCTGGCAGAGGCAGACCCGTTCGCCCGTTATGGCGAGGATGAGCGCCCACTACCACAGGATGGGTTGTTTGCTGCTTTTGACCCGCCAAAGCGTGAGGTGCTGGATGACGTCCCCACGGAGATTGCAGGCGCGCGCATTGGTGTGTTGTTCGGCCGGATGAATGGGCCGGATAAAGAGGATGTGATGCAGAAGTTCGCTGCTGGTGAGATCAACGTGTTGATTTCCACCACCGTCATTGAGGTGGGGGTGGATGTGCCGAATGCCACGATGATGATCGTGCGCGAATCGGAGCGTTTTGGTCTTTCGCAGTTGCACCAATTGCGTGGCCGTATTGGCCGTGGCACTCAGCCTTCGGTGTGTTTGTTCCACACTTTGGCTCCGGAGGGCCACCCGGCGAATGCCCGCTTGCAGCAGGTGGCGGGTACTAATGATGGTTTCGCTGTTGCCCAGATTGATCTTGCGCACCGCAGGGAAGGCAACGTTTTGGGCACTGAACAGTCTGGGGTGCATTCGCAGTTGAAGTTGTTGGATGTGCAGAATGATTCCGCGCTGATTGAGCAAGCGAAGGTGCAAGCCGCAAGCATCATCGAACACGATGTGGCGATGGCGCGCGCGATGGTTGCAGGCATTGACGATGATGGCTATGAGTATTTGTCTAAGACCTAGCTAGGCTAGCGCGGTTTGCTAGGTTTTCGCCGGTTACACTGGTGGGCATGACTCGGATTATTGCAGGCAGTGCCCGTGGCAGAAAGATTGCGGTGCCCGCAGAAGGCACTCGCCCGACTAGTGACCGCGCCCGGGAGGGGCTGTTTTCTGCGCTGAATGCGCGTTTGGAGTTTCCCGGCGCGCGGGTGCTGGACTTGTTTGCTGGTTCCGGCGCGCTGGGCTTGGAGGCTGCCAGCAGGGGAGCAGATCGGGTGGTGCTTGTCGACGCCAGCCAGGATGCCTGCGAAATTATTCGTGGCAACGCTGCCGTGTTATCTGATGTAGACGCCCAGATTGATGTGGTTGCCGCACCCGCGCTGGATTATGTTGCGCGCACTGGTGAGCGCTTTGATCTGGTGTTAGCAGACCCGCCCTATGCGGTAGGTAACGACGAGCTGGCAGAGCTGTTGGATCAGCTACCACGAGTGCTGAAGCCGGATGCCATGGTGGTGATCGAGCGGGAAGTGCGCTCAGCGGAAGCTCCGTGGCCAGAAGGCTTTGTTCCGACCACACAGAAATTGAAACGCCGTACCTACGGCAAAGCGCGGATGGATATGGCCAATTACCGTGGAACTGAGAACGACGGCTGATAACTATAAGCCTGCTACTAACACCCCGAAATTGAAGGCACAGACTGAAGTTTTCGTGGTCTTGGCTTTCCGAATACCCAGCAATGCGAGGAGAAGCAATGAGCGATAACACCCAGCAGAATAAACGCACCACCGCAGTGTGTCCGGGATCGTTTGATCCGGTGACCATGGGGCACGTGGATATCATCACCCGTGCTGCGCGGTCTTTTGATCACGTCACGGTGCTGGTGACAGCTAACCCGAATAAGAAGGGGTTATTTAGCGTCGAAGAGCGCATGGAGTTGATCCGGCGTTCTGTCGATTGCGATAACGTCTGCGTCGATGCCTGGAGCGATCTATTGGTGAAATATACCGATGAGCACAACATTGATTGTTTGGTCAAAGGCCTGCGTAGTTCGTTGGATTATGAATATGAGTTGCCGATGGCGCAGATGAACAAGCGGCTCTCTGGCATTGATACTTATTTCTTGCTCACCGATGAAAAATACGGCTACACCTCTTCGTCGTTGGTCAAAGAGGTGGTCCGCTTTGGCGGCGATGTTTCGGACCTGTTGCCGGAGCCAGTTTCCAAAGCCATCGCCGAAAAATTTGGTTAAACCTGTGCCTTCTTTTTCGCTTGTGTGCGGTCGGCGATAACGAAGGCGGCGACGATCGCTGCGCCAAGCAGCATCATCAGGATGAGCGTGAGGAAGTTCGCATCACCGTCGCCTTGCCAGGGCCAAATCGCGCGCAGTGAGCCGACCATCAGGCCAGCCATGGCCACTAGGGTCAGGGTGCGGTGTTGGTCCAGCAAGTAGTTGATGACCTTCACGAAGGCCACCAGTCCGGTCAATGCGCCAACGGCGAAGACAGCTAGCACGGTGAGGTCGCGGTCGGAGACCGAGCCGATGACGAAGTTGTACAGGCCCAGGGTCAGCAGGATCAGTGAGCCGGATACACCCGGCAGTACTAGGGCGCAGACCGCAATAGCTGCGGCGAAGAAGACCGCGATCAGTGACGGGTCCCGGTTGGGTTCGGAGGTAAACCCGGTAACGAATGCGACGAGCCCGGCGGCGATCAGGAACGTGATGATGGCCGGGCCTTTCTTTTTGCTCAGGTCCTCGTCAATCATCATCAGCGGCACGATGATGGAGACCGCCACCATGCCGAAGAATAGGGCGCGGGCAACATCTGGGGTGCCTTCCACGAAGGAGCTCAGGATGCCGGATAGGCCGAATACGGCGGCGAACATGCCGACGCCGATGGTGAGCAGGAAGATCCATTCGACTTCGCGGAATTTTGCTTTCAGCAGCAGGTTGGCGTTGTGGAGGGCGCGCTCATAGATGCCCACGATCAACGCGACGGTTCCGCCGGATACGCCGGGAACCAGTTCTGCGGAACCGATCAGCGCACCACGCAGAATGTTGAGGAGATGAGTAACCATGGGCGCTATTATATGCATCGCGTGGCGCCAGTAATGGCCAGACTGGGAAGGTGGAAGTATTTGCCGACGTCAACGCCAATGACGAAGTCATAGGCCATGGGTGTGTGCCTGCTAGCGATGAATGAGAAGTTGGACTATTTAGGCTTCATCGCTGGGGTTGGTCGGACATACTTGGCACTGGCATCCACATTACTGTGAGACCTCATACCACCTGGGCTGGGTCAGGTTCCTATTAGCAGTTTGAATATGTCACTGTCTTCGACGACATCACCCCCTGGATCATTGTCAGACAGGGGCAGGAATAAGCCATACCGAAGCCAGCGACTAGTTCCATTGCCAAAAGGCAGAAGGAACCCAGATAAACATAACCTGCCCCAGCATGGGGCTAGGATTACGAATCCTGGGCTCCTCCGAGCGGAACTGCTAACAACGTAATGGGATTAGGCTGGGATCTGGCGCGGGTCAGGAGGCGCAGCAGGAGAGTTTGGAGACGTCGGTGGTGAAGGACTGTGCGGCGATTTTGATCCCTTCGGCCATGGTCAGGTATGGGGACCAGAGGTTCGCGACCTGGTCAACGGTCATGCCGGCCTCGAGGATGTAGACTCCGGCGGCGGCCAGGTCACCGGCCTCCTTGCCGACGGCGGTGATCCCCACAATCCGTCCGGTGTCGGCGTCGGCGACGATTTTGATGAAGCCGCGGGTGTCCCGGTTCACCAGTGCCCGGGGAACGTATTCCAGGGGCAGGACCCGGCATTCACACCGGATGCCCGCCTCGTTGGCTTCCTTGTCGGTCATGCCGACCGCGGCCAGTGTCGGGCTGGTGAACGTCACGCGGGGCAGGTGCCGGTAGTCGACCTCGCGCCCGGCGTTGTTGAAGGCGTTCTCCACCATCAGGGTTCCGTGGGCGGACGCGACGTAGACGAATTCTCGGTGCCCGGTCACATCCCCTGCGGCCCAGATCCTGGGGTTGGAGCTGGCGAGTGTGCTCTCGACCAGGATCTGGCCGGTGTCGCCGGTCTTGACGCCGACGGCGTCCAGGTTCAGTCCGTCGGTGACGGCGCGTCGGCCGGTGGCTACCAGCAGCTTTGCGGCGCGGAATTCCTCCTGGCCCCCGGCGACCGTGGCGGTGACAAGGACCTCTGCACCGGCGGGATCTGTGCGGACCGAAGTTACGGCTGCGCGGCGGACCACGCGGATGCCCTCGTCGGCGAAGACGCCCATCAGCGCACGGGAGGCTTCCGGTTCCTCGTGCGAGGCAAGCCTGGAGCGGACCAGCAAGGTCACTTTGGATCCGAGGCGGGCAAAAAGCTGCGCCTGCTCCAGGGCCACGTACCCGCCGCCGAAGACGATCAGGGACTCGGGCACCTCGTTCAGTTCCATGGCGGTGGTCGAGGTCAGGTAGTTGACTTCATCCAGTCCCGGCACCGGGGGTGCCCACGGGGTCGAACCGGTCGCGACCAGATAATGGGCGGCGGTCAGGGAGTCGCGGGTGCCGTCAGGTCCGGTGATTTCCAGGACCGGTTCCTCCGGGGTGCCGGCGAACACCGCGGTGCCCTGGCGCAGGTCCCATCCGTAGTCGGCGGCCAGATCCACGTATTTATCCGAGCGCATTCCCTCGACCAGGGAGCGTTTCCCGTCTATCAGTACACCCATGTCCACCGGGGCGGCGGAAGTGCTGATCCCGGGGAACCTTCCGGTCGCATCCACAGCGACATGCCGGGCTTCGGCGGCGGCCAGCAGGGCTTTGGAGGGAACGCACCCGGTGTTCACACAGGTCCCGCCCACCGTGGAGCGTTCGATCATCACGACCCGATTGCCCAGCTTGGTGGCCCGGATGGCGGCGGCGAAGGCGCCGCCTCCGGAACCGATCACGGCTAAATCAAAATCTGGTGCTGCCTCAGGCATTAGTCCTCCATGGAGTCTCGAATGAACACCCCGGGGGCGTTCCTTTTTGCATGCTGTCCCCAGTCTGCACCTTCCCCTGCACGGGAAGGTCAAGAACGGGAGCGAAGAGATCGGTGTTGCTACGGAAGTGTTGTGTCAAGAAACGCCTTCAGGGCATCGGCCTTCATGGGCCGGGAATCGGCCCGGCCCAGGATGTCACCGTCAGGTGCGATGACGACGGTACTGTCTAGGGATGTGACCGCGTACTTTTGGGTGAGTTCCCCGGTCCGGTCGACAACGAAGGGGTATCCGGGTGTGCCGGCCAGTTCGCGGAACTGGTCCACTTGGGTTTTTGTGTTCTCCGGCGTCACGTCCACGGCGACGAAGTCTGCCTTATCGGCATATTCCTGTTCCAGTTCCTTCATCGCTTCTGCCTGCGGAACGCAGGTATAGCACCAGCTCGCCATGAAATACAGCACTGTCGGGCGGGTGGAAGGGACGGTGAGGGCCTTGCCGTCCACAGATGTGATCTCGATCCTGTCCACGTTGTTTGCGCCCGCTGGCCCGGCGGCGGGAGCGGTTTCGCTCCCGCGGTTCAACGCAGTGAGGGCCAGGACCAGGATGAGGGCCGCGGCCGCTACGACGGCAGTAATGGTGAAGATCCGCCGGTGGTTTCTGGTCGTTGTCATGGGTTTCCTTTCTGGTTGGTGCGCCCTGGCGCCGTGTCGGGAAGAAGATGTTCCGGGCCGCAGCACGCTTCGGTGCTGTCGCTGCTCTCAGCCCCGTCCGTGATTGCGCTGTTGTCCTGTGCCTTGCTTTTACTGCGGCGCCGCAGGGCCAGGGCCGCGGCGGCGAGGACGGCGGCCACCGCGGTGAGGGTGATGGTGGGCCAGTTGCCCGAGATGAAACCGGACAGGGCCGCGCTGGCTTCGGTGACCGTCCCGCCCATGATCTCCCCGGCCTGCCCGCCGGACAGGGCCGGAACCCAGTAGAGCAACAGGTAGATCCCTGCGAGGATAAGCGCGGCTCCGCCGAGACGATTAACAAACGGCAGGATCCTTCGGACGTGGCGTGCCAGGGCGTCCCGCGCTACCGCTGCACCGAGGGACAGAAGGACCAGCACCACCGAGGAGCCCAGGGCGTAGGCGGCGAAGACCGCCAGCAGCCCGGCCAGGCTCCCGGTGGACACAGCCTGGGCGACAACAGCCAGCAGCACGGCCAGGCTGCAAGAGAGCGCAGCCACCGCATAGGCCACCCCGTAGCCAAAGACCGCCCTGAGGCCCGAACTGGTCCCGTCCGTCTTCAGAATCCGGGGCAGGTTCAACCTCGCCCCGGGCAGCTGCCATCCGAACACCATGCCAAGGCCGGCAACCACAATAACCGCTCCGATCAGCGCCGCCGCCCAGGGAAGCGCCGACGCCACCGACCGCAGGCCTACAGCGGCGAGCAGGCCGGCCGTAACAAAGACAGTGGCGAAACCGGCACTGAGGGCAACCCCGGCCTGAAGACCTGCAAGCAACGGCCGCTTCCGTCCCGCACCGGGGCCTGAACCAATGAAGTACGCCAGATAGGTTGGCAGCATCGCAAACCCGCATGGATTCACCGTGGCAAGCATTCCGGTCAGAAAGGACAGACCCAAAACACCCGTCATCCCTGTGACCCCGCATCCTCAGAAGCACCGGCCCGGGACTGCCCGGACCGCTCCTGCTCCGACGATGAATGAGGTGTTGGAGTAGAACCCGCGGACAGGCTGGCCCCCGGGCGGGAACGGGCGCAACAATCCGTCCCCGGGCTGCCCTGACGCTGTGCCCGCAGGAGCAGGGCCCCCGCGGCAAGGGCTGCGGCGGCAATGAACCAGAGGTTGCCGGCCATTGCGCCGGCCGCGGCGAAAACACCGGCTGCAGCCGTCAGAACGGGTACCCCGCAGCACACGAGCGCCACCATCACAACACCAAGGGAGGACAGCAGAGTGCCTGCCGCAAGCACCAGGCCAGAGCGCTCCCGGCCCTTCACTTTTATTGACATGATCATCCCTTCATATGTCCGGCTCGTGTCCGGGGCCCCGACAGGGGACCCCAACACGAAACTGGACGGCCAGTAGTACGTCACACCCCATCATCGACCTTCCACTAAGGGGGAAGGTCAAGCTGGCGACGGGACCTGTTGGTTTGCGGGTGCCGATGCGGAACGTTCCAGTACGATGGAAGGGTCATATGCGATTTTTTGGAACGAGATGAGGACCCGAAATGCGAATCGGTGAAGTTGCTGATGCTGCCGGTATAACAACCAAGACGATCAGGTTCTATGAGGACCGGGGCCTGCTCCCGCCGGCTGAGCGCTCGGCCAACGGCTATCGTGACTACGCCCACGACACCCTCAGCCGCCTCGAATTCATTCGCCGCAGCCAAATCGCCGGGCTGACCCTGGCGCAGATCCAGGGCATTCTGCGGATCCGCGATAGCGGTTTGACGCCCTGCACCCACGTACGGGATGTCCTGGGGAAACAGTTGCAGGACCTGGACCGGAAAATCGCGGAGCTCACCGCGCTCCGGGTGACCGTGGCCGAACAATATGCAACCGCCGAGGTGGCCGACCCTCAGCGCTGCGATGCTGAACAAATCTGCAGTTACATCTGAGCCCGCCGCAGGCTAAGGGGCTTCACTGAGCCGGCTCCCGCCGCGGCCAGTGCCGTCCGCAGTTACGCAGCACCCGGCTCCACGGCACGGAAGACCTCCGTGCCCGCGGCGTCCAGGATTACAGCGGTGCTTACCTGGTTTATCCGGTAGGCGGTGATGAGCCGCGTATCGGTATCAGAGGCAAAGGCCAGGGATGACGCCCCATTTCCGGCCAGGAATTCCCTGATTTCATCGGCCGTCTCGTAGGACGCGATGTCCACCGCGACACAGTTCACGGCAGCAGGAGAGCTTCGCTGGACCTTGGCAAGCACCCGGGCTCCCGGCTCGAAGGTCAAGCCCTATGGTGATGCCGTGGCCCGGCGAGTGAGCGAGGTCAGGCCGGTAGGCGGCGGCTTTCGGTGGGAATGATCTGGGGTAGGAACCGGACGTAGAGGATCATGCCGATGAGTTCGACAAGCGTCTGGGTGACCACGAACAGCGCGGCCAGGGTCAGGGGTTCAGGCAAGGCCAGGGCCAGTGGGAGCACGACCAGCGAATTGCGGGTCGCGCCGCTGAAAACCGCGGCACGCGTGGCGGCGACATCGAGGCGTGCCGCGTTGGCCGCCAGCATCCGCCAGCGGCACCATCACCAGCAGGAAGGCGGCGTAGAGCGGAACCACCGCCAGCAGCGAGCCGAGTTCCCGGCCGACGCCGGTGATCTGTGAACCGACGACCACCGCCAGGGTCGCCATCATCAGGGGAACCATCAGGGCCTGCATGATGGCCATGATGATCCTGCCCTGCGTGCCAGCGCCTGCGTGAGCGCTGCCGCGGCCAGGGGAATGAGGATCAGGACGACCAGGGCCTCGACGAAGGGTTCCGGGTCGATCACCGACGCCACATCGGGGCCGACAAAAAACAGCAGATAGAGGGGCAACAACAGCATCTGCAGCAACATCAAGACCGGTGCGGCGGCCAGCAGCCGGTCGCTGGCCCCTCCTGCCAGCCGGGTGAACACAATGACGTAGTCGATGCAGGGGGTCAAAAGCACCAGCAGGACCCCGAGGAGCAGTGCCTGGTCCCCGGCTATGAAACGCGTCAGGCCAAAGACCACCAGCGGAACAATGACGAAGTTCAGCACCAGCACGGTTCCCATGAACCGCAGATCCTTGGCGGCCTTGCCGATCGATGCAAAAGGAATGCCCAGGAACGTCGCGAAGAGCAGCAGCCCCAGGACGGGGTTGATCGAATGTTCCAGGGCTCTGGCCGAACCGGGCGCCAGAAATCCGACCACACCACCGATCAGGAGGGCCACGAGGTACAGGCCGATCTGATGGTGATCCATTCGTGCAATGGCTTTCCGGGTATTCACCCTGTCCATGCTAGGCGAGGCGATCCTCCACCAATGAATCGGGATCGGGCTCCCGCCCGGACCCTGGAAGGGATCTTTGGGAGTGCTGAAAAACGATCATTTGACGACACCCCGAACCTGTCGGCGACACGCCGCGAAATTCATGTCGAAAACCCGTGCCGGAAATCAACGTCGTCAAACCCTGCCGCACCAGTACTATCGACACATGTTGATCGGATATGCGCGAGTCTCCACCCCGGACCAAAACCCTAACCACCAAACGGACGCCCTGGCCCGCGCCGGCGTCGACCCGGCAAACATCTACCTCGACCATGCCAGCGGAGCCAAGGCCAGCAGGCCCGAGCTCGACAAGGCCCTCGCCTCGGCCAACCGGGCCGGCAACCAGCTCGTCATCACCCGCCTCGACAGGCTCGGACGCTCAGTGCTCCACCTCGTGACCCTCGGCGCAGCCCTCCGGGAGCGTGGTGTGGGATTGCGTGTCCTTGAGCAGGGCATCGACACCACGACAGCGGAAGGGCGGGCGATGTTCGGGATGCTCTCCGTCCTGGCCGAATTCCAACGAGAACTCATCGCCGCCAACACCCGCGACGGCCTCGCGTCCGCGCGCGCCCGAGGACGAACCGGAGGAAGACGCCCGAAGCTCACCCCCCATCAGGCCCACCACGCCCAACAGCTCTACGACGCAGGCACCCACACCGTCCAACGCATCGCCGACCTGCTACAAGTCCCTCGCTCCACGATCTACGGACACCTCAACAAGGCAAGCATCGGGCGACGACCCGCCGGAAACATCCACAACCCCGCGTAACAGCTTTAGCCAGAGCACCCGCTGCCCGAAGAGACGCCCCCAGTACTCGGCATTGGGGGCAATTCCATACCAAGATACGCAAGCCCTCGCGTAGACATTACTGAAAATACGCAGTAGACGAATCGAGGCGTTCTCCAGGCCGCTCTAAGCTTGACAGCCCCGGGGGAAATCAGGTTTTCTTCAGCAAAATATCTCTTCAAAAGAGAATTCATATAGCCCCCGAAAGCTGATGAGCTCCACTCAGTCTTCATGTCCCGCACTCCCCATTTCAATGCGCAAAAAATTTTGTCCTGCACCATTTCACTGTATTTTACAGCCTAAAAATATCTTCAAGGGTTTATTTGGCGGATTCTAGGGGTCGTTGAAACAATGATGGTTACTTTGGTTTGATACTACCGGTTTGTGCTAGGGCGCTTGTCATGACTTCGGCTGGGGTGCGCCAGTTGAGTGCTTTGCGTGGCTTGTGATTGTGAATGTTGGCGATCATCTCTAAGTCCTCGGCGCTGTAGATGGACAGGTCGCTGTTTTTGGGAAGGTTTCTCCTGAGCCTGCCGTTGGTGTTTTCATTGCTGCCTCTCTCCCACGGTGATCCTGGATGACAGAAGTAGATGGGAATGTCAGTGGCCATGGTAAAGGCTTTATGGCCAGCCATTTCACTTCCTTGGTCCCAGGTAATTGATGACCAGATAGCTTTATCGATTCCAGCAACAGCCTTGTGCAGGGCTGTGAATACTTCTTTGCTGATATGCCTTCCTGGTAGGTGGCCCAGGACAACAAATCGGCTCACCCGTTCTACTAACGTGACAACCCCTGATTGGTTATTTTTACCGAGGATAAGGTCGCCTTCCCAATGGCCTGGCAAAATACGTTCAGTAACCTCTTCTGGCCGGTCGTCGATGAGGATTATGTCGTCGACGAAGCGTTGCTGGGCAGGTGTAATGGTGCGTGTGTGGCGTTTCTTGCGTTTCTTTCTACCGGTAGGCAAGTCCAGGCCAAGGTCTTTGAGTCTTCCTTTGGACTGTAGGTAAAAGGCGTCATAAATCGTTTCGTGACTAATGCGCATGTCCTTATCAAGGGGGTAGTCGATGGGCAGGCGATTAGAAATCTCCTCAGGTGACCATTGTGCCCGCAAATGTGCGCATACATAGTCGAATAGCCTTTTGTTAGCCAGCAGTTTCGGTATTTTCGGCCGCAACCTACGCGCACAAGCCTTTAATTGGGCTGTTTCCGCACGGTACGGGCCTTCAGCACTGTGGTTTCTGCGTATTTCACGCTGAATTGACGAGGCACTTCTCCCTAAACGGCGCCCAATCTCACGCAGAGGCACATGTTCGTGGAGAAGGTCGGCGGTGATAACGCGTTCTTCGAAGCAAATGTAGCGATTACTGATGCATTTGTACGGATCTACCCCGCTCGGCAAGGCGGGAGAAACAAGCCGTCCAGATTCGATGACATCATGGCGTTGGCGCAGCGCTTTCATGAGTCTTTTATACGTGCTGGCGTCTTCGCCCACGGGTATGAACTCCCTACGCGGACCCTGGGATTTGATAAGACCTTTTTCGACATCTAAACACGTTCGACGATCAATTCCTACTGCCGCGCCAGCATGACCAACAGGTACACTCGCCAGCCGAAGGCGCAGGTATTCCACCCTCAACTGCGTCTGGCGGACTTTCCGGACATACCGACTTAACCGAATATGGCACCCAGCGTCCATAGCGACGGCATACGCGGCGGTAAGATGCATCCCACACCTTTTGGGGGCCTGGCGTACCGAACATCCGCCTTGGACGGGATCTACAAGCTGGAAAGCCTGGTTCCCGCGGCGATCAACTCGTTTGGCTTTATGCACGACCGGTAATCCGTAGGCATGGCAAAAATTCAGAGCATGCCTGTAATGACAGCCAAGCTTACCAGCCGCAGAACGAACGCTACGCCCACTGCCAACCATGGCAACCAAGCCACGACGATCCGATTCAGACAACGAATAAAAAGGGCCAACAACCCCAGACACAACAACACCCTCCTAAGGGAAAATGTTGCAACGACCCTCTGAACTCAAGAAGTGTCGGTAATTGGCTGCTGCCGCTATTCGATCAAGGCCGTGAAAATGGCTTATGAGCAGGTGATTAGTTAATTACGGGGATGGTGTTATAGGCTATTTAGCGCACGCCCCAGTAGCCCAATTGGCAGAGGCAACGGATTCAAAACCCGTCCAGTGTGAGTTCGAGTCTCACCTGGGGCACCATGACCAGCGGATACGCTGGAAAATGGGCATTAAAACTTGGTTGGTGTCCATTTAATGTCCATAATTAAACCAGCCTCCTCACCTTAAGATGATAGGTCTGGAATGGCCCACCTCATTATTATTAGAGTGTAAATTCGATAATCAGTATTTAAAGAGAGTCAAGCCTCAAGCATGAGTGAACACTGCTTTTCTTAACGTTGGCACCAGTTGGGCCAAGGAGTTTTGCTTGGTCATCTCCAGTTGGGTCATGGTATGACGTGCTCCCCACTAGTTAGAAACTTATTTCTCAGTCGAACTAATGGGGAGCACGTCAAAGGGGCAGGGTCTTTGAGGGCATTCGTTGCCCACACCAGGTTTTGAAACGTCGAATGTGAAACGAAATGGTAGGGTACGATGGCATCAGAATTGGTTAATCAGATTGAATATGATTTGTGGGATGCAGTTGCGCCCCTAATGCGCCCTGTCGTTTCTGAGTTTAGCTGGGTTGATGCGTTTGAGGACATGGAATATGGCGGTTACCCAGCGATAGGCGTTGCGAGTTTGCTGAATGCAGCAAATGCGCCTTTGCCTGCGGAAGCTGTGGAAATAATTGAACGGTTTATTCCGCGCCTACAAGAATTCAAGCGTGATGCGTCTATTGTCGCTGCTTTTTTGGTAAAGGCGAAGCAGCGCGTCGGTGTGTCTGCTTAGCTTTGCGTAATTGAGATGGCGCCACCTTGGTGGGGGTGGGTAAGGTTTGATTCCTTACTGGTGCACTAGAAACCCCCTGTTGTCGGGTGTCCCGGGGTTGGACCCTGATGGCGGGGCGTGAGCCCAGATCTTTATTGGGCGTCCTGTAAGAAGGGTTACGAAATTCGGACGAGGAGATGATTTGCCGACTAAGGGTTAATCGTTTTTGGTTGGTTCGATGTATTGTTCCCGACGACGATTGTCAGCCATCTGGTAGTTCCGGCGGCCTGGCCTTACATAGTGCCGCAAATTGATACAAGGATGAATAATGATGGGGACTCATTTATGAGTCTACGGCGTTCTGAAGAAGGGACCACCCTTATAACGGCGACGGCTGTGTCGATGACGGCGATCTCATCGCGATGTTTTGGGAATACATGGAAAACGGTGGGAGCAGGTCAAACTGAAGGAAATAGTTTGCGACGTTGACGTATGTGTGGAGGTAATCTATCAAGATGTCTGATCGGTATAAGGAAATGGGCTTAGAGATGCTACCGAATAAGCATTGTGCAGCATGGTCGGATGAGCCTCGGCCTGGTCTTGCTATGGTGTATCGCACTCGGGATAAGGTTATCCCGGTTATTTGCGATGAAAAGCGGATTTTCACTTGTGATGATTCGACCGTAGATGATGATGTCTTTGACTGGGGTGCTGGGGGTAAATTACAGGATTTAATCATTGATTGTGTGAATAATGATCTTACGGTTGCCCAAGCGCTGGCTGTTGTCCGTGAAAAATGGGGGCAACCCGATATTGAGCTTAAGGTCGATGATGTCAATACCGCTGGCCCTGCGATTCGTGAAGCACTAGGCATCGACGCTGCATAGACAAACTATGTAGCTTTATGGCCACCTCTGTTTTTATGGGGTGGCTTTTGCGCTATCTGGTGACAGTTCGTTGAGGTTCGATTCCTCTTTAGCGCGCAACCCCCACACCACATGGTTGGTGGCGGGGGCTTTTCATTCCCAAAATTAGATAACCCAGGAGGGTACGCAACGGCAGAAGAAACCACCGCCACCAACGACGGACACAACGACGCCGCCGAGGTGGCCCAGCAGGACCCCACCCAGGAGGAGGAGAACTCAAAACCGGAGCGAACCACCGAGTCCTACCAGCAAGAGCTTGAAAAATTACGCAATGAAAACGCGAAATACCGCATCGAGCGTAACGAGTATCGAGCCGACGCTGAAAAGTTCCGTGAAATGCAGGACGCTGAAAAGACCGAGCTGCAGCGCGCCCAGGAAGCACTGGAAGCAGAGCGCAATAAAGCTACACAGTTCCAGGTGGAGCTTGCCCGGTCGAAGGCACTACCAAAGTATGGAATCTCGGAGGAAAACGCAGATCTGCTTGGCTCGGACCCGGAGAAGTTCGATGACAACGCGAAGCGTCTTGGGGAGCTACAGGCGCAGGCTGCTAAGCGTGCCGCACCTCCGTCAGATTACCCGGTGGAGAATTTGAAGCCAGGTGCTTCCTCGAAGGAAGATGTCACGGATTATTCGTTTCCTGATGCGTTGCCGGTGCACGGCAAATTCGTATAACTAACAAGGTTCCTTAAGGAGGGATTTTTGTAATGTCTGCTTTCCGGGGGGACAAGCCCTGTTTTGTACCGGGCACGATCGGCCTACGAATAATGGCGATATGCCGTTACATTTGGCCTCGACTCGCGCGGGCCATGGGCGGGATTCTCGGTATTCTGGTGCGTCGAAGTTTCCTCGGAGGGTCAGATCAAAAGATTGTTGATGCGGTGCGTGATCTTTTAGAGTTTGAGGAGGTCAAACCAAGGAAGAATGGTGATAAGCGCACAATTCTTTGTAGGGTTGATGGTGTAAAGATTCGGGTGGTGTACCGGATTAGGGAAAATGAGCCGTATGATATGACAGCCTATCCCGTTTCAGGAAAGTGGGTTACTCGTAATGAATAGTCCGTACGGTTTCGTTAAAGAGCGTGACTTGTTTGAGTGGCTAGTGGATAAAGTTTCAGCCCCCCGAGATGCTATTGAGGACGCAAAAGTTGATAACGAGTTTAGTTATCCGGGCATTGCGCTAGCTACGTTATTCGATGCGATAAATGCTCCTCTCGCCCGCGAAGTAATAGATGTTGTCGACCGCTTCATCACTGATCAAATTCGGGATGAATTATGGGTGCGTTTTTACTATGAAGCGGTTGATAGGTTTGGCATTGCTGGTGATAATGCGTCGACTTAATCAATTGTGTAATTGAGATGGCGCTACCTTGGTGGGTGTTTGGGTAAGGTTTGATTCCTTACTGGTGTACTAGAAACAAAACCCGGGGCACTTCAAATTGAATTCGAAATCCGTTGTGTAATTAGTGAATCTGGTACGACGGTTCTACATGTGGAGGAGAGGCAGCCATGATGTCTGATCGGTATAAAGAAATGGGCTTAGAAATGCTGCCGAATAAGCATTACGCAGCATGGTCGGATGAGCCTCGGCCTGGTCTTGCCATGGTGTATCGCACCCGGGATAAAGTTATTCCGGTCATTTGCGATGAAAAGCGGATTTTTACCTGTGATGATTCGACCGTAGATGATGACGTCTTTGACTGGCGTGCTGGGGGTAAATTACAGGATTTAATTATTGATTGTGCGAATAATGATCTTACGGTGCCTGAAGCACTTGCTGTTGTTCGCGAAAAATGGGGCCAACCCGATATTGAACTTAGGGTCGATGATGTCAATACCGCTGGCCCTGCGATTCGTGCAGCGTTAGGGATGGGGACTGCTTAATGAGGATCCTATGCGAGATCTAGCGAAATTACGGACTAGCACTATTTGCGTAGTTGATGGGGAGATCCTGGCCGGTTTGCGTGCCACTCGCGCACCTCGTCCGCAAGCCACAGTCGCGTGCGGCCCAAAATCATGGCGACGTGTTCTGGGGTGCGGTGGTTGGCTGAGTAGTTTCGCCACGCTGCGTAGCTCACTCCAATGTGGTCGGCGCAATCTGCGCCGGTCCAGAGTTCTTGGCCGGTGTCCGCGTCAATGATCTTAGGCTGCATGTTCCCGCCATTTCTGGACGAGCTGGACGGTCTCAATTGTGAGCGTAACCGCAGTGGCGCCCATGACCATCCAGAATATTGGGGTATCTCCTATGGTGAGTGCGATAAGTATCGCGAGCACAATTAGTGCGCTGGAAATTGTAGACATGGTGTTCATGGTGTTCCTTTCTGTGTCGTGGTATTTTGAGAGGGGGCACCCCGGGAGCTGAGTACTGACTTTATTCAGCTCCCAAGGTGCTTAGCTATCTAGCTCCAGCTTTTTCATCTCAATCTTGTGGTTTGAGATGAAAAAGCTGTCTCTATCGATAGCCGCCAGGGGGAATCGCTCCGAACCAAGCATCGCTGATAACTGGAAAACGGTTGGAGGATAACGCTACCGGCGTAGCTGAGCCGGGGAGCCGGGCCGGTTTGCGTGCCAGTGCTTAATATCCTCGGCAAACCACAATGCGCTACGGCCATCGAGCATGGCGACAGGGTCGGGTGTGCGCCCATTCGCATAGTAGTTTGCCCACGTGCGAGTGGTGATGTCGCAGTGTTTGGCGCACTCTACGGCGCGCCAAAGCTCTTTCCCCGTGTCCGCGTCAACGATCTTAGGCTGCATGGTTTTTCCTTTCTAGCCATTGCTCGCGGGTGTCCAGGGCTAAGCACACGGTTGTGGCTGTAAGTGCTGTGGCGGTAGCCCAAGCTGGGGCTTTGGTGATGATGAATAATGCGCTGATAAGCGCGGTGATGGTTGTCATCTCTTGATTTCCTTCTGTATTGTGCGGATGCTTTCTAATCCCACTGGCTGTTTACTTATTCCACTTTAGTGGGTCTGAGGCTTTCCGGCGATGCAGGTGATCTCACGGCGACGTTTTGGGAACGCATGGAAATGGCGTTAGCAGGTCTAGCTGTCGGAGATAGCTTGTGGAGTTTCCGGGACTGGAGGCCAGCCCAGAACGAGTTTGTTCTATCTGGTTTTCGCAGTGCGGAGCTACTTCCTAGCAAGTAAGTTGGTAAGGAAGTAGTGGGTGAATGAGTGATATTTTGGCTACGA
Source organism: Corynebacterium sp. LaCa_70 (assembly GCF_058182015.1). Lineage (NCBI taxonomy): Bacteria > Bacillati > Actinomycetota > Actinomycetes > Mycobacteriales > Corynebacteriaceae > Corynebacterium > Corynebacterium sp. LaCa_70. The sequence goes on from NZ_CP190914.1 coordinate 1,069,473, forward strand.
CGTATATGCGGAGGTGATCGGTCGAGATGTCTGATCGGTATAAGGAAATGGGCTTGGAAATGCTGCCGAATAAGCATTACGCAGCTTGGTCGCATGAGCCGCGTGCCGGAATCGTATGGGTTTACCGTACCTCAGGTAAGGTAATTCCTGTCCTCAGTGACCAAGAAAAGATACTTCTTTGTGCTGATGGAGACGTCGATGCTTCTGATTTTGATTGGGAGCTTGGCGGCGTTCTTCAGGATTTAATTAATGATTGTGCGGATAATGATCTTACGGTGCCTGAAGCATTGGCTGTCATCCGTGAAAAATGGGGCCAACCTGATATTGAAATTTCCGTTGCTGATGTCAATGATGCGAGTCCAGAACTTCGAGCCGTTTTAGGTACATAAGCCTGTTTAGATACTCTAAACTTTGGCCACCCTGTTTTTACGGGGTGGCTTTTGTGCTATCTACTCGAACGTCGCCTGGCCTGTGGGAGCGGCCACGCCTAGCCAAAAAATAACGGTGCACCTGAATAACGGTGCATCGAATTCCGTAATGTCATGCGGCTAGCCGCTTGCTTAACTCGGTTGCGCGTGATTCCACAGCGTCAATCGGCAGATATTGCACTCGCGAAGCATCCCAAATTTCTCGCGCGCGCTTAAAGGTATCAAATTGCCCGTTAGTCTGAGGTTCGTAGTAGAAGGCTACGATGTCTGTATCCTTGCCGATTTCGACTCGGGAATTTGCAAATTCTAGCTGTGAACTCGTGTTTTGCATTTTCTCGATTTTTAGTGACCAGGCTTCCACATTTGCGAAACCAGCATTCGGATTCGCAGTCGCGAAGTTGAATGCTTCGTTGAGTTCAAGCACTGTGTCTTCTTTCACGACTGCACAGTTTGGGTTCAGTTGATATTTCGCAATGATAAGAGTCGAGTCAGTTTTTATTGCAGTGCGAACAAGTGGCTGATTTTGATAAGCCTTTTTGATTTTAACCCGCAGATTGCGCACATCATTTGCTGGTTGGTTCCTTGCAGGGGGCTCTATCAGCTGGCTGAACAAAAGAGCGCACGCCTCTGCCAGGGAGGCCGCGTGCATGAACTTCGCAGCATCAACGCGCAATAGATTGTTCCAATGATCGACACACCAACCAAGATAATCATTGAGCGTCTCTGCGCCCTCGATGTCTAACGCGTGGTTTGCATCTTGTAGTCGTTTGAGCTGTGTTTCCAGGTTTTTCCGTGCGGTTTTGACGGCACCTTGTACTGCTCCCATTCCGCTGTGATCATCGAGAAATTGCCACTCTGATTCGCCAGTGGATACGCATTGTACGATCACCCCATATCCGAGGGATGTAATCGCTAATGGTGAGGGGACTATGCGCACAGTCCAATATCTGAATTGCATTGTCACTCCCTCCCATTGGTTTTGCGGTATCGCTGTAGTCTTGACAGTGTAAATGGTTTTCGAGCCAGTATGTGATTTATTAGGTTAGATATTTCATGCTTATCGACGTCTCATTCTGGAAGGCCGCACCCCCAGGGGCGTTCGAACGAATCGAACCAGGACTATCTGGCTGCTGTTGATGATCACCGGAAGTGCGGTGGCCAGTGCGCTGGCGAACGCCTGAGAAGTGTACTCCTCGCTGCGGTCATCGTGGCGTGCGGTGCAGCGTATGACGAATACCTTCTGGTCGATGGATAGGTATGCCCCAAGATGCACACATTGACGGTGGGTATCGATTCGGTGAGCTCGACGTCCGAACGGTAGGGGACCGTGAAGATGAGGGCATCCACGTCTGTGGGCACCGAGATTCGGTGAACGGTGGTCATGTCCGGGGAATCTGTCATGGAAGTTGCGCTACCTTCATCATTGACTACATAGGTAAACATAAGCTAACATTCACTGCATGCGAGTTGCTGTTTCCGGCTATCAGCCGTGGGGACACCGGACGTTGTCTACGGTCATCAGGGTTGGTCATGAAGCAGTTTTGGTAGTTGCGCACCCCGCCAGCGATCACCCTTATGAGCAAATGTGGGCAGACTCCGTTGAGGAGCACGCCAGCGAGCATGGGCTCACGGTGTGTGTCATTGAGCGCGCGGGGCAAGACGTCATTGAGGTGTTACATGATGCTGCACCAGACTTACTTCGAATTCCGAGGTTAGCGCGTCCACGTGCGTTCCGCGCACGTCTCGCAAGGTCGCTTCGGCGGAACCCCTTGCCGAGTCACCATCCCTCACGAGGGAGGAATCGCGATGGTCTGCGGATCGCGCGTTGCCGACGTGCCAGCACCGGCGATTGTTCTGGATCGTGTTCGTCTCGACGACAACTCGGAACTGCCCGCGACCGAAACCAATAACAACGGAGAAAAATGACACTCAAGAAGATTCTTGTTAGCACCGCTGCTGTGCTGACCTTGGGCGCAGCACTGACCGCGTGCTCGACTGATGACCAGTCCGGAAACTCCGGGGATTCCCAGGCAGTTAACGCCGAGCAGGGCGCATTCCCCATCACCATCGAGCACCGCTACGGCTCGACCGAAATCAAGGAAGCCCCACAGCGTGTGGTCTCCTTGGGCTACACGGATCAGGACGCACTGCTGGCACTGGGAGTTACTCCTGTCTCCGTGAACTACTGGGACGGAATGACTCCGGATGGTCAGGCTGCGGGCAATTGGTCCAATGACAAGATCGAGGGCGAGACTCCTCGGATCGACAAACACGCAGAGGTTAATGCGGAAGCTATCGCTAAGGACAAGCCAGACCTCATTGTGGCCGTTTACTCGGATATCGATGAAGCCACGTACAAGAAGCTGTCTGAGATCGCCCCTGTCGTCGTACAAAAGGGCGAATACGAAGAACTACAGCAACCATGGGACGTGACCACGGAAGAGATCGGGCAGGCCGTGGGCAAGCCTGAAGAGGCGAAGCGCCAGGTGGAGCAGGTCAAGGAGAAGTTCGCAGAGCTCAAGGACCGCCACCCAGAGTGGGCCGAGAAGGAACTCGGTGTAGCCACTGTCTTTGACGAGAATCTGGCGGTCTTTGCCGAGGGTGATCCGCGCAGCCGCTTCTTCACCGAGCTGGGATTCAAGATCAACCCGGCCTACGCGGGCATCACCAAGGATAAGTTCTACGGCGAGGTCTCCAAGGAAAATGCAGCCAAGATCAATTCCGACGTATTGGTGTGGGATCAGCTGTCTTACTCTCCGAAGCAGGGCAAGGCTTCTGTGATCGAGGATCCGATCGTGGGCGAGCTGCCTGCGGTGAAGGACGGACGCAGCGTTTATTTGGAAGGCGACTTGGAAAAGGCCTTCGGGTGGCAGACCGTGCTGAGCCTGAACTATTTGCTGGACAAGATCGAGCAGCCGTTGGCAGACGCCACGAAGTAGTCTGAATCAACTTCCGAGCCGCCCCGCGTGAAAGTGTCGGCGCAGTTTTGCTGTCGTTGAAAGCTCTTAAATTCGACGACATGTCATGCGGAAAATCTCTCCAAGATTTCGTCCGCATGCCCGGTTTGGGATTAGATCAACCCAGTCTTATCAGAGACAGAGCATGTTCGTAGGAATTATTGACCGATTCGGGCAAGGACTTCATCTCGTAATCAGCAAATAAGCCGAAGAACCTTCAAAGTCTGATTTGTTTGTCTGAGTTCAGCCTTGTTGCGCTTCAGGTACGAAAACTGGCCCCATTTTCTAGTTCTTACTGAGGAAATGTTTTTGACACCCAGATGTTTGGGTTTAGCATAATTTGTTCAGAATACTGTGTCCTGTAATCATCCTCGTAAGTGATCACCACTTCTACGTCTGCGGGAATACCGTCACCTGATTCGCCAAGTAACATGTTGCCATCTTGACTTGCACGGGTGAGGATTGCTTCTGCTGGCGTACCGTCTGGGTTTTTGAAGTGCTTTGATTGACCTATTTCTTTACTAGGAAGGCGTTCAAATTTTATGGCCCAAAAAAGTGAAGATGAGGATTGATTTGGAGCCCAAGATTTAAATGTTTTACCCTCAAATTTTTTCGTGGTCATTTCAATAGGTGATTCGTGAAAGGTTAAGAACTCTGAGGTCTGAGCGTTCAACTTTTCGAGGTTTGGTTTCGGAAGGTCAGGAATGAATTTTACTTGTACGTTTCGTGCTGGAGCTTTCCCTATGTTTTCGACCACCAATGGGAGACAACCTTTCGCTTCCGTGGGTGCGTCTAGATAAGCATTCAACCCAGGCCGGGAAAATTCTTGAACGGCAATTTCGACCCGATTGAGTATTTGGCTTCCAGTTGCCATCATAGTCTCCAAGCGATCAAGTTGGGCTTTCGCCATCAACATAGTTGTCTCGTTTGTTTCAGAAATTGACTTCATTTGAGACGCAGATTCTCTGGCGTTATCACTAGCTTGGCGTGCAGTTTTTGCGCTGATTCGTGTTGCTTTAATAGCGATCCCGATCGAAATTAAAGTAAGGAAGAACATCCTAACGTTTAAGAAGTCGGTCCAATCGAGTCCGGTGTCTTCGACGGATACTGGAATGGGGGCTGGATTGTTCGGTATCCTAACAACGGCTTTTAAGAAATAATCAGTATACGTAGCAGGAATTCGTTCACTCAACATGTTTACCTGATTCTTTTTCGATTCCTTGTTGGACTAAGGGTTTCGGGCAGCAGATGCTGATTGGTGGGTGAGAAGGATCTCGGAGGAGACTAGTTTTCCAACCCATCAACAATCCGCACGGTTTCCATCGCCACCCGCGTGACCTTGCCAATCAGATCCACGATGTAGCGTGGATTGCCAACTTCATCGGCCCAATCATTCGGATCATTCACAATCCCCGAAGCTTTGTCCTTCTTCACCTGGTAGCGGTCAATCAACCACGCCACCGCTGAGCGTGAGCTCAGCATGTACTCATCCGCCTCTGCCGGAATACCGGAGATGGTCACCTGCTTGTTGTAGATCAGCTTCGTCACATCATTGACGTTCTTGCCCGTTTCCGGATCCTTGCGCTTGGCCCACTTCATCTTCTGCACGCGCCAAGTCTCACGGTTGGACTCATCACCCTTGACCTGAATATCCAGCGGCCACGGTTCCACAGACTCATAATCCACGTGCAACGCCATGAGTTCCTTACCCGCCGCAACAAACTTATCGAACTCCGCACGTGAACTCGGCGTTTCAATATGCGGGAGCATCTTCTTCAAATCTGCTGCGTACTGCGTGCGATAACCCGGATCATGCAACTTTCCATACACAAAGTGGAAGATGTCATCGCCCGAGACATCACCGCCCAACGCATCCCGGTAAATCTGCTTAATCTCATCCGTGATGTTGTCTACCCGTACGTACCCGTCAACAACTTCGCCGATCTGACCGTAGGCACTGTCTTCGCCTTGCTTGACGACGTTCCCCTCACCGAACAGACCACCGTCCTCAGCATCAACTGGAGACCACGTGAAGCGGGTAAAGAATTGGCCAGCGTTACTTCCCCACATTGCAAGATCTGGGATGAGATCTGTAGCTATGGCTGAAAATGGTTTTGCACTACCAGGGTTCACAATATAAAAACCGATATTGGAGTGCTCTGGGGCCGGGAACATCGAGGGCAGTTGAGATTGTTCGTGATTTAACAGAGCATCGTAATATACAACCTGGCTGCAAAATGGTCGGTAGATACTCGAGTGTATGCGAGTTCTATCGAATCTAACGTCCAGGTTTTTAAATGCAGAGTTCCTTAAAGACCGGCTCCATTTAATTCTCTGCGGGTCTGCGAAATGCGGCTGGGATTTCAAGAAGTCTGATACCAGCGCCTCACCTTTTCCATTCTTCTCGATTTTTTCGTATTGGAAGGTACGCCGAGCTTCGTTATAAGCGTCTCCTAGTTTTCTAACCCGCAATTCAAGCTGGTTTTCAGAGTATGAATACACCCAAGCATCTCGATTTGTCTGTAGACCGGCAGAAAATTTCGTGAAAACCTTTGTCGAGTTCCCTTTCTTCTCGCCGATAACAGGCCACGTCTCGAATTCTTCAGAGCGTTGGTTTAGCCAATCGCCTTCTTTGTTCGGCTCGATAGTTTTCCAAATAAGGTTTTCGATTGATGCGCTTGTAATTGCGCTTATCTTGTCCGCCTTAGAGGAATAGTCTGGTAATTCGGCATAGTGCAAGTCAAAGGATTGTTTCGACTCATCCTTGATCCCGATAGCAATGGAAACCCCAACCCGGATGTCAAAGACATTGCCGCCTTCACGTTTGGCGTGTTCGCCAGCAGTACGAGAATTTCCACGAAGATTAAAGACGTAGAGATCTGTAAAGTCTTCGGCCATCGACAAGCGCACACCGGCACCGGTATTGCCGTCGATCCACCCATTATTTGTTACGAACGCAACGACACCCTGGTCACCTAATCGGTCGGTGGCCCATCGGAAAGCGCGCAGGTAGGAGTCGTAAAGCGAGTTTTTATTGGTGGCCGTGGACTTGGCTGCATAGGTGTCCGCGATGCGTTTATCCAAGCTGGGGTACTTCTGGTTGGCGTTGAGGTCGTTGGCGGACTTTTGTCCGGCCGAGTATGGCGGGTTACCAATGACTACGTTGATGGGAGCGTTCTTTTGCCGCTCAATGGTGGCGTTGTTTTCGCGGAAAATGTTGAGGTCTGGAATATCACCGTCTTCGTGGACTTGGAAGGTATCGGCAAGCGCGATATTCATAAACGACACGTAGTCCGGGATAGGATCACCGTTGCGCAGTGCGGCCTCCTCACGCAGGGCGTTGTAGGTGGTCTCGATATTGACGGCAGAGACGTAGTAGGCCAGCAGCATGATCTCGGTGGCAAACAGCTCGTTGGCGTATTTCCGTGCCAAATCTTCTGGCTTGATAAGGCCCGACTGCAGTAAGCGGACCATGAACGTCGAGGTCCCGGCGAAAGGATCAAGGATACTCACGCCTTCATCGCTGAGCCCTTTGCCAAAGTGTTTGCGGGAGACCTCATCGGCAGCACGCAGGATAAAGTCCACGATTTCCACCGGGGTGTAGACAATGCCCAGGGCTTCTGCTTGTCTCTTGAAGGCCTTACGGAAGAAGCGCTCGTACAGCTCCTTAATCACCTGCTGCTTACCGGAAGCAGAGGTGACCTCAGAAGCACGCACGCGCACGGACTCGTAGAACTTCTCCAGCGGCTCGGTTTCGCTTTCTAGATAGGAATCCTGCAGGGCATCCGTCATGCGCTGCATCACCTGGGCAACCGGGTTGTATTCGATGAAGTCGTGGTTATCAAACAAGGCGTTGAACACCGGCGCGGTGATCAAGTGCTGCGACAGCATGGAAATCGCCTCTGCTTCACCGATACCGTCGTTCAAGTTATTGCGCAGTCCGTCGACAAAGTCATCGAACTCCTTGTGCAAGCGCTTATCTGCGCCGTCGACAAGCTTGCTAATGCGCGTGACCTGGTTCTCCGCGATCTTGGCGACGTCATCGGCCCAGTCTTCCCAATACGTGCGTGAACCCACCTTATCCACCAACTTGGTATAGATGGCTTCCTGCCATTGCTCCAAGGAAAACAGCGCGATCTGTTTCGCTGTGTCTTCGTCAGTGGGATCATTGGTCGGGGAGGGAGCAGGATCGTCGCTCGGCTTTATCGGGTTAACTACTGGGTCCACGACAACCGGCAGCTCGTCTGGGTTGCCTTCGTTCAACGCGATGGAGTTGATCTTGGCATTGAAGCGATCATCGTGGGCACGCAGCGCGTTCAGGATCTGCCAGACCACCTTGAAACGCGTGTTGTCGTTGAGCGCCTGCGACGGGCTCACCCCAGGAGGCACCGCGACCGGCAGAATAATATAGCCATAGTCTTTGCCCTCTGCCTTACGCATCACGCGGCCCACGGACTGCACCACATCCACCATGGAATTACGCGGTTGGAAGAAAATCACCGAATCCAGCCCCGGCACATCCACGCCTTCCGACAGGCAACGTGCGTTGGTGAGAACTCGGGATTCCGTAGGGTCAATATCGGCTTCCAGCCAGTTGATACGTGAAGATCGCTGCATCGCGTTCATGGTGCCGTCGACATGCTGGGCGGCCACGGACACGTCGGTGTTGTGCAGGCTGATGTCATTGAGCGCTGCGTGCTGGTGCAGCGATTCCTGGTGGGCGGCCACCAAAGCAGGGAAAGAATCTGCGATCTGCTTCGAATGTTTGATGTCTTTCGCAAAAGCCACCGTGCGCTGCATCGGCTTGGCATTAACCTCGAAGCCGTCCTTGGTGCCCTGCAACTTGCCGGAGCGTTTCGCCAGCGCATTCCACGCGCCGATGATTGCTGAAGCCGTTGTGAGGTTCACCAATTGCCCTGGGGCATTGGCAAGAGCCTCTGCGGCGACGTCCTCATCGACCGTCATCACCAACACCTTGTAGTCGGTAAGCAACCCGCGCTCGACGGCCTCGCCGAAGCCTAACCGGTGAAACTCCGGGCCGTAGACGCCTTCATCATCCATCGATGCCAACTCAGCCGAGTGGTCTGTGGCTTTGTCTTTCACATCGTCGTCGAAAAGCTTGGGTGTGGCCGTCATGTACAGGCGCTTGTCGGCGTTGATGTAGTCGTCTTCGTGGATGCGCACGAAGTTGGAGGCATCCTCACCGGCCAAGGTCACACCAGTGGTGCGGTGCGCTTCATCGCAAATAACCAAGTCGAAATCGTCGAGGCCGTTGCGCTGGGCATCGTGCACCGTCGGCAGCGACTGGTAAGTGGAAAAGACCACGTGCAGACCGGCAGAGTGCTTGCCGGTATTGAAAACTTCCGCTAGGCGCTTACCATTTGTAGATACTGGAACTTCTAGGTCATACGGCGCAATATCCTCGGCGCCTTTGCCCACCTTGGTATCCGAGCACACCGCGAAGCTGCGCATGTCCACCGTGGCCTGTGCAGTCCACTCACGCAGGGTTTGTGAGAGCAGCGCGATAGACGGAACCAGGAATAAAACCCGGGCTTTACCCCCCCGTTTTCGCGGGCGAACTGTTCAGCCAGGCGCAGCGACGTAAACGTCTTGCCCGTACCACAGGCCATGATCAGCTTGCCGCGATCATGGGTAGCAAAACCAGCCAGGGCTTTTTCGATAGCCTCAGATTGGTGCTTGCGGGGCTGGAAAGCTTCCTTACGCTCCAGTTTCACCTGGATCTCCGAACCCGGGAAGGCCACGTCCCAATTCACCGGGGCAGAAGCAATATCTGCGATACCAATACGGCTGGTTTCAATAATCTGGTTCGCCAGCGCGGCCTCGGCATTAGACGACCACTTATCCGTCGTCGAAATGATATAGCGGTGCGAGAAATGCTCCCGGCCCTTCTCCGTCACGAAAGACTTACCAGAGGCTTCAAAGAAGGAATCAATGTGGCCTTTTTGAATGCTAGTGGTCGGCTTATAAAACTTCGCCTGGATGGCCACCCAACTATCATCAGCTACGCGGTGGGCGACCATATCAATGCCGGTATCGACGCGCCCACCGTTATAGCGCCAATCCGACCAGCGGCAGACCTCATCAAACTGCTCGGCCAGCGATGGGGTGGTGCGGAAGAAGTTCACCATGAGTTTTTCGAAGGCAATACCGTACTTGCCCTGCGGTTGATTCTCACGTAGCTGGTCCAGAACTTCTTCAAACGTAGCCATGCACCGATTATGCCTTATAGCGGTAGCTAGTCGAACTTGTCGAACCACCGAAGATCCACAGTTGGGCGTAGCTTGACGCCTGATTCACCATCCGCACGAATTAGTTCTGCGATCCGGTCACCGCTAATGAGATCTACCGTGGGTGTCGATGCCGTAGCAGCTTTGCGGGCTGGTTCTGTGAAGCGGCTCAGGGTGACGATAATGGCGCGCTCCGCCCCCTTAGTTTGAGCATCACGCTGAAACAGCGCCACCGTTTCGCGGCCGATAGGCTTATCTGGGGCATAGCGTTTGACCTGTACGGCTACACGAGACGAAAGCACTGAACTGATTGGTGCTGTACCGATGGCATCGACGCCTTCGTCACCAGAACCGCCGGTTTGTTGCAGGTGCAAGCCTTGACGGCGAAGCAAATAGATAACAAACTTCTCAAAACCGTCTGGAGATAATTGGTGGAGCCGGTCCAGCAGCTGGCTCTTCCAATCTCTATCTCTTTCTTCGTCATCGGCATCTTCGCGGATCTCTGCATCAGAAATATCGTCTTCAACTTCAGAGTCTGCAGTTTTTGCTTCTTTTTCTAATTTCTTCCGCTGTCGTCGTGCTCGGGAATACTCTCGATTGAGCTGTTGAACTTTGTCGAAGGCATCGACTTCCGTAAGCTCAAGAAGCTCTTCGCCTTTATCGGTGAGCAAATACATTCCTTGCCCTGGTTGTTCGAGCGCACCGATTAGTTTAGCCGTAGTACGAGCCCCCCAATGCGGTCAATCAGCACAGAGAGATTTGGGCGAGTCGGATAAGTAATTTGCTGAAGGTCTTCTGAACCCGGGACTAGCTCCAACACGTGCTCGGTAATTTCGTTAGCCCTGGCAGATCCGCCCAAAACATGCATCGCTTTGAGCACAGGCACAACGAGTTGCTGGTGGGTCGGAATTCCGCGTTCGGTAAAAGACTTATTTGATTCTGAAGCGCTCATTCTTCCATTCTCGCAGAGCTAGAATGACAGGGAAGAATACGGCGAAAGGTAACACCCCCAATGCTTCATCCCTACCGCGTGAACCTGGACTGGCTCTGGGGTACACCGCCGGGCAACGACGGCACCCCTGCTACGGTGCGCGCAGTCGTTACCGGGGGAGAGGCCTGCGCCCTGGCCGCAGCCTGGCTGGACAGCCTCTCCGCCGACGAAGACGGCAACCGCGGCGAAGGCGGCTGGGGCGCACGGTTGGTAGACGTCGACGAGCACTCGCGCCGGGCCATCTTGGCGATCACCTCCGCCGGAGAAGACGTAGCTGACGGCATCGAAGACGGCACCGATAACCTGTACTGCTTTCTCGCCGAACGGGTGCGCGCTGCGCTGAACCCAGAACTGAGCGTGGAATGGCAGGAGGTTGACCGTCGGCACGCGTAACAGGCGGCTAAAGTGTAGGGCATGAAACGCCTCTTGCTCATAGACGGACACTCCATGGCCTTCCGTGCTTTTTACGCACTCCCGGCAGAAAATTTCTCCACCGGCGGCGGCCAGCACACCAACGCGGTCTACGGATTCCTCACCATGCTCACCGGCATCGTCGGCGATGAAAAACCCGACCACATCGCAGTGGCCTTCGACGTCGGGCGCAAGACTTTCCGCACCGAAAAATTCCCGGACTACAAAGCCCAGCGTGCAGCCACCCCAGAAGAATTCAAAGGCCAAGTCGAGCTCATCCGCGAGGTCATCGAAGCACTTGGCATCACCACGCTCTCAGTCGAAAATTATGAGGCCGACGACATCCTCGCCACCCTGGCCACCGCGGCCGGGGCACAGTCCGGCGAATACGAAACACTGATCGTCACCGGCGACCGCGACTACCTCCAGCTGGTCAACGACACCACCACCGTGTTGTACCCCATGCGCGGGGTATCCAAGCTGCACCGCTTCACCCCAGATGCCGTAGAAGAAAAATATGGCTTGAGCCCGCAGCAATACCCGGACTTCGCCGCGCTACGTGGCGACCCATCCGATAACCTGCCCAACATCCCCGGCGTCGGCGAAAAAACCGCACAAAAATGGATCAAACAATACGGCAGCCTCGACGAGCTGATCGCACACGCCGACGACATCAAAGGCAAAGCCGGCAACAGCTTCCGCGAACGCATCGAACAAGTACGCCTCAACCGCGAGCTCACGCAAATGATCACCGACATGCAGCTTTCGCACAGCCCGGATGATCTTTCTTTTGCCGACGTCGACGCCAACCAAGTGGCCGCCCATTTCGATGACCTCGAATTCGGGCCCAACCTACGCGACCGCGTACTCGGCGTGTTTGGCGCTGAAGCTGAGATTGACGGCACCCCCGAATTACCCGCCATCACACACGACGAAGCCACACTCACCGACTGGCTCGCGGAGCACACCGAAGGCGTCGCCATGTTCGTCGACGGCAACGGCGCGCCGGGCCAGGGTGATGCTACGGCGATTGCGCTCGTCGACACGAACCGACAGGGCATCACGGTGGTGCTGGAAGATCTTTCCGCCGACGAAGACAAAGCCCTGGCAGAATGGCTTGCCGACGACAGCGCCAGCAAATATTTGCACGAGGCCAAAGCTGCCTTCCACATGCTGGCAGGCCGCGGCTACCAGCTGCGCGGCATTAGCCACGACACCGCGATCGCCGCATATCTGTTGCGCCCCGGCCAGCGTGGTTATGATCTGGCCGATGTATACCAGCGCCACCTGCAGAAGACCTTGCCGGGTGGGGAGAGTGAAACCCAGCAGCTGTTAGAAAAAGCCGGGGCGATCCTCGAGCTGGCGGAGCTTTTGACCGCCGAGCTGCTGAAGATCGAAAGCTTCGAGCTCTACCGCGACCTGGAGCTGCCGCTAGTGCAGATCCTAGGAACCATGGAAGCCACCGGCATTGCCGTCGACCGCGACGTGCTGGACGAGCAAGCCGAGACCTTCGCCGAGATGGTGCGCGAAGAACAAGACGCCGCCCGCGAGCTGGCCGGTGATGAGAACCTGAATTTGAATTCGCCCAAACAGCTGCAAACCGTGCTGTTTGAGACCCTAGATTTGCCGAAAACGAAGAAAACTAAAACTGGTTATTCCACCGCCGCTGGTGAGATTGAAGCCTTGGCGGCCAAACACCCGCACCCGTTCTTGGATCGCCTGCTGGCACACCGCGAATACCAGAAAATGAAGACCACCCTGGAAGGGCTGTCTAAAACCGTGCAAGGCGATGGGCGCATTCACACCAGCTTCCACCAAACGGTGGCTTCGACCGGCCGGTTGAGCTCGTCAGACCCGAACTTGCAGAATATCCCGGTGCGTACCGAGGCCGGTCGGAAGATCCGGTCGGCATTCCAGGTCAGCGACGGCTTTGAAACTCTGCTGAGTGCGGACTACTCGCAGATCGAAATGCGCGTGATGGCGCACTTATCCGGTGATCCGGGGCTGATCCAGGCTTACCAAGAAGGCGAAGACCTGCACAATTACGTCGGCTCGCGCGTGTTCGACGTCCCGGTGGAAGAAGTCACCCCGGAACTGCGCCGCCGCGTTAAGGCGATGTCTTACGGCTTGGTGTACGGCTTGTCTGCTTATGGGTTGTCGCAGCAGCTGAATATTCCACCGGGGGAGGCGAAAAAGATCATGGAAAACTACTTCGCCCGCTTTGGTGGTGTGAAGCAGTACCTGGATGAGGTCGTCGAAAAGGCCCGGCATGATGGCTTTACCGCAACGGTGTTTGGCCGGCGCCGTTATTTGCCGGAGCTGAACTCGGATAACCGCGTGGCCCGGGAAAATGCCGAACGGGCTGCGTTGAATGCGCCGATTCAAGGTACTGCCGCAGACATCATTAAGGTGGCGATGATCCGCGTCGACGACGCGCTGCGGGAAGCGAAGTTGCGTTCCCGGGTGTTGTTGCAGGTGCACGACGAGTTGGTCGTGGAAATCGCGCAAGGCGAGCTAGAGCAGGTCCGTGAACTGGTGGAACGCGAAATGGATCAAGCCATCACACTGACCGTCCCGATGGAGGTTTCCACCGGCTCGGGCACTAACTGGCAAGCGGCCGAGCACTAAGGTTTAAGTGAGGAATTCGAAGACGCGGTAGCCGTCGTCGTCTAGCGGAGCGGAGCCGTTCTTGCCGACGGTCGGTGCTGGCAGCCCCGCGCGGCCGAAGAGGTAATACAGCTCTTCGACGCTGCGCAGCTGGTCGCCGTAGAGCGCGAAGGTAACAAGTGCGCGCTCGGCATTGGAGCGTGCGGCGGTAGAGCGTGACGCAGCAGACCGCGCGGCGGCACCGGTTTCATCAGTGGAATCCGGCAAGCGGCACTGGCAAGCAAGACGCAGCGAATCCGCCCCTGCTTGTTGGCGCGTGCGGTAGAGATCGTGCAGATATTCAATTGCTGCGCCATCGTCGCGTCGGGCCAGTTCCGCGGTCACCGGGATGACCACGTTATTGGCGGTCTCTGAGTCTGTTGCGCCTGCCACTGTGCCTGGTTCGCCAGCTGTTGTGTTTAGTGCCGCGGTTGTTGTCGGGGTGCCTAAACCAGGGGATTTCTGGGTCGCATCCGCAACTCCCGGGTGGTAGCCGTCGACAAGCGCGGCACGTAAATGCACCAGGGCCGCCAGAACTGCGTGATTGCGCTGATTATCGGCAGACAGCCGCTCGATGGTGGCTTCGTCGGCAAGAATGCGGCCAGAATCCGTCAACTGCCACTGTGCAGACGCGACAGGCGAGACCATGTCCAGGGTTTCCAGGTACAGCAGCAGCTTTTCTAGCCCTGCCGGTTGGGTATTGGTGGCTGCGGCAAGCTCGTGCACTTCGCGCGGTGCAGTGGCCAAAGCGGTGCCCAGCCCCACGGTTACGGCCGTGCGGATAGCAAACGCAGCAGTGAGATCGCTCAGGGCAGCAAATTCCGCATGAGAGTTGAGGTGTGATGCAGAATCTTCAGAATGTTCAGAATCTGCGTACGGCTGTGGTTTCGCTTGCGTTGACTCGAAAGCCTTCGTTGCGGTGGTGCGCGTGCTCGGGTTGGCCAGCGTTTCCGGTTCCCGGCGTGGCGCCGTGGAACGGTGCTTCATGCGGGATTTCCAATAACCAGAAAAATGCATCTGGTGCTTGCGCAGGCCCTTGGTATCGTGCAACCAGCGGCGGATCGGTTTCAAACTCGCAGATTCACCAGCGACCCAGGCGAAAACTTCACCATCCCACCATTCGGTGGCGGAGATAGCGTCGTAAAGCGTGTCCCCTTCGCTGTGGAATAACCAGGTGATCTCCACGCCATCCGGGCAGGGGAATTGCTGGCGGTGCGAATGTTCATCGACCACAATGAAAAACTTGCCGCGTTGTCCGGCGGGCCATTCTTCCAGCCAGCGGCTCAGCGCGGGCAGGGCGGTGGCATCACCGGCGGCCAAGATCCAGTCGACGCCCTGCGGCTGGGACGAGGTCGATTTCGGCCCCGCTATTTGCACAGTATCGCCAGGTTGGGTTTGAGCAGCCCACGAGGTGGCAGGCCCGGTGCCGTGCAGAACAAAATCTACGTCCAGCTCGCCGTGCTGGCTATCGAAGCGCCGTACGGTGTAGGTCCGGCGTGGCGAAGACGAGGATTTTGCAGGCCAAGCTAGTTTGCCTTCACGCTGTGTTGGGCCTACCGGTTTTTCGCCGGGAGCCTGCGGCAGGATGAGCTTGATGGAATCGTCGAAATTATCCGAACGAAATTCCGGGACCGCGCAGCCGTTATCAGCCACATGGGCGGCGAGTTGCGGGCCGCCCAGGGTCACACGGCGCATGCCGTCGGTGACATCCTGGACGCGCAGGACCTGCAGAAATCGGGTGCTCGCTGGGTATGGGGTGCGTGTTCGGGACATAATCCCATTTTAGCCGCATGATTCGAGCTGGCTGCGTCGTTGTGCACCCCGCACCCTAGGTGCCTAGCCTTGCTGCAGACCAGACCCCAGTTTGATGGACAGGCCCGGAACCGAATTGATCAGCTCCTTGGTGTAATCCTGCTGTGGATCGTCGAATAGCGTCTCTGTCGGGCCGCGTTCGACAATCTGCCCGTTTTTCATCACCACGACGTTATCGGCAGTCTGGCGCACCACCGCCAGGTCGTGCGTAATGAACAGATACGACAAGCTCAAGTTCTGCTGTAGATCATTCAGCAGCTCGATGACCTGGTTTTGCACAAGCACGTCGAGGGCGGAGACGGCTTCGTCGAGGACGATAACTTCCGGTTCCAGCGCCAAGGTGCGGGCAATTGCGATGCGCTGCCGCTGACCACCAGACAGCTCGTTCGGGTAGCGACGCATGGCAGAAGCTGGCATGGCAACCATGTCCAACAACTCGGCGACGCGCTTTTCACGCGACTTCCGGTTGCCAACCTTGTGCAGCACCAGTGGTTCCTCGATGGACTTGTATACCGAATACATCGGGTCCAACGAGCCATACGGGTTTTGGAACACGACTTGCAGTTTGCGCCGCAAGCGGAAAATTTCTTTCGCCGACATCTTCTGCACGTTTTCGCCCTGATACAGAATTTCGCCCGAGGTTGGTTCCAGCAGGTTCAGCACCATATTTGCCACAGTGGATTTACCAGAACCGGATTCGCCGACGACAGCTAGCGTCTCACCCTTGTTCAAGCTGAACGAGACGTTGTTGACCGCCTTGAACATCTCTCCGCGTTTACCACGTACCGGAAATTCCTTGGTCAGATCCCGAACCCGGATAATCTCCTGCGAGGCAGCTTTGTCGTGCGCTGCCGTGTCATCTTGTGCGGCAGTTCCATCAGCCTGCTTGCCGATGCCTACCTGTGCTGTGGTGTGCGTGCGCTGCGAAGCCATCAGCGGTGCGGCGTTGACCAATCGCTGGGTGTACGGGTGGTGCGGGTCTTCCAAGATTTCCCGGGAAGGTCCTGACTCTACGATGCGTCCGCGGTGCATCACGATCAGGTGTTCGGCGCGCTCTGCAGCCAACCCCAGGTCGTGGGTAACAAAAAGCAGGGCAGTGCCGTGCTGGTCAGTCAGCGTTTTCAGGTGATCCAGGATCTTTTTCTGCACGGTCACGTCCAACGCGGAGGTCGGCTCGTCGGCAATGAGCAAACGCGGGTTCGCTGCCAGTCCGATACCGATCAGTGCACGTTGCCGCATACCACCGGAAAACTCGTGGGGGTACTGGTTCGCCCGCGCTTCTGGATCCGGCAAACCGGCTTCTGCCAGCAACTCGTTAACGCGTTCTTTCACCTCGGAGTTGGCGACGACGTTGTTTGCCTTGAGGGATTCTGCGACTTGCGTGCCGATCTTCCACACCGGGTTCAGGTTGGACATGGGGTCTTGCGGGACCAAGCCGATTTCTGAACCGCGGATTTTCTGGATCTGCTTTTCGCTCATGTCGTTGATGGTCTGGCCGTCGAAGATGATTGACCCGCCAGTGACAGATCCGTTTTCGGGCAACAAACCAAGAATTGACATCGCGGTGGTGGATTTACCGGAGCCGGATTCGCCAACGATCGCGACAGATTCACCCGGATAAATATCGAAGCTGACGCCGCGGACTGCTTCGACGACACCGGTAGACGACTGGAAGGAGATCTTCACGTCGTCCATGCGCAGCAAAGGCTGTAGTGAGGCTGCAGTCGAGGTAGCTTCGCTGGTTTTTGCGTCGCTGGAGTGTTTCTCGGAAGAACTCATCGTTTCCTCGCTTTCGGGTCCAGGGCGTCGCGGACGACATCGCCCATGAGGATGAAGCTCAGCACGGTAATTACCAGTGCTCCGGCCGGGTAGAACAGAATTTCAGGTCGGGTACGCAATGAGCTTTGTGCCGAAGAAATATCGCCACCCCAGCTCACGACCTCTGGCGGTAACCCGATACCCAGGAAGGACAAAGTCGCTTCGGAAACGATGAACACACCAAGTGCGACGGTGCCGTAGACGATAATTGGAGCCGCGGCGTTGGGCAGGATGTGTTTGGTCAGCATGGTCCAGCGTGACGCACCCAGCGAGCGGGAAGCGGTAACGAAGTCTTCGTTTTTTACGCTCATGACACTGCCGCGGGCAATACGGGCGATATTTGTCCAGCCGAATAATGACAGCACCAGGACCACGGACCAGAGTGAGCGTGATTCGCGGAACATCTGCATGACGACGATGGCTGCCAGCAGCAGCGGTACCGCGAAAAACACGTCGGTAAAGCGAGAGAGCACCGCATCGATCCAGCCGCCGAAAAAGCCGGCGGTTGCGCCAATAACGGTCCCGATAATCATGACCATCGCGGTTGCAAGAATGCCCACGGCCACCGAGGCGCGTGCCCCGTATACCGTGCGTGCGTAGATATCGCAGCCTTGGCGGTCAAAACCGAACGGGTGGCCAGAGGTTGGTTCGCCGAGCGAGTTGGATAACTGGCAAAAACGTGGGTCCGTTGAAGTAAACAATTGCGGGAATAGCGCCAGGGCAATGGTGAAAAGGATCAGGATTGCAGAGACCCAAAATAATGGCCGCTTGCGCAGGCTAACCCATGCTTCGCCCCATTGGGAGCGCGGTGGACGGTCGTCGTTCACGGCGTCGACTGCGCCCAGGCCCTGCTCATCGGTGTCGGCGACGTAGCGTTCCAGGCGCGGGCGTTGGAAATAGTTTTTATTTGTCATAGCGAATCCTTGGATCGAGCACGGCGTACATCAGGTCGACCAACAGGTTGGCGATGATGTAGACGATGACCAGCACGGTGGTGACGGAGACGACAGTGGCGGGTTCACCACGGATAATCGCTTGGTACAAGGTGCCACCAATACCGTTGATGCCGAAGATTCCCTCGGTAATGATCGCACCACCCATCAGGATGCCGAGGTCGGCGCCGATGAAGGTGACTACGGGGATCATGGAGTTTCGCAGCACGTGGCGTGTCATCACTGAACCACCAGACATACCTTTGGCACGCGCCGTCCGCACGTAGTCTGCCCGGAGATTTTCTGAGACTGACTGTCGGGTCAATCGGATGACATAGGCCAGTGATACTGCACCCAGCACGGTGGCGGGCATAAGCAGCTCGAGGAAGGTTTCGTCTCGGCCCACTGTCACGGGTAATAGTCCCCACTTCACACCAATAAGGAACTGCATCACGAAACCAATCACGAAAGATGGGATCGCAATTACCAACAGGGACAACACCAACACGGTGGAGTCGAAAATGCCGCCGCGGCGGACACCGGCAATGAAACCAAACAACACGCCGAAGACGGTCTCGAATACGACCGCCATGACGGTCAGCTTGATCGTGACCGGAAAGGCATTAGCCATGACCGATGAGACGGGTTGGCCAGAGAAAGTCATGCCGAAATCAAGGGTGAAGATTCCCTTGAGATAGAGCAGGTATTGCACGAGGAAGGGCTTATCCAGGTTGTATTCTTCCTGGATACGCTGCCGCGCAATATCGCTGAGGCCGCGGTCGCCGCCGAGTGCTTCGACGGGATCACCTGGCATCAAGAACACGAGGGCAAAAATCAAGAATGTAGCTCCGAAAAATACCGGAACCATTTGCAAGACTCGGCGCCCTATGTAATGCAACATAGGTTTTTCCTTACTTATAACGGGCGAAATCCGGCCAGTCGTATTCGGACTGGCCGGATTGACGTCGCCTTAGTGTAACCTATCTGAGTGTTTTGTAACACTCATTAGGGCTTCTTAAGACTTGGTGATGGCGTAGATGACCGGAACCCGGTTCCACGCGAATTCCACGTTTTCGACAGCTTCGGAGTATCCAGCTGCTGCGTTGGAGTACCACATTGGGATTGCTGGAAGGTCCTTAAAGAGGATCTTCTGGGCTTCCGAGTACAGCTTGGTGGCTTCTTCTGGGCTTTCGGCCTGCTGTGCTTCAGCCAGCTTGGCGTCGAATTCTTCACTTGAGTATTCGCCGTCGTTCGAGCTACCGCCGGTGGCAAAGTTTGGCTCTAGGAAGTTACCCAGGGACGGGTAGTCAGCCTGCCATCCGGAACGGAAAGCAGTCTCGATGGTGCGGCTGGTGATGTCATCACGCAGGCCCTTGAAGTCTGGGTACGGGTTACCCTGAGCATCGATCTCCAGGTTATTCGACAGCTGGTTGGTGAGTGCATCAACCCATGCCTTGTGTCCGCCATCAGCGTTGTAGGCGATTTCGAAGGTACCGTTGAACTCGCTGATGTCGTTGGCCTGCTCCCAGAGTTCCTTGGCCTTCTCTGGATCGAAATCCAGAACGTCGTTACCCTCTAGATCTTCTTCATAGCCTGGGATAACTGGGGAGGTGAAGTCCTTGGCTGGGGTGACCGTGTCCTGGAAAATAGTTTTCGAGATTTCTTCACGGTCAAAGGCCAGAGAAATGGCTTGGCGACGTAGCGCACCTTCTTCGCCTTCGAAGTGCTCGAGTGTGCTTGGGATGGTGAAAGCCTGGAAAATCGCCGATGGCTGTGAGATCGCGCGGTCGCCCAGCTCAGCCTCATACTGCGACAGTGCGGATTCCGGAATAGAGTCAATCACGTCCAAGTTTCCGGATAGCAGGTCGGCGTAGGCAGCATCCTGTTGGGTGTAGATGCGGAAGTCAACGCCATCGTTTTGTGCTTCACGGTCGCCTTGGTATTCCTCGTTCGGAACCAGCAACAGGTTTTCGTTGTGGTTCCACTCGGCGAGCTTGTATGGGCCGTTGACGATTGGTTGTTCGCCGTAGGCGTCGATGTCGTCGAAGGCCGAAGGGTGCAGTGGCTTGAAAGGACCATGGCCTAAGCGCTGTTCGAAGTCCGCGGTTGGCTCGGAAAGTTCGATGGTGAAGGTCTTGTCGTCTTGGACAGTCAGGCCTTCCATGGACTCTGCGCCTTCTGCATAGCCCTTAATCGGTGTAAAGAAGGATTCCTGGAGCAAGGATTCCGAAACCGTGTAGTTCCAGGCATCGACAAAGTCATTTGCGGTGATTGGGGTGCCGTCTTCCCATTTCGCATCTTTCAGCTTGATGGTGTAGGTGCGGTCACCATCAAAGTCGATGCTTTCTGCGAGGTCGTTGTGGCTTTCGCCCTCTGCATCGTAGTAAGTCAGTCCGGAATACAGGAACTGAATTGCGGTGCCGCCGCCAGCCTCGTTTGTGTTACCTGGAACCAGCGGGTTTTGCGGCTCGGTCAGGTTGGCGAGCACGTAGTTGGTGCCGCCCTCAGCACCGCCACCTGCGCTGGAGCTTCCAGAATCGTCGCTGCAGGCAACCAGCGTCAATGAGAGCCCGGCAGCGGCCAGAACTCCGATGGACTTCGTCATCTTCATAACATTCTCCTGTGAGTGTCGAATTCAAAGCTCCGCGCGATGACGTCAATCGGCGACTGAAATATCACTGTAAGTAATATCACTGCAAGTACGCATAGGTAGTTTTGCTTAGATGAGATCGCGGGATTGCGCAAAGTATAGCAGTGACTGCTCTCTCACTGAAATTTTCGTGTGTGTTGATTCACCCTTTATTTAGCCAAGCCTAAATTGTTGAACAAGCTTCGGTTGATGGGCTGCGGAAAATACAGCACAAAAAGCTTGCATAGCTCACTGAACGGGTTTATGCTTTGTGGGGCATGTCTATGCGTTAGAAGTGCGTGAGCTCTGATAGGAAGTTTGACGTACTTGTAGCGCGAGATCGCGAATCTTCATCACTGAATACCGAACCAATATCGCTTCAGTATCAGAGTAGAAGCCTCGTGAGAGACTGCGAATGTACACAATCGATTTCCTATCCATTTCGGAGCACGCAACAATATGACAGCTTCTAAGGCCCCTCAGGTAGCCGTAAACGACATCGGCACCGCTGAGGATTTTCTCGCCGCGATCGACGAGACCATCAAGTACTTCAACGACGGTGACATTGTAGAAGGCACCGTCGTCAAAGTTGATCACGACGAGGTACTGCTTGACATCGGATACAAGACCGAAGGCGTTATCCCTTCGCGTGAGCTGTCCATCAAGCATGACGTCAACCCAGATGAGGTTGTAGAGCTGGGTGACCAGATCGACGCCCTGGTTCTGACGAAGGAAGACAAGGAAGGCCGTCTGCTGCTTTCCAAGAAGCGCGCCCAGTACGAGCGTGCTTGGGGTGCTATCGAGGACCTCAAGGAAAGCGATCAGCACGTTACCGGTACCGTCATCGAGGTCGTCAAGGGCGGCCTGATCCTGGATATTGGTCTGCGTGGCTTCCTGCCTGCTTCCCTGGTGGAAATGCGCCGCGTTCGCGACCTGGAGCCATACATTGGCCAGGAGCTTGACGCCAAGATTATCGAGTTGGACAAGAACCGTAACAACGTTGTTTTGTCTCGCCGCGCATACCTGGAGCAGACCCAGTCTGAGGTTCGTTCCGAATTCCTGCACCAGCTGCAAAAGGGCCAGGTTCGCAAGGGTGTCGTTTCCTCCATCGTCAACTTCGGTTCCTTCGTGGACTTGGGCGGTGTCGACGGTCTGGTACACGTTTCCGAGCTGTCCTGGAAGCACATCGACCACCCATCCGAGGTTGTCACCGTCGGCGACGAAGTCACCGTCGAGGTTCTGGACGTGGACTTGGACCGCGAGCGCGTTTCCCTGTCTCTGAAGGCAACCCAGGAAGACCCATGGCGCGTCTTCGCCCGCACCCACGCTGTGGGCCAGATCGTTCCGGGCAAGGTCACCAAGCTCGTTCCATTCGGTGCGTTCGTTCGCGTCGAAGAAGGCATCGAAGGCCTGGTTCACATCTCCGAACTGGCTCAGCGCCACGTCGAGGTTCCAGACCAGGTTGTCAACGTTGGCGAAGAAGCCATGGTCAAGGTCATCGACATCGACCTCGAGCGTCGTCGCATCTCCCTGTCCCTGAAGCAGGCCGACGAGGACTACACCGAGGAATTCGATCCTTCCAAGTACGGCATGGCCGACTCCTACGACGAGCAGGGTAACTACCTGTTCCCAGAAGGCTTCGACCCAGAGACCAACGAGTGGAAAGAAGGCTACGACGAACAGCGTCAGGCCTGGGAAGCTCGTTACGCCGAATCCGAGCGTCGCTTCCAGCTGCACACCGCGCAGATCGAGCGCAACCGTGCCGCAGCTGAAGCTGCTGCAAACAGCGACGAATCCGCGAACTACTCCTCCGAGTCCGGCGTATCGGATGCCGCTCCGTCATCCGAAGGCACCACCGAGGACGCAGGTTCGTTGGCTTCCGACGAGCAGCTTGCTGCACTGCGCGATAAGCTGGCCGGCAACTAAATCAGCCAGCGCGCTTAACTAGCCACGCGTCGGCTAGTACCGCATAGCCGCAACCCACTTCTTTCTGCCCCAACCAGGGCATTGAGAAGTGGGTTTTTGCATTCTACACTGGGCCTATGAAAATCATCGGACTTACCGGAGGGATCGGCAGTGGTAAGTCAACCGTCGCCCGCGCCCTCAACGAACACGGATACCCCATCGTCGACGCGGACCGTATTGCACGCGAAATCGTCGAACCCGGCCAACCGGCACTGCAAGAACTAGCCGAAGAATTCGGAGCCGACATCCTCGATGCCGACGGCGCACTTGATCGCGGGCTGCTTGCCTCACGTGCCTTTGAAAACAAAGAAACCACCGCGCGACTCAACGAAATCACCCACCCGCGCATCAACCAACGCACACAAGAACTTTTTGACGAAGCGCGCCAAAACGGGGCAGAAGCAGTCATCTACGACATGCCACTGCTCATCGATAAGGGCCTGCACAAAGACATGGACGCAACCATCGTTGTGCATGCCGACGAACACCTGCGCGTCGAACGGCTGACTACCAAGCGCGGTCTCGACAGCGATGACGTCCGGCGGCGCATCAACGCGCAGATTGACGACGAGACACGCAAACAACACGCAGATATCCTCATAGACAACAACGGCAGCGAAGAAGAACTGCAACGACAGGTGGCACACGCCGTCGACAAGATTCAACAGCTGGCTGCCCGGTAGCTGGCTGCTCGGTAGCTCGCACTTCGCTAGCTTTCGCGTGGCAGTCGGCAGCACCTCAGTAGCGGGTTGAACCAGATACAGCAGAGTAGACTAGAAGCCATGGCTTTTGCTGCTGAGTACCCTGTTTTATCTGAATCCGAACACCGCCCAGTCGGCGAGGTCGAACGCCGGAAAAAGACCTTCGAGGTCGTCTCCGAGTACCAACCGGCCGGTGACCAACCCACAGCAATCAAAGAGCTAGATCGGCGCCTCAAAGAAGGCGAATCTGACGTCGTCCTGCTTGGTGCCACCGGTACCGGTAAATCCGCCACCGCAGCCTGGCTGATTGAACAACAGCAGCGTCCAACCCTAGTCATGGCGCCGAACAAAACTCTGGCGGCCCAGCTGGCCAACGAATTGCGCCAACTCCTGCCGCACAACGCGGTAGAATACTTCGTGTCGTACTACGACTACTACCAGCCGGAAGCCTATGTCGCGCAGACCGATACTTATATCGAAAAAGACTCCTCCATCAACGAAGACGTCGAACGCCTGCGTCACTCTGCGACTTCCGCGCTATTATCGCGTCGTGACGTCGTCGTGGTGTCCTCGGTATCTTGCATCTACGGCCTGGGAACGCCGCAGTCTTACCTAGATCGCTCCGTGGTCATGAAAGCCGACGATGAAGTAGAGCGTGATCGGTTCCTGCGCTTGCTCGTCGATATTCAGTATGAGCGCAACGATGTTGGCTTCACCCGCGGTGCTTTCCGCGTCAATGGCGATACTGTCGATATTATCCCTGCCTATGAGGAGCGCGCAGTGCGCATCGAATTTTTCGGCGACGATATCGATGCGCTGTACTATATCCACCCGCTAACCGGCGATGTTCTTGAACAAGTTGATGAAGTACGCATCTTCCCGGCCACGCATTACGTTGCCGGGCCTGAGCGCATGGAAAAAGCCATCGCGGA
The DNA here is from genome assembly GCF_058182015.1 of Corynebacterium sp. LaCa_70. NCBI lineage: Bacteria > Bacillati > Actinomycetota > Actinomycetes > Mycobacteriales > Corynebacteriaceae > Corynebacterium > Corynebacterium sp. LaCa_70. The sequence continues at coordinate 1,093,943 of NZ_CP190914.1, forward strand.
TATCAAAGAAGAACTGCAGCAACGCCTGACCGAGCTGGAAAACCGCGGAAAACTCTTGGAAGCCCAGCGGCTGCGCATGCGCACGGAATACGATCTGGAAATGATTGAACAAGTCGGCTTCTGTTCCGGCATCGAGAACTACTCGCGGCATATTGATGGGCGCGAAGCAGGTACCGCCCCGGCGACGCTGATGGATTATTTCCCGGAGGATTTCCTAACAATCATCGACGAGTCCCACGTGACTGTCCCACAGATTGGTGGCATGTTCGAAGGCGATATGTCACGCAAGCGCAACCTGGTGGATTTCGGCTTCCGTTTACCCTCTGCGCTGGACAACCGGCCGCTGACATTCGATGAATTCGAAAAACGCGTTGGCCAGACCGTCTATCTCTCCGCGACACCTGGAGACTACGAAATTACTGCTGCCGGCGGTGAATACGTCGAGCAGGTCATTCGCCCGACGGGCCTGGTGGATCCGAAGGTCACCGTGAAACCGACCAAGGGGCAGATTGATGATCTGATCGATGAGGTCAAAACGCGCACGGCAAAGAATGAGCGCGTGCTGGTGACCACGTTGACCAAACGCATGGCCGAGGACCTGACCGACTATCTGCTGGAGCACGGCGTCAAGGTGCGCTACCTGCACTCCGATATTGACACCCTGCAGCGTGTAGAGCTGTTACGACAGCTGCGGTTGGGTGAGTTCGATGTGCTTGTGGGCATCAACTTGTTGCGTGAGGGCTTGGACTTGCCCGAGGTCTCTCTGGTGGCGATTCTGGACGCGGACAAAGAAGGCTTTTTGCGTTCGACAACTTCGCTTATTCAGACCATTGGCCGTGCCGCCCGTAACGTATCCGGTGAAGTCATCATGTATGCCGACAAGATCACCGAATCGATGCAAAACGCCATTGATGAGACTGAACGTCGCCGCGAAAAGCAGATTGCCTACAACACCGAACACGGTATTGACCCGCAGCCGCTGCGCAAAAAGATCGCAGACATCCTCGACCAGGTCTACGAATCGGACGACGACGGGGATGCGGCAAGCAACTCGGAATCTGGTGATGCGGCGCTCGTCGACAAGCCAGACGTGTCGTCCATGGCAGAAGGCGAGATCCAAACCCTTATCGACGATCTGACGAAGCAAATGAAGGTCGCCGCCAGGGACCTGAAGTTCGAGCTGGCGGGCCGTTTGCGTGATGAGATCGCGGATCTGAAAAAGGAGTTGCGTGGGGTGAAAGAAGCCGGAATCTAGGTTCCGCTGATATCGGGGGTGCGGCTGATATCGGGGCTGCTAGCGGGAACTGTTACCGGGAAAGGTGAAGTGAAGAAACTTTCTATAATCGGTTGAAGTTAGGTTGGTCTCCTTATAGTGTGATGTGCACAACCGAGATATGAGGAGAACACCGCACTATGCCGAATAACCCCAGTACACCAGGCCAGGAATCATTCCTCGGCGCTGTCGATATCACCCAGCTTGATTCCCTGTTTTCTGCGGAAGAAAAAGACGTCGCGCTGCGCGTGCGTGGCTTCGTTGATGAACACATTCGCCCCAATATCAGTGAGTGGTTCGACAAAGCACATTTCCCACTAGAGATCATTCCAGAGATGGGCAAGCTCGGTGTGCTGGGTATGCACCTCGATGGCTATGGCTGCCCGGGCCGCAGTGCGGTGGAATACGGCCTCGCCGCTCAGGAACTCGAAGCCGGTGATTCCGGTTTGCGCACCTTCGTGTCTGTGCAAGGTTCGCTGGCGATGTCGGCGATTCACAAGCACGGCTCCGAAGAACACAAGCAGGAGTGGTTGCCGAAGATGGCGAAAGGCGAAGCGGTTGGCTGCTTCGGTCTGACCGAACCAGACGCAGGGTCGGATCCCGCATCTATGACAACCGTCGCCAAGAAAGATGCTAGTGGTGACTGGATTCTCAACGGCACCAAGCGATGGATCGGCCTAGCCAGTGTCGCCGATGTCGCGATTATCTGGGCGCAGACCGGTGAACACGGTGATGCGCGCGGCGTGCGTGGCTTCGTGGTCCCCACCGACACCCAAGGTTATTCGGCGCAGGTTATCGAGCCAAAAATGTCCATGCGTGCTTCCATCCAGTGTGAAATTCACCTGAATGATCTGCGCCTGCCGGAATCGGCGATGCTACCCGCAGAAACCGCAGTGGGGCTTGGCGGGCCATTCCGGTGTTTGAACGAGGCCCGCTACGGCATCATCTGGGGAGTTATGGGCGCTGCGCGCGACAGCTTCAACGCCGCATTAGAATACAGCCAGCAGCGCAAGCAGTTTGGTACTCCACTGAGCAATTTCCAAATCACGCAGACCAAACTGGCTGATATGGCCGTCGGCATCAATCGCGGATACTTGCTTGCGCACCAGATCGGCCGGTTGAAAGATAGCGCTAAGAATAGCTCAGGTGCCGCGGAACAGGCCACCGGGCTTCCGCACGGTTCGCTATTGCCCGCGACCATTTCTACAGGAAAGCTCGATAACACCCGCGTCGCACTCACTATCGCACGCGAAGCGCGTGCGATGCTGGGCGGCAACGGCATTTCCCTGGAGCATTCCCCGTTGCGCCACGCGAACAATCTGGAATCGGTGCGTACTTATGAAGGCACTGATGAGGTGCACCAGCTCACCATCGGCCGTCATCTGACAGGCGTCGGCGCATTCCATGCACGGTAAAAGGGTAAAAAGGAAAGGCCCAAAAATTTATGGCATCGAGGACACCGACTAACCAGAAGGAGCGATCTGTGGGCGATAGCTCCGCGCGCGGACCACTGGCGGGAATCATCATTGCGGATTTCTCCCGCGTATTGGCTGGACCTTTTTGTACCATGCTCTTGGCAGACCTCGGAGCGCGAGTAATCAAGGTGGAAGCGCCGCGCGGTGATGATACTCGCCAGTGGGCGCCGCCGGTGGCCAACGACATGAGCACCTACTTCATGTCGGCCAACCGAAACAAAGAATCCATCATGCTGGACTTACAAGATCTCGCTGATCGCGACACCGCCTACGAGATTATCGAACGATCCGACGTCCTGATCGAAAACTTTAAACCAGGCGGGCTGAAGAAATTTGGCCTGGACCCAGCACAAACCACTAAGCGCTGGCCGCGGTTGATTCATGCTTCGATTAACGGTTTCGGCTCGGATAAAGGAGCCCATTTGGCGGGCTATGATTTGCTGATCCAAGCATTGTCCGGCCTTATGCACGTGACCGGCGAAGCCGACGGACCACCACAAAAAACCGGTGTGGCCATCGTCGATGTGTGCACTGGTCTGCACTGTGCGGTGGGCATTTTGGCCGCACTACTCGAACGTGAGAAATCGCAGGCAGGGCAGTCGCTTGAGGTCAATTTGTTGTCCGTGGCGTTGTCGAGTTTGGCTAACCAATCAGGCGGTTATGCTGCGACCGGACACGAACCGATGCGCATGGGTAATGATCACCCAAGCCTGTGCCCGTATGGTCCGTTCGCCGCCCACGACCAGCCGCTGATTATTGCCTGCGGAAATGATGCACAGTTTCGCACACTCGTCGAGGAACTCGGAAAGCCGCAGCTTGCCGACGACGAACGCTTCATTACCATGCAGGATCGCAATAAACACCGTGAGGCACTGCGTGCGGAGATCGAAGATGTACTTCAGCATAAGTCGGCGCAAGATTGGTATGACGAGTTGCTTGCTGCCGGTGTGATGTGTGCCCCGATTAATTCTGTGGGGCAGGGGATCGATTTTGCCGATTCGCTGGGATTGGAACCCGTCGTTGCCATTCACAGTGCTGAAGGCTCCACCTACCGTACGATCCGCAACCCCGTGCAGTATTCCCGAACGAAAGCCGAGTATCACACCCCACCGCCACGGCTTGGAGCAGACGGCGATGCAGTGCGTTCGTGGATTGCGCAGACAAACCCGCGAGCGTGATAAACGCATCATATTTAGTGGCGGCGGCGGTGATTTTCCGGTGGGAGGTATGCACAGGCGTTAGAATCACACTAACGCCAAGCTCGGAAGGAGCACCCCGTGGTTGCATATTCCACCATCGTTACCGGATCTGACGGATCGGATTCATCCCTGCACGCTGTGCGTGCGGCCGCGAGTCTGGCACGAGTTTACGATGCGCGGCTGATCATCGTGTCTGCTTATTATGAAAAACACGGGTTAGTCATTGACGCGAAAGCCGATGCTAATGCGTTGCCTGTGATCAACCGGGACGCCGCCGAGGACATCTTGCGCGAGGCGCACGAAGTTTCTGTCGCCGAAGGAGCAAAAGATATCGAGCTCCGCCCGGTCAACGGCGGCCCCGTGGCAGTGCTGCGCACAGTCGTGGAAGATTCCGCAGCGGATCTCGTTGTGGTGGGTAACCGTGGGTTGAAGACGTTATCAGGCCGCGTGTTTGGCAGCATTCCGAGTGAAGTTACCCGCCGTTTTGACGTCGACGTCTTGGTTGTCAACAGTGACGGTGCCGCAAGTTCTGCCAGCGGTAAGGCATAGGGCAGCAGGGTAGCGGATACGATGACTTCGGAGACGGCGGAAACCACCGATCCACATAGCGCTGATTATTCCAGCATTGTCGTTGGCAGCGACGGCTCACAGTCGTCCATGTTGGCGGTGCGTCGCGCAGCACGGCTAGCGGCTGCCTTTGATGCACAGCTGCTTATCGCTTGCGCATACTACGAACCCGGTCATGTAGCGGGCCCGCAAGAACCATTGAGTGATCACCCTGTTGTGGGTGTAGAGCAGGCCGAAGCCATCCTGCAACCAGCAGTAGAAGAAGCCCGCGCTTTAGGTGCAGAAAAAGTAAGCAGCGCGGTACAAACAGGAAGTCCCGTCGCCGCATTGATGAGCATCGTCGCCCAGCACGATGCCGATGTGCTCGTGGTAGGTAACCGCGGTATCAATACGTTGACGGGGCGATTATTAGGCTCTGTACCAGCAGATATTGCGCGGCAATCCGATTGCGACGTGATCATTGTGCACACCGTCGCTTAGCCGGACTGTCGCGCCTGTGGCTATTCGGCTAAATCTAGCTCACCGATAATGCTCAGCGTCTGCGTCGCGCGCGTACATGCGACATAAAGATCCTGCCAGCCACGCGGTGTGGCCGCGATGATCTCCGCAGGTTCAACGACGATGACGTGGTCATACTCCAAGCCCTTATGCTGGGACGCATTCTGCGCGGTAATGACTGCACAACTGCGTTGTTCCTCGTCCGCATGCAATTGCTCCCGCACTGATTCCGGAGAAGTCCCAGTCGGCAACCACCGCACCGCAGCCTCCCGGTTCCGGATCGCTTGCGCCACCGTGGCATCCGGTTGATACTTGCGGACAATCGCTTCGGCTAATTCTGCGATCTCCACGGGGGTGCGGTAATTGATCGTGAGCTGATGTTGGCGGTAGCGCTTGCCGACGAATGGCTCGAGCGCCTCACTCCAATTATCGCAACCGGCCGGCGAGCTCGTCTGTGCAGGATCACCCACTACCGTCATCCAATGATTTGGGCTGCGACGGAAGACCATCCGCCATTCCATCGCGGAAAGCTCCTGCGCTTCGTCAACCACCACGTGGCCGAATGCCCAGGTGCGGTCGCCTTCTGCACGCTCGGCAGTCGTGCGATAATCGCGGGCCTGCTGGCGTCGCGCTAGCGTTTCCGCATCGATTACGTGGTGCGCGGAAAGAATCTCCGAATCAAATACGTCATCGTTATCGGTGGATTCTGACGTAGCCAGAATATCCAGTGCACCCTCGGCTTCTTCCAAGGCTTCCTGCCATTCCCGCTCATCTGCAGCAGCTTGTTGCTCGTCATCACCGCTGCCAAGCAATTGCGCGAGCTCGTCCAAGAGCGCGGCATCAGACTCTGCCCAGCTGTGTGCTGAGGAGTCTGCATTACGCAACAATGCGGAAACGAATTCCTCGCCTCCATTACCGCGGCAGGCAGCGTGCAGCGCGGTGTGGTCAGTAAGCAGTTCGCGAAGCACTTGGCGGGGCCCTAACTGCGGCCAGAATTCGTCGACAAGTTCCTCGATGATGGCCTCGCCCGAGATATCCTCGCGCAACGCGGCGATATCCGCGCTATCCAGCAGGTTGCCGCCATCCAGCGGATCATGGCCGATGATAGCTGCCAGTCCATGCGCCAATTCCGAGCGCAACTGCTCGGTAAAGACTTCGCGTGCCTCATTGTGCGGTTTGCGGGAACGGCGTGCCCGGGTCCGCGCAGATTTCACCATCGCTTGGGTCAGCTCTACCCGGGTGCCTTCCAATACCACGACGCGGTTGTGCTTCGGAACCTGCTGATAAGCCTTGACCGCAGCCTTCAACACGTCGACCATCTGCAGTGAGCCTTTCACCCGACGAGTCTCTGCGTCTTCGTGCAGCGTGGGCCGCAAACCAGGGTAGAGGCGCCCGATCGTGCTCAAAACAACACCGGTTTCTCCCAACTCGGGCAATACCTGCGAAATATAGTTCAAAAACGTTGGATTGGGCCCGATAATCAGCACACCGGTGCGTGATAGCTGTTCACGCCAGGTATAGAGAAGATACGCCACACGGTGCAAAGCCACAGCGGTCTTTCCAGTACCGGGCCCGCCTTCCACAACAAGTACCCCGCGGGTGGCATCACGAATAATCGTGTCTTGTTCCCGTTGGATGGTTTCCACGATCGACTGCATGTGTTCACCGCGGGCGGTATTCATCGCATGTAGAAGAGCGGCTTCTCCGGCCACATCCGCGCGGGCGGCATCGTCCGGTGCCGTGCCGGAGAGCAATTCGTCGTCAATATCTTTGACTACCCGGTCCGCGGTGCGGATATGCCGCCGCATGCGTACGCCTTCCGGGTGCGCTGTGGTGGCCAAATAAAACGGGCGTGCCATGGGCGCGCGCCAGTCGATCAACAGCGAGCGGTAATCGTCGTCACGGTCCAGCAGACCAATGCGCCCGATATAACGGCGATCTAAGCCTTCTGGTGTTGGGTTTTCGCCGTCTGCATCGACATCGATGCGGCCGAAGACCAACCCGATCTGCGCGAGGTTTAGTTGATCTAGTTTTTCTTGCAGCCGGTGGTATTCGGTTTCCCGGCGCAGCAAAGCGTCGGAATCGGCATTGGCTGGATCAATGGTTAATTGGGCGTCGGCAAGACGCTGTCGTGCATTGGAGACATCAGAATCCAAAATGCCGAACAAAGCATCGAGATAGCTTTGTTCGGCAGCAAGCTCCGCAGAAAACTCTGAGTGATGTACTCTTTGGGCTTTCTGCGAAGCCGTGGATTCGTGTCCCCGAGAAAAACGGGGAGACACTGTGGGGTGGTTTCCTAAATCTTAAAAGTCGATCTTCTTGTCTAGCTTCTTCATTGCCTTAGACAGAGCCTTGTCTGCCTTGCTCTGAATCTTCTCGGCGTTCTTACGTGCCTTCTTGGCTTTTTTGCCGTGCTTCTTCTCGGCATCCTTCAGAGCATCGTTGGCCTTGTCCTGAGCCTTCTGGGCAGCCTTGACGGTGCTCTTCTTGGCAGTCTTGGCGTTCGAACGCGCAGCATCGAGCCATTCGTTGGCTGTCTTGGACCAATCGCCCTTGTTGTCATTGACATAGGCCTGGGCCTTTTCACTGGAATCCTTAATCCAGTCACCAGCCTGGCCGGTGAAGTCGCCTGCCTTTTCGCGAGCCTCATCCCACATCTTCTCGGAGTCGGACTTGGTTGGCAGTGCCTGCTGCACCTTCTTGCCGGCCTGCTTGGAAGCATGCTCCGCGCGCCACTTCAAACCAGGCTTGCCCTCAGTGTCCTGGGAGGCGATGAACAAGCCGCCCAGCAGAGCAGACGAGGTAGCAAAGTTGTTCAGACGAGCACGACGTTCGCCTTCTTCGTCCGCAGCCCAGAATGCATCACGAGAAATCAGCGTCGGCAGGGTAGTGACAGCCAAAGTAGCGGCAGCGAAACGCGGTGCCTTGCCAATAGCGAACAGGGAACCAGCGCCCACCTTGGTGCCGCCCAAGATGCGGGCGACAGTCTTTGGGCTGTCTGGAATAGCGTCCGCGATGTCCGCTGGGACAACCTTGCGCACGCGCTTGATCAGGTCTTCGGTGGTGTCAACACGCTCGTTGGTCTTACGCAGCGCATCAACGCCGTCGAGAATAAAGACCGAAGCCAGCATTGGTCGTGCAATCTTGCGGATCATAGCTAGTAATGCTCCTTGTGATAGTAGCTAGAAGTACTAGAGGTTAATTCTACGCCATAAGCGCGCAGAATGTGGCCGGTATTACTGGCAGAAAACCGCGAGCAGCCTCACGGATTCGACGCCGAGCCGTGCAGGTAGTTATCGCGCTTTAGTGCCGGACGGTGACCACCCAACTGCTGCCCAAATGCGGGCTTACCAGCGGCGTTCCCACCATTCTTCCAGTTTGCCGCGCTCTTCGCCCAACGTCGTCGGATTTCCGTGTCCTGGCCAGACTTTGGTTTCGTCAGGGTACTGCTCGAAGATACGTCCATTGACGTCATGGAACAGGCGCACAAAATCGCCCTCAGAATCTGTCTTTCCCAGACCACCGGGAAACAGCGAGTCGCCGACAAACAAATTCGGCACACCATCAATCACAGCGGCCAAGGCAACTCCGCCAGGAGTGTGGCCGCGCAGAATAATCACCGGGTATTCCTCGCCGGCAAATTCCACAACATCACCGTGGTGCAGTTCGACGTCGATCTCACCCGGAATTGCCGGAGCATCCAGATGCGATGCGTAGTGTTTCGCTCCGGTCTTTTTCAGAACCTCTTCCACGGCACGGGTGTGATCCCAGTGCCGGTGCGTCGTCAACACGGCGGTGATGGTTACGCCGAGTTCTTCCGCGAATGCCAACAACTTCGCGGCATCGTCGGCGGCGTCGATCAGCAACGCTTGGTCGCCGTCGACAAGAAAATAACACTGATTGTCCATCTCGGACACGGATAAAGAATGTAGCGCGAGAGTGCTCATACCCACAGTTTACGGATACTTCATCGAGATACCTGTTTCTGCCTGCGGCCTGGTAGTTTTAAAGAGTCTAATTCTTATATAAACCGGTTTTTACAGCTAAATTTGTGGGAAGGCTTGGTGGCTCCGTGGCAGACCGTTTAGTGGTCAAAGGTGCGCGTGAACACAACCTGAAAGGCGTGGATATTGATTTGCCGCGCGATAAAATGATCGCTTTTACCGGGCTGTCTGGCTCGGGTAAATCGTCGCTGGCGTTCGACACTATCTTCGCCGAGGGGCAGCGTCGTTACGTGGAATCGCTGTCATCGTATGCCCGGATGTTTTTGGGGCAGATGGACAAACCGGACGTGGAGTTTATTGAAGGTCTATCGCCGGCGGTTTCGATTGACCAGAAATCAACTAACCACAACCCGCGTTCCACCGTGGGTACCATCACCGAAATTTATGACTACCTGCGTTTGCTGTTTTCGCGCGCGGGCACCCCGCATTGTCCAACGTGCGACGCCGTGATTGAGCGACAAACCACGCAGATGATCGTCGACCAGGTGCTTGAGCACGAAGAAAGAGCCAAGTTTCAGGTGCTGGCGCCGGTGGTGCGTACGCGCAAAGGTGAGTTTGTGGATCTGTTTGCTGACCTCGCGGCGCAGGGGTTTTCGCGTGCTCGCATCGACAGCGAAATTTACCAGCTCAGTGACCCGCCGACGCTGAAAAAACAGATTAAGCACGATATCGACGTGATCGTGGACCGTTTGCAGGTGAAGGCTTCGCAGAAACAACGGCTGACTGATTCGGTCGAGACGGCGTTGCGGCTTGCTGACGGCCTGGTCACGATTGATTTTGTGGATGACCCGGAATCCACCCGGATGTTTTCTGAGAAATCCGCCTGCCCGAATGGGCACGCGTTGACGATCGACGAGTACGAGCCGCGGTCGTTTTCTTTCAACTCCCCGTATGGTGCCTGCCCGTCCTGTGATGGATTGGGTTCGCGCCATGAGGTGGATCAGGATTTGTTGATTCCGGATCCGGATGCCCCGGCGAATAAATCTGTGCAACCGTGGTATGCCAGCCCGAACCAGCGCTATTTCATCAAGTTGGTCGAAGGTTTGGCGAAGGCCCTGGATTTTGATCCAGAAACACCGTTTTCGGAGCTTACTAAGCAACAGCGCGATGCTCTGGTCAATGGCACGAAGACTGAAGTTCGTGTGCGTTACCGGAACCGTTACGGACGCCAGCGGGATTGGACGGCACCGTTTGAGGGTGCGGCAGGTTATGTCCGGCGCAAGCTCGATACCGCGGAATCCGATTCGCAAAAAGACCGCTTCATGGCTTATACCCGCCAGGTGCCATGCAAAAAGTGTAAAGGCACGCGTTTGAAGCCGGAGATCCTCGCGGTGCGGTTGGCCTCGACTTCGCACGGTGAACTGTCCATCGCCGGGCTGGCCGAGTTGCCAATCGAAGAGGCCACGCAGTTCCTGGATACGCTGCAACTGGATCACCGCAACGAAATCATCGCCGGTGCCGTGCTCAAAGAGATTCAAGCGCGCCTGCAATTTCTTGTCGACGTCGGCCTGACCTATCTCACGCTCAATCGCGGTGCTTCCACCCTTTCTGGCGGTGAGGCGCAGCGCATCCGCCTGGCAACGCAAATTGGTGCAGGTTTGGCCGGTGTGTTGTACGTGTTGGACGAGCCGTCCATCGGCTTGCATCAGCGTGATAATCATCGCCTGATTGCCACGCTGCAAAGGCTGCGCGATTTGGGTAATACGCTGATCGTCGTCGAGCACGATGAGGACACGATTCGTGCCTCCGACTGGATGGTGGATATCGGCCCTCGTGCTGGCGAATACGGTGGTGAGGTGGTCTACCAGGGTGAGCCTGAGGGAATCGAGAGTTGCTCTGGGTCATTGACCGGTGATTACTTGTCCGGGCGCAAGGTCTTGGCGGTTCCGGAGTCGCGCCGCCCAATTGATAAGGAGCGGCAACTCACCGTCGTCGGTGCCCGAGAAAATAACCTGCGTGGCATTAACGTCACCATCCCCCTGGGTGTTTTGTGTTGCATTACCGGTGTTTCCGGCTCGGGTAAATCCACCGTCGTGAACGGAATTTTGGCAAAGACTTTGGCCAACGAGCTCAACCGAGCCCGCCAGGTTCCCGGCCGGGCTAAGCGCGTGGAAGGCATCGAAAACCTGGACAAAATGGTGCAGGTGGATCAGTCACCGATTGGGCGAACTCCGCGTTCCAACCCAGCGACCTATACCGGCGTATTCGATAAGATCCGTAACTTGTTTGCTGAAACTCAAGAGGCCAAGGTGCGCGGCTATAAGCCCGGCCGGTTCTCCTTCAACGTCAAGGGTGGGCGCTGTGAAGCCTGCCAGGGCGAAGGCACGCTGAAGATTGAGATGAACTTCCTTCCGGACGTGTTCGTGCCGTGCGAGGTGTGTCAAGGCGCGCGCTATAACCGTGAGACGCTGGAGGTGCACTACAAGGGCAAAAACATTGCCGAAGTGCTGAATATGCCGATTTCGGAAGCCGCGGAGTTCTTCGAACCGATCACCTCGATCCACCGTTATCTGGACACGCTTGTCGACGTCGGCCTGGGGTATGTGCGCCTGGGGCAGTCGGCGACGACGTTGTCTGGTGGCGAGGCGCAGCGCGTAAAGCTGGCCTCCGAATTGCAGAAGCGCTCGCACGGACGCACCGTTTATATTTTGGATGAGCCGACGACTGGCCTGCACTTTGAAGATATTCGCCGCTTGATGCTGGTAATTCAAGGCCTGGTGGACAAAGGCAACTCTGTGCTGATTATCGAGCACAATCTTGATGTGATCAAGGCTGCGGACTGGATCGTCGACATGGGGCCGGAAGGCGGTTCCGGTGGCGGCACCGTGGTGGCACAGGGAACCCCAGAAGACGTGGCGCAGGTGGAAGCTTCGTATACCGGGCAATTCTTGGCAGAAATACTCAATAAATAAACACCGATGAGCTGCCTGTCGCGATTTGTGTTGGCTCAGTGCATATGCTAACTTTCAATGCACTACCACCTAGGGTTCCGTCCAGGAACTTAGGTCACAAGTGGAGTCTCCTCCCACCTCATGCCGCTGCTTAAGTTGGCTACGGGTAAAAGGTACATACCGGTACCACGGCAACATATGCCGACTGTCCCGGTATGTGTTTTTCTCGGGGAGTACTCCTATTGTGGCAGGGTAGACGTTTCATTCGCCCCTTTTGAACTTAGGAGTCACACATCAGCGCTGAAGCTCGCATTAATGAGCGTATTCGAGTACCGGAAGTCCGTCTTATCGGTCCTGAAGGTGAGCAGGTTGGTGTCGTTCGTACCGACGATGCCCGCAAGGTTGCTTACGAGGCCGATCTCGATCTAGTTGAGGTTGCCCCAAAGGCAAAGCCACCTGTCGCCAAGATCATGGACTACGGCAAGTTCAAGTATGAACAAGCCCAAAAAGCCCGTGAGTCCAAGAAGAATCAGCAGCAGACCGTCGTCAAGGAGCAAAAGCTCCGTCCGAAGATTGACGACCATGACTATGAGACCAAAAAGGGCAATGTTGTCCGCTTCCTGGAAAAGGGCTCCAAGGTCAAGGTAACCATCATGTTCCGCGGTCGTGAGCAGTCGCGCCCTGAACTTGGTTTCCGCTTACTGGAACGCTTGGCTAACGACGTCGAAGAATATGGCGTCGTGGAAGCCAAACCGAAGCAGGATGGTCGCAACATGACCATGGTGCTTGGTCCAGTACGCAAGGGCAAGAAATAACGAACCGTCAATTAAAGGGATTAAGGAAACTCCATGAAGCAGAAGACCCACAAGGGCACAGCAAAGCGATTCAAGCAGACTGGTTCCGGCAAGTTGCGTCGTGAGCAGGCGAATCGTCGCCACCTGCTGGAGCACAAGCCTTCTAAGCGCACCCGCCGTCTGAAGGGTGACGTTGACGTTGCACAGGCTGATCAGAAGCGCATCAAGCGTTTGCTTGGCAAGGCCTAAAGGCCCACTCGTTTCATCCCACATCAGTACCAACAACAAGATTTAAGGAAGTTTCACCGTGGCACGAGTAAAGCGGTCCGTTAACGCCAAGAAGAAGCGTCGCACAATCCTGAAGTCCGCAAAGGGCTACCGGGGTCAGCGCTCCCGCCGCTACCGCGTAGCAAAAGAGCAGTGGTTGCACTCCATGACTTACGCTTACCGCGACCGTCGCGCGCGTAAGTCGGAATTCCGCAAACTGTGGATCCAGCGCATCAACGCTGCAGCCCGCATGAATGACATCACCTACAACCGTCTGATCCACGGCCTGCGTTTGGCTGAGATCGAGGTTGACCGCAAGATGCTTGCAGAGCTGGCTGTCAACGATTTCGACACCTTCTCCGCATTATGTGAGGCTGCCAAGTCCGCACTGCCTGCCGACGTCAACGCACCGGCAAACGCTTAATTTCCCGCGCAACACCGTACGTATGCGCCACACGCCCTCGGAAGATTCCGGGGGCGTTGTGCTGTGCTCACACCGCCTTAGATTCCGCGAGGCTGTTGCCGTAGACTTAGCCTCCATGACGCTAGATTTCTCTGAGCCGTTTACAGAGCGCACCCCACGCGTATCCCGCGCTGCAAAACTACACCGTGCAGCCGCTCGCAAAAAAGAACAACGCTTCCTTATTGAGGGAGAAAATGCGGTAGATGCTGCAGTATCGACGGGTGCGGCTACTGACGTGTTTGTTACCGAATCTGCGGCGAAGCGCTTCGCGCACATCGTGACCACCGCTGGGTTTATGGACGTTTATCTCCATCCCATCACCGATGGTGCCGCCAAGCTGCTATCAGAAACCACTACCACGCCCGGTATTTTTGCCGTTTGCTTGCCGGTAATGTTTAGCGCTGGCAAAATCATCAAGTCCTCGCCCAGATTGCTGACGGTTCCGGTAGAAACCTCCGAACCCGGCAACGCCGGCACATTGATTCGAGTCTCGGATGCCCTCGGAGCAGATGGCGTCGTGTTTGCGGGAAACACCGTCGATCCGCACTCTAATAAGGTCGCGCGAGCCTCCGCAGGTTCGCTATTTCATACCCCGGTTGCCCGCGAGACGGGAATCAATGACGTGGTAGGCCAGTTGCGCGCTGCCAATCTGCAGATCCTCGCTACGGCTGCCGATGGCGAGATCAGCCTAGAAGAAGCAGAAGAAACTGGCATGTTGGTAAAACCTACGGCGTGGTTGCTGGGCAATGAAGCGCACGGACTTTCTGACGACGTCGCAGCCCGAGCTGACCACCGCGTGTCCATCCCAATTCGTGGCAACGCAGAATCGCTGAACTTGGCGACAGCAGCATCAATTTGCCTATACGAATCCGCGAAAGCGCAGAAGCGAGCCCGCTAGCGGGAGTGGTGTTGCCTCGTTTAGCGCGAGCGCGCAGGCTGCATATATAAAATTGATGCCGCTAACCGTTGTGTCATAACGGTCGCTAGACTGGCATGCGGACGATACTGAAATTTCACCCATTAATACTAACCACCTGACGATTAGCGCGAGGATAGCCGACGTGTCGAATGCACCTGATAACGGAACTGACATTGATTTGAGCCAGGAAGCCCTGGACGCTGCTGCCGAGAAAGCGATCGCAGATTTCTCTGCGGCATCCACCATGGAAGAGCTCACTGAAGCTCGTCGGCAACATCTTGGTGATGGTGCTTATATTCCGCGTGCTCGGCAATCGTTGGGCTCGTTGCCGAAGGATCAGCGCAAAGACGCCGGTAAAGCTGTGAACATGGCGCGCGGCAAAGCAGAGAAGTTTTTCGCAGGCATTCAGGCGGAATTAGAAGAGCAGGAACGCCAAGCGCAACTGGTCCGCGAAAAAGTTGACGTCACCATTCCAACTACGCGGCATCAGACCGGTGCTTTACATCCAATTACTGCCTTGTCTGAACGCATCTCGGATATTTTCATAGGTATGGGGTGGGAGATTGCCGATGGTCCCGAGGTGGAAGCCGAGTACTTTAATTTTGATGCGTTGAACTTCAAGCCAGACCACCCAGCTCGTACGCTGCAGGATACGTTCCACGTCGGCAAGCCAGGCTCACAGCAGGTGCTGCGTACCCACACTTCGCCGGTGCAGGTGCGTTCGATGCTAGAGCGCGACGTGCCGCTCTACATCGCCTGCCCAGGGCGTGTGTTCCGTACCGACGAACTCGACGCCACTCACACCCCGGTCTTCCACCAGATCGAAGGATTGGCCGTCGACAAGGGCCTGAATATGGCTCATCTCCGCGGCACCTTGGATCACCTGGCGAAAACGCTGTTCGGCCCAGAGACCACGACGCGTATGCGCACCAATTATTTCCCGTTCACTGAGCCTTCCGCTGAAGTTGATGTCTGGTTCCCAAACAAAAAAGGCGGTGCAGGTTGGATCGAATGGGGTGGCTGCGGCATGGTCAACCCCAACGTCTTGACTGCCGTTGGGGTAGACCCGAACGAATACACCGGTTTTGCCTTCGGCATGGGCCTGGAGCGTACCTTACAGTTCCGTAATGGCCTGTCAGATATGCGCGACATGGTCGAAGGCGACGTTCGCTTCACCCTGCCATTTGGAATCCACGCTTAAGTACCAACCCAGAATAAGGAGCCGCAACTATGTTGATCACCCAGAACTGGGTTACCCGTCTACTGAACCAGCACAATCCGGAATGGGCCGTCAGCCCGGCCGACTTCGACGGTGGTTACGTCCGCGTTGGATTCGAAACCGAAGGCTATAAGGCAATCGAAGAGACCACCGGCCCATTGGTATTCGGGCGGGTAGAAGAAATTGAAGAACTCACAGAGTTTAAAAAGCCGATCCGTTATTGCCAAGTCAACGTTGGTGAGGCAAATGGCACCGGTGAGATGCAGGGAATTATCTGCGGTGCCCGGAATTTCGCGGAAGGTGATCTTGTGGTGATCGCGCTTCCCGGAACCGTGCTCCCGGGTGGTTTTGCCATCGGCGAGCGTAAGACCTATGGAAAAATGTCTCGCGGCATGATTTGCTCTGTGGCTGAGCTGGGTCTCACCGATAAATCTGACGGCATTTTGACTCTCCCGGCTGCTGCCGGTGAGCCAGGCGAGGATGCCCGTGGTTATTTGGGCTTGGATGATGTCATCTTTGATGTCAACATCACTCCAGACCGTGGCTATGCGTTGTCCGCCCGTGGATTGTCGCGCGAAATCGCTTCGGCGTTCAATCTGAAGTATGTGGATCCCGCAGTCGACCCGACCGTCGCAGGGTTGAGCATCGACGGCGTGCCTGCTGCCGACGGTGAAACCCTGTCCGTCAGCATCGCCGAGGACACCAAGACCCGCCGTTTTGGGTTACGCAAAGTCTCTGGGATTGACCCAACTGCGCAGTCACCATGGTGGATGCAGCGCGAACTGATGCTTTCCGGCCAACGCCCGGTCAACGCAGCCACGGACATCACGAACTACCTGATGTTGCTGTTGGGGCAGCCGATGCACGCTTTCGACGCCGACAAGATCCAGGGCGGGCTTACCGTGCGGTGCGCAGAAGAAGGCGAGAAATTTGAGACGCTCGATCACATCAACCGCACCCTGAATGCGAAAGATGTTGTGATCTGCGACGAATCCGGAATTCAGTCCATGGCTGGCGTGATGGGCGGAACCACCTCTGAAGTCAGCGATGAGACCACCGACGTCTATTTCGAGGCTGCAAATTGGGATCCGATCACTGTGGCTCGCACTTCACGTCGGCACAAGTTGTCGTCGGAAGCCTCCCGTCGTTTTGAACGTGGTGTCGATCCGGCACTGGTCGAGGTCAGCCTCGATCTGGCCTGCGCGCTGCTGGCAGATATCGCTGGCGGCACCGTAGAAGCCACCCGTACTGTGCACGGCGATGTTCCTGCCATGCCGGAAATTTCCATGGACGTGAATTTCCCATCGCAGATCGCTGGCGTCGACTACCCTGAACAGTCCGTTATCGGCCGTGTAGAAGAAATTGGCGCGGACGTCGTCAAGGATGGAGACCAGTTGCGTGTGACTCCACCAACCTGGCGTTCTGATCTCGGGGTTGCCGTCGATCTGGTGGAAGAAGTCTTGCGCCTGGAAGGGCTGGAAGATATTCCGACGATCTTGCCGACGCCTTCGGCAGGCCGTGGCTTGAGTCCCGCGCAAAAACGTCGCCGCGCAGTTGGCCATGCTTTGGCGTATTCCGGTTATGCGGAGATCTTGCCGACGCCGTTTATCGCCAATGACACCTTCGATATCTGGGGATTGGCCGCTGACGATCCACGCCGCAATACCGTTGCGGTACAGAACCCGCTGGAATCTGACCACGCAGTTTTGGGCACCACGTTGTTGCCATCGATGTTGGATGCGGTACGGCGCAACGTCGCCCGGGGCCGTGATTCGGTTGGTTTGTTTGGTCTCCAGCAGGTGAGCTTTGCCTCTGCGGACTACACGCCAATGCCGTCGGTTGCCAACCGGCCCGATGATGCCACCGTGGCGAGTGTCGTCGATAGTTTGCCGCGCCAGCCTTTGTACGTGGCTACCGTGGGGTCAGGTGAACAGGAATTTACTGGACCGTGGGGTAGTGGTCGGCACTATACCTATGCAGATGCGATTGAATCTGCGCGTATCGTGGCGCGTGCCTGCGGCGTAGAACTTGAAATTGCGAATGCAGAATATTTGCCATGGCACCCGGGACGCTGTGCGCAGCTGAGTGTTGCGGGCACCGTGGTTGGTCACGCCGGTGAGTTGCACCCACAGGTTGTTGAGGCTCTCGGATTACCGGCGCGTACGTGCGCTATGGAATTGAATCTTTCCGCATTGCCGTTGGACGAGTCCTTCCCGGCACCACGGTTGTCGGCATTTCCTGCTTTGCACCAAGATTTGGCGCTGGTCGTCGATGATGAGGTTCCAGCCGAGACTGTGCGACGGGTTGTCGAATCCGCGACTGGTGAGTTGCTGGAGTCCGTGGAACTGTTCGATGTTTTCCGCGGTGAGCAGGTCGGAGCAGGCAAGAAATCACTGGCTTTTAACCTGATTTTCCGTGCTGCTGATCGGACGCTGACCGACGAAGAGGTTAATGAATACCGTGTACAAGCTGCAGAGAAAGCACGAGTGGAGCTGGGAGCACAGATGCGCGCTTAGCGTGCTCAATCCTTGGATCAGTGCTTAGCCGCAGAAGAATGGATTTCTAGGTCACAGTATTTCACTGAAATTTGGTTTAGTGAAGTACTGTGATCAGACATCATGAAACACCGAAGACGCTCGTTGAGTAGGGGTTAAGCAGCAATCTGCAGATACACAAACGCGCACTACCAGGATTGGTAGTGCGCGTTCACGTTAGGTGCTCTCGTGATTGGGCAGCCTATGGCTGCACCTAATTTTTAGACCAGGGAAGGAACTTCTGCGACCAGCGAGAAGAGATCCTTTGGGTCTTCGGGGTTGGCGATCAAGTCAATGTCGGTCTCAAGCTCGGTACCGGCCACATCATCGCGGAGGTAACGCAGAGCAGAGAAATCGTTGATGGCGAAACCAACGGAATCGAACAAGGTAATCTCTTCATCCGAGGAACGACCCTTTTCCTTGCCGGTGATGACCTTCCAGAACTCAACTACCTCGTAGTCGTCTGGCTTCTGCTGGATCTCACCTTCGATGCGGGTCTGCTCAGGCAGTTCGACGAAGACGGTGGACATATCCAGGATGCCTTCAACCAACTCGGTCTTGCCAGGGCAGTCGCCGCCAACGGCGTTGATGTGTACGCCCGGCTTGACGTGCTGGGTGCCCAGAATCTGGTTCTGTGCCTTATCCGCGGTGCATGTGGTAATGATGTCTGCACCCTCGACGGCTTCTTCGGTGGTGGAGCAGACAGTGATGTTGAAGCCCAGAGGTTCCAGGTTGCGGCGAACCTTCTCTAAAGCCTCGGGGTCTACGTCGTAGATACGGATGTCTTCGATGCCCAAGTTGCCGCGGAAGCCGAGTGCTTGGAATTCAGCCTGTGAACCGGCACCGATCATGGCCATGGTCTTGGAATCTGGGCGCGCTAGCTTCTTGGCCACCATGGAAGATACCGCTGCGGTGCGCAGTGCAGTCAGCAGCGTCATTTCCGACAAGAAGGTTGGGTAACCATTGTCGACGTCGGCTAGCATGCCGTACGCGGTCACAGTCTGGAAACCACGTGCCGGGTTGGATGGGTGGCCGTTAACGTACTTGAAGGAGTACTCTTCGCCGTTCGATGTTGGCATCAGCTCGATGACGCCGAATGGGGTGTGGCTAGCAACGCGAGGGATGAGGTCGAAACGCTCCCACTCGGAGTAATCCTTCTCCAAATAGCTGACCATACCGGTGATGATCTTTTCGACACCTTCGCGCTGGATCCAGCGTGCCATGTTGTCGACATCTACAAATTTGACCATGAGTGTGTGGTCTCCTTTCGTACTGAGTTTGTTGTTTCGAATCGGTTCCGACGTGACTACTTGTGTGTCACTGAGTTCAAGCCGGAAGATCCGTTGTGAACTTTATTTACTCGCCAGATTCCTGGCTGTTGCTCCCCTGATTGTACGCTTTCATGCGCGATTGACGAGCTTCCAGCTGTGCCATTACTTCTGGTTTACATGCCTTCCAGCCAATCCAGAACATCGGGATGAGCAGGAGAGAAGCGGCCAAGGTATAAGTTCCCACCGGCCAGTCGAAGGCCATGAGAATGATGACAACTCCGATGAAGATCACAACTGCGATATCGCCCCACCCGTTAAATGGGCTCGCATAACTAGAGCGTTCGTATTCTCCAGTCTTCGACAGTTTGACGAACTTCCAGTGCGCCATGCTGATCGCCGCCCAGCTGGCCATGGTGCCCAGTGCTGCCAGGTTCAGTACGATCTCAAAGGCCATTTCTGGAACCACGAAGTTCAAGAACACACCAGCGAATGCGATTGCGCCCGCGAGCAAGATTCCGCCATACGGCACGCCGTCTTTGGATAGTGCCTTGCCGAATTTTGGACCAGAACCGGAAATCGACATGTTGTACATCACGCGGCCGGTGGAGTACAGGCCTGCGTTCAAGGAAGACAAAGCTGCGGTAATCAGCACCAATTGGAAGATGGGTGCAGCGACGCCGATGCCAAAGGAATCAAAGAAGGTCACGAATGGTGACACACCTGCAATGTATTCGGTGTGCGGCAGAACCAGCGTGAGCAGTAGTACGGAACCGAAGTAGAAGAAGATGATGCGGAACAACACCGCGTTGACGGCCTTCGGGATGATCTTTTCGACGTTTTTGGTCTCACCCGAGGTGGTGCCGACCAATTCGATACCGGCGTAGGCGAAAACCACGCCCTGGATGACGACGATTGCAGGAAGCAGGCCGTTCGGAAGCCAGCCGCCACCTTCGCTGATCAGTTGGAAACCAGTGTCATAACCCTGTGGGTGGCCAGTGAGTACCACCCAAATACCCAGTGCCATGAAGACTAACAGTCCGAGAATCTTGATCAGAGAGAACCAGTATTCCAGTTCACCGAAGATCTTCACCGAAAGCATGTTGAAGCCCAGAATGAAGACCACCACCCCGAGGGCTAGCGCCCATTGTGGGATCGCATCCAGAATTGAGGTGTAACGGTCGAACCACAATATATAGAGAGCTACGGCGGTGGAGTCTGCGATGATGGTCATTGCCCAGTTACCCCAGTACAACCATCCGGTAACGAAGGCTGCCTTTTCGCCGTAGAACTCACGAGCATAAGAAACGAAAGACCCCGATGACGGGCGGTAAACGATGAGCTCGCCAAGGCCACGCAGGATGATGTAGCCAAAGAAACCACAGACCAGGTACAAAACAGCCAGGAATGGGCCGGCCTGTTCCAGACGGCTACCGGTACCTAAGAGCAAACCGGTACCGATCGCGGAACCAATGGCAATCATTTGCAACTGGCGTTGACCCATTCCTTTGGACAGGCCTTGATCTTCATCAAGATAGGATTCACGCCTTCCATTTGTTGTCGGCCCCATTGCGCCGCCATGCGGCTGGGGAGTTTGCTCTGACATATGACTTTCTCACCTTCTGTTCAGTGGAATGCAATGCATCGCAGGCCTAAGTACCTGGCAGCATCACATGTGGTAAATGTGACACGGGCTACGCCCAAGTGTTATTAGAATAAGTGACTGAGGTTATAAAAACAACCAACATTGTTGAACAGAAGTTGTTGCCCACATTACGACTAGTGCGAAGAGAAGGCCGTTGCGAGAATAACTGTTGCGAAGAATTTATCGATGTGGGGACCTATCGGAGTGGTGTGAGGTGGAGCAAACCCCAGTAGGGGTACCGCTGTAGGGGACGTCGGCAAGAAAAACGACCAGCACGACATTGGAATGGCGTCGTGCTGGCCGCGGGGAGCAATCAGCTTCCTGATTGCTTGATTGTTGGGGACTCTGAGAAATTTTACTTCTTGAACTTGTCCGGCAACGGTCCGAGCTGTGGACCATCAGGATAGTATTTCCAGCCGTCCTTGATTCGGACCTCATCCGCCC
This sequence comes from Corynebacterium sp. LaCa_70, assembly GCF_058182015.1. NCBI lineage: Bacteria > Bacillati > Actinomycetota > Actinomycetes > Mycobacteriales > Corynebacteriaceae > Corynebacterium > Corynebacterium sp. LaCa_70. Next base: position 1,115,403 of record NZ_CP190914.1, read on the forward strand.
ATGGCACTTTGTACTGGCCTTTGGCAAGATCATCGATCCAGGTGAGGTAGTTTTCGGTCGCGCCGCCTGGTACTGCAACGTAGCCGCGATTGCCCAAGTTGAAGATGTTGTTTTCTAGGCCCCAGTTGATGCGAGCCTTATCGGCAAGCGCCGGGAAGATCTCGGCGGTGACAATCTCGTCTGGGTTACGGTGACCTTCCGCGATGAGGTTTCCGTCGTAGTTGCACACATTGCCTTCGCCGAAGTAGTAGAAGACATTGTCATACCCTGCCAAGTTGACGGACGCGGTGAACATGAGGTTCTGGAACGCATTTGTCTTGTTGGTCAATGATCCACTGGTCCTGCACTTGCGTGCTGTAGCCAGAAATGCGGATGTAGACGTTTGCACCTTTGTATGCTGCTTCGCGGGCCAGTTCCGGGAACATGCCGTCGTGGCAGATATTGACGGCAAGCTTGGATCCTTTGGGTCCGTCGCATACCGGCATTCCGAGGTCGCCTGGGGACCACGGTTCAATAGGGGTCCATGGCTGGAGCTTACGATAATGGAGTGCGAGATTACCGTTGTTGTCGATGATGATCGCGGTATTAAACGGTGGCTTTCCCTCTTCGTGGTGCGGTTCCATGATGGAGAACACGCCCCAGATGTCGTTGTCTTTGCACGCCTTGCGGAATTTGTCGACCTCGGGAGAATCAACCGCAATGAGGAATTCATCGTAGGACCAGATTGCGGTGTTCAGGCCGGAAGAGGAATATTCCGGGAACACAATCAGGTCTAAGTCCGGATAGCCCGCCTTGGTGGAAGCGACACGGCGGCAAATTTCGTCAACGTTGTTCTGTACGTCTTCGGGTTTTTCAACGATGGGGACGCGGTATTGGACGAGGGCCATCAATAAGCCGTCGGGTGAAGCGGAAATTGAACCAGTACTAGACATGGATCACTCCTTTGGGTGATGTGAATTACGGTATGCACACCACTGTACGCCCAAGGGAGGTTTTGTCACGTTTTCTGCGAAATGGGGGGGCTAGTAAATATTCATGAATGAATAATTTGCACTTTGTTGCATAAAGTTTGCTAGGGTGGCGCTATGACGATTTCAGTTGCTGTAGCAGGAGCCACCGGTTATGCAGGCGGTGAGATTCTCCGCCTGCTGCTGAACCATCCGCGTTACCACAGCGGCGACCTGCGAATCGGTGCACTGACCGGCCACTCGCACGCCGGTGAGCCGGTTTCACAGCAGATGCCGCATCTGCCGCAGCTTCGCGATCGAATGATTGAAGACACCACAGTCGAGGTGTTGTCCGGTCACGATGTTGTTTTCTTAGGTCTGCCGCACGGGCACTCTGCAGAATTGGCGAAGCAGCTGCCAGACGACACCAAAATTATTGACTGTGCGGCTGATTTCCGGCTACAGAAGAAAGCGGACTGGGATGCGTACTATGGCGGGGAATATGCAGGCCAGTGGCCGTATGGTATTCCAGAAATGCCAGGGCATCGCGCTGAAATTGCAGCAGCAAACAAGGTAGCTGTTCCTGGGTGTTTTCCCACGGGAATGACGCTTGCTTTGCTGCCCGCCGTAGCGGCAGCAGTAATCGAACCGGCAATCAACATTGTTTCGGTTACTGGTACGTCCGGCGCTGGTAAAAAAGCAGCGGTCCCACTGCTGGGGTCCGAAACCACGGGCAACCTGCGTGCTTATAACACCTCCGGCAAGCACCGCCACAACCCAGAAGTGGTGCAAAACCTCCGCGAAATCCGTGAGCAGGACTACCGCATCAACTTCACCCCGGTGCTGGCACCAACCACCCGCGGAATTTTGACCACCGCCACCGCGCAACTTACAAAGGCCGTATCACAAGCGGAAATCACCGATATCTTTCATGATTTCTATCGCGATGAGCCATTCATTCAGGTGCTCCCCGCAGGTCAGCAGCCGGAAACGCAACATGTCATTGGCGCAAATACATGCCAGATACAGGCCGAGGTCAACGAAGCAACGAACACTTTGTTGATCACCGCAGTACTCGACAACTTGACCAAAGGTACCGGCGGAGCGGCCGTGCAATGCATGAACCTGATGGTGGGATTCGAGGAAACCGCCGGGCTGACTCATCCAGGTTTGGCGCCGTAAATCGAAGAGGACAGACCGTACATTCGCCGAGATAAACGTTGTAGTCAACATAACTACGAGGATTTCCTATGACCAACCCAGAGATCAGCGCAGACAACTCCACGACACAGGCAGCCGCGAATACGCAGTCTGCCCATCGTGCCCGCGGGGTTACCGTGCCGCAGGGGTTTCGGGCGGCGAGTGTCAAAGCGGGAATCAAGCCCTCCGGCAAGACTGACCTAGCGCTCGTTGTCAACGATGGCCCAGAATTCTCAGCGGCAGGTGTTTTCACTCGAAACCGCGTGGTGGCTGCGCCGGTCAAGGTCTCGCGCGAAGCTCTTGCCGACGGTCAGTTGCGCGCAGTGCTGTATAACGCTGGTAATGCCAACGCGTGCAATGGTGCACTGGGGCTTCGCGATGCACAGCAGATGCAGACTGACCTCGCTGACTTATTGAATTTCGACTCCAACCACGTAGCTGTATGTTCAACCGGGCTGATTGGTGAGCCGATGCCGATGGACAACGTATCAGCTGGTATCGAAAAGCTACCCGGTGTATTAGGAGATAGCCCAGACCATGGCGAGGGTGCAGCACGAGCGATCATGACCACTGATACCACCGTGAAACAAACCGTGGTCGAAGGCGATGGGTGGAGCCTCGGTGGAATGGGCAAAGGCGTGGGGATGATGGCCCCATCGCTGGCCACCATGCTGGTGTGCTTGACGACGGACTTGTCAGCTACCCCAGAACAACTCACTACTGCGTTGCAGAAAGCAACGGCATTGACTTTTGACACCCTCGACGTGGACGGATCAACGTCCACGAACGACACCGTCGTACTCATGGCCAACGGGGCATCCGGTGAAACTGCCACGCAAGAAGCGTTGAATGAAGCGGTTCTCGCGGCCTGTGCTGACTTGGCAGACCAGTTGCAAGCGGATGCCGAAGGTGTCACCAAGCGCGTAAAAATCACTGTCGAAGGCACCACGGATGACGTACAGGCACTTAATGCCGCTCGCACGCTGGGCCGCGACAACCTTTTCAAATGCGCCATGTTCGGTTCAGATCCCAACTGGGGGCGCGTTTTGGCCGCCGTCGGTATGGCTGATGCGGACATGGATCCGGATAACATCAGCGTCTATTTCAATAATCATGCGGTCTGCAAAGCCACCACTGGTACGCCGGCTGCACGCGAGGTTGACCTGTCTGGGGCTGATATCGACGTCCGAGTAGATCTTGGCACCGGTGGTCCGGGCAGCGCTTTCGTGCGCACCACTGATCTGTCCCATGACTACGTCGAAATTAATTCGGCATACAGCTCATAACGCGTCTCGACGACAGAAACTAGGAAATAAGGAGCCGGTGGCCATGTTGGAACACCTGAGTAACCGCGACCGAGCAGCAGTGCTGTCTGAAGCATTGCCATGGCTACAACACCTCCGCGGCAAGATCGTCGTCGTCAAGTATGGCGGCAATGCCATGGTGGATGACGAGCTAAAAGCTGCATTCGCGAAAGACATGGTGTTGTTGCGCACGATCGGGGCTCGACCCGTAGTTGTCCACGGCGGTGGACCGCAGATTACGGAGATGCTCGGCCGTCTTGGCCTTGAAGGGGAGTTTAAGGGCGGCTTTCGGGTTACTACTCCAGAAGTCATGGATGTCGTCCGCATGGTGTTGTTTGGGCAAGTTGGCCGTGATTTGGTAGGTCTTATCAATTCCCACGGTCCGTATGCGGTGGGGACCTCTGGCGAAGACGCGGGGCTGTTTACCGCAGAAAAGCGCTACCTGGATATTGAGGGAGAACAAGTAGATATCGGACACGTGGGCGATATCGTCAGCGTCAACCCGGAAGCCTTGATGGACATTATTGCTGCCGGGCGCATTCCTGTGGTTTCCACAATTGCGCCTGACCACGACGGCGAGGTGTACAACATTAACGCCGATACTGCTGCTGGAGCATTAGCTTCTGCGATTGGCGCGGAACGTTTGTTGGTACTGACCAATGTGGAAGGCCTCTATAAAAACTGGCCGGACCGTGACTCGCTAGTTTCTACCATTGAAGTTGACGAACTCGACTCCTTGTTACCGGGCCTGGATAGCGGCATGATCCCGAAAATGGAAGCCTGCCTCAATGCAGTTCGCGGTGGCGTTAACGCAGCCCACGTTATCGACGGCAGGGAAGCGCACTCGGTGATTTTGGAACTGCTCACCGAAGGCGGTGTGGGCACCATGGTGTTGCCCAATAATCACCGAAGCACGGACTATCCCGGAGGAACCGTGCTGCGAAAGGATGATCACGCATGATGCAGAAAACAGCAAACGATTGGTCTAGTGCATTGATGAATAACTACGGGACCCCCGCTATCAGCTTAACCGGTGGGCAAGGCATGTATCTCACCGATACTGAGGGGAAGCGTTATCTCGATATGCTAGCTGGCATCGCGGTTAATGCTTTAGGGCAGGCGCACCCGGATATTGTTGAGGCAGTCAGCACGCAGATCGCCACACTGGGGCATACCTCAAACATCTTCGCTACCCCGCATTCAATTGAGGTTGCAACCGCGCTGAAACAGCGCTTCGCTGATGGCAGTGACGACAGTGCTCGGGTGTTTTTCTGCAATTCCGGGGCGGAAGCTAATGAGGCTGCGTTCAAGATTGCCCGCCGGACAGGTCGTAGCCGGGTATTGGCAGCAGAGGCCGGCTTTCATGGGCGCACTATGGGTGCACTCGCGCTGACGGGACAACCAGAAAAACGGGCCCCATTTGAACCTCTGCCAGGTGGTGTGGACTTTTACCCCTACGGCGACGTGCAGAAACTGCGCGAAATCGTCGAAGAAGATCCCGACGGTATTGCCGCAATTTTCGCCGAGCCGATTCAGGGCGAAACTGGTGTGATACCCGCGCCGGAAGGTTTCCTGGCTGCAGTGCGCCAGCTGTGCGATGACTATGGCATTCTCATGGTCGCTGATGAGGTACAAACCGGGGTAGGACGAACCGGAAAATTTTTCGCCCACGAGTACGCCGGAGTGGTTCCAGACGTCGTCACCATGGCCAAAGGCCTCGGCGGTGGTCTGCCGATGGGGGCAGTGCTTGCTCGCGGTGCAGCTGCACAATACCTCCAACCCGGCCAGCACGGCACCACGTTTGGTGGCAATCCTGTGGTCTTGGCAGCAGCCCGCACGGTGCTCAACACTCTGGATGAAAAATTCTTGCAGCACGTACGCGAAATCGGTGCGTATCTTCGCAGCCAGCTGCAGCAACTTTCCAGGGTCTCGGAAGTTCGCGGGACCGGGTTGATGCTCGGAGTGGTGCTCGAGTCAGCGAACGCGAAAGAGGTCGTCGTTGCAGGTCTCGAGCGCGGCCTGATCCTCAACGCTCCAAGTGACAAGGTCGTGCGCTTGACTCCACCGCTGATTATCGAACGACGACACGTTGATGAATGCGTAACAATACTGCAAGAAATACTCGATTAAGGACTTTTATGACATCGCAAGCACAACCTGCACAGCTTCGTCATTTATTGGCGGATGATTCGATTACTCCCGCTGAGCAAAAAGAAATTCTTGCCCTCGCTGCTGAATTGAAAGCTGACCCACTGAGCCACCGCCCATTGTCCGGCGGCCGCAGTGTGGCCGTCGTCTTCGATAAGACTTCGACGCGTACTCGTTTTTCCTTCGATGCCGGCATCGCGCAGCTGGGAGGAAGTGCCATCGTCACTGAGGCCGGTGCCTCCCAGATGGGCAAAGGCGAAACTGTTGCCGATACTGCGCGGGTGCTTTCGCGCTACGTCGAGGCGATTGCCTGGCGCACCTACGAGCAAGCAGGCTTGGAAGATATGGCGGCACATGCCACCGTGCCTGTCATCAACGCGCTTTCGGATGATTTCCACCCGTGCCAGATCCTGGCAGACCTGCAGACCATGGTGGAATCCCTCTGCCCAGACACAGGAGTAGCAGGATTGTCCGGCAAGAAGGTTGCATATCTGGGTGACGGCGACCAGAACATGGCTAACTCCTACATGCTGGGCTTGGCGATGGCTGGTATGGACGTGTGGATCATTGCACCCGAAGATTTCCAACCGCAGGTAAAATTCGTTGACCGTGCTCGTCGGCAAGCAAAAATTACCGGCGGCAGTGTGACCGTGAGTGCGGATCCAGCAGATGTGGCGGGAGCGGAAGTCGTGATCACTGATACATGGGTGTCCATGGGGCAAGAAGACGACGGTAAAGATCGCACCACGCCATTCGTGCCGTACCGGGTGACGCAAGAAATCATGGACAAGGCAGCAGAAAACGCGATTTTCCTGCACTGCCTTCCGGCATACCGGGGTAATGAAGTCACGGCAGAGGTCATCGATGGCCCAGCTTCACGTGTTTTCGATGAAGCAGAAAACCGTCTGCATGCACAAAAGGCCGTGCTTGTGTGGTTGCTGGGCATTGCCTCTGGTAATCCGGTAGCGAAACCGAGGATGCTATGACACACACCTATTCCCGTACTGGGCGCCAAGCACGGATCGTGGAATTGCTGGAACACACGCGCATTTATTCGCAGGCGCAACTGTCCAAGCTCTTGCTGGCCGAAGGCTTCGAAACCACCCAGGCCACGCTGTCTCGAGACCTCGACGAGCTCGGCGCTCGGAAGGTCAAACCCGTCGACGGGCGCAGCTTTTATGCGGTCGGCGACGCTGAATCACTACAAGTACCGTCTGCGTCCGGCCCTCGGGATAAACTCCGCAAAATGATGGCTGATCTCGTGGTTGCAGCTGATCACTCGGCGAACACTGCGGTGCTGCGTACCCCGCCCGGTGCCGCGCCCTACCTTGCGAGTTTCATTGACCGAGTGGGTATTTCTGACATCGTCGGCACGATTGCTGGTGATGACACCGTCTTTGTACTCGCACGTGATCCGCTCACTGGAAAAGAACTCATCGACTCCTTGGCGGATGGGGCAGCCACGATTGGCCCCGAGTAAAACCCAGCCAGAAAAATACCCAAAAATCCCGAATATTGTTAGACAATGACGGGCTTCTACACTGATTCCGGACGGTGTTGGCTCTGTACCAACGGCGGGGCACGCTTCTCGTCGATAGCGCCCGGAACAACCGAAAGCAACGAACAACAGTAAAGGAACGATCATGAAAAACCGCATCGTACTTGCGTACTCCGGAGGTTTGGACACCTCGGTAGCTATCCCATACCTGGCACGTCAGACGGAAGGTGAAGTCGTCGCCGTTGCTCTGGACCTCGGCCAGGGCGGTGAAGACATGGAATCGGTTCGTCAGCGTGCATTGGATTGCGGCGCTGTCGAGTCCATCGTCGTTGATGCCCGCGACGAATTTGCCGAAGAATATTGCTTGCCGACGGTGCAGGCTAACGGCATGTATATGAAGCAGTACCCACTGGTGTCTGCGATTTCGCGTCCGTTGATCGTCAAGCACCTGGTACAGGCTGCTCAAGAGCACGGCGGCACACATGTCTCCCACGGATGCACTGGTAAGGGTAATGACCAGGTCCGCTTCGAGGTCTCTTTCCGTGCTTTGGACCCAACCCTGGACATCATCGCACCGGCGCGTGACTACGCCTGGACTCGTGACAAAGCCATCGAGTTTGCCAACGAGATCGATTTGCCTATCGAGCAATCAGAGAAATCACCATTTTCGATCGACCAAAACGTATGGGGCCGTGCTGTCGAAACCGGTTTCTTGGAAGATCTGTGGAACCCTCCAACAAAAGATCTCTACGCCTACACCGAGGACCCAGCACTGGGTAACGCTCCAGACGAAGTGATCATTTCTTTCGAAGCCGGGCGCCCAGTCGCTGTCGACGGCAAGAAGCTTTCGCCGCTAGAGATTATTGAAGAACTTAACCGTCGTGCAGGCGCACAGGGTGTGGGCCGTCTGGACATGGTGGAAGATCGTTTGGTGGGTATTAAGTCCCGCGAAGTTTATGAAGCCCCGGGCGCGATGGTGCTGATCAAGGCCCACGAGGCTATTGAAGATGTCTGCCTGGAGCGCGAGGTCGCTCGGTACAAGCGCAGCATCGATGCTCGCTGGTCTGAGGAAGTCTACGACGGCTTGTGGTTCAGCCCGCTGAAAAAGTCGCTGGATGCTTTCATCCAGTCGACGCAGGAGCACGTCACCGGCGATATCCGTTTGGTACTGCACGCCGGAAACATCATCGTCAACGGTCGTCGCTCGAACCAGTCGCTGTATGACTTCAACCTGGCTACCTACGACACCGGCGATACCTTCGACCAAACCGCCGCGAAAGGCTTCGTTCAGTTGCACGGCCTGTCCACTCAGATTTCCAATAAGCGTGATCGCGAGGCAAATAACTAATGGCTGGAATTCAGGCGCATTCTACGAACGAAGGCGCACTGTGGGGCGGCCGCTTTTCGGGCGGCCCGTCCGATGCCATGGCTGCGCTGTCTGTGTCGACGCATTTTGACTGGGTGTTGGCACCCTACGATGTGTTGGCTTCCAAAGCACACGCCCGTGTATTGCACAAGGCAGGATTGCTGTCGGATGAGGATCTGGAATCGATGCTCAACGGCCTGGATCAGCTTGGTCGCGACGTTGAATCCGGTGAATTCACCCCAGATCCAGGCGATGAAGATGTCCACGGTGCCATGGAACGTGGCCTGATCGATCGTGTTGGCAAGGAACTGGGTGGCCGCTTGCGCGCAGGCCGTTCCCGCAACGACCAAGTTGCCACGCTATTCCGGATGTGGGTCCGTGATGCCATTCGTGATGTTGCCACGCAATTGGTGGATCTTATTGACGCGCTGGCGGCGCAGGCAAAAGCACACCCTCGTGTGATCATGCCGGGCAAGACTCACTTCCAGGCAGCTCAGCCAATTTTGTTGGCGCACGGTCTGCTGGCACACGCACAACCGTTGCTGCGAGATCTTGATCGTCTCCGTGATTTGGATAAGCGATTGGCGGTTTCGCCTTATGGTTCCGGGGCCTTGGCGGGCTCGTCGTTGCAGCTGGACCCAGAAGCGATCGCCGAGGAATTGGGCTTCGATAGCTCCGCGGAAAACTCGCTGGATGGCACCTCGTCCCGTGATTTCGCCACTGAGACCGCATTCGTATTGGCACAGATCTCCGTCGACATGTCTCGCTTGTCGGAAGAGATCATCGCTTGGTCGACCCCAGAGTTCGGATACGTCACGCTCAGCGACGAGTGGTCCACGGGATCATCGATCATGCCGCAGAAAAAGAACCCGGATATTCCAGAGTTGCAGCGCGGTAAGACTGGTCGCTTGATTGGCAACCTGACCGGGCTGTTGTCAACGTGCAAAGCCTTGCCCTTGGCGTATAACCGGGATCTGCAAGAAGACAAAGAGCCGCTTGTCGACGGCTTCGCGCAACTCAACCTGGTGTTGCCTGCGATGACTGGGTTGGTTTCCACCTTGGTTTTCCACGAAGACCGGATGCGGGAACTTGCACCGCGTGGATTCACGTTGGCTACAGATCTGGCGGAATGGATGGTGCGCCAAGGAGTGCCGTTCCGTGAGGCCCACGAAGCATCTGGCTCGTGTGTCCGCTTGGCTGAAGAATCGGGTGTCGATCTGGTTGATCTCACTGACGAGCAGCTGGCAAGCGTCGACAAGCGATTGACCCCAGAGGTACGCGATGTTCTGACCATCGATGGAGCAGTCGCATCGCGGGCAACCCGAGGCGGAACCGCTGGTGAATGTGTCGACGAGCAGCGCGAATCTGTGGAAAAAGCAGCGGCCGAGTTTCGGGAATGGGCCTCGATCACTGTCGCGGATAAAGCAAAGCGATAAGCTAGCCGCATGAGCCTTGATCCCCGGTTATTGGAAATTTTGGCCTGTCCACAAGACAAGGGTCCATTGAGCTATCGCGAAACCGACAACGTCCTGGTGAACGAGCGGAAAGGCATTGCCTACCGTATCGACGACGGCGTGCCTGTCTTACTCGCAGAAGAAGCGATGGAATGGTCAAATGATTGCCAAGGAGAGAACTAACCATGAACAATATCGTTGATGAGCTGCAGTGGCGCGGGCTGATTAACCAGTCGACTGATCTCGATGAGTTGCGTGAGGCGACGTCTAAGCCCATCGCGCTGTATTGCGGGTTCGATCCAACCGGGGATTCTTTGCATGCTGGGCACCTGGTGCCGATGATTATGTTGCGTCGTTTCCAGGAAGCTGGACACAAACCGTTCGCGTTGGCTGGTGGCGCCACTGGATTTATTGGTGACCCGCGTGACGTGGGGGAGCGCTCCATGTTGAGCGAAGAAGAACTAGAAGCGAATGTCGCTGCTATTAAAAAGCAGTTGCGCCAGTTCATTGACTTTGCCGGCGACAATGCCGCCACCCTGGTCAATAACGCTGATTGGACGATGGGGATGTCTATTGTCCAATTCTTGCGTGATATCGGGAAAAACTTTTCCCTGAACACAATGTTGGATCGCGATACCGTCAAGCGTCGTCTGGAATCTGACGGGATTTCCTATACCGAGTTTTCCTATATGCTGCTGCAAGCCAATGACTTCGTGCACTTGAATAAGGAGCACGATGTGGTCTTGCAAATCGGTGGTTCGGATCAATGGGGAAATATTATCTCTGGCGTCGACCTGAACCGGCGCGTTTCTGGTGCTAAAACCCATGCGTTGACTGTGCCATTGGTGACTGACGCGAACGGCAAAAAATTCGGTAAATCAACCGGCGGCGGAAAGTTGTGGCTGGATCCAGAAAAGACTAGCCCATACGCGTGGTATCAGTACTTTGTGAACTCCGGCGATGCCGACGTTGTGCGTTATCTGAAGATGTTTACGTTCCTCTCCCAAGAAGAAATTGCAGCGTATGAGCGTGCCGTAGCAGAAGAACCGCACAAGCGGGCTGCCCAGCGACGTTTGGCGGAAGAAATGACCGATCTGGTCCATGGTGTGAAAGCCCGCGAGGCGGTGCAACTGGCATCGCAAGCTTTGTTCGGTCGGGCTGACTTGGCGGAGCTGGATGAGGCCACCTTGCAGGGGGCGTTGCAAGAAACGACGGTTGCGGAGATTGGCGTCGCGGATCCGCGAACGATCGTCGACCTCTTGGTAGCTTCCAGTTTGGTTGATTCCAAGGGCGCTGCTCGCCGCACCATCAAAGAGGGAGGTGCCTACGTGAACAACGAGCGCATCGAATCCGCGGAATGGGAGCCTTCGGCAGACGATCTATTGCACGGAAGTTGGTTAGTACTGCGCCGCGGGAAGAAGAATTTCGCAGGCGCTAAGGTAGCCGTTTAACTCGAGTTATAGAGCGTTTGTAACTCGCAGTTTTTGCCCATTAACCTGGCGATTTGTGAACAATCTATAACGTGTGTAGATTAATCCAAGTCGCCGCGAGGGGCTGACAGAGAAAATAACTTCACAGGATGTTGTTTCTGGTGGTTGTTCTGCTTTGTTTGTCTGGCGGGGATGACAATAATTTTATAGGGCCGATGCTTGCCTTTGGTGGTTGCTGACTGTGTGGTTGGTGGTTGTTGTGGGTGGGTTTCGCTGGTTGCTTGTGTGGCAGTCTGGTTCGCGGTGTTGTGATCAACGACACAATGTTCTGGTTTGTGTTCAAGTAACTTGGTGTGTAAAGTCGGTCTGGCTGCTTTGCTGAAAGGCACTTGGTTGATAACAAGTGTTGAGTAGCAGGGTGGTGGTGTTGTGTGAGAACTCAATAGCGTGTCAATGTACTTATTATTTTTGATACTTACTTGATTAGTGGGATGTGGATCCTTTATTTTCTGCATTTGATTAATCGTTTTTGAGTAAGTGTTGCTCTTTGATTTTTCTTTTGTAGTTTTTGACTAGGTTATCAGACTCTTTTTCTGATTTTTTATGGAGAGTTTGATCCTGGCTCAGGACGAACGCTGGCGGCGTGCTTAACACATGCAAGTCGAACGGAAAGGCCTTTTCGGAGGTACTCGAGTGGCGAACGGGTGAGTAACACGTGGGTGATCTGCCCTGCACTCTGGGATAAGCCTGGGAAACTGGGTCTAATACCGGATAGGACCGCACTTTAGTGTGTGTGGTGGAAAGTTTTTTCGGTGTAGGATGAGCCCGCGGCCTATCAGCTTGTTGGTGGGGTAATGGCCTACCAAGGCGGCGACGGGTAGCCGGACTGAGAGGTTGGTCGGCCACATTGGGACTGAGATACGGCCCAGACTCCTACGGGAGGCAGCAGTGGGGAATATTGCACAATGGGCGCAAGCCTGATGCAGCGACGCCGCGTGGGGGATGACGGCCTTCGGGTTGTAAACTCCTTTCGCCAGGGACGAAGCGTTTTGTGACGGTACCTGGAGAAGAAGCACCGGCTAACTACGTGCCAGCAGCCGCGGTAATACGTAGGGTGCAAGCGTTGTCCGGAATTACTGGGCGTAAAGAGCTCGTAGGTGGTTTGTCGCGTCGTCTGTGAAATTCCACAGCTTAACTGTGGGCGTGCAGGCGATACGGGCTGACTTGAGTACTGTAGGGGTAACTGGAATTCCTGGTGTAGCGGTGAAATGCGCAGATATCAGGAGGAACACCGATGGCGAAGGCAGGTTACTGGGCAGTTACTGACGCTGAGGAGCGAAAGCATGGGTAGCAAACAGGATTAGATACCCTGGTAGTCCATGCCGTAAACGGTGGGCGCTAGGTGTAGGGGCCTTTTGGGGTTTCTGTGCCGTAGCTAACGCATTAAGCGCCCCGCCTGGGGAGTACGGCCGCAAGGCTAAAACTCAAAGGAATTGACGGGGGCCCGCACAAGCGGCGGAGCATGTGGATTAATTCGATGCAACGCGAAGAACCTTACCTGGGCTTGACATACACCGGATCGCTGCAGAGATGTAGTTTCCCTTGTGGCTGGTGTACAGGTGGTGCATGGCTGTCGTCAGCTCGTGTCGTGAGATGTTGGGTTAAGTCCCGCAACGAGCGCAACCCTTGTCTTATGTTGCCAGCACGTTATGGTGGGGACTCATGAGAGACTGCCGGGGTTAACTCGGAGGAAGGTGGGGACGACGTCAAGTCATCATGCCCCTTATGTCCAGGGCTTCACACATGCTACAATGGCCGGTACAATGCGCAGCGAGCCTGTGAGGGTGAGCTAATCGCTTAAAGCTGGTCTTAGTTCGGATTGGGGTCTGCAACTCGACCCCATGAAGTCGGAGTCGCTAGTAATCGCAGATCAGCAATGCTGCGGTGAATACGTTCCCGGGCCTTGTACACACCGCCCGTCACGTCATGAAAGTTGGTAACACCCGAAGCCGGTGGCTCAAACTCGTTTAGGGAGCCGTCGAAGGTGGGATCGGCGATTGGGACGAAGTCGTAACAAGGTAGCCGTACCGGAAGGTGCGGCTGGATCACCTCCTTTCTAAGGAGTTTTTATTATCACACTGACTGCTTCCACAGTTGTGGGTGGTTGGTGTGGCTGTGATTGTGTTCATGCACCGTATGTGGGTGTGTGGGTTGCAGCTGATTATTTTTTGTTTTTTTGGGTGTGCATCCTTCTTTACACTTGGTTGGGTTTGTATCAAAGGTTTGTTTGTGTGTTGGCGCGTTGTTGGGTGTCTCGGGCAGCACTGTGTGTTGTTCGTTGACCATCATTTACCGCGGGTGAATGCTTTGATCGTTTGCTTGTGGTTGTGGTTGGTGTGGTGTGTGAGAACTGTATAGTGGACGCGAGCATCTGTACGCATGATGCAGCTTTGTTGTTGTGTTGTGTGTGCTGTGATTTTTTCTTTATGTGTTTATTTTGTTGTGTGTTGTAAGGGCGCATGGTGGATGCCTTGGCATGCTAAGCCGATGAAGGACGTGGAAGGCTGCGTTATGCCTCGGGGAGTTGTCAATCGAGCGTTGATCCGAGGATGTCCGAATGGGGAAACCCGGCTGTGGTTATTCGCAGTCACCTGCTGGTGAATATATAGCTAGTATGGGGGTTACGCGGGGAAGTGAAACATCTCAGTACCCGTAGGAGAAGGAAACAATATGTGATTTCGTGAGTAGCGGCGAGCGAAAGCGAATGGTGGCTAAACCGTATGTGTGTGATACTTGGTAGAGGTTGCATGTGCGGGGTTGTTGGGAGCGATTGTATGACTACTACCATGGTTGTGCTGATGTGCGCGTGTTAGGTGAAGTGGTTTGGAATGGCCCACCGGAGTGGGTGAGAGTCCTGTAGCTGAAGGCATGTGTGTGTTGGTTGATTGTTTCCCGAGTAGCGGCGGGCTCGTGGAATCTGCCGTGAATCTGCCGGGACCACCCGGTAAGCCTAAATACTTAGTGTGACCGATAGCGGATAGTACCGTGAGGGAATGGTGAAAAGTACCCCGGGAGGGGAGTGAAATAGTTCCTGAAACCATGTGCTTACAATCCGTCAGAGCACCTTTTGTTGTGTGATGGCGTGCCTTTTGAAGAATGAGCCTGCGAGTCAGCGGCATGTCGCGAGGTTAACCCGTGTGGGGTAGTCGTAGCGAAAGCGAATCCTAATTGGGTGTTGTTAGTGGCATGTCCTGGACCCGAAGCGGGGTGATCTACCCATGGCCAGTGTGAAGCAGCTGTAAGAGGTTGTGGAGGCGCGAACCCACGTAGGTTGAAAACTGCGGGGATGAGCTGTGGGTAGGGGTGAAAGGCCAATCAAACTCCGTGATAGCTGGTTCTCCCCGAAATGCATTTAGGTGCAGCGTCGTAGTTGAGCTTTGTGGAGGTAGAGCTACTGTTTGGTTGAGCGGGACTATCATCTTAGCAACATCAGACAAACTCCGAATGCCATGTAAGTGTTCTACGGCAGTGAGACTGTGGGGGATAAGCTTCATAGTCGAGAGGGAAACAGCCCAGATCGCCGGCTAAGGCCCCTAAGGGTGTACTAAGTGGAAAAGGATGTGGGATCGCGATGACAGCCAGGAGGTTGGCTTAGAAGCAGCCATCCTTGAAAGAGTGCGTAATAGCTCACTGGTCGAGTGGTTCTGCGCCGATAATGTAGTGGGGCTCAAGTACACCGCCGAAGCCGCGGCAACCATCTTTGATGGATGGTTGGGTAGGGGAGCGTCGTGCATGAGGTGAAGCATGAGTGTGAACACGTGTGGATTGTGTGCGAGTGAGAATGCAGGCATGAGTAACGAATTGTAAGGTGAGAATCCTTACCGCCGGATGACTAAGGGTTCCTGGGTCAAGTTCGTCTTCCCAGGGTGAGTCGGGACCTAAGGCGAGGCCGACAGGCGTAGTCGATGGATAACCAGTTGATATTCTGGTACCCGAGTGTGTGCGTCAATGGTAAAGCAGTGATACTAACCATGTTCGAGACTTATTGATTATGCCCTTTTTGGGTGTGTTGATAGGTTGAGTTTGTGGGGCCTGATCCGTGGTCCAAGTGATGGGGTGACGCAGTAGGGCAGCCACGCCGCTTAGTGGATTGTTGGTGTAAGCGTTGAGGTTGGTGCCATTGGTAAATCCGGGTGCTGTATCTAAGGCGTGATGCATAGCCCGTACAGGGTGAATGTGGTGTGCTTGTGCTGTCGAGAAAAGCCTCTAGCGAGTGCATATTCGGCCCGTACCCTAAACCGACACAGGTAGTCAGGTTGAGAATACTAAGGCGTTCGGGTGAACTGTGGTTAAGGAACTCGGCAAAATGTCCCCGTAACTTCGGGAGAAGGGGAGCCTCACTGGTTGTATAGGCTGGTGGGGCCGCAGAGAATAGAGGGGTCCGACTGTTTATCAAAAACACAGGTCCATGCGAAAACGTGAAGTTGATGTATATGGACTGACGCCTGCCCGGTGCTGGAAGGTTAAGAGGACCTGTTAGACCTTTTGTGGTCGAAGCGGAGAATTTAAGCCCCAGTAAACGGCGGTGGTAACTATAACCATCCTAAGGTAGCGAAATTCCTTGTCGGGTAAGTTCCGACCTGCACGAATGGCGTAACGAGACCCCTGCTGTCTCAACCACAGGCCCGGTGAAATTGCAGTACGAGTAAAGATGCTCGTTACGCGCGGCAGGACGAAAAGACCCCGGGACCTTCACTATAGCTTGGTATTGGTGTTCGGTTTGGCTTGTGTAGGATAGGTGGGAGACTGTGAAGTATGCACGCTAGTGTGTGTGGAGTCGTTGTTGAAATACCACTCTGGCTTGATCGGATACCTGAACCTTGGCCCATGATCTGGGTTGGGGACAGTGCCTGGTGGGTAGTTTAACTGGGGCGGTTGCCTCCTAAAGAGTAA
Source organism: Corynebacterium sp. LaCa_70 (assembly GCF_058182015.1). Taxonomy (NCBI): domain Bacteria; kingdom Bacillati; phylum Actinomycetota; class Actinomycetes; order Mycobacteriales; family Corynebacteriaceae; genus Corynebacterium; species Corynebacterium sp. LaCa_70. Next base: position 1,131,703 of record NZ_CP190914.1, read on the forward strand.
CGGAGGCGCCCAAAGGTTTCCTCAGCCTGGTTGGCAATCAGGTTTTGAGTGTAAGTGCACAAGGAAGCTTGACTGTGAGAGTGACTGCTCGAGCAGGGACGAAAGTCGGGACTAGTGATCCGGCACCTACTTGTGGATGTGGTGTCGCTCAACGGATAAAAGGTACCCCGGGGATAACAGGCTGATCTTCCCCAAGAGTCCATATCGACGGGATGGTTTGGCACCTCGATGTCGGCTCGTCGCATCCTGGGGCTGGAGTAGGTCCCAAGGGTTGGGCTGTTCGCCCATTAAAGCGGCACGCGAGCTGGGTTCAGAACGTCGTGAGACAGTTCGGTCTCTATCCGCCGCGCGCGTAGAAACTTGAAAAAGGCTGTCCCTAGTACGAGAGGACCGGGATGGATACACCTCTAGTGTGCCAGTTGTCACGCCCGTGGCATGGCTGGTTGGCTACGTGTAGAAGGGATAACCGCTGAAAGCATCTAAGCGGGAAGCCTGTTTTGAGATGAGGTTTCGTTTGAGGTGCCCTAGAGATTATGGGGTTGATAGGCTAGATCTGGAAGCGTTGTAAGGCGTGGAGGTGACTGGTACTAATTCGCCGAACTACTACAACACGCCAATCGTTGGTTGGTGTTGCGTGTAAAGAAAATGATTGTTTGTTGTTTGCGTCCACTATGCAGTGTTTGACACTCCACACTGGTGTGTGTGGTTGACGGATTAACGCTTGTTTGTGTTGTCTGGTTGGTTGTGTCGGTGGTTTATAGCGGCAGGGAAACGCCCGGTCCCTTTCCGAACCCGGAAGCTAAGCCTGCGTCGCGCTGATGGTACTGCACTCGGGAGGGTGTGGGAGAGTAGGTTGCTGCCGACACTTTATAATTTCATGTTTGGGCCTGTTGGCTGTGGTTACACTGTGTGCACCCTGTGGGTGTGTGGTGGTTACCGCGGTCGGCGGGCCCATTCTTGTATTTAGAAATAGTTAACCCGGCGCCCCACACAGACATTCTGTGGCCTAAACGACAAAATGTGTTGTTTTACGGCGTGTCGAGTTAAACGACAGATTGCGTTGGTGGAGTTGGGGTTTTAGCGTAGGTGGCCTTTGCGTATTCCGATAGAGTGGTTGTAGGCAGTGTCAATGGCGCTGTCGTAGGTTACTGGTCGGCCGTCCTCATGGCCGCTGGTAGCTTGTGTTTCCTGGCTGGCTAAGGTTTGTGCTTTGGTGAGTGCGTTTTGGCCCCAGTTTTGCTGCCTGGCGATCTCTACAGGGTCGTCAGGCAGCTGCGTGTGTAGGTACAGCCACCAGTCGCAGGCGATGCGTTGGTGCTCGTCGCGCAGTCCGCGGTGGGCGTGCATTAATTGCTTGATCTGCGAGTTCACCCCGCCTTCCAGGCTGTTGGTTGTGCGTTCTAAACGTTGGCCTTCTTTAGCTTGGGTGAGGTAGGCAAAGAGGTGTCCTTGTTGGCTCATTTTCTTTAGTTGTAGGTAGATTCCGCGGTGAACATCGTGGGTGTACCACCATTTTTTGTTGCCGCGTTTGGATTTCGGAATCTGCTCGAAGGGCACGTCTTTGACGTAAGTCCTGGCTTTGAGCTGGGAGCTAAATACGGTGCCGAATTGGTGTAGCTTGACTGTCCATTTAGCTGCTTTATCCAGATTGTCAGCGGCGAGCAGTTCAAAGGAAAGCCGTTGTAGTGCTTTGCCCATCGGCGAGGTGGGGTGAAGGCCTGTGGCGCGTTGGATATTGCGTTTTACGTGGACAATGCAACGTTGCACCGGGGTATTAGGCCATAAGCGGTGTAGTGCTTTAAGCCCTCCGGAATCCCCATCACAGGTCACCAGTTGTGGTGGGGCTAGTTCGTCCAGCAGGCGCATGTAGGACCAGGAAGATTCCTTCGTGCACCAGAACCAATTGATGACATGGCTGGAGTCAGCAGCCACGACAAGGCACTTGGTGTTGAAATAGGTGCCGTCGATGAAGATTTGATCGTAGATTCGCTGCTTATCAACATTTCGGGGAGGTTGGATAAACCAGAACGTTTTAAAGCGGCGTTGCAGAGTTCGTGGTGAAACTCCACAACTTTTAGCTGTCTGTGCCAGGCTGCGGCCAGAGATAAGCCACAAGATGAAAAGGCGAAACCATTTAGCTTGTACTGCGTCGTCATTAGCGCGGGTGAAGGTGGCCTTGCAGGTGCGGCATCGCCATCGTTGGCGACCGGTACTCGTTGTTCCGTATTTGGTACACGCCCCGCTACAGACGGGACATCGAGGATGATTCTTACTCATCCTCCCATCGTGAATCTAGGCAACTAGCACACCAGCACGCCCCTGGCGGTATTTCCGGCCCGAGGCCGGTTTATCCCTCCAGATAAGTGAAATAATCCTAATAACAACCCGCCAGAGCGGTTAACCATACAACCTCACCAACACATCCTGTCGTTTAGGCCCATTCTGTGTGGGGCGCTCGTGACCTATTTTTCGCTAGTTAACCTTCGCACGGCTTCACGAATAATTTGTGGTTGTTTACAAAAAGCGAAGCGTACTTTATATTTCCAGGGCTCCGGGTTATCGGTAAACGCTGACAACGGAATAGCGGCAACGCCCTTGTCGATAGGCAAACGCTTACAGAATTCTTCTCCGTTCATTCCAGATGAAGCAATATCCGCTACTACGTAATACGTCCCCCGTGTGCCATGGACCGTAAAACCTGCTGCCTTCAACCCATCTACGAGAATTTCTCGACACTCATTGAGTACATCGACCATGCCGTCCAGCCAAGCATCTTCGTGCAAGAGTGCATGCGCTACCGCTGGTTGAAATGGTGTCGTCGAGACGAAGGTCGTAAACTGCTTCGCCTTAATTACTCCATCCAATCGGTGTGGTTGCGCGATTGCCCACCCCGTTTTCCAACCAGTGCAGTTATAAGACTTAGCCGCAGACGAGACCGTCACTGTGCGTTCTGCCATTCCGGGCAAGGATGCAATAGACACGTGTTCTGCGTCGTCATATACCAGATTTTCATAAACTTCATCAGCCAAAACCAGCAGGTCGTTCTTCGTGCATAATTCAGCGATGCCGACTAATGCTTCCCTGCTAAATACAGCGCCGGTCGGGTTGTGCGGGGTATTAAGCACAATCATCGCGGTCTTGTCGGTGATCGCTTCGGCCACCGCGTCTATATCAATATCCCATGTGTTTTCTGAGGCCTTGAGCGGGACCGCCACCCGGGTGGCGTCGGCAAGAGCAATTGCGGCAACATAAGCGTCGTAATACGGCTCCAGGACAATGACTTCTTGCCCCGGTTCCACTAATCCCAGCACGGTGGCACTGATTGCCTCGGTCGCACCCGCTGTGACCACGACGTGGTCGGTAGGAACGTCATATTTCGTTGCGATGGCGTCGACAAGGACAGGTAGTCCACGCAGCGGTGCGTACTGATTATTCCCAGCTGCGATATTTTGCTGGGCTATTTCTAGCATTCGCTGTGGTCCGTCAGAATCTGGAAATCCCTGCCCAAGATTGATCGCATCGTGCTCATTCGCCAGCTGCGTCATGGTGGCGAAGATCGTCTCGCCGAATTGCTGGAGCCGTCGTACAGTCATCGTTTCCTCCAATATGGCCGTGGGGTGGTGGCTGCGGGTCGTTTTGTCTTCTACTTTTTCATGGATCGTTGGTTAATTCGCTAGTTTCTGGTCTTATAATCGGCAAAACTGCAACCGCTATCCGGTGCGTACACTCCGCGCTGCTCTCGTTTCGCAGAAGCAACCGCTTCCTGGATTTCGCGATAAAAGCGGTCATTCGGTTCCACAACGATGGGTACGGCAAGGCCTGCTGCGGCGACCTCTTTATTCACTAACGTGTCGTCGACATAGACACCGGCTAATTCGCGGCCATAATGGTCGGTTGGTTCTTGGTCATACTCGAGCCGTACCCGCGTGCCCTCAGGGATGAGTTCTTCAAGGAAGTGCTGTGCCTGTTCGGCATAGCACTCTTTTCCTATTTCCGGGGTATCGATATTCAAAAGGCGAACACGGGTGGTTTCTTGTTCGCCTGGTTTCGAAACCCGAATGGTATCGCCATCGATGACATGATCGACGGTTGCCATTTGGGTATCATCGCTGGTGTGGTTTGCGTCTTGGGCGTCATCGTCCAACAGTTGGTAGCCGCCGTAAACGAGACTCGCCACAATAATGAGGCCGATGCTCGATGTAGATTTCCTGCGAGCGGATTTTCCGAGTGACACTATTTGCTTTCGTGTGTTCGTTAATGCTGACAGTTCGAAGCCTCCGACTTACGTCGTCTCAGCGCTATGCCAATGGTTTTTGCGCACGTCGCAACCAGGCGGGGCAACGATCCGCAGTATGTGGGCTTGGTCTAATCTTCCTGTTCTAGAGTATATGCAGTTATCTTTGCTGGGTTTCGTTCGCTAAACTGGCGTCAAACGGGCACAATTTTCGCATAGTGAAACGGCGTACAGAAGAAAGCCGTACAGATGTCAGCGCAGAATATTCGGTGCGGTGAAACGTTCGCAGACACTAACGCCGCAGGACTAGCGCAGAATAATTAGAAAGAGGATCGTGTATGAATCAACCCCCGCGCGGGCAACGGCGAACAGGCAACAAAGGCAAAAAGCGCACTCACAATCAGAACCGCGGCGACAAGAATTTTGGCTCTCAGCGCTCGTCGAAACCGAATCGGGGTCCGAACAAGCCTGGTTTCCGTGAAGACCGTCTGAATAAGCGCTCTGTCGATCCTGATTTGCCGGACGATATTGATCCAAACGACTTAGATCCGACCGTCTTGCAGGACTTGAAAGTCTTGTCGAAAGACAACGCCGATGCCGTCGCCAAGCATATGATCATGTCGGCGACGTTGATGGAAGAAGATCCTCAGCTGGCACTCCGGCACGCGCGGGCGGCGAAAGATCGCGCTGGCCGGGTGTCCGTGGCACGCGAGGTCAACGGCATTGCGGCCTATCATGCTGGTGAATGGAAAGAAGCTTTGTCCGAATTGCGCGCTTCTCGCCGCATGCACGGAGGGCCGGGACTATTAGCCGTGATGGCCGATTGCGAACGCGGATTGGGACGCCCAGAAAAAGCCATCGAGCTTTCTCGTTCACCGGAAGCCCGGCAACTTCCCGCCGACGAAGTCATCGAGCTTGCCATCGTGGCTGCTGGCGCGCACTTAGACCAAAACCAGGCGGACAGCGCGGTGATCACTCTGCAGCGTGCGAACCCAGACAAAACAGACCGCGGTATGGCAGCAGTGCGTTTGAGCTATGCCTACGCCAATGCGTTGCTCGAAGCAGGGCGTCGCGACGAAGCACTCGAATGGTTCCAGCACGCCGCTGCCATCGACGAAGAGGAATGGACCGACGCGGAAATTCGCCTGGAGGAGTTGCAGAAAAACTCATGAGCTTACTAGATAATCATGACGGCCTACTAGTTGATCTCGATGGCACGGTCTGGAACGGTGATACTGCTATTGAGGCCGCGATTTCGGTGCTCAACGACGTTGACGTGCCGGTGGCGTTTGTGACGAATAATGCCTCGAAACCGCACTCTGCTGTCGTGGAAAAATTGCAGAAATTAGGCATCGCGGACGAGAAGCCCACGGTGTTTAACTCTGGGGATGCGGTGCTCGAGGTGCTGGCGGAGGAAGCTAGTCCTGGCTCGACCGTGCTGGTCGTGGGGGCAGAGTGGTTGCACGAAGTCGTGCGCAATGCAGGCTATGAAGTCGTGACTTCAGCCGGGCAGGACCCATCGAATTCCGGTATCGCAGCTGTTGTGCAAGGCCACAACCCAGAGAACGGCTGGGCGCAGCTTTCAGAGATAGCGCTTGCCGTGCGGGCCGGGGCACGCTACTTGGTTACGAATGCGGATACTTCTTTGCCCACAGAACGCGGTTTTTGCCTGGGAAATGGCGCGCTTGCTGCTGCGGTCACGGCGTCGACGGATGTTTATCCGCGTGCAGCAGGAAAACCTGAGCCAGAGTTGTTTAAGTTGGCTGCGCAGAAAATCGGTGCGAAAAACCCGTTGTGTATTGGCGATCGTCTGAACACCGATATCGCTGGTGCGAATAGTGCTGGTTTCGACTCTTTGCATGTTTTGACTGGGGTTTCTGGCGCCATCGAATTACTTGAAGCCCCGCCTGAGCACCGCCCAACCTATATCGGTGCTGATATTTCCGACGTCTTGTCCCCGGCGCAACAGCTGGTTCCCGGGCCGCAGGGTGATTTTACTGCCCGCGGTGACGGCCACGATGTGTTGCTGGAGCGCGGAATTGAGCACGTGGATAACACTCAGGCCAATACCAGTCAGCACAATACGGCTGCCGCGTCCCTGGCTGTATCCCTGGCCGCGCTGCGTACTGTGCTGGAAGTTGCGTGGGCTATGCCGAAGCCCCCGCGTTATATTCACCCACGTTCGGTCGCTGCTGAACACGCAGTTGCAGACTGGAGATAGTCCATGCCAGTCCCCAAACCGCGCGATCCGAATGCACCGGCCATGACACCGGCAGAGCTTGCCGACGAGCTAGCCGAGGTTTTCGCACACCCGGCGACGGACCTCGAAGGCGAGGCTGAGCAGTTAGAACGTGCGCACCAGGTATTGCAACGTGGGCTGCAGGAACAATAGCGGGGGACTAACCCAGCCAGGTAATCGTCTGTAACCGTCTGAGGAGAAACGAGTAACGATGCAGCATGTCCACAACCCACCCCGGAAGCGTCTGGACGCGTTTCTGGTGGGGAAGATGCTTGCTCGGTCTCGGGAGCACGCGGTCACACTGATTAAAGACGGTGTGGTTACTGTTGATGGTTCGGTGGCACGCAAGCCATCGTTGCCGGTCACCGACGACGCACACGTGCTCGTGAATGCTAGCAGCGAACGGGAATGGGCTTCACGTGGCGCGTATAAATTGCTGGGCGCGCTTGAGCAATTCGAACCAGAAGGGATGAACCTTGCTGGAAAGAGGGTCCTCGATGCTGGAGCGTCCACCGGCGGTTTTACTGATGTGTGCCTGCACCGTGGCGCCAGTGAAGTCGTTGCTGTCGACGTCGGGCGCCAGCAGTTGATTCCACGGCTGCGGCACCACTCTCAGGTACTGGTGCGCGAGCGGACCAATCTGCGCCATGTCACCACTGAGGACACGAATGGTTATTGTGATGCAATGGTGGGCGATTTGTCGTTTATTTCCTGGCGCTTGGTGTTACCGGCTATCAACGGTGTACTGGCCGACGGCGCCGACCTGCTACCAATGGTCAAACCACAATTTGAGGTGGGGAAACAACGCCTAGGTAACCGCGGGGTGGTGCGTAGTGCTGCGTTGCGGGAAGAAGTGACCCGCGAGATCGCGGAGTTTGCTGCGCAATTGGGCTTGTCGACGCTCGGTGCGGGGGCCTCGCGCCTGCCTGGTCCAAGTGGAAACGTAGAATACTTTTTATGGCTGAAGAAAGACGGTGGCGCACAGATGCCGTCTTCGCACACGCTGCACGAGCTTATCCACAAAGCGGTTGAGGAAGGACCACAGTGACGAGGTTGAATACGGTTGCTGGTAGCAACCAACGCGTCAGCGATGAACGCGTCGTCTTGTTGGTTCCGCATACCGGCAGTATGGGTAATGTTGCTACCACCGAACGTGTCGTGCGTTTGTTGGCAGCAGCAGGGATTTCTGTGCGCATCGTGGTGGATGATCGCACCGATGGTATTACCGAGCACGACTATCTTTCTCAGTACCCCCTGGTCGAGGCCGAGCCCGAGGCTGCACGGGGCTGCGAGCTAGTACTCGTGCTTGGTGGGGATGGTACATTTTTGCGCGCTGCTGATCTCGCCCATGCGGTGGATGTCCCGGTACTCGGCGTGAATATGGGGCATGTCGGGTTCCTTGCTGAGTGGGAAGAAGAATCGCTGGAAACCGCGATCGAGCGCGTCGTCAAGCGTGATTACCGCATTGAAGACCGCATGACCATCGATACGGTCGTGGTAGACGCCACGGGGATGGAAGTAGGCCGCTCCTGGGCACTGAATGAAGTCAGTATGCATAGCCAAAACCGGCGAGGTGTGCTTGATGCCATCCTGGAAGTTGATGGGCGCCCGGTGAGTTCCTTTGGTTGCGATGGGGTGCTGATTTCCACCCCGACTGGTTCGACGGCTTATTCGTTCTCTGCTGGTGGTCCCGTGTTATGGCCGGAACTTGATGCAATTTTGGTTGTGCCGAATAACGCACATGCCTTGTTCGCCAAACCGTTGGTGGTCTCGCCCGCGTCGACGGTGGCAGTCGAATCAGCCTCGCAAACTGAGGAAGCAATCGTGATCATGGATGGCCACCGTCAGATCACTATGCCTCCGGGGTCGAGGGTAGAAGTTGTCCGCGGCGCGCATCCGATCCGTTGGGTACGCTTGGATGATAAACCGTTTACTGATCGTCTGGTGAACAAGTTTTGGTTGCCGGTGGAAGGATGGCGGGGCCCGCGCGGTTTGCGCCAGAGGCACAGCGGGAACAGTGCTAATAATGGCAGCGACAAAGAACAAGCACGAGGGGGAGGCGAGTAGCCAAGGTTATGCTCGCGGATATCACCATTGAAGATTTGGGCGTGATTCATCATGCCTCTGCGGAATTATCGTCTGGGTTGACTGTGCTCACCGGTGAAACTGGTGCCGGTAAAACCATGGTGGTTACCGGTCTTCGCTTGCTCGCAGGTAGCCGCGCTGATGCGTCGCGCGTGCGTACGGGGGCGAAAAAGGCCGTCGTGGAAGGCAGTTTTCTTGCCGACGAACTGAGCACTGTCGCACAAGACGCCATCGCTGAAATCGTCGAAGCGGGAGGGGGATCCGCAGATGAAAACGGCGAATATATCGTCGCGCGCACCGTTAGCGCCCAGGGCCGGTCGAAAGCTCATTTGGGCGGGCGTTCCGTACCCGCGGCGAAGCTTGCTGAATTTTCTTCCTATGTGCTGGCTATTCATGGCCAAAATGACCAGCTACGCCTGTTGGCTCCCGATGAGCAACGCGCGGCGCTGGACCGGTTTGCACCCGAGAACGCTGCATTGCTGCGCGATTATCAACTGCTTTATCGGGAATGGAAAAAACTCCAGCGTGATCTGAAAATCCGTACGGAATCACGTCGTGAGCTGGCCCAAGAAGTAGACCGTCTGCAGTTCGCCATCGACGAGATTGATGAGGTATCTCCGGAAGCGGGTGAAGATGAACAATTAATCACTCGTATTCGTCGGTTACAAGACGTGGATTCATTGCGTGAGCAAGCTATGGCGGCGCTTTCTGCCATTGATGGTCCGGAAGCAGCAGGCGGAGATGGCGGCTTTAGCGAAACTGATCCGGCCTCGACTTTGCTGGGACAGGCGGAATCTGCCGTGCGCGGTTCTGATGACCCACAACTGGCTGCTTTAGCCGACAAACTCGGTGATATCACGACCCAGCTTGGCGAAATTTCTGCAGAGCTTGGCGGTTTTTTGGGGGAGCTACCTGCAGATCCCGATCAACTCGAAGCTGCGCTGCAGCGCCAGCATGCATTGAAGTCTTTGACTCGCAAGTATGCTCCGACGATCAGTGAGGTTGTCACCTGGCGCAATGAGGCTGAGCAGCGGCTAGCGAGCATCGATACCTCTGCGCAAGCGTTGGGTGAGTTACAGAAAAAAGTTCGAGCTGCAGAAAAATCTATGCTCGCGGCAGCGAAGAAACTGTCCACGGCTAGGCGGAAAGCCGCTGGTGAATTGCAGGAAGCAGTGACTGCCGAAATCCGCGGTTTGGCGATGCCCAAAGCCCGTTTGGAGGTTGCAGTCCGAGACATCGCGCCTGGCGAATACGGTGCTGATGAAATTGAGCTGCTGCTTGCACCCAATGATGCGGCACAGGCACAACCGCTATCGACGGCCGCCTCTGGTGGTGAATTATCCCGCGTCATGCTGGCGCTGGAGGTTATCATTTCTGCAGAAACTACAGGTGCGACGATGGTCTTCGACGAGGTTGACGCCGGGGTTGGTGGCCGTGCGGCGGTAGAAATTGGCCGTCGCCTGGCCAGGCTTGCGGTGCATAACCAGGTCATCGTCGTCACGCACTTACCGCAAGTGGCTGCCTATGCAGATACGCATTTGCACGTCGCGAAGGAAGTCACCGATGACAGTGTCACCTCCGGCGTTGTGACGCTCGACCACGAGCAGCGGGTCGAAGAACTCGCGCGCATGCTCGCAGGGCTCGATGACACGGAGACCGGGCGCGCCCATGCTGCAGAACTGTTGGAAAAAGCCAGTAAAGACAAAAGGAAGAAAGCCTGAGTGCTCTAAGGCGCGCCTTGGCCACTACCGGGCTGAACGCGTGTTAAATATCCTGGCATGGGGTTGTTTAACAAAGATGCCGATCTGCCTGGAATCCAGGCCACTGTGCGCGATTGCACTCCTGGTGGAAAAGGAATGCGTAAATTCCACCGTGGCGATATCGCAGTGATCAACGCTGCTGATATCACCCGGCGGGAGGCGCAAACCCTCGTGGACGCTGGCCCGTCGGTAGTCATTAACGTTGCTCGGTTTACCGAAGGCGGCGTGCCGAATTACGGCCCACACATGTTGCTTGACGACGACGTCGTGCTGCTAGAAAACGCTGGGGAAGGCTTCGCTTCTGCGATGCGCGAAGGCAAGAAGGCGCGTGTGACCGAAGACGGCGAGATTTACCTCGGCGAACGCTTCATCGGCAAAGGCGAGTTGGTCAACCGGGAGGCTGCAGAAAAATCTTTTGCGGAAGCCCAGCAGTCCCTGATCGATCACATGGAAGCCTATTTTGGCAACACCATTCAGTTCATTCATTCCGAAGGCCCGCTGCTGATCGATGGTTTAGGCATTCCGGATATTCCGGCAGGGCTGGCTGGTCGGAAGGTGCTCGTCGTCAGCCCCGGCGTGCAGCACCGTGCGCAGATCAAAAATCTGCGCAATTTCATTCGTGAATACCGTCCGGCAATCATCGGCGTGGAGCAAGCCGCCGATACTTTGCTGGAGATGGGGTATACCCCGGAGATTATCGTTGGCAACCCCACCGCGGTAGAAGCCGACACGCTGCGCTGCGGTGCACAGGTTGTTTTGCCTGCCGACCCGGACGGTCATGCCCCGGGGCTGGAGCGGATTCAGGACCTTGGCGTGGGGGCTATGACCTTCCCGGCAGCGATCGAGAATGCCACGGATTTGGCGCTCTTGTTGGCGGATTATCATGGTGCTAGTTCTATCGTGAACGTCGGCAGCACGCTGGATCTGCACGATATTTTCCAGCAGGAAGAACATGCTAGCCCGGCAGCGTTGTTAACCCGCACCAAGGTTGGTTCCAAACTGGTGGATGCTGACACGGTTATTAGTCTGTATCAGACGAGCCGGGGAGTTGCTGCTGGGTGGTTGTGGGCAGCGCTGGGAATCCTGGTGGCTCTCGCGGCATTGGTGGTAATCGTCGGTGTTGCTGGAAACGGTAATTTTGCCGAAAATATCACCGATACCTGGGATAATATATTCTCGACTGTGCAAGGTTGGTTTAGCTAATGGCTGGTGCCTCACGGACAGGAGTTGGAATCGCGGGAGCCGGAATCGGTCTCGCTTTAGGTGCGGGCCTGGGAGTGTTTTTGCTGAGCCCGAATATTCCGGGCGCCACGAGTGCCGATACCTCCGCAGCTACCGTGGCTAGTTCTGAACACGAAGCGTTGGAAGCCAAAGAGCAACGCGCGCAGCGTAAGGCCGCAGCAGCAGACGAGGTGGTGGCAGCGAGTGGCCAAGACATCATCGACGGTGTGCTCGATGAGCAACCAGTCCTTGTGCTCGCAACTGCCGATGCTGACGAGGACGACGTGGAAAAACTTCGCGCATCTTTGCAGCGTGCCGGGGCGATCGATGCTGGCGTGATCAACTTGGCGGAGAAGTTTTTCTCCCAAGATGGTGCGGATGAGTTGAAGACGATCGTCGCAAATACCTTGCCTGCTGGCACAGAGCTTTCAGCTGAGAATCGGGACCCGGGCACACATGCAGGACAGGCTCTTGGTGCAGCCCTGACTTTTGCTGAGGGGACTGATACGCCGAATTCCACCACGGAGGATCGCGGGTTGTTGCTCGAGACTCTCGCGGATGCCGAGTACCTCGATTATGAATCTGGCACTATTTTGCCAGGTCAAGCTGTGGTGCTGGTGACCGGGACTGGTGCTGCGGAAGGGGCTGCCGACAGTTCGGCTGAATTCGCCGCGAAAAACCAGGCAGCCTTCGCCCAGGCCTTGGACGAGGCCGGCGGAGCTACCGTGGTTGCCGGACGTGCGGGAGATGCCGAAGCCACCAACGCGGTGGAGCAACTGCGTGCCGACGATGCCACCACGACAGCCGTCAGCACTATCGATGCCGTCGATCAGACCTGGGGGCGTTTGGCGACCGTACTAGCAGTTGCCGAACAACTGCAGGGTGCTAGCGGCGCCTATGGATTTGGTGACAGCGCCGATGCGGTCTTGCCCGACCATGATGGCGACGAATCCGCTGCTGAATCACAAAATGCACACGGGCATTCCGAGAATGAATAACCGGCAGGCCCGAAACCCTCAACAGCGAGGTCAGCACGTTTTTTCCACGCTGAATTCGGAGCTGCTTGCGCAAGGCCCTATCGTTGGGCTGCGCCGGGATACTGTTTCGATGCCGGGCGGGGGCGAGGCTAGACGGGAAATCCTGGAACATTTTGGTTCTGCAGCAATAGTGGCATTGGATGCTGACAACCGTATTGCGCTGCTACACCAGTATCGCCATGCTTTTGGCCAGCGGCTGTGGGAGATTCCCGCTGGCTTGCTGGATCATGCGGGTGAGACGGCATTCGAATGCGCCCAGCGTGAGTTGTTGGAAGAAACCGGGGCTCAGGCAGCACGGTGGGCAGTTCTCGGCGATATTGCTCCTAGCCCGGGGATATCGGATGAGGCCACCCGGATTTTTCTCGCCCGAGATATCAGCACAGCAGACCAGGATCCGGCTACGGCAGGTGCAACTGGTTTAGCCGACCAGGTCGGTGATTCTGGGGATGAAGAAGCCGATATGGAGTTGGCCTGGATATCTCTTGCCGACGCCGTCGCCAAAGTCTGTGCCGGTGAGATCACTAACGCTTCGGCCGTGGCGGGCATCTTGTTTGCGCACCACCATGTGGTAGCAGGCACGCAGCTGCGCAGTGTGGAAGCTCCATTCGCATTGCGTCCCACCGCGTTGGCACAGCGTCGGCAAGCATCCGGAACGGTGCAACCGGGTGCAGCGTTGACCCAGGTAACCGAGACAGACAACCACGAATAATGGCTGCCACTGCGCAAGAGATTGCCGATACCTGGCTCGACCACCTAGCGGTGGAAAAGGGGCATTCCGATAACACGTTGCAGAGTTATCGACGTGATATCCGGCGCTACCTTACCTGGTTAGAACAACTTGGATATTCGCACCTAGACCAGGTAACTGCGGCGGATCTGGAAGGATATTTGCGCGATCTGCAGACTGGATTTGCAGGCTATAAACCGTTGGTAGTGGCGTCGACGAGCAGGGCCTTCATAGTGGTGCGGGGATTACACAAGTTTGCGTTGAGTGAAGGCGAGTTGGCAGAAGATGTGGCCGCTGGGATTGCTCCGCCGAGTGCTGCACAAAATTTGCCGGATGCCTTGTCCATTGCCGACGTTGAACGCTTGTTAGACGCTATCCCGAATGGTGAAGCGGCAACCCCGGTGAATATCCGGGACCGGGCTTTATTGGAATTATTGTATTCCACGGGCACTCGTATTTCGGAGGCTTTGAATCTGAGCCTGGACGAATTTCGTCATGCTGCCGACGGCGAACGGATCCTTCGCGTGACCGGTAAAGGCTCGAAACAACGTATCGTTCCTATCGGTCAAGCTGCGATCGATGCGTGTAACGAGTACGTGGTGCGGGCCCGGCCGATGCTGGCGAAAGGAACTAGCCACGCTTTGTTTTTGAATACACGTGGTGCACAGTTGAAGCGACAGTCAGCGTGGAAGGTGCTACAAGAAGCTGCGCAGCAGGCGGGGCTTAGCGCCAGGATCTCCCCGCACACACTGCGGCATTCCTTCGCCACACATTTGCTTTCCGGCGGAGCCGATGTGCGTACCGTACAGGAATTATTAGGTCATTCTTCAGTAACTACTACGCAAATTTATACCCACGTGAGTGCGGATGACATGCGGGAAGTCTGGGCGCAGTCGCACCCCCGGGCGTAGGGCCGAAGGGATGTAAGTATGTAATGTTAGTGACTAACGTCATAGCAGTCGTGTACTATGGTGACTAACATTAAAAATGATGTTTGCAGTTTTGACGTTGATGATCACTGCTGGACAACAAGAGACTGCTGCACAACAAGAGGCAGTGGGTCAAGAATCACTAGTCGAGCCCCGTAAGAATTTGAGATCGAATCGGGAGAAACATTCGAATACGTCCGGGGCACCGATTGATGGAGTCATCCTATGCTAAATAATTTCCGGTTTTATTGGAGGCAAGCCCCGTTACGAGTGATCTTCGCTGTCCTTGTGACGCTAGTGCTGCTTGTTGGAGCGGCATTTGTCGCCTCAACAAGGCAAGACCCGCATGGAGTCGACACTACGACAGACGTAGTGTCTATAGAAGACGGAAAAATTTTGCATTCGTATCGCTCTGAGGATGAATGTAATACAAAGGCCAATTATTACAACGACCAAGGGTGGTACCACATGAAAGTCTATTGTTTGTACAACTACGAAAGGGATAATGGCATATGGTTTCTGATGGAGCAATGACCTTGCAAGAAGAGCTAACTCAGACTAGCCCGTTACAGGAGGCGCTGCAGTATTGTCAGAAAACCATTACCGAACGCGCATTTGCACTGGAAGACGAGTGGAAACACACGCCACCTGTGGAGGGCTTTTCCGAAGACAATTTCTATTCGCGGGCAAATCTATTACTCGTGCGCGATGCCGGAATTTCTGAGCCTGATCTTTATCTCTATATCGCAGCGGGTGGTTTCCGCGCGCACAGTGATGCCTTCTGGTATTTCGCGTCTTATTTGGGAAAAAACCATCATGTTGTGGTCGATTCTTTGCTGTGCTCACCGAGCCTAGAATCGATGCTTAATATCCACGTCGCCGTGAGATACTTGGACAAAGAGTTTATGCTGGATTTCATCGAGGCTATGTGGAGCGGGGAACCCTTCGGTATGTAGAATTTTCGGCCCACGCAGCAGCCGGGTTGAGTAGTTATTAGCTCAAGGCTACAGCCTTTCCTGCTGTTTGCGTCTGTCAAGCAGGTGGACTTTTTTAATAACAGCGTTGTAAGTTTGGTGTATCAACGCAGAGGTGTTGTACTGACCGGCGCCGGTTGGTGCAGACGAGCATCTTTGGATTTAGTCTTGATGCAGGAAGGCGAGGACATGAGTGATGACGGGCTTTTTGAGGCGGAAACAACCGGCCTCACCGGCCGTGCAAAACGTGAATTCTCGCAACCGAAGCCACTAGACAAACACGGCCCGGCCACGATTATCTCCATGTGCAACCAAAAAGGTGGCGTCGGCAAGACCACCACGACCATCAATTTGGGTGCCTGTATCGCAGAGCATGGCCGTAAAGTCCTGTTAGTTGACTTGGACCCGCAAGGTGCATTGTCTGCGGGCTTGGGCATTTCGCATGACCGTTTAGAAGACACCATCTACGACGTCATGCTGGATAACCACACCAGCATTCACTCCGCAATTTTGCATACCGATACCGCAAACCTCGATGTCGTTCCTGCGAATATTGACCTTTCTGCTGCTGAAATCCAGATGGTCAACGAAGTTGGTCGTGAGCACACTCTGGCTCGTGCGCTGCGTCCGGTAATGCGGGATTACGACTTCATCATCATCGACTGCCAGCCGTCCTTGGGCTTGCTGACGGTAAACGCGCTTGCCTGCTCACACGGCGTGATCATTCCGATGGAATGCGAATATTTCTCCTTGCGTGGGCTGGCGCTGTTGACCGATACCGTCGAAAAAGTCTCTGAGCGGATCAACTTTGACCTGGAAGTTCTGGGCATTTTGGTCACGATGTTTGACCGACGCACCAAACACGCCAGGGAAGTGATGGATCGCGTCGTCGAGGTTTTTGACGAGAAAGTCTTCGATACCGTGATCACACGCACCGTCCGCTTCCCGGAGACCTCTGTGGCTGGCGAGCCAATCACGAGCTGGGCACCAAGTTCACAAGCCACCCAGCAATATCGAACCTTGGCGCTTGAGGTTATGGAGCGCACTGCTAACGCTCAGGCATGACGCACAGTCGCACTGCACAGAGTCGCACTGCACAGAAAAAGCAGAGCCAGGCCGAAACCCCAGAACAACCAGAGATCACTGGTTTTCGCCTGGCCTTGGCGAATTTCGAGGGGCCCTTTGACCTGCTTCTGCAGCTCATCCATTCCAAAAAGATGGATATTACAGACATCGCTCTGCACGAAGTCACCGACGAGTTTTTGGCCTATACCCGTTTTCTTGATGCCAGTGCCGGATTAGACGAACGCACAGAATTCCTTGTTGTTGCAGCAACCTTGCTGGACCTGAAAGCAGCACGTTTGCTCCCTCGTGGAGAAGTCGACGATGAAGAAGATCTCGCGCTGCTGGAATCGCGGGACCTCTTATTTGCGCGGTTGCTGCAATACCGCGCATACAAGCAAGTTGCCGAGTTATTCGCAGATTGGCAGCGCAATGCACAGCAACGATACCCGCGGGCCGTGGCCATCGAAGAACGCTTTGCTGAGCTACTACCTCCGCTGCACTTGGGGCATAGCCCGGAATCGTTCGCAGAATTAGCCGCGGGCGTATTTCGCCCGAAACCTCCCGAGGAAGTCGGCACCGATCACGTACACCGGGTGGCTGTTTCAGTGCCCGAACAAGCAGGTGTGATGCTGAACTCGTTAAAACTGCTCGGGGCCAGTGAATGGACGACTTTCGCAACCCTGACCCGTGATTGCCCAGATACCATGCACATCGTGGGCCGATTTTTGGCGCTGTTGGAGCTGTACAAGGCGCGTGCGGTGGATACAGAACAACCCGAGGCCCTGGAAAAACTATCTGTCGCATGGACTGGCTTGGACGTGGACCCGGCCGTCGTTGGTGCGGCAAATTGGGAATAAAGCGGGAATAGCTACAGTAACTGTCAGCGGTAATGGCTGTGAGCGCGAATGGCGGTAGCGATGACGGCGGTGAACGAGAATGGGCGTAAAGGAACACGATGAGCATGGACGATAACTCGGCACAATCTACGGATCTGCCACTGATTTCGCAGCGGCGCAGCCAGCTGGAATCCATCTTGCTCGTCATCGATGCTCCGGCGAGTGCTGCTCATCTGGCTCGGGCACTCGGCGTCGAAAAGTACGAGGCCGTTGCGCTGTTGGAAGAAATCCGTGATGAATTCGACAGTCGTGGCTCAGGGATGCAGCTGCGGGAGAACGCAGAAGGCTGGCGTTTGTATACCCGCACTGCAAACGCTGCACCCGTCGAAGAATTCCTGCTTGATGGAAGCCAGACCAAACTCTCGCGTGCCGCCTTAGAAACCCTGGCAGTTATCGCATACCGGCAGCCGGTTACTAGGGCTCAAGTTTCCGCTGTCCGTGGGGTCAACGTCGATGGTGTTATGCGCACGCTGGCAATTCGCGGTATGATTCGCGAGGTTGAGGCAAGTCAGCATCCTGAGCTCACGGAGGAGACGTCCAGCACAGCCCGTTTCTATGTCACTACCGAGCTGTTTTTGGAACAATTGGGCATAGATTCTCTCGCTGCACTGCCTGATCTTGCGCCATTGCTGCCGGAACTCGACAGCATTGACGACGAATTTTAACCCGGCAGACGACAACAGCTTAAAGGACCGTGATCACCGTGACCGAAAACCACAGTAAAGCAACCGCAGAATCTATCGCGCAAGAGTTAGGCGCGGATTGGATTTTTGCCGATGAGCCGACCAACGACCACGACAACGACAACGATGCAGGCTACGAAGCCGTGCGGCTACAGAAAGTATTGTCCCAGGCAGGCGTTGCCTCACGTCGGCACTCGGAAATTTTGATCCGTGACGGGCGTGTGCAAGTCAACGGCAAGACCATTACGAAACAAGGCGTGAAGGTTGACCCATCGCGCGATATCATCCACGTCGACGGGGCCCGAATCAACGTGGATGAGGATAAAGCCTATTACGTGCTGAACAAGCCACGCGGCGTGCAATCGACCATGTCGGACGAAATGGGTCGGCGTTGCGTCGGCGATCTGGTCGTCGGCAAGCTTGATGCTGGCGAAAGGCTGTTCCATGTCGGACGCTTGGATGCAGACACCGAAGGTTTGCTGATTCTGACTAACGACGGCGAGCTGGCGAATCGCCTGATGCACCCCAAATACGAGGTATCCAAGACCTACCTGGCGGAAGTGCTCGGTGAGGCCGGTCCGAAGCTGATTTCTACACTGCGCGAAGGCGTGGAGCTCGAAGACGGTATGGCGAAAGCAGACTTCGTACGCGTCATTGACAAGAACCAAGGTTATTCGCTGGTGCAGGTGGAACTCCACGAAGGCCGCAAGCACATCGTGCGCCGCATGCTAAAAGAAGCTGGCTACCCGGTCCAGCGCCTGGTGCGTACCAAGGTGCACACCGTGCAGCTCGGTGAACAAAAACCTGGCGTCCTGCGGGCGTTGAATTCCTCTGAGCTGACTTCGCTGTACAAAGCAGTGGGCATGTAGAAAACGCCAGCAGTTAATGCTTAGTTAATACACACAGAACAGATAGAAACGATAGAAACGAATTTATGATTACGAATATGCCTGACGACGGCCTACTTGTTGCCGTCGACGGACCTTCCGGAACCGGAAAATCGTCCACCTGCCGCGCGCTCGCGAAACGACTGGACGCTAAATACCTGGATACCGGCGCGATGTATCGAGTAGCCACGCTCGCCGTGCTGCGCGCTCAGGTAGATCCGCTCGATAGCTATGCCGTCATTGAGGCGACACGAGATCTGCCGATTGAGATTAGCGATGACCCGGAATCCAGCGCGGTGCTTCTCGACGGTGAGGATGTCTCGGAACCGATCCGTGGACAAGCCGTGACGACGCATGTCTCGTCCGTCTCGGCTATTCCGGAGGTTCGGGAAAACTTGGTGCAATTGCAGCGTGAGCTCGCTTTTGCCGCCCACCGCGTGATTGTCGAAGGCCGTGATATTGGCACCGTCGTGCTGGGAGATGCGCCGACGAAGATTTTTCTCACTGCTTCTGCGGAAATCCGCGCACAGCGTCGGCACGACCAGAACCTGGCGGCCGGTCGGGAATCGTCGTTTTCTGCGGTGCTTGCCGACGTCCAACGCCGCGATGCGGCCGATTCCGCGCGTGCTGCCTCGCCACTGCGTCCAGCTGATGATGCGGTGCTGGTTGATACCTCGGAACTGTCGCTGGAAGAAGTCCAACAGCGGATTATTGATATTATCCAGGGACTAGACTTGACAGATTCCGGTAATCCGGAGGGCCCGAATGATTTCGCGACGCAATACCGCGAATACACCGGTGTGGATTTTGACGATGCGGAATTTTCCGAAGCCGTGTCCGATGCGCAGGAAACCAGCGCTTCGAGTGCTGCCGGCGAGCCGGACTGGGGCGCCTTGGAAGAAGAATTCCTGTCTGCACTAGGCAGCACCCAAGTAGAAGAAGCCCTGTGTACCGTAGCGATCGTGGGGCGACCTAACGTCGGCAAGTCCTCGCTGACGAACCGCTTCTTGGGCCGTCGTGAAGCGGTTGTGGAAGACGTGCCAGGTGTGACCCGGGACCGGAACTCGTACCTAGCCGAGTGGGCAAACCAGCGTTTTTGGGTACAAGATACTGGCGGTTGGGACTCCAACGTGAAAGGCCTCAACGCGCATATCGCACGCCAGGCCGAAGTCGCGATGGACACCGCAGACGTCATCATTTTTGTCGTCGATACTCGCGTCGGTGCCACCGAGACCGATGTGATGATGGCGCGCAAGCTGCAGCGCTCGAAAGTGCCGGTGCTGCTGGTGGCTAATAAATTTGACTCGCCGCAGCAATACGCTGATCTCTCGCTGTTCTACAGCCTAGGTTTGGGCGATCCTTGGCCTGTCTCGGCCCTGCACGGCAATGGTTCTGCTGACGTTCTCGATGAGATGCTCAAACTGTTCCCAGAAACCCCACGCCAGACCTCAATTACCTCAGGTCCACGTAAAGTTGCTTTGGTGGGAAAGCCGAACGTCGGCAAGTCCTCATTGCTCAACAAGTTTGCGAACGAAGAGCGCTCCGTGGTCGATAACGTTGCCGGCACCACGGTGGACCCGGTGGACTCCCTCGTGCAGCTCGACGAGCAGATGTGGCGTTTTATCGACACCGCAGGTCTGCGCAAAAAGGTGAAAAATGCGCAAGGCCATGAGTACTACGCGTCCCTGCGTACCCGCGGAGTGATCGATGCCGCGGAAGTATGCGTGCTGTTGGTTGACGCTTCCGAACCAATCAGTGAGCAAGACCAGCGCGTGCTGGCGATGATCCTAGAATCCGGAAAAGCACTGGTACTTGCGCTGAACAAGTGGGACCTGATGGAAGAAGAACGCCGCTTCCTACTGGAGCGCGAGCTCGACGAGCAACTGCGGCACATTCCATGGGCCACGCGAGTGAATATCTCCGCCAAGACCGGCCGCGCGTTAAATAGGCTAGAACCAGCGATGATCGCAGCGCTGGAAAGCTGGGATAAGCGCGTGACTACCGGCCAGTTGAACAACTGGATCCGCGAAGCCATCGCAGCGAACCCGCCGCCGATGAAAAACAACCGCTTGCCCAAGGTGCTGTTTGCCACCCAGGCTGGTACGCAACCACCGACAATCGTGCTGTTTACTACAGGATTCTTGGATGCTGGTTACCGGCGCTATCTAGAGCGGAAATTCCGCGAGCGCTTCGGATTCCACGGCACACCAGTGCGCATCGCCGTTCGCGTGCGTGAGCGTAAAACGAAGCGGAAGTAACGAGCCCACTTTCAGAGGTTGCGTTCGTAGGTTTAGGAACGCTCGTAGACAAAGGCGTCGGTGCGATACGGCAGCGTGATGGTATCTGTACGTGATTTCTCCCAAAAATCCAGCAGGTACCAATTCAAGTTTCCGGTCAGCCGGTTACGCATACGTTGGTTAGCACGCTGCCAATAACTGCGCGAATGCATCAGCTCGTGCACGCCGTCGACGGTAAGTTTTTGCACCATCGTGGTCCGCAGCGTTTCGGCAAGCTGCCAGGGCGCACCCACAGTAGGGAAGAAACCAGCTGGCTGGATATCCCCGGAATGCATAATCCGGGCCAATCGTAAGATTTCTGGTCGCGAGACATCCAAAGTATTCCACACCAATAACAGCCTGCCGCCCGGCGCGAGTACGCGATCAGCTTCTTTGCTGGCAGCTGCGATATCGAACCAGTGCCAGGCTTGCGCGTAGCTGAGACAATCCACGGAATGATCAGCCAACCCCGTCGCTTCTGCACTGGCTTGCCACGTCGGCACACCTAATTTTTGGTGCAGAAAATGGGCCATGCCTGCCGACGGATCAAAGGCGTAAACTTGGTGGCCAGCAGCAGCCAGCACAGCGCTGAGCTGGCCGGTTCCCGCACCGCCGTCGGCCACTGCGGCCGGTGCGTGCTCGCGCGTCACTAAGCTGGCGATTTCAGTCGGGTATCCAGGCCGTATTGCATCGTAGTCAGCAGCAGAAAACGCTGCACCAGCTGCCCGTCGCAGTTGCGGGTTCGCAAACGAGGGGCTGGTTTTGGCAGATGCCTTGAAAAACACAGGAGAAGTCATCGGTACACAAAGTAATACACACCATGACGGTGTGCAGCAGCCAGCGCCCGTAGAGGTCACCCCGGCCGCCAAATTGCCGGGCAGTCTCGAGCCGCCGCTGGCCCAACCTGATGATCGTTTCTGGTTGCTGAAGACTATCTTTTTGTATCACCGGCTGACGGTTCCTGCTGCTGTGATGACGGTGATTATGTTTCTCTGTACTGGGCTTACCCCAGTCATTGTTGGCTATGCGATTGATGATGCCATTGCTAGTGGCGATTTTTCTGCGCTGGTTCGTTGGCTGGTAATCATGGCAGTGGTCTTCGTGGTGCATGCCACTTGCGGATGGTTTGGTCGGAAATATTTAATGCTGGCGACGCTGCGTACCGGGCATTCTTTGCGCATGGCGGTGACGGATCGTATTTCGCATCCTCGTGGGCTCGGCGGTCAGCGCCGGACTGCGGGGGAATTGCTTTCTATTGCTTCGAGCGATACGCAGCGGATTGCTGATGCTGTCATGATGGCGGTGTTTCCGTTCGCTGAGTTTGCCTCCATTCTTTACGTCGGCGTGATGGTCACCATGATTAACGTGCCGCTTGGTATCGCTGTGTTGGTCGGCGGCCCCGTGATGGTATGGATTTCCCTGTCAGCCTCGGGGCCGCTGCGGCGTCGTTCCGGCAAACGCCAGTACTGGCTTGCGGAGGCCGCCGCGACGGCGACAGATGTGGTGCATGGTTTGCGCATCCTGAAAGGCATCGGCGCGGTCGATACTGTGTATGAGCGTTATCAGAAAGTTTCTGACGACGCCTATGACGCGACCGTGCGTGCGCATGGTGCCCGCTCCGTATTGGATGCCATCACCGAAACTGTGGGTTCGGTTTACATCATCATTGTCGGCATCGCAGCCGGCGGCTTGGCGCTCGCCGATGCCATCAGCGTTGGTGAACTCATCACGGTCATTGGCCTTACACAATTCATCATCACCCCCATGACAATGCTGGGGAAAAATATTTCTTCGAAGTGGGCGACTGCGCAAGGTTCTGCCGATCGGATTCGTTCGGTACTTGCCGCACCGTATGCTTTGCCGGAGGCTGATTCCGTGGTCAACTGGGAGGTGTTTCCGGAACACGCCCGCCCGGAGCCGGGGCAGCTGACGGTGATTGCCGATGACATCCCCGAGGGCCTGGAGTTACTACCGCGTGAGCGCGTGCTCGTCGCCCCGCATGATGCGCAATTGTTTAGCGGCACCATTGCGGACAATATTGTGCATGAGCACACTGACTCCGAGATCGTTGACGCAGCACTTACCGCCGCAGCAGCCGATGATATTCCCGGTGGTGCCAGCCGTCGCGTTGGTGAGGCGGATGGCGATCTTTCCGGAGGACAACGCCAACGCGTGGCACTGGCGCGCGCATTGGCGCGCGACGCGGAGGTGCTTGTATTGGATAACCCCACGACAGCGGTGGATTCGGTGACAGAACACACCATCGCTCGTCGCGTCGCCGATGCCCGGCGGGGGAAGACGACGGTGGTATATAGTTCTTCGCCAGCTTGGCGCGAGGTGGCCGATCACGTGAAGGCAGGTGCATCACAGCGATGAGTTCAGCGACCGAGTCAAATGTTTCTGCGTCTTTATCCGCATCGCGATCCGGGCCGTCTTCTCCAGCCTCCGCAACGCGGCCGAACCCCACAGCGCTTCCCACCGCAGCGTTTCCTACCGCGTCGTTTGCAACGGTGCGCCGCGTCGTCACCCAACAAATCCGGCGCATCCCGGGTGCACGCCGCCAATTTTGGTGGGCAATCTTCTTACTCAGCACTGGCGCGTTGGCCAATGTGTTGGTCCCACGGCAACTGGGCAAGATCGTCGATGAGGTGGTGGCTGATGACGGCAGCATTACGGTGATTGCGATCTGGTTGGTGGCGCTTGCGCTGGCATCTGCTGTGCTTTCGGCAGGTGGCTTGTATGTCATTGGAAAACTGATTGAGCGGGTCATTTCCAATTTGCGCGAGACCATGGTGGGCACTGCACTACGCCTGCCAGCCCATGAGGTGGAAGAGGCAGGGTCGGGTGATTTGGTCTCGCGGGCGACAGACGATGTCGCCGAACTTTCTGCTGCCGTGACCGAAACCGTGCCAGTGTTGTCGAAATCGGTGTTCATGGTGGTGGCCACCGCGATTGCGTTGCTGGCCATCGATTGGCAATTCATTGCTGTTATCGCCGTCGTGGTCCCGATTTATTGGCTGTCTGTGCGTCATTATCTGCGGGTAGCGCCACCGCGTTATATCGCCCAGCGCGAGGCCATGGCACAGCGTGCCCGGCGCGTTTTGGAGACCATCCACGGCGGACCGACGGTGCGTGCCTATGGATGGGAGCGTGCGATGCATAACCGGGTGCAGGAATCCTCGCTGGATGTGGTTAGCTATGGTTTTGCTGCTCGGCGCACGATGATGACGCTTGGTCTATGGGTCTGGCTCGCGGAGTTTTTGCTGCTGTTTGTTGGCTTGCTGGTCGGCTTTTTCGTTGTCGATAACGGATATTTGACCGTCGGCGCGGTCACTGCGGCTCTGTTGATGCTGATTCGTTTGCGTGGCCCGATCATGGCGTTGATGCGCGTGCTGGATACGCTGCAGGCTGGCTATGCCTCGTTGAGCCGGATCACCGGGGTCATCGCGCGGCCACCACAGCCGGTTCCTGATTCGGGTGCTGGGCAACCGCGGGGTGAGCTCGTCGTCAAGAATGTCAGCTTTGCTTATTCCGCGGATTCGCCCGGCGCTGTCGATGGCGTCAGTCTGGAGGTTCCGGCAGGTTCCACGGTGGCGATTGTTGGTGCATCTGGGGCAGGTAAAACGACCTTGGCGGCGTTGGCGGCGGGTTTGCGGGTTCCGGATTCCGGCGAGATTCTTGTCGACGCCACCGAGGTCGCACGGCTTTCTGATCGCGAACGTGCGGGACGCTTGGCGATGATCTCACAAGATGTGTACGTGTTTTCTGGCACCTTGCGAGATGACCTTACCTTGGCGCGCCCGGACGCCAGCGACGAAGAACTGCTGGCCGCGTTGCGCACCGTGCAGGCGGATTGGATGGATTCGCTTGCCGACGGCTTGGATACGGTGGTGGGCGCTCGTGGTCAGCAATTGGACCCGGTGCAAGCCCAGCAATTGGCGTTGGCGCGGGTGTTGTTGGCAGATCCTGCCTTGGTGATCATGGATGAGGCCACTGCAGAAGCTGGTTCGGTCGGTGCAGAGCAGTTGGAAGCTGGTGCTGCTGCGGTTACGGCTGGCCGTACTGCGGTGATTGTGGCGCACAGGTTGGATCAGGCTGTCTCCGCGGAGCAAGTGGTGGTGATGGACCAGGGGCGGGTCATTGAGCAGGGCACCCACGCTGAGTTGGTGGCTCGGGATGGCCGCTATACTGAGCTGTGGAACGCATGGAGTTCAGGTCGCTAAGGCACCATTTAGTTTAGATGGTAAAATTATCTACGGTCGAAGTTCGAAGGTCGAAGTGGGTGACATTGATACGGGTTGGGCAGCTCATGGGGTATTTCAGGCAACGTGGCAACAGGCCGCAGGATAGGCCGGACAGCGGCACTACGGCCACCCCTCGTATCCGGGCAACCCAGGCAACCGGGGTGTTGTGCGCACTCGCGGTGTGTCTCGGCAGCTGCAGCGTCGTAGATAACCGCGCCGCAGACGATGGGTATGATCCTCAAGCCTCGGAGTATGCCCAGGCATTAGACCGTGAGATGTCTGCTTTCCCACACCCAACCGGAGCACCTGTGGAAGGGGCATTCCCCGGAGAAACCACGCGCATTAATCTGCCGAGTGGTCGTAGCTACCTCGTGCATTTACCTGCCGATTACGACCCAGCCGAACAGTGGCCGCTGATTCTGACTTTCCACGGGTGGGGACAAGACGCCGAGATCATGGCGCGCTCTACACACTTTGATGCTGCACGGGCTATTTCCATTTACCCGGATGGAGCTCCCAGCAAGCCCCCGCACGAGGGCTCGAAAGCGTGGGCGCCGGCTCCGTATGCTGCGGCAAGTGGGCATGACGACTTGGAATTTATCGATGAAATCATCAATTCAGCACGCCGCACGTGGTCGATTGCTGATGATCAACTATTTGCCGTGGGTTTTTCGAACGGCGGTGGATTCGCGCAATATTTGGCATGCCAGCGACCAGAACAGTTTCACGCAATTGCCACAGTCTCAGCAGCGTATTACACCGCAGTGGTAGAAAACTGTGCGCCAGGTACCGTCGGCCATCTGGACATTCACGGTACAGCGGACCAAATCGTCAGTTATGACGGTGGAACCCGACACAACACTAAATTTCTCTCTGTGCCAGAGATCATGGACGTTGCCGCACGCAGAAACCACTGCGACGACAATGCAGAAACACAGGAACTTGTCGGCGATGCACAGCGCACCAGTTTCACCCATTGTGCCGCGCCCGTAGATCACATTCGTATCGACGGCGGTAAGCACTGGTGGCCTGGCTATAGCGGCAATCGCAATGATGCGATGCCGGAGAATTTTGCGACAGATAAGATTTTGGATTTCTTCCGCATTCCCGGGCGCCCCTAAGCAGTAGACTGGGGAGCTGTCATTTCACGACCGAAAGGATGTTGAGCGAGCGTGGGAAAATTCGACTGGTTCTGGAACGCCATGGGAGCCAAATCGGCGAAGCATGAAAAGCAATCGCGCAAAATCGTCGACCAAGCTCAGCGCCAGGCCGCGGATTTTGCCTCGCTGAGTGACGCCGAGCTTCGGGAACGCGCCAGCGCAGCGATCACCTCAGGTGGCGAGATCACCGATAAATCGACGTTTTTGGCCGCGCTGGCAACGGCCAGTTCTCGCAAGCTTGGGCTAGCTCCGTTTGATGTTCAGGCGCAGGCTGTACTCAGGCTTATCAGCGGCGACGTGATCCACATGGCTACTGGTGAAGGCAAAACTCTCGTGGGGGCCATGGCAGCTACCGGCTTAGCGTTGAGTGGAAAACGCGTGCACGTCGTCACGGTCAACGATTACCTGGCGCGCCGTGATGCCGATTGGATGCGCCCGCTCGTAGAAAGTTTCGGCCTGCAGGTGGCCGCGGTCACCGAATCCATGGACACTCAGCAACGTCGGCAGGCATACGAGGCCGACGTCGTGTATGCGCCGGTGAAAGAGCTGGGATTTGATGTGCTGCGGGATAATCAGATTACTGAGCGGGCCCAGGCCGTATTCCGACAAGCAGAGGTTGCGTTGGTCGACGAAGCTGATTCGGTGCTTGTCGACGAAGCCTTGGTGCCGCTGGTACTCGCAGGTTCCCGACCAGATCAGGCTGCCGACGCTCGAGTGACCTCCGTGGTCGCGACGTTGCAAGAAGAGCGCCACTACACGATTGATTCTGATGGACGCAACGTATTTCTCACTGACGATGGCGCTGCGGCGGTGGAAAAACAATTAGGAATCGATTCTCTCTATAGCGACGAGCATATCGGCACCACCTTGGTACGGGTTAACTTGGCGCTGCATGCCAAAGCGTTGTTGATTCGCGATATCCACTATGTCATCGTCGATGGCGAACTGAAGTTAATTGATACGTCGAAAGGCCGCATCGCGGATTTGCAGCGCTGGCCTGATGGCCTGCAGGCGGCAGTAGAAGAAAAAGAAGGCCTGAAAGTCACCGAGGGCGGGCGCATCCTGGACACACTGACCATCCAAGAATTGATGCGTCGTTATCCTCAGCTGTGCGGCATGACCGGTACCGCAGTGGAAGCTACCGATCAACTGCGCGAATTCTATGGCCTGTATGTCTCTGAGATTGCACCGAATAAACCGGTACAGCGTTTCGACGAAGCCGACCGCGTCTATGCCACGATTGCGGAGAAAAACCACGCCTTGGTTGAGGAAATCGTGTTACTGCATACGCAGGGCCAGCCAGTTTTGATTGGTACCCAGGACGTTGCCGAATCGGAACAGCTGGCAGAGACTCTCGCTAGCCGTGGGATTAGCACGCAGGTGTTAAACGCGAAATACGATGCGGAAGAAGCTGCCATCGTCGCCGAAGCTGGACTGCCCGGCCGGGTGACGGTTTCGACCCAAATGGCTGGCCGTGGTACCGACATCAAATTGGGTGGCACCGATGGCGCGCACTATGAGGACGTTAAAGAAGCTGGCGGCTTAGCAGTGTTGGGAACCACGCGGCACCGGAGTTCCCGTCTGGACAATCAGCTGCGCGGACGGGCCGGGCGCCAAGGTGATCCCGGTTTGAGCCTGTTTTTTGTGTCCTTGGAAGATGACGTGGTGGTCTCCGGCGGGGCAGGAGAATCAGTGGAGGCGCAACCGGATGAGCACGGGCGGATTGATTCCGGACGCATCGTCGATTTCATTGCGCATTGCCAGCGGGTGACCGAAGCGCAGTTGCTAGAAATCCATAGCCAGACGTGGAAGTACAATAAGTTGTTGGCAGATCAGCGAGAGATTATCGATGAGCGGCGCGTAAGCTTGCTTGATACAGACAAAGCGTGGGCGGAGTTATCCGAGTATGAACCGCAGCGCGCCGACGAGTTGCGTGCAGCAGGACTTGCTGAAGATATTTTGGTGGCAGCGAGCCGGGAAATCATGCTTTACCACCTGGATTTGGCGTGGGCTGATCACCTCGAGCACATGGACGATGTTCGGGAATCGATTCACCTGCGCGCCATTGCCCGGGAAACCCCGATCGATGAATATCACCGGATTGCCGTGCGAGAGTTTAAAGAAATCGTGCGACGTGGGGTAGAAGCTGCCCGCAAGAGTTTCCGAGAGGTCACTATTGATGCTTCTGGTGCTCATCTTGCCGACGAGGGCCTGGCGCGACCATCTGCAACGTGGACGTATATGGTTTCCGATAATCCGCTGGCTGGTTCGGGGAATTCTGCCCTGTCAGGTATCGGTAATCTGTTCCGTTAATCGTGAGTAATTACATTCATGGGATTTACCGTGTTTTTCGGGGCACAGAAAATAACTATGGCTCTCGCGGCAGGCGTTTAGGCGCTATGATGGATTACTAACGACAATATTTCCGACAATGCGGAGGATAGATCATGAGCGAAAACACCGGTACGCCGGAGCAACAAGCGGAGACTACCTCGGTCTTCCGTGCGGATCTCATTAAAGAAATGGAATCCGGCGCTGGTGCAACCACCGCAGCCGAAAGCACGGAAAATCTCGCAGAGGGCGTAGCGCTGTTAGTGGTTAAGCGTGGCCCGAACGCCGGCGCGCGTTTCTTGTTGGATCAAGAAACCACCACCGCAGGTCGCCACCCAGAGGCTGATATTTTCTTGGACGATGTCACCGTGTCTCGTCGTCACGCAGAATTCCGCGTGAACAACGGTGAATTCGAAGTTGTGGACGTCGGATCGCTCAACGGCACTTATGTTAACCGGGAACCACGCAATGCGCAGGTGCTTTCCGTTGGCGATGAGATCCAAATTGGTAAGTTTCGTTTGGTCTTTTTGGCTGATACCAAGAAATAATAGGTAGTTGTGAGTCCAGCATCTCAAGCAGCATCCCAGTCGGCGTCACAAGCAAGTAGCGCGAGCAAGACCCGCAAGGCGAAGTCCATTGGCGTGGTCTTGGAATCTTTGCGCGCCGAATTCCCGGATATCACGGTCTCGAAGATCCGCTTTTTGGAATCCGAGGGCTTGATTTCGCCGCAGAGGACCAAATCTGGGTACCGACGGTTTACTGAGGAAGATATCGCGCGCTTGCGGTATATCCTGGTCACCCAACGGGATCATTATTTACCGTTGAAAGTGATCCGCGAACAACTAGAGGCGATGGATTCCGGTCAGGTTACTGCATTGCTGGGGGCTAATACCGCCCAGCAGTTGGTGTCCGCGGATTCCTTCCGCGCCAGTGGCCCACGTAGCTTTACTGACACGGATATTGCTCACCAGGCCGGTGTGGAACTGCAATTCGTGACTGAACTGGTTGGTGCAGGGCTGATCCGCCCGGATGTTGCTGGATTTTTCGCTGCAGATGATATCAGTGTGGTGACAACCGCCCATTCCTTGCAGCAGCTCGGATTCGATATTCGCTTGCTGAAATCCTTGCGTAACGGTGCGCGTCGCCAAGCTGATCTGATTACCCAAGTAGCAGGCCCTTTAGCGCACGGAAAATCAGACAATGCGCAGCAGCAGGCTGAGGAATTATCCCAACAAATTTCTGCGCTGGTGGTCTCGCTGCACACCAGTCTGTTGAAAAACACGTTGCGCGACGAGTTTGACGCTTAGTTATCAGCCCCGTCTTGCAGCACCGGTACCGCACACGCGGTGCCGGTCTTTGTGTGTCTGTCGCGCACGCTGGGTATCCGTTGGGTATCACCGCAGCGGGTGAGGGAAGTGCTAATAATCATCGTACGTGGCTGTTGTGGTTACTGGTGTGTGGCTAGTGTGTATATCTGGGGTATGAGAGATAGAAAAACCCTAAAGTCTTAAGTGAGACTTTAGGGCGTGTCGCACCGATTCTTCTTGACGGAACAATAGGATTGACCTTAAATAACTTTCAGGATTCCAAACTTCCATCGGAGTAATTACGTGACTATCAACTCATCTCGTTCCCACCGCACCGAGTATTCGGACGCACCGTACGTCCAGGAGTCCCTGTTTGACCTCGGCCCCGATGAGCAACTTGGCTACCGTGTGCCAATCGCATGCCAGGTCGCTGGTATTACCTACCGGCAGCTTGACTACTGGGCGCGTACCAACTTGGTCAAGCCATCGATCCGCAATGCCCGTGGTTCCGGTTCGCAGCGTCTGTATTCTTTCAAAGATGTGCTCGTGTTGAAGATCGTCAAACGGCTGCTGGATACCGGGATTTCCCTGCAGAATATCCGCTTGGCCGTGGACTCTTTGCGGGAACGGGGCATCAATGACATCGCAGAAATCACATTGGTCTCCGACGGTATGAGCGTGTACGAATGCCACAGTAATGAACAAGTCATTGACCTGCTTTCTGGTGGCCAGGGCGTTTTTGGCGTTGCGATTCCAGGAATCATGAAAGAACTCAGTGGAACCATCAGTTCGTTCCCAGCAGAACGCGTCGATCCAGAACTCAATAAGTCTGAGACTGTTGCCGGTATCGATGAGCTGGCAGCCCGCCGCGAACGCAAATCCAATTCAGCTTAAGGCCCACTAATTAAGGCCCATGAGGGCCTTATAGCCCGACTACCCGCCGTAGCGAATCCTCGAGTTCTGCGGCGGTTTTTATTACCTGCATGTGCTGCGCGACCTCACGCAAAGCCGCATCAGGCTCATCCGCTCCAACGAACAACACAGCCAGTTCAACGTCAGTACCAGCCGCGTCACGGAATTGCTGTGCAAACTCTGGGTAACTATCCGCAGTACCGGAGGCAATCAACACGATGCGGGCAGGCTTGTCAGCGGACTGCTCACTTGCGGAGTACTCCCGCACGGCATGCGAGGCGGCAAGCAGAGCTTCATTAGTTTGTGGCACACCACCGGTGCCTAATAACTGCACAGAATGTGCAGTTTCTACGCCATCGGAAAATCCAATATTACGGCGAAAGCCCTGCTGCACACCGGGGTTCAATGGTGACGAATAATTCCACAACGCCACCGAATGTCCAGCTGCGCTAATATCCGGTGCGCTGGCAGCAATAGCATCCGCGGCTGCGCGGTAGCGGCTAGGCCCTTGGTCAGTATCAGCAAAACCAGCAGCCATGGCATCTGACGTATCCAACAAGAATAGGGTATCGGTGCTTGCCAATAATTGCTCGTCGGCATTGGTGTGAGTGCCAGCGGTTCCCGCGGTGCTGAAATCACGCGTGGTGCGTGCCAAATAGGCATCCCAGACTGCGGTTGCATCCAGCCGAGCGGTATCCGTTTCGGCTTCTACCTGCCCTTCGGCCTCTGGGGTCGATTCAAAACCATGGTATTGCTCTGCCAAATCATCCACAAAGACTTGAGCCGCGCGGGCTTGTTCTTCGTCAATGTCATCGGATTGGTTCAGTACCACCGCCGCGTATTCCACGTATGCGCCTTCGAGGGCACGGAAAGCTCCTGCATCCTGCGCACTCATGGCCTGGACTGCAGCAGCGGGCCCGTCGGCGTCGGCAAGCACCGTATCTTCATCACGGAGAAGAAGCTCCGCCCCAGCTTCCGGATCGTCGGTAAGCGCTGTCGCGACCACCGCAGACGCCGCTGAATCACCGGGGTAGGCGACTGCGTCGGCAGGCAAGTCAATGCCTACTTCGGCGTCGGTGGCAGCATTCGGATCATAGATTCCGGCAGCCTGACCTGCGACTTTTGGGGCCTTGCCGGTAGCTGCGGGCTTGCGGTCTGCGGCGGTAATGGCGTGATGCAGCCGCGGTGAATCAGCATCAATATAGACCGCGGCCTGCGCGATGTCGTCAGCAACCACGGCTTGGACACAATGATCACGAACCACCGGATTGCTTGCATTCCATGAGGCCAACAGCGACTGTGTGAGCGTTGCATCACCGCTGGCGACCGGCAGCTGCAGATCACCCTCAATGCATTCCTGCCCGTTATCGCCAGAAGCAGTGGAATTGGTGTCCTCGGAACCGCTCCTGAGCACCAACCACGCAAGCAACGCGATAATCGCAACCAAAACCGCGATGATGGTGGCGATGAATCCGCCGGAAAACTGTGTCTTTTGCTCAGGTGTGTAGTGACGCCCCATAGCCACCTAGTCTAGCCCGCTGCGCATTATCGACAATGTTTATGAGCTTGTGTCGGATTGGCTCTGCACGGGCGGCAAGTTCGCGTTGGCGTGTGACATATTCATTTTTCCCGGCGGTGGTTTCTATAGCGACCACCCCCAGACCCCAGGCGCGGCAATCATAGGGTGAGGCCTCCATATCCAATTCCCGGGCCGCAATTGCCAGGTCAAAGCATTCGTGTAAGAGTTCACCGGGCACTAACGGCCCAAGTTTCCACGCCCACTTATACAGATCCATGGTCACATGCACGCAACCGCCCTGATCGCATTCTGGCTGATCTTCTCGGCCCAGCACCGTGATATTCAGCGGACGAGCCGGGGGAGTGAAAAACCGGAACGCATCATAGTGTGTGCAGCGCAGATCGTGCTTGTCGACGACGTCGTTCGTGCCTTCCGCGCCAAGCCGCAGCGGTAAATCATGGCGTGGGTTTTTCGTGCGATAAACCATCGCCCATTCGTGCAGCCCAAAACAATCAAAACGAGCCGGTCGGGCAGCGGTTCGCGTTAAAAGGTCTCCTATATAGTCGATCGCACAACCGCGGCGCTGCCAGAACGCTTCCAGGTCCAGCTCGACTCCGCGTTCGCTTCGGCGGTAATCCCGCCAGTCTGCGTGCGGCGGGTTGCCTTCTAACACAGTGCCAAACCCCGGGTGCCACGTCCTCAAATGCGTTGGGCGGACCGGATAATACTCAAACAAGAAATCATAAATCGGGTGCTTTTTCCCAGGATTACGGTAGCGTGCTAACCGGTCTTCGGCGCGCTGGCGATGCTTGGCGGCGTGGCTAGTCCATTCTTGTTCGGTATAAATCATGGTGCTTGTAGCCTAACGACCGCGTCGTACCTCGGGACTACCGCCCCACGCCCGTGATTTCTTAGCGCTAGCGCCACCGCGGCCGCGTCGGCCGGATTTCTGGGCTCCCGAATTGCGCGTGCCGTGCTTTTTACCGCCCTGTTTCGGCTCGCCTGGCTTCTTGGAGCCGGACTTGGGCGAGCCCGATTTTTTCGTCCCAGCTTTCCCCACGCGCTGATTATTCGCCGCTTGTGGTTTCTGTTCCAGCGCATTGCCGGATGGCTCGCGTGCACCGGTTAGCTCCCACAATTCTTGTGGCATTGTCGGCCCTGGTGCGGCGACGGTACGGGCGGTCACACCAGCCTTTTTCACCAAGGCTGTGACGGCTTTTTCCTGATCTGCAAGAACCAGCGTGAGTACCGTACCGCTGGCACCGGCGCGCGCGGTACGCCCGGCGCGGTGTAGATATGCCTTGTGTTCCGCGGGAGGATCAATGTGTACCACCAGGCTGACATCCGAAATGTCAATCCCGCGGGCGGCGATATCTGTGGCTACGAGGACCGGCAAACTACCATCGGCAAAACCAGTGATGGCTAGCGTGCGCGCACCCTGTGATTTATCGCCATGCAAACCCAGTGCGTTGATACCGACGCGGCGTAGTTTCTTCACCTGCCGGTCAACACCATGTTTGGTGCGCATGAACATGATGGTTTTTCCGCTGCGCGCTGCGATTTTTTCCACCATCTCGTTGCGGTTTTCCCGCGAGCCAACGTGTGCGATGACATGGTCCATCGTGTCCACAGAACTGTGCGCTGGGGCCGTTTCATGCGTGCGCGGCTCATGCAAAAACTTGTCGACGACCGCCTGGACTTGTTTGTCCAAGGTCGCCGAAAACAACAGGTGCTGGCAGCGCGAAGGCAGCTTGTTCCACAATTTCGTCACCTGAGGCAAAAATCCCATATCTGCCATCTGATCGGCTTCATCCAGCGTGGCTATCAGCACCTGATCTAGTTGCAGCTTTTTCTGATCCAGCAGATCTTGCAGCCGACCCGGGGTTGCCACCAAGAGATCAACCGGTGCGGCAAGACGCCGGATTTGTGGGTTGATGTTGACCCCGCCGACCACACTGAAAACACGAAGACCGAGTGAGGCAGCCGGTGCTTCCAAACGCTCAGAGATTTGCGCCGCCAGTTCGCGGGTAGGCGCCAGAATGAGCGCTCGTGGATGGCCAGGGCGTGAGACCCCAGACGTCGACAAGCGATGCAACATGGGCAAGCCGAAGCTGAAGGTCTTTCCAGAGCCCGTGGGGCCTTTGCCCAATACGTCGTGGCCCGATAGAACGTCGGGAATGGTCAGAGCTTGGATAGGAAACGGGGTGGTGATTCCTTCGCGGCGCAAGAAGTGCACGATAGGCCTGGCCAAACCCAGGTCTGCGAAGGTGGTTTCTGTTTGTTGAATTGTCATTAGTGGTTAGTCTATCGCGTCGGCATGCATTGTCCTGTCACCGAGCCACGCCTAGATGCGTATAGATAAAAGCGCATGTGAACCGCATGGAATGTGCCAGAACTTACAGCGAATTTCGCTTCCATGCCGCCGGGGGAGTTGTAGCGTAACAGGTGTAGGGCAGTTTATTCCCACAACGCGCAAAGGATTTCTACCGTGGCCGAGCATTTTCTCCCCAGAACGAAGGTCAAAACCCCAGAAGGCGATATAGTTCCTGATGTCGCCACGCCCGAGCAGTCCCAGAAAAAGCGCGATGTGCGCTTCGTGTTACAGCCAGTGTGGTTTTTGCTCGCGGTGGCTGCGCTGGTGGGCGTATTGCTGTTGCCAATCGACACGCTGGCATGGGAAGGCCAGGTGGCGTTGGCGATTTTGGCTTTCGCCATCGTGCTATGGGTAACAGAGGCAGTCTCGTACCCGGTCAGTGCATTTTTGATCATCAGTATGATTGCCCTGTTGTTGGGCTTATCGATGGATCCCGACACCGGCGAACTTGTCGGAACCTCAGCAGCATTGGGCACGGCATTGCAAGGCTTTTCCACCTCAGCGCTCGCATTGGTGGCTGCCGCGCTGCTGTTAGCTGGTGCGATGCAGGCTACCGGTTTGCACGAGCGATTGGCGCTTTGGGTGATGAAACTCGCCGGTGATAAAACGTCGAATATTCTCATCGGTGCGATTGCCATCGCGACACTGCTGGCGTTTTTCGTCCCATCGGCAACCGCCCGCGCTGGCGCCGTCGTACCGATCCTTTTGGGTATGGTGGCGGCCTTTGGCTTGTCGACGAACTCGAAGATGGCTTCCCTGCTGGTCATCACTGCCGTGCAGGCGGTATCCATTTGGAATGTTGGTATTCAAACCGCCGCTGCGCAGAACTTCGTGGCACTCAACTTCATTCAAGACGAGTTTGGCGAAACCATTTCCTGGGGCCAGTGGTTCATCTGGGCCGCCCCATGGTCGGTACTGATGTCGATTGCCTTGTTTTTCATTATGCGCGCGACCATCAAACCGGAGGCTGATTCCATTTCCGGTGGCCGGGAATTGATCGAGCAGAAGCTCGCGGAACTCGGTCCGATGTCCAGCCACGAAAAACGCCTGGTGGCAGTAGCTGTTTTGTTGCTGTTTGTCTGGGCCACCGGCGATATTCTGCACCCGGTCTCCGCGCCCGTGGCCACCGTCGTCGCGGTCAGCTATATGCTGTTGCCCAAGGTCGGTGTATTCGACTGGAAGACCGCCCAGGACTTGGTGTCGTGGGGCACGCTCATTGTCTTTGCCGTGGGAATTTCGCTGGGTACATTTTTGTTGAACACCGGCGCGGCCAGCTGGCTATCCGAGCAGACTTTTGGCGCCATGGGGCTGGATTCTATGCCGCTATTAGCCACCATCGCGTTGGTGTCATTGTTTAATATCCTGATTCACTTAGGCTTTGCCTCGGCAACATCGCTGGCATCGGCATTGATTCCGGTCTTTATCGCCTTGTCGACGACCGTGGCTTCCGGCGATGCCAGCATCGGATTTGTGGTTATCCAACAGTTCGTTATTTGCTTCGGCTTCCTGCTGCCGGTTTCTGCACCGCAGAATATGTTGGCATACGGCACCGGGGCGTTTACCCGTGGAGATTTCCTGAAAACGGGTATTCCGCTCACCATTGTTGCCTATTTGCTGGTATTGCTGTTTTCCGCCACCTACTGGAACTGGATGGGACTGGTATAAGCAACCGGTGCGCTGGCTGCTTATACCCCTGCCAGTCTGGAATCCGGCATCGCCTTGCCCATTAACGGCGCTGTTGTTGCGACTTGTCGCCGGTCCAATCCAAATGGAACACGCCTTCGGTATCAATTCTGCGGTAGGTATGGGCTCCGAAATAGTCACGCTGTGCTTGCACCATGGCCGCCGGAAGCCGCTGCGAACACAGCGAATCGTAGTAGGAAAGCGACGAACTAAATACCGGAGCGGCTAGGCCCAACTGGATCGCAGAGGCTGCAACGGTGCGCCAGGAATCAAGCAACCCGGAAAGCTCTTCGGTGAAATAGGAATCCAACAGTAGTGATGGCAGTTCCGGAAGCTTTTCGTAGGCATTATCAATGCGATCCAAAAACGCTGCTTGGATGATGCAACCACCACGCCAGACAGCTGCGAGATCACGAGGATTGATCTTCCAGTCGTATTCCGCAGAACCAGCAGCGATAAGATCAAAGCCCTGCGCATAAGCAATCAGCTTCGATGCATAAAGCGCGCGCCGAACGTGCTCGATGAATTCTTCGACGCTGATGCCCAGGGATGCGAAATCAGCAAGGTTTCCGGTGGGGAAGTGTTTGAGCGCTGCCGCACGAAGTTCCGTCGACGACGACAATGCGCGCGCAAAGACAGCTTCCCCGATCGCGGTAGCTGGGATGCCCAGATCCAGTGCTTCTTTAGCGGTCCATCGGCCAGTGCCTTTTTGGCCGGCTGCATCCTGGATAACGTCTATCATCGGTGCACCGGTATCGGGGTCGGCGGTCTCCAGAATATCCGCGGTAATGCCGATGAGATAAGAATCTAAGTCACCAGCGTTCCATTCGCGGAAGATTTCAGCGATGCGTCCCGGCTCCAGGCCAGCGCCATGGCGCAGCAGGTGGTAGGCTTCGCCGATTAGCTGCATATCAGCGTATTCGATGCCGTTGTGCACCATCTTCACGAAGTGCCCGGCGCCATTCGCGCCGATGTAGCGCACGCACGGGGTGCCATCGACCTTGGCGGCGATCGATTCCAGCAGCGGGCGGATGGATTCCCATGATTCTCGGGGGCCACCAGGCATGATGGACGGACCGTGCAATGCGCCTTCTTCTCCGCCGGAAATTCCAGCGCCCACAAACAAGCGGCCGGTGACAGCGACGGCGCGCTCACGCCGCACCGTATCGGTATACAACGAGTTGCCGCCGTCGATAAGAATATCGCCCTCATCGAAAGCCTCCACGAGATCATCGATGGCGGCGTCGGTGGCCGTACCGGCTGGCACCATGAGCAAGGCGCGACGTGGGGTGGACAGATTAGCGGCAAGTTCGTCTAAATTCCGGGTGGGGACGAATTCTCCCTCGTCGCCATGCTCGGAAATCAGAGTATCCACATTTTCTGGGCGCTGATCATACAGCGCGACGCGGTAGCCATGGCGTGCGAAATTCCGGGCCAAGTTCGAGCCCATCACGCCGACGCCGACCACCGCGATATCTGCTAACTGCTGGGAAGACTGCTGCTCATTCATGACTGCTTAGTCTACCTTCTGCCAGTGCGGGTGCCCGGCGGGTCCTCGGTGTAGTCTGCCGGTATTTGGTGATACTTCTGCGACCAGCCGGTGGAATGTGTCGGGTTTAACACTGATTGTGTGAAGTTCGGATAGAGTAAATCCATGGGTTATTTAGAAGCAGTCACGACAGCCAAGACCAGGCAATTGCGCCCGGAAGAACTCGATGAGCTCAACAAATCAGAGCTTGGGCTCGACAGCCACCTTGGAGTGGTGTATTCCCATGCCGGTCCCACCGAAGTGCGCGCGTATCTTGACGTCAACAGCACGCACCTGCAATATGCGGGCAGTGTGAATGGCGGGGTGTTCTGTTCGCTTGCGGAATCTCTGGCCTCAGTAGCATCCATGATTAGCGCACAAAGCCCGTGCGTTGGAGTGAATAACAGCACAGATTTTATTCGGGGAGTCAAAGATGGCCGCATCGAAGCGATCGCAACCCCAATTCAGACTGGCAAACGCACCCAGCTATGGAACGTGGAAATGTATAACCACGAAGCATTAGTAGCCCGCACCACCTTGCGCACCATGGTAGTGGGGCCGTCGCTGAAGGAGCTGCGCGAACAATTCGCGGCCCAGACAAACAGCTAGGTACAGCACAATCTGGGGTAACCCGAAATCTGCGGATCGTACTTTAGCGCTGCCTGCGTGCAGCCTGGTCGAAAAACTCTCGTTCGTGCGCCGAAGCCATCAGATATGCGCGGGTTGCGCGTTTGCGGGTGGATTCGCTGGCGTTGGCAAAAGCCTGCTCGACGACGCGAATCGCTGTGCGTGCATCCTCGGCGAAATCCGGGTCACTATAGGTCTCCAACCAAGAATGATAGGGATGCTGCGCGTGATTGTGCTGGGCAATTGCCTCGCCAATCTCTGCATACAACCAGAAGCACGGCAGCACTGCGGCTACACCGACGGCGTAATCATCGGTAAACGTGCGGGCGACCAAAAAATCGGTGTAGGCTGCGGTAATCGGGGAGGGGTCTACCTTCGGGACATCGAACGAGCGGTGCAACTCAGCTTCGACGGTCAGGCATTCCTGCGCTGCCTTCGCCCACCAGACTTGCTCGTCTGCGGTCGGCGCGATCGTCGACAAGCGAGCTAACGCGCGGGAATACAATTCCAAGTACAACGCGTCTTGTGCCAGGTAGAACAAGAAATCGTCTTCAGAAAGCTCGCCGCTGGTCAACGCACTAATGAATGGCAACTCCATGATCTGGCGCCAGAGTGTGCCGGTCTGTTCCCACAGCTGGCTGGTGTGTGGGCCTTGTGCAGCAATGGCTGGAGCCGGTGCATCGTCGTTGACCGGGAAAGTCCACGGCGTGGTATCCGCGTTAGCGGCGAAACGACGTAGCTGATGGAAATGGTCCACCGGACCGTTTCCCTTACCGACGCCGAGCGCATCGGCAGTGGCAATGGCCTCGTGCAACCAGTGGGTGGACCATTCGAGTGCGCTGTGTAGAGTCTCTCCACCACCTAAGCGGGTAGCCAGGGCAGAAGATAAGGAACATCCGGTGCCATGCGTGTTTTTGGTGTCGACCCGGACTGCAGGAACGCGATGTACCGAGCCATCGGCGCTGACGGCCGCGTTATCAGCGATCGAGCCATCCAGATGGCCGCCTTTCACAATGACGTTGACATCATGGGTTTTCGCGAACCTCTGGGCTTGTTCCACAGCAGCGTCGAAATCGGTAGCTTCGTCGTCTTCGACGAGCACGGCGAGTTCTTTCAGATTCGGCGTGATGACATCAGCATGTTTGCAGAGCTCGCGCACTTTGGCTTCGGCCTCTGACTGCAACAACCGGTCACCGGAGCTAGCAACCATGACCGGGTCTAAGACCACTGTGGTGTTACTCCGGCCGCGTAACCATTCAGAGACAGTATCGACGGTAGCGCTGTCGCCGAGCATGCCGATTTTCACGGCATCAAGCTCGACATCATCAGCCACGCTGGCGAGTTGTTCGCGCAGAAAATCCTGCGGTGGGGTGTGAATACTGCGTACACCCTGGGTATTTTGTGCTACCAGCGCGGTAACTACAGACATGCCGAAGCCACCGGCGGCGGCGATAGATTTGAGATCAGCTTGAACGCCGGCACCACCTGTGGGATCGGTGCCGGCGATGGACAAGATACGAGCATTCGTCTTCATGTCCTCTAGGCTAGCGAAATTCGCGGCGAATACTAGCCCGAAATCGTAGACCGATTCTTAGTCCACGATCACTAGCTCAAGTTGCTAACAGAAATGACTAGCCCTGCACGCGCTTGGTGTCTTTGACCTCGACTGGCTGTTCGTCATCGTCGGCGGTGGCCTTGCCCAGTTTCAGCAAAGCGTTACGGCCGTGGCGCTGCTGTTCGGTGAT
This sequence comes from Corynebacterium sp. LaCa_70, assembly GCF_058182015.1. NCBI lineage: Bacteria > Bacillati > Actinomycetota > Actinomycetes > Mycobacteriales > Corynebacteriaceae > Corynebacterium > Corynebacterium sp. LaCa_70. The sequence goes on from NZ_CP190914.1 coordinate 1,172,146, forward strand.
CTCCAAGTTGCCGCGGTTGCGGGAGACGACGTTACTGGTCCAGTTCAACACCGTGAACAAGCGGTTGCGCACACCGGTCAAGAACTGGGCGTGGACAACCAGCCACATGAGCCAACCGATGAATCCGGTGATCTCGCTATTTTCCATCTTCACCACGGCGTTGCCGCGGTTGATGATAGCCATCGAACCTTTGTCGAAGTAGTCGAAGGCTTCCTTCGGATCCTGCTCAGAGTTCTCACTGGTCTTAGCATCGATGAGCTTGGCGACGTGCTTGCCGGTCTGGATCGCAACCTGGGCGACGCCTGGCAGTCGGTTCAACGACATCATGTCACCGATGAGGTAAACATTGTCGTAGTCACCAACGGTGAGATCTTCGTTGACGGATACGCGGCCACCGCGGTCGAATTCGACGTCAGCCTGCTGTGCAACCATCTTGCCCAGTGGGGAAGCCTCGACACCGGCGGACCAGACCTTGGTTGGCGATTCAATGGTGTGCACGGAATCGTCAGTCATGTTTTTGTAGACAACCTTGTCGTCATCCACCTCGGACACCATGGCGTTCAGGCGCACCTCGATGCCCTGCTTTTCCAAGGTGCGCTGCGCCTTTTTGCCCAGCTTCTTGCCGAATGGCGGCAACACCTGCGGCGCGCCGTCGAGAAGAATGATCTTCGCGGATTCTGGCGAAATATTCTTGAAGGTGCCTTTCAGGCCACGCTTCGACAATTCTGCCAACTGACCAGCCAATTCAACACCGGTTGGGCCGGCGCCGATGATGACGAAAGTCAGTAAACGAGCACGCTCTTCTGGATCATCGGTCAACTCAGCGCGCTCGAATGCGCCCAACAGGCGCGAACGAATCTCGAGGGCATCGTCAATGCTCTTCATTCCTGGTGCGTACTGCGCAAAGTGGTTGTTGCCAAAGTAGCCTTGGTTGGAACCGGCGGCGACCACCAGGGAATCGTAAGCAAAATCCTTTACGATATCGCCCTGAGAGGCAGTGACGGTCTGCTTCTCGATATCGATGGCAGTGACCTCGCCCCGCACCACATCAACGTTGTTCTGCTTGCGCAGCAGCTGACGGGTGGAAGGAGCGATCTCACCGGCAGAGACCAGGCCAGTCGCTACCTGGTAGAGCATTGGCTGGAATAGGTGGCTGTTGGTGCGGTCGATCAGGGTGATATCGACATCGGAATGAGCCAACCCCTGGACCGTGTTCAGGCCACCGAAGCCGGAGCCAATGACGACGACATGGTGACGATCACCTGCAGGACGGTGCGCTTGCGACATAGATACCTCTTCGTAGAAGTTGAGCAGTGTATTTGAATAAGTACACAGTTAAATATACGCCTACACAGTCTAGTGGCCAGAAACACTTTGCTAAAATCAATGGGACTTATTAATTCCGCCGTCGCCCGGAAGCGTTTGCAAGGAGAGTGTGTGCACGAGCAACAACTGGCTCATCTTGCAGCGATCGATGCGCAAGCATGGCCGTCCATTGCCACAGTGCCGGGCGGATCACTTCTGCCATTGCGTGCGCGAATCGCGGAGGCACATTTTGCGAAAGCGTGCCGCAACGCTGGGCTGGAATTGGACCCGGGCGCTCAACCCGACTTGATCATTGATCAGGAATCCCTGTTTGCACGCATCGCGCAAGCGGGCTGGCTTGGATTCGTCGAATCATATTTGGCAGGAGAGTGGCGCACACCGGATTCTGCAGCACTAGTCAAAGTACTGACTCGGTTGCTTGCAACCGGCTATGCGCCACGCGGTAAGGTGCAGGTGCCGGTTGCACCGTATGACGGCGGACAGATCCCCGCTGACTTGGTGCGACTGTATTCCGATGAAAAAACCAGTAGTTTTGCCGGAATCTTTTCGACGGGCGTGGCGACGACGGTGCGGGATTCGATGACGAGTTATGTCCCAGGGCAGCACGGTAATCACGAACCTAAACACCATTTCATCGACGTCACATCGATCTCGGAACCACAAGATGTCGAACGCGATGATTTTCATGATTCCCAAGCACGCGCCGCACAATTTTTGCTCGATGATCTTGGAGTAACAGCGTCTAGCCACCTGTTAGAATTTCCCGCCAACGGCTCGGTGCTCGCGGAAGTTGCTGGTCGACGTCGCGCGGTCGTCGATACGCTCAGTAATGATGCAGAGCATCTGGCAGCACTTCGCGACGATCTCGTGCTCGCCGGGGTAGAGGATTTCGTGCACACCCAGCACATTTCGAACCCATTGCCAACACCGAGTGACTGGCAGGGCCGCTACGACGCCATCGGGTGCATGGAGGCATTTGAATACCTGTCGCGGACGGACCGCGTGTATTTCTTGCGGCACGCGGGGCGATTACTTGCACCAGGTGGCAAACTGGGACTGCAAACCCTGGTTGCTACTGACGGCATGACAGCGTCTGCGCGCAATGCATTATTAGCATTACGCGCGTATATCTGGCCTGGCTTGGATTATCTTGATACCACCAGCCACCACAAGTTATTCGACCAAAAATCGGGATTGCGGATTATTAAACAGACCCATTTTGGTTCGCATTACCGCAAATCGCTGCAGCTGCAGCGCAGTTTTTTCGAAGGCCACATGCGGGAAGCGGCGGCGAGCGGCTTCGATGCGGTCTACCGGCGCCTATGGGTATTCCAGTTGGCACTCCGCGAGACCCTGTTGGATCTGGGAATGCTCGATGCCGTGCAATTTACGGCGACCCACCGGCACCGGCGCGGCCGCCGTTAGCCAGCAGGTTAGCGCAGCGCTAATTCACTCCACGGAGACTGCTTGGAGGCGAGGGCGCCGGCAGTCGATGCCATCATCCGTTGCTGCAGACCATCGACCTGCCCACTTTCACATAGACGGCCGACGAGGAAACCATCACCGAAATCACGCCAATCGGTGTGGTTGCTTTTCGCTTTGTCAGCGCCAACCGCCGCGAATTCATTGGCCTCGTCCTCAGTCAATAGCTTGGTGGCAAAGCCCATGGCTGCCAGACGTACGCCTTGCGCGATGCGCCAACCCGCTAATGAGCTGGGCAAAGTTTTCGGCAAAAACAGGTCAATGTCTTCCACCAACAGCAATTTCGCTAATTGTGCAGCGGTAGACGAGACAGCTTTGTCGATATCTTCGCTGGTGTGCTCGGGTGCAGCTGCTTTGGCATATTTGCTTCGTAGGGCAGTGGTGATTTTTTCGAGTCCATCAGTCCGGCGCTTTTCCACATCCCAACTGCGGACCTCTTGCAGCTCGTCGCGGATCACCCGGTAGGCTTCGTGATCAGGTTCGTCGAGGTATTTCCCGATTGCAGTGCGCAAACTAGCCGTATCAGAAACCTGGTGCTGGTTTTCCAAGTGCTGCCAAATTTCTTGCACACGTTGCTCGTCGTAGGTGGCAGGTGCATCCAGAGGGATCTTGCTGCCTACCAGATACGGCGCCTGCAGCGACCACCCGAGGCGCAGATCGTCGGCAAGTTTACCTGTTACCGCGACGGGAAGCTGCTGTGCATTGGCTTGCATCGACGAGAAGATCTCTTTGTAGCTATTGGACTTAATCGGCGGGAAAGTCTCGGTGTGCAAGGGAAGTTCCACCCACGGTGAGTCAGTGGCAGTGAGCAGGGCAGCAGCATTATGGAAGATAAACCGGAAATGGTCACCAATCTTGCTGGCCAGCATGGCTTCGCCGTAGATCAGAGCCGCGACGTATTCTTCCCAGGTGTCGTACGCGCGTGCAATACCGAGCACACATTTGACGATGATCGGGCGGACTTCGCTAGGTTTAATGAACCCGGCACCTGCACCCAAGTTGAGCTGACGCACCGCAGCAGCAAAATAGAATCCTGCCAGGCTGTCAGGCAGTCGTTGCGGGATCAACAGTTCCGCATCCGGGTTGAGCAGTGGTTTCAATAACCGCTGCGCCTCTTTTTCCAAGGTGGCGAAAGGGACTTCCGGCAGTGCGCCCGATAATTCATTAACCAGCACGCTGGTGTGCCCAGCTCGTTGTTCTAGAGGTAATTCGCGGATCTCCTGCAAGATCGCCCGACCAGCCTCATAGGCTTTGTCATGGGTGCGTTGTGAGGCCTGTTGTGCAGATTTCAACAGGTCTACACGGCTGTTGATGTTCCAGGCCCTGGACAAAAATTGCGCGAGCTGCGGATTTGCGGTGGCTTTGACGATCTTGCCCTCGTCGTCACGCTCGATTTTTGGCATGGCTGGCAGCGGTCCATCCGGAGCGATATTCGGACGCAAAAAATATGGTGCGACGACCGACCAGCCGCGGCGCAGCATTTCATCTTGCACACCGGATTTCTTGAGTTCGAAGTCGAAACCGCGCGCCTGGGCTTTCGCGAGATAATCCTCGTAGCTGGAGGCTTCCGACAGGGCGAGTGCGTCAATCTTTCGTTCAGCCATGCCTGTCATCATACCTGCGGTAATGGCATGCGTTTGAGATTCCGTTTGAGGTATTGACTTAGCTTATGGTTTCAATCAAGTAGTAGGTACCGATAATGAGGAAGACCACTCCGGGCAGAAGTTTCAGAGCAGGATGGTGCGCAGCTGGGACATGAGAAGCGGCTTTCATAATTATGGACATAGCTGAAAAGATCATTAGGCTGACCAGGAGCAAGATCCCGAGCATACTTGCCTTGCCGCTGACGCCGGAGTAGTGGTTCATCAGCGGCGTGAAAAAGAGCTGAAAAACACCAAGGCTTTTGGGTTCGAGAGATTCGTAATCAAACCCAAGCGGAACGCGCGGAACCAGACTGGGGCATGCTGGGCTGCTGTGGTTGATTGTGTCGTTGGTGTTGCGGGTGCAGCAGGTGTGGAGCCTGCTGGAACAGGCAAGTCGGCAACACTCGATTCCGGCGAAGAACGGTTGACCGTGGTGGCCCGTGTAGCTGCACGCTGGGCAGAAAAAGCACCTTTGATTGCGAGTAGTCCGAGCACGATCAGGACAGAGGATCCGAGCACAGGCAAAATGACCGATAACGCGGGAACGGCAGTCAACAACGCCGTGATGCCGGCCAGCGACAGTATCGACCAGGTAGCAACGCCAACGGTGGCGCCTGTAGCAGTAGCAAAACCGGCTCGATGGCCGTGCCGGGAAACCTGTGTACCGATCGCGACGATATCAGGGCCGGGAAGTGCCATGACCGCAGCCCAGCTGAGAATATCTGTGAGCAAGGAAGACCGCCAATCCTTAAAGTGACATAATGTCAATTATCGGACAATTATAGAAGTGGTGGCACAGTGGTGAATGACCGATGCGCCGATTATTGCTCGTCCGTTTTGGCAAAGCTTAGCCGGATATCCACCGTGCCAGTTTCGGCAATCTTGGCGGCAATCAGATCCGGCGAATGCACTCCAAAGTCTTCGCGGTTGATCTCCACTTCACCGGAAACGATCAGCAGATCGCCATCACGCAGTGCCTGGAACTTCGCCTCGACAGGCTCCGTGTGCTCCTTGATCGTGAGCTCGCCAGCCACAGTAACCTCGCCCGCGGTGCCATCTTCCGGCACCTTAGAGACATCCACTGGCTCGGTCAGTGTGAACGTGGACGTCGGGAACTTGCTGGTTTCAAACAGCTTGTCTTTCATGTTGACGTCCCGGACGTCCCGATCGGTTGTCAACTGGTCCATATCAACGTCCACGGTGGCTGATTCCAGCGTGGAGTTGCTAATTTTTGCGTGCCCAGTGACATAACCTGTGGAGCCAGAAGTCACCCGTTCATCGCCCGGCAGGATCTCCGAGAAGGTAAATCCCACCGAGGTAATATTCGGGTTCTTTCCTTCAACGATTTCCCAGTTGCCATCCACCGGTGTCGATGCGGCTGCTGCACCCGAATCACTTAAGGGTTCGGTCTTGACCCCGGGGCCGGTGATGAGCCGGTACATCAGCGGGACCACGCTGAGAAGCGCCAAAAGGACAATGAGCACGACGAAAATCACGATGATAGATTTACGGCGTTTCACAGGAGACTTTTTCATCATTACCTCAACTTCTCAATCGAACGCGCCAAATCAATTAACTCCGTGCATAGCTGCCCGAGCTCGTCTGCAGAAGCATCCTCTGCCGCAGCCCACGCTATATCTTCTGCCGCACAGCGCAATTGAAACAGCGAATCATGCAGCATATCAGCTTTAGCTTTGCTCAATATTACGGCATCGGGAGCAATTTCCGTGCCGGATAAATTTTGCCGTTGCTCGTAGGCCCGCTGCTTACAAGAACTACTGCAGTACTTACGCGGACGCCCACGGCCTTGTGATACAACCTCTCCGCCGCACCACTGGCATGGTTTAGGGCGAGTTTGTTGGTAGGTAGACACCCTGTCGATTTTAGTCTATTGACGAAAAGAGACGAAAAGAACCGCCAAAAACCGAAAAGCTCAGAAAAATACAGAAAGAATTGGCAGCCAAGCAGTTTCCACAGAGCGGGAACAAATCCAGGCGTTTGTGCGTTATAGTGGTAGATCGTTATCCTGACGAATCTTTGGCACTGTGTGGTGCCACAAGTTTTGTTGATGCCCCCGGAATAATATAAGGATGTGTCCCACATATGGCAGATCGCGTATTGCGCGGCAGCCGCATGGGTGCCGTCAGCTACGAAACTGACCGCGACCATGACCTGGCACCACGCCAAATGGTGAAATACCGCACCGAAGACGGCGAAATTTACGAGGTACCTTTTGCCGACGATGCGGAAATCCCCGAAGAGTGGCTGTGCAAAAACGGTAAATGGGGAACGCTAGTAGAAGGCGAAGGTGTCGAATCCAAGCCGGTAAAACCACCTCGTACCCACTGGGACATGCTGTGTGAACGCCGCAGCATCGAAGAACTCGACAAATTGCTCGAAGAACGCATCGAGCACCTGCGTAAGCGTCGCCGTACCGCAGCGAAATTGCTGAAAGAGCAAAAAGAACAGCAGGAAGCCGAAGGAAAGTAACCGTCTGCCTGTAAGAGCTTATCGTTGAGAGCTTGCTACACAGCAAAGGCGCCAGCCACCCACCTATCAGTTCGTGGGGCTGGCGCCTTTGTTCGCTCTTATACGCCTTTGTGCAACCTGGTGCGTTTTTTGCAAATAGTCCACCGTATTTAAGCTATTTCACGGCACTATTTGTAAAAAGCACACAGTAAATTGCGCGCGGCAAACTGCGCGCAATCTCGGGTGAGCGAAATTTCGGTGAAGTTAGCGATCGGTGAAATTAACGCAGTACCCTCTAACGCAGTTGCTGTTTTAGCTGCGCAGAAAAGTCCTTGAACACCGCGGAAAATTTTCGTGCCGATGACGACACACGTGCCGGTGCCTGCGCCAACGAAGATTCATGCAACTCGTGTGTAGCCAACGAAGCCATCGCGGAGCCCAGTTCCCGCACTTGTTTACTACGGTGCGCAACTCCCCACTTGGTCACCTCTGCTAGCGAATCCGTCACAAAAGAACCGTCAAGCTTGGATTCGCCATATTCCCGCTCGGTGAACGTGATAGGAACTTCGGCAATGACGTACCCCGCCTGAATGGCGCGGCGAGCCAGGTCCACTTGGAAAATATATCCGGCATTCGACAGCTCCTCGAGATCCAGTGCCTCGAGAACTTCCCTACGATACGCCCGGTACCCGGCAGTCATATCAGACAGTCCAGCACCGAGAGCCAAGGAAATATACACATTGCCGCCGCGCGAGAGCCACTCACGATTTTTCGGCCAGTTGACTACTTCCCCGCCAGGCACATAGCGGGAACCAATCACGGCGTCTTCCCCATTATCGATAGCATCGAGTAGCAGGTAGAGCTGTTCTGGTGCATGCGAGCCATCGGCATCCATTTCACACAAGACCTGATAGCCGCGCTCCAGACCCCAGCGAAAACCAGCGACATAAGCACCACATAATCCGCCTTTACCAGCGCGGTGTAGCACATACACGTGGTCGCCGGTGTTGGCGAGTTCGTCGGCAAGCTCACCCGTGCCATCCGGCGAATTATCGTCGACGATCAACACATCAACCTCAGGCTGTGCCGTGCGCAGGCGACCTACAATACGAGGTAAGTTTTCTTTTTCGTTGTAGGTCGGAATGATCACGAGAGTTTTCGCAGACGGTGCAGCGGACTCAGCCATGTCGGGTTACTCCTTCATGCGACGACGTATCACAGCAAGACTACCCAATACTACTCCAACTAAAACGAATGCCAGTTCAAGGACCTGCCCGAATCGCACTGCTGGGGTAATTCCGGAGCGCAGCGGCAAAGTATCGACGAGATGATTCGCCTCGAAAATCTCGGTATCAGCCAGGACTTTTCCTGCTGGATCAATCAGGGCAGATACTCCACTGGTGGCTGGCACGACCATTGCACGGTCGGTCTCAATGGCGCGCATCCGCGACATCGCCAGTTGCTGATAGGTCATGTCCGTAAAACCAAAGGTCGCGTTGTTGGTCGGGGAAGTCAGAATACTCGCGCCATTGTCAATCGAGCGCCGGAATGCCTCATCGAACGCGACCTCATAACAGGTGGCCACACCCACGGCGATGTCACGCTGACCTGCGGTCAGATCGACGGGTTCGTCCGAGTTCCGCGAATTGACCATATCAGCAGTGTGGCGGGTGGGAATGTGCAGCACACCGTTGCCATTACCGGGTACGAAATTACCGGCCATTTCCGCATATTCAGAAAGCTTTTCGAAGAAACTGCGCATCGGCAAAGTCTCGCCAAATGGTTGCAGGTAGACCTTGTCGTGGAACTCCCCCGGCGTCATCGTCGGTTGGCCATTCTGGACATCTCTGTCAGGCAAAAACGTCTGCATGGTGTTATATGGATCGCCATCCCGGCGGGTGATTGTGCCGACGACAACAGGAGTATCAACAGCATCGACCGCACTGGCGATGGCATCGTAGGCGTCGCGATCACTAAACGGATTCACATCAGAGGAATTTTCCGGCCAAATTACTAGGTCGACGTCTTGTCCTTCGGCAGCAAGTTTCTTTGTTTCGCGAACGTGATTATGCAGTACCGCACTGCGTTGCGCGGCAAAATCCAGGCCCAGACGCGGAACATTGCCCTGAATTGCCGCCACGGTGATCGTGTCGAAGGTGTTGTCCGGCCGGTTAAGCTGAAAAGTCGCGACTGCCCCGCCGAGCAGCGGCAGAAGAACGGCCACGACGCTTGTCACCCGCACACTGACCAACCGAGCGTTGGCACGAGCACTCGTTAATATCTGTGTGGCGCACAATTGTGCAATACCAACCCCAATCAGCACCGCTGCAACCGTGACCAGGGCCGGACCACCCCACTGTGCAAGACCCGCGAGCGGCCCATCAACCTGGCCCCATGCCAGACGAACCCACGCGAAGCCACCAAACGGAAACGAGCTGCGTGCAAACTCGATCGCCAAATACCAGAACGGGAACGCCAGAAAGCCCCATGGGGAGCGTGCCACGGCGATGCCACCCAGACCAGTCAGGATCGCATAGAGCGAACATGCCACGGCCAAAGCAATATAGGGTGGATTGCCGACGAACTCACCGATCCAGGGAAGTAATAGCAAGTAGCAGGCCATGCCATGGACGAATCCCAGCAATGCCCCCTGTGCCATGGTGGGACGCGTCTTAGTCGCCTGTGGCCATGGAAGCAGAGCAAAATAGAATAAACCTGCTGCGAAAATGCCGGCTGGCCACCAGCCGAGTGGTTCATAAGAAGTAAAAGCTGCAGCGCCCGAGATTGCAGCCAGAATTAAGCGAAGGATGAAAGCAAGCATCTCGTTCTAGTCATCCGAGTTCTTGTTGCCAGACTCGTCGCTGGCCCCGGTGTTCTTATCGTGTTCGTGGTGCTTGTTGTTGTCATCGCTGACTGAGTTGTTGCTGCCGGTAGCAAAATCTTCTGGACTCATTGACTCTGCCCATTGACGCAATTCTTCTTCGTCGAGCACGTCATCGCTTGCCGACGCCGTCTTGTCTGAGGAGTTGCCAGAGGTCTTACCAAAGTCAGCACTATTCGACGAACCGTGAGTACGGCCGTCGGCGAAACCAAAGCTGCCATAACTAGCATGCTTGCGCCCGGTCGGGGAAGCTTCGAAGAAACGAACACCAAACTTTTCGACGCTGCGCTGCATCCGGCCCAGCAAAAAGCCCCGAATAATCGGTCGGGTTAGCGGGAATACCAGCAACAGGCCAACGAACGCAGTGGCAAAACCTGGCACCGCTAGCAAGAAAGCACCAGCTAAGGTTAAACCAATATCACCAGCGGATTTCCCTGCTTGGCGTAAATTCGGGGCAGCGTGTGAGTCGTCGGCAAGCGAACCATTGCGCTGCGCCCGCAAACGTTGCAGCAACGACGCCTGGGTCGCTGCAATGCGGCGAACCTCGATACGCGTGATTAAGATTCCCAACACTACTGTGGCCAACAACGCCAACATCGCCCAACCGAAACCAATGAGGCTAGCGACCGCCCAAAAAGCCAAGATTTCGGAGAGCATGTAGAAAAAGAACATCACGACAGGCATGTGCACTACCCTACCGGGAAGCCCCTAGCTGCCAATAGCCACCACGCCGCGGTTAATGGCACCAATTGCCTGTCCGGCCATGCGCTTAATATCACCGCTATAGCCAGTCTTTGCCACCTGCTGCAACAGGTCGATGACTTGGCGGCACCAGCGCACAAAATCACCAGGAGTCAGCTCAGCACCGGATTCCGCGGCTGCGGCCAGACAGTACCCGAGCGGAGCACCAGCACACCATTGGTGGATCGCGATGCTAAAACCAGGCTCTGGTTCCCGAGTATTCGGGAGCCCGTGTCGAGCCTCGTCGGCAATGAGCTCCTCCCACAAACGCATGGTGTGCTCCATCGCCGTGGTCATCTCATCAGTTACGCCTTCAAATACCTGCCCACCAGTGGCGCGACGGTTTTCGAAGGTGCACATTGAGACCACCCCGGCGAGTTCTGCCGGGTCGAGATTCTGCCAAATCCCGCGCTTTAGACACTGCGCGACTAACAAATCCGAAGCATTATGCACTTGCGCAAGCTTCTCACCCTCCGCACTCACCGTGGGTTCGCCATCGATAACGTCCACGTAGTCAAGTTCAGTGAGCAGATCGACGATGCGCCGCAGCATATCACCGAGGGTTTCTGTGGCTTTATCAACGGTGTCCTGCAGCCGCGCAAGTTCGTTTTTCCGGCGCACATATTTTTGCGCCAGCTGGGTGAGTTGTTCGCGCTCCAGAGCCGGCCAAGCATGTGCCGGGTGTTCTTTCATCGCTGTGCGAATCTTTGTGATGCGTTGCGTATCGCGCACCCGCGCCCGTAGTTTCATCTTCTTGGGCCGGGGGTATTTTTCTTTCGCGAACTTGTCGACGACAACGTGGTTGTGTCGCCGGGGATTTTTCACAGCTTTTGGCGGTAACTTCATGCGGCCAATGATCGCTGGCGGATTCTCAAAGCCACTGGAATCAATGCGCGCCGACCAGCCTTTTTCGGTGGTGATCCACGGACGTGGGTCAGCAGTCTGATTAGCAGGCGTATTGACAACTGCCAGGACCGGCCGTTTCTTGCTTGGTAACGCAATCACGTCACCGATCTGCAGCTTCGCCAAAATAGCGCGGGTTTCGTCATTGCGTTCTTCCTTGGCCCGGGTTTTCGCAGACTTCTCTTCCACGCTGAGGCGTTTCCGCAGTTCGACGTATTCGGATAGCAATTGCGCGGGATCTTCGTCGTCAGTCGAAGGCGGTGCGAAGGCCGCGATCGCGTCGTTGAGCTGTTCTCGTAGCTTGTCGACGCGATGGACTGCGCGTTCGATCTCGCGTGTTTCTTCCACCACCGAACCGTCAGCTTGATACTGGGCAAACGACTTTTCCAACAGGCGTAGTGCATCGTCCATGCCCAAGTTATTGAGCAGGTTGATCGCCATGTTGTAGCCGGGCTCAAACGTGGAAATCAGCGGATAGGTGCGGGTTGAGGCAAGCCCCGCGACGCGTTGCGGATCCATCGCTGGTGCCCACTGCACGATCGCATTACCAATCGTGTCGATACCACGTCGCCCCGCACGGCCAGTGAGCTGAGTGTACTGGCCGGGGGTGAGATCTACGTGAGCTTCACCGTTAAATTTCACGAGTTTTTCTAGTACGACACTGCGAGCCGGCATATTGATGCCGAGTGCCAGCGTTTCAGTAGCAAAGACCGCACGTACCAGACCGCGGACGAACAATTCTTCCACGATATGCCTAAAGGCAGGAAGCATACCCGCGTGGTGAGCAGCGAAACCCCGAATCAGCGCTTTGCGCCACTGTGAGAACCGAAGAATCTCCAGATCTTCTTGTGGGATTCCTTCCACGCCGGCATCGATGATTTCCGCTATAGTGCGCTGTTCATCGTCGTCGGTAAGCACCATCTTTGAGCGCAAGCACTGGTGCAGCGCACCGTCACAGCCCGCTCGGGAGAAGATGAAAATAATTGCCGGCAACATATTTTGCCCCTGCAAAATACGCAGAACCTCTGGCCGGCCTAGCGGACGGTACTTATCCTGTGGGCGGACAACACCGCTGCGCGATGAACTCGTGCCTTTTACCGAGCGGGAACGAAATCCTTGTCCAGCCTGGAAATCGGCCCTGCCATCATCGGCGTCTCCTGCTTCCAAACGTGCAACACGGCGCTGTAACTCTGGATTGACCTTTGTAGCTCGCTCTGCAACATCATCGCCTGCAATGTCCGTTCCAGGTGCAAACAGTGGGTAGACCTTCTGCCCGAGCAACATCCATTGTTCAAGAGGCACAGGCCGGGTATCTGAAACGATTACTTCGGTATCTCCGCGGACAGCAGAAAGCCAGCGGCCAAATTCCTCTGAATTCGATACCGTGGCCGATAGACCAATGATCGAGATATGTTCTTCGAGGTTCAGGATGACTTCTTCCCATACCGCGCCGCGGGCTTGATCAGCCAGGAAGTGGATCTCATCCATCACGACGTGTGTGAGTCGATCAAGAGCTGGAGACTTCGCATAAATCATGTTGCGCAAGACTTCGGTGGTCATCACGACGATCTCAGCATCGGGCCGAATCGATACGTCACCAGTGAGTAGCCCTACAGCATCTGGACCGTGGACGTCGATGAGATCATGGAATTTCTGGTTGCTAAGTGCCTTGATTGGCGTCGTGTAGAAGCACTTTGTCCCGCGGGATAGCGCCAACGACACCGCAAATTCACCAACAACGGTTTTTCCTGCCCCAGTTGGAGCACAAACGAGAACGCCCTGGCCGTTTTCGACGGCCACGCACCCTTGAATCTGGAAAGGATCGAGCTCGTAATCCAATTGACTGCGGAAGGTCTCAAAATGGGTGCCCATCATAGTTCCCCAGGCTACAAAATATCGTCGAAGCTAGAACCGTGACCCCGGGATTTGTGTGTGCTGTGTTGCTGCTGGTGCGCATATTGCTGTGTTGGCTGGCTTTGCCCTGAAGCCTGTGCGGGCGTGCCCCCTGGACCATGCTGCGTGGAATGCGGTGAATACACTTGAGCCGAAGTTCTGCTGTCGGAAGAGACAGATTTTGGCTGCGCAACAGGGCCTGACACGCTAGCCCGTTCGGGATGATAGTCCAGCGGAGAAGCTTCCTCATCGGACAGTCCGGACCAGTCTGGTTCGTTTTTTGCACGGCGTTTGTCGTTGATGCGACAGAACTGGAAGGCCAACTCAACCAGCAAAATAATTGCTATGGCCAAAATCGTTAGCGAATAGGGGTCTTGTGCTGGAGTGATAAGCGCAGAAAAAATGAAGATTATGACGATGGTGTGCCGACGCTTCGTGCGCACTGACTCATAGCGCAATACCCCCACTAGATTGAGCATGACGATGACCAGCGGGATTTCAAAGCTGACGCCGAAAATGATCATGATCGCGACCACAAAGCTGAAATATTCTTGCCCGGTCAGCGCTGCGGTTTGGAAATCGGAACCGATTGTCAGCAGGTAGTTCAGCCCGATCGACAGCGAGAAGTATGCCAACACGGTTCCAGATAGAAACAGCACCACCGCGATGGTGACAAAACTGATAGTCCAACGGCGCTCATTACGCAATAACCCGGGGGTGATGAACTTCCAGATTTGGTACAGCCACACCGGAGCCGCCAAAACTGCGCCTGCTAGCGCGCCGATTTTCAGGCGCAGCATAAACATTTCCATCGCACTCGTCGCCAATAGACGACACTCCCCCGACGAAGTGAAATCCGCCCGAAGCTCCGGGTCGACGCCACAGTAGGGGCCACGCAAAATTTCGCCCAACGGCGGGATCGGGCCCGGGGCATTTTGATACCAAATAAACCCTACGACTGCACCAGCGATCACGGCCAACGTGGAAATGATGACCCTGCGGCGAAGCTCTTTCAGATGTTCCACCAACGACATATCGCCGGTTGGGGATTTTTTCTTCCTTTTGGAGCTATTCCGCAGGGAACGCAGCCGTGATACTAGTGTGGTATCGCCGCGTACGGCACGCACAGAACGCCCGGTCTGGGGCGCATCCGTGCGTGATGATCCGGCAGCAGCCGGTTGTGAATGGGAATGCGGTGACGTCATAAGCTAAACCAGTTGAACGAAGCGCGGTATCAGTGCAACCATAAGGCAGCTACCGGGGCCTAGTTAGTTTTGCGACCGTGGCTGGTTTTCTGGTTTATTCCAGAAATCTTCAGCATCCATCTGCGGCTGTTGTTGCTGCTGCGATGGCTGCTGAGGTTGGGAGCCCTGTTGGCTGATCGCCTGCTGTGTCTGTTGTGGCTGCTGAGTCTGCTGATTCCGACCATTCTGGTACTCGGCATCGTCGTTGCTCATTTCGCGCATTTCCGATTTCAAAATACGCGTAGAACGGCCTACCGAACGCGCCAAATCTGGTAGCTTTTTAGCGCCGAATAGCAACAGGATGATGACCAAGATCAACAAAATTTGGGTGGGGCTGATACTCATCAATCGCGCCTTTCTCAACGTCACAGCCATCGCGTTTATTGATTGCAATAGCCGGGCGAGTCATTAAGATTTATCGGTATCAACCATACTATAACGCTGCAACGCCGCCTGGGCTTGTGCACGCACCGCGTCGGCAAGATCATCTGGGGCTAGCACACGAAGATGATCAGCGTGGCTCAACGCGAAACGCGCAAACCATCCAGTACTGCCTACCGGCATGGTGGCGCGTACCCAATCGTTGGTATCACCGTCTACTTCGTCATCTCGTCGCATGTCATATTCGTCCAGCATCCATAATGCATCAGGGGCGATGGCAACTGTAGCCCTGGTGGAATCACGGAATCCGAACGGATCATCGCTCGAAAAATCCAATTGTGTTGCGCGTGGCCGCGCCGTTTCTGCCAAAATTTCCACGTTGCGCATGCGATCAATCCGGAAATTGCGGTGCTCGCCATAATCTTCCACATAAGCGGTTAAATAGGCGGCATCACCGCGGATAAAAATCCGAGCCGGATCAACCGTGCGGGAACTCGTGCTGTTCGACGAGGCTGACCAATAGTCAAAACGCACGCGCTTTTTCGTGCTCAACGCCTGCGATAGCTGAGATTGGGCGTCTTCGGTAGCAGAAGAATGCTCGACAATGCTGTCGTAGATGGCACGCGAACGATCATCCATGATCGAGCGTAGCTTTTCAGCTGCTGACACTACCGCGGAACGATCCACCAGCCCTGGCATTGTTTCCAGCACTTCGACTGTGAGCAGCAGTGCCCCGGCTTCGGTCGGTGTCAACCGCAGTGAGGAATCCATTCCTTGATCATCGTGAATAACGACGCCGGTGGTCAGTTCGTAGCTCAAATCGATGAGATCCTGCGTCTGCGAGCTGATTCCGCTGCAGTGCAAACGTCCCAGTGCCCGAACCAATTCATCCGGAGTCAATCCTAAGTCTTTAGCTGCCTCAAAGATGCTGCGGTCTGGGTGGGCCTTAAAATAAGGCACTAAATTCAACGATTGCACTAATGCCGCGAGTTTTTCCGGTGAATCTGTGTGCTTCGTCTTTTTCATCCCTGACTCGCTTTCTGCAATAACTGGTAGACCTGCTCGCGAAGATCCACAGGGGTTTCCACGACCGCTTCTGCGGCATACGCAGCACACGTGCGCAACAACCAGTCCCGATCTGCTCCGGTGATGGTCAAAACTACATCCCCATCGTTGTCTGCAGCGTTGTGTTCTGCAGCATGGTGTTCTGCAGCATTGTGCACCGAGGATGCCGCTTGTTCTAGCGGCGGAGCAGCGTGGCGACGGGTGCGAATCGTCGCATTCACGGTATCTCGTGCAGCAAGTGTTTTCTCTACGATATCGCGCAGCGAACCGCTGGGTTCGGTGTGTGTAGCAGCCTGGCGAGAACGGCGAATATCACTAATGCGGGTGGACCGAAACGAACGTTCTGCTTGTCGGTCCACGTCCCATCCAACGACATAAAGACGGTTCCGACGCGGCACCAGGCCCCACAAATCCATGGTGCGGCGCTGTGGCTGCGCACCAGAATGATGCTGATAATAAAAAGTTACCCGTAATTTATGCGCCACCCCGGTTAAAATCGCCCGTAGTACTTCCGGGTCCAAACGCGTGATGTCGTTGTCAGCGATGAAGCCTGCACCGGGCCTAATATCGCGGTGTGCACCTGATGCCGCGAGCTTCGTCCAACCAGCGGTGCTGAGCGCCCCCAAGCCGCCCTCGCGTCCGACCTCGCTCGCAATTCCCAGCACGGTGGCCTCTTGGGGGCTAAAAGATACCTCCGGTAACCGGTAAGACTCCGGATTCAGCCGGTATGTTGGACCATCCGCGCCGTCACCGGCAGAACTATCGATGTAGACCCCGGCGCGTGCCAGTGTTGCAACATCGCGCTGCAATTGCACACGGAAGCTATGCTTATTTTCGTGGTAGCCGGCGACGTTGGCGTGAATCCAGTCTGCACTACGGTCTGGGTTGCCACCGGATTGTGCGGCACCCTGCAGCGCAAAAGTAAGGTTCGTCAGCCGCTCTACAGCCGCATCGTAGCGCGGACCGGTCTCTTTGCGCGGGGCGGGCGTTGCAGCTGCTGCCATGGTGATTACTCCGTATCGTTGGCGCCCCTGTTCATCAAAGCAAGCAATTCCTCGAGTTCGGGGCTGTCAGTAGCGAATGGATCACCAAAAGTATATTCCAGCCGGGCCGGTTCTGTGATCTTCATCCGAGACCAATCCACAGCAAACTCCGTCTCGGTTTCCCGTGCCCGGGCCAAAAATTTCCCACGCTGGTGCGCGCGAGTGGTGTCCGGCGGGGTATCCATGGCCGCAGTAATCGCCTCATCCGTTGTCCATCGCTCTACCCTGCCTTTATCCTGCAAGACCTGGAAAATTCCCCGACCAGGGCGGATATCGTGCATGGCGAGGTCAATTTGCGCGAGTTTCGGATGCGACCAATCATCACCGAGCCGGGCCCGGTAGTGGTCAAATAATTCTTTCTTGATTACCCAGTCGAGCTCACGATTGACTTGAGAGAAATCTTGCGACTCCAGGGCATCAAGTGCCCGGCGCCATAGATCAACGACGCGGCGCATTTCACTGGTCGTTGAGCCGCCATGTCCAGCATCGTCGAGATAATCGTCGCGGACTTCCAACCAGTCAGCCGCGTGGCCGCACAACGCTTGTTGGATTTCCAGAGCGGTTACAGTCCCGCCGTTTTTTAAGCGGAGTTGCGTGCGACCACTCAGGTCACGGGAAATCTCGCGGATTTGCCCGATCGGATCTGCAAGCTCGAAGTCCGGAAGCTCGCGTTCAGCTTCGATCATTTCCAGCACTAGCAGCGCGGAGCCTACTTTTAAGGCAAACGTCGGTTCGGAGAGGTTGGTATCGCCGCCAATAACGTGCAAACGCCGGTAGCGTTGCGAGTCCGCATGAGCCTCGTCCCGGGAATTAATCATTGGACGCGCCCGGGTGGTTGCCGACGATACGCCTTCCCACACTTGATCCGCGCGTTGTGAAAGTACGAAGCGTGCTGGGTGTTCGTCGGTTTCTGGCTCAATCAAGCCAGCCCCACAGATCAATTGCCTGGTCACCATCAACGGCTCCAGTGCTCGGCCGATCGCGCGGAGCACCATGGAACGAGAGATCAGATAATTCTCGTGGCATCCGTAGGAGTTTCCGTGAGAGTCCAGGTTGTTTTTGAACAAATAGACATGCTTGCCGACGCCGTCGCGCACCAGTTTCTGCTCTGCACGCTGGGCTAGTTCATCGAGGATGCGGTCGCCGGCACGCTCATAGTTCAATAACTGGGTAATGCTGTCGCATTCTGCGGTGGCGATTTCCGGGTGGGCGCCCATGTCCAAATACAATCGCGAACCATTCGCGCTAAAGATGTTCGAACTGCCGTGTTCATCCACGATGGGTTCAAAAAGGTAACGCGCAACCTCAGCTGCCCCCAGCGTATGGGTGCCATTGGCTGCAGTCGCGGTAATCCCGTATTCGGTTTCCACCCCCATGATGCGTCGGGTAAATACGGAACTCACTGTCCACCCTTTTGCACGTAGGAACGGACGAATTCTTCTGCGTTTGATTCCAGCAAGCCATCGATTTCATCGAGAAGATCATCGGTGCCTGAGGTAGAAATTTGTGCTTGGCCGCCGACGAAATCATCGTTGTCGGTACTATCATCGCCTGCGGAATAAGCAGTGTGTGAAGTTTGTGCACTGGAATTGTGTTGTGGGTTCGTGGCCATAATAATCCTCTTTCGTCGTTGTCGTTGTGGCGTTTGTCGTTGTGCTGTATACCGTTGTGCCGATTGCCGCAGATTTGCGCCGGTGCTTTCAGCTCGGTGTTTCCAACAAACGTTAGTCAGTTTTTTGCACGTGGTTGAGCCTTCGCGCTGCTTCTGGCGCATTCGCTGAACTGCTGATGATGTCTTCGGCTGCTGCCTTATTCAATCTGGTGAGATCCGTCAGGTCCACAAAGATCTCACCACCGGGGCTTTCTGCATCAGCGAAATGCAGTTCCTGCCAGTTTGCGGCAACCAACTCATCGGCGAAGCGTTCGATCATGCGTCCGCGGGTCCAGGCTCGTGACTCTGCAGGCGGCATTGCCATCGCAGCATTGATGTCGTCTTCGCTGGCTAACGTTCGCATCCGGCCTTTTCGCACCAGAGCGTGGTAGAGAGACTTCGCAGGGTCGACATCGGTGTACTGCAAGTCAATGAGCGCGATTTTCGGATCATTTACCGCGACACCACGGTCGAGGTAGCCTTTGATCAACGCGTATTTCGCAGTCCAATCCAGCAGGTGGGAAGTTGACAGCGGGTCGTCGGCAAGCAAGTCTAGGACTTCTTCCCACAACTCCAGCACTTTCGTTTCGACCGCGGACGGACCGGTAGCGGTGTCCGTTGTGGCGATGTCCCGCACACGCTTGAGGTATTCTCGCTGGATCTCAATTGCTGTGGCGCGGGAACCGTCGGCTAGCGTGATTTTATGGGTCAGACTTAAATCATGGCTTACCGCAGAAATCTCAGCTACCGGATCCGCTGGACGCAGATCAGTAAAGTTCACGCCCGCGTCAATAGCATCCAAGACCAAGGCTGTGGTCCCTAGTTTCAGAAGCGTTGCGGTCTGCGACATATTCGCATCTCCGGTGATCACATGCAGGCGGCCGTGAGTCTCGGCATCGGTATGCGGCTCGTCGCGAGTATTGATCAAACCGCGGTTCAGCGTGGTCTCTAAAGAGATTTCCTGCTCGATATAATCCGCGCGCTGCGAAATCTGGAATCCCGGGGTTTCGCCACGCTGCCCCAGCCCAACGCGGCCGGCACCGATCATGATGATGCGGGTGACAAAAAACGGGATGAGACCATCTGCAATGGCGGCAAAATCCGTGGTGCGCGGGTACAAGTAGTTTTCGTGCGAACCATACGACGCGCCCTTGCCATCCACATTATTCTTGTAGATTTTCAACGGCGGACACGCGCCGTGATTGGCTAGGGCCGACGTGCCGCTTTCGGCAAAAGTTGCCACGTCATTGATGGCTTGCAACGCGATGCGGTCGCCGGCTTGGTCGTAGATCATGGCCTGCCAAGCATCACTGCATTCTGGCGACGAGTACTCAGGGTGGGCATGATCGACGTAAAAGCGCGCACCGCTGTGCGTCACGACGTTCGCCACGCCTAAGGTCTCTGGATCCACCATGGAGCCGGTACGGTACCGCTGCCGATCACCACCGCGGGTATCACGGGTGGGATGCTCAGCGGCGAAGTCCCAGCGAGAACGGGTGCCAATATTCCGGAGTGCGTAGCTCACCACAGCATGCGTGGAGGTCACAATTGGGCTGAGCTTTGGCTGCGTTGGCGTGGAAATACCGTATTCGGTTTCGGTACCCATGAACCGATGAAAATTCTGGTTGCTGTTCATTTTCCTTATTCCGGCCTATCAGTTTCTGACATAACAGTGGCTCCAACGACTACTCCGCGTGCAGCGCCCCGATCAGCTCGATCGGCTATGCCAGGCTCCGCGCGGAGACCACGGATTGTGATAACTTCACGATGCGGTTCCATTCTTCCGGATTCGCCGTATTCGGCAGATCCTCGCTCTCATCTTGTTCTGTGCGCACCGCTGCTTGAATATGCCGCAGAGAAATACCGTGCTCTCCAGTGGATCCGGAAGCGATATAATCCTTGATCGCGAGTTTTTTCGCGCGATCGACCACGTTGGCAATCAAGGCACCGGAGACGAAATCACCGTAGTGCAATACCGCGGTGCTGCCGTCGCGAAGAGTAAGTTCCACGAACGGGCGTGGAGCGTACAACGCATCCACTGCCCCGTCGATAAGCACACTGAGCGGATCGATGTGTGGGACACCGTCATGCAAATAGCGGCTGATAATATCTGGCGCTTCTTGCTTGCTAGGGCGCGAGATGCGCACCTTGATGTCCAAACGGCCTGGCCGCAGCAACGCGGGGTCGATAAGCTCTTCCCGGTTGGTAGCACCGACCACGATGACGTTATCGAGGCCTTCGACCCCGTCGATTTCGGTAAGCAGCTGCGGCACCGCTGTGGTTTCAATATCCGAAGACACGCCAGTACCACGGGTACGGAAAATCGATTCCATTTCGTCGAAAAAGACAATCACCGGCGCCCCGTCAGAGGCCAACTCGCGGGCACGTTCAAAAATTAATCGGATAACGCGTTCGGTTTCTCCGACGTATTTGTTGAGAAGCTCCGGGCCCTTGACATTTAAGAAATACGATGCCGAGCCATTCCCGACGCGTGATGCCAGCGAATGCGCCACTGCCTTAGCGATCAAGGTTTTACCGCAGCCCGGCGGGCCATACAGCAGCACGCCTTTTGGCGGGTGCAATTGATAATCGCGGTAGAGTTCCGGATGATCGAATGGCATCTCGACGGCATCACGGACCTGCTCAATCTGCGCATCCAAACCACCGATATCGTCGTAGGTGACATCTGGGATTTCTTCTAGAGCAAGTTGGGTTACTTCGGCCTGAGAAATGCGTTCAAAAGCAAACCCAGACTTGACATCGGCCAGCACATTGTCGCCGACACGAACGCTTCCAACCAACGGCGTTGCCAAATGAATCACGTGTGTATCGCCCTGCGGCGTCGAAGCCAAAACGCGGACGTCTCCATCGGCATCGCCACCGCCATCGACGAACTCACTAATACGCATCACAACGCCATCGGAAGTAAAACCGCAATCTTCAACGATGACACTTGCCTCACCCAGCCGGACTTGCGCGCCGGCGGGGATTTCGTGTTCCAGCAATGGCGAGACGTTGACGCGCAAACGACGCGTTGAGGTAAACACGTCAGCTTCCCGACGGTTACCCGGGGCGTAGCGCAAAAACACCCCATACGTGGACACCGGTTCTTGCAAAGCGTTGAGCTCAGTGGTCAGCTGGGCCAATTTATCGCGTGAAGACTTCAGCAGAGTCGCTAGTTTTTCGTTGCGCTTGCGCAACTCGCGCACATCGCGGCGAAGCTGTAGCTGTGGGTCCGGGGTTGTCTTCGTCATACGACTGACCGAACCTCCCTTCTGCAGATATGGTGCATAAAGTTGTGCACGTAACGGGTGTGTCGCGCTAATCCGATTCCTGACCACTGTGAATTTCTAGAAGTAAGTTTCTAGGAATTTTTGGGCCGCAACCATGCGTTTCTTTAAGCAAAGCCTAACAAACCGGGCTAGGAATGGCTACGTTAAGGCGAGCTAGTACCCGAATAGTTAGCGTCGCGCCTTGCGTTTGGGCCGTGGCGGCACGACGCCGTCGGCAAGCCGCCTGGTCATGATCAAAAACGCGGTGTGCGCATTCATACGATGTTCTGGCCGTGTCGCTAGCCCTTCGACCTTCCAGTCACGCACCAGTGATTCCCATGCGCGTGGTTCGGTGAAGCATTGTTGCTCGCGAATGCCTTCCATGACCTTCATCAACTGCGGGACTGTGGCGACATACGTAATGAATACTCCGCCCGGTACCAGCATGTTCTTTACTGTGGTGAGCATCTCCCAAGGCTCCAACATATCCAGCACGATGCGATCTACTGGGCCGTCGGTATCTTCTGGCGTCAGCTCTTGGAAGTCGCCTAACCGCGGGCTCCACCATTGTGGCTGTTCACCGAAATATTCCTTGACGTTGTCAATGGCATAGCCAATATGATCTTCGCGCAATTCATAGGAGTACACGTGGCCTTCCGGGCCCACCGCACGCAGTAGCGCCATCGAGAGCGCACCAGAGCCTGCACCGGCTTCCAAAACCTTTGCCCCACGGAAAATATCGCCCTCGATGAGAATCTGAGCAGCATCTTTCGGGTAAATTACCTGGGCGCCGCGCGGCATCGACAGCACATGGTCCACCATCAAATGGCGGAACATCAAAAACTGGCCACCCATCGTCGAGGTGATCACCGAGCCTTCATCCATGCCGACGATATCGTCGTGCTCGACGATGCCTTGGTGCGAGTGAAACTGATTGCCCTCTTTGAGATACAGGGTGAAGTGTCGACGTTTCGCATCGGTGAGCTGCACGCGATCACCGTATTTAAACGGACCAGAATATGCCATTAAGCAGCCTTTCTTTTAGATTGTTCAGCGCTAGTTAATCAGGTAGGCCTCGAGTGCTTGTGACAACCACAATTGATCTTGCACGCCAATCATCTCCCGCGCCGAGTGCATCGACAACATGGGCACCCCCACATCGACGGTATCGATACCCAACGCAGTCGCCGTAGCTGGGCCAATCGTAGAACCACACGGTACGGCGTTGTTGCTGACATAATTTTGGATCGGGACCATCGCAGCCCGGCACGCATTTTCCCACAATGCAATCGTGCGAGCGTTTGAAGCATAGCGCTGCTTCGAGTTGATTTTGGTGACCGGACCGCCACCTATAATCGGTGGATTATGTGGATCATGCTTGTCGGCATAATTCGGGTGGATCGAATGCGCTGCATCTGCAGACACGCACGACGAACGACGCAGCATTTGTAAATAGCTTTCACGGTCTGCTCCCAACGCGGTCGCGGTGCGCTCTAGGACCTCCGACAAAATAGGGCCTTGCGCACCCGTCGTCGAGGCAGAACCGACTTCTTCATGGTCGAAAGCTGCCAAGACTGCAATATCCGAGCTGAAATCACCAGAAGCAACGGCACGCTGCAGTGCAGTCAAGCTAGCAAACACGCTGGAAAGATTATCCATGCGGGAAGAAGCCAGCAGATCCGCCTGCGCCCCAAATAATCCGGCAGGCTGCGACGGGGCTGTGATCAGACTCCAGGACGCAATATCTGATTCGGCAATCCCCAGTTGATCCGCCAACACTTCCGCGATACCAGTGCGGCCGGCTTGGTCCTGGATAGCGCCACTGGCGGCGTCGGCAAGCCCCATAATGGGGTGCAAGTGTTTTTGCTTGTCGACGCTGAACTCCTTCGAGCCATCGAGGTGAATCGCCAAATGCGGAATCCGCAACAGCGGTCCGGTATTCACCAACCGCTCGGAACCGTCGGTCAGAATTACCTGGCCTGCCAGGGTAAGCTCCCGGTCAAACCAGGAAGAAATAATCGGTCCACCGTAGACTTCTACACCCAGCTGGTGCCAGCCATGCTGCGTACTATCAGGCTGTGGTTTCAGAGTGAATCCTGGAGAATCAGTATGCGAACCGATAATTCGGAAACCGGAGTTCGTTCCCGCATCCTCCGGTACATACCAGGCCATGACCGCGCCATCACGCACGATGACATGCCCTCCCGGGCTAGCATCCCACGGCTGATCTTCCTCATGTTTGTGGAATCCAGATGCTACTAGCTGTTCAGCCACCCGATGTGCCGCATGAAACGAACTCGGCGCAGCATCCAGAAACTCCATGAACTGGTTAATCTCATTCATTATTACTCACACACTTTCGGTTCGAACGCACTCATCTTTCCGTCTCACCCAGCTTAGTGGTAACCCAGGTGCACCGTTTAAGCTGGATTACATTATGAGCACCACGAGCACACCGAAAAATTCCCAGAGTTCTCGAAAACCGAAACCACTAGCGTTGTCACCGTCACGGGCTGGCGACTATCAACAGTGCCCGTTGTTGTACCGTTTGCGCGCGATTGATAGATTGCCGGAACCCAAAACTTTGGCCCAGGTCAAAGGTACTTTGGTGCACGCAGTTTTAGAGGATATGCACAAGCTGCCCGCTCATGAGCGCACTTACCCCGCCGCGGTGAAAATGCTCAAACCGAATTGGGACAAGATGTGTTCTGCCGACGATGAGCTTATAGATTTAGTACCAGACGCAGAAACCTATGATTTCTTGGTGGAATGCCGCAGCCTGGTAAAAGGCTATTTTCAGATGGAAAACCCGCAAGGTTTCGATGCGGAATCGGTGGAGATGTATGTCGATACCGTCCTGCCTAATGGCGTTCCGGTGCGTGGGTTCATTGACCGCGTGGATAAAGCGCCAACTGGTGAAGTCCGCGTGGTCGACTACAAAACCGGCAAGAAGCCAATCCCCCGGTTTTCCCACAACGCGCGATTTCAAATGCTGTTTTACGCGCTGGTGTACTGGCGCCTGCGAGAGACCATCCCGCACCAATTACGGCTGATGTATATCAAGGTTATCGACGATATGGTGCTTGCGCCTTCCCAAGAAGAACTCGAATTTTTCGAGCGGGACTTGGGAGAATTATGGGCCAAGATTGAAAGAGATGGCCGTAGCGGACACTTCCGCACCAAGACCTCAAAGCTATGCGGATGGTGCCCGCACCAAAAACTTTGCCCGGAGTTCGGGGGAACTCCTCCCCCGTATCCCGGCTGGCCTGGATCAACCGCCGATTAATCCACGGGCTGCTGACTCACCCCCGGCGCATCCGCAGGCCGTGAATTTGTTGAGGTTACGACAAACCGCTGATGACGCCGTCGTCACTGATATCGATGGCTTCTGCCGCAGGGCGCTTCGGCAGTCCAGGCATGGTCATCACCTCACCAGTCAGAGCCAGGACAAATCCGGCACCGGTACGAGGCAGCAACTTGCGCACGTGCAGCGTATGCCCCTTCGGTGCACCAAGCTGGGAAGGATCATCGCTGAAGGAATACTGCGTTTTCGAGATACAGACCGGCAATTGATCCCAGCCGCATTCACGCAAATAGTTTAAGTCTTTGCGCGCATTAACTGAGTACTCGACGTTGCTTGCTCCGTAGACCTGTTGTGCGATGGTTGCGATTGATTCCTCCACACCCTTCGCAGGGTCATACAGGGTTGTGCTTTGACCATTGAGGTTTGCCAACACCTTTTCTGCAAGGTCCTTCGCACCGGCACCGCCATGAGCAAATACGGTGGATTCAGCCAACTCCACATCGAACTTCTGCGCCCAGTCATGCATAAACGCAATTTCTTCAGCGGAGTCCGAACCAAAGATATTTAGCGCTACTACTGGGGTTACGCCGAATTGACGCACGTTATTGACATGTTGTTCTAGGTTGGCCACGCCTGCTGCCAGAGCGTCCACATTAGACTCTTCGAGGTCAGTTTTCGCTACGCCACCGTTGAATTTCAGTGAGCGAATCGTAGCGACGACAACGGCAGCATCGACATTCAGATCAGCGTGGCGGGCCTTGATGTCGAAGAATTTTTCGGCGCCCAAGTCAGATCCGAACCCGGCCTCTGTCAGCACGATGTCGGCTTGGTTGAGCGCTACTTTTGTCGCGAGAACACTGTTGCAGCCGTGGGCAATATTACCGAACGGGCCGGTGTGCACCAGTGCTGGAACTCCCCCGAGCGTCTGTACCAAGTTAGGTTGCAGTGCGTCTTTCAGCAGCACCGTCAGTGCACCATCTGCGCCGAGTTCCCGCGCAGTCACCGGTTTTTTATCATAGCTGTAGCCGACGGTGATATCGCCGAGACGCTTACGCAAATCGGCCAAATCAGTGGACAGACCAACGATGGCCATGATCTCTGAGGCCGCGGTGATGGTGAATCCAGATTCCCGCGGGGATCCGTTGCCTGGGCCACCCAGCCCGGTGACGACGGAACGCAGCGAGCGGTCATTGACGTCTTCACAGCGCTGCCACGTGACGCGGCGCGGATCAATGCCTAGCTCATTTCCTTGGTGAATATGGTTGTCGATCAAGGCAGCCAGCGTGTTATTGGCGGAGGTGATCGCGTGAAAGTCACCGTTGAAGTGCAGGTTGATTTCGTCCATGGGCACGATCTGGGAATAACCGCCCCCGGCTGCCCCGCCTTTAATACCCATGACAGGCCCCAGCGACGGTTCGCGGATGGCTACCATGGCGTTCTTGCCGGCTTGGGACAGCGCGTCGGTGAGACCGATCAGCGTGGTCGATTTTCCTTCGCCGGCCGGTGTAGGCGAGACACCGGTGACCAGCACAAGCTTGCCGTTTTCCCGGCTCCAATCGAGCTTACTGGTATCGATCTTGGCTTTCTTTTCGCCATACGGAACTAGGGCCTCAGCAGGAATGCCTGCCTTGTGTGCAATGTCCGTGATTGGCTCTAACTTGTGATTGTTTGCGATTTCAACATCGGTTGGGATAGAACTCATGCCCACCACTGTAGCCGCTGTGGGCTTCAGTGATGGGCATTCTATTCGTGGTATGACTCGCTGGTCACAGCCTGGTGTTTTCTAGTCGTCCAAATAGAGTTTGCCGCGGAATTCTGGGTGCATCAGATTTTCCTTGGACAAAACGCGGTCGACGGTTTCTTCGTCCAACAGCCCTTTCTCCAGCACCAATTCGCGGACGGACTTGCCGGTCTTCGCTGCTTCTTTACCAATGAGATCACCCTGGTGGTGGCCGATCAGCGGGTTCAGGTATGTGACGATACCGATGGAGTTTTCTACGTACTCACGGCACACATCCGCATTTGCGGTGATACCTTCTACACATTTTTCGCGCAAAGCATCCACGGCGTTGCCCAAGATACGTACGGACTGGAACAGGGCCTCACCCATAACTGGTTCCATGACGTTGAGCTGCAACTGACCTGCTTCAGAAGCCATCGATACAGTGAGATCGTTACCGAATACCTTGAAGACGGTTTGGTTGACAACTTCCGGAATCACCGGGTTGACCTTCGCAGGCATAATCGATGAACCAGCCTGACGTTCCGGCAAATTGATCTCATTCAAGCCAGTACGAGGACCCGAGGACAGCAAGCGCAAGTCATTACTAATCTTTCCCAGCTTGGAGGCCGCACGCTTGACTGCTGAATGCGCCAGCACATAGGCGCCGGTGTCCGAGGTCGCTTCGATGAGGTCACGGGCCGTCTTCAATTCCAGGCCAGAAACCTCCGACAGTGCGGCGGTGACTTGGTGCCGGTATCCCGCAGGAGTGTTGACCCCAGTTCCGATTGCTGTGGCGCCCAAGTTGATTTCCAACAGGCGCTCCTGAGCCTCGCGTAATACCGATTGCTCTTCTGCCAAGTTGGCACCGAAAGCGCGGAACTCGTCGCCAAGGGTCATAGGAACGGCATCCTGCAGCTGGGTACGGCCCATCTTCAGAATGTCGGAAAATTCATGCGCCTTCTTGGTAAACGACTGTTCCAATTTACCAATCTGGTCGATCAAGCGATCCAGAACCGCAATCAGGCCCAAACGGAAACCGGTTGGGTACGCGTCGTTAGTGGACTGTGACATGTTGACGTCGTCGTTGGGGTTGATGACATCGTAGGCACCTTTGTCTTCGCCCAGGTACTCCAGAGCCAAGTTGGTAACAACCTCGTTGGTGTTCATATTGAGCGAGGTTCCGGCGCCGCCTTGGAAAACATCGAGCGGGAATTGGTCCATGCACCGGCCTTCTTCCAAGATCTGGTCACAGGCCCAGATGATGGCTTCTGCTTTTTTCTTCGGCAGCGTATGCAGACGACGGTTGGCCATAGCTGCGGCTTTTTTCACCATGACCATGCCGCGAATGAACTCGGGAACATTGTTGATGGTTACCCACGAGATCTGGAAGTTATCGATTGCACGCATTGTGTGCACGCCATAATAAACATCGTTGGGAACTTCCATCTCGCCGAGCAGATCGCGTTCAATACGAGTTTTCTTCTTCGAGGTCGCTGATTGTGAACCCGACGAACTAGTTGATTTCGTATCCGCTTTGTTAGCTGCGCTAGCGTCGCTTTTCGTCTTGCTGCTTTCTGTGCTTTCGTCCGACTTCTTCGCCATCTGAGAGTCACTCCTTTTGCGCGTGTTTACGCCATAATTCGTGCTGTACTTAGTGAGGGCAACAATTACTAAGGGCGGCTTTGTGCCCGTTGCCTCCCCCAGAGTACCTGCGGAACTACATACGCGCGATGCGTAAATCGGAAGCCAGAATAGCTTCGGCGCCCACCGCAGAAATTTGATCCATAAGGTTATTTGCTTGCTTGCGTGGAACCAGCGCGCGCACCGCTACCCAGTTCTCGCGTGCCAGCGGAGATACCGTTGGGCCAGTCAAACCCGGGGTAAACTTCGCAGCTTCGTCCAGGTTGTCGCGTGAGATGTTGTAATCAATCATCACGTAATTCTGTGCATGCAAAATTCCCTGAATCCGGGAGAGTAAAATCTGCTGTTCGGAGGTTATCTCTGCCCCGCGGCGTGCAATGACCACTGCCTCGGATTCGATAATCGGCTCCCCGAATGCCTGCAGTCCCTGCTGGCGCAAGGTATTACCCGTCGAAACCACATCGGCGATGGCATCGGCAACGCCCAATTTAATCGAAATTTCTACCGCACCATCCAAGCGGATAACTTCTGCGTCTATACCGCGCTGCGCCAGGTAATCCCGCACCAAGTTCGGATAAGACGTCGCAATGCGCTTTCCAGCGAGCTGTTCGACCTTCCAGTCTTCGTTATTTGGCGCAGCGAAGAAAAAACGAGAATCACCGAACCCCAGCGGCAATACCTCGTCGACTGCTGCCCGTGAATCCGCAGCTAGGTCGCGTCCGGTAATTCCTAGATCCAGCTGGCCGTTAGCGACATAGATGGCGATGTCTTTTGGGCGCAAAAAGAAAAATTCGATGTCGTGCTCAGTATCGGCGACCGCCAATGCCTTGCTATAACCGCGGGTTTTATACCCCGCTTCCTTCAAAATGGATTGTGCAGCGTCGGAAAGCGATCCTTTATTGGGAACAGCGATTTTGATCATGAGAGTTTATTAGCCTCGGAGTTGTGCAAAACGTTGATTAGAGATAGCGGTAAATATCGTTTGGATTAAGACCGCGGGCGACCATCATGACTTGTGTCCAGTAGAGCAACTGGGAAATTTCTTCCGACAGTTCCTCATCTGATTGGTATTCCGCGGCAATCCAGACTTCGCCAGCTTCTTCAATAATTTTTTTGCCGATGTGATGCACGCCAGCATCAAGGGCTTGGACAGTCCCCGATCCTTCGGGGCGCTGCTGTGCTTTCTGGGCAAGTTCTGCATGCAACTCGTCAAAATTCTTCACGACGGCCATTCTAGGGCATAACCTGTGTTACCGGAGTGAAATGCCAAACAGTGCATCGAGCGCGGATACAACAAGTTCGGCAGCCTGCGGATCATCGTCACCGCCGCGGGTACTTTCTGCCCAGGCGTCAACAGCCCGCAATGCGCCAGGTGAATCGAGATCATCAGCGATGCGCTCACGGATTGTGCGCACCAGAGCTTCTGCCTGCTCCAGATCACCAGGCTGTTGCACAGCGTCCCGCCAGGTAGCAAGACGTTTTTCGCTTTCTGCCAACACCTCATCGGACCAATCCCGGTCACTCCGGTAATGCTGGGAATACACGCCCACGCGGATCGCAGATGACTCGTGTCCATTGGCTGTGAGTTTGTGAATAAAGACCAAGTTGCCCAACGACTTTGACATCTTGGTGCCATCCAACCCGATCATTCCGGCGTGGACATAATGGCCTGCCATACGATCGACGTCGTAAGCTGCTTCGATGTGGGCTGCGGAAAATTCATGGTGTGGGAAAACCAGGTCTGAACCGCCTCCCTGGATATCGAAGCGCGCCCCCAAACGGTTCGCAGCGATAGCCGCACATTCGATATGCCAACCCGGACGGCCGCGACCAAATGGCGCCTCCCAGGACGGTTCGCCCTCCCGCTCGGCCTTCCAAATCAGGGCATCGAGCTCATCACGTTTACCGGGGCGTTCCGGATCCCCACCGCGCTCGGCAAAGACTTCCATCATGTCCTCGCGGTTAAAGTTCGATTCATAGCCGAATTGCTCAGTAGCGGTGATCGGAGCATAAATATCCGGGTATTCCCCATCAATGACATAAGCCTTGCCCTGGTCAAGCAGGCGTCCGACAATTTCGATAATCTCATCGACGGTTTCCGAGACTGACATAAAATCGTGCGGTGGGATAATTCCTAGCTGTTCCATGTCCGAGCGGAACAAATTAGTTTGCTCTTCGCCCAGTTCGCGCCAGTCCTGGTTATCACGTTCGGCACGCTCGAAGAGAGGATCGTCGACATCCGTGACGTTTTGTACAAAATGTACTGAACGCCCGTTGTCCAATAGCGCGCGATACACCAGGTCGAAAGTCAGATAGGTTGCTGCGTGCCCTAAATGCGTTGAATCATAAGGGGTAATACCGCAGACATACATTCCTGCAGGCCCCTCGGGGTTGTGGAAGCTGACCTCGCGGATGCGTTGATCCGCGGTGTCATAAAGCTTGAGCGGCACAGGGTTGCCGTGACGTGCTGGAATGGTCGGGACAGCAGGAAAAGGCCAAGATTTCATAACCTTCTACTGTAATGCTGTTTAGACTGGTTGCAGAACTCCTAGCCCCAATAACAGCATGACCAGCAATCCCAGTGGAATACGATAGGCAGCAAACCACGCAAACGAATGGTTGGCGACGAACTTCAGCAGCCAAGCAATCGCGGCATAACCAACCAAGCCAGCCACTAATGTGCCGACGGCTAGCTGCACACCACTTGCGGCCTGCCCGGAGGACGGGCCGAAGGCGTCGGGAAGCGAAAATAGCCCGGATGCCATGACAGCGGGAATCGCCAGCAGAAAGCTAAAGCGAGTGGCTACTTCACGGTCCAAGTTCAAAAACAGACCGGCGGAAATCGTGCCGCCAGAACGGGAAACTCCGGGGATCAATGCGAGACATTGCGCCAACCCCATGATGATGGCATCACGGAAGTTCAGCTCACCACTGCCACGAGTCTTTTTACCCCAACGCTCCGCCGCAATAAACACAAACGAGAACAGAATCAGCACGGCGGCGGTAATCCACAGGTTACGCAGGGAATCGCGAATGAAATCTTTCGCAAGGTAGCCGATGACGCCAATCGGAATGGAGCCGACGATGATCATCCACCCCATTTTCCAGTCCGCACCACGGGAGCTCTTGTCGACGAGCCCGCGCAACCAACCGCGCACAATCTGGACGATTTCGCGCCAGAAAAAGATCACGACGGCGATCTCCGTGCCCAATTGAATGACGGCAGTAAAAGACGCACCCGCGTCGGCGCCCCAGAAGAACTCGGAGAAGATCCGCAGATGGCCGGACGATGATACGGGGAGAAATTCAGTTAAGCCTTGGACGATGGCTAAGACAATGACCTGGATCCACGTCATATCTACCGCGTCGGCTGCTGCTGTGGCCTCAGCCGCGTGGCTGGCAGTACCGGTGGCTAAATCGCTCGTAATCACGGCTACCAGACTATACCCGTCGGCAACCCCTCCCCTCGTGCCGTAGCGTTCGGTGGCACTAGCCTGCGCTGATAGACTTAGCAGCTGTGAATATTCGATTTCGGTCGGCGCATTTTCGTCCCTATGCATTTTCTGCTTGTGCCGTAGCAGCCAGCGCAATCCTGGTTGCTTGTGCGGATAATCCGGCGTTACCGGGTGCAGACGTCCCAGACATGGGAAAGGCCACCCCGGTGCCAAGCTCGGATCAGGCGGATACCACAGAACTCGCTGGCGAGGTCATTACGAGGCCCGAGTTCGCTGCGGTTTCGGATATGGCAGTCGTCGGCAAGAATCTGGCCCTGCGCACGGATGATTCGCTGTGGCTGGGAACGGTTGATGAGCTTGCCGACGCCGGCACCACCGTCGATATTGCCGCAGAATGTGGTGAGCTTACAGCTACTGAACAACACTTCATTCTGGCTTGTGGTGATTCTGTGCACGTTTTCTCCGCAGGTGAGTCAGACGGCGAGGAGATTACGCCCGAGGTTGAATTTCCAGTTACTGCCGCAACCCGGATGAACAATGGCGATCTCGTGGTTGCTTCCGACGAATCAGCAGAGGTAGCAATCGTTTCACCACGTGGTGAGGTCATGTCTACATTTACCGCGGCTGCCCCTACTGATGAACTGGTGCATGTGGAGTCAGCATCACACGGCGAACAGTTGGTACGCACGTGGCGTGAGGACACCACAATCCAAAACCTGGACTGGCGTAATGAGCGCGGCGGCGGCACCCTGCGCGTGGGGCTCGGAGTCGGCGACATCGCAGTCGGTGATGAGGGGCTCGTTTTGGCAGCAGATACTCGTGGTAATCAACTGGCAGTGTATACCGCGCTAGATGTCATCCGTTTGCACCAGACCACGCCTGTACCAGCAGGCCCGTGGTCTGTTGCCTGGGATAGCGAACGGGATCTGGCGTGGGTGGCATCCACTAAGCACAACCTGTTGACTGCCTTCCGTATTTCTAGCGGTATCCCGCAGCGAGCCGCCCAACTGAAAACTCTTGCCGACGCGCAGTCGTTGGTGGTCACTGATGATGGGACGCTCGTGCTGGCCTCAGCGACCGGGCACGGTATCCAAGTCATCACCCAGCCTGAGGTGGCACAACCAGAGCTATCCGAACAACCTGAGGAGAACGCACAGTAATGGCTCCACAATTTGGGCAAGCACGTACAACGATGAGCTCGGCGGCTGCCAGCCTTCGCTCGGTGACTTACAACGCGGCTTATAGCGCAGCGTTGCGTGTGATGTTCCGCATAGATCCGGAACGTATACATCACGGGGTCAACACCGTGATGGCCGTGGTGAATTCTTCCCGATTGCTCCGGAAAGGGCTGGCGACGGTATTCAGCACTACTGACCCCCGTCTTGCTCAAGAGGTATTCGGCGTGCACTTCCCCCGCCCCCTCGGATTGGCTGCAGGGTTTGATAAAAACGCGCGTGCTGCCAAAGCGTGGTCGGCTATCGGTTTTGGCTATGCGGAATTAGGCACTGTCACTGCTG
Source organism: Corynebacterium sp. LaCa_70 (assembly GCF_058182015.1). NCBI lineage: Bacteria > Bacillati > Actinomycetota > Actinomycetes > Mycobacteriales > Corynebacteriaceae > Corynebacterium > Corynebacterium sp. LaCa_70. The sequence continues at coordinate 1,205,780 of NZ_CP190914.1, forward strand.
CCGCGCAGCCGGGAAACCCACAGCCGCGTTTGTTCCGTTTGAAAAAGGATCGCGCCATCCTCAACCGCATGGGCTTTAATAACGAAGGCGCAGCCCAAGCAGCGCAGAATCTGCGTGGACATGTTACTAGTGGCGAGACTGCACAGCGCGGTGTCATTGGTATCAATATCGGGAAAACGAAAAAGACTCCGGTGGAAAACGCCGCCGATGATTACCGACGCTCCGCTTCTGTCCTGGGATCGGCTGCGGACTATTTGGTGGTCAACGTGTCCTCGCCTAACACGCCTGGGCTGCGTGATTTGCAGGCAGTAGAATCATTGCGACCGATTTTACAAGCCGTAAAAGAAGTGTGCACCAGCCCAGTGCTGTTGAAGATTGCCCCTGATCTTTCCGACGCTGATGTCGATGCGTGTGCAGACCTAGCGGTGGAATTAGGGCTGGCGGGCATTATCGCAACAAATACCACGATTTCGCGTGACGGCCTACACACTTCCGCTGCTGAGGTTGCGGCCGCGGGCGCCGGTGGAATCTCTGGCCCGCCCGTCGCGAAGCGTTCCCTCGAAATCTTGCATAGGCTACATAATCGCGTTGGCGACAAGCTCGTCCTGATTTCGGTTGGTGGCATCACCACGCCACAACAAGCCTGGGAGCGCATCACGGCCGGCGCGAGTCTCCTACAAGGGTATACTGGTCTGATTTATGGTGGTCCGGGCTGGATCTCCAATATCCACCGTGGGCTGCTACGTCAACTTGATGTGCATGGTCTGGACAATATCTCTGCGGCTGTCGGATCTGGGCTGGAATGGCGTGATAATTAAGCCTTCGGCATGATCGAACGGCGCAAAACCAGTGCGCACACGAGGGCCAACACTGCGTACATGAATAACCAATGCTGGCCCATAAAGCCCAGTGCCGTATTTGCTAAGAACTGGCTAGCGATGATGAGTGCTACGGCGACAGAAAGTGCGACGACCTGAGCCACACTGGGTTTTTGCGCGCGATTGACGGTGGCAAAAGCTCCGAATAATACGGCTGCCGCACAAATTCCTAAAAAGGCTGGGGTGACAGCAAACGGAACCGCCCAGCCATCGGAAAGCCACGCGATGACACCAAAAATCGCGAGCGTCACCGCAAGCGCAAGAAAAGCGCCGCCAGCCCGCAAAGCCAGCGGCACCGTAACTTCGCGTTCAGCGGAGTGAGGGTTTTTCGAAGAAGAGTTTTTCGCTGCCATAAACCAACAGCATAGTGGTCTTCTTACTTGGTTTCGGCCCAACCCCACAGGATTGCGCGGCCAATTGCATGGAAATGCAGGTTGAAGCCCAACACGGTAGGTGTTGCATCGGCAGGAATATCCAATTCTTCAGTGTCTACTGCATGCACCGCGTACAAGTAACGGTGTGGGCCGTGACCTTCTGGTGGTTGCGCTCCGAAGTGGGTGCGCTCGCCGGAATCGTTGGTCAGCGACGTGACGCCGTCGATACCTAAGTTTTCTGCGGCACCAGCATTAGTGGGCAACTCGGCGACGTCAGCCGGAATGTTGAAAGCGGCCCAGTGCCAGAAACCGGACGCTGTGGGTGCGTCTGGGTCAAAGCAGGTAACTGCCAAAGACTTGGTGCCCTCCGGTAGGTTGGACCACGCAAGTTGCGGTGATTCGCTGCTCGGTGCACGAAACTTCTCGGGAATCTCGTCGCCGTCGACAAGATCGCTAGACGTCAGCGTGAATGAAGGAAGATCATTCAGTGGCGCGTATGGATCGGGGCCAGGGAAACGGGAATCGTTTGCATAATCGCTCATAACTCCATTTGTACCTGAATGCAGCAGAATTCTCTGGTTTATAACACCAGAAACTAAACTAACCCGGTTCCGCAGGGCGAGGATAATAAACGAGATTTAGCTTATCAACCTGCGGGTTTGCGATTATTTATCCTCGCCTATTATAGTAAGTCAGCGTTGCCAAGTTAAAAGTTAAGCAGGCGGGCTTTCTTTGGAAGTTAAGTCTTGCGGATACTTTTTATTGCACCCTGCCCGGGTGGCGGAATGGCAGACGCGCTGGCTTGAGGTGTCAGTGTCCTATTAACGGACGTGCGGGTTCAAGTCCCGCTCCGGGCACACTGTGTGGTCTCGAGACATCGTTCTAATCTTTAGATGATGTCTCGAGATTTTTCTTTTTGATCAGTGCGATAGCTGCCCGGTTTGGGCATTAGTTCACGATCTTTCGATCGTAATAGCTATCTGCGCACAGCATGTAATGGCGCTACCAGCGGAACATCATTGTGCAGCACAATATCTGCTTCCACGTGGTATACAGCTTCAACTAACTCGCGGTTGAGAATATCTTTCGGATGCCCCTGGGCTCGAATACAGCCGTCTTTGAGTACCACCAGCGTGTCGCACATTCGTGCAGCCAGGTTGATGTCGTGAATGGCGATTAGACCCAAGCTACCCTCCTGCCGCGATTTCGCACGTACTTGAGACAGCACAAACAATTGATGGTGCAGATCCAAAGCAGAAGTCGGCTCATCCAATAGCATCAAACCGGGCCGACCAACCAGCATTTGTGCCAGAGCTATCAGTTGGCGTTGCCCTCCCGACAACTCGTTGAGATACCGAGACGCGATGCCATCAAGACCGAGTTCGTGCATCACCTCACCGGTCCGGAGCACCGGGTCTTCGCAGGTTTCACGTCGTGCAGCGATAAGTACGGCTTCAAACGCGCGTAAAGCCGCAGTACTTGGCAGATCTTGTGGCACATAGCCGGTCAGCTGCCGCTTTTTCTTTCCCCGAGGCGTGACCCCATCGACCTGAAAGTCAACGTGACCGGTATAGCCGCGGTGGACGTCGGCAAGCGTTTTGATCAGCGTCGTCTTACCAGAAGCATTCGGGCCAAGAAGCCCAACGATTTGCCCTCCGGTCAAGCGCGCAACGTTGACATCATGCAGTACGCTATGTGCCCCGTAGGAAGCGCTCAATCCGGAAATTTCTAGCGATACTTCCTGCGGAACGGGTTCAGTAGCGGCTGGTTGTGCAGTTGTTAGCTCCACAGTGCCCTCCTTCGAGCCATGACGATCGCGATAAAGAATGGCACACCAAGCAGCGAGGTTACGATCCCGATCGGAATCGCCAGCCCTGGCTTCACGATCAGGCTCAACGCGTGCGCAGTACACATCACCGCTGCTCCAGCGGCCATAGATGCAGGCAGAAAATACCGTTGATCTTCCCCCACCAGCATGCGTGCTATATGGGGCCCCACTAGACCAATAAAGCCGATGATGCCGGCAAAGGCGACCGTGGTTGCTGCCACTAGGGAGACGACGACCAACACAATCACGCGCAAGGCAGAGGTGTTCACGCCCATTGCCGCTGCACGGGCATCCCCCAATCGGAGCGCCGTCAATTGCCAGGACAACGCCCAAAGAATGGGAAGCGCGACCACCAATACCCCGGCTAACACTGCATTTCCAGTCCAACTTGCGCGGGTCAATGATCCCATCGACCAAAACACGATCTGTTGTAAAGCTTCTGCTGATGAGCGGTATTGAATCAACGCCAACATAGCTTGGAAGAAGAACACCAAGCCGATCCCGAGCAGCACCATTGTTTCTGCACGTACACCCCGCAAAACTGCGGCTATGACGATGATGCCGGTAGCGATCACAGACGACAACCATGCAACCAGCGCGAGATTTAGCTGTGGCTGCGCGATAATCTGCCACTGCAACACGATCGCGCTAGCACCACCGAACGCTGCGGCAGCGGAAATACCTAGCGTAAATGGCTCTGCGAGTGGGTTGTTAAGGATCGTCTGCATTTCAGCACCTGCCAAAGACAGGCTCACCCCGATCAACAACGCCATCACTGCCATTGGCAGTCGTAACCGCCACAGGACGGTATGCGTTTGCTCATCCAAACTCGACGGGTTGATGATTCCCGTGATCACTTCGCCGGGGCTGATATTGATCGCACCGACAAAATTACTCGTCACAAAGGCAGCGAGCGCGATGAAGCACAAAGCAGACACAATACCGATGCGTTGCCAGGTCAGCTTCTTATGTTGCCTGCCCAGCTCTACAACCGCGCGGTCCGTCGTTGCTGAAGTATCGTTCTCCGCGGCTGGTTTTTTCGCGTTTATCATCATTAATTAGTGATAAACAGGGTGCCTTCGCCAGAAATTGGCGAGTATTTCTTTTGCGATTCCAGCCATTCCTGCTCAACATCGATGTCTTCGTAGGCGTCTGGATTGATCCACTGTGCGATCTGCAATAGTGCCAGATAGTTGAACGGAGAGTTATAGAACTGGTGCCACAAAGCGTGCAATTGGTTGTCTTGGACGGCGCGCAGGTTGTCAAAGCCAGGCTGTACTTCCGGCAATTTTGCGATGCTGGCCTGTGCCTCAGATTCTTCGATACCGTAGCCGACGGCCGCATAGCCTACGGGATTGCCTTCATCATCTTTCTTTTCGGACCAGTCACCACCGGTGGCGATAATCATGTCTGGATCGGATTCCAGGACTTTTTCAGGTGTCAGTGCACCGGATTCACCCTCGATGACGTGATCTCCGACGTTGTCTCCGCCAGCGGTGTTAACCAGTTGCGAGATATTCGAATCATTCCATGAGCCACAGCAATCCAGCACGCCGGCTGCGCGCCATACAAAGGTCTTTGGCTTTTCTTCAACTTTTTCCGCGCGTTCCTGTACCAAATCGACGGTTTCTTGCCAGTCCTTATTGAATTCAGCCGCGCGCTCTTCTTGGTTAAAGATTTGGCCGAACAATTCCATCGATTTCGTGGTGTTCTGCAATGGTTTTGCACGGAAGTCTGTGACGACGTACTCGATTCCCGCTTCATCCATTTTTGTGGTCAAACCGGCTTTTTCGGAGGCCTCATACGTGTCCATTGATAAAATGACCAAATCTGGTGCCATGCTCAACAGGTTTTCTACGGTGACATCCCCTTTGGCCAATCCACCGATTTCTGGGATCTCACTGACTTCTGGAAGCTTTTCTTCCAGGCGGTCATAGTAGTCCGGAACATTTTGCTTCAGGTCGGTGCCAATGCCGACGATCTTGTCCAATGGGTTTTCGGTGTTGACAATGCCGGTTGCGAACAGCGAGCGGCCTTCGCCCAGGATGATGCGCTCTGGTTCTTCTTCCAGGGTCACTTCACGGCCGGCGATATCTGTCAGCGTCAGAGCACCTTTGTTGGCGTCATCGTTGCCATTACCGTTGGCGGAATCGTCATTTGCTTGGCTAGCTTGCTCGGTACTGCAGGCTACAAGAACGGCTGCAGAAACAACACCAGCCGCCAGCGTCGTCAAGATTCTTTTTGTTTTCAGGGACATAATTCTCCTTGGGAATGGCTCATCAACCAGAAGTTATATAAGGACAGGCAAATATTAACCATTTAGGCAAGGGTGAACAATTCTTTGAAGCTTGTTTTTGCACACATGAGCTAGATCACGAGACCGGTATTGCTTCGACGATCACGGACAGCAACTAGACTGAATACCCATGGATTCAGAACGAACCCACTCAGCACAGCAGCCGCGAACAAATAGAGCCACAGGCTCTCGACGGCGCACCCCATGGCTTAGAAGTTTTATGCATTTCTGCGCCACCATTCGTCGTGATGCCTGGGATTCAATTCGCCGTTGGTCACTCGCACGCATGCTGACCGTCGGTGTGGTTGCCATCGGGTTGGTTGTGTTGTTCGTCGTCATTGACTTTCCCACGTTGAGCTCCTTGCGTGAGTCAGCCGAATCCGCAGGTAGCGGCTTCATGATTCTGTTCTGGCTGGGTTATGTCTTTTTCACACAATTCCCCCTACCCCGGACGGTATGGACGGTAGCGTCAGGAATTTTGTATGGTCCGTGGGTTGGACTCATCATTGCGCTTACCGCGTTGACTGCTTCGGCGGCAATTTCACTGCTGCTCGTCCGTTGGCTGCTCGGCGACTGGATGGCTCCCCGACTCAAACACCCCGCTGTTGCCGGGATCAATTATCGGTTGCGCAAACGTGGCTGGCTGGCGGTCGCTTCCTTACGTCTTATTGCAGGCGTACCTTTTTCGCTAGTCAATTACACTGCAGCACTAACGTCGATCCCCTTTTTCCCCTTTGTGGTGGCCACACTCGTTGGGTCCGCACCAGGAACCGTCGTCGGAGTGTTGTTCGGGGACACCTTGATTGCCGGAACCAACCCACTCGTCATCGTTCTATTGGCTGCTATCGCGGTGGTTGGCATTGGCGGTTTGATTCTCGATGCTCGTATGCCCGTACAGACTCACACAGTAATCAAGTCTGAGGTATAGACTGGCCCCGGGATTCATCGACTTTTCAGGAGGATTCATGCTCGCCGTCCATGCCCGTTACCGTGGCAGCGCACCCCGACGCGCTGATTTAGTCCAGCGCTCTGCCGCAGCATTATCGAGCCTGGACGGGGTCGACGGATTCGAAGTCATTGGCGTAGAAGACATCGCTTCCACCATGGCAGAGCCTTCTACCGTGTGCGATATCACGATGGCTTTGCTTGCCGACGGCGAATGGGCCGTGGGAATTGGGATTGCGCACGGTGGCGATGAGGCACTGTCTGCTGCACGGCGCGCGCTGCCGAGAAGTACTCGCGCCGGAATCGTGCGCGCTGACGTTGTTTCGGCACCACCTGCGACCTCCGAAGACATCGCGGCCTGCTTCGCCTTACTGGGACAAGTGTTGAACAAGCGCACGTACGAAGGTAGAGAAGCCACCGCACTGGTCCGGAGCGGATTGAGCCAGAATGAGGCCGCTGAACAACTCGGAATTTCCAAGCAGGCCATTTCGCAGCGCCTGCAAGCAGCCGGCTGGGCTGCGGAATCCGCCGGTTGGCGCTTGGCGGTCAACTTATTATCTACAGCAAATCAGATTTCTGCAGATCAGGGTTAGTCACGAAGTCCACCAACCGTTCAACGGCACCGATCAGTGAGATGTCGATATCGCGAAACGAATGTACAGAGTTATAGATCCGGTGCCACGCTTCTTTCGGGTCAGACCAACCCACGGCCTTGCACACGCCAGTTTTCCAGTCTTGCCCTCGGGGAACCTGCGGCCACTTCTGCAATCCCACGCGCTCAGGCTTGACCGCTTCCCAAATATCGACATAGGGGTGGCCGGTAACCAAAACGTGCGGACCGACGTCCTCTGTTAACCGCGCCTCCTTCGTGCCGGCGATTAAGTGGTCGGCTAGCACGCCGATACGGCGCTGCGCGGACGGTTGAAATTCCGCAAGCCGTTCTGCAAGGTTATCGAGCCCTTCTAGGTATTCCACCACGACGCCTTCGACGCGTAAATCATGCCCCCAAATCTTTTCGACGAGCGCTGCGTCGTGGACGCCCTCTACCCAGATACGAGATGGAGCTGCGATTTTTGCACTGACATTCTGTACCCGGCGAGACCCAGAATTCGAATGAGTTGGTGTCTGGACGGCAGGTTGATGCATGGCTTTCGATAGGTTTACCCGCCGACCGTCAAACATGAATCCCCCTGGAATAATGGGAAACACTCGTCGGTTTCCGTGGCGATCTTCGAGTCGCGCGAGGTGCCCGGAAAATGTTTTGTCGATATCAATAAGCGCGCCCACAAAATCTTCTCCAACAACCTCAAGAACCATCCCCTGTTGTGCTGGCAGGTCCGGAAAAGTGGGTGTCTGCCTGCGCTTGTGACCTTGCAAGATATCGCCGCTATAACGCTTACTGCTCATAGTTTGCCAGTGTATCTATTACTATGGCCGACGATGTCTATCCGCGCCGAAGTCTATTCCCCCGTACAAAACGCTGCAGTGTGGCTCGCAGCCTGGTTATATGGCTACGAATCAAGCGATGCAACCATTGATGCATTGCAGGAACTTGGCGGCAAGAACACTGTAGAAGGTACCGCCATTATCGAGTTATTGTCCGGGCTGCGTGCAGCAACCACGGACATACTGACAAACCCCGAACCTGTACTCAAGCTCGTGCTAGCAGGCCCTGGTGAACCACCGGCACTCCCCATCGCTGGAGAATCGGCCCAGAATTTCACGCAAGATCCTGCCCCCGGAGCGATTGTGGTCAAAGACAATGACCCAGCGTTGCACCATGTACTTATTCCACGGTATGTCAACGGGCGCACTGACTGGACCTGGGTTCGAGAAACCCAACCGCTTCCGGCCAGTTCAGGGTTACTTGCTGGTGATGCGGATTATTATCTCAGCCAGGCAACCAATGCAGCGGCTGAATTGATTGAGCAATCGGGACATATCCCGGCAGACCTGCCGAATGCCCGCATGACCGTGGGAACTCTTGCAGATTTCTACGATATCCCGGGTTTACCCGGGTCTGTACCGCCCCGGGTCGCGAAGTTATTTGCGCGTGCCGATACGGTTGCCGCAACTATCGAAATGCTGACAGACAAACTAGGCGATCACAGCCTCGATCCCTACCTCTTCGGGCTTTTCCGCCATCTACGGCAAGCCCGCATGGCTGGGGTGGAACGTGCATGCGCGGAATTCGCGCGCGGCTAGCTTATTTGCTCCAAATATCGCAACAACCAGGAGCGCATGGCGCGCCATTATTCGTGTTGCCCTGTACCGTGACGTTGCCGAGCTTTTCGACGATTTCTCCAGCTGCAGACTCTGCAGCAATGTCGACAACCATTTCGGCAAATTGCTGCGTCAGTCCTGCGGTGCGTGCACGCTCAACGTGCACGTCTTTGTCTCGCGCCGCTTCGACAAGCTCGGTATCGAGATCCCACATGACCTCCATGTGGTCGGTAATAAAGCCAATCGCGCACACCACGACAGCTTTGATGCCCCGGTTATCTGCCAGATACTCGGTGTGGTCGACAATATCTGGTTCTAGCCATGGCACGCGCGGATCACCAGAGCGCGATTGCCACACCAGATCGTAATCCGCAATACCGGCTTCGGCAGCCGCCAACCGAGCAGCTTCTGCTACTTGTCGTGAGTACAGGTTTTTATCGCCGTCAGCACCACCAACGTCGTCATGACGGTTGGGAACTGAGTGCGCAGTAAACAGCATGCGGGTGTGTTCACGGCGCTCGGCTGGGATATTGGCATAGGCTTCTGTGATCGCAGCTGCGGTTTCAGAAATGAAGGCTGGGTGGGAGAAGAATTGACGAATCTTAGTGAAGTGAACCGCAGGTAGATTCTGTTCCGCTAAGTGTTCGCGAATACGTTTAATATCTTCGTTGTATTGTCGACAGGCAGAGTACCCGCCCCATGCGGAGGTGGCTAACACCAACACTTTTCGGTGACCGTCACGAGCGATCTGCTCAGCGGTGTCCTCGCCAAATGGGTGCCAGTTACGGTTGCCGAAGTATACCGGCAAGTTAATTTCGCGCCGGGAAAGAACGTTTTCGAGGTTTGCGATGAGCTCACGATTTTGCGCATTGATGGGACTAATTCCATCGAAATTAAAGTAGTGTTCGCCGACTTCTTCTAGACGCTCACGTGGAATTCCGCGTCCCCGAGTCACGTTCTCTAGAAATGGCACAACCTCGTCGTTTCCTTCAGGGCCGCCAAAGGAAAGGACGAGGAGTGCATCATAGTCAGTCAAAGGGTGCAAATCAGTCATACCTTTAGACTAGCAAGGCAGATTTTGGTGGTGGTCGTCTTGCACGACTAGCCCAACAACCGCACCGCGTTTTCGGTCATACCGGTGTGGCGCACCGGAACTTCGCGAACGTGTGAGCCGGAATGTGGAGCCTCGATCATCATGCCGTTGCCGGAATAAATCGCGACATGCTGTGAACCGCCTGGTCCATAGAAGATCAGGTCACCTGGTTGCAGATTCGATGTAGATACGTGAGTACCGTGGCGGTACTGACCACCGCTATAGTGCGGCAGCGAAATACCCGCACCTGCGAAGGCGTACTGCACCAATCCGGAACAATCGAAGCCTACTTTGCCGTAATCACCATTGACGTCTGCATGTCCGCCATCGCGGATACCTGCAGTTGGTCCTTGCGCATTGCCACCGCCCCAGGCGTAATCTACTCCCAGCTGGGAGCGTGCGCGGGACAATATCGCTTGTGCCTGCTGTGATGGAGCTACCTCCGCAAAACCTGCAGAAGCATCCTCTGTCACGGACTCATTGGTGCTGAGTTCTTCTAGTACGCCACTGAGTTCTTCAGCGACATCGGTACCGCTATCTGCTGAGTGTGTTGTGGTACCGGTCGCAGAATCAGCGGTGTGCTGCGAGCTTTGTTCCCCAGCGGCTTGCTGTTCTGGGCTCTCAGCTGAAACGGCTTCCCCTTCCGTTTCAGCGTCAGCGCCGGTGGTCGTCTCCGCTGTTGATGTCTCTTGAGTTGTTGGTGGTGATTGTCTCTCGGAGCCACCTACCGTTTGCAATGCAGGTATCGGCGACGGTGGATCCTGTATGTTGTCTGCAATTCTGGTGTTGTCCTGCGGGACTGAATCTAAAGCTGTGTGCTCCGGTAGATATTCACTGACAGTCTCGGCAGCTTGGTTGATTAGTTCATGCAATTCAGCTGAAACGTCATCATTCTGCTCTGATTGTCCGGCTTGCCGTGTTTCAGCAGGTGATTCGTCGTTACCGTTGTCGCTTGCGTCTACGGTGAGATCAAGTGCACTGTCCGCAGCAGAACGAGAAGCTGTGCTAGCAGAAGCATCCTCTGAAGATGCGTCTTCTGCACCCGTGTTCCCACGTGCGTGGCTGTTGCTGGCACCTCGCGCTGATGCGAGTTCTTCCCGGGCTTGCTCTCGTTCTTGCGCGACCTGTTCGCGCTCTTGTTGCGCTTGCTCGATTTTGGCCCTGGTTTGCTCCAACAGTTCTCGCGCTTGTGATTCTGCAGTAGTAGCTTGTTCTGCACGGGCTTCGGCTAGCTCATGCGTTTTCCGCAGCTGGGATTCCTTATTGGCTTTCTCAGTACGTACCCGGTCAAGCTCATCGATAGTCGTAAGCTTTTCTTCGCTCTGTGCGCGTAGCATCGATTTGCGGTAAAGCTCATTATCGCGACGATCGCTCCCGCTGATCTCGTGCAACCCGGCAGAACCAGCCGCGCGCCGATATTTGGCGCGTGAAAGCTCATCTAAATCTTCCTGTGCACTTGCAATCTCAGACTGGGCGTCGGCAAGCTCTTCTTGCGCAGCTGAGACCCCCCGCTGTGCTTGAGCGGCTTCGGATCGAGAATCTTGCAAAATAGCGAGTGCTTCATTGACGGATTCGCCCAAAGCACCAATTCTAAGATCCAAGTTGTTGAGGTCTGCTTCGGCCTCAGTGATTGTGGAAATCAGTTCAGAGACCGCAGGCTGCAACTGATCTTTCGGCGTTGCCTGAGCAAAAGCTGAGGACCCGAACAAGGAAAGCGATGCGGTGCATGCGATAGCTGCACTAAAACTGCGTACGCGAAAGGCACGCCGGTGAGACGATGAAGGCACGACACACTCCTGACAGGCATAGTCAAGTTTTGAAACCTGACTCTGCGTGGAAATCTACGACAGTGGGTACCGACACACGGACATAGCGAAGCGAGAATCCGGCAGAAACTCACCGCTGGCAAAAACTCACCGTTGCAAACAACGGTGCATGAAAGACTGAATCAGCCCCATCCCTCTGGCCATCGTTGCTCCTGGCGTGCTTCCCCACATGCCCGTGCTGACGATCAGTAAAGGATCAAGACTGTATTCAGAATTTCCGGTGTGTCTCCACCATGAGTTCAAAGCTTGATGCTATGGCTCGTGAGCCAATAGCCAAACCATATGCCACACGACGCAACAGGGGCACATGTATTCACAATTCTCCCGCGCGTTACGTCAAGTTTTGAGGCCGGACTAACCTCATAGCCTGCAGAAAGGCACAGCAATTTTTTTCATGTGTCTTTCATCGCAATATCAGCGACACGCACGAAATGAACTCAATTGCGTAACGATTTGGTTACTAACAACCACGATGTAGTCAAGGCTGTAGCTATGACTACCGCGAGCACAATTGCGATGATGCCCCATGGGATTGGAGTGCCCGAAAGCTCATCGACAAAGTTTTGGAACCCAGTACTGGTCTGCACATGAGCAAAAGCTGATTCCGCTGCTTCCAATTCAGCACGCGAATGAAGATCGCTCACTGCTGCACCAACGGTCGGAGTGCGCACCACTATCGTCTCAATTTCAGTATTTAACTGCAGTTCCTGAGCTACGTCGCGCAAGTCCGCAGCCTTGCCAACCGGAACGTCGATAAGAGCAAGCCCAAAATCCGCTCCACCATAAACACCTGAGCCGCTTTCTTGATTACTCACGCTCAGGACATCCAGTAATTCCGATTCCTGCATCCGCCCAAATTCAGCATTCGGACCAATAGCTAACTGATCTTCGCGCAACTGTGCAGAGAGGTCAGCTATGTCAACGCCGGCAGGGATCATGATGAATACTTTCTACTTAATCTTTCTGGGGGTAATAAGGGGTGCTTCGGGCAGGCAGTGATGACGAATTTTCCCTCACTAACTGTCATATTGCCATGGCGCAGTACAACAGACTAAAAACAGAACAGCTGTACTGTTATACTTTTGGCAGGACGAGGGATCGTCAACCTACACTGGGTCAATGAACCCTGAGTTCTGGACCTTTGAGGTCTGACAGATTTGCACAACAAGGAAATGGAGCTCCCCGTGACTGAAAGCTTGAACTCCTTCGACGCTAAGAAGAAGCTCGAGGTCGGAGATAAGTCTTATGACTATTTCTCACTCGACGCAGTAGACGGACTGAAAAAGTTGCCATACGCACTCAAGGTGCTGGCAGAAAACCTTCTTCGTACCGAAGACGGTAAGAACGTCAATAAAGATCACATCAAGGCTATCGCCAACTGGGATCCAAAGTCGGAACCAGACACAGAAATCCAGTTCACCCCTGCTCGCGTGCTGATGCAGGACTTTACTGGTGTTCCGTGTGTCGTTGACTTGGCTACCATGCGTGAGGCCGTATCGAACTTGGGCGGCAGCGCAGACCAAGTTAACCCACTGAACCCAGCTGAAATGGTTATTGACCACTCCGTTATTACCGAAGCATTCGGTGATGCGGATGCACTGACCAAAAACGTTGCCATCGAGTATGAGCGCAACGAAGAGCGCTACCAGTTCCTACGCTGGGGTGCAGAGAACTTCTCGAACTTCCGCGTTGTTCCTCCAGGAACCGGTATTGTCCACCAGGTCAACATCGAGTACCTGGGTCGCGTAGTCTTCGACAATGACGGACTGGCATACCCAGATACCTGTATCGGTACTGACTCCCACACCACCATGGAAAACGGCCTGGGCATCTTGGGTTGGGGCGTAGGCGGTATCGAGGCCGAGGCTGCAATGCTGGGACAGCCAGTATCGATGCTGATTCCAAAGGTCGTTGGTTTCAAGCTGACCGGCGAAATTCCAGTCGGCGTTACCGCTACCGACGTTGTTCTTACCATCACCGACATGTTGCGTGAGCACGGCGTCGTCCAGAAGATCGTCGAATTCTACGGCAATGGCGTGAAATCCATCCCACTGGCTAACCGCGCAACCATCGGTAACATGTCGCCAGAATTCGGCTCCACCGCTGCGATCTTCCCGATCGACGAAGAGACCACCAAGTACATGGAGCTGACCGGTCGCCCGCAGGAGCAGATCGACCGCGTTGAAGCTTATGCCAAGGCCCAGGGCATGTGGTTGGAAGAAGACGACGAAGAAGCCGAGTACTCCGAGTACATCGAGCTGGATCTGTCTACTGTTAAGCCTTCCATTGCCGGGCCGAAGCGTCCACAGGATCGCATCGAGTTGGACAAGGCAAAAGAGCAGTTCCGCAAGGATCTGGTCAACTACACTGACGACGAAGTCTTGGAAGAAGGCAAGAAGCCTGAGGTTCGTCGCATGGTCGCCGAAGGCGGCGTGCAAAGCTATGTCGATGCCGACATCACCGACGGTCACAATGTTTCCCGTAAGGGTCAGGGTGAAGACGCATCTGCTGGAGGCGAAGGCCGTCCGTCCCACCCAACGGTTGTCACCTCGCCAGCTGGCGGTGAATACACCCTGGACCACGGTATGGTCGCCATCGCTTCCATTACCTCGTGTACCAACACTTCCAACCCATCGGTCATGATCGGTGCTGGTTTGATCGCCCGCAAGGCCAACGAACTGGGTCTGACCTCCAAGCCATGGGTGAAGACCATTTGTGCTCCTGGTTCCCAGGTTGTTGATGGCTATTACAAGCGCGCAGACCTCTGGAAGGACTTGGAAGCTCTCGGTTTCTACCTGTCTGGATTCGGTTGCACCTCGTGTATTGGTAACTCCGGCCCATTGCCAGAAGAAATCTCCGATGCCATTAACTCCGAAGACCTGGCTGCCACCGCAGTCCTGTCCGGTAACCGCAACTTCGAAGGCCGTATCTCGCCAGACGTCAAGATGAACTACCTGGCTTCGCCAATGATGGTCATCGCATACGCCATCGCCGGCACCATGGACTTCGACTTCGACGAGCAGCCACTGGGCCAAGATAAAGAAGGCAACGATGTCTTCCTGAAGGACATCTGGCCTTCTCCAGAAGAAATCGAAGAGACCATCGAGGCCTCCATCTCTCGCGAAATGTACGAGGCTGACTACGCTGACGTCTTCAAGGGCGACGAACAGTGGCAGAACCTGGACATCCCGAAGGGCGAGACCTTCGAGTGGGATGATGCTTCGACTTATATCCGCAAGGCTCCATACTTCGACGATATGCCGACCGAGCCTGCCGATGTCGAAGACATTAAGGGCGCCCGCGTGTTGGTCAAGCTCGGCGATTCGGTCACCACTGACCACATCTCCCCTGCTTCTGCCATCAAGCCAGGCACCCCTGCCGCGCAATACCTGGAAGAAAATGGTGTTGCGCGCCAGGACTTTAACTCGCTCGGTTCCCGTCGTGGTAACCACGAGGTTATGGTTCGCGGTACCTTCGCAAATATCCGTATGCGCAACCAGCTGGTTGAAGAATCCGGTGGCTACACCTTGGACTTCACCAAGGAAGACAAGCCACAAGCCTTCATCTACGATGCAGCTCAGAACTATAAGGAAGAGGACACCCCTCTGGTCGTTCTGGGTGGTAAGGAATACGGCACCGGTTCTTCCCGTGACTGGGCAGCGAAGGGTACCTTGCTGCTGGGCGTGCGCGCCGTCATTACCGAATCCTTCGAGCGTATCCACCGCTCGAACCTGATCGGTATGGGTGTTGCGCCACTGCAGTTCCCAGATGGTGAATCCCACGAGTCGCTGGGTCTAACCGGTCACGAGACCTTCGACATCGAAGGCTTGACCGAGTTCAACAGCGGCTCGATTCCGAAGACCGTCAAGGTTACCGCTCACAAGGAAGACGGTGAGACCGTCGAGTTCGATGCCAATGTACGCATCGACACCCCAGGTGAGGCCGAGTACTACCGCCACGGAGGAATCCTGCAGTACGTACTCCGTCAGATGGTTAAATCCTAATCATCACGCTTCGCGGGGCTGCATGAAGTCTCGCTGCGAGTAGTACACCCCTTTTCGGAGGCACTCGCAGCCAGGCCCTGCAGCCCCGTTTTTGCATTCCCGGTCAGAAAGGTTGCTTCCTCTATGCCAGTCATGAGTGAAAATGAGCTTAATCGTCGTCGCCAAGAAATCCTCGTGGGTGCGCGTAAGTGTTTTGCCGAATACGGCTACGAGGGAGCAACTGTGCGCCGTCTAGAACAAGCGACCGGGAAATCCCGGGGCGCAATCTTCCACCACTTTTCTGATAAAGAAAATTTGTTTCTTGCCCTAGCCAGAGAAGACGCTGCACGACAAGCCGAAGTCGTTGCCCGGGAAGGACTCGTGGAAGTTATGCGCGATATCGTGCGGCACCCAGAAAAATATGACTGGCTGGCTACGCGTCTAGAGATTTCTAAGATGCTGCGGACCGATGCATCGTTTCGCACGCGCTGGCAAGAACATCAGGCAGTCCTCGACCAAGCCGTGCATGATCGTTTGGCGAAAAATGCAGCTGAGGGACGTATGCGTATCGACGTCCCCATTGATACGTTGAAATATTTTCTAGAAATGGTCATGGACGGGTTGATCACCCGCAACGCGATGGGAATGTCCACCGATGAAGCTGTTTTAGACATCGCAGAACAGGCTATCCGACGCGATGCTAACGAGCATTAAGCCATAAGGTATAACAGTAGCCACTATGGTTAATCTTCTCTTGGTCTCATTACGTTATGGAGAGACCGCCCCGGCGGTTGCCGCTGCTGAATATCGTGACATCTGTGAATCCACTGGGCTTAGTCAAGAACAAACCTCGCACCTGGTTATTGATTCCACAAACGTGGAACTCCCCGACTTAGCTAATTTCGATGGAGTTATCGTTGGTGGCAGTTCGCTCAATATCACCAACGAAACCTGGGACGAGTGGCAACTGCATATTCACCGACAACTAGAGATTCTTACAGAAGCAGACATTCCGGTCTTTTTGATTTGCTTTGGTGCTTCCTGGCTAGCGCACCACGTCGGCGGAACCGTGGGACATTCGCACGCTGAAACGTCTGGAAAGACCGTCGTGCAGCTTACACATGACGCTGCCAGAGACGTTCTCGCACGACACCTACCGCAGAGTTTTACCTCTCTGACCGGTCATACCGAAGCCGTCGAAAACCTGCCTGCGGCGGATAATATTACGATTCTTGCTGACGGCCCGACGTGCCCGGTGCAGTTAATTCGCGTCGGTGATTCGACCTGGGCAAGCCAATTCCACGCTGAAATGGATGCGGTAGCCATGAAAAACCGAATGGATTTTTTCTACGACTACGGCTATTTCTCCCCCGAAGATTACCTGGATATTGTCAACAGCTTGCCGTCAATTGACACGAAATGGAGCAATGAGTTGCTCGCTATCTTCGTGCGGTACTGCGCAACACGCGCAGCTACCAGTTAAATAGAGCTCACTGGATCGTTGCCATCGTGGAAGGCAATGAAATCCTGATTTGGTAGCTCGGCCCGCCCAGCCAGCTCGAAGATGACCTGACCGACCAGCTCACGGGACGTTTTTTCCCCGGCTTTTTCTGGTGTGTTTTCGGTGACGGTAATGCCCTGCGCCGGATCCAGGGTCAGCAACGTCGGCGCCAGGATGATGTAGTTTAAATCAGAATCTAACAGGCGTTTGTCGACGGTCTTTTTCGATTCCACGTATGCCAGCCATGCGCCTTGATCGTCGGTTTCGTTGTCCAGCGACCCCATGTAGGACACCATGATGAGCCGAGGCGCGCGATCTTTACCAACCTCATTCTGGAGTTGCTCCAAGCCTTTAATGCATTCCAAGGCAGCATCGCGGTCTACGGCATAGGTGACGTCGGCACCGGCACGCCCGCCGTTACCTGCGGTCCACACCACAACATCAAAATCACGGACCAACGCTGCCCACTGATCCGCAGACAGAGTAGTCACGTCTTGGACCAACGGCGTTGCGCCGTTATCCCGCGCTTCTTCTGCTTTTTCTTCCCGACGCAGCATCGCGGTGATCTCGTAATCGTTCGAGTATTGGGGAATGGCAATGCTGGCAACTTTGCCAGATCCTCCGATGACCAATACTCGTGTGTTTGTGGTAGTTACGTTCTCTTGCGACTGATTTGCTGTCATGTACACAATCCTACGCTTCGTCGTGAGCTTTGTGCCCCGGCTAAAGAGAATGCTGGATAGGCAGTTAAGATGAGTAGCATGTATGCCATCATGACCGTGACCGGCGCGGACAACACCGGAATTATCGCCTCTGTCAGTACTGCTCTCGCGGAGTTAAACGTTAATATTGTCGACGTTTCACAAACCCTTATGTCTGGTTATTTCACGATGATTCTGCGCGTGGAATTCGATGATGAAGCCCTATCAATCCCTGAAATTCAACAGCGCATGGAAGCCGTCGAAAAAGAGACCCACCAGGTTATTCGCATCCAGGCCGAGTCGCTGTTTACCGCAATCAACGAAATTTAGCACCACCTAGCGCAGGGAAAATTCCACTATGCCTTTTTCTTTTAAGAACGCCCAGATCGTCGACACGATCGAGATGATCGAAAAATATCGTCTCGATATTCGTACCGTGACCATGGGCATTTCCCTACTCGGTTGCACTCGCCCGTCGATGTCCGCCACCTGTGATGCTGTGTATGACCGAATCGTTACTCGCGCATCACGCTTGGTCGAAGTGTGCGAAGGTATCGAAGCCGAGCTGGGAATTCCGATCGTCAATAAGCGCATTTCGGTTACTCCGATTTCGTTGATAGCCGCCGGTGTTGAAGGCAATCCCGCCGATATAGCCCACGCACTCAACAAAGCTGCCAATGAAGTCGGCGTGAACTTTATCGGTGGTTACTCCGCGCTTGTCGAAAAAGGAACCACCGAAGCTGACCGCCGACTCATCGAATCCATTCCGGAAGCTCTGTCGCAATCGGAAGTGGTATGCGGCTCAGTGAACATCGCATCCTCCCGCGCCGGCATCAATATGGATGCTGCCCGACACATGGGTCAGGTCATTAAATCCGCCGCCGAATTAAGCAAGGACGATTCTGCGATTGCCTGCGCCAAATTGGTGGTGTTCGCCAACGCGGTCGGCGATAACCCGTTTATGGCCGGTGCTTTTCACGGTGTCGAAGAACCAGATTGTGTGGTCTCTGTTGGCGTTTCCGGACCAGGTGTCGTCGATCGTGCTCTGGGCAACCTTGAAGGCGCCAGCTTGGACCAGGTAGCAGAAGAAATCAAAAAAGCTGCCTTCAAAATTACCCGCGCCGGCCAACTAGTCGGCAATTTGGCTTCGCAACGTTTAGGCGTTCCGTTTGGCATCGTTGACCTGTCATTGGCGCCGACGGCTGAGCTTGGTGACAGCGTCGCTCACATTCTGGAACACATGGGCCTGGAACAAGTTGGGACCCACGGCACAACCGCTGCTCTGGCATTGCTGAACGACGCGGTGAAGAAAGGCGGCATGATGGCGTGCTCGCGTGTCGGCGGCTTGTCAGGTTCGTTCATTCCTGTCTCTGAGGACAAAGGAATGATTGATGCTGTGCGTGCTGGCAGCATCAGCATGGACAAATTGGAAGCAATGACTGCAATTTGTTCGGTCGGTTTCGACATGATTGCACTTCCTGGTGCCACATCTGCAGAAACTATCGCAGGCATGATCGCAGATGAGGCCGCAATTGGCGTGATGAATCATAAGACCACGGCGGTGCGTGTTATTCCTGTGCCTGGTGCCGCGGTAGGCGACGAAGTCGATTTTGGTGGTCTACTCGGCTACGCACCGATCATTCCGGTCAACACCGTCGGCAATCGTGAATTCATCCACCGCGGTGGGTTCATCCCGGCCCCGGTACACGGATTCCGCAACTAGAAGCTGGTTTATCGGGCCTGTCAGATTGGCAGGCCCTTGCGTCACCGCAGAACTAGCCAACTATGCAGACAGTTCCTTGCGTTGTGGAAGCCGGGAGTTGCCGAGGTCGACGCGGCGACCTTCTTCACTACCGGCGTGCATTGCTTCTGGGTCTATTGTCCGCGAATTCTGTCGGCCGTTTCGCAGTACCAAACCCGCCTCGTGGACATAGTCTTGCATGAGTTTTTCTGCAGCGCTGGCGTCATCAAGCAAGGCGACCTCTGCTCCCTGGCCGACTTGGGACGCGGTGTCCTGGTCAGCCTGCTCAAGCAAATCAAAGACGCTGCTTGAAAACCCCATCATCCAGGACGTTTTCAAGCGTTTCGTATGCGCGGCATCGCGCGCACCGTGATGCGCAGCGTATTTTGTTGACCCCGCAGCCATATGCAAGTTAAGCATTGGAAAGAGCATTTTTACCCTCTCGAGATGCCGGGGCACACCAAAAACTAACCCGAAAGAGTTGTGCCGCCCGGTGCCGCTACGCTCATAAAGGACCCGGCAATGCAGGGCATTAGCGATATGTGCAAGCAGTTCTCGCTGCTGCGGCTTATAGCTACCGGTTAATTCCCATTCCCACGCGGTCTGTCCTGCCGAGTCCGCATCTGCTTGCTTGCGCACATCATCGGGATCTAAGGCGTATTTTGCCGCCAGCTCAAAAGCTTTCACCCGGCACAAATCGCCTTCCGGTGTGCCTTCGCAGGCAGCAGCACGGTCGAGCAAGTTCTTAATGCGGTTCCGATATTTATCGAGGCTCAATGGATAGTCCTTTCTCGTGTCCTATCCCAATAGACTGTGCGCAGCAGGCTGTGGTTCCATGACCACAAAATCACGCACATATCCCGCGCGGTTGTGCAAGCTTAAGCCAATTCCACGATCTCCATATACTCATCACTCCACATATCTTCATCACCGTCTGGCATGATGATGACCCGCTCCGGTTCCAGTGCTTTCACCGCGCCAGGGTCGTGGGTAACCAAGACGACGGCACCAGTATAAGTCGCCAAAGCATCCAATACCTGTTCCCGCGATATCGGATCTAGGTTGTTGGTGGGCTCATCCAACAACAAAACATTCGCCCGGGAAGAAACTAAGGTAGCAAGCGATAAACGCGTTTTCTCACCGCCGGAAAGTGTACCTGCGGGTTGTTCCAGTTTGTCACCCGAGAACATGAACGCACCAAGCAGACTGCGAAGCTCCTGTTCATGGGCGTCAGGGCAGGCAGAAATTGTGTTTTCCCAGACTGTCCGATCAGGATCGATGGTGTCATGTTCTTGGGCGAAATAGCCAATGCGCAAGCCATGGCCGGTGACGATTCCGCCTTCGCCGTCGGTGCGTTCCTCGCCAGCAAGCAATTTCAATAATGTAGTTTTACCGGCGCCGTTGTACCCAAGAACGACGACGCGGGAGCCTTTATCGATAGCCAGATCGACACCAGCGAAAACTTCCAACGAACCATACATTTTGGTCAGTCCCGTCGCATGCATTGGGGTCTTGCCGCACGGAGCCGGCTCCGGGAACTTAATGGATGCGACCTTATCATCTTGACGGACCTCATCCAGATTGCCCATCATTCGCTCTGCACGAGCAAGCATTTGTTTCGCAGCAGCCGCTTTCGTGGCTTTGGCACCCAATTTCGCCGCCTGCTTTTGCAGCGCCGACGCTTTCTTTTCGGCATTCGCCCGCTCGCGTCGACGACGTGCTTCATCGGTGGCACGCGCGTCGAGGTATTTCTCATAGCCCATGTTGTACACATCGGCTTCCGCGCGCACGGCATCCAAAAACCACACTTTGTTGCAGACGTCGCGAAGCAGCTCAACGTCGTGACTAATCATAACCAAGCCGCCTTCGTGCTTCGCCAAAAACGAACGCAACCAGGAAATGGAGTCAGCATCCAAGTGGTTGGTTGGCTCATCGAGCAACAACGTGGTTTGTGACTTTCCTGCCCCGCTGGTGGCAGCAAACAAAATCTGTGCCAGCTCTACACGACGACGCTGACCACCCGACAAAGTCTTGAGTGGCTGATCCAAAATTCGTTGTTCGAGCCCTAAGTTGTCGCAGATCGTGGCTGCTTCCGAATCCGCTTCATAACCACCAAGGCTGTGGTATCGCTCCTCCAATTTGGAGAACTTGGTGATGGCTTTGTCTCGCTTGTCATCATCCAAGGTGGTTTCCATGATCTGCTGTTGCTTATCCAAGGACTTACGCAGCTCATCGAGACCACGCGCTGACAGGACGCGGTCGCGAGCAGTTTGTTCTATGTTTCCCTCACGAGAATCCTGCGGAAGGTAGCCGATATCACCGGAAATGCGTACTTCACCAGCATAGGGTTGGGTTTCGCCAGAAAGAATGCGCATAGTGGTGGTTTTTCCCGCACCATTGCGGCCGATCAATCCGATGCGATCCCCCGGCTGCACCCGAAGATGCTGGCCAGGAGCATGCAATAAGGTACGGGCACCGGCGCGGACTTCGAGGTCTTGGCTAACAATCACGACCAGCCAGTTTAGCAGTCGCCACGGTTTATTAATAACCGTAGTGAGCTGGAAGTTTGGCGCGATATATCGAGTAAACGCTATAGTGAAAACGTTACTGCAGAGCCCTGATTGAATTCCTGGGCAGCAACGGGCTGTAGCGCAGTTTGGTAGCGCACCACACTGGGGGTGTGGGGGTCGCAGGTTCAAATCCTGTCAGTCCGACAAAAGCCCTGGCAGGGCAATGTTTCAGGTTAGCCTTAATCGCTTCTTCCCTGTTCTGGGCGAGACATACTCACTATTCCATTCCCGGCACCCCTTCCGGAATCCACCAAAGCTCTCTGCCGATAGGTGTGATTCTGGTTTGATAAGGCACGCTAGTGTCCAGCTGCTCATTGGTTCGTAATAAATAGAGACTTGGAAGTGCGGACGTTTTGTACCCCCATGACAAATATCATGGGTGATTTCATGACGATTTCCATACGGTCACGAATCCCCAGTTCATTAGCGTTGTCCGTATGAAAGCAATGCAGCAAACACAAGCCATTGAAGTTTCGGGAGTGAGTAAAACCTTCAACGCACACTCTCGTTCACCGGTGCACGCATTAAAGAACGTGGACCTTTCCGTCCAACGTGGTGAGATCATCGCGTTGCTCGGAACTAACGGAGCAGGCAAGACTACCTTAGTGGACCTCATCTTAGGGCTTAGCAGACCGACGGCCGGAACCGTCGAAGTCCTGAACAACTCCCCCAAACTCGCAATTTATAGGCAGAACATCGGTGCGCTAATGCAAACCGGTGGGTTACTGCACGAAATGACGGTGCAGGACACTGTAAAGATGATCGCCGCTACCTTCCCCCGTCACCTACCGCTGGACGACGTTGTCAAGCAAGCCAACCTGGAGCCAATCTACACCCGCCGCGTCGGCAAATGCTCCGGCGGTGAGCAACAACGCATACGCTTCGCATTGGCCATTCTGGGTAACCCGGACATCCTCATCCTGGACGAGCCCACCGCGGGAATGGACGCAGGCGCGCGCAGCCAGTTTTGGCAATCGATGAGGCGCCAGTCTGAACAGGGCCGCACGATCATCTTCGCCACCCATTACCTGAAAGAAGCTGAGGAGTTCGCCGAGCGCATCGTACTGATGCACGAAGGCGAAATCATCGCCGACGGCACCACCTATGAGCTGCAGAATATGAGCTCTGAGCGCATCGTCACCGCTGAGTTCCCAGGCGAAATCCCGGAACTCGCGGACATACCGGGCGTGACTGCTAATGAAATTCATGGCCATCATCTGCGTCTGGTGAGTCAGGACTCTGATGCTCTGGCCCGCTACCTGTTATCGGAAACTGATGCCCGCAATCTCAGCATCACCAATCCCAGCCTAGAAAACATGTTCCTTGAGCTGACAAACCAAAACCAGGAAATCTAACCCCATGAGCACTACACTAAAATTCACCGGCCAGGAATTGCTGCGACTGCGCCGGGACATGACCACCTTGTTTTTCAGCGTTGTTTTGCCGGTCTTCTTTTATCTCGTTTTTGGCGCATCTCAGTCCTACGGCGCTCAGGAAATGAATGGCGGAAACGTCTCCGCCTTTGTCATGCTGGCCATGGCTTTGTACGCGGGCGTCGTTGGAGCGGTCGGTGCGGCTGGTTCGGCGCTCACTGATGATCGCAGTGGCTGGGGGCGGCAATTGGCTCTTACTCCACTGCGTAGTTGGCAACTCGCTTTCGCTAATACACTCAGCATCACGGTGCGTGCGGTGCTTCCTATCGCAGCGGTATTCATCGCCGGCGCTTTCACCAACGCACACTTGCAAGCAATTCAGTGGGCAATAAGTTTCTTCGCTTGTGTTATCTGTGCCATTCCCTTCGGATTTTACGGCTTAGCTTGGGTCTTGGTGGTTCCGAAAGAAAACACAGTGGCGATCGCCACGGCCTCCATCGTGATCCTTGCCTTCGCGGGAAACGTGTTCATCGGCCTCAGCGGCACCCTGCTGCAAATCGCTCGATTTACCCCAATGTACGGTGCAGTCACACTGGTGCGCTGGCCTCTGGCCGAAGGTGCACAGCTACAGGCAACGGGCGTGATCTT
The DNA here is from genome assembly GCF_058182015.1 of Corynebacterium sp. LaCa_70. NCBI lineage: Bacteria > Bacillati > Actinomycetota > Actinomycetes > Mycobacteriales > Corynebacteriaceae > Corynebacterium > Corynebacterium sp. LaCa_70. Next base: position 1,229,760 of record NZ_CP190914.1, read on the forward strand.
TGATCCTATGTGGTACTCCTGGGCTAACATCACGATATGGACGGCCGTATTCGTGACTTTCTGCCTGTTGATGCGCAACCGCGACAAGGAGCGCAACTAAATGAACCGTAGTGACAGTTTTCGACGAACTGACTTCATCTCTGCTTCGGTATCGCTCCTATTTTTGGCACCACTCATGGTGTGGGTGTATACCGCTCCACAGCTCAGTACCGGGGACAAGGCATGGGTCACCGTCTGCGTGGGGTCTTTTGCTGCCTTCTATAGCTTCGCCTTTGGCTCGCTGGATTATTTTCCGCGAGGTTGGGATCGGCAGCCGCGAGTGCTTCTCCGATGGAGCGTTCTGCTTGCAATTGCCCTGACCACCGCACCGGTGATCAGCATAGGAGTAGCGAATTTCGCCCCATTTCTGGCCGCGATGTTGGGTTTCACCTTGCCGCTGAAGAAATCCCTGCCCATCGTAGTCGCGACCGGAGTAATCGGTGCCTCGGCAGTGTGGCTCTGGGCACCGCAAAACCCGATCTGGCCCGCCGTATTCCTTTTCGGCATACCGTTGGTGCTGGTGGTGTTGGGCGCATTTATCCAATACGAAGAATCTCGCGACGAACTTCGACACAAGCTAGATCTAGCGCAGCAACGCGAAGATATCGCCACCGACGTCCACGACCTGTTAGGGCACTCCCTGACGGTTATCAACTTGAAATCCGAGGTCGCACGACGAGCTATCGATTCTAATCCTGAGCAGGCACGGCAGGAACTGAACGAGATCAGCGAGCTATCGCGCACGGGGCTAGCCGAAGTTCGCTCCACCGTGACCCGCATGCGCACCCCCACCTTCGCTGGCGAACTGCAAGCAGCACGCCGGGCTTTGGAAACTAAAGAAATTACTGCGCACCTACCCGAGCCGTTAACGACACCGAGCGCTCACGATTCGGTGTTTTCCTGGGCTCTACGAGAGCTCACGACGAACGTGCTACGACATTCGGGAGCGACTGAGTGCTGGATAAGTATCACAAACACTAAGCTGCAGGTAAAAGATAACGGCTGTGGTTTTCAATGCCAGTGGACGCATACGAAGGGCGGGCTGTCAGGCTTACGCGACAGAATTGAAGCCGCCGGCGGACGGCTGATCATACAACGCAAAGAGGGACTTAGCACCGTGCTAGTTTCCATGAGCGATGACAACACACTGATCGATAACGGCGCTGTGACAGAGGAATCTACCCCATGACCCCACCGATCCGAGTACTAATCGCCGAAGACCAATCGCTGGTACGCGGCGCGCTGGTCGCGCTGGTAAACGCGGAATCAGATATCGAGGTTGTGGCCGAATGCTCCACTGGCACAGAGGCTGTGCGCCTCGTGCGGGAAAAATCGATTGATGTAGCCCTGTTAGATATCGAAATGCCTGGGCTCAACGGGTTGGATGCAGCAGCGGAGCTTTCTGGCGAGTCCTGCCGTTGCATAATCGTCACAACTTTCGGCAGAGCCGGGTACGTCAAACGTGCAATGGAAGTCGGGGTGGGTGGGTTCGTCGTCAAGGACACCCCACCAGAACAGCTTGCCGACGCTATCCGCCGGGTCCAGGCCGGCATGCGCGTGATAGACCCAACGCTTGCACAAGAAAGTTTATTGACGCCCGATAATCCCCTGAGCAAGCGCGAAATTGAGGTATGCCAACAGCTATTCGAGGGCAAAAGTTCGGCCGCTATAGGTAAAAAACTGTTCCTCTCACCGGGAACCGTGCGTAACCATATTTCCAGCATCATGGCGAAAACGGGAGCGGGTAACCGTTACGAAGCGGCATACCTGGCGAAGAAGAACGGCTGGATCTAAAAATTGGATTGATCAGTGCCCGACATAATGGGGTATACAGTTCGACACCCCGCCACTAGTAGAACTAGCAACGGGGCGTCGAATGCTTCTGCTGATCAGACCAGTAGCTGAGCGCGGCGGCTATACTGCGAAGCCAAGAGCACGCAATTGTTCACGACCTTCGTCTGTGATCATCTGTGGGCCCCATGGCGGCATCCATACCCAGTTAAGCTCGAGCTCATCACACTTGGTGTTAGCTACTACGGCTTGCTCAGCCTGTTCAGCGATGACATCGGTCAATGGGCAGGCTGGCGACGTCAGCGTCATGTTAATGACGCAACGTGTCTTTTCGTCCTTTTCTTCAATCCAAAGGTCATATACCAAGCCCAGATCAACAACGTTGATGCCCAGCTCCGGGTCAATGACGTCGCGAAGAAATTCTTCGCAGTCATACGCCAAGCTCAGTTGTTCTTCTGTCTGTTCTGGTTTTTCGCGTGCACCATCAAATGAGGAATTCTCATTCTGGTACGGATCAACCGGCTGATCAGAAGATTGTGTTTGAGTATTCTCAGACATTATTTCTCCAATTCATTCAGCGCATCCGCGGTCGCGGATTGGAACGCTTTCCAACCCAACAGAGCGCACTTCACGCGGGCTGGGTACTTCGAGACACCAGAAAACGCGACTCCATCTCCGATGATGTCTTCGTCTCCTTCGGCTTTGCCTCGCGAGGTGATCATCCGCTCAAACTCAGCGAGCTTTTCCATCGCGCGATCACGAGACATACCGATGATCTCTTCCGCCATCACGGAGGTCGACGCTTGCGAGATTGAGCATCCGACAGCGTCGTACGACACGTCCTCGACGGTCTGCCCGTCATCGGACAACTGCACCCGCAGCGTGAGTTCATCGCCACACGATGGGTTCACGTGGTGGACTTCAGCCTGATACGGCTCACGTAATCCCCGGTGTTGCGGGTTTTTATAGTGATCTAGAATCACTTCCTGATACATCGATTCGAGATTCATCTAGATCAGACTCCAAAAAATTCTTGAGCATGCACGATGCCGTCGGCAAGCGCATCGATTTCTTCGGTGGTGTTATACAAGTAAAAACTTGCACGCGCAGTGGACTGCATTCCCAAGCTGCGGTGCGCCGGCCACGCGCAATGATGACCTACTCGCACGCACACCCCGCGATCATCCAGTACCTGACCTAAATCATGCGGGTGTACGCCGTCCACCACAAACGATACTGCCCCGCCCCGGTTTTCTGTATCCAGCGGGCCTGCAATGTGAACTCCGGGAATGGCAGAGAGTTTTTCCAAGCAGTATTTAGTCAGTTCTTGCTCGTGCGCGTGGATTTCGTCCATCCCGATTTCTTGTAAGAACTTGACGGCTGCCCCTAAACCAACGACTTGGCTGGTCATCTGGGTTCCGGCCTCAAACCGCTGTGGTGGCTCCGCGAATGTGGTCTTTTCCATCTTGACCACTTCAATCATGGAACCACCGGTCAAAAATGGGGGTAACTTTGCCAACAGGTCTGGTTTACCGTACAAGACGCCAACCCCAGAAGGGCCGCACATTTTGTGGCCCGAGAACGCGGCAAAATCTACATCCAAAGCACGGAAATCCACGGGCATGTGCGGCACTGACTGGCAGGCGTCCAAGACCACCAATGCTCCGACCGCACGGGCGCGCCGGACAACTTCGTGAACGTCGACAACCGCACCAGTGACGTTGGACTGGTGGGTGACCGCAACGACTTTCACGGATTCATCGAGCTCAAGAGAATCCAAGTCAATACGGCCGTCGTCCGTGGTCCGATACCACTTGAGAGTGGCACCAGTTTTCTCACACAACTCCTGCCACGGAACCAAGTTAGCGTGGTGTTCCAGCTCGCTGATTACCACGGTATCGCCTTCGCCGACGTACAGGTCCTCGGAGCGGGGATCAGCCAATGTGAATGCAACCAGGTTCAATGCCTCTGTCGCGTTCTTCGTGAACGCGATGTCAGCACCGTCTACACCGACGAAATTGGCGATGGCCTCACGAGCATCCTCGTAGGCATCGGTGGCTTCCTCCGCCAATTGGTACGCTCCCCGGTGCACCGGCGCAAAAGAATTCAGCACGAATTCCTTTTCTGCTTCCCACACCGATTCAGGGCGCTGGGAGGTGGCCCCAGAGTCCAAGTAAATCAGTGGGTTATCGCCACGAACCGTGCGCGACAAAATGGGAAATTGTGCGCGGATAGCGGTGGTATCCAGAGTAGACATCGTGTGTTAAAACCTAGTTTCTTCGTATCAGCTCGTAGGTGGCCAGCCGTAGATTACGTGCAGCGTGTGCTTTACATGAACTGGTCGTAGCCGCTGGCCTCGAGCGTGTCAGCCAAGTCAGCACCGCCAGTTTCGACGATCCGTCCCTTGGCAAACACGTGGACGTAGTCAGGGTTGACGTAGTTCAAAATGCGCTTGTAGTGGGTGATCATCATGATGCCACCGTTGGTCTCTTCCTGGTAACGGTTGATGCCGTCAGAGACAATGCGCAGGGCGTCGACGTCCAGGCCAGAGTCGGTCTCGTCCATGATGGCAAACTTTGGTTTCAGCAGCCCCAACTGCAAAACCTCGTGGCGCTTTTTCTCACCGCCGGAGAATCCCTCGTTGACGGAACGCTCACCGAAAGACTTGTCGATGGACAAAGCTTCACGCGCCTCGTTAACTTCCTTAACCCATTCACGCAGCTTTGGAGCCTCGCCACGAACAGCAGACACAGCCGAACGCATGAAGTTGGAGGAAGAAACGCCAGGAACCTCAGTTGGGTACTGCATGGCCAGGAACAAACCGGCCTGAGCGCGCTCGTCTACTTCCATTTCTAGAATGTTCTCACCATCGAGCAAAACCTCACCCTCGGTGATTTCGTAGCGTGGGTGGCCAGACAATGCATAAGCCAACGTGGACTTACCCGAGCCGTTTGGGCCCATGATGGCGTGGGTCTCACCAGACTTAATGGTCAGATTCACACCTTTGAGGATTGGTTTTGGTTCTGCGGTCTCGTCTGAAGGCAATACCTGAGCGTGCAGGTTCTTAATTTCCAAGGTAGACATAGCTCACTCTTTCCGTGGTTGTGGTCGTGCGTAGCTAGCGCGTGGTCTGCCCACACCTAGCAATGTCGATTCGTCTGTTATGCCGAAATGGTCGCGAGTTCGTCGTCGACTCGCTTCGCCAAATCTTCACGCAGGCTCTGCACAGGGATGCGGTTGATGATCTCCAGGAAGAAGCCACGGATGATCAAACGGCGGGCTTCGCCTTCTGGGATACCGCGCGACATCAAGTAGTACACCTGCTCGTCATCAAAACGGCCCACAGTAGCAGCGTGGCCAGCCCCGGCGATTTCACCAGTTTCGATTTCCAAGTTAGGAATTGCGTCAGCACGAGCACCGTCGGTCAACAGCAGGTTGCGGTTGACTTCGTAGGTGTCGGTGTTCTCGGCGTTGGATCGGATCAGAATATCGCCAACCCAGCAAGAGCGGGCATCCGGCTTGGAAGAGCCCGGTGCGCCTTGGATAGCGCCCTTGTACATGACGTTGGAACGGCAGGACGGCTGCGAGTGATCCATCAACAAACGGTTTTCGAAGTACTGCCCTTCCGACGCGTAATAGACACCCAGCAGCTCAGCGTCGCCTCCTGGCGCAGTGAAGCTTACGCGAGGAACCATGCGGACAATTTCTCCACCAAAAATAGCTGCATTGTGGCGCAGTGTGGCATCGCGGCCGAGCGAAGCAATCTGGTGCGACAGATGTACAGCGTCGTCTTCCCAGTCGGCATCCACAACAACGTTGACGTTGGCCCCATCGCCGATGACGAACTCGACGTTGTCAGCGTGGGTGCCGGAGCCCTGGTAGTTCAGCACAATGGTGACTTCTGCGTGCTTACCTACTTCGACGGACGTGGCACCGAATGAGGTGACGTCTTCGCCGGCACCGGTAATGGTGATGACTACCGCGTCCTCATACTGTTTATCACCGTCAATGGTGACAACTTGACCGGAAGGCATCGATGTCCAAGCCTGCGCAGCGACACGGTCGGCAGGTGCGCCAGCGCGCCCCAGGCGGGAATCGTCTGGGTTTACCTTTTCGCTGGAAACACCCGGCTGCTCACTAACAGAAATCTTCTGTTCCACCACATCCGAAAAAGTGCCATCATGCAGGCCACGGAGGCTACGCAACGAAATATAACGCCATACCTCATCGCGCCCGCTAGGCACCTGGAAGTCATCCACGTTGAACGACGTGAACTGGTCGCCCTTCGTTGCTGCTTTCGTGGTGTTGAATTCGTTGGAATTAACCAATTTAGCCCACGGATCCTTCCATTTGTAGTTCGATCAGACGGTTCAATTCGAGTGCGTATTCCATCGGCAGTTCCTTGGCAATCGGCTCAACGAAGCCACGCACGATCATTGCCATCGCTTCTTCTTCCGCGATACCGCGCGACATCAGGTAGAACAACTGCTCTTCAGAAACCTGCGACACCGTAGCTTCATGGCCGAGAGTCACGTACTCGTTTCGAATGTCGTTGTACGGGTAAGTGTCCGTGCGCGAGATCGAATCAACCAGCAACGCGTCGCACTCAATATTCGACGTCGAGTGCTTGGCATTCTTGTTGACCTGCACCAAACCGCGGTACGAAGCACGACCGCCAGCACGGGCAACGGACTTCGAAACGACGTTGGACGAGGTACGTGGTGCCATGTGCACCATCTTGGCGCCGGTGTCCTGGAACTGGTTCTCGCCAGCGAATGCTACGGACAGCACTTCGCCCTTGGCGCCTTCACCGGTCATCCACACTGCGGGGTATTTCATGGTGACCTTGGATCCGATATTGCCATCGACCCATTCCATGGTGGCGCCTTCTTCGGCCTTCGCACGCTTGGTCACCAGGTTGTAGACGTTTTGCGACCAGTTCTGGATGGTCGTGTAACGGCAACGGGCGTTCTTCTTCACGACGATTTCGACGACAGCCGAGTGCAGCGAATCCGACTTGTAAATCGGTGCGGTGCAACCTTCGACATAGTGGACGTACGCGCCTTCGTCAACGATGATCAGGGTGCGCTCAAACTGGCCCATGTTTTCCGTGTTGATACGAAAATATGCCTGCAGCGGAATATCGACGTGGACACCCTTTGGTACGTAAATAAAGGAGCCACCTGACCACACGGAAGTGTTCAACGCAGAGAACTTATTGTCACCGGCTGGGATAACCGAGCCAAAGTACTCTTTAAAGATATCTTCGTACTCACGCAGGCCAGTATCAGTGTCCACGAAGATAACGCCCTTTTCCTCCAGGTCCTCACGGATCTGGTGGTAGACAACCTCAGATTCGTACTGGGCTGCGACGCCAGCAACAAGGCGCTGTTTCTCTGCCTCTGGAATGCCCAACTTGTCATAGGTGGACTTAATATCTTCCGGCAAGTCCTCCCAGGAAGCAGCCTGGCCTTCAGTGGAAGAAACGTAGTACTTAATCTGATCGAAGTCGATGTCAGAGAGGTCAGCACCCCAAGTTGGCATCGGCTTCTTATCGAAAATGCGATAAGCCTTCAAACGAGCTTCGAGCATCCACTCTGGCTCGTTTTTCCGGCGGGAGATATCGCGGACAACGTCTTCGCTAATTCCGCGTTGCGCAGAGGCGCCCGCGGTGTCAGAGTCATGCCAGCCGTATTCATAAGCACCGATCGAATCGATAATCTCATCATCGGTCATCTGCGGTGTCTCTGGCTTAGATTGTGCCTGAGTCATGACCAGCTCCTTTCGTGATGGTATGTGCTTGCGTCAAGGGAATATTTGTGGTGCAGATCCCGTGGCCTTCCGCGATGGTAGCCAAAGGTTGCACATGTTGGCTGAGAAGCGAGGTAATGACCTCATGCTCGGCTTCGCATAATTCGGGATGCTCTGCTGCCACGTGTGCGATCGGGCAATGGTGTTGGCACACCTGAATGCCGGATTCTGACGGGCGCACCGTCGACACGTAGCCGTGTGCATTCAACACGTCTGCCAGTTGCTGGGCAGTGTGTTCAACTGCTTGTTCATCAACCTCCTCGTCGGCGTCGGCAAGAGATGACGCCGGTGTTATTGTATCGAGAAGTTTTCGAACACGCTGTCGCGCGAACGCACGAACGGCATCGGAGCCCCCTGCTTCACGCAGTGCATCGAGAGCATCGGATGCCAGACAATCGTAGGAGTGTCCGAAATACGCACGTCCCCGATCTGTCAGGCGGAAATGCTTCGCTGGTCGACCGCGCGATTGTCCCTGCGGACGACGCTGCACGGTTTCAGTCAGCCCATCTTCTACCAAAATGTCCAGGTGCCTGCGCACACCCGCGGCCGAGAGGCCGAGATGATCACCGAGCGTACTGGCCGTCACAGGCCCAAGCGTGAGTAACAAGTGCATTACTTGGCGACGAGTCTCGCCTTCAGTGGTTCGTGTTTCTTTTCCGGAAACCCCAGCAGCCGTGCTGGAGCCACTTCCACCTTCGGTGTGTTTATTGGACTGAGTCACCCTCATGCACCTCCTTTACCCTTCATCGGCGGTAAATCATTTGACAACACTAGTGTTCCTTAAATGACGTGCAGTGTCCAGCTGGGGCCACAGTGGGCCATCCGAACATCAAAAACGCACACACAACGAGTGAGATGTATTCATTCGGTCCCACCGGTGCTCACCAGAAGGCACACCAGTATGACTAAAATGAATCTTCGTGAATTTGCGCACGCTCAACCCATGGCCTTCTATTCGCGCGGTTGCCCCGCGGGTAGGCACTGCTGGTTCACGCTCTGCGCAATTGCACGATGACAACGTAGCGCCACCCGAACGCGATACGCCGACCATCCGCGAATCCCGCATTTTTCATTCCTGGCAGTGGCTAGGCACCGTTGCCACGCTGCTTATTGGCCTCGGCGGCTTGGGGGCAGGAGCGCTACCAGTCGTCAATAACCCATATTCGGATTTCCCCTTGGGTTCGATCATGGCCCGTATGCTGCAAACCTCCTCGGCATTAGTCATGCTCGGCATCGGCATACTCGTCGTTGCCTGGCTCGGCATGGCGCGGTTCGTTGGAATCAGCCTCAGGTTTGGTCACCAGCAGCGGCTGACCATCACGACTCGCGAATTAAAACTCACGCTCGTTGCGTGGTCGTTGCCGTTGCTGTTTACTGCACCGCTATTTACGCAAGATATCTACTCTTATCTGGCAAATGGCTCGATTGTTGCGCAAGGCATGAGTCCGTACGAGGCTGGGCCGGTCGAACTTCTTGGCACAGAACACCCTTTGGCTCGCTCGGTTCCTTTCATCTGGGCACAATCACCGTCGCCATATGGCCCAGTCGCATTGGGTATTGCCGGTGCTATTAGTCAGCTCACCGGAGACGGCATTGTATTCGGCGTGCTGGCGCACCGCATCATCTCACTTCTTGGAATTACCGCAATGGCCTGGGGATTAGCCAAACTTTCGCGACGCTGCGGACTCGCGCCGGAAAGCGCACTGTGGCTTGGCGTGCTCAACCCAGTGGTGATGCTGCATCTTTTGGGCGGCATCCACAATGAAGCAATTTTATTAGGGTTTTTGCTTGTCGGAATTGAATTAGCGTTACGTGGAATGGACCATCCGCACGCGTTTCAACGCTGGGGATTACTGTGCGCCAGCGGATTTTTCATCTCATGCGCCGGGATGGTCAAGGTTACTGGCTTTATTGCCTTAGGTTTTGTGGGTATGGCTCTAGCACGGTGGCTGGTCGGTTTCGGAATGCGGCGCGGATTGGCTGTCGTGGTTGCAGCTTCTTTCTACTTTCTTATTCTTACCGCCAGCATCATCGTCGTCACGCTTCTTACTGGCATCGATCTTGGTTGGATCAGTGCACAAGGCGGTGCGGCCACAATCCGCAGTTGGCTGTCTCTGACAACGGCATTAGGGGTCATTAGCGGTTTCGTCGGCACGCTTTTGGGCCTAGGAGATCACACAGAATCCATCCTGGTACTCACTCGAACTTTAGGTGTGGTGGTTTCTGGAGTATTCCTGCTCCGCATGCTGTTTGCCACATTTCGCGGTGCTATCCACCCAGTAGGTGGTCTGGGCATGGCGACGTTAGTGTTGGTGATCTTTTTCCCGGTGGTACACCCCTGGTACCTACTGTGGGCGATCGTGCCACTGGCTGCATGGGCAAATCGTGCCGTATTCCACCTGTTGGTCACCATCTACTGTGTGATCGTCAGTTTTCTGACTCTACCCCGAGGAATGGCGTTGCCACCGGAGGTTGTCACCGGCATTTACCTCCAAGCATTGCTTACTGCCCTGGTGCTTTGTGCTGTTTTCTGGGTTATTCATTACCTGCTTCGGCATCGCAAAGCATCTGCCCTAGAATGAAGACCGTGCATACAACTTTCGATGGCTCCGATGGATCCGACGCGAACAACGCGCCCGCCGTGGTAATCGACAACGTCAGCAAGAAATTCGGTGACACAATCGCAGTCGATGAACTAAGTCTGACAGTTCCACGCGGGTGCATTGTTTCTTTGCTTGGCCCCAATGGAGCGGGAAAAACCACCACCATCGAAATGTGCGAAGGCTTCACGCAACCCACTTCCGGCCAGATCTCCGTGTTGGGAATGGATCCCGCAACGCAACCGGATAAGGTGCGCCAACGCATCGGCATGATGCTGCAAGGCGGCGGCGGATATTCTGGCGCCACCGTGGCCGAACAACTCACCCTTGCCGCTAAATACTATAAAAACCCACATGATCCGGAATGGCTCATCGATATCGTCGGACTTTCCCAGCACCGCTCTACGACGTATCGGCGTTTATCCGGCGGCCAACAGCAGCGTCTTTCGCTTGCCCTGGCGCTGCTACCCCGACCAGAATTAATCTTTCTCGATGAACCAACTGCTGGAATGGATGCCCAAGCGCGTAGGTTAACCTGGGAGCTCATCGAGGCCCTGCGTCGTGACGGCGTGACCGTGGTACTCACCACCCATTTGCTTGATGAAGCCGAAAAATTGTCCGACTATGTCTACATCATCAACCACGGGAAGTTGCAGGTTGCGGGCACGCCGCACGAGCTACTCACACAAACCGCGGGGGAAAGTCTGACGTTTGCTACCGACGTTGAGCTTGCCGACGATCTCTTCCCCGCCGAGTGGACGGTGACTGCAGTCGGACACCACCGCTATCGCTTACACTCAGCCCCTACCCCAAAGCTGCTCGCTCAGCTGACCGCCACCTTGGCCGAGCACAATATCTTATTGCGCGAATGTAATGTCACTGCCCGTAGCCTAGAAGATGTCTTCCTAGCAGTAACCGAAAACGTTGATCACAGTGCATAGTTTTAGTACCGACACTTTCCGTCCAGCGCCGAACCCGGCCTCATTCGCCAGAATCGCCGCCGCACAAACGCGAATGGAAACTGCGCTGATTATGCGCCACGGCGAACAGTTACTTTTGAATATTGTTGTTCCACTCGCCATTTTAATCGGGGCTTCTGTGGTACCGGTATTAGGCGAAGACCGCGGCATTGATGAAATTTTTCCTATGGTCCTAGCCGTGGCTGCCATGGGTTCTGGTTTTACCGGACAAGCCATCGCGGTAGCCTTTGACCGCCGCTATGGTGCCTTAAAGCGCTTGGGAGCTTCCGGTGTCCCCCGTCGGGCAATAATCGTCGGCAAGATCGCCGCGATCGCCATCGTCACCTTGTTGCAAGCGATCCTGCTGGCTATTGCAGCAGCAGCGCTCGGTTTTAGTACCGGTATCGTCGCATACCTCCTGTCGGCCGTAGTACTGCTGCTATCCGCTGCCAGCTTTACTGCTTTTGGGCTCTTATTGGGCGGTACTCTCGCGGCCGAAAAAGTTCTGGGCTTGGGGAATTTCTTCTGGCTTGTGTTGCTCGGCGTTGTCGGCTGGGTGCTGTATTCGCAAGGCCTGTCCAGTAACGGAGCATGGACGATAGTGCCGTCGGTCGCTGTGGCCTCGGGGCTAACGGAAAGTTTGCGCGGCACCATCCCCATCACCGAATTGGCCGTGATCTTAGCCTGGGGATTAGGTGCAGCAGGGTTAGCAAGTAAGAAATTCAGGTTCTCCTAAAACTTCGAACCTGCTGTGGGCAATCCCTCAGGCTACTCGCCGCGTAAGCGTTCGGAACCCGAGTTTGTGCAGAGTAGGATGAGCGATGTGAGTAGCGTAAATCAGCAGACACACCAAAGCCTGAAATGGCAGCGACGGCTCGCCCTAATCCTGCTTATTTCGCAAGCCGGAATTACGGTATCTGGCTCGATCGTTCGGGTCACAGGCTCCGGGCTAGGCTGTGATACTTGGCCGAATTGCCACGAAGGCTCCCTCGTGCCCGTCGCTGGCGCACAGCCGTGGGTGCATCAACTCATCGAATTCGGTAATCGCCTACTGACCTTCGTCGTTGCCGCAGCCGCCATCGCCGTACTCGTAGTCGTCATGAAAGCTGGCCGACGCCGCGAACTCGTCGTCTACGGCACACTCTCAATCATCGGCATCGGCGTGCAAGCTGTGATCGGCGGCATCTCTGTGCATATGGACCTGCACTGGTGGTTCGTCGCATTGCACTTCTTGCCTTCGATGGCACTCGTGTGGATCGCCGCACTGCTGTACGCGCGGATCCCAGAAGACGACCAGCAAGCACCACACCGGGTCTTTGGTGCGCATACGCGTCGATTCGCACTCGCGGGCGCCATCGCCTTGGCAGTCGTGTTGATGACCGGCACGATGGTTACCGGTTCCGGACCACATTCTGGTGATGCAGATGCTGGAATGGAAGGCCGTTTAGAGCTCGATACCGAAGTTCTAGCAGTCGTGCACGCGGTATGCATGTACGCCTACTTGCTGCTTACTCTGCTGGTGCTGTGGCAGTTGTACAAACAAAAAGCTCCACAGCGAGCCAAACGCACCGCGTGGGTGCTAGTCGTAGTCATCATCATCCAGTGGGCAATTGGCGTCGCACAGTTTTACCTCGGCGTCCCCCGGTGGACCGTGCCGTTCCACATTGCGATGAGCTCAGTGGTCGTGGCGTTTACCGCTGTTCTCTGGGCTCGGGGCTACGCCCGACCGCACTATGACATTCAGCGGTCAGAGGATCGGCAACTCCAGACCAACTAACTCACGACGCTGCCGCAGTCTGTAACCTCGGTAACCATGAAGGCAATACAGATTGAACAAACCGGCGGGCCGGAAGTCCTTCAGCTCGCTGAGGTTGCAGCACCTGAACCATCCGACGGACAAATCCTCGTCGATGTCCTCGTCGCTGGTGTGAACTACATCGATACCTATTATCGCGAGGGCATTTACGACGCCGAACCACCGTTTACTCCCGGATTTGAAGGCGTCGGGCGGGTCCGCCATGATCCACAAGGCGAAATCGCTCAGGGCACCATGGTCGCCTGGAACACCGCATTCGGATCCTACGCAGAACAAGTCTGTGTAGATCGTGACAAGGTGGTGGCAGTACCTAATGATTTTGACCTACCAACTGCCGCTTCCATGCTGCTGCAGGGCATCACCGCGCATTATTTAACCCACGGAGTCTACGAACTTGGTGAAGGCGATAGCTGTGTCATCACCGCTGGTGCAGGCGGGGTTGGCTTGGTAGCCACCCAGCTCGCAGCGGCAGCTGGTGCCACTGTCTACACAGTGGTCTCATCCGCAGAAAAAGAACAGCTATCGTATGACGCCGGGGCAACCCGTGTTCTCCGCTATGGGCCGGACCTAGTTGAACAGGTTCGCGACCTCACAGACGGTCGTGGTGTTGATGTGGTGTATGACGGCGTCGGCAAGGATACTTTTGCGCAATCGCTCGATATGGTCCGCGAGCGCGGTGTCGTCTGCTTGTTCGGTGCTGCGTCTGGCCCGGTGGATCCCATTGACCCGCAAGTCCTCAACCAAAAGGGCTCCATCTTTCTTACGCGACCATCCGTGGCCGGTTGGACGAGCCGCGAAGGTGAATTCCAAATGCGCGCCCAAGCCGTCGTACAGGCTGTCGTCGACGGAGACTTGCGGTTTCGGGTCAGCAACTCCTATGCCCTGGAAGACGCTGCCCAAGCCCACCGTGACCTACAAGACCGCAAAACTACCGGCTCCATCGTCTTGCGCGTGCAGGAAGACGAATACGCCTAAGCAGCGTTGCTAGTGGTGCTAGGCCTTAAGCCATGAACGGTGTCCAGCCGATAACAGCATCGACGGACAAGGTGAGGAATAAAATCGCCAAATAATTATTTGACCAGATGAACAGCGCCATGGGTTGCACCTTGGCGCCTTTTTTCACGCCTTGGTGTAAACGATTGGCCATGTATAAGAACACCGCCGCCGTGCTGACAGCACCGACGAGATAGATCCACGACGCAGCTGGGATCAGCACAAAAGAGGTAATAACCATGGCGACTGAGTACAGCAGAATCTGGCGGGTAACTTCGGATTCCTTGGCGACGACGGGCAACATTGGAATACCCGCTCGCTTGTAATCATCCTTGTACTTCATGGCCAGAGCCCATGTGTGTGGTGGCGTCCAGAAGAAGATAATCAAAAACAACGCGATTGCTTGCCACCACTGTGCAGGCTCGCCCGCAGGCGCATTATCGGTGATGACAGCCCAACCAACCATGACTGGCATACATCCAGCAAGGCCACCCCACACGATGTTTTGCGAAGTACGACGCTTAAGAAACTTGGTATAGACCAGGATGTAATGCACGTTGGTCAGAATCACGAACAGCGCGGCAAGCCAGGAATGTGCGAGTAGGCCCAACCACAGCACAGAGATAATCAGCAACACTGAGCCAAATACCGCGGCTTCGCGTTTCGACACGGCGTCGTTCACCAACGGCCTGCCGCGGGTGCGCTTCATTTTTTGGTCGAGTTCATAGTCAGCGACCATGTTGAAGGTGTGCGCGGCAGAAGCACCCATCCAGCCACCCAATAATGTGAGGATGATCAAGCCGAAGTTATTGGCTATCGCTTCCGTGCCGCGTTCTGCTTGCAATATGGCAGGAAGCGCGGCCACCAAGAGCAGTTCAATGATCCGCGGCTTGGTTAATGCGAAATATGCCTTGATCTTCCCCAAGGAAAAATCCTCCAACAACGTGCCAATTAATTCTCTCCACGCCCATTATTGCTAGCAATCGGGCGCCTTAAGAGATAGTCGTTTACAAAGGGCGGAAAGTTCCCACCTACTTTCGGCGGATAAGAACTCACTGTCTCGAACCACCATAGCCTACACGCATCCTCGGGTGTCGCTCATAATCGCATGCAAGTACGCAAACTTAGACAGCTACCTTTAGACTATGGGCAGACCATCGTCGTCACAGTGATAGAACGTCACCGTGATAAGCCATCACCGTTGTAAACAGATTGATGCGAGGAACCTGCTGTGTCACTGTCCCCCAAATTAAAAGCTAAGACCGTACGTCGCTACCCAAGTGACTGGAGCGAGACCGATACCCGCGCAGTAGATACCGTGCGTTTATTAGCCGCCGATGCCGTGCAGAACTGCGGTTCTGGCCACCCTGGCACCGCCATGTCTCTCGCGCCTTTGGCTTATACGCTCTACCAGCGTGTGCTCAACCACAACCCTGCCGATCCACAGTGGGCTGGGCGTGACCGTTTTGTACTTTCCGTGGGCCACTCATCCCTGACGCAATATATTCAGCTTTTCCTTGGTGGTTTCGGCTTGGAACTCGAGGATTTGCAGAAGCTGCGCACCTGGGGTTCATTGACTCCAGGGCACCCAGAATACGGCCACACTGCTGGCGTCGAAATCACGACTGGCCCATTGGGACAAGGCTTGGCGTCATCGGTGGGCATGGCTATGGCTGCCCGCAAAGAACGTGGTCTATTTGACCCGGACGCACCTGCCGGTGAATCCCCATTCGATCATTACGTCTACACCATTTGCTCGGATGGCGACGTACAGGAGGGTGTAACCGCCGAAGCGTGCTCACTGGCGGGTACGCAACAGCTCGGAAACTTGATTGTCTTCTGGGACGACAACAACATCTCCATTGAAGATGACACCGATATTGCATTCTCGGAGTCCGTCGCTAAGCGCTACGAAGCTTACGGTTGGCAAGTTCTCGAAGTAGGTTCCGGCGAAGACGTCGCCGCCTTGGAACAAGCAATCAAGCTTGCGAAACAAGACACGTCACGGCCGACCTTTATTCGCGTACAAACTGTTATCGCTTACCCCGCACCCAACGCTATGAACACGGGCGCATCGCACGGTGCCGCACTCGGAGAAGAAGAAATCCGTGCGACAAAGAAGTTCCTCGGTTTTGATCCGGATCAACATTTCCATGTCGATGACAAGGTGTTGTCACACACGCGTGAGCTGGTCAACCGCGGCACCGAAGCACAACAGGCATGGCAGAGGCGTTTCGATGCGTGGGCAGAAAAAAACCCTGAGCGCAAACAGCTATTCGACCGCATGACGGCCTACGAGCTACCGGAGAACTTCGGCGAGAATATGCCAGTCTGGGAACCTGATGCCAAAGGCATTGCCACCCGAAAGGCGTCGGCGGAAGCCATCCAGGTATTAGCTGCCCAGCTGCCGGAACTATGGGGCGGATCGGCAGACCTTGCCGGCTCTAACAACACGGTAATCAAGGGCGCACCGTCGTTCGGTCCACAGTCGATTTCGACGGATATGTGGCAGGCCGATCCCTTGCAGGGACGTAACTTGCACTTCGGTATCCGTGAACACGGAATGGCCGCAATCATGAACGGCATCGCGTTGCACGGACACACTCGCGTGTACGGCGGCACGTTCTTGATTTTCTCGGAATACATGTACCCAGCTGTACGTCTGGGCGCGTTGATGGGCACTGACACCTATTACGTATGGACACACGACTCCATCGGCCTGGGCGAAGATGGCCCAACCCACCAACCCGTGGAAACCCTGGCTGCGTTGCGTGCGATCCCGAACTTGTCGGTAATCCGCCCTGCCGATGCCAACGAAACTACCCAAGCGTGGGTTGCCGCAATGCGGAAGGAGAAAGGCCCCAAGGGGCTGGCGTTAACCCGACAGAATGTTCCAGTATTGGACGGCACCGCCGAAAAAGCCGCAGAGGGCGTCGCCAAGGGCGCTTATGTCTTGGTGGAAGCCTCCGCCTCGCCAGAATTGATCCTGATTGCGACCGGCTCCGAGGTGCACCTGGCAGTAGCTGCAGCACAGCGCTTGGAAGCCGAAGGAACCCCAACGCGAGTGGTATCGGCTCCGTGTCTGGAATGGTTTGAGCAACAGGATGAGGCTTACCGGGAATCGGTATTGCCACGCGAAGTTCCTGCACGCGTCTCCATCGAAGCTGGTCTGGCGATGCCATGGCACAAATACACCGCACCTTATGGACGCCAAGTTTCTTTGGAGCACTACGGAGCTTCTGCCCCGGCGGAAGAACTCTTCGAAAAATTCGGCTTTAGCGTCGACAATGTGGTCGCTGAGGCGAAGAAGGCTCTGGATCAAGCACCGGCCGCCTCGAAGGTTTCTGGGTGGGGTGAAAAAACCACCTCCGGCACCGCTTCTGAATCGCTGGCCCCAGCACATGCCGTGGATTCTGCAGACGCCGATTCTGCACTCGCGGAACTAGCCGCGGTCGGCACCGCTACTTGGCTGGATGATCTCTCCCGCGAGCGCATTACTTCCGGCAACCTCAAGGAACTCATTGAAACCAAATCGGTTTTGGGTGTGACCACGAACCCATCAATTTTTTCTGCTGCGATGAGTAAAGGTGATTCTTACGACGCTGATATCGCGGAGCTAGCACAGAAGAACCCAGCTGCCGACGAAGCAGTCTATGAATTAGCAATTGCCGACGTGCAAGATGCGTGCGACGTTTTGTCGTCGGTGTATGAACGCACTGGTGGTGCCGACGGTCGCGTCTCCATCGAGGTTGACCCGCGAATTTCTGCCGATACTGACAAGACCTTGGAGCAAGCTCGCAGCCTGTGGCAGAAAGTCGGCCGCGAAAACGCAATGATCAAGATTCCGGCCACCCCAGAAGGCTTGTCGGCGATCACCGCGACCCTAGCAGAAGGAATCTCTGTCAACGTCACCTTGATTTTCTCCGTAGAGCGCTACCGCGAGGTCATCCAAGCCTATAAGGAAGGCATCAAACAAGCCCGCGACAACGGCCATGACCTGTCCAAGATTCACTCGGTTGCGTCTTTCTTCGTTTCCCGGATCGATACCGAAGTCGATAACCGTCTCGACGAGATTGGCACGGATGAAGCACGCAGCCTGCGCGGACAGGCTGGTATCGCTAACGCTCGACGTGCATACGCTCTGTTTATTGATGAGTTCCAGGACTTTGACATTCCAGGCGCCAACAAACAGCGGCCGCTGTGGGCGTCGACTGGTGTCAAAAACCCACACTATCCTGCCGACATGTACGTAACGGAACTGGCTGGTCCGGACACCGTAAACACTATGCCGGAAGCAACGCTGGAGGCCGTACTCGAAAGCGGTATTATCAAGGGTGACACGTTGACTGGTGCTGGTGACAAAGCTGGCGCAATCTTTAGTCAGCTGGAATCCGTAGGCATCGATTTCGCCGAGGTCTATGCCAAACTCGAGCTTGAAGGCATTGACAAGTTTGTTAAGGCATGGGAAGAACTGCTGGAATCTATGTCGCAGCGTTTGCGCTAAAGTACCCCTGCCAGTTCCCCATCTAACTTTCCATAGCATGACACCGCCCATGGTTATGGGCTGAGAAAGGACCATTCGCCTGTGACGTCGAATCCTTGGCATAATC
This sequence comes from Corynebacterium sp. LaCa_70, assembly GCF_058182015.1. Classification (NCBI taxonomy): domain Bacteria; kingdom Bacillati; phylum Actinomycetota; class Actinomycetes; order Mycobacteriales; family Corynebacteriaceae; genus Corynebacterium; species Corynebacterium sp. LaCa_70. The sequence goes on from NZ_CP190914.1 coordinate 1,248,379, forward strand.
CCCTGCGCAATCCGCACGATTCCCGACTGCCGAGGATCGCCGGCCCTTCGGGCATGGTGATTTTCGGAGTCACAGGTGATTTGGCCTATAAGAAGCTCCTGCCAGCTATTTATGATTTGGCCAACCGCGGCCTGTTATCCTCAGCATTCGTTCTGGTTGGCTTTGGCCGCAGGGAGTGGTCCAACGACGATTTCGTGGATTACGTCAAAGCCGCCGTACAAGACGGAGCGCGCACTCCGTTCCGGGAAAATGTCTGGCGCCAGCTGGCTGCCGGCATGGAATTTGTCACCGGGGGCTTTGATAACGACGGTTTCGACCAGCTCGCCGCACGAATCGCTGAGGTAGATCAACACCGCGGTACCGCTGGCAACTGGGCTTACTATCTGTCCATTCCCCCCAGCTTTTTCTCCGAAGTATGCCACCAGCTCGAGCGCACCAATATGGTCAGCACCGAGCCCGGTGCTTGGCGTCGGGTGATCATTGAGAAACCGTTTGGCCACGACGAAAGCTCAGCTCGCGAGCTCAACGAGATCGTCAACCAGGTATTCCCTGAGGATTCGGTCTATCGCATTGATCATTACCTTGGCAAAGAGACCGTTCAAAACATCCTGGCGCTGCGTTTTGCCAACTCGATTTTTGAGCCGATCTGGAATGCCCGCCACATCGACCACGTCCAAATCACCATGGCCGAAGACATCGGGCTCGGAGGGCGCGCCGGGTACTACGATGGTATTGGGGCTGCACGCGATGTCATGCAAAACCACCTCTTGCAGCTTTTGGCGTTGGTCGCGATGGAAGAACCCATTTCGTTCACCCCCGATGCGCTGCGCGCTGAGAAGGTGAAAATTCTGCAAGCAACCTCGCTGGCCACCCCGCTGGAGCATACTACCGCGCGTGGGCAATATTCCGCGGGCTGGCAGGGCTCTCAACAAGTCCAAGGCCTGCGTGAAGAAGAAGGCTTCGATCCCGAATCGACCACCGAAACCTATGCAGCCTGCACGCTGGAAATTAATTCACGTCGATGGGCTGGGGTGCCGTTCTACCTGCGCACTGGCAAACGCTTGGGGCGCCGCGTGACCGAGATCGCGCTGGTTTTCAAGCACGCTCCCCACCAACCCTTTGCGAAAAACGGTGCCCAGCATGGACAAAATACCGTGGTTATCCGTGTGCAGCCGGATGAAGGCGTGCTGATGCGCTTCGGATCCAAGGTTCCCGGCTCTGGTATGGAAGTTCGCGACGTGAATATGGATTTCTCCTACGCAGAGGCATTTACCGAGGAATCCCCCGCCGCCTACGAGCGCCTGATCCTCGATGCGCTGCTAGACGAGTCAAGTTTGTTCCCGACGAACAAAGAAGTGGAACTAAGCTGGGCGATTTTAGACCCGATGCTGGAATACTGGCAGCATGCAGACCAACCAGAAAGCTATCCCGCGGGTAGCTGGGGGCCTGCCAGCGCTGATGCGATGTTGGCACGACGCGGCCATGCCTGGCGGCGCCCGTAGACCGTGTCCGTGACTGACCTGCACAAGGAGTAATTAGCAACCATGATTCATTTCCTCACGGATACGACCACCACCGATATTGCCCGCGAGCTTAATCTGGCGCAAGAGCATTACACGCTGACCACTGGCCGAGTGTTGACGCTCATCATCATCGCTTCAGCGAGTGACGACGTTGAGGCCATCTTGCGCGCCAACCGCGATGCATCGCACGAGCACCCGGCCCGGGTACTGATTTTGTTGACGGCTGACTCTAACGATGACACCTACCTCGATGCTGAGCTGCGCGTTGGTGGTGAAGCCGGGGCATCTGAGATCGTCGTCATGACGCTCAACGGCGCGATGGCACACCACCCGTCGTCGATCGTCACCCCGTTGTTGCTGCCGGATACACCTATCGTCGCGTGGTGGCCTAATGTGCATCCTGATAACCCAGCTGCGGACCCAATAGGAAAGATCGCGCAACGTCGCATCACAAGCGCCCAGGACTTTTCGCAACTAGCCCGCAACTATGCGCCCGGTGACTCGGATACCGCGTGGTCGGCGATCACCGCGTGGCGTGGCATCGTTGCCTCAGCTCTGGATCGTTACCCACACCACGACGTGCACTCAGTGACCATCATCGGGAATCAAGGTCCCGAGCACGCCATTGCAGCAGGCTGGCTTGCCGACGCTTTAGGAATCCCTGTAACCCGTACGGCCGTGAGCCATGAGGATTCACCGCATGCTATCGATGCACTGCACTTAACGATGGATGATGGTGAAACTCTGAGCATCTCCCGCGCTGATAACCACACTGTCAGCGTCCACGTCCCAGGGGCTGCGCGTAGCCTCGTCGCGCTCAACGTCCGTAGCTGGGCAGAACGACTATCTGAAGAATTGCGGCATCTGGAACCAGACGATACATACGCACGTGCCCTTCGTGCAGCCAACGACGTGAAAGGACAATAATGACCACAGTCTTTCCTGCAACCGACAAACAGGACATGGCGCACAAGGTGGCACAGCGATTCGTTGATTTAGTCACCGAAATTCACGCAACCGGAGGTGGGGCACACGACGACGGCACTGTGCGCGTGGTGTTGACCGGTGGCTCTTCAGGAGCCGCGGTGCTCGAAGCTCTAGCTAGCAAAGGTACGGAGCTGGATTGGTCCCGTATCAGGATCTTTTTCGGGGATGAACGCAACCTGGCCGTCGACGATCCAGAATCCAACGAAGGGCTGGCACGCCGTGTCTTGCTTGACCAGCTGAATATTCCCGAAGACAATATTCACGGTTATGGCCTGGCTGGCAACGATGACCTTACAGATCGTGCCCGAGACTACGCCGCGGTGCTAGCGGATTTTGCGCCCGCGGGTTTTGACCTCCACCTCGTAGGCATCGGTGACGATGGGCATATCAATTCGTTGTTTCCCCACCACGCGGGGCTCGACAACGAAGCAACCGTCATAGCGGTGACGGACTCACCTAAGCCCCCAGCAGAGCGGCTGAGTTTGGGTATTCGCGCGGTGACGCATTCTGACCGGATTTGGTTTCTGGCTGCGGGAGAAAATAAATCCGATGCAGTCGCGCAGGTGCTCTCCACCGCGGAACCGGACAAGTCATGTCCAGCCACACTCGTGCATGGACGTATCGAAACTCTCTTGTTTAGTGACGTGATCCCCGCGCACTAATTTATGCTTGTGCACTACCCATCGCTGCACAAGCACTAGAATCCTGGGAAAGCACCGACACGCGAAAAACCCACCGGCTGGAAATGATTCCAACCGGTGGGTTCGTCGTTAGTGCGATGACGATGTGCAAGTTAAGCGAACTACAAGTTATAAGCCTGTAGCAAGTTCAACGCGACGATCGCTGCAATCCAAATCAACGCCAGGACGATTGTGTAGCGGGTCAGGTTCTTTTCCACCACGGTAGAACCAGACAAATTAGACTGCACGCCACCACCGAACAGGCTCGACAAACCGCCACCTTTGCCCTTATGGAGCAAGATGAAAATAGTCATCAATACTGCTGTAACCAGCAGGATGATCTGCAGCGCTAGTTGCATTCAGGTGTTCCTTCACAATGAGTGCGAGTTTATAGGTATACCGACGGTCGAGTATACCCTTAATGGGCAGCGAATGGGTGATTTGCTAAACCTGCGAGACGGATGCTGCTGCTAACTTAGCAAATTCTTCGCCATCCAGTGACGCGCCGCCCACCAGGCCGCCGTCGACGTCTGGCTGCGCAACGATATCCCCGATGGAATCCGTGCGCACTGAACCTCCATACAAAATGCGTATTGCTTCTGCTGTTTCCTCGTCTGCAAGCCTAGCGATCAAGCCGCGGAGTGCCTTGCACACCTCTTGCGCATCCTTTGGTGACGCTGCTTTGCCTGTGCCGATTGCCCAGATTGGCTCATAGGCCACGACGGTGCTCTTCAGCTGCTGAGGATCCAAACCGTCCAAGGAATTGCGGGCCTGCTCCACAATATAGTCGAGGTAGCTACCCGATTCCCGGATGTCTAGCGACTCACCGACACACACGATCGGCTTGATACCATGTCGATGCGCCACCTGGGCTTTCTGTGAGACCAGATCAGAGGTCTCGTGATGATAGTGGCGCCGCTCCGAATGGCCGACAATGACCCACTCGCAGCCCAATTTGGCAAGCATTGGTGCTGAAACATCGCCGGTATACGCTCCCTTTTCTTGGGAAGCCAGATTCTGTGCGCCGTAGCTGATCTTCATTTTCTCGCCACTGACCACGGTTTGAATCGAACGTAGATCAGTAAATGGTGCCAGCACCGCAATATCGACCTGTTCGTAGTACTCTTTCGGCAAAGCAAACGTCAGCTTCTGGATATTCTTGATGGCCTCGAGGTGGTCGAGGTTCATCTTCCAGTTACCGGCAATGAGCGGAGTTCGTGCCATGTGGTTCTCCTTGTGATGGTGCTAAACGTTCGGGTTTTTCAGGCAGTTTCTAGCGGGTCAGGACAGCGACGCCTGGAAGTTCTTTTCCTTCCAGGAATTCCAAGGAGGCTCCGCCACCAGTGGAAATATGGCTAAATCCAGCTTCATCCAGGCCTAGTGCGCGCACCGCAGAGGCAGAGTCCCCTCCACCGACAACGGTGAATGCTCCATTATCTGTGGCCGCAATAATGGCCTTGGCGACGCCTTCGGTACCCCGTGCAAATGGCTGCTTCTCGAATACGCCCATGGGACCATTCCAAAACACCGTCTTTGAGCCGGTAATGAGTTCTGCGAACTTCTCCACTGATTTCGGTCCGATATCCGGGGACAGCCAGCCTTCTGGGATGTCTGCGAGCCCGACAACCTGAGTATTCGCGTCGGCGGAAAATTCATCGGCGGCTAGCAGATCAACCGGCAGACAAATCTTGTCGCCGAAACGTTCCAGCAACTGTTGGCACGTCGGAATCATGTCTTCCTGCAGCAGCGAATTCTGCACGTTATAGCCCTGGGCAGCAAGGAATGTGTAGCACATACCGCCACCGATGATGATGTTGCGCGCCTTGCCTGCCAGCGCTTCAATAACGCCCAATTTATCGGAGACTTTTGAACCGCCCAACACCACGGTGTAATCCTGCTGCGGATCATCCGCAACCGCCGAAAGCTTTTCTAGCTCTGCCTCAACCAGGTACCCGGCATAGGCATCCAATTTGCCAGCAACCTCGAAGACCGAAGCCTGCGCGCGATGAACCACGCCAAACCCATCCGAGACAAACACTCCGTCATCAGCAGCTAACGCGGCCAGTTCCGCTGCGAACTCTTCCCGCTCGGCTGCGTCCTTCGACGTTTCCCGAGCATCGAAACGCACGTTTTCCAGCAACATGACGTCACCGTCGTTAAGCCCATTAGCACGTTCATGGGCATCTTCCCCCGTCACATCCTGCGCCAAAGCAACCCACTGGCCCAAAGCATCAGACAAAGCTTCCGCAACCGGCGCCAAAGAATACTTCTCGTTGAACTCGCCTTTCGGGCGGCCCAGGTGAGAAGCGATAATCACCTTGGCACCGGCGTCGACAAGCGCCTGAATAGTTGGCAACGCCGCCGTAATACGGCCGGGATCAGCGATGGCACCATCGTCGGTAAGCGGAACATTGAGATCCGCCCGCACCAATACGTGGCGGGAATCCAGGTCTTGCTCCAACAACTGCGCTAGCTTGCGAAATGCCAATGTCTCTTCCTTTACGCGATCAGATTCGTGTGCGATTCTACAGCGAACAATTTTGCAGCGAACAATTACTTGCGACGGACAAGCTCTGGCACGCTTCAATCAGTCCGAGGTTACAGCTGCGCCCCTACGTGTTTGCATAGTCGCAGCAACTGGCTACTGTAGCCCCATTCGTTGTCGTACCAGGCCACTACTTTGACCAAGGAGTCGCCGATAACCTTCGTCAACGGTGCATCAAAAATTGCGCCGTGGCCGTTGCCAACAATGTCGCTAGAGACCAATGGGTCTTCGGAATACTGCACAATTCCTGCCAAATGGCCCTCCGCCGCTTTCTGGATGGCTGAGTTAACCTCGTCGACGGTAACGCCGCGCTCGGCCTGGAACGTCAGCTCCATTGCCGAACCAGTGAGTGTAGGAACCCGTAATGCATAACCATCGAGCTTGCCAGCAAGCTCCGGAATCACAATGCCCACCGCTTTGGCTGCCCCCGTCGAGGTCGGAACAATGTTTTGTGCAGCCGCACGCGCCCGCCGAAGGTCCTTGTGCGGGCCGTCGACAAGCTGCTGGTCACCGGTATAGGCATGCACGGTCGTCATCAACCCGCTAGCGATCCCGAATTCCTGATGCAGGATCGACGCGATTGGCGCCAGGCAGTTTGTGGTGCACGAGGCTGCGGAAATGACGTCGTGTTGGGTTGAATCGTAAGAATCCGAATTGATTCCATACACAAAAGTCGCATCGACATCCTTGCCAGGTGCCGACAAAATCACCTTTTTTGCGCCCGATTCCAAGTGTGGGTGGGCTTGCTCGCTGGAGCGGAATTTGCCGGTAGCTTCAACCACGATATCGACGTCGTGGGTTTCCCACAGCAATTGCGACGGTTCGTTGATGCTGGTTAACGCAATACGCTGCCCATCGACAACCAGGGAATTTGCCTCACCAGATTCGACAGAAACGGTGGCCGCGAGCGGACCTGACACGGTGTCGAACTTCAACAGATGTGCCAAAGTTTCCGGCGGCGCCACGTCGTTAATGGCAACAATCTCAATATCTCCCGGCGATTCCAGGACGGCGCGCAAAAAGCTGCGCCCAATTCGGCCGAAGCCGTTAATTGCTACACGAGTCATAGCGCCATATTACCGCGTGACGGCAGCAACCGCTGTTCGTTTCTGAGTTTCCCCTTAGTTTTCTGCACTCTCGGAGTCATTGGAGTGATTGTTGTGCTCAGTAGCCGCAAAATCGTCGTCGAAAAGGTCCTCGTCGATGCCCTCGGAGGTATCCGGAATGCCGAGTTCTTCCGCACGCTTATCCGCCATCGATAACAGTCTGCGGATACGTCCAGCAACCGCGTCTTTGGTCATCTGCGGATCACCGAGCTTACCCAGTTCCTCCAACGACGCCTGACGGTATTTCACGCGGAGATTGCCCGCATCCGCTAGATGCTCCGGTACCTCGTCGCCAAGAATTTCCATCGCCCGGTGCACCCGGGCAGCGGCTGTCACCGCAGCACGTGCTGATCGACGTAAGTTCGCATCATCGAAATTGGCCAAGCGATTCTGCGAAGCCCGGGCTTCTCGCCGCAAGCGTTTCTCGTCCCATTCCAGGCGCGTAACCTGCGCTCCCATACGACTCAGTAACGCACCAATCGCTTCCCCATCGCGTATGACCACTCGGTCCGTGCCGCGGGATTCTTTGGTTTTCGCCGCGATTCCCAGCCTGCGCGCACAGCCCACCAAGGCAAGAGCTGCTTCTTGACACGGGCAAGAAACTTCCAACGACGAGGAACGACCCGGCTCCGTGAGAACTCCCTGGGCTAAAAACGCTCCCCTCCAGGCGGCCTCATTGTCAGCAATCGTTCCAGAAATTACCTGCGGGGGAAGGCCCACTACCGCATGCCCAGATTTCGTCACCAGCCCAAGCCGACGGGCAATCATCTTCGCATTCCGGGTGATACTCAGTTGGTAGCGCGGATTCTTTTGCGCACTGGCAGGACCAGCTGCGGTGGGACGAATCGTGATATTAAACAATTCTTCCAAGTCGTTTGCCAATCGCTGCGCCACCGATAGTGAACTTAGTTCCACCTCGATCGTCAAAATATCGCCGACGATTTCCATCGTTCCCGCTAATCGCAAAATTGCGGCGACTTCTGCACTCCGAGCGGATTGCTTAGCAGGAACCACCCGAGTGAGTTCCTCTTTGACTTGGTCTGTGAGCCCCACAGCAGCACTCTGCCTTTCGTCTGATGAGTCGATAGTTTCTAGCCGGGTGTTAAATTTTCCCGGAACCGCGGAAATGCACAGCCCAATATTACGTTGCCCGGTTTACCAGGAACTTGGCATAAACTTCGCGCAAAGTATCCGCGAGTTTCGCTTCCTCGTGCCGGGAACTTTCCCTGCCTGCTTCGTCTATTTCACGAACATCGGCAAAAACCATCTCAGCTTGCAATATTCGCGCGGCTTTGCGCAAATATTCTCGTTCTGCTTCCGAGGTTACTGATGCAGAGTCACAAATCACCACATCTACGTGTAACCCTGGCGCATGCTGAGCAAGAACGTGGATGTGCCGCTCATATGAAAAACCCTGTGTCTCCCCGGGTTCTCCATTCAAATTCAACACCAGTACACGCAGACCCGAACACTCGTTAATCGCGCGCACGATTTCGGGCAAGACTAAGTGCGGTATCACACTAGAAAACCAGGAACCTGGCCCGATCGTCACAAGTTCCGCATCAGCGATTGCTTTAAGCGCCGCAGGATTAATCTGCGGATTACTAGGAATCACACTGACTCGTCGTACTTGGCCAGGCGTGGAAGCCACCGCAACCTGTCCACGCACTGAACGCATCACGCGTGGGTCCTCGTCCAAACCTGAAACATCGGCCTGGATATCTAATGGTTCTGTACACACCGGCAATACCCGACCTTGCGCCCCGGTTAAGCGCGTCACCGCATCCAGCGCCGCCTGTTCTTGCCCCAGAATCTCTTTTAATGCAGTGATCAACAGATTGCCAAGGGCATGACCAGCCAACGCACCGCTGCCGCCAAATCGGTGCTGGAGAGTTTGTTCCCAGAATTTAGCTTCCTCGCTGTCGCTGACCGACAACGCAACCAGAGCCATGCGTAAATCACCTGGCGGGATCATGTCAAATTCTTTACGCAACCGTCCGGAACTACCGCCGTCATCCGCCACCGTGACAATCGCTGAAATGTGCTCAGCCCCTAACCGTCGGGCCGCCTTGAGGGTTTGGAACAAACCGTGGCCACCGCCAAGCGAAGCGATGCGCTCTGGCAGCTGCCTATCAGAGTGGAATTGTTCATTGGCAGGCGTCTCGGGTACAGGTGGCGGTGTCGAAACCATGTTGCAGCTAGTATTCCTTCTCGTAAATCGATGAGTGAATTATGAGTAACCGAGCCCGGTTACGGGTATACGCAGATTTATGACCTCGGACTGTTGGTCACTGCTAGTAGTTGTTAGTCACTGCTAGTCGCTGTTAGTCACTGAGTCCTGGAAACCACAAAGGCGCTTAGATCGTGGTCCCTAAGACCTGTCGAAATCGCGGTGCATAACGTTAATTTCCAGGTCCTCGCGTTGGCGCAGCCTGCGCGCTACTTCTTCAGAAATTGCTACCGAGCGATGATGCCCGCCAGTACACCCGATAGCGACGGTGATGAAGTTTTTTCCTTCATGCCGATACCCAGAAAGCATCGAATCAAACATCTTCTCGAAGTTTCCGATAAAGTTCTCTGCCGCGGGGCTTTCCAGTACATAATCAGCCACCGGCCCATCGGTACCGCGATATTCCCGCAGCTCCGGGATCCAATACGGGTTAGGCAGAAAACGCACGTCCAACATCAGATCCGCATCGCGCGGAGCACCATGCTTAAACCCGAACGATTCAATGACCACATGTTGCTTATCAAGGCCCATCGAACCAAAACTCGCCTCCATCGCACGACGCAGATCATGCACAGAGAGATTTGAGGAATCGATAATCACATCAGCGCGTGCCTTCAACGCAGAAATCGCTTCCCGCTCCCGCTGAATACCCACCTGAAGGGTATCGTCCTCCTGCAGCGGGTGCGTCCGGCGCACGGAATCAAACCGGCGAATCAAAACGTCGTCACGAGCATCCATAAACAACACCGTGACTGGCATATCGCGGCGTTCTAATTCATCTTTGGCGGACAGAATCGACCCCCCAAACATGCGAGAACGCACATCCGCCACGACGGCAACTTTGTCAACCGGTGAATTCTCATCCGCGCACAAATCTAACAGCTGCACCATCAATTCCGGTGGCAGATTATGCGCAACATAAAAGCCTTTGTCTTCCAGCACGCGAGCAGCCGAAGACAGCCCGGCACCGGACATTCCGGTGAGTAAAATTGGCGACGTGGCGAATGTGGTCATGGCTTACAGCATAGTCGGTGCATCACATCGGTGCGATTTACCGAAAACGCCGGTAAACCTACTTGTGGAGCGCAGTATAAATATTTTCCGCTAATGCCGGACCGAACCCCTTGACCTCAGTGATCTCCTCAACACTCGCCTGCTTCAGCTTTTTCACGGATCCAAAATGCTTCACCAAATCTGCGCGCCGGGCCGGGCCCAGCCCAGGCACCGCATCCAATGCCGAACTGCGCAGACGTTTTGAGCGTTGCTGCCGGTGGTAACTGATGGCAAAACGGTGTGCTTCATCACGGATATGCTGCAACAAGTACAGTGCTTCACTACCACGCGGGAGAATTATCGGTTCGTCATCACCCGGAACCCAAATCTCTTCGAGGCGTTTTGCCAAACCAATCAACGCCACATCCACTACGCCGAGCTCATCGAAGACTTTTTGCGCGGCATTCACCTGCGGCAATCCGCCATCGACGACGAATAACTGCGGCGGGTACGCAAATTTCTTGCCATCAGCGGATTCCTCGGTGACGTCTTCATCGGAAAACGTCGTTGCTTCCAGTTCCTCATCTGGGACGTGCAATTTATCGTCTTGGTGCCGTTTGAACCGCCTTCTGGTGACCTCCGCGATGGACGCGACGTCGTCCGAATGTCCCTCGCCTGCTGCTTCTTTGATGCGGTACCGCCGATAGCTGGATTTGCGCGGCAGGCCATCCTCAAAAACCACCAATGATGCCACGACATCAGTACCTTGAATATGCGAGATATCGATGCACTCGATGCGCAACGGGGCGGTGTCCAAGAACAACGCCGATTGCAGATCCTGGAGCGCGGCCGATCGTGCGGTTAGATCCCCGACGCGTTTGAGTTTGTGTTGTTTCAGTGCATCCTTGGCGTTGCGGTAGACGGTGTCCATCAGCGCCTTTTTGTCGCCGCGCTGCGGTACGCGTAGCTCTACCGGCCCGCCGCGTAAATCAGAAAGCACCGTGGAGACTTGCTTGCTGTCCTGGGGTTCGGTGTGCACCATGATCTGGCGCGGAATAACAGCCCGGGTGGTCTGTCCCGTAGCCCCGACATGCTCTCGGCTATCTGCGCGTGATTGTTGATCGACCCCGCGTCGATCAATGAGCTTCGCGTCTTCAGCAGCTTCTAGTTCTTCGCGTTCGGCGGCATCGGAATAAAACTGCACCAAGAAATTCTCAATGAGCTCAGGAAGCTCCGTGAGCTTTTCGACGACCCAACCACGCTGGCCCCGAATACGACCATCACGCACGTGGAAAATTTGCACTGCGGCTTCCAGCTCGTCGTCGGCAAAAGCTATGAGATCTGCAGCGGTCCCGTCCCCCAAAACTACTGTCTGTTGTTCCATCAACTTGTCAATCGCCCCGAGGTCATCCCGCAAGCGGGCCGCGCGTTCAAATTCAAGCTCTTCGGAAGCTTGCTCCATCTCTGCGGTCAGACGCTTGACAACATCATTTGTCCGTCCACGCATGAACGACACCAAACCATCGACCGTGTCCCGGTGCTCGGCGACGCTGACCCGCCCGATGCACGGAGCATCGCATTTGCCAATATATCCCAGTAGACAAGGCCTACCCAAGCGTTCATGCCGTCGATACACCCCAGCAGAGCAACTGCGCATCGGAAATACGCGCAGCAACAAATCCATGGTTTCGCGCACCGCCCAGGCATGCGAGTACGGGCCGAAATACCGAACCCCACGCTTACGCGGCCCGCGGTAAAAAAACACGCGCGGGACTTGTTCACCCACTGAGACCGCGAGCATTGGATAAGTCTTATCGTCGCGGTACATGACGTTAAACCGTGGATCGAACTTTTTAATCCAGGTGTACTCGAGCTGCAGTGCTTCGACCTCACTGGCAACCACTGTCCATTCCACCGAGCTGGCCGTCTGCACCATTTGCCTGGTTCGTGGGTGCAGTTGTGTGATGTCTTGAAAGTAGTTCGACAGACGCGCCCGGAGGTTTTTCGCCTTGCCGACGTAGACGACGCGCCGGTTTTCGTCGCGAAATTTGTACACTCCCGGTTCCGTGGGAATCGTCCCCGGCGCCGGGCGGTAGGTTGCTGGGTCGCTCATTCTACTGGATCACTTAGGGTGCTAGATCGCTAAAGGTGTTAGGACGCTCTGTAGAGCTGGTTATTCTTCTGGCATGTACTGTGCTTCAAGTGCACGGAATTTCCGGACTGCTTCAATCGTATCTTTGCCATCCGAGGCTTGGATCGCCCACAGCGGCATATATTCAAACTCTGGCAGCTCTAAGCGTGCCATCCGCGCGCCTTCTGGGAAAGACAAACCGTAGATCAGCTGCCAATAATAAAATCTGGTGCCAATAATATTGCGGACTTCCACGCCATCACTGTTCACGCGCACACGCGGACGAGACAACGCAAGCCAGACCAACACGGAGATAATCAGCCCGACGCCGGGAAACGCGATGAAGTCAATCCCGGTAACTGCAGCGCCCGTAAATTCCAGGCTTAATTGCCACGCCATGAAAATGTGCACGGCCAAGATGATCGGGATCAAGATCCCGGCATAAACCCGCAGGCGTCGGGAAGTGATAGTCAGTTGCCAAGGCTTATCGCTGGTCACAGAAAACGGGTCTAGTGCGGTATACGCCGCTAACTTTTTCTCATCGAGCTGCTTGCGGGAACTCCCCTCATGCGACTGGGATGTCATGCTTGCTCCTGCTCATTAGATAGCTGCTGTTCGCGCAAAATACGCAGTGTCGCCAAAGTATCGAGCGCTGCGGTCATGGCTTCGCCGCCTTTGTCTTCAATGGAATCAGGAAATCCTGCCCGAGCAAGCGCTTGTTCCTGGGAATTGACCGTCAGCACCCCGTTCGCGACCGGGGTAGCTTCATCCAGGCTGACCCTAGTGAGCCCTTGGGTCACTGAATCACAGACATAGTCAAAATGTGGGGTGCCACCGCGAATCACGCATCCCAGTGCAACGACAGCGTCGAACTGCCGGGCTGCCTGTTGCACCACTACGGGCAATTCGATAGCGCCCATGACGTGGGCTTCGACAACTTCTGCCCCTGCTTCGGTTGCTACCGCGACCGCGCGCGAACGCATCTGTTCACACACTTCCTCATTCCAGCGGGTTGTCACTACGCACACGCGAGCGCCTGCAGCACTACCGCTGCTGATATTGCTCGCTGGTGCTCCTCCGTGTGCCATGTCAGTTCCTCGCTCCTGTTGGTGTCGGTGTTGTTGGTGCCGGTGTTGTTGCACCTGGCCTATCGCCAGTGGTTTCGTTGGGTTTAGCTTCTGCATGCCGCGCATCCCATTCCGCGACCGTCGGCAAATCATGCCCCATGCGATCACGCTTGGTGCGCAGATAAGAAATATTGTCCTCGTTAGCTTCCGTCACCAGCGCGGTGCGCTGAGAGACTTCCACCCCAAAGCCCTCGAGCCCTTCTGCTTTAAAGGGATTATTAGTCAACAAATTCGCCGTGGCGATACCAAGATCAGCAAGGATTTGGCCAGCCACAGAAAACTCGCGAGCATCCGCTGGCAGTCCTTGCTCTAGATTCGCATCGACAGTATCGGAACCGTTTTCCTGCAAGCGATAGGCCTTGAGCTTGGCCAGCAATCCGATCCCACGGCCTTCATGGCCACGGATATAAATCACTACCCCGCGACCAGCTTCTTGAATATAGTCAATCGCTTGATCGAGCTGTTGTCCGCAATCGCAGCGTCGCGAATGAAATACATCTCCGGTCAGGCATTCCGAATGCACGCGCACCGGAACATCGGTGGCATCACGTAAATCCTCTACTGACCCCGCAATCAACGCCACATGTTCTGTGCCATCCACCTGGTGGCGATAACCCAACGCGGTCATCGGACCAGCATCCGTCGGCAAGCTGGTTTCGACTTCCCGAATTACTTGCATTTCATTACGACGGCGCCACTGGATCATTTGCTCAATCGAGATCAATGCCAGCCCGTGCTCATCGGCGAATTCACGCAGCTCCGGCAAACGCGCCATGTCAGTCGGATCTTTTTCGGAGACGATCTCACAAATAGCACCAGCTGGGCGCAGACCCGCTAATCGAGCGAGATCAACCGATGCTTCAGTATGCCCGTTGCGCTCCAATACTCCGTTTGGACGCGCGCTCAGCGGCACGACATGTCCAGGCCGGGTAAATTGTTCGCGATCAGCATCATCAGCTGCTAATGCACGCAAAGTTTTCGCGCGGGTCGTCGCAGAGATGCCGGTCGTCCCATCATTGAAATCTACCGTGACCGTATAAGCAGTTCCGCGCACGTCCTCATTAATAGCGGTCATGGGTGGCAGACCCAGACGGTTGAGGTCATGCGGCAACATCGGCGCGCAAATATAGCCGGAGGTATAGCGAACCATGAACGCCACCAGTTCCGGGGTGGCTTTTTCGGCGGCAAAGATGAGATCGCCTTCGTTCTCCCGATCTTCGTCGTCAACAACAACGACCGCCTTGCCTGCGCGAATATCGGCTATCGCACGCTCGACGCTATCAAGTTTAATCTCACTGCCATCCTGGGTGACCTCGGTGCTCATATGCCTCCACCTTAGTGCGTGTCCGACGGAAAATTATAACTGGTCGGCGTACCTGCAGCCAACAGCTTTTCGACGTATTTGCCGATGATATCGACCTCCAGGTTCACCGTTTCGCCCACCGCCAATTGCCCCAAGGTGGTTACGGCCAAAGTCGTGGGAATCAAGGAAACTTCAAACCAGTGCTCAGCCTGATGCTGGGCAGTTGAACTCGCTGTATCTTGTGAATTCGTGGCGTCCGCAGTAGCTGTGTCAGAAACTGCTGCGTCAGAAATCGCAGACACCGTCAAAGAAACCCCGCTGACGGCGATTGAGCCCTTTTCCACGACGTATTTCACCAGGGGCTCTGGTAGCTGGAACCGTAATACGTCCCAGTGCTCGGAAGCAGTACGCGAGACTAAAGTAGCCGTACCGTCGACGTGGCCTTGCATAATATGGCCACCAAGCCTGGAATCCGCCCGTAATGCGCGCTCCAAATTCACAGCACTGCCGGGCCGGAGGTCTCCTAACGACGAACGGTTAAGCGATTCCTGCATGACATCCGCAACAAAGACACCGGAAGCAACGTCTAATTCAGAAACAGTCAAGCAGACACCATTGACTGCAATGGAATCACCAAGACGCGCATCCGTAAGGATGTGCCGACCGGAAATGCTTATCCGGACCGCGTCACCGACGTTGTCCACCGCCGTAACTTCCCCTGTAGTTTCCACCAATCCACTAAACATTATTCGCCACCTTTCACTGCTGCCGGTTTTCGGGCGTGCGCCCTGGCACCATTGTCAACAACACATCGCCGCCGAGTATTTCCACGTCGCTTATCTGCAGGCGCATCCCTTCCGCCAAACTCTGCCCAACAGCAGATTCGAGCACACTACGGCCCTGTCCTAACAGCAAAGGGGCGATATATGCTTGCACTGCGTCCACATAGCCCTGAGCAACGAATGCACTCAACAGCTTTGGACCGCCTTCCACCAGCACGTCACGGCAGCCCTGCTCCCATAAAGCAGTCAATGCAGTCGGAATATCCGGATATTGTGCGTAACCCAACCGTTGCAAGTTGCTGCATTCTGTCAGATCCGAAGCACCAATGACCACACGCTGTGGTTGCTGCTGGTACCAGGCAGTTTCTCCTGCTTCGGTAGTATAACGAGCAGTCAGCGACGGATTATCCGCCAATGCGGTACCAGTACCGATAATGATCGCATCACGCTTACTACGATCCAGGTGCACCCGCTCGCGGGCTGCGGTACCTGTAATCCACTGGCTCGACCCATCGATTGCGGCGCTGAAGCCATCGACAGACTGTGCAAACTTCAGCGTGACATGCACTCGGCCCATGGCTGTTGCGTGCAGCCATGGACGAAGCTCATCATTGTGCATCTCGCCCTCGTCAGGGCCTGCAGCTTCGAGGTGAAAAACGGGAATTCCTGCGGCACGCAGTTTTTCGGCCCCACCGGCAGCAATCGCGTTGGGATCCGCATGCACGTAATGCACCGAGGCTACACCTGCATCAATAAGTGCCTGCGCACACGGGCCAGTCCTGCCGAAATGATTACAAGGCTCAAGTGTGACTACCGCATGCGCTCCACGCGCAGCCGCACCGGCGTGCTCTAAGGCAACGATTTCCGCATGCCGCCCACCTGGAGGTTCTGTTGCACCTATTCCGCAAATCTCGCCGGTGGCGGTTACCAGCACTGCCCCTACCGGCGGGTTGGGACTGGTGCTGCCGCGAACCGTATCGCCAGCTTTGTGTGCGGCAGCTAGCGCCGCGTTAAGTATGTGAGCCGCAAGGGGGCTCTCGTCCATTGCCGGTGCCATTTAGTGGTGCGTCGCTCCAACAGCGAGTTCGCGGAGGTTATCGACCGCCGCGGCGGGGTTATCCTTTTTGAATACGGCAGAACCTGCCACGAATGCGTCACAGCCTGCTTCCGCGGATTTCTCAATGGTGTTCTCAGAGATTCCACCATCAATTTCGATAACACAATCCAGGTGCTTCTCATCGATCCTTTGGCGCAATGCACGGACTTTATCTAATTGGTCCGGCATGAACGATTGCCCGCCGAATCCGGGTTCCACGCTCATTACCAATGCTAAGTCGAAGTGTTCCAAATCATCGAGATACGGCTCAATCGGTGTCCCAGGTTTCAAGGAAAATCCTGCGCGCACACCTTTCTCACGAATCTTTTTCGCCAACCCGATGTGATCCTCGGTGGCTTCGACATGGAAGATTATGCAATCAGCCCCCGCCGCGACATAGGCGTCTACCCACTCCTCAGGCTTTTCAATCATGAGATGCACGTCGAGCTGCTGTTCGGTGATTTTGTCAACGGTCGCCGTGATGTCTGGGCCGAAAGACAGGTTCGGAACAAAGTGACCATCCATGATGTCCACGTGAATCCAGTCAGCATTGTCAACGGCACGTACTTGATCACCCAGCTGTGAAAAATCGGCCGCCAAGATTGACGGATTAATCAAGGCTCTTTGCTTGACGTTTAGGCCGTCCTGGCGGGCGCGGTTTCCCGCTGCGTGGGTATCATTTTCGAGGTGGGCGGAATCGCGAACAGACATACCGCCCATTCTACGACTACTCCGGCTTACGGCGCAGCACCGCGAAAAACATGGCATCAGTACCATGTCGATGCGGCCACATCTGTGCAGAGCGGAATGCGCCGTCTCCTCCAATACCTGGCATCGGCGGCAGCACCGAAGCCGCCGACAACTCTTCGAGATCCGGACTATCGGCGTCGGACATAACCGCATCAACGATTTCCCGGGTTTCCCGCAAGTCCGGTGAACACGTGGAATAAACCACCACACCGCCCGGGCGGACCAACCGCAGTGCCGAACGCAACAATTCCACCTGCACAACATTCAGCTCTTCGATATCAGCGTCGTCCTTTTTCCACCGTGCTTCAGGGCGGCGTCGTAAAGCGCCCAATCCGGAACAGGGGGCGTCGACAAGCACCCGATCATAGCCAGGCTTTAGGCCCGGATCCCGGCCATCCGCTTGATATACCGTGACGGGCAGATCCCCAACCGTGGAGCGAATAAGCTCTGCGCGGTGCGGAGAAATTTCCACCGCATCGACCGTAGCACCATCGATGCCCGCTAATGCGCCAAGCAACGCCGCCTTGCCACCAGGCCCCGCGCACAAATCCAGCCACCTGCCGGAATCGTTTCCACTAACCTCGGCTTGCGCCACTGCGCGGGCAATCAACTGCGAACCTTCATCCTGGACCGCCCCCAATGACTGCTGTACCGGCTCCAAAGCACCCGGATTTCCGCCGGACTCTAAATAAACCGCATAAGGGCTGTACCGAGCCGTCTCCCCTCCGATCATCAACGCGAGTTCCTCTGCGCTGATCTCGCCAGGACGTGCAACCAAATGCACCACGGGGCGTTCAGAATCGGCAGCGAGCAGCTCACCGAGTTCCGGATGGATCCGTGTCGCTGCCGCAGAATCCACAGCATCCGCAGCGTCCGCAACCGCGCGATTACCAATTCCAAGAGCACTAGGGGTGTTTTCGCTGGACGTTGCCCACAAGGCCGCATTAAAGGAACGTGCGATCCACTCCGGATGCGCGTTGGCAAACGCCAATCCTGCCAACTCACCATCCGGTCGCAGCTGGCTCATCCAGTCTGCCTTTGGGGTACGCCCGATCGTGCGCAAAATTCCGTTGACGAAGCCCTTAGCCTTGCTGTGCCCAGCTGTTTCCACCAACCGAACCGAAGTATCCACTGCCGCATGATCATCGACCCGCGTGAACAACAGCTGGTAGGCGCCAAGGCGCAGGGAATTCAACACGGCGGTTGCCAAAGACTCCAACTCGCGCGAGGAACATTCCTCCAAGACAGTGTCAATAATCCCGAGGCAACGCAGGCACCCATACGTGATCTCCGTGGCGAATGCCGCATCGCGTCCCTTTAGACGCGCTTGCCGCAAAGATTTCGGCAGAATCAAATTCGCATAGGCATCATCGTCACTGACTCGGTTCAACACTTCGAATGCCACCAGGCGTGGCTTGTCGACGCCCGCTGGTGCCTGGTGTTCGCGATTCCGGTCCTGCCGTTTAGAGTATTTTTGGTTGTTTTGCTGTTTTTCGCTCGGCGCGCCCTGCTTCCCCTTCTGCGCCTTTGTGCGTCCGGGGCGCTGTGACTGACCAGAACGCGCCCGAGAACGAAAACCTCCAGCGGCTGCACTCATGACAAAATTCCTTCCGGTTGACTACCACGTGCCCAATCTGCAGCATCCATCTTCTTCTTGCCAGGTGCTTGCACCATTCCCAAACGCACCGGCGTGGTCGCCGTGCCGACGAAAACGTCATTTTTGGTGACCTGGATTTCGCCCGGTGCTAACGCAGTTTCCTTCAACAACACGGTTTCGTTCAACACCGTAGCGGCATTGGAACCTGGTTTGACCACCGTCACCGGCGAAATCTTTAACCGCTGATCCCCCAACATCGTCCACGCACCTGGACCCGGGGTATATGCACGGATGTGGCGATCCACCGCGAAATCTGGCTGCGCCCAGTCGATCCGGGCTTGATCAGCCGAAATTTTCGGTGCATAGGTTGCCTCACCAGTTTGTGGTTGCGCCTCCAGGCGATCGTCGGCAAGCCCATCCATGGTGGCTACAAGCAAATCTGCACCTGAATATGCCAACCGTGTCAATAAATCATCGGCGGTATCATCGTCGTGAATTACCTCGGTGACTGTGCCCAGGACATCGCCAGTATCTAAGCCTTCCTCGATGCGAAACGTGCTCGCCCCAGTGATGTCATCGCCATGAGCAATCGCGGCTTGCACCGGGGCAGCCCCGCGCCAGTGCGGCAATAACGAAAAATGCAGATTGATCCAGCCATGACGGGCCGCCGACAAAAGATCAGGACTGATCAATTTGCCATAAGCCACGACCGCGACCGCCTCCGGAGCCAGTTCCCGTAGCCATTCACGTACCTGGACGCCATCGTCGGTATCAGCGCGCAGGGTCTCCGGCTTCAGCACCTCGATTCCCCGCTCCTGTGCCACCGCTGCCACCGGCGACGGAGCCAAGTTTCTTCCACGCCCTCGTCGCGCATCAGGACGCGTGAGCACCCCGACGACGTCATGCTCAGAACCCAATAACGCTTCTAAAGCTACGACAGCTGGCTCCGGCGTACCAGCAAACACAATCCGCATAGTTTTCACTGCTCCTTCATCAACGCGTAATAACTAAAAATTACCCAACTTATCCAATATGAATTGGATCAACCTGAATCCGCAATGGCAACTCATCTTTCCGCAGACTCCGAGCCACCGCCGCAGTGCGTAGCGCTGACCCTAATTCAGCCCGGGGCCCTAAGGGAGTACGCACCAGGATTCGTTGTGGTGGCCCAAAACGCTGCTCATCATATTCCCCCGGTAATCGCGTTGAACGCGGCAGATCCACCGGACCGAGGACTTCCGCATGCTTCGGCAGCTCAACTAGATCCAAAAATAAATCCAGGCTGGCATCGGCTCCATCAATCGCAGCCATATGCACCGCCGGCGGAAACCGCGTTTCCCGTCGGCCCGCCAATTCCGCGGCCGCAGCGGCAATCGGATCCCACCGGATAAACATCTGCACTGCTGGCAAACCAGCAGCTGCAACCACAATCACCGTGCCACCAGCCGCCCGGCTTTCCACTAACGCGGCCGCACGCATCCAGGTCGCGAGCGTATCTTCTGCAGCCCGCAGATCCTGTCGCCCGAGCAAAGCCCACGTATCAAGAAAGAGCGCGGCACCATAACATCCGTCTTCCACCTGAGGCTCCGCACCCGGTGTTGCCACCACGAGCGCTGGGCCATTGGGCACGGAATCCAGTACTCGCGAACCACCCGAGGTAATTACCCGCGTCGATGGGAATGCCCTACCAAGTTCTTCAGCTGTGCGTTGCGCTCCCAAGACCACGGCGCGCAGCTTGTGCGAACCACACTCACCACAACGAAACGACGAGTGTATTGCCCCGCACCAACGGCACGTCGGTACCGATGCCTCTGTATTCTCATGCTCCGGCAAGCCCAACGGGCCATTACATGTCCGACAGCGCGCTGGATGACGACACCGCCCACAAGCAAGCGTCGGGATATAGCCTTTCCGGGGGACCTGCACCAGCACAGGCTTCGCGGAAGACAGTGCGCGACGAGCGGTAGTGAAAGCCAGCCCCGGTATTCGAGCTTGGGCAGCACCAGGGTCTTTTTCGAGTTCAAAATCTGTATCTGCAGCTGCGCGAATCAGTGGCGCTGCCTCCCGCACCTGGTCCCGGGAAGCCACCAAATTATGCATCCAGCCGGCTTCAACCAACAGCTGTGTTTCTGCAGTTCGTGCATACCCACCGATCAACAACGAGCACTTTTCCAACCCAACACGCGTGGTCAGAATTTCCCGCGCATGGGCGTACGGCGCACGCGGATCTATCAGGTTTTCATCACCATCATCGATGATCACCGCCAACCGTAAATTGGCGACTGGCGCAAATGCCGCATTGCGGGTGCCGACGACCACACGCGCTTGGCCGTGTAAAACCGACAGAAAACGGCGGTAGCGCGCTTGCGGCCCCAATTGGGCATGAAGAGTCGTAATCTGCTTTGGGCCCACATACTCCCGAAACGCGGATTCTAAACGATCGACATCCCGCTGATCAGGCACAACCAGCAAAACCCCGCCACCGTCAATGGCAACCTTAGCCGCCAACGACGCCACTACGCTTGCCCAATCATCGCCCGGGGTAATCTGCCAAGCCGCACGAGACGGCTGGCCCGACAGTACCGAATCTACAAACGACTCCCCGTACTGATAATTCGACCACCCTGATAAGTCAGGCTCGGTTGGTTCACCAAGATCCTCCCACGCGGTAGCGAAATCCGCTGTCTCTGCTTGCTTGTGCCGCGGAGGAATCGCATTGCGGATAATATCGGCTCGGGTGCCGCTATAGCGCTGCGCTAACGACTCGACCAAAGCTGCCGTATGTTCCGGATAGACCACATCCGGTGAATACACCCGTTCAAGATAACGCAACCTGCCGGCATGATCAGAATGCTCGCGCCGCTCCAAAACGATGCCGTCGACAAGCCTGCCATGAAAACGTATGCGTACCCGGGTACCAGCCTGCGCAGCCTCATCATCTTTGTCCGCGACCAGATAATCAAACCCGCGGTCCAGGTGTGCTAGCCCAAGCAATGGCAGCACATGGGCGACCGGACGGGCTAGCTGCATTGCATCTCCTCGAACAGTTACGACACCCCTGCAGCGGAACGCAGTTGCTCGACCCGGTTTGTTTGCTCCCATGGCAAATTCAGATCGTCGCGGCCGAAGTGACCATACGCCGCGGTGGGACGGTAAATCGGACGAAGCAAATCCAATTCGCGGATGATAACGGCAGGTCGCAAATCGAAAGTCTGTGCAACCGCTGCCTGAATGGATTCGTCATCCAAACCATGATGTGCGGTGCCGAAGGTCTCGACGTAGAGCCCTACCGGATTAGCCCGACCGATAGCATAGGCAACCTGGACCTCTGCGCGATCCGCGAGGCCAGCGGCTACGATATTTTTCGCTACCCACCGCATCGCATAAGCCGCTGAACGATCTACTTTTGACGGATCCTTTCCCGAAAATGCACCACCACCATGGCGCGCCATTCCGCCATAAGTATCGACGATGATCTTCCGGCCGGTCAGCCCTGCATCGCCCATGGGACCGCCGAGAATAAAGGAACCAGACGGATTAATCAGCAAGGTGACATCGTCGGTATAAAAATCGTGCAACCCCGCCTGCTCGATCACGTGCTCGATGACATGGGTACGAAGTTGCTCTTCCAGCCACTCCTGGCTGACCTCTGGATCATGTTGCGTAGAAATCACAATCGTATCGATGTGCGACGGTTTTTGTCCGGTATAAGCAAAAGTTACCTGCGTTTTGCCATCCGGGCGCAAGTGCGGCACAATCCCCTGCTTACGCACGTCAGTGAGCCTACGAGACAACCGATGCGCGAGTGCAATTGGAAGCGGCATAAACTCCGGAGTCTCATTCGTGGCATAGCCGAACATCAGCCCCTGGTCACCGGCACCCGCGACGTCGTCATCATCCAGCTGAGAACCAGACCTGGCTTCGTGTGATCGATCCACACCGTCGCCGATTTCTTGGGACTGCTCACCGATGGCAATGTTCACGCCGCAAGTCCGACCGTCGAATCCGACATCCGAGCTCGTGAAACCAATCTCCAACAAAGTCTTGCGCACCAATTGCGGAATTTCTACATAACCGGTGGTCCGGACCTCACCTGCCACATGCACCTGGCCGGTGGTGACCAGCGTTTCGACGGCAACACGCGCGTGCTGATCTTTCTCGAGCAACGCATCAAGGATGCTGTCCGAAATGGCATCGCAAATCTTATCCGGATGACCTTCCGTCACGGACTCGGAAGTAAACAAGCGCAGGCCGTTGGCGCTTGCGCGAACTGGTGCAGCCACGAAAAATCCTTAGAACACAGAGAAAGCAACGTACAAAACCGAACTATTTACCAGCATCGGCACAACACAGCATGCGCGCATTACAATGACGCGGAATGCCATAGCGCAACACCGGCACAATACTCAGCGCAGCGCACAACGCCGCGCAGGAACAACAATTAGTATAGACAAAGCGGTCTATAGAAGCAACGCTAGCTTGTCCCAAATTTGGGCGGAAACTACGTGCTTCGAGCCCGCGGCAACCTCGGTAACAGTGCCATCGCTGTCCAAGAGAAATCCTTGATTGGTCGTTTGCCCGAAGACTTTGCCCGGCCCTACTTCATTGCACATCAGCACGTCGCAGCCTTTACTCTGCAACTTATCCTGGGCATATTCCAGAATAGATTGCTTATCATCTCCAGTTTCGGCAGCAAAGCCCATAATCACAGTCTCAGCAGCCAAACTTCCGCCAGCTCGCGCTTCCACCAAACTAGCCAGCACGTCCGGGTTTTCCACCAGCTCAATCGTGCTCAGTCCTGCAGCACCCTGCGACTTTTTCATCTTATGCTCGGCGGGCCTAGCAGGACGGAAGTCCGATACCGCCGCGGCCATGATAATCACGTCCGCACCTTCGGCTTGATTATGCATTGCATGCTGCAACTCCACGGTGGTTTCCACCGGGATGACCTTGACACCTGGAGGATTGGGCAGCGTGGAATTATTCGCAGCTACAAGCGTTACCGTGGCGCCCCGTTGTACCGCGATTTCTGCAAGCGCGAAGCCTTGCCGCCCCGACGAATGGTTTCCGATAAAACGAACCGGATCGATAACTTCTTGGGTGCCTCCAGCACTAATAAGCACGTTCACACCGGTAAGGTTGTGCTCCATCGACGCACCAGAAAATACAGTGCGCGCAACCGCCGCAATATGGCTGGGATCAGGAAGACGGCCTGCACCCGAGTCTTTCCCAGTCAGGCGGCCCACTGCGGGGTTGAGCACCACGATTCCGCGTTCCCGCAGCGTCGCGACATTCGCCTGCGTCGCCGGATTATTCCACATTTCGGTATGCATAGCCGGCGCAATAATCACCGGGCACGTAGCGACCAGCACGGTAGCAGCCAGTAAATCGTCGGCACGCCCTGCAGCTACGCGGGCCAAAAAATCGGCCGTCGCAGGCGCAATCACGATTCCGTCGGCCTCTTGCCCATAACGAACATGCGCGACCTCATGTACGTCCTCGAACACCGAAGTGGAAACCGGATTACCGGATAAAGCCTCAAATGTTGCTGCCCCGACAAACTGTAATGCCGAATTCGTCGGAATAACGCGTACCTGATCGCCGTCTTCCGTGAATTCCCGAACGAGCTGGCACGCCTTAAAAGCAGCGATCCCACCACATACCCCGACGACAATATTGTGTGGATGGCGTGCGCCATCGAAATTGCGCGGGCTCTCTGAGGTGGCAGCGTTCATCGTCGATCCGATCTGGGACATAGTGTGGGGCTCCTGTAAATTCGCCTAGCTCATAATTGGCACGTAGAAAAAGCCTACCGCGGTAAACAGGATGGCGATAAAGCCGATCGCCACATAGATGTACCGATTGGTGCGTTTGACCTCGGCTACCGTGACATCTGATTCCACGCGTTGCTTCAACTCCGAGATATATTGCCACGAGCTTTCTTCCACCGGCTTCACCTTCGAACCGACGATAACGGCAATCAAGCTGGCTGCGAGGCCGAACAGTACCGGGTGGAACGCCATCGGCCAATCAACACCGCCGAAAGTCTTGATGCTTTCCAGGATCAACGTGATGACACCGCCACAGAGCATTCCCCAGAAAGCGCCTGCTTCGGAAATCCGCTTGGATTGCGTAGAAGCAAAAGCCACAATGCCCCAGGATGCGGCAAAGAAAGACGCCGCCATATAGCCAATATCCAACACGCTTGGCGTCGCGACATATGCCAGCAGCAACGCAATACCGCCGACGATAAACATCGACCAACGAGCTGAGCGCACGTTATCAGTATTCGTGTCGCTGCCATCCAACCCCTCGCCACGGCGGAACAAGGGCCCAACGTCGTGCGCTGCGCTGAAACCGACCAATGATAAAAAGGTCGACGCAGAAGACAGGCCGGCAGCGACAATTCCGGTCACGAGGATAACACCAACCGCGGTGGGCATGACGTTGTAGGCAGCCCAGATAAACACCTGAGAATTTGGCTCAATATCTGGATTAATCAAGTTCACCGCGTACGCCGCAAACATAATGAAGAGATAAAATGACGGGATGATCAGCAGCGTCACAATACCCGCACGGATAGCAGTGTGACTGGTTTTTGCCATCATATAACGAGAAGCCTGCCACGGACTCACGGCAGTCACGAACGCCCACACCAGGCCAAAGGTGAAGATATAAATCAGCGCTTCACCAATGGAATTCAGCCTCTCGCCAGGCCCCTCAATCTGCCCATGCCACAATAAGCCCTCACGCAATGTCGGGTCTGCTGCCAATTGCGTGAAAGTTTCTTTTACTCCGCCTGCTTCGCGGAAAATTGCAATCGATCCCAGGATTCCGCCGATAAGGAAGAAGAAAAACATCATCGTATCGGTGATGATCACGCCCTTGGAACCGGACAACACCGTAAAGATGGTGAATGCTACCCAGGTGATGAACACGGCCCAGAAGCCATCGATGCCCAGGATCGCTTCGATGACCACCGCGAGACCACGAGTGACGGTAACAAGGTATAAGCCCATACCGATCAGCACGGACGCGCCGGCTAGTGCGCGAAGGCGCGAAGAATTAAAGCGATTGCCGAAAAATTCGGGGATAGTCAGTGCTTCCGAATCGCGCAAGTAGCGACCAAACAGGACCACGCCGGCCAAATAGCCCATCTTGGACATCACGCCCAAAAGCAAGATCGGCCACGGGAAGCCATCATAAGCCATTCCGGCCTCTCCCATGAGCGCGACCGTCGACAAGAACGACGCAACTAGCGTGCCGACGATGAACAGGACGCCAACGTTACGACCAGCAACGAAATAATCGTTTTTGTTATTGATCCCCCGGCTGACCCAAATACCTACAACGAGAAATCCAAGGAACGAGAGGATGACAGTGATGGTAAACGTATCCACTATTTCTCAGCCTCCCCCTTCTGCTCGGCGGAGTGCTGGGCATTTTTGAGTTCGGAATTGAGCTTCCAATAGGCCAAGCCAAGTCCGATACTAAACACCACGATGTGCAATATGCTGGGAAATAGCAGTTCGAGCATTCATCACTCCATTCAACAACTGATCAAAACTGGTAGGGAAACAATGGAATCCTAGCGTATTCGGGAGTTTTTGTCAGTTTTCTCACAACTTTCGCAGCTTCCTCCAACCTGAGACGGACCCCGGTGGGGGTAATGCGAAAAGCCAAAGCCCACCGCCCCGTGTCTGGGGAGGTGGGCTAGCTATGTGCGGCTCTTGCTTAAGCAGATACCAAAGCTTAACGAGCTTCCTCGTGATCCAACAGGCCTTCTTCAATCTCACGCAACGACAGCGACAATGGTTTTTCGCCTGGTTCCGGGGTGACCAATGGACCGACGAATTCAAATACGCCTTCGTCTTGTTCCTGATAGTAGCTATTGATCTGACGTGCCCGTTTAGCGGCGAAGATCACCAAAGCGTACTTCGACGACACTTTATTCAACAATTCGTCGATTGGTGGATCCGTGATGCCTTCAGGTTTATCGAAGACGCTGTCAGTTTTCGTGGACTCGGTAGTCACTACGAGACCAACCCCTTTTCGCGTTGATGTTTAGAAAAATTATAAGCCGTATCAGAGCCGTGGAAGACGAGCGCCGCCAACTGCCTAGAATTGTCTTAGCTGCGCAGAAACTCGCTAATGGTCTCTACTGCCCTGTCCAGATCGTCATTAACCACGACGTGATCAAATTCATTTTGGGCGTCCAACTCGACACGGGCTGTTTCCAGACGCCGACGCACGACGTCGTCGGGCTCAGTGCCACGGTTACTCAACCTATCGCACAGCACGTCCCATGATGGTGGAGCTAAGAATACAGTCGTGGCTTCCGGCATTTTAGCTTTGACGTTTCGGGCGCCTTCCAAATCCACCTCAACCAGCACAGGCCGCCCCTGAGACAAAGCCTTGGTGACGGGTTCGGCTGGAGTACCCGAACGCTGCAAACCGGAATGTACCTCTGCCCATTCCAGCATCTCGCCGTTATCGATGGTCTCCTGAAAACGTTCCGGGGTGACGAAATAATAATCAATTCCGTCAGTTTCCCCTGGACGCGGATCCCGAGTCGTCATCGAAACCGAGAAGTAGAGATCGTGGATCGCGGCGCGAAGCTGTTTCACCACCGTGGATTTTCCCACGGCAGTTGGTCCAGCAAGCACAACCAAACGGCCACGTGGTGTCACACCGGGCATGCGCTTTAGTCTTCGGAGTAGCCGAAACGATCCAGCAGCGCACGGCGCTGACGCTCACCGAGACCACGCAGACGGCGGGTCTGGGCAATCTCCAGGTCCTCCATGATTTCGCGGGCCTTGACCTTACCGACCTTTGGCAAGGCCTCCAGAAGTGCTGCGACCTTGGTCTTACCGATGATTTCATCGGTTTCTGCCTTGTCGAGGACTTCCTTCAGGTTAGTTCCGCCACGCTTCAGTTCGGCTTTGAGCTCAGCGCGCGCCTTGCGGGCCTCAGCAGCCTTTGCCAGGGCTTCTTTACGCTGCTCATCAGTCAACTTTGGAAGGGCCACGTGGATTCCTCCGATTCAATGTGGGTTTGTTGTTCTTATCAACGGCAACTGTAGCAGTCATGCACCAATTACCGCCCGAATGGGAATTATAGAGCTTCAACGATGTCAGACGAAGATAAACCAACCGCGGTCGGTTCCCGAACGCAACATCGCCGGCTTTTTGCATATCTTAACACCGTAACCAGGCATTCCGCGATTTCGCACCTTGGATACCGCAGAGTTTTACCACGTCAAAGCATCAGGAGGCACAGACGAAAGCCTTGCACGTGGGTCTTAGCACCCCGGAAACTGTGCAGCTTGCTCAACTACTGCTTTATGCAGGTCAGCAATGTCTGGACCAGCCGAAAGTACACTGCGTGAGACATTCGGAAAAGCCCAGTGGGCAGCGTCTGTCGCTATCCGTGCGATATCAGCCACAGTGCCGCCTTGCACACCAACGCCAGGCATGAGCACCGGTCCGTTAAACCCGCGAAGATCGGGCGGGGTGTGGACTGTCGCACCAACGACGATGCCTAGCGTCGCTGATTTCTGCGTCGCGTTGTAATCACGACAATAATTGACGACGTGCTGCGCCAAGCTCGTGCCGTTACGTTGGAAATTCTGGAATTCGACGGCTTCCGGGTTCGACGTCGCTGCCAAGACGAACACGCCTGTGCCGGTTGCCTCAGCGGTGTCAATCACAGGTTTCAGCGCACCGAGTCCAAGATAAGGAGCAACCGTGACAGCATCCGCTCGGAGAGGTGAGGCTGGGTCAAGCCACGCAGACGCATACCCAGCCATGGTAGAACCGATGTCTCCGCGCTTTGCGTCCGCGATGACCAACGCACCCGCCGCACGCAGTTCCGCAAGGGTTTCCTCGAGCACTGCAAAACCTGCGGATCCAAACCGTTCATAGAACGCCACCTGGGGCTTGACGACGCATGCCGTATCCGCAAACGCCTCCACGCACCGGCGCGAAAACTCCCGCAATCCATCGACGTCGTCGTTCAGTCCCCAATCGCGTAATAGCGCGGCATGCGGATCAATACCGACGCAGAGCCGCCCGCGCTCAGCGGAACGCTCGCGAATACGCTCTCCGAAACTGAGAAGAGTTCCAGCACCCGGTGCACTACTCGCCATGGTTGAGCTCCTGCAGGCTACGAACGGTTAATTCATCACCACGCAGGGCTTCGATTCCCTGCACAGCAGCGGTAATACCCTGCACGGTAGTCACCGCCGGAATGCCTACCGAAATTGCAGCGCTACGAATGTCATATCCATCGTGCCGTGCCCCAGCAGATCCCGCCGGTGTATTCAGAATCAGATCGATATCACCTTCGGTGATCTGATCCACGATGGATTTGCCCTCGACATTGCCTGAGCGGATTTCCGAGGCCTTGTACGCAACTTCACAATCGATGCCGTTACGACGCAACATCTGCGCGGTTCCAGCTGTGGCGACGAGCTTGAATCCCATTGATGCCAAACGCTGGATTGGCACGATCAGTGTACGCTTATCGCGGTTCGCCACCGATACGAATACGGTGCCATCACGTGGTGGACAACCAAACGCAGCGGTTTCTGCTTTCGCATAAGCCGCACCAAAGTTGTCTGCCAATCCCATTACCTCACCAGTAGATTTCATCTCTGGCGACAGCAAAGTATCCAGCGGGGTGCCGTCCGGGCGCCGGAATCGTTTAAATGGCATCACTGCTTCTTTCACCGCAATTGGGTGATCCAGCGGCAGCGATCCACCGTCATAAGTAGTTGGGACCATGCCCTCGGCGCGCAAATCTTGCAGGCTTGCACCGAGCATGATCCGCGCGGCGGCTTTCGCCAGTGGAACACCGGTCGCCTTCGACACAAATGGAACCGTACGGGAGGCACGTGGATTCGCTTCGATGACATAGAGGATGTCGTCTTTCAAGGCGAATTGCACGTTGATCAAGCCCTTGACGCCAATACCGTGAGCCAATGCCTTGGTCGATTCACGCACCTTGTCGATATCTTCTGGCCCGAGCGTCATCGGCGGCAAAGCACATGAAGAGTCACCAGAGTGAATACCTGCTTCTTCGATGTGCTCCATCACGCCAGCAAGATAAACCTCTTCGCCATCACACAGGGCGTCAACGTCGATCTCAATTGCCGAATCCAGGAAGCGGTCCACCAACACAGGGTGGTCTTCGCTCAGCTCTGTCGCACGTTCGATGTAATTTTCCAGGCTGGCTTCGTCGTACACGATTTCCATGCCGCGTCCACCGAGCACATAAGACGGACGAACGAGGACTGGATACCCAATCTGTGCGGCAACGTCGCGGGCTTCTGCATAGGAAGTGGCTGTACCGAAATCTGGTGCTGGCAACTGGGCCTTGGCCAGTACTTTGCCGAACACTCCCCGGTCTTCTGCGTTGTTGATGGCCTCGGGGCTCGTACCGACCACAGGAACACCAGCAGCTTCCAAGCGCTCTGCCAAGCCCAGTGGGGTTTGCCCACCGAGCTGCACGATCACACCGGCGACATTTCCCGACTGAGATTCTGCGTGGTAGACCTCCATGACATCTTCGAAGGTCAGTGGCTCGAAATACAGGCGGTCGGCTGTGTCGTAGTCCGTCGAGACGGTCTCCGGGTTGCAGTTGACCATGACGGTTTCGTAGCCAATGCGTGATAGCTCCAGTGCGGCGTGCACGCAGGAGTAGTCAAACTCAATTCCCTGGCCAATGCGGTTCGGACCAGAGCCTAAGATGATGACCTTGTCCTTATCCCGCTGTTCGGAAACCTCCGACTCTGCATTCGGATCATATTCGTAGGCCGAATAGTGATACGGCGTGTGGGCTTCGAATTCACCGGCGCAGGTATCGACTGTCTTATATACCGGCCTAATACCCAGACTCCACCGCAGGGAACGCACGCCATTTTCCCCCGCGAACTCTGGGCGCAGTGCAGCAATTTGGGCGTCGGAAAGCCCCATGACCTTTGCTTGCCGCAGCAACTGTTCATCCAGTACTGGGGCGGTACGCAGGTAGTTACCGAATTCCACCAAGTGTGCGAGTTCGGCAAGGAACCAAGGGTCGATCTCCGATGCTTCGTGTACCGCGTCAACGCTGGCGCCCCACCGTAACGCAAGTTCGGCGTCGTACATGCGGCCTGCGGTTGGCCGTCGCAAACGATCCAATACTTCCGAGACGTTTGTCGCATCCCCCGCGATGACCTCATCCGGCACCGTCCACAAACCAAACGGCTTGGATTCCAGCGAACGCATAACCTTGTTCAGGCCTTGGATATAGTTACGACCAATTCCCATCGCCTCGCCCACCGATTTCATGGTGGTGGTCAGCGTGTCATCGGCGCCCGGGAATTTTTCGAAAGCAAAGCGTGGAGCCTTGACGATAACGTAGTCCAGCGTCGGCTCGAATGCCGCCGGGGTGGTCCCGGTGATGTCGTTGGTGACCTCATCCAGGGAATAGCCGATGGCGAGTTTGGCAGCCAATTTAGCGATCGGGAATCCAGTCGCCTTGGAAGCTAGCGCCGAGGAACGTGACACGCGAGGGTTCATCTCAATAACAATGATCCGCCCGTCGTCCGGATTGATTGCAAATTGAATATTGCAGCCACCCGTGTCGACGCCAACTTCGCGGATGATGTCGATTCCCAAATCGCGCATCTTTTGGAATTCACGGTCCGTCAGCGTCAAAGCAGGCGCCACGGTAACCGAGTCACCGGTGTGTACGCCAAGAGCATCGACGTTTTCGATTGATGCGATAACCACGACATTATCGTCACCATCACGCATCAGCTCCAGCTCGAATTCTTTCCACCCCAAAATGGATTCTTCAATCAGGACGTTCGCATCTGGCGAAGCTGCAATACCGCCTCCGGCAATTCGGTCCAGGTCTTCGTAGGTATACGCCAAACCAGACCCCAGTCCGCCCATGGTAAACGACGGCCGTACCACAACCGGAAGTCCCAATCGTTCGACGCATGCATGCACTTCGTCCATGGTGTAGCAAACTTCCGAACGCGCGGACTCGCCGCCGACCTTCTCGACGATATCTTTGAACTTCTGTCGATCTTCGCCTCGTTCGATGGCATCGATATCGGCACCGATCAGTTCAATACCGTGCTTGTCGAGGATTCCCGCGCGATCCAGCTGGATTGCTGCGTTCAGGGCAGTTTGTCCACCGAGCGTTGCTAGCACCGCGTCGATCGGGTGCCCACCAGCTCGTTCTTTGTCAATAATCTTCTCGATGTATTCGGTCTCGATCGGCTCCACATAGGTGGCATCCGCAAATTCCGGGTCAGTCATGATTGTCGCCGGGTTTGAGTTCACGAGTGTGACCCGCAGGCCCTCGGATTTCAGGACGCGGCAGGCCTGGGTACCCGAGTAGTCGAATTCGCAGGCTTGGCCGATGACGATTGGTCCGGATCCAATAACCAGGACGTGGTGAATATCAGGGCGCTTCGGCATAATTAAGCTTTCCTTTCCTGGCTGTGCTGCTCAAGCAGCGCGAGAAATTGATCAAAGAGCGGGTGGGCATCGTGTGGGCCAGCAGCAGACTCCGGGTGATATTGCACGGAATAAGCCAGGCCACTGCGCAAAGCGACGCCTTCGACGGTGCCATCATTCAGGCAAGTATGCGTGATTAACGCTGGGCCGAAATCGGTCGAAAACGCACGGTCGGTTTCCTGGCAATCGGCAGGCAACGTCTCGGTATTACCCGGGGCGGCCAACGCGAAACCGTGATTTTGCGAAGTGATATCAATCTTGCCGCTCTCGTGATGCAGTACCGGAACATTGATGCCACGGTGACCAAACTTCATCTTGTACGTCTGCAAGCCCAGGGCCCGGCCGAGCAGCTGGTTACCGAAACAAATACCGAAGAATGGAATTTTTGCCGCCAGAATCTCCCGCAGGGTGGCAACCATATCGTCAGCGGTTGCTGGGTCTCCCGGACCATTGGAGATAAATACCCCGTCTGGTTGCAGCTTTTCTACCTCGGCGAAACTGGTTCCCGCTGGCACCACCACAGTTTCAATGCCACGGCGTGCGAAATTACGTGGCGTTGCTGTTTTAATTCCCATGTCAAATGCAACGATGCGGTAGCGAGTCGCACCTACCGCAGGCACGGTGTAGGCCTTGTCGACGGAGACTTCCCCGGCCAAATCCGCGCCCGCCATATCTTCTTGCTCACGGACCTCCGCGATCAATTCATCATGTGGTCGCTGTGCCTGTTCACCAGAGAAAATTCCCGCCTTGACGGAACCATGGTTACGCAAACGACGGACTAAAGTTCGGGTATCGATACCGGAAATGCCAATGACGCCTTGTTGCTCCATCGCTTCGGGTAGCGAGGTAGTCGCACGCCAATTCGACACGCGATGTGCCAGGTCGCGAACGACCAGCCCAGCAACCCAGATGCGCCCGTCGTGTGATTCGTCATCCTCGTCGTTCCAACCGGTGTTTCCGATATGAGGTGCAGCGGTGACAACAATCTGACGGTGATATGACGGGTCCGTCATAGTTTCTTGGTAACCGGTCATCGCCGTAGTAAATACGGCCTCGCCGAGGTTTTTGCCAGTGGCGCCGAACCCAAATCCGGGATACACGCTGCCATCCCCGAGCACGAGTACCGCAGGTACCGTCTCGGGCGGGTAGCTTCGGTGTGCAGGGTTAGTCACGGTTTTCTGCCTTTCGCTTGCTGTTGTCAAATTCTCGAGTCCATTGTGCGGTAATCATTTAATCTTCCGAGCCTGTTGCCTCACCAGCGTCGGCACGCGCACAATCGGCAAGTTCATAACTCAACCCTCCCCGCAAGATCGTGTGTGTCACCTTCGCTCCAAATTCATGGCCCTCATAAGGGTTGTTCCGCGATTTCGACGCAAATTCCTCGGCCTTCGAGGTCCATGGATAAGCCGGATCCACCACAGTGAGGTTCGCCGGTTCTCCCACCGCAATCGGGCGGCCGTGATCTGGCAGTCGAGTGATTTCTGCGGGACGCTCCGACATGACGCGAGCAATAAAACGCCAGT
Source organism: Corynebacterium sp. LaCa_70 (assembly GCF_058182015.1). Lineage (NCBI taxonomy): Bacteria > Bacillati > Actinomycetota > Actinomycetes > Mycobacteriales > Corynebacteriaceae > Corynebacterium > Corynebacterium sp. LaCa_70. The sequence goes on from NZ_CP190914.1 coordinate 1,282,263, forward strand.
CTGCCAAACCGGATTCCACGAAAATCTGGGCGATTACAGCCAACGAGGATTCCAGGCCGAGCATCCCCGGCTTCGCGTGTTCGAATTCCACGCACTTATCCTCGCTGCCATGGGGCGCGTGGTCGGTGGCCACGCAGTCGATTACCCCATCGAGAAGAGCTTGCCGCAGCGCCAACGTGTCCGATTCTTCACGCAACGGTGGATTAACCCGGAAAATCCCGTCATAAGTACGCAGCTTCTCGTCGTGCAGCAACAAATGATGCGGAGTAACTTCCGCGGTGATCGGGATTTCGTGTTGCTTCGACCAGCGCACCAGCTCCACTGTGCCTTCTGTGGAGGCATGGCAGATATGCACGCGGTTTCCGTAATCACGCGCCAATAGTGCATCCCGAACGACAATGGATTCTTCTGCTACCCGCGGCCAACCCGACAGCCCAAGCTGGGCTGCAGTCGCACCCTCATGGGCAACCGCAGTCTCGGTCATTCGGTGATCTTCTGCATGCTGCGCAATCAAGACGTTCAAGCCCTTGGCGTATTCCAGAGCTCGACGCATCAACTGTGGATCATTGACGCACTTCCCGTCGTCGGAAAACATCCGTACTTTCGCTGCACTGCGTGCGAGCATACCGAATTCTGTGAGGTTTTTACCTTCCAGCCCTTGCGAAATGGATCCCACCGGGTGCACATCGCACACGCCGTGCTGCTGCCCCTTGTACCAGACAGATTCCGCGATCACCGGCTGATCCGTCACCGGCTGCGTGTTTGCCATCGTGAAGACGGCTGTAAAGCCACCGCGCGCTGCAGCTTCTGAGCCACTGGCGATGGTTTCTGTGTCTTCCCTGCCGGGTTCGCGCAAGTGCACGTGCATATCGACAAGGCCCGGTAACAAAACGTTGCCCTGCAGATCGCGCTCATCATCTGCCGAGAGTTCAGCAGCTGCGTTCGAATCGGTTACCTCGATCGCCTGGATACGCCCGTCGGCAAGCAATACGTCAACGGGGTCACCCTCGCCATACGACCGCACGTTGCGCAACAACAAGGAACTTTGCGACGCCGGGCGTAATTGCCCAGTCGGCGGATATTTCTCCTGCGACGGAGTGTGGTGTGTATGCGACATGATCGTGACTTCCCCTGTGTTGTGTGAATTATGTGCTGTCATATTCTGGTTTTCACCTGCGTTCTTTAACTGACGCGTTATTCCGCTCCGGAGCCGGCCAACAACGTAAATAGCACCGCCATACGCATGTGCACTCCGTTGTTCACCTGTCCCAGCACCACGGTATTTGGGTAGTCGGCAACGTCATAGTTGATTTCCATGCCGCGCAGCATCGGACCGGGGTGCATGATAATGGCATCATCACGCAGCAATGCCGCACGCTGCTTCGACAGCCCGTAGTACGTGGCGTATTCACGGTGCGAAGGGAAGAAACCACCGTTCATGCGTTCTTTTTGCACACGCAACATCATCACGGCATCAGCCCCGGCAAGCTCGGCATCAAAATCATGACTGGTACGTACCGGCCAATGTTCCACACCGTGCGGCAGCAAGGTGTGCGGTGCCACGAGAACCACGTCCGCGCCCATTGTGGAAAGTAAATCGACATTCGAACGCACGACACGTGAGTGCAGACAATCTCCCACAATAACGACACGACGACCGGAGATCTCGCCGAGATGCTGACGCAGCGTCATCGCATCGAGCAGGGCTTGGGTCGGGTGCTGATGAGCACCATCACCGGCGTTAATCACAGACGGGCCAGAGCCGTCGGTATCCACCCAATTGGCAAGCAACTGAGCAGCTCCGGACGACGGATGCCGGGTGATAATCGCATCGGCACCGATTGCGGCCAACGTCAACCCGGTATCGCGCAGGGACTCGCCTTTGGACACCGACGACGACGACGCAGATAGGTTAATCACATCGGCGCTCATCCATTTACCGGCAGTTTCAAACGACGAGCGGGTACGAGTCGAGTTTTCGTAAAACAAGGTATAAATCGTCCGCCCCCGCAACGTCGGAAGCTTCTTCACATCGCGATCAGCCAGGGCTTCGGAAAACCGCTCAGCCTCATCCAACAGTCCCGTAATTTGGTCCGCGTTTAAATCCGCAATGGATAGTAAGTGCTTCACTACTTGTCCCCTTGCCTAGGCTGGTCGTCTACTAGATCAGTGGTTGCGGTATCGGTCGATAGTGTCGACTCTACGAATTCTGCTGATGTAGCTGCTTGGTGCTGCGTAACCCGGTCCTGCACACTGCGCATTCCGCGTGACAAGATCACGGCGTCGCGGCCGTCGATATCCGAATTCAAAACAGAAATGCCCTCGGTACGCGCAGTCGGGAGATTCTTGCCGACGAAATCAGCGCGGATCGGGAGTTCACGGTGGCCGCGATCCACTAATACGGCCAGTTGAATTGCGCGTGGGCGGCCAATATCGGACAGTGCGTCGAGTGCTGCGCGAATGGTACGCCCGGAAAACAGCACATCGTCGACAAGCACCACGATGGCCTCGTCGATGCCTCCACGCGGAATCGATGTGGGTTTTAGCGCGCGGTGTGGTTTCGAACGAAGGTCATCACGATACAAAGTGATATCTAGCGCGCCAGTGGCGACAGCCTGGCCAGAAAACTCGTGAATCTTGTCCGCGATACTCTCCGCCAAGGGAAGGCCCCCGGACGGAATGCCCAGTAAGATCACCGGCGCCGAGTCTGGCGAGCCGATGGCGTTTTTCTCAATAATTTGGTGCGCGATGCGTGCGATCGTGCGCGAAATTGCAGCAGCGCTCAACAACTCAGTTGTTTCTGCTGCCTCCGCGGACGGTTCTTCCACTGTCATCGTGCCCTCCTTCCCCGCCTCTCTGTGCGGATTTTAAAGGATGCCGACTGCATTCATGGTTGGGTCTATGATGGAGACACCGCTTCAGTCTAGCACTAAGGATTACGCGCGTGAGCTTTTCCGCCCAACATCTCGTTCCAGCCCCACGCTCCGAAGTGTGGGATTGGCACACCCGCCCAGGGGCAATCAGTCGACTCACCCCGCCGTTTCTGCCGATGACGCCACAGACCGAAGCAACGAGTCTTGCCGACGGCACCACAATTTTCCGGCTCCCGGCAGGGCTGAAATGGGTCGCACGCCACGATCTCACGCGCTACCAACCCGAAATATCGTTTACTGATTTTTGCATCAATTCCCCAGTCCGACAGCTCGCACAATGGCGCCATGATCACCACTTCGCCGATGGTGAGCTGCCGAATACCACCACAATCACCGACACTGTCCACACACGTGCACCCGCTCATTTATTGCGCCCGGTGTTTGCTTATCGGCAGCGTCAGCTCATCGCGGATTTATCGTTCTTACAGTCGTTGAAGGACGCAGGCTTCGCAGGGGCAACGTCCGCAGCCACGACCGGAAAAAACTCCATAGAGCCCGTACCAGGAAAAGCTCTCACGATCGCCATGACCGGCGCCCATGGTTCTGTCGGACGCAGCTTGAAAGCCCAACTAACCACAGCTGGACATACTGTCATTGAGCTGGTGCGCGGGGAAGCGAAAACCGGTCAGCGCCACTGGCACACCCACTACCCTTCATCACATCTTCTCGCAGGCGTCGATGTCCTTGTACATTTAGCGGGTGAACCTATTTTTGGCCGCTTCAACGAAGCACACAAAAAAGAGATTCGCGGCTCACGGGTAGACCCAACCTATAAACTGGCACGCTTAGTCGCAGACTCACCGACTGTTACGACGATGGTCTGTGCTTCTGCTATCGGCTACTACGGCCCAGATCGCGGTCCCGAAATTCTCACAGAAAATTCCGAGCGCGGCGATGGCTTTTTGGCCGATGTGGTCGCTGACTGGGAACTTGCATGTCGACCGGCATTAGAAGCCGGAAAACGTGTGGTCAATATCCGTACTGGGGTGACGCTGTCCGGAAACTCTGGTTTGCTTCCACTGCTGAAGACATTGTTTTCCACCGGTTTGGGCGGGAGTTTTGGTGATGGAAATTTCTGGTTCAGCTGGATCGCGATGGATGATTTAACCGATATTTATACCCGAGTAATCGTTGACTCTCGGATTACCGGCGCAATCAACGCGGCAGCCCCGCAGCCATTGCTCAACAAAGATATGGCTAAAGCACTCGGTACTGAATTAAATCGCCCGACGCTGCTTCCAGTCCCCACATTCGGACCCAAATTACTACTGGGTAAAGAAGGCGCCCACGAATTAGCTTTGGCAAATCAACGGGTCTCCAGTGCAAAGATTAGCCAGCTCGGCCACCAATTCCGTTTTCCCACTCTTGATGCTGCCCTCGCTCACGAACTTGGGGGTGAACAGCTACAAGACGAATAAATACAGTATGGGAAAACCAGTACTAACACTGAAACTTACACTGTGGCCAATGATTTTCCGGCTAGTTTGCCGGTACGGTGGCAATGGTTAGAAGCAAACCCAACGCGAACGGAAAGAGCATATGAGCCAACAACCAACGCCGAATGAGCAAGATCGCTCGCCGGAAACCGTCGGTGACATTGCAGAAGTCACCTTCGAGCGCATAGGTGAGATTCTTGACGCCGAAAAGCTCGTGTACCGCAACGAGGAACAAGAAATTCCCGACGGCAGCACATTGCAGGTAGTACGCACCGGATTTAGTAATGCAGCAATCGCGATCAGCGTCCGGCAAAACATGCTTATCGTCGATTCACTCTGGCGCGGGCAGCTCAGTACTAGCCAAGCGGTTGACGTGCTTGCTGTCGTAAATTCGTGGAACCAAGCACAATTTGCCCCAACGCTGCGATTTTTTGAGCAGGGAGAAAACCTGCTAGCAATTTCAGCGGTTCGTGAAGCTGATGTCAGCACTGGCATGACCCGAAACCAGTTGGGCGCGTTTTTGTTGAGCACGTTGGACGCAGTCTTGGAATCGTTCCAGGCCCTCGGCAAACAATTCCCAGACGCTGTCACCTGGGAAGAAAACCACACGCACGACGAACAGAACTAGGAGTTTCTCATGAACACCGATACAGAACTGGCCCCAGCCACCATCGACCGTGTCGTCGAGGCCATGCGTGGATTTGATGTGGAACTCACCAAGGTTGCAGGAAAAGAAATCGCTACCGCAAACCTCAACGACACCTTGTGCACATTCGCGGTGCTGGGCTCGGCAATGGTGGTCCGCTCCGAAGTCGCCACCGATACGGACTACGACAGTGCTGATGCTGGATTGTTCTTGGCTGCCAACCAAATTAATTCCACCTCGATCGGCGCACGCGCCGTTATTGCCGAGCACGAAGGCAAGTTAATCGTGCGCACCGAACGTGACATTGTGGTTGCCGCCGGAATCTCCGACGAGCAGCTCAAGGTCGCGCTCAAAGCTGCCGTCGACGGTGTGGTGCGAGCACAAGATGCGATGGTCGCCGCAGCCGACGAAATGCGAAAGCTCAATGAGCACCGCGACCAGGCTGATCACACCACCGCTGAGCACAACACCTCAGACGAGCAAGGCGCCTAGTCTCAGCGCAAAAACAGGCGCTAAGATAGTAGGTGCCAGGACGCAGCATTAACGCGGCATGGCACTACAACACGAGGAACCCGTGATTACAACTATCCGTGCAGGCGGCGGTACTGCTGCTCGACATCGTAGCTTGGCTGCGGCCAATCCAGATCCATGGCGCGCAACCGCCGCAACACCAAGTACTTCACGGCAGTACGTGCATAAAGCTTATTGTCACTAGGCACGATGTACCACGGAGCGTCCTCAGTGTGGGTGCGGTTAATGGCTATCTCATAAGCGCGCTGGTAATCTTCCCATTTCTTTCGATTGTCGAGATCAGACGGGTCAAATTTCCAGCGTTTATCATGTCGTTGCAGCCGACGTGCCAGGTTAGATTTCTGGAATTCTGCAGAAATATGCAGCATTATTTTGATAATGCGCACCCCGCGTGCTGCAAGCTGAGATTCAAAATCAACGATCGCATCATAGCGACGCTCGATCTCGTCAGCTGGCGCCATTTTCTCTACTCGCTGAATTAGAACATCTTCATAATGCGAGCGGTCAAACACGACGATTTCGCCGTCCTCCGGCGCATGCTTGTTGATGCGCCACAGGAAATCATGGTTCCGTTCTTCTTCAGTTGGCGCGCCGAATCCCACGGGACGCAAGCCTTGGGGGTCAAAAACTGACAACGCGTTGCGGATCATTCCGCCTTTGCCAGATGTATCCATGCCCTGCAAAATCAACAAGATGGATCCAGATTGTGCGGTCCCTAGGCGAGAATGCGCAAATAATTTTTCCTGCAGTTGCCGCAGTTCCGCATCGAATTTACGGAATCGTCTCCGCATCCTCTTCCCGCGCGGATTACCGGAAAACCCGGGAGTCGACTGTGGATCAATTGCGGACAATTCTACGGGTGGAACTGCCCGCAACCGTTCTGCATGACGTGGTTTAAAAGACACAGAAATTAGGCTTGCTCGTCTGTGTTTTTGGCGTCGGCATCGTCGCTAGCACCATCGTCGATGTCACCAACGTCAACGCCACTGTCATCTCTGTCATCGTGAGCCATCGGATTATCAGCTGAGACGGATTGGGCAATATCGTCCAACACCGCGTGAATATACGGCGCAGCCGATTCTGTGGAATATTCACTGGCTAATTCCACGCCTTCCACCACGGCAACGGCTGCCGGTACGTCAGCGTTAAACAATATCTCCCATGCGGAAACGCGCATGATCGCGCGGTCAACTGCCGGAAGCCTTCCAAGTTCCCATTCCTGTGATAAGAAACGGGAAATTAACTCGTCAATTTCATCGAGTTTCTCTGCAGCTCCCGCGACAATTTCTTTGGTGTACTCAGCCACGGGTGGGACCGGTGATTGCTCCCATGCGGCAAGCTCCACGCGATCGTCGACAATCGCCACCGGATCAAGGTCTCTGGTTTCAGCTTCGTAAAGGATGTCCGCGGCACGGCGGCGAGCCCGGTAGCGCTTGGTGTGCAAACGCTTATCTGAGCGAGTGAAACGGGTACCGGAAGCCGCGGTTTTTTTGTTGTCTGACATACCCTTGCGCGTTAGTTGTTGCTACGGGAGAGGTAGTCGCCGGTACGCGTGTCGATCTTGACGACGTTTCCGGTTTCGATGAACAGCGGAACCTGGACTTCAGCGCCAGTTTCTAGCGTCGCTGGCTTGGTGCCACCGCTCGAGCGATCACCTTGCAAACCAGGATCAGTGTGTTCCACTTTGAGGTCGACGTTGATCGGAAGTTCAGCGAACAACGGCTCATTTTCGTGGAACGAGACCTGGATGCGCATGTTTTCGAGCAGAAAATCCACTGCACGGCCGAATTTGTCGGCCGACAATTCGACCTGCTCGAAGGTCTTATCATCCATGACGACATAGTTGGTGCCGTCATTATAGAGGTACGTCATGTCACGGCGGTCAACCGTAGCCAACTCGGCTTTCGCGCCGGCGTTCCAGGTCTTGTCAGTAACTTTGCCAGTCATGACATCTTTGAGTTTGGTGCGCACGAATGCTGGACCTTTTCCTGGCTTCACGTGCTGGAATTCCACGATCTGTTGTAGTTTGTTGTCAATTTTCAGCACAACGCCGTTTTTGAAAGCAGTGGTATCAGCCACGAATCAACTCTCCAATATTTGTCAGTGCGACAGCTCCACAACGCGTGGAGTTGCCTAGTACATCTTTGCTCCCGCTAGTATAACCGAGACCGCCCGGACCGTTAAAGAATCGGCACGGGCGGCAATGTGCACTCGTGCGCTCCTATCTACCCGACGCCACGCGCGCGCAACGTCGTATGCTGACAATCCATGCCGACGTTATGGCAAACGTTTCTAGAGTTCGCGCAACTGTTTTGTCGGTGTAGATAAGTTGCGTGGCTTACCGTCCGTAATCACCAAAGTATCTTCAATCCGCACACCTACCTTGCCCGGGATATAAATTCCTGGCTCAATCGTGAGCGTCATACCTGCTTCGATTTTGCCCTGACCGGTGTGAGCAGCTGCTGGGGCTTCATGTACATCAAGGCCAATTCCGTGCCCGGTGGAGTGGACAAAATATTCTTCATAGCCAGCCTCACGGATAATGTCGCGGCACGCGGCGTCAATATCAGCCAGCGGAGTACCAGGGGTAGCCGCCCGGACTCCAGCTTCCTGTGCTTTAAGCACAATGTCATAAATTTCCCGAGAGAAATCATCGATCTTGCCTACAGCAACAGTGCGCGTCATATCGGAATTAAACCCAGCGCGGTGTGCACCATAGTCAATTGTTACGAGATCGCCTTCTTGCAGTTCGCGATCACCTGCACCGTGGTGTGGTTTTGCGCCATTTGGGCCGCTAGCGACGATAGTGTCAAAGCTTGGGCGTTCCGCACCCAACAAACGCATACGGTATTCCAGGTCAGCAGCAATCTGACGTTCGGTGCGACCGGCGACTATTTCCCCAGCAGCAATCATATCCTCGAGTGCTTGTGAGGCTAGCTCTGCGACTCCTGTCAGACGTTCGATTTCGACGTTGTCTTTGATTAACCGAATCTTTTCAATCATCCCGGAAACTGGCACCAGTGTCACTTCTTCTGGACACTGTTTTTCCAGTTGCTTGAACTGCTCGATGCTGACGAAATCAGACTCCACACCAACCCGACGTGGGCCTTCTAGCTTCTGGAGCAGATCTTTTGTGATGGCACTAGTAATCGTTGCAGTAATATCAGGAACTTCTTCTGCAATCTGTGTCGCGTAACGCCCATCCGTGCTAATAGCAGCAGATTGATCTTTCGATAACAGCACCGCACCATTGGATCCAGAGAAACCGGATAAATACCGAACGTGGATCAGGTGAGTCACCAAAAAGTCATCGAGGCGCTCTGCTGCCATGGCTGTCGCCAATTTACGACGACGGTTGCTAAAGCGAGTATCAGCCAATGTCATTGTTCTCCTTATTAGGCTAGTATGCTGAACCTTGTAGTCAACCACGAGTAATCGTGGCAATTCCTATCCCCATTCAGCGTAAATTTCCACAAAGAAACTATCTTTTACGATGTTACGCCACATTATCTGCCCAATAACGTAACGCAGCACTATATCCAGTAATACCAAGCCCCGCGATGACACCACGTGCAAGCGGCGACAAGTACGAGTGCCCACGAAATGCCTCTCGAGCATGCACATTGGAGATATGCACCTCGATGAATCCAGCACCGTCTGCTATTTCTGCTAGCGCATCACGCAGCGCCACCGAGGTATGGGTGAAACCACCAGGGTTAATGATTACTGGCCAGTGATGATCCGCGGCTTCGTGGACATAATCCAGTAATTCGTGCTCAGCATTGGATTGCCGACAAATGACGTGTAAGCCATGGGCCTCGCCTTCGGCGATCAGTGCAGTTTCCACGTCACTGAGCGTCGTCGCACCGTAAATTTCGGGTTGGCGCTTGCCCAAACGATTCAAGTTAGGACCGTTCAGAACCAATACAGTGGAGCGATTATTCCCGGGCATTACGACAGTATCCTTTCAGCGGCTACAAAAATCTGGTTGTCACGCATCGATGCAGGTTCTATGCGCAAATTGCTTGGTACGCTGCACGCAATTCTTCATCTGAGGCATCCGGAATACGCATACAATCGCCAATTCCCGTGATTCCTACAAACCGGGGTCTGCCTTCACGGTTTTTCTTATCCCTGTTCATAGCTGCAAGTAGTTCGTCGAAATGTCCTGGCTCATACGCCACCGGCAGTCCGACTGATTCCAAAATTCGGCGGTGCTGTTGAAGCAATGCGTCGTCGATCAACTTGCGGTTACGCGCTAAATGCGCGACGTACATCATGCCCACCGCCACCGCGTTTCCATGGCGCCAGGCAAAATTCTCGCGCAATTCCACTGCATGGGCAAAGGTATGACCGTAGTTGAGGGTTTCCCGCAAACCTGACTCACGCAGGTCCATGCCGACGACGTTTGCTTTCACCGCTATTGAACGCGTGATCAATTCCGGCAAATAACCATCGGGGTCCAAACAAGCAAGCGGGTCATCTTCATAACGATCAATGATGACGCCATCGCTGATGAAACCAGTTTTGATGATCTCTGCTGAACCGGCAATTATCTCGTCTTCAGGGAGAGTCGTCAGACGGTCTAAGTCTACGAAGACACTGTCTGGCTCATGAAAAGCACCGACCAAATTTTTCCCATGGCCAGTATTGATTCCGGTCTTTCCACCGACGGCTGCATCCACCATCGCGAGCAAAGTCGTCGGCACCTGGATGACCTTTATTCCTCGCATCCACGTAGCTGCAATAAACCCAGCTAGATCGGTGACCGCACCGCCTCCAAAACCTATGATCACATCACGTCGGGAGAAATTATGCTGCGCAAGTTCGTCCCATAATTGGCCAGCGACTTCAAGAGTTTTTGCGGCTTCTGCATCTGGCACAGGGAATAAATGCACTCGCAAGCCCAGATTTTCAATCGAACGCGCAACCTGCCTGGCAGGTGCCGCCATTGTCGGTTGATGCACGATCCCCACAGTCTGGGCTCCGGTATGCTTCGCTCTGTCCGCAATGGCATCAGTCAGACCGCGGCCAATTGTCACCTGATAAGGATTTGGGCCATTGACTTCAATTACCTCAGAACTACCCACGCTATGCTGGCGGCCTTCAGGTGACGGGGAAAACATGTTAAAACTCATCGTTATTACTACCTTCCGGCTAAATGCACGCGATATTACAAAGTTTCCAAAAAGCCCAAGATGTCTGCAACTACTTGTTGCGGACTGCGTTGATCAGTGCGGGCACGATAATCGGCAACCTCTCGATACAACGGACGGCGTTGTGCCATCAAATTCCGGTAACGCGTATCAGCATCCTTCCCCGCAAGCAGTGGGCGTTGCTGTCGGTTATGAGGGCGCGTGGTGCGCTCAATCCCAGTGTCATCGCTGACATCGACGAATACCACGGTCTGCTGGTCTAATAAACTGCGTGTTCCAGCGTGCGTGACTGCTCCCCCGCCAAGCGCGAGAATCCCCGGCTCTTGTAGTGCTTCGGCGATCACCTCAGCTTCCAGTGCCCGGAAGGCTTCTTCACCGTCTTCGGCAAAAATTTCCGAACAGGTCTTGCCGGCCTTGCTCTCAATCACAAAATCGGAGTCAACAAATTGCTGATTAAGAACGCGGGCTAATCGACGACCAATCGTTGTCTTACCCGCACCGGGAGGCCCAATAAGCACGACAGACGGGCGTGAACTTTCTCCATATCCCATTACATCTCCCCCGCTCCAGCTGTGGCATCCTCAGAGAACGCGAGTTTTTGTTCTACACGGCGTTGATAGGCCAAGAAATTACGGCGGGTTTCTACAACGCTATCGCCACCAAATTTCTCCAGCACAGCCTGTGCCAATACCAACGCCACCATTGCTTCTGCGACAACTCCAGCAGCGGGAACTGCACACACATCGGAACGCTGGTGAATCGCGGTCGCCGCAGAACCAGTTTCCATATCGACGGACCGCAGTGCGCGTGGGACGGTAGAAATCGGCTTCATTGCAGCTTTCAGGCGCAGCTGTTCACCATTGGTGGTGCCTCCTTCCAATCCACCAGCTCGATTCGACGCGCGCGCCAATCCCGTGTCTGTACGGATGATCTCATCATGCGACTCCGAGCCTCGGGAACGAGCCTGTGTAAACCCGTCCCCGATCTCTACTCCTTTAATAGCCTGAATACTCATCAAAGCCCCGGCCAACCGGGAATCGAGCCGCGTCTGCCCAGAAACATGAGAGCCCAGCCCCACCGGCAAACCATCGACGACAACTTCGACGATTCCACCTAAGGTATCGCCGGACTTCTTCGCGAATTCAATCTCCGCGATCATCGAGGCTTCAGCGTCTTTTCCAAATGCGCGCACAGGTGAAGCATCAATTGTTTCGAGATCGCCTGGTTGGGGTGCCTGACCTTCATAAGGTTGGGACGGCCCAATGGAAATCACATGCGACAAAACCTCCACGCCAAGCACCTGCCGAAGAAAATTACGGGCAACGGTGGCGCAAGCGACGCGGGCCGCCGTTTCGCGTGCTGAAGAGCGCTCCAAAATATTGCGAGCGTCGGCATGGTCATATTTCACCATGCCGGAAAAATCTGCGTGTCCCGGACGCGGACGCGTGAGCTGTGCGCCGCGGCCTGAGTGTAGGGCTTTCGCAATATCCGGATCATTCACATCCACAGGGTTTGGGGACATGATGGTTTCCCACTTCGGCCATTCCGTGTTTCCGATCATGATGGCAATCGGACTACCCAGTGTTTTTCCGTGCCGAATACCGGCGAGCAAACTCAAGTCATCGGCTTCAAATTTCATACGAGCGCCGCGGCCATACCCCAAACGACGACGCGCGAGTTGGTACGCAATATCGTCTGCAGTGAGCTCGACGTGTGCAGGCATATTTTCCACCACAGCCACCAATGCTTGGCCATGTGATTCCCCAGCGGTAGTCCAACGAAGCATGCCGTCTATTATTCCACAAGCAGTATTGAGACCATCACAGTGGCCAGAATCATAGCTGGCCCATGTGCAACGTAGCCCCGGTTTCGAAGCATTGCAATAAGCAAGCTCAGCAATGATGCTGTTCCTGCGGCAAGTAATACGGCAAAAGCACCACCTGCCGCTGCAGCCATGATGGCAAGCGGAATTGCCAGTTTAATATCTCCACCACCAATGCCAGGTGCATGCGGTCGCCCGCATAAACGATGCCACAGCGCAGCGCTCCAAATCTGCACCAGATACAGAATTGGCCAGAGACTAGCCGCCGACAAAATTTCGGTGGTATTAGGGTGCTGAAACGCCCATCCAAGAGCACATGCTGCGGCCGGAAGTGTCAGAAAATTTGGCAAGCGGTGGGCTTTTAAGTCATAGCCGACCAAGGCACACGCCCACAGAAAAATAGCAAATACTACGAAAAATCCCCCCATGCCTGCTAACGCTACCGAAGAATCCTCGTGTAGGGGAATTTCCGTAGCGCCGCCCTACCCGTAAGTCAGAAAACCGACAACCCCGAAAGCAACAATTCTTATGGTTTCTGAGAATTCAACTCTCTATCGAGCGCAGCCCACATTTCTTCTTTCGGGGCAGGAAGCCCTGTGAAGAGTCTAAATTGGCCAAAGGCCTGGTGTGCCAGCATGACATGCCCGCCAACGCTGCGATGCCCATTGGATGCTGCCTGAATCGTCAATGGAGTCGGCCAGGGGTCATAAATGACATCAAGGACTGGTGCGTGGGCCAGACGCCGTTCGTGACCGGCTACAGCGTCTGCGGGCACTGTAGAAATAATAGCGTCGCAGTCTTCTAATGAGTCTTCCCAAGTAGCGATATTCCATGCCACTCCCATGGACTCGGCGAGCGGCGCCCACTCGCTGCTACGATCACTGCGGTTAACGATGGTGACTTCCCGAACTCCCAACGTACCCAGAGCCCACAGGACCGGCCGTGACGTACCGCCAGAACCCAGGACCACAACATGCTCTAACGAGCCACTGTTGTTCGGAAATAATTCCCCGAGTGCTCCAAGTACTCCGTCGCCATCCGTATTATCGGCAAACCACCCGCCATCACGTCGCACCAGGGTGTTTGCGGTGCCAATCATGTTGGCACGACCGCTGACGTGATCAGCAAGTTGCAGGGCTTCAAATTTTCCTGGCATCGTAACAGAAAATCCGCGGTACGAGCCATCAGCTTGTGCCACAAAATCGGCCAGCCGTCCCTTGCCTACTTCACAGCGATCATAGTGCCAGCCATTCAGGCCAAGCGCACGATATCCGGCATTGTGCAACACCGGCGATAGCGAATGAGCTACCGGACTACCAAGTACCGCAACGCGATGAGGTACATCCCGTTCCGAATCATTCGGAAACTGAAAGTCCGAGTTAGCACTCGACGCAGCTTGGATCCTATTCATGATGGTCCAGGATTCCGGATTCGAGTGCACGATCGACATCTTCTAAATGTTCTTCAAAGGTATCGTTGAACACCGTGGTGCCTTGTTCATCGACGGTGACGAAAAACAGCCAATTTCCTTCAGCTGGATGTTCCATGGCATGCAACGCTCCATCCGAGGGCGCTGCAATCGGTGTGGCCGGTAGCCCATCCATTGCGTAAGTATTCCATGGGGTCTTTCGCGCACGGTCTTCATCAGTGGTTGCGAGTTCGACGTCGTCTAGTCCGTAGTTGACAGTAGAATCGAATTCCAAGCGCATAGGTTCATCCAGGCGATTAAGAATGACGCGTGCAACCTTATCGAAATCACCTGCCGGTGCCTCCCGCTCAACCAGCGAAGCTGCGATAAGCAAATCATAAGGCGCTAGATCAATCGCACGAGCCCTCTCAACAATATTCGAGTCGTTATAGCGCTTAGTCGTCCGCGTAACCAGATCAGTCAAGATCTCTTCTGCGTCCATATTCGGATCAATGACATATTGTCCGGGAGCGATCAACCCCTCGAGGCGTTTCGGATCAGAACCTTGCTCACGTACACGCTCCAGCGCCCATTCGGGTGCACCAAGATCTGCAGGATCGGTGTTAGCAGCTACCGATTCCAACTCCTGTGTGCTCACACACTGACTGTCATCGCCACCAGAGCAACTGACTTTGGAAATTTGCGTGTAAATACCTTCACGGATGTTTCCACCCTTAACATTCACATCGTGCAGAGTGGTGCCACCGTGCACATCAAGTAGCTCTACTTGTTTATCGGGGTTCAGCAATGCCGCCACCGCAGCCTGGGCGCTCATTTCTTCTTCCAAACGGTAGAAACCAGGTTGCACGTTACCGGCATCAGGATTGCTGGCCGCGGCAGTCTGGAAGACCGAATCCGACGCCACAATTCCGCGCTCTTCTAGCTCCGGTCCAAGCGATGAAATCGAATCGCCTTCTTTAATCTGCACCATAGCCACGACACCGTTACCGTCGCCGTCGAAGTCATCCACTGCGGCGCCTCCTCGGTTGCCGGATATGACGTTGAATGCAATATAGGCACTCACTCCGATAATCAGGATGAAAGAGGCGATTAGCACAGCAAGACCCCGTTGCCGACGTTTCACATATTTGGGATCCATGCTGCGTCTTACGCGCACGCGCGTCTGTGTGCTCATGTGTGTTATCTCTTCTTTATTCGGGTTAGTTCGGAGAGTCGTTCTCACGCTGACGTGCCAATACGCGTGAATCCAACCACGATTGCAAAATTTCCACGGCGGCTGCCTGGTCAATCACCGATCGGCCGGCCTTTTCTGATACTCCAGATGCTCGTAACGCCTGGGTTGCAGCTACCGTCGTCAAACGCTCGTCGGCAAACACTACGGGAATAGTAGAACCTGTGTTACGCAGACGGCGTCGGATACGAAATGCAATTTCTTTCGCGTGCTTGACGCTCTTTGAGCCATGCGCCTGCAAATCTCGGGGCAAACCTACCACGACTTCGACAGCATCATAATCCGAGATAAGCTCCAGAATCCGATCGATGTCTTCCTGGTCCCGATCCTTAAATCCAGTTTCTCGCTGTACCGTCTCCACAGGAAATGCCAAGGTAGCTTCTCTATTGGACGCGGCAACACCGATGCGGACTGTACCAACATCAATGCCGATGCGCCGCCCCTCGATAACTTGGGAATGCCGAGGCGAATCAACGCTGGGAGCGTTTGGCTCGAGTTTGCTCACGTATGCGATCTCCCTTTCCATTCCCGAAATAGTATTAGCGATTACGGCACGCGCCACGTGACGCTGCAGGCAAAAACCTGCCGATGCTCCGTTGTGCTCGCTTATTCTATAACTAAACGATAACAAATCGGCGATCGGCAGGCGCAAAAGCAAACCTTGGCATGCTATGCCCGAGAAATTTCGTCACGCAACGCTGCAAAACCTTGCTCAATTCCGGCTGCTTGGCTGCCGGACCCCTGAGCCATGTCTGACTTACCGCCGCCTTTACCGCCGACATATCCCCCAAAAATCGACACCAAGCTACCTGCCGCCAAACCCTTGTCGACCGCTTCTGGGTTTAGCGCAACCACAAACGGCACTTTCCCAGCATTGTCTGCAGCCAAGACTACGACCGCTGGACGGCCTTGCATCCGGTTACGGATATCTGCCGCAATAGAACGAAGCTGACCACCATTAACCTCTGACGGAAGCTGTGCGTTCACTACAGCAACACCGTTAACCTCAACCGCATCATTAGCGTATTCCGCGGCTTTAGCAGCCATTTGCTGTTGCCGCAGCGCGGTAACCTGCTTTTCCGCTTCTTTCAACTTCCGCGTCAAGGTCTCGATGCGCTCGGGCACCTCATTCGGCTTCGCCTTCAGCGACTGTGCCACGCCATGGGCAAGGGCAGCCTCTTGTGAGAAGTAGCGGAAGGCATCCAAACCGGAATAGGCCTCAATGCGCCGCGCCCCAGAGCCAACCGATGATTCACCGAGTACAGAGACCGGACCAATCTGCGATGAGTGACTGACGTGGGTACCGCCGCATAACTCAGTCGAAAAAGGACCGGCGATTTCTACGACACGCACTCGCTCGCCATAATTTTCACCAAACAAGGCGAGAGCACCCATATCCTTCGCATGATCAAGCGAGGTTTCTAGCGTATTAACCTGGTAATCAGCGTCGACTACCTGGTTGGTGATCGTCGCAATTTCCTCCAATTGACCAGGGCTCAACTGCTCCGTGTAGTTGAAGTCAAAACGCAAATATCCCGGTCGGTTCATAGATCCAGCCTGCACAGCAGTCGGCCCCAAAACCTCACGCAGCGCACCGTGAATCAGGTGCGTGGCGGTATGCGCTTGGCGTGCTCCGTGGCGCCATTTTTGGTCATATTCTGCGGTTGCCGTTTGTCCGATCTCTAGTGATCCCCCAAGCAACTGCCCCCGGTGCACCCACAGTTTCTTGGCGATCTTTTGTACGTCGGTAACTTCTACCGTGGCATCACCCGCGGTAATCGTGCCCCGATCAGCCAACTGGCCACCCGATTCTGCATACATCGGGGTAACATCCAAAATGACTTCGACGTTATCGCCGCTGTGGGCCGTCGTCACGGATTGGCCATCGCGTACTAACCCAATAATCGTCGAATTGGTTGCCTGCTCCGAATAGCCAGCAAATTCTGTCGGCTGGTTGTCAACCCATTCGCGGTACACAGACTCGTCGGCATGAGTATTCTTCTTAGCCTTGTTATCTGCCTTCGCGCGAGCCTTTTGCTCTGCCATTGCCGTCTCGAAGCCGTCCATGTCGACCTCAAGGCCCGCTTCTGCTGCCATCTCCATGGTGAGGTCGATGGGGAAACCATAGGTATCGTGCAGCAAGAAGGCATCGGCACCAGTCAGGACCTTCTCGCCGCGCTTGTTGAGTTGTTGTGCGGTTTCGTCGAAACGACTGGTTCCCGATTCCAAAGTCTTCAAAAACGCACGCTCTTCAGCGGATGAGACCGCGAGAATGCGCTCTCGGCTCTCAGCAATTTCTGGATACGACGGCTCCATCGTGTCCATGACCGTCGACATGAAGGTCTTGATGGTCTCGCCTTGAGCCCCGAGCAAGCGAGCAGAACGGATAATACGTCGCAATAAACGACGCAAAATATAACCCCGCCCCTCATTCGACGGCGTGACTCCATCCAAAACCAGCATCATCGCAGTGCGCGAGTGATCAGCAATCACGCGGAAGCGGACATCGTTATCTTGCTCGGCCCCATAGGCGGCGCCGGTCAACTTTTCAGCGGCAGTAATTACTGGTCGCAACAGATCGGTTTCATAGACATTGTCGACACCCTGCAGCAAGCACGCCAAACGCTCAATCCCTAGACCGGTATCGATGTTTTTCGCAGGAAGCTCCCCGAGGATCTCGAAGTCGCCTTTGCCTGACCCGGTCGATTCTCCGCGTTCATATTGCATGAACACGAGGTTCCAAATTTCCATGTACCGGTGTTCGTCGGCGGATGGCCCGCCTTCCGCGCCATATTCTGGGCCTCGGTCATAATAAATCTCGGAACACGGACCGCAAGGTCCCGGAACCCCCATGTGCCAGTAGTTATCTTCCACGCCCATGCGCTGAATGCGTTCGTCTGGCACGCCGATCACCTTGTTCCAGATCTCAGCGGCCTCGTCATCGGTTTCATACACGGTGACCCACAAACGTTCTGGGTCAAGCCCCAAGCCGCCGTCGGCAAGCGGATTTGTCAACAGCGCCCAAGCGTTGGAAATTGCGCCTTCTTTGAAGTATTGGCCGAACGAGAAGTTTCCCGCCATCTGGAAAAAAGTATTGTGCCGGGTAGTGATACCGACTTCATCGATATCCAGGGTGCGCACGCATTTCTGGATCGAAGTGGCCGTACCATTTTCGTACGGAGGGTTTTGCTGCCCCAAGAAATACGGCTTAAAAGGAACCATACCTGCATTGACGAACAGCAGGTTGGGATCGTCTAGGATCAACGAGGCACTCGGTACCACTTCGTGGCCTCGTTTGGCGAAGTGCTGGGTAAAACGATCTCTAATTTCGTGGGTTTGCATTATGTCTATTCCTTTTCGTTACTAACACGCTGAACACAGCACTCGGCGCATGCTGTATAACTTGCACACTGCATATTCTGTACTTTGCCGCTAATACGTTCAGCACCGAGTGTACTAAGTGCCCCAGCGGGGTTATTTCTTGCCTCGTACCAACCTACGCAGTCGGCCCAGATATTCCGAAATACGGCTCTCGTTACCATGATCCGTCGGCTGGTAATACACCGCATCCTGGAGCTCATCTGGAATATATTGTTGTTCCAGGACTCCGCGCGGATCATCGTGTGGATAGCGATAACCTTGCGCGTTGCCTAAGCGCTTTGCGCCTTCATAATGGCCGTCCCGTAAATGTGCCGGCACCGTACCTGCCTTACCAGCGCGTACATCATTTAAAGCATCAGTGATCGCCTGATTCACGCTTGCTGATTTCGGAGCCGTCGCCAAATGGATGACGGCTTGAGCCAACGTGAGTTTTCCTTCTGGCATACCAATAAGCTGCACTGCCTGCGACGCAGCCACAGCGACCTGCAAGGATTGCGGATCCGCCATGCCGATATCCTCGCTTGCTAGAATAACCAGCCTTCTTGCAATAAAACGCGGATCTTCGCCCGCCTCAATCATTCGAGCTAAATAATGCAACCCGGCATCGACGTCAGAACCGCGAATCGATTTAATAAGAGCGCTGGTGACGTCGTAATGTTGGTCGCCGTCGCGATCATAGCGCACCAATGCCGTATCGACGCTTTGGGCAACCATGTCGGAAGTGATTTCAGGCTTCGCAGCGTTTTCTGCGGTGTCCGCGCTTTCTGCAGTTTCAGCCGCTGCCTCTAAATACGTCAGTGCCCGGCGGGCGTCGCCACCGGCCAGCCGCACAATATCATCCACAGCTGATTGCGCAATGCGAACCCGACCAGATAATCCTCGGGTATCAGTCACCGCGCGCTGGACCAATTCAGCAATTTCAGCTTTGTCGAGCGGTTGGAGTGTCAGCAGCAACGAACGGGATAACAGCGGTGACACCACCGCAAATGACGGATTTTCCGTCGTCGCTGCCACGAGTAACACCGTCTGATTTTCCACAGCCGCTAACAAAGCATCCTGTTGTGTTTTGGAAAATCTGTGCACCTCATCGAGGAACAAAACGGTCCGTTTCCCATGTTGTGCATCACGACGTGCAGCACTAATAACCTCGCGAACTTGTTTTACGCCAGAATCCAAAGCCGATAAGCCAACGAAATGGTGCCCCATCTGCGAAGCGATGAGAGAAGCAATGGTGGTTTTTCCGGTTCCCGGAGGGCCGTAAAGGATGACAGAACTACGTCCCTGTCCTTCAACGAGTTTCCGGAGAGGCTTACCCTCATCAAGCAGGTGGCCTTGGCCAAGCACTTCGCGCAGGTCCGCGGGCCGCATCCGAGCTGCCAACGGCGCGTCTGCACCTGATTGGAAAAGAGCAGATCCTTGAAAACGTTCGTACATCTCTGCGTCGGAATTGTCCTGGTGGTTGGAGGTGGAGTTAACTCCATGTAAGGCTCCGCCGAACAGCGAATCTTGACTCATTATTTCCAGCCAGGCTTTTCGACGCGCTGAGCAATACTGCGGGCAAACTCTGCAATCTCCGCACTCGTGTCTTCCGTGCCGTTATCTCCAAAACGCGACATTGCTTCGAACGTCTCGTAAATATCGCGCCTAGCCAATAGTTCATCGTCACTGAAACTATCGGCAGAACCAGTGCGCAGTAACGCTGCCGCCTGATCTAAATCAGTGGAAATATCCTCGCCTTTCTGCACCATGCCAACAACACCACTCAGATTTCCGGCCGACATCGTCGCAAGCGTCGATAAGCCCCACCCCACGAGGGCAGCCAGCACACGCGCATGCAAGTTGTGCGGCTCGACCAAGTTGGGAAAGACTTCCTTGATCTCCCTCTTCCAGGCAGAAATAAAGGTATCGGCTTCTTCATCGGTGATTGGGTGGGTGAAGACAAATTGTGGAAATCCGGCCACCACGCACGCAATATCAAAGGAGACATCGCGAAAACCTGCCCACTCGTAATCCAGGAAATGCGTTTTCTCGGCGACAATAATATTATCCGGCGATAAATCAAACGGTGTGAAAGCGCGTGCAGATCCTCCGACCACACGTTTCCGAGCAACCTGTGCGGCATCGTGGAAAGCTTGCGGAACACTAAATCCTGATTGCTCCAGAATCTGCTCACCCAACAGGATGGACTGCTGAAGTGCATCATCCCGGACCTCTTGATTTTCCCCGAACTGTGGGTGCTGCTTCAGCATCCGGGCCATGAGAATATCGAATTCTTTCTCCCGTTCCGCTGTCCCAGCGTGCATGCGGCCCAACGAACTACCCAAGTTCCGCAGGATATGACCACGCGTTTCATGTTTCGCGGTTTCCAGTAAATCGTCGAAAGTATCGCCGTCGCCAGAATCAGTCATGACCACCAGGCGTTGGTCAATATCATGCGCGAGCAGCATCGGTCCAGGACGCACGTTTTCCGGCAATGCGGTGGTGAACTGATAGGCAACTACTTCACGCATCAAGGCGGCGTCGTACAGCACCTCACCGATCATGGGGACAAATTTCAACACTACCGTGCGATACTGCAAGAATGGTTGGCTTGCTACGCGGGCACGCAGCACCGTGGATTCACCAGAACCTGCAAGCACCTCCACGTCTTCTAGTCGCTGTGAACCACCAAAACGGTGCGAAAGAAGATCTTCGGCGATGCTTACTAATTGTTCCTGGCTAGGCACTGTTGTCACTCCATGAAGTGGTCAATCCGAGTCTCTTATATCGAGTGCATAAAAGGCTGGATTGACACATGATAAGGTCGAAAACCTATTTGGCTTTGTCGGTCTCGGTGCTCTGTCCACCGGCTTTGTTGGCCTTTGGTTTGACATCAACGCCGGTTTCTTTCCGCTGCGCAGCAGAGATCGGAGCAGGCGCATCAGTTAATGGGTCAACGCCACCACCAGACTTAGGGAAGGCGATGACGTCGCGAATGGAATCATAGCCGCCAAGCAGAGAGACAATGCGGTCCCAGCCAAAAGCGATGCCGCCGTGTGGAGGTGCTCCATAGCTCATAGCCTCCAACAGGAATCCGAATTTTTCTTGAGCATCTTCTTCGCTGATACCCATGACTTTGAACACGCGTTCCTGCAAATCCTTGTTGTGGATACGGATTGATCCGCCACCGATTTCGTTGCCGTTGCAGACCAAATCGTACGCATAGGCGGTAGCCTCACCTGGGTTTTCGTCGAAGGTGTCAATCCATTCCGGTTTTGGTGAAGTAAACGCGTGGTGTACTGCAGTCCACTTGGAATTGCCCAGCGCAACGTCACCATCGGCAACTGCGGCCTCCGCTGGCTCAAACAATGGAGCATCCACGACCCAGACGAAAGACCAGTCGCCTTCTTTAATGAGACCCAATTTGCGTGCAATCTCATTACGGGCTGCGCCCAGCAAGGCACGCGAGGAGCGAGTATCACCGGCGGCGAAGAAAATGCAGTCACCCGGTTGTGCGCCGACGTGTTCGGCGATGCCAGCGCGCTCAGCATCGGTAATGTTTTTCGCCACTGGGCCAGACAACGTGCCGTCTTCACCGACCAGAATATAGGCCAGGCCCTTAGCACCACGCTGCTTGGCCCATTCCTGCCACGCGTCTAACTGTCGACGCGGCTGGTCAGCGCCGCCACGCATGACGACGGCTCCGACATACTCATTCTGGAACACGCGGAATGACGTGTTCTGGAAGAACTCAGCACACTCGGTGATCTCAATATCGAAGCGTAGATCTGGTTTGTCCGACCCATATTTCCGCATCGCCTCGGCGTATGTAATGCGCGGAATTGGACGGGAAATTTCGTAGCCGATGAGGCTCCACAGCTCTGCAGCGATTTCCTCACCCAGTGCAATCACGTCTTCTTGATCGACGAACGACATCTCGACGTCCAGCTGCGTGAATTCCGGTTGCCGGTCTGCTCGGAAATCTTCATCGCGGTAACACCGGGCGATCTGGTAATACCGCTCCATGCCAGCGACCATCAACAGCTGCTTAAACAGCTGCGGCGACTGCGGGAGCGCATACCAAGAGCCTGGCTTCAGTCGTGCTGGCACGACGAAGTCACGTGCACCTTCTGGCGTCGAACGAGTCAGTGTTGGAGTTTCGATCTCTAAGAAATCATGCTTATCCAGCACGCGGCGTGCGGCCTGGTTGGCGCGCGAACGCAGTTTCAGCGCGTCTGCCTGCTTTCCCCGTCGCAAATCGAGGTACCGGTGACGCAAACGTGCTTCTTCACCGACATCAGTAGATGAGGCATCTTCCACCTGGAACGGCAATGCATCCGACGTCGACAAGACCTTGAGTTCGGTGACGTTGACCTCAATCTCACCAGAAGCCAGGTTCGGGTTTTCCGAACCTTCTGGGCGAGGCTCGACCTCACCTGTGATTGCGATGCAATATTCCGAACGTAAAGTGTGAGCTTGCTCGGCTACCTGCGAATCGCGGAAGACAGCTTGCACGTACCCAGAGTGATCCCGCAAATCAATGAAAATCACGCCTCCATGGTCACGGCGTCGGGCAACCCATCCGGCGAGGGTCACCGAATCCCCTGCGAGGTTTTTGCCAAGCTGGCCTGCTGAATGTGTGCGCAGCACGATTATCGAAGATCCTTCCATGCGGGTCGGGTGGCTCTTATCTGTGTAGTATTCCAAAGATATCGCCAGCCGCGCAGCAGCCTGGCGCGCTACTGAAGGATGCAGCATGCCAGGATTACAGCGTGACCGACAGCACTGAGCCTGAATGAAACTGTTCCCAATCCTACATTGTTTCAGCCCCGCAGTTTAACCCGTGCAGGTGTGGCCTGGGAGCGTCTTTCACTGGAGTCAGTCGATTATTTTTTGCCAAGCTAGAGCGTGCTGCCGAAATACCTAGCTAGCCCACAACGTTGGCACGTAGACTAGGGAAGCATTCCCAGCAAATTGTTGAACAAACAAGCGTAGTCCTTATCACTCCAGCACTCTCCCACTTTTGCGGAGCGATGAGGAACAAGGAGCACTTCTATGACTATTAGCGTGACTGACATATTTTCGATCGGGATCGGCCCATCATCCTCACACACGGTAGGACCTATGCGCGCGGCAAAAGCCTTCGTTGATTCCCTTCCGGCTACCCCACACCGTGTGAAAGCCCAGCTACGAGGATCCCTTGCTGCTACTGGCCGTGGACACGCTAGTGACCGCGCTGTTATCTTGGGCCTAGTTGGCTGGGATCCACTCGACGTCCCCCTTGATGCCGAGCCACGCGCAGATCAACCCATCCCGACGGCGGGCACTGCACAGGGCCCAGATGGCGAAATACACTACGAACTTGAATTCATCAACGAACCGCTACCCCAGCATCCCAATGCCGTTGTATTCAGTGCCTGGGATAACAATGACGAGTGTGTAGTCGACGGCGCCGAATATTTCTCAGTCGGCGGCGGGTTTATCCTCACACGCAAAGAACTCGATGCCGAAGTGGAAAAAGACGATGAAGTACCCGCCGGTATGGCAGCGGTAGATGGCGAATCAGAGGTACCCTATCCTTTTAGCTCCGGTGAAGAACTTCTGCGCATGTGCGAAGAATCGGGCTTGGAGATCTGGCAACTCGTCGAGGCTAATGAAAAGGTACTCCACAAAAGCGACGGCGGCATTGACTTTGTCAATGAGCACCTGTTCACCGTATGGAACGTCATGCGTTCCTGTGTCACCGAAGGAATCGCCGCCAAAGGTCACTTACCCGGTGGACTGCACGTACCTCGGCGTGCAAACCAGGTATATCAGCAGCTTCTCGACGGCGGTCACGATACCTCGCACGGATTTCACGCAATGGACTGGGTAAACCTCTATGCGTTGGCCGTCAACGAACAAAACGCCGCCGGTGGCCGCGTAATCACTGCACCCACCAACGGCGCCTGTGGCATCATCCCGGCTGTCTTGCACTATGCCCGCGACTTCCAGGCACATTTCACCCACGAATCTGCTCGACGTTATTTGCTGACCGCTGGCGCAATCGGCATGATCATCAAGCAGAATGCATCTATTTCCGGCGCAGAAGTCGGTTGCCAAGGTGAAGTGGGATCTGCCTCGGCGATGGCAGCTGCCGGAATGGCGCAGTTGTTTGGCTGCAGCCCAGCCCAGATAGAAAACGCAGCAGAGATTGCGCTTGAGCACAACCTCGGCTTAACCTGCGACCCAGTTGGCGGACTGGTACAAATTCCGTGCATCGAGCGCAACGCGATTGGTGGAGTCAAAGCAATCAACGCTGCCCGACTTGCCAAGATCGGTGAAGGTACTCACCACGTCACGCTCGACAATGCTATCGAGACCATGGCCGAAACCGGCCGCGATATGCTCTCAAAATACAAGGAGACATCCATCGGCGGCCTTGCGAAAACCCTCGGCTTTACCGTCAGCCAGGTGGAATGCTAGCGCAGTTTGTTTAACAGCCACTGTTCCAGCTCAGCTGCTGGAACTTCGGTTTGCTCGTGCGCTGCCAGATCCTTCACAGCCACAACGCCGTCGGCAAGCTCAGACTCCCCCAGAACCAGAGCAAATGCTGCGCCGGACCGGTTAGCCGCTTTCATGGCACCCTTCATGCCCTTGCCACCAAATGCCATATCCGCAGAAATGCCGACCTGCCGCAGAGAGTTCAACACGATTGGCATCTGGGCACCGGCTGCTGCACCAAGCGGAACACCGAAGACTTCCACTCGTTGCTCAGTACCTTCCAGCGTGATGCCTTCCGCCTCCAAAGCCAAGAGCGCACGATCCACGCCGAGACCAAATCCAATGCCCGACAATTCCTGACCGCCAAGCTGCGCCATCAGGCCATCATAGCGTCCACCGCCGCCGATACCCGATTGCGCACCCAAACCATCGTGGACGAACTCGAAACACGTCTTCGTGTAATAATCCAATCCCCGAACCATACGCGGGTTAATCGTGTAGTCAATGCCCATATCGTCCAAGTAGCCGGTCACCGCATCGAAATGCGCGCGGCATTCATCATTAAGGTGATCGATCATCAACGGTGCGTCGACAAGCTGTCGCTGGACTTCTTCGCGTTTATCATCCAAGACCCGCAAAGGATTAATTTCTGCGCGCTTGCGGGTCTCATCATCGAGATCAAGCTGGAACAAAAATTCTTGCAACTTCTCCCGATATGCCGGACGGCATTTTTGATCGCCTAGACTCGTGATCTCCAGTCGATATCCACGCAACCCCAGTGCTTTATAGGCGCGATCGGCAATCGCAATAACCTCAGCATCAAGCGCTGGATCATCCACGCCAATCGCTTCAACGCCAACCTGCTGCAGCTGCCGGTAGCGGCCTGCTTGCGGGCGTTCGTAACGGAAAAACGGGCCGTTATAGACTAATTTCGCAGGCAGGGGGCCACGGTCAATTCCGTGTTGAATGACCGCACGCACTACACCGGCAGTACCCTCCGGGCGCAAAGTCACGGAACGGTCGCCTCGATCGGCGAATGTATACATTTCTTTAGAAACAACGTCGGTGGATTCGCCCACACCGCGGGCGAACAACTGGGTGTCTTCAAAAATCGGAAGCTCAATGTGCTCGAATCCCGCAAGCCGCGCGTGATGCACTAACGTATCGCGCACTTTCACAAACGTCGCTGACTGCGGCGGGATATAGTCCGGTACACCCTTCGGGGCTGCTGCTTTGAATTTCGAAGTACTCACAGCAAACCAGTTTAGCCCCTTAGCTGCGCCAGGAATGGATTGGTAGATTTCTCATGCTTCATGGTCGTGGTTGGTCCGTGACCAGGTAGCACATGCAGATCATCCGGCAGGTTCAGCACGACCTCGCGCAATGAGGTATTCATCGCTTGCGGGTCAGAAAACGGCAAATCCGTGCGCCCAACCGCGCCCCGGAATAAAACATCACCAGAAAACAGGATGTTGTCACTACCCAGCATCACACAACCAGGCGAATGCCCTGGTGCATGCAAGACGAAAAACTCGCGCCCCAAAAGTTCTATCGTGCTGGGTTCATCACGCACGTTGTCAGCGGTACGGGCTTCAGCGCTACCAATAGTGCGCAAATCAGCGATCGGAACCATGTTGGCAACGTCGAAAAGTGCCTGCATTTGTTGTGGCAGCGCCGACATATCACCAAGCCACAGTTCATCGGCAGCATGAATATAAACTGGGATGTCAAATTCTCTGGCTAAATCGCCAGCACATCGCGTGTGGTCAAAATGCCCATGGGTGAGAAAAACCGCGTCGAGGTGCAACGACTGTGTTGCAGCAACTACGCGGTCGAAAGAGTGCATTCCCGGATCAACCACAATCGCGTGTCCGTTTTCGGAAACGATATAACAATTGGTTTGATAAGGGCCTGCAGCGAATCCGGAAATCTCCATGTCAGGATTCTACCTACCGCACCAACAAACAGTAGGCAGCGGTTAACGACAAATCACAATTAGTTCTGCAGCGCTTCCAATGCAGCGTCGTAATTTGGCTCAGTGGTGATTTCGTCGACCAGTTCCACGTGAGTAATCGTGTGATTAGCATCGGTCACGATAACAGTACGAGCCAGCAAACCCTTCAGCGGCGACCCATCGAGCTGCACGCCATAGTCCTGCCCAAAACTGGACCGGAACACCGAACCCGTCTTCACGTTGTCGATGCCTTCAGCATCGGTGAATCGGCCGTGCGCCATCGGCAAGTCAGCGGAAATACCCAGCACCACGGCGTCGTCAAGCTTCGTTGCTTCTTCGTTAAAACGGCGCACAGAAGCAGCGCACACACCGGTGTCCAAAGACGGAAAGATATTGAGTACCAGCTTCTTGCCGGAAAAATCAGCTGGAGAGAACTCTTGCAGATCAGAACCAACGACGGTGAAGTCAGGCAGCTTGTCGCCAACTTTTGGCAAGTCACTAACGGTTGCGGTTTCTTGATCTTGGAATTTAGTAATAGCCATGACCGCCATAATAGTGGCATAGGCCCCGCGCTGCCACTAAAACATAGTCAGGAATTCATAGCCAGCACTGTTAAAATACCGCGCAGACCGCTATATCATCTGTACTCGTGCCCTGGGTCTGCCATTGGGTTTTGGCTCGGCAGGTCCCTGAGCGCAGTTACCGCTACTAGAAAGTTGAACAGTGGATAAGCAACACAGCAACAAACAACGAGGCGCCGAGGCGCTCGACGAACTCGAAAAGTCCTTGAAATCTCGCGAACGAAAAGAAAAATCGCGCCCACTCGGAGTCGCCGCGGTTGCAGCCCTGGCGATTGTCGTACTCGTCGGTGGCATCTGGCTATTGGCAACTCGTGATGGCGATGACGCAGACCTTACCGCCGAGGAAGAGACCACCACATCAGAATCTCCAGAGGCAGAAGCACTTGCGCTGGAGCGTAGCGAACAACTTCCGGAGACTGTCACCTGTACC
The DNA here is from genome assembly GCF_058182015.1 of Corynebacterium sp. LaCa_70. Lineage (NCBI taxonomy): Bacteria > Bacillati > Actinomycetota > Actinomycetes > Mycobacteriales > Corynebacteriaceae > Corynebacterium > Corynebacterium sp. LaCa_70. Next base: position 1,310,255 of record NZ_CP190914.1, read on the forward strand.
TATAACGAACACGACGGCGAGACTGCTACAGGCGATGCCGGTCTGCCCAAGACAGATAATGTCTCCGCCCGTGGAAATGTCACTGTCACTCTGGAGACCTCCCAGGGCGACATCGGTATGGAACTAGACCGCGAAGTCGCTCCATGCACAGTAAACGCAATCGAGCATCTAGCGAGCGCCGGCTACTACGACGACACCGTGTGCCACCGTCTGACCACCGAAGGAATCCACGTGCTGCAGTGCGGAGACCCAACCGGTCAAGGCTCCGGTGGCCCAGGCTTCCAGTTCGCGAACGAATACCCAACAGATGAGCTTGGCGACGAAGCAGCATCCACCCAGGTCATTTACCCACGCGGTTCCATCGCAATGGCCAACGCGGGTGCAGACACCAATGGGTCGCAGTTTTTCTTAAACTACGAAGACTCACCACTGCAGGCTAATTACACCTATTTCGGACAGATCGACGATAAGGGCCTGAAAACCCTGGACAGCGTCGCGGAAGCTGGCACAGAAAGCGGCGCCGGTGATGGTGCACCTGCCGAAGAAGTACGGATTAAAAAAGCGACCGTAAAATCTTAACGAAAACCCTTGCAAATAGGTTTCTGGTAGTTTATGCTGTATATGTTCCATTCACATCAAGCTCTAAGGAATTCAGGAAGCATGAAGTTTTCTCCTCGTAAGGCCGTACTGGCCGGCGCCACCGCACTCGCCCTGTCCACCACCGCTCTGACCGCTGCTCCAGCGATCGCTCAAGAGACTGCAAAGGCCCCAGTCGGATCCAGCGTCGAAGAGTTCTTCGGCTCCTCCGGTAACACTGACAGCACCAAGGAGAAGGGCACCGACGCCACCGCCAAGAACAAAGAAAGCAACACCGACGGCTCTTCCACCCCTGCTGGCTCCAGCGCCGAGGGTGAAGGCAAGGGCGGCTTTGACTTCAATAAGCTGAACCAAGTCCTGAAGGCCATTTCGGGCGTAGTTGGTGCAGCCAGCACCATCTTTGCTTTCTTGAAGTCTCTGAAGCTGATCTAACGAGGGCATTGAGTGCCGAAATGTCTATTCGGTTAATTTCTTAGCGCAGCATTTACGCAATGCACGGGCGCTTAGCCGTGCGCCATGTGAACGTGCGGCTACCTAAATTGACCACCCGGTCAGTAATCTTTGAGATTACTCACCGGGTGGTTTTTCTATGCAGTCACACGGTAAACGTCGAATACACCTTCGGTATTTCGCAGGGTATTCATCAACGCGCCAAGCTGTTTGCTCCCTGATACGGTAAAGGTGAAGCGTACTGTTGCAACATGATCTTCCGAGCACTGCGAATTCATCGATAACACCGACAAACTTGACTGCTGGAAAATACCAGTTAGCTCGTACAATAGCCCCTGCCGGTCCAAAGCCTCCAGCTGCAAAGTTGCACTGAATGCCCCTTCTGTATCGACGTTGTTGGCCCAAGTAACCTCGAGCACCCGTTCGGGCTCATCACGCAGCTTCGTGGCATTCGTGCAATCTGCCCGGTGGACGGAAACACCCCCACCCCGTGTCACGAAACCGAAAATCTCATCACCAGGCACCGGCTGGCAACACTTCGCGATCTTCGCCATCACATCAGGGTTACCCTCGACCAGAATCGCACTGCCGGTTTTTTCCTGCCCAGTGGCTTGCTGTTTCGATTCCAGCAACTGGCTCCACGGCGTGCGGTCTGCCAACGCATCCACAGCATCTTCTTGGTCGCCGAACATGGCCATCAACTGGTTCGTCACGTGTTTTGCCGACACATGGCCAGCACCAATCGCGGTGTACAGCGCATCAATATCCGGGTAGTGCAGTTGGGTGGCCACCTGCTTCATCGAAGACGTCGTAAACAGCCTGTGCAGTGGAAGGCCACCTCGCTGTATCTCCGCCGCTAGGGCATCCCTACCTGCTTCCAGATGCACCTCGCGCATCTCTTTGGCAAACCACTGGCGAATGTTTGCGCGAGCGCGCGGCGAGACAACGAAATTCTGCCAGTCTCGCGACGGTCCAGCATTCGGGTCTTTCGAGGTGAATATCTCTACCCGATCACCAGAATTCAGCTTGGATTCCAAGGCCACGAGCTTGCCATTGACTTTAGCGCCGATACAGCGGTGGCCCACTTCCGTGTGCACGGTATAAGCAAAGTCAACCGGGGTGGAACCTGCCGGAAGCGTAACCACGTCGCCTTTCGGCGTAAACGCAAATATCTGGTTGGACGTGAGATCATAGCGTAGCGAATCGAGAAATTCGTTGGGATCAGCCGCTTCCTTTTGCCAGTCGAGCAGCTGACGCATCCACGCCATTTGGTCAACCTCGGCGTCTTTTTCGCTGTTTTTACCCTTCAGCTCTTTATAACGCCAGTGTGCAGCCACTCCATATTCCGCATTATGATGCATCTCGTGGGTCCGAACTTGGACTTCCAAAGGTTTGCCGCTACCCGAAATCACTGTGGTGTGCAGCGACTGATATACGCCATAACGAGGCTGAGCGATATAGTCTTTGAAACGCCCCGGCAGAGCAGAATAAAGGCCGTGGACGACTCCGATGGCTGCATAACAGCTGTTGACATCATTAACCAAAATACGAATGCCTACTAAATCGAAGATTTCAGCAAAATCTCGGCCGCGCACGATCATCTTCTGATAGATCGACCAGTAGTGTTTTGGGCGACCGCGTACCTCAGCTTCAATGCCGTTGTCTTTCAGCGTTGTTGTAACTTCTGCGGTAATCTCGGCCAGCATACGATCACGCTGCGGAGCCCGATCGGCAATCATCCGCACAATCTCGTCATACTTTTTGGGGTACAAAATGGCAAAGGCAAGATCTTCCAATTCCCATTTCACCGAGGCCATGCCCAAACGATGTGCCAAAGGAGCAATGATTTCCAAGGTTTCGCGAGCCTTTTTCGCTTGCTTTTCCGGCGGCAAAAAGCGCATCGTTCGCATGTTGTGCAGCCGGTCCGAAACCTTAATGACCAACACGCGTGGGTCCCGCGACATCGCGACAATCATTTTGCGGATCGTTTCCGCCTCAGCACCGCTGCCAAAAGCTAGCTTGTCTAGTTTGGTTACCCCGTCAACCAGCCGAGCAACCTCCTCGCCGAAGTCACGGGTAAGATCATCCAACGAATAATCGGTGTCTTCCACCGTATCGTGCAATAAAGCAGCCGCCACTGTCGTGGTGTCCATACCGATCTCAGCAGCAATTGTGGCTACCGCTAGCGGATGCGTAATATACGGATCCCCCGAGTTGCGCGTAACGCCTTCGTGCAGGCGTTCTGCCGTCTCATACGCACGGTTAATAACGTCCGCATCTGCCTTCGGGTGAAACTCCCGGTGGATAGACATCAGTGGTTCAAGAACCGGTTTAATCTTGACTTTCCCGGAAGTTAGCGACCTTGCCAACCGTGCGGACATGCTGCGCACGCTGGGGGACGATCGTTTCGCTGCTTTATTGTCCGTCATAGGTACATCTCCGCGGTCTAGCGTGCCGAATGTGGATAGATGACTACCAGATTATCGTCACCGAGCATCTTGCGCCCATCGAGACCAGGAATTTCCAAAATAACGACGTTTGCAACAATATTTGCACCGCAGTTAGCCAGCAGTTTTTTCGCTGCTCCAAGGGTGCCGCCGGTGGCGAGGATATCGTCGACAAGCGCAACGTTTTTGCCGTCTAAATCGATCCCGTCGGCGGGCACTTCCAGTGCAGCATTGCCATATTCCAGGCTGTAATCTTGACTATGGACTGGGGGCGGCAGCTTTCCCTTTTTCCGGATTGCCAAAATCCCTAGCCCGAGCTTGTATGCAACAGCGGAACCTAATAAAAACCCTCGAGCATCCAAACCACCAATAATCTCTGCGCCAGCGGCCGCACACTGTTCGGCTAATGCATCGACCAACATGGCAAATGATTGTGGATCCGCAAGCACTGGCGTGAGATCCTCGAAAACGATCCCTGGTTGCGGGAAATCTTTGACCCGCCTGATCTTGTCATCCAATACGTTTTGCGCGTCGACGAGAGTGGTTGTTCTAGCAAGTTCAGTCACAGTCTCAATTCCCAAGGTTGGCTTCGTATTGACGGCTTATTGACGGCGCAGTTAATGGACAGCGCGATTATCCGGTTTTCTGCCAGCGATCCATATTCCACCCGATCGCCGATTCTCCAGTATAAGGCACGGCACTTGTGACATCGCGGTTGATCACAAAAACCCGTGGCTGGGCTGCCAACGGAATCATAGAAACCTCTTCCCACATAGCGGATTCCGCTCGGCGCAGAGCATCAATGCCCGAAATGTGTACAGCTGCTCGTGCATCGAGATTTGGTGGATATACCGCGCCCAGATAGGCATCGATTTTGCGCTTTTCGCCGGGCTGGTCGCCCCCGGACTGCTTGATAGATTCCTCGGCAGAGTCCTCCGCTACAGAGCCATCTCCTACAGTATTCGCATCATCAATATACAAATCTTGTGCTGTGGTTTCTGCCTGTGCCGCATCGACAACCTCAATTCCAGCTTCCCGGCACCGCTGCGCAATGGTTTCTACCATGGCGGCCAAACGTTTATCCTGCCCGCGGTAGCCTACGCGGATGGTTCGTCCTTCTAATTCGCGCGCCTTAGCAATATCCACGCCCGCATGCGGTTCCGAAATATCCCGCAAATGATGCCTCACCGGGTCCTCATGTTCGATGCTTTGCCACAGCACGGGTCCGACCTCAACACCGGAGACTCTTGACGACGTCTCTGCTACCGCACCTTGGTCGATGCACGCCGCGAACGCTTGGCGACTGCCAGGTTCTGCAAAGATCCCGGTTTCGGACAACAACAACGCATCCGTGAGTTCTCCGACCTGAGGTTGAATGGTGAAATTAGCCCCAGCAGCATTACGATCCAACCATTCAGGGTTCACCTGGCTAATATCCGCGATATCCAGGGAGTCTTGTTCCAATAGCTTCCCTGAATCAGCACGAGCAGGCCACACCGCGAGGCTCGCGAGCCGTGCATCGTCACCATAATAAGCTTCATTGCGGGCCAGAATCGCTGCCCCTTCATCGCTCACGTGATCCAACAGAAATGGACCGGCAGATACTTGTAGTAAGGGATCGAAGTTATCCAAGGCAAAGGCCTCGGACCATATTCTCGCCGGCTCAGACAATTTTTCAACGTCGCGGTCTTCTAAAGCCTGATGCAGCTCAGTAAGCGACATGCCTGCGCGGGAAGCAATCGCGTGTGCGGGTAGCACAGTTCCCGGCGAGAAGAGCTCACGCCAGCGCTTCCCTGCACCCTCCTTGAACTTTACAGAAAACCGTGCGGCCCCCGGCTGGCACTCAAATTCATCAACATGTTGCATCAATGGCAACTGTGATGAAAAAAGCTCCGGCATCACGCCCGCAGTATAGGCCAGCAAAAAATCCGTGCACGTTATCGGAGCACCATCGGAATACTGCGCATCCTCGGAAATCGTGTAAATGACCTGAGGCTTAATATCAGGTAAAAACCGCACGCTGATCAAATCACTGTTCTGAATCAGCTGCCCGTGTGGCCCCGGAACGTAGACACCCGGATACAGACGTGCCGACAGTTGCTGCGCTGCCGTCGAGCTACCGGTAATGGAGCCCGCATTGGTCGTTGTCAGTGGGGACGAGGACTGGTAATTCAGTTCCTGTTGCCCGTCAGCCACCGTGCTAATCCAGCCTGAGTGCTCTTCGGCCTCCGGAGCCGGTTCATCGGCGCATGCCACCAAGACGCCAGCCAAACTCAGGCTCGCCGCGCAGGCTCCTAGCCGCCGGATTCGCGATAGCCTGTTGGCGCGTCTGCGGTGTCTCACGTCCGAATCATAGAGAACGGTCATAGCCAAGTGGTCCTCATCTGTGCAATGGTTTCGGGCTGCTGCCTGATTGCGGGCACGTCCACGGACGCGCCCCTCAATCTTAGACGAGGGGCGTGGCAACGCGCGCTATTCGGGGCGCCAGGTGCTTCCGCCCGTGCTGTGCGGGGTTTGAAAGCTTTCGCGTGCTGGTGCCGCGACGGCAGTCGTTTCCGGAGATGCGATGGTCCGATGTTCGATGTCATTATCGATTTCGGCTGATTCACCATCGAGGTCACCACGGGCACGGTATTCTGCGACTTCTTGATTGTGTTTTTTGATCTTCTTGCTTCGATTAACAATTGAGACCAGCAATGGCGTCGCCAAGAAAATTGAGGAGAAAATACCTTCGATGACACCAATTAATTGGACGAGCGCCAGATCGCGCAAAGTACCGATTCCCATCAACCAGACCGCAACGGCGAACAGCGCGATGATCGGCAGTGCGGAAATAACAGACGTCGAAATCGAACGCATTACCGTCTGATTAATCGCGCGATTGGCTTCTTCACCGTAGGTAGCGCGTCGAGAAGCGGTAACGCCTTCGGTGTTTTCATTAACCTTGTCAAAAACAATAACGGTGTCGTAGATGGAGAACGTCAATACGGTCAGCAAACCAATGATCACAGCTGGCGAGACCTCAAAGCCAAACAGCGAATAAATGCCCGCAATCACAATACCGTCGACGATAAGTGCGCCCATTGCAGCGAGTGCCATGTATTTTTGCAGACGGAAAGCGACGTAGATGGTTGCGAAGACCAAGAAAACAACCATGGACAACAACATGCGCTGTGTAATGGTATCGCCCCAGGATTCCGACACTGTGGAATCACCAATGGCATCCGGAGACGGCGCACCGGTGTGGTCCTTGGGTTCATGCTCTTCATAGATGGCCAAACGAGCTGCATCAATTTGCGATTGCGACAGGTGTTCAGCGGTAATCTCGAGCGTCTCGGAATCACCGGAGCCGACGATTTGCGTGATTTCTGGTTCTACGCCGGTTGCCTCGACGAAGGTCTCTTCGACTTCCTCCGCGACTAAATCACCAGCAGGCATCGTCATCCGTGTTCCACCCTCGAAGTCGATTGACATGGAGAATCCACGAAACAACATCGACGCCAGGCTGATCAGAATCAACGCCGCTGTAATGAGATAGAAGAGTTTACTCCGACCAATGAAGTCGATGCCGCCATCACCGGTGGTCAAACGGTTGACAAGAGATTGTTTAGCCATGGATTTTCTCCTCATCCGCAACTTCGGCTTCTGCACGACGCTCTTCGATCAAGTCAAATACCTTGCCCAGTCCGTTGACTTGTGGTTTTGCCCAGAACGGTTTTCGCGCAGCCATAATCATCAATGGTGCGGTGACCAGGAAGGATACGACGATATCAAATACTGTCGTGATTCCCAGCGTAAACGCGAATCCCTTGACATCGCCGACGGCAAGGAAATAGACCACCACAGAACCGATGAGAGTGACAACGTTACCAGTCACGATGGTGCGTTTAGCACGCTCCCAAGCACGTGGTGCTGCCGAACGGAAAGTACGCCCTTGCAACAATTCGTCTTTAATCCGCTCATACAACACCACAAACGAGTCAGCCGCGGTGGCGATACCGATGATCAATCCAGCAATTCCGGAAAGGTCCAGGGAATAGCCGATCCAACGGCCCAGCAAAACGATCGCTGCATAAGTAATAACACCTGCTGCAGCAAGGGACACTAGCGACACCAGTGCTAGCAAGCGGTAATAATAAAAGACGTAGACGGCGATCAGTGCCAGTCCCACCAGCCCAGCAATGAGTCCAGCCTTCAACGCGGCCTGCCCCAATGAAGGCGGAACCGTCTCCGCCGTACCGCCTGGAGTGCCGTCTTCTCCAACAAATGACAAAGGCAGGGCGCCGTAGCGCAGGTTATTCGCTAGCTCCTGGGCTTCTTCCTGGCTAAATTGCCCGGTGATCGAGGTCGTCGAACCATAAGGCGTGACGCCTTGAATCACTGGCGCGGAAATCACATTGGAGTCGAGCGTAATCGCAATCTGTTGTTGCAGATATTCTTCCGTCAAATCAGCCCAAGTCTGCGCACCGGACGGACCAGACCCAGTCTTGAACGCGAATGAGATTTCCATCTGGCCACTGTGCTGGTTAAAACCACCGTTGATCGGGCTATCGGTATCAATTTCGTTACCCGTCAAACGTGGACCTTCGGGATCGGTGACCCCGTTAAGCAATGGCGCAGGCTGTAGCAAATACGGTTGGCCCTGCTCATAATCGCACGTCACTAATGGTTTCGCGGGATCATCAGCACCGGATAGCGGATCAACGTCACCTTCACAGGTCAACAGAGCACTGGCAGCGGCTTGGGTCGTTGGATCTTCCGACTGCCGGTCAGCAATCAGCATCTCGGTAATTTCGTCGCGGCGCTCGGCTTGTTCCAAAGAGTTTTCCGGCTCCGGCTTGGCAGAGGCCGTGATTTTTGGCTTTTCTCCCAGACCAGCAGCGGCTGCGTCATCAGCTTGTTCTTCGAAAGCAGCGAAAAGTTGATTAATGGTTTCTTCTGCGTCTTGCTTCTCGAGCAATCCATATTCCACCCAGCGGTTGGCCATGTCTCCGAGGGTGTCAGTCAACTCGGCTGGGTTCGGAGTTGGTTGCTGCGCAACTGGACGGAACAGCAGCTGCGACGTCTGCCCCACTGCTCGTGCTTGGGCTGTGTCTTCTCCGGGCACAGTAATCACCAGCGTGTTGCCGTCGGTAACGACTTGCGCGCCAGAAACGCCCATGCCGTTGACACGCTGTTCCAAAATTGCACGCGCTTGATCCAACTGATCCTGGGTTGGTTCATCCCCCTGCGGAACGAGCGTGACGCGAGTACCGCCCTGCAGATCAATGCCTAGACGGGGTGTTGCGTGTCTATCACCCGTAAACAAAATAAGGGAAAATAACGCCACTGTGATGACGATGAACCAGGCTATTGCCTTGGCAGGCCACGTGCGGGAATTACCGCCACGATTGGCCTTAGTATTTGGTTCCGGCAAGGGAGTTTCTCCTGAAAGCGATTAATAAACCTACGAATGCGCACATGTGCACCGCGGTCAGTCTTTAGTTATTACGATCATCATTTTCTGGGTGTTGTGGAAATCCCCCGCCACCCTGTGCATCTGCGGCATCATCCTGGTTTTGGTCACTGCCAGTGGATTCCACGGCATCATCGTTCGCGTGTTCCGGGTGGATTGGAGCGTTCTGCGCCAGACTCACTTGATCCGCGGGGCGCAAAATAGCGATCTTTTCCATGGTGACCTCGACGCCAGCAGCAATTTCTCCTGTAACAGTGGTTTCGCCAATATCTGTCAATACCAAATGGATGCCACCGGCAGTGATCACTCGATCGCCCGGGTTCAACGCCTGTTGAAAACTACGCAGTTCTTCCTGCTGTTTCCGCTGCTTGCGCATCATGAAAAATGATGGCAACAAGAACAAGGCCAACAGAGCAATAATGAGAACAATATCCATGCCCCATAGTGTGCCAGACGCGGTTAAGGCAATGCTACTTAGTAGCTATTCTATAGTCCGTTGAGCCGTCGGAGCTGATGAAAAATATAAAGCGCACCGACGAATAGTGACGCTAATCTTCGTATTGCCCAGGTGCATTTTCCGGCGCTTCCAGCCCCAGGTGGCGCCAGGCCCGTGCGGTAGCGACCCTGCCCCTGCCAGTTCGCGCCAATAAACCAGCGCGGACCAAGTAGGGCTCACAGACTTCTTCGACCGTTGCAGATTCCTCACCGACTGCCACTGCCAGGGTGTTGACCCCTACTGGTCCGCCTCCATGTCCCTTCACCAATGCCGAGAGCACAGCCCGGTCGAGCCGGTCAAGCCCAAGTTCATCGACATCGAAAACATCTAGCGCTCCCTGAGCAGAGCGGAGATCAATCCTGCCGGGGCCATGCACGTCGGCAAAGTCTCGCACCCTGCGCAAAAGCCTATTGGCGATGCGGGGAGTTCCCCTGGAACGCGAACCAATCTCAACGGCGGCATCGTGGTCAATATCAACGTGCATGATGTGTGCGGTGCGTTCGATAACTTCTGTCAAATCTTCGGTGTCATAGAACTCCATCTGCGCGTTGAAACCGAAACGATCACGCAACGGACCCGTCAGCATTCCTGCGCGTGTAGTGGCGCCAACCAGTGTGAATGGTGGAATTTCCAACGGGATCGAGGTTGCTCCAGGCCCCTTGCCGACGATAACGTCGATGCGGAAATCCTCCATAGCCATATACAACATTTCTTCGGCCGAACGTGCCATGCGATGAATCTCATCGATAAACAGCACGTCTCCTTCAATGAGATTCGATAACATCGCGGCCAAATCGCCCGCGCGCTCTAAGGCTGGCCCGGATGTCATGCGCAAACTGGAACCGAGTTCACCCGCAATAATCATCGCCATTGTCGTCTTACCAAGCCCCGGCGGGCCGGATAACAACACGTGATCTGGAGTCACATTACGACCCCGCGCACCTTCCAAAACCAGGGAAAGCTGCTGCCGTACTTTTGGCTGTCCAATGAATTCCTGCAGACTTTTCGGGCGTAAAGACCGTTCAAAATCCTGTTCACCAATCTGTCGCTGAGGATCAACCTCAGCACCAATTGGTCTGCCACCAGCATTCTGGGCTCCAGATGCACGACCACCGGTGGTGGCTGCATAATCTTTCGGCAGTTCGAATTCAGTTCTTTCCAAATCTGACATTTCTACCAGCTCTATCCAGCGTTATTTCTTCGGTCCCAGTTCTGCCAAAGCAGCACGCAAGACAAGGGATGAATCTGCATCTGGCTGTTGCGCAACTACCTTATCCACCGCCGCCGTTGCTTGTTTCTCACCGAAACCAAGTCCGATTAATGCGGCAACTACCTGTTCCGATAACGCAGCTGAAGGTTCGCCAGCAACCCCAGCAGGCCCGTGTTCTGTGCCGACAGCATCAGTTCCAGTACTGGATGGCTGCCATTGTGCAACCTTATCTTTCAGTTCGACGATCAATCGCTCTGCGACACGTTTGCCAATACCGGGTATACGTTGCAAGGTTTTCGCTTCTCCAGCAGAAATCGCCGTCGCTAGCTCTTCTGCGTTCATAACCGACAGCGACGTCATCGCTAGTTTCGGACCGAACCCAGACACGCTCTGGAGAACCGTGAACATTTCTTGGTCACCGGAATCAGTAAACCCGTAGAGGGTCATCGAGTCTTCTTTTACCGCCAACGTGGTCAAAATGAATGCGTCTTCACCACGACGCAATATTCCCAATGTGCGCGGCGTCGCAATAACACGGTAGCCAACGCCTGCGCATTCCAAAACCGCAGCATTAAGGCCGATATCAATCACTGTCCCGCGTAACGAGGCGATCATAAACTAAGAGCCTTTCTTCAGCGATTTTTTGAGCAATTGTTCCTGCTGAGCTAACGCAGGTGCGCGCCAGCAATGGCAAATCGCTAGCGCCAATGCGTCAGCCGCATCTGCAGGCTTTGGCGGCTCAGACAGCCCCAGGATCCGAGTCACCATTGCCGTCATCTGCTTTTTGTCCGCCCGACCGTTACCGCTGATCGCTTTTTTCACTTCGGATGGGGTGTACATATCGACCGGCAACCCGCGTTCGGCTGCAGCGAGCATTAACACACCAACAGCGTGCGCAGTATGGATCACCGTAGACACGTTACCGCGTTCGAATAGACGCTCGATCGCGACGACGTCGGGTTGATAATCATCTATCCACTCGCGCACGGCATGGGAAATACGCAATAAGCGCTCGGTCAACGGTGCATCACTGGGTGTACGGATGACCCCGACCGACACTGGGTAAATCGCTCGCCCTTTGCCGGACTGCACGACCGATAGCCCACAACGCGTCAGGCCGGGATCAATCCCCATCACGCGCAGTCCTTCAAGATTCATCGCAGACTATTTCATCACAGACTAAGCGTTGAGCTCTTCCATGACTTCGTCCGATACAGTCATGTTGGTATAAACATCCTGCACGTCATCGACGTCTTCGAGTGCGTCGATCAGCTTAAACACTTTCTTGGCGCCTTCGACACCAAGTGGTACGTCCACCGAAGCCCGAAAATCCTGGTCCGAATCATCAACTTCGATGCCGGCTTCTTCCAAAGCAGTTCTCACTGCCGGAATATCCGTCGGCTGGCAGATGATTTCAAACTTCTCGCCTTGGTCTTTGACTTCTTCCGCTCCCGCGTCCAAGACCGCCATCAGCAAGTCGTCTTCGGTAAGCTCACCTTTCTTTTCCACCAAAACATAGCCGGTACGGCTAAACATATAGGCCACAGAACCTGATTCACCCAGGTTGCCACCGTTTTTGCTCATCGCGGTTCGTACGTCAGTAGCTGCGCGATTCTTATTGTCCGTCAAGCACTCGATCAGCATTGCCACACCATTCGGGGCATAACCTTCATACATGATTGATTGCCAATCGGCGCCGCCCGCCTCTTCACCGGAACCGCGCTTTCGAGCCCGCTCAATATTATCTGCTGGGACTGAAGCCTTCTTGGCCTTTTTAATCATGTCATCCAGCGTCGGGTTGGCTGCCGGGTCTCCGCCACCATTACGTGCCGCTACTTCGATACTTTTAACCAGTTTCGCGAATTCTTTGCCACGTTTGGCGTCGTTGGCAGCCTTTTTATGTTTGTTATTTGCCCATTTTGAGTGGCCTGCCATGTCATTCCTTTCAACAGCATTGCTTATGCCGGTTCAACGTCGTGGTGAATACCCATTACTCGCACGACGAAGCGATATGAACCCCGAGCGAGAAAATGCCCGGATATTTTAACGCATTCAAGTATACGTGTGAATACAGATTAATTGGCGAGCACGTGTGCTATCACCGGTGATCCCGGACTAAGCCCTCCTGAGTGGCCATCGCGACAAGTCGTCCATCACTGGTAAAAAATCGCCCCATCGCGAATCCACGCCCCGCGCCAGCCGCCGGTGACCATTGGTCATACAACAGCCAGTCGTCGACACGAAAAGGTGCGAATATCCACATGGAATGATCCAAGCTGGCCATTTGTACATGACGATCCGGTTCAAGCGCGGTGGCATTCGATAACAGCGTGCTATCAGAGATATAACCCAGTGCGGCGGCGTGGTGATTATCGCCATCGGTGATGGCACCGTTATAGCGAATCCACATACTCAATCGGTTGCCTGGTGCGAAACCATCACCGACTTTTTCTTGTGGGACTACAAGAGCGTCCCAATCACCACTGTGGTCTAAGGTGTGCGATTTGCTGAAATCTTCGAAGACCGCTCGTGGCGTAGTTTCGGGTTTGGGAACAGCGGGCATGTCATGGCCATACGATGGCCCGGTATCACCACTACGGTGGTAGCTCACAGAAACATGGCAAATTTCTACCTCATTCTGGAACACCCGCACCCGGCGATTCGCAAAGCTGCGCCCGTCACGCACGAGTTCAACTTGCACATCGATCCCTAGTTGTGCGTCGCCTCCTTTGAGAAAATATGTATGCAGTGAATGCAGTTTTTTCTTGTCGACGGTCGCATTGGCTGCGGCTAAGGCTTGTGCCACTAGTTGCCCACCATAGGTACGTTCCAAATTTGTCGGTACGCTACTAGCGTGAAACCAGCGCGTGTTCGGGATCGCCGCAACCCTGGTCTCCCGGTCACTCAGTATTTCGTCTCCGTCGCCATTTTCATCGCCATTGTTATTTACATCAACAACACCAGCCGAGTATGCCGGTGCCGGAATTTCTGTCACATGAAGGATGCGGTCAATCTCGCTCGAATTCGTGCTCATTACGTCTCTTTCGCTTGCCGACGGTTAGTGATTGACGTTACAAGCCTACCGCACATTCTCCACTGCACGATGAGTAGACGTCGAACCCAACCCGGCTCACGCATCGATGAAGCACTAGAGTTACGGCTATGACTCCACAAAAACTGCACCGAACCGCCGCAATCCTCGAGATGGTGACGTGGTCGCTGTTAATCCTGGGCATGGTCTTGAAGTATTCCGGAACCACTGATGCTGTAGTACCTATTACCGGTAGCATCCATGGCTTCGGCTTCTTATGCTTCGTGGTAATGACGGTACTCATCTGGATCAATAACCGATGGAGTCCAGTTCTAGGTTTCGTCGGTCTCGTGGTTTCAGTCATCCCATTTGCGGCGTGGCCGTTTGCTGCCTGGGCAGACAGCAAAGGAGTACTCGACGGTGGTTGGCGCTTCCGCGATACAGACACCACTACTGCCCCGAAAGGACCATTCGACTGGGCTTTGTACCAAGCCGTGCGCTACCCTGCCCGCAGCATTATCGTAATAGTGGTTGCGGTCGCTGTTGTTTTCAGCGTTTTGCTATTTCTTGGCCCACCAGTCGCACTAGAAGATATCGTCAACGAATAATTACCGCTCAACTGCTTGTTAAACACTCAAATATGAGGTGTATTGGAAAAAATCCGGTAGCGGCGCCCTGCCGCCTAAGCGGAAAGTTTTCACTAACGGGCGCAGGCGCAGCCCGCGGGTACTCGCCACTGCCTCGTTATAAAACCGGTGTGCCAATTCCACCCGTACATCGGCATCGATTAATTCCGGCTGGTGGTTGCTTAACCCATATTCAGCAACACCGTTCATATGCGAATCCTCAGCAGAACATTCAGCAGCAAATTTTCTGTTAATCGCAGCCGACAATTCTCGCTCGGCAGCCTCCCGTGGCGCCAATTGTCCATGGAGAAGACGAATCGATTCCACTTCTCGTGCTTGAGGTGCCAACTGCGGACTCACAGCGGCAACCACAGCTACACGACGATCAAGCGCGGCTTGCAGTGATTGCAGTGCCGCATCAAGACGAATATGCAAGCGATGAAGTCGTTGAGCTGTGAAATAGGTCCACAGTACGGCGCTCACGACGCAAACCAACAAGATTGCCAGTATTAGGTCAATAATCATTGAACGCTGCGCACCTTCGAACCATTGACGACGGTTTCATATACAGTTTCTACTTGTGTGGCAACAGAGTCCCAATCGAAGTTTTGGGCACGCTTGATGCCGGCTTCTACTAAACGTTTCCGGTGCTCGAAATCGTCGACCAGCATCCGCAATACCCGAGCAAGATCCGAACTATCACCGGTTCGGAATAAAGCGCCCGCGGGCGTATCGCTCGCTGCATCACACACGACGTCAAAAGCCTCGAGATCGCTGGCAACTACGGCACAGCCAGCGGCCATAGCTTCGACTAATACGATGCCGAAACTCTCACCGCCTAAATTGGGCGCGACGTAAATATCAGCGCGGCCTAAAATAGTAGCTTTCTCAGCATCGCTGACACGTCCCACGAAGTCCACGCCGGGGGCCTCGCGTTTTCGCCCACCACCCATAATGGTTATTCGAACATCACGGTCAAGTTCGTGCAGAGCCTCCAACAACACGTCCAGACCCTTCCGGGATTCATCCAAACGGCCGAGGAATACGATCTCCACCGGTTTCCCGCTGTTTTCTTGGAATGGAACACGTTGTGCGGCATACACCGAGGTATCGACGCCGTTGGGAATCAGCACGGGATCGCCACCGAGCTGCTCAACTTGCCAGCGCCGTGCCATCTCCGAAACTGCAATGCCCGCCCGTATTTTGTCCAATAACGGGCGCAGCACCGGCTTAAAAATTCTCAACAGCAGCGACGAGTCTGCCGAGGCATGATATGTGGCAACAATAGGGCCTTGTGCCATGCGTAAAACTGCCATGGAATAGCTCGGCGAGTTTGGCTCGTGGATGTGCACGACATCAAATTCGCCTTCCCGAAGAAACTTCTTTACCGTTCGACGAACGTGTGGTCCAAGGGACAAACGTGCTACCGATCCGTTGTATCGAATCGGAACTGAGCCACCCCCCTTGACCACAAAATCAGGGACATCAGTCTGGTCGGAAACAGGCCCAAGTACTCGGACCGTATGACCACGGGTGATCAGGATCGTCGCCAGATCATAAATATGTGCTTGGACGCCACCAGGCTCATCGAAAGAATAAGGACAAACTATTCCAATGCGCATCGCGAATCGCCCTAGTTTTCGACCTGCTCGTGAGCACGCAAGGCCTCGCGTTGTTGCTCGCTCATCCGAGCCGGATCAAGGTCACGCAACCAAATCGGTTGCAGCATATGCCAGTCTTGCGGGGTACTAGCGATGTTTTCTGCTAAAGCATCAGCCAACCGTTGGGTCGTCGATTGCACGTCACTAACCGCAATCTCATGAGTCGCAGCAAGGCCCCAGTTCGGCGATACTCCATCGTCAGCACCCTGGAACCAGGAGTGCACAGCGAATAATGTCGCCCCGGTTTCTTTCGCTAACACAGCTGGCCCGGCCGCCATAGAAGCCGGTTCACCAAAAAAGTCGACAATGACGCCAGAGTTTTTCAAATCGCGTTCGCACAATAGCGCGACGACGCCTCCGTCCTGCAGTACCTGTTTCAGGTAAGAAAACGGTGGTTGATCCCCTCCAGTCAAAGGGATCACGTCAAAGCCCATCGAGTTCCGATACTTCACAAACGCATCGAACAAGGATTCAGGCTTGACCCGTTCGGCGACAGTGGCAAACTGTCCGTAATGCGCCACGACAAACGCGCCAGCCATATCCCAGTTCCCGGTATGTGGCAGTGCAAGAACTACCCCCTTGCCGCGTTCTAATGCGGCATCGAAGGCGTCACGGCCAGATACACCGTCGGCAAGCCGTTGTGGAAGGTTATCTTCGTGTTGCATCGTGGGTAAGCGAAACGCTTCTAACCAATAGCGGAAATAGCTGCGCATGGAATCTCGGACCAGTTGTTTAGTCACATTCTCCGGACCGACGACGCGCGCCAGATTTTTACGCAATTGTTCCGGCCCCGTTCCTTTCTTGCTGACAGCGTCGGCAAGCTTATCAAACGCCTTGCGGGTAAGCGACAACGGTAGCCGTCGAACCAGCGACCAGCCAGCAAAATACCCGTATGCCACGATATCTTCGCGCTGCGGAAGCCGCGTGCCAAGTCTGGAAGTTATGCTCATGTGGTAGCCTTTCGTGCAACCGAATCGAGTTTACGTGCCATAGCCATACGCTGGTAAACCGTAAACAACGAGCCAACCGCCAAAATCCATAACGCGACATCAATTGCGTACGGAACACCGAGCCCTTGCAGGCCAATTCCAACCAAAGAAATAATCAACCGTTCGGGCCGTTCAATAAGACCACCAACGAGCTTCAGGCCAGAGGCTTCACCGCGAGCTTTGACGTAGCTAATTACTTGTGACGATACTAAGACCACTAGAGACGCTACGACCAGAGATTTCGGGGCGTCATAGGAATAAATCAGCCACCAAATAATAGCCGCGAACAGTGCACCATCAGTAATGCGGTCACACGTGGCATCGAGTGTCGCGCCAAACGCGGAGGCCCCGCCTTTAAGACGTGCCATTGTGCCATCAATCATGTCGAACGCTGCGAACAGCCCCGATAAAATCGCAGCCCAAAACAGAAATCCTGCGGGAATTAACACGACGGCAATCGCGGTAGTCACCACAGCACCGATGACCGTGACCATATTTGGGGTTAAGCCAGCAGCAATCGCTAATTTGGCGAGCGGTTCTACAACCACTGCCGCGGGTTTCCGACCATGAACGCTAAGCATCGGTGGCGTTATTCACTCCCTCGTTATCAGAATCTTCCGCGGCAATTTCCGCCCAACTTTCTGCCAGGATAGTGCGCGTATCCGCCAAAAGCTCCGGTAACACCTTAATTCCGTCAATTATTGTCAGAAAATTGGCGTCACCTTGCCAGCGTGGGACGATATGCATGTGCAGATGGTCGCGCACACTACCGCCACTGGCTCCACCAAGATTCATGCCGACGTTGACCGCGTGTGGACGCGAGACTCGTTTCAATACCCGAATAGACATCTGCGTGAACTCGAGCAACTCCGTTGATTCCTCGGAATCCAACTCTTCGAGATTCGCTACTTTCCGGTACGGGACGACCAGCATGTGCCCTGCGTTATACGGGTAAAGGTTCAATAATGCGTATACCTTGTTCCCGCGCGCAATAATCAGGCCGTCCTCATCCGATTTCCGCGGCGCCTCCACAAAAGGTTCTGAGCTCTTTTCTTTGATGTAGGCCTTCCGATAAGGTGCCCACAATCGCTGCAAGCGGTCCGGATCTCCAACACCGTGGTCACCACACCGCTGATCATTAGTCTCAGTTTCCAAAGGTCTCCTTAGACGGTGCCTCGTTACGACGCAGACTGATCCAGTCGCTGATCAAATTCACCGCATCATCGACGGCTACACCATTCAGTTGCGTGCCGTCGAGAAAACGGAATGACACAGCCCCGGCTTCTACGTCACGTCCACCAGCCAATAGCATGAACGGAATCTTGCCCGTGGTGTGGTTACGGATCTTCTTTTGCATACGATCGTCTGAGGTGTCAACGTCCGCGCGGATACCTCGTGCCCGCAGTTGCGCGGTGATTTCTTCCAAGTGCGGGACAAATTCGTCGGCTACCGGGATGCCCATTACTTGCTGTGGCGCTAACCACGCTGGGAATACACCAGCGTAGTGCTCAAGGAGCACGCCGAAGAAGCGCTCAATTGAACCAAACAGGGCGCGATGCACCATGATGGGACGTTTCTTGCTGCCATCAGGCGCCGTGTATTCCAATTCGAAACGTTCCGGCAGGTTGAAATCCAACTGTACGGTCGACATTTGCCAGGTACGGCCGATGGCATCACGAGCCTGCACCGAAATTTTCGGACCGTAGAAGGCGGCACCTTCCGGATCCGGAACCAAATTAAGGCCTGAAGAATCAGCTACCCGCTGCAAAATAGCGGTAGAGCGCTCCCAAATCTCGTCTGAACCCACGAATTTCTTTGGATCTTTGGTGGATAGCTCCAGATAGAAATCATCCAGACCATAATCGCGCAGCAACGAAATAATAAAATCGATGACCTTGCGCAGCTCATCTTCAAGCTGGTCTTCCGTGCAGTAAATATGCGCGTCATCCTGGGTGAAACCACGGGCCCGGGTTAAGCCATGCACGACTCCTGATTTTTCGTATCGATAGACCGTGCCAAATTCGAATAGACGCAGAGGCAATTCCCGGTAGGACCGGCCCCGTGAGGCAAAGATCAAATTATGCATGGGGCAGTTCATTGGCTTGGCATAGTAATCCTGTGCCGGCTTAGTTACATTGCCGTCCGCATCATATTCGCCATCGAGCTGCATCGGCGGGAACATACCCTCAGAGTAAAAATCCAGGTGGCCGGATTTCCGGAACAAATCCCCCTTTGTCAAGTGTGGAGTGTTGACAAAAGAATATCCCGCCTCGATGTGGCGCCGCCGAGAAAATTCTTCCATCTCCATGCGCACGGTAGCACCATTGGGATGGAACACTGGGAAGCCAGAGCCAATCTCTTCCGGGAAAGAAAACAAGTCGAGCTCAGCCCCCAGACGGCGGTGGTCACGTTTTTCTGCTTCTTCCAACATCGTCTGGTAGGCCTCGAGAGCCTCGGATGATTCCCAAGCAGTGCCATAAACACGCTGCAAATCAGCCTGGGATTGATCACCGCGCCAGTATGCTGCCGACGCACGCGTCAGGCTAAAGGCCGGAATGTACTTAGTCGTGGGAATGTGTGGACCGCGACACAAATCCGACCATTCGACCTCTCCAGTCCGAGGGTTGAGATTGTCATAGTAGGTCAGTTCACCGGAACCTACTTCCGTAGCTTCATCGGAGTCTGGGTCCACGTTTCCTTTGTCGGCCACCAATTCCAACTTGAATGGCTCGTCGGCAAGCGCTGTCTCCGCTTCAGCGGAATCAGCAAATACGCCACGTGCAAAGCGCTGTCCGGTCTTGATGATCTTCTTCATCCGCTTTTCGATCTTTTTGAGATCTTCCGGAGTGAATGGTTCTGCAACTTGGAAGTCATAGTAAAAGCCATTGTCAATGGCAGGACCAATTCCCAACTTCGTCCCTGGGAATTCCTTTTGCACCGCTTGTGCCAGTACATGGGCGCACGAGTGACGAATCACTCCTCGCCCTTCCTCAGAACCCGCAATGACTGGCCAAAATTCGCCAGCAGTCTCTGGAACATGACTTAAGTCTTTGAGAACTCCTTCGGCGTCTTTTACGCAGACAACAGCCTCCGGCCCTTTATTGGGAAACCCCAGTTCTTTCATCGCAGCACCTACTGGGGTTCCTGCACCGACGCTGAAAGATTCCGAAGGATTCGACAAAGGCTCAAGTGAATGGACCATGAAAGTTTGCGCTCCTTTGCGCTTATCGACTGCGGCATACCTGGCCGCACCCTGAGGAAACTAATTACTTCGCCATTTTAGCGCCTCGGTCATTCTTCGTTACAGCCAGGCCCGATAACTCAAAAAACGCATTTTCGACTGCCCTAAGTCACACCTTTAACCAGGCTTTCACGCTTCTAACAGCGATTGTCCCCAATATTCATCACGTTCCTGACCTTCTGCATCAGTTCCAGGCGGAATAGCCCACACCGACGATCCAATATGCGTAATCCATTCGTTAAGGCGGTCGACATCATCAAGCCGCCGTTGAATGGGAATAAATTGTTCACGCGGGTCCTGCTGGTAGCAGATGAAAATCAGACCAGAATTCGATAACTGCTCATCTCCGGGTTCAGGCGGCAAGTCATAACTAAATGGACGACGCAAAAGTTTTTGTTCCGGCTTATTATCTGGGTTACGTGCGCGCGCCATGTGGCTCGTCGGATCAATAACGGGGAGCCCGAATTTATCGCGAGCTGTGAAATCGGGATCATCGTGTTCATCGGTTCCGGTTAGCGGCGCCCCAGAATCCAGTTTGCGGCCCATCGCATTTTCGCGTGATCCGCGGTCAAGCTTTTCCCACGTATCCAAATTCATACGGATACGTCGAATCACCATCGCACTGCCTCCATGAATCCAATCAGGGTCAGACGAGTCACGCGGAATAAATACCTGGTTGGCGAATTCTTCTTCGGACCTCGGGTTTACGGTGCCGTCGAATTGCCCAAATAAATTTCTGGGCGTGGTGCTCCGAGAACGGGCTCCATCCGCGTGGCTGAAGCCTTGCTGCAACCACGCAACGTCGACGTAATCCACGCCGGAACGAATCATATGTCGCAGAGCGTATGTGGCGGTGAGTGGTTCGTCGGAGGCGATCTGTAATAAAAGGTCAGCTTCGCCCCAGTGCGGATCAAGTTGATCGCGGCTAAATTCTGGGATCGGCTGCAACCATTCAGGGCGCTGGTCTTCGGCACCGATCGTGGTAAACAAACCGGGCCCAAATCCAACCGTGATGGTTAAATTTCCAGGAACGTTCAGCAATTCGGGTTCTAAGGTACCACGCGGTGCGATGCCCGCGGTTAAGCGTCGGGCGTCTTCGGTCCACAATTTGAGCAGTCTCCGAACCCCTTCGCGGTCTACCCCTGCTTTGAGAGCAAACGCGACGAGATTGGCACGTGCCTGTTGCGGCTCCTTGATCCCCGCCTGGTGAGTGCCGTCGAATGCCACCACCGCATTTTGCAGCCTGACATCAGCCATTGCCACAGCATCGGAAGGACTTTCTGAACCCGCCCACGCCGTGTTGTTTGCGAGTTGAGCCTGGGAGGAACATCCTTGTAATGCGATCGCAGACGCGCCGGTACCAAGCCCAGCGAGAAAGTGTCGGCGTGAAAAACCAGCCACGAAACTAGCTCCTTAAAAATTTGCCCGTTACCGTTGGACATTGCGTGTCCAGCGCCGCGATCGCGTCTATGGCGGTCTAACGACAAGCTATCGGTATTAGTTGTGCATTAGTTGTGTTCGCCGTGATCATGACCACCATGCTCGCCGTGATCATGGCCGTTATGATCGTGGCCCGCGTGACCTCCATGGCTCTCGAGGTCGCCGTACTCTTCATCGCCGGCGCCAATGGTACGAACCGGAACTGGTGCAAGTTCGATTTCACTACCGTCAGCCAATTTCAGGGTAACGGTGATTTCATCGCCGGCTGCGATTTCCCCATCGTATTCCATGATCATGAGGTGATCGCCGCCTGGCTTGAGTTCATGAGATTCTCCAGCGGGGATGCGCAATTCCTCTTCGCGCTCACGCATCGCTCCATTCACGACCTCGTGGATTTCGTAGCGCGCTTCACCCAGGCTCGTCGTGAAACTCTCGATCACGATATCTTTATCGGAAGCATTTGTCAGTTCCCCAAAAATAGCAGTCATTGGCTCATCAGCTGCTTTTGCCTTGACGACGCCGTCTTCCAGGGTTACTTCCGTAGCGGCAGATTCTTTGGATGCGGTCGTGGAATCAGAAGCAGAGCTTTCGGTAGTCGTTGCTGCGGCGTCTGTGTCTGCATCGTCACTGGAACATGCGGCCAAAGTCAGACCGGTAGCAAGAACGAGTGCGGACAATGACAGAGCTTTATTTTTCATGATTTTCTCCTGATGTTAATTGTCATGTGCTAGTTGTCGAACCGTTTACGCTTTTGTACTAGCAGTACGATAACCCCGATGGCAGCGGCGATAGCACCGATTGCGATAACGATGCTGGCAGCGCCGGCGCCTTGACTGTCTTCCGCGTTTTCTACCGCATCTGAGGTATCTGCTTCCGCAGAGTCATTATTATCTGGTTGTGAATCTGCCGACGCGGAGGAAGCGGTTCCGCCGCCGTTTCCGACGCTGAACTCCAGACCACCGCGGGTAGCATGACCGTCAGATGAAGTAATTTGATAGCCGACAGAATAAGTTCCGTCCGGTGTATCGAGATTATCGGGAACGTCGACGGTTAGTACCCTGCCATCCAAGTCCGGTTCAGCATCAAAAATGGTCTCGCCGCTCGCATTGCTCACCGCAACGGTATTGAAACCTTCCCTCGGTTCCCCTGAGAATTCGAGCACGATGGAGTCTGGGAATTCTTCTACAACCGAACCGTCTGCAGGGTTACTGTCGACGACTACGTCATGCGCCGACGCCTGTGGCGCAAATGACCACAAGGCAGCAGCACTCAAAGTAGCTGTCGCCAAACCAGCACCAATGCGGCGTATGGGTGTTCGTTGAGCAGAAGAGCTCATAAAATTCAGCCTCCATGTTGTGAACTGCGTAGTCATGCACTGTTCTACAGGACTAATCGGGTTTTTGATGAGTCCACCTTAGTAGTCGCTAGGTTCATAGAAATAGTTCCGACGAATCTCAAGTTTAACGGTGTAATACCACCCACAGATCACAAGTGCCCGTCATTGCCACAAATTCTACTTTTCAGGGCTAAACCCAGTTAAGGGTTTAACCCGTATTCCCCACTGCGCTGAGAATATGCTTCGCGTGCGCGAACGCCGCCCCTCCCAACGGAGAGACGGCGTTTCCCAAATAAGAATTGGAGCGGATGACGAGACTCGAACTCGCGACCCTCACCTTGGCAAGGTGATGCGCTACCAGCTGCGCTACATCCGCAAAAGAAAACCACAGGCCCGGTTTCCTTGGGGAATTCCGAATAGAATTCGGTTATTCCCGTGTGCGCGATACTGGACTTGAACCAGTGACCCCTACCGTGTCGAGGTAGTGCTCTACCAACTGAGCTAATCGCGCTGACAATGACGAAAGTCATCATTGTTACTAGAGGTGGAAACGGGAATCGAACCCGTGTGCACGGTTTTGCAGACCGTTGCCTCACCACTCGGCCATTCCACCGCGGCGATACCGCCTCACAAGGATACCCGCAAAGGGGGAACCAGAGCGGATGACGAGACTCGAACTCGCGACCCTCACCTTGGCAAGGTGATGCGCTACCAGCTGCGCTACATCCGCGGGCGAGGACACCGTGAGATGTGCCCTCTGTGCGCGATACTGGACTTGAACCAGTGACCCCTACCGTGTCGAGGTAGTGCTCTACCAACTGAGCTAATCGCGCTAGATATTGAGTTTTCACTCGGCGTCCGCCACACCGGGTCGCCCTCAACAATGTGAGGACCAACCAGCGGCGTACGCTGAGCGGATGACGAGACTCGAACTCGCGACCCTCACCTTGGCAAGGTGATGCGCTACCAGCTGCGCTACATCCGCACCCAGTGCCTTGTGCACTGCTTAAGAGACTCTAGCGGCATACTTACCTAAACACCAAATCCCAAGGTAAAAGCTATATTAGTCCGCACGTGACTACACCTGCTTGAGAGATTACTACTGCTATTCTGGTCGCTATGGAAAACCGACCCAGCCTTGCGCAACTTCTCGGCCCCGAACGACGAAATTCCGCCGGTTATTGTGTCCGCGCAATCTTTGCAAGCACGATCACTGGTTCTGCGACTGTCGATGGGCGCTCGAACGATCTGGGCAACGAGCTCGATACTGAATTATTACTCGCAGCTCGCGAGTGGTCAGATGTGGTCTTGGTCGGTTCAGAAACCGTGCGGGCAGAAAATTATGGTGGTGTCCAACCGACTACCAAGAAGCCAACACCAGCACACATTGCTGTCATGACTGCCTCAATGCACTTCGACGATAATTCTCGTTTCCTCCACGACTACCACGTACCACATCTATTTTTAGTACCGGAATCGTCACTCAAAGATCCTCGTAAAAAGGAAAGAGCGGAGAAACTAACCTCATTTGGCGAGGTCATCGCAGTTGGTGCGGGTTCGGTGGAAGAATGCATTAAAACCTTGGTAACTCGAGGCTTTAAGCGCATTTTGTGCGAGGGTGGCCCGTCGATTTTCAGCGGGTTGATCACAGCAAATGCCGTCGACCAATTTTATCTCACACTCGATCCAACGTTGACCTCTACGGTGGAAACTCCCATCACTCGCGGCACTACCGGAACGGTAAGCACACAGCAAATGCAATTAGAATCCGTAGAGCGCTGTCCCGATAGCACGCTTTTCCTGCGTTATGGGCGTCACCCACGATAGACTCGATGCGATGAATATAGTGGGAACCTCGCAGGTCACTGCCCGCCGCGCACAGGCTTTTTTGTGGCCGCTAGCAATTATGCTGGGAATACAGCTGGTTATCGTCGAGAGCTTGAACGGAGCCGTAACCGACGATTTCACAACGGTCTATTCCGCGCTGCAGCGATTCATTCACGGTGAGAACGTTTATGCTCAGGTCTACCACCACACTGATCCGCTGTATTTATACAACCCCGGCGCTACTCTGCTGCTAGCTCCGCTGGGATTCATTGAACCCGCGGGATTCGCTCGCGCACTGTTCATCGTCGCTAATGCCACCGCCATCGTCGCATCGCTGGCAATTCTCACGCGTATTTTTGGTTACTCACTACGAGGCCCGGTTTTCCCGTTGTGCATCGCGGTGGCCACGATGACCGAAGCAGTCCGCAATACACTCATTTTTTCCAATATCAACGGCATACTTCTTCTCGCGCTCACAGCGTATCTCTGGTGTCTGACGCAAAAGCAACCTTGGGCACGCTGGGTGGGCGGAGTCATCATCGGTCTCGCAATTCTCATCAAACCGCAGTTCGCCCCACTGTTGTTTTTGCCGCTAGTGATGAGATGGTGGCCCACGATCATCATCGGCATTGGGGTACCTGTCGGACTCAATCTCGTTGCCTGGCCCCTCATTCCCGGCGCCCAAGAATACCGGTCGGAACTGGTTCCTCATTTACGCCAAACGCGTGATTTCGCGAACTCTTCTTTGCCGGGTCTTGCTGAATATTTCGATATGCCTAATTGGCTTTATTATCCCGTGTGGCTGTTTTTCGCAGGGCTGGCTGGAATTGCGGTGCTCGCACTTTTGTCACTACGAAAAACTGATCACTTACTCTGGATAGCCACCACCGCCGGGGTACTCTTCTGCGGTGTTTTCTTTTTGTCCTCGCTGGGACAAATGTATTACTCAATGTTGCTGTTCCCGATGATTTTTAGCTGCACTCGCGGACGTAGCGTTTTCCACCTCTGGCCATCATGGCTTGCGGCAATTATGTTCTTGTTTCCACTCAGCTGGACTATGACCTGGACTGGAGACCGGAGCGCACCAATCGGAACATGGATGAATTATTTTTCTGCTACCGTCGGCTGGGGGCTTTTGCTCTTGACGACGGCTACCTGTTCGGTGGCGTGGTTTCTGCATGACAAAAAACACGACGTCCCAACGCCCAACGCGCAAGATCCCAACCCGGACACAGCAATCGCTAACAGACCGACATAGCGCCGTGGAATAGGCTCCCGGGGAGATTGATTAAACCGCCGCAATTAACATGTCGTGCGTAAGCGTAGAATATCGCCCATGACAGATTTTTCCCTGATTGCTGATGACCAATGGCGCGAGCGCCTCAGCGCGGAAGAGTACCGAGTGCTTCGTCAAGGCGGAACCGAGGCTCCACACACTGGTGAATACAACAACACCACCACTGAGGGCATCTATTCTTGCCGGGCGTGCGGCGCAGAATTATTTCGTTCCAACCAAAAATTTGCCTCTCACTGTGGATGGCCATCTTTTTTCTCTCCACTTGCCGGAGACTCCGTTATTGAACGAGAAGATCGCTCGCACGGAATGGTACGTACCGAAGTGCTATGCGCAAGCTGCAATTCCCACCTCGGCCATGTTTTCGCCGGAGAAGGCTACGATACTCCGACGGATCTGCGCTATTGCATTAATTCGGTCGCAATGACGCTTCACGAGGCCTAGCCACCTAACAACTCAGGTATCCGGTAACGGCGATGTCCACTGAAACGAGCTCGCAAAGTTAGCACGTTTCAGTGGACATTATCGGGGTATTTTTCGGATGCTCTTTCTGCGCGCACCGCTAAGGCAAGGTCTGCACCAGCTCATTCAAATCTTCTACCATGCGGCCGGTGTAAAACGGTAGCTCTTCGCGTACATGCAAACGAGCTTCTGTGTAACGCATGGTGTGCATCAGGTCTACAATGCGACCTAAATCTTCTGCTTCAAACGACAGCATCCATTCGTAGTCACTGACGACGAATGCAGCGATGGTATTCGCACGCACGTCAGCAAAATCGCGCGCTTTCATGCCGTGTTCACGCAGAATACGCGCACGCTTTTCTTCTTCCATGACGTACCAGTCATACGAACGAATGAATGGGTACACGCAACACCATTTTTCGGGGGCCTCCCCCATAATGAACGCAGGGAGGTGACGCTTATTAAATTCCGACGGGCGGTGCACGCCATTTCCTGCCCATACTAACGAGCTTGCCTTACCGAGCGAAGTCTCACGACGGAACGCAGCGAAAGCCGACTGCACCTCCTCGAAGGTTTCTGCGTGCCACCAGATCATGAAATCCGCATTCGCCTTCATGCCAGCGAGATCATAGATTCCACGAACAGTGATGCGGCCTTCGTCGGCAAGCCGGTCGAAGAATTCTTGCGCCTCAACAGCCATCCGCTCCCGTGAAGCTTTATCACCAGCCGTAAATCCATCGTTGAGCTTAAACACCGCGTGCTGGCTATAACGCTGCACCTTGTTCAACTCGTCATAATTCAATTCTTGTGGGGACTCTGAATGGGACGCCGCCATGGAAACCTCCTGGGGTGTACAGGTGTAATGTGCAAGTTGTTCGTGACAAGCATTGGTTGTGCACCAATGTGCGCGTTAGACGCACAGCTAAACTCAAAATTTGTGCTCGTCGGCGATTAACCACGCAAATGGTGATTCTACCGTCAACCTTACCCCACGGCGCGCCTTCACCACTACGCCAAGTCTCAACATTAGGTTGAACGTTGTGAATGACACAGATGCGTCGACGAACTCGCAGGGCACCACAGCTTCGAAGCCGGAACGTGGCGTAACGCCGCAGGCATTTAGCGAAGCGGTGGAATCAATGCACCAAGCAAACCTGCGTCAGGGTATCTCACTCGGGACGATTCGCCCGCCACAGCGTTTGGCACCTTTTAGCCATGCCATTGGCCTTGAGGTTGAACACCGCTCCACTGAACAAACCCCAACAGACTCGGAAGGCGATGCTTTCGGTCGACTCATCCTTTTGCACGACCCAGGCGCGCAGGAGTCCTGGGAAGGCGATATGCGCTTGGTCGCTTATATCCAGGCGGACATGGAATCAGCCGTCGCTACCGACCCTCTGTTACCCGATGTTGCCTGGCAATGGCTCAGCGAAGGCCTCGAAGCGCACGCTGCCGGTTACACCAACTTAGGCGGCACCGTGACCTCAACGACTTCGGTCCGCTTTGGCGAAGTCGGCGGGCCGCCTCGTGCATATCAACTGGAGATGCGAGCTTCCTGGACGGCAGACAACAATCAGCTTGCTAGCCACGTTGAATCCTTCGCCGAAGTTCTCGCACACGTCGCTGGTTTACCGCCCGAGGGCGTAAGTGAGCTCCGCCGCTAGTCTGCAACACCACAAAACATGACTGAGTTTCTGCGCCGTCCGGCCTCGGGCATTCCGCCGGTACTGTCGTCTGCGGCAGAATTCCTCGCCGCCGCAGATCGCATTGCAGGCGGCCATGGCCCTATTGCCATTGATACTGAGCGAGCATCGGCGTTTCGTTACGACGACCGAGCTTTCCTAGTTCAGATTAAACGCGCTGGTGCTGGCATATTTTTGTTCGCACCAGAAGGCCGGCGTTCCGAGCTTCGCGCCGCACTGGCCCCAGTAATCAACAAACTCACCTGGGTCGTGCACGCTGCTGTTTCTGATTTGCCGTGCCTTGCTTGGCTTGGGTTGTATCCCGCGCGTGTCGTCGATACTGAGTTGGGTGGCCGACTTGCTGGCCTAACGCGGGTGGGGTTAGGCGCCATGTACGAAGATTTGCTCGGTGTACGCGTGGCCAAAGAACACAGTACGCAGAATTGGTCGTCCACCCCATTACCAAAGTCCTGGCTTGCTTATGCAGCATTAGACGTCGAAGAATTGCTGGAGCTTGCCGACGAAGTTGAGTATCTCCTGCGTTCCCAAGAAAAATGGGAATGGGCATTAGAAGAGTTCGAATACGTGCGCACACAACATCAAGATATCGTGGCACCAGATGTGCGGGAATGGCACGAAGTGAAAGGAATGCGCGGCTTAGAGCATCCGCGAGACCTCGCTATCGCCCGGGAAATTTGGACTGTGCGCGAAGATCTTGCCGCCCACGATGATATTTCACCTGGCAAAATCCTACCGAATAAGGTGATCCTCGCGATTGCTAGCCGAAGACCCGCAGACCTTGCGCAACTCAAGCGAGTTCCCGGTGCGAAGAATTCCCGTCTAGCACCGGGCACCTGGTTGGATGCTATTCGCCGAGCAGAAAACCTCCCAGTCTCCGAGCTTCCGGTTCCTGGAGAAGGAGAATTGGCTCACTGGAGAAATACTCAGGGGATCAATACCAGGCTGTGGAAAAAGCGCGATCCGGATTCGTGGAATACCTGGGAATTAGTTCGCGAAGATATTCGGGAGCTTTCGTATGAGATCGCCGTCCCACATGAGAACCTCATAAACGCAACCAGCGTGAAAAAAATTACATGGGATATCACCGTGACTCATAGCATCCGCACCGAGGATGATTTGGAGGATGCGCTGGCGGCAGAAGGTCTACGAGAATGGCAAAAAGATATTATTTGGCCGGTTTTCGCGGAGCTTTTGCCTGAAGGATAACGGATAGCGCTTGACCTTAAAACTAGGTTCTTATCGGACCAGACTGCACCTAGGGCAACCTGGGACAGCGTACACCGGCCTACCCGCGCCGGAGCTCACTAATTGCGGCAGAAATGCCTGCGACATCCAACCCCACTTCAGCTAACAGCTCATTTCGGGAGGCATGTAATGGGAATACCGCAGGAAAACCAAGGTGACGCACCGGCGTCGTGATGCCAGCCGCGGAGAATTCTTCAGCGACCAGTGATCCTATGCCACCGCGTACGATGCCATCTTCCACAGTCAACACGGCGTCGTGGTCCGAAGCCAAGCTATATAATGATTCCGCGACTGGAGAAACCCATCCTGGATCAACCACAGTGACGTTTTCGTGAGCTTGCGCTGCAATAACAGCTGTCTCCACCATCGAGCCGACTGCTATAACAAGGACCGACTTGTCCAGTTCAACATTGTCCGAGCCCTTTTCAGCATCACTGTAATGCATGATATCGACTCCGTCGGCCAGCGATGCCCAAACTGGGAGTTCCGGCGGTAAGCTTCCTTTCGGGAAGCGAACAATCGTCGGGCCGTCGTCGACAAGCAAGGCTTCACGGAACAGCGCTGCCAACTGCACCCCGTCGCGCGGTGCGGCAATACGGATGCCTGGAACAACGCTCGCAACCGAAAGGTCCCACACACCGTTGTGGCTGGCCCCATCAGAACCTGTCACACCAGCTCGATCCAAAACCAGAGTCACCGGCTGATCCAACAAGGCGACATCGAACAACAACTGGTCAAAAGCCCGGTTCAAAAAAGTGGAATACACTGCCACTACCGGATGGAAACCAGCCAATGCGAGACCGGATGCGGACGCTACTGCATGCTGTTCGGCGATGCCGACATCAAAAAAGCGGTCCGGAAAACGCTCGGCAAACGGTGCCAGGCCCGTTGGGCCAGCCATGGCGGCGGTAATCGCGACAATATCGGATCGCTTTTCGGCTGCCGCAAGTAATTCTTTCGTAAACACCTGGGTCCAACCAGGTTTCGATTTCGATTTCGGCAGACCGGTCACCGGATCAATCGCTCCAGTGGAGTGCATCTGGTCAGCTTCATCATTAACCGCATGCTCATAGCCATGGCCCTTCTCGGTAACCACGTGCACGATAATCGGCCCTTGGTAATTTTTCGCATAGCTAAAGGCCTGGTCAAGCGCATCGAAATCATGCCCATCAACAGGACCCACGTATTTCATGCCGAGTTCTGGAAACATCTCCGTAGGCAAAACGGTGTGCTTGACGCCTTCTTTGAAGGCATGCAGCGCCTCGAAAGCACGGTTTCCTACCCAGCCCATGGACTTCAACGTCTTTTTGCCGTGTTCCATCAGACCGTCGTAAGGCCCAGAAATACGCAGGTGCGCGAGGTTCTCTGCGAACCCGCCAATGGTGGGCGAATAACTGCGCCCATTATCGTTGACGACGATGACCACATTGCGGTCTTTACCCGCTGCGATATTGTTGAGCGCTTCCCAGCACATTCCACCAGTCAGTGCACCATCGCCCACCACGGCCACGACATTATGCTTGCCGCGCCCATCCAGCGCGAAGCCTTTTGACAATCCATCGGCATAAGCCAAAGACGCGGAGGCATGGGAAGATTCGGTCCAGTCATGTTCTGACTCTGCACGCGCGGTATAACCAGACAAACCGTCTTTTTGCCGCAAAGTCGTAAACCGATCAGCCCGGCCAGTCACAATTTTGTGCACATACGACTGATGGGAAGTATCGAAGATGAATGGCTCTTCCGGGGAATCGAAAACGCGGTGCAGCGCGAGCGTCAATTCCACCACACCCAGGTTCGGCCCCAAATGACCACCAGTTACTGAGACGTGTTCGATGAGAAAATCGCGAATTTCCTCCGCCAAGGTGGGGAGCTGTTCCGGGGACAGAGCCTTGAGGTCGGCGGGAGTGCGTATTCCGCGAAGAAGGCCCATTGTCTCTACCTCAACTCCTCGTCTCATCTGTAATCGTCAGTAGCTAACGTTTCTATCTTACTCGGTACCCCTACAGAATCTGGAACTGGTGAATTACTCAGAGCTTATAGGTTTTTCCAACAGCGCCAAGACTTCGAAATGATGGGTGCCTGGAAATGCATTGACCAAAGTAAGCTTCTCGACGCGATAGCCGTTGTCTACCCAGCTTCGCAGATCGCGTGCACACGTAGCAGGATCACAACCGATGTGCACAATCCGCTGTGGGTTCGCCTGTGCTACTTGTTCGATGACGCGCGCGCCAGCACCTTTTCGTGGCGGATCAAGGACCACCGCATCGGGTGAATCCAGCTGCGCTACTGCTTTTTCCACCTGCATCTTGTGCATCTCAACCCCCAAACCTGTGAGTGCAGGTTGGGTTTGTTCCATCGCAGCGGCAGAGGTATCCACACTATGTATCACGTTTGCCGACGGATCCTGTGGCTGCAATGCGCGCGCAATTGCCGGGATAAACAGTCCTACCCCGCCATACAGGTCCCACCCGGTTCCGCCGTCTGTGCGTTGAGTGCCGGACAACCAATCAGTGATCATCCTGGAATACTGTTGTGGGGCCCCGATGTGTGCTTGCCAAAACGCGGTGACGGGAAAATGGAAGGTCTTTCCGTCGACGGTTTCCGTGACGGTCCCGCTGCCTTCTACTACCTTTTCGATTTTTTCCATGCGTTTACCCCTGCCGGATTTGCGGGATTCTACGACGTGCCTTGTGCCAGTTGAATCCATGGCCACGATCACTTCGGACCCAGGACGGAAACGCCGAGCATCGGTGCCGACAATATTGTCGGCTAGACCGTCGACAAGCTGGATGCATGCATGGTCGGTTACCAATTCATGGCTGTTTTTCTTGCGTAGCCCGGCCCGGCCGTTGTCGTCGACGCCAAAGCGAACGCGGGTACGCCACCCTTTCTGGGGAGCAAGATCAACGGTGGCAACTTCCGGCAGTTGGGTGGTGTCCAGTTTCCCAATCCGCTGGAGCTGATCTAGCAGAACCGATCGCTTAAGCTCTGCTTCCTGCGCATAGTCAAGCGTGGAAAAATCGCAACAACCGGCCCCGGCAGCTGCCGCAGGGCAACGTGGTGACGTGCGATAATCACTAGGCGCAATTATTTCCGCAATTTCGCCAGCAATAAAAGATTTCTTTTCTTTCGTGACTTGCACCTGCACCCGGTCACCGGGATAAGTGGAACCAACGAACACCACGCGGCCGTCGTCGGCAGTTCCGATTCCGACACCGCCGTGACCCATCCGCTCGATGGTTAATTCAAGACTAGCTGCAGCCACTACTATCGCTGTTCCTTCGTATTTTCTGGTTTCATTGCGCTCGTACTATCCGTACTTGCAGCCCCGCGCTCATTATCTGCAGGCTCCCCGGCTGCATCCCGGAGCGCTTGTTTCGCTTCATCCACTCGTGGAGATTGCTGTTGGCTTTGTGCTTGGCGTTGCTGCATCGCTTGTTGGATCTGCTGCATCAAACTGGCAGGCATCGTCACTGGCAAAGAATTTCCTGCCAGAATTGGTTTGTCGCCGCGATAAACGAAAGTCCGCGCAATCACCTCACGCGCAAGTTCCGCTAATTGCTCAGCCCGTTGCGCTGGGCCTGCCAGGGTAACGCGCAGCATCCAGCGGGGCTTTTCTGCACCGATGACCCGGGTGACGGCTTGTTTATTCTCACCAACAACTTCCTTTCCCCAAGGGCCTTGCTCAAAGCGCACCTCGGCGCCACTTTGCGCCATGCTTTCAGCAATCTCGCCAGCGGCTTCTTCCCATTGACCTGCAGACGACGGTGCTGCGAACGCAATCGGGGTCAACCTGCCATAGTGGGTCACCAAATGCAGCATCTTGGGCCCCTTTTCCCCCATTTCAACTTGCACTTGGGAGTCTTTTGGCACGGCAAGTTTGACTGATCCTAGGTCAAGCAGCCCCGAAGAAAAATCTCCGAAATCAAATTCGTTGATATCGACAGTATCCCCATCGAACGGTCCGGTTTCTCCGGGCACACTGGTATCACCAGGCACAGATGGAATTGGTGATCCTTCCTGCACCTCATTGGTCTCGGTTGACGAATCATCAGAAATGTTGTTCTCAGCAGTATCTGCCACATCGGTTACACCGGTTGCGTCGACCGCTTCGTCGTTAGTTCCGACGTTTGCTACCTCATCAGCCTTCGCTGCCTTTTTCTTCTTAGAAAAACCCCACAATGCCATGCTGAGTATCGTCCTTTCCCGCAGCGGACTCCCCGCTACTTATCATTGGCATCGTCTCTATCATCATGCCTGATGGTACGACCGCCACAGTGAGTACAACCGCCAGAGTCACGAATTAAGACAATGCACAATGACCTTCGTGTATTTTTGTTGACTTCACTAGTACGTCTTTGATTCACAACGATACTTGGATCGCGAAGACGCTTCTACAGTCCTTCCACACCTCTCCAGTCTTTCTACACCGCTGCAACGCGGTCTCAATGTTTAGACCTAGATGCGCTTGGGTTCTAGTGCGTTCCAGTCGAGCCATAACCACCGGTTCCGCGTTCTGTCTCAGAAAGTTCGGCGGTTTCGACAAAGTCAACTAATTCCACTCGTTGGATCACCAATTGCGCAATGCGCATTCCCCGGGTGATGTCAATGGAGTTTTCGGGATCATGGTTAATCAAACAAACTTTGATTTCTCCGCGATATTGCGCATCGATAGTGCCCGGAGTATTCACAACGCTAAGGCCATGCCGTGCAGCAAGCCCTGAACGGGGGTGAACTAGCCCTACGGTACCTTCCGGCAAAGCGATAGCAATGCCCGTCCCGACGAGAGCTCGTTGACCGGGGGCCAGACTGATATCTTCCGTAGCGCACAAATCTGCCCCGGCATCCCCAGGGTGTGCCCGAACGGGCAGCGGTATTTCGGGGTCCAATCGTCGAACTTGGACCTGGCTAAATTGAGATACGCTCATGTACTGCAAGGTTACCCGTCGCAGGTCTCCATGTCGCAGTTGGTCTTGGTTGGCCTGGATTGTTCTGGGGTAGTTAGCAGTGACCTGGAGTGGTCGTGGCTTCTTCCCGGCAACTACCATGGCCGTTATGAGCTCATCTGCCAATTCAGCTGACGCTGCTAATTCACAAGATCCACACCCTGCTACCAAGTCTGCTCCAGCCCCCGAAGTGCTGTATCAAGAGCGTCAATGGGTCCCTTGGCACTGGTGGCTGATTGCCCTAGTTGCAGTTGCGATCGGCACCGGCCAACTAGCGCTAAACCGAAATCTTTGGTGGTTCGCAATACCTTTTTTGGTTGTCGCTGCATTGGCAACCTGGGTGTTGATCCACCTATCGTCCACCGTTATCCGCGTCGAACGTGATTCCGACGGCACGCGGTGGCTGGTAGCCGGTTCGGCACAATTGCCCTCGGACGTCGTCAGCCGTAGCTTGGCTGTCCCAAAGAGTGCAAAACGGAATGCCATGGGTCCACAACTTGATCCTGCCGCCTTTTTGGTGACACACAGTTGGGTTCCGGATCTCGTGATGTTGGTGCTTGACGACGACGATGACCCCACGCCATATTGGTTGGTCAGCGCGAAAAACCCACGCGCTATTTTAGAAGCCTTCGTTCCGGACCAAGCTGCACAGGCCACAAATCCGATAGGTGGTTAGCAGCATTCTGCTGCAGTTTTGCCAGGCTGCAATTGGGCGCAACCTGGATTTGTACGCGCCGAAGAATTACGCGCAGTCGAGGCAAATTTTTAGCCCGTCTTCTTCATGCGAAAAACGGTTTTTGCGTTGCACTAAAAAGCAGCTATCACAGGTAAATTCGTCGGCCTGGCGTGGCACAACGTTGACGTTGAGTTCTTCACCTGAAACGTCAACTGTTGGCGGCTCGAAAGGCTCAACGATCTCCCCGTCTTCATCCATGGGGTCGGAATCGCTCTCCGCAGCCTTGAGCCCTTCCAACGAATCTGCTTCCAATTCGCCTTCTGGGCGAGTGCGGGCCGCATCGTAGTCTGTAGCCATTATCCACGTCCTATTGAGTGATTGATTAATGTCGAAACCGAGCATCCGAACAATCAGGCCTTGGTGCTTGAAGTGCTTGAAGCCTTGTGATCGATTACTCGATGGTTTTTCTCAGTGTATGTGCGTCGGATACTAAGCTAAAATAATTATATTGTCATATTTCCAGCTCATCAGCGCTTTTTGCCACTCAATTTAATCATCAGTTGTAGACGGAAGCGCCTCTAATGCCCCTGCTGCGCGCAACTCATCCTGCATGCGTTCTGCCAACCCGGGCGCATAGGCAACAAGAACTTCCCCCTGACTGCCCTCAGTAGCAAACTCGGGGGCATGTACGACAGCCCCTGCTTCTGCGGCAATCAACATGCCTGCCGCATAATCCCACTTGTTTAACGCTGCTTCATAGAAGACATCGACCTGCCCACAGGCCACCCGACACAGGTCCAGGGCTGCCGAACCCATACGTCGGATATCCCGCACACGCCCCAACAGCTTGGTTAAAACTTCGGCTTGGCGCACACGCCTACTGCTTTCGTAGGAAAACCCCGTTGCTACCAGCGCGAGTGAGGGATCCGTCACAGTATTGGCCTGTAAAGGTTCAACTTCCCCAGTTGCATCCTGCCTAGTCGCTCCACCTTCAAGGTGTGCGGAATACATTTGTTGACGCTCGACGTTATACACCGCACCGGCTACAGGCATGCCATTCCATACCGCCGCTACGGAAACCGAATATTCTGGAATACCGTACAAGAAATTCACGGTGCCGTCGATGGGATCAATAATCCACTCGATCCCACTGGTACCAGCATGGCCCGCCCCTTCTTCACCAACAATGCCATCGGCAGGTCGAAGTTGCTGCAGCTTGCCGACGAGTGTGGCCTCGGTGGCTTTGTCGACTGCGGTGACAGGATCAACCGCGCTACTTTTTGTTTCTACGGTCCGTGCAATCGCAGTAGAACTTCCAATTTCTTCACTACGGCGCGTAATTACTGCTCCGCCGAGCCTCGCTAACTCGATAGCGATCTCTCGTAGCTGGTCTGCGTTTTTCTCTCGGTGTTGCTGACAGAATTCTGCAAAGGAAGCAAGCACTGAATTACGTTGAGTCGCACCGGTATTCATACCCTCACCGTACTCGTTATTTATCGTGCGCTAATCTGTCACCCATGTGCGAACAGCAACTCGGTTTTGGCATCGATATCGGAGGCTCTGGAACAAAAGGTGCCTTGGTTAATTTGCATACTGGCGAATTTATCGGTGAGCGAATTAAGTACGAGACTCCCAAGCCAGCGACCCCTGAAGCCGTCGCTGCGACCGTAGCAAAGATCATTGACCAGGCAGACTGGGATGGTCCCGTGGGGATCGCTTTGCCCGGTGTCGTTCGCGGATCGTCGATGCTTACTGCCGCTAATATCGACCCATCCTGGCTGCATGCAAACATTCACGACGTTTTCAGTGCGGTACTGGGCGAGCGCGCAATCACATTTCTCAATGACGCCGACGCCGCAGGACTGGCAGAAGTCGCATAT
The DNA here is from genome assembly GCF_058182015.1 of Corynebacterium sp. LaCa_70. Classification (NCBI taxonomy): domain Bacteria; kingdom Bacillati; phylum Actinomycetota; class Actinomycetes; order Mycobacteriales; family Corynebacteriaceae; genus Corynebacterium; species Corynebacterium sp. LaCa_70. Next base: position 1,347,267 of record NZ_CP190914.1, read on the forward strand.
GGCAACCCACAAGCGCAATCGGGTTCAGTCATCTTTTTGACGATTGGCACAGGTATCGGCTCTGCATTCTTAGTCGAGGGCAAACTATTTCCAAACACGGAACTTGGTCACCTTCTGATTGGCAATGAAGAAGCCGAAAAAATCGCTTCCTCCGGGGTAAAGAAATCGCTTGGTTTAAGTTTTGATGACTGGGCACCGAGATTAGAAAAGGTTCTCGGCGAATATGAGCGACTATTCAACCCTGCCGCTTTTGTGATCGGCGGAGGAATTTCGCGCAAATCCGCTCGCTGGCTACCGCTACTTCAACTTTCCACCCCGATCTTCCCGGCAACACTGTTAAATCGTGCGGGGATCGTAGGCGCAGCGCTTGCTGCTCACTCACCCGAGTATATTGCCGGTTAACCCAAGGTTTGGCCCTAGACAGGCCTGAACGAACACAAAACATTGATCGTCCGTTATACTGGGCGCTCATTCCCGACAATTAACCAACTTCATGATGCGCGCTCAACACCGTGATGCTGAAATGATTGTGGCATGTCACCGCGAGCACAAGATTCTTGCAGGTGTGACAAGGCAGTCAATTCAGCAGCCACAACCCAGTGCGCACATAGGTAGGCTTGTTCATTGATGTCAGTACAATTCGGCGAAAGGGCGTACGTGTCAGCCACTGAATCTTCCGATCAGCCTCTCGATGAGAGCACACTAAGCTCTGCGCGTGCACGTGGCGCGAAGACAGCTTCTAGGAAGTCAACCAGCAAGTCGGCGTCGAAGTCTGCTCAGGCCAAGACCGGCAAAGCTTCGCAAACCAGTGTCTCCATCGAGCCCGAAGAAATTCCTGCGGCCACAGCACCTGTCACTGATCCGGTGCTGGATGAACCCATTGACGGGACCGATGATGATCCCGATGTTGAGCCAGACCTCGACGACGCCGACGCCTTCGACGACGAGCCTCTTGACGAACAAGAAGCTGCTGAACCAGAGCTTGGCGAAGAAGACGAGGAAGACGCTGGCAATTCCGTTTGGGACGAGGACGAATCCGCGGCGCTGCGCCAAGCGCGCAAAGATGCTGAACTTACTGCATCAGCAGACTCTGTACGAGCATATTTAAAGCAAATCGGTAAGGTCGCTCTGCTTAATGCGGAGCAGGAGGTTTCACTCGCAGAACGAATCGAAGCCGGCCTTTACGCGCAGTTCCGTATCGAAGAAATGTCGAAAGCACTCGAAGCTGGAGACAAGCAGGCGAAGCTCTCTCCTGCCCTGAAACGCGATCTGCGCTCGATCGCCCGCGACGGGCGTAAGGCCAAGAACCACTTGCTGGAAGCAAACCTTCGATTGGTGGTCTCACTAGCAAAGCGTTATACCGGTCGCGGTATGGCCTTTTTGGATTTGATCCAGGAAGGAAACTTGGGCTTAATCCGCGCTGTCGAGAAATTCGACTACACGAAAGGCTACAAGTTTTCTACCTACGCCACGTGGTGGATTCGCCAAGCCATCACTCGAGCGATGGCAGACCAGGCCCGCACCATTCGTATTCCGGTGCACATGGTTGAGGTCATCAACAAATTAGGCCGGATTCAGCGCGAATTGCTACAAGACCTGGGGCGCGAACCTACGCCGCAAGAGTTGGCAAAGGAAATGGACATCACCGAGGAAAAGGTGATGGAAATCCAGCAGTACGCTCGCGAGCCAATTTCGTTGGACCAGACCATCGGTGATGAAGGTGATAGCCAGCTCGGAGACTTCATTGAGGATTCCGAAGCTGTCATTGCCGTTGACGCGGTCTCGTTCACGCTGTTGCAAGATCAGCTGCAAGACGTTCTGACGACGTTGTCGGAACGTGAGGCCGGCGTCGTCCGCCTTCGTTTTGGTTTGACCGACGGTATGCCGCGTACATTGGATGAAATCGGCCAAGTTTACGGAGTCACCCGCGAACGCATCCGGCAAATCGAATCGAAGACGATGTCGAAATTGCGCCACCCTTCGCGCTCGCAGGTCCTCCGCGACTACTTAGATTAAGCCCCAATTCGGGAACAAACCGCGATCTAGCCGCCTTCGGCCACATCGCAGAAAAACAGAAATCCTCACCCAACGGCTTTGTGGGTGAGGATTTCTGTGTGTTGCAAGTAGAAGCTCAGTGAAAGAGCTTATCCCTCGATGTTTTGTTCTTGCATAGCATCATCGACGCACTGTTCCAACGCAGCTTCGTTGTCTCCGTGTTGTTCGTAGCAGTCAATAAAGCCCATGTCGTCGAGTAGCCTGAACCCGAAGATCATGATTGCTATACCCACGACAATGGACAAGATAGACGTCACTAGGCCAACTACTGACATTACGGTTCTACGATTTTCGGTACGCCGCTTGCGCCCCACCACCAAGCTGACAATGGAAAGCACGATGCCGATGATTCCGAGCAGCGAACCCAGCAAGACTATCGAGCCAATCAGCGACAGGATACCGATGCCCAACCCCCACGGAGCCACCGGGTTTTTGGGTTCATTCAGTGCCTCGAAGCCGCCAGACTGCTCGGCCCCGTAGCCGCCCGCGTAATAGGCATCGCCTGCCTGGTTTTGTCCAGCTTCTTGGCCGCCTACGGAAAAATCATAGCCGTCACTTTGACCATACTGACCGTACTGGGAGTATTGGCCTGTATCATCACCCGATTGTTGCGAATTATCATCGAAACGGTCTGGATTATTGGGGGTAGACATGCCTTTCGCTATCCCTTCATGTATAGACACACTTAACTATCCTTACCTTACCCTGGTTAGTGCTAAGTGTGGGGCTTTCGTATTACCAAGCACGCAAATGCTGAATCCGTTCTTTCAGCTGCTCTGCATTACACAATGCAGTGGGTGGGCCACCACATGCTTTCCGGACTTCATTATGGATCGCACCATGTGGACGCCCGGTGTTCTCTGCACGGACGGCCACCAGGGTATTCAGTTCTTTTCGTAGCTTCGGAATTTCCACCGCGGCGATCTCATCATCCCCGTGGGTACCGGTCTGCGCTGAGCCCGAGTGACGAGAATCCGCCCGGGAGCCCGTCGAATTCGATGGATTATCATCGAGCAACCCGTTTTTGAGTTTATGCTGATACTCTGCCTCGGCTTGCCGACGCGCCTTCTCTTCTGCCTCGCGGGCATCGAGCTGTTCTTCCTGACGCTTGCGCAACAACGCTCTGACTTGTTCCTGATCAAGCAATCCGGGTAGCCCCAGAAAATCAGCTTCTTCATCGGAACCACTGAAGGCACCCGTTCCGAACGTCGAACCATCATAGATCAGCGAATCTAGCTCTGCCGAGGCACCAATTGACTCGTAGGACGAGTCTTCCGTCCTCTCATTTTTTTCTTTATTGGCTTCTGCGACCGCCTCTTCGTCCCAGGCCTCCTCACGATGTGGCTTTCCGATCACATGATCACGAGACGTCTCGAGTTTTTCTGCAAGATCCAACAACGTCGGTACGGAAGGCAAAAATACACTTGCGGTCTCCCCCGGCATCCGTGAACGCACAAAACGACCGATCGCCTGCGCAAAAAACAGTGGGGTGGATGCCGACGTGGCATATACGCCTACAGCCAAACGCGGCACGTCCACTCCTTCAGAGACCATACGTACCGCCACCATCCATTCGTCCGTGGAATCAGAGAAGGAATTGATGCGTTCTGATGACCCTGGCTCATCAGACAAAATCACCGAAACGGGTGTCGACGAGATTTTCTCCAATATTTTGGCATAGGCCCGGGCAGTTGTCGTATCCGTCGCAATGACCAAACCACCAGCATCGGGCATATTGGTCCGGATCTGTTGCAGGCGCGTATGCGCGGCCTGTAGCACTGCCGGTATCCACTCGCCTTTCGGATCCAAAGCGGTACGCCAAGCACGTGCGGTTTCCTCAGCGCTCAGCGGGGTTCCCAAACGCGCAGAAATCTCTTCCCCTGCACTGGTACGCCAGGTAGCCTCACCAGAATAGGCAAGAAAAACGACAGGCCGAACCACACCGTCGGCAAGCGCATCGCCGTAGTCGTAGGTGTGGTCAGCCTTCGAAATCTCATGACCTTCACCGTCTTCTTCATAGCGTACAAACGGGATATACGAATTATCGGAGCGAAAAGGCGTACCGGTAAGGGCCAGTCGGTATTCGGCTTGCTCATAGGCCTCACGAACACCATCGCCCCAGCTTTTCGCATCACCAGCATGGTGGATTTCGTCGAGGATCACCAGCGTACGTTTCGACGTTGCCAAAGCGTGATGCTTCGGCGGATGCATTCCCACTTGGGCATAGGTAACCACAACTCCGTCATAGGCATAGTTAATCGCGGCGGAGTTAGTAAACCGATCGTCTAAAGACACACCCACGCGCCCGGCGGCCGCAGCCCACTGTCGCTTCAAATGCTCAGTGGGAACCACAACGATAATCCGGTCTACGGATCGGTCTTCTAACAGCTCGGTTGCCACCCGAATAGCAAATGTCGTTTTACCAGCTCCAGGGGTAGCCACCGCCATGAAATCACGCGGGCGTTCCGCCAAAAACTTCTGCAAAGCCGCCTGCTGCCACGCACGCAAGCTGGAGTTATTGTTAAAGTTGCGTGGTTTTGCCACAAAACACCACCGATGCTGAAGAAATGCTGAAGACTGCGGCAGAAAGTTAGAGCCAGTTATTCTGGCTGTCTCGCCTGCCACAGTCGCTTGGAACTATCTACTCGTGGAGTTACTTCTTTCGCAGCCCAGAATAAATTTCTTGGCATTTCGGACACACCGGCGAACCTGGTTTAGCTTGTTTACGCACCGGGAATTTTTCACCACACAATGCGATGATCATTTTTCCGCTGACAGCGGAATCAACGATCTGGTTTTTCTTAACGTAGTGGAAAAACTTTGGCGTATCGTCGTCAGAGCCGGTACGCTCGCGAGTTTCTGGGCGTTCGATGGTCTGGGTTGCTGTGCTCGTCATGGCCTTCTATTTTGCCGTATTCATAGGATTTTGGGTAGCCAGCCTCTAGGCTGGGGTTTATGACTACCGGAAGCACTCGTGGCACCAGTGGAGAGGATTTCCCGCGCCGTTCTCTGTGGCAACGCTTCCACCACCGCTTACACCGCGACAAACCTGTTTTAATCACCACTGCACGCACCACCCGGGCGCAAGATCGCAAAAAGCGTGAATGGTGGTACGGGTTCTTACAGTTTTTACGAGTCCCATTAACCCTTGCATGCGTCGGAATGTATCTAGCTTGGGACTGGGTGCTGGTGCCGGTAGTACTTGCGGCAATTACGTTCCCCTTACCGTGGATCGCGGTAATGATCGCGAATATGGAAGGTACTCCCACGGACAAGCGCCAACCGCGGGTATACAAACCAGCAGTCGCCCGGCAAGCCGAGCGGAGTGTGTTTCGTGATATCGAAGCTGCCGAACAGCAGCCGAATCCCAGCAACGCGCTGTCACCCAGAATTATCGACGCGGATGCGGCTAATTCGCACAACACGAACATGAGAAACAATAATGCCTATGACCATGATGATCATGACGGCGAATGATCATTACACTGAATAGCAATGACTACGCACGCTAATTCCACTACTCCTCATCCAGCTGAAAGATTTGGCGAGGCTGCCAAGGAACTCATCGAATATTTCGCCGCTATCGGGTTTGATTCGGAAGGCTTGGCCGCCCACTTGGGCCCGGATTATCTTTCGGCGCTGCACCGTGGTGATCCCGGCGCACTGCGGTTTCGCACCCAACAGGCCACGGAATTCGATCAACTAATTCAGGCATTCATCCTGCGTGATCCGGTAGAAAAAGAACACTTCTCACAATTGCTAGGCGCAGATCTCGCCGATAAGGTGATCGACGCAAATATTGCCGTCTGCAACGGACCAGCTATCGTACGGGTGGTTATCGATGTCCGGCCGCACGTTATTAACGGTAAACCACGCTGGGTTTTCTCCGATCCAGACGCAGCTATGGTGCGCCAAGATGCTGCGGAAGATCATGTACCGGGTGTCGGTGCTGCATCGTTATCGCTGTTACAGTTTTGTCCCACGGAGCCCGTCGCATCGGTACTTGACCTAGGAACAGGTTCGGGGGTGCAGATTTTAGGGCAAGCTGATTCGGCGCAAAAAGTGACTGCCACCGATGTATCTACGCGGGCACTCGCTTTAGCCGATGCCACCATTCGCGGTGCAAACATCGCTGACAAAGTGGAGCTACGCGCCGGATCGTGGTTTGAGCCCGTCGTCGGCAAGCGATTCGACCGGATTGTCGCGAACCCACCTTTTGTTGTCGGCTCCACCGAGATTACGCACACCTACCGCGATTCCGGCTTGGACTTAGACGGCGCCAGTGAGCTGGTGGTCTCCGAAGTGGCCGACTATCTAGCGCCAGGGGGATCCGCATATTTATTGGCATCGTGGGCCCACAGCGGGGAAATACCATGGCAACATCGAGTCGCCAGTTGGTTGCCGAGCCATGGTGTTGCGGCCTGGGTGTTGCAACGTGATTTTGCGGATCCTGCGCTGTATGTCAGCACGTGGTTGCGCGATGAGGCGATTGACCCGCGCTCGCATGAGGCTAGCGAACGCAGCGCAGAATGGCTACAACACTTTGCTGACCATGACGTGCACGCAATTGGGTTTGGGTATATCGCGATACAGGATATTGGCGATCAGCCTTCAGAAATTATCGCAGAGGACATCCCGCAAGCATTTGACGACCGGCTAGCCGACGAAGTTTCCGAATATTTCGTGCGTGCCGCTTGGCTCCGGGAACAATCGAGTGAGGATATCGCGAACGCGCGGTATCAATTACGCCCGCAAGTAGCACGGGAGATTATCGAAGTACCCGATACGGCAGCTGGAATGGGTTTTCAGCCACAGGTTTATCGTTTGACGCGCATGGACGGCCCCCGGTGGTCCCACGAAGTGGATGAGCATGTTGCCGCTATTGTCGCAGGCCTGAATCCGGAGGGACTGCCACTGCGCGAAGTTGTCAGCATGTACGCTGCTGCACACAACATCAGCAACGTCGACGCGATGCGCACTGAGGACTTCAATAACAACGACGATGAGTTATTACGACAAGCAGTGGGCGTTATCGCTGATTTGGTGCGGCACGGCCTGGTTATTCCCGCCGATCTTGTCGACGATTAACCTCCCTGCGATCAGCACAGCAGCGCTGGGCTTGCGGTGCTGACATTGTCGGAATTGGGTCAGTGGAAGCAATCACACATGGTTGGCGCATAACAAAATCGGCCGCTTTTACTGGATAAACGAGATGAGGACAGCATGAAGGCAGTATTAACCCGTGTCTCAAAAGCCAAAGTCACCGTAGATGGCGAGGTTGTCGGCAGCATTACAGCGGAAGATACAGGCGGTATTTTAGCCCTTGTCGGTGTCGGTGCCGATGACGTATCCGATGGCGAACCGAATGACAAAGGCATTGCCAATAACGCTTCCTGGAAAAAGATGGCGAAAAAGATCTCCGAATTACGCATCTTGGCAGGCGAGAAATCTGCATTAGATCTTGGTGCGCCCATTTTAGTCGTCAGCCAATTCACCTTGTACGGCGAAACTGCCAAAGGACGGCGCCCTTCCTGGGCCCAGGCAGCACCATCGGAATTGGCAAAGCCTGTCATCGACAAAATCGTCGCAGAGCTACGCGAACGGGGATTAGATGTCGCCACCGGCAGTTTCGGCGCGATGATGGAAGTATCCTCGGTGAATCAAGGACCTTTTACCGTCCTCGTGGAAACATAATGAGGTTCCATAACCGCGGAACTCAAGGCTAGCTAGCCGAGGACAACTCGATGATATACCGGAAAACCCTGGATACTCACAGGAAGTTACCCCCGATTATTACCCCTACAATGGTACTGGGAACAACTTCACTCGGTGAGCCGTTATTAGCTATGTAAACGGCAATTTGAGGAGGCCATCACAGTGACAACCGCTCCCGTGCAAGAATTTGACGAAGAAGAGCAGGATCGCGGCTCCCGTCGTGGCCATACCAACGACAATCCGTCCGCGGACTTGGTTCGCGTTTATCTCAATGGAATCGGCAAAACCGATCTGCTCACTGCAGATGACGAAATTGAACTCGCTCAACAAATTGAGGTCGGCCTATATGCGCAGCATTTATTGAACGATCCAGAACTGCACTTAACCCGCGCCAAAAAGCGCGACCTTAAGGTTCTTGCAAAACAAGGCAAAAAGGCACGCTCCCATCTATTGGAAGCCAACTTGCGTCTAGTTGTTTCCTTAGCGAAGCGGTACACCGGTCGCGGAATGCCACTTTTGGATCTCATCCAAGAAGGCAACCTCGGGCTGATTCGCGCCATGGAGAAATTTGATTACGACAAGGGATTTAAGTTCTCCACTTATGCCACATGGTGGATCCGGCAAGCGATCACCCGCGGTATGGCTGATCAATCACGCACCATCCGGCTTCCAGTCCACCTCGTCGAGCAGGTCAACAAGCTTTCCCGCATCAAGCGAGAGATGTACCAGTCATTAGGCCGCGAAGCTACCAACGAAGAGCTTTCAGAAGAATCCGGCATCCCGGAAGACAAGATCGAAATGCTTTTGCATCAATCCAGGGATCCGGTTTCGTTGGATATGCCGGTCGGCGCTGACGAAGAAGCACCATTGGGTGATTTCATTGAGGATGCCGAGGCAACGGATGCAGAATCGGCAGTTGTCGCCTCCCTACGCCACTCCGATATTCGCGATGTAATTGGCACGCTGGAGCAGCGGGAGCAGGATGTCATTCGCTTGCGCTACGGCCTAGATGACGGCGTCCCACGAACCCTGGATCAGATTGGCCGCCGATTCGAACTTTCTCGTGAGCGTGTCCGCCAGATCGAACGCGAAGTGATGGCCAAGCTGCGCGACGGCCATCGTGCTGATCGGCTACGCGAATATGCACAATAGGTAACTGTTATTGCTGTTCACCACGGCAGCATTGGAGGTCTGGTAGTTCTATACCAGACCTTCGTTTTGCGCTAGAATGACTCACAGGCATTAGACGAATTAACAGGAAGGTTTCCCATAGTGAGGGACTTAGTCGATACAACCGAGATGTACCTGCGTACAATCTATGAGCTGGAAGAAGAGGGAATTACCCCACTTCGCGCTCGTATCGCAGAGCGCTTAGAGCAGTCTGGCCCTACGGTTTCGCAGACAGTCGCACGCATGGAACGCGACGGTTTGCTGCACGTGCGTCCAGACCGCAGCCTAGATTTAACCGCTCGTGGTCGTGAATTAGCCACCAAGGTTATGCGTAAGCACCGTTTAGCGGAATTGCTTCTTACCGAGGTACTCGGCGTCGATATTCACGACGTACACGAAGAAGCCTGCCGTTGGGAGCATGTGATGAGCGACAACGTCGAGCGTCGTGTGACCTCGATTTTGCAGGATTGTTCTCGCTCCCCATTCGGTAATCCGGTGCCGGCATTAGAAGAGCTCGGTGTCGATGCTCCATCGCTGCCTAAAGTTGCTCGTGCCATTGATCTCCCAGAAGAAGAGGAAATCGAAGGCACCGTAGCGCAAATTAACGAGATTCTCCAGGTCGAGGGCGATCGTCTTCGCGAACTCACCGACGCCGGCATCGTCGTGGGGGCCAAAGTCAACGTCATTAACTATGGCCATTCTGTCATTCTGACCGCTGATAATGGAGCGAAAGTGGTCTTGAACGAAACCCTGGGTCACGCCGTCCGTATTGCTACTAACTAAAGCACTACAGCCTAATTAATAGCTGGTTTGTGTACTTGTCCGATCATCGCCACGACTGAGACTAAGCAAAAGGAACCGAATTAGGCATGCACGTGTTGGTCACTGGCGGCGCTGGATACGTCGGAAGCGTATGCAGCGCCGTTCTTATCGAAGCCGGTCATAATGTCACCATCATTGACGATTTCTCTACGGGAAACCGCGACGCGGTCCCGTCGGCAGCACACTTAGTGGAAGGTGAGCTTTCACAAGTAATCGAGGAAACACTCAGCACCCACAACATCGATGCTGTGGTTCACTGCGCAGCACGTAGTCTCGTTGGTGAATCTGTCTCACATCCAGAGTTATACTGGCACGCCAACGTCGTCACCTCGCTGCACCTGCTCGATGCCATGCGCGCGCACGACGTACGCAATCTCGTTTTTTCGTCCACCGCCGCGACCTACGGTGAGCCTGACGCAGTCCCGATCCTCGAATCTGCAGCAACTGCGCCTACTAACCCCTATGGTGCAAGCAAGCTTGCCATCGACCATATGATTAGTTCTTATGCGAGTGCACACGGATTAGCAGCAACGTCCCTGCGTTATTTTAATGTCGCCGGAGCCTACGGCACGATTGGTGAAAACCGCGCAGTGGAAACTCACCTTATTCCGTTGATTTTGCAGGTAGCACTCAGGCATCGTGAAAAGATCATGATCTTCGGCGACGATTACGCTACTGCCGACGGGACAGCGGTACGCGACTATATTCATGTCCGGGACTTGGCTGAGGCCCATATTCTGGCACTTGAATCTAATAAGGTTGGATCCCACAGGATCTATAATTTGGGATCTGGTGACGGCTATTCGGTGCAGCAAGTCATCTCACAGGTACGTGAAACCACAGGGCACCCAATTCCTGCAGAATTAGCTCCGCGCCGCGAAGGTGACCCAGCTACGCTTATCGCGTCGTCCAGCAAAATCTCTCACGAGCTGGGGTGGACACCTCAGCGCACTGATTTGCCGACGATAGTCCACGATGCCTGGGAATTCACGCGTAACTTGGGCCCTGCCGCCCATTCGCATCCCAATTACCGGCCCTGAATACCCTGCTTGATAGCTGCTAAAGCAGCATCTTCTGCACGTGCGCTCATCGCGGCAAATAATAACTGACTTAAGTTGTGGCCAGGGTCTTCGTCCAGTGCCTCAGTCAACGCCTGACTCGCATTCAAGTTTTTCCCAAGCTCCAGAAATATCACAGCCAGAATCGCGAGTGCGTTGGCGCGCGGTTCGCCGGTTAAGCTCCGCGCCGTAGCAATGAGAAGTTCTTGTGCCGGAAGCGGATTGGACACCATCGGCTCCATGACTTCATCTCGTAAGCTGGTACGTGACATCCACGTTCCTACCTTTTCTAGGATGTCTTCTTCTTTTTGCAGCTCCGCGGCTGTTACTTCATTGTGGGAAATTCCCGCCAACAAATTCTCGGCATCACTTGCAGCGTATCCTAATACCCCGCCTGGCGCATCGGCGATCCATTGCACTCGGCGTGTGCGTTCGGCTCTTTCTGCTTTGCTCCGATCCGGATCATCACCCAATAAATACGCAAATGCTTCACTACGTGTCAGACTTGGCAATTCATTACGCTGTCTCCACGGCCGCATAGCAGGAGAAGCAGTAACTGATGCTACTTTCCCTCTCTGCCAGCATCCTGAGCCAGTACTCTCCTGTTCAGCGCTGCCGTCAAATAATAGATGATAGTTCGCACCTTGTCTGGTCTCGTCGACGATCCAACAAGCCTGTAGGGCTGGGGTGTCTGCAACCATCGCTTCATTGAGCGATCGATACCACTCTCGATGTTGCCGCCCGGAGATTCCTTCTGGGCCTGGATTATCGGTGGCCTCTGCCGTAATGACAAATCCGACGTGGAATGAACATTGCGCATTCTCGAGATATCTGTCAATTTCTGTACACGGTAGCTCGGCAGACAAATCCACACGAACGGTAGGGCCGATTTCCACACTTCCATCCGGTTTCGCATAGAATCCCTGCACAACCAGGGATTCTTCAGGGTAAAAACCTAATAGACCTGGGATGTTCGCGATCAATTCACCAGGGTGCACATCAAGCAGAGCGGGAGAATTCGACGATTGCTCAGGAATTCCCTGCTGCCTCAGGTCGTTTCTAGCGGTGCGGTGTTTTCTTCTTTGCCGACTCATGATGACCAGTATCGAACTGACCACCACTGGTTTCCAGACCACGAATCAACGCGAGCCCGCAACTTGTGGATAATTTCGGTTCTCCACAGGATCAAGTTATCGGCGGTTGCGTCTATATCCAGATTAGGATCACGAATCCGTTCGAATGCACAGGGAATAAGCTGGCATCGACGGCTGTTGATACACAAGAGGCCCACTGACGTGCCATTGGTATGTCATCGGCGATAGAATGCAATGAGGAGGTGCGCCAATGTACGACGATGCACGCGACATGTACGAGCTTGAATACCCAGCACCAGATATGGGAAGTAAATCTGGCGACCGCCCCACATTGGTGGTGGCGTTGAATGGATATGCGGATGCGGGCATGGCAGTGGAGGCTGCGGCTGACCACCTCGTTTCGGCATTGGATCATCGACCAGTAGCCACCTTTGATTCTGATGAATTGATTGATTACCGCTCGCGGCGCCCGGCGGTGACTATCGCGAACAATCAGCCCGTCGAAATCGATGACACCGATATTGACATGAAGATTTTGCGCGATAACCAAGGCAAACCATTTTTATTGCTGTCGGGCCCAGAACCAGACCTACGGTGGAATGGCTTCACTGAGGCTGTCGCTGACCTGGTCGAAAAATTGGACGTAGAACAGACTATCTGTCTGTACGCTGCGCCGATGACTGTGCCGCACACCCGCCCGATGACGATTTCTGGCCACGGAAATTCCCAGCAGCTGATCGACCGCCTAGTTTCCTGGGATCAAAAATTAATGGTTCCTGGCTCCGCGGCCTTATATTTGGAACGCGCATTGCACAAGCGTGGACGCAATGTGGCTGGCTATACTGCACATGTACCGCACTACCTGGCTTCGTCGCCGTACCCACTTGCAACCTATAACTTGTTGCGATCGGTAGCTAGCGTAAGCAAATTGGATTTCCCGCTGGGCAGCTTGGAATACGATATCCAACGCATCAGCCATCAACTAGAGGAACAAGTCGCGCAAGCCGACGAGGTCCAGTCGCTGGTCGCAGGCTTAGAAGAACAATTCGACGAAGGCCTGGAGCGCTACCGTGAGCAAAACCCCCAAGCGATTTTGCCAGGTGAGCAAAATATGCCGACAGGTGATGAAATCGGTGCGTCATTTGAGCAATTCCTTGATTCCTTAGACAATCCAGACGCGGGTGATTCTGACAAGGATTAATCGTCGTGGCACATCGACTACGGTGGAGGCTGTGAATCTCAACGACGTAGTCCCAGATCTCTCCGAAGTACCTTCCTCTTTGTTGGAAGAATCCATTTGGGAATCCTTCCTGCGGTGGACTCGAGAGAAAAATATCTCGCTTTATCCCGCTCAAGAAGAAGCCAGTCTCGCGGCTTTAGCTGGAGATAACGTGATCTTGTCGACGCCTACGGGCTCCGGCAAGACCATGGTTGCCACCGCCGCGCATTTTTTCTGCCTGGCGGAGGGCAAGCGGTCGTTTTATACTGCCCCGATTAAAGCGTTAGTAAGCGAGAAATTCTTCGCCTTGTGCGGGGTATTCGGCCCGGAAAACGTCGGCATGATGACTGGTGATGCCACGGTTAATGGCAATGCCCCGATTATCGCCGCCACCGCGGAAATTGTTGCGAATATTGCGTTGCGTGACGGCAAGGATGCCCGGATTGACCAGGTGGTGATGGACGAGTTCCATTTCTACTCCGAACCAGATCGCGGATGGGCTTGGCAAGTTCCTCTCCTAGAACTACCGCAAGCACAGTTTATTTTGATGTCGGCCACTCTCGGTGATGTGGATTGGCTGCGGGCTGATCTCACCAAGCGTACTGGGCGCACCACCACTGTGGTTTCTGGCGCTACCCGGCCAGTCCCGTTGTCCTTTAGCTACGAATTCGTGCCGGTCGAGGAGATGATTTCTCGTCTGGTCGAAGACAACAAGGCACCGATCTATGTGGTGCATTTTTCCCAGCGTAAAGCCACTGAACAAGCGCAATCGTTAACCGGAACCTCGTTTTTGAACGCGGAAGAAAAACAGCGCATGGTCGACGAAATTGGAAATTTCCGGTTCAGTACAACTTTCGGCAAACAGCTATCGAAGATGGTGCGCCGCGGCATTGGCTTGCATCACGCGGGTATGCTGCCAAAGTACCGTCGTCTGGTGGAAAAACTTGCACAAACTGGTTTGCTGAAAGTCATTTGCGGCACCGACACTCTCGGGGTGGGCATCAATATCCCAATCCGTACCGTGCTGATGACCGGATTGGCAAAGTTCGATGGCAGGCGCGAGCGCATCGTGAAATCCCGCGAATTCCACCAGATCGCAGGCCGCGCTGGGCGTGCCGGCTATGACACCGAAGGCACCGTCGTTGTGCTGGCACCTGAATTCGAGATCGAAAACGCTAAGATGCGTCGCAAAGCAGGCGATGATCCGAAAAAGCTGAAGAAGCTCAAGAAAAAAGCCCCGCGGGATGGTGAAGTTTCGTGGTCGGAAAAAACCTACCAACGCCTCATCGATGCGGAACCGGAGCCGCTGAGCAGTCAGTTCCAGATGAGCAATTCGATGTTGTTGAACGTCATCGCGCGTCCGGGCGATCTCTACGAACACATGAAGCATCTCATTCGCACGAACCACGACACCCGGGCCCAGCAAAATCAGTCGATTCTGGCGGCCACTTCCCTGTTTCGTGGGCTACGCAACGCGGGAATCGTCGACAAGCCGACCACTAACAACGGCACCGACGAACACGATCGACGCTACCACCTGACTGAGGAACTGCAGCGCGATTTTGCACTCAACCAGCCGCTTGCCCCATTCGCTCTGGCTGCCGTCGGGTTATGGGATCCGGACTCACCGACCTACACGTTGGATATTATTTCTACCTTCGAAGCGATCTTGGACGATCCGCGCCAGTTGTTGCAAGCCCAGCAGTCTTTTGCGCGCGGCGAAGAAATTAACGCGCTGAAGGCCGAAGGCGTCGACTACACCGAGCGGATGAAAATCGTCGAGGAAATTACCTGGCCGATGCCACGACGTGCAGAACTTGACGACGCGTTTGACACCTATTGTCAGGGACACCCGTGGGCCCGCGAATTCGATATCTCTCCGAAGTCCGTCGTGCGCGACATGATCGAAAACTCCATGACTTTTTCCGACCTCATCGCTACTTATGGCCTAGCGCGTTCCGAGGGCGTAGTGCTGCGCTACCTCACTGATGCGTGGCGTACCTTGAGCCATTCGGTACCAGAAGAGGCTAAGACCGAGGAGCTTTCCGACATCATCGTCTGGCTCGGCGAGCTGATCCAACAGGTAGATTCTTCGCTCGTCGACGAATGGGCCACGATGACTGATGATAACGCACCAGTCTCCCAGGAACGTGTGGATCACGAACTAGCATTCGGTGTAGAAGACCCGACTGCCCTGAGCGCAAATCCGCGTGCTCTAAAAATCATGGTGCGCAATTACATGTTCCGCCTAGTGCAGCTGTTTGCGCTAGAGCGGGAAGAACGGCTCGAACAGCTTTTGGATTATCTGGAAGATTACCCAGATATCAGCGATGCCCTCGACGATTACTTCGAGGAATATACCGACCTGGATACCGGCCCAGAAGCGCGCGGACCAGAATTTTTCCACCTGGATGCCTCCGCCCGTTCCCGCTTGTGGCCGGTGCGGCAAATCATCAAAGACCCGGAAGGAAATAACGACTTCCAGTTCGTGGCAACGGTAGATCTCGATGCCAGTGATGCTGCCGGCGAGGTTCGGCTTCGGGATCTACGCATCGAGCGTTAAACCGCCATTGGGACGGATGCACCACTGCTAGGGGCTCACCCGATTACGGCGACAAAACAGCCCCACCCAGGGGCAAGAATGCCTCTAGCGCAATGGATCGAACGGTGTGAGGATGGGATCAGTTTCGCCCGTTGCAATCTGTGTGGCCAGCAATTTACCGGAGATCGGCCCCAACACCACTCCCCACATGCCATGGCCGCCACACGTATATACATTTGGCACCTGGGTACGCCCAATGAGTGGCAATCCATCTGGGGTTACTGGCCGGGAACCCACCCAGGCATCTTCGATGTCGTCCCAGTCGATGCCGGTAAACATCGGGGCGGTGACATCAATGATGGATTCTATGCGCCGGGGCTGAAACGGCTCATCCGGTCCACGAAATTCCATGGTTCCAGCGATTTGGAAACGACCGCGGGTTGGGGCCGGTGTACAAGCCACGCGCTTTTCCGGCAGATATATCGGATATTTGGTTTCTGCTTCTGGTTTCACGGTAAAAGAGTATCCACGTCCGGCCTGCACCATGGTGCGCACACCTAAGCTCTTGGCTAAGCCCGATAACCACGCGCCAGTAGCGATAACTACCGCGTCAGCAGTTTTCCACTCACCGGTGGACAGCTGCACGATCGGCTGCCTGGTGGATTGCACGTCAGTGACCTCCACGCCGGTGGTAATCACCCCGCCGCGGGCAGTGACTGCCTCTGCGATTGCCTGACAGAAATACTGCGGTTCGATAAATCGCTGTCCGCCGATCTTATAAAAGGATTCGACGCGCTCGGAAAAGATCGATGCATATCGGGTAGCTTCAGCGCGCGTAAGTTGTTCGAAGGGAACGTCTTGACCATGGCGTACCACGCCCGCAATCTCGTCGATCACGCCGGCAACTTCTTTGTCGTTTTCGAAACCCGCGATGATCGGTTCCTTATGAGTCACGGCATCAACACCGCCGTCGACCAGTTCATCATAGGCAGCTAGCGCAGCTTTATCGATGGGGGTCAGTGCTGCCATGGTTTTATCCCATGCTCGCTGGGTTGCGCGCGCCATAAACTGGGCGACAAACGACCACAATTTCGGGTCAATCCGTGTGGGTACGCTCAACGCCGCGTCTTTGTCCAACAACGCGGTCGGGCCGTAGCTCCACAAACCGGAATTTGCCAGCGGGATGGTTTTACCCGGCGCGAGCCAACCTGCGTTGCCCCACGATGCGCCGCCGGCCACGCCAACTTTGTCGATGACTTCGACGTCGAAGCCGTGTTCTTGCAAATACCATGCTGTCGACAGCCCGGTCATTCCGGCGCCGACTACGATTGCATGAGTCATATAATCCTCTGTCTTTAAATTGCCCTGTAGTGCAGATGGTAGTGCATCCCGAGACGCTCCATTGATAGCTGAATTCTTAGTTATTCGATAAACTAATAGTTATGTCTAATAAGGAGTTTAGTCCGACGCTGTCACAGCTGCGCACTTTTGCGACGGTTGCCGAGAACAGACACTTCGGTACCGCAGCCACAAAGTTAGGCATCTCGCAGCCTTCACTGTCGCAGGCATTGGTGACGTTGGAACAGGGATTAGGGGTTCAGCTCATTGAGCGCTCCACCCGAAAAGTTATTGTCACCGCTGCCGGCGAACAACTCCTGCCCTATGCATTGGCGACATTGCAAGCTGCAGAATTATTCGTCACGGAGTCACGCGGTTCTGCAGGCACGTTGGATGGGCCGCTCACCCTTGGCATCATCCCTACTGTTGCCCCGTATATTTTGCCTGATGTCTTGCGCGCGACTGCGGAGGAGTATCCAAAGCTGACGCTCCATATCGTAGAGGAGCAAACCGCTCATTTATTACAGCAATTGCGTGAAGGCGCGATTGATGTCGCAATGATCGCTTTGCCGGCTGATGTCTCTGCATTCGTAGAGCGGCCTTTGTACACAGAGAATATGGCTTTAGTGGTCAACGAGGATCATGAGTTAGCTGGGTGTGCGGACTTAAGCTTAGATGCTTTGCACTCGGTCGAATTATTGTTGCTTGACGACGGCCATTGTTTGCGTGATCAGATTTTGGAATTGTGTCGGCGTGTGGATCGGCAGCCACAATCGCAAAACTCGTGGGTCACTCGAGCTGCGTCACTGACCACGATTATGCAATTGGTGGTCGCGCGGTTTGGTGCCACGTTAGTGCCGGAATCCGCGCTTGATGCCGAGTGCCGCAAGCCAGGGTTGTCGGTCGCGAATTTCGCAGATCACGTGCAGGCGGAGCGCACCATTGGTTTGGTTTATCGCGCCTCAAGTTCTCGTGGCGACGATTTTGCCGCTCTCGGTGAAATTTTGCAGCGGGCATATCACCAGGCGGTCGATCGCGCGCAGGATTTGCAAGTCTCCCGCGCCGAGCGCCGCGCGTCGCTGCGCTAGCTGTTCTCGTTGTTTGCTTGGTTGCCTGCCTAGTGACTGTCTAGTGACTTCCTAGTGAGGCGCGGTGCCAACTGCCTGGCGGAACATGTGTGCAAGCATCAAGGTATACGCCGGGAAGATGACGATAATGCCAAGCAAGAACGTGAGCAGAATAGCAAGTGGAGCGATGAGTTGGAATGCGATCACGAATAACAAGAGCTTTCCAAAATTGCCCTTTCCGATATTCCATCCGGTTTTCAGGCTTTCACCAAAACCGAACTGACCGCTGGCTGCTGCCCATGCCATGAACATGCTCAACACGGACCAAATGAGCATCACCACGAACCCCAGCACCGTGAAAAGCACCGCGGATGCAGAAACGCTGAGATCGGGATCTACCAAGTCTTCCAAGGCCTGATTAAGAGGCACCATCGTCAACAAATACACGATTCCGTTCACGATCGCGGCAACAATCAGGACCCCCAAGGTTCGCAACAGTGGAGTGTCTTTCCATAAATGGCCCCACCCTGTTGCAGGGTCGTCGACCTGGAACAACGCCAAACGATAAACATACGGCGTCAATACCAAGCTGATCAGCGCGATAGCCAACCCCACCATGCTGCTTGCAGCATTTGCGCCCCCGAACGATTGCAGCTCCTGTTCGTTAGCAGCATCGAAGTCGGTGGTCGCGGCCAGTACCCCGAAGGAAATCGCGGCTGATCCGATAATCGCCAGCAGACCAATCAGTCCCAACACGATCCACAGCTTCGCGTTGCGGAAAGTGGTAGAAAAGCCCCAGGACACTGCTGCTAAAATGTTGATCTTGCCAGTGCCTTTCGCCACTCCGGGATTCACTTCAGACTGCGAATAGTCGCCTGCAGCGTGACGGCCACTATTTTCACTGGGGTCTCCATAGGCACCATAAGCTGCCTGCTCTGCGCCTTGATAGCCGAAGTCTGACCGATCTTCTGGGTGGTCGCTCGGCGGATAATACGGCTGCTGCGAGGGATTGTTGTTGTCCTGGTCGTCGTCATCTGAGCTACGACCATGCGGAGGAGTTGTCATCGTGACGCACCTGTCTTTCTGACGAAAATGATTACCGTTAATCATGGTACCGGGTTGGTACTAAGAGTTAGGCTTACCAGAATGGCGACGGTTAAACTAGGGCTATCACCATGACTAATTCACATCACCCCACTCAGCAGACTTCCACATCCATAAATTCCGCATCCATGAATTCCACACCCATGAATTCCGATTCCCACGCTGACGCTCCACATAAGCGTGAGCTGTACACACGGCTCGACCAATTACGCTATGCCGATCAACACCGTTTTCGTCGGCGCCTGTCCAAGGCAAAAGCGGACAAAGCACTGCGCGCAATAGCGAAAGACTTGGACAAAGCTGCCGCAATTATCCCGGCGATCGAACAAGGGCTCCCAGATATTGACTTTCCCGAGGGATTACCGGTTAGCCGCAGCGTCGACGAGATTTCTACGGCAATCGACAACCACCAAGTGGTAGTTATTGCTGGCGAGACAGGATCCGGTAAAACCACCCAGATTCCCAAAATTTGTTTGCAGTTAGGCCGCGGCCGCCGGGGCCTAATTGGGCATACACAGCCGCGTCGTTTGGCTGCGCGTACCGTCGCCGAACGCATTAGCGATGAACTGGACCAAAGCATCGGTGAATCTGTCGGTTACGCAATTCGCTTTGACGATCGCGTCGGCAAGAACACCGCCGTCAAGCTCATGACGGACGGTATTTTGTTAGCGGAACTGCAGCGCGATCCCAAGCTCTACGCTTATGACACCATCATCATCGACGAGGCCCACGAACGTAGCTTGAATATCGATTTCCTTTTGGGCTACCTCAAACGCCTCTTGCCGCAGCGCCCGGATCTCAAGGTGATAATTACCTCGGCAACCATCGATCCGCAAAGTTTCGCCGAACATTTCCGCAACCCACACACGAACCAACCTGCGCCCATCATCGAAGTGTCCGGCCGCACCTATCCCGTAGAGGTGCGCTACCGGCCGCTGGAAATCGACGTCGATGGCAAAACGGTAGCTATTGAGCCAGTAGATGGTTTGTGTACTGCGGCGGAGGAGCTTCTGGCCGAAGGCAGCGGTGATATCTTGTGCTTTTTACCCAGTGAACGAGACATCCGGGATGCCCAAGATGCCTTAGAGAAAAAGCGGTGGCGCGGGGTAGAAATCGTGCCACTGTTTGGGCGGTTATCGAATCAGGAACAACACCGAGTTTTTGCACCGCATTCCAAGCGCCGAATTGTCTTGGCGACGAATATTGCCGAAACCTCACTGACGGTGCCGGGGATCCACTATGTAATTGATACTGGTACAGCGCGTATTTCTCGGTACTCCACGCGCACCAAAGTGCAGCGCCTCCCAATCGAACCGATCTCACAAGCTAGTGCCAACCAACGCGCCGGGCGTTGCGGACGTATTGCCGACGGTATCGCGATTCGCCTGTACTCCGAAGAAGATTTCGCTTCCCGCCCGGAATTTACCGATCCAGAGATTCTGCGGACCAACTTGGCCAGTGTCATTTTGCAGATGTCCTCGCTCAAGCTGGGCCCTGTGGCAGACTTTCCGTTTGTGCAACCGCCGGAGCCGAAAGCAGTCCGCGATGGCCTGGTGCTTCTCGACGAACTCGATGCGATCGAACCTGCCGGATCTCATGGAGCTCACAGATCATCTGGATCCGCTGATACCGCCCCACGATTGACCACGATTGGTAAGCAGCTTGCTCGTATACCGGTAGACCCCCGCTTAGCGCGCATGCTGGTGGAAGCAGAAAAACTCGAATGTTTACAGCCAGTGATAGTTCTTGTTGCAGCAATGACTCTGCAAGATGTGCGCGAACGCCCGCTGGAGCACCAACAACAGGCGGATCAAGCCCACGCTCGTTTTCGTTCGCGCACGAGTGATTTTTTGAGCCTGCTTTCTTTGTGGGGCTACATCACGGAACAGAAAGCAGAGTTATCAGGTAACCAGTTCCGCAAACGCATGAAAGAAGAATTTTTGCACTTCATGCGTATCCGCGAATGGTTTGATTTGGTGCGCCAATTGCAAGATATCGCTCGTGATATGCGGTGGACTCTCTCTGGTGAGTCTGACGGCCAACGCGGCGGTGTCAGAATGGCCGATGGAAAGTTCGCCGGTGATTCTGTTGCAGTGCACCGTGCGCTGCTCACCGGGTTGTTATCTAATATCGGTGCACGCATCAGCGACTCTGCAGAATTCCAGGGAGCACGCGGTACGAAGTTCCTCATTTTTCCAGGCTCCGGGGTAGCGAAAAAGCCACCAGAATTAGTGATGGCCTCTGAATTAGTAGAAACCTCACGACTATTCGCACGCGGGGTCGCCGCCATCGAGCCAGCGTGGGTCGAAACCGCCGCCCACTCATTGCTCAAGCACCACTACTCGGATCCGCACTGGTCGTATAAACGCGGTGCGGCGATGGCAACGCAACGCTCCACGCTGTACGGAGTGCCGATCATAGCTGACCGGACCATCTCATATCACCGCGTGGACCCGGAAGCTGCGCGCATCATGTTTATCCAGCACGCATTGATTGCCGGGGAATGGAAAACGTCCCACAAATTTTTCCACGACAATCTAGAAAAATTGTCTGCAGCGGGTGAATACGAAGAAAAGGCTCGTCGGCGCGGCATCATCGCGGATGAAGACACACTGTTCGAATTTTATGATCAACGGTTGCCTGATTCTGTTACCCACTCGAAAGCCTTCGATGGTTGGTGGAAAAAAGCCCGCCGCACACAACCAGATCTATTAGATTTTGACCCGGCTGATCTGCTCACTGACGGGGCTGAATCTGTCACAGAACAGGATTTTCCGGATCACTGGCGTCATGCCGGCCTGGACTTGGAGCTGGATTATATGTTCGAGCCTGGACACCGCCGCGACGGCGTCACGGTCAACATTCCAGTACCGATGTTGGCCAGCATTGATCCAGAACCATTCGCATGGCTAGTTCCTGGTCTGCGCGAGGAATTGGTTACCGAGTTAATTCGTGGCTTACCCAAAGCACTGCGCCGCAGCCTGGTGCCCGCACCTGATTTTGCTGCCCGGGCCATGGAGCACTTGTTGCCCTACGAATCTGATCTGTTGCAGCAGGTAGCTGGGGCCTTCCAAAAATTAGGTGCACGCGGAATTAACGCCACCGATTTTTCGTGGGAAAAACTGCCGTCGCACCTGAAGATGACATTTGCGGCCATCGATAAGCGTGGAAATATCATCGATGATGATAAAGATCTCCGCGCCTTGCAGAAGCGCCAGGCGGGCAAAATTAGTGCTTCTATCACCAAGAAAGTCGAAAATAAGGTCCGGGATACGCACAAGCGCTCTCCAAACGAATCACACGCGAGACCACAACAGCAATCGGCGCGCACCTACGTAGCTTCCTGGACGGCAGAAAACCTGGGGACAATCCCCGAAACGATTGAACACGAGGTTGATCAGCACACTGTCACAGCATATCCTGCCTTGACAATGAGCGAGCGCGGATTGTCTGTGCAGTACTACCCCACGCGTGCTGCAGCAGATTCAGCAATGATGACCGCCACGTTGACGCTATTGCTGCGTAATTTAACTGTGAATACTCAAAAAATGGTCAATGGTTTACCCCTGCAGCAACGCGTGGCCGTGGATCATTATCCTCATGGTGGTGCCGATGGTTTGGTCTCTGATGCACGCATTGCTGCGTTACGAGACTTGCTGGTGGCACACGGTGGTCCGGTGCGCAGCCCAGCTGAATTCGAGAAGCTGAAAAGCACCATCGGTCAGCAGCTACCGCGCGAGGTGCGGCAAGCAGTGGTCACGTTGGCTCCGGGTTTGGTGCGCTATTCCAAGCTTGCCGACGAGTTGGAAAACTGGGAAGGTCCCGCCATTGATGATATGCGCGGCCAGTTGGAATTCTTATTGCCGAAAAGTGCAATCAGTATCCACGGGATCTCACAGTTGCGCCATCTACCGCGATATCTGCAAGCTATGGAGATCCGATTAGACGATATGGCCACTAACCCAGACAAAGACGGTGAACGGCAAGACGTCATTGACGATTGTCTGGCATATGTCCGTAATCGTCTCCGGCGCCTGCCTGCAGGAGCGGAAAAGTCTCCCGAGGTGACAAAAGTTCGCTGGATGATTGAAGAGCTACGAGTAAGCTTGTTTGCCCAGCGATTGGGCACGGCACATCCCGTCTCTGCCCGTCGGATTCGTAAGGCAGTGGACAGCCTGGGGAAAAATTCCTAACTGGCTTACATCATTGGGGTTACGTGATTGGGCTTACGCACCAGTTAGTCTTCGCGCTCACGGCGGCGCATCAGCCGGATTTCAGACTCAAAATCTTGTGCACTGTCGAAGGACTTATACACCGAGGCGAAACGCAAATAGGCAACCTCATCGAGTTCTCGCAGCGGCTCAAGGATGGCTAAGCCAATCGCGTTGGCATCAACCTGGGAGCTCCCGTGCCCACGCACAGTCTCTTCGACTTGCTGCGCCAATCGCTTCAGTGAGTCCTCAGTTACCGGACGGCCCTGGCATGCCCGGTGCACACCGCGGATCAGCTTGTCGCGAGAAAACGGCTCTGTCAGACCGTTGCGCTTGACCACCAACAACACAGATTTTTCCACAGTAGTAAACCGTCCCTGGCACTGCGTGCATTCT
Source organism: Corynebacterium sp. LaCa_70 (assembly GCF_058182015.1). Taxonomy (NCBI): domain Bacteria; kingdom Bacillati; phylum Actinomycetota; class Actinomycetes; order Mycobacteriales; family Corynebacteriaceae; genus Corynebacterium; species Corynebacterium sp. LaCa_70. The sequence continues at coordinate 1,371,058 of NZ_CP190914.1, forward strand.
CTGCGACGCCGAATGGCTACACCGCCATCAACTAAACGGGAATCGACGACTCTGGACTGTTCGTGGTGACAGAATGGACAGTACACGGCCTCGTCAATGCTCCTTCACTGCATATAACAGCATGTAGTCGGTAGAAAAGATTATGCTCGGTAAAATTTCTGGCATCATAACGCGAAGAGTGCGATGCAAGGGGGTGCTCTCATGATCGCCACCGCATCCCCCGCCGACAGCGCTAGCTCGCCCCGAGCAGAACGCCGCCGGCCATCAGTACCCCTAGTATCGCACCTAATAGGTACGAGACAATAATTGCAGACGTATGGGACGTTGGCGTACGGGACACTGCCCCTGCACCATCTATAGGTAATTCATCGTTGTCCACACTGTTTACGGTGGCAGAGTTCCGTTGTCCATCGTCCGCATAATCAGCGATGCAGGACAATGGTTGGAGAGCATAAATTACTTCCTGCGCAGTGCCCGCCCGGACTGGTTGTGGCTCCCACTCTGCAGCCGCCGGAGTGGTGATACCCGCAGATCCGCTGGAGGCCTGCGCTGGTCGTACGCGTTGATAGCGCGACAGGCTGTGCTGGCTCTGCAGGCAGTCACCACCATACTGAGACTGGCGCAGCGGTTGGCGTTGGCAATGGCGATGTTGATGGTGCTGGTGAATGTGCAGCATGACTAAAGCTCACGCTCCTTTCAGAATGAGTTATGTACTCGATCTGAAAGCACTCTAAGCGGTGACTGTCACACCCACGAGCAGTACTAGTAATTGTGTTCGATTAATCCTTGCATTACACTCGTCATTACCACGCAGAGGTAATTTCTCACGTATGTTCGGTACCAAGCATGTGAATTGCACCATAGTGTGATCATGTGTCACAAAATTGCTAACAACTCGACTTAGGAGCTATGTATGCCGCGTCCACGCACGTCCTCAGCACCGAAGCCCACCTTTGAACAACTTTCCCACCGGCAGCGGCGAATTCTGGAAGTCATCCGCGACGCGGTGATGCTACGCGGATATCCACCAAGCATTCGCGAAATCGGAGATACCGCGGGGCTGCAATCCACCTCATCGGTGGCGTACCAATTAAAACAGCTGGAAGAAAAAGGCTTCCTCCAACGCGACCCCAATAAGCCACGTGCGATGATCGTGCGCAACATGCCCGAAACCAAAAAGCCAGGCAAGCGCCCTAGCACCAACAAAACTTCCGAAAACCCAGAGGCACCAACCGACGCCTCAGGTTATTGTTATGTCCCGGCATTGGGCCGAATCGCTGCTGGTACACCTATTACCGCAGAAGAAAACATCGATTCTTATTACCCAATGCCAGAAGAGATTGTTGGCGGCGGTGATCTATTCATGCTGCGGGTCGTTGGGGAATCCATGAAAGATGCCGGCATTTTAGATGGCGACTGGGTCGTGGTGCGTTCGCAAAAGGTCGCTGAAGTCGGGGAATTCGTCGCCGCTTTACTCGATGGCGAAGAAGCCACAGTAAAAGAATTTCACCGGGATTCATCAGGCGTCTGGTTGCTGCCGCACAATGACGCTTTTAGTCCGATTCCAGGCGATGAAGCCGAGATTATGGGCAAAGTTGTCTCCGTTATGCGTAAGCTTTAACTAGCTTTAACTGGCGCTAACGGCTCCAGCAGCTGCGCATTTAATCCGCTCTTCACGTTACCCCAACCGGCAGAAAGGACCCTGCACGCAGAATGTACGCCGAAGAACGGCGCCGCCATATCGCCTCGCTCGCCGCGGTAGACGGGTGGGTTAAGGTCGGAGAACTAGCCGAACGGTTCTCCGTGACCTCCGAAACCATACGTAGAGATCTTGCGGCACTAGACGAAATCGGCGCTGTGCACCGGGTCCGCGGCGGAGCACGTGCCGCGCATAACTACCAGACCTCCGAAGTTCCTCTGGCGGACCGCAACCGATCGGCCGCAGAGGCCAAACTTGCCATCGCAACCGCCGCACTCCAATTTGTGCCCACGCAAGGCACTGTATTCATTGGCGCTGGCACCACAAATAATTCTTTAGCAGATTTTCTTGGTCAAACCGAGCGCGCAGCCAATCTAGAGATTGTGATCAATAGTCTGCCTGGCGCATTGAACCTTGCTGCTTACGGCTTAGACAACATGCACTTGCTCGGCGGAACGGTCCGGAGCATGACCCAATCGATCGTCGGTCCAACAGCACTACGCTCCTTGGCGCTCAAACGCGCCGATGTAGCGTTCATCGGCACCGACGCGCTTACCGTCGAACACGGGTTATCGACTGCAGATACACAAGAAGCCGCAATTAAAACCGCATTCATGACGAATGCTCATAAAGTGGTGGTGCTGTGCGACTCCAGCAAACTCGGGCGCGATTACCTCGTCAGCTTCGGCACCATCCGAGATATCGACGTCTTAATCACCGATTCTGCCGCACCAGATTCACTTGTCACCGCAGTACGACAACACGGCGTAGAAGTAGTCGTCGTAGAGCGCTAACTATTGTTTTACCCAGCGGTTTAGCCGTTGCAGAAAATTCGCGACTACTGCGCGTGGATTCTGCGTCTTACTGCTACGTGTGCTGGGTTCCTTGGCCTTCGCCAACACGCTCGTAGAGCCACCGCATAATTGGGTAGAACACCATAATGCCCACAGAACCCCAAGCAATGCCTTCGAGCTCCACTGGACCAATCGGAAGGGTGAGGTTCCCGATACCTGCTACTAACGCGATCGCAGCAGCCGTCAGGTTCACAGGGTTATTGAAATTAACCTTATTATCCATCCAAATTCGCACACCCAACATGCCGATCAAGCCATAAAGCAACAATGTTGCACCGCCCAAAACACCGACCGGAATACTGAAAATCAACGCACCAAACTTCGGAATGAATGCCAACGCCACCGCAGCGATTGCAGCAACCCAATACGCGGCGGTGGAATATACCTTAGTGGCGGCCATAACACCAATATTTTCGGCATACGTCGTGGTACCAGAGCCACCAGCTCCACCGGCCAACGTGGTCGCTAAACCGTCGGCAAGCAACGCATCACCGGCCAGATGATCGACGTTGCGTCCGGTCATCGCGGAGACTGCTTTCACGTGCCCCACGTTTTCGGCAATCAGCACCACCAACACCGGAAGCGTCGTCAGCACCACTGAAAGCTGAAACTCCGGGGTGTGGAATTCCGGGATTCCCACCCACGGTGCATCTTCGATTGCTTGCGCGGCTTCTGCATCGACGTTTCCGGTTACCGCCGCAAAAATCCATCCGACGACTACCCCAATCAATATGCTCAACCGGCTGATCATGCCGCGGCCAGCTACCGTAGCCAGAACAATGACGCCCAGGGTGATCGCAGCCACCAGTGGTTGGGTTTGGAAACTCTCGGTGGCGGTCGGAGCCAAATTAAGCCCGATCAAAGCGACGATTGCGCCCGTGACTGCGGGTGGTAACACAGCATCGATAACTCCCCGGCCAGCTATTTTGACCAGCAACCCCACCAACATCAGTACAATACCGGTAACAAAAATCCCGCCCAGCTGGGCGGCAATGCCATGCTGCTGCGAAGCGATCAGTGGCGCGATAAAAGCAAATGACGAGCCGAGGTACGACGGCAATTTGTTGCGCGTAATGAGCAAAAACAGCATCGTTCCCACGCCGGAGAATAGCAGCGTGGTGTTAACCGGAAACCCGGTGAGAGTCGGCACCAATAAAGTAGCCCCGAACATCGCAAAGACATGTTGAATGCCGATGCCAATAGTCCGGGGCCATGAAAGCCGCTCATCAGGCGCGACCACCGCGCCTTTGTTTATTGTCTTGCCGTCACCGTGTAGCGACCAGCCAATCGAAGTACTCACATTGAGACATTATTGCTGGCAGCCTGAGTCTCTTGGTAATCGGATGCGAACTCAGCAAGTTCTTGGGCCATCACTGCAGGTAAACGCACATCAAGTACAGTGCCGTCTGCGGTGTATTCTTCACTGTGCACGGTACCGTACTCATGTACCCGGGAGACGAGATCACCACGCGTAAACGGAATCTCTAGCACCACGCGGGTATCCAGAGAATTCAAAAATAGCTCTACCCTGCCGCTTAACTCGGCGATGCCTTCGCCAGTTTTCGCGGAAACATAAACCACATTGTCGTTATCGAGTACGTGGCGAACTTCAGCCAGCACCAACGGGTCCGCCGCATCAATTTTGTTCAACACAATGATCTCCGGCGGAGCGGGTGTGCCAGTTTCTTCCACGATATCGTGAATCACCTTATTCACGGCCGTGATCTGCTTCAACGGGAATGGATCTGCCGCATCCACAACATGCAACATGAGATCAGCCGCCAGGACTTCTTCCAATGTCGATTTGAATGCCTCCACCAGCTGCGTCGGCAAGTGTCGCACGAATCCGACAGTATCGGTGAAAACGACGCTGCGACCGTCGCCAAGCTGGGCCTTCCGGGTGGTCGGGTCCAACGTGGCAAATAGCGCGTCTTCCACCAACACTCCGGCGTCGGTCATCGCATTAATCAACGACGACTTGCCGGCGTTGGTATAACCAGCGATCGCGATCTGCGGCACCAAGGAATCTTGCCGACGCGCCCGCTTTATCTCTCGTGCGGTTTTCATTCCCGCCAGCGATTTGCGCAGCCGTGCCATCTCCGCGCGGATGCGGCGACGGTCAGTCTCAATCTTGGTTTCACCCGGGCCACGCAAACCCACACCACCATTGGACCCAGCGCGACCACCGGCCTGACGGGACAAGCTACCGCCCCAACCACGCGTATGCGTATAAAGGTATTCCAGCTGTGCAAGCGAAACCTGCGCTTTACCTTCTTTAGATTTTGCGTGTTGGGCGAAGATATCCAAAATCAGCATCGTGCGATCAATGACCTTGGTATCAAGCTCGCGTTCCAAAGCCGTGAGCTGGCCGGGGTTAAGCTCACCATCACAAATCACAGTATCGGCGCCGTATTCCTGCACCAGAGATTTCAACTGCTGAACCTTACCCGAGCCGATGAATGTGCCTGAATCCGGCGAGTCCCGCTTTTGGTACAAGATCTCCAGTACATCGGCGCCTGCAGTTTCTGCCAACGCCGCCAGTTCTTCCAGCGTCGCTTCCAATTCTGCGACAGTGCCCTCGGTCCAGACCCCAACCAAGATCACTTGCTCCAGGCGAAGCTTTCGGTATTCCACCTCATAGCCATCGGTAGTGTCCTCGGTCCGGATGGTGGTCTCACGCGTGACACGACGAAACGCATTACGCTCCGCCAATTCCATGTCACCGGTAGTTGGAACGTTGCTGTCGCTCGTGTGGAAGTTGGTTTGGTCGATTCCAGCATCAGGCGAATCGTGAGTTGAATCGTGCGCTGAGCTGAAGGCAGAATCCGCATCGCTGATAGGCAGCGAATCCTGCGGTTCATTATCTTTGAATGCCGCTTGCAGAAGCTCCTCATGAGGTTGGGAGCTCTCGCGGCCTGCAGAAGTATTATTCCAGGATTTTCTTGTCATCTTGTATCCCATTATGCCAGCCGATACCCGATAATTCGAGGTTTCCCCAGAACAAGCTAATTCGCTAAAATAGTCCATTATGACCGCGACGAAACAGACTAATCTTTCCGCAATCGGCATGCACTTTGACAATTGGCAGGATGCTGTCGAGGCGGCGATTGCTACCAACCAGCTCATGGTCACCGGCGAGGTCCGCGGCGGCCAACTGGTGCAATTCAACGACACCTCCGGCGCACAGCTCAACATTTTGGCCGTGGAGCCGTTTTCTACTTTCGTCGGGTTCAATTCCCTCAGCCAAACGTATGCCCACGTCGAGATGATCAACGATGTGCTCGCCTTGTGCGAGATTGTTGATCCGTCGGGCGCGCCACTGAAAACAGTCACCGCTCACTTGGCACAAGGCCCGTTGCTTGCCGACGAGCCAGCCCAACCATGGCAGCAACTCACCGTAGCCGCCCTTGCCGACGAAGCATCTACTTCTGTCGACGCCGAGGACTGGCAGCACCAGCACCCCGAGACGCCACTCGGTGCTGTGGAATCACATGGCGTTGCCGTGATCTCCTCCGGTAGTGGTGCCCAAGCCCCAGATGCGTCTGCAACTTTTTCGGGTCGCGTTATGCAATCAACCACCTTGCGCAATCAACTTACGGGCCAGGAATTTCATCACGTAGTACTCGATTCCGAGTTCCCCTTGGATGTCTGCATCCCAGCAGAAAGCTTGGATAAATTGCCGGAAAAGGGAGAAATCCTGCACGGCGCAGGCACCCTCACAGCCAGTATTTTGGCGCCGACTGGTGGCTGTGGATGCGGTTCCGGCGGTTGTGGCTGCGGCGGCCATGACCACGGAAGCTCTGCGGCCAATTCCGGCGGGTGTGGCTCCGGTTGTGGTTGCGGCGGCCACTAGTTCTCTAGTACAGCATGGTTAACCAAGAATAACAGCGCTTAAACGCGAGGATCAGGACGAGACGATGGCAGCGAATACTCCGGGCGGCTTTTCCCGTCGGCGCCTCGGCATTATCTGCGCCGCCGTGTTAGCAAGCCTGCTGACATGGTGGTGGTTGAAATCCGCTGGCGTTATTTTGGTGCTAGTCATTGCGGTTCTCGCCTGGTTTTATCTCGCTTCCCGCCCGTCGTCGAATGAAGTGCAGGCGCTGCGCACCTCAATAAAATTATCGCTCGATGAGCTCGACGATGTGCTCGCCGAATACGACGAATTCGCATATTCACACGACCCAGATAATCTGGCAGATCGCACCATCCATCGCCCAGAACTGTTAAACACTGATAGTGCAGATCCCGATATCGAGCGTTTTCATTACGAATATTCCACCGCGCAGCGCTACCGCAAACGAATGCATGCGCATCTAGCGAATCACCACTTAGGTGTCGGGCAGCTTGAGCGCTTATTGAGAATCTCTGATGAACGCGTCGCTAAGCTTCGCGAATATTGGCTAGCTGCCCGTCGCGCTGCCCACCGGCAAGGCCCCGGAAAACCAGGGACTTCATAAAAACCTAAATCAGCCATATTGACCGAATGACCGAACTCGTCGTGGGTCGGCACTACTACTTCGCCCAGCAGTACCGTCTTATCCCCCGGCTATCTCATTCTCTATAGCTTTAATCCTCTGTCTCATTGCACTGATTCTGCATTGAGTTGTATGCATTGAGTTCGATTGTGAATGTTCCGCGAGCCACGATGCGCGACGGCCCAGTCAATGTGGCACCATCGGCACGGATTTCTACTTCCACTTCACCACCAGGTACGACGACACGCACCGTCCCTTCTGCCTTTCCTGTTTCTGCGAGCGCAGCACACGCCGTGGCAACAGTACCGGTGCCACACGACTTCGTTTCACCAACGCCACGTTCAAACACCCGCATGTGTGTGGTGCCATCGACGAGCGGAGTTGCTATCTCTAGGTTTGCCCCGGATGGGAAAAAATCGTCATCCAGACGCGGCGCTTCAAGTGCCAGGTTCGCAATATCCTTGGCTTCCCAGCCGGGAACTACCACGGCCAAGTGTGGGTTGCCAACATCTACAGCGAGGCCAGCGAATTTTTCTTTCCCAACCTGCGCCGTCGACAAGCCAGTAACCTCAGCGTGCCCCATTTCGACACTGACAACTGCTTGCTGGTTATCAGGGCCTCGCCCATGCTCGTCTGCCTCGGCAACGGTGACTGCCTTATCACCGGCTCGCGTACCGATGAGAAAATGGTTGGTAGTTTCGTAGCCTTGGCGGTACAACCAATGCGCAAATACGCGGGTACCGTTGCCACACATTTCGGCGATGGAACCATCTGCATTGCGGTAATCCATAAACCACGTGGCAGCAGAATCCGCTGCCGCAGGCACGTGTGGGATCAGATGCTGTGTACGCACCACTCGCAAGACTCCGTCAGCACCGATTCCACCGGTGCGATCACAAAGCGCCCGCACCTGGTCTTCCGTTAAATCCCGTTGATTGTTCGGATCATCGATGATGACAAAGTCGTTGTGGGTGCCATGGCCCTTAGCAAAATCAATGTGGAAGTTCACAACCACCCAGTTTACGCATGATTAAAGCAATGGCTAGCGTTTGTCTAGCTGGCGCAAGGCTTGGGTATAAGGGTCCGCCGCCGCATCCAACCACGTGATGCGCTTATCACGGCGAAACCAGGACCGTTGCCGTCGCGCATATTGTCTCGTCGCGATTAGCGTTTGTTCTTCAGCTTCCTCTTCTGTCAGCTCGCCAGCAAGCAGCGCGAGTACCTGCGAATAACCGATTGCACGTCCAGCGGTGGAATCCGCCACAAGTCCCTCGTCGATGAGATTGCGGACCTCGTCGACAAGCCCGGAGGCAAACATGGTTGCAGTGCGTAATGTAATACGCTCGGCATACCACGCAGGATCAGCGCGCAAGCCAAAAACAGTAGTATTCCAGCGGTAAGCAGCAGTTTTATCGGGTTGACTAGCGCGAAATGGTTTACCCGTGAGTTCGATGACTTCTAATGCGCGCACGATCCGCCTGGGGTCATTTTCCTCAATGATTTGTGCGGCAGCGGGATCAATCTCGGCTAGCTCAGCATGCAACGCTTTCGTTCCCAGCCTGTGTTGTCGCTCATAATATTTATCGCGCACGGATGGCTTCGTTGGCGGAAATTCCCATTGATCAAGGAGCGCCTGGGCATACATCATGGAACCGCCGACCATAATCGGGGTTTTCCCTCTTGCCAAGATGTCGTCGACATCCGCCACGGCGGCACGCTGATACTCCGCCACTGAGGCAGTATCTCTGACCGTAAGAACATCTAACTGGTGATGCGGAATACCACCGCGTTCTTCCGGGGCGAGTTTTGCAGTTCCAATATCCATCCCTTGATAGAGCTGCATGGAATCAACATTGACCACCTCACCGTCAAATTCGCGCGCAAGCGCCAACCCCAATTCGGATTTTCCAGCACCAGTAGGCCCCACGACCGCAATCGGGCACAGACCAGAGCTACTGCTTTTTATCGGCTCCTGCACCGGTGAATCTAATGTCATGGGGTTGTCCTTGTCAGCGTTGTTCCCTCCGTTGCTGGCCCTACCTACTCCAGGCTGTCCGTGCACACCTCATCCCCTTTCTTACCGGTGCGCCCAATAATCTGCCCAGTCGCAATATAGCGAGCTACCCCATGGCTGATATCCGCATGACGCAATTTCATCTGTGTCAATGCTCCAGCAGCATGTAGCGAAGCTAACTCGAGCCACAAGGCCGGTTCCCGGATACCGGCGCCCTGCAGCTGCTGGCTGCTCGGTGGCTCAGTAAACGCAAGAAACTTTTCCGACAACCGCCCGGCAGGTTCCGCTTCCCCATCTCGTGCGTAATATGCGTCGGCGTCATGATCCACAACACTAGCGCTAGCGCTCGTTTTAGCACTGCCGCTGTCCAACAAGGCCCGTGCCCAACGATCGGCTGCTGGTGCGGCTGGCAGCTCGGCCAAAGGTGCACGTGGCCCCAACCCCGCGCTCCCATCAATACCCAACAACACGACCGTTTCTGGAGTTAAACGATGCGAAGTCAGCAGCTCCACCAGGCTGGGATAGCTTGCACTGATGAGATGCTCCCATTCCACGCACAGATAGCGCAGCACGAGTTCCGCGAGAAAGTAGCCGTCGGCAAGCTGAACCTGTGGAGCACCCCACGCCCGAAAACTCCCGCGATGCGCTGTCCGCCACTGCGGATCCTGCGATCCAACAAGTACGATCTCGCTGACTGCATTTTCACCAGCCGTGTTTTCACCAGCCGTGTCCTTCTCGATGAGATCAGTGAGTAGGCCCCGGATGTGTTCACGGATCTCAGCACTTGCAGGATCGGCTGGAGCCAATTCCGCAACAAGCGCTGGGCTCGTTGGCACCACGCACAGCTGACAGAAATACTCCATACCATGCGCGTTTATCTGACCTATCGAGGCGGCTGACGCTGAGCCAGGCCCTGGCGATTTTGACGGATTTGGCTGCTGCGAGATCACAAGCAATAGCCTAACCGAGCGTCGCTGCTTTTCACATAATGCGAATAACGACCTCCGCCATGAGTCGCCTAACCACATAGACAGCTGGAGGCTCTGGTGACATCATCAAATCGAGACAGGTAAGTTTGAAAACACAAGTGATGCTCACTCGTCATATGCGGAGTGAGCAGAAACTGTCCATCAACTGTCCACAACTGCCCAACGAGTTTTACAGTATTAGTTCACGAAAATTCGAGGACCCTCAGACATGACACAGCAGCACACGCCCAGCCCATCCCCAGCATCCATGCCGAAGCCGGGTCCACGCTCACATGGAGGCATCCGCACGGCAGGCATGTCCGCGTCTACGCCCACTCCTGTGCCTGTTTCTGCGCCGATCTCCTCGAAACCCAGTGAGCACGGCTACATCACCGACGACGGCACGGTCTACCTCACCAGCGTGCTCAGCGGCAGCGAACGCATAGTGGGGTCCTGGCAGGCTGGCAGCAGTGCAGATGGCCTGGCGCATTTTGGCGCCAAGTTCGAGGAATTAGCGACCCAGGCGGAAGTACTCGAAACTCGACTGCGGGCTCATCCGCACGATGCTGCCGACATCGCACGCTCAGCACAGACACAACGTGAAAACCTAGCGGAGGCAGCTGTGGTCGGTGACCTACCTGCCCTCGACCAGCGGCTTGCCGAAATTATCCACCGTTGCGACGACGCCGCCCAGCAAGCACAACGGGACCAACAACAACGTGCTGCCGCTGCTGAAGCCGCAAAGACCACGCTGGCTGAAGAAGCCGAAGCAATCGCCGAGCATTCCACCGATTGGAAGGCCTCCGGCGATCGCTTGCGCAGCATCGTGCAAGAGTGGAAGTCCATTAAAGGACTGGACCGTGCCACTGATGACGAGTTGTGGAAACGCTTTTCCCGCGCCCGAGACAGTTTCCACCGGCGCCGTGGGGCACACTTCGCAGACTTAGATAAGCAGCGCGCCCAAGCGCAAAAGACAAAGGAATCCCTAGCGGACAAGGCTGAAGCCTTGCAAAATTCCACGGATTGGTCCCGTACAGCAGGCGCCTACCGCGATCTCATGCGGGAGTGGAAAGCAGCTGGCCGCGCGCCCCGCGCCGCAGATGATGCTCTCTGGGCACGTTTCCGTGCAGCACAAGATAAATTCTTCAGTGCGCGCGATGCTGCCCAGGCCGAAAAAGACGAGGAGTTTGCGAACAACGCAAAGCGCAAAGACGAGTTGCTCGCGCGGTACGACGAGCTCGTCGACCCTGCCAAAGGCATTGCCACCGCCCGCGAAAAGCTACGGGAGTTGCAAGAGCAGTGGGACGAAATCGGGTTTGTACCCCGTGGCCAAGTGCGCGAATATGAGGACAAAATTGCCGCAGTAGAAGCCCGGGTTTCACAAGCAGAGGAAGCTGAGTGGAAACGCACTGACCCCGAGGCGCAGGCACGGATCGCACAATTCCAGGCGAAGGCCGATGATTTCGCCGCACAAGCCGAAGCTGCGGAAAAGGCCGGAAAAGCAGCACGAGCGAATGCTCTGCGCGAGCAGGCTAACCAATGGCGTGAATGGACGCAGATGGCAGAGCAAAGCCTAGACGATACCACCAACTAGATGCACGTAGCCCAATTCGCTGCTCCCGTCCGTCGGCAGCGGCCGCAGACGCCACAGAATGCACAGCAGGCACACACGCTGCTTGCACCTAGCGATGAAATCCGCGATTTCGTCCTCGCCGCAAACGTAGCTGCGCAGGATGCGACGCCGGATCCAGCTGCCTCTGCAGCACCGGAACGTGTAGTCACCCAACTCGCAGGCTCAGCCGAGTCAGCAACGTATCTATTCGCGCTGTGCGAAGCGCCCCCACTGGGCGAGGTCTCTGAACTGTCCTATCCGCTCATTAGTTCCACGGATAACCCGCGCGAGTGTGGTATCCGCGGCCATGCTTGGCCGGGTGGCGAACCCAATTTTGTTGGTTTTATTCACCTGACATTGCCGCTACTGGAAGATACCAGTATCGCCGAGATTGAATGCGTCCTCGATATTGACCTGCTACCGTTGCCCGGCGAATCCGCAGATGATAAGACCAAGCAAGTAACGGCACGGCTGCTCGCTTCCGCCGAGCACATCGCGGCTCAACTGGGGCGAAGCCGTGCACAGATTACCGTGCATCATCCGGCTGATTGCCCACCAGATGCGGACCCGTTTTATCCTGCCATCATCGATTCCGGCTACCACCGCCATTTGGGGCACATACAGGCATATATCCCTGCGGAACATGCTACGGAACAAACGCACGTAGCCAGACAGCAAGCACACAGTGGAGCAGAAAACCACCCAGGCTATCGACTGTTGGCATGGCGGGACTACGCCATTGCCGACGAATACGCCCCGCAAATCCGACAGCTGTTAACGGTTGCTTCCATCGATGTTCCCAGCGGTGGGATGGAACTCGACCCCATCGAATGGACACCGACCCGTATGGAGCAAGCTGCCCAGCGATTGCGCGATCGCGGTGGCTCGACTTTGTTGTTCGCACTCGTCGACAAGCAGACAGACAAGATTTGCGCCTTGACCGAAATTGCGCGGCACTATGGCTCCGACCCAACAGTAGCGGAATGGACACTGACCGTGACCGCCCGCACGCGACGTCGGCAAGGCTTAGCAAGCCACGTGAAATTCGAAGCTATCCACGCTGCACAAGAAATGTGGCCGAGCGTGAACCGGATTTACGGATCCATCCCGGATCAGCCCGGCCATATGCGCTCACTTTATCGCAGCCTTGGTGCCGTCGAGCTCAGTTGCAGCTCGACATGGGAAAAACGACTTCCCTCCGCCGAGACAGCCGCAGATTAGTGGTGAGGACCTGAAGGTTAGTTGTCCCTTTGCGTGCGCGAAGCTGCATGCCGACGTCGGTCATCGACAAACAGCGGGTTTGAATCATAATCCGTGTTCTGGACTTCCATACCCGATGCTCGCTGCAAGCGGGCAATATCGTCAATAGTGGTCGAATCAGCGCGCATCCGAGCCGCGGCTTGCTGCTGCGGATTACGTTTCAGCGCCACCGAACAATACGCACCAAACGCGAAAATAGCAGCCACTATGCCAACGTACATCCCAATGGAATGCGGAGTATTTTCTCCATCATGTGGCCCGGTGTGGCGCACCCACAACGAGAACAACGAATACGGCAGCGCAACGGTCACACACATCCAGCCAATCAGGCCTGCCGGAGCAAAGCGGGTGATAACCACGAGAGTGCTCGCGATACCAATGCCGACGGTTAACAGCACTGCATGAACCTGTTCAATCGTCGTGGTGACCTCACTGGTTCCCAGCAAAGCTTCATAACCACGCGCGCTGCCGGCATACGGCAACAACAGAAACCCGACATAGCCCGCAATGGCAGCAATCAGCACATAAGCTGCTTTCCCCAGCATCATCGTGCGTGCGGCTCGCTTTTCGACGACGGCTGATTCGGCCGCAGTCGGACGGCGCGTCGGCTCCTGTGACTGTGACTGCTGCGGTTGTGGCTGCTGTGGGGTCGATGATGATGAGTCCGACACTGGTTCCGAAGAGGACGAAGTAGACATGTCACCGATGGTATAAGACGCGCCTAATTGCTGCGAGCAGCAACCGTCGGCAAGCCCAAGCTCACGCCCACTGGTGCAGTACTCGGGGTCTTACCGGCACCGGACATGTCACCAGCTTTCGTGCGGCGGTGGTGGCTCACACCTCCGTCCGCGATAAGGAAATATGGCTTCGCAGAGGTCACAGTAGTCACGACCACATCGCCGGGCCGAATTTCGCCATCGAGATTGCCGCTAGGGTCAAAGTGCACAAGACGGCCATCACGGGCACGGCCAGATAGGCGATTCGTCTGGTCATTTTTCCGTCCGCCGCCTGCTTGGACTAGCAATTCTACTTCGGTGCCCACCAGGGCACGGTTGTCCTCCAGCATGATTTCGTCTTGTAGCGCCACCAAGCGCTCAAAACGATCCTGCACGATATCCTTCGGGATCTGCTCATCCATGTCCGCGGCGGGAGTACCTGGGCGTGGGGAATACTGGAAGGTAAAAGCAGAGGAGAATCGAGCACGGCGAACGATTTCCATCGTCGCCTGGAAGTCCTCTTCGGTCTCACCAGGAAATCCGACAATGATATCGGTGGTAATTGCAGCTCCGGGAATTTTTTCTCGAGCCTCATCCACGATTTTCATGAATTTCTTGCTGCGATACGAACGGCGCATATCTTTAAGCACTTTGTCCGAACCCGACTGCAACGGCATGTGCAACTGTGGACAAATAACCGGGTACTGCGCCATCACGTCAATCACATCACTCGTGAATTCTGCAGGGTGTGGGCTGGTAAAACGCAGCCGGTCCAATCCTTCAATCTGCGCGCAGGCTGCAAGCAACTTCGAAAACGCGCTGCGATCACGCTTCAGGTCAGGGTCCACGAAGTTCACCCCATAAGCATTCACGTTTTGTCCGAGGAGGGTAACTTCACTAACGCCCTGGTCCACGAGCGCTTTCACTTCCGCGAGAATATCTCCTGGGCGGCGGTCAATTTCTTTACCGCGCAACGATGGCACAATGCAAAATGTGCAGGTGTTATTGCACCCAACAGAAATCGATACCCATCCGGAATAAGCAGATTCGCGCTTGGCTGGCAACACCGACGGGAAATCTTCCAAAGCATCAACGATCTCTACTTGGGCTTCCTCATTGTGACGCGCCCGTTCCAAAAGCGTCGGCAGCGAGCCCATGTTGTGGGTGCCGAAAACGGCATCGACCCACGGGGCATTTTTCAGAACCGCGTCTTTGTCTTTTTGCGCCAGGCAGCCGCCTACGGCAATCTGCATACCAGGATGATTTTCCTTGGTCTTTTTTAAATTACCCAGAGTTCCGTATAAGCGCTGATCAGCATTTTCTCGTACTGCGCAGGTGTTAAATACGATGAGATCAGGTTGCACCGATTCGGCATCCGCTCCGGCATGAGCGCCATATTCTGCGGCGGAGACATAGCCCGCATCTTCCAGCAACCCAGCCAGACGTTCTGAGTCATGCACGTTCATTTGGCAACCAAAGGTGCGCACCTCATAGGTGCGCGGAGATCCCGCGGGGTCTGCTTGCTCAGTGGAGCCAGTGGTCATATCGACTGCGTTCTGCCGCATCTCGGTGGTGTATTCCCTATTCTCGTTGCGCATGCTCACGGAAGGACATTGTAGTGACCTCCCGCGAGAGTTCATAACAGCCGGATACCCGGTTAGCTGAGTGCCTTTCGCCCCAGCGACCGAATACCGGTCCTATCGACATCCTGCAGAAAGCACCTGCGGAGCATTACCGGAAACCTAGGAACGCTGGGGTGCTGCAGGAATGACGTCTGGGTACTGCTCGAGCCAGGCTGCAATGGCTTTGTCTTCTTCGCCCTCAAACTCGTTGACGACGAGATCTTCCAGCGCACCGTATTCCTCATCAGTCATGCTGAGCTCAGCGAACCAATCGGCCAGTTCTGGGAATTCCTCGCTGAAACCGCTGCGCGCCAACCAATGCAACGCTTCGGCCTCGCCCATCACCTTGTCTGGATCTTCCAGATCACGAACCGGGAAGACATGGTTGGCAAAGTGTGGCCGCCACAGAGTCACGACAATATCTTCTTCATCCTGGATCGCGGCATCAAGCTCAGCCAGCATCGCAGGAGTAGAAGAAGTAGCCAGCTGGTATTCGTCGTCAAGATCATACGCTGGCATCGCCGAGTTTTCTGTCTGGTCAGTCAAGCCGGCGGATGGCTCAATACCCACGATGCGGCCGCCGAAGCGCTCACCTTGGCCTTTGAGATCTTCAATCTTGTCGACGCCTTCGACATACTCCGGAACCGCCAGCGTCAATTGGGCATTGTCGTAGTAAGCACCCAGATCTTCGATGTTGTCGCCATGTTCTTCCATGTAGTGGTCATGGGTCATTTCTGGCCACGCGGATGGATACATATCGATATCGCCATTGGCTACGGCGGTGTAGAGCACGGCTGCTTCTGATTGCGGATCATGCTCGACCTCGTAGCCAGCTTCTTCCAAAAAGTGCTCGATAAGATAGGCGGTGGACAATCCGTCTGGCCACGACGGTAGGTAGCCCAAGGTAATCGTCGCGTCACCAGCGCCATTGGCTGCACTATCGCCGCCGTCATCAGCGCAGGCGGCTAGAGTCAGCGCCAAGGCGCTAGCTCCCGCTCCGGCAAGAAGTTTTCGGTTAATCATGGGTTGTCCTTTCGCCACTCACAGAGATGTCATGGGATTGACTGCGATATGAAGTTATGCGTTAACGAGTGCGTGAGTGTGCCCTCGCTAACGTGTTCTGTCTTTATTTGGCACCGGCGGCCAGTGTCGAATGTGCTTTGTGCTTATCGCGTTTCCGTTTGCGCCAACGAGCAAGCAACGACGACGGATAATCGCCAGGATTGCCCAGAGCTGCGGTGAGACGATCCAAAAAGACCGCCAGGATTACCACTGCAAGGCCGGCTTCCAGTCCTTGCGCCAGATTCAGCGTGGAAATCGCTGCGACGACTTCTTTGCCGAGTCCATCGGCACCGACCATGCCTGCAATTACTGCCATTGATAGCGAAAGCATAATGATCTGGTTAATACCGGCCATGATCGATGGCATGGCTAAGGGCAATTCGATGCCACGAAGAATTTGGCGATCGGTAGCACCATAGGAGCGCCCAGCTTCCACGGTCTCCGCATCGACGTGGCGAATACCCAATTCGGTCATGCGCACGCCCGGGGCCAGAGCAAAAATAATCGTCGAGAAGGTGCCCGGAACCACTCCGATGGAGAAAAACATCACCGCTGGCAGTAGGTATACGAAGGCTGGCATGGTCTGCATAAAATCCAAAATTGGGCGAACCACGGCGGAGACTCGATCGTTTTTCGCAGCCCAGATCCCCACCGGAATTGCAATGACCACCGCAACCAGCGTCGCAATGATCACCAAAGCCATGGTGTCCAGCATCTGCTCCCATTGACGCATTCCCATAACCAGCAAGAAAGTTAGTGCCACGCCAATTGCCAGCCGCCAGGATCGCAGCGCCCAACCGGCAAACGCGAAAATGAGCAACAACAAAAACGCCGGTATTGCCTTCAAACCGTCGGCGAGACCTTCAACCAGAAACGACGTGACCGTGGAAAAGACATCAAAAACAATAGAGGCGTTTTCCCGCAGCCACATCAAGGCATCATCGCCCCAAGTTCCTAACGGAATGCGTGGGACTAATTCTTCATTCAGTGCCATGAGCGGCCACCTTCTTCGGAGATTTCGGAATGATCAGCTGCGGCTGTAAGCAATGTTTCTCGCGTTATGATGCCGTCGATCCCACCATCGCTATTCTTGACGACGAGTGGTTGCTCGTGGCGTGCAGCGCGGGAAAATAACTGGGCAATCGGGGTATCCGCGGCGACGATATGGGCATTGTCTGCGGTTGGCTCATCCGACAGCGGAGTTGCCGCAGATTGACAGATATCGCCGGCGAGCAATACTCGAGAACGGTCGACATCGTGAATGAACTGTGCGACGTAGTCGTTAGCAGGCTCACGGAGGATCTCCCCAGCCGTACCTATTTGCTCAATCCGGCCATCACGCATCACCGCAATTCGATCACCAATGCGCATCGCCTCATTAAGATCGTGGGTAATGAACAATACGGTTTTGCCCAGTTCTTGTTGCAGATTCATCAGGTGATCCTGCATTTCTTTGCGAATTAGCGGATCCAGTGCAGAAAAAGCCTCATCCATGAGCAAAATATCGGTATCGTTCGCCAACGCTCGCGCTAAGCCAACGCGTTGTTTCATTCCGCCTGATAATTCATCCGGCCGATAGTGTGACCAGCCTTCTAATCCCACCATTTGTAAAGCTTTCCGAGCTTTTTCTTCCCGCTCAGACTTATTTACGCCCTTGATCTCTAAGCCATACGCGGCATTTTCTCCGACAGTCCGGTGCGGTAGTAGAGCGAAATTTTGAAAGACCATCGAGATGGTGTCACGGCGGACTGCGCGGAGCTCAGCTTCGGACATATCCGTGATCAAGTGGCCCCCTAGACGCAGTTCCCCAGCGGTAGCTGTGTGCAAACCATTAACCATGCGGATGAGAGTGGACTTGCCACTGCCTGAAAGCCCCATGACAACAAATACTTCTCCTGGGACTACTTCGAAGCTAGCATCAATAACTGCAGCCGTGAGTCCGTCTTCGCGCAGCGCTGCGCGGCTAACCCCGCGATGTAGCGCATCAACGCCACGCTTGGGGTTTTTCCCGAAAATTTTATACAGCCCGTTGGCAGAAATACCCGTCACTAATGCTCTCCCCTACCGTGAAACAAAGTCTGTGCGCACGACGGTGTCGTGCCTTAGAGCTATGTGCTAGTCCGAAGTTTTCTACCATTGTATTTTCTCATTGAACACCAAGGTTGCCACGAAATCCCAAGTTTGGCTACCACGGTACGCAGAAATCGACAACGAGTTGATCATTACGACGCCATCACGAACCCTGGGTTAACACACGAGATAAGCGCGATGGCCAGCAGCAAGGCGCACTATCACTTTGCTGCTGGCCATCATCTCGGACAGTGTCTGGTTGTGCTAGCGAGGATCTATCTCTAGCTCATCACAGCGTTCATCGAGTGCCTGTCTGGCGTATCGTAAAGCCATCCCCTGGCCAAATCCTCGCCGGGCTAGCACACCAACAATTTTTCGAAGCTCTTTGTCATATCCCGCCCGGTCGTCGATGCGTTTGACCTTCTTCGCTTTTTTCGTTGCCAGGGCTTGGGCAAGTTCAGCCTCATCGTCGTCGTCAATCTGGTCTAGGGCCTGCGCACGGATGGCCGGCGAAATACCTTTGTCGGCTAACTCATGATCAAGCACCAGTCTGGTTTTCCCGCGGCGATTGTGCCGTTGATAAACCCACTCATGCGCAAATTTCTCATCATCAAGCAAATCCGCACGCTCTAGATCCGCTATCACCTCGTCGATAACTTCGGCTTCGAATTCTGCGTCGAGAAGCTTACCGCGCAATTCCTGTACGGATCGTGCGCGGTAATTAAGCAAGCCCAGTGCTTTTTTACGCACAGGAGTTTTTTGTTCTTCTAGCTCGTAATCAATGATTGACGAGCCATCAGAATTATCGGTCGTGTGTTGCGCAATTGCATCGCGCAGACGAGCGATTTTCTCCAAATTGGGGTGCGAATCGCCAGCTGGCTGATCCACAGGTTGTTTATTCTTCGGAATCATCAAAATCAGGTGCGTCGCTGTCTGCGCCTGTTTGTTCGCTCAATGGCGTATCAGAGCCCGGAACGTCCAGGCTCTCCTCGCCACTATTTTTAGCAGCATATTTTCCAATTCCTAATTTTTGGAAAATCTTTTGCTCCAGCTCGTCACTCAGCTCAGGATTGGACTTGAGAAATTGCCGGACTTTTTCTTTACCCTGCCCAAGTTGCTCACCTTCGTAGGTAAACCAGGAGCCGGATTTCTTAACGATGTTGTTTTCCACAGACAAATCAATGATCGAGGACTCCCGTGAGATACCCTCGCCGTACATAATGTCGAATTCAGCAACCTTAAATGGTGGCGATACCTTGTTCTTCACAACCTTGAGCTTGGTACGGTTGCCAATGGAGTCTTGTCCGTCCTTGAGCGTCTGAATACGGCGAATGTCACAGCGCACTGACGAATAAAACTTCAGGGCTTTACCACCGGTGGTAGTTTCAGGCGAACCGAACATGACGCCAATCTTTTCACGCAACTGGTTAATAAAGATCGCAGTCGTACCAGAGTTATACAACGCACCGGTCATCTTTCGTAGTGCCTGCGACATCAGACGAGCTTGCAGACCAACATGGGAATCACCCATTTCACCTTCGATTTCTGCCTTGGGAGTCAGCGCTGCCACTGAGTCCACCACAATGATGTCGATGGCGCCAGATCGCACAAGCATATCGGCGATTTCCAACGCTTGCTCGCCGGTGTCTGGTTGCGAAACTAGCAGGTTATCGGTGTCGACACCCAGCAAACGGGCATATTCTGGATCAAGAGCATGCTCAGCGTCAATGAACGCAGCAATGCCACCTGCCTTCTGCGCCTCGGCAATGGCATGCAGGGTCACAGTCGTTTTACCCGATGATTCCGGACCGTAGATTTCTACAACGCGCCCGCGCGGGAAACCACCAATGCCCAAGGCAACGTCGATTGCGGTATTTCCCGAAGAAATAGCTTGAATTGGAGGGCGATCGTCGTCCCCCAGACGCATGACAGCGCCTTTGCCATAATCTTTTTCAATCATCGCCATTGCGGCATCGAGTGCCTTTTGGCGATCTGCTCCCGCATTTTCCGTTTTCTTAGCGCTAGTTTTTTTCTTCGTTGCCATAGTTATTGTTTTCCTTGTTCTCTTTCCCCGTGTGCGCTGTGCATCATTAGACGCCACAAAACCTCAAAAGGTTCCGCTCATCTCATTTTTTTAGAGTTTGCATGAACCACCTGCACAGATTGCTGGCTCAATAGTTCCCTTTACTCGACCACGTCGGCACCCGAATCAAATTCGTGTGCACCCAACGCTGTCGAGAACATGCATCGGGACCGGTCACCAACCAAGGTTATCCTTACCCAAGCGTCGCTCTTCTGGGATGCGAAAATCATTCATGATCCCATCCCAAATCTCTGCGGGATCAACTCCTGCTTCGATAAGTTCGTCGGCGGTGGCCTCACGCCCGGTCAACACGTGAGAATGGGCAATCCATTTCGCTTGGGTTTCCCCAAATTCGTCGTGCAATAGTCGGCTGAATTCAGTTAGTCGCATAGCAACACCGCCTTAAACTCGGGATCTTGTGCAATCGTAGTTGCTATTCCCCACGAAGTTCCCGCATGCGTTTAGCAATTTCGTCTTCCGAAACTTGCGGCTGAGCCTGCTGGTCTGCCTGGGCACCACCTTGTTGACCAGACGTCACCTGTTTCGGTCCACCCGATTGCCCTTGCGACACCGACTTCTGTGCAGAACCTGACCCGCCCATCTCGGCCCGAATTTGCTCAAGCCGCGAATGACCAGCCATCTGGATACCAGCCTGCTTTACCTCGTGCATGCGGTTCTGGACGGAGTTCTCCGCCAGTTCAGCTAGGCCCAATGCACGCGAATAGCGTTGTTCAATCTTGTCGCGAACACTATCAAGCGATGGTGAGGAATCATTGGTGAGGTTGTTCATGGAGTTGAGCGACTCCGAAACCTTTTCCTGCATCTTGGCCTGCTCCAGCTGGCTCAGCAACTTGGACCGCTGCTGTACCTTTTCTTGCAGCTGCATATTATTGCGCTCTACAGCCTGCTTAGCCTGGTCAGCCTGTTTCAGTGCTTGATCGTGCAGGTGCTTGGTCTCTTCTACAGATTGCTCTGCAGTCACCAACTGTGCAGCAAAAGCCTCTGCAGCGTTTTCGTATTCGATAGCCTTTCGCTCATCACCTTCACTGCGGGCTTTATCCGACAATTCCAACGCTTGCTTCGTATTCGACTGCAGCTTTTCTACCTCATTAAGCCTGCGGTTCAACTGCATCTCTAACTGGCGTTGATTACCGATCACTGCGGCCGCCTGTTGCGACAGCTCCTGATGTTGCCGCTTCGCATCGCTAATCGCTTGCTCGATCTGGACCTTTGGGTCCGCGTGCTCATCGATCTTCGAATCGAACAGAGCCATGAAATAATTCCATGCCTTGCTAAAAGGATTAGCCATGCTAAATCAAGCACCTTCCTGTGTGCGTATCTAGGTCGAATTGTGGTTGTCGGTGTAAAGCCACCGCGGCCTGGAATGAACTACGAATCAATTTTCCATGAACTGGCCACCGAAAGCAGCAAGCCTAAGACTGCGAAGCAGGCTCCGCGGCGGCAGGTGAGGTTTGCGCCAGCTCTTGATCAACGGAAGTCATTGCCATATTTCCGGCGGCTTCAATGAGCACATCAGCCACGGTTGCATTCAGAGCGTGGCAGACCGACGCAAGAAGTTCCGAAGAAACTTCTTTGCGCCCACGCTCAAGCTCGGAGATATAACCAGGTGAAACCCGTGCCGCTTTCGCCAGTTCACGCAACGTAACACCTTTATCAGCGCGGAAGGCACGCAGCGCCAAGCCTAAAGCCTGCCGCAACAGAGGCTCTGGCTTAGCCAAACGCTCGTGATATGCGGTGGTTTCTCCGGTGATAATCGGAGTATCAAGTACTACTGATTGAGTTGCCATCACTTATTCCAACGATTCGAGTTCATATTTTGTTCCCACCTCATGGTGTGGGATCACCGGCTAGTATACAACGGCTTTAAACACCGAGACTCTAAATTCCATAGTTTGTCGAACGTATCAGCGATCTACTACGTCGATCCAATAATTACCTTAAATAGCAATCGACTAGCCAGTAGAAAGCACAGATAGTAGTAGTCGCAACGCAGCTCGAACTGAGTTTTCACGCACCTGTCCGCGCGTGAGATTCGGCCAGTGGTACAACTGCACTGCTGACGATGCAGATGTCGGCCCCGCGACCGCAATGTAGACATCACCGGCAGCACGCCCATCAGCCGGACCAGGCCCTGCCACACCAGTAAGAGATACTGCCCAATCAGTCCTGCATGCCTTGCGGGCACCGGCAGCCATCGCTTGCGCGCACTCGGCAGACACTACCCCGTAGCGCGTGATCAGATCACGATCCACGCCGGCCAGCAGCACCTTGAGGTCGGCAGAATAGGTAACTAGCCCTCCTTGCAAAACAGCAGATGCCCCGGGTATATCTGCAAGGCGCGCTGCCACTCCACCTGCCGTCAGCGATTCACACGTCGCCAGGGTTTGGCTGCGGGCTTCCAACAGCTCAAGCACTGCGCGGGCATCACCATCTCGTGCATCGTCGCAGGCATTATCGCGGCAGTCCCCAGAGTATGCAGTTCGAAATGCTGGCACGTTTTAATTCTCCCGCTGTGAATCACGCAAATAGGCAAAGCCGGTCCATACAGTCACGACGACGGCAGCCAGCATGACCAATAGCGTCGGCGCGTCCATCCAGCTTGGCAGCGGGCATAGGTAGAGTGCGACGGCGAGCGCTTGCAGCGCGGTTTTTAGCTTGCCTCCTTGGCTAGCTGGGACTACCTTTCCACGACGCAAAAGCGCGAAGCGCCAGACGGTGATGCCGAATTCACGGGTTAAAATAACGACCGTTATCCATACCGAAAGCTCACCGATAATATTCAAGCTCACCAACGCAGAAGTCATCAGTGCTTTGTCGGCTATCGGGTCGGCAATCTTGCCGAAATTTGTTACCAATCCGCGTGCTCGCGCGATGTCACCATCGAGCTTATCGGTAATCATGAGCGCGACAAAAACCAAGAACGCCGCCCACATCCAGCCAATTTCGGTGCCCCCGCCCGCTAGAACGAGCCACACAAAGACCGGGATGAAGGCGATCCGCAAACTCGTGAGAACGTTTGGGAGATTTAGGTTGGACGGCTTCGCAGCTGGGGTACTCACACTCCTGATCCTACCCCGTTCCGATTCACCTTTTGCCTAGACCCCCGGCCGATGTTTACGCGTATCAATTGCACCTTGCGCGACATCCCGGCGAGATTTGATCACCGAGGCAACCACTGTCACTACCAGCGTCAAGACAATAAAGATTAGTGAGCCTACTGTGGATATCTCTGGCACAGACAAGTTTTCTCCACCACTGATAAACGGCAGATTATTTTCGTGCAACGCGTGCAGCAGTAGTTTGATGCCGATGAATCCCAAGATGACACCCAAACCGTATGCCAAGTAAATCAAGCGATCCAGCAAACCATCAAGCAAGAAATATAATTGCCGCAAGCCCATGAGTGAAAAGGCATTGGCCGCGAATACCAAATAAGCCTCGGTGGTAATTCCGTAAATTGCTGGGATCGAGTCGAATGCAAACATGACATCCACGAAGCCGATGGCCAGAAGTGCGACCAGCAGTGGGGTGACCGCCAGTTTTCCTGCGTTACGCACGACTAAACTATCGCCCTGGTAATCCTTCGTGACCGGCATGACCTTACGGATCATTTTGATGGCCAGCATGTCATTTGGATGCGTTTCCGGTTTGTCACGGAACTCATCGACTACCAGCTTGATGGCGATGTACAGCAAAAAGATCGCAAATACGTAAAAAATATCTGACCAAGCAGAAATAAGCGCGGAACCGGCAAGGATAAAGATCAGGCGGAAAATAAGGGCGAGAACAATGCCGATCAGCAATACCTTTTGCTGGTACTGCCTCGGCACCTGAAATGCACCAATAATCAAGGCAAACACAAAGAGGTTGTCAATCGACAATGCTTTTTCGGTCACATAACCAGTGAAATATTCAATGCCGTGCTGCGCATCCCATCCAAACCACACGACGACGCCGAACAATAACGCGATGCCGATATAAAACGCTGACCAGAAACCAGCCTCTTTCAGCGTAGGCGCATGTGGCTTGCGAACGTGAGTATAGAAATCAAATATGAAAAACCCAGCGATAGCTGCGATAGTAATCAGCCAAACAACAAGTGGTACTCCCACCACGACCTCCGGTCAGCATGTAGATGGACCAGAGGTCTCTCCTACCCACAACCCACACACACGGACAGCTCAGAAACAGTCACGCTTTGCGACGCACTAGCTGTTGCCGTCATTGCTGCTCGAAGAGCTCAAAACTTTATTGTGCTCCCTCATGCCGCGTGGGGTGGACCGACAGAACCGGGCGCCAGCAAAGCCGCTGCCACCGTGTTGACGATTACTGTCGCGTTGAGGATACTCCCCTCCATGGACTGCTCTACAGTTTAGCGCACTCCAAAGCGAACCCCGATAATCACGCTTTAAAACGCCGATGAGGTGGGGTTATAGGACGCCTTAGATACTTGAGGCGCTCCCGTACCATCTGATGAGTCATCCTCGGCAGCTTCACCAAAGTGCGCTTCCTGTTCTTGTACTTCCTTCGGAGCCTCAGCTGGATCCGCACCTTTGATCATCCATATGGTCGTATCCAGCTCTTCTGGTTTAGTCAACACTTCACGGGCTTTCGAGCCTTCTGAAGGGCCGACGATTCCACGAGTTTCCATCAAATCCATCAAACGACCAGCTTTGGCGAAACCAATACGCAACTTCCTCTGCAGCATCGACGTGGATCCCAGTCCGGAGGTTACAACCAGCTCGACGGCCTCCAGCAAGTCATCCATGTCCTTACCGATGTCGTCGTCAATCGCCTTCTTCGCCTCAGCTTGTTTATCCTCGGTCACGCCCTCGGTATAGTCCGGCTCCCCTTGCGCCTTAGCCGCTTCTACCACGGCATAGACCTCGTCATCGGATACAAAGGCACCCTGCATGCGCACTGGACGTCCACCCTGTGGGATGAACAGGCCATCACCCATACCAATCAGTTGTTCGGCACCGGTCTGGTCCAAAATCACGCGCGAGTCCGTCGACGACGACGTCGCAAATGCCAAACGCGATGGCACGTTGGTTTTGATCAAACCGGTCACCACGTCGACCGACGGGCGCTGGGTGGCCAATACCAAGTGGATACCCGCCGCACGCGCCTTCTGCGTGATACGCACGATCGATTCTTCAATCTCTTTCGGTGCGGTCATCATCAGATCTGCCAACTCATCAACGACACATACAATGAATGGATAAGGTTCCATCACACGCTCAGAGCCCGCAGGTGCTTGCACCTGACCGGTGCGGACCTTGTGGTTGAAGTCTTTGATGTGACGGACCCGCGCCGACCGCATGTCCTGGTAGCGCTGCTCCATTTCTTCCACCAACCACTGCAACGCGGCCGCAGCCTTCTTTGGCTGGGTGATAATTGGCGTGATCAGGTGTGGAATACCCTCATAAGGAGTCAATTCCACCATCTTCGGATCCACCAAAATCAAGCGCACATCATCCGGAGTCGCACGCGTGAGCAACGAGACCAGCATGGAGTTAACAAATGCCGATTTACCAGAACCAGTCGAACCGGCAACAAGCAAGTGTGGCATCTTCTGAATAGACGACGAGATAAATTCGCCTTCGATATCTTTACCCAATCCAACCAACGTCGGATCCTCGTCGCCATTGATAACCTCAGATTCCAGAACATCACGCAGCCGCACGATCTCACGATCAGAATTTGGCACCTCGATACCAACTGCCGACTTGCCCGGAATTGGCGCCAAAATACGCACGTTTCCTGTCGCTACCGCGTAAGCCAGGTTCGACTGCAGGTTGGTAATCTTGCTGACTTTCACACCTGGACCCAGCTCAACGATATAACGCGTCACTGTTGGGCCGCGCGTGAAACCAGTAACTTCTGCATCCACCTTGAACTCTGCGAAGCAGGCGTCGATGGCTTCAATAGTGCGGTCATTAGTCTCGGTGCGCGTCTTCGGTGCGCGACCCGGCTCCAACAATCCCGGTGATGGAATCGAATATTCAACCGGCTCAAGCACCGTTTCGGAATTCAACTCCGTTCCGTCGGCCGGTTCCGCGTCGATGACCTCTGGCACTGTCTGTTCGGTGTGCGGAGCGTGTGAGGCCTTTGCCTGAGGTGCCTGCGGTACCGGCTTCTTCTGTTGCTGCAAACTATCGTGTGCTTGGGCGACAGCATCGCGAGATCCTACTGGAAGCACCTCAGTGTGTTCCGAACCAGCGCTGGTAGAAGAGTTCTCCGAACCGGCGCGCGAGGAATCGGGTACTGCTGGGATCTCATCGGTGTCACTCACAGACGGTGCACGCCGCGCTGCCGCAGTAGACGCCGAGGATTGCTCGCTGCGTGCGTTTGCTCCAGTATTTCGCAATACCTCAGTCTGTTCTTCCCGCCCGTTATCCAACGCCGATTCACTACGTGCCTTGTGCCCAGCATTGTTTAATTGCTGGGCGGCTGGTGCAACAGCGCGCGCAGCATTCACGGGTACTGTCCCTCTGCCCGCAGAACGAGCTGGCGGAACGACAGGTGTCGCACGCACTGGTGCGCGACGACGTGGCGTTCGAGGCCCTCCGGAAACAATGGCATCGATGTCCTCATCAACGTGGCCATAGGCATCATCTAGCTCTGTGGAATCCTCGGCACTTGCTTCAGTATCGCCAGCATTGCCAGAGACTGCCTCGCGAAGGTACTCAGCGAATTCTTTGACGGTGATCCCAGTGACTTTCAGGGCTCCGTAAATAATTACCAAAATCAGTAAAGGCACCGCTACGTATGAACTAAATCCGGCGGCTAGGGCACCACCTGTCCACGCCCCGAGTGCACCCCCGGCGACAAATCGTTCCGCCCAAGAATCTGGTGCACCAGAAAACAGGTGAATTAGCCCCAGCATCGACACCACAATCAAGCCGGTACCAGCGCTGACGCGCACGCGGTTTTCTAATGCCACTCGCTTTCCAGAGAACAGAGCTGCCGCGGCAACCACCAGAGCCACGGGAATCACAAAAGCGCCGGCTCCAAGTACTGCATGGGTAGCTGTCGCGATCCCACGCCCGATGAATCCAGCGATATCAAGCCAGACCGAGGCCCCCAAGACTATGGCGATACCAATTAAGACCAACGCGATGGCATCGGAGCGCGACGACGGGCCACTGGTAGCCTTCTGCGCTGTCGATACCTCATCGCCGAGTTCGTCAGTATCTGATGTCTCGGGGGTCGAGCGAACCGAAGATTCCGTTTTCTTCGCCGGTTTTTTCTGCTTCACCGAACTATCAGGGGTATCCGCAGAATAGAGGTCCTCATCAAGTTTTCCGTGGCTGCCTCTATACGCTACGACATCATCGTCATATTCGGCATACTCGTCGTATTCTTCATCGGATTGTCCAATATTGCCAAACTTCGTCAGCGCTTCAGCGGTTTTGGAAAAAACTGCCCCAATCCCCGAGCCGACTGCCCGAAATGCGCTACCCGTACGTTCGTGCGAGGTGTTCGCAGCGCGATGCGAAGAGCCAAATACCGCCGTTTCTGGATGTGTGGGTTCCACCTTTGTCACCGAGTCCCGCGTGGACTTGTCACCAGCTCGTGTCGACGCAGCGCTGCCGCTCGGCTTAGTCTCCGTGCGGCTGGTGCGGCTGCGCGGCGCCGGGCGGGTGGAATTGGAACGGGCTTTTTTGCGCTCACTACCACCTCGAGTATTGCGTGGGCTGGTGGACTTCACAGACATGACCCATACCCTAATACCTCAATGCTCATTTTTCTCAAGCGCCACACCATTGACGCGAATGAACTTACATATCTGTAAGTCAAGTCTATGAACTAGACCGAACAATTTTCGCGGTATCGCCAGTCATCGCAACATCAACAGCGTCTCTACCAAAAACCCACAACACGAGCTCTCCGATATCACCGGACACACGGGCGACAGCATCGCCATGGTCAACCACTCCCCGCTCACCACCAATAGTCAGGGGAGCTAAGCTTGTCGGGGTCAAAATAACTGGTAACTCCGAATGACGAAGCAGCACCTTCGCCAGCAGCGGCAATGACTTGGATAAGGCAGCAGTCGCTGTTGCCTCAAGTACACGTGGGCTCCACGACGGGCGGGCGCGACGAACATCTTCATGGTGAACGAAATGCTCAGCTGCATTCATTGTGCGATCAACAAGCCGGAGCGGTGAGAATTTCGGCGGGCCGGCGCGCCAGTGTTCTACCAATTGCGAATAATCCTGCTTTTTCACTTTATTCTGTACGCTCGCGAGGTGATTTTTCAGCGGCGAAATCACCATCCCCGCAGCAGCTTCGGGGCGGTGTTCACGCACCCATAAATGCGCAGCCAAATCGGTAGTCGTCCACCCTGCACACAAGGTAGGTGCTTCTGGGCCGACTTCCAGGAAAAGGTCGGCCAATAGCTGGCGTTCAGAATCAGAAAAAGACATGACCCCAGGTTACCCCGGGGCCATGTTCCATCTGAACTATCTACGCGGGCTAAAAAGCCAGAGGATTAGATAGATTCACGTGAGTTGTCGACTTCTTCATCATCCACGATCTCGATCTCGGAGGCCATTGGAACGACGGTCGGCAGAATCACTGGCTCACGCTTCCAATTCTGCTCAATGAAACGGGAAACCTTGCGACGAAGTTTCTGCACCATGCGGTAGGTATCGTTTTCTCCTTCGGCGGCCAAATCATTCATGGTGTTGTCCACCAATTCGACTACCTGTGGAATAAGCGCACGATCGTCTTCTGCAAAGCCTGTGGTTTCAACGCGTGGGCGCTCCAGCAACTGTGAGGTGCGGTTGTCGACCACACAGGTAATCGACACCACACCGCCAGCCCCGAGGCTGGTGCGATCGGCGAGGGTGTCGGCGTCCACGTTGCCCATGTTCACACCGTCGACGTAGAGGTTACCAACGGTCTTTTGGCCCACCACTTCGGCTTTGCCGTTCGCCATGTCAATAACCACGCCATTTTGTCCGAGCATAACGCGCTCACGCGGCACGCCGGTGGAGATCGCCAACTCCTTATTTGCGCGGAGATGGCGCCACTCACCGTGAACCGGCCAGGCGTTTTTCGGACGCGCGGCGTTATACAGGAACAAAAGTTCACCGGCATAACCATGGCCTGACGAGTGCACCTTGGCATCCGCGTTGGTGATCAATTCCGCGCCGATTTGCGACAGCATATTGATCACACCGAAAACTGCTTCTTCGTTACCCGGGATCAGTGACGATGACAGGATAATCAGATCTCCTGCACGCACCGTGATCTGCCTGTGCTCACGACGGGCCATCCGTGACAGCGCAGCCATCGGTTCACCCTGGGTACCGGTGGTAATCAACATGGTCTTGTGCGGAGCCATCTTCGAGGCTTCCTCGATCGGAATGATGGTGCCCTTTGGTACGCGCAGGTAACCCATCTTTTCGGCAATTTCCATGTTTCGCAGCATCGAACGTCCGTTGAACGCAACCTTGCGGTGCGAAGCAACAGCAGCGTCAATGGCGGCCTGAACGCGGTACACGTTCGAGGCAAATGATGCAACGATCACGCGGTTTTTTGCAGACTGCACGATGCGCTTCAGTGTCGGTGCGATATCAGCCTCGGTAGCCGAGACCCCCGGCACCGTGGCATTCGTAGAATCGCACAGCATCAGATCGACGCCTTCATCGCCGTACCGCGACAAGGCTGGCAGATCCGTCGGACGGTTATCCAACGGCGTCTGGTCGAGCTTGATGTCACCGGTATGAATGATCGATCCAGCAGGCGTGTTCAGCATGATGCCCAATGCGTCTGGGATCGAGTGGTTAACTGCCCAGAACCGGCACCGGAACGGGCCGTAATTCACGTCCGATTTTTCATTAACTTCCACCAGCTTTGGTTTCTGGCGGTGTTCTTTTGTCTTTGCCGCGATCAGTGCCAGGGTGAATTTGGACGCGACGATTGGAATATCCGGACGTAGCTTAAGCAACCACGGGATAGCACCGATGTGATCCTCGTGGGCGTGAGTCACGACCAATGCTTCGACTTTGTCGATCTTTTTCTCGATCGGCCCGAAGTCCGGCAGGATCAGGTCCACGCCTGGCTCTCCTGACGAGGGGAACAGCACGCCGCAGTCGATGATCAACAACTTGCCGTCGTATTCAAAAACGGTCATGTTACGGCCGATCTCCGAGATACCACCCAGAGCATACATACGCAGCGTGCCTTTTTGCTGCTGCGGCGGCTCGGGCAAACGCTTCGTTAGATCAGCACCTTGCATCGACTTCGGGACGTTACGACGTCCACGGTTGTTTCCGCCTTGGTTATTTCCACCCTGGCCGCCACCGTGGTTGTTATTACCGCCACGACCCCGGTTCGAGCGCCCACGAGAACCGCGGCCGCGTCCCTTACCGGAATTGTTGCCTCCACCTTTGTTGTCTTTGTTATTTCCGGACGCGTTGTCGGCTGAATTATCTCCCCCGGATTTTTTATTATCCGACTTATTCGACTTGTCCTGTTTTTTGGACTTGTTCGAGTTCTTGTGGTTCTGGTTGTGGTTACCGGAACCAGCAGACTGCGAGCCACCGGAGTCTGGGGTGTTCTCTGGTGGCTTAAACGACGGGTTCGGTGCAGTTTCGGCAGAACTGCTGTTCTGCGACAAGGATTGCGATACAGTTGCAGCGTCCTCCGGCGGCCCCGCCTTACGGGATACTTTCCGGGAACGAGTGCGAGATTCAGTCATCTATAAGACTCCAGCTTGGTCCAAATCACGGCGCAGCCCAGCCACCTGCTCGTTGTCTAGCGGAACGAGTGGCAACCGCGGCTCGCCTACGTCAATGCCCTGTTCACGCAGGGCTGCTTTAGCAAAATTGGCGCCGCCCAAGCGATGTTGTGCTCGGATTAACGGCGTTAATACAGTTGTGTGGATCTCTCGCGCACGCGCAAGATCTCCGGTGTCGTATGCGTCATAGAGCTCACGCAAAGCTTTCGGTGCAGCGTGTCCGATTACGGAGATAAACCCGCTTGCACCAACCGACAACCATGGCAGGTTTGCTGGGTCATCACCCGAGTACCATGCCAGGCCGGTTTCTTGAATCAGATTGCAAGCAGCATGCAGATCGCCTTTTGCGTCTTTCACTGCTTGGATGGTGGGCAGCTTGGCGAGTTCAACGATAGTTTCCGACTCGACCGGGATGCCCGAGCGTCCAGGGATGTCATACAAGCTGATGGGCAGGTCCGTAGCCTGCGCAACTGCCGTGTAATGAGCGATAAGGCCTGCTTGGCTCGGCTTCGAGTAATACGGAGTCACGACCAAGAGAGAATCTGCCCCCGCAGCCGCGGATTTCTGAGCGAGATCAATCGTGGTAGCCGTATTATTCGTGCCGACGCCGGCCATGATCTTGGCACGGTCGCCGACCTCATCTTTGACAGCTTTGATAAGAGCAAGCTTCTCCTCCACCGAGGTGGTGGGTGACTCTCCAGTGGTACCGGAAACCACGAGGGCGTCCAAGCCATTATCCACCAGGTGAGCGGCTAGTTTTCGTGCAGCGCCAAGGTCCACAGCGCCGTCCTTATCGAACGGGGTCACCATGGCAACACTGACGCTGCCGAATGTCTCGACTCCAGTCTTGACTGTCAAACCTGTGCTCATGCTGGTCTAGGTTACCCGTTAACCACGTCCAACTGAGAACCGGCGCGCCTTTGCGCAGTTAAGCATAGGGGCTCACAGCCATGTGGGTGCCATCGGAGAGCGTACTGACGTGGAAATCCGAAAACAGTGACGGGGCCTGTTGGTGCAATAAGCGCAAGCATTCCACGGCGAGCCTGCGCATCTCCACGTCGGCGTGCTCACTAGCCCGCGCACCAATGAAGTGGCGCCATGCGCGGTAGTTGCCAGTCACTACGATGCGAGACTCGGTGGCATTCGGAAGCACCGCACGCGCCGCCTGTCGGGCTTGCTTTTTGCGTAACAATGCATTCGGCTCGTCGGCAAGCTTATCTTCCAACGCAGCAAGCAACTCGTTGTACACAAACCGGGAATCATCGACTGCCTGTTCCACCAAGCGAGATAATTCGTCGTCCTCGGCCACGGCATCAGGCATCACAAACTGTGCATCCCCGGAATGCACAAATCTCTGGGAGAGTTGGCTAAACGAGAAATGTCGGTGCCGAACGAGTTCATGCGTGACCGAGCGCGAGATGCCGCGGATATACATGGTCGCGGTAGCATGCTCCAGCAATGCCGTGTGACCAACCTCCATGATGTGGTGCAGATAGGCGTCATTAGCTGCAGTATGTGGGTTGGGCTTGTCAAAAGTTTCGTAGCACGCCCTGCCAGCGAATTCCACCAATGATTCAGCATCCGTCGCTGTCTCATCGACCTGCCACACGGAGTCGAGATCTGCGGGCGGGAAAAATTGCGTCGCTGCGAGAAGATCGACTTTGAGTTTCTTGGCAGTAGCCATGGATTAGTTCAGGCCTAAGAACTTATCGAGGCCAACTGTCAAGCCGGGGTTGTCTTTAATCTGACGCACACCGACGAAGACACCGGGGACAAACGAGGTTCGGTCATAAGAATCCTGACGGATCGTCAGCGACTGGCCCTGTGCGCCAAAAATCACTTCCTCGTGCGCGACCATGCCCCGGGTGCGTACCGCGTGCACTGGCACTCCGTCAACGTTGGCCCCGCGAGCTCCGTCAAGCGATTGTTCCGTGGCATCCGGCATGTCTGGCATATTGGCTTGCCGACGCGCTTCTGCGATGCCCTGTGCAGTATGGATGGCGGTACCAGACGGGGCGTCGAGTTTCGTCGGATGGTGGTATTCCACGACCTCAGCGGTCTCAAAGTATTCCGCCGCCTGCCGGGCGAAGTGCATAGTCAAAATCGCAGAGATTGCGAAGTTCGGCGCGATAAGTACGTGGCCTGCACCATCAGCTTGCGCCCATTGTGCAACTTCTTCCAGCCGGTCCTGATCAAACCCAGTGGTGCCCACAACACAGTGAAGCCCCCGGGCCAGGCAAAATTGCAGATTGCCCATGACCACGCCCGGCTGCGTGAAATCAACCACGACTTCGGCGTGGTTGTCCACCAAAGCCTCCAAGCTGTCATCCCTGTCTAGTGCTGCCACCAACTCTAAATCATCAGCTGCGTTAACTGCCTCCACAATTGCACTACCGACGCGGCCGTGTGCTCCGAGTACGCCAACTTTAATAGTCATTAATGATCCTTATGTGCTTCCCACCGACCCGACACCGGGGCGGATTAACGGTTCTTTCTGTTTATCCAATTATCTCGTTACCTAATTGTATCGACAGTGTTGCGCAGTTTCGCCGAATGCGTTCGGAATAACCGATAAACTGGGTATATGAACACTTCTCGGAAATTTCTTAGCCTGGTGGCTACCGTAAGCGCTGCCGGTTTAGTGCTTGCAGCCTGTGCGTCTGCCGACGATTCGAATGATTCCGCACAGCGTCCAACCAGCACGGTAACTTCTACGTCACCACAGCCATCTGAGGCGGCGGATTCAACTACTCCGAATGACGAACACTCCAGCACGGCCGAAAAGCCCGAAGACGACGGTGCGGCTGATACTTCCCGCACTACCGCCGCCCGCGGCCAGTCCTCGGCACAACCTGCCGGAGCGAAAATGTTAGGCACACCGTCATTGGAAGACCGGCAGGATCTGCCGGCTGACTACGGAAACCTGAGTCCAACAGATGTCCGCGTGGGCTCTCACCAAGGCTTTGACCGAGTCGTGTTCGAGTTCGAAGGCACCGGAAAACCGGGCTGGTTTACCCGCTTGACCGAAGAGCCAGCGCAGCCAGGCTCGGGTTTTCCCGTTGAATATGCGGGAAATATCGCTCTAAATGTCGCGATTGAAGGCACCCCCGCCCCGATTGATCCCGAGAAACAGGCAAAATGGATTGATATAAACGCCCAATTTCCTGGCGCTGGGTCCGTAACCGAGGTGAAACTCGCCGGGGCCTTCGAGGGGCAGTCGGTCTTCGTTATCGGCTTGGACAAACCGCGCCCATATTCCATTACGCGGTTAGAAAACCCCACCCGAGTCGTGGTCGATATTCAAAAATAGCGGCAGGCATGCCGAAACACCCCAAGGCCAGAAAAACCAGATCAGGTATCGTGCCTTGGGGTGCCCTTGGTGTTTAGCCAGGAAACTCCCTAGTCTTCTTCGACCGGCACCAACGAAATCTTGCCGCGATCGTCGATATCAGCGATTTCCACCTGGACCTTGTCGCCAACGTTGATTTCGTCTTCCACCTTCTCGATGCGGCGGCTGCCCCCGATCTTCGAGATGTGCATCAAACCATCACGTCCTGGCATCAGCGAGATGAAAGCGCCAAAAGCAACAGTCTTGACGACGGTACCCAAGAAGCGCTCTCCCACCTTCGGCAACTGTGGGTTGGCAATGGCGTTGATCTTTTCCACAGCGGCATCGGCTTGATCACCGGTAGCAGCCGAAACATAGACAGTGCCATCATCTTCGATGGAAATTTCTGCACCGGTTTCATCGTGGATGGCATTGATGGTCTTGCCCTTCGGACCGATCAATTCACCGATCTTCGATGCTGGGATGGACACCGTCACTACACGTGGTGCGGTTTCTGCCATCTCATCTGGGGAATCGATAACATCTGCCATCGTGTCCAAGATGGTCAAACGCGCCTCGCGAGCCTGCTCCAGCGCCTGGGCTAACACGTCAGAAGGAATACCATCCAGCTTGGTGTCTAATTGCAGGGCGGTGATGTAGTCCGGAGTACCGGCTACCTTAAAGTCCATATCGCCGAATGCGTCTTCCACCCCGAGGATATCGGTCAAGGTGACGTGTCGTTCCTCACCGTCGACCTCACCAGAAACCAGGCCCATGGCAATTCCTGCCACCGGTGCCTTCAGTGGAACGCCAGCATTGTACAAAGACAACGTCGAAGCGCAGACAGAACCCATAGATGTCGAGCCGTTAGAGCCCAATGCTTCAGAGACTTGACGGATGGCGTAAGGGAATTCTTCCCGTGATGGAATCACTGGTGCGACGGCGCGCTCTGCAAGTGCACCGTGGCCGATCTCGCGACGCTTCGGCGACCCAACACGACCAGTTTCGCCAGTCGAAAATGGTGGGAAATTGTAATGATGCATGTAGCGCTTAGATTCTCCCGGCGACAGGGAATCAACGCGTTGCACCATCTCCAGCATGTTCAGCGTGGTGACACCCAGAATTTGGGTTTCGCCACGTTCAAACAATGCCGACCCGTGCGCGCGTGGAATCAGCTCAACTTCCACTTCCAGATCACGGATATCCGTGGTACGGCGGCCATCCACACGGTAACCGTCACGCAAAATCTTTTCGCGAACGATTTCTTTCTGCAGTGCATTGTAGGCAGCCCGGATTTCGATCAGAGCATCATCATCGTCGATGTCGTACTCATCCTCGATATCGTCGGCAAGATCCTCATCCCACTCGGCGATATAATCATTGATGGCTTCCTCACGGGCGTTTTTCTCGCCGATTGACAGGAGCTTATGCAGTTTCTTACGTGCCTTCTTGGAAACCTCATTGTAAACCTCGTCGGAATATTCCACGAACAACGGGAATTCCGCGGTTTCTTTGGCAACCTGGGCAGCCAAATCCGCCTGTGCCTGACACAGCACAGCAATAAAGGGCTTTGCGGCCTCCAAGGCTTCCGCGACGGTGGCTTCGGTGGGAGCCGGGGCGCCCGCAGCCACACGGTCTGCCACGTTCACGCCAGCGCCTGCTTCTACCATCATGATGGCAACGTCGCTGCCCACTGACTTGTTGCCTTTCGAGCCACGACGGCCCTTCTTGTGACCGCCGTCTTTCTTTTCCACGATTCGCCCGGCCACAACCATCTCGAAAAGAGCTTCCTGGTGTTGCTGATGGTTCGGGAAAGCGACCCACGCTCCTTCCGGGTGCTCGTCATCAGCCAGCAAAGCAATACGTACGGCACCAACAGCACCAGAAACCGGCAGACCAGAAATCTGCGTCGCTGCGGAAGCACCATTGATCGCGAGAACGTCGTAGTATTCACCCGGTGCTATCGAGAGCACCGTGTTGACGTTTTGCACTTCGTTGCGCAGGCCTTTAACGAAAGTCGGGCGCAGTGGGCGGTCAATCAAACGACACGCCAAAATTGCTTCGGTGGACGGGCGACCTTCACGCCGGAAAAAGCTGCCCGGAATGCGGCCAGCCGCATACATACGCTCTTCCACGTCCACTGTCAGTGGGAAAAAGTTGAGTCCCTCTTTGGGTTTCGACGACGCGGTGGTCGTCGACAAGATCATCGTGTCATCATCTAAATACGTGGTGACCGATCCATCGGCCTGGCGGGCTAGTTGGCCGGTTTCAAATCGGATGGTGCGGGTTCCGAAATCCCCGTTGTCGATCGTGGCTTCTACGCCATTGATTCCGACTTCTTCATCAATAAATTTTTGCACAGCCTTTGTGCTGCTCATACAAACTCCTTGCTCGTGCGAGAGCTCGTTCGTCGTGACGATCATCGTAGCCGTCATTTAATCTTTGTCTGTTAAGGAAAATCTTGCTTCAAAAAGAGAAATTCCTAAGAGGTATTCCTGGCAGATTTTTAAGCCAAGACCACCTTAGCATGCGGACCCCACATAAAGATGCAAAACCACCCCGCCCGGACGACCGGACAGGGTGGCGATAAGCGCACAGTCAAGACTGCTTAACGGCTTAGGACTGCTTAACGACGCAGACCCAGGCGAGAAATCAGATCACGGTAGCGGTTGATGTCCTTGCTCTGCAGGTACTTCAGCAGACCGCGACGACGACCAACCAGCAGCAACAGACCACGACGAGAGTGGTGATCGTGCTTGTGATCCTTCAGGTGCTCAGTCAGGTTGGTGATGCGGTGGGTCAGCAACGCAACCTGGGCCTCTGGGGAACCGGAGTCAGTCTCGTGAACGCCGTATTCCTTCAGAATCTCTTGCTTCTTTTCCGTAGAAAGAGCCATGCTTATCTCCTTATTTCAGTCCACACGAAAATTTATTTGCAACCACTGCGGACCGTAGTCGCAAACCAAACGATTACTCTAGCCGTTATGGGGGTCAGGTTGCAAAAAGAACTCCTCTGCAACTGTGGCGTGATCACCCACACCGCTGCCGCTTCCTCCGCTCTCGCCCGCATCCTGTGACGCGAGGTCACGGGCCAAAACGTCGCGCACGTTTTCTACATCCCGAGAAATCGCCGCGAGCAAATCATCGAGACTGTCATACTTCTCCATCGCGCGGATACGAGCGACGAAATGCACGGTGGCGCTGAAACCGTAGAGATCTGCATCCCTGTCCAACACGAAAGATTCCACGCTGCGCTCGTCATCGCCAAAAGTCGGGTTGGTTCCCACCGATATGGCGGCGGCATAAGCAGTGCCCGGCACGATATTTCCATCGACCGGTGAGTTTGCGCCTTCCACCACAAGCCAGCCGGCATACACGCCATCGGCCGGAAGCGCGAGATTGTCCGGAAAATACTGGTTCGCCGTCGGAAAGCCCAGCTCTTTGCCTCCCCTACCCGCCCCGCGCACAATCGGACCGTAAACGCTAAATGGGCGCCCCAATGCCCAGCGCGCAGAGGCCACGTCGCCCGTCGCCAAGAATTTCCGGATGGCCGTGGAACAAATCAAGGTGTGGTCGTGCGCAGGTAGGTCAGACTCACACTGCCGATCATGCAATAATTCGACGACATCCACGGAAATACCGTACGGCTGGCACAGCTGCCGCATCACGTCTGGCGTGCCGACGGCATTTTTACCGAACGTGAAATTCTCCCCAATGATCACATGGTTAGCATGCAGCTTGCCGACGAGCAGCCGATCGACATATTCCTGCGGCGACCACCCCGCCATCTCCTTGGTGAAGTCAATCACCATGACATTGTCGATGCCCATCTTGTCGACGACCGACATCCGCTGATCAAACGTCCCCAACGCCAAGGGGGCGCGCTCCGGCAAGAACACGCTGACAGGGTGCGGATCGAAAGTAACCAACACCGACTGCTGCCCCGTAGCGCGCGCCGTGCTCACAGCAGCAGAAATTAGCTCTTGGTGCCCGCGGTGCACACCATCAAAAACTCCGATAGTGACCACAGCAGAATCCACGTGTTCTGGGATCTCGTCCATACCGTGCCAAATATTCACCCTGCCAGCTTAAGGCATACACTGACTGCTATGAATTCAGCTACGGATTTTTCGCGCACGAACGCTCACAGCAACCCGCAGACTGACCAGACGACTAGACAGCAGACTGACCCGTTGGCAGGATCTGGATTGGTAGTCGTCGACAAACCCGCTGGTATGACATCACACGACGTCGTCGGCAAGCTGCGACGGATATTCCGAACCAAAAAAGTCGGGCATGCCGGCACCTTAGACCCCATGGCCACCGGAGTTCTGGTTGCCGGTATCGAACGTGGCACGAAATTTTTGGCGCACATCGTGGCCGCGACGAAAAGTTATCAGGCAACGATTCGGCTCGGCGCAGGCACCACCACTGATGATGCCGAAGGCGAGTTCCTGCCCGCCGAAGAAATTTCTGCAGGGCTGAGCCAGTCGCAGATTCAGGCTCGTCTAGCAGCGCTTTCCCATGACGAGATTTACGCCGCCGCTGCTGCCTGGACCGGCACCGTTGAACAAGTCCCGGCGAAAGTCTCGGCCATCAAAATTGACGGCAAACGTGCCCACCAGCGCATTCGTGACGGAGAGCACGTCGAAATTCCGGCACGCACCGTCACGATCAGTAGTTTCGAGATTCATTCCATCAAGCGTTCTACAGACAGTGATAACGACCCGCACAGCGATAACGACCAGCGCGGCGAGATGCAAGGCACTGACATCAACGGTGGCTGGATCGATATTGAGTGCACCATCGCGTGTTCTTCTGGCACGTATATCCGCAGCCTAGCCCGTGATATTGGCTCTGACCTCGGCGTCGGCGGGCACCTTACCGCCCTCCGCCGCACGCAGGTGGGTCCCTATTCTATTACGGATGCCAAAAGCCTCGATGAGCTTGCCGACGCACCGGCCATCAGCCTGAGCCTGGATGAGGCATTGACCCGGACCTACCCCACTTGGCAGGTCACAGAACAACAAGCGCGCGATCTGAGCATGGGGAAACGGCTCCCCGCCTGCGGGCTCGACGGTATACATACAGCACTTGCTCCCGACGGACGCGCGATCGCACTGGTCACAGAGGCCACAGAAATTAAAACAATTTTCGTAGCACGCCCGAGCACGCTGTAATCGGTGTACTCAGGGCCCAACCAACGAGCATGCGCTGGCACGGTGGGTAGACCGATCTTAGACAGATACCACAGCAGCAGTAATCACAAATCCGTCCTCGATCGCCCACCGCCCACTGATAAAAGGCACCGGAGTGGGGCGCACCAGCAAATAAGCGATAAACGTCCCATCCTCCCGTACATCAATTTCGGCTTGTTCAAATCCCAGCCAGCGCTGAGTCATAGGAAACCACGTCTTGTAGACCGTTTCTTTAGCACAGAAAATGATCCGGTCTGCATACGGAATCCCCGCAGAGCGTAGCCGTGAAATCTGTGGTTTTTCGGTGTCCCGTACGATTAAGTCAACGATATCAACGGGAAGCTTCTGCGCTGGTTCAATATCGATGCCCAAGCTACGCACCTTCTCAGTAGGTGCCACCGCGGCTGCCCGCATGCCCGAGGTATGCGACATGGAACCGCAAAAGCCTTCCGGCCACAGCGGCATCCCACGGTTGCCCCGCAATATCGGCGCTGCACCGGAATACCCCAGTTGGGCCAATGCTTGATGCGCGCACCACCGAGCATCACCAAATTCTGCTTTCCGCTTATCCACCGAATGGGCAACGAGGGTTTGTTCCAGCGGATGCAAACTTCGGAAATTCACCAAGTCACCATCGCCGGTGCTCCGCACCAAAACCATACGGGCGGAGTCTGGCAACAAAAACTCGCGGTTGTGGTTAGTCATGGCATCCCCCTTCCCCGCTGTCGGCGAGCCGTGCGTGCCGTCATCGTTCCGGTGCCGTCATCGGCAAGCTCCAGAATCGGACAAGGCCAGACTCTGTCCTCGTCGTAACGCGTCCATTCCCGGGGGTAGCCCAACGAGACCTCATGGTGCACCACACCATCGAACTCGCTCTCATCTGGCATGTGCAAATGCCCATACACCACAGCTTTCGCGTGATAACGCCGCGGCCAATGACGCGTATGGCGAGTCCCGCACCACAGAGCAATCTCCGGTAGCCCCAGGCGCAGTGTCGGTTCCTGCACCAACGGCCAATGGTTAATCAACACCGTCGGTCCATTCACCCGCGACAGCCGAGTAATGGAATACGCCAACCGATCCCAACACCATGCGCGGATATCAGTAAACGGCGCGATAGCGATTTCGTCGGCGAGCACCACGTTTTTCTGCGCTGCAGCGTCTAATGCTTCCTCCACACCCATGCCCGCGGGGCGAAAGCTGTAATCGTACAACGTAAACAAAGGCACAATCGTGGTATCCCCGAAGACCGGAAAACTATCTTCCGGAGTCAATACATCAATCTCGCGGCAAAGCTGCACCAGACTGTCGTATTTTGCGCGCCCGACATGCGAATCCGTCGAACGACAAAACAACTCGTGATTGCCAGGTACCCAAATCACCTGGGAAAACCGGCTACGCAGCTCACTTAACACCGAAGCAATAAGGTCAGTTCGCTCCGCAACATCACCGGCCACGATCAACCAATCATCGGGATGACGCGGCGTAATTTCAGCCAAACGCTTCCGGTTCGCCCGCACTGCGGCATGCAGATCCGCGACTGCCCATAAGGTCGGTGGAAACGCAACCGGATCGCTTGATGCATCAGGGTGGGTCACGAGTCAATCACCGCCCACTTCATGGATTGGAATCGATAGACCACCGCCGCAGTACGCAGCCCAATAAACGCCAACAACCCGCACCAGATACCCGTCAACCCGCCGTCGACAAGATAGGCAATCCACACACCCGGCAGGAACCCGACAAGCACCGAACCGATGGTGATCGTGCGCAAAAACGCCACATCACCGGCACCGAGTAAGACACCATCAAAGGCAAACAACACGCCGCCCAACACGATCATGATGAGCAATAACCACCACGGTGTCGCAATAGTATCCAGTACCCCAGCATCATCGGTAAACAACCGCGGAATCCAGCCAGAAAATACAGCAAATACAGCCGCAAGCCCCAACGCGAAAATGGCCGAATACCAGGTGATTTTCAAGCCAGCACGCCGGGCCGCGGTGACGGTTTTCCCACCGAGCGCAGCACCAATAAGCGCTTGCGCGGCAATAGCCAGCGAATCCAACACCAAGGTAAGGAAATTCCACAACTGCAACATGATCTGGTGCGCTGCCAACGCATGCGTGCCGAACCGCGCAGCCACACCAGCGGCAGACAAAAACGCCACCTGAAATGCAAGAGAACGCAAAATCAAATCACGCCCCAACACCAGTTGGCGCACGATCACTCGAGCCCGCGGTGCCCAACTACCACCATGAGCGCGCAACAGGCACACTACGAAACAGGTTGCGGTAAGCCCCATCCCCAACACATTCGCCCAGGCAGAGCCGACAAGGCCGAACGTGGAGACCAAAAATGGCAGAGCGATTGCACCGGGAACCACACCAGCCAGTGTGAAATAGAACGGCCACCGGGTATTCTGAATCCCGCGCATCCACCCATTACCGGCCATGATGACCAAGGTCAGCGGGATCGCTAACGCGGACACATGCAACCAGCTAGCCGTTGCAGCTGCCACAGTCGGATCGCCGGTTAACCACTGTGCGATATGCGAACCGAAGATCCACAGCACCGCAGCCAACAATAAGCCCACCGCAACCGCAACCCACGTTGCCTGCACGCCCTCGGCAATAGCAGCTGATTTCTTGCCTTGCCCATACAACCGCGAGGCCCGGGCAGTTGTTCCATAAGACAAAAACGTCAACTGAGTAGTCAACATCGACTGGACAGTGGCTCCAGCACCCAACGCGGCGAGTTCGAAACTCCCAAGCCTTCCCACGACTGCTGTATCCAGCAATAGATACAACGGCATGGCAGCAAGGACCCCGAGCGCCGGAAGCGCTAGGCCGAAAATTGTACGAGCGCTGATCTCTGCGCTGTCTGTACCAGGTGATTGCGTCTGAGAAGGTGAGGTCATGGGCACTCGCGTTCAATAACAGTCAGTAGTTCATCGATCACTTCCGCAGCCGTGCCGCGTGCAGCAAATCCCGCCGCCGGAACATGGCCGCCACCACCTAATTTCATGGCAATCGCCGAGCAGTCGATCTCCCGCGAACGCAGCGAACCATTCCAATACCCCGGAGCCATCTCCTTGTACACCACCCCGAGATTGGTGCCGTCGAGCGAGCGGACAAAATCCACGAGCTTTTCCACCGCGGATTGACTATGCGCAGCGATAATGTGGTGCGGGACTTGTAACACCGCCATTGTTACCGATCCTGCGGATTTAATCTGCAGGTTGGACAGTACCTCGCCTGTCATTTGCAGATCATCCGGAGCCGTCAGATCCACCAAATCAACAGCGATTTGCTTTGGGTCGAGCCCGTAATCCATCAGCTCAGCAGCCATGGTATGCATGAGGCGACTACCCCAGCGAAAACTACCCGTATCGGTCATCAACCCGGCATACAACCCGTGCGCGATCTCTCGATCTAGCGAGATCCCCAGGGTACGAAACAACTCGTAGAGCACCACGGTCGTGGACTCCCGGGCAGGATCCACCAAGTTAATGTCGCCGTAGCCTGGGTTTGTGTCATGATGGTCAATATTGATGCACGGGCCGGAAAATGCCTGATATTCTGCCGCAGCTGTGCCAGTTCGAGACAGCGAACCGCAATCAACGCTAATGACGACGTCGGCAGGCGGAAATGCCTGGTCCTGTTCAAATAGCTCCACCTTGTCTGCATACGGGATAGACAAGAGGTTGTCCGGAATTGGTTTATCTTGCCCCACGTACAGCCGCGAGCTAATACCAAGTTGCTTCAGTCCCAGGGCAAGCGCGCACGCCGAGCCGATGGCATCAGCATCCGGGTTCACATGTGCCAAGATAACTACCCGCCGTGCCTGGCGAATGGCGCTAGCTACCTGAGAATAAGGCATTACTCAGAATCCTTATACGGGTCTTCGTCTCCAGCAGGGCGTGCCTGCTGCCGTAAACGTGCGAGCTCTTCATCACGAGCTTTCGCTTTCGCGAGTAGGCCTTCCATATGGGCAGAGGCTTGCGGCACTTCGTCGAATTCAAACTCGAGAGTAGGGGTAAACCGCACCGAAAGCACATCGCCGACGAGCTTGCGCAGTTGGCCACGGTGGCGGTGCAACGCTTCTGCCGCCTGATCCAGATCTGGCTCTTCGTTGATATCACGACCGCGCACGGTGTAATACACCGTCGCGTTGTGCAAATCGCCGGTCACACGAGTGTCAGTGATGGTAATAAGTTCGAGTCGGCGATCCTTAATCTGGTGTTCTAGGGCATTCGCGACAATTTCCTGGATACGTTTAGCGATCCGGCCGGTTCGTGCATTATCAGCCATGAAATATCTACCTTTCACATAATGACTGCCAGCAGAGCGAAACACGCACTGCGCAGTCTGTGTCGTATTATCTTTTCCCGATTGGTTCGGTAACGAGTTTCTCTTCAGTTCCCGCTATTTTAGCGCAGACGAAAAACACCCACCCGAGGTGACAATGCGCCAACTCGGATGGGTGTAAACAGTGAGGTCCTACCACAACTGCATGGTGGGTCTA
The DNA here is from genome assembly GCF_058182015.1 of Corynebacterium sp. LaCa_70. Taxonomy (NCBI): domain Bacteria; kingdom Bacillati; phylum Actinomycetota; class Actinomycetes; order Mycobacteriales; family Corynebacteriaceae; genus Corynebacterium; species Corynebacterium sp. LaCa_70. The sequence goes on from NZ_CP190914.1 coordinate 1,415,322, forward strand.
CAGGAGCTCTCAGGGATTTAGCCTGCCAGACGGGCCCGATCGACTGTACCCGATGGGCTCCGCCTGGCTGCAGGCTAGATACTACTAGTCGCGTGGAACCTCGACTTCTTCGTAAGCCTGGATGATATCGCCAACCTGGATGTCTGGGTAGGACAGGGTCATACCGCATTCATAACCGGCCTTGATCTCGTTCATGTCGTCCTTTTCGTGACGCAGGGACTCGATCGTGGCATTCGGTGCGATGACATTGCCATCGCGCAGGATGCGGGCCTTTCCATTGCGCTTGACGGAGCCTTCGTTGACCATACAACCCGCAATGAGGCCGACGGCCGAAGACTTGAACAGCGCACGGATTTCGGCTTCACCGGTATCGCGCTCTTCGTAGATCGGCTTGAGCATGCCCTTGAGAGCCTGCTCGATCTCTTCGATCGCACGGTAGATGACCGTGTAGTAACGCAGGTCGACGCCTTCTTGGTTGGCAGCCTCGGTCGCTTTGCCTTCCGCGCGGACGTTGAACGCCACGATGACGGCATCCGATGCAGCAGCCAGGGACACGTTGGTCTGTGTGACAGCACCGACACCACGGTCGATGATGTTCAGCTCGACCTCGTCGTCGATTTCGATCTGCAGCAAAGCATCTTCCAAGGCCTCGACCGAACCAGCATTGTCGCCCTTCAGGATCAGGTTGAGCGTGCTGGTTTCCTTCAGCACCTTGTCCAGATCCTCCAAGGATACGCGCTTCTTCGTCTTCGCCTGCATTGCAGAACGACGACGAGCATCACGCTGCGCAGCGATCTGCCGAGCGACGCGGTCATCTTCCACGACCAGCAGCGAGTCACCGGCACCAGGCACGCCGTTCAAACCTTGCACCTGTACGGGACGCGAGGGGCCCGCTTCATCGACGTCATTGCCGAATTCGTCAACCATGCGACGGACACGGCCATGGGCATCGCCAACGACGATCGAGTCACCGACGTGCAAGGTACCGCGCTGCACAATGACGGTGGCAACCGGACCACGACCGCGGTCCAAGTTGGCTTCAATCGCCAGACCTTGGGCATTCATGTCTGGGTTGGCAGTCAGCTCCAGTGCGGCATCCGCGGTAAGAACAACGGCTTCGAGCAGCTCATCGATATTGGTTCCCTGACGCGCAGAGATATCGATGAACATCGTGTCGCCGCCATATTCTTCCGGAATCAAGCCGTATTCAGTCAACTGGCCACGGATCTTGTCCGGTTGTGCTTCCGGCTTATCGATCTTGTTAACGGCAACGACCACTGGGATATCCGCGGCCTTCGCGTGGTTAATCGCTTCAATGGTCTGCGGCATCACGCCATCGTCGGCAGCAACCACCAGAATGGCCAGGTCTGTGGCTTTCGCACCACGAGCACGCATCTGGGTGAATGCTTCGTGACCTGGGGTATCCAGGAACGTCAGCATACGCTGCTTGCCTTCGGCCGTAACCTCGGTCTGGTATGCGCCGATGCCCTGGGTGATGCCACCGGCTTCGCCCTCACCTTCGTTGGTCTTACGAATGGTGTCCAATAGTCGAGTCTTACCGTGGTCAACGTGACCCATGACGGTGATGACTGGAGGGCGTTTCGCGAGGTCTTCCTCATCGCCTTCGTCTTCACCGAACTGCAGGTCGAACGACTCCAGCAGCTCGCGGTCCTCGTCTTCTGGGGAAACCACTTCGAGTTCATAGTTGATCTCGGCCGCCAACAACTGGAGGGTCTCTTCCGACACCGTTGCCGTTGCGGTCACCATCTCACCCATGTTGAACAAGGCCTGCACCAGTGCGGCTGGATCAGCATTGATCTTTTCCGCAAAATCCGACACAGAAGCGCCACGACGCAGACGAACAGTCTTACCCTTGCCATCTGGCAAGCGCACACCGCCGACTACATTTGGTGCGTGCAGCTCCTCGTACTCGGCTTTCTTCTGCCGCTTCGACTTCTTGCCACGGCGCGGTGGGCCGCCTGGACGTCCGAATGCACCTGCGGTACCACCGCGACGGCCACCGCGGCCACCGCGGAAGCCACCAGCTGGAGGGCCACCACGACCTGGGCCACCAGGGCCTGCTTTTCCGCGTCCACGACCACTACCGGACTGTTTGTTCGGCATTGCCGCTGGAGTTGGCGTCGCTGGCATCATCGCCGGGGTTGGGCGACGTCCGCCACCGCTGCGTTCGTTCGAAGAAGCCGAACGATCATCACGATTATTGCGTGGCTTAGCGCCGCCACCATCGCGAGCAGGCTTGCCTTGCCCCTGCCCCGGTTTTGGCCCCTTAGAACCACCCGGACGTGGACCGGGTTTCGCACGATCGTCTCCCGCGCCAGATGAGAACGGGTTGTTCGCCACCTTTGGGCGCCCGCCCGGCTTTGGCATCGGGCGAGGCATTGCATTGCCAGGATTTGGCGCACCTGGTTTTGCCTGACCAGGTTTCGCCTGCGCGGCTTGCCCAGGCTTCGTTTGGTCAGGTTTCGCCTGACCTGGTTTCGGTGCATTGGCGCCCGGACGCTGACCCGGGCGTTTTTCTGCGCCTGCAGCTGCCTTGTTCTGACTAGGCTTACCTGGTTGGCTTCCCTGCCCTGCAGGTGCCTGGTTTTTGCCAGGCTTAGCTGCACGATCTTGCCCCGGTTTCGGTGCCCGCGCATCTGGATTTACAGGCTTAGCCGGGCGTTCTTGTCCTGGCTTCGGTGCGCCCGATTTCGGCTGACCAGGTTTCGCCTGTGCGGCTTGCCCAGGCTTAGCCTGACCAGGTTTCGCCTGACCTGGTTTGGGCGCAGTAGCTTGAGATTTCGCTGCAGGCTGTGCCCCAGGTTTCGTCTGGGGTCCTGCTGCACCGGTTTTTTGCGCACCAGATGAGGCAGCTTCATTTGCTGCATCTTGTTCATAGTGCGCACGCATTTTTTTGACTACCGGTGGTTCAATTGTGGACGACGCGGTTTTGACGAACTCGCCTTTTTCTTTCAGCGTCGCAAGTAGTTCTTTACTGGTAATGCCGAGCTGTTTTGCTAGCTCGTGCACGCGTAATTTTCCGGGCACTTGACTCCTCTGTTGTTTACTAGAGGCCCAAGTAACCCTTGTGACCTCTAGTGTGTGCTAGTGACTTTCATCGCTGATGCAACTTCATGGTTGAGTGCTCATCAGTGTCGGTCTTCCTTACATTCTCTAGTCGGTGAAGTGGCGCGAGCTTCTAGGTACGTCCGTACATGACCAGCGTCCAGTTTCCTGGACGTTTTGAACGCACGCTCTAAAGCGCGACGTTGCAGCGCCGTATCGAGTGCAGATAGTTCCGGCGTTATCCACGCACCGCGACCCGGCAGGCTGCGGTGAGGATCTGCGAGAACACGTTGATGGTCATTGGGATCAATCACCATGCGCAGCAGGTGAGTATCGTCGTAACGTTTCCGGGTAGCGATGCAAGTCCGAATCGGTTGCACACCTCGCGTCATCGCATCCTTCCTACCGTGAAACGTACTGAAACGCACATACTCGCCTACAGTTGTTCTGCACGCAATAGTCCAGTCTAATAGAAAACAGGCAAAAGGTGAACTTTGCCGATCTACCGTACTTATTCCTGCGACGTGCCCTCGTCCGTAGATCCTGATCCCTCGACGACAACATCCGACACAGATTCGTCAACTGAAGCAGCTGCCACAGTTGAGGCTTCATCGCTGTTTTCGGTTCCAGAAGCTGCTGCAGCCGCAGATTCCGCTTGCACGCGGGCACGTACTTGCTCTAGGGGTTCCAGCTTTTCGGTATCCGAGTGAATATCAATCTTCCAGCCGGTCAATCGAGCCGCCAAGCGAGCATTCTGGCCTTCTTTACCAATAGCCAGTGACAACTGATAATCCGGAACAACGACGCGGGCTTTCTGCTCTTGTTCGTCCAATACTTCAGCTGCCACTACCTTGGACGGCGCCAGCGCATTACCCACGTACACCGCCGGGTTATCTGAATAACCAATGATGTCGATCTTTTCGCCGCCGAGTTCACGCATGACATTGTTCACACGTTGCCCACGGGGGCCAATACAAGCACCTTTCGGGTTCAGCCCTTTGGCATTGCCACGCACAGCAATCTTCGTGCGGTGGCCTGCTTCACGAGCAATCGAGAGGATCTCGACGCTACCGTCCGCGACCTCCGGCACCTCGAGTTCAAACAGCCCGCGGACCAGGTCCGGGTGCGTGCGGGAAAGATTCACCTGAACGTTGGTGTTTTGCCGGTTAACGCCAACAACATAAGCCTTGATGCGATCACCATGCTTCAGCTTCTCGCCTGGAATTTGTTCCGCCGGCAACAAAATTCCGTCTTGCGCCTCAATTTCGGTACCCAGCTCAACAACGACAATTCCCCGTTCATTGGCTCGGGCATCGGCCTGCACCACTCCGGAGACCACGCGGCCTTCGGTCTCGGAATACGTTTCATATGTCCGTCCTGCCTCAGCCTCGCGCAGTTTTCGCACGATGGCGTTCCGAACCGCCGGGGCGCCAATGCGTGCGAAATTGATTGGGGTGTCGTCGTATTCAGACTCCACTTCCCCTTCGGCGTCGAGTTCTTGCACGATGACCGTAGCATCACCGGTTGCTGTATCAATATCGATCCGTGCACGGTCCGCAGGGCCCTCAATTCCCGCTGCAGCGGCGCGTGCTCGGTTGGCTTTTCCTGCACCACTGAGATCTTCTTCCAACCCCCGGTGCTCACGGTAAGCCCCGAGCAGTGCACGAGCAATAGTTTCGAGCAATTCCTCGAACGGAATACCCTTATCGGTTTCGATGCTGCGTAGTGCGTTGAGATCAATATTCACTTGTGATCGTCCTAGTCTTTACTATCTGTGTCTTGGATTTCGGAGTCTTGGATTTCGGTGCTGTGATTCTTGGCGCCGTGGTTCTGGTCATCGCGCGCAGTAAGCGCAGCTCCGGAAGCGATATGCTCTGCAACCTGCACCTCGGCAAACGGTCGCTGCGTCAACGCCAACTCCGCTTGCGGCGGCTGCGAGAACTCAATTTCTACCAAAGCATGCATCGAAGATGCCAATTCCAGGGAAACCGGATCACGCCTATTCTTGCCACTGGCTTTGTTACCGGATTTCTTCGTGGAAGATCCTGCAGGGCCGACACCGGATTGTTTCGTTGGCACCAAAATCACGGCCGTGTTGTCGTCGGCAAGCGCACCAATACGCCAGACTTCAGCGGCACCATGGCCATCAATCTGTACAGAAACTAGGCGGTGCCGGTTCCGGCGCCAATGACGAGGCGCTGTCAACGGCATATCCAATCCCGGAGTTGAAACCTCCAAGGTATACCCCGGGCCAAAGCTCATGTCGCCGGCTTCTTCCCGGGCGTCAAGTTCATCGCCGATGTGCTGCGAGAGTTTTTCTAATAGTTCAGAATCCGGGCGTTGATCACCATCAAGATAAATTCCTACCTGAGATTTCTTACCTGCCCGGGTAATCTTTATGTGCTCAATATCCAGCTGTTGCGCGCTAGCAATCGGGGTGAGCACCTCTTCCAATTGTGCGCTAGACGGGAATGCCATAACCATCAGCTTAACCGTCAACGGTAACCTATTCGCTGTGAACCCCAAGCGAGCATTCACCAGGAAACCTCACCGCGACAACACCCTGACTTCGAGTACCCTGACGCCAGGCACCCTGACGTCACCGAAGATATCCCCGAGTCGCCTTGGGACGTCGCGCAAGCTTCGTCTGCTCAGTAGCTTTCGACGTGTCCACCGCTTTCGCCGCACCAGCGCGGCGGCGAGCATTCTGGCAGCTAGCTTGGCCCTATCCGGCTGCGAATTCTCCTTGGAAACCATCGCCGAACCATTTGGCCCCTCACCGGACGAGACTTTAGTCAGTATGGCTTTTAGCGCAGAAGATGAGGCTGCGGCATTTGCGGAATCCGATCCGAGGTTTTCTGAACTGCGAGCCCAGCAAGCCAGTGAATTATTCGGTGAAATCGCGCGCATCTGCGGCCACCACCCAGACGGCAGTGCTCCCGCAACCTGCGCGGTCGATCGCACAGAACGCAGTAACTACGACGGCAACCACCACATCGCCAACACCCCAGACCAGGCGCTACACCAGCTGGTGGAATCGCTTGCCGACGCCCCGCAGCCGTCGCAAGCATTGTTGATCGAACAGGCTGTCACCGTGGCCAAACAGCTACCCAACCACGAAGATGTGCTCACTGCCGCGGTTGACACCCTGCGTGCCGACGAGGTTTCCCTGCCTGGATCGTGGACGGACATGCCAGATTGGGAATACCAATTGGGCACTGCTTTGGAAGCTGCCCGTGCCTTCACCGCCGGCGCGGCTGCGACACACACTGAGCAGGCGGCTGCACATTCCGATGCGCGGTTGGCCCTTTTACGGCAATTCGGAGGGGAGCTCTCAGAGCGCGCCCTGACGTACCAAGGCCATGGGCCGTCGGCCCTGCTGCCAGGAGATGCCGCAGCCCAGGAAGCCTCCGCCCAGGACGCGTCCGCCGTCCACGATGGCAATGCGGTCGAGTTCGTTACCACCGCGTTACAGCAAACTTCTCAGCAATGGAAGCACCGAGCACTCAGTGTCCGCGATACCGAGTGGAGCATCCTCGCGGTACTTTTTGCAGCCGAAACTAACCAGGATCTTGGTTAGACTGGCGTTATGAGTTCCCATGATTTTGTACAATTAGACGTCTTTAGCACCGACGCGTTCACCGGAAACCCGTTAGCGGTGATCAATGACGCTGATGATCTCAGCGACGAACAAATGCAAAACATAGCGCGGTGGACGGGCCTTTCCGAAACCGCATTTCTGTGTACCCCAGATGACGGCATCTCTGCAGACTATAAAGTGCGCATCTTTACCCCAGATCGGGAACTTCCCTTTGCCGGACACCCGACGTTGGGCGCAGCGTTTGCATGGCAGAGTTTTACGGGTACGGAGAAAACGGAAATTTCGCAGCAGTGTCAGGCCGGGGTTGTTCCTGTGCGCGAAGAAGACGGCAAGCTCTACTTCGCGGCACCCGAGTTGCAGCGCACAGGCCCGTTGGACGATAACACCATCGGCACCATCGTGCGGGCGCTAGGAATTTCGCATTATGACATTATCGACCAGTCCTGGGGTGATAATGGGCCAGGCTGGGCTTTGATCCAGCTGAAAAACGCCGACGCTGTACGCCGCATCAAAGCGCGCACCCACGGTCACGTCAATATGGCAATCTTTGGTTTCAAAGAAGACGTGACGCACAAAGATGCGCAACCGATAGTCGGGGCAAAGGATGAAGAATTCGTCGCCGATGCAGGGCACGCAGTCTCCGGTGAAGCAATTCTCGAAGTCCGTGCAGTCCACGGCTCCCACGAGGACCCAGTGACTGGTTCTGCGAACGCCGCGATCGCCCAGTTCTTGCACGCAAAAAATGCCGTCCCGCAGCGCTACCGTGCCAAGCAGGGCTCGCGCATCGGATTCAATGGTGAGGTCGAGATCAATATTGAATCCGATATTTGGGTCGGCGGCAAGGTTGCACCGATCATACGCGGCACCATCGAGGTCTAGAAATTAAACTCCCGGCTGCGCCTGGCGGTCGTGGCCCAGTAGCTGAATAATCTTGGCGACGATTTCTTCTTCTGCCACCTCGAGAGTTTCACCGCCACGAATACGTAGCTCGATCTTGCCCTCTGCATATGCCCGTCCCACGACGGCGATCAGCGGCATGCCTAATAGCTCTGCATCTTTAAAGCGCACACCGGGGCTGACCTTCGGGCGGTCGTCGTACAAGATATCCATGCCGTGATCGGACAAGTTGGTAGCCAGACGGTCGCCCGCCAGTTTTGCGTCCTCGCCTTTGGCCGCGACGGTCACATGCACCTGATATGGTGCTGCGGCGACTGGCCAGATCAGGCCCTTCTCATCATGGTTTTGTTCGGCGAGAACGGCCAGCATGCGCGAAACACCAATGCCGTACGAGCCCATGGTCGGCACGACTTGTTTGCCGTTTTCATCGAGAATAGTGACGTTAAATGCTTGCGTGTATTTGCGGCCCAATTGGAAGATATGGCCTAGCTCGATGCCGCGTTGGATACTGAGCACTTCCCCGTTCGGGGCTATGTCGCCGTCTTTGACCTCTGCTGCTTCGATAAAATCGGTGACTTCGAAATCTCGTCCAGCTACCAGGCCCACGGCATGGCGGTCTTTCTTGTCGGCTCCGGCAATCCAGCTGGTGCCGCGCACCACACGAGGATCCGCTAATGTGCGCAATCCAGCTTCTGCCAACCCACGCGGGCCCATGAAACCTGGTACTAGATTGTATTCTGCACAATCCTTGGCATCTGCCAGCTGCACAGTGGCTGGTTCAAGGGCTGCTTCCAACCGCTTCACATCGACTTCTCGATCGCCAGGAATCAACACGCCGACGAGTTCGGACTCGGGTGCAGCTTGTGCAGACGCATTGTCCGTATTGTCCACTTTTTCGTCGCCACCGGTTTTTTTCTCGAGCTCGTCTTGTCCAACCTGCGCAGGCTGCTGGATCTTCACCAACACACACTTCAACGTATCTGCAGCGGTCACGGCACGGCCAGCAATCTGCAGTCCTTGTCCGTTCGCCCAATCCACCAGCGCGTCGATAGTGTCGGCGCCTGGGGTTTCATAAACCTCTGCCGCTGGGTGCGCCTGGGGATCAGATTCCGTACCTGGCTGGGTTGTCACAGCCTCGACGTTTGCGGTGTAGTCGCCTGCGCTGACGAACGTGTCTTCGCCGTTGGGAGAGATAGCCAAAAATTCTTCCGATGCTGAGCCTCCCATGGCTCCAGAGGTTGCTTTACAAATCGCGTAGTCAATGCCTACCCGATCAAACACGCGGCGATAAGCATCGCGGTGCCGCTGATACGCCGCATCCAGCCCCTCGTCGGTGAGGTCAAACGAATAGGAATCTTTCATCAAAAATTCGCGGCCCCGCAAAATACCTGCGCGGGGGCGCTCTTCATCACGGTATTTCGTCTGGATTTGGTACAAGGTAACAGGGAAATCCTTGTACGATCCGAACATATCCTTGACTGCGGTAGCAAACATCTCTTCGTGTGTTGGCCCCAACAGCAGGTCTGCGTTTTTGCGATCGTGCAAACGGAACAGGTTATCGCCATATTCACGCCAGCGATCGGTCGCCTCATATGGTTCGCGTGGCAGCAGCGCTGGGAAAAGCAGCTCTTGTCCGCCAATCGCGTCCATTTCTTCTCGCACGATGCCTTCCAGCCTGCGCAGCGCTTTCAAGCCCAGCGGCAGCCAAGTGTAAATCCCGGGTGCGACGCGTCGAATATAGCCGGCTCGCACGAGGAGTTTGTGGGAAGCGACCTCGGCATCTGCAGGGTCTTCGCGCAGCGTGCGCAAAAACAGTGTGGACATACGTGTGATCATGGCCCTTAGCTTACATTCTGTCACCACTGCCTAGTATGGGGGCATGCTGATTGTTCTTCCTCCTTCCGAGACCAAAGCGTTCGGCGGCGACGGTGCGCCGTTGAACTGGGATAATTTATCGGAACTTTCTTTCCCAGGTTTGCAAGACATTCGCCGGGAGATCACGCGCGATTTAATGGCTCTACCGATTGAGCAGGCTTTTTCGATACTTGGGGTTTCAGAAAAGCTGCGGCCGGAACTGGAAGCGAACAAACAACTTGCCGACGCTCCCACCATGCCCGCAATTTTTCGCTACACCGGGGTGCTTTACGACGCCCTGGATGCACCGAGCCTTCCGAGTTCCGCGCTGAATTCGCTAGCCGTCGGCTCGGCTTTGTTCGGTGTTGTCGGTGCCAACGATCCGATCCCCTATTACCGCCTATCCGGGGGTACCAAACTTCCCCGTCGTCAAAGCAATCAAAATAGCGACAACAGCCACGGCAGGAATGACAGTAGCGTCCCCACTATGAAAAAACGCTGGGGTCACGCCATCACACAAGCCCTGCTAGACCGTGGAGAACTCATCGTGGATCTGCGCTCTGGCACCTACCAACAACTCGGGCGCGTGCCCGCCGTGACCGTCCGAGTGGAATCCATCCGCGAGGATGGTTCCCGGAAAATAGTCTCTCACTTCAATAAACACTACAAGGGGGAATTGGCGCGCATTCTAGCCTTAGCTGTTGCCGACGGTGCCACCCCAGATTCCGCAGACGACGTGGCTGACATTGCACGAAGCGCAGGTTTAGTTGTGGAAGGCCCCGTCGACAAGCAAAAATGTCGCGAGTTAACCTTAGTGGTCGCTTAAGTTCACGTTTTTTCGCGCCATTCGAGGCGGATTGTTGAACGAATAGCCACCTTGGATACTGTTTCTCGCTAGACTAGACAAAAGTGATCCCTGCTACACTTTCGACGGCCCCGTTTGTGGCGGCCCCGTTTGTGACGGCAGCCCACGCAGCCAATGCAGGGTACACCGTGTCGATCTAGCACCGTGCCGTCTAGCACCGTGTCCATCTAGCAAGGAGATTCGTTCATGACCCAAGAGTTCTTCCACATCGGCGCCGAAAAATTGCGCGAGCTTATGAGCCCGAAAAACGCCGCCGACGCCCTCCGGCAAACAATTCTGGACGGATTCGATCCCGCCGATGACTTCGACAAGACCCGAGCGGTCGTCGACAAGGAAGACAACGCTAAGTTCCTCTTGCTACCGGCGATCAACCCGGACTACTTTGGTGCCAAGTTGATCACGGTCGCCCACATCAACCCCACTCGCGGTCGGGAAACCGTGCAGGGCACCTACGTGCTGTTTTCGAACACCACCTACGGCCCGCTGTTTTCCATTGACGGTGCGGAGCTCACCAACCTGCGCACCCCAGCCGTGACCATGGCCGCGTTCAAAGACTTCATTGAGGAACGCAACGACGACCTCAAGGTTGTTATATTTGGTTCCGGTGTGCAAGCACGTGCCCACAAAGAAGCCATCGACGACAACTTTGGCCAGCGCAATCCGAGCTACACCTTCATCTCACGCAATGATCCAGGCGATCTGGACAACTGGGTACAAATCGGATCCGAGGAAGCGAAAAAGGCGACCAAGGAAGCAGAAGTCGTGGTGTGCTCCACTTCGGCGCATGAAGCATACTTGGACATCGACGAAGTCCGCAGTGACGCGTTGGTTGTCGCTTTGGGTGCTGGTAACCCGAATGACCGCGAGCTCACCACCAACTTCATGGAAAAGGCCCAGATTATCTTGGAAGGTGGCGACGTCACGCTGAAGTACGGCGGTGACGCTGCTCGCGCTTTGAAAGAGGGCGCAGACCTTTCACACGCCGTGACCCTGCGGGATATTATCACCGGCGACAAGTCATTACACCGTGAATCCCCTATCGTGTTTAAGACCACCGGTATGCCATGGCTGGACCTGGCTGTCGCAGGCCGCATCGCTACCCAATTGGGAGTTAAATAACCAGTGCCGCATTTGCACCACGAATTCGCCGATCACCTTCCGGAGTTGTGTCGCGATTGGCAGGCAGCCGAGACGCCAGAGCCACAACTGCTGTGTCTTAACGAGCAGCTTGCACGAGATTTGGGGCTCGACCCCGAATGGCTGCGCAGCCCGGAGGGCGTCGGCTTTTTGTGTGGCACAACGCTGCCGAAAGGTGCCCGCCCAGTAGCGATGGGCTACGCCGGCCATCAATTCGGCCAGCTTTCACCGCGGCTGGGTGACGGGCGCGCACTCTTATTAGGTGAGATCAAAGATACCCAGGGAAACCTGCGCGATATCCACGTAAAAGGCTCTGGCCCAACGAAGTTTTCCCGCGGTGGTGACGGCTGGGGTGCGCTTGGGCCAATGCTGCGCGAATTTCTCATTTCTGAAGCCATGCATGCGCTTGGTGTACCGACGACACGCGCTCTGGCGGTTATTACCACCGGGAGGAAAATCGCCCGCGAACGCGTAGTACCGGCCGCGCTTGTGGTGCGTGTAGCCAGCTCACACATACGCATCGGTAGTTTTCAATACGCTCAACTCATTGGCGGCGAAAAGCTCACCCGCACGCTTGCGGAATACACGCGCACACGCCACTACCCGGACGCGGCTGATGCCCGCGGGGTGTTTACCTGCGCGCTGGACGCTCAGCTTTCCACCGTCGCACAATGGATGCGTCTCGGTTTTATCCATGGCGTGATGAATACCGATAACACCACGTTATCGGGAGAAACCATTGATTATGGCCCTTGCGCGTTCCTGGACGAATATGACGAGCACACGGTGTTTTCTTCCATTGACCACGGAGGTCGCTACCGCTACCGCAACCAGCCGCACATCATTGGGTGGAATTTCGCGCGCTTGGCTGAGGCTATGCTGCCTACTTTCCACGATGATCCCGAGCAGGCGGTGGATTTTGCGCAAGCGACCATGGACGGGTTTCCGGACCGTTGGCGCACGGCCCAAAGTACACACCGGTGCCGCGCGATCGGTGTAGCCTACACCGAAAACAACACGACGCTTGCCGACGATTTCTACAGGTTGGTCGACAAGGCGCGTCCAGATTTAACCACGGTCCATCGTGCGTTGGTGGCTGCCGCGGAAACGAATACGCATATTACAGCCGACCCGAGCAGGCACGCACAGGATCTGCACAAGCAGGATCCCCGCCAGCAGCAAGCTGTATTGGATCTCACACGCCACCTTGGTGCTACTGAGCAAGCCCACGAGTGGATTGCCGCATGGTTGCAGCACGGCCCAGATTCTGCTGCCCTTGCACAACTGCACCCGGTAGTAATTCCCCGCAATCACTTGGTCGAAAAGGCCTTGCGCGCGGCTACCGATGGCGATATGGCCCGGTTTGAGGAATTATTGGCTGCAGTAACGGATCCGTTCAATGACAAACACCCAGAGGAATTCCGGACACCAGCGCCAGTAGAATTCAGCGAATCGTATCAAACTTTTTGCGGCACCTAACACCATCTGTGTAATAAAGCAGAAGGGGTCCGCGCCCTAGGGCGCGGACCCCTTGTCGTCCTTGTGCGATAGTTATATCCAGCAGCTCCACAGCGCGCACTAAGCGCGCTTCCTGGCATGCGTGCCCGGAAAACACTAGCTGTAGGTGGGTTTTAGTCTTCCAGCTTTAGCGTCTTCTGGGTAAACTCCCACAGCTCGTGGTACATCTTCTCGTCCTTGAAGAGCTTGGTGCCGTAGGACGGGATCATCTCGTAGATCTTGTCAGCCCATTCGATCATCTTTTCTCCGAAGCAGCGTTCCAGCAGCTCCAGCATGGCGGCTGGTGCGATGGATGCTCCTGGCGATGCGCCCAGTAGACCGGCGATGGAGCCTTCGGTGTTGTTGATCAAAGCAGTGCCGAATTCCAAGGAACCGAAATGCGGTGGAGCTGCTGGCTTAATCACCTGCACGCGCTGGCCCGCAGTAACGATCTCCCAGTCCTCGTTTTTCGCATCTGGGACATAGTTGCGCAAGTTTTCCATGCGCTTGTCAAAGTCTTGTAGCACCTCGGTGACCAGGTACTTGGTCAAGTTGAATTCCTGAACAGAAACGCCCAAATAGGAAGGAATATTATCCGGGCGGATAGACTTGAACAGATCCAGGTACGAGCCCTTCTTCAAGAACTTCGGTGACCAGCCACCGTATGGACCAAACATCAGGCCCTTCTTGCCATCGATCACGCGGGTGTCCAAGTGCGGAACCGACATTGGTGGAGCGTTTTTGGTCATAGCCTGGCCATAAACCTTGGCCGAGTGATTCTCAATCAGGTCCGGGTTAGTCGAACGCAACCAGAGACCGGAGACCGGGAAACCTGCGTAGCCGTGCACTTCCGAAAGCCCAGCCTTACGCAGCAGATCCAGTGCGTAGCCTCCGGCACCGACAAAAACGAAGTTGGCCTTGACGACGCTCGTGTCACCGGTGTGCAGGTTTTTGACGGTAACTTTCCACTTGTTTCCGTCCTTGGTCAGATTTTTTACCTCGTGGCCGTAGCGCATTTCCGTACCTGCGGCCTTTGCTGCGGTGAAGAATTGCTTGGTCAGCGCACCGAAGTTGATGTCGGTGCCCTTGTCGGTCCAGGAGATCGCGACCTTTTCGTTATCGTTACGGCCGCTTGCCATCACCGGCAGTTTTTCCGCGAATTCTTCGCGGTCGTCGGTAAATTTCATGTCCGGGAACATGTGGTTATCGCGCAATGCTTCAAAGCGACGCTCGATATAGCCGACCTGATCAGTACCCTTACCGAAAGACACGTGCGGGACTTTGTTGATGAACTGCTTCGGATCCGACAAAATGCCGTTGTTGAGCTGATGCGCCCAGAACTGACGTGAGATCTGAAATTTTTCGTTAACACCCACTGCCTTGGACAGGTCGATGGTGCCGTTCTTTTCCGGGGTGTAATTCAGTTCACAGAGAGCGGAGTGGCCAGTACCCGCGTTGTTCCACGGCGACGAGGATTCCATGGCCGGTGCATCCAAGCGCTCGAAAACCATTTGCGACCAGCTCGGTTCCAGTTCGCGGAGCATGGCGCCGAGCGTGGCGCTCATGATGCCTCCGCCGATTAGAACAATGTCTACATCATCGGTGGGTTTCGGGTTGGGGTTTTTGGACACCTGACTACCTCTTCGTATTCGATTGCACCGCTTCCGCCACGCGTTGCACACCGCGCCCGGAAAGATGAGCGCGAAGCGATACGCCTGGCGAAAATTTACTTGCCTTTTACCTTATTTACCATACGCCCTGTGTGAGCTAATACGCGAATAACCGTGGCCCATTTATCCCCCACACTCAGTGAGTGCATACCGGCTACTGCTCCACGATCCGATCGTTGTGCCTAGACTGTTGCCATGAATAATTCTTGGGTAACCGACAGCGTGCTGGGCACACCATTCCAGCAGCTCACCTTTGATTTCGGTACTGAAACAACTGAACACACCACGGCGTATGCCACACTTGTGCGCTACACCAGCAGTTCGGGTCCAGACTCGCTTGCCGACGATTGGGCTGCCCGCCCAGCAATCTTGTGGATTCATGGACTCACTGATTATTTCTTCCACAAGCACGTCGCCGAATACTTCCATCACCAGGGATTCGCGTTCTACGCACTCGATTTACGTAAATGCGGGCGGTCGTTACGCGACGGGCAAACCGCACACCACTGCCTCGATATCGCCGAATACTACGAAGAGCTCGACGCCGCGGCAGAACTTATTACCGCAGCCCACGAACGAGCACCGCACAAACGAATCATTCCACTAGCCCATTCCACGGGCGGTTTAATTGCACCGCTATGGCTGGATTACCTGCGCCGCGAAAAACCCCAACTACACGCACGCTGCGCAGCCTTGGTGCTCAATAGCCCATGGATGGAACTGCCGGTGTCTGATTTTCTAGCAAAAATTGCGCGCCCAGTGCTGGCAGGCGTCGGCAAGATTTTTCCTGGCATCCCCTTCCCCGGTGGCGTGATGGATGTATACGGGCGCTCACTACACCAAAACTATGACGGGGAATGGGACATCGATCTACGATTCAAGCCGTTGGGTGGCTTCAACAAGCACATGGGATGGATCCGCGCGATCATCACCGCCCAGGGACGGATTCATCGGGATGAAATAAATGCGGGTGTTCCTGTGTTGACATTATCGTCGACGCAGTCAGCGGTGGGAACTTCCACCATGGACAAAGCCCAACAGGCCGATATCATATTAGACGTTGAGCACATGTGGAAATGGACGCCGTACTTGGCTCCAGACGTCACGCTCGCTCCTTTAGAAGGAGCCATGCACGACGTATTCCTTTCCCGTCTGGCAGTGCGCGAAAACGCTTGCGAGACCACCCTCACGTGGCTAGAACGAAACGGAGTGATTACTCACTAATGAGCACAAAATCTGCACCAGCACCATCGACGGCAAACAATAATGCGGACAATAACGAGGCGAAACATTACGACCTTGTGATCATTGGTACCGGTTCTGCCAACTCGATCCCAGACGAAAATTTTGCGAATAAATCCATCGCGATCATCGAAAAGGGCCGGTTTGGCGGCACCTGTCTAAACGTTGGCTGCATTCCCACAAAAATGTACGTTTACGCTGCTGACATCGCACTGGCAGCACGCGAATCACAGCACCTGGGCATCCACGGTGAGGTCACCAAAGTTGACTGGAACTCCATCGTGGAGCGTGTATTTGCCAATCGCATCGACCTGATCGCGCAGGGTGGCGAAGAATATCGCCGTGGCGACGAATGCCCAAATATCGACGTCTATGCTGGGCACGCCACGTTTAACGGGCCGAAATCGCTGACAGTTGCCGGTGCTGGCGCCGATGGTTCCGATTGCGTCGTCACCGGCGACGAGATCGTGGTTGCAACTGGTTCTCGCCCAATGATTCCGGGACCAATCGCTAAATCTGGCGCGCGGTTTTATACCAACGAAGACATCATGCGTTTGGATAAGCAGCCGACATCGATGATCATTGTCGGCGCCGGGTTCATCGCCATGGAATTCGCACATGTCTTTCATGGTTTAGGCACGGACGTTACTGTCGCAGTGCGCGGGCAAGAGTTGTTGAAACACCTGGATCAGGACATCAAATCTCGCTTCAACCAGGCCATGACCGACGCTGTCGACGTGCGTTTTGGCCTGAACATCAGTGAGGTGGAAGATACCGAGCATGGTGTCCGCGTGACCTATGACGACGGCAGCACGCAAGAAGCAGATGTCTTGCTGGTTGCTACCGGACGCGTGCCGAACGGCGATCAGATGAACTTGGATGCCGCAGGCATCGAGATGCGTGAGGACGGACGCGTCAAAGTTGATGATTACGGCCGCACGACTGCCGACGGCGTGTGGGCACTCGGCGATGTATCCTCGCCGTACATGCTGAAGCACGTCGCTAACGCTGAAACTCGCGTGCTCAAGCACAATATGCTGCACCCGGAAGATCTGCGTCCGATGCCGCACGATCACGTGCCATCAGCGATTTTCACGCACCCGCAGATTGCCACCGTCGGCATGACCGAAGATGAAGCCCGCGAGGCTGGTTTCGATATCACCGTGAAGGTACAAAATTATGGTGATGTTGCGTATGGCTGGGCGATGAATGATTCGCAGGGTGTGGCCAAACTGATTGCAGATCGCAACACCGGCCGGTTGCTCGGTGCGCATTACTTCGGCGAGCAGGCCTCCACGCTGATCCAACAGATGGTGCAGGTCATGGCCTTTGACCAGGACGTCCGCGAGGTAGCGACGCAGCAGTACTGGATTCACCCAGCACTGCCGGAAGTCACCGAAAACGCACTGCTTGGCCTGGAGTTTTAGACCGGCGCCTTAGATAGTCGGGTTCGTCAGAATCTCATTACCGTCGTCAGTGATGACGATGGTGTGCTCGAACTGGGCGGTGAATTTGCCGTCCGAGTTCTGGATGGTCCAATCGTCGTCCCAGACGTCATAATCCAGTGATCCGAGGTTGATCATTGGCTCGATGGTCAGGGTCATGCCTGGTTCGAGGACATCGCGGTAGTGATCAGAATCGTAGTGCAAGATGACCAAACCGTTGTGGAAAGTCGGGCCGACGCCGTGGCCAGTGAAATCGCGCACCACGTTGTAGCCAAAACGGTTGGCATACGATTCTATGACGCGTCCAATAACGTTTACTTCCCTACCCGGCTTTGCCACCTTGATTGCGCGCATCAGTGATTCTTCGGTGCGCTCAACCAACAGGCGGTGTTCTTCGGAGACTTCCCCTGCCAGAAAGGTGCGGTTGGTGTCACCGTGGACGCCGTTTTTGTATGCGGTGACGTCGATGTTGACGATATCGCCTTCCTGGATCACGGTAGAGTCCGGAATGCCGTGGCAGACGATCTCGTTGAGAGAGGTGCAGCAAGATTTCGGGAAGCCCATGTATCCCAGTGGCGACGGATAAGCGCCGTGGTCGCACATGTATTCATGCGCAATACGGTCGAGTTCGTCGGTGGTAACCCCCGGGGCGACGGCGCGGCCTGCGACTTCGAGCGCGTTCGCGGCGATTTCGCAGGATTCACGCATAGCCTCGATGGTTTCTGGCTTCTGGATGAACGGCTCACCGATATTTTCTTGGACGGTGTCCTTCCATACGTATTCCGGACGTTCGATATGGTCCGGAACCGTGCGTATTGGAGTTTGTTTTCCTGGGGAGAGCTTTCCACGTTGAGTCATGGCTCCCCATGGTAATACCTACACCAGGATGATGAGGTCGTGGGTGCTTGTCGACGCCTGGCGCTGGAAGGCAAAGACGAAGGCAAAGACGAAGACAGAGACAAACGCAGCGGCAACTGCAACCACGCTGAAGAAGCCACTATTTACTGCAGCACGACCTTTTTCAGTTCGTCTTCATCTTGCGAGAGGTAGACCTTTGAACGCATCCAGAAGAAACCGAGCCCAAGAATTACCCACGCGACCAGCGCGTAGAACGATTCGGTATTCAGCATGCCTGGCGAGCTCGGTACCAGCAACAAGGCCATAAAGCCCAACGATAGGATGCAGCCCGCGAGGCTAATCCACTTCTGTACTGGATTGCTCCCGGTTTCTAGCTGGACCGATCGGAGTTTGCCATCACGAGCGATCTTGTACGCGCAGTAGCAAGCATAGAAATACGCGATGGTGATACCCACGCTGGTCATATCCACGACCCAATTCAGTGCTGCGCGACCAAACCACGGGCTAATCAGACACAGCAATGCCGTCACCACAATCGCGATGACCGGCGTGTTGTGTTTCGGGTGGATATGAGAGACCTGACTCGGCAACATCTGTGCTTTGCCCATGGTGAACAACACGCGCGAGGTCGCGGTATAGAAACCATTAAGTCCAGTCAAAACTCCGGCGCTGACGGCAATCACCATGAGGATCAACCCGACTGGACCCATGACGTCGCTGATAGCAGCAGCCGGTGGCCAGGCGTCGTCTGCATAGTTAGCGTGCCCATCGGCTGACTGCGATTGACGTGGCGATCATCATCGTCATGTAGATCAACGTCGCAATCGAAACACCCCAGATCAGCAACCCCAAAGCTTTACGGGGTGAAAAATTAAATTCGCCGGCCAACTGTGGCACGCTATCGAAACCGACATAGGCCCAAGGGGCGAAAGCAACAATCACTGCAATTGCGGCGACCGGCGAGGTATCGGTCGGATAGCCAGGTGCCATGGTGATGTCGTTGGTGAAGTAATAAATCACCATGGACACAAAAATTATGGCAACACTGACGATAATCAGCACCACAGCGTAGAACTGGAAACGGCCAGAAATCGACGCTCCGCGGTAGTTCAAAAACCCGAAAACAACGATAAATAGCGACGCAATCAGCACTTCTGGCAAATAAATATCCCAGCCAGCAACCTCGTAGAGCTTGTTGCGCATAAAAAGATCCGGCAGCGTCACGCGGAAGACCAGCGTGATCGCCGAAGCATTCAGCGCAACGATACCCGCGTAGCCGAGTGTCAGCGCCCAACCGGCAATAAACGCGTGTATTCGACCCAGCGAGGCAAGAGCAAAGGCTACGCCACCGCCGGTGACCGGCAATGCCCGCACCACGAATCCATAGCTAAAAGCGACGACAAGGATGGCGAAACCACCAATGAGAAAGCCCAGTAGCGTACCGTACAGGCCTCCCTCACTCATCCAATCGAAGGGAAGAATGAAAGCGCCCCAACCAATCGCAGAGCCCAGCGCCATGGCGAAGACCCAGGACGGCTTGAATGTTTTGTCCAATGCCGGGGCGTTGTCAGCGACGCCAGTTGTTTGCGGATTGGTGGATGTTACCGGTCTGTCTATAGATTCACTGTCAGGCATGAATCAAGCATAACGCGGATCACACAAGTCTGTGATTTACGTGGCCCTAAAAACCGGAACCATCTATCCCTCATCGGCTGTGTCAGCAGGCGTACCTGCTCCGGCACGTAGTTCATCGAGGCGTTGGAAGAAGCGATCAGAAACATTCACCGCCGTGGTCGAGCCACCACCGTCGACGACCAGCGTGGCAAAAGCGATATCGTCGTCTCGGAAACCGGTAAACCACGCGTGGGATCCTCCGGAGTACTCCGCCTCACCGGTTTTGCCGTGGATCGTGCCTCCGGCTTGCATACCCGCAGCGGTACCCGAGGCGACAACTTCCCGCATCATCGAGCGCAAACCTTCAATAGCTTCCGGGGACGGACCTGGGACGTCTTCACTCGGTGTTGTCTCATGACCTTCGATCAGCGTCGGCACAGGGCGGTGCCCTGCAGCCACTGTCGCCGAGACTAGAGCAAAACCAAATGGGCTAGCCAGATCCAGGCCCTGGCCGTAACCAGCTTCGGTGCGTTCAAACGCGGTTTCGCCTTCTGGAATTTCCCCGGTGATGGTCACTAATCCGGGGATCTCATAGTCAATCCCGAGGCCAAATTTTTTGCCGGTCTGTTCCAATTCACCTGGCGCGAGGTTCGTCGACATTTCCGCAAACGTGGTGTTACATGACGCAGCGAATGCGCGCTGTAGCGGAACGGTACCCAGCGAGAACTGATTGTAGTTAATCACGGTGCGGCCTTGGATATTCATCGTTCCCGGACAGCCGACATACGTTCCCGGACTAACATCCTGGTGTTCGATTCCAGCTGCCGCGGTAATGATTTTGAATACCGATCCGGGTGGATAATGCCCATTGAGGGCAATATCGCCGTCTTTATCTGCTTCCGGAGTTTGTGCGACCGCGAGAATTTCCCCCGTCGACGGACGCATCGCCACCAACATGGTTTGTTTATCTTCCCGCATGGCGACGGCATCTTGTGCCGCCCGTTGTACGTTGTAATCGATCGCTACTTTCAGCGCCGGGGCCGGGTCTGCATCATGCACACTCACGTCGGACAGCGCAGCCCCCTGGGGATTGACCACGCTCACTTTCCAGCCGTTAGCTCCTTCCAGATCATCGCCAACGATCCGGGTCACTCGCGACATAATATCCGGCGCAAAGTCTTTTTCCACCGGAACCATCGCCGGTTCCTCGTTCAGGCGGACCCCGGGCACGCCTGCAAGGTCCTCGGCAATCGCCGGGCCTTCATCGGCGGAATACACACCAACCGAATAAATCCCATCAATGCCTTCTAATGACGATGCCAGCTCAGGAGCATCCAGTGAAGAAATTGTCGTATCCCTGTGACTGGCAGCATTGACCGCACTAGCGATACGCGCTGCAGCCGCGCGGGGATCATCCAACTGGGCGGTATCGACCAACAACCGGTGCGAAACTCCTGGCGACAAGAGCTCTACCCCATCCGAGGACACCACGCTGGCACGAGCTGCTTCGACCGCACGCAATTCCAGGTGTTGATTAGCCCCGAGATCCGGGTGAATGATCGTCGGCTTATAGCGCACAGTCCACTCATCAGACGCCTTCGTCAACGTCATCTCAGTGTCATAGACCAACTCGCGATCGCGCGGGAGATCCCAATGCATGGAATAACGCGCCGTGGCTATCGAATCATTGACGTCGACGTCGTCCAGAGTGGCGGTGAGGCCTTCTGCCTGTAATCCCGTGAAAGTATCGTCGATTGCGTTCGTGATGTCCTGTGGGTTGTCCACAACATCAGATAAAGCCTCCGCATCGCGTTCGGCCATGGCATCCAAGAATTCTTGGGCGACCGGGTCTGCAGAGGCTGGCTTTGGGGTGCACGCCGCCAGCGTAGAACCGCCAATGACAGCGGAAACCAGCAGCGCAACCGTCTTTTTCATGACGAAAAGACTAACACGACAACGTCATGATTTTAGGAAGTGACGCGCACATCGGCCTTAGCGCCTTCTTGTGCTTCCAAGCCCTGTTCCTCAGCGATGATATTCGCCTGCTCAATCAGAGTCTCGACAATCTGTGATTCGGGGACGGTCTTCACGACCTGCCCCTTCACAAAAATCTGTCCCTTACCGTTACCCGATGCCACGCCAAGATCAGCATCGCGAGCCTCACCAGGGCCATTAACGACGCATCCCATCACAGCAACGCGTAACGGGAATTCCAAGCCGTCGAGGCCTTCGGTGACTTCTTCGGCCAACTTGTACACATCCACCTGGGCGCGACCACACGAAGGGCAAGAAACGATCTCCAGCTTGCGTTCCTTCAGGTTCATCGCCTGCAGGATTTGCTCGCCAACTTTGATTTCTTCTACCGGATCAGCTGACAACGACACGCGGATGGTATCGCCAATTCCTTGCGAAAGCAGTGCACCGAAAGCTACCGAAGACTTAATGGTGCCCATCATCAACGGACCAGCTTCTGTCACGCCCAAGTGCAGCGGGTAATCCGTCTTGGCTGCCAACTGTCGATATGCCTCCACCATCAGCACTGGATCGGAATGCTTGACCGAAATCGCAATATCACCGAAGCCGTGTTCTTCGAACAGGGAGGCCTCCCAGATCGCGGATTCCACCAAGGCTTCCGGGGTTGCCTTGCCATATTTTTGCAGCAAGCGTTTGTCTAGCGAGCCGCCGTTGACGCCGATGCGGATGGGAATTCCCGCATCGCCAGCCGCCTTGGCAACTGCTTTCACCCGGCCATCGAACTCCTTGATATTGCCGGGGTTCACGCGTACCGCGGCACACCCGGCATCAATGGCCTGGAAAATGTACTTCGGTTGGAAGTGGATGTCCGCAATCACCGGAATCGGCGACTTTTTCGCGATCGCCGGTAGTGCCTCAGCATCGATAGGCTTCGGGCACGCAACCCGGACGATATCGCAGCCGGTAGCAGTCAGCTGGGCGATCTGCTGCAACGTTGCGTTAATATCATGGGTTTTGGTCGTCGTCATCGACTGTACTGAAACCGGATAATCCGATCCGACTCCCACATCACCGACCATAAGCTGACGCGTCTTACGCCGCGGAGCCAGCGTTGGCGGCGGACCTTCCGGCATTCCGAGTCCAATCGGAGTTGGCATGTATTCTCCTTGCAAATTGCGAACGTGCTGGCAATATTCTAACACTGCCAGCAACTACTACACACTGCTAAAACAGCATGATGGGATTGACCAGATCGGCAATAATGACGATCACACCGACAGTCAGTAGTAATGCCGCCATGCCGTAGGTCAACGGCAGCAATTTTTCATAATTCGCCGGGCCACCTGGTTCTTGGCCACGCAGTCGACGGACAAGGTTGCGCAGCTTTTCCCACAGCACCACCGCGATGTGCCCGCCGTCGAAAGGCGGCAGCGGGATCATGTTAAACAGCGCGAGGAAAAAATTCAGCGTCGCTAGCATCATCCAGAACATCGGCCACAGCTCGCGTTCGACGAGTTCACCGCCCGCACGCGAGGCACCCACCACGCTCATCGGGCCATCTTGTTCTCGCTCTGCACCAAAAATGGAAGCCGCAACCGCGGGGATCTTACTTGGGAAAGCAATAATGCCGTCCACCGTGGCTTTCAGCATGTACCAGGAATAATCGAGACTCGCCGGTATCGCCTCAATAACGTTGTATTCACGATGCACATCCAGCGGCGCGTTGGTCAGGCCAACCGAGCCGACGGTCTGTGGCTGGCCGTCGGCGTCGTAACGCACCACAGAGTCCAGCTCGACATCCAGCTGCAACTGTTGGCCATCACGTTCAATATCCAGCGTGACGGTCTCCCCCGGCCGGTCCTGGACCTCATCGCGGAACTGCATGAAATTATCCAGCTGTTCGCCGTTAAGTCCGGTAATAATGTCTCCGGCGACAACTCCGGCTTCTCCACCAGCGCCGTGGCCCGTACAGTCTTCTAATTCAGCAGGCGCATCCGCCTGAATGGGCGCCTTTTGATCCGCAGAACACGTCACCTCGCCTACCTTCGCCCGGACGTCGGCATGCGGATCTGGCAACCCAGCACTCGCCGCGACAAAGAACAAGATCAGCAACCCGAGCACAACATTGACGAATGGGCCCGCCGCCAACACCGCAATACGCTGCCACGCCGGCTTGGAGTACATGGCATGCGGCTTTTCCTCCTCCGTCATCTCGTCCATCGCGGTCATACCAGCAATGTCACAAAAGCCACCAAGCGGAAGCGCAGCTAGCCCATACCGGGTATGCCCTTTGGTAAACGACAGTACGGACGGGCCGAAGCCCACATAAAAGCGACGCACGCACATACCAAATGCCCGCGCCGAAACCATATGCCCGGCCTCATGCAGTGCGATCGTGGCCGCAATGCCCAGGGCAAACAGGAAAATGCCAAGAATAAAAGCCATCGCGAAAACTCTACCTTAACTACGCACTAGGACAGGCGGTGCGCGCGTGTGATGTGTTCCCCGGCAACGCGGCGGGCGGCTTTTTCCAGTTCATAAATATCGTCGAGGCTGTGA
Source organism: Corynebacterium sp. LaCa_70 (assembly GCF_058182015.1). Lineage (NCBI taxonomy): Bacteria > Bacillati > Actinomycetota > Actinomycetes > Mycobacteriales > Corynebacteriaceae > Corynebacterium > Corynebacterium sp. LaCa_70. The sequence continues at coordinate 1,439,601 of NZ_CP190914.1, forward strand.
GCAAGCGGTCCCGGTTGCTGTGCGAGGGTCTCCATCACGGTGCCGACGACATCAACAATCTGTGGGAAACGGAGCTGCCCACGCAAGAATGCGGTAGCGGCTTCCTCATTGGCAGCGTTAAACACTGCGGGTAGACCGTCGGTAGCAAGCGCAGTGCGGGCTAAATCCAGGGCGGGAAAAGCATCGTTATCCACCGGCAGAAATTCCCACGACTGTGCGTCTTGCCAGTTGATCGGCGGCTGCGCATGCGGGAGGCGGTTCGGCCACGCCAATGCCAATGCGATCGGAAGCTTCATCGACGGCGGCGAGGCCTGCGCAAGCGTAGAGCCATCGCAAAACGTCGCCGCTGAGTGCACGATCGACTGCGGATGCACCACCACGTCAATGTTGCTGGCGGGAAAATCAAATAGATAGCTGGCTTCGATCAGCTCAAGGCCTTTATTAACCAAAGTCGCGGAATTGAGCGTATTCATCTGCCCCATCGACCATGTCGGGTGCGCTGCGGCTTGCTGCGGAGTGACATCCCACATACGTTCGCGGTCCCATCCGCGAAACGGGCCCCCGGAGGCAGTAAGCACCAACCGCGAAAGCTCTTGCCGACGCCCAGAACGCAGAGCCTGCGCCATAGCAGAATGCTCAGAATCAACCGGAACAATCTGGCCCTCTGCTGCTTGTTCTAATACCCAACGTCCACCAGCAACGAGGGATTCTTTATTCGCCAGCGCCAGTGTCGAGCCTGCGCTCAGCGCAGCAAGCGTGACCGGCAACCCGCGCGAACCGTCCATCGCGTTGAGTACGACATCTGCGTGGGCAGCCGCACACAGCGTAGCCGCTGCATCCGGACCGCTCGCAATATTTTCGCCGAATTCTTGCGAGATCTTCTGCGCTGCGGCTTTATCGGCGACGGCGAGAAATTCCGCTGAAATCGCGAAATGTCGTGCCTGCTGACACAGCAACTCCGGCCGCGAGCCACCCGCGGCGAGCCCAACTAACTCAAACTTATCCGGGTTATCGGCGATAACTTCTAAGGCCTGGGTGCCGATCGACCCGGTCGAGCCCACCACGACGACAGTGCGCTTGTGGCCGGTTTCCGGAGCTACCGTCTGCTGTTTGTGTTCTGCACCAATCACGCCCGCTACTTTATCGCCTAGATGCCTTAATCGCTTTATACCCGTCGGTATGCAAGAATAAAGACAGCTATGTTTCAAGTTCGGCACTTGCCACCACAATAGACACCATGGTCCCGTCAACTCACACCGTTGTCGGGAGCAAGCAGGTTTGTTCTGGTGGTGCACCGGACACAGGTTTAACTGACGTTGATGTGAAGGAGTATCCGCTGTGGCTTCCCACGAACCCGCACCGCAGGTACATAACGGTGTATCTACCCTCGATGTTCCCTCGGCGGCCTGGGGTTACAGCGCCGTAAAGCGCACCACCATCCAGGTGACTGGCTGGATTTCCGTCCTGTGGCTCTTGGGGTTGAACTTCGGTAACCACGAGGGTCACGTCGAGACCATCTACCTGTTTATTTTCGCGATTCTGATTGCACTTGGCTTGCTCATCCACCTGTTTGAACCAAAGCTTTCTCAGGTACGCACCCTGACCGGTCGCAACAAGGGCGAAAACCACAAAGAACCAGAATGGGCTTACCAGCAGGCGACCCTCACCGGTGTCTACGCTGAGCTGACCGATTCGCAGCTGCGCTCGATGAACATCGACCCAGCGCGTGTTGCTCAGTTGCGTGCCGGCCAGCGCAACGAATCTATCGAGGGCTAATCACCACCGCGGTTACTCATACCGCATCAAACTAATAGCCACCCCGGTTTCGGGGTGGCTATTGTTGTACGTGGAGCTTTCTCAAACCCAAAATACGTTCCCGAGTTAAACTCTGGCTTCAGCTTCCATTTTTCGGTCTGCTTCTTCCTCGGCAGCCAGCTGACCACAGGCTGCCGCGATTTCTTGTCCCTTGGTATCACGAACGGTGCACGGTACCCACTGCGAAACGCGACGGACGAACTCGTCTTGTCGGTCTTTCGGCGAGGCATCCCATTCTGAGCCTGGGGTTGGGTTCAGCGGGATCAAGTTCACATGCACCTTGGTGCCCAAGGCTTTCCACAGCTTCTCTCCGAGGAGATCCGCACGCCAATCCTGATCATTCTTATCGCGGATCAAAGCATATTCAATAGAAACACGGCGTGAGGTCTTTTCCACGTAGTACTTCGCGGCATCCAGCACTTCTTCTACCGACCAACGGTTATTCACGGGCACCAAGGTATCGCGGAATTCGTCGTCCGGCGTATGCAAAGAAACCGCCAGGGTGACGTTCATCTGCTCGTCGGCAAGCTTGCGGATAGCTGGTGCCAGTCCCACCGTGGAGACTGTCACGTTACGAGCAGAAATACCGAATCCCTTCGGACCGGGGGCAATAATCTGGGCGACGGTGTCCTTCACGCGCTTGTAGTTTGCCAGTGGCTCACCCATGCCCATAAACACGATATTCGACAAACGCGAGCCTTCGTCGGCAAGAGTTTTCGCTGCATGACGCACCTGCTCTGTCATTTCTGCGACTGAGAGGTTACGGTCCAACCCGCCTTGGCCAGTCGCGCAAAATGGACAGTTCATGCCACACCCAGCCTGCGAAGAAATACACAGTGTGGCACGGTTCGGATAGCGCATCACTACCGATTCCAACAAGGTTCCATCATGCAGACGCCACAACGACTTTGAGGTATGACCGTCATCGGTTTCCTTGGAATACAGGTGTGTCATCAGCTGTGGAAATAGAGCATCTGCGACTTTGTCCCGGGCGTCGGCAGGTAGATCCGTCATCGTCGTCGGATCGGCTTCGTAACGCTCGTAATAGTGGCGCGCAATCTGATTGGCACGGAATTTTGGTAACCCCAGCTCGGCTAACGCGTCGATGCGTTGCTGTTCACTCAAGTCCGCAAAATGCTTTGGCGGAAGGCCCCGCTTTGGGGAGGAAAAATCGAGTTTAACTGGTTGTGGCATGACTGCCATACTGCCTTGTTCGAAGCGTATGGACAAATCGCTAAGCGCTATATTCCACCAGCGTATTAATCAGCAACCACGTAGCCATGGCCGCGGGCAGCATGCCGTCAATACGGTCCATGAGTCCACCGTGGCCAGGAAGAATTGCTGACATGTCTTTGATGCCAAATTCACGTTTAAATTGCGACTCCACAAGATCGCCCAGGCTGGCGCAAATTACTAACCCCACGCCCAGCACGAGGCCGATGCGCCAATCATCATGCAGCAAGAAATGTACACTCAGCGCCCCAGTGATCATGCCAAACAACACTGAGCCCGCAAAACCTTCCCAGGATTTCTTCGGACTCACCGCAGGCGCCATGGGGTGGGCACCAAACATGACGCCAGCGGCATAACCACCAACATCGGAGGCCACGACACATAACATAAAGGTCGCGATCGAGGCACTACCCGATGCCCATGGAGTACTCAGATGCGACAGCATCGCGCCAAACGAGGCGAACAATGGGATCCACATCAGCACGAATACGCCAACGGACATATCACGCAAATAATTCTGCGGGGCAGCGTGCCTGCCATTATGAAATAGCCTGCCGAACATCAAAACCAAAACGGATGCAACAAACGCCGCAACCAAGCCCGTGATGTCAAATGGCCACGACAGCCACACCATGGCTTGGCCCATGATGATCATTTGATAAAACGGCAGGCTGTAGGAGTTTTCCCGCAAGCGTGAGAGCACTTCCCACATAGCCACGGCCACGCCGATAGAAACAACCGGATACCACGCGACCGGGCCAATCAACAGCGCGCCAATAACCAGCGCGCCCAGCAACACACCAACACCGATTGCTACGCGAAGATCACGGCCGGCATCGTTTTTTGGGTATGGGAGGTGGCCACGCAGTGACCAACCGGGTTTCGATTCCTTCATACCCCTCCTTAAGGCCCGTGTCTGGAATTCTTAGTGACAGTGTTCGCTGAGTGACCGCGTACCTGGCATGCACGCATGCACCGTGTTCGTGGCAGCGCTAATGCTGGTTGTAGAAAGACGTCGCACTGCGAGTTAACCACACTCACAGTGCGACGTTGGCAAAATGATGAAAAGAATTTAGACTTCCATCAATTCGGATTCTTTGTTGCCGACGACGTCATCGATGGAATCGACGTACTTCCCGGTCACTTTTTCCATCTCGGCTTCTGCCGCCTTGACTTCGTCTTCGCCACTTTCGCCATCTTTTTGCAGCTTCTTCAACTGCTCCATGGCTTTCCGGCGAACGTTACGGATAGCAATCTTGCCGTCTTCGCCTTTGGAACGAGCAAGTTTTACCATGTCTTTACGACGTTCCTCAGTAAGCTGCGGGATAGTCACGCGCAGCACTTGGCCGTCGTTCGTTGGGTTCACGCCGAGATCAGAGTTGCGGATTGCGTTTTCAATCTCACCGATCATCGACTGCTCATAAGGCTTGATCAGCAACATGCGTGGTTCAGGTACCGAGACCGTCGCCATCTGGGTAATAGGTGTCGGGGCACCGTAGTATTCCGCGACCAGGCCGTTAAACATCGATGGGTTCGCCCGGCCGGTGCGAATGGTGGTGAGGTCTTCACGGGTGTGCTCAACAGAGGCGGCCATGCGCTCTTCTGCTTCCAGCAAAATATCATCAATCATGAATAAATCCTGTATGTAATCGAGTAATGCAGATCTGCAGCCGAACTAGTGTGTCCAGCTATCCAGCTGTTTCTAGCTTTCCTGTGAGGTTACCAGGGTGCCAATACGTTCCCCGGCTACCGCGCGGGCGATATTGCCCTCAGTCAACAGATTGAACACCAAAATTGGCATGTCATTATCCATGCACAGGCTAAAGGCCGTGGCATCAGCAACCTTCAGGCCCTTTTCGATGACTTCCCGTGGGGTAATTTCTGCGTAGAGTTCAGCATCTGGGTTATACCGTGGATCATCGGAATAGACTCCATCGACACCCTTGGCCAAAAACAGCACCTCTGCCCCAATTTCCAGGGCGCGCTGAGCCGCAGTGGTATCCGTAGAGAAATACGGCATTCCCATGCCCGCGCCAAAAATGACCACGCGTCCCTTTTCCAAGTGCCGGTCGGCACGCAATGGCAGATAAGGCTCTGCGATTTGGGCCATGTTGATAGAGGTTTGCACACGGCAGTCCACGCCCAGTTGCTTCAGGAAGTCCTGCAGCGCCAATGAGTTCATGACTGTACCGAGCATGCCCATGTAGTCCGAGCGGGCCCGATCCATTCCGCGCTGGGATAGCTCAGCGCCTCGGAAGAAGTTGCCACCACCGATAACGACGGCGATTTCCGCGCCGGTTTTTGCTACCTCGGCAATTTGGCGGGCCACGTTTTCGACCACATCCGGGTCAATGCCGACGGTTCCACCGCCAAACATTTCTCCGCCGAGTTTCAACATGACGCGTTTATAGCGGGTTCTTTGGGCACTCTCGGTGTCAGTCACCGTTGTTCTCTCCTTGGCTGTGCAGACAATAGCTTCCATGCTACCTTCTCGGCTCACTAGCCTAGCAATTAGAGCCCTGGCTCGGCACACAATCCTCCCCACAAGGTATGTACGCAACCCCACAATCAGGGCTTAGGCCCGCTACCCCAGATACAGCAAAACCCTCGCCGTAATGGCGAGGGTTTACCGGGTAAGCAGTGCGCAAGGCGCCTGCATCAGGGTTTATGCCTGACCAACCTCGAAACGACGGAAACCGGTCAGCTTCACGCCTGCTTCTTCAGTTAGCTGAGCGACAGTCTTCTTGTTGTCTTCCAAGGATGGCTGTTCCAAAAGAACGACGTCCTTGTAGAAGCCATTCAGGCGACCTTCGACAATCTTCGGGATGGCCTTTTCTGGCTTGCCTTCTTCGCGAGTGATCTGCTCAGCGATAGCCTTTTCCTTCTCGACGATCTCGGAAGGAACGTCCTCGCGAGTCAGGTACTTGGCCTTCAATGCAGCAACCTGCATGGCGGCAGCGCGGGCGACGTTATCAGCGTTGTCAGCATCGGATTCGTAGGAAACCATGACACCCACTGATGGTGGCAGGTCGCCGGAGCGCTTGTGCAGGTAGATAGCCACTTTGTCGCTGTCTACGGTGGCGGCGCGCTTCAGTTCCAGCTTCTCGCCGATCTTGGCGGACTGCTCCTGGATCAAATCGCCAGCGGTGCTGCCGTCAACCTCGACTGCAACCAGTTCTTCCTGGGAGTTAGCCTTTGCGGAAGCGGCGGCGTCGGCGATCTTCTGGGCGAAGTTAATGAAGTCCTGGTTCTTAGCAACGAAGTCAGTTTCGCAGTTAACTTCGACCATGGTGTTGCCGGAAACAGCGATCAGGCCTTCGGAAGCATCGCGGTCTGCGCGCTTGCCGACGTCCTTGGCGCCCTGAATACGCAGGGTCTCAACGGCCTTGTCGAAGTCTCCGTCGTTTTCTGCCAACGCCTTCTTGCAGTCCATCATGCCGGAGCCGGTCATGTCACGAAGCTTTTTTACGTCTGCAGCGGTGTAGTTCGCCATAGTGTGGGCGATCCTCCTTGTATAGGAACCTTTGATAGAAACAATAGGGAAAACGCCGAAACGCTCATCAGCTACGTTTCGGCGCCAAGCTTAAGCCTGCTCGGAAGAAGCGCCTTCTGCCGATGCTGGATCAGCGGCGGCAGCAGCTTCTGCGGCATCGCGCTGTTCCTTGTCAGCGGAATCGCCAGCAGATTCCTTAGCGGCAGCCAGCTTACGCTCTTCGCGTGCCTTCTTGCCTTCTTCGACTGCGTGACCGATGACGCGAGACAGCAACTTGGTAGCGCCGATGGCGTCGTCATTACCCGGGATTGGGAAGTCAACGTCGTCTGGGTCACAGTTGGTGTCCAGGATGGCAACGATTGGGATGTTGAGCTTGTGAGCCTCAGAAACAGCGATGTGTTCTTTGTTGGTGTCCACGATCCACAGTGCGGAAGGAGTCTTGGTCATCTCAGAGATACCGCCCAGAACGCGCTCGAGTTTCTCGCGCTCACGGGTCAGGGTCAGAACTTCCTTCTTGGTGCGGCCCTTGTAGCCGTCCTCAGCCGCATCCATAGCCTGCAGTTCTTTCATGCGGGTCAGACGCTTGGTGACGGTCTGGAAGTTGGTGAGCATACCGCCGAGCCAACGGTGGTTGACGTATGGCATGCCGACGCGCTTTGCTTCTTCTTCGACAGCCTCCTGTGCCTGCTTCTTGGTGCCGACAAACAGGATGGTGCCGCCGTGAGCGACGGTTTCCTTCACGAATTCGTATGCCTCATCGATGAACGTCAGGGTTTGCTGAAGATCGATGATGTAGATGCCGTTGCGATCGGTGAAGATGTGGCGACGCATCTTTGGGTTCCAGCGACGCGTCTGGTGACCAAAGTGGACACCCGCGTCGAGGAGCTCGCGCATGGTTACAACTGCCATGGTTAGCTTCCTTTTCGGTAGATAGTTTTGGTTGTTTACGGACGTCACAGGGCCATACCGCTGCGTAGCTGTAGTGCTGTGTTGCAGCGTTATCAGCCCCGTGTTTGTTGCGCAAGGGTTTTTATCCCTTGCCCTGGCAATGAAGTCCGTCGCCAACACTCCGCTGCGCCTCCACACGATTTAGCACAATCATTGGAGGCTTAGGAGACCACGTCGGCGCCGGTTTTCCACCACCCTCGGTGCTGTTATGGGATGACGAAAAACTTCATCGCGCGTAGTCAGTGCGCATAACACACACTGCTGAGCGGTATCTTAGGTTAAACAGGCAGATAACACCAACTTTTTGCGCACGATGTCCCGAAATTATCCACAACTGCGCTTCGTTATGTCACTACTGTAGTCTGCTATCACTTTATCCACAGTCATAGCGACGCTCCGACGAGTACACATCGCTTTTCCGACATGCTGTGTAACCATGACGAATCTGCCGCCAATCCCTCATCCGCACGCCGCAATTCTTGCCATCGTGGCTCTGGCTTTTTCTCTGCTTGCCGACGTCACGCCGACCGTCCACGCCGCCCCCGCCGAGGCGTCAGAAGAGTCTGCTTCCACAGATTTTCCTGGAAATTACGTTGACCCCGGCACCCGCAGCGCCTCCCCGTCTCCCGTGTTACAAGGTTTTGCCCCGCCCGAGCAGGACTGGTTACCCGGCCACCGCGGGGTCGATCTCGATATCGCCATCGGCGCGCCTATCGCCGCAGCCGGTTCCGGCACCGTGCATTTCGCGGGCACGGTAGCGGGCACACCGACTATCTCGATTAACCACGACGGTGGTCTGCGTACCACGTACCAGCCTGTTTTTGCTCGGGTCAGCGCCGGAGATCACGTTATTGCCGGCGAAATCATTGGCACCTTGGCTCCGCCGATAAACGGCGAACCTGGCTTGCATTGGGGAGCACGAACTGGCCCGAAAACCTATATCAATCCTTTGGATCTCTTAGATGAGGTAATCATCCGCTTGAAGCCCTGGGATTAGCGGGGATTTGCCCGCAAGAAAATTCCGCATCGTTACCGCCCCCGGGCATCACCCCATCACGCCCGTGGGTGCGCCTGCGCATGTACCTGTTTGAGTCGTTCGGCAGTCACATGGGTATACCGCTGCGTCGTTTGCAGGGAGGCATGCCCCAGGATTTCTTGCACCACGCGTAGATCTGCCCCGCCTTCTAATAAATGCGTCGCTGCTGAGTGGCGTAGGCCGTGCGGACTTAATGAACTGATTCCGTGCGCCATCCCGGCGCGCTCGACGATTCGTCTTACCTGGCGTTGGTCTATTCGTTTGCCACGAGCGCCAACGAATAATGCAGGTTCTTGATGCTGGTTTTTGCTTCCACGGGAGTCGTGATTGGTGTCTGTACCTCTGTGTGCTTTTTTGAGCACGGCGTGGCGACCGTGTTCAATCCAGGTGCTCAATGCGTGCGCGGCGGTACGCCCAAAGGGGACGACTCGTTGCTTGTTTCCCTTACCCGTGACTTTGATGGTGCCGCGGTCCACGTCGAGATCTGCAAGGTTGACCGCGACGAGTTCGGCAACTCGCAGGCCGGAGGCATACAGCAATTCGAGGATCGCAGTATCGCGCTGGCTAAGTGGGTCTGAGCCTGAATCATTGCTTGCTGTTTGCCTTGTTGTCGACGAGACCACATTGGCGGCTTCATCAACAGCAAGCACGGTGGGCAAGGTATTAGCGGCACTCGGATTGTGCAGTCGGGCAGCAATATCGGCATCCAGATGGCCTTGTCGTTGCGCCCAGGTGGAAAAAGCCCGGGCCGACGAAGCCCGGCGCGCAATCGTCGCCCGGGATTTCCCATCGCGGACTGCCGTCGCCAGCCATGCGCGTAAGGCGGGCAAGCGGAATTCGGCAAAGGTGGGAATATGGGTTGCGAGATCGTACAGGTCGCTGCGGTAACTGCGCACCGTGGCTGGCGAGCGGCCTTGCACAAAGTGTTGATAGTCGGTGAAGTCATCGATGGCTTCGTGCAATTGGCTGCGCTGCTTACCTTGGGTGCGCGGTTTCTCTGTGCCCGTGTCCATAGCGGTTGATTATAGGCCGGTACGCGGGCTGGTCCTGTTCGCGTTGTCAGGATGTGCGGGTAAACCGTCCAGCTTCGCGTGTCACAAGCCCGGTTTTGTGGAGTTCCAACAGCAGGTGAACGGCAAGCCCTAGCGGCATTCCAGCTTCTGTGGCTATTTCTTCGGCTGTCTTCCCGGGAAAACCGTGTGCTGGGGTGCAGTCATAGATGCGGAGTTCATTGCGCGATAGTTTTTGTATTGGGTCGGGGCTAAATTGCAGTTCGTATTGCCCGGTCGCGTCAACCTCGCCGATGCTTCCGAGTAGTTCTCGTACGTCATCGGCGCTGGTAACCAGCTGTGCTCGGCCGTCTTTGAGGAGTTGGTGGCAGCCTAGTGATCCTACTGTGGTTATCGGCCCTGGTACCGCCATCGTGGTTTTACCGAATCCTTCCGCCCAGTGCGCAGTATTGAGTGCCCCAGAGCGCCAGGCGGCTTCTACTACCACGGTGCCTTCGGTTAATGCCGCAACTAGTCGGTTGCGAGTAAGGAAGCGGTGTCGTTGTGGCGGCGTTTCCGGTGGGTATTCGGTCACCATCGCCCCGGACTCGCCTGCGGCTATGGTCTGAAACAACCTCGTATGAGCGCGCGGGTAGACCTTGTCCACGCCACAGGCAGTAATGACCATGGTCTTTCCTCCCGAAGCCAAAGCAGCTGAGTGTGCTGCGGCATCAATGCCTAGTGCACCTCCGGCGATTACTGTCCATTGCGCAGGAGAAAGGCCCCGCACTAACTGCTCGGTGGCGGCTTTCCCGTATGCGCTCATCGAACGCGTACCGACAATAGCGACAGCTTGCGCAACCAGTTGTCGAAGGTCCTGTCCGCGCACCCACAAACCATGCGGCGGCGCGCTAGCTCCTGCCCCGCTGCTCGAACCACTCGCTGCACGCGCTGCTCCGAGTTCTGCAAAGCCAAAGGCTGCGTCAAATGTTTCCGTCGGAAATTCAGCATCGTCCGGGGTGACCAAGCGTGCACCGTAGCGGGTGGCTATTTCCAGGTCTTGTTCCCACCGGCACCAGTCATGCCGGGCTTCTGTTTGTCCCAACAGGTCGTGCAGCCAGCTCGCCCGTCTGCGCACCCCGTGCGCAATTTCTGTGGCATCCCTCCCGGCGCGTAATAGCTGCCAGAGTGGTTGCGATGGCCCCTCGATGGCTCGATTGAGATATGCCCAGGCATAGCGTTCAGCATTGTTACCGCTGCTGCTAGTACTACTACTGGTACTACTACTGCCGCCGTTATCGCTGGTGTCGTTCATTCCCTCGTGGGTCATACCGCAAGCTCCTGCTGCGGCTGTGCCATCTCACCGCGTATTTCTATGGCCTGGGCAATTTCTTCCAAACCCGGTTGTGCCACACCTGACAGATCACAGAGCGTCCACGCCAGTTTTAACACCTTGTCGACAGCCCGCTGCGTGATATCACCCTGCGCCAAATGAGCCTGCAACAATGCCATGCCAGCAGAATCGGCTGCGAAATCACGACGTAGCAGCGTCGTAGGTACCGAGGCATTAGTGGTGACCGCAATACCTGCTTTCATCCAGCGGTGGGCACTACGCTCGCGCGCTTGGGCCACCGCATCCGCTATTTCTGCCGAACTGCGCGCATTCTTACTCACCAACGTCGCCGCCTGCGAATGTGTCCGGACAGTCATATCCAACCGATCGCGCATCGGCCCAGACAGATTATTTAAATAGCGCATGCGCTCATGCGGTCGACAGCGACACTTCGTGGCATCCTCGGCGGCACACCGGCACGGGTTCGCTGCGAGTATCAGCTGGCACCGCGCCGGGAAAATAATTTCTCGGCGGTTGCGCACTAGCCGCACTTCGCCTTGCTCTAACGGGGTACGCAAACTATCGACGATCGCTGCTGGCATTTCCGAAATCTCGTCAAGAAACAACACACCGTGATGCGCCAGGCTCACCGCACCAGGGCGCGGATTTCCAGAGCCACCACCGAGTAGCCCGGCGCGGGTGATGGAATGGTGTGGGGCGATATACGGTGCCTGGGTAATCACCGACCTGGGTGCGCTGCCAGTTCCCAGAACAGAATGCACCGCGCTGACTTCCAACGCTTGCGAGGTCGTCAGCTCCGGCATGATCCCCGGTATGCGAGCAGCCAGCATGGATTTTCCAGAACCTGGCGGGCCGATCAATAACAGGTGGTGGCCACCAGTTGCCGCGATTTCTGCTGCGCGGATCGCTTCTTCTTGGCCTGCGATATCCGCGAAATCCAACCTCGGAGGCCCCGACCTATCAGGATGATTGGCATAACGGTGAGCGTCGGCAAGCTCTGCCTCACCACGCATCCAGTAATACGCGGCGCTCAGCGTGGGTGCGACCAGAACGTTCATGTCATCAAGCAGTGCGGCTTCAGCGGCATTCGCAGGCGGGATAATCACGGTATCAAAACCGAAACGGCGTGCTGCCAACAGCGCTGGTACGATCCCGGCGACCGCATGCACACGCCCGTCCAATCCAAGCTCGCCCAGCACTAAGGTGGAATCTAAATCCCGATGTTCTAATCGATGCGAACGTTCTGCGGCTTCCAAAATCGCCAGCGCCGTCGGTAAATCAAAATGCGAACCGGACTTCGGCAAGCCCGCCGGGGACATAGACACCACGATTTTGGTTTTCGGCCAACCTAATTGCGCATTCGCTACTGCAGTACGGATACGATCACGTGATTCGTTGACGGCTGCATCGCCTAACCCGACCACGTGGATGCCCGGGAGCCCGGGACCAATATTGGCTTCGACGGTAACGATATCGGCATGAACACCAGACAAGGCAACGGTATGAGTTTTAGCAAGCACCGTGTTCTACCCCCTCGAAAATTTCTACGGCAGCGCCTTTTTCTGGATCAACATCAGCTCGAACCACCACAACATCAAAGCGGACCGGCCCCAACAACGAGGGGCGCTGCCAACGCTGTTGCTCACTCAGCCACCGAGCTGCAGCATGACGCATACGCCGCAATTTTTGGGCAGTCACAGCCTCGGCCGCACCAAATGCGGTACTACTACGAGTTTTTACTTCCACGAAAACAACGGCACCGGGTGGGCCCGCAGTAGGCCGGACAATCAGATCGATTTCACCGCCGCGGTAATACACATTGCTAGCGACGACCTCATAACCTCGGTTGCGATAAAAATCTTGCGCAATCACTTCGCCGCGTTGGCCCAATTGGCGTGCATGGGTAGGCATGACAAACTCCCCCAACAAAACAGTTGCTGTATCTGAAGCTTTTCCAGATACCGCTAGTTTTCGTCGGCAAGCGCCCCCAAACAAGCAGTATGTCCGGGAAGTAAGCCAAATCTGTGGACTACTTGAGTTATCCACACCCTTAGCGCGCAGAATTTGACAGGTTGCCAGAAGTTGTTCCGAGCCTAGAACCGGCTGGCTGCTAGAACCCCCTAGCCCCCTAGAAGACGAGCAACACCCGAACACGCCTCCAACTCATGGGCACACGGGAAAGCCCCAGCACACACTCCGTGTACTGGGGCAAACAACCGCGTGGAAAGCTGGGCGAATTACTCTGGCACAATCATATCCGGCTTATCCAGCTCTTCGATGTTGACGTCCTTGTACGTAATGACGCGGACATAACGCACGAAACGAGCAGCCCGGTACATATCCCACACCCAGGCATCCGACATGCGGACTTCGTAATACACATCGCCACCAGACGTATGCGGGATGAGTTCAACGGCATTGGCCAGGTAGAACCGCCGCTCAGTTTCAATCACATAGGAGAACTGGCTGACGACATCACGATATTCGCGATACAGGGACAGCTCGACTTCCGCTTCGTAGTTGTCCAGTTCTTCTGCGCTCATCTGCGATTACTCCTTATGCGGGCGACTACCAGGTGTTGGCGAACAATTCGGTCACCAGTCTAATCCCGGCACCGCCTTTCACGGCTGCGGCGCACCGGGACTCGTGACATCTGGGTGCTGGCATCTGGGTACTGGCGGCGGGGTGAGTACTGCTGTCGCACAGGTTAGTCGTGCTGGAGCGCTTCCCACTGCGCATGAGCTGCGGCAACGTTCGCATAACTGCGACGATGCTCGGGGCAGGCACCACGTTCTGCAATTGCTTGGCTGTGCGCTTTGGTGCCATAGCCTTTATGCCCGGCCAAGCCATAGCCTGGGTACCGTTGATCGAGCTCGACCATCAGACGATCCCGGCTGACTTTCGCCAGCACGCTAGCCGCAGATATACAGCGCGCAGCCGCATCCCCACCAATAATTGGTAGCTGCGGGACAGTCAGGCCCGGGATTTTCATCGCGTCGCTGAGTACGTAAGACACCGGTTGCCCCAGCCCTGCCAATGCGCGGCGCATCCCCGAGAGATTCGCGTGTTGAATACCGCGCGCATCAATGCGAGCAGCCGACACATGCACCACGGTAAAGCTTATAGCCTTGTCAACAATGATATCGAAGAGCTTTTCCCGTTTCGCCGGGGACAGCTTCTTCGAATCCGTCAACGCCGCTAGCTCCGGCAGGGGCCCGGAAGGCAACACACACGCGGCGATCGTCACCGGCCCACAGCAGGCTCCACGCCCGGCTTCATCAACACCTGCAACCGGGCCGAAGCCGTGGTCTTCCAAGTGCTGTTCCATCCAGCTGGGATTCCCGTGGAGTTTCGCAGTCGAGTTGCTAGCCGACGATCGCGCGCTACTATTCATGCGGTTATTCCACCCCGCCAAACCGAGCAAGCGGCAAAATTATCCCGCGGACTTTCCCGATGAAATTCTCTACCGGAACCGTGCCCTGGTATGGATCACCGAGATAGGCCCGCGAATCCAGCGAATTAGTACGGTTATCCCCCATCACCCATACGTGCCCGTCCGGCACGGTCACGGGACCGAAATAATCTCCGCCGCATTCTGGCGCGCCACCCGGCCCGTCGACACGATGCGTAGGTGGATTCGCAATATACGGTTCAACCAACGCCACGCCGTCGACAAGCACCCCCGGATCACCTGGCATGCACTGCACAGTTTGGCCTGACGTGGCGATGACACGTTTCACAAAACTATTCGCGTCCGGAGCCACCAATCCAATCGCTGCTCCGGCATTCTGGAGCCCCCGGACGAATCGATTATCACTACGTGGGGAGGAAAAACCTGCCTGCCAGGAATCCGTGCCATCGAACACTGCCACCTCACCGGGTTGTGGCTCACCTAATCGATAAGCCAGCTTGTCGACGATGATGCGGTCGTTGCTTTCCGCGCAGTCCGTACACCCCTGCAGCGTGGGTTCCATCGACGCCGACGGCACGACATAAAACCTGCCGACGAACGCCTGCACCGCAGCCAGCACGCCGAAAGTCACAACAGCAGTAGCGAGAATGATCCGCCACCGCCATAAACTCGTGACATCAGTGCCCGCATCGGGTGAGTCGGTGCTATTGCTGAATATCCGGGTCATCGATACCGCCAAAGCGGTTAAACGGGAAGAAGACAAACTGCGCTTTGCCGCGGATATTTTCCGCAGGAATCGTGCCGTGGCGGTCATCAAACATATGCGCCCGGGAATCCGCCGAGTTGGTGCGGTTATCGCCCATCATGAAATAGGAATCTTCCGGGACCTCGATCGGCCCGAAATATGGGCCGCCACAGGCCTGCGAGCCTGCGCTCTCATCGATCGGATACTGTGGCGGGGTTTGGATATATGACTGGTCGATCGGTTTCCCATCAACCATCACAGCCGCATCGCCTTCCTGACACGACACGGTCTGCCCACCAGTGGCGATAATGCGTTTGACCAAGGTGTTTTCATCCGGAGCCGCCAACCCCACCAACGATAAACCATCCTGAATGCGAGCAAGCAACGCGTTATCAGAACGCGGCGATTGGTACATCCCAGCCCACGACGGCGTGCCTTCAAACACCACGACATCGCCTGGCTGTGGGTCCGAGAAATAATAGCTGACCTTTTCCACAAAGATCCGGTCATCGGTACATTCCGGGCAGCCGTGCAAGGTGGGTTCCATAGAGGCTGAAGGAATTACGTACTGGCGTCCAATCAGGTTTTGAAAAAGGCCGACCACAACCAGCACCACCAGTACCGTCAGGACGGTTTCCGCCCACGCCGGCAGGCGGGGCTTGCGGTCATCTTCCACGTCCTCCGCGTGCGCGTTGGATTCGTCGTCTGCAGCCGTGTCGTTAACGGGTTGCACGCCAGCATCACCAGCATCCAGTGCATCGACGGACTCAGCATCATCTCCAGGACGGTTTTCTTGGCTAGTCACGGATTACACCTTAGCAGCGGGAAATAAGCAGTGCGCCAGCACTACAGCGGGGCTGCGAACCGTAGCTACACAAAAACCCAGGTGGAAAAATTCCCACCTGGGTGCTTGCAACATCTGCGAAAAACTTTTAGCGCTTTTCCTTGATACGAGCCTTCTTGCCGCGCAGGTTGCGCAGGTAGTACAGCTTCGCACGACGGACCTTGCCGCGGCGGGTCACCTTAATCGAATCGATGTTTGGCGAGTGAACCGGGAAAGTACGCTCGATACCAATACCGAACGAGATTTTGCGCACAGTGAAGGTCTCACGGATACCGGAACCCTGACGACGGATGCACACGCCCGAGAAGAGCTGGGTACGCTGGGTGGAACCCTCGATGACCTTGACGTCTACGTCCAGGGTGTCACCGGCACGGAATTCTGGGATGTCATCGCGCAGCTGCGCGGCATCGACTTTATCGAGAATGTTGTTCATAGCAGTGTCCTTAATACGTCGGGAAAGAGGAGCCTAGCAACCACTAATAACCCCAGGGTGATTCTCCTGTGATGACTAGCGGTGTGACCGGTTCGTATCCTTAACAATCAACCGCTCTAGTCTGGCACAATAGGCAGATAGATTTCAAATCTTGTCAACTATTATTCCAGCATTCCAGTGCAGTTTAATCCAGCGAGCAAAGTGGTGGTTTCATGCCTGTGCCCTTCCCATCCCGATCTCACAGCGCCCGCGACCAGCTAGATCTCCGCTGTTATTTCGTCACTGGTTCCGGCAGCCACGAGGCGATCATTGCCCGCGCGGTGGCTGCCGCCCGCGGCGGCGCTGGCATCATTCAGGTGCGCTCCAAGCCGATTAACACGGCCGCCTTATATGAGCTTGCCGCGAATCTTTCCGTGGCTGTCGCGCAAGTAGCACCTGAGTGCGCAGTGCTGGTCGACGACGCTGTCGAGCTCGTCGGCAAGCTCAAAGCCGACGGCTACCCGATCGCTGGCGTGCACGTGGGCCAAGACGACATGCCCGTCGACAAGGTGCGTGAGTTGTTGGGGCCCGGCGCGGTCATTGGCTTGACGACGGGCACGGTGGAACTAGCCGCAGCAGCGAATGCGCATGCCGACGATCTTGATTACATCGGTTGTGGGCCGTTTCGCGCCACGCCGACGAAGGATTCTGGCCGCGCGCCGCTGGGGATTGCTGGCTATCCACCGATCGTGGCCGCAAGCGAGGTTCCAGTCGTTGCTATTGGCGATGTCACCGTCGACGATGCTCGTGAACTAGCTGCCACTGGAGTCTCTGGTGTCGCCATTGTGCGTGGAATCATGCATGCCGAGAACCCGGAAGACTACGTTGCGGACGTCGTCAAGAATGTCACCGCTGGGCACGCGGATTACCGAAACACGAAACAGGCCGCCACTGTCGTTGACGTTAATATCATCGGCGCTGGCATGGTGGGGCTGGCCACTGCGGTCGAACTAGCACACCACGGCCATAGCGTGCGCGTGATTGATCCCGCCCCAGCCTCCGGTGCGACGCATCATGCAGGAGGCATGCTGGCCCCGGCTGCGGAGGTGGTCTACCAGCAGGACCCGCTCTTTCCGCTCATGCAGAAATCCGGGCAGTGGTACCCGGAACTCATGGAGATTGTTGCCGCGCACACAGACCTTCCTACTGGCTATCGCACCGAAGGCACACTGGTAGTTGCCGCTGATCGCGCAGACTCGCAGCATTTGTCCGAGCTCATGAATTACCAAAATGCCCACGGCATGGAAGTGTCCAAGCTGACGGTGCGCCAAGCCCGTGCACTCGAACCTGCGCTTTCCCCCGCGGTGGCAGGTGCGGTGGAAATTCCCGGTGATCACCAAGTTTTCCCGCGTCTGACTGCCCGCGCGCTACTGGATGCCCTGGAGAATATGGGGGCGCAGATAGTGCGCGAAAAAGCCACGGCGGTGGAATCGGGCACGGTCGTGACAGAACATGGCCGCTATCCCGGCACCCAGGTGGTGCTCGCCAACGGTTTGGGAGCCGCACACATTTCCGGGGTGCTGGACGACGTCGACAAGCCCGACGTGCACCAGGCATTCCAACTGCGGCCGGTCTATGGCGAAGTTCTACAATTACACTGCCCAGCGCACGTGCAGCCACTGTGTGACCGGGTGATTCGCGGTTTCGTGGAAGACCGCCCGATCTATATCATCCCGCGTGCCGACGGCCGCATCACGATTGGTGCCACCAGCCGAGAAGATCACCGCTCTGGCCCACCAGCGTCCTCCGTCTATGACCTGCTGCGTGATGCCATCCGCATTGTGCCGGGAATTGAAGAATGCGAGTTTCTGGAAGCCACCACCGGCGCCCGCCCGGGCACCCCCAATGACCTGCCGTATTTGGGGCGGGTCAGTGCTAACCTGGTGGTATCTACCGGCTATTTTCGGCACGGGATTTTGCTTTCTGCGCTGGCTGCTCGCATCACGCGCGAACTCATCGACGGCGTGGATGACGATCAACTCAGCGTCGACATCAGTGCTTGTGCCCCGCTTCGCGATGCCCGCTAACTGCTCCCCTAGGAAGGACCGACCATGAGTAACGAATCCCCCAAAACCGTGCACATCACCGTCAATGACCAGCCGCACGAGACCTCCGCGATTGACGTGACCGCCTTGGTCAAAGAAATTACCGGCAAGGATCTCACCGCCGGCATCGCGGTCGCGATTGATGGCGAGGTAGTACCGGCTTCACAATGGTGCCGCCTGCTGAACGACGGCGAGACCATCGATATTCTCAACGCGCGCCAGGGAGGCTAAGCAACCATATGCTCACAATTGCTGATCGCTCCTACGATTCCCGCCTGATCATGGGCACCGGTGGGTCGTCATCACAGGAGATGTTGGAAAAAGCACTGGTGGCTTCCGGCACGCAGCTGACCACGGTGGCAATGCGGCGCTATTCTGCAGCAACCTCCACCGGAAGCGAATCCGTTTTTGAGTTGATGCAGCGTTTAGGCATTGACCCTTTGCCGAACACCGCAGGGTGCCGCACCGCCCGGGATGCCGTGATCACCGCGAAACTCGCCCGCGAAGCACTAGGCACCAACTGGGTGAAACTCGAGGTCATTGCCGACGAGCACACGCTTTTGCCCGATGTGACTGAAACCCTGGATGCGTGCGAGTTGCTGGTCGACGAAGGCTTTACCGTCCTGGCTTATACCTCTGATGATCCAGTAGTGGCGCGCAAACTCGAAGATGCCGGGGCTGCCGCTGTGATGCCGCTGGGCTCACCGATTGGCACTGGCTTAGGAATTTTGAACCCGCACAATATCGAGTTGATTTGTTCCCGCGCAGATATCCCTGTGCTGATCGACGCCGGTATCGGCACCGCCTCCGATGCGGCCTTCGCCATGGAGCTGGGATGTTCCGGAGTGCTGCTGGCTAGTGCCATCAACCGTTGCCAAGATCCAGTCGCGATGGCCGAGGCGATGCGTCACGCGGTGATCGGCGGCTATCTTTCCCGCACCGCCGGGCGTATCCCGCGCCGAGAGCATGCACAAGCCTCGAGTAGTTTCGATGGTCTGGCCTCGTGGTCGGATCAAGTGTTATAGGTATAGGCCATGGCCACTGATCCTGCCGCTAACGCACACGATGCCCTAGCCCAGCTACCCGACCGTGAAATTCATCGCACCGCACGCCAGATGAATCTGCCGGGGTTTGGCCCGGTACAGCAGGCTCGTTTGCATGCCAGCCACGTCCTGATTATCGGGGCCGGTGGTTTGGGGTGCCCAGCTTTACAGCAGCTAGCGGCAGCCGGGGTCGGCACGATTACGCTGATCGACGACGACACGGTGGATCTCAGCAATATCCACCGGCAGATTTTATTTGGCGCCGGAGATATCGGTAAGCCAAAGGTAGACGTCGCTGCGGCGCGCGCCCGGGAATTGCAGCCGGATATCCAGATTAATGCGGTAGCTGAACGTTTGCGGGTTGATAACGTAGTGGAGCTAGTCGGCGGCGTGGATCTGGTATTGGATGGCTCGGATACCTTTGCCACCAAATATCTGGTCGCCGATGCCTGCGAGATCCTCGGCATCCCGTTGGTGTGGGGCACGGTGTTGCGTTATTCCGGTGAGGTCGCCCTATGGCATTCCGGTGCTAATGCCGATGGACAGCGGCAGGGCGTGCAACGCGGCGTCGGTTTACGGGATTTATTTCCGGAACAACCCGATCCCGCAAGCGCGCCCGATTGTGCGACCGCCGGTGTACTGGGTGTGACGACGTCCGTGGTTGCTGGGCTCATGTCTACCGAAGCCATCGCCTACCTTGCGGGGCTGCGCTGCGAGCCGGGGCGGGTCCTTCGCTATCAGGCATTACCAGCTTCGCTCACGAGTTACCGGGTTGGTGCGGATCCGCAGCGTCCGCTGACCACGGAATTAGCTGCTTTTTATGGCACCAATTGCGCGGTACCCAGCAACGACCCGGCAGATACCCTGTTACAGCGCGTCGCCTCGGGTGCCGCGGTGGCCCTGGATGTGCGTGAGCCGCATGAAAAATACGTGGCGGATCTTGCCCAGCGCTACCATCCGCTGCGGCTTCCATTGAGTGAGATCACCAGCAGCGCGGATATCGCCGACGCGCTTGGCGGTGCTGCCGAGGCCGTGGTGTTTTGCGCGTCCGGTGTGCGCAGCCAGCGCGTCGTCGACACATACGCCGCAGCGCTGCCGCAGGTACAGCTGCATAGTCTGCCTGGCGGGGTGGGTGCTCTCGGCGCTGCCGATATCAATAACGCCTAGGTTCCATTCGGGACCTAACGGCACCAAAAAATTCACGGTGGTCAAGAATTCAGCATCGCCGCAGGACATGCTAAAAACCCGCTTCCCGAAACGGGAGCGGGTGAGCACGCGGGTTTAAGCTTTAGAGGTATTCCAGAGCGTTGAAACCACCGATGACCAGGCCCAGGCCCACGGCCATCACGATGAAGAAGCCAATGAACGGCAGGTAGACCTCAGACATATTCGACGGCTGATCGTCGCCGGACTTAATGTCCCGAGCCTCTTCTTGCCGGTCCTGCTTGGTGCTCATGCTCTGCCCCTTTAAATAGCTTTCTGAACTCGCGCCCGGGAAATCATGGCGCAGTGGGCCACCCGGGCATTGTAGGCTTCAGTATACTTCCTGCTTCCTACAGAATCCAACGCACATGGCCGAATGATCCAACGCGCGCCCGCAAACATAGCCGTAAATTCGCGAGCCACAAATTCGCGAGTCATAATTTCGCGAGCCATAATTTCGCGAGCCATAATTTCGCGAGCCATAATTTCGCGAGCCATAATTTCGCGAGCCACGAATCCAGCTAGCTGAAACTTAAGATCCGAATCCGGCATTGCGCAACGCATCAGCCATGGAACCGGCGGGCTTATTCTTCTGCGTGCCGCCGTTTTTAACCTTGTCCTTAGCATGGTTCTTAGCCTTATTCTTGCCGCGTTTCTCACCCCGGTTGCTACCGCCACGGTTATCCGCTGCGCTGGCGCCACCGGGCCTGTTTCCACCCGGTTTGTTTCCGCCAGCACCCGGCTCATCATCCAAGCGCAGGCTCAGCCCAATGCGTTGCCGGTCGACGTCGACATCCAGGACTTTCACCTTGACGATCTCACCGGAACGCACCACGGTGTGCGGATCAGAAACGAACTTGTTGCTCATCGCGGAGATATGCACCAAGCCGTCTTGGTGCACCCCAATATCCACGAACGCCCCGAAGGCAGCGACATTGGTTACCGTTCCTTCCAGGATCATGCCCGGTTGCAAATCCGACACCTTGGTCACGCCTTCTTTGAAACTGGCAGTGCGGAATTCTGGGCGCGGATCCCGCCCAGGTTTTTCCAGCTCAGCGATAATATCAGCGACGGTGAGTTCACCAAATTCGTCATCGGCGAACTCTGCAGGACGCAGCTGTGCCAGCCGAGTAGAATCACCAATCAACTCGCCGACGCCGGCGCCGACAGTCGCGGCAATTTTTTCTACCACTGGGTACGCCTCGGGGTGCACCGCGGAGGCATCCAAAGGATTATCCCCGCCGTTGATGCGCAAAAACCCTGCCGCCTGTTCAAACGCCTTCGGCCCCAAACGCGGCACCTTCGACAATTCCTTGCGCGTAGCAAACCGCCCATTCTGATGCCGGTAAGTCACCAGATTCTCTGCGACGGTCGCATTCAGCCCGGCAACGCGCTCCAGCAGTGGCACCGAGGCTGTGTTCACGTCCACGCCCACGCTATTCACCGCATCCTCGACGACGTCGTCCAGCGCCCGTGCCAGATTGGTCTGATTCACATCGTGCTGGTACTGCCCCACACCGATGGATTTCGGATCAATCTTTACTAGCTCAGCCAACGGGTCCTGCAAACGCCGGGCGATCGAGACAGCCCCGCGTAGCGAGACATCCATATCCGGCAACTCGGCTGCCGCCTGTTCCGAAGCGGAATACACCGATGCACCCGATTCCGAGACCACCACAACCTGCGGGCGGGGCTCCAGCGTGCCGACGACTTCCGCCGCCAACTCCTCGGACTCGCGAGAAGCCGTGCCGTTACCCACAGCCACCAACTCCACCGCATGCTGCGCACACAAACCGCGTAATACTTCCACCGCCTGCGACCACTGTTTTTGCGGCTGATGCGGGTAGACCACAGTCGTATCGACAACTTTTCCGGTGGCATCGACCACTGCGCATTTCACGCCATTGCGATAGCCCGGGTCCATGCCCAACATCGCTTTTTGCCCGGCGGGGGCGGCCAACAAAACATCACGCAAGTTCGTCGAAAAGACCTTCAACGCCTCATCTTCGGCGCGACCGCGCACACGGTTCCGCGCATCCAGCCCGGCGGAAACCATCAGTTTGGTGCGCCAGCCCCAACGTACTGCCTGCGCCAGCCAGCTCGACGTCTCAGTATCAAGCTCGAATCGCTGCGCAATGAGGTGCTCGAAACCGGCATCGTCTCCACCGTCGAAATCCAGCTGAATAATGCCTTCGGATTCCGCGCGCAACAACGCCAAGATCCGGTGCGATGGCAAAGCGGTCAATGGTTCCGAGAAATCAAAGTAATCACGGAATTTCGCACCTTCGGTTTCTTTCCCGGCCACAACTTGGGCACCCAACGTGCCATCGCGGAAAAACTGCTCACGAACCTCCCCCACCAGATCCGCATCAAGGGCGAACCTATCGACCAAAATCGCGCGGGCTCCATCGAGTGCCGATTTCGCATCGGCATAGCCGTCGACAAGAAAATCCTGCGCGGCTGCTTCTGGATCCACCGACGGATTAGCGATCAGTGCGTCCGTCAGTGGCTCCAGACCAGCCTCACGGGCCTTGTCGGCCTTGGTTTTCCGGCGCTTTTTGTACGGCAGGTACAGATCTTCCAAGCGCGCCTTCGAATCACATTCGGTGATCTCCGCGCGCAGCTTATCGGTGAGTTTGCCCTGTTCCTCGATCGCAGCCAGGATGGTTTCTTTGCGCGCCGCGAGTTCTTCCAGGTAATCCGCACGCTGTTGGATATGCCGCAGCTGGGTATCATCCAGCGCACCGGTGGCTTCCTTGCGGTAACGGGCGATAAACGGGACGGTGTTTCCTTCCGCGAGCAACGACAACGCCGCCTGCACGCGATTGCTGGAAACGCCTAATTCTTCGGCAATAACACTGGCGATCATTGGGCCAAGCCTAGTTATTCCCCATACCTTCAGCCAATATCGTGTGATCTTCTGTGCTCAGCTCCACAGCATCCAACAAATCTGGCCGCCGTGCTTGCGTACGCAGTAATGCTTGCCGACGCCGCCACTGCGCCACCTTGCCGTGATGGCCAGACGTGAGCACCTCCGGAATTTCTAGTCCGCGCCACACGCGCGGCTTGGTATACGACGGCGCTTCCAACAAACCATCGGAAAACGAATCTTCCTGGTGCGAACGCTGGTTGCCCAACACGCCTGGGATCAGCCGCACGATGGCCTCGGCGATCACCAGAGTCGCCACCTCGCCGCCGATCAACACATAATCGCCAATCGAGACCTCGCGCACCCGGTAGCGGCGGGCTGCATCGTCAATAACCCGCTGGTCGATGCCCTCATAGCGGCCGCAGGCAAAGACAATATGCTCCTCATTGGACCAGGCCTGCGCCTTATCTTGGCTGAACACCACCCCTGCGGGGCTCGGCACCAGCAGCAACGGCGCATCCGGGTTCTCGCCAGCGCGCACGTCCCGGCCGTCGTAGCGCTGTGGGGTCGTTCCCGAAAGTTCATCGTGGGTAGCGCCGTGAACATGCTGAGCCGCCGATTCCAGTTGGTTAGCGGCATCTACGCGCTTTCCCGCAGCAATCTCATCGAGGGCCGGACCCCACACCTCTGGCTTCATCACCATGCCCGGGCCGCCGCCGTAGGGCGAATCATCAACAGATTTGTGCACACCGCTGGCCCAGTCACGCAAATCGTGCACGCCGACGTTGAGCAAGCCGCGCTCAATCGCGCGCCCCAGCAGTGCGTGGCGCAGGGGTTGCAGGTATTCCGGGAAAATCGAGACGACGTCCAGCCTCACAGGTCCAGCAATCCTTCCGGCGGGGTGATTGTGATGGTGCCAGCCTCCAGATCTACTTCAGCGATGAACTCGTCGACGAACGGAACTAAAGCTGTGCGGTCGTCGTCGGCAAGCGTAATCTCCAGCAGGCTACGATTAATGGTTTCTACCACACCGCTCACGGTTCCGATCTCCGCGCCATCGTGCCACACGCGCAGGCCCTCTAGATCGTGGTCATAGTAGCCGTCATCATCCGACTCATCAGCCGGAGCGAAAAACTCCATACCGCGCAGCGATTCCGCAGAGGTGCGGTCGGTGATCTCATTCAATGCCACCAACAGACGCCCCTTGTGTGGGCGCGCGCTACGAATACGCAACGATTGCGTACGACCCGCCTGGCGGCCTTCGATAACAGCATCCGGGGCAAAACGGCCCTCCGGATCATCCGTGGTTGTCTCCACCACGACCTCGCCGCGGATGCCGTGGGTTTTCACTACCCGACCAATACGTACGTCCATACCCCTAATTTAGCGTGTCGGTCATACCAAAAACCGCGTGGGTTCCCGGTTGGGAAACACCACGCGGTCTTAAGCGCACGAATAAGCGCTACAGGCTTTATGCGTTGGGCCTTTATTCGTTGGACTCAGCCTCAGCGTCAGCTTCGCCTTCAGCGGCAGCAGCTTTCTCCGCAGCAGCCTTTTCTTCAGCTTCCTTAGCAGCCTTAGCCTCGGCTTCTTCCTTGGCCTTCTTCTTCTTTTCAGTGATGGCCTCGATGGACGGGCCATTGTTGGCCTCTTCCAGAGCCTTGTTGAACAGCTCCAGCTTGGAAGGCTTAGGCTCGGCAGTCTTCAGGGTGCCTTCTGCACCTGGCAGGCCCTTGTACTTTTGCCAATCACCGGTAACCTTCAGCAGAGCCAAAACAGGCTCGGTTGGCTGCGCACCAACGGACAACCAGTACTGAGCGCGCTCGGAATCGATGTCGATCAGGGATGGCTCCTGCTTTGGCTGGTAGCGACCGATAACCTCGATCTCCTTGCCGTTACGACGAGTGCGCGAGTCCGCGATGACCACACGGTACTGTGGGGTGCGGATCTTGCCGAGGCGTTGCAGCTTAATCTTGACAGCCATTGTTGGCTCCTTTTCTTGCTAGAGATTCACTGGGCAGTTCGGACACCTGCGGATGCAGGCCGGTTCAACCCTTGGATTAGTCTGCGCGTGATCCCGACTGCGACGACCGTAGACGAGCGCAGTGTTACGCAGAAACACAGACAGCATTAAATCTTAACCTGCAAGCCTCGTTTTGGCCAAACCACGCGCGAACGTTTCCAGCACATGCCTTCCGAATAGGGAACGCACACCAAAAGCGATACACTACCCAACGACCGAAAAATGCCTCACCCCGATGAAACATGTGAGCCTGTTTTGACCGAATCGTTAAACAAGCCCTCCTACCGCTATGACTTGGACGGCCTGCGCGGCCTTGCCATCGCTCTGGTGGTATTTTTTCATGTCTTCATCGGCCGGGTGTCCGGTGGTGTCGATGTCTTTTTGCTGCTGTCGGGATACTTTTTCCTCGGTTCGCAGTTGCGTTATGCCGCGCGTGACGACGCCTCGCTGAACCCCTGGTGGCCTATGTGGCGCACGATCCGCAGGTTGGTGCCCGCGCTCGCACTTGTCATTGGTGTCACCGCGGTTCTGGTGCTCATCGCCACCCCGTGGTTAATGAACATCGAATTCGCCCAGCAAATCTCTGCCAGCTTGCTGTACTACCAGAACTGGGAATTGACCCGCCAGGAAGCCGCCTATGCCGCGGCCGCACCGGAAATCTCACCCCTGCAGCACCTGTGGTCAATGTCGGTGCAGGGCCAGTTCTACCTAGCAGCCATCGCCTTTGCCCTGCTTTTGGCCGCGTTATTGCGCTCGCGCCGCGAACACATCACCCGGGTCGCGGGCCCAATACTGATCGTCGTCACGATTGTTTCGTTTGCTTACGCGTCGCGCTTCGGTGTCTACGGCACTCCGGATAATTACTATTCAACGTTTTCTCGCCTGTGGGAACTCTCTCTTGGGGCAGTGCTCGTCATTTATGGCAGCCGCATCACCATGCCGCGTTGGCTTGCCGACGTCACAGGCGTCATTGGTCTAGCGCTGTTGTTTGCCACCGGCATCATTGTGGAAGACTCCACGGCCTACCCCGGCCCCCTGTCACTGATCCCCTTGGGTGGTGCGGTGTTGTTGGTGCTCGGCGGCAACGGTGTGATTGCACGCGGCCTGGCTACTCGTCCTATGCGTTGGTTGGGTGATATCGCCTATTCATTGTATTTGTGGCATTGGGCGTTGCTGATCTTGGCGACGAATTTTTGGAGCCAATCCTCGCCGAACGTGGTCCTGGGAATCAGCATCATCGTCGTCTCGTTGGTGCTGGCCTGGTTGACATATCAGTGTGTCGAAAAGCCACTGCGCCAAAAAGCTCGGCGTCGTACCACTGAGTCGCCGAAACTGTCCTGGAGCGCGCTAGGTGCGGACGCGAAATCCCACCCGGGGCGCGTCACGGGCGCGGTAGTAACCACGATCGCCTTGCTTGCATTATTGACAGTGCAGCCATGGTGGACCCAACGCCTGCACAATGAACGCAACCAGCCGCTACCCGTAGAGACTTATCCTGGCGTGCTTGCCAATTTTGGCCACGATGTTCCTGACGACGTAGCGGTCGCACCAGACCCGCAACTAGTTTCCAGTTTGCAGCCCGTGGTCTCCGAGGTTCATTGCTTTATTCCGAGTGATTTTCCTTCTTCTGTGCTGCAGTTCGAAGAATCCCGGTTCGGCGAGCCGTGTGTCTTCGGCGACAGGAACGCCGATAAGGCGGTCTATCTGGTTGGTGGGTCACACTCTGAGCAATGGGCTGGCCCACTGGATGCCTTGGGCAAAAAATATGGTTTCCGCCTCGAGGTCATGCTACGCGCCGGTTGCCCGATTGTCACCGGCCCGAATGACATGGTCGTTGGCTCCCATCAGATTGATCAGCGTTGCTATAACTGGGGCCAGAGAGTCATCGAAAAACTACTGGATGAGCAGCCGGAACTGGTGATTTCGAATTCCACCCGCCCGTCTGGCGATTTCGGGCACGGCCCCGATTATGTGCCGTATGGGTATGCAGCGTTTTGGCAAGAGCTTGCCGACGCCGATATCGATTTCGTTGGGCTGCGCGACAATCCCTGGGGATTCCGCCCAAATGGCGAGCCATTCGATTTTAGTAATTGCTTAGTTAATGGCGGCCTGTGTTCGGTTGCACGGAACCAGGTCTACCAAGAGGTTGATCCTGCCGAGGCCGTGCTTGATGAGCTCGGCATGGAAGCTGTCGATACTGCCGACTGGTTCTGCGACCGTCGTCGTTGTGATGTCGTTATTGGTAATATCGCCGTCTACCGCGATATGCACCATATTTCCAACGCATACGCAAAATCGGCCCAGCCATTGCTGGAGCCGATCATCAAGCGCTACGTGAACTAAGCGTGGACTAAGCCCTGCTTGAACCACAGGGCCAGAGCCTATTTCTTACCGAAGTTCAGCTTGCTCAAGTCGATGTTTTCCATGCCCGGCGGCATCTGCTGCTGCATTTTCTGCATGTCCTGCATCGATGGCATTCCGCCACCCATGCCTGGCATTCCAGGCATTCCCGGCATATTTGGCATGCCCTGGCCCTGACCACCGCCTTTTCCTTTCTTGCGCTTGCCCTTCTTGTTTTTGCGTCCCTTAGGCTTTTTCTTCGTCGCCGAACGCTTCGAACCGCCCATACCAGGCATGCCAAATTGCCCAGCCATCTTGCTCATCATCTTCTTGGCTTCAAAGAAGCGCTCCACCAGCTGGTTGACTTCCGAAACTTCCACACCGGAACCAGCCGCAATACGCTTGCGTCGGGAAGCGTTCAGAATCTTCGGGTCGTTGCGCTCTGCCGGAGTCATACCACGGATGATGGCCTGAATCCGGTCCAGCTGTTTCTCGTCGACCATGTCCGCCATCTTGGACATCTGGCTGCCGCCCGGCATCATCTTCAGCAGGTTGCCAATCGGCCCCATCTTGCGCACCATCATAAGCTGATCGAGGAAGTCGTTCAGCGTCATCTCACCGGAGCCCAGCTTATGCGCAGCTTCTTCGGCTTTCTGCTGGTCCAGGGTGGCTTCGGCCTGCTCGATCAGGGAGAGCATATCGCCCATGCCCAGAATACGGCTGGCCATACGCTCTGGGTGGAAGACATCGAAGTCAGTGAGCTTCTCACCAGAGGAGGCGTACATGATGGGTTTGCCGGTGACTTCCCGAATCGACAGCGCCGCACCACCACGTGCATCGCCGTCAAGCTTGGTCAATACCACGCCGGTAAAGTCCACGCCATCGCGGAAAGCTTCCGCGGTGTGGACGGCGTCTTGGCCAATCATCGAGTCGATGACGAATAAAACTTCATCCGGGTTAACGGCATCGCGGATATCACGCGCCTGGTTCATCAGGGTTTCGTCGATGCCCAACCGGCCCGCGGTGTCGATGATGACCACGTCGTGCTGGGCGGTGCGGGCTTCTTCAATACCGTTGCGCGCGACCTCGACAGGATCGCCGTGCGATGTTCCCATTTCGTGTTGGGAATCCAGTGACGTGCCTGGATCAGGCGCGAAAGTCTTCACCGCTGCGCGCTCACCGACGATACGCAACTGGTCGACAGCACCCGGACGCTGCAGGTCACAGGCCACGAGCATTGGGGTGTGGCCCTTGGATTCCAAGTGTTTAGCAAGCTTACCGGCCAGGGTGGTTTTACCAGCACCCTGCAAACCCGCCAGCATGATCACGGTCGGAGGGTTCTTCGCCAGGTTCAAGCGCCGTGTCTCGCCGCCGAGGATGTCCTGGAGCTCCTCATTGACGATTTTGACGACTTGCTGCGCCGGGTTTAAAGCCTCCGAAACTTCTGCGCCGACGGCGCGTTCTTTAATGCGCTTGATAAAGCCGCGCACAACGGTGAGCGAAACGTCGGCTTCCAGCAACGCGAGCCGGATTTCGCGGGCAGTGGCGTTAATATCAGCCTCAGTCAGTTTGCCCTTGCCGCGAAGCCCTTTCAGGGCGGACTGTAGCCTGTCGGACAATGACTCAAACACGTTGCGTAACTCCCTACCGTTGGCATTTACTAGCCCTACCAGCCTAGCCGGTTTTACCCACGCGGGTCATATCCGGCTCGCTTAATTCGAGCTAGCTAAGCAGCGGTCTTTGTCATTGCGATTCCACCGCAGTGGGCTAGTACGATTCGGCTAAATCGCTTTTTCGCCGCGCTCGCCGGTACGCACTCGAACAACGTCGTCGACCGGGGTGATCCAAATCTTGCCGTCACCAATTTCACCGGTGCAGGCCGCTTCTACGATTGCATCAACAACCTGCTCGACATCACCATCAGCGACGATTAGCTCAATTTTCGTCTTCGGCACAAACGACGTGGCGTATTCAGTACCACGGTAGATTTCTTTATGCCCGCGCTGCTGGCCAAAACCTTCAGTCTCCGAAACGGTCATTCCCGGTGAGCCGAGCTTTTCCAAGGCTTTCTGGATATCGTCGAGCGTAAACGGCTTGACGACGGCTGTCACGAGTTTCATTGTGTGCTCCTAGCTCTATTTTCTGGGCGCTGAAAACGTGTTCTCGCTTCAGCTTAGTGGTGGCTGTTAGTTCCGGCTGGTGTGTCCACGCACGCCGCGACCGCCGATATCGTAGCCAGTCTCACGGTGCCCACCGAAGTCAATACCGTCGGTTTCGATCTGGTCAGTGACACGCCAGCCCATCGTGGACTTCAGAATCAACGCAATGATCGTAGTAATCACGATGGTAAAGATCATGGCGATGGCGGCAATGAGAATCTGGATGAGCAACAGCTGCCAACCTTGCGCTCCACCGCCGGTAAAGATGCCGCGGTCGTTAGCGAAAAACGCTACGGCAACTGTGCCCCATAGGCCGGCAACCAAGTGCACGCCGACGACATCGAGCGAGTCGTCGAAGCCAAACCGGAACTTCAGCCCAACCCCCAGGCAGCCCAGCATGCCACCGAGTACGCCCATGATCAGCGAGGTGACCGGGTTTAGGTCGCCAGCAGCCGGGGTGATAGTAACCAGCCCAGCAACCACACCCGAGGCCGCACCCAGCGAGGTGCAGAATCCGTCGCGAACCTTTTCGACGAACAACCAACCCAAGATTGCGGCAGCTGTCGCGGCTGTGGTGTTGACCCAAGCCAGGCCAGCCAGGCCGTCGGCGGCAAAGGCCGAACCGCCGTTGAACCCGAACCAGCCGAACCACAGCATGCCTGCACCCAACATGACCATCGGCAGGTTGTGCGGACGCTGCACGCTTTTCGGGAATCCCTTCCGCTTGCCGACGACAATAGCCAGCACCAGTGCGGCAGTACCGGCGGAAATGTGAACTACCGTGCCACCTGCAAAGTCGATCGGCGGAACCACAGCTTCTCCACCTTCGGAACCAAAGATCCAGGCCGCGACGCTGTTATCGCCTTCGCCGAGGATTCCGCCACCCCACACCATGTGTGCCAGCGGGAAGTAGACAAATGTTGCCCACAGACCGCTAAATACCAACCATGTACCGAATTTCACACGTCCGGCCAAAGCACCCGAGATAATCGCAGTGGAAATCACTGCGAAGGTGAGTTGGAAGCCGATATCGATGATATTGGCGTAGCCTTCCGCCCCAACCAGGTATTCACCGGATTCATCGATAATGGAGTCCTTGAGACCGAAAAACTCAAAAGGGCTGGCAACGATTCCGCCCCACGACTGCGTGCCGTAGCTCATCGACCAACCCCATAAAACATAAACGATGCTAACGACGGCTAGCGAGCCAAACGACATCAGCATCATGTTGAGCACACCTCTGCGCTCTGTCATGCCTCCGTAAAAAAGTGCCAATGCTGGAGTCATGAGCAAAACCAAAGCTGCACTCATCAGCATCCAGGCGGCATTACCTGCAATTACCGTTTCCATAAACTCTCCTTGATATCAGCCTTACGAGATATAACGGTAGTACTACAGGTAATAAATATCTATCGAAAGATAGTTAGTGCCCTCATTTGGGGTAACAAAAGCCCCAAGCCATACGGCTTGGGGCTGTGTGGGGCTTCGAGACGTTGTGCGACTACTACTGGACCTTCCGTGCTTGCCCGGTCTCCTGCCGATATTGGAATTCCGATGGTGAAACGAATTCGCCTTCCCAGACGTTAGCCTCGTTGAACTGCACGTCCACGATGGCAACGTGGCGCAGAATTGACGAACGCGAAATCAAAATTGAGCCGATCGCAGAAGTGCCCAACAACAGGATAATCGCGCCGATGCCCACGATTGCGGTGGACCAGTGCGGGTCAAGCAAAAAGACTCCGATGATGATCATCGAGACTCCGAAGCCCGACGCCGTCGACAAGACAGACATGCGGGCATACACGTCGCGGAAAGTCAGCATTCCGGCGCCACAAATCACGAAGTTGCCCGCCCCGATGAGGATAAAGATCGAGGAAATAATTTCCATAACGTCCATTAGCGAGCACCCCTCAACAAAGCACGAGACAACGAAACGGCGGATAAGAACCCAACCACCGAGGCCACGAGCATCAAGTCAAACGTATAGCCAGAACCTTTCAGGAACCCACTAAGCCCCAAAAGTGCGACCAGCACGAACAACAAGAAGTCCGCTGCCGAAACGCGGTCCGAGCGAGTCGGGCCAACGAGCATACGATACGCAGCCGGCAGCGCCGACAACGCGATCATGACGATTGCAATAGCGATAACGGTAGTCATTATTTGGCGTCCTCATTCAGTCGTGGACGAAACATAATTCCTTTCAGCATGCGCTCTTCCATATCCCGAAGATCGTCGCGCAATTCGTCAGCGGTTTTGTTGTACATGCCGTGCACATACATGATCCGGACACCATCTTTGGTCTCACCGGCGCCGACCACCAACGTGCCGGGGGTGATAGTCACCAAAGCTGCGAACAGCGTGTAGTGACCACCTTTGAAACTACGGGATTCATAGCGGGCCACACCGGGCGTCGAATCATGGCCGCGGGAAATGATGTCGCGAATCACCGACATATTCGCGACCACAAATTCCTTCAAGTACCACAGCCAGAAGCCCACCATGCGAAAAGGCCAAGTAGCAATATCCATTAGTTTTTCACCGCCTCAACGTAGCTGGAGGTATCCATCAGGTTATTGGCGGCGACCTCGGAATACTGCATCAAATATTCGCCGCCGAGGCCGAGTACCAGCGTGATAGCAGCGGTAATCACAGCAGGAGCTGCCAACCAGAAACCAACGCGGGATTTCGGTGTGGTTGTCGTTTCCGTCATGGTTTGCGAATCACTCCGGGTATAGGTCGCTACTCCGCCGCCCAACGTGCCATGTGCACCATCTGGGTCTTGCCCATGCCCTGGATCCGGTACTGGAGTTTTCGGGTCGCCCCAGAAGACGCCGCCCCAGATCTTCAACATCGATAACAACGTGATCAGCGAGACCACCACCATCACAACCAGTGGGTAGATCAAACCAGCATCCCATGTGCCCATCATCAACGAGAACTTCGCGACGAAACCAGAAAATGGTGGGATGCCAGCCAGCGACAACGCGGCAACGAAAAATGCTACGGCCATAATCGGTTCGCGTTTAGCCATCGCGGTTATCTTGCCCAGCTCGCCAGTGCCGTATTGCACCTCGATAGCACCAGTGGACATAAACAGCGAGGCTTTGACGATCATGTGGTGCACCAAGTAGAAAATACCGGCTGCCAGCCCAAGCTCGGTAAACAGTGCCACGCCCATCACGATATAACCCAACTGGGAGACCATGTGGAAGCCCAGAATCGACCGCGTGGTCTTTTCACCGACCGCACCTAATACGCCGACAAGCATGGTCAAGCTAAACAACGCGACCATGATCCACAGGAACCGTTCGTCGCCGTCGAAAAGCACCGCGTAGATGCGGTAGATCATGTACACACCGACCTTGGTGTGTAGACCAGAAAACAGCGCGGTAATCGCCGGGCTGGTGTATGGGTAAGTCTGGGCCAACCACGAGTGCACGGGCACGATCGATGCCTTGATAAACATCGCCAGCAAACAAACCGAACCAGCCAAGGCCACGGCCGGGTCTTCTTTCGCCGCACCGGCAAGCTCGGCGAGGTTAATGCTGCCTGCGGTGCCGTAGACCAAGCCCACACCAACCATGTAGAGCGTGGAGCCCAGCAGGTTCGATGCGATGAACAAGCGCATGCCGCCGACCAGCAGAGATCCGCCGCGCCGGTGAATCGTCAGCGCATACAGACCATAAGATGGCAGCAGCATGATCTCCAGGCAGACGAAGAAGTTGAACAGGTCGCCTGTCAAGATCGCACCGAAGACACCGGCCATCAGGATCAGGATCAACGGTGCGGAGAACCGTTGTTTCGTCAATCCCGTGGCTGCAGCAAACCAGGCACAAACCAGACCCAATACTGCCGTGGTGACAAGCATCAACACCGCGAACATGTCAGCAACGAACGGAATCGAATAACCGAAGCCCCACATGCCGATACCGTGCGCAATGGTTTGGCCTTCAGAGACCAACGGGAACAACGCCGCAGATGCTGCGACGGCTCCGCCCAGCGTGGCAAATAGCACGATGTCTTGCAGCAACTGGAAGCGGTGTCCGACGACGAGTATGCCGCCCAAGATCAACGGCAGCGCAGTAAACAGTGGTAGTAGTACAGCAATATCCATTACAGAACCACATCCTGCTCGCGTGCGAGGTTAACTTCGGGGCGGGTGGCATCGTCTTTCTTGCCGACGGCTGCCGTGACGAACATCAGAACCGAGATCGAGAACGAAATCACGATCGCGGTCAACACCAGCGCTTGTGGCAGCGGGTCCGCTGCTTCGGCAACGGCCGCAGTGTCATGTGAACCGAACGGTTCAGTGCGCGACGACGTACCGCCCGCCGCGATGAGGATCAGGTTCGCTCCGTGCGAGAGCAGCGTAAAGCCGAGTGCAATGCGCAGCATGTCGCGGCGCATCATGAGATACACCGCGCAGCCGACGAGTAAGCCGGCAGAAATGGCGAGAGTCATAAATTAGTTCCTTTCTGCCTGAGGTTCGGCTTCCAGGGACCGGTCTGCAAGATCCGCATCCGCTCCTGGTTCGCGGGCATCAGCTTCGTCGGAATTCAACCGCGGCATACCCAATAGGTTGAACGCGGCGAGGATCATACCGATCACCGCCAGGTACACACCAAGGTCGAACAACAGCGCCGTCGACAAGTGCATGCCCAAGATGTGCGTATCGAGAGGTTTCAGGAAGGATCCTTCGATAAAGCCCAGCAGGCCGGTGGCAACGGCAATCGTGATGCCGCCGCCAATCAACGCCATATATGGCAGACGGATCTTGGCTTCGGCGTTGGATGGTGCAGACAGGTAAACCAAGGCGAATCCAGCCGATGCGATCAGCGCAGCAACGAATCCACCACCGGCTTCGTTGTGCCCGCGGAAGAACAGCAGAATCGATAATGCAACGATAATTGGGCCGACCAGCTTCGTGGTGGCGCGCAAGAACACAGAGTTCGCGCGTGCATCAATTAACGGCGAAGCCTTATCCATGTGCGTGTCGTGGACCGCCAGCAAACGGTTATTGGACAACAGCACCGCGATTGCGATGCCGGCGACGCCAAGCACGGTCAGCTCGCCCAACGTATCGAAGGCACGGAATTCCACCAGGATGACGTTGACGATATTGGAACCGCCCGTGAGCTCTTCGGTTTCGCGCAAGAAATACTCCGAGACATCGGAGATCTCGCGGCGTCCGGTCAGCGCCAGCACCGCCAACATGGTGGACACACCAACGGCAACCGAAAGCACGATAGACCAAAAGTGTGAACGGCGTGTGTCTGGGGTGAAGTGATCCGGTAGCCGGTGCAGAATCAGCACCAGCACGCACACGGTCAGAATCTCGACAGTCAACTGGGTGTTCGCCACGTCGGCAGCACCCAAGATGTAGAACCACAGCGTCATGCCGAAGCCCGCGATCGAGACCACGACCACCACAGTCAGACGAGATTTCGCCATCACGGTAGCCATACAGCCCATTGCCACGAGCAACACAAAAATCCAGTCGATGGCCCAGGCCCGCTCGCCAACGACCTCTGGCAGATCGTTCAGGGTGAAGATGCCAATCACAGTCAGCGCGATAACACCAAGCAGCGGCAGCACCAGGTGGCGGCGCATCGACGTCGTGCCGGTTGCGGCAGTGAAATACTTATTACCGGTGTTAATGATGCCTTGACGTAGGAACTCCACCACGTAGAGGCCGGTGACCGGGGCACCGAATACGGACATGGCGCGGAACAGCTGATCACGGTTGAGAACCAGCAAGGCACCGACGACGATGATCAGCGCCGACATACCCAGAGCCATATTGAATCCGTGCCAAATAGCCAGGTGTACGTGTTGATCGGTACCGGTAACCGCCAACGCGGCATCGTCGACAAGACCGTCGACCGCGCCCGGGTACAGACCCAACGCAAGTGTCAGTGCAGCCAACAACGCGGGGATGATCCAGAAGCTCAAGGCGGCTTCTGGCACTGTCTTTTCCACGTCCTGCGCGTCTTTCTTGCCTGCACCGAAGACACCGATGATGTATTTGAAGGAATACACAAAGGTGAACATCGAAGTCAGTACAATGCCCGCGGTGATGAGGACGTTCATGTTATCGCCGAATGGTGCCTCCAGCGCCGCCTCGATCAAACCTTCTTTGGAGATGAAGCCGAACAACAGCGGAATTCCGGCCATCGAGGTTGCGGCAATAACGACCAAGGTCTTGGTCACTGGCATATTCGTGCGCACGTGTTGCAGCTCAGAGTATGACCGCGTACCCGATTCGTGTTCGACGATACCGACCGACATAAACAGCGCGGCTTTGAAGCAGGCGTGCGCAATGGTGTGCACGATCGCTGCAGTCAGTGCAGCATCGGTGCCGATACCGACGGTGGCGACCAACAGGCCGAGCTGCGACATTGTGGAATATGCGAGCAATTCTTTCAGGTCGTCGCGGGTCACTGCCGTCATGGCGCCGAAGGCAGCGGTGAACAAACCGCAGACGATCAGCAAGATATTCCAGATTGCTACCTCGCCAAACAGTGGCGAATAGCGCAAAATCAAGTAGATACCAGCCTTGACCATGGCTGCGGCGTGCAGATAGGCCGAGACCGGCGCGATAGCCACCATCGAGTCCGGCAACCAAGCCTGGAACGGGAATTGTGCAGACTTCGTAAACGCTGCACCCGCGACCAAGATGGCCACTACGGTCAAGGTTCCAGGGTTGTCCGCCCAGTAATCGGACGCAATGACTTCACTGAGCTGCATCGTGCCCGTCGATACGGACATGATGATGGTGGCAGTCAACAGCAACAGACCACCCAGCACCGTGACCAGGAGGGTACGGATGGCTGGCTGATGCCCCTTCTCACCGGAGTTCCCGATAAGGAAGAAGGAACACAGCGTCGTCATTTCCCAAGCAACATAGAAGACGAAAAGGTTATCGGTGGTCACCAACAACGCCATCGCCGCTGCGAAGCCTGTAATGAAGAAATAGAACGCTGAGTCCTTGTGGTGCAGGTAGCGGGTGGAATACATCAACACCCCGGCACCAATCACCAAGACCAACAGCAAAAAAACGAACGAGAGACCGTCGAGGCGGATATTAAAGTCCACGCCCAACGACGGTATCCACGACGTTGATTCCGTGTGTACCCCGTCGTAGACGGAAACCGCCATAACGGTTGCAATGATTAGCGGTAGCGCCAACACCCAACCCGCGTTTCGGCCTAGTAGGCGCGAACACAGCGGGGCGCTGGCCACCGTCACCCCGAGTAGCGCTAATAAGGAAAAAATCATCGTCGCTTAGGTTATCACGTTCAGCTAACGCTCATTTCCCAAGAGCGCGTCGACAAAAGACTCGATTTCGAACGGCGCCAAATCATCTGCACCTTCGCCCAAGCCAACGAGTTTGACCGGAACACCAAGTTCTTCTTGCACCTGGAAGACAATGCCTCCCTTAGCGGTGCCATCGAGCTTGGTCAACACCACGCCGCTGATGTCGACGACCTCCCGGAATACACGAGCCTGCGCCAAACCATTCTGGCCGACGGTCGCATCGATGACCAGCAAAACCTCGTCGACTTCCGCTTTCTTCTCGATGACGCGTTTGACCTTGCCCAACTGGTCCATCAGGTTATTCGACGTGTGCAAGCGGCCTGCGGTATCGACCAAGACCACGTCAACGCCCTCGTCGACGCCGGTGGCGACTGCATCGAAGGCGACCGAGGCTGGGTCTGCTCCTTCAGCGCCACGCACGGTGGTTGCGCCCACACGTCGTCCCCAGGTTTCCAGTTGGTCCGCCGCTGCCGCACGGAAGGTATCCGCGGCACCAAAGACAACATCGTGGCCCATGGCGACCAACACGCGCCCGAGTTTGCCCGTGGTCGTCGTTTTGCCTGTGCCGTTAACGCCGACGATCATGGCGACGGCTGGCTTTCCGTCGTGCGGCATGGCTTTGATGGAGCGGTCCATCTCTGGCTTACCGACTTCGATGAGAGCCTCACGCAGCATCGCACGGGCTTCGGCTTCACTCGACACACCACGCTCTGCGATTTTGTCGCGCAGCAAGTCGGTGACTTTCATGGTGGCGTTGGTTCCCAGATCCGCCATGATCAGGGTGTCTTCAATTTCTTCCCAGGCGTCCTCGTCCAGATCACCTGCGGTGAGAAGCCCCAGGACGCCCTGCCCGATCGCGCTTTGCGACTTAGATAGACGCCCGCGCAGCTTCGACAGACGCCCCGCCGCCGGCGCAATGTCTTCTTTGGACGCAATGTCTGCTGCTTTGGGCGCAGCGTCTTCTTTCACAGCAGGCTCTACTGCTGGCTCCGGCGCAGGCTCAGCTTCTTCTGATTGAGCTTCTTCTGACTCAACCTGTTCTGGCCCAGCTTCGTGCTCGGCTACGGGCTCGGACTCGACGTCCGGCTTTGCCTCGCTCGAAGTTTCCGGTTCGGTCTCTTCAGCGTCTTCTGCGGGCTCCCCTACCGGCTCCGCGGTGTCCGGTTCTGTTTTCTTATCCTGCGCTTCAGATTCAGCTTGAGCCGCTTCAGGTTGAGCCTTTTCAGGTCGAGCTTCTGCAACCTCAGCAGATTCAACAACGGACTCATCCGCATGCGCTTCATCCGGTGTTTCAACCGGCTCTTGTGCTTCCGGCTTTTCTTCCGCCAGTGGCTCACGCGGCTCACGTGGCTCAGTTGTCGGCTCTTGTGGCTCCGGCTTAACAACTGGCTGCTTCTCGCCTGCCCCTCCAGAAGCAAAATTAAAACCACCGGTGGCTTGGTAATTACCGGATTTTTGCTGTTGCGTCAGCTGTTTCGGTTCCTCGGCATCCTCACCACCGAAACGGACTGTCTTCGACTTTTTACGCTTGGTACCAACGATGAGCGCAATGATGACGATCAGCGCCAGCACAACAGCGGCGACGATCACCCAAAACGCGACGGCATTGTTTGTCGCAAAATCAACGAGACTATCCCACCATGATTCTGAAGTATTCATGGTCTCCATTCTGGCAGCCTTCCTTGTTTTTTACATGCGCAGCCCCAAAATTGTCCCGCACTGACTCTCGACGCAGTTTCGCTCCTGACGATTTCTTCGCTGCTGATGACTCATTAGTAGCGAATTTACCGTTGGCATACCGGTGCCCAACTCTGCCGGTTACCGGATCTCTTTCTGCATGCCCCATATTGTTGTGCCCATCATGTTTGTCGTTGTTATCAACATGATGTGATCTGCACAAAAGGGTTAGATTCTCTATATCGGTAACACCACCTGCCAGCCACGGATCCAGATGATGCACATCGCATTCGTACCAATACGCTGCGCATCCCGGGTAAGTACAAGTCAATTCCGTCGTTGCCAGCGCAAGCTTTTGATACAAACTTGCGCTGCGCTTGCCTTTCGCCAGCGCCAACGGAAGTGACGCATTGTTGTCAGTCAAGGCCACGAAGTCATGTGTTCCGGCTTGCAAAGCTAATAGATCGGCTGGTGTGAGCTGATCCCCAGTTCCGGTGGTGAACAACGTCGATCCCGTCATGTTTTCCACTTCAGCCACCGTCGTGGTGACAATAATGCTGCTCACACCACCATTGTGTGTTTGCCGGTAACGGTCGACATCAACGCAGAGATCCGCAAGCTTGTCGACGCGGCGCTGCGCCAGCGTACGCGGGTCCGTCGACTCATCGGCTTTACTGGTTCCGCACCCAAGCACAGCCTTGACGACGGCTGCACGCTTGGCATCAAGGTAGCCGGAAAAACGCACGCCACCGTAGCGATCTGGCTCGGAAAACCGCAAACCACGGCGCCGAGAGGCTGCATCACGTCCGCGTAACAACGCGCGATCATCGACCTCTGTATTGGCTTCCCACACGCGCTCGGCCAGCCATGCACGCAAATCCCGGAGACCACGACCATCGTGATATTCCCCGATGGCTTCTCGCATAACCTCCACCTGCGATACCAATGCGAAAGGCAGCAAGTGTTTTACTTCGCGGCGAATAGCAGCGAGCACATGTTCCGGCACCGCAGCGTCGGTGTGTGCACGTAGCACGTCATGTTGGGCCGCACGAGCATTGTCATCACGAGAATCCATCTGTTCGCGAATCTCGCCCCGCTCAGCGTCGTCAAGACCAAGCGATGCAAGTTTGTCCTCGTCGACAGTGGTGCACGGCTCGTCGAAAAGCAACGCGGCCTGATCCAAACGGCCTTGCGCCAGCGCACGGGACAGGCCAAGCACTTGCATCAGGTACTGAATGGGCTTGGAAGATCCAACGATGCGCCCAGCATCCGCGGCTACCACAGCCTGCGCGAAATAGGCATCCAACAGGGTTTTCTTTGCGGCCACCACTTCTAGCTTTTCAAAAGCGTCTCGC
The DNA here is from genome assembly GCF_058182015.1 of Corynebacterium sp. LaCa_70. Classification (NCBI taxonomy): domain Bacteria; kingdom Bacillati; phylum Actinomycetota; class Actinomycetes; order Mycobacteriales; family Corynebacteriaceae; genus Corynebacterium; species Corynebacterium sp. LaCa_70. The sequence continues at coordinate 1,479,973 of NZ_CP190914.1, forward strand.
AGGTCAGAAAACTGAGCACCGTTGTCGAAAAGCGTTTCTTGCAGCTCCGCAAATCCTGCGGCGATCTTGTCGACGCCCGACGCTAAACGTTGCGCAACCGGAGAAGACGAGCCCTTCGTGCGGCATTCCCACACTATTGCCCAGGCCAGGCAGGAAGAGAATCGCCGTATTGTTCGATCCACTCAGCAATCGCTTTTTGCTCTTCGCCCTCGTCATACTTGTTCAGCAGCAGATCCTCGAGCGCACCATATTCCTCGTCAGACAGCGAAATCTCAGAAATCCATTGCGCCAACTCCGGGTGCGCGGCGGAAAAGTCCGGCCGCGCCAGGGTGTGCAAGCCTTCCGGCTCCCCCAGCGCACCCTTCGGGTCAGCCAAATCCTTCACCGGGTAGGAATTATTCGCCCAGTACGGCCGCCACAAAGTCACCACAACATCGCGGTGTTCAGCGATCGCGTCGTCCAGCTCAGCCAACATGGCGGGAGTCGACGAGGTTTTCAACGTGTACGAGTCCAAACCGTATTCCGGCATGACCTCGTTTTGTACGACATTAACCGCGCCAGAGCCAGCTTCGATTCCGATGATATCGCCGTCGAAACGCGCTTCCGCACCAACCAAATCCTCGATGGAATCCAGCTCGCTATATTCGGGAACAGCCAAGGTCAATCGGGCATTGGGGAAGAAAACCCCGACGTCTTCAATATTGTCTTTGAAACGCTCCCACTGATCTTTGTTGGTGCGTTCCGGCCAGCTCGACGGCACAATATCAATATCGCCATTGGACACGGCCGTATACACCGCCGCGACATCGTTGACCTCTGTGTGCTCGAAACTATAGCCGTGCTCGGAAGCGACATGCTCGATCAAGTTGGCCATGAGCAGCATATCGCTCCACGCTGTCATATAACCGAGGGTTAGTTCCTTGTCATCCCCCTCAGCAGATTCGTTCGAACACGCCGCCAGCGCCACCGAAGCAGCCGCCAGCATGGATACAAATGCTATTTTCTTTTTCACACCGCTAGTCTACGTGCCGCCTGCTACCCGCGCGCCAAGCGCTGCGAAAGCACATGCGTAATACCGTCTGAGCGCATCGTCACGCCATAGAGCACGTTCGCGACATCCATCGTCGGCTTCTGGTGCGTGATCACAATCAGCTGCGAATCCTTACGCAGCTCCTCAAACAACGCCAGCAGCCGTCGCAGATTCACATCATCCAGCGCTGCTTCCACCTCGTCCATCACATAAAACGGCGACGGGCGGGCCCGAAAAATCGCCACCAGCATCGCCAGTGCGGTCAACGATTTCTCACCACCGGATAGCAGCGACAGCCGCTTCACTTTCTTACCCGGCGGCCGGGCTTCCACCTCGATACCCGTGGTGAGCATGTCGTCTGGCTCGGTCAACAGCAAGCGCGCCTCGCCACCCGGAAACAGCGTGGCGAACACGCGCGGGAATTCCGCTTCCACGTCTTTCCATGCCTGAGTAAACAACTCCAGAATTTGCTGGTCGACGTCCGCGATCATATTTTGCAGGTCGTGCCGAGTCTGGATGACGTCGTCGAGCTGTTGCGACAGATAGTTGTAGCGTTCCTCCATCGCTTTGAATTCCTCAAGCGCCAGCGGGTTGACCTTGCCTAAAGCCCCCAAGTCCTTTTCAGCACGCTTGAGCCTTTTAGTTTCTGCCGCCCGGTCGAAATCCTCACCGGGGCTGTACTCGCGCACCAGGTCCTCGATCGCAATACCCAATTGCTCGCCTGCTTTATTCTCGGCTTCTTCCACGCGCACGGATGCCTGCGAGGCTTCCATGTCGGCTTGGTGGAATTCCTTCGTCGCCGCATCCAACGCCCGCCGCGCCGCGGACACTTCCGAGCGCACCGCATTCAACCGGGTAGTCGTCTCAGTGCGCCGGGCAGTCAGCTCATCACGACGACGCGCAGCCTGGTCGGTCGCGTCCTCGGCCCGATCCGCAATCTCCCGCGCATGCCCCAGCACCGCTTCGGCCAACTCTGCCTGCTGCTTGCGCCGCGCCATCGCTTGCTCGTGCCTGCGCTTGGCCACCCGCTCGTGTTCTGCTTGCCGACGCAGCGCATCGCCTTTTCCTTGCGCCTGCCCAGCCCGGTCTTGCGCACTGCGTGCCGCCACCGCAGCATCCATCTCCCGCGCTTTGGCCGCAGATAACGCGGCTTGTGCCTCCTGCCGCTGCTGGGCCAGAGAGTCAGTTTCTTCGTCCACCTCGCCTACACCGTCAGCCCCGGCGGCACCACCGTGCTTGTCGACGCGCGCGAGCCGGTCGCTGACCTCCCGGTGTTGGGTTTCCAGCTTTTCGCTGCGCGCGCGTGCCTGCTCGGCGCGTTCGGCAGCGGTCTCGTATTCGCGGGTATAGCGTTCCACCTGCTGGCGCACGCGTTGTTCTTCCCGCTCTGCGGATTGAATATCTGTATCGTGTTCGCGCAATGCCGCACCATGGTGCGCGGAATCCAGGCGGGCTTCTTCCGCGGATTGCTTGGCGCCTTCGATCGTGCCGGACAGCTGTTCTAACTCGGCTTGTGCAACGCGCAAACCCTGCTGGGCCTTCGCGACCTCTGAGCTTCGCTCCACCGCCGAACCCGCGTGTGAGCCAACTTCGACCCAGCCTTCACCAACCAACAGCCCGTCGCGGGTGACCGCCCGCAATCGTGGGTCTTCGGCAATCAGCTCTACCGCGGCCGCATAGTCTTCGGCCACGACGACGTCGGCAAGCACCCGGCCGACCGCCACTGCCACCGAAGAGTCAACGGTGATGTGATCGACCAACCACTCGGCCTGCACTGCGGTATCCACGTGCCACGCAGCACCGTCGCGGCTGGTATCCACCAATACCGCGCGCGTGGAATCACCCGCACCAGCAAGCAACTCGGCCGAAACGGGACCAGCCAATGCTTTCGCGTAATCACCCAAGGCGGCAGAAAGCGCAGCTTCCCATCCGGCATCCGCACGCACGAGATCCACCAGGTCACGCCAAGAATCATCCAGGTGTTCGCGGATGTCTTGTTGTGGTGCCTGCGCCTGCAACGTGTCGATGCGTGATTGCAGGGTATAGACCACGCGCTCGCGTTCCCGCTGGTTTTCGCGTAGCTCGTCCAAGCGCTGCTCGGCAGCCTTCGATTCCGAGTTGGCCTGCTGCGCACGCCCCGCCAGATTTTCCCGCTGCCCGCGCAAGTCCTTGGTTTTCGACGCCCAGTCGCGGGCTTCCGCACGTACTTCCCGCAGGCGCGCGCGAGCTTCCGTCCCAGTTTCTTCTGCACGCGCCAAATTCTCGCGGGCACTGGCCAGTTGCTGCGCAATCGATTCTTCTTCTGCGACAAGGCGCACCACGCCTTCGCGTCGATCAGATTCTGCGCGCAATCGCGCCAAGTGTTCGCGTTCGGCAGCCTGCACCGTCTCGTTAAGCTCGGCGACTTCCTCGCGGATCTCTTCGAGCTCCTCCGCCGCAACCTCAGCGGCCTCCACGAGTTCCTCGTGTTCCTCGTCTGCACGCAGCGCGCGGGCTTCCAGGTCATCCGGGTCCTGCCCAGAATATGGTGTGATATTTCCGGTATTGCGGGCACGGTCGGCGGCAATCCGCACGGTAGCGGCTATGCGCTCACTCAGCGCAGACAGGCGAAACCACAGGTTTTGTGCTGTTTGTTCTGCTGGGGTGACCTGCGAGAGCTGCGCTTCGGCTTCGGATTGGCGGGATTCTGCTTCTTCCAGGTGTTCCTGATTGGTATCCACCCGGGCACGAAGTTCTTCGGCTGTGGCTGCGGCCTGTTCTGCTTGCCCGCGCAACCGCACGATCTTCTCGCCGGCCAGCACCAACCGGGCCTCACGCACTTCTGCCTGCACAGTCGCAGCTTTGCGTGCAGTCTCGGCTTGGCGTGCCAGCGGCTTGAGCTGTTTCGATAGCTCGTCGGTAAGATCCTGCAGCCGGTCCAAGTTGGCCTGCATCCCGGTGAGTTTGCGTTGGGCTTTTTCCCGACGCCGTCGGTGCTTCAACACACCGGCGGCTTCTTCAATATACGCGCGGCGTTCTTCTGGTTTCGATTCCAGAATTTCCGAGAGCTTGCCCTGGCCAACGATGACGTGCATCTCGCGCCCGATGCCAGAATCAGACAATAATTCTTGGATATCGGCCAGCCGCGCTTTGGCGCCGTTGATTTCGTATTCGCTGGCCCCATCACGAAACATTCGCCGGGTCAGGCTGACCTCGGTGTACTCGATTGGCAATTGGCCGTCAGCATTGTCGATGGTCAGCGTGACTTCCGCACGCCCCAATGGTTTACGATCACCTGCACCAGCGAAGATGACGTCTTGCATCTTGCCGCCACGCAGAGTTTTCGCGCTGCCTTCCCCCATGACCCAGGCCAGCGCGTCAACCACATTCGATTTGCCAGAGCCGTTAGGCCCGACAACTGCACAGATGCCGGGCTCGAACTTCATCGTCGTCGCCGAGGCGAACGACTTAAACCCTTTCAGGGTCAGCGCTTTTAAGTGCATAAATTACGCGTGTAACGAACCTCGATGGCCTATTTCAGCGCATCTTCTTCGCTGCGGCGAGTCACCGGATCGGAACCGTCCCAGGCTTCCACGTTTTTCAGGCCCGGCAACATATCGCGGTGGAATACTGGGTCTTGGCCGCGACGTTTTTGCTGGTTGTAGTTCTTCAGCAGCTTGAGTGCGACACCACCCAACGGAACGATAGCGATCAGGTTCAGCACCACCATCGTCGCGGCGAAAGTATCGGCCAGGGCGAACACGACTGGGATGCTGGTAACCGAGCCGATGATGATGAAGGCCAGCACACCAACGCGGAATCCATTGAGAATCTTGGGCGATTCCGTCAAGTACTGCAGGTTTGTTTGTGCCAGGTAGTAGTTACCCAGAACCGAGGAGAACGCCAGGCAGAAGATGATGAAGGTGACGATGTGGATGCCCCAGTTACCGACCTCGTTAGCCAGCGCGGTTTGAGTCAGCGCAGCACCTTCGATGTTATCCAGCCCGTACTTGTGGTCTCCGCCCAGCAGGATGATGAAAGCAGTGATCGAGCAGACCAGCAGGGTGTCGAAGTAGACGCCCAGAGTCTGCACCAAGCCTTGTTTCACCGGGTGGGAAACGGTTGCGGTGGCCGCCGCATTCGGTGCAGAACCTTGTCCGGCCTCGTTGGAGAAGAGACCACGGCGCATACCGTGTGAGAACGCAGCACCGACGGTGGCACCAACCACCTCAGTAACACCGAATGCGTGGCCAATGATGTGGCCGATCATCCCTGGAACTTCGTTGATGTTGATGATGATGACTACCAGGCCGATAATCACGTACAAGCCTGCCATGAATGGCACGATAACCTGGGTGAAGTTCGCGATGCGCTGCACGCCACCGAAAATCACCACCGAAGAAATCGCGGCCAAGATGATACCGATGATCAGGTTGAAAACCCAACCTTCCAGTCCCAGGGAGGTGGACATGGTATCGACGATCGCATTCGACTGGAAAGCGTTATAGACAAAGCCGAAGGTGAAAGCCAAGGCGACCGAGAACACCGCGGCCAATGGCTTAAAGCCCAAACCGCGGGTCATGTAGTACGCCGGGCCGCCGCGGTAGTTGCCGCTGGATTCCTTGGTTTTCCACAGCTGCGCCAGCGTGGCCTCAATGAAGGCGGTCGCGCCACCGACGATGGCGATGATCCACATCCAAAACACTGCGCCAGGGCCACCGATGGTGATGGCCACAGCTACGCCGGCGATATTGCCGGTACCGACACGGGAAGCCGCAGAAATAGTAAATGCTTTGAAAGCGGAGATGCCGCCGTATTCAGGGTCTAGGTTCTTGCCTTTACCCTTTGGCCCTTCCCCGAGCGAACGGAACATGTCGCCGAGTTTGGTGATCTGCACGCCGCTTGTGCGCACAGCGAAGTAGACACCAGATGCAATCAGCAACCACGGGATGATTGCCCAAATGCCGTCGTTGAACTTAACGATGACGGCTTCAACGCTTTCCAGGAAGTTCATAGCTTGCACTCTATAGTGTCATTGGCACACTGCACAAAAGTGACACGAGCGTTTGTTAATCACGATTCTGGTGATCTCATTCCCGCAGCGTCGGCATGGTTTTCCGGTTTGGCCATAAGCGTTCAGTGAGCGTTCAAAATAACCGCTACCGCCATTGACATTGACGTATAAGGCGTCGAAGCTTGTTCCACCTGCTTCTAGCGCCCGCGCCATGACATCGCGCGCCGCTTCCACCAAAGCCACCGCTTCACGTTGTAATAGCTTATTCGCAGGCCGTGCCGGGTGAATGCGCGCGGCCCAAAGCGCTTCATCGGCATAAATATTGCCAATTCCGGAGATAACCTCTTGGTTCAACAGCACGGATTTCACCGCAGAACGACGCTTACGCAACGCTCGGGCCGCTGCCACCGCGTCAAAATCCGGGCTAAACGGATCCGGGGCGATGTGCGCTGCTGGTTCTGGCAGATCAGGGCGTTCACCTGAAAACTCGCATACTAACCAACGGCCGAAAGTCCGCTGGTCGACGAAGGCAAGCTCGCGCTTGACGACGCCCGGCCCAGCGCTACCGTCGCCGACGAGCCTCGTCGGCACTTCCAGCTCCGCGCGAATCCGCAGGTGTTTCGACTGCACCTGCCCTGGCTTGCCAACCAGCATCTGCCCGCTCATCCCCAGGTGCACGTATAGCGCCTGGCCGTCGGCAAGCTCTGCCCACAGGAATTTCCCGCGTCGGCACCAGCGCTTAATCACCGCATCCTGCAGCAGCCCGGCCAACGGGAATTCTTGCCCGCGGTTGGCCCTAGGGTGCAGAACCTCGACTTTGCCAAACCGCGCGCCGGTGGTGTGCTCGGCCAAACCAGAGCGCACAACTTCGACCTCAGGTAACTCTGGCACGGGCTAGACCTTGATAGCGTCAGGGTTTGCCTGCACCAACTCGCAAGCCTGACGTGCCGCCTGCTGCTCGGCCGTCTTCTTATTCGGTCCTTCGCCGTGGCCAACTTCTGTCTGGCCGACGGTGGCAGTGACATAAAACGTCAGCTCATGGTCCGGGCCGGTACGTTCATCGGAATAGACCGCCATCGGCAGCTTCGCTTCCGCCAACATTTCTTGCAGCGTCGTTTTCCAATCCAAGGTGCGGTTGCGGGCTGATGCACCCACGATCTTGGAGTCGAACAACCGCAAAATCACTTCCCGGGCGGTGTCAAAACCATGCTGCCGATAAATCGCGCCGAGTAGTGCCTCTGTGGTGTCTGCAAGGATAGAGTCCTTGTCACCGCCGTGGGTAAGCTTTTCTCCTTTACCCAGCAAGATATGCGGGCCCAGGTTGATCTCGCGGGCGACGTCGGCAAGCCCATAGCGCGAAACGATCGACGCACGCATTTTTGAAATATCTGATTCCGGCCGGTCCGGGTGGCGCTCATACAGCTTCGCGGCAATGGATAAGCCCAGCACGGCGTCGCCAAGAAATTCCAGGCGTTCGTTGTTCGGCAGCGTGCCGTTTTCATTAGCAAACGAACGGTGCGTCAGCGCCAAGCAGAGGTATTCATCGGAGAGTTCCACACCCAGCTGGGATAGCAGCGGCGTGTGGTCGACCGCAGCAAAAGCCTCTGCCAGGGCTTGTTCCCCAGTGAGCCGGGTTTTCTTGTTCGATCTAGTCACGGAATTTCTCCAGCCCCGCCCAACGCGGATCGATTCGTTCCTGTGCATCTTCTTCGCCTGATACCCCATCTGGTTCTGGGGTAAGGGAATCGTCGGGGCAGCCGCCCTCACACACCGGATTAAATGGCAAGGCAACTACCAACTCATCGGTGAGGGTTTGCAGAAGATCAATGGTGTCTTCGTGGCTGACCTGTGGGATTTCATCCCCTGAGCCCTCGTCCTCATCGTCTTCGGCATCACCGGTGATGAAATCATCATCCGCCGAAAAAACCTGACTGATACGGACGGTCATTGGACGTTCCAACGGGCTCAGGCAACGCGAGCACTCGCCGCGGAGCACGGCGCTCACATCAGCGTCGGCCATGATGCCGGACCCCAACGAATGCAGCACAGCATCGATGGTGACTTCCGCGCCTTCTTCGATGGCGAGCATTTCCGCACCGATGCGTCGTGGTGCCGGTCCGGTGTGCGTGGTCTGTTCTGGGCTCTGCTGCTGGGTAAGCAGCGCTTTGACGTCGAAAACAAATGGTGATGTCATAACTCGTCCTAGCATACCGGCCCAGGGTAATTAGTAGGTTTCGCCGGGTTCTTCCCAGCGGCGAGCACTGCGCCCATTGGCACTTACTGCCCCTCCGGCTCCCGCACCGCGACGCAGGGCAGCACGGTCACGGGTGACGGTGCGTAATACGCCATTGAGGTTGTCTTCGAATTCGCCCAGGCGAGCATCGATGTAGTCATCGCATTCGGTACGCAACTGCTGCGAATCCGCGTGTGCCGTGGACACGATGCGCTGAGCTTCTTCTTCGGAGCGCCGCACGACCTCTGCCTCAGAGACCAAACGCTGTTGTTCTGCCATTCCTTCGTCCACGCTGCGCTGGTACGAGGCATTACCTTCGGCAACCAGGCGTTCGGCTTCGTCACGGGCACGGGTGACGGTGTCTTCTGCCTCATCGCGGGCGCGGGTGGTCATTGCTTCGGCGTCGGCCTCCGCGCGATCAACCATGTCGGTTGCGCGAGTCTGGGCGTCGGCAAGAATATCGTCGGCATCAGCCTGCGCATCATCGACGATTTGATTCGCGCGCTCTTCGGCTCCGGTGAGGATCTCGTTGCGGTTATCCAGCACATCCTGCGCGTCGTCAATTTCCGTCGGCAGGGCATTGCGGAGGTCATCCAACAGGGCCAGCATGTCATTGCGGGGCACCATACAGTTGGAGGTCATTGGCACGCCATAGCCTTGCTCGACGTGTTGGACTAGTTCATCAAGCGCTTCAAAGACACGGTACATAATTGCCATCTTAAACGAGCTGGATATGCGAACGGGTCTGCCACGTCGGTGTGAACGTGACAGACCCGGATCGGCCTACCAGATGGCTATTAAATAACGCCCTGCTTAGATATAACGCCCAGTTTAAATAACGCCCTGTGCCAGCATGGCGTCGGCAACCTTCTTGAAGCCCGCGATGTTGGCGCCAGCAACGTAATCGCCTTCGCGGCCGTAGGTCTTGGCTGTCTTCGAGATGGACTGGAAGATATTCGCCATGATCTGCTGCAGGCGCTCATCGGTGTATTCGAAGGACCAGGAGTCACGAGTAGCGTTTTGCTGCATCTCCAGCGCGGAGGTAGCAACACCACCAGCGTTGGCAGCCTTACCCGGGATGAAAGCAACGTCCTTGGACTGGAAGTAGTGAGCCGCCTCTGGGGTACATGGCATGTTGGCACCCTCGGCAACGTATTTCACACCGGCCTCGGTCAGGCGCTTCGCGTCGTCTTCGTCCAGCTCGTTCTGGGTGGCGCATGGCAGTGCGACGTCGCCGGATTCTTCCCAGATGTTGCCGCCGTCGTGGAAGGTCACGCCGTCTACTTCATCGGCATAGACGTGGATGCGCTCGCGACGGTTTTCCTTGATATCGCGCAGCTTGTCGACGTCTACGCCATTCGGGGTGGAAATATAACCGGACGAGTCCGACATAGCCACGACGGTGCCGCCAAGTTCTTGCACCTTCTGTGCAGCGTAGATGGCGACGTTACCGGAACCAGAGATGATGACCTTGGAGCCTTCGAAGCTGTCACCGAAGTGGTTCATCGCTTCTTTGGTGATGTAGACGACGCCGTAACCGGTCGCTTCAGTACGCACCAGGGAACCGCCCCAGGTCAGGCCCTTGCCGGTCAGGGTGCCGGATTCGTGTTGGTTAGCCAAACGGCGGTACTGGCCAAAAAGGAAGCCAATCTCGCGAGCACCAACCCCGATATCACCGGCCGGAACGTCGCGGTATTCGCCGATGTGGCGGTGCAGTTCAGTCATGAACGCCTGGCAGAAACGCATGATCTCGGCGTCGGAACGGCCCTTAGGATCGAAGTCCGAGCCACCCTTGCCGCCACCGATGGGCAGGCCAGTGAGGGAGTTTTTGAAGATCTGTTCGAAGCCCAGGAACTTAATGATGGACAGGTTGACCGATGGGTGGAAACGCAGGCCACCCTTGTATGGCCCCAGCGCGGAGTTAAACTGCACGCGGAAACCACGGTTCACCTGCACTTCACCATTGTCATCGGTCCATGGCACGCGGAACATGAGCTGGCGTTCGGGCTCACACAGACGCTCGATGAGGCCGTAGTTGGCGTATTCCGGATCCTTTTCTAGAACGATCTTGAGGGAGTCCATAACCTCTGCCAGCGCCTGGTGGAATTCTGGCTCGCCGGCGTTACGCTCGAGCAAACGCTCGTAGTAACCGTTGACTTGCTTTTCGACGTTCATGATCTCTGTGACCTTTCTTGTGGGTTGCACCAACATTTTTTAGTTTTCACTCACGTGAGACATTTCGCAACCAACGGCAAAGACAATCCGGAAACATACCGGTCATCCTATTGGAACCTACCCCCATAAGTGTGCAATGCGCCATCATGCAACAACGCATCACACCGCTAGCCTGACGTTTTTCGACGGCCGTTCGACAGGTATTACCCCAATCCCCCACCACCGACCAGGCCGCCGTCTCACGCAATCGCGGCTCGGTTAATCTGACTGACATGAATATCGTTATCGCCCCGGATTCGTACAAAGGATTCGCTACCTCGGACCAAGCGGCCACGTGGCTTGCCGACGGCGTCGCCGAGGTTCTCCCCAATGCCACCATCACCACCTTTGGCATGGCCGACGGCGGCGAAGGAACCGCTGCTCGGTTTTCCGGTGACACCATCACCTTGCCGACGACGGATGCCGCCGGGCGCCTGACCGAAGCCAGCTATCGTTACGACCGCGCCACAAAAACCGCGTATATCGATATCGCGGCAGCGTCCGGCCTACCTGCAGTTGCCGATAAACTCGATGCGCTGACCGCTGATACCTACGGCACTGGGGTGCTGATCGCGGATGCGCAAACCCGCGGCGCACAGCGCGTTGTTCTCGGGTTGGGTGGGTCTGCCACCACCGATGGCGGAATGGGCATCCTGGTTGCGCTGGGTGCCGCCCCACATGACAAGCGTGGCTATCCCCTACCGAAAGGCGGCGGGCCGCTGGATCGTTTAGAACACATTGATACAGCTAATCTGAACGTCGCCGCCGCGGGAATGGAATTCGTGTTGTTGGCTGATACCACTGCGCCAGCTTGTGGCCCGAATGGCAGTGCCGAGGTATTTGCCCGCCAAAAAGGCGCCAATGACGAGCAGGTTGCGCACTTGGATACCGCACTCGCCCGGTTATGTGACATCACCGACGTGGACTCGGATGCGGAATTTATGGGGGCTGCTGGCGCCACACCGGTGGGGTTGATCTGGTTGTCGCGGCTGATTTACGGGACGAATGATCACGTGCATTTATTGCCCGGTGCTGCGGTCGTTGCCCAGGAATTGGGCCTTCCCGACGCTATTGCCCAGGCGGATCTCGTGATTACCGGTGAGGGCGGCTTTGATGAGCAGTCTGGCCGCGGCAAGGTCATTAGCCAGATCTCACAGCTGGTCGATACAGCACGGCACCATAACGGCAACGATGACGACGATACCGCCCCAGTATTGGCTATTGCCGCTGCAGAGTTCAGCACCAAGCCGGGCGAAAATGTGCTCAGCGTGCAGCTTGCACCCGGTAAGGATGTGGCGGAGCAGCTACGCGCTGCGGGGGCAGAGATCGCCCGGAAGTTTCAGGAGCGCTCCCGCTAACGGAAAATGTTAACCGTCCACGGGTAGGTGGCGGGCTGCTCGTAAGCTTGCTCATTTTCAAGCAGCACCCGGTCATTCGGTAGTGGTGCTTCTGGGGTTAAAAAGCGAGACAGCGCCATGGTCAACTGGTTGACTGAGCCTTTCACCCCGTCGACCTCGAAGCGGTAGCGGTGCATGGCGCCGTCTTCGAGTTCGTCGTCGTTGTGCTCGTCCTCGTAGATGCGGTGTAGTTGTTCTACAATGTCGTCGGCGACTTTCGGGTTGTCATCGAAGGACAGCTTCGCCGATTTCAGCATCTCGGATTTCACGAGTTTATCGCAGGCAAGCTCGTAGTTTTCACGCAGCCGTTGTGCTGGCTCTGCGGGGATGAGAACGTCAAACTGAATTGTTGGCATAGCGATAAGCCTACCCTCATTATTTTGCGTTGCCTAGAAGCATACGTGTGCCGTTATTCACGGTTTTCTTGCCGACGTTACCTGGCCGCTGCACGTTCGCCGCCCCGCAAAATCCAATTGGTCTACGCAAAACGAAAGCCGCCACCCCGTGTGGGATGGCGACAGTCTAGGAGAGAACAAGTTAGCCTTACACGCAGCTTCAGCTCCGCGCTAAACCTCAACGTTAAGAAGCAACGATGTTTACTTCTTCGCAGTCTTGTTCAACTTCTCAGCAGCGTGGAATGCAGCTTCGACCTTGTAGACCTGGTCTGCATCAAGAATCTTCTTGCGTGCTTCGCGCTTCTGCTCGTGGGACAGATTGGTGAAGCTGTCCAGCTGCTTCAGGGCCAGCTGCTTCGTGCGGGCCAATGCTTTACCAACAAAGTTGGTCGCTTCCTTAACCGCTTGGTTCGCGGTGTTCTCAGCCTCGCCGGTCTCAAAAGCTGCTTCTACCTCGTAGACTTGGGTCGCAGCCTCAACCTGCTTCTTGTAGGCTTCTTTCTGCTGCTGGGTCAGGTAGATGAAGTCCTCAAGCTTTTGGAGCGCTTCTTTCTTGGTGTATTCCAGGGCCTTCTCGACGTCGGTCTTTTCGCCAGCCTTTCCTGGGGCTTTCTGACCTGGGGCCGGTGCGAATTGCTGAACAGGGTTTTTGTTCTCAGCCTTTGCAGCGGTCAAAACGGTGCTTACATCGTTTTCCGAAGTCGCATCTTCAATTTGCTTCTTGAAGATGCTCCGCTGCAATGGGTTTAGCGAGGTGAGCATTTCAAGTTCAACTAGCGCCTCTGCCCTGGCTTCATTCAATTCTAGATTTGGCTGCTGAAGTTTCTTCTTTGCCTGTTGAAAGGTGTCATTCAACTGGTCATCTTTAAGCGCAGAAATTTCATCTTCAGAGAAACCAGCAGCAGACAAACGGTCCTTGATCAATTGACGAATCTCTGTTTCAGATTTGCCACGACGAAGCGCATCAGCCACCATACGTGCAGTCTCTTCAGCTGCTATACCTTCGTCTGTGCCACCAAACTCAGCTTCCAAGCGCTGTGGGGAGAACTTTTCTTCCGGTGTTACTGAAGCACTTGGATTCCCCTCCTGATTGCCCCCCTTCTGCTGTAGTGTCTGCTTCGCGGAATCAACGACAGACTTCAGCTCAGAATCCAGCTGGGATTCATCGTAGTCTTTTAGATCTTGCTCTGTGAAATCAGCTCCATTTTTGTCGGCGGCATTTTTCAAACCAGTATGCAAGATTTTTTGAACATCAGCTTGCGAAGCGCCTCCTTTAAGAGCATTCGCAGCTTCCTTTGCAGCATCAACGGCGACATCTCCAGCCTCAGTACCAGAAAATTCCGCGTACAGATCTTCCCAGCTCGGTTCGTTTGCTTCCACAGCCATTGCATAGTTTGCAGTAGCGAGGCTACCTCCAGCAACGGCTACAGCCGCAGCGATAGCAATTCCACGGCGCTTGACGGTGCCGACGACAAGTTTAAGGTTAGACACGATTGGTCCCCTTTCAATAGGTACTCAGGGCGCTACGGCGGGCTGCCGTTGCTTTCGTGATTAAACTTAAAGCGGTTTTATGTGTTGTTGAACAAAAATACTCGTGAGTTTGTTACTGAAAAGTTAAGAGTAAGCTGACAGCAAGAAATGCACACCTGACCTGCCATAAGATAGCTCTAATTCAATCGTGGCTTCCAACACAATTGGCAACGAGAAAGCCGCACCCTCGCTATGAGGCTGCGGCTTTCAATAGCCCGAGATTAGGCTAAAACCTGCGATACTGTCGGCTTAAAGCCGGATTCCGATCTGCGCAAGAGCGTCTCGAACCTTTGCTTGGATGTCACCAGCGCCATTGAAAAAGTTAAAGATGCTGAAGATTCCACCAAAGATCAGTCCTAGCGCACCGACTCCCGCAGCAATTCCAAGGATGCCCTTGACAGAATCCGATGCTCCGCTTGGCTTCCACCAGCGCGACGAATCATCGTTCTTTCCAGGCTCGGTGCCCACCTGGTCGTCACCATTGTTGCCTGTCCCGTTATCTGAAGTATCATCGTTCTGGCTGCCATTATTATTTTGGTTCAGCTCTTGCTTCAGCTTGTCAAGCTCTTTCGCTGCTGCATCCACTGCGTTTTGTTGTGCTTGTAGCTTCAGGGCTTGCTCTTTGAGCTCAGATTCTTTCTTATTGAGCTGAGATTGCTGAGCAGCCTGATTCTGAGCCTTTTGCTCCAATTCTTTCTTTAGCTTGTCAAGCTCTTTCGTAGCTGTATCCAATACATCTTCTTGTGCTTGTAGCTTCGCGGCTTGCCCTTTAAGCTCAGATTCTTTCTTATTGAGCTGAGATTGCTGAGCAATCTGGTTCTGAGCCTTTTGCTCCAGCTCCCCCTTCAGCTTCTGAAGCTTTTCGGCTTCCAGGCTAAGCTCTGCAGCCTTTTCGATCAGTTTTTCACGCTCCTGCTGCAGTGTAACCTTTTGCTTCGCCTCATCAGCAATTGCAACAACCTGATCATCAGCAACAGCAGCCACCTCATCATCAGAGAAGCCAGCCTGCTTCAAACCATCACTGATTATTTTCTGAATCTCTTCAGAAGACTTGCCTACCTTAGCCGCATTAGCAACCTTATGAGCCAGCTCTTCAGCAGCCTGCTCATCTTTCAGGACCTCAGAGATTTGAGCTTGCAAAGTTGACTCATCAATGTCACCTTCGCCAAAGCCAGCATCACCAGTTTTCGCTGCTTTCTTAACAGCGTCGGCAAAAATCTCTTCTACCTCAGCAATAGAGGCACCCGCTTTGACGGCATCAGCGGCTTTTTGTGCCGCGTCTTTGGCAATCTTGTCAGAGTTCTCACCGAACTCTGACCCCTGCTCAACACCAGATTGTTTCTGCTCAGCATCGTGAGGGGATACCTTTTTCGTCGCCTCTTCAACGATCGCAGCAACCTGATCATCAGCAACAGCAGCCACCTCATCATCAGAGAAACCGGCCTGCTTCAAACCATCATTAATAATTTTCCGAATCTCTTCAGAAGACTTACCTTCCTTAGCCGCGTTAGCAGCCTGGTTTGCCAGGGCCTCTGCAGCCTGCTCCTCCTTCAAAACTTCAGAAATCTGTGCATTTAGTTCTGCATCAACAATGTCTTTTTCTCCGAAGCCAGCATCACCAGTCTTCGCAGCATTTTTCACTGCGTCTTCGAAAATCTTCTTGATTTCATCAACAGGAGCTCCATTTTTCATGGCGTCAGCAGCTTGCTTCGCTGCTTCATTGGCAATCTTGTCTGACTCTGCTCCGAATTCAGAAGCATTCGGTTCTGCTTTCTTGGCGTCTGCAAGTTTTTCGGCAGCAGAATAAACTTCGACAATCTCCGAGTCATTAATTGATTCCACATCGGCTTCTGAAAAACCAGCATCTTTGAGGCCCTCTTTAATAATGCCCTTAACCGCTTCCTGGTTCTGGCCAGCTTGCACCGCTTGCGCAACCTTATGTGCCAGATCGGCAGCTGCTTGCTCTTCCTTAAGCAGCTCGACGATTTGCTGGTTCAACTCATCTTGCCCCAGGCGCTCAATGTCATCTTCGTCAAAACCGGAATCATCATTTTTCGCAGCCTCTTTTACAGCGTCAGCGAAAATTTTATTTACTTCATCAGCAGATTTCCCAGCAGCCAAGGCATCCGCAGCCTTTTTAGCAGCAGCTTCCGCTTGCTTGCTTAACTCACTGTCTAGACCACCAAATTCTGCAATGAGCTCCTCTTGGGTTGGCTCGCGATCAGACTTTTGTTCCTCGACCCGCTGCTTGGCCCCACTGACTATTGCCGCAACCTGAGAGGTATTTTCGTCAGTGATTTCAGCAGAGTTGTATCCAGCACCTTCCAAGCCAGACTTCACAATTCGATTGATGTCCTCTTCAGACTTACCCTCCCGAATCGCAGTATTTACCTGATGAGCCAATTTTGCTGCATCTTTTTCATCCGCGACAAGTCCATCAATTTGGTATTTTAGTAATTCCTGATCAATTGCTTGCACATCCGCATCAGAAAATCCTGCGTCATCAGTCTTTGCTGCCTTGTTCAATGCATCTTGGAAAATCTGATCAACATCATCCACGTTGCCCTTGATCAGCGCCTCATATGCTTTTTGCGCATACTCCTTCGCAATCGCATCTGCCTGTGTGCCACCAAATTCGGCCTTCAGCTCTTCGTATGTCGGATCGCGATCTTCTTCCTGCGCAGATACGTAGTTCGCGGTTACGAAACCGCTACCAGCAACTGCCACTGCCGTTGCAATAGCTAATCCACGACGCTTTACAGATCCGATAGCTGGTTTTGGCTTAGACAAGGCCATCCCTTTCGATAAAACAACCAGACGTCACCAAGGAAGGTAACTAATTTTGACAAGCCAAAATTTATATCGCCACAACCCTTTTATCAAGTAAAATTCAGCAAAAACTCATGTTTTTCTACAACACCAAAACCCATCGTCGAAACCTTATATATCGATTTAGTTATTAAAGACTAAAGCGGATTCTGAATTACCTGCACGAATACTGCGACTATATAAATTAAAACTTATCCATTTTGGACAACCTGTAAAGACAAAGTTAATTTCTCGGGGGTAAATCCCCCACCCCCTTTATCGTCCAAATAAGCCAAATTCGAGCTGTTAAGCTTCAATCAACTTGCTCAACAGCTCGGCAATTACTGAGGCCAGCCGCCATCCCAACTAGAGACAGCGATTAACCTTCACACAGGGTCAGGCTCTAACTTATGTTCGCGAAATGCAAACAAGCTGCATTTTAGAAACGAATTCCGATGCTGGTTAGCATGTCAATTACCTTCGCTTGGATGGTGTTTAAACCTCCAAAGTAGTTCACGGCACTGAGAATTCCACCAATTGCAAGTCCTAGTGCACCAAGACTTGCGGCAATCGCGGCAATGCCTTTGGCCTTTGACGCACTCGAACCTGGTGTATTTTCGCGCTCACCAGTGCTGTTTCCGTTATCAGTACCGCCCAAGTTCCCACCGTTCTTTGGTGGCTGGTTCTCGGCAGCGTCATCGGTATCGGTAGTGCTGGCTTTTTGCGCAACCTCAACAATCTGCTGCACAGCCTGTTCATTGATGGCTGCATCAATTTGAGCCTTATAGTCAGTACGATGCTTTTCTGTCAGACCTTTGATTCCATCGATAGTTGCATGGGCCTGTCGTTTTGCTTCTTTCAGCATCGTCTCTTCAGTTACTTTAGCCGCCTCATTTTTCTCGTGCTGCTTGAACGAGTTTAGGAAATCCTCCGACGTCCACTGTTTTTCGTTCGGGGAATATAGTGGATTCTCATCAATTCCGAAAGGACCAGACGGCTTATCATTCGCTGCTGCGTTATCAGAGGTTTCCAATGCACCGTGAACAAGGAGTTCGACCTGTTCGACGGAAGTCGCTGATGCAATGACTGCTTTGTATGCAGCTTTTTGTTCATCTGACAAATGCTGGATACCATCAATAGCCGCAGAAGCTGCCCGCTTCGTTTCCTGTAGTTCTTGCCCTGCTTCATTCTTCTCATGCTGCTTAAACGGATTCACGAAATCCTTAGCA
The DNA here is from genome assembly GCF_058182015.1 of Corynebacterium sp. LaCa_70. Lineage (NCBI taxonomy): Bacteria > Bacillati > Actinomycetota > Actinomycetes > Mycobacteriales > Corynebacteriaceae > Corynebacterium > Corynebacterium sp. LaCa_70. Next base: position 1,497,802 of record NZ_CP190914.1, read on the forward strand.
GTCCATTCCTTCTGGTTTGGAGAGAATGCCTCATTATCCTCAAAGTTGAGTTTGCCCGACTCTTTGTTGGGATTTGGTTTCTTCGTTAGATCTTCGTTGTTTGATTCAGGACTCTTCTTAGGAGTTTGCGGCTTCAGACTTTTCTTGGGTACCAACTTTCCTATCGGGTTCGAATTCTCAGCCTCAATAGCTTGTTTGATACTTTGCAGCCGTTCGACATCAGATGCATCTTCAATGTCCTTAGTAAAAGCCTTTCGCTGCTCGGGATTTATTGCACTCGATGCAGCCAGCTTTTGCAAGGCATCTTGCCTCTCTTTCTCTGTGACGCGTGGGGGAGCTGGCTGGGGTTCAGCTTTTGGCTCTTGCACCGGTGCCCCGGTTTTACCAGAAAGAACAGCACGAACCAACGACGACTTCACCTTATCTGCGGGCTCATTAAGTTCTTTTGCAACCTTCCGCAGATCTTCCTCGCTCAGCTTGCGGATTTCATCATCAGATAGCCCGCAGTTTCGTTGTAAATGTTCTACTACTACAACCGACGGTACCCCATCGAAATCCGCCCCTTTCCTGAATTTTTGGTTACAATCCAAATGTGGCTTATAGGCCGAAGCTGGTGGCGTCTGCTCGGACTCTTCATTATCACTACCGCCACCTGGGTTCGGCATTGGAACTGGTAGTTCAGGATCTGGCATCATATCCTCTGGTGATTCGCTCGGCATCACCAGAATAGTTTTCTTTTGCTTGGGATGATCAGCTGGTACTATTCCCACCAAAATCATATCTCCAGCATTAAGTACTATGCTCTCAGGCACAGCGAGTTCAAAATTCACCCACCCCGCGTTATCCGCATTTGGACGAGAGACCAAAGTATGTTCCGTGTGTACTCTCGGTAGAAATGTCACAGAAATTTTTTGTTGATCCTGGCCAGCAGGAAGATGAACTCGCCCACTGACTTTTTTAGCTCCAGCTTTCACTTCATCAACAGTTATCGTTGCCCACTGCAAATCTTCTTCTGCACCGGTTGGGGAATCTTTTGAAGCAAGCATAGCCCTCAAAAACCCAATATTTAGTGCCGAATCGTCGTAGCCAAGCTCCCTGGCGACAGCTCGCAATTCATTATCACTCAGGTTACCAATCTCAAATCCTGTTAGCTTACAAGACCTCTGCAAATATTCAGCAACATGAGCTTCAACTGTCTCTGCGTCAAAGTCAACGCCTTTTTCGACACCATTAGAACAGTTCAGTTGCTTTTCTTGTGCATGCGAGACCGGAGAGATAGTAGGGGCAACAAGGGAAACCGACAATGCTGCAACGGCAACCGTGCGCTTATTAAGTTTCATGGGAACCTTCCAAGATAAGTACCAAAATTGAGTAAGCGGTGAAGATTGGAAAGAGCCCACACGATGAATACCTCAATCGTCGGTGAAACGCTCCCACACAGCACCGTGCGCAGGACACACTCCAACTTTCACACACGAAAACAATGTAAGCTCACGCAATCTCACTACAAAAATTAAATGACAAAAGTATTCAACGTCTCATAATTATCAATTTCTACTGTAAAGTGCATTATTTTATATAGATTTTCGCAGTAAAATCTCGCACAACTCCAAGCAAGCTACTATTATTCCCATGCCACAACAGCTAGACACTGCACCAGCAAACGTATCCCGATCTCAACCAAGCGCCAGCCACATCGCCGACCTGCTAGCCGGCCACACCGCTGACCTTACTTGGCAGCAAACCTTTTACGATGACTTGCACGCGAACCCAGAGTTATCCCACCAGGAAAAACGCACAGCCGCAGCCATCCAGGCCGCACTACAACGTTTCGACGTAGAGGTCACCACAGACATCGGCGGCCATGGCATCGTCGCTGTCATGCGCAACGAAGCAACTTCCAATACTCCAACAGCCTTGATGCGCGCCGACTTCGACGCGTTATTCGTCGATGGGAAAAATCTACATGCCTGCGGGCACGACATGCATACCACTGCCCTGCTCGGAGCACTCGCAATTCTGGATAGCCTCCGCGAGCACTGGGCAGGCACCGTCATCGCACTATTCCAACCCGCCGAAGAATCCTCCATAGGTGCCAAGCTCATGATCGAGGACGGCCTCGTCGACAAGATCCCCGCCCCAGATGTATGCCTGGGCCAGCACGTCATGCCTGGGCGCGCAGGCGAAGTGCAAACCCGGCGCGGCCCATTGATGGCGGGCTGCGATTCCATCAAGGTCACCATCTTCGGTAAATCGGCGCATGCGTCGATGCCGCATAAATCGATTGATCCGACGTATACGGCGGCGATGATCGTGACGCGCTTACAGGCAATCGTGGGCCGAGAGGTTGCACCCGATGAGTTCTTCGTGATCTCCGTGGGCACGCTGCGTTCTGGCGATACCAACAACATCATTCCGGAGAGCGCGGAGCTGGTGCTGAATACGCGGTATTACGACGAGGAATTAGCAGAGCGCGTATACGCCGCGCTCAAGCGCGTGGTCCAGGCCGAGGTACAGGCGTCTGGTTCCGCGAAAGAACCGGAGTTTCACTTCTATGCCCACGGGGAGGTAGTCGATAATAGCGAGGCCGTTTTTGATCGCGTCCGCGGGATTTTTGATGCGACCTTCGGCGAACACAGTGTTACTGCGCAGCGCTCCACTGTCTCGGAAGATTTCACCTATTTACCGAAGGCGTGGAACGTTCCGTACCTGTTCTGGTTCGTGGGTTCAACGCCACGCCAACTGTGGGATGAGGCCGCTGCGCGCGGCACCATAGACACGGATGTGCCGGTCAATCACCAGGCAAACTTCGTGCCCGAATACGAACCAACAGTGCACGCCACCACCCTTGCGGGCGCAGGTGCACTGTTGAGCTTCGTGGCGCTATAACGCTTTAACACGCTTTGGCATTGTAACGCTGTAGCGGTAAGGCGCTACAGCCTGTTAATTCTGTGGCGAGATGCGCACGTCTTCACCAATCGCGTGGACGTGGACCATGTTGGTGTTGCCTTCGACTCCCGGTGGGGTGCCTGCGACCAGCACGATCACATCATCGCGGTGATAACCGTCGACCTTCACCAGCTGGCGGTCCAGCACGTGCAGCATCTCGTCGGTAGAGGCAACCTCTGGGCACAAGAAAGTTTCCACACCCCAGGTCAGCGACAACTGGGAGCGCACATTTTCATGGGGCGTGAACACCAACAGCGGCAGCTGAGAGCGCAGACGCGACAAACGCTTGGCCGTATCACCGGAGGTAGTAAACGCCACAAGCGCCTTGGAGTTCAAACGCTCCGCAATATCGCGGGCGGAATAAGCAATCACACCACGCTTGGTGCGCGGGATATGCCCCAGATCTGGCAGTTCACCAATGGTTTCTGCTTCCAGCACAATGCGCGACATGGTGCGCACGACGTTATGCGGGTCTACCCCCACGGACGTCTCGCCGGAGAGCATCACGGCATCAGCACCATCGAGCACGGCGTTGGCCACATCCGAAGCCTCCGCGCGCGTGGGGCGGGAGTTTTCAATCATAGAATCCAACATCTGGGTAGCCACGATGACTGGCTTGGCGTTCTCGCGAGCAATCTGAATCGCCCGTTTTTGCACGAGCGGTACTTGCTCCAATGGGACTTCCACACCTAGGTCACCACGAGCAACCATCACAGCATCAAAGGCCAAAATGATCGATTCCAGGGCATCCACGGCCTCTGGCTTTTCTAGCTTGGCGATCACCGGCAGGCGGCGGCCTTCTTCATCCATGATCTCGTGGACCGAATCCACATCAGACGGCGAGCGCACGAACGACAGCGCGATGAAATCCACACCCAACCGCAGCGCGAAGCGCAGGTCTTCAATGTCTTTTTCTGACAAGGCGGGAACGGAAATGTCCATTCCGGGCAGTGACACGCCCTTGTTATTCGAGACCGGGCCGCCCTCAGTCACACGGCACACGACATCAGTGCCGTCCACCTCGACGCATTCCACAGCAACCTTGCCATCATCAATCAGCAGACGATCACCCGGGCGGGCGTCGTCGGCAAGATTTTTATAGGTCGTCGATACCCGGTCATGGGTACCTTCCACGTCATCGACGGTGATGCGCACCGTCTCACCGGTTTCCCAATAGGTCTCATTCTCGGTAAACCGGCCCAGGCGAATCTTGGGGCCTTGCAGATCAGCCAACACACCAACAGCCTTTCCGCTCTCCGCGGAGGCCTGGCGCACCCATTCATAATTGCGTTGGTGATCTTCGTGTTCACCGTGCGAAAAATTCAGGCGGGCAACGTTCATCCCGTCAGCAACCAGGCCCGAAATGGCTTCCTGGCTGGCGACGGCTGGTCCAAGTGTGCATACAATCTTTGTTCGTCTGTCCACGCCACCCAAGCTTACCCGGTTGCCGCAGCACTAGTCAGGGGTTACTAGTCAGGGGCTTCGACGCAGCCGGTGTCTCCGGGTCCACAACACCATCCTGGACTTGCCTGCGGAAACGCTTGCCCAGAACCACAAACGCGGCAATCGCCAACACGAATGCCACCACAGACACCACCGCGTTGACGCGCACCGCATCAAACAACAAGGTGGCTTCGTCGGCACGCATCAACTCGATCCAGAAACGGCCCGCCGTATAACCAGCGACATAGAGCGCAAATACCTGCCCGCCGCCTAAACGGAAGCGCTTGTGTGCCCACAACAAGAACACGAAAATCGCGAGATTCCACAGCAGCTCATAAAGGAAAGTCGGGTGCACCGTCGTGATGATTTCCCCCGTGGAGCTACCAGCAATCGGCGCATAGTCACCGTTTTCATCCACACGACGATAAATTTCTAGCGCCCACGGGACATCGGTAGGCCGTCCATAGAGCTCCTGATTGAACCAGTTGCCCAAACGCCCAATACCTTGTGCCAACACGATGGCAGGCGCAGCCGCATCGGCGAAAGCGGCCAGGCGGATGCCGCGGATTTTAAACATCACTGCCACAGCAATGGTACCCAGAGCGATCGCACCCCAGATGCCCAGCCCGCCATTGGTAATACGCAGCGCGTCGACCGGATCGCAGTCGGCACAAAAATACTTATGATGATCCGTGAGCACGTGATACGCCCGCCCGCCAATCACACCAGCGGGAATCGCGAGAATTGCTGCATCCCACACCACATTCGAATCACCACCGGCGCGAACATACCGAGCTTGGGTGATATACAGCGCGACGATGATGCCAGCGATGATGCACAAGGCATACGCACGCAGCGGGAGCGGGCCTAATTGCCACACGCCTTGCGGTGGCGAGGGAATATTAGCCAAAAAATCTGTAGCCATGCCTTAGGATTCTGCCATAACCCTAGCCACGCACAGCCGGGCAGGCTGGGTGCCGCCCCGCAGCCACCAAGCCCCGGGCAGTCGCAGCTGGATTCGGTGCTGACATTAACGCCTCACCAACCAACACGGCATCAGCACCCCAACCGGCATAACGCCACATCTCGCGGGCACCAAGCACCCCGCCCAAACCAATGCGAATCACGGACTCCGGCAGGTGCGGCACGATCGCAGCGAAACGATCCGGAGTCAACGTCCGCGATTCCAACCCACGAGCGTTAATTCCCACCACACTCACCCCCGCAGACACCGCGCGGCAGGCTTGCTCTGGGCTGCGCACCTCAGCCAACACGGTCATGCCAAGGCTTTCAATGCGATCCACGAGTGCTTCCAACCGGGCCTGCTCCAGCAGTTCCACCTGCAGCGGAACCATATCCGCACCAAAAAACCGCGCTTCGTGGATCTGATAAGGATCAACAATAATATCCCGGCACAGCATCGGCGCGGAGCTAGCAGCACGGGCCGTAGCCATATCCTCCAACGAACCTCGGAAACGCAGCCGCTCCGTTTGGCAGGCGATCACCGCCACACCCGCGGATTCAAAATCGTGCGCCAAGCTGGCGACGTCGGCAAGCGTATCCACCGCACCGAAATCGATCAGAGAATCCGTATGGCCAGCGCCTGTGGCACAAGTTCCGAAAGCATCGTCATAGCGCGCGGCAGGTTTCGCCCGTTTAATTTCGGCGATCACACTACAGCCGGGCTGGGACAGCAACGGCGCCACCGGACGCGGCGCGGGCACCGCACGCGACAGCGCCTTGATGTCCAGAAAAGGCAAGCGGGCTTCACGGGCAGCGACGTCTGCGAGGATACCTGCCACGATATCCTTCGCTGTCAGTGCCGTGGTGACCACTTGCTCACCCTTCTCTTTGTTCGTTAGGGCCTATGTTTTCTCAGTTTCTTTGAGTATTCCACATCACTATTCAGATCACCAAGGTGCACCTAATTTTTGGGGCTCTCGTTGGGGCCCGGATTGGGGCTGTCACTGGGGTCAATATCAGCATCCAGCGCATCCCACAGCACACGGCCGGAATCCGGACTTTCTGCCAAATCCCGCTCGATTTTGTCTTCACGCGCAGCCTTGCGTTCATACTTATTCGCCGCAACAAGATCAGTACCGGGCCGCATCGCCAGCAACACCGAGGCAAACAACGCGACAGCACAAGCGACCAAGCTCAGCACGGGGCCCACAATCTGCGGTTCCACCGTGACCACAGTCGCCCATTCACTGATGCCTTCCGCATTCACCGCAGTCTCATTCGTGGCAGCCGCGCGCAGCACATTACGGGCATGCTCCGGATCCGGGGTTCCGGCGAGCATGCTCAGCCCCGACCAACTTGCCCCAATCGCAGCCAGCGCAGAAATTACCCCCACCACGCGGCGGCCCAGGCGTCGCAAAGCCAACCCAGCGACACAACCAGCAAGCATGACTAGGGCCAGTGCGGTGATCTCCATGGACCACTGCCCGCCACTAATCGCAATCGAGCGGCCACCTGCCAGGTCATCGGCGGTATCAGCCACCACCCAATCCATGCGGGAAGCACCCCACACACCGGCAGCACCCAGGCCTATTAACAGCGCAGAAACGCGATGCGAAAACATCATTTTAGGCTAGCAAAACGTCGGCATCGAAACACGTGCGATCACCCGTGTGGCACGCTCCTCCGCGTTGCCGGACCCGCAGCAGCACCGTATCGCCGTCACAATCCAGCGCCACCGATTCCACGTGCTGCGTGTTACCGGAGGTCAAGCCTTTGATCCAATATTCCTGGCGCGAGCGCGAATAATACGTGCCCCGCCGCATCGCCAGCGTGTAGGCCAGCGCATGGGTATCCATCCAGGCGAGCATGAGCACTTCCCCGGTATCAGCAGCCTGCACCACGGCAGGCAGCAGTCCGTCGTCGTTGAGTTTCAGGCGCGTGCCGACGGCTGGGTCCAACTCGTAATCGGCGGGATTATCGCTCGCTCCGCCGCCGGTCTGGCGGTTGTCTGTGGTACTCATAGCCGCACCGTCAATCCTGCATCCTGCATGGTTGCTTTCACCTCGTCGATCGCTACTTCTCCAAAGTGAAAAATTGACGCTGCCAGCACCGCGTCAGCACCAGCTGCAATTGCGGGTGGAAAATGCGCAGCTGCCCCGGCCCCGCCAGAAGCAATCACCGGAAGGCTCGTGTGCTCCCGCACCGCGGTAATCAGCTCCAGATCAAAACCTGCCTTGGTGCCGTCGCCGTCCATGGAATTCAGCAAGATTTCGCCCACCCCGAGTTCTTGGGCGGTGCGTACCCACGCAATAGCATCCAGGCCTGCAGACTTCGAGCCACCATGAGTGGTGACCTCAAACCCAGACGGGGCATAATCTGCTGGGGCCAGGTGACCTGTGCCGCCTGTGTGGCCTTCTTCTCCGGTGGCAGGGTGTACCCGGCGCGCATCCACCGAGAGCACGATGCACTGCGAACCAAAGCGGCGGGACAGTTCCCGTAAAAGTTCCGGACGCGCAATCGCTGCGGTGTTAATCGAGACTTTATCCGCACCAGCGCGCAGCAATTCGTTCACATCATCCGCGCTGCGCACACCGCCGCCGACAGTAAGCGGGATAAACACCTGCTCGGCGGTAGAACGCACCACCTCCAGCATGGTGCCGCGGCCTTGCTTGGAGGCAGAAACATCCAAAAACGTCAGCTCGTCGGCGCCTTCGGCTTCATACCTGCGCGCTAGTTCCACTGGGTCGCCAGCATCGCGGAGTCCTGCGAAGTTGACTCCTTTGACTACGCGGCCGTCGTTGACATCCAAGCACGGAATCACCCGTGTTGCCAGGCTCATGACAATGCCTTTCTTATCTAATTCTCGCGCACCAAACGGTGCAGACGGTGGTGAATATCCGCGCTTCCGGCGATAATGCCATGCGACCGCGTCGTCCACGGCCTGCCTTCCAGGTCAGTGACCACCAACCCGGCCTCGGAGTTCAGCAGCGCACCAGCGGCGTTGTCCCACGGAAACGGCGAGAAATTCATGATGCCATCAAAAACACCTTCGGCGGCAAAGGCGAGATCCAACCCCACCGAACCGGTAATGCGGGTCGAAAGCCCCTGCGAGACAATATCTTCCAACATTTGTGCACGGCGATGCGCAGATACCTGATCCACCGCAGCCGAGCCCACATTCGAAGCACCGATGTGCCCGTGCGGCCGGTGACGGGCAAAATGCTCGCCATTGCGCAGCACTCCCCCGCCAGCCACAGCGCTGATGCGTTTATGCAACAGCGGCAGCGCAATCATGCCAACGACAGGACGGTAATTGGCCACCAGAGCCACATTGATCGCGCACATCGGATTACCCGCCGCGAAATTGGCGGTGCCATCAATCGGGTCAATCACCCACGCGGGTTCCTCACCAATCTCACCGCCATGTTCCTCACCGCACACCGTGGCACCGGCAATGCCGTGCAATGTTTCCCGCAAATATTCCTCAATGCTGAAATCGACGGTCGTCACCGGCGATCCACCGGATTTCCGGCGCGCAGGCGCGGTGCCGAAGCCAGCACGAAACATCTCCTCGGCTTTACCAAGGACTGTGTCCAACTGAGCCAAATACTGCAGCGACTGTTGCCTCGACAAGCCGTGCGCATGTGCCTCTCGTGCTGTGCTCTCGGATGCATCCATTACACACCGATCCTAGCCGCGTGTGGCCTTGCTTACTAGTCCATCCACCATCTCCAGCGCCTCGGACAAGCTAAAGCGGTCCTCATACAGGGCTTTGCCGATGATCACCGAATCAATTCCTTCATCGGCATGCTTGGCGACGGCGGCCACATCATCCAGACTCGAAATCCCGCCCGAGGCGGTAATTTTGGCTTCTGTAGCGGCGCTGACATCCCGCAAAAGCTCAATATTCGGCCCCAACAGCGTGCCATCTTTCGACACATCGGTCACCACAAAACGCTGGCAGCCCGCAGCATCCAACCGCTCAAGTACTTCCCAGAGATCACCACCATCGGTTTCCCAGCCACGCCCACGGGTACGCCATTCACCGTCACCGTCGCGCAACACCGCGAGGTCCACCGCCACCACGTCGGCATGCGAAGCCAGCACCTGAGCAATCCATTCTGGTTTTTCCAACGCGGCAGTACCGATATTCACCCGGCGTGCACCAGTCGCTAGCGCGCGTTCCAGGGAGGCGTCGTCGCGAATACCACCAGTCAGCTCAATGTTGACGCCGACTTCTGCGACAATCTCTGCCAACAATTCATGGTTGGAACCACGCCCAAACGCCGCATCCAAATCCACACAATGGATCCATTCCGCGCCCTGATCTTGCCACCGGCGCGCAGCAGCGATGGGATCACCGTAAGATTTCTCTGTTCCGGCAGCACCTTGATCCAAGCGCACAGCCTTGCCATCCACGACATCGACGGCAGGCAAAAGACTAAAACTCATGACAGATTCTTTCTTGTTTTTATGTCCCACACGGCTTCTTATCCCCCACACGCGGCACGCTACAGCGTGTTAATCCAGTTTCGCAGCAATTGCGAACCAGCCGCACCGGATTTTTCCGGGTGGAATTGCGTCGCCCACAGCGCACCATTGTCGACGGCAGCCACAAAACGATCACCATCATGCACCGACCAGGCTACTTTCGGCGGGGCCGCGAAATCCGTGCTGTCGAGTTCCCAAGTACGCACCCCATACGAGTGCACGAAATAGAACCGCTCGTCGTCGGCAAGCTCCGCAAACATGGGCGAGTCTGGTTGTTGCACGGTATTCCACCCCATGTGCGGCAGCACCCGCGCCTGCAAGCGCTCGACGGTACCCGGCCATTCACCGCAACCATCCGCGGCTTCGTCGTGTTCCACGCCATGCTCAAACAAAATCTGCATGCCGACGCAAATGCCCAGCACCGGGCGTTCACCAGCCAAGCGCTGGCCAATAATGCGGGGGCCGTGCACCTCACGCAACCCACTCATACAGGCCGCGAACGCACCCACACCGGGCACAAGCAGACCGTCCGCGTTCAGGCAGGTGTGCGGGTCACGAGTGATTTCTACGTCCGCACCGACGTGTTCAAGGGCACGGTAGGCACTGCGGATATTTCCGGAACCATAATCAAGCAGGGCGACAGTCGGGCTCATGCCTGACAGTCTAGGCTATGGCTTCTTACCAAACCGCAAACGGGAAGCACTACGGCGCGAGACCCGCCACGCCCGGCCCGCGGTGCGCGCACCCGGCACCTGGCGCAGACGGCCACGGATATGGTGATAATCGGTGGTGCGATGCTTCCCGATATACGCATCCATGCAGGTCAAGATAATCAACATGAAGACAATCCCGGCGGCCGCAAGGTAGGTTCCCCCGTAACCATATCCGGCGACCAAAGCACCCAAGGCTAGCGAACCCAGACCGGTGCCTGCATCATAAAAAATATTCCAGACCGCCGAGGCCTCAGAGAATTTGTGCCGAGGCAGCCGGTCAAACATCGACAACAAGGCTTCGTTTTGCATGCCACCGAAAGCAGCACCAAACAACAGCGCTGATAGAACCAACCACCAGATGGACCAACCGGCAAAAGTGGCGGTAGCCATCAACAGCATGCTGAACAACCCCAGGAACTGCATGGGGATCATCAACATGCCCGGTTTGCCCGTGCGGTCTGCCACGGTGCCGGAGACCAGGCGGAAGATAAATGTCATCGCGCCAATAAGCGAGAGCATGAAACCAGCCAACACGGCACCGGTTTCTGGGTCGGCCTCACGCACCGAGGCCGGCAAGAAGGCTGAAACCACACCGTAGCTCATAGAAATACTGGTCATCGCCAGCGCAGGCACGAGGACCAATTTCCACATCGAAACCTGGACGACACCGGAACTTTCCTCATCCGCGGTGGCTGGGAAAAGCTTCGGTAAGCGGATAATCATCGCTACCGCAATCAGCGCCGTCGTGGCTGCCAGGTAGAACACGGTGTGATAACCCCAGGCATCCCCCATCATCAGGCCGAGGGGCATAAACACCATCTGTGCACCGCCAACGAAAACGCCCAGGATGCCAGTGGCTTTGCCCAACAGGCGGATAGGGACGAGCTCTGCAATCAACGCGGACTGTGCCACCGTAAGTGCACCGAACCCAGTACCGCGCAACGCGGAAAACAGCAGCACAACCCAGGGTTCCATGCCTAGCAGATGGCCTAGTGCCGGAACGCCGAGCATGAAGGCAGACGCCATCATCACGGGGTTATAGCCAAATTTGCGCACCAACTGCGGGGTAAAAATCTGGATGGCCACCGTCGCGGCCATAAAAGAACCGGTGGCACCACCGGCCAAGGTGGCAGAACCACCAGAATCGAGCACCGCCAACGGCAGCACAGGAAGTAACAAGGAAAAAGCTCCGAAGGCGGCGGCGATGGCCACCATCGTGGAGGTAAAACCGGGTACTTTCCAAATGGAAGCCGCCGGCGACTGCACTACCCGTGCGGGTTGTACGTCGGCAGACTGTTCTGGAGACTGTTCCGCAGACTGGTTGTTGTTTTCACCACCATGCTGTTGACTCATTGCCGCCATCGCCTCCTCACTGATACTTCCGTGCGTGCTTAAAATTACACGAACGCCAGGCTTAGTAAAGCCATCGGGCGGGCGGACTACCTAGTCAACACTGCTACGGCATCTGCATCGTCATCATCCACACAGCCAACACCGCAACCAGCACGGCGGCTACCGCAGCGATGATCGTCCATACCTTCGAGCCCGCGCGATACGCACTGACCGCACCGCCAGCAAGCATTCCCGCGACCAAAAACGTGACCAGTACCGAAAGATTCGCCATTACAGCGCACCCTTCGTCGACGGAATATGACCCGCCTGTTTCGGATCAACGAGCACCGCAGTGCGCAAAGCCCTAGCAACCGCCTTGAATTCCGCTTCGGTGATGTGGTGCGGGTCACGGCCATAGTGGCAGCGCACGTGCAGGGTCAACCCCGCGTGCTTGGCGAAGGTATCAAAGAAATGCTCATTCATCACCGTCGCATAGTGCCCGCCGATGATCTGGTGCACCATGTGCTCTGGCTCGCCGGTAAAGACGCAGTAGGGGCGACCGGAAATATCCACCACGGCCTCAACCAACGCTTCATCCATGGGTAACTGCTGCTGCCCAAACCGGGTAATTCCAGCCTTGTTCCCCAATGCTTTCGCGAAAGCCTCGCCTAACACGATCGCGGTATCTTCCACGGTGTGGTGAGCATCAACCTCGATATCCCCACGCGCTGCGACCTGCAGCCCAAAACCACCGTGCACAGCAAACGCGGTAAGCATGTGATCAAAAAACGGCAACCCGGTCGAAATATCGGCCGCGGCTGGGCCGTCCAGGTTGATCTCTACCGAAATATCGGATTCGCTCGTTCTCCGCTGGTGGCTCCCACTACGCACGCTCATCGCTGCACCTCCCGTGCTGCCTGCACAAAGGCCTCATTTTCTTCTGGTGTACCAATTGTCGCCCGCAGATACCCGGAAACGCCCACGTCGCGGATGAGCACCCCACGATCCAAAAACTGCTGCCAGATATCGTGCTGATCAGCAAAATCGCCAAAAAACACGAAATTCGATTCGCTCGGCATTACTGTGTAACCCAGTTTTTCCAGCCCGGCGACCACTTGGTGGCGGCCTGCAATCAGCTTGTCGACGTCGGCCAGCGTCTCATCAGCATGGCGTAGCGCCGCACGTGCGGCCGCTTGTGTCAACACCGACAGGTGATAGGGCAAGCGCACCAACTGCACGGCCTCCACGAAGGCGGGATCAGCGACGAAATAGCCCAGCCGCACCCCGGCAAAATCGAAAGCCTTCGACATCGTGCGCGAAACCACCAGCGTGGCAGGGTATTTAGCAATCAGCGTGGTCGCCGACGGGCTTCCGGAAAACTCCGCATAGGCCTCATCGACAATCACGATGCCGTCGAGCCCATGCATCGCGTGGCACATCTGCTCGATCTCGTTCAATCCGGTCGGCGTGCCAGTCGGATTATTCGGCGTCGTAATAAACAGCACCGACGGCTGATGTTCAGCGATGGCAGCCAACGCGGCGTCGATGTCGACGGTAAAATCTGCACGACGCGGGACGTTGAGAAATTCTGTATGCGTACCGGCCGCCAATATCGGATGCATGGAATACGACGGCTGGAAGCCCAACACGCTGCGACCCGGACCACCAAATGCCTGCAACAGTTGCTGCAGGATCTCATTGGAGCCATTGGCTGCCCAGACATTCTCGCCGGTGACCTCTACCCCAGTGCGCCGGGTGACGTAATCCGCCAAATCCGCGCGCAGCTGCACAGCATCACGGTCCGGGTATCGGTTCAACCTGGTAGACAGCCGCTGGATTTCCGCCAACAGCGATTCCACCAGCGCCGGTGATGGCGGGTACGGGTTTTCATTGGTGTTTAACGCAACCGGAACGTCCAGCTGTGGTGCGCCATAGGCACGCTGGCCGCGGAGTTCTTCGCGCAGCGGCAAATGCGAAATATCGACCATCGCTTAACCCTCCGAAGCCTCTGCACTGCTGGTATCCGTGTTTTCTGGATTCTCAGCAAACCGCGCCCGGATCGCCTCACCGTGCGCGGGCAACTGCTCCGCCTGCGAAAACGCAATGACGTGTTCCGCGACCGCGCGCAAACCTTCCTGGTCATAATCAATCAGGTTGACTGGGCGTAAGAACGTGTGCGTCGACAAGCCAGACGAAAACCGTGCCGTGCCCCCAGTGGGCAGCACGTGGTTGGAACCGGCAACATAATCACCCAACGGCACGGGAGAGTACTGCCCGACGAAAATGGCACCGGCATGGCGCACGCGTTCAGCCACCTCGCGCGCATTGTCCGTGTGTACTTCCAGGTGCTCTGCCGCATAAGCATCGGCCACGCGAATGGCTTGCTCGATGTCATCGACCAGCACAATGCCGGATTGCTGCCCGCGCAGAGCTTGTTCGACGCGCGTGCGGTTGGCGGTGACACCATAGCGCTGCGTGATCTCATCGTTGACGCGTTGCGCGAATTCTTCGTCGGTGGTAATCAGCACGCTAGCGGCCATCTCATCGTGTTCGGCCTGCGAAATCAGGTCATAAGCCACCCACGTGGGGTTCGCGGTGTGATCAGCAATAATGGCAATCTCGGTTGGGCCTGCTTCCGAATCGATCCCGACCACGCCCTGCACCAGGCGCTTGGCGGCAGCGACATAAATATTGCCCGGGCCGGTGATCATGTCGACCGGCTCACACGCAGCGCCAGCAGCATCGTCACTAACAGCGCCAGCAGCACCTGCGATATCCGCATCATCAGCAGCATCAGAGCCGTACGCGAGCAGCGCAACAGCCTGCGCGCCGCCAACTGCCCAGACTTCATCTACCCCGAGCAACTGGCAGACAGCCAAAATAGTCGGGTGCGGCCAACCGCCACAATCTTCCTGCGGTGGGCTTGCCACCACCAGTGATTGCGCACCGGCTTCTTGCGCCGGCACCGCATTCATAATCACCGATGACGGATACACCGCCTGGCCACCCGGAACATACAATCCCACGCGTTCAACGGGGCGGAAAACCTCGGTCACCCGCGCGCCGTCGGCAAGCGTGGTGGTATGGCTGGACGGTTTTTGTTCCCGGTGCACCCGGCGTGTGCGCGCGATCGCCTCGTCAATCGCGGCGCGCACATCCGGGTCCAGCCCACCGACAGCGCGGTCCATGATCTCCGCGGGCACACGCACCGAACGCGGACGCACACGATCAAAACGCTCACCAAATTCCAAGGCAGCGTTGGCCCCACCCGTCTTCACCGCATCAATAATCGGCGCAACCGTCGGCAAGACCGACGTGATATCCGTACCGCCGCGCGGCAGACTGCGCCGCAACTGGCTGGTGGTGGGCACCTGGCCTCGCAGGTCGATCGTGCTTAACACCGTGGTGGCTCCTTAATGCTGGCTAGGCGTCTTGTGGGTTTTGTCAACCTTATGGGTCTTTTGGATCTGCTGAGCCTTCTGACCGTTATCATCTGTAGGTTCTGTAGGTTCTGTGGGTCCTGTTGTTTCTGTCGCAGGGCTAAGAACCTGTAACGACCAATACACCAGCATAGCCACGAACGGAGCCACCAGGTAACCCGAAATACCAGGTTTGGCCGCGGCCACCGTGGTGATAGTCGTCCCCGGAGCCAGCTGATCAGCCGAACCAATACCGTGCACACTCATGCCCACGACATCGCCAACCGCCAAAAACGACACCGCTCCGGCCAGGGCGACCACCCCGACCCACAACAGATCCACGAATTTTCGTGACCCTTGCGTGAGATAGGCAAAAATCGCCAACGCCACAGACAGCACGATGGCGGCAATCACGAAAGAAGCAAAAGCGATGAAGTGGCTGGAATCCGAATAATCCGGAATCAGCCGCTCAGCACTGACCACTTCCGCCGAAAACGTTGGGCGCACAAGCCCCCACAGCGCACCTCCGAGGGAATAGGCAATCAGCCCCAGCCCGATCAGGCCAGCCCGATCACCGAGCCATCGCGGAATCTTCTGCTGCATAAATTACTTACAGAACTTCCACTGTCCGCCTTCGTGCTGAAAGCGATACAGAGCGGTATCAGGGCCCTGCTGGTTGCGAATAGTCACCGATGCGGAGGCACGGTCGCCATTGCGCTGGACGTCAGTAACCGATTCGATATGCGCGTTGACTGGGGCAATCTGGAAGAGGTTGTCCATTGCCGCACGAGTTGCCGGATCTACGTTTTCTTCCTTGAAAGCATCGGCTCCGCCATCAATCTCATTCAAAACGGCACTGCAGCTGTTTTTCGGCATATAGGTGAAAAAGTCCATCGGATTGGTCTGCTCGAATTGCCCGTCGAGCAAACGGCGAATCTCGGCAACCGTCTGCTCGTCGGCAGGCTGACCACCCTCCACCGGTGCGACGTTCATGCCTTGGGGGTTCCCGCCTGCAAAGGGGTTCACCGGCTCGCCGTTGTGTCCACCGTGATCACGGGTGCCACCGTTTGCTGCCTGATCCTGTGGCTTTGGCTGATTTTCGGCAGGCTGATCTTTGCCCTTATCCTTTTCCTCTTTGTCTTTTTCGTCTTTGTGCTCTGGGTCCTCTGTGGGGGTTTCAGTAGCGGTCTCAGAGGTGCTGGTAACCGTCGAAGTATTTTTCGCAGCGGTCTCCTCATCGGCCGACGAGCACCCCGCCACAATCAGTAGGGCCAGCGCAGCGACAGCCACAATGGCTTTTTTGGGCGTCAGGGACAGAGACATGAATGCTCCTTGCATACTCGGGAATAACACGCCATTCGGCAAAAATTGGATTCTCAGGTGTAACGTCACGTAATGCTAACAGCCTGAGCGTACGGTAAACATGAGAACTCCCTCGAAATATGCTGTGAGCGACACATACTGCGCGCGTTGAGCTTTTCTCGCATACATTCCAGCCAGCGCACACCTGCGCACATAAGCGTTTTCTACAGCATGAGCCCGCGAAAGTTTGCTCGGGTTATTTACCGTAAACTATGCAGTTGTGCAGCTATACCGCGAAACCATCATCGACCAGGCCCTAGAGCTTCTCGACGCCTATGGGCTGGCTGATATGACAATGCGGCGGGTAGCAAGCTCCCTAGGGGTTGCCGCGGGGGCTCTATATTGGCATATCGCAAACAAACAAGAATTAATTACAGCAGTAGCCCACAAAATCGTCACACCCGTCTTTGCACTTGCCGACGGGCTTGCTATCACCGCAGAATCTGAGCCTGCTCAACAACCGCCCAGCCCGCAAGAATTCTGCACCACCTTGCACGCCACGCTGTTAGCCCACCGCGACGGTGCCGAACTCGTACATGCGGCAGCTGCTCAACCCAACTCGCCGTTGTGGTCGCAATTGCACGATAGCTTGTCTGCCACGATCACCCACGAACTAAACCTGGCAGGACTCGCCCCGGGAAAAGCCCACACCACCGCGGATATTGCTGCTACTACTTCTTCTGCATTGCACTTGGTGTTTGGCGCGAGCATCATGGAGCAATCAGCACAGCAATTTCTGGAAGCCACCCAACCGGCCACTAAGCCCACACGCCCCGGGACCGCACGAAGCACAAACCTCCCCGGCACCGACGACGTCGAACGCGGCATTACTGTGTTATTAGCTGGGATGCACGCCCGGTTACATGATCAGGAAGGAACTTAAGTCGTGACTCAAGCCCATAACGCCACGCTGACGGTATCGAATGAGGAAATCACGGTGATGCGCAGCGAATTGTCCGCGGCTTTGTACCGCGGTTCGCAGTCACGCACAGTATCTACCATCGCGATTTCCGAGATCACCAGCCTGTCTGCAACCGAACCCACCGCTCTCAATTGTGGCAGTGTTCGACTGGGTGGCACCGGCGAAGAGATTATCTTTTCCCCTGGTGACAACGGCCGCAAAGCATTGCAGTCATTCATCGCCGATGTCCGCGACGCACAACAAGGCAATGCCCCGGCGGAAGGCGCAGTAGCGGGCTTGAATTTCGTGGCCTTCGCGGTTTCTACGGGTAATGGCGCCGCTGGTGCTGGCAACAACGCTGCTGGGACTGGCACCGCACCGCTGGTCCACACCATCGAATACACCGATGGCCAAGCTGGCGAGGCGAAGTCTTTCAGCGCCGCGGAATTCGCCGAGTATCTAGACTCCACAAATTCGCTTGCCGACGGCTCCAGCCCGCTCATCGCACACAATGGGTTCGCGCACGCTGCATTGTTACACCGAGCACTCATGGACGCCGGTAGCAGTGCCCCGGAATTCACCTACGGCTGCACGCTCGCACTCGCCCGCGAGGCCAGCACACGGGCAGTCATTGCTGTTCGCAACCACGATCTGGCCACCGTAGCCCAGGCACTCGGAGTCGCTGACAGCGCAGATGATGCAGGCTCATCCGGAGCCCAGTCCAAGGCTCACTCTCAGTCCACGACCCAAGACACGGATCCGGCCACAGCAGCACGGCTGACTGGCGAAGTATTGGTGCAACTGGCCCTGCGCGAACACCATCGTGGCAGCGTTTCCGAGTTGTTTGCCGGCATAAATTTCGCACTGGGCCACATTTCCAACGGCACGCACCGCCCGGTGTTGCGTACCGATCTCAGCGAACTCGCCGGCGGTGGCGCCGAAAAAACCGCACGCACAGATATTCTCGCAAGTAGCGAAAACAAGGACCAGGCGTCGTCGACAAGCAAAAAATCGGGAAAGAAAGCTGGCAACTCCGGCGGGGGCCAACCCGCCCCATGGCAGGCCGTAGCCACCCCAGACACAGTGCCGGAAGCCAACGACGAAGCAGATTCCGACCACCCACTATTTGGCCAGCATGTCACGCTCACCGGCGAGTTCGAGCCCTTTGATAAAGGCCGGTTGTGGTCCGATATCGCAGAACGCGGCGGCCAGGTAGGCAAAAACGTCACCAAGAAAACCACCGTGCTGGTAGTCGGTGAATGGGCGAAAAAGACCTCCAAGGAAAAACGCGCCGAAGAACTCAACGAAAAAGGCCAAGATATTGCCATCTGGCCGGCCTCGAAATTGTTGCACGTGTTGGGGCTGGACGAGCAGCCGCCGTTCTAGGGCTTACGCAGTGAGTTCTAGGGCTGGCGCGATAAACTCCCGAGGTGCAATACCGCCCCCGGCAAGGTGGGGCTAAGTATAATCCCTGCTAGAACTTTGCAACCTAGCTGGCAGGACAATCATGACGGCACCTTCTACTTCCCCAACCGGGTCCCCGGCGGATTCCGCGGATAATAATCGCAGATTCCGGCTGCAGACCGACCCCTTTGTCTTTTTCACCGCAGCCATTTTCGTGATCGTTTTCGTCGCCGGAACCATCGCCTTTGGTGCCCGCGCCCGCGATCTTTACGGCAACGTCTCCGAAAGCTTGCTGGAAAATTTCGCGTGGCTATACATCGGCGGATTCTCAGTCATCTTCGTGTTCCTGATCGGAATCTTTGTATCCAAATTCGGCAACTTGCGCCTGGGTGATGACGAAGACGAACCGGAGTTTTCGCTTCCTGTGTGGTTCGCAATGCTTTTTGCCGCCGGCCTCGGCGCAACCTTGCTGTTCTGGGGCGCGGCCGAACCGATCCATCACGCCTATAACCCACCGCGCGGTGAACTAGAGCCGATGAGTCAAGAGGCCATCACCCAAGCATTCGAATACACCTACTATCACTTCGCCGCCCACATGTGGGTCATTTTCGTGCTGCCTGGTTTGGCCATGGGCTACTTCATTTACAAGCGCAAAATGCCCGCACGCATCTCTTCAGTCTTTTCGCCGTTTCTGGGCGGCATGGTCTATCGCTGGCCAGGCAAGCTGATTGATGCGATGGCAATCATCGGCACTATCTTCGGTCTGGCGGTTTCCGTCGGCCTGGGTGTGCTGCAGATCAACGCTGGCCTGAATATCATGTGGGGCGTGCCGCTGGTCGGCTGGGTAGAAGTGCTGATCATCGTCGGCATCACCGTGATTGCCTCGATTTCCGTGGCCACAGGTCTGGATAAAGGCGTGAAAATCCTCTCCAACCTAAACATCCTGGGCGCAGTACTGTTGATGATCTTCGTGGCCGCGATGGGCCCAACACTGAAAGTCATAAACCACACCACGGAAGCTTTCGGCTTATATGCCAGCAGCTTGCCAGAACTGATGTTCTGGGTGGACTCGTACAACGAAAACCCAGGCTGGTTAAATTCCTGGACGGCCTTCTATTGGGCATGGACGATTTGTTGGTCGCCGTTCGTCGGCATGTTCATCGCCCGCATTTCCCGTGGGCGCACCGTGCGTGAGTTCATCGGTGGGGTACTCGCCTTGCCGACGATTTTCGTCATCGTGTGGTTCTCGATATTCGGCCGCTCCGCGATCGAAATGGAACTTGCCGCCCCCGGGGTACTCACCGGTCCTGTAGTCGAAGAAGGCAATACCCCAGTTGCGCTGTTCGCACTGTTAGAGCAATACCCGCTGTATGCCGTATCCGGCACACTGGCTTTGGCTGTGATCACAATCTTCTTCATCACCTCGATCGACTCCGCGGCCCTAGTGATGGATACTTTCGCCACCGGTGAAGAAGCCAAATCCCCCACCTATTACCGCGTCGCCTGGGCAATCGCTGTGGGTGTCGTGACCGCCGCGCTGTTGTTCATTAATGACGCTGGTATCCAAGCAATCCAGGAAGTGGTCACCATCGTCGCTCTGCCGTTTTTCATCATGCAGGGCTTCATCATGGTCTCGTTGTTGAAGGGCATGGGCGATGACTTCGCCGCCGAGAAACGTTTGCGCACCCGACGCTGGGAAAAGACCGATACCCCAGAAAAACTCGAGCAGGCAGAAAACAAGCCTGCTCCGGGCTACGACAAAGATGGCAACGAAGTCGAAGCCCCGGAATTCGAATACGACGAAGGCGACGGGTGGAAACTCACAGGCAACGTCACTGTCGAAACTGGCGATAATAAATAAGCGATAAACCGTCAGGCGGCAGGCAGGCGAACTGTGTTAGAAATTCGCGGTGTCGCCTGTCGTTGCCAATTTTTCCGCGATCCAGTCTTTTTGCGCCGCAATATCAGCGAGGTTCAGTGGCACGCCGTTGCCAGAGATTGCCGAGGCCACACCCGCTAGCTTTCCATCGATAAAAAGCGGCCCGCCGGAATCGCCTGGCTTGGAATAGGCACCATCTTGGTGGTGCACAACAAACATTTTGCCGTTGGTATAACTGCCGTCTTGGTAGCTACCTTGCACTTGCGCGGTCGATTGCTGCAAGTAATTGTGTGCTCGATTATCCCAACCATAGAAGGTTCCGGTCTGTCCAGCCTGGGGCGATTCGGAGGCCAATTGTGGGTAGCTGTCAAAATCAAAGGCAGAATACATGGACATCCGCACAAGCGAAATGTCTCCGCTTGGGGCATAGAAAGTTTCCTGTGAGCCTTTGCGGCCGCCCTTTTTGTCGATGCCCGCAGTGATCGGCATCGGGTGGTTGCCTTCACGGAAGCAGTGTTTTGCGGCGAGGACCCAGTGTGGGCTGATGGCGGTACCCGTGCAGCCGCCAATGATGACGATATTTTGTGCATTTTTGTCATCGGGAGAGACGTCATGGCCTCCCCGAACGGCATTGGCTTGCGGCGCGACCGCACCGGTGACAGCAACAGCAATGGCGCTCAGAACGAGCGCAACCTTCTTTAATCTCATACCTCAGAGACTAATAGATTTCTTTTACTATTCCAAGAATTGTTAACTATTACTCATTTTTCGCACAAATGCCGTAGAGTTTTCTGGGATTCTCCGCGCTATTCTCCCAGTAACGACGGAACCGAGCCCAGCAGCTCACGCGTGTAGCTATGCTGCGGGTTGGTGAAAATTTCCTCGGTGGTATTTTCTTCCACGATTTCCCCGCCGAGCATCACGCAAATGCGGTCGGATACATAACGCACGGTATTAATATCGTGAGAAATAAACACCAGGCCTAGGCCCATTTCACGCTTCAGATCCAACAACAGGTTCAACACCTGCGCGCGCACGGACACATCCAGCGCAGACGTCGGCTCATCCGCAATAATCACATCCGGCTCTAGCACCAGCGCACGGGCAATCGCGACGCGCTGGCGCTGGCCACCGGAAATTTGCCGCGGCAACACATTCAACGCCGATTGCGGCAAACCGACCAGCGAAAGCAGCTCCCGCACGCGGTTGAGCCGGTCGCTATGCGATCCCACGCCGTGCACATTCAACGGATCAAGTAGCTGTTGTTGCACACTCATACGCGGGTTCAACGAGGTAGCTGGGTCTTGGAACACCACCGACACCGACCTGCCCATTTTTTTACGCGCAGACCTGCCCCAGCCAAGTTGCTCGCCTTTAAACAGCACCTCGCCAGAAGTCGGCTTTTGCAACCCAACCATAACTTTCGCCAACGTGGATTTACCACAGCCGGATTCACCGACGATGCCGACGATGTCGTTGCGGTAGATCTGGAAATTAATGTGCTTATTGGCCTGTACTTTATTCGGACTGAACAAACTACCAGTCCGGGTTTTAAATACCACACTGGTATCGCGCAGCTCGAGAACTGGCTCGCCGAGACCAGAGTTCTGGTTTGGCTGGACCGGGTCATTCTGCTTGTTATCCAACTGACTCATAGCCACTAGCCTTCCTGCTTCGAGCTACCCGACACGGAACGAGATTGCGAGCCTGCGCCACCGCCTGCACCACTATCTACGCCACCACGCGCAGCTTCCAGCTCGTCGGTGCTCGCATAGTAATGAGTCGAGCTTTGTGCATCACCGACCACACGCAGCGTCGGTTTTTCCTCCAAGCCCAATTCTGGATTCGACGAGCGCGGCGCGAACCGATCACCGTTGACGAACTCCGTCGGCGACGGCACTGTGCCTGGGATCTGATACAGGCGCTGTGCATTGGCTTCGACAGACAGCACGGCACCAAGCAGCCCGCGGGTGTATTCATGCGTCGGGTTACCCAAAATCTCAGACGTCGCGCCCTGCTCAACCACTTGTCCGGCATACATCACGGTGATTTTATCCGCCATGCGCGCGACCAAAGCAAGGTCATGCGAGACGAAAATCATCGCAAAGCCCAGCTTCTTTTGCAGATCATTAAGCAATTCGACGACTTGCTTCTGCACTGTCACATCCAGCGCAGTCGTCGGCTCGTCGGCAATCAGCAAACGCGGGTTGCGCGTCAACGCCATGGCGATGAGCACGCGCTGGCGCTGACCACCAGAAAGCTCGTGTGGGTAGGACTTCAAGGTGCGATCCGGATCCAATCCCACAAGCTCCAGCAGCTCCCGGGCACCACGCTTACCACCGCGTTTAATCAGCTGCGCCATCTGCGCTTTAATCAGCATCGACGGGTTCAACGACGACAATGCGTCCTGGTAGATCATCGCGATTTCGTGGCCACGCAACTTGTTGTGCTCTTTGTCGTTAAGCTCCAGCACGTTGTTTCCGTCGTAGCGCACCTCGCCAGTTTTCACGGCTGATGCCGGCAGCAAGCCCATGATCGACATGGCGGAAATGGATTTTCCGCAGCCGGATTCTCCCACCAGTCCCAGCGTTTCACCGGGCGCGACGGAAAAATTCACCCCGTCGATAATGTCCACAGAACCGTGCGCATCCGGGAAGCTGATGCGCAGATCTTTTACCTCCAGGAGAGGAGATTTCTTCGCGGATCCGTCCGCACTCGCAACTCCAGAATCTCGCTTGTGCGTCACCATGGCCGAGCCCCGCAGAGCAGCCAACGACTGCTCCAACGCTGCCTGGGATTCTTCCCGGGAGGTGGCACCCAGGGTTTTTACGGCAGCAGCTTTTTCTGCTTGCTCGGCTGCTTTCGCATCATCCGCAATCGGCTTGCGCGCTGGTGGCGAGGCCAAAGCGTCGGTCATGCCTTCGGACATGATGTTCAGGCACAGCACGGTGACCAGCAGCATCAGACCGGCGAAAAACGTTGGCCACCACGCGCCAGTAAGCAAGATTCCTTGCCCATCAGACAAGATATTGCCCCAGGATGGATTCGGTGGTGCCACACCGGCGTTGATAAATGACAGCGACGCTTCCAGCACAATCGCATCAGCAACCAGCACCGTAGCAAACACCAGCACCGGTGCAATGCAGTTACGCGCAACTTGCTTGAGCAAAATATATGGCGTCGACGCGCCCATCACACGGGAGGCGGAAACGTAGTCTTCGCCGAACTGCCCCAACACATTCGCGCGAATAATGCGCGAGAGCTGCGGGGTGTATACGAAGCCAATCGCGATGATCAGAATCGCGACGTTATTGCCCCACACGGCGACGAACACCGCTGCCAGTGCGATAGCCGGAAAGGACATCACGATGTCCAAAAAGCGCATCAGCACTTCCGAGACCACTTTGTTCGACGTCGCTGCGATTGAACCCAATACCGCGGCAGCCAGCAGCGCCAAGCCTGTGGCAAGTAAACCAATCAGCAGCGAGGAACGCGCGCCGTAGATGACGCGCGATAAGATATCGCGGCCGACGGAATCGGTGCCAAATGGGTGCTCGCCGGATGGTGGTTGGATCGGGGTGCCGGTAGTCAGCGGATCATGCGGTGCGATCAGTGGTGCACACACGGCCGCCAGCACCACGATGCCCAGGACAACCATGGAAATCTTGGATTTCAGCGGCAAGTTTTTCAGGCCGGTAAACCGCGCACCGGCTTTATTCTCCAGGTTCTGTGTGGTTTTTGCTCGTAGCATCAGATGCTCCTAATCCGTGGATTCACCAGCACGTAGAGAATGTCGACGATGATGTTGATGATGATGAACGCGATCGCCACCACCAATGTGACGCCTTGGACCAGGTAGACGTCGTTACGCACGACGCCGTCCAGGATCAGCTGGCCCATTGCCTGGATATTGAAAATGATCTCGATGACGGCAGCACCACCCATGAGGTAGCCCACTCGCAGACCCAACACCGTGATCGGGGTGATCAAAGCGTTGCGCAAAACGTTGCGTCCAATGACGGTTCCGCGCGGAACGCCCGCACCGATTGCCATGCGGACGTAGTCTTTATCGAGTTCTTCCACCATGGAGGTTCGAACCACGCGGGTCAGCGAACCAGCCACCGGCACCGCGAGTGCCACCGCGGGCAGGAAGATATTGTTCGCCCAGGTCGCTGGGTCCTGGCTAAACGGCACCCACCTGGCCACGACGGCTGGGAATGCTCCCCAACCGCCGGGGATGGTGCCGAGCCATTGGATCAACAGAATCGCCAACCAAAACGACGGGGTCGCCAGTGCAGCGATCGACAGCACACGGATGACCTGATCTACCCATTTTTCGCGGTAGATCGCAGCCAAAACACCCAAGATCACCGACACCACGACGGCCAACAACAAGCCGGTGAAAGTCAGCTGCAGCGTGATGGGAAACGCGTGGGCAATTCGCTCAGTCACCGGCACGCCGCCAGACGACAGGCCCAGATCTCCCTGCATCATGTTGACCAAGAACTGGCCATAACGCACGAGCAGCGGATCGTTTAATCCATGTTCTTCACGGTAAGCCTCCAAAGCGGCCGGCGATGCGGTTTCGCCTAGCGCTAGACGTGCCGGGTCCGCAGGCGAAAACGACATGATGAAAAACACCAGGAACGTTACGCCCAGGACCATTATCGGCAGCGCCAACAGCCTGCGCCCAATGAGGCGGATGAGATGAGACATTCAGTCTGCCTTTAGTACTCGATCATGTGCAGGCACGAATTATTCACCCGTGCCCGCACACTAATTACTCAGTCGTACCTGCACCCAAGAAGTACAGTCCGGTCACTGAAATTGGTTTGAAGTCAACGAGAGTGTTGTCATCCCAAGCGCTTGGTGCCTTGCGGTGGAAAAGTGGGTACAGCGGGACTTCGTCCGACAGCACGTCGAAAGTTTCATTCCAGATTTCTTGCTGCTTGGACTCGTCGGTTTCCTGCAGGCCCTTATCCAGCAAGTCTTGGATCTTCTCGTAGCCTTCGTCGTTCCAGTGCATACGGGTCTGGGTCCAGGTGTCGTTGCCGTACCACCAGCGCATCAGCAGGTTTGGATCGTTACCGAAAACGGATGGGTCGCCTGGGGCCAGCACGACGTCGTAGGCATCCGGCTTGCCGTCGATGGTGTTGTAGACGTCGGAAGATTTCTTCTCTTCAAATTCGACCTCGACGCCGGCTTCTTTCAGGCTTTCCTGCACGATCGGTGAGACCAGTTTGACCCAGTCATGGTCCGTAGCCAGCAGGTGCAGCTTGTCGACGCCGGCCTTCTCGAACAGTTCCTTGGCCTTTTCGGTGTCTTTCTCGTAGACCGTGGCTGCCTCGTGGAAGTTCGGGTGTTCGGTATCCAGGAAGGATTTCGCAGCGGTGGCCTGGCCCTGCATCGCGTTTTCGATGATCTTATCCATGTCGATGGCGTACAGGAATGCCTGGCGGGCGTCCTTGTTCGAGAACTGGTTCGATGGGTCGTTATTGAACATGGAGAACAACAGCCCGAAGCCCTGCTCGGATTCGAGTTCGTTGGTGGCAGCAACGGTGTCTACATTCAGGTATGGCACGGCGTCAATGGCCTGTACCTGCTGGGATTGCAAAGCGTTGATGCGGGTGGAGGCATCCGGGATGATGTCCCATTCCATCTTTGCCGAGCGTGCCGGGCGCTTTCCGTTATAGTGCTCGTTGCGTTCGAATTTAATGGTGTTGGTGGCACCACCGTTATCGGTCATGACGTATGGCCCGGAACCAACCGGGTTGTTGTCGAAGGCTTTGGGATCTTCTTCCACGACGTCCTTCGGCACGATCTTGACCGTCGACAAGCGTTCTGCCAAAACACCGGTTGGGTGTTTCAGGGTGAACTTGACGCTCGTGTCATCGACTTTTTCTACCGAATCGATGAAATCAATAAACGAGGCATACAAAGACTCGTTGGATTCATCCATAACACGCTCAAACGAGTAGACGACGTCGTCGGCAGTGATATCAGAGCCGTTGGAGAATTTCGCGCCCTCGCGCAGTTCCACGGTGGCTTCGGTGCCGTCGCCGGATTCCGGCAATTCTTTAGCCAGTGCTGCATAGGTGGAGCCATCGGTTTGATCCAGCTCAGTCAAACCTTCCAGAGTGTGCCAGTTAGCGGCAACCGTCAGTGCAGCGGTGGTGGTCATGGGGTCATAGCCGTTGGTGCCCAGCTCGTAGGAGATGGCAGCACGGATGGTGCCATCTTCGTTAACTTCGCCCGATGCTGCGGAATCAGCACTGGAATCACTGCTGGAACCATTCGACGCGGAATCTTGCGCGCCGTTGGAGCTATTGTCTGGGGCGCAGGCAGCCAGTGCAAGACTCACGCTGGCAGCTGCGGCGACCATGCCAATCCGGCGGATAATGGAGACATTCAGAGACATGAGGTCTTGATCCTTTCTGTCAAGGCCCAACCGCGTATTACACCAGCCGATTGTGATCCTGGCGTGACTCTCAGCGTCGGAACTTAAAGTTGTGAACGTGATCATATAATATGTCAGACATCTGACTTCTACCAATTAGTTCATTGATGAATTCGTTCACAAAACCGTCCACCGCGCATTTTCCAAGGTCATCGGCTTTACTGCACCACCGCTACGGGGGTAACCTCACCGGCGATCCCCACCCGAAAACCACATCCGGAAATACCGCACCGCCCGAAAGGAACCGCAGTGAGCCACCGCCCCAATGCCGCAACGCTGGCCGCCAATGGGATCACCGACTACATCAAACAACACCAGCTCAACCCCGGCGATCCGTTGCCGACGGAAGCACGTCTGTGTGAAGCACTGAATCTTTCCCGGTCTTCTGTCCGCGAAGCCGTGCGCACCCTCGCCAGCTTGGATATTGTCGAGGTCCGCCACGGCCACGGCACGTTTGTCGGTACTCTGTCTCTGTCGCCGCTGGTACAGGGCCTGGTGCTGCGCACCACCATCGATTCCGCCAATTCTTTCGCGCATCTGCGCGAGGTGGTGGAAGTCCGTATCGGCTTGGATCTCTCCATGGCCGCGGAATTATGCCGAGCTTTTACTCCCGACGACGCCGAACACCTATTGGCACTGGTCGACGACATGCACGACAAACACGCGTCGGGACAGTCATTTGCGGAGCAAGACCGCGCCTACCACCAGCGCTTGAACTCACTGATTTCGAATAGTCTGATCCGCGAGCTCTGCGATGCTTTTTGGCAGATCCACATGGACGTGCTGCCCTTGATGAAAGTGCAGATGCCCGGCGATATTGAAAAAACCATCGAGGCGCATGCCGCCATTGTGCATGCGCTGCAAGCTGGCGACGAGCAACGTTATCGCGAGAAAGTCCTCGAGCACTACGCCCCGCTGCAGCGCGCAATTGCTGCGGAGCAGGAAGGCTAGCGCAGGCAGATTTTAGTCCAGCACAGCCGAAAATGCCGCGGTAATCCAGCCGGGATCGGTGATCGCGGTACCGGCAATGATTGCGTCGGCACCGCGTTTGATCCCTTCGGCCACCAAGGCCGGAGTGTGAAAGCGCCCCTCCCCGATCACGAATGCATCCGGGCCCACCAATGCACGCCCCTGAGCTAGGCATTCGAAATCAGGCCCTTCGGTTTTCTCCCGGTGCTCGGTGTAGCCAGCCAACGTCGTGGAGATAATATCCGCGCCGTCTTTGTGGGCAGCGGCCATTTCTTCCGGCGTCGCGCAATCGCCCATCATCACCGCGCCCAGCTCGTGGGCTAATTCAACGAGCTCAGCGAAGCTGGAGCCGTCGGGGCGTTGCCGCAACGTGGCATCCGCACACACCACCGCCGCACCCGCAGCAACCACGTTGCGCACAGATTCCCGGGTTGGGGTGATGTATACGCCGGTGTCGCCTTCTTTGGTCAGCCCAAATACCGGCACGTCAACGGCGGCAGCGATAGAGGCAATATCGTCCACCCCGCCATATCCGCCACAGCGAATTGCTGGCGCTCCCCCGTCGACGCAGGCACGCGCCACGTGCGTCAACGTGTGGGTATCGCGCATTGCGTGTCCGTCGGGTGCTTGCACAGACACGACCACGTTGCCGCGCACCGCATTAATGATTTCTTGCCGACGCCCAGCGATATCGCTGGCTTGGAAGGTAAACGCCATAGCTTTCGGTTCTCCTGTGTAGTGTGTGGACTCTTAGGCAGTGGTTTTTATGCAGCGGTTTCTCGCCCGGCTATCGCTCCGGTCGCCACACTAGCTGGTTGTTGCCGCGAATTCCCGCGCATAGGCGGCGGCACCGACCAGCGGGGCTAGTCTGCCCAGCTCGGAAGCCACGATCGGCAGCCGTTGCGCAGAATCGACTGTCCATTGCGCAAATCCGGCGCGCAGTGCCCCCAGTACTGGTTCGCCCAGGCCGCCAACCCCGCCGCCGATGACGATGCCGTCGATATCCAAGGCAAACGCCAAACCTGCCAGCGCGCGCCCGAAGCCACGCATATTGCCGTCGATCACGTCGAACGCCAGGCGGTCGTCGTTATGATAGCGCTGCATGATCTCCGGCAGGCTGAGATCGTTGGGCCCAGGTGGATGGTCCCACGCGATGCGTCCGGCGAAGTCCGGTTGCGCGGCGAGCACGTTGTAGTAGCGCGCCAGAGAGTTGCCGGAGCAGGTGTTTTCTACCCGATCGGCCATCCCGCGCAGGTCTGCGACGAGCAATTCGGAAAATTCGCCGGTGGAACCGGTCGTTCCGGTTTGTAGTTCTCCATTGTCGACGATGGCTCCGCCAACACCTGTGCCTAACGATAGGTAGACCACGCGACCGGGAAGCTCCCGGCCCGCCCCGAAGGTGTGCTCGCCGAAGGCCCAAATGCGCACGTCGTTGTGGCAGGCCACCGGCGCGTGCGTGTGCCGGGCGATGATGTCTTCAATGATCGTGCCTTGCCAACCGGGAACGGTAGGTCCGGAGCGCAAAACGGTGCCGTGCGGGCCGCGCACGATCCCCGGCACGCCAACACCGATGCGATCCGGTTCGACACCTGCCTCGCGGGCAACGCTCAGTGCCACACCGACGGCCTTGTCGAACTCGGCGGCAAGCGACGAGCCTTGTGGTTGAGCCGGTACCGAACCCGCGGCAATGATGTCGCTCGGGGCGTGATCGCGGACGATGCCGTAGGCGATTTTCGTGCCGCCGATATCAAAACTTAAAGTGCTAGGCACCGCTACACACCTACACCCCGTGGCCGAATTCATCAACGATGGCAGCAACGCGTGCGTGTTCGTCGTCGTTGAGCGGCATGTGCGTCGGCGACATCCGCGGGGAAGCAAACACTCCTAGGTGGTGCAGTGCGGATTTGAATCCGCCCAGCCCGGCTGCGGACCCACCCATGCGGGCACCGTCGCCGACGAAGGCCACGGCCATGAGTTTGTTGATGCGCTCTTGGATTTCGACGGCCTGGTCCCAGTTTTTTGCCCGGCAGGTCTCGTGCAGGTTTACGTAGGCATAAGGGTCGACGTTGCTCAGACCCGGTACGACGCCGTCGCAGCCGCCCAGGTAGGCATAATCCACGGTCATTTCCGAACCGGTAAGCACCACGAAGTTGTCCAGCTGCACAGCTTTGCGCGCGGCAACCACGGCACGGGTGTAATCGTCTTTGCCGCCGGAGTCTTTAATGCCGTCCAGCACGCCTTCTTGTGCCAGGCGGATCAACATGGGGATCTCCAGTACCACGTTGACCGAGACCGGCAGGTTGTAGGCAAAGAGCTTCAGCTCTGGTGCTGCGGCGTGAATCTGGCGGAAGTGTTCTTCGATTTCGTTTGGGTGGGTACGTACATAAAACGGTGCGGTGGCCACCAGTGCGTCGACGCCGCGTTCACGCGCATCAGCTACGTGTTCTAGGCAGCGCGGGGTGGTCATGTCGATCACGCCTGCGGCGACCGGAAGCCGACCCGCGTTTTGGTCGATGATGGTGTCCAAGACGATTTGCCGGTTTTCCCGAGTCAAAAATGCCACCTCGGCAGAAGAGCCCAGGGCGAACAAACCGTGAATACCGGCTTTGATCATCCGCTCTACTTGTGCGCGTAGCGAATCCGTATCAATGGAAAAGTCCTCATGAAACGGGGTGACGATGGGGGGCACTACTCCGTGGAATGGCGCGATGGTTTCTGACATTTTTAGCTCCTGACAGTCCAGACGTTGCTAGTCCAAACGTTGTGTGCGCGGGCGGGTACGTAAACATCATACGTCTTATGTCTAGATGGGGTAGAATTCACAATTAATCATTTCTCCGGTCAATATCTCAACCGGTCGCTAGTTCAGGAGAATCATGACCACCTCGCCTACCGCCACCTTGGATCACGCACTCCCGCGACGCCTCGAAGGCCGGCTTGTCACCGCAGGTGGGCAATGGGACAACGCAGCCATCACCGTCGACGAAGCCGGGGTGGTCACCGCCGTCGAGCAATTACCCGGCCACGGCGAGATCACCTGGGTGCCTGGTTTTAGCGACCTGCACAATCACGGCGGCAATGCCGGTGCTTTTCCTTCCGGTACTACCGACGACTGCCGTCGCGCCGCGCTGTATCACCGCACCCACGGCACCACGACGTTGCTGGCCAGCCTGGTGTCTGCCACCGGCGACGAACTCGCGCGCCAAGCCGAGCGCCTTAAACCCCTCGTTGCCGAAGGCTTGATCGACGGCATCCACATGGAAGGCCCGTTTATCAACCCGGGCAAATGCGGCGCGCAGAACCCGGCGAAAGTCATGCCTGGCGACCCCACGCTGTTTGCCCGCGTCATCGACGCCTCGGACAACACCGTCCGAGCAATCACCTTCGCCCCGGAAACCGAGCATGCCGACGAACTACTCCACTTGTGCGCAAACCACGGCATCATCGTCTCACTGGGGCACACCAACGCGGAGTACGCAACAACCCACGCCGTGATTACTCGCGCAGTAGAACTCGGAGTCACCGTCACGGCAACACATCTGTTCAACGCCATGCCGCCCATCCACCACCGCGCGCCGGGACCTGCGGCGGCCTGCATCGCGGCTGCGCGCACCGGACAGACGCACCTGGAGATCGTCGGCGATGGCGTGCACCTAGCCGATGGCACCGTCGACATGATCATGGCCGGTGGCAACCCATCGGCTTTCGCCATCACCGATGCCATGGAAGCCGCGGGTCTTGCCGACGGCAGCTATCAGCTCGGCGGGCTTGCTGTCACGGTTAGCTCCGGGGTCGCCAGGCTCACCACCACCGATGGCACGACCGGCAGCATCGCCGGAGGTACTACCACCCTGTTTGAACAATTCGCGCGCTTTGCCGGGCGCCATAGCCTGCCAGAAGCAGTGGCTTTTACCTCCAGCAATGCTCGCGCCGTGCTCGGCAAACCGCGACTGGACTACCCCGCCGACATCGTCGGCAAGCCCATCGAACTAGTCGGCATTACCCCGAAAGGCACCATCCACGCAGTGCACACCGCACACGATGTGCATTCGCCGCGCTAAAAACAATCCCGATTTTCCCGTTATCGCCGCTATCACCATTTTGCCCACTGTCACCACCGAAAGGCTGCCAGGAACCCACCATGGAAATTCTCATTCGTCCCACCCCAGAGGCTGTCGCCGCACAAGCAGCCGACATCATCGCAGGCTATGCGCAACACGGCTCGGTATTAGGGCTGGCCACCGGATCCACGCCGATCGCGACCTACCAAGAACTCATCCGCCGCCACCAACAGGAGGGCTTAAGCTTTGCCGGCTGCAAAGTCTTCATGCTCGACGAATACTTAGGCCTTGACCCCCAACACGAGCAATCGTATGCCCGCACCATCCGCCGCGAATTCACCGAACACTTAGACATCAACGACGCCGATGTCTTTTCCCCATCCGGCACCAGCGGCGACCCACTAGCAGCCGCAGCTGACTACGAACGCCACATCACCAGCGAACACGTCGCGATCCAGCTACTTGGCATCGGCAGCAATGGGCATATCGGTTTCAATGAACCAACCTCCTCACTCAACTCCGTCACGCGCCTGAAAACCCTGCACCCACAGACCATCCGGGACAACGCACGCTTTTTCGACACCCCCGACGAGGTGCCCACCCACGTGCTCACGCAAGGCTTGGCGACGATCCGCCGCGCCGGGCATCTGTTACTGGTGGCCACGGGTGCTAGCAAAGCGGCGGCCATCGCGGCGACAGTCGAAGGCCCGCTGTCATCAATGTGCCCGGCATCCACGTTGCAGCTGCACCCGCACGCGACGGTGCTGATCGACGAGGAAGCAGCCTCCCAGCTGACCTTCCGCGAGTACTACCAGTACGCCGACCAGAATAAGCCAGCGTTCCAGGGGTATTAAGCTGGTATTAGGCTTCGCGGCGCCGAAGTGACAAATATGCTCCTGCTAATATGGTCAGCAGTCCTGCCAACACGAATGGCCAGATTCCAAATGATCCCGTCTTTGGCATTTCTCCTTGCCGGATATTTGCCAATTGGATGGTCAACTTTTCCTTGGATTTCACGTCCGAGTACATATTCGCTACTGGATAGCTAGTTTTCCACGAGTCTCCCTCCGCTCCCCGCGCGGAAGAATCGTAGAACATTGCCTGGACATTGTTGTCGTTATCACGTGTGAGCTGGAACAAGATTGGCCGCGTGAGCAGATTATAGGGCTTTCCGGACTCATCCTTAGGAGATTGCGTCTCCAGCAACCAATAATATTTGCCAACCTCGAGCTTATCCTCGGTGTTGTAAACACCAGATTCTTCGGTCTCAACTAATGCGTGTGCTCCAGGGTTATCAGGGTGCACCGCGGCTTGCCAGTTAATGTCATTTTCTTGCGTGAAGCTTCCGTCTTCTTTCGTACCGTCAATCAAGACAAATTGACCACCGCTGAGCTTTTTCGGAGGAACACTATTTTCGATATCGCTTGCATCAACCTTGTGTAGTTCGAAGCCAACTTTCGAGTCAACTTCCTCGACGCAGCCCGCACTATCGTGGTTATCATTCGGAGTTTCGTCTTTGTCATTGTTCAGTACTTCAACCTGGTTAGGTTTGCATTCACTTTGCCCATCTTTGAATCTCGCGGCGATATACATCCGCACAGTGTCCCCAGGGTTTAAGCGTCCAAAGACAAACTGAATCGTTCCTCGGCTCGGATCGTTCGCCTGATAATTCAGTTCAGCAATGGGCGTAGTGATTTTTTGTCCGGCACTATTAAAGGTCTCCCAGCGATACTCTCCAGTCGTTGGATCGTATACTTGCGGGAGCTTTTCATACACGGTTGATCCCGACGACGCAGCTTCTCCAACGTTGGTAAGTTCGACGGCCCAAAAGTGGTAGCCTTCGATGCTGGCAGTACCCGTTTCTTGTTCTACGGTCTTTCGCACCCCATCTTGCAGGGAATACAGCTGCGCCCGGTACTTTTCATCGATTTCACCAGCAAGATGGGTTTTGCTGACCCGTAAATCACTATTTACATCCGGAAGGGCCAGTGCATTACTTGTCGCATCCGTGTTGTAGGAATCCGGGATCTGAGTGAGCAACTGCACGACCTGAATCTTGGGGTCGTTGCTCGCGGGATTCTCCACCCGAACTTGTACACCATTCTTTTCCGCGCGCGCCTCACCACCTGGGCCAAATCCAAGATTGCCGTTTCCGTAGCTCCACGCCGTACCCCATGTTGTAACTTGCTTTAGCTTGCTTCCGTCAAGGGTCGTTCTCTGCGAATCCGATAGTTTAAAGTACCGCGATTTGCCGTTACGCAAATCTACACGTTGCAAGACTAGATCTTGGTCAGTAGAGGGCCTCGCTTCAGGAATCTGCTGCTTTCGCAGAGGCTCCCGACTTACAAGCCCCCAAGCGTATTCTGGGTTTCCTTTTACCTGTGCATAGTCCTCAGCATAGAATTTAACATTGAGTTTCTCGATCTTTGGTTTTCCAGCGACAAATCGACCTGCAGAGGGCAACGGAATCCTATACATCGTCCGAGTACCAGAAGTCGATGAATTTGAGACAAACAGGTGTCCTTTGTAGACAACACCGGCATTCAATAACTGTCGGTCGCTCGCCCCAGCTTCGGCCAATATATCGGCCCCGTTCGCGGCCCGTAGAGGTCCTAAGTTCCGGGTTTGCCCGTTGAGGGGATTTATTTGCAGTAAGTGAGCCTCCGGAAAGCAGTTTTGCTGGTCGCCTGTCTTCTCGTTACTTACTGCATATAGCCAGTTATCCTGTTCATCATAGGCAAGCCCGTTATAAATCCATCCACTTTCGCCAACCCTTTTGAATGACTTCGAATCCTGCTCTTGCAAGTTCAAGGTTGTACGAATGAGGTCACCGCTACCTTGTCCCTGTTGGTTAAGAGAAGTACTGACGTAGACCTGGGTTCCCGAAGTCTTTTCTTCGCGGGTTAAGTCACGTTTAGCTTGTGGTTTCGCTAAATCTGATTCACGGGGTGGGTTATCGTAAAGTTCCTCGGAATGAGTTACTAAACCCACAATGGCTGACTTAAAAAAGCGTTTTGGTCGAGCTCCCGTGTCGACAGCAACTTCAATGGTTCCATCCCCACCTACTTCAAATGTCGGTAATACAAATTTAATTTCAAAGCGATTAGCTGAGAGTTGACCTTTAATCTCGCTATTGGTTACCGACGATGAACGCGTAGTTAAATTACCCTGAGAGTTACGGAATATTGTGGCACTCCCAGAATTTAATCGCGCACTAGTTTTGATCGTTAACGAATTAATTTTATCGCCTGGGCGTAATCCACTGATCCTTACAAGAGTAGATGTCCCATGATTCTCATAATTCCCGCGTCCTGACAACGGTAGCTCTTTGGTACTAGAAGACTGTTTACCCAATGGTTCACATTGCGCAACAGAACGGGCCCCTTCCGCAAGGTTTAAATTCTCGGAACTAAAGAGTCCTTCTGCTTCCAATTCTGCACGAGTAGGCAATTCGTCAACACCCGCAATGCGGTACTCTCCACCTGATGGCGCCATCACTGTTAACTCAATGCGTTTTGGTGGATTTGCATGAAGCTTATTGCCATCAAAGATGATCAAATCGCCAATGGCGGAAGCACGCAACGCATAATCAACGGGCTCACGCTCTTGACCGTCAGTTACAGCTTTGTCTACCGCCTCAATCTCGCCCGCACCTGAGCGGACCACCCCAACCAGGTTATCTAACGAAAGATGGTCATAAAAATCCACTGGGTGTTCAATGACGACCTCATCGACGTTCCCGTTACGAGTAACTGTAACCTGCGGCTGTTCCTCAAGATCTTGCACAGACGCCTCATGTGGCATGTGCTCAGGTACCGTCTGATCCATTTCGCGTGACACCGACGGTTCAGTATCCTCTATAGGTTCTGTAACCGACGTCGCAGATTCAGTCGGTGTCGCTGAGCCCGGAGCCGGTCGCGCCGTATTCTTAAGAGTCTCGCCTGCGGGCCCTGTGATAGTTTCCTGTGTGGCCGGCTGATTAGATTCTTCATCCGCACGGGCAAATTGCCCAAAATTACCCGTTACGAACGAAATAACCAATACAGCTATCGCCACCACGATAGCTACGAACACCGGAAATCGTACACAAGGGATATATTTCACGTTATTACTCTGTCTCTTCGTGATAGACCGCGCGAAAGCGGGTATGAACCGTCCAACGCAAGAGCACCCCTGTGCGCAAAGAGCTGGCAGAACATTAGTTAATTTAGTCACCTGATACTACAACTGTTTTCCGCAAATATCCAGCTTACGCACAGAGTGCTCAACAATTCTTTCCCGGTCTTTTCTTGTCGTCTCACAGCACTGAACTCAAGTTCGCACAATTCGCTACCGTGACCCTGCGCACGCGTGTGATCCCGACAATATAAGGTATGGGCTATGAAAAAGCTTCTCACACCCAACCCACGCAGCTACGGCAGGCCGGAAAACTCCACGCCGCAAAGCGATGCCGTGCCCACCTCCCACCTGCGCGCCGATAAACAACAGCTCGTCGCCGATATGAGCGCGATCGTCGGCCCGGAAAACGTGCACGCACGCATTAGTGATGTCGTCCGCTATGCCTCGGATGGCGGCCCGTACCGCTTGCTCCCGCAGGTCATCGTCGCACCGCGCCACACACAGGATCTCTCGCGCGTGATGCGCTATGCCACTGACCATGGCCGCAATATCACGTTCCGTTCTGCTGGCACTTCACTGAACGGCCAGGCCCAGGGCGATGATCTACTGGTGGATCTGAAAACCCACTTCACCGGCATGGAGGTTCGCGACGGCGGCACGGTGTTATGGTCACGCCCAGGCGTGATTCTCGGTGATGCCCAGGCGGTGCTTGGCCGCAATGGTTTCATGCTGGGGCCGGACCCCGGATCAACGTCGGTGTGCACCATCGGTGGTGTGCTCGCTAACAACGCCGGTGGTATGCGCTGCCGGCTGGAAAACGATAGCTATCACAGCATCCGCCAGGCGGAATTCGTGCTGCCGTCAGGCACGATCGTCGACACGCACGCCGGTGATGCAAAGTTCCGCTCCCAGGAACCGGAGCTGCACGCTGGCCTGCTACAACTGCGCGACAAGATCCGTAGCGACGAACAGCTGGTTGCACACTTGCGGGAGAAATTTTCTATCCGCAACACCAACGGCCTGCGCCTGGACGCGTTCTTGGACGAAGAAGAGCCAGTACGCATCCTGATGCGTCTGTTGGTCGGGTCCGAAGGCATTTTCGGCGCATTCACCGAATGCGAGCTCGATACCGTCGCGTTGCCGAAGAAGAAGGCCGTGTCCTGGGTGATGCTGCCCGACCTTTTCCAGGCAGCGAACTACGTCGCCCCACTAATGGAGACCGGCGCGTGGGCCTGCGAGCTGTTGGTGGCTCCGGTGCTGAAGAAATCCGTGGAGAATTTCGCGCAGGCGCCAGCCGAGTGGGCGGATATTTCCGACGAGTCCGCCGCCCTACTGCTGGAAGTCGGTGGCGCTGATGATGCCGAGCTTGCCGACGCCATGGACCGCGTCAAAGAGGTGCTTGCCGACGCCGAGCTGGGCGCCGAACTGGAATTTTTCACCAGTGATGCAGACATCCGAGGCGCATGGGCGATCCGCAACGGGCTTTTCGGCCTGCTAGGAGCAGACCGGCCGCAGGGATCCGCGCTGATTACCGAGGACGTGTGCTTCCCACCGGCACAGATCGGTGCGGCTGCTGCCGATCTGCTGCATTTGCTCTCACGCTACAGCTACCCAGAAATGGTCATGGGCCATGCTGCCTTCGGCAACCTGCACTTCTTCCTCATCCCGGAATTTGATGATCCGAAAGAAAAGGATAAATACGCCGAATTCCTGCGTGAACTCGCGGATCTGGTCATCGACAAGTACAACGGCTCGTTGAAAGCCGAGCACGGCACCGGCATCAACATGGCTCCATTTGTGCGCCAAGAATGGGGCGATACCGCCTGGAACCTGATGTGGGAAGCCAAGCAGCTCATCGACCCCACCGCGATGCTGGCACCAGATGTGAAGCTCACCTGGCGCGAGGACAACCACCTGCGCAACTTCAAATCGTTCCCGCGCGTGGAAGCAGAGATCAACCCGTGCGTGGAATGTGGTTTCTGCGAACCAGTCTGCCCTTCCCGGCACGCGACCGTGACCCCACGCCAGCGCATCGTGCTGCGGCGGGAGATGGCGCGCCAGGCCCCCGGCTCGCCGGTGTTGAAACAGCTGCAGGAGGAATACCAGTACGACGCCGTCGATATGTGTGCTGCCGACGGCACTTGTGCCATCCCTTGCCCGATCAGCATTGATACCGGCGCGGTGATGAAGAACCTGCGCGCAAAGCAGACTACTCCGCGCGCCGAAAAGGTCGCTTTGACCACCGCTGAAAAGTGGGATGTGGTGGAGAAACTGGCCCGGGCGGGCATCATCAGCGCGAACAAGGTTGGCGAAAAGGCCGCTGGTTGGGCCGCTAACGTGGCTCGGAATGTGATTAACCCGGATCTGGTGCCATCGGTGCCGGGCGCATTGCCGCAGGCTGCGGACCGGTTGCCGGCTACCGAACGTGCCGGTGCCAGCGCGGTGTATTTCCCGGCATGCGTGAACCGTATTTTCGGCCGCCCGGCTGGCTCGGATCCCGAATCCGTCGACCTGCCGCGCGCCATGGTGGAACTTGCTCGCCGCAGCGGCCAGTCGCTGTGGATCCCCGACGATGTCACCGGTTTTTGTTGCGGCACGCCGTGGTCGTCGAAAGGCTACCAGGATGGCTTTAGCCACCAGGCGCACGCGATCGTGCGGAAATTCCACGACTGGTCCGATGGCGGCACGTTACCGATCATCATTGACGCTTCCAGCTGTACCCACGGATTGCTCTCTGGTGTGCCTGAGGTGCTGGATGCCGAGACGAAGCAGCTTTACGACGAGCTACGCATCATCGACATCGTCGAGTGGCTGCATGATGATGTCATCGATTATCTGCCGATCCATCACGACATGGGCACCATCGCGGTGCACCCGGCCTGTTCTACCCAGCATATGAGCCAGACCGACGCGCTCGTTGCCGTCGCCAATCGTGCGGGACAGGCTAGTGTTCCGTTCGGTGCGATGTGTTGCGGCACCGCTGGTGACCGCGGGCTGTTGCACCCGGAGCTGGTGGAATCTGCCACCCGCGAGGAACGCACCGGCTTGGATGCTCGGCATTACGACGCCTTCGTTTCATCGAACCGTACCTGCGAGATGGGCTTGGACGTCGTCGCCGGGTACCAGTTTGATTCTGTGGCTGTGCTGCTAGAAAAGGCCTCGCGTCCGGTGGTGACGCCGTAACTCGCCGGTGCTTCTGTATTTGCTGATGTTTCTGGGAACCCGCGCTGGAGTGTGAGAGTCCAATGGTGTGACACTCCAGCGAAAGGATTCCCATGACGGCAGCGACCATTTCACCAGTTGCACCAGCACCAATTACGTCAGCGCCAAGTGCACCGGCGCCCGCAACTGCATCGACGCCCAGCCTTCCTGCTTTAGCCGAGTGTGTGCCTGTTATGCGGCCAACCTCCTGGGTAGACCAGCGCGGATTAAGCGACGACGGTTTTTGTGATTCCTTGGCTCACCTGCCCTTGTCACGTACCACCGCTGTAACGCTCAGCGTCGATGAGATGACGCTGAGCCACCGCGCATTAGCCGAATTCAATATCGCGATGCGCCGCGCCTGGGATATCGCCGCCGATAATGTTTTACGCGCAGCGCATACTCCGCAGGGCACCGAATTTTGGACGCGGCCAGCAGCGGATCTACTGGGGCCTTCTGCCCCACCCGGCATTCAGTTGCGTTCCCACCCAGTGCCCGCGACCTCCTGGCTGGCGCATCCACGGTTGCTGTCGGTAATGCACGATCATCTCGCGCGATTACTCGGCACTGATGCCCTGATTTTTCTGGCCCCAGATATCACAACACTGGTGGCAGTCACGGAATGCACCATTCCGGCTGCTACCGGTTGGCTGCGGGTGGCAGCAGAAAATACACAAGCCGTATCCCGGATTTTCGGGCCGCCTGAACTGCTATGCGAATCTCCGCTGGTGGCCGCGCATGGCTTTCCTACCGAATTATGTTGAGCACGGCCGTCCGCTGCGCGCCATGTGCGCTCTACCCTGGCGCCGACCTAACCGCGGCGCTTACCAGTAAATTTCTCCATGTCGCGGCGTTCCTTTTTCGTCGGCCGTCCCGCCCCTGGATCACGCTTCGGCAGACTTGGTTGCAGTGGTTTCGGTGGGGCGGGTGGCGAATGGTCGATATAGCAATGCTCCGCAAGCTTCGCGCCCACACGCTTGGATACCGTCGCGTTGATTTCTAAGCGAAATTCCCGGTCATCTTTCCCCACGGTAATCCGCAGGCCCGGGACCACTGGCGATGATGGTTTGGCGACCTTGTCACCAATCAACACGTGCCCGGCTTTCACCGCCTTGGTAGCTTCAGCACGGGTTTTGAAAAAGCGCGTCGACCACAACCAGGCATCGATGCGCACCGGTGCGGCCGAAGGCTCATTGGGTTTCGCAGTCATAAAACAGCCAAAAAACTTTTGTTGAGTATTGCTCGTTTTAGTAATGGTCTTTGTGGTTGATGATCTTGCGCACCTTGCCGTAGTTGTAGACACCACCAACGACGGCCACGATAAAGCCCAAGATCAACCAGAACGACGAACTAGAAAACAAAAACGCGAATAAGAGGCCGCCACCGATGCCGGCACCCACGCTGATCACACCGTTTTTGGAGTATTTACGCACGGACGCCTTGCGCCGCTCAATCGGGTTCTGCGAAGTTGGTTGCATGCTCATGGCTGCCTAGTCTACCGCCTTTTCTACCCAGGCAGTCCCCGCTTCGGCTAACTGCGCAGCACCCGAAGTCAACGCCGCCAGCTGGGATTCCAGCTGCTCCACACCATCCGGGTCCACCGCCAAGGTATAGGTGACATCAGCGCCGTATTCCGTATCAGTGATCGTGATATTTTTCGCACGTAACTCAGCTTCGTATTTCTGTGCGTCGGCATGCGAAAAACTCACGGTATACAAATTGCGCAGGCACCGCCAGCGTCGTTGCACCTGTTCTACTGCCAACCCCGCGGTCTGCGAATACGCATGCACCAGCCCGCCTGCGCCCAATTTGATACCACCGAAATATCGAACGACCACGCACGCGAGATCCTGCATCCCGGAACCATGCACAACATCCAAGATGGGTTTACCGGCGGTCCCGCCTGGTTCGCCGTCGTCAGAAGAACGCTCCACCGGGTTTGCCTGTTCCACCCGGTACAAATAAGCCGAACAATGGTGCCGGGCGTCCGGAAATTCCGCCCGCACGCGGTCAATAAAATCCCGTGCCTGTTCGTCGTCGGACACACGCTCAATGATGCCGATAAACCGCGAACGCTTGATCTCAATCTCGGCGCGAAACGACCGGCCCGCCGCGGGCAATTGATAACAATGATCGTTGTCAGCCATTACTTCACCAAATAGTCATATTCAGCAGTGCCCGGCAGCAAACGCTGGCAGTCAATAGACGATTCCTCCATGCGCTCCAGCAATGGCCCCAGATCCGTGGCAGCACCCAACTCCAGTCCCACCAGTGCCGCACCGGTTTCACGGTTATTGCGCTTGAGGTATTCAAACAATGTGATGTCATCATCGGGGCCGAGGATTTCCATCAGGAAATGCCGCAGCTGTCCTGGTTCTTGCAAAAAATTAACCAGGAAGTAGTGCTTCAGGCCGCGGTCCACCAAGCTGCGTTCCATGATCTCGGCATAGCGCAGCACGTCGTTGTTACCGCCAGAGATGATGCACACGACCACCGAACCCGGCGCAATATCCATCTGGCCCAATGCGGCCACCGACAACGCACCGGCCGGTTCGGCGATAATGCCTTCGTCTTGATACAAACTCAGCTGCGCGGTACACACCGTGCCTTCGGAGACCTTAAGATTCTGGATACGCTCCCGGTTCGCGGCAATCACCTGGTACGGGTGCGCGCCGATTCGTTTGACTGCGGCACCGTCCACGAACGGGTCGACGTCTTCCAGCGTCACCGGCTGGCCTGCCTCAAGTGCAGCATCCAGGGAGGCAGCACCACGCGGTTCAGCGCCGACCAGGCTGGCGTGCGGTGCCATATCCGCGAAATAGCTGGTGATCCCAGACAACAGTCCACCGCCGCCGACGGGTACGACGACGGTATCCAGGCTGTGGCCGCGGGCGGACAGCTGCGAGAGGATCTCGGCGGCAACGGTTCCCTGGCCGATGATGGTATCGCGGGCATCGAATGGCTCGACGACGGTGGAGCCGTGTTTTTCGGCTTCCGCGCGG
The DNA here is from genome assembly GCF_058182015.1 of Corynebacterium sp. LaCa_70. Classification (NCBI taxonomy): domain Bacteria; kingdom Bacillati; phylum Actinomycetota; class Actinomycetes; order Mycobacteriales; family Corynebacteriaceae; genus Corynebacterium; species Corynebacterium sp. LaCa_70. The sequence goes on from NZ_CP190914.1 coordinate 1,540,467, forward strand.
GCAGCAGCTGCCGCTTCGTCGAAGTTTGCCCCGGTGACCACGAGTTCGATGGCATCGCCACCGTGGACTTTGATGCGGTTGCGTTTTTGCTTCGGGGTTTTCGTCGGCACGAAAATCCGGCCCTTGATGCCCATGGTGCGGCAGGCATAAGCCACGCCCTGCGCGTGGTTTCCGGCAGACGCCGCCACGATTCCGGCTTCGCGCTCTTCCTGGCTGAGTTTCGCGATGGAATAGTAGGCGCCCCGGATTTTATAGGAGCGCACATCCTGCAGGTCCTCGCGTTTCAGAAACACCTCAGCGCCGGTTTCCTGAGATAGCCTAGGACAATACTGCAGCGGGGTGGGTGCGATGACACTGGAAATTCGCGACTGCGCAAGCTGAATATCAGCAGCCCGGATGGGCTCGAAATGAGCAGGGGAACTAGCGGCAGTCTGCGAGGTCGTCATAGCAACTTATTGTAACCACCCCACACTAAGTCTGCGCCATCACGATGCCAGGACCCATCGTGGCCTTCAGATCCCCCATCAGGTTATTAGAGCGCTCCACGGTCAAGTGATCTCCCAGTACCAAGACTTCCTCGGCATCGCCATGGCTCAGCGTCAAATAGACCTCAGTATCACCCGGGTGATCCAGCAGCACGGATTTCAGCGCGGCAATCGCCTCCATCGAGCACTGCTGCGTGCTCAAGTGCAGGCGCAACGGTAAGCCTGCTCCCCCGCCACGTCCCAACTCGGGCACGCGCATATCGTTACCGATAACTTTCTGGTCACCGTCACCCCAGACCTGGATCTGCGCTTTGAACAGCACGATATTGTCCTCGACAATGTCTTCGGCGACCAGCGAATAAGCCTTGCTAAAGACCCACACATCCACCTGCGCGCCGTGGTGATCCTCAATGGTGACAATCGCCCAGGGCGAGCCGTCCTTCTTGGAAAAACGCCGGTCAACGTTCGAAATAATGCCGCCGATGACGACATTTTGCTTTGGCCGAAGTTCACCGGAGACCACCGTCGTCAGCGCGGTATCGGTATAGGCAGCCAGTGCTTGTTCGAAGCCGTCGAGCGGGTGGCCAGAAACATACAGCCCTAGCATTTCTCGTTCGAGCGCCAATTCGTGCTTGCGCTCCCACGACTCGTCCGGGACGGTAATCGTAAACGCGTTTTGCTCGCTATCATCGCCCCCCATGCCGGCGAACAGGTCAAACTGGCCTTTATCCGCGGCCTTCTTCGTCGATTGCACCGAGTCGACGGCATCTTCCTGGATCAGCATCAGCCCCTTGCGCGGATGCCCCAGCGAATCAAAAGCACCGGCTTTGATCAAAGCTTCGGTAATCCGCTTCGAACACGGCAACAGCTCGATCTTGTCCAGATAGTCGCCGAAAGAACGGTAGGCACCTTTTTGCTTGCGCGTTTTAATAATCGAGTTGACCACTTCCGTACCAACATTGCGCACCGCGCCCATGCCATAACGAATATCCTTGCCGACGGCCATGAATTCGACATCCGACTCGTTCACGTCTGGCGGCATCACCTTGATGCCCAGGTGGCGGCAGTCTGCCAGGTAAATCGCGGATTTATCCTTCTTATCACCCACCGAAGTCAGCAGCGCAGCCATGTACTCCGCGGTGTAGTAGGCCTTCAGGTATGCCGTCCAGAACGAGACCAGCCCGTAGCCCGCCGCGTGCGATTTGTTGAACGCGTAGGACGCGAACGGCTCGATAACGCCCCACAAGGTATCGCAGGCATCTTTGGAATAGCCGTTTTCTGCCATTCCGGAAGAAAACTTCTCGTACTGCTGGGCCAGCACTTCTGGTTTCTTCTTACCCATGGCTTTTCGGAAACCATCCGCCTCACCAGCGGTGTAATTCGCCAACTTCTGCGAAATACGCATGATCTGCTCCTGGTACACGATCAGACCATAGGTTTCTGCCAGGATCTCTTCCAGCGGTTCCGCTAGCTCCGGATGGATCGGGGTGATCGGTTTCCGTCCGTTTTTGCGGTCGGCGTAATCCAAGTGGGCATTAACACCCATCGGGCCTGGGCGATACAGCGCAAGCGCGGCGACGATGTCTTTAAAGCCCGTCGGGTTCATGCGTTTCAGCAGCTCCTGCATACCCGTGGAGTCCAGCTGGAACACGCCCAGGGTTTCGCCGCGCGACAGCAGCCGGTACACCTCAGAGACCGCCTCGTCGTCAGGCGTGAGTGTTTCCAGATCAATTTCTTCGCCGCGGTTTTGCCGGATATTGCGCAACGCATCACCGATCACCGTCAGGTTACGCAGCCCCAGAAAGTCCATCTTCAGCAGGCCGATGGCCTCACAAGCCGGGTAATCCCATCCGGTGATGATCGCACCATCCGCGTTGCGCTTCCACATCGGGATGTGCTCCATCAGCGGCACCGAGGCCATAATCACCGCACACGCGTGCACGCCCGGCTGTCGCACCACGCCTTCCAACCCGCGGGCGGTGTCATAAATCTTTTTCACGTCCGGGTCGGATTCGATGAGGTTGCGCACCTCGGTGGCCTCGGAATAGCGCTCGTGCTCCGGATCCATGATGCCCGACAGCGGAATATCTTTCGCCATGATCGGCGCAGGCAGCGCGCCGTTGATGCGGTCGGCCATCTGGAAACCGGGTTGCCCGAAGTGCACCTTCGCCGAGTCTTTAATCGCCTGCTTGGTTTTCACCGTGCCGAAGGTGATCACCTGCGCAATCTTGTCCTCGCCCCAGCGCTCTGCGGCATAGGTAATCATTTCTCCGCGTCGGCGGTCGTCGAAGTCGATATCGATATCGGGTGCCGACGGACGCTCTGGGTTCAAGAATCGCTCGAACAACAGGCCATGTTCGATGGGGTCGATGTTGGTGATCGTCAGCGCGTAGGCCACCAGCGCACCCGCAGCCGAGCCACGGCCCGGGCCCACCCAAATACCCACAGAGCGGGCATATTTAATGATCTCGGCGACGATCAAAAAGTACGACGGATAGCCCTTGCCGTCAATAACTTCGATTTCATATTCTGCGCGCTCAATGTATTCACGAGGCACCTCCTGGCCCGGGAATCGTTCCGCCAGGCCCTCCATGACCTCGTGGTGCAGCCAGGTAGTCGGCGTATGACCTTCTGGCACATCCGCCACCGGCATGCGGTCATGCGAGTGCTCTTCCCACATGGAGGAATAATCACCGACGCGCTCGGCAATCCACAGCGTGTTATCGCATCCATCCGGAACCATATGATCCCAGCTCTCACGCATTTCGGCTGCGGATTTAATGTAATAGCCGTCGCCGTCGAACTTAAAGCGATCCGGGTCCTGGAACGTCTTGCCGGTCTGCACACACAGCATCGCCTCGTGGGCTTTGGCCTGCGATTGCAGGACATAGTGGCAGTCGTTGGTCACCAGCGGCGGCAAGTCCAGGCGTTTGCCGATCTCTAGCAGCTGATCCCTGGTGCGCTTTTCGATGTCCAGGCCATGGTCCATCAGCTCCAGGAAATAATTGTCCTTGCCGTAGATGTCCTGCCACATGGCTGCGGCTTCCAAGGCCTCGTTAAATTGGCCCAAGCGCAGGCGAGTCTGCACATCACCCGACGGGCAGCCGGTGGTCGCGATGATGCCGTCGGCATGCTCGGCGATCAGCTCGGCGTCCATGCGCGGCCACTTACCAAGCTGGCCCTCGTAGGATGCCAGCGAGGACAGCTTGAACAGATTTTTCAGGCCCGTAGCGTTTTCCGCGAGCATGGTCTGGTGCAAATAAGCACCAGAGGCGGAGACGTCGTCACGCTTTTGATCCGGGGTTCCCCAGCGCACACGGTTTTTATTGAAGCGGGATTCCGGGGCCATATAGGCCTCGATTCCGATAATCGGCTTGATGCCTTTCGACGTCATGCGGCGATAAAACGCATCCGCGCCGAACATATTGCCGTGGTCTGTCATGCCGACGGCAGGCATTTCTTGCCGGTTGACCTCTTCCGACAGCAGATCCACCTTGGCCATTCCATCCAACATGGAAAATTCGGTGTGATTGTGCAGATGAACGAAAGAGGAGTTTTTAGCCATGGAGTTATTCTAACGCTTGGGCGCTAGGACTCCAGTGCTTGTTCTGCACGCGCATGAGCTCGCAAAACAGAAAAAGCAGCAACCGCACCCAAGGTTGCTGCAAGAAGGCCTGGCCAGGCAAAAGAGCCGTTAAATACGCCGATTACCAAGCTGAAACAGCCCGCAAAAATCGCCAACAGTGCGACGCTAAACGTGATCGATTCTCGCTTCTTCATAGCCATGGATTCTAGCCGACACTCGCAGGCGGGTGGAAGGTAACCTGCGGTGGGCTGATGCCGAACTGCCCGAAGACTGCATCCGGCGGCAATACCTCGACGGCATAGACGTGCGGGGAATTCGCCAGCGGTGCTAGGTGCCTCGGAGTGTCATAGGCGACGACGGCGATGATGCCCGGCGTTGTCGCATCTGAGGCAGCACTGACAGTGTTAGCGAGAACATTCGCGAAAACTTCGGCGCGGCTACCGGCTGCAACGCGTGTGCTGGCTTCGGTGGGTTCCGGCAGATCCAGGATGTGTAAATCCTGCGTGATGACGGTGCCGACACGGTGGAGATCTGCGACGAGTGCGCCTGCTTCTGCGCCGGTGAGCGGTTCGGTGAAAGAGATCATCGCGAAGGCATTGTGCCCTGGCGCGTCGGCGAGTGCTGTGGCCAGGGAGTCGTCGGCAAGCGATTGGTACTCGGCATCAGGCTGCTGCGCATGCTGGCCCAGGTGATCGCCGGCGAAAGGCCGCGGGCGGGCATAATCATCGCCGCCCGCCAACCACATCAGCCCCGCAAGCAGCGAAGCAACGACGAGCAGTTCACCGAGAGTGCGGGTAAACATCGTGTGCCCAGTATCCAGTATCTCGCAACTATTGCCGCAACTTGCCGAGGGCGTCTGCAAGATCGTCCGGGTACGGCGCCTCGATTTCCATCCAGTGCCCGTCAGCGGGATGGTGAAAGCCGACCTTGACCGCGTGCAACCATTGGCGGTTGAGCCCCAGGCGCTGCGCGAGATTCGGATCGGAGCCATACATCGGATCACCACAACACGGGTGGCCAAGCGCGGACATATGCACGCGAATCTGGTGGGTGCGCCCGGTTTCCAGGGAGATCTCCAACAGGCTGGCCTCCCGGAATGCCTCGAGCAGGCGGTAGTGGGTGATGGCTCGTTTGCCGTCGTCGGTGACCGCGAACTTCCAGCCGGAACTCGGGTGGCGTCCAATGGAGCCGTCCACGGTGCCCTCGATCGGATCCGGCAGCCCTTGCACCAGCGCGTGGTAGGTTTTGGACACGGTGCGCTGGCGAAACGCATTTTTCAGGCTGCTATAGCCACGCTCCGAGGCCGCGACCACCATCACCCCCGAGGTGCCGACGTCGAGGCGTTGCACAATTCCCTTGCGTTCCGGCGGGCCGGACGTCGAAATGCGGAAACCGGCCGCAGCCAGGCCTCCCACGACAGTCGGTCCTTCCCAGCCGACGGTGGGGTGCGCGACCACGCCAACAGGTTTGTGCACGGCGATAAGGTCATCATCGAAGTAGAGAATGTCCATGCCTTCGACAAGTTCTTCCTTCGGCACCAGTGGTTTCGCCGGTTCCGGCAGCGTGACCTCCAGCCAGGCGCCTTCGTGCAAACGGTCTGACTTGCCGACGACCACACCGTCGACAAGCACGTCCCCGTCCGCGCTCAAGCTGGCCGCGACCGTGCGTGAGAGCCCAAGCAACTTGGCCAGCGCGGCGTCGACACGCATTCCGGCTAGGCCTTCCGGCACCGGAAGTGAGCGGGTTTCGCGAGAATTAGTGCTCATCATCGGCCTCCTGAGCATCAGCTTTGCGTGCGCGGCGTTCTTCGGTGAATACCGCGAGCAAAAACAGTGCGACGCCGACGGTGATGAACGAATCCGCAACGTTGAAGATGGCGAAATCACCCACGGAAATGAAATCCACCACGTGGCCAAACCAAAAACCGGGTTCGCGGAGCAGCCGGTCCACAAGGTTGCCACCCGCGCCGCCTGCGACCATGGCCAGCGCGATTGCTTGGAATCGGTCGTCGATGCGCGGTGCTGCGATGAGCACGCCGACGAGGAAGACCAGTTGGAAGGTGGTAAACAGCCAGGTCGATGATTCACCGCCCAGTGAGAATGCCGCGCCCGGGTTGTAGACCAGCAGGAAGCGGAACCAGTCGCCGATGATGTGGAGTGCTTGACCGGGTTGTAGTGCAGCTTCGATAGCGATTTTGCTGGCTTGATCGAACGCGACGACGGCCGCGATGATCAGCAGCATGAGCCGCAGGTAGGGTGCGCGTCGTCGAGTTGGCAACGTTTTTAACCTAGTCACGGGTTTTATTGTTCCTGAAAGTGGGGTTTTACGTGAAATCGCGGCGCTGGTTAGACTGGCGGTCGTGATTTCTGCTGCTGTTTGTGCCCCATTCGCTTCCGCCGGACGGACTTCTTCTCGACGCTCTGGCGCGTCTCGACGCTCTGGTGTTTCCCGACGCGTCGCCGCTGCTTCCCTGTTGACCGCTTCTGCGCTGGTGTTGGCTGCGTGCGGTGATGACGGGGCTGGTGCTGATGGTTCCGGTAGTGCGGAAACTGCAAATAGCGCAGGTAGCGCTAATAAAGCTGGTAGCGCTGGTGAGCGTCGCGGTGAGGCTCCCGCCACAGAGCAGGCGGTCGGCTTGCCTATTGACCCTCCACGCATCGAAGTTGTCTCCACTGGTGAGGGTGAGCGCGTGGCCTTGGCGTATGACGATGTCGATGCCGAACAGGCAGTTGATGTCGAGGTGTCGGAAGGGTTCGAGCAACTGGTGATGCGCAATGAGCAGCTGGTCACCGAGGCCCCCCAGGCTGGTGAGATGGTGACTACCACCCTGCCGGTTGCTGGTTCCGTGTTGGTTCCGGAGGGATTTGATGAGTCGACTCCGGGCGCGGATTCTGCAAGGCATGTGGATTTCCGGGTGCGGGACCCGAAGATTTCTGGTGATTCGGCAGAGGTTGCCTCTGCCGATGGTTTTGGTTTCGGCTGGTTGGCTGAGTCGAATGGCCAGTTGAATACGCTGTTGTTGGCTGCTCCGGAGCGAGCGAGCGATGAAGCCCGTGCGATTATGGAACAGTCTTTGACGAAGTTGGTCTCTACTCCGGTGATTTTCCCGGAGGAACCGGTTGGCGTGGGTGCCGAGTGGTCGGTGGATTCGCGCGTGGCTGGCGAGGCCACCATGCTGCAGACCACCACATTTACCGTCACCGAGATTGCTGGCGATGAAATCACGTTGGATGTTGCCGTCGAGCAGCGGCCTGCTTTGGGTGCATTGTCGTTGGAGGGCCAGGCTGGTGCGGATGGTTTTGCTGATGACACGTTGAATGTGACCAGTACGGATACGCGTTCGACGGGTTCGCTGACTGTTGATGTGCATAAGCCGTTGCCGGTTTCCGGCGAGCTCGATTTCACCACTCGCGTGGTATACGGCAATGAGAGCGGCGAGGCCAGCGTCGTACAGGATTCCTCGACTCGCCTGCGTTTTACGAGCACAAAATAGGCGGCGAAGTAGGCGTGCGCGCGGATTTTTAGAATGATGGCTCACCGGAGGCGCTACCGGTTGTGCGACCCACGGCTTTCTCTTTGTCCACGATGTGGTCATCAATCCTTTCCGGTCCGAGTGGTTCCAACCACGTTTTTTGTTTTTCATTCCGGTACTGCCGGTGAGTGCTTTCCTGGGCTGCTTCAAACGGATCAATAATCGGACCGGATACAGCACCAAAGCCCGAACCAGCACCAGCACCGACATCAACACCGAAATAGGTTTTCCTCGACGGCTTACCGTTGTGGGCAGGATCTTGTGCCTGCTCGGTTTTTCGCCGCGTATCATGCTCACGCATCTTCGCCATCCGGTCGGCGTCATGTTTTTCTTGCCGAATCTTATCCGCCTGGGCTTGTTCCCTGCGCTCCTGCCGGTAGCGTGCAACCTGGTCTGCCACCGTGCACACCCATTTCCGCTGTGACTTCGCCAGCGGACCATTCGCCTCAGTCGATGACCACGAACCATCGGCAAACAACCACACCACCGTTCCCGAAGCTGGTTCAAAAATAGGCCGGACTCGGCGATCAGTTTTGATGTTGTGGTGATGCTGGCACAGCACCACCAAATTCGCAGGTGTGGTTGGCCCACCCTCGTCGTACTCAATGACATGATCCAACTGCGATGTTGCTGCAGGCTTGCTACAACCGGGATACCGGCACGTGCCATCCCTGCCCACTACTGCTGCCCGCATCGCGGAAGTAGCCACGTAACTGGCGACCTGGAAGGTCAGTGCATCATCGACATCCACAATCTTGGTTGCCCGACTAGCAAGATCCTCGGCTTGCTTACCGAATACCACCTCGTAGCCTGCACCAGTCGCGGTCGCTGTATCCGTGGAAACAAACACTGGGGCACCGGGAATATCACTAGCCCGGTAGCACTGCAGGCTCACCTTCGGCCCGCTAGTGCCAAGGAGTAATTCCACAGTGGCATCACGCATCGAAAGCCCCGTGTCTTTCGCGTGCGCCCGAATGCGGGCATCGATTGTGGCGGATGTGGCCACATCCGTATCGAAGCGGAAACTCCGCGCATTATCACCGCTACGCTGGCTAATGGGAATATCAGAGTGCTCAAAATCTTTCCGGTCAGCTTGTCGCGGTTTATCAGCGACCGTAGAATCCAGTGCTTCGATTTCTTTACTGATTCTTCGCGCAATCGCATTTTTTGTGGGCATCACCTGCCCTGGTTTCTTTGGGTACAGGTATTTCACCAGCATTGCGTCAATATGCCGGTAAAGGGATGCGTCGGCATCGCCTGCTTTATCCATCGCCCGATCAATAGAAATCCAGCGTTCTAGATCGATATGCCACATCCGAGTCGCTAACTCATACAACTTTGGCAATTCTCGCATGCGCACAAAAGCATGCACGAGTTGTTCGACCCGGTACGGCGAGAGACCAGTATCTGCTATCAGGCCGGTAAAAAGCTCATCAACATCACCGTAGTTGGTATCTATCAGTCCATCCCAAAAATAGAATTCCTGGCGCCGCAACTCTAGTCCAACTAACGCTTGCTGGTTGTCAGGGTTGCAGTGAGAATAAAACGGTTCCGGGAACCGCGGCAAAGCCGCAACGTCATCGTCTAAGTCATCACCGTCGAGTTTGTTGTTGTGGTCATCACTGTGGTTACTGTCCATGATTCCTTCCCCCGAAATAATTTACTAACTAAGGATAGTTAAACCCTACTAAACACAATCCAATTAAGCAATAGTGTTCGAAAACTCATGAAGTTCCGAAAGGCGGATCCCACCAGACTCCAACCAACACCACCCAAACACTAAAACCGGACCTTCACACCCACCGCCCAAAAAAGAACCTTTATTCGAACAACGTATGGCCGAACAGGGATAACAGACGAAGTCCCGGAGCCCCCATTCGTCGACAAGCACCCCACGCCCATGACCCGACCACGCACACCAATCCCGTATAACGGCCCCACTCACCAACCCCGCATATCAAGCCCCAAGAAAGTGGGTTTTGCAGGTAATTCAATTTCGTGAATTACGCTGTGTTAACGTCGTTTTCGTGACTTGAATTACCGCTTCAGCCCAACCATCGGGATAACTGAATCGATTTAGCCACATGCAGTATTTCGGCAGCAGGAACGGAACTCCCACGTGGAATGCCTGCTTCTGCTGCTAAAAACAAATACCTAGCCCCTGGGCTTCAACTACATATCTGATTACGTGCCGATCGCACACTGCATGAGCTGCTGCATACGCCGCTGTTGCCGCCACCGCATTCGCGTCTGAGCACGTAAAACTTCGTACAGACTGAAAGGCCCCGTTGGCCAGCCTCAGCGCTACAGCCTTACAGCCTCACTACGAAGCTTTTTATCCACCTCACAGTTCGGAGTCTCCCATGAACCAATTTATGGTTAATACCGAAGCGATCGGAGGAAGTCTCGGGCTCACAGCGCTCGTCTCCGCCGTTCCACTGGTGACCTTCTTCGTCATGCTGTTGTTCGTGAAAGCACGCGCACACACCTCCGGCGCTGCAGCACTGCTGGCGGCCCTGCTCATCGCAATCTTTGGCATGAGCATGCCTGTCGACGCCGCGATTTCCTCGGCATTCCGCGGTGGTCTGTTCGGCTTGTTGCCGATCGTCTGGGTCATCATGATGGCGATCTGGTTCTACCAGGTCACCGTGGCGTCGGGCCGTTTCGAGGATCTACGTCGCACATTCGACGCCCTCGGCAACGGTGATATCCGCATCCAGGCAATCCTCATTGCCTTCTGTTTCGGTGGCCTGTTGGAAGCACTCGCCGGATTCGGCGCACCGGTGGCCATCACCGCAACCATGATCCTGGCCCTGGGAGTCAAGCCGCTCAAAGCTGCCACCACCGTGTTGCTGGCCAACACCGCACCGGTAGCTTTCGGTGCCGTCGCCATCCCGATTACCACCGCAGGTAACGTCGGTGGCCGCACCGTCGAACAGACCGAAAACATCGCGGCTATCGTCGGCCACCAGGCACCATTTTTCGCGTTCTTAGTGCCATTCATCCTGCTGTTCATCCTCGACGGCACCCGCGGCATGCGCGAAGCCGCCCCAGCCGCAGCAGTCATCGGCGGTGCCTTCGCCATCGCGCAGTGGTGGGCGTCGAACTTCTTCGCGTACCAGCTCACCGACATCGTCGCCTGCCTGGTTTCCCTGGGTGCCGCCTTCGCCTTCCTACGTGTCTGGCAGCCGAAAGGCGTTGCCGCAATGCGCAAGCGCCTCGACATCCCAGAGCGCGAAGACGATGGCGAAGTTCTCACCAAAAACCGCGTGTGGATGGCCATGATGCCGTACGCCGTCGTGACCGTTATCTTCGGCTTGGCCAACCTGGGCGAAACCATCCCGGGAATCCTGGACAAACCAAAGATTTCCTTCGCCTGGCCACTGCTCACCGACCGCCTCGTCAGCGCTACCGGCAGTGTCATCGACACCTCATATACATTCAAGATCATCAACAACCCGGGTACGCTGCTGCTGATTTCTGGCATCATCGTGGCGGTTGTGTACGGCATCTTCAACCACAACGGTAAATTCCGCGTGAATGCGAGCGACGTCGTCGGCGAGCTGACCAGCACCGCCTACAAGATGCGCTGGACCGCGCTGACCATCGTGATGGTTCTGGCACTGGCGTACGTCATGAACTACTCCGGCCAGACCGTGGCTATGGGCGCCTATGTGGCCTCGCTCGGCGCAGTCTACGGCTTCCTCGCACCTGTTCTGGGCTGGGTCGGTACCGCGATTACCGGTTCCGACACATCCGCCAACGCGCTATTCGCCAACCTGCAGGTCACCGCCGCAAATAACATTGGCCTGAATCCAGACCTGCTGCTGGCAGCAAACACCACCGGTGGTGTCGTCGGCAAGATGATCTCGCCACAATCACTGGCCATTGCCGCTACCGCCGTCAACCTAGAAGGCAAAGAAAGCGCGATCTTCAAGTCCGTCGTCGGCTACTCCATCGTGTTGCTGATCGGACTTTGCACTCTGGTCTTCTTGCAGACCAACATTCTGTCCTGGATGGCGCCCGTCGTGAACTAAAACTCACGCAACCAGCAGGCAACAAAACTGTAGGCAACAAAAAGGCCGCCCGCACACCGTGTACTTGGTGTTGGGCGGCCTTCCTCATGTCGACGCCGTGCTTGTCGCAGGATGTACTTGCCGACGCCGTACGGCAAATTGCCATGCCGCACGAGCCTTGTGATCAGGTGGCCCAATCGCCGCAGCAGCTGGGTTAAACGCCAAAAGCTGCCCCGAAAGCTAGCCCACGTGCTAGTCCGAAAAGCTCGCTACTGCGCAGGCTGCTCCGCCGGCTGTTCTGCGTGCTCGTCGTGGCCCTCAGGGTGGCCAGGGTGACCTTCTTCGATAACTTCTGCCTCGTTTGGTGGCACGTCGACGCCGTCATGCAGACACATCTCCGGCACCTGCTCCGGTTCCACGGTGTTGGTGACCAAGACGCAGGCCCATTCGCGCGAGAGCTTCCACTGGCCGTCTTGGTGGATGAACTCGACATTGTCGGCGGTCTGTGGTTCACGATCCGGCATGGTGTAGCCGACGATGGTCAACGCGGTGTCATCGGTGTATCCAGGGAAAACAGATTGCACTTCGAAGTTAGCGCCAGATTCGACCTTCGCGGCGGCCAAGGTATCAAACAGTTCTGGGAAGTCTTCGCCACCTTCGACGGTCTTGGTGCGCTCTTCTGCCGGAAGATTCGGATCAGATGCACGCTGCAAAACGCCGTTGAGTTCTTCTGCGGTTGGCAGATCGACCGGGGCGCTTTCCGCCTTGGTGCTCGATTCTGCGTTCTTGGTGGTTTCGGCGGCGGTGTCCGCATTTTCGGCGTCGTCAGAGCACGCTGCAAGGGTCAATGCCAAACCAATAGTGGCGGCGGTGATGCTCGTTTTCGTGAATTTCACGGTTTATCCTCCAAAATAGACATCGGCGTTATCGAGAACGAAGCCAGAGCGTGCACGCATCATCGCATGCAGCGGCCATAGCGTTCAGACTCGGAGCGCTCGAAGAAATCTTACCCGTGCGCCTTTTATACTTGAATTTATGACTCGCCAGATCGCCATCATCTGCACCGGCGGCACCATCGCCTGCACCGCCGATCACACCGGGGCCCTCGTGCCGACGGTCAGCGGCCACCAGCTTGTCGACGCCGCACGGAATTCGCTTGCCGACGACCTGAGCTTTCGCATCCACGATACGCTGCAGTTGGATTCGTCGTCGATTGGTCTGCCAGAGCTGGACACGCTGCTCACCACGATTGCGAAGCACGCCGCTGACCCGGAAGTCGACGCGGTCGTCGTCACGCACGGAACCGATTCCATGGAGGAATCAGCTTTCGCCACCGCCCTGCTGGTGCACGGCGCCCCGGTGGTTTTTACCGGTGCACAACGCGCATTTGACCACCCGGGCACCGATGGGCCCGGCAACCTGGCAGGCGCCATCAACCGGGCGGTGGAATTAGCCGCAAACACACGTGGTTCTGCGAATGCTCAGCCAGCGGGCGTGGCAACGAATACCGTCGAGGTGCATTTCGCCGGTAAGAACCTGCCTGCTACTGCGGTGCACAAACGGCACACCTCAGAACTTGCAGCCTTCACCGCGCACGGCCCTTCGGTTTCAGTAGATGCGGTTTCCGTGGACGCTTCGGCGTTGCCTTCGCCGAGCTCTGCTTCCCCTGCAATACCTGTACTCTCCGGTTATTTTGTGCCCGTTATTGCTGGCTACCCGGGTGCCACCGCGGAGTTGCTGGAGCACGCCGTGGATGCCGGGGCCGACGGTCTGGTCATCGAAGCACTCGGTTCCGGAAACTTGTCGGCCAAATTGGGCCACGCTGCCCAGCGCGCCGTGCAGCAGGGTATCCCCGTGGTCGTGGCCACGCGCGTGCCAGAAGGTGCGGTCAAATTAGCCTATGGCGGTGGCGGCGGCGGTGCTACCTTAGCCGAGTACGGCGCCGTTTCTGCGCGCACTGTGCACCCGGGACAAGCCCGCCTGGCATTGATTATTGCCCTGGCTACCGGCATAAACCCGGAGGAATTATTCCGGTGCTTTGATTAACCAGTCTTCCCACGCCAGCGAATCGAGTGGGTCCGCGGGCACCAGCTGTGGATCGTCGGCGGCAAAGGTGCGGGTTTTACCAGGCCCGGTCGCGCGGGTTTCAAAACGTACCGAAACCACCCCGTGCCCGCTGCCTTGGATCCAGCCATGACCAAAATCTGGGTGAAACACATCCTGGGTCGCGCGCCAATGACTGCCGGGAAGCTCCGGGGCACTGGGCGTGGTATCTCCGGCTTCCCCGGCATCAGTGATCACTGCCCCATCCGCGCCCGGAATGCCGGTGACCATAGTGGGTTCTTCCATACTCAGACCACCGTTTGCGCTCGCGGACACCTGCCGCTGGGCCGCGCGATCGAGTTCTGGAAACAACACGTCTTGCCGGGCGACCTCCAATCCGGAATACCCCACGCCGACTAACCGCACCGGGCCCGTTTCCGCCGGGTAGCGCACGACAGTCCCGGCAAGCGCACGCAAGGTTTCGGCATCGTCGGTGGCATACGGCAGCGTGGCTGAGCGGGTTTCGGTGCGGAAATCCGCCATCTTCAACTTCACCGTGACCGTGCGCGCGCCCCGGCCGTCGGCAAGAAGACGCTTGTGCGCTGATTCCGCGGCCCACCCGACGGCCTCGTCGACCTCAGCGGCGGTGGTGAGATCCTTGGCGAAGGTCTGTTCCGCTGAATGTGATTTCGCCTCCGCTCGCGGGGCCACGGGACGCTCGTCGATGCCGCGCGCCAGGTACCACAGGTCCATGCCGACGGTGCTGCCCAGCGAGATTTTCACCTCGCGCTCGCTCATTTTCGCCAGGTCGCCGATCGTCGTCACGCCAATGGCCTGGAGTTTCGACGCCGTGACCGGGCCTACGCCCCACAGCTTGCCGACGGGCAGCGGGTGCAAAAATTCCAGTTCCTCGTCGACAGGAATGATCTTGGAGCCATCCGGTTTCGCCTGGCCCGAGCCAATTTTCGCGAATTGCTTGCCGGAACCGGCCCCAATCGACGACGGCAAACCGGTGATGTCTTTGATCTCTGCGCGCAGATTATCCGCCCAGTCCTTGACCTCTGCCGCGGTGGCTCCGATGAGTTCGGTTGGTTCCATGAAAGCTTCGTCGATGGAAAGCTGTTCTACCAGGTCCACGCGCTGGTGAATCAGCTCGAATACGCGCTTGCTGGCTGCAGAATACACGGCCTTGCGCGGTTGAATCTGCACCGCACCGAAGCCAATCAGCTGCAGCGCGCGGTACGTCGGCATCGCAGACGACACCCCGAATTTGCGGGCCTCATAGGAAGCACCTGCGACAACTCCCCTGCCATTCATGCCGCCAACGATGACGGGACGGCCGCGCAGAGTGGGCCGGGTCAGCTGCTCGACGGAGGCGAAGAATGCGTCCATGTCGATGTGAATGACCCAGCGCTGCATGCCCTCCAGTCTAGTGGCTCCTAGTGTTGCGTCTGCCGACGGACCAACTCGAATGGGCGCAGTTTATCCATCCATTCTGCTCGGCTGCGTGCTGCAGGCACCATGGTCTGCGCGGGTGCGGCTGCCTGTCCGAGTGCGTGTTGGTAGAGCTTCACCGAAACTTTTCCATTCGTTATTTTTTGCTCATTGCGGGCTAACGCGGGCAGCTGGGTAAGCACATTGGCATCACCGACCCCCAGATAAAACGGGAACGATGCTGCGAACGCTTTTCGGCCTAAATAAATGGAAAATTCGGGATTGGACAAAGCATAATCGAGTTCCTCGGTGTGTCCTTGCGCTGTTGCCTGCACGAGGAACTCGGCATCGGCGAGGTAGGTGCGCTGGGAAATAACAGTGGCGCCTACTCCGGGTTTGTAGGCTAGTTTTTTCGCCGAGGATGCCCGCAGCCCCTGGGTGATGGCCAAACGCCGCCGAAAATCCCATTCATCCTCCCGCGAGCCAATGGTATGAAAATCATCCAGAAACTGCGGTGGGTGATCTTCCCGGACTCGGAAATCAATCTCGTTTACCCACTCCGGCCAATGCCCACGCGGTGCACCTAAAGCAGCAGCCACCATTCCTTGCAAAGCCGATTGCGTCGGTACTGGATTAGTGCGTACTAGGTTGCCAGTCACCGCTGGTTTCGCCCAGGATTGCACGGGCCCGGCGAGCCTGAGGTATACCGAACTAGTCATCGTACACCCATTCGGTAACTGTATCGATAAGCTGGTCCAGCCCTACTGGTTCCACACCTGGAAGTGCTCCTGCCAACTCAGGATAAGTACCCGACAGCGCTTCAACCGGGCCAAAGTTGCTGGCATCGAAGGACCGTGCTCGCTGGTATTGTTCACCCAACGCATTCACGGTGGATTCTAGGAAGCCACCGTTTTTCGCGGCCGTCACCGGAGATTCAAAGTCATAAGCGGTGCGGTATCGCTGTTCTTCGGCGAAAACGACTGCTGGCAGCGTATAAGGTGCAGTGGAATTTTCCTTACCACGGGGCTGGCCGTAGACAATGCTGCGCACGAGCTCTTTTACGTTGTCACGCGAGTCGGGATTATCGAACGCCGACCAGCTCCGGCGTAGCTGGGCTTTATCGATGGTGACTGTGCGGTAGAAAACTCCGCTGGTGTATTGGCTGACTCCCAAGAAGGTGGCGCCGGTCTTGTTTTGTTCTTCGTAGCGGTCGTCGACGGTGGAAAAATAGTCCGTGTCGATGCTTGCAGCGTGCGTGGTTACTGCCGGTGAAACGCTCAGGGCGGCTTCCGTGTTGTTCTGCGGTGAATTGGCAAACATACGACCAAAAGCAGAAATCGCCAGTGAGCCGGTCTTGGTACCGTCGATGAAATCCTGCACTTCTGCCTTTTCAGCATCTTCCTGCGGGCTGAGAATTTCTACCACGGTTTGCGCGGCGGTCTCAATTTCTTCTTGTGATAACCAAATGGAGCGGTTCGATTCTTTATCAGTCGATTCCGCTTTCGTCAGCTTGCCGACGATTGCTTTCGCTTCTTTTGCAACCTTTTTCTCATCCAATTCAGCATCAATCTGCTTGACACGTTCGGCGATGGCTTCGCTGAGTTCACCGGAACGTACCGACAGATCCAAAGATGCGGTTTCATAAGCCTTACGAATTCCGCGTTTGATGGACTGCGAGGAGTGTAGAGCCCGCAGGGCGCCGCCTTGGTTCACGCGCTTCGGGGTCCCCGTATCGTCGCGGTTCAAGTTACTAAATGGGATCGGAGAAATGATGTGCAGGGTCAAGTGGTGAGACATGGTGTGTTCCTTTCAGGAATTTAAGCGGTAGTTTTATGGACTTCTTTGGTGTTGTCGTCGGGAGTCACCGAGAAGTACTCGCGCAGTACCTTACGACGTACAGCCTGGGATTCTGCGCTAAAGCCATTGCCCCAGCGCAGCATCGTGTGGAAGAGGTCGAAATAATCCAGCGCCGGGACATTATTTTTATCTGCAGCCAGTGCCATAATGCGCCCGATATTGGTGATGGCTTCTTCTGCATCAAGTGCATGGAGAAATTGCAAACGCTTGCCGACGGCATCCATGTTGCCGGGATCAACGGCAAAGTTTTGGCCATTGCTGTTGGCAAGTACGGCAGAAACTCGCTGGGCCCACGCGCCCAAGCTGTATTGTTTTCCGCGCTGTTTGGATTTTTCTGCGGCAGGAATTTTGTCGTATTCCGCCACTAACGCGAATAGACGGATGAAGATCGTTTTCTGCGTATCGTTCGTGTCAGCCGGAAGATACGGCAGTACGTGTGGGTAGGCGTAGTACTCAGTAAAAGGAGACAGGCCACGGCGTAGTTCGGCTCGTTTGCGACGCCACTGCGGCTGGTGTGTCTCTCGTGCTGCTTGGCGCTGCCGCAAAATTGCGCTTAATTCCTTTTGCCACATTTCCGGTTCGCTATGTGGTGGGTATTCGGTCATGATTTCTCCTGTGAAGTATTGCGGTGCTTTTTCGATATCCCCCATAAGCGCCGCTGCAGGTTGCTTCGGACAAAAGCAATTCGGGCTGGTTCTTGCAGGGAATGTGGGTTAACTACTTCGTCAAAGGCCTCCAACCCCGCGTGCACGCACCGTTCTGTAAGGTTGGCCGGCAGCTCAAACGGAGATGGTTCATCATCAGTGCTCTGATAGTTTTGCCGGATTTCTTGCAGGATATCGACGTAGACAGCGCGAATCTTGCGCCAAAAAGCTTGTTCGATATCACCTCGACGGTCCGCGAGATCGTCGAGGTATACCAATGCCGCTGTGGAACTTGGCTTTCGTCCAAATGGTGTCCGGACGGCAGCATTGAGTTGTTGAATATATTTTGCTTGTGTTTGCACGTCACGCCGCAACCAGGGATCAATAGCAAAAGCCCACACTTTTTGGTCAGTCTCAAAAATTTCACTGGCTCGGATATTGGGTGAACTTGCAGTACCTGCGATGTAATGACGCACGAAAACGACTGGCACTTCGTCCGGAGCACGATCCAAGATTCGCGGCAGCCGTGGTTGCAATAACGCTCCGGTCTTACCTTCTGCTGCCCACTCAACTGCTAGTTCTGTGCCATCCCGGCCGAAATCAAGGCGTTGTACTTTAAGTTGGCCTTGCTCATCGGGCATGTACAGATAAAACGGATCATCCTGGTTACGCGTATCCCACCACTGTTTTCGGGTTTCCTTAGTGGTTCCCATTTCAGATTTGCGATACCACTCCTCCGGGATACCTCCCGTGCGAACGCCATGGAGTTCTTCGCCCTCCCAGTAACAAGCCGGCGCATTCGAACTCCAGGTAGCAGCCCACAGTGGATGGGCAATCTGCATCTCGCCGTCATCAACCAACGATTGTTCGCAGGTACGGTCGGCCCAAGCTGGCAGGCCAGTACCTTCCACCCAGTGCTTAGGAATTAATCGTAGTAGCGTTGCGAGATCGGATTCGCCTCGGATAAACGCTTCCGTCGCGGTGTAATCTGCACCCACATAACGCATTGCGGGTGCACCCATCTGGCATTTATCACCGTCGTACGCATTATTGCCTGCCATGGACATGTGGTGATACGTCACCAGTTCCAGCACCGCTTTTTCCAGGGGCAATGAACTCGGTGCGCCCACGCCGAGGTTCCAATACGTCTCTGCTTCATCCGGCGGCATGGACGGCGAAAGCTTTTTCACGGGTTGCTGCTGCGGCCCCAACGCCCGCGCGGTATCTTTGGGCCCTCTTGGCGTCTTTGCCGGACGTTGCATGAATGGCTGCCGTTCAGAAAACAAGTCACTTCCCGGTTCCACATCTTGTAATGCGGCATCGACAGCATGCTCCGGAAAACCAGACTCAAGCAATGCCCGTGAGCGAACTTTACGGGGCAAGTTGTCAACGTAACGCAGTGCGACTGCCGCGACGGACGCTGCTAGTCGGAGCTGTGCGGTATAGCGAAACCCAGCGATGTCTTTGTGTAGTGCCCACTCTGCGCGATGGCAATTCAGTAAATACTCACGCAAGCTTGCGTGCGATTCTTGCGTTACAAGAAATCGCACATCCGTTAAGGCGTTTATCCCCATGCCAGAGAACTCATTTCTTCCAGTTTTTCTGTGAAACACTTCAAGTTTTTCTGATAAACATAAGATTAACAGGATTATAGCGCGGCACCAAACAAGAAATTATGAGTTATAATAAAAACACCCGGGTCTTCTCCCGGTATTTACCTCCGCTAACGCGGAGAAGTGAGTTCAAACCAGAAACTATGACGAAACACCTCCGCCGACGCGGAGAACGCATTTAGTATAACGCCAGACCTCGTCGCCAAGAAGGAAAATATGTCAGCCGAAGTTCACCTCTCAAAAATTCCCGTCCATTCCCTCTTAAGACACAATAATGAGCATGCTAAACACGCTTGGGACATCAATTCACCAACATTTCGGCACAGAGCTGTCATGTCATTATTTGGCGCTCTGTCAGGAAAATCCGTACGGAAAGATGCCAACATATTATTCCGGCTGGACGCACTACCAGGTCAAGCCCCATTCTTTCTGGTGCAGTCCTCGGTGGCTCCGGAAAATATCGAGAAATTTGACGGTGCGCTGACCAAACACATCTCTCTGCCAGAATTACAGCATGGTACGACGGTCAGTTTCCGGATTACCGTCAATGCCGTCAGGCGCCGCACAGTTGAAAGCGGCGGCAAAAAGCGTGTACAGGTAACCCCTGTTCCCATTGAAATCGACGAAGACAGCGACGACACAACTGACTACTCGCAAAACTTAGAGATGTGGCTGAGCAACAAACTTGCCGGCGCTTTACACGGCGTGGAGATGACAAACCACGTACGGGAAGTCTTGCAGGATGCTCCTCACACACGATCCGGAATGACGCTTCAGCTCGACACAATTGATGGCATCGGAATAGTCGAATCACCCAAAAAACTTGCTGCTTTTCTGTTAGAAGGCGTCGGACGCGAAAAAGCCTATGGCTGTGGTTTCTTAACGGTGCGGGCGCTGTCATGAGCACACAATCAGGCGACACCATATGGGCTAAGCGGCACGGACTCGATTCCAGTTATCCGCTTATCCGTCATTTGCTGGACACCGCGGCTATCGCAGAACAACTGTTCTATCACTGGCTGCGCCCAGGGCTGCAAGAGCAAATTACTCAGGCATTGGGCGCAGAGGCACCGCGGATCGTCGCTGCGATAGCGGGTATCCACGACATAGGAAAGGCAAATCCGCTTTTCCAAGGCCAGCTCGCCCAATCTGGAGAGGTTTGGCAAGCCGTCCGCGACCAGATTGCACGGGAAGAAAACGTAGATTTTCCTCCCGCCGCGCGGAGTAACAGATGGGCAAAACTTGCTGCGCTTCGCAGGCACGAGCAGGTCTCTGCCTTATCGCTGTCGGATATCCGTTTAGACGAGCTGACTACTGGCGAGGCCTGGCACATCCTGCCTGCGCTGGGTCACCATGGATTCTTTCGGCTTCCGTTGAGCAATTCACGGGACCGCAGATTGGATAGCGCTACCGTCGATGATTGCCTGAACTTTCCAGGATGGAAGGAAAAACGGGAGGAAATTTCCGCGCAGTTTTACGACGCTTTAGGCATCGATCACGGCACTCTCCCGGAGCAAGCACCAGTTACGGTGGGTTTGTTGCTCAGCGGTTTGACTGTTCTTGCAGATCGCCTGGCCTCCCACACCAACTGGGTACAGCGCTCACAAGCTGATCTCCAGCAAAGTACCATTCCAGCAAACGACTATGCAGGCTGGTTCGCCGCACAGAAATCGCACGCACCAGCGCATATTAAACAATTTCTTGGCATTTACGAAGGCTGGCCCAGACAAGAAGCTGCCCAGGACGCTATCCTCGGTCCAGGCCGTGAGCCATACGAGGTGCAGCGGCTAACGCGTGACAATGACGCTGGTCTCGTTGCCGTCATGAGTGCAACAGGTAGCGGTAAGACGGAAGCTGCGCTGCTCCGTCATGCTCGGCGCCACGAACGGTTGCTGTTTTTACTTCCGACGCAGGCCACCACGAATGCGCTCATGCGACGTGTGCAAAAGGCGTATTCCAGCACCAGCAACGTCGCTTCACTGGCTCATTCACTGGCGTCGATCGAAGATTTTTACACAACTCCCGTGACTTCATTCGATGATTCCACGGATCATGCCGAACCCTCAATGCAGCAAAATGAAGGGCTTTTCCCCTCATCTTTTGTTCGTTCCGGCATCTCGCGACTGTTGGCGTCGGTAAGCGTTGCCACCGTCGACCAATGCTTGAAAGCGGGATTACCCATCAAATGGCTGCACCTAGTGCTGCTCGCTCTAGCAAATTCGCACATTGTCATCGACGAAGTGCACACCCTTGACCATTATCAGATGAAATTGCTGGGCCCCGTGCTCGAATGGGTGGGGGCAACCAACAGCCGCGTCACTCTACTGACAGCTACTATGCCGCGATGGCAGTTACGCGAAGCATACCGTGCTTATACCGGAACAGATTTTACCGACGATTTCGGTTTTCCAGCCATAGCCTCATCAGCTTTGCCAGCCTCATCAGCTCCACCGCGTAGTAAGTCCGTACAAAGTTTTTCTAGCCCAGCCTCGAAGACTCTTTTGGAAGTTGAAACTTCCACGGCCAACAGCACGGTCTCCGCGCACGTGTCGTGGGCACAACACCAGCGCCAGGCACACCCCGATGCGCGCATCGGGATTATCTGCAATCAAGTCGCCTGGGCACAAGAGGTGGCACGCGAACTGGCTGCCGACGGGCACAAAGTTATTCTTCTGCATTCGGCCATGACAGCCGAGCACAGACGCATCAACGCGGAACGCTTGACCAGCAGCTGCGGCCCGAATGGCGACGGCAAGGGGCTAACCGTAGTGGGAACCCAAGCCATTGAAGCTTCCTTAGATATTGATCTAGATATGCTGTCGACCGACCTGTGCCCCTCCTCGTCTTTGCTTCAACGCCTTGGGCGCTTATGGCGTCATGCAGATGATCATCGCTGGTCTCGAATACCGAAAGCTCCGCATAAAATGGTTCGAATCGTCGCCATGGATTTCGCCAAAGGCGGTGCGCTGCCCTATTACGAGGCAGAGATGGAAAAGACTATGCAATGGCTGAGCAATCATAAAGAGATTTGTTTCCCCGATGATTGTCAACCATTCGTCGAAGCCGCCACCGTGAGCATGAAAGATCTGGAAAGGGCGGACGCGACTGCTGCCGAGTACGAACAAAATGCTGCCCACCTTCTACAACGCTCGAAAGGCAAGCAGCGTTCATACTCAATGTCCCAGCTTCTGGATCCGGAGCAATGGCTGGACGATCTGTCCCGAGAGTTGCGCGCGGAGGAAG
The DNA here is from genome assembly GCF_058182015.1 of Corynebacterium sp. LaCa_70. Classification (NCBI taxonomy): domain Bacteria; kingdom Bacillati; phylum Actinomycetota; class Actinomycetes; order Mycobacteriales; family Corynebacteriaceae; genus Corynebacterium; species Corynebacterium sp. LaCa_70. Next base: position 1,562,920 of record NZ_CP190914.1, read on the forward strand.
GCATGCTTAGCCCTGACGCGGATGAACTACGCACCCGCGATATTGAAGAAGAATCTGTTCAAGTGATCATCGGAAGCAGTGATTCCCAATTACCTGGCGCGTGGCCTGGCACCCCAGAAGAGTTACTGAGTGTTGACGGCTCCGATAAAACTGCCATCAGGCAGGCGATGAAAGGCTCAATGCCTATTCGTGCTCGTAAATTTGCACAGATTAGTGAGCATTCGACCTCGCTTGCAGCGGCGAAGACGATCCTCAGTCGTTATGTGTTTGTGCCTGCCGACGGCCTTTACGACGCTTTCTTGGGATTTATCGGACCCCAGCCGGAGGCATAACATGGCGTATTCGGAGCAAGCGCTCACATTCGCGCAAATTCCAGCTGACCATCAAATCCGCTTGGAAGACCGCGTCAGTTTTCTGTATCTAGAATATTGTCTCATCCGGCAAAACCGCACAGGCGTCGTCGCTTATTCACAAGATAATGACAATAAGCGTGAACAGGCGATTCAGATACCAGTCTCCGGGATTGCGGTGTTGCAGCTAGGGCCTGGCACTAGCATTTCCGCGGCAGCGATGACCTCGTGCACGCGTGCAGGTGCCACTGTACTTTTCACTGGCGGCGGAGGAATCCCGTCGTATAGCTATTCGGTCCCCTTGACACAGTCGGCCCGCTGGGCTATCGCGCAAGCCAAGCTTGTGTCTTCAGAAACGAATCAGCGGAAAGCGGCTGTGTATCTCTATCGTAAGCAGCTTGGTCTTGAACTCGACCCCGAAGAATCCAGCATTAAGGTGATGCGCGGCATCGAGGGACGGATGATGAAAATGAAATATCAAGAGCAAGCTCGTAAATACGGCATCAAGAATTTCCGACGCCGTACTGATGCTGAAGATCCTGTTAACCAGGGGCTTAACCTCGCCAACTCTTTGCTTTATGGTTGCGCTGTGGCAGCGTGTAATGCCATCGGAGTTAATCCTGCTCTGGGAGTGATTCATCGCGGCAATATTCGGGCTTTATTATTTGATCTTGCGGATCTTTATAAACCGCAGTTATCAATTCCCGCAGCGTTTGCTGCCGCACAGGAAGACAACCCTGCTGAGGCACTACGTCGTCGCGTCAGAACGGAGATTCACGGAAATCAAGTTCTCAAAGAGATGTTGTCTACGCTCATGCATATTCTGGAGCCGCACTTACCCGCACGCGATGATGACCGGCTAGTAGCAGGGCGCGGTGACGAGGTTTTGGGACATACTCAATATGGGAAAGATAAATAAATGTTTTTAGTATTGACTTCTACTTATCTTCCTGACCATCTGCGCGGGTATTTGAGCAGATTCCTGATAGAGGTGGATCCCGGTGTTTATGTCGGCAATATCTCTCGCAGGGTGCGCGACAATATTTGGAAGCGCTGTGCCGAAGCAATCGATCGCGGCAGCTTAACCATGATCAACAGCGATTCCAGTAGAGAGCAAGGATTCGCTGTTAACACTCTTGGTCCGCAGCGCAAAAATATAATAGACTTAGATGGCATGTTGTTACCCGCGACCTTATCGGCTGTAGCGTCACAAAACGACGCCAACCGCTAAAGTTTCCGCAGGTAACGCAGTCTCTTCTCCGCGCATGCGGAGGTAATTCCTCTAAGGCCGCGTTAGGTGAAGCACTGTTGCCCTCTTCTCCGCGCATGCGGAGGTAATTCCTTCAAACGCTACAACACCCCAAAAGCGCAGCTCTCTTCTCCGCGCATGCGGAGGTAATTCCGATGTTCCGGGAGGGCCGGATTAGTCACGATGCTCTTCTCCGCGCATGCGGAGGTAATTCCCCGTAGACCCTGTAGTTATTCATGTGAATATCCTCTTCTCCGCGCATGCGGAGGTAATTCCGAAGTCAAGCGGCTTATTAATAGGTGGATGCACTCTTCTCCGCGCATGCGGAGGTAATTCCGAGGCAAAAGCTGTGGACCCGCACCAAGCGACCTCTTCTCCGCGCATGCGGAGGTAATTCCAGCAACGGCGTGATACTGCAAGCATGTCTTTCCTCTTCTCCGCGCATGCGGAGGTAATTCCACCATGGAAAGGAACCGCTAATGCACCTCATTCTCTTCTCCGCGCATGCGGAGGTAATTCCATGGCAACGCCGATCACAAGGTGGCTCAATCGCTCTTCTCCGCGCATGCGGAGGTAATTCCCAGGCATGCTCGGCGCCTTCAACCGCGCCTACCTCTTCTCCGCGCATGCGGAGGTAATTCCTTAGACCATGGCTAAGAATCTGGGAACAGCAGCTCTTCTCCGCGCATGCGGAGGTAATTCCGAAGACTACTTGGCACAAACGATTAAGCGCGCCTCTTCTCCGCGCATGCGGAGGTAATTCCTGGGTAAAAGAAGCCGTTTTTGCTGCGTGGGACTCTTCTCCGCGCATGCGGAGGTAATTCCAATGTTTTCACCCCATTCATGGAATGGGGTGACTCTTCTCCGCGCATGCGGAGGTAATTCCCGCGCGGCTCCGTATATAGAAGAGCATGAAAACTCTTCTCCGCGCATGCGGAGGTAATTCCGGTATACGCGCGGCGGCTGCTAGGCCCGTGAACTCTTCTCCGCGCATGCGGAGGTAATTCCACACTAGATCGCGATTTTCCAAGCAGCTTGCACTCTTCTCCGCGCATGCGGAGGTAATTCCTAGGTCTTACCCCTGCCGCAAGGAATAACGACCTCTTCTCCGCGCATGCGGAGGTAATTCCCCTCAGTATCGGCTTGGGCGAGCACCACCCCCCTCTTCTCCGCGCATGCGGAGGTAATTCCTCGCAGCCATACAGGCAAAGCTCGCTGCACCACTCTTCTCCGCGCATGCGGAGGTAATTCCGACTCCGATGTTCCACTGTGGAACGAGATCAACTCTTCTCCGCGCATGCGGAGGTAATTCCGACTCCGATGTTCCACTGTGGAACGAGATCAACTCTTCTCCGCGCATGCGGAGGTAATTCCAATGGCACACGCGGCAACGCATGTTTCGGAACCTCTTCTCCGCGCATGCGGAGGTAATTCCGCGCGTGGTCGCAGAATTTTAAAAATTCAAAACTCTTCTCCGCGCATGCGGAGGTAATTCCAATCTGCAAGACAAATTCCGGGACGAGTTTTTCTCTTCTCCGCGCATGCGGAGGTAATTCCTGAAGATTCTCTGCACTCAATGCAAAGTGATCCTCTTCTCCGCGCATGCGGAGGTAATTCCCGCAGGTCACGGTAGCCCCGCGCCAGCCACTCCTCTTCTCCGCGCATGCGGAGGTAATTCCTGAAACCACCGAGGATGTGTGGGTGATTAATGCTCTTCTCCGCGCATGCGGAGGTAATTCCTTGCCGCCGGAGCCGTACTAGGACTAACTGGCCTCTTCTCCGCGCATGCGGAGGTAATTCCATGGCGCGCGGAATACCACCGATAAGGCCACCCTCTTCTCCGCGCATGCGGAGGTAATTCCAATGGTTGATTTGATTGCCATGAGGTTAGTCCCTCTTCTCCGCGCATGCGGAGGTAATTCCAATGGTTGATTTGATTGCCATGAGGTTAGTCCCTCTTCTCCGCGCATGCGGAGGTAATTCCGCGCGTGTGTGGTTCACAGCTCAAAACGGCATCTCTTCTCCGCGCATGCGGAGGTAATTCCAATTTCGGTAGGGATTGAGGTCATCCAAGGGGCTCTTCTCCGCGCATGCGGAGGTAATTCCCGGGGCACGCTACCGGAAATGCTCGCGGTGATCTCTTCTCCGCGCATGCGGAGGTAATTCCCACCGTAACGATCCCCTCCCCCCCAGTAACCCTGCTCTTCTCCGCGCATGCGGAGGTAATTCCAATATCGACCATGGCCTAGCCCTCTTCGAAGCCTCTTCTCCGCGCATGCGGAGGTAATTCCGTGGCTTTACGGCCATCACCGCGGGCGCCACTCTCTTCTCCGCGCATGCGGAGGTAATTCCTGGATATTTTGGTGCCCGCTGAGGGCGCGGGGCTCTTCTCCGCGCATGCGGAGGTAATTCCTTCAGCCCCCTTGGCGTACAGGTCGGTTTTGCCTCTTCTCCGCGCATGCGGAGGTAATTCCCGATGCTGGGATCACGCTTCGCTTCGATCTTGCTCTTCTCCGCGCATGCGGAGGTAATTCCCCGGTGCACCAGTCGCATACCACGGTCAATACCTCTTCTCCGCGGATGCGGAGGTAATTCCTCGGTAAGTTTTGCTTCGATCGTTGCTTGTTTCTCTTCTCCGCGCATGCGGAGGTAATTCCCCGGTGCACCAGTCGCATACCACGGTCAATACCTCTTCTCCGCGCATGCGGAGGTAATTCCACTCACCTGGGCTACTCGAAATGTTGGACACTTAGACTTCAATGATCCTCACTTTGTCGTGAACTACGTAAAACAAGACGCGCTATTGCCACGGCCCCCGCGACTGGAATTTCACGCGCAAGGCAAAAACGTAGAAGACCCTGATTATTGGTTTATGCCCAATGATTCAACTTACGCTGATTTACGCTGGACGGAACACGCTAAGTTACTGAAAGAACTTGGATTTATTGAACAGCCGCTGGCTAAACCGATCAAGGGCGAAATTTCATACAGTGGCCGCCGTGGCTGGAAAGTGACACAAGAGCTAGCTTGGGCCTTGCAAAACCTTAGCGTCAACTAGGCTTTTCACGCATCACCCTGCGAAGATTGATCAGATCGGTTAATGATGCGGTATAGCATCGCTCTAGATAGGCCAGTTCGTCGGTGCAGTTCCATTTTGGAAACCCCGGCATTAACGGCGGCATCAATCGATTGGTAATAATCATCGCGCGCGCTAGCTAGTGCGCTTTCTGCCTGCTCATAGGCAGACTTGGCATTAGCTACGCGATCAATAGGGCTAGGCATTGGCACGACCGTAAGTAACCCCTGCCACGGCTACCAGTGGGATAAGCACCCACGCGCTAGCACCCGTGATTAGTACCGCGCTAGCGCAGATTGCGGTCATAAGATAGATGTAGCGTTCCATGGTGAAAATTCCTTTGCTAGGATAAAAGGTGCTCGGGCCTTCCCCCGGACACCCCGACTCTCAGGGGTCTTTGGTGATTTCCTTCTTTCGCTGGTCCTTGTCTAGGTTACGGTATCCCACCACCGCGGCTTATTAGGCCAGCGATTGAAGCCATTAACTTTGACAGTGCTTCAATGAAACCAATCATTATCATCACCTCCTTTCTGTGATTAATACTAGTGCAAACTACAGTAGACATGCATACCGTGGTTGACATATGTTATGTGATGTTAAGCACGCTAGATAGCGATCTTCCAAGCGGCTTGCACAGACCGCGTTACCGCATCATCATCCGTACTCACATAAATTTGAGCAGTCGCAATACTGGCATGTCCTAACGCAGCCTGCACGGCTCGCAGATCGCGCCCACCGTCGGCATATGCCACACTCGCAAAACGATGCCGCAATTTATGCACAGTCCAGCCATCCGGCAAGTAACGCGTTACCATCTTGCCTAGCCATGCTGGTGATATGTACCCATGATCATCGCCAGGAAAAAACCACGCGCCCGCGCTGCTAATTCTTCGCGCTAATCGTGCTGGGCATGGCACCGGTCGGACGTGCCCGCCTTTACCCTTAGCGTCCCTCTTCTCCACGCATGCGGAGGTAATTCCTGCGTAGTGCCAGGCCCACAAAAAATATGAAGCTCTTCTCCGCGCACTCGGAGATAATTCCGCCTGCGCTATCGCCATAGTAGTGATCGGCTAGCATGCAGCGGGCTTGTACCTCACCTAGCCCGTGGCGGAGGCTAATTACACCGCGATCTACCCACGAAAGCCTTTCGCCCCGCCACGATGGTGCACAATCGCAATACCTCTTTTGTCGGCGATACGCTCTAGCTGAATCATTCTTGACTCCCAGGCTCTGGCTCTGCAGCGCTGGAATCTGCAACGGCCTGATCGAAATCCAGCCCCCGGCGTGCCACGAGCTCATCAACCGGCTGTTTTAGCGCCCCGGAATTTTGGCCCAATTTCATGCGCCGCAGCAGCTCGTCGGCGAGTTGGTCCTCGGTGACCTCGCGCAGGGCCTGCACGGGGTCTACGGTGCGTGCCCATTTCTCATGTATATAGCCCGTATCTACCAGCGCGCCTACGGGGTGCAGGTCGTAATGCTCTGCAATTTTCACGACGTTATCCGCTGAAATTTTCTGCTTATTCAGCTGGGCTACCAGCGTGGAATTGGCTACACCGATTGATTTGCTTATCGCGAGTACGGAATCGTCTGTGATTTTTTCTAGCCATACTCTGTGTTCCATGGCCTGAATGCTACCACCAACCGCGCGGGGTTTACCAATTTTCGCAATACCGTGAGATGGGATAACGCGCCATACGAGTAATAACTTTGCGTAATTCTGCAAGTGTTCTCTTCTCCGCGTATGCGGAGGTAATTCCACTTCTTATTCGGCTGGAAGTATTCCGAACTTGGGAAATTAGGTAAAGGTCCTGGACACATCGGTAGAAGTGCTCACGAAGTTTCTGATCGCCTTGGACACCTTTATGGTTCTAAGGAAAAGGGTAAAACAGTATTCCCGGAAGAATGGATACCTCAAGATATTGTTCATGCAGTGCATAAGACTATTGAAGATCCAGAGAGCTATCAGGCAAGAGGGAGCTATCGTGAAGCCCGAAAATGGGTTGATGGGCTGCTCGTCGAAGTAGGCTGGGATATTATAGGGAAAGGCTCAAAACGTACTGCTGTATTAAAAACGGCCTATCCAATTCGGAGAAAAGGGGTTATGCAGGTTAAAGGTGGTAAACTTGTGGAACCCGACTAAAGCTTATAGTAAAGATGAATTTTTCATCCCAGTGAAAGGGAAGAAATACCCCTCATGATTCACGGCATTGATGTTGAGGAAGCACGTTATGATGACGACCTTTTCATCGCCCTGTGGGAAGAATTTCTTACTGATTATTCACAAGAGTTTAGTAATCCTGATGTGGTTGAAACAGCACCAATAGGAGGCGAATATGAATTAGCGTTTGAGCTAGCTGTCCGCGATCTAATTTACGAAGATATTATGATCAGTGTGCAGTGGCTGGAAGCCATAGAAACAGCAGTCTACATTTCAGACCATTGGCAGCAGCGATTCGCCGACTACGCCAAGCGAGTACGCGCCCACCACGCCAGGGCAAGTACCTAGCCACTAAGATTAACTACCAGCCCGGCCGATGATCATCGCGCTGGGTTTTGTTACACCTACACCGTGAGACGTTCAGCCCTGGTGGGTACTGTCAGTCAGGTTCGATTCCCAGTTCGTCTACTAACCCCGCACCCTACAACAGAAAGTAACCATCATGGAAAAAATAATCACCATCACACTCGGCGTAGCGCTTATCGTCAGTAATGCCCTACCCGGACCTATTGAACTGACTCTTATCCTATACGCAGCTTTTGCTATGGCAGTAGGCTATGGCCTGAGAAACATACCCCGGCTGTACAAAGAGCTGAAAGCTGTGTAGCACACCCCACCATCATTCTCTTCTCCAGGCACGTGGGGTAATGCAAAGTCGCTGGTAGCAGCACACGTCGAGCACGCCTCTTCTCCACGAATACGGAGCGCTAATACCTGTGCTTGCAGCTTGTCGAATGCTTCCTTGAGTGTCTCGGTATGCTCTTGGATCTCCTCGGCGTGTGCATTCGAGTTATCTGCGGTAGCGGTTGCTGTATCCATTGGCGACTCCTCCTGGGAATGCTATTGATGCGGTTTTGACAAATCCCGGCGCGATGATGATCGGGCCGGGTTGGTGGTGAATTTTTCGGGTTAAGCGCTTGCCTTAGCGTGGTGCGCGCGGACGCGCTTGGCGTATTCGGCAAAATCTGACCGCCAGTAATCTGGGATATAAACCGCCAACTCGATCGCTTTAAGCCATCTCTCACTAACGAGAATGTCTTCATCAATCAGGCTACGCACCGCGCGTTCAAAGGCCAACTCATATTCACCGCCCTCTGAGGCTAATTCAATAATGTCAGGCTGGCTGAATTGCTGTAGATAATCAGTGAGGAATTCCTCCCAAAACTGTATAAAAAGCCCGCCATCATATTGAGTCTCTTCTACATCGATTCCATATATCTTTAGGCTCATTCGCGTTCCTTGACTGGAGTGAAAAATTGATCTTTTGAGTAAGGTTTTGTCGGCTCCACCATTTTACCCCCGGAAGCTTTCTGACTCCGCGTCCACGCACTGGGAAAGCGGTTTTCAACGCAGATTTCACCAAGCAGGCAGACTCACTTCTAACGTCAGAGATCAGACACCCACAATCCAGTGACCGCCCCAGCAGATCATCACCCGGGTGACACAAAACATACATAATTAAGATTGGCGAACCTGACCATGGATTAATCTGAGTTATATGAACGCTCACCGCCCATTCCGCACAAGATCGCTTTCCGCCGCCGTGCTCACCCTCGCCCTCGGAGCTAGCACGCTTGTTCCCGGCACTCCCGAAATCACCCCGAACGCCCACGCCGCCACCCCAGTGGTTCCGGACGACCTTCCTATTTTCCCGAAAGTTTCTGAAAATCCACAGGTGACCGTGACTTTTGAAGACGGCACCCCCGTCGAAGGCGCAACCGTCCACCGCGGCGACGTGCTGCTGGTACATGGCACCGGATTCTCCCCCGAGGCTAACCAAGGCGGCTTCCCGTTCCCCGTTCCACCGGGTGTGCCCAATGGCCTCTTCGCACTGTACGGCGCATTTCCCGCACACTGGAAGCCCAGCGAGGGCGCAGCTCCATCTACCCGCACGCACCCGCACGATCGTATGGCGTGGGTCATGCCAGAAGGCACCTTGGAAAGCATTCCGGCAGGTGCTATCGACATGCGCCGCTCTATCGCACGGCAGGAACAACCGATGCATGCCGACGGCTCTTTCACCGCTCGCATCGTGGTGGATCCGCCCGAGACCACTCCGGGCGATAACTGGGGAGTCTATGTTTACCCTGGCGCAGGTTCCATCAACGCGTCCGAAGAGTTTTATATTCCCGTGAATTATTCACCCGAACCTGGCCCAAACACCCCTCCTGCACCCCAACCAGATCTTCTTGTCGACGCCGACCTTGCCTTCCGTTTCGCAGAGATCACCAACGGTGGGGTCAACGCCAAAAACGGAGCGACGAAGGTGGACGAGCGTCGGGTGTCTTTCACCCGTGATGCGGCCGCAGAAAACGGCGACGGCGTGCGCAAATACAAAGGCACCGTGATTACCACTGCCCGCTTTACTCTGGCAGAAGTTGCGGTCGCTGATCCGTGGCTCACCCCGCAACCCGACGGCAGCTATCTGGTTTCCGGGCTGATCTCACGTTCCTACAACGTGGGTGCCGACGAGATGGTGCGTATGCCGCTGGGCCTGATCACGGCCGCCCAGGCCGCCGATCAGGTACGCGGCTAGCGTTGGGCTAGTTGTCAGACAAGAATTTCTTCAGCTGCTCGACACCATCGATAGCCAGTGGTGATGGTGGTTCAGCAAAAGCCAACAACATTGATAGCATTTTGTCTTCTTTCACCGCGGTGACGGTGTCCGCACCCGCCAAGCTAGTGACGGCTTCTTTCACGCCGTCCTGGCCGGAGTGCAAGAGCAAGATGACATCCGGATTCTTAGCTACCAACTGTTCTGCACTGATTTCGAAAACGCGATCATCGACATCGCCAAAGACGTTTTTCAGTCCCATTGCTTCGACGATTGGGTTAGACATGGAGTCTTTCCCGTAAGCATAGGTACTTGCACCCTCGATGCCTGGGTATAGCACAGCCACCGTCTTGCCCTTGCCAACGTCGGAGCCGATCTTCTCCAGATCCGCAGCCACTTCATCTTTGATCTTCTGAGCTTCTTCTTCCTTCGCAAACAAGGTGCCGTACAAGTCGATGTGGTCATAAACATCATCGAAGGAAGCGTTTTTCACCTCGCCACAAAAGCCTGGCTCTTGCACGAGAGCTGTCTCGATGGTGGTTTCCGGGTTCACCGTCTCACTCTGGCCAATGATCAAATCAGGTTCTTCCGCCATGATGGCTTCTTTCGACAGCTCCAAGTGGCCGGTCGCATCTTGGCGGCTGGTCAGCGAAGGGATCTTTTCCAACGCCGCATTAGTCTCGTCGTCAAAGTACTCTTCCGGATAGTCACCGGCTTTAGCGACCACGCGGTCCAGCACGCCCAGGCGCTGAAGGGTTGGAACCGAGGTTGGCCCTTGCAAAACCACCCGCTCTGGAGGAGCCTCGAGGGTTACGGTACGGCCGCAGTTTTGCAGCGAGATCGCGGTGTCTTCGGTTTCAGCAGCGCTGCAGCCTGCCAGGATCAGTGGTGCGATCAGTAGTGGAGCGAATTTCTTTTGTGCTAGCTTCTTCATTTTTCTAACCGTTCGAAGTGTAGGTGATGCTCTGTGCGCACCACGCCAACGTGGTAAATGGGCTCGAGAATCTCCGGCACGAGAACGTCGCCAGGCGGCCCCGATTCCACCAGCCGGCCGTCATCCAGCAAGTGGATCCAATCGCAGTACTCCAACGCCATGTTCAGGTCGTGTAACACAACCGTGGCATTGGCGCGGTAGTGCTTGATCTGGTTGAACACCTCCATCTGATAATGGATATCCAGGTGGTTCGTCGGCTCGTCGAGCAAAATATGCGACGCATCCTGGATAAACGCGCGGGCAATCATGACGCGTTGCCGCTCACCGCCAGAAAGATGCGTCAACGGGGCTTTCGCTTTATGCAACATTCCGACGTTTTTTAAAGCAGCGATGATGCCGTCAGCAGAATTATCCTTGTGCGGCAATCGCCCGAGGCGGACTACCTCTGCGACAGTCATTTGTGGTGGTTCCCCACTGTCTTGCGCCACCACGGAAAGCTCGTGGGCGATAGTGCGCGCCCGCATCGTAGAAAGCGGTTTCCCATTCAGCAGCACCCGCCCCGCAGTTGGTTGCAACGCGCCGAATAGTGTGCGCAGCAACGTGGTTTTGCCAGAGCCATTCGGCCCCACTAAACCGACGACACCATGGTCGGGAATTTCGAAGGAGATATCTTTGATGATTTCCTGGTAAGAAATATTTTCCGCGGTAATCATTTCAGTACCCCCATCCGACGGACCAGCAAGATCAAAAATGGTGCCCCCACCAAGGAGGTCACGATGCCGATGGGGATTTCCTGCGGTGCCAGTAGCGTGCGCGCGCCAATATCCGCTGCGATCAGGAGACTAGCTCCCAGCAACGCGGCGACCGGCAGCATGTGGCGGTGCGAACCACCCACTAAGCGGCGTGCTGCGTGTGGAACCACCAAACCGACGAAGCCAATCGAGCCAGCCATAGCGACGACGGATCCGACCAGAATACAAGTCAGCACCACCAGGAGCACGCGCATGCGATCCGGATTCACGCCCAACGTCAGCGCCGCGTCGTCGCCGACGGTCAAAGCATCAATTCGGCGCCCCATGGACCAGAAGACAATCGTCACAGCCACCACGACGAGCACACTCACCAGCAACAGCAGCCCCCAACGGCCCAGGCCCAACGACCCGAGCAGCCAGAACATCACAGAGCGTGAGCCTTCGGCGGAATCGGAGGCGAAAATCAAAAATGAGGTCACGGCAGACAGCGCATAGCCCACGGCAATACCTGCCATGAGAAGGCGCACGGAAGTCAAACGCCCCGCGGAACGAGCAATGAAGAACATCACTGCCGATGCTGCGAGCGCACCGATAAAAGCGGCACCCTGCAAAGCATATTCGCCGAAGCCTGCACCCACACCGAACAGAATTGCCAGCGCAGCGCCAGTACTAGCACCAGAATTGATGCCCAGAATATACGGATCCGCCAGCGCGTTGCGCACCACCGCCTGCAAAATCGCGCCAGCGACGGCAAGACCTGCCCCTACTGCGGCCCCCAGAATCAAGCGAGGAATACGAATATCCCAAATGACAGCGTTAGTCGACGATGCGGAAGTGGGAGCTTCCACGCCGAAGATATTGTGCGCTAATGCGATGCGGACATCCGACAAGTTAATCGGAGTCGGCCCAATAATGATGCCACAGGCGAAAACAGTAATGAGCAGGAGCACGAGCAGGATTGTCCATATCGTGGTACGCCGTGCTTGTGCAGAGAAACCGAGAATGTCTGACGTAGAACTGTCAGGTTCAGCGTCCTCTGGCTGTGCTTCGTTGTGCGAAGCAAGCCGGGTTTCAGATTCGGTTCGACCGGTGTTCACTGCTTTATTTTATCAACCAATCAATTGAATAAGAAATTCCACGCAGTTAACACTAAGCTTAGTAATGAATTCCGCAGATAGTTCTCAGGAGCAGGCATGTCCGATCTCGAAAACAACTTGGAACGCGCCGAAAATTGGTGCACGACTTTCCGCATTCTCGGTGATGTCACGCGCCTGAAACTACTGACGGCCCTGCACTTCGCAGGACCGTATGTTCTCACCGTTAGTGAACTCGCAGAAACCACGGGTTTGCGCGTCGCCACCTGTTCGGCCGCGTTACGCACAATGGAACTCAATGGCACGGTCACGTATAAACGTGAAGGCCGGTCAATGTTTTATGCGCTCAAAGATGAAAACGCGCATAAACTTCTCCACTGCATGGGCAGCGAACACGAGGAATAGAGGAATAACCGTGCCCTAACGCTGCCCTAGCAACGGCCTAGTACTGCCGCAGATTGATTGGGCCTTGCCCGCGGGTCGCTCGAACCATCCCGGCTACCGCCAGCACCAGTGCCAAAAGCTCTTCCGTCCGCTTACCAATTGCGCGCAGAACAAAACCTGGACGTTCCGTGGCGGTGATGGCTGCTTCCATGGACTCATCGGCGTCGGCATGCTCACCCACCACCGTGCGGACTGCAGCCAAAAGTCCCTCGTCCACGGCCGGGTCGAAACAGATGGCCGTCGCCACGTGAGTGCGCCCGCCCATCGCGAAATCGAGATTCTGATCAAACTCGGTTTCTTGCGGGCATAGCCGCAGGTTATCGACAAGAGCGGTCTCGCCGTCAATCTCCACAACGTTGCGCAGGTGTGCCTGGGTGTACCGGAATTGTTCCCCATCTGGCGACCATCCTGGGGTGACGATGTCCGACATGAACAAACTGCCTGTGGGGTGCACTTTCACCGTGATGTGCTGGCGGAAATCTGCATCCCGGTACAAAATGAGCTGATCCGGAATGTATTCCAGTACCGCACCTTCGGCCACGGAGAAGTTCATATTCTGCACGACGTACTCATCGGGCGTGCGGTACACCTTGGCCGCGGACTGATCTGTGATCAGCATCGACGCATTCTTGTCGACGTCCAGGTCAATCCGGTAGGCGTCGCCGCCGACGTATCCGCCGCCCGGGTTCACGATGATGTAGTAAACCTGCCCGGAATCATCCAGATAATGCGGGCGGATCACTTTCAAGGCCCGCGTGTGATACTGCCTTGTTGCTACTGATTTGCCGTCACTGAGGGCGATACCGAGTTCCAGCTCGCCCATTTCTTTGCGCGGTGGATCATGCAAAAAACGGTCTTGCGGGAGCTGCCACATACTAATCAGCCAGATCCTGCATCAACACGTCATGGCGGATCCATTCGACGAGCTCGTCTAGTCCTTCGTCGGACTTCAGGTTCGTTAGCACGAATGGTTTATCGCCACGGAAAACCTTGGAATCATCCGTCATCACCTGCAAGTCCGCACCCACGTGTGGTGCCAAGTCAGTTTTGTTGATCACGAACATATCGGACTTAATCATGCCCTGGCCTGCCTTACGCGGAATCTTTTCGCCCTGGGCCACGTCGATGATGTAGATGGAGAAGTCCACGAGTTCTGGCGAGAACGTCGCAGACAGGTTATCTCCGCCGGATTCCACGAAAACCAGCTCCAGATCCGAGTGACGGCTCATCAATTCCTCGATGGCATCTTCATTCATGGAGGTATCTTCCCGGATGGCGGTGTGCGGGCAACCGCCGGTCTCGACACCGATGATGCGGTCTACCGGGAGCAGACCATCCCGGGCGAGGATCTTTGCATCTTCTGTGGTGTAGATGTCGTTGGTGATGGCAGCCATCGAGACTTCGCCATCCAGGGCACGGGTGATGCGCTCGATGAGCGCAGTTTTACCCGAGCCAACTGGGCCACCAACGCCGATTTTAATAATGCTCATGGAACAAGTTCCTTTCGTTTCGTGTATGTGCAGTGCACCGTCGGCCCTACACCAGATTTCGGCACCAGGTTAATAAGAGATCTACGACATGAACATCCGAGAGATCAGGCTCTCGTGAGCCATCTGTGCGACCTCTAAGCGTGGTGCCACGACACCAAGATCACTGACGTCATGGGCCATCGTCATCTGTGCAGCCTGGGTGATCGCCGGATAAGCCTGCACGAGTACCCTTTGTCCGGCATCTTGGCCCAACGGAATAGCGCGAATCGCGTTTTGCGTCATCGAGTTCGCCATCTGCATGAGATACGCGGTAACGGCTTCGCGTGCACCCACGCCCACAGATCCCAGAACCAAGCCGGCCGCGACGCCCGGGTTGCCCCGCAGGCTACGGCCCGTCAGGCTCTTTTTATAGTGCGCTACCAGTGGGTCTTCTGGGGCGATGATGGCTGCGACGCGGGACATGCGCTTACCCATCGAATTCATTGAGGTTCGCACTTGTTTAGGAGTCTGACACGCATGCACCAGACGGTCTAAAGCGTGCAGATGTTCCTGTTTCTCTTCGACGCTGAGTGCGGCCTGCTGCAGTTCCACCGCGAAGCGGACTGCAAGCGCTTCAGAAAAGCTCGCCTGCCGCAGGTAGCCGTGCAGCCAGCGTCCGTAGGTATCCGGGGAATCGATTTCACCGGATTGCACCGAGACTTCCATCCCCGCAGAGTGGGCAAAGCCACCGGTAGGCAACGCGGAGTCCGTCAGGTGCCACAACACTAGCTGTGCATAACCGCTGGTGCTCGTCTCGGCAGAGTCCACGGCGTTAGTGGGTGTGTTCGGCATGGCGGAAGGCCTCCGGCATTACGTGTTCGGTGCGCTCGTAGGACACGCCCACATGATCCAGGTGGTGCTCAACAGTGTGGTCGTAGCGCACCACCATCACCTCGGCGCCAAACTGACTATCAGCACCAAAGAATTGTGCCTGCAGGTGACGATTCCCGAGGGTGTGGGCAACACGCAGTGCTTCTTGCACAGATTCTGGCGTGATAACCAAAACATCAGTCGGCTTGATCTTGGCGACGAACAGCTTCTCGCCGTCGTCGTAAAGAACGTCTCCGTCTTTCAGCTCCGTGAAGTCACCGGAAAAACGCAGGGCAACTTCTGCACCGGAATTAGCGCGGACGCGCTGCACGCGTTTCAAGCGGGTTTCGTTGTCGAATTCCACCCAGTCGATGGTGCGCTCGGAGCTGCCACCAGGTAGATTCGCCAAATTTCCGGAAATTTCAGTGATAATCATATCGACCTTTCTTGCAGTATCGGGGCTGAAAACTCGGGCTTCCTGTAGCTAGAACAAGAAGTAGCGTTGCGTCATTGGCAGTTCCGTCGCTGGCTCAGCGGTGATGATTTCACCATCAACAGACAGCTCGTAGGTCTCTGGATCCACCTTAATCTCAGGAGTGGCGTCGTTCAGGCGCATGTCCTTCTTCGAGATATTGCGCATATTCTTGGCCTCGACGAAGCGGCGCGCGATGCGCAGCGTTTCTGGCACCCCGGCATCCATAGCAGCCGTCGGCAAGAACGTCACCGAGTTACGACGAGAGGCGTGGCCCAGTGCACCGAAGGAATAGCGCATGGTGCGTGGCTGTGGGGTTGGGATCGACGCATTGGCATCGCCCATGATGGAGCGCACGACGTAGCCAGATTTCAGGACCATGTTTGGCTTTACACCGAAGTATTTCGGATCCCAGATAACGAGGTCGGCCAGCTTGCCTTCTTCGACCGAACCAACAGAGTGCGAAATGCCGGATGCGATCGCTGGGTTGATGGTGTATTTCGCGATATAACGCTTGATGCGCTCGTTGTCGTTGCCTTCTGAGTCACCAGCCAGAGGACCGAATTGTTCCTTCATGCGGTGTGCAACCTGCCAGGTGCGCAGAACCACTTCACCCACACGCCCCATTGCCTGCGAGTCAGAGGACGTGATCGACAAGATGCCGCGATCGTGCAAGACATCTTCTGCGGCAATCGTTTCTTTCCGGATGCGCGAGTCAGCGAACGCGACGTCTTCGGGCAAGTCTGGGTTCAGGTGGTGGCACACCATGATCATGTCCAGGTGCTCGTCCATCGTGTTGACGGTATACGGCAGCGTCGGGTTCGTGGACGCAGGCAAAACGTTGTTCAGGCCGGCAACCTTCAGGATGTCCGGGGCGTGACCACCGCCAGCTCCCTCGGTGTGGAACGTGTGAATGACGCGGTCTTTGAACGCAGCGATGGTGTTGTCGGCAAAGCCGCCTTCATTCAGGGTGTCAGTGTGGATAGCTACCTGGATATCCATTTCGTCGGCAACAGTAAGCGCCTGGTCGATGGTGTTGGCAGTGGCGCCCCAGTCCTCGTGGATCTTCAGGCCAATCGCGCCTGCCTTGATCTGCTCACGCAGCGGGTTGGCATCTGAAGCGTGCCCCTTGCCCAAGAAACCGACGTTGACGGCAAAGTTTTCCGTCGCACGGATCATGTGGGTGATGTTGTCGGCACCAGCGGTAACCGTGGTGGCATTCGTGGAATCGACAGGGCCGGTTCCGCCACCGATCAGCGTAGTGGTGCCGTTGTCGAGCGCTGCTTCCACCTGCTCCGGGGAGATGAAGTGCACGTGGGTATCAATCGCACCAGCGGTGATGATCTTGCCTTCGCCGCCAATAACTTCGGTGCCCACGCCGATCATGACGTCGACATCGTCCATGATGTCTGGGTTACCGGCATTGCCGATCTTCAAAATCTTGCCGTCTTTGATTGCAATATCTGCGGTAAAAATGCCGGTGTGGTCGATGACCGTTCCGTTGGTGATCACCAAGTCTGGCACCATATCGTTACCACGCATGCGCGAGTTCTGGCCCATACCATCGCGGATTACCTTGCCGCCGCCGAAGGATACTTCCTCGCCGTATTTGGTGAAATCTTTTTCCACGCGGGCGACAAGGTCAGTATCTGCGAGACGAATGCCGTCGCCTGTCGTTGGGCCGTGAAGCTCAATATATTGGCGTCGATCCATCTGAAAAGACATGGTGTATTACTCCTCTAGCTGGGTGTTTTAAGTATTCCGACGTAGGTTTTTAGCTAGTCGACTTTGCCGTTGACTTTGCCGTTGAAGCCGTGGATTTCACGGTCGCCGGCGAAGTCGATGAGGTTGACGGTGCGGGAATCACCTGGTTCTAGACGAATTGCAGTTCCGGCTGGGATGTCGAGGCGTTTGCCCAGGGCAGCTTCGCGGTCAAAATCGAGTTCCGCATTGGCTTCGGCGAAGTGGAAGTGCGAGCCAACCTGAACGGGACGGTCACCAGTGTTGGTGACTTCGAGCGTGATGGCCTCACGGCCTTCGTTTAACATGATCGGGCCGTCTTCTGAGATAAAGAATTCACCAGGAATCAAGGTATTCTCCTTCATAATGAGGGGATGCAAGCAGGGCGGGATTGATGTTTTAGCGGATTGGGCGGTGCACCGTGACAAGTTTGGTGCCGTCGCGGAAGGTGGCTTCGACTTGCACATCAGAGATCATTTCCGGAACGCCTTCCATGACATCTTCGCGGCTGAGATAGGTCACGCCTTCGCTCATCAAATCGGCTACGGATTTTCCGTCGCGCGCTCCTTCGAGAAGTTCAGCAGTGATGTAGGCGACTGCTTCCGGTTGGTTGAGCTTAAGGCCGCGTTCTTTACGCCGACGGGCTAGATCACCTGCGACGACGATCATCAGCTTGTCTTGTTCACGCTCTGTCAAGTGCATTGATTTCCTCCAAAAACTAGTTATGTAGTTAAGACATAAGGACCGGACATGGTCGAGGGCGCCGAGGGTGAAAGCCTCCTTCGACGCCACGGGGTGTGGTTAAGCTGGTCGCCACGGGCCTTCGCCCGGATCTTTCACCGGTTCAGGCTCTTCCTTCAGGCCTTTTCCGCCTATGCCGATGTCGACAAGCTCATTTGGATAATCTTTACCTGCCTTACCTTTCGGTGGTTTCTTCTTCTTGCCTATGAATTTATCGAATAGACCATTCTGATACATCACCGTTCCGAGGATCATCAAGATACCGACGAACTGCAAAGCTGATGGAACTTCGCCGAATAACGAAGGTCCATGCCACAGCTTGACCGAGGGTGGCCAGCATCAACAGCATCAACCAGTTGGTAGCAGTCAGTGGATCACCCAACGCGGTTTCCGGGTTTTCAAGCGGCAGCTGACCGTCGGCAAGCACGCCATGGGTGAAGTCGAATCCACCGCGGGAAGAACGAGTATGCGCCCAGACAAACGGTGCCACCATTTGTGCGGCTGCGGTGTACATCATTGGCTGAACGTACAGGTCCTTACGAGGAGCTGTAGTACCAGCTTTACGCGAGAAGTACAGGTAGAACGAGAAGCAGATACCCGAGGTCAAGCCCAGCAGGGTGCCCAACAGTGGGGTGCTAATTCCATAGATTGTGGATGGGCCCGTGGATTCTGATGGCTCGAAGACGCCACCGGTCAATGCGACACCGGCGATCATGATCGGCACCAGAATGAGGAACACTGGTGGGATCTTGTATTTATCGAAGATGGCGGTCAGCATTGGCACGATGATGACCTGGAGATTCAGCAGAATCGCTGCGATGCCAGCACCAACGTAGAAGATTGAGTAGTTCCAGGCTGTGAAGTCCACACCGAGGAACAGGCCCGCCACGATGGACATGATGATGCCCTTACGGGGTAGTGAACCTTTATTTTGACTTACGCCAAGTATGGAAAGAGAAGGAAACTCCAGAATTAAAAAAGCCGGAGCAAGTACGTGCACGCAATTCTTCAGCATGCGACGTTGACTTGCTCCGGTGCGGAGGCTTAGCTCAGTACGTCAACCCTCTTTTATTAATAATAGAGGCTTCACCGGGCTATGCGATCTGGATTGGGCAATTTCAGCCGAACAAGTTCGACGAACCCGAGCTTCCCAGCATCATGCCACCGTTGCCTCCACCTGGACGCTGTGGTGGTTTCGGAGTCGCGCCAGGGTTTTGGGGTGGTTGCGGCACAACTCCCGGCTTGTCATTACCCGGCTTTTGACCTGGCTTATTTTCCCCATCTGGCTTCTGACCAGGCGTATTTCCCGGCGCAGGCACCTGGGTCTCTGGAGCGTTGGTGTCCCCTACAAAAACATGCTTGAAAGTTTCCGGTTGCCCAGGGACTCCGACGGTGATTGGCTCACCATCTTGCAACTTATACTTGGTTGGAATTGGGTATTCGAAAGCGACAAGATCATCGCCCAGCGCTTCCTCACGTGCGACGGTGACCGTCTCCTGGTGGTTACGTCGATCAAAACGAATGGCCACGTTGCGGCTCGATTCCCCTTTACGTAAAAGGAGCTTGCCAGAAATTGTCTTATCACCGATGTTGATAGGCTTTACCACAACTTCAGACTGCGCCTTCGTCATAGTCGGGTTGTCAGTGGTTGCGGTAGCTGTCGAATCCTGGGCTTGTGCGACAGGTGCGATGTTTGGAATGACGATCGCGGCGGCCAAGACTCCGGCTGCCACCATGCGTGCTGTGATCATGAGGTTTTCCTTTCCGGAAAATAGAGGTGAAATTAGAATCGAATATTGAATTGGGAGAGGAATCCACGAAGCGGCTGCAGGAAGTCCAGCCCGTTTGTGCCCTGGAACAGAATCTTGCCGACGCCAGTGATCAAGCCAATCACCCCGCCGATTGCGGCCAGCGTCTTGAACAGATCCCCAACGCTCGAGCTTCCCTGTACGCCGTCTTTGTCGACCCCTGGGTTCTTGGTATCACCAGGTACCTTCGGGGCTGGAGTCTTCGAGTTCCCTGGTTTTTCAGGTGTCTTTTGCTCTGGGGTTTTCTGCTCAGGTTGCTTGTCTTCTGGCTGCTCCTTTTCAGGTGCCTTGTTGTCCGGTTTCTTGTCCTCAGGAGTTGTACCCTCCGGCAATTTAGGATCCTGTGGCTGGCTATCTGGTTTCTTTCCAGCACCAGGCTTGTTACCAGCGTCGGGTTTTGCGCCTTCCCTTGGTTTGTCACCTTCGCCAGGTTTGTTTCCGTTCTCCGGTTGTTTTGGCTGCGGTTCACTGCCATGGTCCGGCGCGCCGTCTTCCGGTTTCTTCTCCGGTACTGGTTTGTGCGGTGCCGGTGCTTCCGGGGCTGGAGAAGGCTTTGGTTCAGGGGTTTCTTCTTCTAATGAAGGCGCTGCATCGACGGTGATGTGTTTTTGCGACGATGCGTCACCTTCAAATCCCACGGTAATCACATCCCCCGCTCTCGGCACATATGGCCCAGGGATCTGGATAGTGAAATCAATGATCTCTGGCCGGTCCGTCTGTTTGTTCGTAACCGTCGTCTTTCCAGACGTCGCCTGGGCCTTGAAAAAGGCAGAAACAGTGCGGGTTTGCCCAGGGGTGTGCAACCACGCTTGTCCTTTGACCGCGGTGTCACCAGCTTTCACGGGGTACAAGTAGATACTGTCGAGGCTCTTCCTCGCAGAATCCCCTGCAGCACGATCGCCTCTGTCTTGCGCAGGTTCGCCTGCCGAGGCGTATGCATGCAGCAAACCGATATTAATTGTTTGATTAACGTAACCGAGCTCTTCAGCGACTTTATTCAGATCATCGGGAGAAAGTGCCTTGACTTGTTCAGCGCTGAGTTTGCAGGCGCGGCGCAAGTGCTCATCCAAGTGGCCCTCAATATTGCGAGTATCGAAATCGCTGCCTTTTTGCAGCTGCGCACATCCCAGATGCGCATCAGAAGCCTGAGCAGTAGGAGTCACCATGGGAGCTGCAATCGAAACCGACAGAACTGCACTGGCAAGCACACGTTTATTAAGCATGCGGGAGTTACCTTTCAGGAAAACAATGAACCGTTCGGACTGCATCGTCCTTGGCTAACTCTTCCACTGGCGTCGTGATGTCATTCTTAGGGTTTTGCCAGGTAGAAAGTTCTTCCAAAAGTCTCTGCGGTCGGTTGCAAGAAACTAGTCAGCAAAAGATTCATTTGTCAAAAGCATCGATCTAGCTGCAGTTTTACCCCTAATAATAACCTGATAATCCTGGGAAAATCATTCCTTTGACATGCGATAATACTGGTACAACAAGACCGGAGCACCCTAGATAAGGACACTCCGGTCAGTTAGGTCTCACTAATTCAAACTTGCACGACGTGCTTTACGACGAACTCACGTGCCGCCGCGACAGCTCGCTAGAACTTAATGTTAAATTGCGCGAAGAAATCACGAATCGACTGCACGAAGTTCGCGCTACCCGACCCCAGGGTCAAAAGCTTAACGACGCCAGAAATTAGTCCGGTCGCACCACCGAGAGCTGCGAGGATTTTGAAGAGATCGCCGATAGTGGAGCTACCTTGCAGCATATCTTTATCGACCTCAGGATTCTTTCCATTATCACCGGGTAGCTTTGGATCCTTCGGGGTATTTTCTGGCCCCTTTGGAGCTTCTGGTTTCTTACCTGCGCCAGGGGTTTCGCCTTCCGGCTTTTGGTCTCCTTCTGGCTTAGGTTTTTCGCCTTCCGGCTTTGGCTGGTCACCTTCAGGTTTCTGCCCTGATTCAGGCTTCGAGTCCTGCTGGCCATCTTCCGGTTTTTGGTCAGCCCCTGGCTTTGAGTCGTCCCCGCCTGGAGCTGGCGTATTCGGTGCCGGGTTCGGCTCCGGCAGAGGCTGCGGCGCAGGCGTTTGCTGCTCGGCTGAATCCGATCCTAAAACTGTAATCACCTGCTGTTTTGTTGGTTCACCCGCAGGACCAATTTGAATTTGATCACCAGCCATTGGCGAGTGCGTACTCGGAATCATGATCTCAAACTCAACAAGTTCAGGCACATCAGAACTACTCTTTGATACCGAGGTGCTAAGCAGATGCACTTGCCGCATAAGCAGCGCGGTGATTTTCACCGTTTCCTCAGGCGCCTGCAGCCCAATTCGGCCAGTAATCTTAGTCGCACCCTCTTTCACAGGGTCGATTTGTAGTACAGAGACCTGTGACTGTTGAGATTCCCCTGGTTGCATAGTGACGTTCTGCGCATGGGCAGCCGGGGATACAACAGGAGCAATGAGGGAGGCGGACATAATAGCAGCCGCAAGCACACGCTTATTAAGCATTCGAGAAACCTTTCAGGACAAACCAGTAGAAATTGAGATGAACGATCCCGAAGCCTAAAACAAATAATTTTTATTGCACCACCCGCGAACCTGGAGCAGTAACACATTGAATTAGGATTCGTTAATGGATGTTCAATTCCAAAACAAAGTAAGCCACAATTGCTATTCGTGGTCAAGCACAATGCTTAAATATTCAGCGTGAAAGCTGCATTAGGCCAAGTCTATGACTTTTGTGATAACGCTCGTCACAAGAAATTACATGTACACGGCTCTAACGTCTGCACCTAACCACCGCGGTTACTAGGAAGCAGTCCTTACTGTGATCGACTGAATCTCTGCGGGGCTTCCAACTGGTCCAATCTTAACCTGATCCCCTACCCGCAAATGCAATGATTCCGGCACGCCAATTTCGAAGGTCACTACTCCTGCTGCATCTGCCTCAGACTTACTGACAATAGCTTCACCAAATAGCGAGCGTGGGAAAAAGGCTGCAATCTTCTGCTCCGAAACCCCCTCGGGCAGTTTCACTTTCCCGGTTATTGTCTGAGCTCCAACGACGATATCGTCGACAAGAATCTGCGTCTGCTGCGCTTGTGCACCATTATCTGCGCTATCCGCGCTACTTTCCTCACCACCTGACCCGTCCGCTTCAACCAGCAACATAGCACCACCGTTACGAATGCGCTGTGGTGTCGGTGCACCCTCGCCCGTATACACAAACACCTGATGATGCTCCCGTAGCTGTAGACCTTCCGGAACCGGGATTTCGAATTTCACAGTTTCCGCCTTTCCCGGGTTTTTCTTCTTCGCAGTAACCGTGACAAAGTTACGACCTGGAAGCGCTGCGCTAACTTTCTGCTCGTCCTGATCTGCCTGGAGATACACCGTACCGGTCACGGTCCGGGCTCCAGCTTTGATGCGGTCTACGCTCACACCGGTCTGGTTGTCACGATCATGGTCGCCGGCTCCTCCACCGTTTCCTGACTTATCAGTGTTTTGGTCAATGGTCCCGGCTGCGGCTCGCACTAAAGCCGGGTTGAATCCTTCCTTGGAAATTCCCAGTTCTTCAATAACTTGAGTGAGTTCGGAATCCGACAATTGGGAAATCTCAGCGACCGATAACCCACACGACACTTTCAAATGCTTGGCGACGACAATCGAAGAGGTTCCCCGAAAGCCAGCGTCTTCAGCCACTGTCTTGTCGCAACCGAGGTGTTTCGGCGCTGTTGTCGCTTGCGCTACCGAGCTAGCGCCGGGAATGACGATAGACAGAGACAAAACGGCAGCAGCTACGGCACGTTTATTGATCATGATTGGCACCTTTCAAGGCAATACAACGGAATTGGGCTGATCATTCGTGAACAGATGCCGTAGGTATTCGCCTGGGCGCTTACATTCCTAGGATTCTGCCAGCCGGTTATTTCATCCAACCACTTGAATGATCGATTGCAGAAACTTAGTGCGCCGTTTATTTGGTTGTCAAAAACACCTATCTAGCTGTAGTTTTCTATATAAAAATATACTGGCAATCCTGTCCACTTATAGGGAGCCAACACGGAACCTGCTGGCAACAAAACGGGATAATAGACAAAACCGGGACCCTCATGAATCGAGGTGCCCCGGTCAGATTACAAAGTCACTGACAAACGGCAGTGACTACTTTTGGCTTACGCTACTGCGCTGAACCTTAGATGTGAATGTTGAACTGCGCCAAAAATTCACGGATTGGCTGCAAGAATGGCACGCCACCCAAGTTCTGGTTTAGCAAGTGCGCGACGCCAGCTACCAGCGCAGCCAACCCACCCAAACCAGCTACAGCGGCAATCGCTTTGCCAGCATCCGAGCTGCCCTTGGAAGACAGATCGTTACCTGGTTTCTTCTTACCTTCTTCGTCGTTGGCACCCGCACCTGGCTTCTTGCCTTCTTCTTTATTAGCACCGTCGCCGTTGTCAGCTACGTCAGCTGGCTTCACAACGATGGTCTGACCAGGTCCCTCACCGGTTTGTGGGTTGATCGTGTTCGGTATAGGAGTAACAAAGACTTCGTCGCCAGCCTTCAGCTCAACGCCTTGTGGCACTGCGATCTTGAAGTCAACCGTGGCAGCCTTAGCCGGTGCCTCTACGGTGATCTTTTCACCTGCACCACCTGGGAAAGTAGCGGAAAATTCGTAGTTCTTCTCGCTTGGGTATAGGCGAACTGTTCCGGTAATCTCTTTGTCACCGGCTTTGATGTCATTCACCTGAGGTGCAACGGTAAACTGCTCGGCTTCCTTCTGGTCTTTCACCTCGGCATCCTTCGCGGCACCACTCACTACCGCTTTATTAATGCCATTGATCTTTTCTTCAGAAAGCGAGTTGCCATCTTTGTCCTTGAGCTCTTGAGCGACCTTCTTCAGCTCATCAACGCTCAATTTCGAAATTTCGTCAGCGGACAGGCCACAGTTTTTACTCAAGTGCTGCGCAACCACGATCGAAGCAGTACCATCAAAATCCTGCTTCAGCTGGAATGCCTGCTCACATCCCAGGTGCTCAGCAGCCTGTGCAACCGGTGCGACAGTAGGGACAACGAGAGATACAGACAACGCGGCAGCGGCCAGAACGCGCTTGTTGAAGTTCATGAAGAAACCTTCCGAGACAAAATACCAAGAAAACAAAGACTGGCAACCTTTAAGAGCAAACCCCTTCTGCAGCCCGATAGGCTACAGAAACGCACTGACACGCAACACAATGCGCTAAGTTTGTTCCGATGTAATTTCCAGCCTGCGCTCAGGCTAACTCCCACCCCAAACGAAAGTCAATATTTTATAACGAAACCGCGAACCATCCACCCCCATCTGTCGACCTGCAGGCAGCAAGCGCACGGCCTGGGCGCGCAGGGCCCGCAACCGCAAGCACCAGCTGCGGGCTACCGGTTACCCGACTAGCTATTAGCCCTCGTAGGTTGTGTAGTCGATATAGCCTCGCTCGCCACCGACGTAAAAGGTGGACTCATCCGGCTCATTCAGCTCCAGGCCTTCTTCCCACCGGCGTACCAGGTCTGGGTTGGCAATAAGCTGACGACCGACCACCACAGCATCCACGTGCTCCAGTTCCAGCTCGCGTTCCGCATCTTCCTTGGTGGTGACGCTGCCAAAACCGTCGTTCATCAGTACCTTGGTCACACCGTTGGCGCGGGCTTTATTCGCCAAAGTAGAAATCAGCTCGCCTTGTGGCTCCGCGTGCAAAAAGGACACATACGCCAGGTTCAATGGGGCGATTGCATCCAAGAGGCCACCATAGGTTGCCACCATGTCTGCTTCGTCATCTTCCACAATTCCTTGCACAACGTGCGCAGGTGAGAAACGCACACCTACGCGGTCAGCGCCAATTTCCTCGACGACGGCACGGATAACCATCTCCGGCAGGCGCCACCGGTTTTCCGGGCTGCCACCAAATTCGTCGTCACGCTGGTTGGCGTTCGGCGCCATGAACTCGTGCAACAGGTATCCATTGGCATTGTGGATCTCCACACCATCAACGCCGGCGTCGATAGCCCGGCGCGCAGCGGCGCGGAATTCCTCGACGATCCGTGGGAGTTCTTCCGCCTCCAACGCACGTGGGACTGGCGCCTCCATCTTGCCGGAAAAGCCGCGGACGTCACCGCCCCAGTCCAGCGCACTTGGAGCTTCTGCTTGGGCACCGTCGATAAGATCCGGGTGGCTCGTTCGCCCACCGTGCATGATCTGCATGAACAAGACACCGTCAGCTGCGTGCACTTCGTTGGCGACTTCGCGCCAACCAGCTGCCTGCTCATCATCAACAATGCCGGCCTGGCCCGGGAATGCGCGGTTCGTCCACGCAGGGAACGCCCCCTCCGTAACCACGAGCCCGGCGCTAGCGCGCTGGGAATAGTACTTCTTGTGCAGCTCACTCGGCACACCGCTGTGGCCTGCGCGCTGACGGGTCAACGGCGCCATGGTCACGCGGTTTTTCAAGGTATAACGACCGAGTTCCAAAGGACTAAATAAAGTTGCCATGACAACTACAACAGCGTGCAGCATAGCTTTATTCCAACCCCGCCTGACGTGCCCATTCACCTGGTAATGTTTAGTCATGAAACTTCCGGGCCTAATCTGTGATCTCAACCAAGTAGACACCAACGCCGCCGACATGGTTGCCCGCGCGAACGGAACACCAATCCGCTTGGCGTCGAAATCCATCCACATTCCGGAGTTGCTGCGCTATGTGCTGGACAAGCCGGGGTTTTCCGGCATCCTTGCCTATAGCCTTGCCGAGGCCATCGATTTGGTCCGCGACGGCATCAGCGACGACATCCTGGTCGCCTACCCCAGCACCGACCGTGCGGCATTCGCAGCACTGGCAGCCGATGACACGCTACGTCGCGCGATTACCATCATGATTGACAGCCCAGATCACCTCGGTTTTCTGCCCACAAAGACGACAGGCAGCGCCCCTTTCCGAATCTGCATCGACGTCGACGCATCCTGGAAACCCCTCCCCGGAATCTACTTCGGCACCCGCCGCTCCCCCATTTACCGACCCAGACACGCAGCTCGCGTCGCCAAGCAGGTGCGTGCACGCCCGGATACGAAACTTGTTGGGATCATGATGTACGAGGGCCACATCGCCGGTGTTCCCGATACCTCGTGGGCCATCAGGCTCATGAAACGCCGGGCCCGGCGCGCCCTGGCAGGACGACGCGCGCGGGTAGTGCAAGCAGTAAGCGCAGGTGGTCAACTGGAATTAGTCAATGGCGGCGGCACCGGTTCGTTGGAATCCACATGCGCGGAAGAGGTAGTGACGGAAGCTGGTGCCGGGTCGGGCATCATCATGCCTGCGCTTTTCGACGACTACGACTGCCTGCGCGACTCGCCTGCCGGGCCCGCACTGTGGTTCGAGCTTCCCGTGGTGCGCACATCGGCGAAAAACATCATCACTGTTGCTGGCGGCGGGCGCATAGCTTCGGGGACGGCCCACCCGAATCGCCTGCCGCTGCCTCCCGACGGCCTGCGCTACCTCTGCACTGAAGGCGCCGGAGAGGTCCAAACCCTGCTGAAAGGCACGGCCGCACAGGATTATCAGCTTGGCGACGCCGTGCGCTTCCGCCACGCCAAAGCCGGGGAAGGTGCCGAGCACGCTAACCAGGTGACCGTCGTGCGTGGCGGGACAGTCGTTGACCGCTGGCCTACCTACCGAGGATTAGGACGGTGCTACCTATGACTGCACACAACCCCAACGCGACGACGAACACGAATCGTTGGACCAACTGGGCCGGGACGCAGACCGCACGCGCCCGTCTGCAGCAACCGAGCTCTGTCGACGAACTCACAGAAGCTATCCGGCGCGGTGCCAGCAGCGGACAACTGCTGCGCTGGCGAGAAAATGAACCCTAGGCCAGCTGCACGGCAACGCTCACGCCATCGAGCACGCGGTAGACATTGGCACTGCTGTCGCCGCTGTCGCTGTCACTGCTGTCACCATCCAGCGGCTCAGTAACAACCTGCAGATCAGTAGCCAATACCTCACCTGCGATGTGCTCGCGGTGGCGGTGGGCCCATTCTTCTTTGTCTGCTGGAACCGACAGCGTGGCGGTAATGCGATCGCTGACCGCAAAATCAGCAGCCTTACGCGCATCCTGGATACCGCGGATCACATCAGCTGCCCAGCCCTTGGCTTCCAGTTCCTCAGTCACCGTCATATCCAACACCACCAGGCCTTCCCGGCCCGCGATCTGCGCTGTGGAATCTGGATCCGCTGCTACCAGGCGCTCGGTGTATTCGCCTTCACGCAGCTCGACGCCGTCGGCAAGCACCAGATCGCCAGAACGCTCATAATTGCCGGCCTTCACAGCCTTGATCGCGCGCTGCACGTCCTTGCCCAAACGAGGGCCAGCGACCTTCGCGTTAACGACGACCTCAAAACGGCCCACCGCATCCACATCATCGGTCAGCTCTACGTCATTGACATTGACCTCATCGCGAATGATGTCCGCGAAATCAGCCAACTGGCCAGACTGTGGCATCGCCACCAGTAGCTTCGGCAACGGCAGACGGTTACGCAGCTTATTCGCCTTGCGCACCGACGATGCTGCAGAGCACACCGCGCGGGTGTAGTCCATGGCATGCACCAACTCGTCGTCGGCAGGCAAATCACTGGCAGCGGGGAAATCAGCCAGGTGCACCGAACGCTTCCCCGTCAGACCGCGGTAAATAACCTCCGCAACGTGCGGCAACAGCGGGGCTACCGTGCGGGAAACGATCTCCAGCACCGTGTACAAGGTGTTGAAGGCCTCCGGGTTGGCCTCGTCGCCTTCCCAGAAACGATCACGCGAACGACGCACGTACCAGTTGGTCAGCGCATCAGCGTAGATGCGCACGGCCTCGGTGGCATCGGCAATATTGGTATTCGCCAATGCCGTATCGATGGCGTCGACAAGATCGTGAGTCTTGGCCAAGATATAGCGGTCCCGCACATCGCTAGATTCCACCGACCACTGCGCTGGCTTGCTGGAATACAGCTGCAGGAAGGTATAAGCATTCCAGATCGGCAAAATCGCCTGCCGCACACCATCGCGAATGCCCTGCTCAGTAACAATCAGGTTGCCGCCACGCAGGATCGGGCTGGACATCAAGAACCAGCGCATCGCATCCGAACCGTCACGGTCAAAGACCTCATTCACGTCCGGGTAATTGCCCTTGGACTTCGACATCTTCAGCCCATCATCGCCCAGCACGATGCCGTGGGCAACGACCTTCTTAAACGCCGGACGATCAAACAACGCGGTGGACAGCACATGCAGCAGGTAGAACCAACCGCGGGTCTGGCCGGAATACTCGACAATGAAATCCGCCGGGTTGTGCGACTCGAACCATTCCTTGTTCTCGAATGGGTAATGCTTCTGCGCAAACGGCATAGAACCAGACTCAAACCAGCAGTCCAGCACATCCGGAACGCGGCGCATGGTGGACTTGCCCGTCGGATCATCCGGGTTCGGGCGCGTCAGCTCGTCAATATCCGGGCGGTGCAGCGAGGTTGGGCGCACCCCGAAGTCACGCTCCAGCTCGTCCAGCGAACCGTAGACGTCGACACGCGGGTACTCCTCGCTATCAGAAATCCACACCGGAATCGGTGCGCCCCAATAACGAGAGCGCGAAATATTCCAGTCGCGGGCGCCTTCCAACCACTTACCAAACTGGCCATCGCGAATGTGCTCCGGGATCCACTCAATCTCATTGTGGTTGAGCTCCACCATGCGGTCGCGGAACTTGGTGACGGCCACGAACCACGCTGGCATCGCGCGGTAGATCAACGGCTGGCCCGAACGCCACGAGTGCGGATAGGAGTGGACAATAACCTGGTGGCGCAGCACGCGGCCGGTCTGCTTGAGGTCACGGATGATGTTCTTGTTCGCATCAAAGACCAGCTGGCCCTGGTAATCCGGCACATCCGCGGTGAATTCGCCGTCGGCATCCACCGGGATCACCAGCTCGATATCTGCTTCCTGGCACGTCAACATATCGTCTTCACCGAAAGCTGGAGCCTGGTGGACCACACCAGTACCGCCGTCGGTAGTGACGTAGTCAGCCGCCAAAATCTGGTAGCCGTTTTTCAGGTTGGGGAAGTAACCGAAGATCGGCTCATAAGTAAAGCCCACCAAGTCCGCACCCGGCAGCGAGAGCACCACCTCATGATCTTTGCCCAATTCCTTGGCATAAGCATCACGGAGGTCGTCGGCAAGCAGCAACAGCTTGCCCACAAATTCCTCCGAGCCGCTCTCGCCCACCCGCACGACGGTGTAGGTGACCTTGGGGTTAACCGCCAGCGCGGAGTTCGACGGCAGCGTCCACGGGGTCGTCGTCCAGGCCACGGCTTCTACGTCACGGAAGATCGGGTTGTCTGCCAGCGTCTTTTCCGCAGCAGAGCCCGCGCGAGTGCCCGTCAGTGGGAAAGAGACAGTCAACGAAGGATCCTGGCGTTCCTTATAGGAATCATCCAGGCGCGTCTCCTGATTCGACAACGACGTATGCTCTGCCCAGGAATACGGCAACACGCGGAAGCCCTGATAGATCAAGCCCTTGTCATAGAGCTCCTTGAACGCCCACATGACAGATTCCATGAACTCGATGTCCATGGTTTTGTAGCCGTTGTCAAAATCAACCCAGCGCGCCTGGCGGTTGACGTAGTCTTCCCACTCATCGGCGTATTTCAGCACCGACGTCGCGCAGACCTCATTAAATTTCTCCAGCCCCATCTCTTCGACCTCATGGCGCTGGTTAATACCCAACTGCTTTTCAGCCTCCAGCTCAGCGGGCAAGCCGTGGCAGTCCCAACCGAACACACGCGGGACATAATTACCAGCCATAGTGCGATAACGCGGGACGATGTCTTTGACGTAACCGGTAAGCAGGTGGCCATAGTGCGGCAGGCCGTTCGCAAACGGCGGGCCATCATAAAAGATGTATTCTGGCGCGTCCTTACGCTGCTCCAACGAAGCCTGGAAGGTCTGATCATTCTTCCAATAATCCTGGACGATGCGCTCCATCGCCGGGAAATTATTGCTGCCGTCGGTCATATCGACCTTCGGGTACACGCTGCCGACAGATGCGGCGGTTTGCTGATCTGGGGTGTTATTTTCAGCCACGGTTTCTCCTTCACGCACGAAATTTCGCGGTGCAGGGACGCCAATTCAGCGCGGTACCACCCTGCTTGAAAACGTGCCAGACGTTTTCCACTTCGTTGTGGTGAAGGTTTTCACCTTGCGGCCCGGTTCTAATAAGCACTTAAGCGCCGTTCTTCCGGAAAGCTCCCCGGTGATGGCCGGATCATCGCAACGAAAACTAAGCCTACTATTTTTTGCGCACAACGTCGACAAGCAACAGCAGCAACGCCACCCCACCGCCGCCGAACAGCAACGCCAACCAGACGCCCGCGCCCGTCGCCAAGAACAAGACGAGACCTAGGAAGGCCAGAAACGCCAATATGAGCACCGCTAGCATCATGGTGTCTGTAATCCCCGACTTTCCTGCTTGCTAAGCATTACCTGTGTGATTTTTTTAGCAATAATTCCATTATGCCACTGGACACATGATGTGGCACCGTGGAATTGCACGCGCATCATCGCAGCGTTGTCGACCATCCGGTAACCATCCAACGGCCATTCCAGCCGTTTTGCAGAAATTGGCCCGGTGGTCAGATAATTTTATACAACCGATTTATGCGTCACTGCCTTAGTTTAAGGATAATTCCCATGAAAATTGCATTATTTGCTACTTGCATCGTCGACGCGATGTACCCTCGGGTGGCACTGGCGACGGCAAATATTCTGGAACGACTCGGCCACGAGGTCATCTTCCCCGAAGGTCAAGCCTGCTGCTCCCAGATGCACGTCAACAGTGGCTACCTCAAAGACGCTTTGCCCGTGGTACGCAACCACGTCTCCGCGTTCAGCAAAGCAGACTACGACATTGCCGTAGCCCCATCCGGCTCCTGCGTTGCTTCCCTGCGCCACCAACAGCCAATGGTCGCGAACAAAAACGGTGACCGGAAGCTCGCCGAACGCGCCGCCGACATCGCCGGCAATACCTACGAGCTTTCGCAATTCCTGCGCGATATCGAAGGCATCACCAACGCCGCCGAGCAACTCGGCTCCTATTTCCCGCACACCGTGACCTACCACCCGTCCTGCCACGGCATGCGACTATTGCGCCTGGGCAGCCGCCAGCCGGACCTGTTGGAAACCGTCGGCGGCATCAACGTCGTGGAATTACCAGACAAGGAAGAATGCTGCGGTTTCGGAGGCACCTTCTCCATCAAAGACCCCGGCGTTTCCGGCGCCATGGGTGAACAAAAAGTGCGCAATATCGAATCCACCGGGGCCGAAATGTGCACCGGCGGCGACGCATCCTGCCTGATGCACATTGGCGGCATCTTGCACCGCCAGGGCTCGACAACTCGCACGCTGCACTTGGCAGAAATTCTGGCCTCCACCCGCGACAATCCGTGGAACCCAGACACCGCCGACGAACTTTCCATCCCGCAGGAGGCGAAATAATGAGTACCGTCGCTTTGGGAATGCCCGCCTACGGCCAGGGCAATATCAATCTTTCCACCCCGTTCCCCGCTTCTGCCAAGCACCAGATGCAAAACACGCAGATGCGCAAAAATATCCACCACGCCACCCACGCGATCCGCGCCAAGCGCAACAACGTGGTCGGCGAGGTTCCGGACTGGGAAGATCTGCGCAACGCGGGGTCTGCCATTAAATCCAACGTTATGGCCAACCTGCCGGAGCTTCTGGAACAATTCGCGAAGAACTTCGAGGCCGCCGGAGGTCACGTGCACTGGGCACGCGATGCCAAGGAAGCCAACAAGATTGTCACCGAGCTGATCCGCGAGACTGGCGAGACGGAGGTAAACAAGATCAAATCCATGGCCACCCAAGAAATCGGCCTGGATGAATACTTGGAAGAACAAGGCATCACCGCCACCGAGACCGACCTGGCGGAGTTGATCGTGCAGCTCGGCGAGGACAAGCCCTCGCATATTCTGGTGCCTGCGATCCACCGCAACCGCGATGAGATCCGCGAGATCTTCAAAGAAAAAATGCCCGAAGCCGGCGACGACCTGACCTCTGAGCCAGCCGTTTTGGCCGAGGCCGCCCGTCGCCACCTGCGCAAGCGCTTCCTGTCACGCAAAGTCGCGGTCTCTGGCGCGAACTTCGGAGTGGCCGATACCGGCACCCTGTCCGTCGTGGAATCCGAAGGTAACGGCCGCATGTGCTTGAGCTTGCCGGAAACCCTCATCACCGTGATGGGTATCGAAAAACTCATTCCCACCTTTTCTGACCTCGAGGTCTTTTTGCAGCTGCTGCCGCGCTCTTCCACCGGGGAGCGCATGAACCCCTACACATCTTTGTGGACCGGCGCATTCGACGGTGATGGCCCAGAAAACGTGCACGTCGTGCTGCTGGACAACGGTCGTTCGGCCGTGCTGAACGACGAGGATGGCCGCTCTGCGCTGCACTGCATCCGCTGCTCGGCGTGCCTGAACGTCTGCCCCGTCTATGAGCAAGCTGGCGGTCACTCCTACGGTTCGGTCTACCCCGGCCCGATCGGCGCCATCTTGTCGCCACAGCTCACAGGTATTACCTCGGAGCAAAACGCGACCCTGCCGTTTGCATCCTCGCTATGCAACGCTTGCTACGACGTCTGCCCGGTGAAAATCAATATCCCGGACATCCTGGTACACCTGCGCTCCAAGGCCGTCGACGAGCAATCCGGACCATCGCAAATGGCCGCGCTGATGAAAGCCGCCAGCGTTGTCATGGGCTCCGGCCAAGTCATGAAACTCGTCGAACGCGGCTTGCCACTGAGCCGCATCGTCGCCGGACGTTCCGGAACCATCGGCTGGCTACCGGGCATCGCGGGCGCGTGGACGTCGCAACGCGATATTCCGAAGCCACCGAAGCAGGCCTTCCGCCACTGGTGGGCGAAAAACCGCGGAAACACAACGGAGGCGGAATCCTAATGGACCAGACATACCAGTACAGCGACGCAAAAACGGAAATCTTTGCGCGCTTGCGCAATTCACTCAGTGACCACCCTGCCCCACCTGCCGTACCACGCGAATACCGACGCGTCGGCGAGCGCACTGGGGCCGAAGTTGTCGACGTGCTCATTGACCGCCTGGAAGACTACAAAGCCAATGTGTATCGCGATGATCTCGCGTCCTTGCCGGACCGCATCAGCGCATTACTGGAAGATCGCAGCTGTGTGATGCCGTCCGGAGTATCGGAAAAATGGCTGCCGGACCGCGACTTCATCGTCGACCACGCTGATCAGCCGCTGACCATCGATGATCTTGATTCGATCGACACCGTGTTGACCGGTTCCACCGTCTCCTGTGCCGACACCGGCACCATCTTCTTGTCCGCGCAGCCCAACGAGGGCCGCCGCGCAATCACGCTGGTGCCCGACCACCACATTTGCGTCGTGTTTGAAAAAGACGTCGTCGATCTGGTGCCGCAAGCACTGGAAGCTATCGAAGGTACCCGGCCGATCACCATGATCTCCGGGCCTTCGGCAACCTCCGATATCGAGCTGGAACGCGTTGAAGGCGTGCACGGCCCACGTCGCCTGGACATCATCATCGTTGCCTAACTAGGCCGGTGCACTGCTAGGGCCCTGTTGGGGGTGCCTCGGCCGTGTGGGTAGGTGGGCCGTGGCGGTGGCATTCGGCCACGTTGTGCCTTTCGGCCCCACTTCGGCAATACTGCCAACAAACTATTAGCCCATTCACAGGTTATTTTTACTGTGGGTTAGGCTGGTAAGTGATCTGCATTAATTGCAGATAGCACTGCCGCCTAGCCCACTTTTTGCGTTTCTAGGCACCTGCCGGTGACCACGCCGCGGGCAGTTGGCGGCAGTATGTGAGCACTGTGCGAACACTGGGATGTACTGAACCTGATAACACAGCACTGAATAGAGAAAGAGAAGAATATGAGTGCAGGAGTCGTAGGCTTCGCCCTGATCTTGCTGGTGGCGATCATGCTCGCCGGTAAGTATCTACGCGTGAAGCTGAAATTCTTACAAAAAATTCTGTTGCCCAGCAGCATCATCGCCGGAATCCTGGCGTTGGTGGCGGGTGATCAGGTCATCGGCCGGCTTGCCGACGTCATCAACTGGGATTGGCTGGCCGACGGCGGCTTGTTTACCGAAGACATCTACACAGTTTGGTCGAGCCTACCCGGGCTGCTGATCTCCGTCGTTTTCGCGACACTGTTTTTGGGCGCGCGAATTCCGAAGCCGGGCCGCGTCGTCAAGCTTGCCGGACCACAGCTTTCAATTGGTATCGCCTACGGCTCCGGACAATACGTCGTGGGTCTGTTACTCGCGGTGCTGATCCTGGCGCCGCTGTTCGATGTCGACGAGAAATTCGGCGCGTTGATCGAGATCGCCTTCGAAGGTGGGCACGGCACCGCTGCTGGTATGCAGCCAGCCTTCGACGACGTCGGTATGCCGGAAGCCACCGACTTGGCACTCGCCATGGCTACTGTTGGCCTGGTGGCAGGCATCATAGTCGGCATGGGCTTTCTGAACTGGGCCGTGCGCAAAGGCAAAACGCAAGTCATTAAAAACATCGACCAACAATCCGAATCTGAGTTGCAGGGCCTGTACACCTCCGACGAGCAGGTCTCGGCCGGTAAGCAAACTGCGCGCCCGAACTCCATCGAGCCACTGACCCTGCACATGGCCGTGGTCGGTGTGGCCATCATCATCGGTTGGTTGCTCCTGGAGCTGATCACCTGGATCGAAAACATGCTGTGGGGCCAGCCTGATTCGGTTTTCGTCTCCGAAAGCGATGGCACAACCTTGCTGGGTTATATCCCACTGTTCCCACTGGCAATGATCGGCGGCGTTATTGTACAGCTGTTCTTGGACAAGACTGGACGCACCGAACTAATCGACCACGAAATGATGAAGCGTATCCAGGGCTTGGGCTTGGATCTGTTGATTGCTTCTGCCCTGGCGACGATCTCGCTCTCCGTGATCGCGGACTACTGGCAGGCCTTCGTATTGCTCTCCGTCGTCGGCATCCTGTTCAACGTCGCCATTCTGTGGTTCTTCACCCCACGCGTGATCCCAGAATTCTGGGTAGAGCGCGGCGTCGGCGACTTCGGCCAGTCCATGGGTGTCACCGCCACCGGATTGGCGCTGCTGCGCGTAGCAGACCCAGACGAGAAGTCTCCGGCGTTGGAGGCTTTCGGCTACAAACAGCTGGCCTTTGAGCCATTCTTTGGTGGAGGTTTAATCACCGCACTGTGTATCCCAGTGATGTTTGCGGTTGGAAATGTCTACGTCATCCTGATCCCGATGGCAATCGTGTTTATCATCGCGCTTGTCGCTGGCATGGTGTACAAGAAGGGCGTGGACAAAGGTAAATGGAATGATCCTGCGGTCGAAGAACTACAGGGAGAAAACGCTTAACACGCCGAACAAACGCATGCCCCGTGCGGGGCATCGCCAAAGACAGAAGAAGTGCCTGCAGGAAAACCTGCAGGCACTTTATGGTTCTCACCAACTCCTAGCCCGAGTGGCCGCTAACGCGTTATAGCAGATAATCGTTGGCTAACGCTCTACGGCCAGGACGGCAGCCATTACTTATTATTGGACTTGATGTCGCCGCTTGGGGCTGCAGAGCCGCGAGCCTCAAGCTCTTCCAACTGGGATTCCAGCATGGTGCGCAGACGAGTGCGGTACTCGCGCTCGTAGGTGCGCAGATCCTCGATACGAGCTTCCAATGCCGTCTGCTGCTGCTTGACGGTATTCATAACCTCGGTGTGCTTCTTTTCAGCATCCGCGCGCAATGCCGCGGCCTTCTCGTTGGCTTGACGCAGCTGTGCTTCCGCACGGGATTCTGCATCCGAGGTGGTCTGCTCCGCCTTCTTCTCAGCATCCTGCACCATGGTGCGGGAGCGGGTCTCCGCGTCATTCAGCTGCTTCGTGGACTTCTGCTGAGCATCGTCAACCAAACGCTTCGCTTCAGCTTGCGCCTCAGACAGCTGCTTTTCGGAGCTAGAGCGAGCATCATCCAACATTGCCTTGGATTCAGCCTGAGCGTCGGAAGTCAGACGGTCCGCCATCTCCTGCGCCAAGCCCAAGACCTTAGCGGCCTGCATGTGGGTAGCAGGGGTAGCCATGCCACTCGCGTCCGCGGTGGCCTGTGCTGGCGCGTCAGCTGCAGGCGCCTGCTTCGAGGAAGCTGCGGCGTTGGCCGGCTTCTCCGCAGCGGCGGACTTGGAAGCAGCCTCTGCCGACTGGCGAGCCTGTGCCAATTCCTTCTTGGTAGCTTCGTGCTCCGCTTTCGCCTCATTTGCCGCAGACTGTGCCTTATCGGCGGCCTTACGGGACTCGTTGAGCTTTTCGTCGTATTCTGCGCGAATTTCTTTTTCAATCTTCGAGCGTAGGTCAGCTTCAATCTCTGAGCGAAGCTTGGACTCATCAACCGAAGAAGACTGGGAAGCGGCAGCACCGGCACCAGCACTCGCCGAAGACTTGTTATCGGCTTCGTCGAGAAGCGAGCGCAACTCGTCATTTTCATCCTGCAGCTGAGCCAGGGTGTCCTCAACTAAGTCGAGGAACTGATCCACTTCGTCCTCGTTGTAGCCTCGTTTGCCAATGGGTGGCTTGTTAAACGCAACGTTGTGGACGTCTGCTGGTGAAAGTGGCATTGGCACTCCCCTTCTTACTTAAGTGACGGCCCCGCGAATGCGGGCGAGACCTAGTAGTTACGAAAATCTCATGCTTTGTATTAACGATATTAAATTTATCTGACTCGCCTGCTTCTATCAATCTTACAACGCAGGTAATACCTGAAGAATACCTTTGCTAGTGATTGCAGAGCCAGATTCGTCGCGGCTTGTCATGTGCTAGAGAGCAGCAGCGCCCGCACCAGCATGCTGGCCACCATGAGCAGCAAGAACAGCACCAAGACAGACATATCGACGGCGACGCCACCGGTACGCAACGGCGGAATCACCCGACGCAACGCTTTGACCGGCGGATCCGTCAGCATAAATAGCACTTCGGCGATCATGATGAACCACCGCGGTGGCTGGAAAGTCCGGCCAAAGGACTGGATCATCTCAATGATGATGCGCCCAACCAGGACCAACGTATACAGCCGAATGGCAACGAGAAGAATTACTCCGAGCATTATCACGGGCGCCTACTTTACCTGATCACTAATGGGTGGAAACCTGGTTCTAGCTTGTCGACGCCACAGCTGACTGAACGCCACGGTTCACAAACACTGCGGCAGTCATCCACAGCAGTTACCGCAAGCCTGCGGCACGCTCCAGATCAATACTGGTGACCTGTGCTTGTTCCGGAACAATCGCAAAAATCTTACGATCAGTATCCAATTTAGCGGTGACGTTTTTCATCTGTCCGCGCAAAGCGAAACACAGACCTGCAGAGAAGTCAATGATGCGCTTGGCGACACCACGTTCAGCATCCGTAATCTCGAACACCACGACATCACCATCGCGGAATGCCTCCCCCATCTTGCGGGCTTCGTCATAGCTCACCAGCGACAACGCCACCACACTCGGGGTTGGATTTACCGCCGGACCTGCAGCCGGGGCAGCTTGGTAGCCGTCATAACTACGCGCACGGCCAGGCGCCGGTGCCGCTTCGGGTTCCCGCAATGGCTCGCGGTCATACCCATAATCGCGACCGGCAACTTCCCGACGCGGTGGCACATCACGGTAACCGCCATCGCGGGCGTCGTCACGCATGGGAGCATCCCGGTAGCCGTCGCGTCGGTCATAGTCGGCGGCTTCTTCATACTCATAATAAGCGTCGTCTTCTGGCCCAAAGAAGAATTCTTTGGCAGAGCGCATGATAGACATTGGCTTTCCCCTTGTGTGTTTAACTAGTCATCTAAATTTTCTCGAAGCCGTACGAAGCCGCTACTGTACGTATCCGCTGCTTAAAAAGCTACTGGTCGCGGCCCCATTATACCGGTACCGACACGCACGATGTCACTGCCAGCAGCGACTGCTTTATCCAGGTCAGCTGACATTCCGGCGGACAAATACAACCTGCGGCCGAACCGTGCAGCAAGCTTGTCGCACAACTGCCGGGCATCGGTAAATACCGCAGCGGCATCAGCATCTAATGGCGGCACCACCATAACGCCAGCCAGCGATAGCCGATCCAGCTTTTCGACGCGCGCGGCCAGTTCTTCTAAGTCCGTGGCAGGCAGCCCGCCACGAGAGGTGTCACCATCGGCAGAAAGCTGCAAGTATACGGGAAGCACAAACTCTGCATCGCGCTGTTCGCGTTCGATTGCCAATCCGACGCCACGATCGAGGGCGTCGGCAAGCTTCCGCGAATCCAGCGAATGCACACTGTATGCCCAGCGTGCGACGGAATTCGCCTTTTTCGTCTGTACCTGGCCGATCACGTGGAAACGTACATGCGGCAGTTTTTCCGCTTTGTCGCGGGCTTCTTGTTCCCGGTTTTCTGCCACGTCCAATTCTCCGAGCTCAGCCAAAGCGGCAATGGCTGCAGTCGGGTGAAACTTCGTCACGGGCAACAGGGTGATTTCTTCCGGCGTGCGGCCATGTGCACGGGCTGCCTTCGCGATCAGTTCTCGGGTGTGTGCGAGATTCGCTGCAAGCTGTGCCTGGTCTAGGCCCGACTGTGCGCGCTCAATGTCATCAGACATAATTACTTCCCTGTCAACCAAATCACGCCAGCTTGCCGTCCAGTGCGGCCTTCCCGGCGGTACGAAAAGAAGTCTTTCTCAGCGATCGTGCACCGTGGATCCGCCTCAATCGCAGTCACGCCTAACCCCATGAGCTGGCGCACCAGCCCGGCACGAATATCGAGTCCGGTAGTGCCCTGCGTCGTCGTTGTGCGCGCGCCCGGCAAGTGCTTTTCTACATCTGCCGCCATGGCAGGCGGAACTTCGTAGTTTTTCCCACTGGCCGCCGGACCCAATAAAGCCTGAATAGCGTGCGGCCCCGCACCAAGCTCACGCATCTTTTCCACGGTGCGTGGGACAATCCCGTTGCGCGCGCCCATCCTGCCAGCATGCACGGCCGCACAAACGCCAGCGTCCGGATCAGCCAGCAGAACCGGCACGCAATCGGCCACCAGCACACCCAAAGCCAAACCGGGCACCGTCGTCACGACAGCATCTGTAACGGCGATCGGTTCCGCGCTGGGTTCACGCACCACGGTGACAGTATTGGTGTGCAACTGCTCCATCCACTGGATGTGCTCTAGCCCCAACACGCGGGCAAGCCGTGCACGATTGTGCGCAACCGCGTGCACATCATCACCCACGTGATCTGCCAGGTTGAACGAGTCAAAAGGTTCCTGCGATACCCCGCCTTTCCGCGAGGTAAACACCATGCGTACAGGGCGCTTGTCGACGTCGGCAGGCGCAGGTACAGCTGCGCCACCCGTGCCAGATTCGGAGGAATCATCAGAAGCCATAAACAAGCCTAAGCCTTAGCGCATGAAATCTGGTACGTCGAGATCATCGTCTGGCTCGGCAGCATGCTGTGGCTGACGAGGCTCCGGAGCGTCGTGGAAACGCTCGTTGGAGGTAAACAAGCCACCTGAACGGCTGGTCTGTGTCCGCGGCTTTTCCCGCTCGCTGAACAAAGATCCACGTTCTGGGCGTGCTGGCTGCGGCTGGGAAGCCTGCGCTTGCGAGCGAGCAGCATTATCAGCGGCCGGGCCGCGCTGCACTTGTGCACCAGACTGCGCGGTTACTTCCTGCTTGCCGTATTCATCCTGCAGGTTCGCTTGGGCATCGAAGCCGGTAGCAATGATGGTCACGCGGACTTCATCACCCAAATTGTCGTCGATGATGGTACCGAAGATGATGTTGGCATCTGGATCCGCCTTTTCTTCCACCATGGTGGAAGCCTGGTAGACCTCTTGCAATCCCAGATCCGAGCCACCAGCAATGGACAACAGCACGCCCTTGGCGCCTTCCATCGTGGATTCTAAAAGCGGAGAGTTAATTGCCTGTTCCGCGGCAGTCATCACACGTTCATCGCCACGAGCAGAACCCACACCCATCAGAGCAGAACCAGCCTCAGCCATAACGGAGCGCACATCGGCAAAGTCGACGTTGATCATGCCCGGAATGGTGATCAGGTTGGTAATACCCTGCACACCGTTGTGCAGTACTTCATCGGCGGCCCGGAAAGCTTCCATCATGGATAGGTTGGCATCACCCAACTGCAGCAGACGATCGTTCGGAATGACGATCAAGGTATCGCACACTTCGCGCAGCTCAGCGATACCAGCCTCAGCCTGACGGGAACGGCGCGCTCCTTCAAATTTGAACGGACGGGTAACGACGCCGACGGTCAGCGCGCCCATCTTCTTCGCAATATTCGCCACGACTGGTGCAGCACCCGTGCCGGTTCCGCCGCCCTCGCCTGCGGTAACGAACACCATGTCGGCGCCGCGCAGGGTCTCTTCCAATTCGGACTTGGAATCTTCTGCAGAGCTGCGGCCAACCTCTGGGTTCGCACCAGCACCCAGACCACGGGTGGCTTCACGGCCAATATCGTGCTTGACGTCGGCATCAGAAAACAGCAGCGCCTGCGAGTCCGTGTTAATCGCGACGAATTGGACCCCTTTGAGTCCCTCTTCGATCATGCGGTTCACTGCGTTGACGCCGCCGCCGCCAACGCCAACGACCTTGATATCAGCAAGGTGATTGTTAGGTGAGGTCATAAGAGGTTTTCCGGCCTTTCAGGTTCTGCTTTTCGTCTAGTCGGTCGTTACTGCGTGCGAGTTACTTGACTATCTTGATTGACACTTATGTAATTTTGGCGCATATTTCCACGCGTGTCGAACACCTAAACCTTTACTTTAGGGTACTGAACTGGGCTTTCGGCCTAACCTTACGGGCGATCACCCCCTGCGATCACCCCCGAAAACTCCGGTGCGCCATCCGCACTCCAACGCTAGCGAACAGTCACCAAACTTGGGTTGGAAATATCCCAGTGCTGACCTTCCCGGTGAATCACGTGTTCTAACGCTGCTGCCTTCTGTTCGTTCGCATCATCGACACCCCAGTAAATCGTGCGGCCATCATGCAGCCGTAACTCCATGGCATGCGAGGATTTCACTTCCAGAGACGCGATTTCTCGACGAATCGGATCCGACACGGTGGCGATCGCAGCGACTGCAGCATTGACCGCGGCCTCATCCTCTACTTCGCCGGTGATCTCCACGGCCTCATCCGGCGGCGTATCAATCAAAAAAGCATGCCCTTGGTGATCGATCAGGTGCGCACCATCATCATGTTCGACGAACCCAACAACTTCGCGTTCGGTGACCGCGATATCCACCGTCGAAGGGAAATGCCGGGACACAGTTACTCCCCGCACCCATGGTTGCTTCGCAATGCGACTCGCCGCACCCGAAGCATCAATGCGCAGAAGGTTATCGCCTTCGGCAATTCCACTGTCTGCAAGCACCGTCTCCGCACTCACACGCTCAGCGCCGGAGACCTCAATGGAATTAACCCGAATTACGGGAAAAATCCAGACCACCACAGCGGCCAGCAGCACAACCGCCACCACCGCAACAACAGATAAAGTCAGTGGTTTCTTCCGCACGACTAGCTACCGGCCTGTTCCGTATTCTCTCGCAGATGCTGCAAAATCTCAGGTGCTACAACCGTGACCGACCCCGCACCCATCGTCAACACCAGATCATGCGGGCCGGCAAGCGAAGCCACCGTTTCTGGAACCGCCGACATGTCAGGCTCATAACGTACGGTGACAGACTCCTCCATCGCGTTGGTGATAATGCGGGAGGTCAACCCCTCCACCGGGGTTTCTCGGGCACCGAAAATATCCAAGACCACGCAGGCGTCGGCAAGCGAAAGCGCCTGGGCAAACTCCTGATAAAACTCTCTGGTCCGCGAATACAGATGCGGTTGGAAACAAGCGATCACTTTGCCGCCTTGGGCTTCTGCCAACACCTGTTCACGCGCTGCCGTCAGCACCGCCATGACTTCCGTGGGGTGGTGGGCATAATCGTCGTAGACCTTCACCCCGTCGAATCGGCCGCCGTCGACCGCGCCGTGATATTCAAAACGCCGACGCACCCCGGCGAAACTAGCTACCCCCTCGGCCAATTTCTCGGGATCGACACCAGCGGCAGTGCCCGCCAAAACCGCGGCCACCGAATTCAACACCATGTGGTAGCCCGGGATCTGCACTAGATAATCCAACGACATCGCAGACTCTTCGGTGCTTCCCACTCCACGCGGCACCCGCAATTGCAGCCACACGCGCGTACCAGCTGCCAACACTTCCGTTGCAGTCACCTCAGCCACCAGGAGCCTGTCGACCTCCGGCGAGCGGGTCTGCGAAGCAGTGCCATAGCCCAACACCGTAATACCGCGCTGCGCGCACGCTACCGCAAGATCCGCAGTGTGGGCGTCATCCAGGCATGCCACCAGCACACCGTCGTCGGCAATAAGCTCAGCGAAATCACGGAACACCTGGAAGTAATTGTCCGCAGTGCCGAAGTAATCTAAATGGTCCGGCTCGATATTGGTCACCACCGCGATCGACGGACGGTAACGCAAAAGCGATGCGTCCGACTCATCTGCTTCTGCAACGAAGATATCCCCGGTGCCGTGATGCGCATTGGTACCAGCACGGTTCAACTGGCCACCAATAGCAAAAGATGGATCCACACCCGCGCCCTGCAATGCGGTAACCGCCATCGACGTCGTCGACGTTTTCCCGTGCGTCCCAGCGATCAACACCTGGGTAGAACCATCCATGAGCTCCGCCAACAGATCCGAGCGACGGATCACCGGGATGCCATGCTCAGCCGCAGCACGCAATTCCGGATTATCTTTCGGGATTGCCGCAAACGACGTCACCACAACCGTCGGCAAGCTCCCCGACAACTCCAAATTTTCAGCGTGGTGTCCGATGGCAATCTCCGCCCCCATCGAACGCAGCGCGCGCACCGGGCGGGAATCTTTCATATCCGAACCAGACACCGTGGCTTCCCGCGAGAGCAAGATCCGGGCTACACCCGACATTCCTGCGCCGCCGATCCCGACTAAATGCACCCGCGACAGATCGACCGTGTCGGGGTTCGTATTCAACTCTGCATGCATGTCTGACACGAGTGCTCTCCTAGTTAGTAGAATCAGGTGTTCTTATCGCCGGGCGCAGTTATTTTTGCGCATTCTTATTACCGCGCATTTTTAGTATCGTTCGCGGGCGCGGATTCTTCCTCCGGGTCCTCAGCAGGCGCATGCCGGGAAGGATTGACTGAACGA
The DNA here is from genome assembly GCF_058182015.1 of Corynebacterium sp. LaCa_70. Classification (NCBI taxonomy): domain Bacteria; kingdom Bacillati; phylum Actinomycetota; class Actinomycetes; order Mycobacteriales; family Corynebacteriaceae; genus Corynebacterium; species Corynebacterium sp. LaCa_70. The sequence goes on from NZ_CP190914.1 coordinate 1,607,042, forward strand.
TCGAAGATGATGCGCTCAGCCAGCCGCCACGCAGCGTCTCCTTGTTCGCTCGCGGCAGCCGCAGTACGCATCTGCCGGTAGGTTGCGTCATCGCCGAGAATCGAGGTCACGGCGTCATGCATCACATCCGGCGAGAATTCCGCATCATCGATTTTGCGCGCAGCGCCCTCGGCAACGACAGCCTCACAATTGAGCCCCTGCTCACCATTACCATGTGGCAGAGGAACATAAATCGCAGGCAACCCGGAGGCAGAAACCTCGGCAACGGTCATCGCACCGGAACGGCAGACCACCAGATCCGCGACCGCCAAAGCTGCCGCCATGTCCTCGATATACGGCAATGACACATAATGCGCATGTTCACGCGGCGGCTCGTTTTTCTTTCCATACGCATGCAGTACCTGATACCCGGCGTCGACAAGCCGGTCGATGCTGCCAGCCACCGCAGCGTTGATTGACGCTGCCCCTTGCGAACCACCCGTCACCAAGATGGTCGGGCGATCTGTCACGAGACTAAACAACTCCCGGGCACGGGCAGCTTTCTCTCCACTGGGGTCCCCGCCTGCCAACTGCGGGCGCACTGGGATCCCGACAATATCGCCTTTCATGCCGGATCCTTCGATAGCGTTAAAGCCGGTACCACCCAAGCGCACACCCATTTTGTTCGCCATCCCAGCCAACGCGTTAGTCTCCAACACATAAAACGGGATACCCAAGGATTTTGCCGCCAAATACGCCGAAGCAGACACATACCCGCCAGTGCCAAACACGGCATCGGCGCGGTTTTTCTTGAGAATCTTTCGTGCCTGCCGGATCGAACGCAGCACCTTAAACGGCAACGCGAACAAATCCGCATTGATACGTCGCGGCACTGGCACTGGGGTAATCAGTTCTAAAGGAAAGCCACGGGCCGGAACAATATCGCTTTCCAGCCCGCGGGAAGTACCCACCGCCAGAACCTTTGCGCCGTAACGGTTGCGCAGCACCTCACCGACAGCCAAGGCTGGCTCAATATGTCCGGCCGTGCCACCTCCCGCGAGGACAACGGTCAGTGCCGAATCGGTCGTTGACGCCATGTTCCTGGTTGGCCTTTCTGGTTCGGGTGCGAGTGCGAATGATTGTGTGCGCTACGCGCGCTGGCGCTGGAGGCCGTACGCGACCGGGATGTCACCGCGGTGCCGAAGCGCTGGTCCGCTCGCCGCTGCTCCGGCCGCGTCTGTTGCGGGCGCCGTGCCGGCTGCCGCCGACCACTACGCTCCCGGGAGCGCTGGCCACCGGCTGCCGCGCGGGCGGAAGCAACGGCGACCGTAGGCTCAGGAATCATCAGCACCCGGTCGAACAGTGGGCGGCCGTAGCTTTGCATGTACGACACTGCCTCTGGTTCATGCCGGGCCACCGACGCCAATAAGCCCATCGCGCCGAGCGTGACCACGGTGGAGGTACCGCCGGACGAAATCAGGGGCAGCTGCACACCGGTCATCGGCATCAAGCCGATCACATAAGAGATATTATAAAACGCCTGTGATGCCACCGTAGCGGTCAAGGTAGCCGCCAGTAGCGACTGGAATTGATTTTGCGCGCGCATGGCGGTACGCAAACCAAAAATTCCCAAGATCACGAACATCAGGATGACCAGCACACCGCCGAATAAGCCAAGCTCTTCGCCGATGATGGCGAACACGAAGTCATTTTTTGCCTCTGGCAAGTAGAACCACTTCGCGCGCGATTGGCCAATGCCGACTCCCGTCAGCGACCCGTCCGCCAGGGACAGAAAGCCCTGGTAGCTCTGGAATGCCGAGCCCCGGGTGTCGGTGAAGTTGCCGGTAAACGCACCGAAAAACGTCGTAAAGCGTTCCCCGCGGTAGCCGCCGCCCAAGAACACAAAGATCAATCCAACGAAAGCGCCAGTGACCGCCAGCGCGATCACGCGCCAGTTGATGCCCGCAAAGAACAGGGTGAATCCAACAACCACAGCGAAAGTCATCGCCACACCAAGGTTGCCTTCGGCGATCATCGCGCCAAAAAACACCATCGAAATCAAAATATAGATAACGAACGGATTATTCAGCCGCACTTCGCTCAGAGTGCGCGGCGGGCGTTTGTTGGCCAGGCTCAATGCACCAAACATGGCAACCGCGATGCGAGCAATCTCCGAAGGCTGCAGGCGAATCGGCCCCAGGACAATCCACGATTGCGAACCAACCTCGTTACGCCCCACACCGATACCGGGGACGAAAACCAACATGGTCAAAATACCCGCGAAGGCAAGAAACCACGGGGTAAGCCGCTTGACGGTACTAAACGGAGTACGCAGCGCCAACCAAAACGCCACTAATCCCAACACAACATAGAAGGTTTGCCGGAAAGCTTGCGCCCACACGGTATTACCTTCGATGACCGACCAGGTCATGGTCGCCGAAAACGCCATGACGACACCGATGCCGACTAACACAAAAATGGCGATGCGCAGCATCAAGTAATCCAAGCCAGGATGCTTGGGCATAACCAGCTTCCAGTTACGCAAGGTACGTCGGCGTCGTTGCGGGGTTTGTGTGGCCATGGTTAACCAGAGTAGTCGGATGTGGCCCTAGCGAACAGATCGCCACGCTGGGCCATGCCAGAAAACATATCGAGAGACGCCGCCGCCGGCGCCAACAACACCGTATCGCCTGCGCTTGCCAACCTGTGCGCTGCAGCAACCGCACGCTGCATGCATTCGCGCGGTTCTACAGAATCGATAATTTCTACCGGGATCTCCGGTGCCTGCTCCCGCAGTGTTTCGGCAATACGATGCTTGTCGACGCCGACCAGCACCGCGGCTTTGATGCGGTGTGCTTCCGCACGCACCAGCTCCGCAACGCTTGCGCCTTTCAGCTGGCCGCCTGCCACCCAGACTATGGAAGCAAGCCCCGCCATGGCCGCCTGCGCGGCATGCGGATTGGTGGCCTTAGAATTGTCGATATAGTCCACGCCATCGATGCTCGCGACCACTGCCCCGCGGTGCGCCGCGACGCGGTAGCGTGCCAGCCCTGCTGCAATATCGCTAGGGTGCACGCCGTAGTCATAAGCAGCGGCTGCTGCTGCCCCAGCATCCAATATCCCAGCCGCGCCCGGTGGTTGTAATCCCTCGGTGCGCGCGAGTTCTCTGGTTTCGAGGTCTGCATCGCCGCCCACAACCAGGGCGCCATTGACCACACCGACCTGCCCGGGCCGCGGAGCATATTGCGTAAACTCCCGCGAACTCAGGCCCTGCTCGCTGACAACCAGCTTGGCTTCGGCATCGTCAATACCCACCACACGCTTCGGCGCACGCAAGACCGCGGCTTTATCCGCGGCATAAGCAGCGAAGCTACCGTGCCAATCAATATGATCGTCGGCAATATTCAGCAGCACCCCGACATCCGGGGTGAGGCTCGGCGCCCAGTGCAGCTGGAAACTCGACGCCTCCAACACCAGAATATCCACCCGTGGTGTAGCCGCCAGCGCTGCAAACACCGAAGCGCCGATATTGCCTGTGGCCAAGGACCGCTTGCCGACGCGTTCCCCATGCGCATCCAAGATGGATGCCAGCATGCCCGTCGTGGTGGTTTTGCCGTTGGTTCCGGTGATAACCAGCCAATCGCGTTTCGGGCCATATACTCCGGCGCGATCCAGGCGATAGCCCAGTTCGACATCACCAATGACTTCCAATCCTGTATTCTGCGCAGCAACGAGTAACGGCGCATGCGGTGGCCAGCCGGGGCTGGTGACCACGAGGTCGAGCGCAGCAAACTCGGCACCGGATGCAAAATCGACCTCGCTGGCCGCCACGGCAGTCACCCGGGGTGTCGAATTCTCCCGGGCTTCTTCGGTACCGGCGTGGGTAGGCCGACCCGCCAATTCGTCGGCAAGCTGCGTTGCCGCCGCCAGGTTGTTATCGGCAATGATCACGTCCACGCCGAGATCCACCAAGGCTTTCGCACACCCTGCCCCGGACACACCGGCTCCGGCTACGAGCACGCGGTCAAGTTGCATATCCACAAGCGTTACCACCTATCAGTATTATCCGGGCAGAATGAGCAGGTCAGCATTATCCGGTGAGCATTATCCGGTGAGTAGCAGCCATTCGCCATAAAACAGCGACGTACCGAAGATCACTGCCATAGCAGAGAGCAACCAGAAGCGGATGACCACCGCGGTTTCGGCCCAACCACCATTTTCGAAGTGATGGTGGATCGGCGCCATCCGGAAAAAGCGTTTGCCGCTGGTGCGGTAGACAGCGATCTGAATAACCACCGAAGCCGCCTCGATAACGAAGATGGAACCGATAACGATCATCAGCAGCTCAGTGCGCGTCGTCACGGAGATACCAGCGACAAGACCACCGAGTGCCAACGACCCAGTATCGCCCATGAAAATTTTCGCTGGTGCAGCATTCCACCACAAAAAGCCCAAGCTGGCGCCGAGACCCGCAGAAGCCAAAATGGCGATATCCAGCGGGTCCCGCACCTGATAACACGCAGCATCAACGGCATGGGAACACGAATTCCGGAACTGCCAGAAGGTAATTAGCGTGTAGCCCCCCATAACCAGCGCGGTGGATCCAGCAGCCAAACCATCGAGCCCGTCGGTGAAGTTGACGGCGTTCGACCATGCGGAGATCAGAATATACATGAAGATGACGAAGATGACGGTGCCGATAATCGCGCCACCAGCAGCGATATCAAAGGTGTCGATATCACGGATAAACGACAAGTTCGTCGATCCCGACGTGAGCCCTTGATCATTAGGAAACTGCAGCACCAAAATCGCGAAAGCGATGGCCAACACCAACTGGCCAACGAGTTTGCCTGTCTTATTCAGCCCCAGGTTGCGGGACTTAAAGAGTTTGATTGAATCATCGGCAAAGCCCAGCGCTGCCAGCCCGAGAACCAGGCCGAGCACTAACAAACCCGAGGCGGTAAATGAGCCCGCATTCGTCAGCAAGCCATAGATATTGACCAGGACGTAAGCCACCGTAATGCCCAGCACGATCGCGATTCCACCCATGGTTGGGGTGCCGCGCTTACGCATGTGCGAACGGGGACCGTCTTCGCGGATCTCTTGGCCCCGGCCCACGTTAGTGAAGTACCGGATCAGCACCGGAGTCGTGAATATCGCGACCAGGAAGCTGATAACGCCGGAGAGAATAATCTGAGTCACTGGTTACTGTTCCTTATGCTTTGCTCAATGCTTCTTGTCTACGCTGCTTCTGATCGAAGCCTGGTTTTTGCAGTTAGGCTGGTGTGCCTAGCAGCTGCTCGGCAACCCGCCACAGGCTCCACGCGTGTGAGGCTTTCACCAAAACCACTGCGCGCTGCTGTGCCGAACGAAGGATCTCTTCCACTGTACGCGTCGCACCATTCACATCTGCAACATGGCGGGTGCTAATCTCCGCTTGCCGTGCACCGGCTACCAACGCGTTGATGTTTTCGGTCTTGCCGACGGCTACCAGCGTGTCGACGCCAAACTGACCTAATTGCGCGCCTAATTCCTCGTGCACAGCAGCTGCATCAGCACCCAACTCGCTCATTTCGCCGAGCACCGCAATCGCCTGCACCGGCGCAGGCGCGGCAGATGCCAACGCCGCAAGCCCTGCCCGCATCGATTCTGGATTCGCGTTGTACGCATCGTTGATGACGGTGACGTTATCGGCACGCTGGCGCACATCCATTCGGTGCGCCGATACCGCAGTGTAATCACCCAGCGCGACGGCGATGTTTTCCAGCGACACACCGGCTTCTGCCGCGACTGCCGCAGCCGCGAGCGCGTTGCTGATTTGGTGGGCTCCCATAACCTGCAGACGCACCGGAACGGATTTTCCATTCGGAGTGTACAAGTCAAAAGACGGGCGTGCAAGCTCATCGAGCGTGACATCACTGGCATAGTAATCCGCGGTGGTTACGCCTTCGGCAGAAAAAGTCACCACCTTGCCCGGGGTTCTCGGCGCCATGCCCGCGACCACCGGATCATCGGCATTTAGCACCGCAACACCGCCCGCGCTCGCTGCCGGCACAGCTTCAATCAACTCGCCTTTAGCTTGCGCAATCGTGTCCTTGGAACCAAACTCCCCCAAATGCGCGCTACCCACGTTAAGCACGGCACCGATTCGCGGCGGAGCAATCTCTGCCAGCTGGGCGATATGCCCAATACCGCGTGCGGATAGTTCGGCGACGAGAAATTCTGTATCCGCCGTACAGCGCAGCGCGGTGTACGGGTGGCCAATCTCGTTGTTAAAAGAACCCGGCGGGGCGATCGTCGGGCCAGCCGTCGACAAGATCGCCGCAAGCATGTCTTTCATGGATGTCTTACCGGCAGAACCAGTCACCCCCACCACCGTGAGTGCACCATGCTCGGTCAATTCGGTCACCACTGCGCGAGCAAGCGCGGCAAGCGCGGCCAACAACGCACGTACCGAGCCGTCCTCATCATGGGCGAAGACATAGGCCTGTGAACCGGCCGCATCGTGCGATACAGTTTCTTGGCGCTGCGGCAGCGTGGGCACGATGATCGCCGGGGTGCCCACCGGGCGGGCCGCCAGCGTCACCACAGCCCCAGCCTCGTGGGCTTTGTGCGCGAAATCGTGACCGTCAACCTTGGCGCCCGGCAAAGCCAAAAACAACCCACCTGGGCTAACTTTGCGGGAGTCAAATTCCACCGAACCAGTGACCCGCACATCCGGATCAGGAACGTTATCGAGCCGCCCGCCAACAATAGCGGCAATCTGCGCGATGGTAAACGGAATCATTATTTCGTCTCTTTTCCGGCCAGAGCCTGGGCAAGCACAGTGCGATCGTCAAATTCGTGCACGGTATCACCCACGATTTGGCCAGTCTCGTGGCCTTTGCCCGCCACGACGATGGCATCTCCAGCCCGTGCCCAATCGACCACAAGCTGAATAGCCTTGGCTCGATCGCCTTCTTCTACTAAGTGCACAGCTTCGTCTGCCGAACCCACAGCCACACCCGTCCTGCCAGCTGCGTGCAGCGCTTCACGCGCGCCCTGCATAACGGCTGCACGGATCGGTGCGGGATCTTCGGTACGCGGATTATCATCCGTGACCACAACATAATCGGCGTGCTGCGCAGCAATACGCCCCATGACCGGGCGTTTCGAGGAATCCCGATCACCACCGCAGCCGACCACAACGCCCACGCGGCCACTGACCTGCCCACGCAACGTCGCCAACACAGCTTCCAACGCGCCCGGTTTATGCGCATAATCGACTACCGCGACAAAATCCTGGCCTTCGGCCAGCGATTCCATCCGGCCCGGAACCGCGACGGCTTCTACCCCGCGCACAAACGCGGCAAGGTCGGCGTCGGCAAGCCGGGCCATCGCGCACGCCAACGCGGCATTAGCCACGTTGAAGCTTCCCGGAAGCGGCAGATTAAATGCTATTTTTTCACCAGCGATTCGCAGCTGCACCTGTTGGTTACCGCTGGCTGCCAGTTCCGCTGAGTCCACGATAACCTCGGCATTCGGGTGCACTGCATCGGCTGTATCCCTGCTGCTGAGATTCGTCTGCACGCGCCAGCATTCCTGAGCACTGTCGGCAGCAATAACGGCCATATCGCGCCCCCACTGCTCATCAACCACGATCGCAGCTTTGTGCGCTGCCAACTCTCCGCGGAACAACCGGGCCTTGGCCTGGAAATAATCCTGCATCGTCGGGTGAAAATCCAGGTGATCCTGCGATAAATTACTAAACCCGGCAACCGCGAACTGGGTACCATTCACGCGCCCCAACTCAAGCGCGTGCGAAGAGACTTCCATAACGACGTGGGTAACACCCTGGGCCACCATCATCGCGAAAAGCTCCTGCAGTTTCGGTGCTTCCGGAGTAGTCAGGCTGGTAGGAACCTTGACGCCATTGATACGCGTACCCGTAGTGCCGATGATGCCGACCTTCGCGCCGGTAGCGCGCAATCCGGATTCCAGAATATAGCTCGTCGTGGTTTTTCCGGAAGTTCCGGTAATGCCGATGACCTGCATCTTCTGCGATGGCTGCCCATAAATCTCGGCGGCAATAAAGCCCAGCACACCACGCAGGTCGTCCACGACCCAGACCGGACGATCCTCACCCCGATTCGCCAGTATCCCAGCACCGGCAGCATCCGTGAGAATTGCTGCAGCCGCAGTGCCTTCGGCAAATTCCGCACCGTGGACCCGGTTGCCCGGCAAGGCAGCAAACAGCTCACCGGATTTCACAGCCTTCGAGTCCAGACTGATCCCGGTGATGGTGTGCGCGGTGCTGGTATCACCGGCAAGCTTTCCGCCGAACTTTTCTAGCAGTGCGTCCAAAGATGTACTCATCGGGGGCGTGCTCCTTTTCGAAAACTAGGCCGGTATCGAATGCTGGGCCGGTGGATTCTAGGGTTTTTGCGTAAATCGCTGCTTTATATCGGTTCAGCCACCACTTTACGGTGCTTGCAGCGTCAAATCTGGTGCAGCTGGCGATGGCGGAACGTTGTCCCGATCCAGCAACCACGAGGCGATCTGGTGGAACAGCGGTCCGGCACTAGCTCCGCCGCCCCCACCTTCGAGGACGCCGCGTTCTGGCTCATCCAACATGATCGCAACGACGAAACGTGGATCGTCCACGGGCGCAATTCCTGCGAACGTGATCCAATAAGCGGAATTGGAATAGGCCCCGGTGTTCGGGTCGACCTTCTGCGCGGTTCCCGTCTTGGCGCTGATGTTGTAGCCCTCAATATTGGCATCCGGCGCGGTGCCGTTGTTGACGCCCGCCGGATCTGCCTGCACCGTAGCGCGGAACATATCGACCACGGCCTCTGCGGTTTCTTTGCTGACTACGCGCGTCTTTTCTGGTTTATCGTCGCTGGTCGAAGCGTCAGACTTTTTGTCGTTCGCACCGTTGCCGTCATTTCCGCCGTTGCCGTCGGCCGCATTTCCTGCGCTACCAGCGCCATCGTCGCCATTGTCCTTATCGCTGGCGTTCTTGTCGTCACGATCGGATTTGATGATGCGCGGTTCAACCCGTTCGCCACCATTAGCCAGCGTTTGGAAAACAGATGCCATCTGCAACGTGGTCCACGACATGCCCTGCCCAATCGGAAGGTTCGCAAACGTCGAACCCGACCATTGTGAGCGCGGCGGCCGCAGCCCCGAGGACTCATTAGGCAACTCGATGCCTGTGGTTTCACCGATCCCGAACCTATTCAGGTATTCGTCGAACTTATCCTGGCCGAGCCTTTCTGCAAGCTGCAGCGTGCCGACGTTGGACGATTTACCGAAGATACCGGCCGTCGTATACGGCAACGGACCATGCGGCCAAGCGTCATTGACCGTGACATCCGCAACCTGGATGCTGCCCGGTACCGTGTGTACCTCATCTGGGGTGGTCAAACCCTCTTCAATCGCAGCGGCTGCCGTAATGATCTTTGCGACGGACCCTGGCTCATAAGGGAAAGAAATCGATCGGTTATCGAAGTGCTTGCCTTCTTCTAATTGCTTTCCGATATCACCATTCGGGTCAATGGTATCGGTATTCGCCATCGCCAATACTTCACCCGTTGTGGCATCAAGCACGACAGCTTCGGCTGATTCCGCCAAAGAATTACGCTTGGCCTGCTCCAACTGTTGCTGCACATACGTTTGCAGATCCAAATCCAGCGTCAACTCAATATCTTTGCCATCGACAGCCGGGGTCTCGTCACGCAAGGTACCGGGAATGACCTGTCCATTGGTGGAGACATCTTCTGTCGATCGGCCGTTAATGCCGGACAGCTTCGAATCACGTGAGGCCTCCAAACCAAACTGGCCGGTGCCATCCATCGAGACCCGCCCAACAACGTTTTCGCCGATCGCGCCGTTAGGATATTGCCGAATATCCTGGTGATCTGCTGCTACACCATGGAATCGCTCGGAAATTTCGGCGGCAACATCCGGGTCCACATTGCGCACGAGCACCTCATACTGGGTGTCCGCGTTGAGCTTATCCAGCAGGTCTTTCGACTTGAGATCCTGCTCATCATCGGAGGCTTCTTCGATAATCTTCGGAATCTCTCGAGACATTTCGCGCAGCGTTGTGCGGACGTACTCATCCTTTTGCTTGTCGTCAAGACGCTCATCAGATTCTAATTGCGCCTGTTCCCGCAGCTCTTTGCGCAGCGTGGTTGGCGAAACAGTCAGCGAGCGCGCCTGCATGGTGTAGGCAATCTGCTTGCCTTCCCGATCCAGCACTGCGCCGCGTCGAGCCGGGTCAACATAAATCCTTGCACGCTGGTCTTCAGCGCGCGCCGATAAATCTGGCCCCCAGACCACCTGCACCCAGGCAAGGCGCCCAGCCAATACCACAGCAAAAACAAGTAATAATGCCGCGATCAACCGCAAGCGCTTATGCATCAGCATGCGCTGCGCTGGTTGCGGCGTGCGCGAAGAACCTGGGCGTGCCGAACCATTCGGACTATGAGGGCCACGCTGCGCAGAAGATGTCACGGTGGAAATGTCACCTTCCTAATTAGCGGAAATTGGGCTGGTACGGCGCCTGTAATGGAGCTTGATTGTCGTGGTTTTCTGGGTTTTCTCCACCTGAGCGAGCCGCATCTGGGTCGCCAGCACCAGATTCGTTCGGGGCTGGTTGCTGGTTGCCTTCCACTTCCGCGGCAGCTCCTTCTGGAGCTTGCGGGGCACCAGCCTGCGGATACGGAATGCCACGACGGCCTTCCGGAATTGACTCCAGTCGCTCACGCAACTCACCAATGCCGTCTGGATCACTCGAAGCTTGTCCCGGACGAACAGGCTCACCGTTGACATCAATAATAGGACGAGTCTCTGCCGAAGCCGGGCGATCTTCCACAATGTCGCCATTTTCTTCCCGACGCAGGATACCTGGCGACTCCGGAATCTCCAGGCCCTCGTCAACCGCATGCCCCGCGATCTCTGCCGCGGAACGCACGTTTTCCAGATCACGATGCAGCGTTTCTAGTTCGTTGTTCAGCTGGCTTTCTTGCGCAGTCAACACCTGCACACGGAAAGTCTGCTGCGTAGCAATACCTGACAGCCAAATCGCGAAAACGATGCCACCGACCATCATGGCGATAGCGACAATAGACAAGCGGGCGCGCGTCGTCACGCGCTTGATCGGATTTACCCTACGGCCGCGTACGCTAACAACCTGTTGCGAACCCAACCGGTGCGGGCCCTTGCCAGGTTGCGGCGAATTCTGCCGTCCACCGCTGCGCGATGGGCGTGACGGCTCAGCATAACCGACTGCCCCAGCAGCTGCCTGGCCGCTGCGAGCACGGACACCAGCCTGCCGGTTGGCTCGGGTATATTCTGCCCGGCGCGGCAGCGTCGCCGTGCCATTGCTAGAGGAACGATCCGCGGCGCTGCGCTGGCGTTCATCAGTATTGGTATACATCTCTAGACACGACCTTCCGAGTCCACCGCGGATGCGGCTTGTTGATCTTGCTGTGGGTTGTGCTCCGGCAATTTTTCGACAGCGCGCACCCGCACCGACGCTGCGCGTGGATTATCCTCGATTTCTTGCTGGCTAGCTTGTTCCGCCCCGCGAGTAACCACACGGAATTTCGCGGCTGTGCCCGGTAAGTCCATTGGTAGCCCTGCTGGGGTTTTCGACTGCGAAATATCACGGAAATGCGATTTGACTAGGCGGTCTTCCAAGGACTGATAACTCATGAACACCGCTCGGCCGCCATCCCGCAGCAAGCCGGTAATCATTGGCAGCGCGTTTTCGATGGCCGCCAGCTCCTGGTTCACTTCAATGCGCAGCGCTTGAAACGTACGCTTTGCAGGATGACCCCCACTACGACGTGCCGGTGCCGGGATGGTGGCATACAGCAGCTCTACAAGACGCTGGGAGGTCGTAAACGGTTCCTTGTCCCGCTCACGCAGCACCGCAGAGGCGATCTTGCCAGCAAATTTCTCATCGCCATACGTTTTCAAGATACGTGCGAGAGCACCATGCGAATACGTATTGAGGATATCCGCCGCAGTCGTCGGCGCCGAAGCATCCATACGCATATCCAGCGGCGCATCTGCCTTATAAGCGAAACCACGCTCCAGCTGGTCTAGTTGCATCGACGACACACCGAGATCAAACAACGCCCCAGTGATTCCCTGCTGGGCGGCGTCGACAAGAAATTCAGGATTACCCGCATAACTCGCATCCGCTGCGGCAGCTTCCGAAGCATCCGTTGTGACTGCGGCTAGCTTGTCGCCAAATTCATCAAAACGGCACTGTACCGCGCACACGCGATCCAGGTACGGCTGCAAACGTTGCGTGGCCGAGCGTAAAGCATTCGCATCACGGTCAAGACCGATCACGCGCAACTGGGGAAACTGCTCGAGAAAAAATTCCGTGTGCCCGCCTGCACCCAAGGTGCCGTCGACAAGAATTCCGGTGCCACCCGAAGCTTCGATAGCAGGGGCCAGCAATTCCGCCATCCGCTCACGCATCACTGGGACGTGACCGTGGTCCTGTACCGGCTGCGCCGAACTCGCTTCCGCGGAATTAGCTGCATCAGTTGGGTGTGCCATGGCGACTGTCCTCCCCTCGCGCGATAAACGTCGTGATGATGGGGTGCATACAGGGCTCTGTTCGAGGCAGGTTTCTGATGTCGGGGAAGTACACCAGAGGCATCCGCCTCAAACAGAGTCCTTATACACACTCCGTGCGCTGCCTTAGAGAAGGCCAGCCAGCACTTCGTCAGCGTCGGCTGCGGAATACGCAGCTTCGGTCTGTTCTTGGTATGCGGCCCAGGACTCTTTATCCCAGATCTCGAGAAAATCCACAGAACCTACGACCACGCATTCCTTGGACAGGTTTGCATACTCGCGGTGCGCCGCTGACAAGGTAATACGACCATTGCCGTCCGGACGTTGTTCATCCGCGCTTGCTGCCAAGTTACGAATGAACGCGCGTGCCTCCGGGTTGGTACGTGAGACCGTTGCCGCTTTGCGTGCGCGAGCAGCGAACTCTTCCCGGGGATAGACCGCCAAAGAGTGGTCCTGCCCCTTCGTTACCATAAGCCCACCGGCGAGTTCGTCTCGGAATTTCGCCGGTAGTGTCAGCCGCCCTTTGTCGTCGAGCTTGGGAGTGTATGTGCCGAGAAACATTCTCGGTAACCTCCTGTCACTCAACTCCTCCGGTACACGGGTTTTCTCTGACCGTCACTTCCTTGTTCGTGCATACAGATTCACGCGTCCATGTCTGACATATCTGCGCGTTTACAAGATTGGTCGTGTCGGCTAAGCCCACTGTACCCCACTTTGCCCCACAATCAACCCCAAACACGTCGGCAACACGCGCAACACCGCCAGTATGGGCCTATTCATGCAGGTAGCTGGCATTAAATTGGGTGGGGGAAAATTCCTCAGATGCGCTGTGGACCACCGCTAAAACACCACCATTGTTTCGGGGTTTAGGCAGCCGCAACGCGGAACACAACAAGCCTAAGGGATTTAACTCTGAGGGCTCTGCCAGGGGTTCTAGCTGCGGCTACGGCCTGAGTCACTGCTGCCCGGTCCAGCAACGCAGCCAGCAGACCAGCACCGTGGGGCGAAGTGGGAATGGTGGGGCAAAGTGGAGATTATGGGTGCAGCACCCACGTGGTGGGGCAAAGTGGGGGGCATGGCCGCAGCACATAGCGAAAACAGTTAGGCACGAGAAAACCCCACGATAACCGTGCAGATCACCATGGGGTTAAGCCCGCGTAACGCTAGAAAACGCTTAATTCTCGTCAAAGCGAGAGCGGAAGCGCTCCTCCATTTTGTCGCCCAAAGTGCGCTTACCATTAGCGGCGTTGTTATTGCGCACAGATTTAGCAGCCTTCGACTTCCCGCGCGAAGAGCCCGAGGAAGAATTCGACAGCGAAGCCGCGGAAAGCTGACTGTTGGAGTTCCCATTACCACGCAACATCCATACACCAGCACCGAACATCACCAAAAACCCGACGATGCTAATGGCGATATACCAAAGGCTAAACTGCGCGGCGGCGGCGCCACCGATGACAGCAACCAGACCGACTACTGCTAGCGCGACGCCACGGAGTGTGAGTCCCCCGCCCTCACCAAAACCAGTGAAGGGCGAATCATCTTCGGAAACTGAAGAGCCAAACTTGGGGTCCTCAGCAAGCAGCGACTCCTCAATCTCACGGAGTGCTTGCTGCTCTTGCTCAGACAGCGACACGGTGGTTCCTCCTGGTGGGGCAATAGGCATCCCATACGGCTTGCCGTCGGCGCGCATGGACACTTCTCACTAGCTTTTCTCTCTAGTTAACGCCCAGACTATCGCTATTGTTCCCGTAATTTCTACTTTTTTGCGAGACCTCATCACACCAGATCGCGCCGAGCATCACAGTTGGCGCCATATTAAGCCGCAGTACGTTCCACCAGCGTCTGCGCAGCAACCTCAACGAGAAATTCATCCACTAATTTCAATAATGACATCACCTGCAGCTCCGAGATTTCTGCGCCCAGGCCAAGCCCAATATCCCGGCACACCCTGGAATACGGCTGAAACCGGTGGACCCACTGCTTCCCTGCGGCATCAACCAGCGCTAGCTGCTCCCATGCGCTTGTCGGCTTCCGACGGCGTTTCCCCACCGGAGAAACTGCAACCCGCGCACCAGCCAAACGGAGGCCAGCCCAGTAAGCGAATTCCAGTGCCTGGCTAGCATCACCATCGCGGAGGTAGGCACGCGCCTTACCCATCAGCATTTCCGCGCTTGCTACCAGCTTGCGGTGCCGGGTTAGCGCTGCAGAGTCCACTCGAGCACTGCCTGCCCCAGCACGAGAAATAGTGGCTCCAGAACGGCGCGTACGTGGCTGCATTCCACCCCGGCGCAAGCTGGCAGTGTGGTTAAATTTAGTGGTTGCAGAAATAACTTGTGGCATAGTGTTCAACCTCGCTCTATATTTCGCTGCTACGTCGTTGCTATATCGTGTCGCTGCTACATCGTGTGAAATTGAGACTATGCCCGGCCGCTCACACCCACCCTGCCGGATACGCAAATCTGTTCGAAAGAATATCGCCAACCCCATGAAGATCGAATACCGCCGCCTATCGCCACAGGAATTTTCCCTGCTAGCACCCGAATTAGTCAGCATTTACCTTGCCGCAATGGAGTATTCGCCACACGTCGCAAGCAACCGGATTAAAGCCTGGCGGCGTGACATCTTCCACCCCGGGTTTAGCGCCATCATTGCGGTCGTTGGCGACACGATCATTGGGGTGGCCTACGGCTTTTTGGGCTACCGCGGTTACTGGTGGGACAACCATCTGCGCACGTTTTTAGAACAGGCTGGAACCACCAACAAATACCGCCCGCAACTCAGCAGTTACGCCGAGCTCGCCGAATTGCACGTACTGCCACAAATGCAAGGCCATGGCGTCGGCAAGCGCCTTTTAAGTCGACTGGCCTGGAATATGCCAGCCGATTACCTTTTGCTTTCCACACCAGAAGTCGCAGACGAATCCAACCGGGCATTTGGCTTATACCGCTCACTCGGCTTTCGTGACATCGTCCGCCACGTGCACTATCCAGGTGATCCCCGCGCCTACGCGATCTTATCTGCCCCACTCCCCTTAGCCGATACGTCCAACCAGTAGGCTCACAGGTACTGAAAGCATTGAAAACCAGCCAAGCTCAGCCAAGTCAAACCAGATAACGACGCTGACGCCCTGGCACCGACCACCCCGCAAGGATTTTTCCGTGGCATTCGAATTGCGTGATCAGAACGAGCCATTCTTAGCACTCGAGCAACTTCCCGACGCCGCGCACGGCGCACTCGAAGACTTTTTTGCTTCGCGACGCCGCGAGCTCAGCCACATCGGGGCACCGGTAACACAGGCGATCGACTATCTAGAACGCTTCGTGCTGGACGGCGGAAAACGCATCCGCCCGCTGTATCTCTGGGCGGGTTTCTGCGGCGCCCAGGCGACAGGATTAACCGCAAGCTCCGGCGCAGGCGAAGACCACGATGCTGTGATCCGCGCCGCGGCTTCCCTCGAACTCATCCAGGCCTGTGCGCTTATCCACGACGATATTCTCGATGCCTCCGAAACCCGGCGCGGTAAACCAGCTGTGCACCGGCAGGTCGCTGATGAACACGACGCACAAGGCTTGCTCGGTGACGCCGGACATTTTGGTACCTCAGTGGCGATTTTGCTGGGAGATATGGCACTAGCCTGGGCCGATGACATGTTCCGCGAATCCGGAATCTCCCCACAGGCACTGCTTCGCGCGCAGCAACCTTGGCATCATATGCGGCAAGAAGTCATTGGGGGCCAAATGCTTGATATTTCCATCGAAGCTCATGCCGACGAATCCCGCACGCTGGCCGCCAATGTTAATCGCTTCAAAACCGCCGCGTACACGATTGAACGCCCCTTGCACTTGGGCGCGGCAATCGGCGGCGGGTCCGAGGAACTCATCACTGCTTTCCGCGGCTATGGCCGGGATATTGGGATTGCTTTCCAGCTTCGCGACGACCTCCTGGGCGTATTCGGGGACCCCGAGGTGACCGGCAAACCTGCTGGGGATGATTTACGCGAAGGCAAGCGAACAGAACTGATCGCACTGACGTTGTCGCGGGCCGACGAACGTGACCCACACGCCGCAGCTGATCTCCGACGCCTGTTGGGCACCACGTCCGATCCGGCAGACATCAACCGTATGCGGGAAATCATCACTACTTCGGGTGCCGTCGATGAAATCGAGCGCGACATTGACCAGCTGCGTGAATCCGGTTTGGCGCAGCTGCGCGCGGTCAGCCTGCGCGACGACGTGCGCGCCAATTTGGAATCACTCGCGATCAAAGCCACGAGGCGTCACAGCTGATGACTGTTCGACTACCCATTCCGCGCCCACTGTGGCTCGGGCTAGCAGCGACCGTATTGCTCACGGCCTCATCATTTGGTGCGGGAGCCGTGCGCAACCGGGGCGGTATCCTCCACGAACTCGGATGGAGCTTTCTTACCTTCGGCCACGCGCGTGGGCTCGCCAGCGTGGTCTACTGGATAGCACTCTTCTTACTGGTTTTCGCGTGGGCATTGCTCGGACGCCACATCGTCGGCAAGCCGTCGTGCGGTGAGCAGCGCACCGAGGCGACACAGCCGGCTACCGCCTCCGTCGGCAAGCATATTGCGGTGTGGGTGGCCCCACTGTTATTAGCAGGTCCCTTGGCCTCCCGCGATGTCTATTCGTATCTGATGCAAGGCGCGATGCTGCGCGACGGCTTCGACCCCTACAACGACGGTGCAGCGGTTAATCCAGGACCATATTTGTTGGAAGTCTCCCACGATTGGCGCAACACCACCACCCCGTATGGGCCGCTACATTTGTGGACCGGTGAGATAATCACCAGCATCGTCGGCGACAACGTCACAGCCGGAATTATAGTTTATAAATTGCTCTCTATCCTGGGCTTTGCCGGAATTGTCTACGCCGTGCCCAGGATCGCCCGCCATGTGGGTGGCAATGCAGAACTCGCATTATGGATGGCTGCGGCAAACCCTGTGATGATCCTGCACCTGATCGGTGGCATGCACAACGAATCCGTGATGGTCGGACTGGCCTCCCTAGGGCTATTGCTGGCGCTGCGGAAAAAATTCCTGCTCGGCATCGCACTGATCGCGGTTGCGGTCTCACTCAAGGCTACCGCGGGCATCGTCCTACCATTCGTGGTGTGGATGATGGTGCGCCACTACACCGCGCTAGACGACCCACTGTGGCGGCGGCTACTCAGCCTACTGGTCACCGGCGTGGTTGCCGTGGCTGAAACCGTTCTCGTGATCGCGGCCGTGACCGTTGCTTCTGGGTCATCGTGGGGTTGGCTGACTGAAATCACCGGAAACTCCAAGGTAGTTAACCCACTGGCCCTGCCGACCCTGGTGACCGACGTGCTCGTCGGCGGGGTGCTCGGCCTAGCCGAAATCGAGCTCACGTACAACCAGGTGCTCACGTTAACGCGCACAGTCGGCTCGCTGCTGATGCTTGCTGGGCTCGTCATCGCCTGGCTGGTATTTCGGAAAACCCAGCGCGCAGCCGTCCAAGGCATCGTCGCCGCGTACTCGGTTGCCTTTGTGGCCAACTCCGTGACATTGCCCTGGTATTACGCCTCACTGATTTCGCTAGTCGGGGTCGCGCGCCCACCGATGTGGGTGTGGAAGTTGGCAACCGGCGCTTCGGTGTTTATAGGGTTGGGTTTCGCCGCTGGCGGCAACCATCAGTTCTACAACCTGGTGTGGGTACTAGTAACCGGCGCTGTGGCTTGGGCGCTGACGGTGCTGGTGTTCCCGCTTGGTGCACGGGTCAGTTACCCAGCGGCGCCGGTGCAGCACAATCCGGACAAAATGCAGACGATTACAGAGCCAGCGCCTGCGCGCGGCGAATAACCTCGCGGGCCAAATGACCATGCAGCGCATCGATCGGGCGAGACGGCAAAGTCTCATCCGGGGTAAACAAATGCTCGAAAATCTCATCATTGCTGAAACCACCGTCGGAGAGCACAGTGATTATGCCAGCAACGTGCTTGCTGATCGCACCCTTGTCATTAAAAAATGCCGCAGGCACATAGCGCTTGCCCGAAAGTTCCACAGCGATGATGCGCTTGGCCGACAACAAGTCGTGCACCCGCGTGATGCGCAGACCGAGCTTGTCGGCAACCTCCGGAAGCGTCAGCAGCGTCTCGTCGGCAAGCAAAGTAGCTAGCGTTTTTTCGCTCAATTGTTTTTCGTTATCCAACACGCCACTACTCTACTACCAGCGCTCAACCGTCAGTGCTCTGCTACTTGCACGAAGCCGCAGCGCTTAACCAGTCGGACCGCGGAACTCACTGCCCTGCTACACACTTCGCACCACTTATCAGTCATACTGGAGACCATGACAAGGCTGGAACAAGGCGAGGTGCTGGAAGATCGCTACCGCATAGATCGAGCAATCGCACGCGGCGGCATGTCCACGGTATACCGCTGCCTCGACCTTCGCCTGGGGCGCGCAGTAGCCGCGAAAGTCATGGACGGCGACTACCTGGATGATCCCATCTCACGCGACCGTTTTACCCGGGAAGCACGCGCGATGGCACAACTGCGCCACCCCAATATCCTGGGCGTATACGATTTCTCGTCCGCCGGCGAACACGTCTATCTCATCACCGAGCTGATCACCGGCGGCACCCTCGGCGAGTTACTCGCAGAAACCGGGCCGCTGGATCCCGCCACCGCCACCGTGATGCTGCGATCCGTGTTACAGGGGCTTTCTGTCGCCCACGCGAAACGCTTAGTGCACCGCGATATCAAGCCACACAACGTACTGATCGACGCCGATGGTGGCATTAAACTTGCCGATTTCGGCTTGGTGCGAGCGATGAACAACACGCAAAAAACCTCGAATCAGATCGTCGGCACGGTCTCGTATATTTCGCCGGAGCAGGTCGACGGTGGCCGCATCACGCCCGCGACCGACGTCTATTCCGCGGGGATCGTGCTGTTTGAGCTGCTGACCGGCCAGGTGCCATTCGTTGGTGAGACTTCCCTGGGGCGCGCACTCGCCCGGCTGCACAATGATGTGCCGGCGCCGTCAGATTTGATCGACGGCGTGCCACCGCTCTTCGACGCCTTGGTGGCTTCTGCAACCACCCGCAACCCGGATGAGCGTTTCCGGGATGCCCGAGAATTTTTGGATGCGCTTGACGACGTCGCCAGTGAGCTGCAACTTCCCCATGTTGCCGTGCCAGTACCCGAAAACGCGGCGGCACACCGAGCCGCAGTGCACACACCATTTGCGGAATCTCCCCTGCCGGAAGCAACGGCACACTTGCCTCTCGCCGACGACGAGGATAAACCCGCTGGCATTATCCCAAACAGCTCCGCTAGCCGAGCCCCAAACGGCGTCCCCAACGACAGCGTCCCCAACGACAGTGCCTCCAGCGACAACGCGCAACCGCGGGAAACGCTTGCCGACGGCACCGTCGCCGATACCCCAGGAAGACCTACTCCGCCAGCTACGGGGCCTGCAGGTTTCGGTGGCCCGGTAAGCCCCGCAGCGCCACCGGTTGCGCCAGTACCACCGCGGGCGCACAACGAAACACGGCTGGAAGGCCCCTTTGCAGACAAACCGCAGCCTCCGGCTCCACCGGCAGCAGCAAGCCCAGCGCCAAAAGAAAAACCACTCAGCAACCGCTCCACAGTGAAGCTGTTGCTGGTGGTTCTGGGAATGGCCGTGGCAACCGGCGCTGTCGCCGTTGCCAGCTGGTGGTTCGGCTCAGGTGGTTATGGCTATATGCCGCAGCTCTGGCTCTAGCAGAAATGGTGTTCGCAGCGGTATAGCGCCAGCTAGAGTTGCCTACTAGCGGCGAGTAATAACTGCCACGGTTAATGGTTAATGCCACTGCGTGCGATTAATTGCGCAGCATCTCCGCAACCAAGAAGGCCAGCTCAAGAGACTGCTGAGTGTTCAACCGCGGATCCACTTTAGACTCGTAGCGGCCAGGAAGATCAATATCCGTGATATCTTCCGCACCGCCCAGGCATTCCGTAACATCTTCGCCAGTCAGCTCAATGTGGATACCACCTGGATGAGTACCCAGTGCGCGGTGTACCTCGAAAAATCCCTGGACTTCATCGATGATCTTGTCGAAGTGTCGGGTCTTATAACCATTCGATGACGTGAACGTGTTGCCGTGCATCGGGTCAGACTGCCACACAACTTTGTGGCCTGATTCTTCCACGGCTTTAATCACACCAGGTAAAACGCTGCGGACTTTGTCGTGTCCCATGCGCGCCACGAAGGTCAGGCGCCCTGGTTCCTTATCCGGATCCAGTTTGTCGGCGTACGCCACGGCTTCTTCCGGCGTGATCGACGGGCCAATTTTGATACCGACCGGGTTGGCAATCAAGGCGCAAAAGTTAACGTGGAAGTCATCCAAACCACGGGTTCGCTCACCAATCCAAACCTGGTGCGCCGAGAGATCATACAGTTTGGTCTCATCATTTTCGTCTTTGCCTAAACGCAGCATTCCACGCTCATAATCGACGAGCAAGGCCTCATGCGAACAGTAAATATCGGCGGTTTTCAGGACAGAGTCGTTAACGCCGCACGCGTCCATGAAGCGCAGACCACGCGAAATCTCATTCGCCAATGCCTGGTAGCGCGCGCCTGCAGACGATGTAGCAACAAATTTCCGGTTCCACTCATTCAACCGGTGCAAATCAGCAGTTCCGGAGGAGGTCAACGACCGAACCAAGTTCATTGCGGCCGATGAGTTAGCATACGCACGAATCATGCGGGCGGGATCATGGCGGCGGGCTTCTTCCGTCGGCTCCACACCATTAACGATGTCGCCGCGGTAATTCAGCAACCCATTACTGTCGTGATCAGCAGAACGTGGTTTCGCATACTGGCCAGCAATACGTGCAAGCTTGACCACCGGAGTGGACGCACCATATGTCAGGACCACTGCCATTTGCAGCAGGGTTTTGATGTTTCCGCGGATGTGCGGTTCAGTATTGGTCTCAAAAGACTCTGCACAGTCTCCGCCTTGGAGCAAAAAGGCTTCGCCATTAGCAACCTGGGCCAACTGCGATTTCAAGGAATAAACCTCAGGTGGCAGCACAATCGGTGGAACCGATTCCAGAATCTTCCGTACGTTATCTGCTTGGGCGCGATCCCACGACGGCTGCTGACCGGCTGGACGAGCAATTACATCTTCAAACCGCTCACGGATGCCATCCGGCAGCGGTGGAAGATCAGGGAGTACTTCTTTGGGGATATCTACTGTCCAACTCACACTTCCATTAAAGCAGAAGCACTGGAAAACGGCTAAGATATGATTCTTTGCACACGATTCTCGCGATCCAACGCGGCCACGTTCTGGCATACTTTAAACTTTTCCAAGTTGTGCCGTGCGTCGACAAGCGCGTCATGGTTACCCTTTGGCACATCCGGCAGTTTTGGCCGTCCCACCATTTCCCACAGCTGCTTTAGCTCGTGGGTGAAGCGCGGGAGATTTTGTGGTAAGCCACTCATATCACCCCACAGTTGCACCAGCACAACATGGTCATATGCACCTACCCAAGCCCACAGATCTGGCCGCCCGTCGGTAGTGAGAAATCGCAGGACTTCTCGACGGATTTGTGCATTCGACTTCCACACCGACGCAGAACGCGGGGGCAATTTATTCAACACATTCTTGCGCACCCAAGCATTGGCGCGGTGCGGATCAAATTCTGTCGATACTGCGTAGTATTCCTCGCCGCGTTCGGAAACAATGCCGATCGAGACTAACTGAATTGTATTGCCGTCTTCGATAAATTCGGTGTCGTAAAAATAGCGCACGTTAAGCCCAATGTCTTCCTAAATCGACGGCAATGTTGTGAATACAAAGTTGTGGATATGGGATTGTGAGTGCGAAATTGTGCCTGTGAAATTGTGCCCGTGAACGGCAGATCTCATCACTCAGCAACGTTTTCCGACCGCACCGATCTAGCCCCACGCTTGTCAGCGACGACGCAATGGCACGAATAACAGCAAGACGATAAGCAGAACTGAGATAGGTCCGACGACAGTGGCATCCACACCAATTGACGCCAAAACCACGTAACCGATGATGGCCATCGTGACCGCGACCAACCGGAAGATGGTGAGTTTATCCACGAAATGCTTCCTTCTTTCTTAGCATGCTGCGCACTCGGCAGTGATACTACTCCCAGCGACGATCTTACTCGCGGCGCAGCAACGCCGACAATGGGGGCGGATACAGCAACCATCGTAGAGAGCGGATACGCGTGAGATATTTCAATAACGCCCCCGCTGCCAAGGCACCGAGCACGGCGCACACACACCAAAAATAAGTGTTACCCAAGGGAAAACTACCGAATCGGCTAATTTCATCCAGCTCCACATCCACAACCCAGAGGCGTTGATAGTGGAACATAGCCATAATGCCGAAGTGATGGCCGACGTAGAGCGGCAAAGTATTGCGTCCAAGTTTGAGCAGGACCACGCTCACACGAGGAAGCGCGGTCAGCACGACAGACAGCACAATAGCAGCTGGGAGGGACAACGCGTGCTGAACAATGCGCAAGAGTAGATCAAGTTCAAAATCACCAAACTCAATGATCCCCGGACCGTCCCAATAGATCGTGGAGCTGCGCATACTTCCCCAGATCTCGGCACCAATATAGCCCATGAGGTACGCCGCCGTAACCCCGATAACAACCGGCACGCGTTTGGCGTGCGCCGTAAATCGATGCACTGAGGCAGAAAAGTACGCAGCAAAAACAAACACGGGAAGATAGATGACCGATTTCGCGATCAGGTGCCAATGCTCATGAAATGGCAACAACGCAGCGGGAGCGAGAAAAGATACCAAAACAGCTGCCCACCCAGGCAAAGAACGCAGCAACCACAGGACGATATTGAACAAGATCAATGCGTATAAGAACCAGATCATCGTCGACCCAGAAACGAGCTGCAGCAGAAAATAAGTGACGGACGGCCACGCGGAATCATAGTCGTTCATGATGATTACCTGGAAGGCAGCCAGCTCGAGTGGCACCCAAATAACATAGGGAACCAAAAGGAACCAAAGGCGGTGGGCGAAAAGTTGCCAGAAGCTATATCTGAATATTTTCGCAGCAAAAAGTCCGCTGACTAAGAAAAACAGCGGCATCCGTAAGGGGTCGAGAAATTCATTTGCTTGCGAAAGCCAGGTATCGCGAGCCTCGGGAATCGCCAGCGAAACATGGAGGACGATAACGCCCAAAATTGAGATTCCCCGGGCGATATCGGGCCACTTCAGTCGCTGCTTAGCCACTATCCTCCTGCCGCTGAATCACGCGCGGTTGGGTTCGGTACCCTCTGGATACCCATTGCCTGCCTGCAAGGAATCCTTCACTTCCGATGCGTAACGATCGACATATTCGGTACCGGTAAGCTCCGCCAGTTCGCGCATCACAAAGTCCGTAAATTCCCGCATTGTCTGATGGTCTTCCGGGTTCAGCCCGTGCTCATCTGCCCATTTATGCGGCGAAATCGCCTTACCAAAACGCACACCAACTCTGGCAGGACGTGGGATCCACGAACCGATGGGGTTGGCTTGTGCGGTATTGATCATCGCCACGGGAATCACGTCGACGTTCGTGGCCATCGCAATCCGCGCCATACCGGTGCGACCCCGGTAGATACGACCATCAGGGCTACGCGTACCTTCTGGGTAGATGCCAAGAATATCATCGCGAGCAAAAACAGTTTTTGCGGTATCGATCAGCGCATCACCGGCATCTTTTGCGGTGCGGTCGATGGGAACCTGTCCCACGGACGTAAAGAAAAATCGTTGGATAGCCCCGACAAATCCGGTTCCAGTGAAATATTCTTTTTTGGCCGGGAATGTGAGCTGACGCGGGCATATCAGTGGGAGGTAAAACGAGTCCATCACTGCCTGATGGTTGGACACGAACATAGCTGAGCCTTGACGTGGAACGTTGTCCAAGCCTTCGGTGAATGGACGATTCCATACCCGCAGCCAGGGGCCGATAAGCACGTACTTAAAAAAACGGTACCAGCCATTGTTCATGCCCTTGGTGTTTGTCCTCGCCACAGCTCGGATCCAGCCTTTCTAGCTAGTTTTCGCGGATTCTTCAGCATATCGTGATAAATGTGCCACCCCAACCATACCCGCCGCGGACCCTAGTTTTGCAATAGAAACCTGCGGGTGTGGCCGATGGGTTGCTGCGACCATGGACTCCCCCATCACCTCGTGGGCGCGAGGCAAAAACAGGTCATGATTACCCACTACACCGCCACCAAGAACAATCAATTCGGGATCGATGACATCTGCGACAAAAGACAAACCAATACCGAGCCAGCGAGCAAATTCCGCGACCACCGCTTGCCCCAACGGATCACCTTTGCGCGCAGCAGCCATAATTTCTTCGCCGGTAGAAGCGGTATGCAATAAAGAGCTGCGGCGATACTCAGGGCATTCGTCGGCAAGCTCTAACACGGTATCAGCCAGTGCCGTCCCCGAAGCATAGCGCTCTAAACATCCACGCTTGCCGCAGGAGCACTTACGTCCACCAGGGACAACTGTGACATGACCGAATTCTGGGGCCATGCCAAAGGACCCGCGAAAAATCTCGCCTTGGTGCATGATGGTCGCGCCTATTCCAGTACCGACAGAAAAATAAACCCACGTTTCTGTCTCCTGTGCCTGCCCAAATACGTATTCACCCCACGCAGCGGAATTGGCGTCGTGTTCTAGGCGAACCGGGATTCCAAGGCGTTGAGTCATAATGTCGCGGACTGGAGCTTCGCGCCAGGGTAAATGCGGCGCAAATCGCACCTTGGTGCATTCAGGGTCCAGGAAACCCGCAACGGCAAGACCAACAGCGGAGATCTCATGGCGGTCCCGCAAAGTATCAACCAGGGCCACCAGCTTGTCGACGAGCACGCCTTCGCTGTTTGGAGTCAACGTTGCAGCGCGGTCCAATATCTGTCCTTGCGCGTCGACGACGGCGGCACGCATATTTGTGCCACCAATATCTACGCCGATCGTCAAGGAATTTGAGGCAATTGACATAACCATCTCACTATACTCCATCCATTTGGCGAAGCCGCGTTACGGACGGCAATCTTCCGATATGCTCGCGGCCTATCGCAACACAGAGAACCCGCGTCTTCTTAGAAGACGCGGGTTCAAAGCTGTGAAATGACCGCCGTTAAGTAGTTATTAACTAGTAGCGGGAAGCTCCAGTGATCGGCATGGAATCATACGGAACGACTTGGACGGGAACACCATACGTAGAGGCGTGCACTACCTTGCCGTCACCGATGTACATGCCGACGTGAGTCGTACCAGGGTAATAGCCGATGATGTCGCCAGGTTGCAGAGCATTGAGTGATACAGGGGTTCCTCCGGACAATTGTGCCTGCGAGGTACGCGGTATGCTCTTGCCTTGCTGTTGATAGGCCCAATGCATCAAGCCAGAACAGTCGAAAGAATCAGGGCCTGCCGCACCCCAGTTGTATGGCATTCCGAGCCGAGTCAATGCTGCCCCGGATGCTCCAGATCCTGCAACGCTCAACAGAGCTTCGCCGGCAGCCGCGAGGTCTACCGAGCCGCCACCGCCGAGAGCTGTGCGCTCCTCATCGCTCAGAGCGTTAACACGAGCTTCCAACTCGGCAATCTCAGATTCCAACGCGTCACGCTGTTCTTGCAGCTTCCCGCGCTGGAATTCCAAATCAGTTTTGTGGAAAATTGCTTCTTGCAGCTTAGCGTTGGCCTTGCTGGCACTACGAGCGGATGTTTTCACTTCATCCTGCAGCCGTTGGATCTCATCGGTAGCGCCACGAGACAAAGAATTCAGGAACGCTTGCCGATCAATCATTTCCTGCGGGCTTCCCGAGGCCAACACAGCTGAGGCGTCATCAATGGAAGTTCCGGTCTGCTTTGCTTGCGCAATCCGGTCTACTGTCTGTTGCAGTGCTTGGCGTGCGTCCGCCGCCTGAGCCGCTTTCGCAGCGGCGTCGGCGCTAAGGGAATCAAGCTGCGCGACGCGCGAGGAGCGCTCCTCTAGGACGCCCTCAAGGTTTTTCAACTCTTCGTGCTTCCGGGAAAGCTCGAATCCCTTAGTTTCAATGTCGTGCTTGACGATTTCAATGTCGTCTGCAGAAGCAAAAGGTGCACTAAATGCGCCTCCACCGACGATAAGGGCGGAAGCAGTTGCGATGGCTAGGAAGCGCTGGCGCGACCGGAAAGCACTAGAAATCATGCGTTGAGTAACTTTCTTGATGAAGCGAGTAGACCAACGGCAATACTAGCGCTATGCACAGCGCAATGGCTAGTCCTGCCTGCTACTTAGAAACGAACGGCTGAGTGGATTGGCTGGAAGTGCAGTGGGCGCTCGCCAACCGGGCTACCGGCGTTCAAGGCGTCAATGATGGTGCCGTGGCCGGTATAGATACCGACGTGCGAAGCACCACCGTAGTACGCAATGATGTCTCCAGGTTGCAACGCGTCCAGGGACACCGGAGTTCCGCCTGCAGCCTGTGCCTGCGAGGTACGAGGGATGTTTACGCCTGCCTGCTGGTATGCCCAGCTAGTGAGACCCGAGCAGTCGAAAGAGCTAGGACCTGCAGCACCCCAGGCATATGGACTACCGACTGCCGAGCGTGCCGCATCAACGATTTGCTGCCCTTTCGAACTCACAGCATTCTGCGCAACCTGAACTGGGTTGTTTGCTTGTGGAGCTGGAGCCGGGGCGTTGTTCAGGAACTCCTGAGCACCAGGGATGTTCTCAACACCAGGAACATCGACAGTGAAGTTAGTGTTCGGGATGGTGAACTCGGCAGCACTTGCCATTCCTGGCGCCATGACGGTGGATCCGACAACAACAGCGGATGCAGCAGCTACACGACGTTTGGTGGACAGGTTCTGCTTACGGTGTTTAGCCACGAAATATTCTCCAAAATCGGTTGAGTGTGCACTACAGTTTTCGTAGTTTCTGCTCAGAGCACCTTCGGCCTCAAAGTTGAGAGCTGGATGCCTGACTTAATGTCACAGATAGGTTACGAAATGACAACAAACGTTGTCGAATCGAGAGCCGGAATTACAGCCGTTACCGACTTGTTATCTACACGTTGCAAGATCGACATCATAAAAGATCTGATTACATGCGAACGAAACAGACGAAGAAGCAAAGAGAAAAATAACGGACTTACCAGGCATTTTCTGAAGAAGAGGCAAGTCAAAACAATCCAACCACCGGCAGAGAGAAGGCCCACAAGTGCCGAAAATTTAATTGAAGTGACTTTACTCATATTCCTACCGATAGCGATAAAATCTTCCCATTTGTGCACCATCAGCAACTTTTCCATAGTGCTGTAGGTAGAACTTCCGTGGAGCAGAACTGGACCGTCTCGAAATGTGTTAGCTGCGGTAATTTCGTCTCGACGTGGATTAAGCCCAGACAGGCGAGACGCAGCGCCTGTGTGGTTGGTTGGCGACCGAGGGACTCTGTAGAAAGATGGGTGCGCACAACTCGATACCGCATAGACGCGAGACACCCCGCCCCTAGGGATCCTAGGGGCGGGGTGGGTTCAGTGCACTAGGCGGTTCGCCTAGCCGGGTTAGCTCCGCCGGGAACTATAAAGCCATCTCAGTTAGTCGTCGAGATGTCCGTTACGGCGATCAGCCTCACGGTTGGCCTCGTTGAGACGACGAAGCATCTCTGCTTCCTCTTCGTGATTGTCATGCTCGATGCGACGCTTGCGTTCAGCAACGTCATCCGGGTCCGGGCTGAAGACACCAGGCGCGTTTTGATCTGCATAGCCAAGCTTGTTCAATTGCTTTGGAACAGCGGCACCAGCGTACTCCAGCGGGATTGGGTGACCATGCTCGTCTACAGGACCCAGCGGCTGGTGTACTTCAATAAACGCACCGTTAGGCAGCTGCTTAATGGTACCGGTCTCGATACCGTGTTCAAGTACCTCGCGGTCAGAGCGCTGCAAGGAAACGCAGATGCGGTAAGTCAGGAAGTAAACCAGTGGAGGAAGCACCACCAGGCCGATACGACCAAACCAAGTCATTGCATTCAGCGAGATGTTGAAGAAGTGCGCGACGTGGTCGTTACCACCGGAGATAGTGACCAACAAGAAGAACGTGATAGCCATGGCACCGATAGCCGTACGAGCTGGGACGTCGCGAGGACGCTGCAGAAGATTGTGGTGGGCATCGTCTCCCGTGGCCTTCTTCTCTAGAGCTGGGTAGGCAAACAGCAAGATGACCATGACACCACACATGAGTGCAACCCAGAATGCGGATGGGATCGTGTAACCACCGATGTATAGCTCCCAAGCGGGCATAATACGTGCCACACCGTCGGTCCAGAGCATGTAAACGTCCGGCTGCGAGCCTGCAGAAACCTGCGATGGGTTGTACGGGCCAATGGTCCAGAAACCGTTGATGGTCAACAAACCAGACATCAAGGCCAATACACCGGCGACGATCAAGCCCATACCGATGGCCTTAGTTGCAAACACCGGCATGATACGTACGCCAACGACGTTGTTCTCAGTGCGTCCAGGTCCTGGCAACTGCGTGTGCTTCTGGTACCAGACCAGCATCAGGTGGGCAGCGATCAGTGCCAAGATAATTCCCGGAATGATCAACACATGCAGGATATAGAACCTATCCAACATCAGTTCAGATGGAAAGTCGCCGTCGAAGATTGCCCAGTGAATCCAGGTGCCAATGATTGGGACACCAAGAATGATGGCGGACATGATGCGCAGGCCGACACCAGACAGCAAGTCATCCGGCAGGGAGTACCCCATGAACCCTTCGACCATGCCCAGCATGATGAGCGCACAACCGATGATCCAGTTCGCTTCACGAGGGCGACGGAACGCGCCGGTAAAGAACACGCGAAGCATGTGCGCGACCATAGACATCATGAACATCAACGCTGCCCAGTGGTGCATCTGGCGTACAAACAGTCCACCGCGCACTTCGAATGAAATATCCAACGCCGTCGCGTAAGCGCGAGACATCTCGACACCGTTGAGCGGCAGATAACCGCCATCGTAGATAACTTTGGTAATTGACGGGTCGAAGAACAACGTCAGGTAAACGCCTGTCAGCAACAAAATAATGAAGCTGTACAGTGCGATCTCACCCAACATGAACGACCAGTGGGTTGGAAAGACTTTATTGATCTGGGTGCGGACCATCCCAGAGATCGTGTAACGCGAATCGACGTTGTCCGCAATCTGTCCAAGTTTATTGCTCATTAGGATTCACGCTCCCAGAAAGCCGGGCCAACTGGCTCGATGAAGTTACCGCGAGCGATGAGGTAGCCCTCTTCGTCAACGGTGATGGGCAACTGTGGCAGGGCACGAGCCGCAGGTCCGAAAACTGGCTTTGCATATTGCATTGCGTCGAACTGCGACTGGTGACACGGGCACAGAATGCGGTTGGTCTGAGCCTCGAAAAGCGAGGTAGGACAACCGACGTGGGTACAAATCTTTGAATACGCGTAGTAATCGCCGTAATGGAAGTCTTCCTGATTCTCCCGTTCGACAACCGCCTTGGCGTCGTCGTGGCGAAGACGAATCAGCATTACTGCGTTGCGTGGTCCGTGAATTGAGTGCATATGGTTTTCATATACATCACGCTGTGGATCATAACGATCACCATCGTTGACATCGTTTTCAGCCAATGGGAATACGGTTTCCATCGCTGCCGCAGACAAATCTTCGGGACGGACACGGACAAGGCGAGAAACACCTTTGGTCTCCCAGTGGTTTCCAGATTGGCCTTCATGGTGTTCGGCAATCGCACCGGTGTCACGCGCCAAGTAAAGCTTTACGCCCTGATCGTGAAGAGTCCACCCGGAGGTCCACAAAGTTCCATCGCCGTTGTAGTTCATCTCATGGCGAACAGCCCAGGGGTTGCGAATCGCACCACCCAGCGGAGCAATGACAACGAGACCTGCCAGAATTCCTGCTCCACCAAGCAGACCCTGCAATGCTTTTCGACGACCAAGAGTCGAGGTTTGCCATGCGTCGTTGAGCAAAGCGGTCACCGTCTGACGATCAACTTCGTCCGAAGGGCCGTCGTGCCGGTTTTGCACTGCAATTTCTTCTGGCACCATCTTTTTGACGATCATTACCACACCAATGCCGAGACACAGGATGGCAAGACCAGAAGTAAGACCAAGTAATGGCGTGTATACGGCGTGCAGGAACTGACCGGATTCGCCGTGTCCCTTGTAGCCCCATGGCCAGAACAGGTAGACGCCAAGGAAGGCGATTGCAGCAATGATGGCTATGCCGAAGAAGATGCCGACCGATATCGATGCGCGCTTCTCTGCAGGGTCGTTCTCGACCGGGAACCGTTCTTTACGATATGCGACGGTAACTTCATCGAGTTCCGTACCGAGTTGAGCCAATTCATCCTGGCTCATTCCCCGGAGCTCTTGTTCCGTGTAATTCTTTTTCTCGTTCGACATTAGGTACGCGATCCAATCCACATAGCTGCACCAACCAGAGC
Organism: Corynebacterium sp. LaCa_70; assembly: GCF_058182015.1. Lineage (NCBI taxonomy): Bacteria > Bacillati > Actinomycetota > Actinomycetes > Mycobacteriales > Corynebacteriaceae > Corynebacterium > Corynebacterium sp. LaCa_70. The sequence continues at coordinate 1,638,101 of NZ_CP190914.1, forward strand.
GGTGATGCCGATGATCCACATGGCCAAGCCTTCAGCAACCGGGCCCAATCCACCTACAGACCAACCACCGGACGAAGGCGACTCTTTCGCGTCTTTAATAAACGCGATAATGTCGGCCTTTTCGTCGTGGGTCAACTGCCGTTCAGAGAACTTAGGCATATTCTGCGGGCCAGTGAGCATAGCCTGATAGATCTCTTGCTCATTGGCAGGGTCCAAAGGAGGCGCATACTTACCGGACGACAACGCGCCGCCACGGCCTGTGAAGTTGTGGCAGGATGCACAGTTCATACGGAACAACTCCGAACCGCGCGCCACATCTTCAGGCTGAATTTGGCCGTTGTACGAAGAACCGCGAAGTTCCTCCATCGCGATAGTGCCGTCGTCGTTGTATACGAGGTCAGGTCCCCCACCGTTAGCTGCTACGTACGCGGCCAAAGCAAGAGTTTGCTGCTCGGTATAACGCGGCGTTTTTCGCTCTGCCTGTGCATCGTTGGACATCATAGGCATACGACCTGAATGCACCTGGAAGTAAACGGAGCCTTCGCCAACGCCAATCAATGACGGCCCACGGTCAGGAACGCCCTGAAGGTTGGTGCCGTGACAAGTAATACAGGCAACTTCGTAGATGTCCTTACCTTCTTGAATCAAGGCTTGATCATCACGTTGTGCGGTAGCGACTTGCGCTTCCGGGGTCAAAGCGCTGGCAAGAATACCGGCGCCGGTGAGCCCCACAGACAATGCAGCTGCGCCGGCGAGCGTCCGACGCATCTTGCGTTTACGGCGCGAAGCGCCCGCTTTGCCGACAGTCGGATTTTCCCGCTGCGGCTCTGTGTTCGGGTTGGTATCCATCATTTCCCTTTAAAATGTCGAGAACGGAAAGTGAAGGGCTGTAGACCGTAATACGGCTAGCTACGGCCTACTGAACGAGGTAAATAACGATAAAGACGCCGATCCAGATGACGTCAACGAAGTGCCAGTAATACGAGACTGCCATCGCAGCGGTTGCCTGAGCAGGGGTGAACTTTGACTTCCAAACCCTAGCCAAAACAATGGCGAAAGCAATAAGACCTGCAGTCACGTGGAGCATGTGGAAACCAGTGATGATGAAGAACACCGATCCAAATACACTGGCCTGAATGGTCACGCCATGCGAGATCATCTCGTAATACTCGAATGCAACCATGCCCAGGAACACAACGCCCAAGGCAATAGTCACGGTGTACCACAGACGAAGCTTAAATACGTCGCCTTTCTCAGCCGCGAATACACCGAATTGCGAAGTAACAGACGAGGTAATAAGGATGACTGTAATGATCGCGCCATAAATCACGTTGAGGTGATGGGTCTGCTCACTCCAGTCTCCCGCCTGTCCGTTAGCTCGCGATGTAAACCACATCGCAAACAATCCGGCGAAGAACATCAATTCCTGCGACAGGAACACAATCGTGCCGACGCTGACCATGTTTGGCCGGTTCAGCGACACGACACGTTGTGGTGCTGTCATTCCTGGGTTAGTTACTGCGCTCGTCACGCTCATTAGTATGCACCGTCCTTTCCTGAATTTCATCTCAACTCTCACCCATTTTCCCAGGTCACGTTAAGGCGACAGCCTGGGTGACTTACCGACGGGGGTAGCTAAAATACCCATGAAAATTTGGGAACTTTTTCTCGCTTTTTCCGACTACCTTTATTGGCAGGTCACTGGGCAATTATCCCCCATCGTATGCACTTCTCCACCGAAAGCTATATCCACACATAACTCAAATCGGGGGTAATAGGCCACCGTCCCAACCCCCAAACGTGCCGCAACTCACAGCATGAAAACCGAGCTAAAATGCCTGATCATACTTTTGTATGCCCCTAAAATTGCGCGAACTTATTCATGATCAAAACCCGTTGGAACTCTTGATTTGATTTCGTCACTGGACGATAAGCGAGTGCCAAGATAGTAGCCTGCCGGTTCATTAAAGCGCGATACCCCAGACAGCAAAAGCGCCCCACCCGTTCCTTTAACGGAACAGCTGAGGCGCTTAAACGGAGGCCGTGAAAGCACTGTCGAACTAGTGCTTTTCCTTTGGAAGTCCGTATTGCAGGCTCAACATAGTGCAGGCCCAGATAAGCATGACGCCACCGACCAGAATCAGCCAATAGTACATGAAAATCACGCCGAGACCGAAGACGAAGATAGCAATCGACATCCAGAATGGCCACATCGAGCCTGGCGAGAAGAAGCCAAGAACGCCGGCAGAATCAGAGATCTCTGCTTCTTCCCAGTCTTCCGGCAAGACGTCAGCTCGGGATTCAGTCACATGCAGATAGACGCCGAGCATGATGGCCATCAACGCAGCCAACAGCAGCGGAACGCCACCTGCCCAATCGTATCGGTGCATCCAGCCGTCGTCTTCGATCCACACGGTGCCGAAGACGTAGACCACTCCGGAGATTCCGAGGAAGACGGCGATTGCGTAGAACAGTTTCGCACTAGCGCGCATGTCTGTATTCTCCTTTGGTTTTACAGAGCGGTATTTGGATCCGCAGCGTTATCGCCATCGGCGGTTTCACGAGCGGAGTTGAATGGCTTGGTGGAGGTAGCGTAAGGAGCTTCACCGATCGACGCCAGAGCCTCTGAGTTAGGAGCGTCTGGGTTTGCAAGGCGGAATTCCATGTAGTCGGCAAACTTCTCTGGAGATACTGCACGAATCTCGAAGTTCATCATCGCGTGGTATGTACCGCACATTTCGGCACAGCGTCCAACAAAGGCACCTTCTTCTTGAATTTCTTCAATTTGGAATGCGCGTTCCTGCTGGTTGTTTTCTGGGTGTGAGTACACATCGCGTTTGAAGAGGAACTCCGGCACCCAGAATGAGTGGGACACGTCGCCGGAAGCCAGACGGAATTCGATTGCGGTGTTGGTAGGCAGAACCAATACTGGAATCTCATCCGTTGTACCCAAAGTCTCAATCTCGTTGTAATTCAGGTACGAATTGTCTCCGCTAGAACGACCATGCACTGGGTTCGCATTCTTCATATCTTCAGGGTCGTGCTGCGATTTTTCAGCAATCGCGGTGCGTTCTTCGTCTTCACCGTCGTAGTCCTGGCCATTTGGCGTGAAATTTCCGCCAACTTCGGCGTAGCCGAACTTCCAGTTCCATTGGAAAGCTGTAACGTCTACCGCAACCTCAGGCTCTTTGTCGTTGGCGACGACTTTCTGCTGCACCTGAACGGTAAAGAAGAACAAAGCCATCACGATGATGACCGGGATAATCGTCAAAACTAGTTCGACCGGAACGTTGTACTGCAGCTGTCGTGGGAACTCCCCCCGACCTTTCTTTTTGGCACGCTTGGCACTCCAACGGAAAATAGCCGTCAAGAACAACGCCCACATGATAATTCCGATAAACCAAGCCAGTACCCAGATCCAGATCCAAAAGTTGAACATGGAGTTCGCCTCTGGGGTAACTCCCTCTGGCCAACCCATGTGCAGGAAATTTGATGCCGCTGCTGGCGGCTCGACGTCACAAGCGGCCAAACCGACCGTTGCGAGACCTAAGACGCCGCCAAGACCCAATTTCCGGCGCAAGCTGCGTTCATTACGCTGTCCCACGTGTGTTCTGCCTTTCTTTGCACACAATTGTCTGCCTACTGTTATAAGCATTCCTATCTAAGCAGCATAACTCAAATGGGCCGCATTCTTTTCAGTTTCGCAGCAGCCTAACTCCAGTAAACTCGCTAGCCTTCTGCAGGAATCGCTTCATTTCACTTACTTACGGGGTATGTGCTGCACAACGGGCACCTTTTAGGCAGCCCTAGACAGCAGACTCAACCTGTTTTGGGATTCCCTATAATCCAGCTCACATTAAAAGGGCTTGGTATCATCCCAAAGTTTCACTCACTTTGAGGTAAACGGATAAGCCCATGGTGATTGCACACGCCTTCGTAGCAACTTTCGGCGGATGATTAACCGCTTAATCACTGTGGGCCGTAAAGTAGTCGGGGCACTACACCACCCAGAGGAGAAATTAACAATGTGTGGACTTCTCGCTATGTTGACGGCGCGTGGCGACGCTACTTCTTACGTCTCTGCAATGGAGGATGCGCTCCCCTGCATGCGTCACCGCGGTCCCGATGCCGCAGGTACGTGGAATGACGATCATGCGGTATTTGGGTTCAACCGTCTTTCGATTATCGACTTAGAACATTCCCATCAACCACTCCGTTGGGGCCCAGAAGACGAGCCCGAACGATACGCGATGACTTTCAACGGCGAAATCTACAACTACGTTGAATTGCGGGCAGAGCTGCAGGAAGCAGGTTATAGCTTCAATACCTCCGGTGATGGAGAACCGATTGTGGTCGGTTACCATCATTGGGGCCCAGCCGTTGTAGAGCAACTTCGTGGCATGTTCGCCATCGCTATCTGGGATACACAAAGCCAGCAGATGTTCGTCGCGCGGGACCAATTTGGCATCAAGCCATTGTTCTACGCTACGACGCCCGCGGGCACGGTCTTTGCATCGGAAAAGAAATCAATCCTGGAGCTGGCCGACACTATCGGTCTAGGCCTGGATCTTGACCGGCGGGCAATTGAGCACTACGTCGACCTCCAATACGTGCCGGAACCTGAATCCCTACACGCTAGTATCCGGCGTCTGGAGTCTGGTTGCACCGCTATTATATCGCCGGCTGGCGAGGTAAAAGCTGAGCGTTATTTCCGTCCGCGCTTCCGCACTAAGCCTGTTCCTGCAGGACAGGAACAGCAGTTATTTGATCGCATCGCGCACGCGCTGGAGGATTCCGTCGAAAAACATATGCGGGCCGACGTTACCGTTGGTTCTTTCCTTTCCGGCGGCATCGATTCCACGGCAATCGCTGCGTTAGCAAAACGCCACAACCCTAACCTGCTGACGTTCACCACTGGTTTTGAACGCGAAGGTTATTCAGAAGTCGACGTCGCTGCGGAATCTGCGGAAGCCATCGGTGCAGAGCACATTGTCAAAGTGGTCAGCCCAGAGGAATACGCCGACGCTATTCCGAAGATCATGTGGTACTTGGATGACCCCGTTGCTGACCCATCCCTAGTCCCGTTGCACTTTGTCGCTGCCGAAGCTCGCAAACACGTCAAGGTTGTGCTTTCAGGTGAGGGAGCTGACGAGCTCTTTGGCGGCTACACGATCTATAAGGAACCACTTTCCCTCGCACCATTTGAGAAAGTACCAGGACCACTGCGTCGTGGACTGGGCGTCCTATCCCGCGTATTGCCCGACGGCATGAAGGGGAAGTCTCTGCTTGAACGAGGTTCGTTGACTATGGAAGAGCGCTATTACGGCAACGCGCGTTCTTTCAATTTCGAACAGATGCAGCGAGTCATCCCTTGGGCACGGAAAGATTGGGATCACCGCGATGTCACGAAGGATATCTACGCGAAATCAGAAGATATGGATCCAGTCGCGCGAATGCAGCACTTAGATTTATTTACCTGGATGCGCGGCGACATCCTGGTAAAGGCCGACAAGATCAATATGGCAAATTCGCTTGAGCTACGCGTGCCTTTTTTGGATAAGGAAGTTTTCCGCGTGGCCGAAACCATCCCACACCAGCTCAAAATCAGTCACGGCACAACGAAATATGCGTTGCGCAAAGCCATGGAACAGATCGTTCCCCCGCACGTTTTGCACCGCAAGAAGCTCGGCTTCCCGGTTCCGATGCGGCATTGGTTGGCTGGAGACGAACTGCACGGTTGGGCGCAAGACCAAATCAAGGCTTCGCAGACTGACGACATCTTTGACAAAAACGCCGTCCTGGACATGCTGCAGGAACACCGCGCTGGCCAATCTGACCACTCCCGACGTTTGTGGACAGTACTGGCGTTCATGATTTGGCACGGCATTTTCGTCGAAAAGCGCATTGACCCGGAAATCGAACAGCGAGACTACCCAGTGCGGCTATAACCCAAGACGGTTAGAGCATCATTTGCGGCCTAAACGACAGGATGTGTTGGTGAGGTTGTATGGTTAACCGCTCTGGCGGGTTGTTATTAGGATTATTTCACTTATCTGGAGGGATAAACCGGCCTCGGGCCGGAAATACCGCCAGGGGCGTGCTGGTGTGCTAGTTGCCTAGATTCACGATGGGAGGATGAGTAAGAATCATCCTCGATGTCCCGTCTGTAGCGGGGCGTGTACCAAATACGGAACAACGAGTACCGGTCGCCAACGATGGCGATGCCGCACCTGCAAGGCCACCTTCACCCGCGCTAATGACGACGCAGTACAAGCTAAATGGTTTCGCCTTTTCATCTTGTGGCTTATCTCTGGCCGCAGCCTGGCACAGACAGCTAAAAGTTGTGGAGTTTCACCACGAACTCTGCAACGCCGCTTTAAAACGTTCTGGTTTATCCAACCTCCCCGAAATGTTGATAAGCAGCGAATCTACGATCAAATCTTCATCGACGGCACCTATTTCAACACCAAGTGCCTTGTCGTGGCTGCTGACTCCAGCCATGTCATCAATTGGTTCTGGTGCACGAAGGAATCTTCCTGGTCCTACATGCGCCTGCTGGACGAACTAGCCCCACCACAACTGGTGACCTGTGATGGGGATTCCGGAGGGCTTAAAGCACTACACCGCTTATGGCCTAATACCCCGGTGCAACGTTGCATTGTCCACGTAAAACGCAATATCCAACGCGCCACAGGCCTTCACCCCACCTCGCCGATGGGCAAAGCACTACAACGGCTTTCCTTTGAACTGCTCGCCGCTGACAATCTGGATAAAGCAGCTAAATGGACAGTCAAGCTACACCAATTCGGCACCGTATTTAGCTCCCAGCTCAAAGCCAGGACTTACGTCAAAGACGTGCCCTTCGAGCAGATTCCGAAATCCAAACGCGGCAACAAAAAATGGTGGTACACCCACGATGTTCACCGCGGAATCTACCTACAACTAAAGAAAATGAGCCAACAAGGACACCTCTTTGCCTACCTCACCCAAGCTAAAGAAGGCCAACGTTTAGAACGCACAACCAACAGCCTGGAAGGCGGGGTGAACTCGCAGATCAAGCAATTAATGCACGCCCACCGCGGACTGCGCGACGAGCACCAACGCATCGCCTGCGACTGGTGGCTGTACCTACACACGCAGCTGCCTGACGACCCTGTAGAGATCGCCAGGCAGCAAAACTGGGGCCAAAACGCACTCACCAAAGCACAAACCTTAGCCAGCCAGGAAACACAAGCTACCAGCGGCCATGAGGACGGCCGACCAGCAACCTACGACAGCGCCATTGACACTGCCTACAACCACTCTATCGGAATACGCAAAGGCCACCTACGCTAAAACCCCAACTCCACCAACGCAATCTGTCGTTTAACTCGACACGCCGTAAAACAACACATTTTGTCGTTTAGGCCTCATTTGCGAGCACTAACCCACGCAAAAGACCCTGAATCCACGGTTTACACCGGGATTCAGGGTCTTCTAGTATTTCTCAGCCCAGTCACGAGCATCTAGCGTGTGGCTCATCGCTCGCGCAATAGCTAACTGGTCACAGCGGCGAGATGGCCGCAAAGCTCGGTGCTCAACTGTGTTTGGCGCTAGTTGTGCTTGGGGTTAGTTGAACGAGTCGCCACAAGCGCAGGAGCCACCGGCATTCGGGTTATCGATGGTAAAACCCTGCTGTTCGATGGTATCGGCAAAGTCGATCTTCGCGCCCATCAAGTACGGTACCGACATCTTGTCGACGACCAAGTTAATGCCGCCGACTTCATCGATCTTATCGCCGTCAAGTTCGCGGTCATCGAAATACAGTTGGTAGCGCAGGCCTGCACAGCCACCTGGCTGCACTGCGATGCGCAGGGACAGGTCCGTGCGGCCTTCCTGCTCCAGCAAAGACTTAGCTTTTTCAGCCGCGGCGTCGGTCAGGATGACGCCAGTCGACGAAGTAGGGGCGGTCATAATAGTTCTCCTTCATGGTGAACGCTTGTTTTGCCGTTAGTCTACTCCCCTTTTTCCGATGCCGAAACCCACCATGAATTACCCTGTGTTCATTGTTGTTACTGGCTGGCAAAGTTGTACCCTGTAAAACTGTGAAACTACCGTGGCAAAAACCTCAGCAGAATGAAGCCAGCGAATCCGCCGACTCCGCTTCCAGCACAGACGGTGCCGGTTCGCGAGATCGGTCTGTCTCAGCTCGGTCCAACTCAGCCCAGCCTGAATCAGCCGAGTCTGGGGCACACCAATCTGAACAGCCGGATTTGCCCAAGGGTTATACCCCGAAAAAGAACAAACCCACTCCTTCCCGTAAGGAGCAGGAGATTCGGCGCGGGGTACGGCGCGACCCCAACGGTGCGTTACCGGCACAGGCTCGGCAGCGTCGCAAAGAGTTAAAGAAGTCCATGTCCAAACAGGAATGGAAGGACTACAAGCGCGAAGAACGCCGAGAAAGCATGCGTCGACGCAAAGAACAGCAAGAACGTATGGATGCTGGCGATGAGCGTTATCTTTTAGCCCGCGATATCGGTCCGGTTCGCCGCTACGCACGCGACTGGGTGGACTCGCGCGCATTTTTAACCAACTGGGTCATGCTTATCGCACTCATCATTTTGGGTGCGACGCTGTTGGGCGGAATCAACCCTTACGTTGCAAATATCATCTCGTTGATCGGCATGGTCGTCATCGTTATTCTTGCTATCGAGGGCGTCATCTTGGGCAAGCGCTGCAATAATGCGGTGCGCAAGAAATTCCCCGACACCACTGAAACCGGCCTTCGTTTGGGCTTTTATGCGTATTCGCGTGCTACTCAACCACGCAAGTGGCGTTCACCAAAGCCACAGGTTGAACGCGGCGCAAAAGTTTAAAGCTTCGGCTTAAAGTAACTGTTTAAATTAACGGCAACGAGGTAGCTGCACCATGGTTTCTGACGCAGAGTTTGCACGTCCCGCTGAGGTGGATGCGCAAGCCGCAACCGCAGTCATCGCCGCAATGTCGTCGACTGAGCGGGGGCGGAGTTTCGGTCGGCTTACCGACGCTGCGGCATTCATGGCCGCCTGCCAGGGCAAAGTACCTGCAGAGCCGTTGCGCCAGCCGCGGGTCGTGATTTTCTACGCGCACGATGACGCTAGCGCAAACTCAGCCAAGGACATCGCTGCCGGTTCTGCGCCAGTCGCCACACTGGCGCGTACGCACGGGGCGGGGGTCCGCGTCGAAGAAATCCCCGCCGGTGAGTCCGCATTGCAGTTCGGCAGTGCCATTGCCGATTCCGAAATCGATGCCGGAGCGGATTTATTAATCCCGGGTGAGCTGGGCGAAGGGTTTTCTACCGAAGCAGCGGCGCTATTCGGCGCGCTAACGAAGACTGAGCCAGTTGCTCTCGCCAGCCTGGAGACATCGCTGACTACGCAACAATGGCAATGCGATGTCACAGCTATTCGCGACCTTATGTTTCGGTGCCGCACTGCGCACGCGGCACCACTGGAGCTACTCACTAAGTCTGGTTCGCCAGCAGCCCAGGCCTTGGTCGGCTTCGTATTGCAGGCAGCTGCTCGCAGAACACCAGTGCTTGTCGACGGCTGCTTGGCGACGGTGTGCGGCTTGGTGGCAGAAAAGATTGCTCCCGGCACCAGAGCGTGGTTGTATTCGAGCCAGCTCTCGCCCGAACCGGCGCACATTCAGGCAGTGCAGAAACTTGAGCTCACTCCCCTGCTGGCATTTGATCTCACCACGGGGCAGGGAACCGGTGGTGTGCTTGCCCTTTCGGCTCTTAACGCCGCAATTGAGCTTGTCAGCGACGAAGTGTACGCAATCACCGAAGCGATCAACGCACAAAACGACGACACTTAAGCCAATTTGTGGAGCCAGCCGTGCTCATCAGCAACTTCACCGCGCTGAATCCCGGTCAGTTTCTCGCGCAGGCGCATGGTGATCTCACCCGATTCCCCACCACCGATGGTGAAAGTATCGCGGTTGGTTTTCACTGTTCCAATCGGAGTGATTACCGCTGCGGTACCGCAGGCGAAAGCCTCAGTCATGGCGCCACTGTTCGCGGCTTGCCGCCACTCTTCCAAAGTAATGGTCTTTTCCACAACCTCAATGCCCATCTCACGCGCGAGCTGCAGGATAGAGTTTCGAGTCACTCCCGGCAGAATCGTGCCAGACAGCTCTGGGGTCACCAGTTTGCCGTCGATGATGAACATGACGTTCATTCCGCCCATTTCTTCGACTTTGTGCCGGTTGGCTGCATCTAAGAAAACCACCTGGTCGCAGTCGTGTGCACTCGCTTCTTGTTGTGCCACCAACGATGCGGCATAGTTGCCCGCAAATTTCGCGGCTCCAGTACCACCGGGTGCCGCGCGGACATAATCCTCAGAAATCCACACCGACACCGGCTTCACGCCGCCTGGGAAATACGCTCCCACCGGCGATGCAATAACTAAAAAGCGATAGCTCTGCGAAGGGGCTACTCCCAATCCCACCTCGGTGGCGATCAAAAACGGGCGCAGGTAAAGCGAGCCCTCTCCCCCGCCAGCCGGCACCCAGTCTTTGTCAACGGCGACGAGTTCTTCCAATGCCTGGACAAACAAATCTTCTGGGATTTCGGGCATTGCCATACGCTGGGCGGAATTGCCGATCCGTTGGGCGTTTTTGTCAGGCCGGAAGGTAACAACCGTGTCATCTTTGTGCCGGTACGCCTTGATTCCTTCAAAAATGGCTTGCCCGTAGTGGAACACGGTGGTTGCCGGGTCCAAGGTCAATGGTGCATATGGCGTGACCTCGAGATTGTGCCAACCCTGTTCAGCATTCCAGTCTGCGACCACCATGTGGTCGGTGAATTTTTTCCCAAACGCTGGGTTTGCGAGAATCTCTTCACGCTCAGCTTGCGGGGTCGGGTTTTCGTTGCGGGTTACTGCAAATTCGAAGTCGGTCATGGTAGCTAATGTACCCGCTGCCTGAGTTAAAAGAGATACAGGGCACACAAGCCGCAGCATGCACCGCTAAATCTCGCTAGGCTGGTATGGCCTGAAACCGATTTGCACAAGCAATGTATTACGCGAGAAAGGAAAATATGGCTGACAAAAAGTTTGAGCTTCCAGCCCGCGGAAAAATTAGCACGGTTGAGCTAAATAAGAAGTTGCCGAAGAAGTCTGACGGCTTGGTCGTGGGCGTATTCCATGACGATAACGCGGTGGAGGCTGTCGAGACTGCTTGGCTCGGTGGAAGCCTGTTTCGCGAGGTCAACGACGCTTTGGCGACCGTCAAGGCAAAGGGTACAGCGAACGAGATCACTCGCTTGCCAGCTCCGAAGAAGCTAGATGCCGACGTCATCGTTGCGGTGGGTTTGGGCTCCCGCGACAAGCTTGACGACGAGGTGCTGCGTCGCGCCGCTGGCAGCGTATCCCGCGCGGTCAAGGACTTGGATTCCGTTGCAGTAGCGCTGTCCGACGACCGTGAGCAGCTGACACCGGTCGTCGAAGGCCTGATTTTGGGCAGCTATTCCTACCCAGGCATCCGTGGAAGCAAGGACGATGGCGTCGACAAGCCAGAGGATAAGAAAAACAAGTCCGACAAGGACCCCGCCGCTTTCACTGTGCTTGGTGATCCGAAGAAAGATGCAGAGATCTTCCGCTTCGCACAGGTCGGCGCAGAGTCAGTTTGCTTGGCTCGCGATTTCGTCAATGTGCCGTCCAGCCACAAATTCCCAGAATCCTATGCCTCGTTTATTCGCGGTTTCGCCGAGGACGCCGGTCTCAAGGTCGAGGTTTTGGACGAAAAGCAGCTGGAGAAAGAAGGCTTCGGCGGCATCTTGGCGGTAGGCCAAGGTTCTGTTCGTCCGCCACGCTTGGTCCGCCTGCACCACCGCACACACAAAGCGAAGAAAAAAGTCGCGCTGGTTGGTAAGGGTATTACCTTTGATACCGGCGGTATCTCTCTCAAGCCAGGAGCTGGCATGGGCGACATGATCATGGACATGGGCGGCTCTGCTGCCGTTGTTGCTGCCACCGTCGCCGCCGCGAAACTTGATATCAACGTGGAGCTGACCACCACGGTTCCGTTGGCAGAAAACATGCCATCCGGCAACGCGATCCGCCCTGGCGATGTCATCACTCACTACGGCGGTATCACTTCGGAAATCCTCAACACCGACGCCGAGGGCCGCATCGTGCTTGCCGACGCCATCGCACGGGCCAGCGAGGATAAGCCCGACTACCTGGTCGAAGCAGCCACCTTGACCGGTCACCAGATGCTGGCGCTGGGTAAGCAGACCTACGGCGTGATGGGCAGCGACGAATTGCGTGATCGCATTGCTGAGCTAGGCCGCACCGTCGGCGAAAAAGCTTGGGCAATGGCGCTATTGGAAGAACACGCGGAAGCCATCAAGACCCCAGCCGCCGATATCCGCAATATCTCGGAAGATCGTTGGGGCGGCATGCAGTTCGCCGGCACTTACCTTTCGCAGTTCGTCAGCGCAGGCATCGAATGGGCACACCTTGATATCGCGGGACCCGCCTGGGCGGCTAGTGCTTCTGGCTATACAGCCAAGCGCGCTACCGGTGTGCCAGTGCGTACGTTGGTAGCTTGGTTAAACGAGGTTGCTAGCTAAGCACAGAACGTCAAGCCTCGAACATCAAGCGCCGAGCATTAAGCATCACTGTTACGCTGCTCCCATTGTTTGCGGCGCTCGGTTTGCTCTCGGCGCTTGCGCAGGATCCGTTCACGTTTCATTCGCTCGCGCATACGCTGTGGATATCCGGTTTCCTCGACGTCGTAAATTGGAACGTCGAGTGCCTGGGCCACAGCGTCTATTCCTTTTGGCCCTCCGATGCGGCGGCGAATGTAGTCGCCGGTGTCGTCGACAAGCACGATCGACATCTCGTTAACCACAGTTTCCGGCTCCACGAAACCTTCCACCATTCCGCGTCCGCTGACCCAGGCGACCAGTTCTGCGCGGTCTTTGTCACGGATGGTATCGCCCGGAGCGCGAGGGGGCTTGAGCTGTGATTTCGTAGAGTTCCGACGGAATAGGTTAAACACGGTTCACAATTCTAGGGGTAATGCACAAATGTGCGTATTGACTCATTACACGAAGCACCGTTGATGGCGGTAGGCTGGGATGGCGTAGCTTCTATTTACTAACGACTTTAGAGGAGTCTCTCACACATGTCGCACTCCGTAGAGATGCCCGAGCTGGGCGAATCAGTCACCGAAGGCACCATTACTCAGTGGTTGAAATCCGTCGGCGACACCATCGAAGCCGATGAGCCTTTGCTTGAGGTTTCCACTGACAAGGTGGACACTGAAGTCCCTTCCCCGGTCTCGGGTACGATCCTCGAGATCAAAGCGGAAGAAGACGACACTGTAGAGGTTGGCGACGTCATTGCCATTATTGGTGATGAGGACGAAGCCGCGGATTCTGACTCCGACGACGCCGCTGATGCAGATGAGGCCGACGCTGCCGATGACTCCGCATCTGAGGATTCTGAGGACAAAGCAGACAAGTCCGACAAGAAGTCGGAGAAGAAATCCGGCGGCTCCGGCAAGACCACCGATGTGGAAATGCCAGAACTCGGCGAATCCGTCACCGAAGGCACCATCACCCAGTGGCTGAAATCCGTGGGCGACACCGTCGAAGTAGACGAACCACTGCTTGAAGTCTCCACCGACAAGGTTGACACCGAAGTTCCATCCCCAGTAGCTGGCACCATCGCCGAAATCCTCGCCGACGAAGACGACACCGTCGAAGTTGGCGAGGTTATTGTCCGCGTCGGCGACGACAACGCCGCAGCTGACTCGGATGACTCCGATGACGCTGACGATGCTGATGACTCGGCGGCTGACAACAAGTCCGCAGAGTCCAAGGACAAAGCAGACAAGTCCGACAAGAAGTCGGAGAAGAAATCCGGCGGCTCCGGCAAGACCACCGATGTGGAAATGCCAGAACTCGGCGAATCCGTCACCGAAGGCACCATCACCCAGTGGCTGAAATCCGTGGGCGACACCGTCGAAGTAGACGAACCACTACTAGAGGTATCCACCGACAAGGTTGACACCGAAGTTCCATCCCCAGTAGCTGGCACCATCGTCGAAATCCTCGCCGACGAAGACGACACCGTCGAAGTTGGCGAGGTTATTGTCCGCGTCGGCGACGACAACGCCGCAGCTGGCTCAGATGACTCCGATGACACTGACGATTCCGCATCTGACGACAAAGAGGACAAGTCCGACAAGAAGGAATCTGCTTCCGAGAAGAAGGCGGAGAAGAAGTCCGAGGACAAGGAAGAAGCCAACAAGTCTGAGCCGAAGAAGGACGAATCCAAGGATTCCGGCAAGAAGAACTCCGGCAAGGTTCCTTACGTCACCCCACTGGTACGTAAGTTGGCTGACAAGCACGGCGTCGACTTGAACTCCTTGGAAGGCACCGGCGTTGGCGGACGCATCCGCAAGCAAGACGTCATGGCTGCTGTCGAAGGTGGTTCCGCTGACTCGTCCGCTCAGGATAAGGATGCCGAGAAGACTTCCGGGAAAGACACCAAGAAATCCGGTTCGAACTGGTCGACCAAGTCTGTCGATCCCGAAAAGGCGGAGCTGCGTGGTACAACGCAGAAGGTTAACCGTATCCGTCAGATCACTGCACAGAAGATGGTGGAAGCACTGCAGATTTCTGCACAGCTGACCCACGTGCAGGAAATCGACATGACCGCGGTATCCAACCTGCGCAAGGCCAACAAGCAGGCGTTTGCTGACAAGCACGGCGCGAAGCTGACCTTCCTGCCGTTCTTCGTTAAGGCCACCGTGGAAGCCTTGGTATCTCACCCGAACGTGAATGCTTCGTACAACGCAGACACGAAGGAGATGACCTACCACGCAGACGTCAACGTCGCCATCGCGGTAGACACTCCGAAGGGTCTGCTGACGCCAGTCATCAAGAAGGCCCAGGAGAAATCCTTGCCAGAGATCGCTGCAGAGATCGTCGAGCTGGCAGATCGAGCACGCAACAACAAGCTGAAGCCAAGCGATCTCACCGGCGCTACCTTCACCGTCACCAACATTGGTTCGGAAGGCGCGCTTCTGGACACCCCAATCCTGGTACCGCCACAGGCCGGTATCTTGGGCACCGCGGTCATCGAGAAGCGCCCAGTCGTCGTCACAGAAGACGGCCAGGATGCCATCGCCATCCGTCAGATGTGCTACCTGCCATTCACCTACGACCACCAGGTGGTCGACGGTGCGGATGCAGGTCGCTTCATCACCACCATCAAGGACCGTCTCGAGACTGCGGATTTCGAATCCGATCTGGAGCTATAAGCTAGCCTGCTAACCCAGCACCGGGTCTTCCCAGCACCGCGTTTCCAGCTACTTTCACTGGCAACGCGGCGGGAAGGCCCGGTTTTCTCATTATGAGCCAACTCACGTAACATAACGGTCATCATGTTAACCGCGGTCACACGGTGACGTGATGTAGAGCAACTCAAGCACCCACCATTGTTCGGTGGAACGTGAGAGACGACCGCCAAGAAGCCAAAAGAGGAACGTATGCGTATCAGCGATTGGTTAAGAGTTGGCTTAGGCATGTTCGTCGTCGCCTTCGGCGCGAATGCCTTCGCCCCATTGATGGTTTCCTACCGTCTAGAAGCAGGTCTTAGCGACGGCCAGGTAACGGCTTTCCTCGCGATCTACATCGTTGGTCTCATTCCCGCGCTCATCATCGGCGGCCCCATGTCCGATACCCACGGGCGCCGCGCACTCATTCGTCCAGCATTGATCTTTTCCTTCATTGGATCAGCTGTGCTCGCACTCGGTGCATTCGGCCCGACTATTTTCATCGGCGCAGGCCGATTCATTACGGGCTTGGCGACGGGCCTGGTGATGGCATCGGGTGCTGCCTGGTTGAAACAGCTTTCTGATGGTCCCGCGATCCAAGGTGCACGCCGGGCCACCATTGCTTTGACATCCGGTTTCGCTGGCGGCCCACTGGTCGCTGGCATCGTTGCAGAATTTCTGCCGAAACCAGACTTGGTCCCGTACCTGCTGCACTTGGTTCTTGCCGCCATCATCACCCCTTTAGTTTGGAACACCCCAACGGTGCCAACTGAGGGCACGCGCACGGGCAAGCGGCTGGCCAGCCAGGTGAAAACGTCACGTTTCTGGCTCACCCTTGGTTTGTCTGGCCCGTGGGTTTTCGGTGCTGCATCGACCGCGTTCGCAGTCAACACACGCTTGCTCGAAGCACAGATGGAGCACCCAGTCGTCTACACCGGATCCATCGCTTGTTTGGCCATGGTATTCGGAAACGTTATTCAACGTTATGTCGGCGGCTCTCGCACCTACCCTCCTGCGGTTTATGGCTTGTCACTAATTATCGTCGGTATGCTGTGCTCGATTTGCGTCGCCATTTGGCAAGATTCCATGGTCGGTGTCATCTTTGGCCTGCTCGCGACTATTCCGCTGGGCTTTGCCTACGGCATCCTGATGTCATCAGGATTGCAAGAAGCACAGCGGCTCGCACCGGACGATGAGCTCGGTGCGGCCAGTGCCTCGTTCTACTCGCTGACCTATATCGGGTTTACCTTCCCGTTTATCATTTCGATTCTGGGGCCAGCAATTGGCTACATCACGTGTTTCTTGTTTGGTATCGCGATGGCGCTATTCACCATCTTCATGGTGCTGCGTTTCGACGGCCGGTTTTTCAAAAAATCCCGTCGCTTCCCACAGCGGACATAGTCCACATCCCGTATCCACATCTCGCGTCCACGTCCCCCATCCACAACCCGCGCCCACAGCCCCGCTGTCTTCGGGGCGCGTTAAAATGTGCACCATGACTGCTCCACGCGCCCCGTTTTTTCCTGCTGATCGTTCTATCCGTGCCAACGAGGACCTCGAGGTCCAGAACCTTGGCACCATTGACTACCAAGAGGCGTGGGATCTACAGGCGAAACTAGCCAAGCAACGCGCCGACGACGAAATCCCAGATCAACTACTGTTTCTGGAGCATCCCGATGTCTATACTGCGGGCAAACGCACCCAACCGTCGGATATGCCCACTAACGGATTACCGACAATCAAGGTGGATCGCGGCGGCCGCATCACTTGGCATGGCCGCGGACAGTTGGTGGTCTATCCCATCATCAAACTTGCGGAACCAGTCGATGTGGTGGATTACGTGCGCCGCCTAGAAGAAGCCATCATTGACGCGCTGACAAAATTCGGCACAAAGAAAGTTGGCCGGATGGAAGGCCGTTCCGGCGTGTGGGTTCCGCATAGTGTACGCGCCGTCGACAAGAATGCTTCCGAACGTGACCGCAAAATCGCGGCTTTGGGCATTCGCGTCACCCGTGGTGTGACAATGCATGGCCTCTCATTGAACTGCAATAACTCGCTAGAATTCTACGACCATATCGTCGCTTGCGGCATCGACGACGCCGATGTCACGACATTATCGCTGGAGCATGGCCGGGACGTAACCACCGCGGAAATGATCCCACTTTTGCAGGAGTCTTTAGTGCACGCGTTAGCTGGGGATTTGGCTGTCAGCGATCACGATTTGGATACCTCGCGGGTGGGCGACTCGCCACAGTAATCCGCCCCAAAACCCCTCCGCAAACGCTGTATTACAGCGTGCTGGTAAGAACAAACTACTAGGCGTAGGCTGGGGCATTATGAGTGTCACCCCCGAAGGGCGCAAACTGCTGCGCATTGAAAAGCGGAACGCAGAAAATCCTATCGAGAAAAAGCCACGCTGGATCCGCAACCAGGTCCGCAACGGCCCAGAATACAAAGACATGAAAGCCAAGGTCGCTGGCGCCGGTTTGCACACCGTGTGCCAGGAGGCCGGCTGCCCCAATATCCACGAATGTTGGGAATCGCGTGAGGCCACGTTCCTGATTGGCGGCGACCTGTGTACCCGTCGCTGCGACTTCTGCGATATTAAAACCGGCAAGCCAGGCCTGCTTGATACCGATGAGCCGCGTCGCGTTGCAGAAAATATTCGCGAGATGGATCTCAACTACACCACCGTCACTGGCGTTACCCGTGACGACCTGAAGGATGAGGGCGCCTGGCTGTACGCAGAAATTGTGCGCAAGATCCGGGAGCTCAACCCGAATACGGGAATTGAGAACCTTACCCCGGACTTTTCTGGCAAGCCTGATCTGCTGCAAGAAGTTTTTGAGGCTGAGCCGGAGGTCTTCGCGCACAACCTGGAAACCGTTCCGCGCATCTTCAAGCGCATCCGTCCAGCATTCCGCTATGACCGTTCGCTGGATGTTATCCGCCAGGCCCATGATTACGGTCTGATTACCAAATCGAACCTGATTCTGGGCATGGGCGAAACCGAGCAAGAGGTCCTGGATACCCTGCAGGATTTGCGCGATGCCGGTACCGACATCATCACCATCACGCAGTACTTGCGGCCAGGACCGCTATTCCACCCGATTGACCGCTGGGTACGCCCAGAAGAATTCGTGGAGCATTCCAAGGCAGCCCGCGAAATGGGTTACGGCGCTGTTATGGCTGGTCCGCTGGTGCGTTCGTCCTACCGCGCAGGCAAGCTCTACGTGCAGGCAATGCAGGCGCGTGGGCGTGAATTACCAGAGCGCCTGTCACATCTGCAGGAAACTTCGCAGGGCCCAACGGCACAGGAAGCATCCTCGCTGTTGAGCAAGTATGGCGCGTCAGAGGCGACTCCGGTAACGACTCGCTAGAGTTCGAACGTGCAACGCGCTTCGGGAATCTGCCCGGAGCGCGTTTTCTTATGAGCACTTATTATTATGAGTGCTGACGATGTTTTAGAAATCGGTTGACTACCCCTTAAAGTGAGAGACATGGCAAAAGACGATAAGGCGAAGCTCAAAGCCCAAAAACGTGAGGCAAAACAAGCCAAGAAAGCGCAGCGCAAGCAAACGCGGTCGCAAATGTGGCAGGCCTTCAACATGCAGCGCAAAGATGATAAAGCGCTGATTCCTTTGATGCTGCTGGCGGTTATTGGCATCGCCGTGCTGTTTTTCTTGCTCGGCATGTTGTGGGGCGGCCAATGGTTCATGCTGCCGGTCGGCATCGTGCTGGGTGCCGTCGTCGCCATGTGGATTTTCACCCGCCGTCTGCAATCATCGATGTACAAGCGCGTTGAGGATCAGCCTGGCGCCGCTGGTTGGACCCTGGACAACCTGCGTAATACCTTCGGCATCATTTGGTTTACCAAGCAGGGCGTCGGCATGACTCGCCAGCAGGATTTGCTGCACCGCGTCGTCGGCAACCCGGGTGTGGTTTTCGTTGGTGAAGGTAACCCCAAGCGCTTGGAGAAACTCGTCGACAAAGAACGCCGCCGCATTGACCGGATCGCCGGTGGTGTGCCAGTACATGTGGTCTACACCGGCACCGGGGAAAACCAGGTTCCGCTGGGCAAGCTACAGCGTAAACTGCTGAAGTTGCCACGTAATTACAGTAAAACCGAGGTATACGATATCAACGCGCGTATCGAGGCCATGGATTCAGCAGCCGGACCAGGCGCTGGCATGCCGAAAGGCCCACTGCCGCAACAGGCGCAGAACCCTTCCGGCATGAACCGCCGTATGCGCCGCATGAATGCCAAAAAGGGCAAATAAGCACCATTAATTCGTGCGAATAACTGCGGTTCCAGTCGCGCGGTCGTGCATGCCACGGCCGTCGGAATCGACCATCACCGCCGGGAAGAAACAGGCGGTGAGCAACGTACGCACGACAGCGCGCCACAAGCCGACGCGTTCTTCCGCGTCCACCCGGGCCACGCCCATCCCCAGCAGCATCATGCCTGGGGTGCGCGCGAACAGCCAGCCAAAAATTATGCCGATGGCAATCCACAACAGGTAATTCCAGGTAGTGGTAGCACCCTGGCTGATATCAGCACTGCCGAGCCCGTAACGAAGGCCGAATGCTAGTGCAAGCGCCACAAACCAATCAATGAGCACGGCTAATGCACGCTTGCCCACCGGCGCTAGCGAGCCGCGCCCGTTTTTCGGCATACCAAGTTTTTCACCGGGCCACCGACTTGGTGAATTCGGATCTTCATTTTCACCGGGAATTGCTGGTCCATCCAGCCAGCTTCGCTTGTTCTCCGCCATGCTCTCTAATCTACAAGCCGGGGTTAGGGCAGCGAAACCAGAGGGATGATGCCGTTAATCTCGCGGGATCCGTTGATAGATTTCCTGCGCCATGGCAGCTTGCCCGGCAGCTGTCGGATGATACGGAAACGATCCCGTCGCCGTCCCCGAAAGATCGACCCAACGCTGCTCTGGTTCGGCACAAACTGTATGCTTGTCGGCCTCGGCAGGCAGCACGAACTGCACGTCGTGCGCCTTCGCCGCTTGTGCGACAGCCTGGTTGAGCTGCTGGATGACAGTTTGTAGCCAGGTGCGGTCAGGCCCGGAAATGGCGGCAATTTCGGCGCAGTCGTCCAATGCACCAAGCAAGGGAAGATAACCCGTGGCGATAATCTGCGCTTCGGGTGCCCGGGAACGGATCTCAGCAAAAATTTCGTGTAGTCGGTCTTCCACCACACGGGTTTCGTGTTCAACCTTCCGGTCCATATAGGCGCCGCAGTTGGAAGGTTCGGCGGTCTCGAGGGCGTGCTGTGCGCACCACACCATTTCTCCGAAGCCAATGTCGTTACCACCAATGGTCAATGTCACCAGATCGACGGTTCTGTCGGTTGCGCCGTCGTCTGTCTCGCTTAAAGCGTGCAACTGCGCGGGCACTTCTACCCCACCGGCGTCGCGGGTTGCGGTGAGGTTGTCGATGATCGCGCCTTGGCAACTACGATCAATAACGGTATTTGCAGCAAGCAGATCACCGAGCACAGCGGGATAATTATCTGGTGAACGCCGACAAAAATCTGCCGCCAGATCACCAGAATCGTCGGCTCCGGCACGCGAGGCCATCGCGGCATAGGAATCCCCGAGTGCCACATAGGTATCAATAGCTGGTTCAGTAGCTGGTTCAGTACCTGGTTCAGAAGCCGCTTCAGAACCATCGTCGTTGTCCACCCCGGCACTGCAGGCACTAAGTACTAGCCCACTGCTGAGCAACAACGCGGGCACGGCGCGGCGCCATGTCGGAGTCAGGGTCTGGGCCTGAAGCTGGTTCTGGTTCTGCGTATGGCGCTGTGCTTGGGGCTCGGGAGCATCATCGGCATTTTCCGCACGCAATCGCCGCGGCGCATTAACCATTGCGCTTGTTAAACCCGAGACGGGGCCGAAAACGAGCGGGATTTTTCATCTGGGCCACAGCATCGGCAATCACCATCCGGTGCCGGGCAGATAATGATTGTGGCAAATGCGCCACCGAGCACCATTGCACGTCCACGGACTCGTCGTCGGCAACGCGTGGCTGCTGATCGTATGCGCCCACCAATCGCGCGGAAATTGCAGTATCCATAAATTGGCACACATCCCCATTCGGGTACGTCACCGGACCCACTGCCCCAGATCCCAACAATGCCACGGGCACAATGTCTAACCCAGTTTCTTCCTTGACCTCGCGCACGGCGGTGTCATGGGGTTGTTCACCCGGTTCACAAATGCCACCAATGGGAGTCCAATCTCCACTATCGGCCCGTTGGACCAGCAGAACCGTCGGCACCTCCCAAATGGGGGCATCAGCCGGGACTTCGCGGATGACGACGGTAGTCGTCGCAGGAATCCACAGGGGTGCCGAACCGATATGTTTGCGCAGTTCCGTAATAAATTCCGGGGTAGCCATATCTGCATTCTAGCGGGGGCAGACAAACCCAGCTCTCCTGCAAGCACAACGCGGCGCTGGTTACCACAGCGCTGCCTACCACTGCGTTGTCTACCACGTGGTGGTCGTCGTTGCGGCTTGCGGGACAATGCTGCCAATAATGCGCTGAAATTCCGTCGCCGGGGTATATGACACACTGATGTCCCCGTTGTTTCCATCCACAGGTTCATCCCCGTTGCACTGGTGCGCCGCCTGCTGTGTCGTAGTGCCGGAGACTAAACCAACGATGACTTGCTCGCCGTTGAGCTCGGCATACACTGGGCCACCAGAATCACCCGTGGTCGCGCACAGAGCAGCGCGGGCGGACCTGGCATCCAGCACCGAACCGTCATGGGTATTCAATTTGCCCAACGCCTGCGCCGCGGTCGTGTCCCCACACGTGATTCCAGTGATACGGCCGTTTTTACACACGTGCTCCGGCAAGAAGTCCAGCCGATCGGCAATCGCGGTTGCCATGGGGTTTAGTGCTGCTTCGGATCCGCCGGCCACGCTGGCATCATAGGCATTGGCATTGAGCTCAATGATTGCGATATCCAAATCGGAAGAATCCACAGTGTAGAGGTCGGAATAGATAAAAGACCCTATCGGTTCTGCTGGCCACTGGAAACGGTTATTTGCCTGCCCCGCCCACACGAGATCGCCTTCGCGCCCGCAATGAGAAGCAGTAATCGCATAGCCTGTGCCTGCTTCATCGGTAAAAGAATAGGCAACGGTGCAGATATTGTAATGAAACTGCTCGCCGGGCTGGGGTACGTGCGTAGAAATATCAATCGGTGCGCCCGGCGCTAAAGGGGAATGTGCTGGGTGAATGATCCGGGTCTGCGATTGCGGTTCTTGCCCAAGGCGCTGTTGATCCGCCCCCGTGAGGGCATCAGCGCGCGGCGGTGGTGCAGGTAAAGAGCGCGGTTGCACTGGATCAAACTCAGCAGCCATATCCGCGCCCTCCGGGAAGCCATCCGCGGCCGAGCCGCCGCTAGGATCGCCCTCCCCAAACGCGGAGATTCCAGTACTGGTGCAGGCAGAAGCAAACAGCAACACAGCACACATGACCGCTAATATCCCGGTACGGCTGTGGTTAGAGCCGCCAACGCTGCTATAGCCAGAGCCAGCGTCGGCCTGCTGTTTCTGCCCAATCATAGCTACAGAGTATAGCCACAACCGGTGCCGATTACCGCACGTTGGTTTCTGCGATGGAGCTGCGGATATAGTCTTTGACCTTGTCGGCATCATTGTCAAGGTCCGCGACGTGGCGTCCGGCATCCATAATTCCGGCAAAGCGCTGCGGCATATCCGGGGCAGTTCCTAGGGCCTCTTTGATAGTGTCGGCGAATTTCACCGGCAAGGCTGTTTCCAGACAGACCACCGGGCTGGTGACGTCGTGTTCGGCTACGGCATCCCAGGCCACCTTGATGCCATCAGCGGTGTGCGGATCCACCAACACTTCATGGTCTTTATGTACCTGGGCGATCGTCGCCAAGCGGTCCGCGTGCAGCGAGCGCCCGGAGACGAACCCGAACTCGTCGCGTGCACGCGCCAGCAGGTCGTCGGCAAGCGCAAAACCACCATCCTTGATGCGGTGGCCGAACAGGTCTGCCACCTGGGCGGCATCGCGATCCAGCAAGTCCGCAATGAAACGCTCGAAATTCGACGCGCGGGAAATATCCATCGACGGCGAGGAAGTCTCGTGGGTATCCGCGGCAGAGCGCGGCCGGTATTGCCCGGTGCGGAAAAACTCGTCCAGCACGTCGTTTTCATTCGTGGCGACGATCAGCCGGTCGATTGGCAACCCCATTTGGCGTGCGATGTGCCCTGCGCAAATATCGCCGAAGTTGCCCGTCGGCACGCTAAACGAGACCTTCTGCGAATAATCACCGGTGGCGTCGGTGACTTTGATCCAGCAGGAAACGTAATACACGATCTGCGCCAGCAGTCGCGCCCAGTTAATCGAATTCACCGCGCCGATGCGGTAATCGCGCTTGAAAGCCTCATCCGCGCTGACGGCCTTGACGACGTCCTGGCAATCATCGAAGACACCATCGAGGGCAATATTGAAAATATTCTCATCGTCTAACCCAAACATCTGCGCCTGCTGGAACGGCGTCATCCGTCCTTTCGGCGTCAGCATAAACACACGGATACCTTGCCGCCCACGCATGGCGTATTCCGCTGATGATCCGGTATCGCCGGAAGTCGCGCCCAGAATATTCAACGTGGTGTCGCGGCGCGCCAATTCGTATTCGAAAAGCTCGCCGAGCAGCTGCATAGCCATGTCTTTAAACGCTGCGGTTGGGCCTTCAGACAAGTGGCCGATATAAAACTGCTCATCCAGCTTGGTCACCGGCACGATTTCTTCGTGGGCGAATTTCTCGGTGCTATAGGCCCTGTGCGCCATGGCTTCGAGCTCGTCGGCAGGAATATCGTCGACGAACAACTTCAGGATTTCTGCTGCCAGCCCGGCGTATCCGTGGGTGCGCGAGGTCTCCCGGAGTTCTGCTAATTTCTCTGCGCCGAGATGCGGGTAGCTCGTCGGCAAATAGAGCCCGCCGTCAGCGGCAAGGCCACCGAGTAAGATGTCGGTAAATTGTGCGGGTTGGGCCTGGGTATCACGAGTCGAAATATAATCCACGGGTTTCATCTTAGCGTCTACCTACAATGGCTCGTATGGAAAATCGCGCCAAATCAGCTTCTCAGACTGCCACTGCTGCCCCGCACCCACGTGATGTGGTGACCCGCCGGGCGCTGCTGGTGTGGGTAGGTGGTGTGGCCTGCTATATCGTCGCGATTACCGGGCGGACGTCATTTGGCGTGGCCAGCGTGGATGCGATTGAGCGCTTTCAGGTGGATGCTTCGCGCATCGCGGTCTTCGCTGCTGTCCAGCTTGGGGTGTATGCGTTGGCGCAGATTCCAACAGGGTTAGGCATCGACAAGTTTGGCCCACGGGCGATGGTGATTGTCGGCGCGGTAGTCATGGGACTCGGGCAATTCATTTTGGCCTTGACGACATCATATCCGCTGGCTATTGGCGCGCGGGTGCTGATCGGCGCGGGGGATGCTTCGGCTTTTCTGGCGGTCATGCGGCTTCTGCCCTATTGGTTCCCACTGCGCAAAACTCCATTATTTACGCAGTTGACGGGCGCGATTGGGCAGACTGGCCAGTTTATTTCCGCGGTACCGTTTTTGGCCCTGCTGGGTGCTGCCGGTTGGACGGCATCGTTTGTCACTCTGGGCGCGGCGAGCATATTAATCGCCGGGCTGGCTGGACTCGCGATTAAGGATCTTCCCGACGTCGATCGCCACACTATGGGGCAAGGCTCAAAGGTCAAAGATGCAGCGTCGATGAAAAATGCAGCTCCGAAAGACGACGCGTCGCCAGATACCAACATTGCTTCCCTGGCCGCCCGGATTCGTGCGCTCGTGCGCACTCCGGTGGCATGGCAAGGGTTTTTCATGCACTACTCGTGCCTGATGTTCCAGCTGGTGTTTTTGATGATGTGGGGATTTCCTTTAATGACTCTCGGCATGGGTTTAAGTTCCGAACAAGCCGGTGCAGTCTTAGCCATCAACACCGTCGTTACGGTTGCTTCCGGTCCCCTGCACGGCATGTTTTCGGCGCGCTTGGGAGCTACCCGGCATTGGGCCGTCGTGGTCTTTTCCACCACGATTGTGCTTACTTGGGTGGTGTTTTTCGCTAGCGGCACTCCACGTGGGATGACGGCAATCGTCGTGGTGAATGTGGTTGTTGCACTGTGTGCCGCGTCCGCGAACTACGGTTTTGATAATGTCCGTGAGGGTGTCTCGCGAGAGACCGTCGCGACGGCTACGGGGCTGGCGAATATGGGTGGTTTTCTTTCCGGTATGGCGGCATCACAGGGAATCGGCATTGTCTTGGATATTTCTGCCGATGGTGCCGCATATAGTTGGACGGATTTTCAACTCGCTGCACTCGCTGGTGGCGGCGTGTGGGCGGTGGGTATTGCTGGTTTATTCTGCGCTACGGCTTGGCGAACACGCGAGATTCAACGCGTACGTTCGGCTGGCACCGCGGCTTCTACTGGTTCTGCTGCTGCAGCTGCTTCAGAGGGCAACAGCACTGCGACGCAGCACGGTCTGGTGATCCACGAAGCAACCAGACCGGAACCGGAAAACCGCACTGATTAGTCTGAGCTGGGTGATTCCAGTGGTTCGCCGTCAATGGGATAATTCGAAATAGCACTAAGCGGGGCGTCGATAAGCCCTAAATCGAAGGCATAGAGAACCCGATCGCGGTCAACATAAGAAATATCGCCGCGCTCGATGGCATCATGCAAAATATTTTCGAGCATAACCCGCATAGCGGCACGGTTTTCGTGGTCTACTTGGAGCACGATTTCCGGCCAATTATCTGGATTCATGTAGTCCGCAGAAATGCCAAGAATTGAAGCGAGTTCTGCCAACCGCTGACCATAAATCTGCGGGGAAATTTCTGATTTTGGGGCGGCCGCGACGCTACTGCCTGCAGCTGCTTGGTCTTCGAATGGATGCGGTTGATCATCAAGCATCGAGCCAACGGTTTGCTCGTTATGCTTGTCCGAGCTATTGATCACCATTGGGACAACGAAAACACCGGCGAGCACTATCACCAAGCCAAGCGCACCGTAAATCCACCAGGTACGTGATGCCTTGTGCGTGTTAGTTGTCGGTTTCGACATGTCGGCTATCTCTTCCTTATACGCGCTATTCCAGTTATGACGCTTATCGGGGTTAGCATAACCAGGTTATGTGATTTTCACAGTAGATAAACCTGTCAATATGCTATGCGTCTCACATAACTAGCACCCCAAAACTAGTGGCGCGGTGGATTCCGCCGCCCGGAGAGAATGTCACCGAGCGAGCGCATCGCCGCATCCCCAATGTGCTGCGTCACTGGGTTGTTGTTGACGGTACGCGTTACGCGATCGAAGACGTCAGACCATTCCCCACCATCACGCGGGTGTGTAAACCGGGCATGCTGGTTTTCTTGCCGACGATGAGCACCTGCATCATTCCGGGCGTCGGCATAATCGACTTCATCACCGTCATCGATTTCATCGAGGTCATCGACATCATCACTGTGGAGTCGTTCGGCCTTCCGAGCCCGTTCGTTGTTTTGGATCTCCGCGACTTTGCTTGCACTCATGCCGTCGCTGTCGACGCGAACATGACGGGAATCCTCATCAAATTCCACATACGTATCGCTGGCGATTCCGATGCGCTCTGCCATCGCGACCAATTCTTGCAGGTCCGCCAGGGTGGCATTGTCAACATTGAATGAGAGTGACAGTCCCATAATCATTTCCTTTCGCCGCCAAAGGTTGGCGTGCCATCGAGTTTATCCACATTCGGCTAGACATATTTCGACTCTGCGCATTCAGTCATACTCATAAGAATCGGGTTCACCCCAAAAAACTTGATCCACCACTCGACGCGCATGGCGGGTTGCCTTCAGATAAGCCTCAAGAAATTCCTGGTTGTCTTCCGGCGCCCACCCGGCCACACCGGCAACTTGTGCCAGATGATTGCCGGGCTGCGGCAGTTGATCCACACGTTTGCCGCGTACTAATACCAGTGCGTTGCGGGCATTCGTCGCCATTAACCAAGCTTCGCGTAATTGCTCGGCTTCATTGGCCGTCAAAATCTCGCAGTCCCGCAATGCATCGAGTGCGTCCAATGTGGACGGGGTGCGTAGCTCATGGTGCTGCGCAGCGTGCATCATGATCAACAGCTGCACGGTCCATTCCACGTCGGTCAGCCCACCGCGGCCAAGCTTCGTGTGCGTATTGCGATCTGCCCCACGAGGCAAGCGTTCGTTATCTACACGTGCTTTGATTCGCCGAATCTCGCGGATCGTCGATTCAGAGATCCCACTGGCCGGATAACGGAAATCATTGATCATCTCGATAAACGCCGCACCGACTTCCGCATCACCTGCCACCACGTTGGCCCGCAACAGCGCCTGGATTTCCCAGGCTTCCCCCCATTGCGAGTAGTAGCGTCGGTAAGACGCAATGCTGCGCACCACTGCCCCGCTTCGGCCCTCCGGGCGCAGCCCCAAGTCCACCTCCAGCGGCGGATCACCAGAGGGTTTCGCCAGGCGTGCGCGAAGCTTGTCGACGATCTTTTTCGCCCAGTTCATTGCCTCGGTTTCGTCTTCGCCCTCGGTGGGTTCAGCCACCATGAGCACGTCTGCGTCTGATCCGAAGCCGAGCTCTTGGCCACCCAGGCGGCCCATGCCGATCACCGCGATGCGCGCCGGTGGTTCTTCGCGGTCGAGTTCTCGCAGGCTGGCGCGGACTTCTGCACGAATTGCGGCTTCCAGCACCGCGTCCCAAATCAGTGACAGCTCTCGACACACGCGCTCAACCGGCATGAAACCAAGTTGATCCGCCGAAGCGATACGGGCCAATTC
Organism: Corynebacterium sp. LaCa_70; assembly: GCF_058182015.1. Classification (NCBI taxonomy): domain Bacteria; kingdom Bacillati; phylum Actinomycetota; class Actinomycetes; order Mycobacteriales; family Corynebacteriaceae; genus Corynebacterium; species Corynebacterium sp. LaCa_70. The sequence continues at coordinate 1,666,287 of NZ_CP190914.1, forward strand.
CACGCGTCGTAAAGAGCGCGCTACCGCCACTGCTTTGTCTGGGTCAGCGTGGCGTTTCGACGAGTTCACCAAGGACTTCGACACTTGCTGTGGGTTGGTCTCCAGGAATTTCGGGCCGTTCGCGCCATCGGATAGCAACTTGACGGTATCGGGCGCGTTGATGATCAACTCCGCTGTGTACGGCGAATTACCCAGGATTGACATCAGCCGCTTGCCGACGATTCCTTCATCGCGCAGCATGCGCAAAAACCAGGAACGATCAAAGGCGGCATCCGAAAGTTTGCGGTAATTAAGTAGGCCAGCATCTGGGTCGGCGGTATCTGCAAGCCATTCCATCAGCCCGGGTAGCAGAATCGATTGGATACGCGCTTTGCGTGAGGTACCGGATGCCAGTTTGTTGAGGTGATCGAACGCGCGACCAGGATGCCGGTAGCCCAACGCGGAAAGCTGTAGTTTCGCGGCCGCTGGGGAAAGCTTGAGTTCTTCGGCCGACATTGAAGCTACAGAATCCAACAATGGCCGGTAAAACAACCGTGAGTGCAGCTCGGAAATACGCACACGGACTTTGCGCAAGTGGTTAACCATCAGGTCATACGATGATTTTGACCCATGCGCATCAAACCCGGCAGCGCGTGCCAGCCAGCGCAGCGCGTCGGTGTCATCGTCTGCTGGCATAGTGTGGGTGCGCCGAAAACGCTGCAATTGCAGGCGGTGTTCCAGCAAACGCAAAAACTCATACGCTTCGATGAGCTGCCAGGAATCCTCGCGGCCGATATAACCGGAAGACTTCAAAGCCTCGAGCGCTTCGACGGTGGAGAGCACCCGCAGGCGTTCATCAGACCGGCCATGGACGAGTTGCAACAGCTGCACAGCAAATTCGACATCCCGCATGCCACCGGTACCGAGTTTTAATTCGCGGGTCCGCATGTCTTTGGGCACGTTAGCGAGTACACGCCGACGCATCGCTTGGACGTCTTCGACGAAGGAGTCACGCTCCGATGCCGTCCACACCATTGGACGGATTGCGTCTTCGTAGCGGTGGCCCAGCGGTAGGTAACCGGTTTGGGCGCGGGCTTTCAGCAGTGCTTGAAATTCCCAGGTTTCGGCCCAGCGCCGGTAGTACTTGATATGCGATTCGAGGGTGCGCACCAACGCGCCGGATTTGCCTTCTGGGCGCAGGTTGGGGTCTACCTCGAAAAATGCGGCGGAACCGATGCGGTTGAACTCAGCAGCCAAGCGCGTGGCTTTGTTGCTGGCGGGTTCGGCAACAAAAATGACATCCACGTCGGAGATGTAGTTCAGCTCCTGCGCGCCGCACTTGCCCATCGCGATCACCGCTAGCCGGGCGTCGACCGGCTTCGGGGACTTGCTTTTTGAGGTGTTCTTCGTAGTGTTCTTCGTGGTCACCGCGCCTGATTCGGTAGAACCACCAGCGCACGGGTCATAGACCTCAGCCACCGCAACCGCAAGTGCCGCGGTCAATGCAGCATCAGCCAAATCAGAAAGCGCACCGGTAATCGTGCTAAACAACAGCTTCGGTTGCGGTTCGGTTTGGCCTTTCCGCGCAAAATAGCTCCCGGCCAGATCGTGCGCGGCGATTCGCAGCATCAACGTGCGGTAGGCATCACGCAATGCACAGGTAGCATCGCTGCCGGTCATAGCAGCGCGGTAGGTACCAGGCGTCGACAAGTCAGAGCTAGCCGGGTCGGGCGCATCGTCGTTATCAGGCTCGGCACCGGAACCTGTATTAGAACCTGCACCAGCTGTTGTGCCGGGCCCGGAATCAGAATCAGCATCCGGGTCCGCGAAATCGGCGACTTGGGCCCCCACTGCCTGCAGCATCTGCTGGAACATTTCGGATTTTTCCGGCAGCGGCTTGAGAAGTTGTTTCCACGTCTCCGGGTGGGCCGCCATATGATCGCCGAGTAGCGTGGACCCACCCAGCAGAGCGAAAAACCGTACTCGTAGTGCTTCATCTTCGCACAGCTGGGTGGTTAATTCTGCGCCGTCATCATCCAGGTTTCCGGCCATGCGCATGAGCGTATTCAGCGCGAGGTCCTGGTCAGATGCCGCAGCCAGGCACCACAGCAATGCGGTGTGTTCGGGCTTATTCCAACCAAGCCAGGAGATGTCTTCGCTGGCTTTTGGGCTAGATAACCCCAGGGTGGCAGTCGATGGGATAGATGGTCGGTTCGAACTCACAGTAATGCTCAGCTCTTTGGAATATGTGGTTGGCGGTGTCGGTGAGCGCGGTGTCACCACACGATGACCCAAGCGCTAGCACCGGGCACGGTAAAAAGCGTTGATGGGCCCAACGCTAGTAGTTCAAGTTATTGTGCAGCTCAAAGGAAGTAATTTGCTGTTGATAATTGCGGAATTCCTCCCATTTAGAACGAAGGAAGAATTCGAAGACGTTTTCGCCCAATACTTCCGCCATGAACTCGGAGTTTTCTAGTTTGCGCAGCGCGTGGTCCAGCGAATTGGGCAGATCGATATAGCCCATCGCGCGACGCTCACGACGGGTGAGTTCCTGCACGTTGTCCTCGGCAGGTTCACCGAGTTGGTAGTTTTCGCGGATTCCGCGCAGACCAGCAGCCAACAGCACTGAATACGCCAAATACGGGTTGGCCGAAGAATCCAAACTGCGGATTTCCACGCGGCGCGATTCGGGTTTGTTCAGCCGGTAGGTTGGTACCCGCACCATGGCAGATCGGTTCGATACTCCCCAGGTGGCAGCGCCGGGAGCTTCGTTGCCAAACATCAAGCGCTTATAAGAATTGACCCATTGGTTGGTCACCGCGGTCAGCTCTGGGGCGTGGTGCAAAATTCCTGCGATAAATTGTTTCGCGGTCGTCGACAAGCAGAATTCATCGTCCGGATCGTGGAAGGCGTTGGAATCGCCTTCGAACAATGACAGGTGGGTGTGCATGCCAGAACCGGTCCAATCTTTGTGCGGCTTCGGCATAAACGTGGCCCGCGCGCCCTGCTGCTGTGCCACCTTTTTGATCAGGTAGCGGAAGGTCATGATGTTATCCGACATCGTCAACGCATCGGTGTGACGCAAGTCGATTTCTTGCTGGCCCGGGCTGGTTTCGTGGTGCGAAAATTCGGTGACGATACCGACGTTTTCCAGGATCTGAATGGCGGTACGACGAAACTCTGGCGCCAGATTCATCGTTGATTGGTCAAAATAGCCGCCGTTATCGGTCGGGCGCAGATCCGCTTCATCGTCGGTCTGCTGCAGCAAATAAAACTCGATTTCCGGGCCAATCATGCAGGTAAATCCGTCATCGGCGGCTTCTTCTACCTGGCGGCGCAAAATATTCCGCGGGTCTACCACCGAGGGGCTACCGTCGGGTTGGACAATATCGCAGAACATGCGCGCAGTCAGCAAAGAGTCATTGCCGCTTTCTGAGGGCATGATTTTAAACGTGGAAGGATCCGGCATCGCGATGGTGTCAGACTCCGCGACGCGAGAGAACCCTTCTACCGAGGAACCGTCGAAACCGACGCCTTCTTCAAATGCGTTTTCCAGCTCTGCCGGTGACATATCCACGGATTTCAGGGCGCCGGTGATATCGGTAAACCAGAGACGGATAAAACGCACGTCGCGTTCCTCGACGGTGCGCAAGACGTAATCGTGTTGGCTGTTCATGCTGCCCAGTCTAGGCAACCACGATCACATTGGCGTCGTGCTGGGATTATTTTTCCCAATCCGCAGGCTGGCCCCAGTCGTCTTCGTCGTCTTCTGCCTGGTCAGCGGCGTCGTTACGCTTTTTTGCGATATCGAATGCGTTTTCGGCTAATTCTTTGGTGTCATACGGCCCCATGCGGTTATTCCACCCGGCCACCTTGCCTTTGGTGACTTCCCCGGTGGAGGGATTGAAAAACCATTGTTCGTCTGCGTGTGCCATGCTGTGCTCCTTGCTGACTTTTCTGTTGATCACCCGGGCGATTTACCACCTGCGCGCCATGCACCGACGGCGCCCCAGGTCGGACCGTTGCGATGCGAGTGCCGCGACGGTGGATTGGGCAGTTTCAGTATAAATCTGGCTACCCACCAGCACAGCTAAACAGGTAAAATTGCCCGAGATTACTGACTTCGTTCGCGAGCACCGAGCTATTTCTAAGCCATTCCCGAGCCATTTCCGAGCTATTTCAAGGAGTTTTCTTCGCCCATGCCCCAAGCGCCCCAGACGGATAACTTCGCTGATGATGCTTCTTCCACAGATGCTGCAAAAACCGACACGGCAAAAACCGACGCCACTCTTAACGCCGCCGTAACCGACACCACCGCCCTGACAACAGCCACAACCCGCTGGCACGCTGAACTCTACGGTGTTGCGCCCGTTTTTCTTGCGCACGCTCCGGCAACGTGGTCAGTGATCGGCGAGCACGTGGACCACGCTGGCGGCGTCGTCGTCATGAGTCTGGCTGGCCAACGCGCCGCAGTGTCGGTCTCTCCCCGCGAGGACCACAAGTTTGTGGTGCATTTCCGGCGGGACTCGCTTGCCGACGCCCGGAGCACCGGTGAACCAGCCAGCGAGGAAGATTCCACCACGGTAGAAGAGATCGCCACGCTGTTTTCCCAGCAACAGCCGGACGTGGACGATTCGGGCAAGCCCACCACCCCGCCACTCCCCCGTGGGGGGTTAGTACACCGCTTGGGCGGCATCGTGTGGATGATGATGCAGCGCCAGCTGCTATCGCGGGATACCAGCGGCATGAATATCACGGTCGTTTCTGCGATCACCCCGAATTCCGGCCTGGGTGAATATGCCGCCATCGATTCTGCTTTAGCCTTAGCTTTGCAATCCGATGCACCGGATGTCGACGAGGCGCCGTTGCGCGCGCGTCTTGCGGAAGTCTGCGCGCAAGCTGGCGAATTATTCTCATCTACGGTGACTCTGCGGGCTCGTTATTCGGCAGCGCTGCGTGGCGCTGGTGCTGGCACCGGTTCCAACGCTGGCTCGAGTGCTGGCTCGAGGTCTGGCTCTGGTGCTGGCGCGCAAGTATCAGTGCTTGATTACGCCGATGGTTCGCTGACCAAGGCCGTGCATCCGGTTGGCCGCGAGCTGGCTGCATTTGCGGTCACGGTGCCACAGGACGTGAGCACTAACGAGGACACCAGCACCGGAGATACAAACGCTGGAAACACCAGCCCCGGAGACGATTCGGAAACCACAGCGGCGACCGGGCAATCCGATGAGATCCGCACCAGGAACCGATTCGTCGATTCCGCCCGCCAGGCTTTCGGTGCACAGTCCTTGCGGCTGCTTCCCGACGCCCCGGCACGCGTGACCCAGTGGTTGTCTGCGGTCCACCAAGTGCACGGCACGGACGGGGTCCCGGAGTTGCATGAATCACGCACCTGGTTGGATTTCCACGCTGCAGAAACTGAACGTGCGCAGCTATTCGCGCATGCGATTCGTTCCCAGCGTGCTCGTGATATTTGGCCACTGTTGCGGGATTCGCAGCAGGCACTGCAGGATGATTACACGCTGGATGCGTCCATGGAGCTGGCACAGTTATGCCAGGTACGCGGTGCGATCGGCGCGCGGGCGGCTGCTGCGGGAACCTCGAAAGCGGTCATCGCCTACGTCGACAAGAAAAAGGCTGAGAACTTTGCGCATGACTTGGTGGCCGACGGGCTCGTCGTCACGCGGCTAATTCCTGGAGATATCGCGCAGCTCGGTTAATGCTGGATCCGTAAGACCCGGTTAGGTGGGTGAATGAGCCAGCCTATAAGCCGGATTCTGTCCCGCACCAGTGCGGTGCGTGGGCGATCATCCATCTGGGCCAGCCATTGCTGGTGGCCTCAAGCAGCTACCTTCGAACTTGGGCGAGCAGCCCTCAAACATTCGAGCAGGCGCGCAGCGTGGCGCGCCGTGATGCCTTGCTCCCGATGGGGTTTACCTAGCCACGCCAGTCACCTGACATGCTGGTGCGCTCTTACCGCACCCTTTCACCCTCACCGCCGGGCACGCCGCGACGAATCGCGATATACCCGGTGGCGGTCTACTTTCTGTTGCACTTGCCCGCAGGTTGCCCTGGGTTGCTGTTAGCAACCACCGTGCTCTGTGGAGTCCGGACTTTCCTCGACTTTCACTTGCGCCCAACAGCTGTCGGCGCAGTTTGTCAGCCGCGATCGCCCGGCCGGCTCATTCACTCGCTCCATCTTCGTCGATAGCCGCGCACCTGTGCAAATGTGCTGGAACACTCTGCAAGGCGCTTAGTCGTAACGGATGACTTTTCGTCCATCGATGCTACCGTCGTGCAGCTGTTTGAACACGTCGTTGACATCGTGAATGCTGCATTCGGTGACATCTGGTTTCACCTTGCCGCGCGCATAAAAATCAATGGCCTCGGCCAGGTCTTGACGCGTGCCGACGAGCGAGCCACGAATTGTCAGCCCCTTCAGCACGATGTCGAAGATGGACGCCGGGAATTCCCCTGATGGCAGGCCATTGAACACAATGGTTCCGCCGCGTTTAGCCATCTCGATGGCTTGCCCGAAAGCATCCGGGTGCACCGCAGTCACCAGCACTCCGTGGCTGCCACCGTCAGTAAAGTCCTGCACCGCCTGTACCGGGTCAACTTCGCTGGCGTTCACGGTAAATTCTGCGCCGTGGCGCTTGGCCAGCTCCAGTTTGGAATCGGAAATATCAACGGCGATAACCCGCATGCCCATCGCGTCGGCGTATTGCACCGCCAGGTGTCCCAGGCCGCCGATACCGGAGATGACGACGTATTGACCGGGCTTAGTCTCGGTCATTTTCAGACCTTTGTATACGGTCACGCCTGCACATAGGATCGGTGCGACTTCTACCGGGTCGCTGCCTTCCGGGATGCGTGCGCAGTAGCGTGTGTCAACGAGCATATATTCGCCGAAGCTTCCGTCGACGGTATAGCCGCCGTACTCTGCTTTCACGCAGCGGGTCTCCCAGCCAGTTAAGCATGATTCGCATTCGCCGCACGTCGACCAGAGCCAGGCGTTGCCGACAAGGTCGCCTTCTTTCACGAACTGTTCACCCGGCCCAAGCTTGACGACGCGCCCTACTCCCTCGTGTCCGGGGATAAACGGTGGTTCTGGTTTTACGGGCCAGTCACCTTCTGCAGCGTGCAGGTCGGTGTGACAAATCCCGGATGCCTCGAGTTTCACGAGTGCTTGGTGCTCGCCGGGTTCTGGGAGTTTTTCTGCACGTACGGTGACGTTGGGGCCGAATTCTTCCACGACTGCTGCCGTGAATTCCTTCGGCGGTTGTGTGGACTGTGCGGTTCTGGTTGGTGTAGTCATTGCTTCTCCTCCTCTGGTTGGTGAGCTCAAGCAATGAGCTCTGGTTAATGAGCAAGCTGTTGAATTTCAGTATAGAAACAAAATAATAAAATGTGAAGCAAATCACTTATTGGGTATTGTTTTCATTTCGCTGCGCACCTGTCCTGCCATCAAGAGTGGCTGTACCTAACGCCCTCGGCGGCTTATAAGGCTCACCAACGAGGGGTTAGTACAAGCCGAACACGGTGCACACGGTGGAGGCAGTAAGCGAAAGAAAGGCAGCGGCAAAAACTGTAGCCGCTGCTTATCGAGTTCCCGGCACTAGCTGCGTAAAAACTAAGCTTGCATCACCGTCAGCGCAGGTGCGCGGTTTCGTTCACGCTGAGCACCGCGGATGCCACCGGCGAGTTCTCGTCATAAAACTTGACGACGCCAATGCTGGCGAGATCCAAAAACAGGTGACTAAACGTCGCTGGCCCAGCGTTCAACGCTTGGCGGGTCAACGATTTAATCGGATTAACGTGACTGACCACCGCAATCGTTTTACCAGGGTGCTTGGCCACGAGTTGTTTCCGGAATTCCCGTACGCGGCGGTGCACCTGTGCGAGTGATTCCCCCGCTGGCGGTGCTAGCGACGCATCCGTAATCCAGGCATCGTGCAGCTCGGCATCGTCATCCTGGGCCTGCTGGAAGGTCAGCCCTTCCCAGTCGCCAAAATCCGCCTCGATCAACGCGTCGTGCGTTTCTACCTGGGCACCGGTTTTCTCCGCGATCTTTTTCGCCGTCACCTGACAGCGCTGCAGTGGCGAGGAGACCACCAGGTCAATCTCACCGCGTTCGGCCACGGCGGCAGCCGAAGCCTCTGCTTGTTGCATGCCGGTCTCGGTCAGCTCAATATCGCTGTGCCCGCAGTACCGGTGCTCAGCGGAGTAGACCGTTTGCCCGTGCCGCACCAGAATCAACGTGGTCGGCTGGCAGGTCGCGCCCGTCCACGAGGCATGCGAGCCGGTGCTATTTTTCGCAGCGCCAGCATCCGCGCCGGCGGCAGTATCAACAGCGTCAGAATCATCGCCAGTATCATCGCCGCGGTCCACCACACCCGGCGCGTGGCCGGCGGCAGCAGCGTCCATAGCCTCATTCGACAGTGCATCGGCTACTTTGTTGTCGTTTCGCCGCACCCAGCTCAGGTTCACCCTTCCGAGCTGCTGCATGAGCTTCTGCGCCTGCACACCCAGCTGTTTCATGTCTGGGTGTTTGATCTTCCAGCGGCCGTTCATCTGCTCGACGACCAGCCGGGAGTCCATATAAAAGTCGACGTCATCCGCGCCCAGCTCGACTGCAGCTTCCAGCCCGCGCAACAGCCCGTGGTATTCGGCGACGTTGTTGCTGGCTTTCTTGCCGACGACATAGACAATCTCTCGCAGCACCGTCTCACCATCGGCGGCGTAGACGACGGTGCCAGAACCTGCGATTCCGGGATTTCCGCGCGAGCCGCCATCGGCGTAAATGATCAGCTTCATGGCACTACGCTCCTTAGTCTGCCTGGCCACGTACCAGGTAGGTGCCGCAATCTGGGCATTCTGGCATAACTTCAGGTTTCGCGCCGCGTACCGCGGACTGGTCCGCCGGTGGCAGCTGGATATAGCACCCACCGCACCCACGTCCGGTAAACCGAGCCACGCCGACGCCGTTTTCGCCGCGGACGTCGTCGTAGGCAGCCAAGGCCTCCGGTGCTTGTTCTTGCAGTTCCGCGCGCAGTTTAGTGATGTTTTCGACCGGGTCCGGTTCCTCAGTCTTTACTGCATCCGCAGCGTCTGCGGCGCGCTCGGCTGCTTCCAGCTCGCTTTTTGCCTGATCCACTTTCGCAGCGTGCACGTCGCGGTTTTGCCGCAGCGCGTGGATCTCGTTGTGGGCTTCTTGCAGCTCACTCATCAAATCCGCAATGCGTGATTTCGTGGTGTATTTATCGTGTTCTAAGTCTTTCCGGATTTCCGGGTCTTGCTCAGTGGCGAGCTGCTTTTTGTTATCAATATTGCGCCGCTTCAGCTTGCGTTCGTCTTGTTGGATGCGCAGAATTTCGGCTTCCATATCATCCACTGCCATCTGTGCTGCCGCGGCTGCATCACGGGCACGTTTCAGCGTGGCTGCTGCTTTGTCGGCCTCGGCGCGTTCTGGCGTCGATGCTTTGTTCGCAGCACCAGAACCGGCACCGGCCCCAGTAGCAGCGCCACCCCCAGCAGCGCTGCCTGCACCAGAGTTGCCTGCGCTAGCCTGTGCGCGTTCTAAGTTGGCGAGTTCCAGCAATCGTTGTTGTTGTTTCGGAGCTAGCTTCATCATCGTCTATCCACCTTTGCTTGTCGTTTTTCGCCCTCATACTGTAACCGCGCTCGCGGCTGCATAATCCCGTTCGCTTTTCCAGCCTTACGGCCTCCGGCCGAGCGTTCTAGTCGCCCTTTATGCTCCGTGCGCAGACTCCGCAGACACCGTCCACGGATCGGTACGCACAGTAATCACGGTGGTCTCCACTCCGGTTTCCCGGCGCACGATTTCTTCTACCTGCTCCGTCCACGGGAATTCGGAAGCCCAGTGTGCGGTATCAATAATTGCCATATCGCTAACGCGCAGGTGTTCATCAACGGGGTGGTGGCGCAAATCTGAGGTCACAAACACATCCGCGCCCAATTTCGCAGCCACGTCGATAAACCCATCGCCTGCGCCCGAGGCCACAGCCACCGTCTGTACTTGCTTGTCCGGATCTCCGGCCGCGCGCACACCCCAGGATGTGACAGGCAAACCATCCGCGACTTGCTGAGTAAACTCCCGCAAGCTCATCGGCTCCAGCAGCTGCCCAATCCTGCCCAGCCCGTAGGCGGTATCCAGCGGGGTGGCGTCGGCAAGCTCGGTGATGTCGAAGGCCGGTTCCTCATACGGGTGGTGGGTATACAAGGCGTCGAGAAGCGCCTGCTTATCACCCGGCTTGGCGACGAACTGTATGCGCAGCTCATCATCGCGGTAGGTCTGGCCTACCTCCCCGTCGGTCGGGTCCGCGCCCGGTTCTGGTTTGAACTGCCCAGTGCCGGAGATCTCAAAGACGCACTCGGAATAATTCCCGATCCGCCCCGCACCCGCGGCAAATAGGGCCTGTTTCAGCTTGTCGACGTGTTCTGCGGGCACGTGCACACCCCACAGGTGGCGGCCAGGCCCCGGCTTCGGCGCGAGCGGACGCCCGGGGGTAATGCCAACGAGCTCCGCCAGTTTGTCGTTAACGCCGGGACGCGCGGAATCCGCATTGGTGTGCGCGGCAAACAGTGCGATACCGGATTCGATCAGGGAATGTAGGATCCGCCCTTTCGGGGTATCCGCGGCCACGCTGTCCACCCCGCGTAGCAGCAACGGGTGGTGCACGATCAGCATGTCGACGCCGGCTGCCACTGCTGCCTCTGCCACCTCGTCGGTGCAGTCCAGAGCAAAAGCCACCTGGCGCACCGGGGCTTCGCGCCGCCCACAAATGAGCCCAACACTATCCCAGCTTTCCGCCAGGTGCGGCGGGTAAGCGCGGTCCATGACCTGGCAAATCTCACCCACGGTGGTCTCAGTGCTCATGTGCTGCTCCTTTATATCCGTCATATGCTCACACAATTATGGCACGCAGCGTGCACATCAGGCGATAAAATAGGACACCATGGCTGACACGAAAAATCACAACGGCACAAATCACAACGGCCCCAAAACCTATTCCATCAATTTCGTCTGCACCGGAAATATTTGCCGCTCACCGATGGCGGAAGTCATGGCCCGTCAGGCCATCAAAGATGCAGGTCTTGCCACCCAGGTGGATATCGCCTCCTGCGGGATTGATGGCTGGCATGTCGGCGAGGGCGCTGATGAACGCACCGTGGCAGAGCTGCGCGAGATTGGTTTGGACGGCAGCGATCATGTCGCACAACAGTTCGGCCCACCGGCTGGCGACACGGATTTGTTCATCGCGATGGACACCGGGCACCGCTCCACGCTCATTGCTCGCGGCGTCGACGAGAATCGCGTAGCCCTAATGCGTAGTTTCGACCCGGAGGCAGAAGATGAGCCCTCGGTCGCCGACCCGTATTACGGCGGTGTCGATGGCTTTACCCGCGTGCGCAAAGAAATCGAAGCCAGCCTGCCGGGACTGATTGAGCACATCCAGAGTCAGCTGGACTAACACGCGCGCCGGTCTATCGTGGGCGGTCTATCATGGGCGTTGTGAATGCCCGATCCCAGCAGCAAGAACAGTCTAAACAGCCTGAACGGACTGAACGAACTGAACAGCCGCTTCAGCCACAGCAGCCGCAACAGCCGCGCAATAGCGCCACCAGCACGCAAACGTCGTGGTGGAAGGTTTTTGCCAAGCCCAGCTGGATCATCCTGGCACTGTCACTCATCGCCTTTTCCATCCTGGCCTTCACGGTGCTCGCGCCGTGGCAGCTGAACAAGGATGACGAGATCGTCGACCGCAACGAGCGCATCCAGCAGGCCTATGAGCAGGATCCGGTACCGTTTGCCGAGCTTGTCGACGACTCCGGCGATATCACCATCGACGAGGAGTGGCACCGGGTCACCCTAACCGGCAGGTACTTGCCAGAGCACGAGATGTTGCTGCGTTTGCGTCCGCTGGAAGGCTCACAAGTGTATCAATCATTGGTGCCGTTTCAGCTGGATTCCGGCCAGACGGTGCTGGTTAATCGTGGCTTTGCGGTGGCTAACCGCGACGGTTCCGTCCCAGAGATCACCCCGCCAGCTGGCGAGCACATCACTACCGAGGCCATGCTGCGCTTCGGCGAGGCTCCACACGAGGCCCCGCCGATCGAGGACGCTGGTTATACCCAGGTCCGCTCGGTGAGCCCGGAACAGGTAGAAGAGTTAACGGGCTTGGAGCTTGCCGACGCCATCGTGAACGTGACCGCGGCGGATCAGCCAGAAGCACTGGAACCAATTCCGGTGCCGAAGCTGGATCGTGGTTCGCACTTGTCGTATGGCTTTCAGTGGATCGCCTTCGGCATCATGGCCCCGGCTGGTTTGGGTTATTTCATTTATGCCGAGCTGCGGGAGCGGCGCCGCGAGCGCGAGGAACGCGAAGCTGAAAACCAGGACGGCCAGGCAGCTGCCGAAGAGCCTGCCACACCAGTGACTGCCCAGGAATCGGTGGTGGAACCTGCGGTTTCTCCATCGCAGGATTCCGCACAGCCAACCGCGGCCACGCGTTCGCGTGGTTTGCGGGATCGCTATGGCGGGGATAACTCGGATCAGCTCGCGAAGTTCCGCGGCCGACGGCGTCGTTAAGCACAGCGTCGTTACACACGGCACCGTTAAGCACGGCGTCGGCAAGCGCCCAATGACCGCCGTTTCTAAAACAGAATCGCAAAATTACTATCACTTAACCGAAAACGCCCAAAAATTAGCCTCTGAGCTGTGCAGTCCGCTAATTCCGGTGCTAGCGTTCTACAGGTGAGTACTAGTTGGAAGGTCTTTCGCGAGGACTTAGCCCGGTTATGGCAAACCCGAAAAGTCTGGGTGATCCTGATTGGGCTGATGATCACCCCAGCTTTATATTCGTGGATTAATATTGCCGCTTTTTGGGATCCGTATGAAAATACCGAGAACATCAAAGTCGCCGTCGTCAATGAGGACGAAGGCGCTTCTTCTACTATCACCGGCGATCTCGACGTCGGTGCACAGCTAGTCAGTCAGCTAAAGGAAAATGACCAGTTGGGCTGGCAATTCCTGGACCGAGGCGCAGCCAATCACGCGGTGCATTCGGGCGAGGTTTTCGCCTCGATCACGGTGCCGAAGACTTTCTCGCAAGATTTCGTCAGCTTATTTGAGGGCACCTATTCCAAACCCACGCTGGAATACGCGGTCAACGAAAAACTCAATGCCATCGCGCCGAAGATCACGGATCAGGGCGCTTCCACCATCGATTCGCAGATCAGCTCGTCGTTTAATGAGCAGGTAGCACAGTCCGTGGCCACGGAGCTGCGCGATTCTGGGCACGATCTGGATTTCCGCATCGGTGATACCGCCAATCGTGCCTCGGATACTTTCACCCGCACCGCCGATACCATCGCTGATACCCGCCAAGACCTCGGCCGTGTGCAAGCAAACCTGGACAACGCCCGCCCTGCGATCGCCCAGGCCCGCGAAGCATTGGTGAGCGTCGAGCGCACCATCGACGACGCCCAGACGGCCCTGGGCCAAGTGCAATCAATCACCGATGAGGTCCAGCGCCAGCTGACCAGTTTCGCCGACGAAGCCACCGCCGCATATGTGCAAGGCACCACCACGCTTGCCGACGGCGCTGCTTCCGCACATGCCACTGTCAATTCCGTATCGGGACAGCTGACAGGCGCGCTCAACCGCGTTGGGGCGGCCACCGATGGTGCCCAGGGCATTCTCGACCAGGCAGATGGCGCGATCAACCGGCTGGGTGATGTTACTGATCTGCCTGCTTTGCCACCACACATCGCCAACCAGATCCAGCAGACCGTGGATGATCTGCACGGTCGAAATGCGAGCAACCGCGCCGTACTCGGTGAACTCACTGCTTTACAAGACAGCGCGCAAGACACCCTCAACTCATTAGATAACACTGCCGCAGCCCTAGACAACGCCACCACCGCGGCGCGGGATGATTCCGCGGGTTTGCGCACGTCCATCAACAACACCATCCCGCAGATTAATTCCGCGATCTCCCAAGTTGCAGCTACCGCCGCTAACCTTTCGGCCACCCTGGGCGCGCAGAAAACCTTGCTTAGCGAAACCGACGGCCTGCTCGACGGCGTCAACGTGCAGTTAGAGCGCGCGCAAGAAGTCATCGGCAGTTTCGGTGGCGACTTGGACGGCATCGAAAACGGTCTGCGCACCGCCCGCACGGACATTCTCACGTTGGCGAGCCTGGCCCAGGACAACCCTGCACTGCAATCCGTCAATGCGTTGAATGCGGACGATATCTCGTCGTTCCTCGCCTCACCAGCAGAGATGGAATCGCACGCCGTATTCCCGGTCTCGCACTACGGTTCCGGCATGTCGTCGTTGTTTATCAACCTGACGCTGTGGATCGGCGCGTTCATGTTGATGATCATCTTCCGCACCGAAGTCGATCCGCGTGGTCGCGAGCACCTGACCGTCGGCAAGGCTTATCAGGCGCGCTACATGCTCATGGGTGTCTTTGGCATCATGCAGGCGCTGATCGTCTCAATCGGTAACTTGGTCATGGGCGTCGAGCACGTCTCGAAAATTGGTTATGTTCTCACCGCCGTGATTCTAAGCCTGTGCTATCTGGCAATCATTTATGGTTTGGTCTCAGCCTTTGGTCACATTGGCCGCATCATCGCCGTGGTCTACGCCTTCGTGCAGATCCCAGGCGCATCCGGCCTCTACCCCATCGAGATGACGCCAGATTTCTTCCGCGCAGTGTCACCGTTTTTGCCGTTTACCTACGGCATCGGTGCCATGCGCGAGACCGTCGGTGGTTTCTACGGCAATCACTATTGGGTCAATATGATCGTGATCATCGGCATGGCCGCCGTCGCATTTGTCGCCGGTATGTTGGCGCGCCGGGGCCTGTCGCACGTGAATATTCTGGTCAACGACCAACTGAACAAAGGCGGGTTGGTCATCAACGAAAAGGTGCACTTCACCGGCAGCCAATACCGAATCACCGACGTGATTTCTGCGCTGCGGGACCGCGAAGGTTACCAACAAAACCTCGATTCCAAGTGGCGGTCGAACCCGCGCAATTACACGCAGTGGATGAGTATCACCATCGGCATCGGTGTGTTGTTGGTGCTGATCCTGGGAATCATCTCGCGGTTTAACCCTGAGGAAAAAGCAATTTTCTTTGGTTTGGCCTGCCTGGTCGTGCTGGTTTCGGTGGGCATTATCAGCGCGTTGGAATACGTGAAGCAATCCGTCGCCCGCGATCACAGCCTGACGGATCTCAGCGACGATGAGCTGAGAGAACAACTGGCCAAGCAAGGTGAGAAGTCATGAACAATATCCTGACCATCCTCCGCGATGACTTGCGTGCAATCCGCGGCAACGTCATGACCGGCGTGATTGTATTCGGCCTGGTAATCATCCCGCTGCTGTTCACCGGTTTCAACATTCTGGCCAGCTGGGACCCTTTCAGCAACACCGACCGGCTGAAAATCGCCGTGGCCAGCAAAGACGAAGGCCACGAGTCGGATCTGGCATCGCTGCGGCTCAATCTTGGCGACGAAGTTCTCTCCCAGCTTTCCCGGAACGAGCAGGTTGACTGGGTGATCACGAATTCCGACGACGCGCTGGAAGGCACCAAATCCGGTGAATACTATGCCGGAATCGTGCTGCCGGAAAACTTCAGCCAAGAACTGTTGACCTTCTATATCGAAGGTACCGAACCGGCCAAGTTGGATTTGTACACCAACGAGAAGAAAAACGCCTTGTCGACGACGATCACCGAACGCAGTGCCAGCGGTGTGATCGAGCGTATCGACGAGTCGTTTACCCGCGTGGTCACCACCGTCGGCTTGGGTGTAGTGGAATCCCTGGATAACTATCTTGAGGAGGGCGATACCCAGGCGGCGCTGGATAATGTTGCCAACCGGATTGATAGCGTCGGCACGCGCTTATCGGCGTCTGCCGGTACGGTGCGCAGCCTGGCGAACTTGGTGGATTCCACGATTCCGCTGGCACGCTCTGCGGATAATATTCTCAACGCTGCGGGTAACCAGACCTCCGGTGCTGCTGGCGGCAGTAACGCCTCTGCCCCTATCGACTCGTTGTCTGCCACGTTAAATGATTCCAGCAGTGCCCTGGAGAATTCTCTGGGAGCCACCGTCCAGGCGTATTCGGCGTTGTCGGATCAGTTCGACGAGCTGTTGAACAATGCTCAGGCGGCTACCGCGCAAACCGCACAAACCTACCGCACCGCCGCCGAACGCGTCGCCCAGCAAACTGCCGCTTTCCAGGGAGTGCGCGATGCTATGGAACAGCAGGTAGGCAACCTGGATCTGCCGGGTCCGGTTGCCGCCGGGTACCAGCAGGTGCGCGCGCAATTGGATGGTGCGATTGCCCAGTCGAATGCGTTGCATGATTCCTTGACGACGACCGCCGACCGCATTGAATCGGGCACCGGCAACGCCGCGCAATCGCGGCAAGAAACACAGTCGGCGATTGCTGCTGCACGCCAGGCCGTCGAAAATGCGCGTACTGCTTATCAACAGAATCTGCAGCCGCAGTTGACTGCGTTGCGCGGCAGCATCAACACCGTCGCTGCTGATATTGCTGCGGTGCGCGCAGAGATTGGCGATGTGCGTGACACGCTGTCTGCTACGTCTGGTGCAGATGGTTCCGCGCTGGTGCGCGCCCGCGATGGTGCGGACCGGTTGGCCGATACCTTGTACAACCAGGCGCAGCGTTTTGCGGAATTGCAGCGCAAGGTTGACGACGTCCGTGATGGTGGCGATTTGAGCCAGTTGGCGGACATTATCGGCTCTGATCCGGAGCTGCTGGCCTCGCGGATTTCCGCTCCCGTCGACGTCGAACGCACACCAGTCTTCGAGGTCGCCGCTTTCGGTGTGGGCATGACGCCGTTTTATCTAGCGCTAGCTCTGTGGGTCGGTGCGCTACTGACCTGTGTGTTAATGCGCAGCAACGCCGAGGACAAGTACTTGCGGGAAGACGGCGAGTTTAGCCGTAACCAGGTCTACCTGGGACGCTTTGCGACGTTCGGGCTGATCGGCATCGCGCAGGCCACCTTCGCGGTGGGTGGTCTGATCTTGTTCGTGCAGATTCAGCCGAAGCATCCGTTGCTCCTCTGGCTGGCAGCCTCGGTGGCTTCCCTGGTGTTCATGCTGATTGTGCATGCACTCGTGATCGCGTTCGATAGCGCCGGTAAGGCTTTAGCGGTGTTGTTGTTGATCGTGCAGGTTTCTGGTTCCGGTGGCGCTTATCCATTGACGCTGTTGCCCGGCTGGTTCCAGTCAATAAGCCCGTGGCTGCCTGCCACGTATGCGATTGATGCTTTCCGCAGCGCCATCGCGGGTGTCTATGAGGGCGATATTTACCGCGATCTGTTGCTGCTGTTGCTCTTCGCCATCCCCGCGTTGGTGCTGGGCTTGTGGCTGCGTCGCGCGATGGATAGCTATCACCAGCGGCTGCAGAAGGGCATCCGGGAAACCCGCGTCATGCAATAGCGCTAGTGTTAGTAGGAGGACGCCGACGCCCGCGGTCGGCTGTAGCTGCGTGTCGAATTTTGTCGCGTGCTGGAACTAGTACGCGGGCGCAGGTGGTCGGCTGACTTTGCTCGCCGACACTGCTATTACTGGGTGCTATGAGTGGTGATTGGCGTGAGTAAAAATTCCCCGGACAATATCCTGCTCTATTTGCCGGAAAAGCAGGAGCAGCACATCCGCGAGATCTTCGCTGGTTTGGCTGACCGTGGCTTTCCGGTGCAAAACCAGCGCCCGCATATCACGGTGACGTTTTCCGCGGCGATGGATCCCAGCGTCGTCGAGTTGGCTGCCGAGTTATTGCCCGCGGTGATCCCGGCGCAGTTTCGCCGGGTGGGCAACGTCATCTTCGGTACTAAGAGCAAACAGACCGTGGCGTGGTTGTTGCAGACCACCCGGGAATTAGAAATTGCCGCCAGCACAATCAGCGCAGCCAACCCGGATGGCCACGGCCCGTTGTGGACTCCTCACCTGACCATGGGTTTGCGCCTGCCCCGCAAAGACATTCCCGGTTATTTGCAGGCCATGGATGAGCTGACCTCATCGCATTTCAAAGAACTCACTGCAGTGGAAGCCGCGTATTGGCGCCCGAGGACGCAAGAAAAACGTCTACTCGCGGGTGGCTAGCATTATTTTCCAGCTAGCCACCCGGCGACAGAATTCACATACTGGCCATAGAGTTGGAGCACACGCGGAATCGACTCCGCAATTATGTCTAGATCAACTTCGACGTATTGGTGCGTAATAATGTTGCGCAACGCTGCACTCTTAGAGAAGTCTTGCTCGAGTTCTTTAGGCAAGATTCCAGCGCGGATTAGCGTTTCAAAACCGCGCCGACTATTTGAATCCACGATATCCAAAGTCGTCGTAGCAATATGCTGGTTAATGTCGGTAGAAAGGTCAATTATTTGCTGGATCATGAAGAACACTGCATACATTTCCGACAAATTAGCGCGCAAATGGTCTGCTTCAACGTGCTGATATTTTTCTAATTCGCCCAGCAGACGTCGAAGTGATTCGAGCCGTTTTTGCACAGTGCCGTACTGAAATTCTTTCGGTGTCATGAAGCTAAGCTCCGCAGTGCGTATTCACGCCGATAAGCAGTATTGATATATTCCCGAGCTGCCATCATTTGCAGATTGCCGTACTTAGAATTAGACGGATCCACCAGTAATTCACATTTCTGCAGGGCTTCATAACGAGCAACATCATCAGCCAAATCCAAATTCATAAAGTCCATGGTGTCCCCAGCATCGACCCCGTATCGGACATAAAACGCCGTGGCTACGTCGAGAAGATTCGGCCTGTCTTCTTTGGGGCGAGAAAAATCAACTGAATAAGCAAGATCCACATCCCCCGCACTGTGAGCATCAGTACGTGCACTTCCGAATAAAACCAGCAAGTCAATACCCAGTTCTAAGCAGAACGATTCCAGCGAGCCATCTTTGACTTCGCTGCGCAACCTGGCAACGATTTCTGTGGGGGTACTCATAGTGCAACTCTAGCAAGCAACGTCTCTGGTTTTTGCGGCACAGTCTTCGTGATAAAAAACATACGCCAATCACACGCTACTGCTTATATGATGGGGATCATAAGGTTTCGGAATTTATAGTACATCATCCGTCGCTATTCGTCCGATTTGCAGCCTGGCCAGGCGACCGCCGCAGGCTGCGTATACACGCGCCCTGATCTGAGGAGGCACCATGAAAGCAGCACGTTTCTACGACCGCAAAGATATCCGCATCGAAGATATCGAGCCACAAGAATTGCAGCCCGGAACGGCACGCGTCGATGTCGCCTGGTGTGGAATTTGTGGCACTGATTTGCACGAATACCTCGACGGGCCGATCTTTTGCCCTTCACACGGCAACCCACACCCCATCAGCGGCGAAGAACCACCAGTGACGATGGGCCACGAATTCTGTGGCGTGATCTCCGAAGTAGCCGATGATATCGATGACCTGGCCGTGGGCGATCACGTCGTTGTCGAGCCCTACATCATCAGTGAAGACGTCAATACCGGCCCAGAGTCCAAGACTTACCACCTGTCGGAAAACATGAACTTCATTGGCTTGGGCGGCCGCGGCGGCGGGCTAGCGGAAAATGTCGTCGTCAAGCGTCGGTGGATCCACAAGATCAGCGATAAGGTTTCCCTCGATCACGCCGCGCTCATTGAACCGCTGACCGTGGGTTACCACGCCGTGGAGCGCGCCGGTGTTGGTGAGGATTCCGCGGGTCAGGTCGCACTGATCGGTGGCGCGGGCCCGATTGGTTTGCTCACCGCGGCTGTGCTGAAGGCTTTTGGCGTGACCGTCGTCGTCTCTGAGCTGTCCAAAGCCCGTCGCGAAAAGGCCCTGGAGACCGGCGTTGCTGATCATGCGCTGAACCCTGAGGAAGTCGACGTCGTCAAGAAAGTACACGAGCTGACCGACGGTGTTGGTGCCGATGTGGCTTTCGAATGCACCTCGGTTCCTGCGGTGATGACCACGCTGATGGATGCACTGCGGCCGCGCGGTGTGCTGCAGATCGTTTCGATTTGGGGCAAACCTGCTGAGGTCGATTTGAACAAGATCGTGCTGAAGGAACTGGATGTGCGCGGCACCATCGGTTACGTAAACAATCACCCGCAGGCGATCAAGCTGGTCGAAGATGGACGCGTTGATTTGACTCCGTTCGTCACCGCGCGCATCGGTTTGGATGAGCTTATCGACGAAGGCTTCGACACGCTGATCCACCGGAATGAAACCGCCGTGAAGATTTTGGTTTCGCCATCGGGCAAGGGGCTGGATAAATAGCACTTTCTGATTGAGTCTCTCCCTCCCCCGGTCTTCTCTGAGCTATGCTTTATTGTGAGCTACAGCTTGTGAGAATACTCGGGGGATTTTTATGGATACGGCAGATATAGTTCTGCAAGCAGCACAGCTAGTTGTTGCATTAGCAGGCCTTATAGGGCTAGTTGTCACCATTCAACAGCGAACGAACAGCGATAATCGTTCGGAATGGTGGAAGCGCTACACCTGGTCAATCGAAAATATCGCTAATGACAATGAACGAGTTCGTAGCGCCGCCTGGCAGAATACGAAAGCCTTATACCAAAGCTCACTCATTACGAAAACCGAAAAAGCACTAATTGCTGGTCTTGCCTTAGAAACATTGACCGACGATAATCGAGAGCAAGACGATACAGGAGGTAGCGATGCCCCAAGAAACCAATCCTCGAGTACGCCAAACGATTGCTGAAGTCGCAGTAGAAGGCACGAAGTTCACCGGCGAAATTCTTCCTCGCTATGTTTATGAACTCGCCGGTGCGCCGGTGCCTCCAGAAGCTACCGATGAACTCCAGCGGGGCACAAGCACTCCAGCCGACACCAGCATTGGTACAAAGCTTAAACATTGGTGGCGCCGAAACTGGAACACCCACCTCATCTTCGACGACTAACTTATTTCACCACTACTTCCCCGCCCGCGTCGATGCTTACCTGTGCATTCCAGGCGCGGGCTAGATTAATTCGCTGCCAGTCCCCTTTGGCTGGGTCGCGATCATCCAGTGGGTAGCCGGACGGCAAGGCGGTGTGGCGCAGTACTTCAGCACGCTGCTCGTAGCTGAGCTCTGGGAAGCGGGTTTCCAGTAACGCTGGTGCCGCTGTGGGGACGTTCACCGGTTCATCGGTCGCGAAAATTGGTGTGAAGCCGTAGGTCATGCGTCGTGTGTAATCGGCTTCTGCTTGCTGGTCGCTGAGCGCATGCGAGTCTTCGGCAATCATCTCGGCAAAAGGTTTGCCCGCACGCCATTCCATCTCTGCGACGATCTCCTCACGCGCCTGCAGCAGCGCATCACGCATTTTTGGATCATTCCACCGATCCGCCGCAGCTGCCTGCCCGGTCATGCGGCCGCCGATGACGTCCAGTGGGAAGTGCACGCCCATCACCAGTCGCGATTCGCCAGCCTCAGAACCGCGAGCCAGCAATTGCGTACCCACCTCCGGCAGCATCATGGCCAGCAGCGTGGTAATCCACGTCGCCTGGTTAGTGTGCCCGGACGGGAAGGATTTGCTAGAGCCGTCGTAGAGGGCACGTTCCGGTGACTCATGGCGCTGAATGCGCTCCGGGGCTTGCACGAATGGGCGATCGTTATTGAACAGCAGCTTTTCCGCGCGACCCCAGCTAGCGATTCCACCGGCGCGAGCAGCATAGCCGTTGCCCAGTAGAAACTCGGTCTTCGGCAGCCGCTTTTCCTGTAACGCAGCCAGAAAATGCCGGCCGAATTCGTCGCCAAGAGCCTCAGCTGCGGTAAAAAGCACGCCGTCTTTATCTGCCAGGGCATCGCGAATGGCCTTGTCGACGCGCTGTTGGTGCGCATTATTGTTGTACTCGGCGACGATGTTCAGGTTTTTCTGCATCACCTCCGGGTGGTTACTGCGCAGGTCTTTAAACTCCCGCACCACCTCGTAATAGATGCCGTACTGGTAAGAAGACACATCGGAGACGTAACCGGTGAGGTAGCTGACATCGAAAGGCTGCGGCACCGGGGCGCCCGCGTGATGTTGTGGACTCGCTCCGATCGAGCTCAGCGGGCTGTGTTCTGGCCCCGCACCGTGCTCGCTGGAGAGTTTCGGGGCAGGCAATTGTAGCTGTGGAATCTCAAATGGGAGTGCCAGGTGCGTGGTGTTTTGTGTCTCGCTTGCCTGGGGGCTCATTTCTGCTGCCGCGGCCGGTGAGCCGGAGGCGTCCGACGCCACAAAATTAGGAACTGCCACGAGGCTTCCTGTAACAATGGCGACGGCTAGCGGAGCGGGGACACGGCCCCTGTGCGCAACAAACGATTTCACGAGACTTTGCCTAATCATTCAAAGTGGAGATCAGGTATCATTCACCAAAATGAATTTAAGCTGCAGAAAAATACCGTGAGTGGGATAGCCGCAAGTGATCTTCGCTCTCACAAGCAACTGCGACAACCTCGAGATCAGGGTCATCATTCACGGCGTCCAATTCAAGGCGCTTCATTGTTGCTTCTGACAGCGAATCATATTCGAGGATATCTAGCTTCCCGGAACGCCGATGATACTGAATAAGATATGATGCCATAACGATTGCCCTTCCGTATCAGTCTCGATGTCGCTGTTGCCGAAGCTCGGCCCGGATACAGGAAAGCTTATCATCGATCTGATCCCGAAGCTTTCGGGCCACATCATAACGCTTAGACAACTCCTTGTCTGTAAGGAGTTCATACTCAGCTATAACCTGTGACGTTTCAAAAAGCTGCCCCACAATATCCTTCGCATCCAGAGGCAAACTTGCCCCTTCATGGAGATAGCGAATTTCTCTTCCGAAAATATCAGCAGCTTCTTCATAGTAGTTTGCCCATTTAGATTGCCAAGCCGTCCGGATCTGCATCTCGCTTCTACCAGCATTACCTCGGATATGGAGGTGAATAGCGCGATATCCCGAGTGGGGTTCATCCCGACAATCCCTGATATCTACACGCTTCGCACCCCTCTTTTCGAATCCGCGCTTAAAAACTTCTGCAACTTCTGTTTGCTCAGTCAGCGACAGATCGCAATCAAACCTAATGCCAGCTACATCTTGAATGTTCATTAACGGCGTGGTCTGCAACCTTTGCAGTTTTTCAAGCAAGGTGTCTTTAGTCTTTACTCGTGCGGATAATAAGTACGAACCCGAGTCTGGGGTCACGGCATCACCTGCAGGACTGATGTTCATCATGAATCCAGACGTAATTTGCTCTGTAATCGAGAGTAATTCTTCGACATACACTGCATTAAACGCGATGTATTCATTAATCACTTTGACTTCAAAGTCTTGACCATCACGCCAAAGACTTCCGTGTTTATTTACTCGGCTTTTAGAAAACGGCGGATTCTCGCCCAGAAAATTCGCGCTTTTTCGGCTTGAATTCATCCCACCCCTACAGAGACGTAATTAGTCAAAATATTGAGCATCTTGCGATAGCTGAATTCTAACAACTGTGAATATTATTCACTTACAAAACATACTGATTGCTAGTACTAAGATAACGGTATGCGGAAAATAACCATCCTTGCTGCAGCAAGCTTGCTGGGTATTGCGGGTACCAGCGGTGTTCTTGCTGCGGGAACAGCCGCCGCGTTGACGAATGGCACGCCCGTCTCCCCTGAGGACGATACCGCTGCCGGAGTAGTGCAGGTAGCTAGTTGTACTGGCACCGTGGTTGCCCCTCACTGGGTGCTGACCGCTCAGCATTGCGTCGAGGTGCCCAATTTGCAGCGGTCGATCTATGTTGGCACCACCCGAGAGCAGCAACATCGGGAAGAAAATAAGTTCACCTCGGATTATGCAGTGTGGGCACCGCACGGCGATGTGGCGCTGGCCCATGTCACCGATGCGCTGCCGCAGCGTCTGGTCCGCGAGGTTCGCCGCACACCTGTGAGCTTTGGCGAACAAGGACGCGTGTACGGCTGGGGTGCTGGCACCGGCGAGACGCTGCAGTATTCCCGCGCTGCGGTTGGCAAAACCACTTCTGGAGTTCGGCCGCAAGGCAACGAGCATGATGCATTCGTCGTGCAGTATTTGGACGAGGCCAGGGCCGGGCGTGGCGATTCTGGTGGGCCGCTTTTTATCGACGATGAGGTTGCCGGGGTGACCTCGTTTAAAGCTCCT
This sequence comes from Corynebacterium sp. LaCa_70, assembly GCF_058182015.1. Lineage (NCBI taxonomy): Bacteria > Bacillati > Actinomycetota > Actinomycetes > Mycobacteriales > Corynebacteriaceae > Corynebacterium > Corynebacterium sp. LaCa_70. The sequence continues at coordinate 1,690,464 of NZ_CP190914.1, forward strand.
CAAGGTGGTGGGCGCTACTCGCTGTTTGCTTCGCTGCATGGGCTGGGTGATTGGATTGCGCAGACCACCGCTACCCCAACGCAGCCGAGCACTGGCGACGCTCCAGCTGAGAATGCCCCGCACCACAATGGCCCCGTCGCCAAGCCCGAGAACCCGAATTCCAAGAATCTACAGCCCCAGAATCCACGGTCCGAGAATTCGCAGCCCAAGCAACCACGCGGACCGCAAGCCACGCCAGGCCGTAGCGGAGCTGGTGGCGGTGGCTCCAGCCTGGGTCTGTCGTCTTCTTAGCAAGTCTGCATCCACGGTTCCCTAGGCAATCTTTGAGCAAATCCCTGTTTAACGCCCCTGCCCCTTCGGCGCCGCAGAAACCTGCCGGATGGTGATGTTGATCCGGCCTTGTTCCAGCCCACAGCCGTCGGGAAGCGTGGCATCGTTCACGCGCACTACCCCGTGATAAGCAAAACGCTTCGGCCCGCCGAAAACCACCAGGTCGCCGGAGCACAGCGTCACATCGTCCCAGGGCTGGGTTCGCGATTCGGTATGCCCCATGCGGAACAACGCTTCGTCGCCAATGGAGAGCGAAATGACCGGCGCCCGGGATTCCTCAAATTCGTCGACGTGCATGCCCATCCCGGAGCCCGGCGGATAGTAGTTGACCAGCACCATCTCTGGCACGAAGGTCCCTACCCACGGGGCTAATTCTTCGGCAACCCCCGCTGCCGCGCGCAACGCTACCGGCGCCAACGCCACCAGGCTTTCTGGCACTGGCGGAACGGTGGTGCCAGCAATCTTGTCGACGTACCGGTAACTCGGATAGTGCCAGTACCTGCCTAAATGCAGCTGGTACACGCTCATTTGCCCGCCGGATTTTAACGTCGGGCGCAGCATCGCCATCGGAGTATCTGCGTACGTGCGGGCGATCTCACGGACCTCGTGCACTAGCTTTGCTTGCTTGTCGACGCCCAACCACCCCGGCAGGTGCGCCACGCCCGGCGCGATGCGCTCACTCGGGCGCGGTAGAGAATCAAAGAGCATGCTCTCACCGTATCGGCTGCTGTGGGCTGTGTCGACGGGCGCCACCCGACAGCGGGCAGCAACCGCGCGAGTCGACACGTGCTCGCCCGGGGGTGGGCAGCAACTGCTCAGCGGGCGGCTCCCCAGCGACGAGTGCATCCCCGTCTATAGGCGAATCCCGATTCCTTTTAGCATCTCAGTGACGCTGTGCTTCAGTTGTGCAAAGCCTGGATCGTTATTCAGCAAATGAATAATTCCACCAAATACTGCCGCGATTACGCCGAGTCCGGTGATGACCCGCAAAATTTTGGCAAGCGCGGTATCCGGCTGCTCTGTTGCTGGTTGGTCATCGACAACGATGATGGTTGTGACCTCGTCCGCCGAGCCGTCTGGGTAGGTCGCCACAATAGTGGCGGTTTGTATTCCCGGACGGGAGGTATCGAGCGGTGTTTTCCAAGCATAGGTGGTGCCTGCCGGCAATTGCGCAGTATTTGTCAGGGCATCTTCTGCCTGGACGGCTGCATCAGGTGCAACTGTGACTGAGGTGTGTGGTGCGGGCGAATATTCTTCCGCCATGGTCTTTCCAGGTTTCGCGTCTGGGGTTGCGGAATCCTGATTATCCCCATGATCGCTGCCTACTGGCGCATCAGCGACCGGGATTTTGGCAGTCAGCTTGATCGGTGCGGGTGCTTTATCCGCATCCAGGCTAGCGCCCGTGGTGTACCACCATGCCCGGGTGTCCGGGGAAAGATAATCGATGAATTCTTTCGGCCACGAGTTGGGATATTGCTTCTCTTCTCCCTGATAGGCGCGTCCATAGAATTCTGGTGTTGCTTCGAAGGCGATTTCTCCACCGACAATATCTATTGTCGAAGAGCTAAACGTGGCGACGGTGACGCGCTTGTAGCCCTCGCTCTTTTTATCTTCGTAGACTGACCAAGCAACGTCCATGGTCAAGGCACCGGAGCCGTCTGCATTGACCTGTAATTCGGGATTACCCATCGTCGTAATTACATGCGGGGCGAGCGTGGGATAATGCTTGATTCGGAAACCGTTGCCAAAAGACACGTGCATTTGTTTAGTGGTTTTATCGAACCATCCTTGGGCGCGAGTGAAGCTTGGCAGATAGTTATCCACTGTCACTGCTTCGCCTAAGGCTTCTACTGACCACGCCTTCAGGTATTCGTTGATTCCCCAGCGCAAATTCGCCTCTTTTACGTCGACGGCGCTAGCCGGTTTGTGGACTGCTGCATCCTGGGGTTGTTCCGGGCCGTTCCAGCCTGTGCTGTCGGCGTCGACTGGTGGTTTCTGGTTCTCGTCGGCGGGCTGCAAGGGGGTAATCGCCGGTGTTGGCCCGGTTCGGTGCAGCTGGCTTACTCGGGAACGTTCTTTATAGGGGTGTGAAACGTAGGCGACATCGCCCGTGGAGTTTCCGGTAACGACAGCAAGATTGGCTTCGCCTGTACCGTAGCCGCTCGTGACGCCCAGCTCAGTAAAATCGATCTTTTCGGCAACAGTCCAGGTTTCTGGGCTCACGACTGACACACGGTTGTCGTCAGCTGCTGCCGCATAAATTTCGTGTGTGCGCGGGTTAACGTGTAGCGAGTTAACCTTGGTTCCGACCTCGATCGGCGTGCCGAGGAATTTGCCGGTCGCTGCATCGAGTGTGAGTATCTTGCTTTCTGTGAACTCGTCTTGCAAAGTTGGCTTGACGACGATGTACAGGTGCCCGAGTTCTGCGTCATAAGCTAGCTCGTATGGGCGCCCGCCTACTGCAACCCCCTGAAAACTGGTTTCCGCGACGGGAATAGCCAGGTCTTGTACCCATTGTTTGGCTGCGGTGTTGTACCCAGTGATGACGTTTTCGCGGCCTGCGCTGATCCACAGCATCTTGCGGGTTGCATCATAGACTAGGCCATTAATCGACGGGTATTTTTCCGTGCTAACGGGGATCGGCGCGCTCACGGTTGCGTTCGTGGGATCTACATGAACCAGGGATTTCGAATCGTAGATGTAGATTGCACCGGTATCTGTGTCTTCCGCCATACCCTTCGGGAACTTCGGGGTCCCAGAAATCTGGCGTACCACGGTTCCGTCATCTGCATTAAAGACGGTGAGTTTTCCCTCGCGTTGGTGTAGAGCGTAGATATATTTTCCGTCGTTGCTCAGGGAGATCTGTACTAGCGCTTCTTTGCTTGGAGCCCAGTACACGGTCTCAGATGGTTTCTGAGTTTCCAAGTCGAACCACGTTATTCCGCTGGGGCTCTCCCCTAACTTGTCGACGGCTACCCAGCCGCGTCCACGTTTTTCGTCGATGAGGATGTCTCTGGTGACTTCCCCGGCAGCAAACGTCGCAGTGACTTGATGGTTTTTGCTTTGTTGCTCTTTTTGCGGCGTTGACGCGGTTTCACTGTGTGGCACTTCACCGCGTGGTACTTCGCCGGGCGCTTTTTCACTATCCTGTGTTGTGCCACGTGCTACTTCTTGCGTCGCAGGTTGGGCAAAAGCTGGTTGTACAACGCTAAGGTGTATGCCGGCAACAGACATGCTTATTGTGGCCGCAATCCATATTTTGCGGAGGTTATGAGATTTTTGCACCAGATTAGCTTACCCTAAACAAACATTGTCCAACAAGCGCTACGCGCTTCGGTTTACACGTGCTCACCCCGGGGGTGGGCAGCAACTGCTCAGCAGGCGGCTCCCCGGCGACGAGCGTGCCCCCCGATATGTTTACGCAATCGACATTAGACATGTTTAATGTCGATTTTTCGCCTGAAAATCGACATTACTTTTAATCGAATAATCCAATCAATCGTCTGATCAGCGCAAATACTCACACGCTGCCGAGACCAACGCCCTGGTTCCGGTTTCTAGAGTCGGTTGCAGAACCGGCGCGAATTTCGGGCTGTGGTTCGGGATGCTCACTCCTTCCGGCGCGCCGCCTAGTAGCCAGAAGCAATAAGGTGCGCCGAAGGCGTCGGCAAGCACAGAGAAATCTTCCGAGGCCGTCAGTGGTTCGATGCGGTGCACGTTCTTCTCGCCCAGGTCACGCCCGAAGCTCGCGGTTAACCGGCTGGCCACTACGTCGTCGTTGTCTGTGACCGGGAAGGATTCGTAGTAGCGGAACTCCGGCTCCCGCGGCGCACCGGCAGCTGCGGCTTCCCCGCGAGTGATCCGCTCGATCGCCGCGAGGATCCGTGCGCGCACTGCTTCGTCATAGGCGCGCACGTTCAGCTTGAGCCGCGCAGTTTCCGGGATGACGTTCGGCCGTGTGCCAGCTTCCACGACACCGACGGTGACCACCCCGAATTCGTGCGGGCTCAGCTCACGCGCCACGATCGTCTGCAAGCGCTGCACCACGTGCGCTGCCAGCACAATCGGGTCGACACCCAGGTGTGGCATTGAACCGTGCGAGCCGCGCCCGTGCAGCGTGATGTCCACATTCACCGCCGTCGACATGAATGGCCCTGGCACCACGCCCACGTGCCCGGCTGGCACTGGGCCACAGAAAACGTGCTGCCCCAGCACCACATCTGGCTTGTCGACGCGTTCCACTAGCCCGTCGGCAACCATCGACTTTGAGCCCTCGCCGGTTTCTTCGCCCGGCTGGAACAGCAGTTGCAACCGGCCGGACCACTGCCCACGGTGGCGCATCATCAACGCCCCCATCGCCAGCAACGATGCCACGTGGCAATCGTGCCCGCACGCGTGCATGACGGGGACGGTCTTGCCTTCTGGGTTCACCGCCGTTGCCTTCGAGGCATAGTCCAGCCCGGTTTCCTCGCGCACCGGCAGCGCATCAAAATCTGCGCGCAGCATGACCGTCGCCCCAGGCCCATTGTCCAGCGTGCCGACAAGCCCGCCACCAATCTTGTCGACGCGGTACCCCAGTGCCTCCAGCTCACGAGCGATCACCCCGCGCGTGCGTACCTCCTGCATGCTCAGCTCGGGGTTGCGGTGCAGGTCCAGGTAAATCTCGGTTTGCCACTGCTCCACCGAGGCGTAATCGCCCATGATCGTAGTAACCGCGCTACCAGCATCCATGAAGTTTGCTCCTTACAACAACACATTCGCAATCGCGGCGGAACCCACGAAGGTGCCGGTGAACACCAGCAGTGCGATCACGGCAATCTGCACGCCGGATTTTTTGAAGATCGAGACTTCCGTGCGCGAGATCGCCAACCCAGAATACGTTAACGCCGGGGTGAGCAGAGCCAGCATATTCAGCTGATCCGTCGCGGCAATGAAAGCTTCCGACCATGGCAAAAACGGCAGCGCAGCCAGGATCGCAACCACGGAAATCCACGCCACGTTGGGCACTCCGATACGCACGTACTTCGTAATCAGCAGCCCGCCGATGCAGCAGACGTAGAGGATCACCATGCCCGGTGCGGCAGCCAGCGGGTTCACTCCGGAATTTACCCAGTTCACTACCAGCGCCAGCGCGCACACCCACACCAGCGCAGCCAGTACTGTGCGGATCGGCAGCTCGGTGTCGCCTTCTTGGCCGGATTCCCATTCTTCGTCGGTGTATGCGCTGAAGTTGCTTGCCGACGCCTTCTGCCGTCGCACTTTCGCCAGCACCGTGAACAGGCGTTCTGCTAGCGGTAGCGCGATGAACGCGGAGACGAATAATCCGGTGCCGTAGGTAAGCAGGTTGCTGGTGGCCGCGAAGGCGCTGATCTCGTTGGCGGCATCCGGCACGGTTTCTGCCAACGCCGTGGAGCACGCGCCCATCATGCTGCCGGAGCCCACGCCACAGGCCATGGCTAGCGAGCGAATATCGAATACCTCCCAGGAGGCGAATAGCCCGGCCACCAGCGAGAAGTAGACGCCGCCGAAGACGGTGCCCATAACGTAGACGCCCATCACGCCGATGCCTTCGGAGGATTTCAGACCGTATCTATCCGCAACCAGCGCGATGTTTGGTTCCCGCGCAATGGAGTGTGTTGCACCGATGGTTTCGCGCCCCATGTTGAACAGCAGCACGGCCACGGGCATGGCGATCAGCAGTGTGGCAACGTTGCCGAGTTCTTGCAGGATCAGCGCTGGCCCTGCTGCGATGATGTCACCGATTTGCGGGCCAATACCGATGGCGAATTTCGCCATGAACGGCATCATGCATATGAGAATCCACCGCGGCGCAATGGCCGCGCCTTGCTTGCCGACGACGTTGCCCAGACCAGAAACAATGTTCGGGTTGAACAGCAGTGAGAAGAAAAACGCGTACAGCAGCGGCAACAGAACTACCGTGCCGATGCCGATGTCGATCTGGATGATGCCGATGACTTCTGCCAGGCATGCGAGCACCAACACGACTAGGTGCAGGCGCCAATGCATCAGGCGTGCGATAGTTTCAGCCATATAAGGAATTTAACTAGATGAATAACACCGCACAAAATACTGTATTCACGCTGTGTGACAGCGTGAACATTGGTTAATTCATCGTCGTGGTCTTGTAACTCTCGATCGCCTCGCGAAGATATCTCCCGGTCGCTTCCCAACCTTTTTCTAAGCTCTCGGCTGGATCGTGAATCTGAGCTTCTCGAACGATCCTGCCGTCGCTCAAACGAGCGATCACCCGGCCATTCTGATTGTGCAGATGTGGAATCCTCATCTGACATCCTCTCTGATTCTGGGCTTTCAGGATTGATCACGGGCTTAAGTCGCGTTCAGAACGAAGCTCTTGATGCTCCCATTGTTACACGAAAAACCCGCCAAGGAAATGACTAGCATCTGATTGGCTTCGCTACCCCCAGCACCACCAACGCAATCTGTCGTTTAACTCGACACACCGAAAAACAACACATTTTGTCGTTTAGGACACATAACACAGCCCTCCTCTCATTTTAGCTGTTCTTAATGAGAAGCTTGGAGGAGGTTTCTGTTGGTTCTTAGTGTACTGCAGGCATTGAAAAATTCGCGAATGCACATACATAGCCACTAGCAACCCGAAATATCAATAACCCCGGCGATCTACTCCTACTTCCATAGTGCAGGGATCGTTCCGGGGCTTGCGACTTAAAGATTAACACTCCCAACATGAATAATCGAAGACCAGCCCCGTTTCGCTATCTCAATGGTTTCCTCTCCACGAATGTCACGGTACGCCCCACCATTCAACGCCATAAGCGCTACACCTTTGGAATATTCACCCCGCGCAGACTTATCTTGCCGACATTGAGCATCTCAAAGTGTTTCTCCGAAATTGTATCCACAATGCCCAAACCAGAAGATACAACGAACAATGGTTTGACGACGCCCAAGCTGTATGCCTCAACGTATTTTTCACTCGCTTATTCTACTGCTATTTCGCAGAAGACACCGGGCTATTCCGTGACGGCTCCTTCCCCAGGCTATTGCCTCGCATTCGCGTGAGGACGGCACAGGTACCAACCCGATCATCGAAGATGATCTTCGTCGCCTTCGATGTCGCCGATAAATCTGACTACCCTGCCCATCTGTAGGTTTTCCCCTACGTCAACGGTCGCTTATTCAGCGACGCCGAGCGCTTCCAGATACCGCATTTCGACGCTAAATCCCTGGATCTGTTGATTCGCCTGGGCCGGTTGATTGGGCAAGACATCAACCCGGATATTTTCGGTTACATGCTCAAGGCGGTAGTGCACAGCGCGTCACGCTCAGAACTGGGTCAGCATTACACCTCGATACCGAACATTCTGAAAACCATCGAGCCGTTGTTCCTCGACGAACTCAAGCAACGGTTCGAAGCCGCCCGCGATTCCGCACCACAGCTAGAACAGCTGTTGAATCACATCGGCAATATTAAGGTTTTCAAATCGTTCATGCCATGACGCATACAAACGCGCACAAACTACGATTTAGCTGCCTGAATTTTTCACCTGTAGAAAAGACAAGTTACTGAACATCGAAAGTCTTTGAACGGTCGTCGTTATCCTCGACCCAACGAACTGTTAGCTTGCTGCCGTAAGTCCCCGCCGAATAGAAAAATGGAACTTTCCAGCTGGCCCCAGGTTCAAGAGTGATCGGCTGCTGTTTCGAAAGGATCTGCATCAACCCCGATGCGGCTTGGCACTCAAAGGTGACTGATTCTGCAGCACGATCACCGATATTGGTAATTTCGCACCATCGTTTGGTTTGATATTTCATGTTGCCATTCTTGTCTAGGCCCTTTTGCAGACTCTCTTTCCTGGAATCGACACGGAACTTAACACCGATTGATGATCCTCTGCTCTCACGAACAGAATGATCCATCGTTGCCAGGTCGAGCTCGATAGCTGCCCAGATCTGGCTTTCAAGCTCGCGAACATCATCAAACTCGCCGAGCAAACCCCGCTCGCATATTTCCTGTTTAAACTGACGAAGCCCTTCCAATTGAGAGGTGTCTACATCGTGCGGTAGTCGCGCTTTTGAGAAGTAGAGATGCACTGGCTTCCCGCTATTTACGGCACGCTCGATCTCTTCAACGGTTCCTGAAACCGCTTCGCGAGTGGGAGAACCAAGACGGCTACCGAACAACGCTAGGACGATGTCGGCCCCGTCGATCCCTTGTTCATTGATGATTGACTGTGGATGATCACCCAATAGGGGCACAGAGGAGCTTTCCCAACGCCATGGGAGTAGCACGATTCTGCGCGTAGCAGCATTGCGGCTGTTCCATGAATGAATTGCATTCTCAACGGCGTCACGAGCCTCAGGAACATCGGAAGGCGAAGCAACCAGCACCCGTATAATTTTTGCAGTAAAGCTCATGATCAAATTTTAATTGACTGCCTTCCTCTCCAGGGTGATGAGGGTCCGACAACGAGTATGGGTCTAAAAATGTCTGCATCCCACAATGGCCTTTAATGGCGTCAGTGAAACGACCAACCATGACCGTGATGTGTTCGAGGGATTGGAAAAAATGACCGACAATCGGGCACGCTACACCGCATTAATGCTTGACACCCAGACGAGTGTGCTACAGACGCTCGGCATGAATTGGCTTGAGACAGTGTGCAAAGGACTTGGCCATATCGCACCGCTTGCCGACCCGATAGGCGACGACCTGCCCGAACTTAAGCACCATATTGGCGCTATCCATGGAGTCGACGAGTGGCTTTTCCACCGTAAACGCACTGTTGGTGACCGATATGGTGGAAAAGGTTGGCACGAGCCTTATGAACGTTACGGCATGAGCACCGCTGAAGAATCGCTGGCGGCACTCAAGGCACGTCGCCCGGAGGCGCTTGAGTACAAGAGCAAAGAATATGACCTCGACGCAACCAATGACCCCTACGGGAGCTAAACGCCATGGAATGCCTAGGCCTGAATATGTGGCCGTGTCACCCTCGTGGCTCATGGCAACGCGCCTTAGCCCACCAGGCCGCGGGCCTACCTGTAGATGACGTTGACGCCGCAGCCTTAGCGGTGTGGGATAGGCACGCGGAAAGGCCTCCCCTGCCAAAAAGAGCTTATGAAACTCCACGATGAGCAGGTCGACCAGGTAGTAACCAGCGCCCGCAGCCTAATTGAGCCAGGGAAGTAGTCGGGTGCTGTGAACTAGCCCGCCGGGTGGCTAAACAGACATCAATGCCTAGCCGCAAAACATGGAAGCTGTGCTTAAAGCACTTTCACCGGGGCGAAACAGTATCGGATTAGCCAAGCGCTATATCGACAACTTGAGTGGCCACCCCAGTCACTTTTTCGCCCGGCAAGCAACCGACTTCGACGGGCTTATTTCAGAGCGAAAAGCCTACCGCGCCTGAATCGCCTAAAGGATTCGTCCCCAACAAACCCTTGTCCACTAGAAAGAGACTAGAGCCAATGACAACCAATAGCGAACTTGACCAGATCAGTGCCCGAATTTATAACTCCAATCACATTGACGTGATGATCAGTACCGAAGAAACAGAAGAGCGACCGTGGCGACTTGATGAATGCTGCCATACACCTGCCGCGTGTCGCCTTGCGGGCCCGGAACACGACGAACTAGAAGCTCTCGCTTACCGTATGTAATACCAGCAGCCGCAGTAGGGGCAGAGAGGTTACCAAGGTCGTGAATAACCGATACGAATTAGACCAAGTAGCCGGTCCGCCTCCTGGCTCATACCGCTTTGGCAACTCTATCTCGGCACCTAGATACTCGGGATATACCACCGCGCCGGTGCTCACACTTAGAGCGGAGGGGCGGCGGTCTCTTTATTTTAGCTGGTTGTAGTCGTATGGAATATGTAGATGCTCCTTAGCGGAGCGCTGCAAGTCCTCTGGGCACTCTTCTATAACATATGTAATGTCTTCTGACGGCAACCCCTTCCCGCCAAAATTTGCCCGGAATTTCCGAAGCCTTTTTGCTGCTTCATCAATTCTTTCAAGCCATTCTTCCAGGCATTTACATACTTCAGGGTGCGTGACCTCTAGTTCTAGATCCTTTAGATAGTCTTTGTACCGCTCAAAAAGTTGCTGGTATTTTTCCAAGTCCTCCGGACCAACTCTTCTTTCTGCCTCGGCTGCACGCATCTTTCTGATGTACTCGGTCACCGCCCGGCGTTGATGCGCGTAGTCCTCACGTTGCAGTTGTTCGCGTCGTTCCCGTTCGCGTCGGTTGTCGTCGGCCTTGCGCCTATCGTCCTCCGTCGCTTGGTCGGCACGACGGCGTTCATCAGCCGCTGCTTGGTCATCTTTGCGTCGTTGGTCAGCCGCTCTATTGCTTGATGCGTTTGTCCAAAGTGCTGCGCCCGCGACCATAATGGATCCGACCAGAGAAATAATCGCTACTATCATACGGCAAGCATAGAGGCGTTGGCACTTACTAACACACCACCGGCGACCGTTCAACGCCTTAAATAGCGTTTCCCACTACATGTTTGTACCCCGAGATAGTGGCCGTGGCACCAATCCGCCTACCCCCAAAGGGTTTACACCAATCCATCAATTAGCAAGGTGGCTATGCTTAGCGTCCGGGAAATTGAGCAGCGCGTCACGCAGATCGCGGAGCAGGATGAGTTCGGCGATGATCTCCTCTTCGATCTGCTGCTCGCCTATGGCCGCGCGCAGTCTAATGTCACTCGCCTCCGCAATGGCAGCTACAACGTGGCGGAGGATCCTTCCCGGGATTACGCCCAAAAGAACATCGTCTACTTCCGCCCGCTTGTCGACGCCGACCTACCTGCATAACCCGCTGGAGGCCATTATCGATGCCGTCGACAAGATCATCAACGGCGATATTGTGCACTACGTTTACGACGTCGCTGCGCAGCGGTTGGTGCGGCGGGACTAAGCGATTGCCCTAGTTGAGATTGCCTTAGTCGCGATTGTCCTAGTCGGCTGCTGGGCGCTCATTGTTCTTTAATGGTGCTCACTTCTCTTTAAGGAGAAGATCCTTCAGGTGGTGGAGGAACTCTCTGAGCACCACCTTGGCATACGATTGTGTGCGGTTTCGCAGACTTTGGGAGACCGCGGGGATGAGCTCACGCTGAAACACATCAAAGTCTTGACCACCAGCGGAGCGCAGACGTAAATCAGCTGCTGTTGCGGGTGATTCGTCGTTCGTATCCGTTACCGCCAGTGCCACCACCTCCCAATAGTGCCTTTCTTCCTTTACTTTCGTCGTCTTTGCTCTAATTACCAGCCCGAGGTTGCCATCAAGCAAAGTAAACGGTTCCTCGACGGAGTCGACGATGTGCTGTTGCGGGTAGGCAAAGCTGAAAACTTCTAGCTGCAGCTGATCTTTGACCGAGCACTTAGCAATTTCGCTCTGCAGTGCACTGCGTACTAGTTCTTGCAGCCTGGTCGCTGCTTCTTGCACGTCTTTCGGCACTGCGTCAGCGTTGAGAAGCTGAGCTAGCTCGTCATCTACCTGGCCGTAGCTTTCGCTTGCATGTTCACGCAGGTCTTCGGTGATCGAAAGCACTGTGTCCACCGATTTTTCGGCGAGAAACCGCACTAGCCGCTTGAAATCACCATCGTCGGCGGCTTCCAACGCATCCAGATAATGGGCGCGTTGGTCATGGTAAATAACCAGCGGTACCCCGGGAGAACGGTATAAGAAGACACTTGCCAATGCCCGTGCTATCCGGCCGTTACCGTCCGCGAACGGGTGAATACGCACAAACGCATAATGCGCATACGCAGCCTGCACCACGGGGTGCAGGGCCGCAAACGTCTCAGAGTTCAGTTCTGCTATAAAGCGCGCCATTTCTGGAGCCGTGTCAGCGACCGGAGCATAATGGAAGGTGCTGCCGTCGTGCCGGGTGGGGCTGTTCGGCTGCTTCTTGTATTCGCCTTTCGGCAGCTTTTGCTGCTGAGCTTGCAGCTTGCCGTTAACAGACACATACACCGTGATCTCGTCCTGGCTACGCAGCATCACGGCATGTAATTCTTTAATCGCGGTTTCCGTCAGCGGGTATTTGCCCGTGGTGTGGTCCAAGATGAAGTCAAACCCGGCTAGGGTGTCTTCAAATGCTGGCCGCACGTGCGCACCTCGTTGGTCCATCAACTGCTGCCACGCACCAGTTTGCTCTGCCACTGTGCGCGTGAAGCCACGATCTGTGGGAAAAATCCCCTCGATGGCATTCGTGTCGACTGCTGCTGCTCGTCGTGCAGCCTCTAGAGCGGAACCAAGAGCTTCAGTAGAAACTGTTTCTTTTGCTTCTTGCATCCGCGCGTGTGCGTTATCTATATCGCGCAACGACACCGAAAGCTCCGCCCATTGAGAAACACTAGGAAACGGCCGGTAGCCGACTGCTTCATCAGCCATGGATTCAGGCGAGACATCAGTCGGATGATGCAGGTTGGTTTCGCTGTTCTCGGTCATACTGACACGCTACACCCCAGCGCGTTGTGCTTTCCGGGTTTGCCTGCCGCGGCGCACCAACCACCAAACCAGGTAGAGCAGGATCAGCAACGAGATAACCACTGACGCCACCATCCACGGCTGCCAGGGGCTGTAATAGGTGCGCGTGAGTGGTTGTTCTGGCATTTCTACTCGTTGCCCGCGCACCAACAGCCGGTGCGTATTCAGACCATACGGGGTGCAGGTGACCAGCGTCATCTGGTCTTTGCCTTCCTCAGCGCGTAGGTGCTCGACTTCGTCGGGAAGCACAGTTTGAATCTGGTCTACCTGGTAGGCAATCTTCTGCCCCATCGATTCGACGGTAAAAATTTCACCCTCTTCCACGCTGGTGAGGTTGTCGAACATGGTCAACGTCGCCATGCCAGTGTGCCCGGTGAGCACGGAATGCGTTCCCAACCCACCAACCGGTAAATCCGTGCCAAATAAGTGCCCCACTCCTGCTGCCAGCACGTCAGTCGAAGTTCCGTGGTAGACAGGTAAATCAACGCCCACCGATGGGATCTCGATGCGCGCCATGAGCCCGTCGACGTTGAGGTGGTTTTCGTAGTCGTGGTAGGCCGGCGAGTTGGTATCCACGCCGTATTTCCACGGGTCGGAGACGGGAAAATCCAGTAGCCCTTCGTTGTAGGCGTGGGCGTCGGCAAGCACGGGGTCGATGTATTCTGCGGGCAGCAGCGCTATGTCTTCGGAGTACTGCGCGGCGAGGTTGTGCTGTTCGACGTTTTTGTAGTGCGTCAGCGCCACCGGCGATAGGAAAACCGCCAGCGCTAGCAGGAAGTACACGACCGAGCGATAGCGCCGGCGTGGTTTTTGCCGCGTGCTGTGGTTGGTGCGCATGTGCCTGGGCCTAGGCGGTCGTTTCTAGCTCTGCGGCTTCGCGCTCTGCTGCCTTGCGTGCGGCGCGCTTTTTCCATTCGCGATAGGCGACGATGGCAAGCACCACCAGGATGATGAACAGATCAAGATACATCCACCAGCTCAGGTGCGGCATCCACGATGTGCGGGTTTCTTGGGCTTCGTCCATTGGCACGCGTTCGGCGTTGACCAGCAGCCGGTCTGTGTTGATGCCGTACGGGGTGCAGGTCACCAGCGTCAGTTTGTCTTTGTCGTGTTCGTAGGTGACGGCCTCGTAGTCATCCGGGCCGACGACTTCGCGTGCGTTGACCTGATAGCGCAGCTTTTCGCCCATGATATCGATGTAGACATCGGCGCCGTCTTTGATGCGTGGCAGGTTGTCGAACATAGTGGCATTGACCATGCCCGTGTGCGCGGAGATCACCGAGTTGGTGCCCATTCCGCCGACCGGCAGCGAGCTTCCGAACATGTGTCCGGCGCCTTCGTAGAGCACATGGTCGGCGGTGGTGTGATAGATCGGCAGGTCGACGTCGATCGACGGGATGGTGATACGCGCGATCACGCCGTTAGTCTCGGGGGCGTTGAGCGTCAACATGTAATCGTCGAAGCCCGGCACGCCTTCTTCTGGTGGCATGGCGTGGTGGCCTTGGCGTGCTAAGCGTTCGTTGTATTCACGGGCTTCTTCGAGGTACTTGGCGACGCGCTCGCTTGGCTGAATCTTTTCGATGTTGTCGGAGTAGCTGCGTGCTTGCGCGTCGAGCTGGTAGTCGTTGTAGATGGTCGCGAAAATTGGGTACAGCAGCACCGCGATACCGAGGATGAGGTAGATGGCACTGTTGGATTTCTTGCGCTTCGCGTGCCGCGCACTCTGCTGCTGGCGCGGCTGCCCACCGCCCGAGGGCTGCTGTGCAAGGAGCGTCATTTAGTTTTCCTCTTTATCATCACGAAGGTACCGCCACAATCCGTACAGCAATGCTAACAGGCCAAGGCCCAAAATCCAGACCATGGTTTGCACACCGGTGTTTGGCAGCATCTGGTCGATGAGTGCGCTCAACCGGGTTGCACCGTAGCTAGATTGTTCCGTTTTTGGCTCTTGTCCGTCTGCGGTGACAGTGACTATGAACGCGTCTCCGTCATAGCTGTAATCATCGCCAGCTGCTGCCCGGATGTGTACTGCCAGTTGGCATGTTAGCTCTGTCTCTGCGGGAATGGCCTCGGCTTCGCGGAGATTACCAATGTTTGCACCGTCGGCACCGGCGAAACAGTGCCTGATGGCAGCAAGGTTGCCGCCTTCTGGGATGGTGAATTCCTCGCCTCCGGATACCGCGAAGTTCTCGATCGTCCCGCCCACTGTTACTCGGTAACCAGCAAGTGAAGCATCAGTAAGCGAAAGATTGTCTCCAGCTGGTAAGGGGAAATTGGCGTCGTTGCGCACCTTCAAGGTCATTGGCATCACCGTGGCATCATGCGGAAGCAACGCGTTACGTCCAATATTGAATGGTTCCCGACCTTCAATGTGCTTGTCGACGGTGAATTTTAGTTCCCTCGGACGGTAGTCGGATACCAAACGCAGTTGATGGCTGTTTTGTCCTTCCGGAAGCTTTTCAGGAAGTGTGAAGAGGAATGCCAACGGCGCAGTGTCAGTATTATCTATGGTCTGCATGCCTGGTGGTACTTCTTCGCCGTTGAGATATAGCTTTCGGTCAATCGGGCGAGGTCCGTCCGCTGATTCTTCGATCTCGAGCTTGCATTGCCGTTGCGTGGGCATCGCGTGGAAGTTTTGTTGTTCATCCAGGGCAATTGAGCCTCCGGCTCGGCGTAGCTGTGCTCCCGAGTGAGCATCTGGAACCGGCTTTTTATCCTGATCAACGATTGAAACACGATAACAGGTCAGATGAGAGGTAATCTGCTTTGTCTGCGTAGAGCCCAATATAGCTTCCGGATTATTTTCCGGAATAAACTCGTAGTCTATCGTCACGGGAGCACGGTCTGCCTGGTAGTTGTTCTCCAAGGCAATCGCATAATTAACCGGCAAACCGCCCCTACTATGTTGCACAACCCCGTGGGAAGGCACCTCATTCTTCCTGTTCACGTAGAAATTTAGGGTTTCGAATTCACCCGGCCCAATTTTCGGCATTTTTCCACGGAACTCATCTGCAGCGCTACCTGGTCGAGCGTTCGGGTGGGGTTTAATCGAGATGTTTATGTCCTGTTCTAAGCCATCCTGGGCACTGTCATCTTCGAAAATTCCACAGCGCAACCGCTCGGGAACAGTAGCGATTACGGCTCGGCCATCAACTGGAACGTCTACTACGTTACGCAGCACAAGGTCTGCTTGATTCTCTGGGCCTTGTGCGAGGAAATATTCTGGGTAGGCCGCGCGTAAATCGTCATTGCTAAACGTCGTGGAGTTTGCGTTATAGCTGCCGGTACTGCGACGGTCGACTGTACACTGGTACCCAATTTTTGCCGTCGGGGCCTCGCCTCCGGGATGGTAATCACTCGCTGCGGCAAAAGTTTTGCTCAGGTGCAATTCGGCTAGCTCGAATCGCGGGATCCATTCAACCTCGCAGTAGGTACCGCCCATGTTTCGGTTACCTGCAGCAATGCGCACTTGGCTCGTACCAGTAGCTGGGTCATTGAACATTTCGATTCCGTATTTTTCTAACACGTTGGAATCGAAATAGTTTTTGTGGCCGTTGACGTCCTGGTGATTGTAGTTTGATGATTCCGCTTGCCCATTGGGCCTATAACGTTCTAGCTTCACAGGCTCGCGGAAAGTAATTCCTTTCGCCCCATCTATTCCATCGATGTTGACGCCTGGTACGCGGCACGTCCATTCGGGACGATACCGGTACAGGGCTTTTGCCTGGTCGCCGTTGATAGCTTGAGAGTTAAACACTAGATCCTCATTTGGTTCAATCGCGTGATCACGGGGCACGGCATTGAAGCGGTGCACTTTGTGCGCATGCGGAACGAGCCCATAAGAACCATGTTTAAAGGGCACCGGTTCGCTATTAACGGTGGCGGTCAGATCAAATTCAGTACGTTGGCCTGTGTAGCGTGATTCAAGCTCGGTAAGTTCGGGGCGCCCGCCGGCTTTCGGGTGTACATCGCCTCCAACACGGTCTACCACGATTGCGAAAGCTACAGCCTGCTTCGGGTTTCCTCCGGTACGCAGATCAATCTGTAAATTGAAGCTCTTGGGGTTCTTCATTGTGACAGCAAAGGATCCACCGTCGCTGTTTTGCGGCTCACAGCGGAAACTTGTTCCAGCATCCGAGAAGCTTCTCCTGCAGGAATTACGGTTACCTCTTCCTGATCCGGCAAACCCCATGTCTTTACCTGTCGCAATGACAGCATCTGTGTCAGCAGATAAACTCCAGGATTCTGTTGGCTTGTCCGAGGTTTCCGCATCAGCAAATGCAAGACTGAAATTGTCTACTTGACCACCATTGCCGCTTTTTTCGACGAGTCGAATATTTGAAAGATTAATGATGGCGTTTTGCGCACCTCGCTTGTCTTGGCGAACAAAGTTTTTCTCATATTGGATGATTGGCGCAGGGTCGCTTAAAGAATCTGGGGTAAAAACTGTGTTACCGAATGCTGCCCTGTTCCAAGTGGTATGAGAAGTTGCGCTACCATTAATATGACCTGGTGAGCCGACGAATGCGGCGTCATAGTGAAGCTCATATTCACCGACCGTTATCGGCTGCCCGGAGATGAGCTTTTCTGCCGAGAGCCAGCAGTATGAGTCTTCGAGTTTGTTGGTGTTGTGTCCGGTTCCGGCGTTGCGGAATGCGCAGTCCCCAAAGTTAGAGTGCATAGCTGGGTTGGGTACGTCTGCGCGTGCGCGTGGGGTTGCGGGTGCTCCACCGAAGATCGAGATCATTGAGCTTGCTGTAAGCATGATGCTGACAACGACGAGCGCGAGTATTGTGCGCGGCTGAGTAATCAATCCAGATTCCTTACCGATTAACCGGTGCAGGACACGATATCGACTCATGAACTGCGTGGGCTTCTTAGGCAACTGGCGGGAGACTTCCTCAGCCTCCCGCCAGTTGGGTGCGGTATTTCTAACAGCCAACCGCGGTGGCTAATTGACTACGCGGTTGCGCGACCGTCCTTACGGCTGGTGTAGAAACCACGTGCCAGAAGTCCCAAACCAACCAAGAACACCAGGATGATGCCCCACGCACCGGTAGCTGGAAGCGAGTTCAGGAAGTTATCGCGCTGGTTTTCGACGCGTACGAACAACCGCTCGGCTTGGTCACCGTTAGCTGCTTGCAGTTCAACTTCATGCACCTCTGGGTTACGCACAAAACCATTCGGAGCCTTGGTCTCTACTACGCAGTAGTCATAATTCTGTGTTGCGGTACCACCCGCAGCAAAAGTGCGAACTGGGATGCCGTAGCCACGGAAGATACCTTCCCGTTCGTTTTGTTCGTTCTCCACCGTCGTCAGCGTGGTTGCAGTGGCTACATCAAAGTCTACAGTGAGGTTATCAGAGGTCGAAACCGGAATTGCCTCACCTTTGAGCTCTTTATCCACACAGCGATACAGGTTGAATTCTGCACCTGCGAGTGTGGCTGTATTCTCCTGGTCATCGGTAAACTTTTCGATGGTTAGATTCGCATAGTCAGTGCGGGTGGGTTTGGCATCTGTCTCATCCTCAGCCGGGCTATCGGTAGAGATTGTGGCACCATTAGGATAGTCAACTTCGGCAGTGTTAGTAATGGACTGCCCAGCATCTGGCAGCGACACGACTTTTGCCTCAAACTGAACGTGTACCTGTAGATTTGGCCTACCTTTGCGCGCTTCTTCCAGCTTGTCCAAGCCAGCATCTGTGAAATCCACGTACAGCGTGTTATTCGCGGTATCGAGGTTATAATCATCCGCATCCATCTCGACCGGAGTTTGCGTGCCGTCTGAGTAAGTAACCTTCGGTGCAGAGCTATTGGTTACCAATTGCAAATTAGAAACCAATGCATCGGTGATCGACAAATATTCCAATTCCCCTGCAGGAATTGGCGCGTTGATGGTGTATTTCATGTTCGAGCCAAGCGTCGCCCCCTGGGCGTCAACCTGTTTGTTTGGACGCAGCTCTTGGTTTTTGGGGTATACAGTGCGCGAGTATTGCCACTGGCCGGATTCACCATCTGAAAAAGGCAGCGAAACCAAGAAAGGCGCTGAAGTTGAGTAGCCATCACGTGGCTGCTCGGTCACGATGTAAACACCGACCGGGAGATCCCTGAAAACTGCTTCACCATTCCCGTTGGTCGTTTGAGAGCGATTCGCTTCTGCCGGCTGTGTCTCATGCTCAGCAATATTCTCGATACCTTCCGGGCTTGCAACCAAATCGTTCAGAGTACGCCAGCCCGTTTGCTGGGTGAGATCGATATCCAGACGTTTAATGTCAAAAGTAGCGCCTTGCAAGTAGTGTGGGTCGCCACTTGGTGCGCCATGATGGATCGAGCCATCGCCACCGCGTTCGGGGTCACCCAGGATTTTCTTGATCGTTAGGGTGCCTGTTTGGTTTCCATCAATCAAACCGGTTTGCTCAGCGGATGGCAATCCGTTTGGTGAATCAAGTGGCGCTGGAGCACCAAATGGGCGATCTACGGCACCTTCCACAGCATTGCCTTCTGCACCGTCGGTAGTTCCGCCATCCACAACAGTGTTGTCAACGCTTTCCGCTTCCTGAGCGAAAGTTGCTGGTGCTGCTACTGCAGCACTACCGACGGCAAGTGTGCCAGCAGCACAGATTGCAATTACACGCGACTTGAATGTGGCCATGATGTCCGTTCCTATGAGGCGATGATTTATCTCAGTGATTGCTGGGTTTGCAATAAAAAAGTGGTTTTCCCATCAAAACCACAGCTTTTAAGCTCAACATCAGCTAACCAAGATAAAATTAACAGGCTTTTACCAGTCAGGCAACCAGATCCTAGCGTCTAAACAGACACGTCCGAGTACGGCATCAGTTCTGCAACGTAGGGAAACACCACTTCCATCAGCAGGAAAAACACCCCCACCGCCAGCAACACAGCGAGCAGAGTTTTCAGTACAACGCCACCCGGCAGCAGGTTCCACAATCCGCGATACATACCTCACCTCATTATCTTTCTGCGCCGTTCATCCCATTAGCTCGGCCCGCCCAGGCAACCTTATCGGCCAGTCCCAACATCTACACGGCCTCATCCAAAGCCGCCGGACGCTGCCCACTCACCTTATCCAGAGCTTCAACCTCCATCGCGTGCACAATCATCCGGTGGCTATTCGAAAACCACGGGTGGCACGTCGTTAACGTCACCAATGATTCACTCGCTTCCGGTGCACCTTCCTGGCTCAGATCCACACCTGGGATCGGCGCAATCACCCCAACATCGCCCGGGTGCGTGATGTGCCGCCCGGAGATGCCAGAGTACTCACCAGCGAGCTTGGCGCGTTGCTCCTCATGAAAACAGTCAGCCCCCACCGGCACATCTCCGCCATGCACGCCGTCCAGGGGCAACACGCGATAGGTGATCCACTGCGTAGCAGTCTCGACGACGATGGCGTCGCACGCATGCAGGTCTTCCAGGTGCACAAACGGCGCCCCCTGCCCAATCCGGTGCCCGGCAATCGCAAAATTGCCGATCTCGCCTGGCCCCTGCGTATCCACATAATGCCCCGGCCCAGCAGCCAAAACATCCTGCGAAGTCCCCGCCAACACCGCATACTCATAATCGGAACCCAGCCGCGGAATATAGATGCGGCTAAATGCCTGCCCGTTATCCGGTTCAGCAACGCCGTCGCCCGGAACGCCTGAATTGGTCTCCTGCCAGCGCTGTTCCATGCGCTCATTCGCTTGCGCCTGCAGCTGCCCAGACTTCACATTCGTCCAGAACGCTTCATAAAACACGAACAATACGATGAGCAGCCCGGCCGTCAGCAGGATCTCGCCCAACAACCGCCGGATACTAAATGGCTCAGATTTCACGTACTCTCCAATGCCTAATGCATGAGCTTTATGCTTGCCGACGCCGCTGCGCAGCAAACCCACCAACTGCCAACAACAATAGACCAACGAATACAAATCCCCAGACACCATAACCACCGATAAGCGGCATCTCGCCACGGGTTATGTTACCAATATCCATAATCGCACGGCCATCTTCGACTCGAGCACTCAGCACAAAGGGAGCCTCAGCCGATGAAGGAACATTGATGCCAAAGCCGTCGTTGCTTCCTTCGCCATAGGTGAGTTCAAACCGGATCGGCCCGGGAAGCAAAGAATAGCCTTGCGCATCACCCTGCGCCTGCAACGTAGATCTTGCAGTTTGTGAGGTGCCCCGCTGTAACGCACCGGCTGACCGAATTAACAGCTGCGGCTGCACCACCGATAGCATCCGCTCGGCGCCCTGTTGCAGTCCTGCCGCCACATCTACGGTGCCGGGATCATTGTGCGGGCTATACACACTTGCCGTCGGCTGCGGGGCTTGTTCTTCTACAAGGTAGTAGACGTCAGGAGACAACATCGCGGTTTCTGCTTGATCACTGCTCCACACGCGCTTATCCCAATCAGGCTGATCCGCATTTTCGCCTGCAGCGGGATGAGCAACACTTTTTGCTGCGTACACAGCAAACTTTGCGCCCACCAATTTGGTCTTATTCTCGCTGTCACTCTCGTCATAGTCGAAGGCCCTAGCTTCAAACGGAATCAGTGCATAATCCAGCTCTAGGCCGAAGTACTTCTCCACTTCGCTTTCTGGCACGGTCCGGTCTGCGTTGAATGAGAAATCAACGCAGAAAGGTTTCGGCAATCCTTCCGCTCCTGGCCCGCCTGTAGGTTGTGTTACAGCAGTGGCGAATCTTCCAGAAAGCTGCAGACCATCAATGTTGGATTCGTAACGGGCCGTGATCTCTTCGGCTTCATGTCCGGTACCGAAATGAAGCGCCTGAACATCGCTAATCTTGCCGCTAATATTTTCCTTCGCCGCAATTCGAAAGCCGGTTATCGGTGCCTTTTTGTCTGGTTGTACACACAACTGGCGTCGTTGTTCCAGTATTTCGGTTCGAAACTCAAGCACCCCGGGGCCCAGCGGGGAACGAGTACTGGGTTCTTTGAGCTTCCGTCCATACCTACTACGGCCGTGTAGTATCATGTGTACTTCCACGCGGGAACCTGCCGGTACGGTAAACGCACCTTTTTCTTTGAAGTCAATACCTCCCCAGCCATTTCCGGGGTCTACTGACGCGGCATGGCCCGCATTAGCGTTGATCTGCTTTGTGTAGATTACCGTTCCATTTGGGCTGATAATTCGGAGTTCTGCAGGTTTCTGGCTTGCGTCCCCGTCGAATCCGTTTTGGTTTTGAACTCGGGCAATAAAATCTCCAAAGATTTTCGCCTCTCGCTCAACCGTCCGACTCATCAATACATTGGAAATCTCGAGACGGTCTTCGGGTTCGATGGTTGTCGTTAACTCTCCGTTTTCAACTTTCTACGTCCACTCTCTCGCATCGCCTGGATCGAAAATGTCATCGACCCAAACGTTCATTGCGAAGGCGTCTGGTGGCACTTGGCCGCCACCGGATAGTGCTATGTCCTCGACGCGGAGCTCATCGTTGGAGCCTTCCCAGATGTTGACGTCGCAGCGAGAAACGTCAAATTCGACGACTATATTGCCGAAACTCTGGGTTGTTACATTACGTCCGCGACATGTACTGCCGTTTTTGATGAAACGAGCGTTTTCTACTTGTAAGGTTCGGTGGTCTCTATCATCTGTGCGCGTAAACGCTATGCGAATTCGCTTGACCTTGTGGTCGATGAATTTTTGGGGTCCACGAACTTGGCTCTCTACGCCCCCGCGCGAGCCACGGTAAGTGAATTGCGTTGAACCCATTTCTAGCCGACGCTCTCCAGCAACTGGTGCTGCAAACCAGTGCAAGCCGCTATCGGCTTGGGTACCTGGCTCATCATCTGCTGGCGCGACTATGTCAGGCTCAGGGAACGGAGGCAACGTAGTTTCTTCCTCGACTTTAATTGGAGACTAGATTACGGAAGGTAATGTAACGTCATTATCGGAGTGAGCATCTTCGCTGCCCTGCTCATCATTTATGGGGGCTTGAACGTCCTCGGTGAGGTCATGCGACGGTTCGTCTGCGAAGGCAGTCCCAGAAAACACAAAGGCTAACAGACTTAAGATGGCAAGCGCTCCGACCATAGACGTTACAACGTGGCGCATTGTCGTGTTGCCAGGTTTAACAGCTAAGTGCTGGCCCATATTCTCTTATCCGCCTATCACTGGTGGTTCCGGGGTCTCCACGCCGATTATCTTAACAGCTAATTTTTAGCTTTAACAGAAACAAAGTGAATGCGGACCCCGGCGAAGTCGCTGGATTTAAGGGGCCTGGGAGGCGTCCGATGATTTGTACATAGGCTACCCTTCACAAGAGGAGGGAGCTGCCCCCGGAGAGTGGACACATGAGGATGCGGACGAAAACTTGAAGGATCTTCCGCATGTCTAATATTCGATACACGAATACGCAACGACTGCGACCAATACAATGGCAATCTTAGCTTCGTTACAGAAGCAATTTGTTATCCACGTCGTTTTCTTCCTAGACCTCTACGTACGGCTTCTATTCTCAATGCTTTTACGCCGCATCAGGATAAAACCGAGCACAATCATGGCAATACCCACAGCAAACGCCCAAAGAACATTTACACCGGTAACTGCCAGCGCTCCATCACGCGGGCGTTCGGTATCTCCGCCATCAGGCCGTTCCTCATTCGTATCGGGGGTGTTTGGTCCGTCTGGGTCGCCGGGATCTCCAGGCGTACTCGGAGGAGTACCCGGATCGCCTGGCTTTTCTGGTGTTTCTGGTGGTGTTCCTGGCTCCTCCGGCGGGGTACCCGGCGGAGTTGTTGGCGGGGTGCCTGGATCCGGTTTTGTCACCAAGACGTTGTCATAGCTGTAGTTTTCGCCCACGACATCACCGAGAGGCAATATCACAAGCTGTGGCCTAGACAGGCGCCAATCATGTTCATCATCGGGAGCGAATTCCTCAATGAGGTACAAACCAGGGCCAAGGTCGTTAAACACCGCTACGCCCATTGCATCCGTCGCCTCTTCGCGGCTTTCACTAAACCCCTCGTGTCGTGCGCGTTGCACCGTATATTTCTTCGCGGCTTCACGGCCAAGCTCGGTTGTCGCATCTACTCCATTGACCTTTGACAAGCGGAAGGTCAACCCCTCTACCCCACCAAACGGCTTCGCACCTGGAATCGGATCATCATGGGGATTCCGCGGCAGCTTCTTAATGTTCAGCGTTTGGGAACGAGCAGCATCCATCGAGTCTGCCGACAAGTTCTTATCATTGCCGCTGATTACCCGCTGGTCAGCATCCGCAAACGGTGCGGACAGCCCAAGTGACGCAGCAACTGCTACGGCCACAGTGATTTTGCGAAGATTAATTGTCACGACGATGCCTTCCGCCCTTAGGGGTTTCGGTGGCGTTCAAGCTCTTGCGCGCGGCACTGGTTAGCACCGCGTCTTCCGCATCGTCGGCAACAGCATGATTACCGTTAGCCGCAGCTGCTTTACGACGTTCTTTGCGGATCCAATGAATCAAAAACGCGATAGCCAAGGCAGCAACGATCAACAATGCCCACATCCACCACTGTAAAATACCGTTCTTTTGGTCAAACGCGGCTTCGTCTTCGGGATCCAGTGGTACTCGCTCAGCATGGACAAGCAAACGGTGGGAATTGACGCCATACGGCGTACAGGTGATCAGAGTAATGAGATCTTTATCCGGTTGCTGCGCTAAGCTTTCTGTCTCGTGTGGCAGGACTACCTCTGTAGAAGTCACCTGATACTTCATCTTCTGGCCGAAGGTGTTGACGTAAACCGCGTCGCCTTCTTTCATATCAATAAGGTTATCCCACATCGTTGACGTGGTCAGGCCGGTGTGCCCCGTAATAACCGAGTGTGTGCCTTCCCCACCAACGGGCAATGAGGTTCCGTAAAGATGACCTAAACCTTTTTGCAACACTTCTTCCGTCGTGCCGTGATAGACCGGCAAAGAGGATTCAATTGACGGGATCGAGACCTGTGACATTGCTGGTAGCCCAGATAATTGCTCCATGTACTGTTGGTAGTCCAGGTTGTCCTCGGACACCCGAGAAAGCCAAGGGTCCAGGATTGGGCCACCAATAGAGTTGGCATTATACTCCCGCGCTGCGTCGAGGGCAGCATTCAGTTCTTCTTCCGGCACATCTTGGATCTGCGAACTGTATTCCTCAACTACTTTGCGCTGAATGTAGTTGTTCCACTGGGTCGATACAACTGGGTACAGGAGAATCGAGATTCCCACCAAAATGATCAAAGCTGGCACAACGACACGTCGGAACACAGACGTTTGTTCGGGCTTTGGTTGTCTCGTCGACTGACGCGTAGCAAGGGTCATTGCGGCGAACCCCGATCTTTCTTTTACTGTAACTTTAATGAAGTTTTTAAGTTAATAGTTTTTATAAATTCACCGAAGGCCCGGTGGGTGAAACACCGGGCCATGGTCCTTTCTTATGAAGTGCAGACTTAATACCGTACTTCACGGGAAGGATTCCGTCCAGGCTCTAACGACATTAAGCCTTTGCGGAGTTACGACGGGCGGCGTAGACACCACCGGCGATGATTCCAAGGCCGAGCAGAGCTACTAGCAAGATACCCATACCACCAGTCGACGGCAGGATCGGACGCTCAGACTCTGAGACGTTTTCGATCTCCATCGAAACGCGGCGAATCGTCTGCTCATTGTTCGAACCTTCGACGAATTCCTTCGAATTCAAGTTCAAGAAGAACTTGTATGGTTCGTCCTTGGTCGCCAGGTATCCTTCTGGCGCTTCAGTCTCGCGCAGACAGTATTCGATGCTTTGTGCCGGCGCTTTACCATCCACCCAGTCGCTGACGTGGATTCCTTCGAAAGTCAGCTCACCGTTCTGATCAGTAGATCCGGTTTGGATGATATCGTTCTCAGCTTCGCAACGGTAAAGCTCGAAGTTCGCGCCTTCTAGGCGCTTTTCGTTACGATCTGCATCAACCTTGATGACACGAATGTTACCAATGTAGCTGACGACCTTATCGTTTGGAGTCTCAAAACGCTGATCAACGCCTGGCCCGCGGAAGATACCGGATTCATTTACCGCGTTTTCAATCTCCTGATCCGGCGCCTTCAGGAGCGTGGCTTTGAAAGTTACACGGATCTCATCGCCAGCTTCAAGCCCAGCTCGAGCCGCATCTTCGAAAACAACCGCAAACGAAGAATTGGCGTCGGCAGGCAGACCTTCCTTATTTTCAGGCAAGACCTCAGCAGGTCCTTCAATGTGATAAAACTCATTACCGATAGGTTCAGGAGTGCCGGTACCGCCCGGAATGCGCTCAACGAACGGCTGGAAAGCTTCACCAAGACGGAGTTCAGCATTATTGAAGGAGTCACGAATCCTAAACTCAGTCAAACGTGCATCATTAGAAGGAGCAGCCGGTACTGTTGCGTTAAGAGTATACTCTACTTCCTTGGTTTCAGGATCGCGCAAGTCATCTTCAGCATGCTTGTTCGCATCCTTTACTTCCTTGCTCACACGGGCCGCGGTGTTCTTCGGGTAGGTGTGAACTTCCTGCAACCAACCATCACCGTCTTCGTTAGTCATAGGGACCATGATGATGTAAGGCTTGCTCTTAACGAAGCTTTCCGTTGGATTTGCCGACTGAGGAGCCTTAGTTTCGGTAACAAGGTAAGCACCTGCAGGCAGGTTATCGAAAGTGTAATCTCCGTTCGCACCAGTCGTTCCAGTGCGGGCATTGAAGTTTACATCGTACTGCAGTTCAGGCGATGCCCCTCCGGTACGATTGAATTCGGTTGCAATTCTCGCAAGGTGGTTAAAACCAGCCTGATGACGAATATCGCCTTCCAATTTCTGGATCTCAAATTCAGCACCTGGCAATGGCTTACCGGTAACATTCTCATCTTCGGTGCCATCCGCGGTGCCACGCAACGTAGGGTTCAAACGCTTATGGATAGTCAATTTGAGTTATCCCCAGCGGGGATCGTGCTCGCACCAGGGACCTTTTGGGTTGCTTCTGCTGGGTCGTTAGCTTCGACAGCATCATTCACCTGAGCAAAAGCAGGCGCTCCTACTCCGAATGCTCCGCCGAGAGTCAGGCCAACTGCAACCGCGAGTGCCAGTGGCTTAGAAATAGCTTTTGCCATGCAAGTACCTCCAAACAAGAACACTGACGCTAAGGAGTCGAAAGGACCACAATCTCCCCATCAACGGAAACAGGCTCTTCCCCGCCTTCTCAGCAGTGTCATATGAATTTATTTCAGCTAATGACCACAAATCGTGACCACGCGTAGCTAATATTAAGGTTTTTAGCTTCATAGACCAAAAATATTAACGAAGATCACAGCTCAGGGGTGAATGAACGCAAAAGACCGAAAACCTTTCGGTTTCCGGTCTTTGTGCTGTGCGGCCTGAGGTGTCTGATTCCATGACATCGTTCCGCTCTGTCTCACGACATCCTTCCGCCCCTCAAGGCTCTGATGTGCCACAACATCGTTCCGCTGTTCCCACACAACCACCCCAACAGGGACAATGAGGACACACGCACCACCTTAGGATGTAGCGAGACATACTTCCGCCCAAAATAGAACATGGGCAAGAAACACACTTCCAACAAAGTCATCGTCGAAACCATCCTCGCGACCGGCATGAGTCATAAAGATGCCGCCGCACTCTTTAACGTCAGCACCCGCTGGATCCGCGAACTACTCCACCGCTATCGAGAAGGTGGCTACCAAGCACTACAACCACGCTCCCGGCACCCGCACTCCAACCCCAGACAGGTACCAGAGAGCACAGTCAAAACCATCCTCGAAATCCGACAACACCTTGAAAACACCGGCCAAGACAACGGCGCCCACACCATCCGATGGCATCTTCAACAACAAAAAATAACCCCACTACCAGCAGCATCGACTATCCACCGCATACTCAAACGCCACGGCTACGTCATCGAACAACCTCACAAAAGGCCACGCAGTTCCTGGAAACGATTCGAAGCAGACCAACCAAACGAAACCTGGCAACTCGACTACAGCCACTGCTACCTCAACAACAACCAACGCGTAGCCATCCTGACCATCATCGACGACCACTCACGCTTTGTCATCGCTTGCAAAGCCTTCGAACACGAAACCGGCACCAACGTCATCGACACCTTCATATCCGCAGGTAACAAACATGGATTCCCCAAATCCACCCTCACCGACAACAGCAGCGTGTTCACCACAAAGCTCTACAAAAAAGCCGACACTCGCAACGGCTTCGAACAGCTACTCCTCCAAATGGGCATCCAACAAAAGAATGGAACTCCATACCATCCCCAAACCCAAGGAAAAGTCGAGCGCTTCCACCAAACACTCCAAAAAGCCCTGCACGCAAGGCCATTCGCCCACAACATCGGCGAGCTAAACCAACAACTCGATGACATCATCGACTACTACAACAACCACCGACCCCACCGAGCACTCAACAGACAAACACCAGCACAGGCCTACAACCGACTACCCAAAGCCCAACCACTCGACATCCCCATTGGCACCGACAACCGCCTACGGCGAGACAAAGTCGACAACGACGGAAAAGTAACCCTTCGCTGGGCCGGCAACATGCGCAAACTCTACGTCGGAAGAAAACACCGCACCAAAGAAATCATGCTCATCTGCATCAACAACGACATCACCGCCATTAACCCCCACACAGGCGAAATCTGGGGCCGATACCACTTAGACAAAACCAAAAAATACCACCGCAACCAACTCGGTGAAATCTAGAAAACGAACCCCCAAAACGAAGAAAATCTCGAGACACCGAAATAGGAACGATGTCTCGAGACTTCACAACTGTGCGGCCTGAGGGGATCGAACCCCCGACCTACTGGGTGTAAACCAGTTGCTCTTCCAGCTGAGCTAAAGCCGCATCCCTCTGTGCGAGGTACTGGTATACCATAACATGATCATCATAAACTTTGACAAATCTCCAGGTTATGCATCATTTTATGGGGTTATAGAACGTTATACAGAAGCGCCTTTGGACTTGGTATAGCCGCGACCCACCAAGCACGAAGCCTGCCAATCACCAAAGCGATCAGCCTTCGTCTGCACCATTCCGGCCAGCTGAGCAGATTCAGAGATCACACCAGGTTCCACAGTGCCCGGCTTCTGCGCGCCAGGGGTAAGCAACCAGATGCAGCCGCCGTCGGCAAGCGGAGTAATCGAGTCCACCAAACCGTCGACAAGGTCCCCGTCTTCCTCCCGCCACCACAACAAGACGACGTCGCAAAGCTCATCGGTATCTGCATCCAACAGCTCCTCGCCAATCACGTCCTCAATGGCTTCGGAAATGCTGCTATCGCAATCTTCGTCCCAACCAACTTCTTGCACCACCATGCCTTTTTCGATACCAAGGCGCTGTGCAAGATCCTGGGTGCGCTCCTCACCACCCGGAGTGTCTACCACTGTGTTAATCCTTCCTGATTTTTTCTTGATTACAGCTTGATTACAGCTTCAAGCCACACCCTACAACGATTAGCGTCGAAAATGTGAGATATGCGGGGTTATTCCGATTTAATTACTTAGCGTTGTTCAACTATTGGTGGGCGCGGGTAGCATAGAACCCACACACCGCGCGCTGCCGCGACATCGGTTGCCCACCGGTGAAACACGGCCTGAACCCCAGGCTATGCGGCATAAGCGCGCCCTGATGGTGCAATATATCTGTGCAAGGAGAACAACATGGCGGATCACTCTGATAATTCTGCGAACAGCAAAAACCCCGCGCAGGACTTCGGCAGCGACGAATCCAACCACCCGCTGATTCGGGACGGCGTCGCCTCCTACCTCAATGACCAAGACCCGGAGGAAACCCGGGAATGGATGGACTCCCTCGACGGGCTGCTGGAAAACGCCTCCTCTGACCGAGCGCGTTACCTCATGCTGCGTCTGCTGGAGCGCGCCTCGGCCAAGCGCGTGCCACTGCCGTCATTGACGTCGACGGACTTCGTCAACACCATCCCCACGAACCAGGAACCAGAATTCCCGGGTGATGAGGAGATTGAGAAGCGCTACCGTCGCTGGATGCGCTGGAACGCCGCGGTGATGGTGCACCGTGCACAGCGTGAAGGCATCGAAGTAGGCGGCCACATCTCCACCTACGCCGGCGCCGCCCCACTCTATGAGGTTGGCTACAACCACTTCTTCAAGGGCAAGGACCACCCATCCGGCGGCGACCAGGTTTTCTTCCAAGGCCACGCCTCCCCCGGTATGTACGCCCGCGCCTACCTGGAAGGCCGCTTGGACGAAGAAGACCTCGACGGCTTCCGCCAAGAAGTCTCCCGCGGCCCCAACAACGGCCTGCCTTCCTACCCACACCCGAAGGGCATGGACTGGTTCTGGGAATTCCCCACCGTGTCCATGGGTCTAGGCCCAATGAACGCCATCTACCAGGCACGTTTTAACAAGTACCTGGAAAACCGCGGCATCAAAGACACCTCCGACCAGCACGTCTGGGCCTTCCTGGGCGACGGCGAGATGGACGAGGCCGAATCCCGCGGCCTGGTGCACTTCGCAGCCCTGAACGGCCTGGACAACCTCACATTCATCGTCAACTGCAACCTGCAGCGCCTCGACGGCCCAGTGCGTGGTAACTCGCAGATCATCCAGGAACTCGAATCATTCTTCCTGGGCTCCGGCTGGGACGTGATCAAGATTGTCTGGGGCCGCGAATGGGACAAGCTGCTGGCCGCTGACAAAGACGGCGCTCTGGTGAACATCATGAACACCACCGCCGACGGCGACTACCAGACCTTTAAGGCCAACGACGGCGCCTACGTGCGCGAGCACTTCTTCGGCCGCGACGAGCGCACCGCCAAGCTGGTCGAAGACATGACCGACGAGGAAATCTGGGCACTGCGCCGCGGCGGCCACGATTACCGCAAGATCTACGCCGCCTACAAGCGCGCCACCGAAAAGAAGGACGGCCGCCCAACCGCCATCTTGGCGTTGACCATCAAGGGCTACGGCTTGGGCCACAACTTCGAGGGCCGTAACGCCACGCACCAGATGAAGAAGATCGGCTTGGATGACCTCAAGCAGTTCCGCGACAAACAGGGCATCCCGTTCACCGACGAAGAGCTGGAGAAGGACCCAGCCGTTCCGCCGTACTATCACCCAGGCAAAGACGCCGACGAGATTAAGTACATGCTGGAGCGTCGTAAAGAACTCGGCGGCTACCTGCCAGAGCGTCGTGTGAACTACTCCCCGATCGAGGTTCCGCCACTGGACAAGCTGCGCAGCGTGCGCAAGGGTTCCGGCAAGAACAAAGTCGCTACCACCATGGCGCTGGTGCGTACCTTCAAAGAACTCATGCGTGACAAGGAACTGGGCAAGCGCGTCGTTCCAATCATCCCGGATGAGGCCCGCACCTTCGGCATGGACTCCTGGTTCCCGACGCTGAAGATCTACAACCCACACGGCCAAAACTACGTGCCCGTCGACCACAACCTGATGCTGTCCTACACCGAGGCTAAGGACGGCCAGATGCTGCACGAAGGCATCAACGAGGCCGGTTCCGTGGCATCGTTTACCGCGGCTGGTACTTCCTATGCCACCCACGGTGAACCGATGATTCCGCTGTACATCTTCTACTCGATGTTCGGTTTCCAGCGCACCGGCGACGGCATCTGGGCAGCTGGCGACCAGATGGCCCGCGGCTTCCTGGTTGGCGCCACCGCAGGGCGTACCACTCTGACCGGTGAAGGCCTGCAGCACATGGACGGCCACTCGCCAATGCTGGCTGCCACCAACCCGGCAGTGGTGACCTATGACCCGGCCTTTGCCTACGAAATTGCGCACCTGGTGCACCGCGGCATCGACCGCATGTACGGCCCAGAGGGCGGAGAGGATGTCATCTACTACCTCACCGTCTACAACGAGCCAATGGACCAGCCTGCCGAGCCGGAAAACCTGGACATCGAAGGCCTGCACCGCGGCATCTACCACTACAACACCGCAGAGGACGGCTCCATCCCAGCCAATATCCTGGCATCCGGTGTCGGCATGGTAGAAGCACTGCGCGCACAGAAGATCCTGGCCGAGGAATTCGACGTCAAGGCCTCCGTGTTCTCCGTGACCTCCTGGATCGAGCTCGCCCGTGAGGCTGCCGCACGCAACAAGGAAGCGCTGCAGCAAGGCAAGATCAACCCAGAAAAGCCATTCGTCACCAAGCAGTTGGAAGGCTTTGACGGCCCATTCGTTGGTGTTTCCGACTTCGGCACCGACCTGCAGAAGAAGCTGCGCCCATACGTACCAGGCACCTACACCGCCCTGGGTGCCGACGGCTTCGGTTTCTCCGATACCCGCGAGGCCGCACGCCGCTACTTCAATATCGACGCCGAATCCATCGTCGTCGCTACGCTGCTAAACCTGGCTAAGGAAGGCACCATGGACGAAGAGGTTGCCGAAAAGGCAGCCAAGAAGTTCCACTTGGATGACCCAACCAAGGCCTAGTTTGGTTTTCGCTGGCTGGCTAGCTACTGGCTGGTTTGTCTGCTGGCCAACGCGGCATCCCAACCCCGGCTGGAGGTTTCCGCACGACGTACCATGCGGAGCACTCTGGCCGGGGTTGTGCTGTGTCCATCGCGAGGTTGAGCCCCAGGGCTTGAGTTCAGAGGGGCCGTGTGCAACACAACAAACCAGCCCCTCGGCAAGGGCTTATCCCTACCTGTCGTACGCCACTAAATTCCGTAATATAAAGCAACGTATTATGCCCGGATTGCTTAGAGAATGGGATTGGTGATTAGTGGTGTCGAGTCCGTCGGAGCAGCAACGCCAACAACTGCAAAATGAGCTCACCCGCGCGGTGGGCACTGGCCGCATCAACATCAAGCAATTCGATTATTTGATGGGGATCGTCTGGTCCAGCGATTCGATGGATGTTTTACAGTCGATCCGACGGGATTACCTGGGACAGGCTGCACAGCAGTATCAAGCTGCTAGTCCGCCTGTCAGGCCGAGTGCTGGCAAGATGTCCTCGCCTGCACCGCTGAAGACCACCCTCGGCACCATCGAGTTAACCGGCGATTGGCGTGTGCCTGCGCGACAAGAATTTATTATCAATGCAGGCACACTCCATATTGATCTCCGACAGGCGCGTGCGGATTCCCTAGTCACTGAGTTCAACATTACGGCCAGAATGGCGACGATACGGATTATCACCCCCGTGGGGGTTGCATTCGAAAACCGTATGACGAACAACATTGCCTCAACATTCGATGTTGACCACACCGACCCCCACCCGAATGCCCCGCGCGTGATTCTCACCGGAACGATCTCCGGCTCCGTCGTAAAAATTCGCCGAGTTCGTCGCCATGATACTTGGTGGAAGCGTTGACTGGAATAGTCTGATAAGCATCGGCAACGTCAGCCAGTAGGTTAACCGACCACACGGTTCTAGCCGTCTGAGACGTCTGGCCATCCTCACTGCCGTATTCAGGGCTCATAAAATTCATAACACCAGTTCCACAAAGCGATACGTACCAGCCCCGTGCCACCAATCATTGAATCGGTCGCACGGGGCTATACTTTCAGGCTCAGCTCAAAATTCTAGCTGTCTTATGCCTTCAGACGTCGCGCAAGCATGATGCCGGCTAATAACAGCGCAGCCCCAATCGCCAACAGTCCGTAAAGCCCGGGCCCTCCTGTCCGTGGCAGTCCAGGCTTAGAGATGTTCGCAACCTGCATGATTAGATGGTTGGCATCAGTGTCATCTCTGCTCACGGAAACTTCTGGGTATTGTTCAGGACCACCTATAAGCTGAATTTCCGGGTTCCCAATATCTGCAGAAGCTATTTCAAACACGATTGGACGAGCTAACAGTTGGTAACCTTTCGGGGCGTGGGTTTCCACTAGCTCATATCGCTTACCTCGTTCAAGATCTGCAATTACCCTATTTTGGTCATCAACCTTTTGCAATTCTTCTTTGTTATCTCCCTCAACTTTGTAGAGAGAAAATCGCGAGCCAGCCAAAACCTTGGTTTCATCTCCGTAAATAACCTTTTTGATCGAGAGACTGAGGTTATCCTGAATACGTTCATTCTCGATAGTGCAGTTGACTATCCCCCGGAACGGTACATCAACGCTGAAGCCAGGCATATTTTCTGCCCCTTCATTACGCGGCCGAATTGTCTGCATCAGCCACTCATCCTTGTCTTGATCGTAGACTTTAGCTTCACAACTCGCGTTATCACCATTAGCTTGACTCCGGAGCCTAAAGCCTTCTTGCTGGTGTTCACGGACTTTCACAGTTTGTCCTTTCTGATTCTGTTGATCCAGGGTCCTCCCAAATCTTCCCTGTTCATCAGTAATATCCGTGAAAACGCTCAGCTGATGGCCATCCCTCACAGAACCAGCATTGTGCCCTGCATTGTCGACCTCAGTCTCAAACGTCCAACCAACGCCACGACTGGCCTGGTTGTTTTCATCGTGGACAAGCTTCGTTACATTAATTGATCCAAAACAATTGCGGAGCACAAGATTTCTCAACTTTTCTTTAAGGCCCAAAAAATCCTCAACTCGGGTAACTGCTCCTTTGCCCGAAATATCTTCGGCAATAGATTGTGCACTACGTACACCGGCACGCCAAAGTTCGGGCTGGTTTGTAACATCCCAATAGGCTGAATTGGCGTTCGGAGACTCTGCAATGAATATCTTTCTCCCCTCTAAGCCAAGCATTTCACGCACTGAGTCTGATGGCACTTTCCTATGCGGGTGACCAGGCAGCGGCGATGGAACTTCAGGGTCATAGAATGCTGGGTATCCATACCCTTGGAGAAGCGGCCATTTCTGGACGCTATCGAAGCCGCCGACTCTTTTGTAATTGAATATTCCATCTTTCAGAATGTGTTCATTCATCGTATCAACACCGACCATTACCGTTTCAATGCGTGTATTAGCTGTTTTAATTCTATTAGCCTCTTCGATAGCTAAATCCAAATCACTTTGATTTGTCATTTGGCCATTATCTAATCCTTTACCTGGGTAATCAACAT
Source organism: Corynebacterium sp. LaCa_70 (assembly GCF_058182015.1). NCBI lineage: Bacteria > Bacillati > Actinomycetota > Actinomycetes > Mycobacteriales > Corynebacteriaceae > Corynebacterium > Corynebacterium sp. LaCa_70. The sequence continues at coordinate 1,725,300 of NZ_CP190914.1, forward strand.
TATTCGTAGTCGGGATTCCATCCGTAATGAAATAGACGACGTCGAATTCGCCATCCTTAATTTGACTGAGGCCAGCCTGGTAATTGGTGCCGCCTTTTTCGGGTTGATTTTTTGGACTCACCCAATCGAATGCATTCACCGCTTGCCGGAGCTTTTCGATATTTTCCTCTTTACCGAGAGCTTGCTTCTCCGCAAAAATTTCACCAAACCGGTTCGCCGGAGAAGCAAAGTTATATACAGCCATACGGCTTCCCGTCCCCTGCAATGCATCAATGATACCCAAACCGGCTTCTTTACTCGCAGACGGACCTTTAGGGTGATTCATAACAGAGTTCGAAGTATCAAACACGAGCGCAATGTCCAGACCACATCGTTGCGGCAATTCCGGATTAGCTACAGATGGACGCAACCAGTCAAGTTCCTCCCGAGAAGATTCTGAAGTTTCAACCTCAAGACTTGACGCATTTTTATTGAACCATTTCGGCCCTTTACGCCATAGAGCGACATCACACGCAGAACTGTGGCCGACAGCCGACAATTCAACCTCAACGTTGAAAGCTTTTTTACGATCATGGTTGTGCTTCGTTGATTTCAGCTCGATATAAGCGCTTTCTCCGTTAAATGTCAAGCTATAGTCGATGCCTTTTCGAAGCGTTTGCCAGTCGTTTTTTCCCGAAGCATCCGGTTGAGCACGAAGTCTAATTTCGGGACTTAAAGTCTTGATACGGCTAGGAAGATGCGCACCTTTATCTTTTAGCTCAATGACATCAAAGCTGTTTTGCTGCGATTCTTCTTCCCACCAGCCCCATTTTGCCTTCATCGTTAGCTTCGCATCTTTTGTACGCCGATCCTGCGTTAACTGACAGCTACTCTCAGCCTTCGGGAAGTTCAAGTTGTAATAATTATCCGCAGATGTCGGATTGCCTTCGGCCGGATCCAGCGGTTCGCTGAGCTCCTTGTTATATAATTGAACGTCGCAAGTTGAACCCCTACCTCCAGTATAAGGTATTTCCACCTCAATATCATACGATTTTTGCACCTTCGGTGCCCGAACATGCGTGCGAGTCAAATTAAATCTGACAACGTTGCCGACGATTTCAGCGGTGTAATCAGCCCCCTTTTCTAAGGTCACAAAACCCCATCCATATTTTGCCTCAGAGCCAAACCTGAGCTTTAAGCGCGGATCATTTAGATTTACCTGAGCTTCTAAATTATTAGCCCCCGTAATTTCGACATCAACTCTATCAACCCCTCCTTGGCTAAGTGTTGACGCGGAATTATCCCACCAGGTTTTACCCGAAAAAACATTCTTTCGAAGCGCACAACGCTTATGCTTCGAAGAATTTGTGATCCTCTTATAAGAATCTCCGCTTACATTGACAGCTCTTTCAGCAAAGTACTGGCCAGGTAAGTCTGCATCTTTCTCTGCAGTAAGGTCGAGTTCCCCCTGATGCGGGCTATCCAAGCCCATTTGCGATTCGGCCAAATCGTTTGCAATAGCAATCCCTTCAGCTATTGCATCGAGCCCTTCAACCGCGGGTGTCCCTGCCCGCGTTTTCAGCCATTCTATAGTAACCGGCGTTCCAGGAAAGACATCAACCTCAGATTTGGGCTGAACAGTGAGCCCGGTATCTGTTGCCACAACCCAATCTTGCGGAGACGCTTCACCACCGATCCCTAGACTTGTCACCGTCAGTTCCTCGCCTTCAGTAAGGACAGTCGAAGAATTGATTTGCAAGCGAGTCATTTTCATTGCACTAGTCGCAGATAAACTCAACGACACTTTGCCGTCGTCGGTATCCTTCACACCCACAACGTGCATTTGAGATCTAGCAACAGGTTGCGCCTCCGCACTTGGGGACTGGTTACCCAGTAATCCTGAGCGAGCCACTTCAGGTAGCAAACCCAAAATCAACAGAGCCGTCAAGACGACGACTGCACCGATCCGACCAGTCCTGCGAATTTTCTTCACCATACCCTCTTTTTCGTTTCTATTTTTTCCACCGGGTCAAATTACCTGTACCGTAGATCAGGAATTGGCAGCAAGGATCGTCCATTAAAGGACACAGGGCTGAAAATCTTAATCAACTAGTTTAAAAAGAAATCTCATCATAATGAGGTAACGATATCGTTCCCAAAAATTCCAATTTATTAGGTTTAAGTTATGCCTCAGTGGTTTAACATCGTTTTACTATATAGCACCCATGGCAGTTTTAAGACCGCATCGGCTTAAATGTGACCAAGTTCCGGTATATTGCTTCGAACTCTCCAAACCATTCAGCAACGAAAATGACTTACACTGGCAGCATGGATCTCGCCGATAAACTCGACACTTTTACCCGCCTGGTTCCCCTGCTCGATGAGGCCAGCGCGGCAGATACCGACGACATCACCCGCGACGCCAAGCTGCGTGACCTCGCGATTGATTCACTGTCGATGATCGAACTCGTCGTCAAGATCGAAGACGAATTCAAGGTGCGGCTCGAAGAAAATACCGTACGCGAATGGTCTACGGTCACAAATATCATTTCTCATATCGACGAGCATGGCGGGAACGGTGCAAACGGCAGCACCGGCAGAAAAAGCTAATCTTCGCGGATCCTCAACCGGGCGCGAAAACCACCCCGAGCAGCCAGTTGCTCCACCATCCCGCGCAGCCGAATTAATTCCGTAGTCGGTGCACAGATTGGTTGCGCGCATCCCACCGTTATCTCCCCAGCCGAGATCTTCCCGTCCGCGACTTCCCCATCGCAACGAGAATCCTGGGCAGAAGCCTCCGGCTGCATCCGCCGCACATCGCGCACCCAGCGGGTACACCAATCAGCGGTCAACGGATCAGCACCATACGGCGCATCCACCGGCTCCGAGCGCAGACACACAGCCATCGCACGTTCGACGGCAGGGCGAAAATGCCTGGGCATAGCGTCGACAAGCAAAACCGCCTCGCTATAACCAGGCTGCAGCGTACTGCTCGGCGCCGAAGCTGTAAACCGCCGGGCTTCCGCTTCACCCACCGCTGCGGCTGGACGGGTCAACTCTTCAGCGCTTGCCGACGTCAGGGCAGCCCGCAGGCGCGCGGGCTGATATAAAGCAGCGAGTAATGCCATCTGCAGGTTCACGACCCTTCGAATGTGCACAGCACCCACCGCCCGCGACACGGTTGCCCGGGCAATGCCCGCCTGCCACGGACATGACCGCACAACGATCACAGAACCATGACAGGCAGAAAGCGGTGCCAGACGAGCATCGTCTTCCCCAACGTGCTCGCTCTCGCTTGCGCCAGGAATGATTCAACTATCCCTCCTGCCCCACTAGCAACCCTCAACAACATCTTTAACCCCCCGATCTATCAACCGCCACTTGAAGGTTTCGCCGTCCCTGCAGCTCAGAAAGTTACATCACTGTAATCCCACTAATGCACTTCTACACCATGGGTGGAAGGCCAGCTCACACCAAGAAACCCCAGCGCGTTACAAAAATATTCGTTGCTTTGGGCTGGTTTCCGCCCCACACATCCAGTAGGCTACGAAATCATGAAATTATCCTTCCGCGCACTCACTGCAGCGGTTGCCGCCGGAACCCTCGGCGGCCTGCTGGCCATCTCGGCACCTGTCAGCCACGCACAATCGACTGCAGACCCAATGGCCGCACTATCCTCCGCCATCGCAGGCACCCCCACCCCGACGCGCACCATCGACGTCAACGGCACCCCACGTGATTTCATCGTCGATATCCCAGCAAATTACGACCCGAACCGCGCCTACCCCGTGGTTCTGGGTTATTCCGGCGCCTGGGATACCGCGGATGCTTTCCGCGGCCACTCCTACATCAACAAAGCCGTAGGCAATGACGCAATCGTGGCCTACCCGCAGGGTGTCGTCGACAAGCTGAAAAATAAACCGGCGTGGGCTGGGCCAAAATACGCAAGCCAAACCATCGACGATGACGTCGCATTCGCCCGCGCGCTCGTTGCTGATCTAGCAGCGCAGTACAACGTGGACACCAACCGCATCTACGCCACAGGCCTGTCCAACGGCGGCGGCGCGGCGCTGAGCTTGGCCTGCCACGCACCGGATCTTGTCGACGGCGTCACCAGTTCTGCAGGCGCATACTACGATGCGACGGTATCCAATTGTGTAGAAGACGCGCAGGTGCCGACGCTCATCATGCACCACAAAGACGATCACGTCATCAACATCAATGGCGGCACCAACGACCACGGCGGACACTACAAGGCCGCCCGCCAGGTCTTCGACGAATTCGCTACCCGCAACGGCTGCGCGCCCGGCGGAAACACCAATAACTGGATCGTTGGTGCGCACACCGTCTCTGGAAGCAACTGCCGCGCGGCCACCGAATTTGCCACCGTCGTCAGCCCGCAGGTCAACAACGGACACACCTGGTTCAAGGCTGTTCCATCAGCAAACCTGCTGTCCTGGGAGTTTTTCCAAAACCAGGCTTAACCAGGCTTAACCTGTATTTTCTTTCCAGATCGCGTCGTTCGTCTCTGCCCACAATGGCTTCGCCCACTCGCCGAAGTCCTTGTCGGTCAGCGCGAGCAGCGCGATTTTTTCGTCTGGCACCAACCAGAGGAAAGAACCATTCATGCCAAAGTGCCCGACGGCATTGTCCGGCAACTCCGCACCCATCCAGTGCGGATTTTTTGCGCCGTGAATTTCAAAACCTAGCCCCCACAAACACGGCTTTTGCATGCCATAACCCGGAACAATCCCACGCAAATCCGCAAACTGCGGTGTGAGCATCGCCTGCACCGTCGACGGATCCAGCAGCGTCGGCTCCAGCACTTCCTGGGCAAATCGGGCCAGGTCAGCCGCGGTGGTTTCCAACGCGTAACCAGACGAACCCTTCAGCACAGTCTTATTCATGCCTAACGGTTCGAACAGCCCCAACTTGAGGTATTCGGCAAAATCCATGCCGGTTTCGTCCTCGAGCGTTTCCTGCAGCACCTCGAACCCCGCCGAGGAATAAATGCGGCGCTCCTCCGGGACACGATCCGGGTTTTCTGCATCTTTCCCGATACCACTGGCATGTGCGAGCAAATGCCGTACGGTCGAACCCTCGGGTCCAACCGGCGTATCCCACTCAAACACGCCTTCCTCTACGGCCATCGCAAAGCCATACGCGGCCACCGGCTTGGTCACCGAGGCCACGGCAAAAACATGCGCGTCGTCGCCCAGGGTGTGGGCGAGTTCGCCGTCCCGAATCAGCGCGGCGGCCACATTATCAACTGGCCAGTCAGCGATTTTGTCGAAAGATGTCAGTGGTTCCTGGTTAGTCATGCTCACCAGTTTAAACGTCGGCAGGGCATTCGGCGGGCGGTGACTACATGCAGCTACATGTAGCGCAGCACAGGCCGTGCCCTAGCGGTGCTTGAACTCCGGATCACGCTTGTTGGCGAAGGCATCCATTCCTTCTTTCTGGTCTTCCGAAGCGAAAGCAGAATGGAACAAACGCCGCTCCTGCAGCAGCCCCTGACGCAAAGTGGTTTCGTATGCCGCATCAACGGCTTCTGTCACCATCGTTGTTGCCACCAGCGACTTATTCGCAATGGTCTCGGCGACGGACACGGCTTCGTCGACAAGCTTGTCGGCCTCGACAACGCGGGCAACCAAACCAGAACGCTCGGCTTCTGCTGCGTCCATCATGCGGCCAGTCAGGCACATTTCCATTGCCTTTGCCTTGCCGACGGCACGGGTCAACCGTTGCGTACCACCCATACCAGGCAGAACCCCCAGGTTGATTTCTGGCTGGCCGAATTTCGCTTTGTCGCCGGCGATGATGAAATCGCACATCATGGCCAGCTCGCAGCCACCGCCCAACGCATAACCATTCACGGCCGCGATCAACGGTGTGCGCACCTGCGTCAACTGCTCCCATTCGGAAAACCAATCCGACATATACATTTCAGTGGCAGATTTATTCGCCATCTCTTTGATATCAGCGCCTGCCGCGAAGGCTTTCTCTGAGCCGGTGAGCACGATGCACCCGATACCGTCGTCGCCGTCAAACTCTTGCGCTGCGGAAATGATCTCGAGCATAAGCTGCTGGTTCAAAGCGTTCAATGCTTTGGGACGATCGAGTGTAATGATGCCGACCCGGCCGCGGGTCTCCGTCTGAATAGTCTCGAAATCGTTATGTGCAGTGGTTTCGTTGTTTGTAGCCATGAAGGGGGCCTCCTTGTGAAACGTGGTCATATATGTAACTAGCTGGTTTCCGTCGCAATATGGATCTCACCGTGCAAAGTCTTGTGCACTGGACATTTCTCGGAGATCGCCGTGAGCTTCTTCTGCTGCTCCTCGCTCACAGCGGAATCGAAATGCAGCACGCGGGTAAACGTCGTCACGCCCTGCTTGTCTCGCTCATGGGTCACGGTAACTTTAGTATCGCCCATGTCCCACTTCTTGCGGCGAGCATACATGCCCATCGTCATCGCGGTGCATGTAGCCAGCGAGGCTTGCAGCATGTCGTACGGGTTCGGGCCAGTATCTTTAGCCCCAGGCACACTCGTCGGCTCGTCGGCGATCCAGCGATGGTTTCCGGCACGAAGCTCGGTGGCGAAATCACCATCACCAGTCAATCGTGCTTCAACAACACCTTCCTTGGTATAGCTGCAGCGCTCGTCGGCACAATCATCGCTATCCACATCCGGGGTATCCGGCAAATATGGCCGAGCCCAACCAGCCAGCATCTGCGCGGCGTGCTGCGCCTGCTTATCTTTGTTAAGCAAGTGGTCGACGCCGTCAAGCATAATAAACGACTTCACGGTGCGTGCCGCGCGGTAAATCCCCTGCGCGTTGTGAATATCCACCAGCTCATCCGCGTTCGAGTGCATGATCAACAACGGCACATCAATCGCTGCAATGCGCTCTTTTTGATCAAAGCCACGCAGGTCGTCGACAAGCCCCTGCCCCACGCAGACGGTCTTGCCACCAATTTTCACCGACGCCGAGCCATCCTCAGCGATATCGTCCAGCGCACCAGCGAACAAGCCGGTGACGTGCTCCGGATCGTACGGCGCGGCGATGGTGACCACCGCGCGCAACGAATCAATATCGGCAGCCGCAGCCAACGCCGCCGCACCACCGAGCGAATGACCAATCAGCAACTGAGGGGCTTGATAATTCTCCTCCAACCACTCCGCAGCCGCCACCACATCCTGGGCGTCGCCAGAAAACGTAGAATCTTCGAAATTACCTTCGGAATGCCCCAGGCCCGCGAAATCAATGCGCAACACCGCGATATCTTCCTGCACCAACTGCTTAGCGATGCGCGATGTCGCCGGAGAATCCTTTGAGCAGGTAAAACAATGCGCCAACAAGGCATACGCACTGGGGTTGGCCGGGCTTTCCAACCGCGCCGCCAACTGGATGCCACTGTGGCCTTCAATGGTGAAGTTTTCGCTCGTAGTCATGGCCACCAGGATACGCCGCGCCGCGCAGTCAGCGTCTAAACCAGCCAGAAACCGAATCAGTCTGAGCTCACAAAAGCTAGCCGGTAATCCCCACCTGATCCAGCGCGAGCTTTCCCGCCATAACGACGACAACCACCAGCAACACCACGCGCACAAATCCAGTACCACGTCCCAGCACCATCCGCGCACCGATTTGTGCACCCACCACGTTGGTCACCGCCAGCGCCAGACCAAGCAGCCACAGCACCTCGCCCTGCAATCCGAAGGTGATCAACGCACCAATATTCGTCGAGACGTTAATGATCTTCGCCCGCGCGGCACTGGCAATAAAATCAGTACCCAGCAGCGCCACAAAGCCCATGATCAAAAACAACCCCGTGCCCGGGCCAAACACGCCGTCGTACACCCCAATCGCGCCAACCAACGCGAGCAGACCCACCCAACGACGTGCGGCCATATTCTTTTCCGCGCCCTTGCTGGCAGCCGCCGGCCCGGCCGATGGGCCTTTCGCCGCCCCAAACGACGGGCGCACCACAGTAAACACTCCAACCGCAACCAGTAACACGATGATCACCGGGCGCATCACCTGCTTGTCGACGCTCGCTGCCAGCAAAGCCCCGGCCGCCGAACCGACCAAAGCCAGCGGAGCGTATTTCAGGGCATGCAGCGCCGATGGAACCCGGCGCGAGAGCGTGATCGCGGCACTAGAAGTTCCAAAAATCGCGGCGACTTTATTAGTAGCCAGTGCTTGCGCGGGAGCCATGCTCGGGTTGAGCACCAGAATCAGCGGAATGAGAATCAACCCACCACCGCCAACCACGGCATCGACCCAACCGGCAGCGAGCGATCCCACCAGCAGCGCGGTGATTATCTCAGCTGACATAATTCCTTCCTGATGGCGTCGGCAAGCGGAGTGCGGGCGTCGGCAAGCGAGACAGTGATGATTCGCTCATTAGTTTGGTCACTGTAAGCTTGCACACTACTGTACTGCGTATGCAGACTGAGCTCGGTTTGACCCTGATGGGTCTCCTCATCGTTGGTACCACCGTCGGCATTTTGATCCGCGGCAAAACCCACCCGCTGATCCCCATGACGCTGGTGCCGGTAATCGGTGCTTTCATTACCGGTTTTGGGTTGGAAGATCTCTCGACGTTCTTCGAAGAAGGCCTGAGCTCAGTGATGAAGGTCGTCGTGATGTTCATCTTCGCGATCATCTTCTTTGGCATCCTGCAAGACGTTGGGCTTTTCACACCGATCATTCGCGCGCTCATCAAAACTACGCGCGGCAATGTGGTGGCAGTTGCCGTCGGTACGGGGCTGATTGGTGTGGTCGCGCACCTGGATGGTTCGGGTTCGACGACGTTTTTGCTCACGATTCCTGCGCTGCTGCCGCTCTACCAGGCGCTGCATATGTCACGGTATGTGTTGCTGACGATCGTCGCGCTGGCTGCGTCCGTGATGAACATGGTGCCATGGGGCGGGCCGCTGGGGCGCGCGGGTGCGGTGATTTCGCAGGACACGAACACCGTGTGGATGCACCTGATTCCCATGCAGGGGCTGGCGCTGGTGTTCGTGGTGGCCATCGCTTTTGCACTGGGTGTGCGAGAAAAGCGCCGGATTAGCGCGCTGCAGGCCGCGGGTGATCTTCCCGCCACTGACGACGTCGATGTGCATGCCATTGCCGATGAATTCGAACAAAAGCAGCGCGAGGAACAGGAACAGCAGGGCTACGAGTTCCGCTCAGGCACCGTGCCGACTGTGTTGAATGTGCTGGTTGTGTTGGCCGCGCTGGTGGTGTTGCTGGCTGGGCTGTTGCCTCCTGCACCGACCTTCCTGATTGCCGCCACGCTGGCGTTGATCATCAACTTCACCTCGCAGGCGGAGCAGGCCGATGCTTTGAAACGACACGCGCCGAATGCTCTGTCGATGGCCGGAATCATTATCGCCGCCGCGATGTTCCTGGGTGTGTTGAACGAAACCGGCATGCTGGAGGCCATCGCGTTGTCGCTGATTGGTGTGCTTCCGGAAGCCGCCGGGCCATACCTGCACGTCGCCGTCGGCATGCTGGGTGTTCCGCTGGACCTGTTGACCTCGACTGATGCGTATTACTTCTCTGTGCTGCCGATCGTGCAAGAAACCGTCGCCGCCTACGATATTTCCGGCTTGGGTGCTGCCAGCGCGCTGATTCTGGGCAACGTGATTGGTACGTTCGTCTCGCCGTTCTCCCCGGCTCTGTGGTTGGCACTCGGCCTGGCGAACGCGCAGATGGGCCGCTACTTGAAGCTGGCCTTCCCAATCGCATGGGTGTTTTCCGTGATTATCGTGTCCGTCGCGTTTGCAACGGGACTGCTAGCGTAAGGATGATTATCCACGCCCTCCGCACTAGTTCAGTCAAGGCAGATACCAGGCTCGTTATCGCTGTTTGCCTCGATTAAGGAGCGCATGGACTAAAGGAGTAATGCCACCAATTCCTGCAACGCCTGCACCGACTAATGATTCAGGGGGTTCCAAGAAAAATAAGAATAACGAAATAAATAAAAAGGCAATCAACGGAAACATGACCGCTGCAACGAGTCTGACTTTAGCTTCAAAAATCGCGAACTCAAAAGACCTTTTACTTACTTCTCTGTCTTGTACCGCATCCTCGTGGGCATCTTTAAGAATTTGGCTGCCAGCGCCCGCGGATATCCGGTTGTAGTCCTCAATCACCGAAGGCGGTGGAATCGGCCCCTGGAATGTTATCGCGGCGAATTTTCCAGTTCCTGTGAGTACCTGTTCATCTGGTAATTGATCCGTCCCCCAACCCGGCCGAAGGCTCGCTGCGTCCTGGTCGCTGATCTCAAGTGCATCTCGCGTGCCGCCTGCTCCACCCGTGGTGTTTGCGACATGTGAATTTTCGACACATCGTCGAGAATTTTGCGGATCATGTTCATGCTTCATATCCTAATCGTTATTTGCCGCTAGTCCAGTTACTCGCATCACTCTTCCAAAACAGTGAACTGCATGAGTGGCTCTTGATGCATCTAGAGCGACAAATTTCCTCCCCCTTGAAAATTGACTGACCCCACAGTATCAACACCGGCATTGCTTCGCTAAAACAACGAGCTTGCTACCGATAACTACTACAGAACTACCATGGGGTGCATGAACGGAATCGACGTACTCCTAGACTTCGCAGCACGACCAAAAGACGTACTCAACGCGCTCCCCCGCCTTAGTGCCAAGCAGCTCAACCAGCACCCGGAGGGCCACCCCAATTCCATCGCTTGGTTGATCTGGCATACCGGCCGTGAGATTGATGTGCAGCTGTCGGCCCTTACCAGCGACGACGAGCTGTGGTATTCCAGCGAGTGCCGGGACGCCCTGGCGCTTGGTGACGCCGGCGACAGCCTGGGTTACGGTCATTCTGCCAACGATGCCGCACAGATCCAGCTCCAGGATGCTGCAGCCTTCGAGCACCTACGCAGCTACGTCGCCGCAACGCTTGATGCATTAGCCGACTACTGCCGCAGCCTCGCTGATGATGATCTCAGTGACATCATCGCCGAATATGAAGGCCAACCAATCAGCCGCGGAACCCGCTTGGTGTCAATTATTGACGACGCCACCGCGCATCTCGCGCAGGCCACTTATGTCGCCGGGGTGTGGGAGTAATCGTGCAGCCTCAGCGTGAAGTGCTGTGCTGCGCGACTTTATACTTATTTATAAATTGGCCGAAAGTATAAAGAAGTATAAAGTCGCCCCATTCCACCGCACCCGCCCCGGCACTGCATAAAAGTCCGAATCCCCTGCGCACGCCGGTCTATACTTGGCCAGCATGGGTGATGCAGTCAGTACCGAGTCCTATACGCCGCGCCAGCGCACGCGCTACCGCCAACGTTTGATCGACGATCTCGAGGTCTTCGATCGCCACTTGCAACAGGCCGAGTTCATCGATCAGGGCACCATCGGGTTGGAACTCGAGCTCAATCTCGTCGACAAGAATATGCAGCCCAAGACGTGCAACGGTGAGGTATTGGCTGCGCTTGACGACGAACACCAGTCGGAAATTGGCGCCTATAACGTGGAGATGAACCACCCTCCGCTATCGATTGCTGGCGCCGGCCTGGAAAAGCTCGAAGATGGGCTCAACCGGCGTCTGAACACCGTGCGTGAAGCCGCGAAACAGGCGGATGCGGAAGTCGCGATGATCGGAACGCTCCCCAGCGTGACCACCGATTTTCTGGAAGATCCAGCGTGGATGACCTCAGAGAATCGCTACAAAGCATTGTCGAATTCTGTACTGGAATCCCGCGGCGAACTGGTTGACATTGCGTTGGAAGGCCAGGAGAAATACCGGCACAGTTTTGAAGATATCGCTCCGGAATCCACCTGCACGTCGATCCAGCTGCACCTGCAGGTAGCACCGAACCATTTCGCTGCCGCGTGGAATGCTTCCCAAGCCATCGCTGGCATACAAACCGCGCTCAGCGCGAACTCTCCGCTGTTCGCTGGGCACAAGCTCTGGCACGAGTCACGCATTCCGGTATTCCAGCAATCCATCGATACCCGTACCCCAGAATTAGTAACCCAGGGGGTACGGCCACGAGTGTGGTTCGGCGAACGGTGGATCACCAGCGCTTTCGATCTGTTCGAAGAAAACGTGCGCTATTTCTCGCCGCTGCTACCCGAAGACCGCGTGGAGTCCGGAACTCCGATCGTCACCGACGGCAAGCCCGGTTTGCACTACCTAAACCTACAAAACGGGACTATTTGGCGGTGGAATCGCCCGATATATGATCCAAACACCGAGCTTTCCCATATCCGCGTGGAAAACCGCTTGTTGCCCGCTGGCCCCACCGTGGCAGATATTGTGGCCGATGCCGCGTTTTATTATGGCCTGGTGAACTTCCTCGTCGGCCAGACTCGGCCGGTGTGGTCGCGGTTGTCTTTTGCCGACGCCACGAGCAACTTCTTCACCGGCGCTCGCGATGGAATTCACGCGCAGATGACGTGGCCGACGTTAGGAACCATCCCGGCGTCTGAGCTGGTGACCGAGCATTTATTGGAGCAAGCAGAGCAGGGCTTGAAGCAGCTTGCCGTGGATCCGGCGCTGATTCAGAAGCATCTCGGGATCATCGAAGGGCGCGCCCGGAAGCGACAAAACGGGGCAACCTGGCAGCTAGCAGCACTCGATAACGCGACCGCTGCTGACTCCACAACCTACACGAGTGCCGAGGGGCATGACGTCCCGGATAGCACGCCGCGTCGGCAAGCCATCGCACGTATGCTCAGCGCTTATATCGACAATCAGAAATCCGGCAAGCCGGTGCACACCTGGTCTACCAATATCGGCTAAGCCACTTTTGGTTGTGCCTTACGTCCCTGAGAATATGTCGATGGGACGAGCCAGGCACAGCAATGACGCGCCCTACTCGTTTGGTGTTCCTCGGTCACGACCAGAACTGAATACTGCAGCCAGCGCTACTACGTCAATAGCGATAATGGCTGTGGCGAATCCTGGGTGACCGAGGACAAGAGCAATGGTCGCAACAGCAAGTACCGAAAGAACCGCGGCCAGACCATAGCGGCGCCCCGATTGCACCGTCTTTATTGGCTCAGTGTAAGGATAGGTCCGCTGGATATAATCTGCATCAACTGCCTTGCGGATTGAGTCTAGGTAGATTTCATAAAGCTCGGGGCTATTTTCTTTAATGTTCGCAAGTTGCTCTTGATCTGGAGCAACAATTGGAAGATGAAGATGGTTTTCTTGCAGATGAGCGCTTATTTGAGCGAGAAGAAACGGGTAATCTCCCGATTTGCTCGCGTCGCCCCTTGTGTCAGCGTCTGATTGAGGTTTCCGCCGGTCTTCGGGGCTGGCATTGCCTTTTGCATCTGGCGAATCGTCCATTCCCCTTTGAGGTCGAACAGGGACAGAATCCCGATTCGAATTTCCGGCCAATTCCGAATCTTCTGCATCAGTCATCAACTTCCTTTCGCCCTAATCAACCCCGTTGGCTGTTGTTATTCGCGATAATACACCTCGAAAGATACGCCAGTTGCATTCCAGCTTGGTTACCCCCGGCAGCTCCTTGCATGGCACTGTGTCCAACACTGGCACGCCTATTCCTGACGAGAAGGAAGCAAAACAACGCCGAAATTCCTGGCTTTTGTGGGGCCAGCGGGGCTCGAACCCGCGACCAATGGATTATGAGTCCACTGCTCTAACCGACTGAGCTATAGCCCCTTCCAGTCTCCGCACGTCACGGCCCGAAAAGCTCTTCCGCGGGATCCTTGCGAAAAAGCGCCCGAGCCGAGGTGCCAAAACTGTTGTTTAAGTATAACGGCAAATTAATCGCCGTCTACCACTACCCCAGCAATGCGTTAAAAACCTCGCTTGAGCTTGGGTGGGTGTAGATGCCGCTGCCGACGGTGCTAGCCGGAATATCAGCGGACATCGCCAGCGCTAGCGTGTTAATCAGTTCTTGCGCATCGACGCACAGCAGGGTTGCGCCCACGATGCGGTCCGTTTCGCGCTCAACCAGAATCTTCGCACGGCCTTCTGGCTTACCCAGGATCTTTGGCCGCGGCATGATAGGAATATCCTTGATGTCTGCAGCCTTGACATCCAGAGTGTTTCCGCGCGCTTCGACCTCTTCGCGGGCCGCTTCTTCGCCCAAACCAACCGTCGCCAGCGGCGGGTCGATGAACGTCGTCGTCGGAACCACACGTTTTTCCGTCGTCCGGGAGCCATCGCCCCAGCGGTCCGAAAGAATCACACGATGATCGTCGAACGAGACGTAGGTAAATTGTGGCCCACCATTGACGTCTCCCGCGGCATAAACGCCTTCGACGTTGGTACGCAGGTGCTTGTCGACGGCTACGGCGCCGCGCTCGGTCAGCTCGATGCCGGCTTTATCCAGGCCGAGATTCTTCGTGACAGGTTTGCGCCCAACAGCGACCAGCACCTGCGCGGTATCGGCGGTCTGTTCGTTGCCATCGCCGTCTTTCCACACGGTTGTTACTGCATCAGCACCGTTTTCACGGAATTCAGTGACCTGGGCTCCTGTCACCCATGTGATGCCCAAGTTGTCCATGATCGTGCCGACGTGTTCTGCGATGTCGCGATCAAAGTTGGCAAATGGCTTGTCGACGGTATCGACCACGGTCACCTTGGTGCCGAACTTCGCGAAGTAGGTTGCGAATTCCATGCCGATAGGGCCACCGCCCACGATGAGCAAGGAATCTGGGCGCTCGTCCAACTGCTGCGCCTGCGTGGAGTCAATGACGCGCTCCAGGTCTGCGCCTGGCAGTGGCAGAACAACCGGCTCAGCGCCGGTGTTGATGATGACGGTCTCGCCAGTGATCTCCAGACGATCGTCACCACCGGTAACTTCCACGGTTTTCTCACTGACGAAGCTGGCGTGGCCGTCAACGACAATGACGCCTTTGTCTTTCGCAAGGTCCAGGTTGATCTGGTTCATTTTGGAGGTCAGAGTGCCACGGCGTTGGATGGCTTGCGCAAAGGCCGTGGAGTCATCGGCGGTTGGCTTAGTGTGGTGGCTTTCTGCGTCGGTAAGCAAGGCTTTCGTCGGCACGCAGCCAATGTTGATGCAGGTTCCGCCGTACATCGCGCTGGACTGCTCAACGAGGGCGACGCGGTCGCCTGCTGCGGCTCGTTTCATAGCGATGGTTTTTCCGGCTTTGCCGAAGCCAATGACTAGAACGTCGACGTTCATGTTCTCACTCATTCGTGTCTAGACCTTTCTTCTCGGGTTTAGTTGGTCTGCCATGTGATGATTCGGTAGGCCTTACATTCCTTCGCAACGGTATGAGTCCGCGAAAAATTCCAGTCTCGGCCAACGTCACAGTATTGCGCTATGGCAGGAAGTAATAAAGGCCGAAAAACCATAGTTAAGCTGGCGATTTGCGCTGTATTAAATACGCTTATATAGTTAATCACCGTTGCGCCGGAAGGCACAGACCGAAAAGTTCAGAGAGACTCTGAATCGCAGGTCAAGCCGGAAGTCGTCAGCAATATTCCTCCATAGCTCAGTTGGCAGAGCATTCGACTGTTAATCGAAGGGTCACTGGTTCGAGCCCAGTTGGAGGAGCAATACATAGCCCCGTTGAGCAGCGAATTCGCTGTTCAGCGGGGTTTCGTCGCCCTTGGGCACGCTTAAAAAGAGGCGGAATTCACGCCACATGTCTTGGAATTGTCGTGGGGTTTTGAGCGATTTCTTACATCCACGATTTGGCGCACCACCCCCTGCTACATGGGGCTAATCGATAACCGGCAGGTCTTGGTCGAACATATACTGGTCGATCTTGATCGCCACCGCGGCACCTGCTCCCATAGCTTGCGGAATTTGATCCGGAGAGCTAATTACATTGCCCGCAGCCCATATTCCGTTCTGCGAAGTCTTTCCCGCTTCCGTAATCACCCAGCCACCGTCCACAGCGCAGCCAGCGTCACGCAGAAGCCCATCGTTAGGCATGAAATCGGGCCCAGTAAAACACGCTTCGTAGTCGATTTCACGCGCATCCGTTTGCACCGTTATTCCCGCTTCATACTGGCTGGATTTCGACACCGCGC
This sequence comes from Corynebacterium sp. LaCa_70, assembly GCF_058182015.1. Lineage (NCBI taxonomy): Bacteria > Bacillati > Actinomycetota > Actinomycetes > Mycobacteriales > Corynebacteriaceae > Corynebacterium > Corynebacterium sp. LaCa_70. The sequence goes on from NZ_CP190914.1 coordinate 1,741,307, forward strand.
GCACCGTGTGTGGGTCAATGGTAATCCCCAGCCTTTCCATACTGTCCTGTTCTTGCTCAGAAAGATCCAGCCCATTGGGATAAAACGTGATGTCGCCAGTCCATTTCGAGAGCAGCTTAGTAATCCGAAAGGTAAACCCGGGATTTTCCCCTCCAACGACGACAAGTTTTTTCTTCCGAATCTCGTACCCATGGCAATACGGACAGTGGAAGATTCGGGAACCCCAAAGCTCGTGCAATCCGGAAACAGCAGGTAATTTGTCAGCAATCCCCGTTGCGACGAGTACTTGCCGGGCATGAATCATCTCACCGTTTGAAAGCACTACCTGCCAGCTGATTGTGTTTGCCCGCGTAGAGTGCACATCCGCTGTCAGCGAGGTAGCTGACGCTTCCACGATCTTCCCACAAAAAGATAGAAACTCGCGGTGTCCTGCATCCAGCATTTCGGACGGTGAGGCAGCATCAAACCCCAATATTCCGTGCGCATGCTCAGCATATCTATTTCGTGGCTTCCCTGAATCCACGAGCACCACCGAGCGATTAGCTCGTGCCAACGTAATAGCAGCCGAGGTTCCTGCAAACCCGCCGCCGATGATCGCAACGTCCGTTTTCATATGCTTCGGTCCTGACTCCCTCGTTGCCGAATTCGGAACACACCGTTTTCTCATTCCCGACTCCTAGAGTCTAAAGCAAATTGGCAATAAGAAAACCGCCCGGTGCGCTGCATGCACATCGGGCGGTTTCGCTGGGTTCCCAAAAGAACCAATTATTGAATGCTCTGCATAGTCACAAAGCCTATGCAAAAGCCTGGTGACCTCTTAGCGGTCGACGTTCAGCACCAGGCCGTTCTGGTCGATGTCGATGTCGACGCCACCAACTTCAACTTCCCAGTAGCCGTCGTTGTCCCACTTGACCTTTCCTTCGCCATTGTGGGCACGCTGCAGAACCTGAGCTACTTCGTCCTTGGTCAGACGCTCTTCGGTCAAGTCACGCTCTGCTTCACCGGAGTAACCGGTGATTTCGGTTGGCAGATCGTTGGTAGCAGCGTTGCCACCAGCCTGGCCAGCCTGACCAGCATTGCCGCCATTCGCGTTAGCGTCGGCACCAGGGGTAACGGTGACAGTTTCCTTGCCACCATTCTGGTTGCTCTGGCTGCTCTGATCTGCCGGTGCAGCGGTCTCAGTGACGGTCACTGGGGCGGAGCTACCACCATTGCTGCAGGCTGCGAGGGTCAGGCCCAGAGCGGCGGTTGCAGCTGCGATGGAAACGCGGCGGAAATTATTCGATTTCATGTCTTCAACCCTTCTTATGAGTCTTGTGAGTTTTCCCAACGTTTGCTGGGGAGGCGGTGTCTAGCCTCTGAGAACTCCAGCTCGACACGTTTAGCGAGTATACCTTTAGTGACACGTCAACTAGGTACTCAAACCCCAAAATGTGGGGCATATATCACAAGAGTATATGACATGACCGTGGTTACACTTGCCTTAAAACAGCTAGGCGCGCCTTCATAACCAGGCATCTCTTCGCTGCCAGATGTCTCCACCCCATGAGCCAACAAAGCTGACTTAACTTGTGCTCATAAAGAAAGCAGTACAAGTTTAATACTTAAACTTGTACTGGCGACCGGATGAACACAAGGAAAAGTATTAAGGTTGTGACAGAAAGGAAACTCGAATGCCACTACCACGATGGATCGAACTACACTGGACGCCTGCAGATACTGCCCCGACTCGCCGGGATCGGATTGCCGGTACTTACCGTGCTTATTTACCTGAGCTCCTCGCGCACAGGGATTTACATATCCCCGAAGAACTATCGCTAAAAGCCGCCCAGGTCGAACACAAAATTCGGAATCTTGCCGCAGCTCCCGCCCATAAAGGTCTCGAAGGCGTCACTCGTTTTTTGCTCCGCTCAGAAGCGGTCTCGTCCTCCCGTATCGAAGGATTAGCACCAGCTGCGGACAAAGTTGCCATTGCGGAATTGTCGGATTCTGACGACCGCATCGTGAAAGTCACCGATACTGCACGCGCAGTTGCCGCAAATGTCAAAATACTCGATGACATTGAAGCAACAGACACCAGCGCTGAAAAATTTAGCCTCGAAAGATTGCTAACCATGCAGCGAACCATCATCGCACGCAGCGAACTTCATGGTATCCGCAAGCAGCAGAACTGGATCGGTGGCTCAGATTGGCATCCATTAGATGCGGAATTTGTACCACCCCCCACCCATCTATGTCCCGGATTTGCTAGAAGACTTAATACGATTCATTAACGGTGCAGCACACGGCCCGCTCATTCAAGCAGCAATCGCACACGCCCAATTCGAAACCATTCACCCCTTTGCTGATGGCAATGGGCGCGTAGGTCGAGCGGTTATTCACACAATCCTGCAAAGAAGAGGCTTATGTCCGTCGCCAATCCTGCCACTCAGCATGGTCTTGGCGACGTGGTCGGATAAATATCTTGCCGGGCTTAGTGCTTTTCGTGCCCTCGACGACGAAACACGCAACTCCACTGTGGACACAAGATGCTGCGATACAGCACTCGCAGCATGGGTCGACACATTTCTCACTGCAGCCGATATCGCAGCCGATGAAGCACAACGACTATTCGACGACATCAACGAATTACAGACAGAATGGAATGAAAAATTTTCGTGTTCCAGAAGTTCTGAACGCAAGGTGCGTACAGATTCTTTAACCGCCCGCTTGTTATCATCACTGATCTCGCAGCCAATGCTGACTGTCGACCTCGTTGCGCAGGCATATGGCGTATCGGCAAATACTGCCCGAGCAGCGCTGAACGAGCTAACAAGCCTAAAAATACTGACCAGGCGCAGCGTCGGCAAGAATATCCATGCATTCCTCGCCATGGATGCTTTTGCTCTGGTCAGCGCGGCAGAGCGGCAGCTAGCAAGCACCAGGTTTAACACCAAACTCTCCCCACCACGCCGCGGTGGAATCCCCAACATCCCCACACCACCTGCCCCTCGAGACAGGTAGGCTAGAGCCCAGTTCATTGCACGTCACTGCGCAGGCTTGTGCGCAACGCAAGGAAAAAGGAAACGTTTCACCATGATTCAGTTCGTCGTCGGTGCCACCGCGGGATACGTCTTCGGCACGAAGGCGGGCCGAAAGCGGTTCCACCAGATCAAAGGCGCTTACGAAAAGGCCATTAACTCCCCGGTCACCCAGTCCGTGGCTCGCTCTACACGCAAAGCCATCGCAAACAAGCTGGACCCAGAACCACGTATGCGTGAAATCAAAGACTTGCGCGCTGGCAAAAACGGCCGCCGCGACCACGATGATTACGACGGTCACGCAGAAGCAGACCGCATCTACGAACACGACGAAGACTAGCTAATAAGGACCAGCCCGTAAGGTCTAACTGCAAGGAAGGCTGCTAAACACAACCCCCCGACCCGCGCCAACTTACTACCGAAACGCGCGCGCAATCAGGTCCCGGCGCGCCTGCTCCAGCGCCACCAAATCAGCGAACAAAGAGTGGTAGGTTTGCTCATCGTCGCTCGGGCGCATGCGCTGTAGCTGCGCTTTCAACTGCGCAATCTGATCGCCCACCCGCGCTTCCTGCAACCGGGATAACACCATGTCGACGTAAGCCTCCAGCCCCGCATTCGCGTAGCGGATCTCTTCTACAGCAAGTTCCGACACCAGCGAGCGGCCCACCAAATCCGCCATGTGCTCGGCCACCGCGGCGATCCAGTCGACACCGTCGCTGGCATTGGCTACTCCCCCGGCCTGGTAAATCGCAGCCCGCACCGCCCGGTAGGCCTCGTTGCTGAACACGTCCTCACCCAAGCCGTCGAAATACTCGCCGACGTGTTGCGGGTACTGCAGCGCCAGTTTCAGCGATTCGCGCTGCGGCCACAAATACGTATCCCGCGGGTTCGGCGCGACGATGCCGGGCTTATCCTGCCGGGCATCACGCTGGCTGTCATTATCAAACCGACGCGCACGCTTCACCGCTTCCTGTGGGTTCTGTACCTTCGCAGATTCCTTGCGCACCTGTGCGACGACCTCATCCGGGCTTTCCCAGCCGACCCAGCCAGACAACCGCCGCGCGTATTCCATCTGCAGTGGTTTGTCACGAATCCCGGCAACCACCGGCACGGTTCGTCGTAAAGCCTGCAAGCGGCCCTCCGCTGTATCCAACTTGTGGCTGGCCAAAATGGACTGAATCACGAACTCGAACATCGGGATGCGGTCAGCCACCAAATCCCGCACCGCGGCGTCGCCACGCTCCAGGCGCAGATCGCACGGGTCCATCCCCGGCGGGGCAATAGCCACAAAGGACTGCCCGGAAAATTTCTGTTCGCCAGAAAACGCCCGCAGCGCAGCCTTCTGCCCGGCCTCGTCGCCGTCGAAGGTATAGATCAGCTCACCATTGAAATAATTATCGTCCAGCATCAACCGGCGGATCACCTGCAAGTGGTCCTGACCAAAAGCGGTACCACAGGCAGCGATCGCGGTTTTTACCCCGGCGGCATGCATCGCCATGACATCGGTATAGCCTTCCACGACCACGGCCTGGTGGCCAGCAGCGATATGTTTTTTCGCCATGTCCAGGCCAAACAACACCTTGGATTTGTGATACAGCATGGTATCCGGGGTGTTCATGTATTTGCCTAGCTTGTCGTCGTCGAAAAGCTTGCGCGCACCAAAACCAATCACGTTGCCGGCGATATCCTTGATGGGCCACAGCAAACGGCGGTGGAAACGGTCTATCGGGCCGCGCTTGCCCATCTTTGACAGGCCTGCCTTTTCCAGCTCGTCGAACTCGAAGCCCTTGCGCAGCAGGTGCTTGGTCATCGTGTCCCACCCAGCCGGGGCATAACCAATTTCAAACTCGTAAATCTGCTCGCGCGAAAACCCGCGGTCCAGCAAAAACTCGCGCCCGGTGCGCGCCTGCTCTGTTTCGAGCTGCTCACGATAGAACTCGTGCGCCACGCGATTGGCTTGGATCAGGCGCTGGCGGGTACCAGGTTTTTCCCGCCGTCCACCAGTGGTTCCGCCCTGGTACGTGATGTGATAACCGATCTTTTCCGCGACGGCTTCCACCGCCTCCGGGAAGCTCAGCTGCTCCATTTCCATGAGGAAGCTGAAAACATCGCCGCCCTTGCCGGAAGAAAAGCAGTGATAATAGCCGCGCTGCGGGCGCACATGGAACGACGGCGTCTTTTCGTCTTTAAACGGTGACAGGCCCTTCAACGAATCATGCCCCGCGCTTTTCAGCTGTACATACTCGCCGACGATCTCGTCGATAGCTGCGCGTTCGCGGATTGCCTGAATATCACTATCGGGGATCCGTCCTTGAGCCATGCCCAAAGACTACCTTTTCCCGTCACAACAGCGTAGCTGGACTAGTGCAAAAATCCGGACAACTGCGCAGCCTGCTGTGCTAGGCGCTCCAGCCGCGATTCCGTCATCGACGCTATCTGATCAATGATCACCCGCTGGCGCTGCGCCGAAGTTTCTGCTTGCTCCCACCACAGCGCAAACATGGGATCCAGCGAACCCGGCGCGCCCGCCACCAGATAGTCATAAACGTTGTAGACCCGCTCGCGCTGCCGATCTTGCCGCGCCAGGTGCGAAGGCTCATCCATGACATACAGCACAGCCAGGGTTTTCAGCAGCTTTACCTCAGCTTCTGCCTGTCGCGGAACCAGCAGCGTGCCCTGGTAGCGCCCCAATTGCCCCTTGTCGACGAGCTCCGCATTGTGCTCCCGGCTCGCCGCAATAGTCGCGCCGACGTACCTGCCGACGAGCTCGGAGGTCATGGCTTTCAGCTGCACGTAGCCGCGCAAGCTGGGGGTGAAATCAACCGCGGCATTGATGATCGGCAAATCGCGCAGCGCCCCGGCGGCGTCGAGCAGCTCTTCCGCATCCCCGCCGAAGGCCTTGGCCCCTTTTTCTGCCAACGCGGCTAGCTCCACCAGATCCCAGAGCACAGCCAGGTTCACGCGCCCGGCGACCACACCGTCTTCGACGTCGTGCACGGAATAGGCGATATCGTCAGACCAGTCCATGGTTTGTGCTTCCATCGTGGCACGCGCCTGGCCGCTGCGGTGATTGCCCGCGGGGTCGTGAGCGCGGATCCATTCCAGCACATCGGCTTGCTCGTCATAGCAGCCATATTTCCGATTCGTGCTGCCATCCGAGTTGGTTTTGGTGCGCGGATATTTGCACGCCGCATCCAGTGCCGCCCGGGTCAGGTTCAGCCCGCAGCTGGCACCGGCGTCGTCCAGAATTTTCGGTTCCAGCAGCGTGAGAATCCGCAGCGTTTGCGCGTTGCCTTCGAAGCCGCCACATTCGTCGGCAAGCTCATTGAGCGCGGTCTCGCCATTGTGGCCGTACGGCGGGTGGCCGATATCGTGAATCAGCCCTGCCATTTCACACAGGTCCGGGTTTAAGCCCAGGCCTTCGCCAATGCCCCGGGAAATCTGCGCGACCTCCAGGGAATGCGTCAAGCGAGTGCGCGGAGTATCCCCATCGCGCGGGCCCACCACCTGGGTTTTGTCCGCTAGCCGACGCAACGCAGCCGAGTGCAACGCGCGGGCACGATCCCGGGAAAACTCGTCGCGTTGTTCCGCCGTCGCGGGGTCGATGGAGCTGCCGGTACCAGCCGCACCACCGGTGCTAGCCGTCGTCAAGAGTGATTGTTTCGCGCGCTCTCCAAACCGGCGTTGCATATCCGCCTGGCTATAGCGGTAGTAGCGGTAGTCATTCCCAGCTGCTGTCACTGGCTGCTCCCCTGTTGCTGGTCTTGTTGTTGTTGTTCTTGTTGTTGGTCTTGCTGTTGCTGTTCCCGCGCATGCTGGGCACGCAGATACTCATGCCGCATCCGACGCGATGGCCACACGATCGCCTGCACCCTGCGCAACACACTTTCTAGCCTAACCGCACAGGAGGCTCCTGCCAGCACATACACATCCGCCACCGTCAACCCGCCGATCTCATGCAGCAGCGATTTCCACCAGGCCGGACTGGGAAACTGGCTCGGCGAATCCGGAGTAGGAAACGCCTGCGGCAACACCCCACACCTGCGCGCGATTTTCTCCGCCCGCGCACTGTGATTCGGATCGGTCACCAACAGCACATCGCGGCCCTGCAGGTGCGGGTACCTGCTCAACACCGCCGCCAAGCTCGCCGCACTATCAGAGCCCTTGCCGACGGCTTCTGCCCGCACAATCCCGTGAGCCCGAAGATAGTCCGCGCCAACCTCCGCCTCGGTGACGGTATCGCCGGGCAACGCACCACCGACACACAGCACTTGGGCATCCGGGAAAATGTGTGCGGCAAACACCGCCTGATCCAAACGCGCCGCGAATTGCCGCGACGGGGTGCCGTTGTACTGTGCGGTGCCCATAACCACGATGGCTTCTGGATCATAAACCGGCAGGTAGCGCCGTCGATAAGCGATAGTGAGCACGCGGGATGCTTGCACAGCCGCGATTATTGCGGGCGCGAGTGTAAGCGTTGCCAGCCCTGCTCGTGCGATTGTTTGTGGTTTCACGTCCTATAGTCTGCCTTACCGCGCTACTGCAGACGGGTAACATCGTCGCCATGCGGCAGAATTCAGCTTCTTTCGAATCCTCAGCTTCCACAGCGCGTGCAGGTTTCTCGCGTGGACGTACTTCACGTCCTTGCGACGCCTACGACGCTGCACATCCCGGTAAAGCCGTCGCTTTTCGACGCCGCCTGCTCGGTTCGGGCACCCGCGGCGGTTTCCGCACTGCAGCCGGTATTGCTGCGGCAGCGGCTGCCACCGGCTGGGCCGCGTCTTTCGGCCTGGGTACGGCCGGTGCAAGCGCTGCCACCGAACCCCCTGCGGTCGCGGAGTACTCGCAGGTACTGGCCCAGGCGGTGGATGCAGGTCGGCTCGACAGCCAACTCGTCGACGGCGTCGGCATCCTCTCCCCGGATGATGAGCAAGCCATTAACGACGAGCTCAAGCAGCTGCAACAGTCGGATCGCATTCAGTTTTATATCGTCTACACAGACACCTTCGGTGGCATGAGTGCGCAGGAATATGCCGAAACCACCGCCGCGGCCAACGGCGGCGGGCAAGGTAGCAACGTTGGCGTGCTGGCAATCGCCGTGGATGACCGGCAATACGACGTCTACGCCTCGCCGGGTGGCACCTGGAGCCAAAGCAAGCTCGATGCTGCCTCGGAGGCTGCCTACGACGAGCTGATCAACGACAACTTCGCCGGTGCTGGGCTGGCTGCCGCACAGGCTGTGCGCACCGGTTCAGCTGGCGGCGGCAGCGGCTCTAGCGGTGGCAACGGTGATTCTTCGGGTGCTGGTTGGCTCGCCGCCGGTGGTCTAGCCGTCGTCGCAGGTGGCGGTGGTGTCTGGTATTACAACCGCAGGCAGAACAAGCACAACTCGTCGAAATTGTTGAGTGATGCCCGCGGAATCTCGCCGGACGACACCAGCTCACTACTGCGGCTACCGGTGGCGACGTTGGAAGAACGCGCCGATGAAGAAATCACCTCGACGGATGAGTCGATCCGCCGTGCGAAAGAAGAACTGGACCTGGCCATCGCGGAATTCGGTGCCGACCGCGCCCGGCAATTCACCCGCGCGATGAACAACTCGAAATCCGTCATGCAGCGCGCCTTCCGCACGAAAAAAGAGCTGGATTCCCACAACGCCGTGCCGGAAGACCAGCGCCGCGCCCGGCTGGTGGAGATTATCTCGGATTGCGGCAAGGCCGACCGCGAGCTGGATTCGCAAGCCGAGAAATTCGCGGAGATGCGTAACTTGCTGGCCCAAGCTGACTCCAAGGTTTCTGAACTTACTCAGCGCAGCGTCGCTGCCCGCTCCCAACTGCAGCGGGCGCAATCCACCATGGCCTCACTGCAGGAAAACTACTCGCCAGAAGTACTGCACACCATCATCGACAACCCAGAAATGGCTGAGGTCTCATTGGAAGAGGCCGAAGATTTGCTCGCCCACGCGAACGAATTGCAGGACAAGCCAGCTGGCCAGCAGCAGGGCCTGGTGGAAACGATTCGCGAAACTGAACACGCGCTGGAAGTCACCACTCGCCTGCTCGACGGCGTGGAAAACGCGCGCTCAGATATTGCCACTGCGAAATCTGGCATCAACGATCTTATTGCCGAAGTCGAAGAAGAAATTGCCGAGGCTGCCCAGCTGAAACAGCAAGGCACGCAGGATGGCACCCCAGCGGACTGGGACCGGCTCGATGCCGTCGTTGGCTCCGCGCGCGAAGCACTGGCCCACGCCAAGGAAAATAAAAACACCGACCCGTTGGGCAGCTATAACCAGCTGTTGGATGCCGATACTGAGCTCGACGACAAGCTGGACCGGGTACGCGAAAAATCTGCGGATCACCAGCGCACGCTGCAGCTGTTGCAGCAGCAGCTGCAGTCTGCGAACTCCCGGATTCAGTCGGCAGAAGATTTAATCTCTTCCCGCGGCCGCATCGTAAAATCTGGGGCTCGAACCGCGCTTGCCGACGCCCAGCGCATGCACGCAGAAGCCTTGCAGTTGCGGCAGACCGATGCCCGATTAGCCATCGAGGCTGCTCGTGGTGCGGGCCAGGCCGCGCAAGCAGCGATTAAACGTGCCGAAGATGACGTCAAAGATCACCAGCGGTCAATGAATTCGCATGGTGGTTTCGGCGGCCCCACCGGACGTGGTTACCGCCGTGGCCGCAGCTCCACTGGTTCTTTGTTGACCGGTATGGTGCTCGGATCCATCTTGGGTGGTTCCGGTGGAAGCAGTGGCTTCGGCGGTGGTTTTGGTGGCGGCGGAAGCTTCGGCGGAGGTGGCGGCTTCGGCGGCGGCCACTCCGGCGGCTCGTTCTAAAACAAAAAACGAGAGCAGGCTAGAACAAAAAGGCCAGGATCGCCACGATCGTGCACAACAGCAGCGTGGCGATAATGCCGACGGCCGATGACGATAGCCGTGATTCCAGAATCATGCGCGCGGTAAAGCTCAACGCGATGATTTCATCCCGGCTCAGTGATTGTTCTCCGTCGAACTCCAGAATAGCCCGGCGAACCCCGCGGTTGGTGCCACTGAACTGTGCAACCTTGGCGCCGTTTTCATCATCAATGATCCAGTTTTTGCCAGATTCATTGATCAACGTAAATTCGCGCTCCCCCACCCGGGCGAGCACACGCTGGGCACGCGCCAGGTTGCCGTCGACAGACAGCTTCGGCTGCGAGGTTTCCGCATCCACTGCTTCAATCCCGCGGGATTGTTCCACCTGAAGCTGCCAGTTGGCCCCATCGAGCCGCGCCAGCTCGTCACTGAAGACTCCCAGACGGTTCGGCCCATCTTCTTCCAACAACACCGGGGTGTTGCGATCATTGCGGTCCCAACTGGTGTAGCGCATGCGCGTGCCTTTCTCTCGAGCCCCCTTTACGGGGCTATAAGCGTTTAGCAGCCAACCAGGCGTGCAGCCAAGTAGGATTCCAGATCCTCGATAGCTACGCGTTCCTGCTCCATGGTGTCACGCTCGCGGACGGTGACGGCGCCGTCTTCCAGAGAGTCAAAATCGTAGGTGACGCAGAATGGCGTACCGATTTCGTCGTGACGACGGTAGCGGCGGCCGATAGCACCGGAAGTATCAAAATCAACATTCCAATGCTGGCGCAGCTTCTGCGACAATTCTTTCGCTGGTCCGGTCAGCTCTTCCTTCTTAGACAACGGCAAAACCGCAACCTTGACCGGTGCCAGGCGACGATCCAACCGCAGCACGACGCGCTTGTCAGTGCCACCCTTGGCATTCGGGGCTTCTTCTTCGTGGTAGGCGTCGACAAGAAAAGCCATCATAGAACGGCCCAAGCCAGCGGCTGGTTCAATGACGTACGGGATCCAGCGCTCTTCTTTCGACTGGTCGAAATACGACATGTCTTCGCCAGAGCCTTCTTGGTGCACACGCAGGTCATAGTCAGTACGGTTGGCCACGCCTTCCAGCTCACCCCACTTGGAGCCCTGGAAACCAAAGGCGTATTCCACGTCGACAGTGCGCTTGGAATAGTGCGACAGCGACTCTGGTGGGTGCTCGTACAGACGGAGGTTTTCTGGCTTGATGCCCAGGTCGATGTACCACTGGTGGCGGTCATCGATCCAGTACTGGTGCCATTCCTCGTCGGTACCGGGCTCGACGAAAAACTCCATTTCCATCTGCTCGAACTCACGGGTACGGAAGATGAAGTTGCCCGGGGTGATCTCGTTGCGGAAGGACTTACCGATATTCGCGATGCCGAATGGTGGCTTCATGCGCGAGGAAGTCAGTACATTCTTGAAGTTCACGAAAATACCCTGCGCGGTTTCTGGGCGCAGGTAGTGCAGGCCTTCTTCGTCGTCGACTGGGCCCAGGAAGGTTTTCAGCAGACCAGAGAAAGCACGCGGCTCAGTCCAGTTACCAGGCTGGCCGGTCTCCGGGTCGTTGATATCTGCCAGACCGTTTTCTGGTGGGTGGCCGTGCTTTTCTTCGTAGGCTTCCAGCAGGTGGTCAGCGCGGTAGCGCTTGTGGGTGTAGAGCGATTCCACCAACGGGTCAGTAAATACCTCGACGTGGCCGGACGAGACCCAGGTCTGGCGTGGCAGGATGATGGAAGAATCAATACCGACGACGTCATCGCGGGATTGCACCATGTGGCGCCACCACTGGCGCTTGATGTTTTCTTTGAGCTCGACACCCAGCGGGCCGTAGTCCCATGCCGAACGCGAGCCGCCGTAGATCTCACCAGCCTGGTAAACCAGGCCGCGGCGCTTACATAGGTTTACGACGGTATCGATGACATTCGCCATTGTTACAAGGACTCCTCTGGTAGGGGATAAGTCAGTTCTCGCAGGCCATCCTACAGTGCCTGCACAACCGCACGGGAGTTAGGTGGTCTAGACTGCACTGTGCCCATTATGTTTTCTGGTATCCCAGACTTTTCACATGATTCATAAGTATCCCCGAATGGGGGTAGCAACAAAACCATACGCTTTGCAAACATAAGGCAATACTTGGTTAGTTTTGTTCAGGCACCTGAAAACCAGTAAGATGTCACTTATTGAAGATCAATCCCATTATCGACGGGATTGTTATCTATCGCCAAATCCGTGGCGCTAGATAGTCTCCCACCAGGAAGGACTCGTGATGCCTACCGACGTTATCGCGAACACCACCGCAGCTGCGACCATCATCCGCGCATTAAATTCCCCACTGCGCCTGCAAATCCTGCATTGCTTGAGCCAGCGCGACTGCTGCGTCTACGAACTCGTGCGCGAACTCGGCCGCTCACAACCACTGGTGAGCCAGCATTTGCGGATTTTGAAGCAATCCGGCTTGGTCTCTTCGCATTCCTGCGGGCGCGAAGTAACCTATCAACTCACCCGCCGCGAAGCACTCAATATCGCAGCCATTGCGGCCAGCATCGCTCCTTAAATAGACTGGAGCAATGTCTTCCGTACAGTCCGCCATCCCGAAGCTAGGCGCCCGCAATACCCGCCAGCGCACCGCCGTCATTCAGGTACTCAACGAGCTGGACAATTTCGCATCCGCAAAAGCCATTCACCACGAATTGGTACATCGCGACAGCCAGGTTGGCTTGACGACGGTCTACCGCACCTTGCAATCACTCTCTGAGATTGACGCTGTGGACGTGCTCCACATGCCATCCGGTGAGACGCTGTACCGCAGCTGCGAGTCCCACCATCACCACCACCATTTGGTGTGCACCAGCTGCGGGCGCACCGAGGAAATCGACGGCGGCCCGGTAGAACGCTGGGCGCAAGAGGTTGTCGCCAACTATGGTTTCCAACTCACCGGCCACGATGCCGAAGTCTTCGGCATCTGTGCAGAGTGTAGCAAGAAACAAGACAGCGCCAGCGCTAAATAGCGCACGGCGGGTTTAGCAAAAATTGATCGACAACTAACCGACGATCCCGCCAAAGGCAAGGCCCAGCACATACGTGGCCCCGGCCGCGCCCAGGCCAATGAGCAACTGGCGCACCGCACGCCAGGCCGGTGGTTTACCCGATAAAATTCCGGTTACTCCCCCAGTAGTCAACAGCGCTAGTGACACCAGCACGACCGCAATCACAGCCCCCAGGCTGGTGGAAGCTCCAAAAATAAACGGCAAGATCGGCAACAGCGCGCCACCGGCAAAGAAAAAGAAACTCGAGATGGCCGCTTCCCAGGCACCGCCTGGTGTGTTCATCTGGCCGAACTCATCATCTTCGACAGCAGTACCGCCGTGGGGTTCAGCATCCTGCGAAATTTTGGCGAATAATTGATCAGCCTTGTGCTGTGCCTCCGATTCCGACATTCCACGGGCACGGAAGACTAAAGCCAGTTCATTGGCTTCGACATCCACATTAGCTGCCATCGCCGACGACGAGGTCTGCGGAGTAGACGCCCCCAGCAGCTCGTTTTGCGATTTCACAGAGATAAATTCACCGGCCCCCATGGACAATGCGCCCGCGAGCAAGCCAGACACACCGGTGATCAGCACCACCGTGCTGCCCACCCCGGAACCCAGCACGCCAAGCACCAACGCCAGGTTGGACACCAAGCCGTCATTAACGCCAAAGACTGCCGCCCGGAACGTTCCCGACATCCGCTCACGCGAGCGCGTGGCCAGCCCGCGCACCACTTCCGCGTGAACTTGCTCATCCATCGCCAACTGATCAGAAGCATCGTCGTCGGCAAGATACGGGCTCCGCGACTCCGCCGACTGCATCAGCGCCAACGTAAACACGGATCCAAAGATTTTCGCCAGAAAACCCAACGCCCGGGTATTGAAATCCGCTTTCCGGGGCGAGCCCAGCTGATCGCCCAATTTGTCTCGCCAATACTGCTGGTGCCGCGATTCCGCTTCCGCGATTTTGGTCAGGATCTCACGATCCTCCGGGTTCTTCTGCCTGGCAGCCAGGGTTTTATACACCTTGGCTTCCGAGCGTTCATTAGCAAGATACCGACGCCACCGCTCTAGTTGCTGCTCAGATGGGGCTTGCTGCTGATTCACTTCGTGCCTCCGAATCGGCGATCACGGCGCGCATATTCCGCCACAGCATCATATAAATCTTGCGGGGTGAAATCCGGAAATAGCTTATCCTGATACACCATCTCTGCATACGCGGATTGCCACAACAAGAAATTCGAGGTGCGCTTTTCTCCCGACGGCCGCAAAAACAAATCCACATCCGGCATGCCGGGATCATAAAGATAGCGCCCAATGGTTTTCTCATTAATATCGCCGGCCCGCAGCTTCCCAGCCTCAATATCGTGGCCCAACAGCTGCATGGCGTCGGCAAGCTCAGCCCGGCCACCGTAGTTGACGCACATCACCAGAGTCATCCGGGTATTGTTCTTCGTCAATTCTTCGGCCTCGCGCAGCTCTTTAATCACGCTGCGCCACAACCGCGGACGCCGCCCAGCCCACACCACGCGCACGCCTTTTTCATGCAACACGTCGCGCTGACGGCGCAACACATCGCGGTTAAATCCCATGAGAAAACGAACCTCGCCAGCAGAACGACGCCAGTTTTCCGTGGAAAACGCGTATGCCGAAAGGTATTCCACCCCCAGCTCCAGGCACGCATCCACGGCATCCATCAACACCGCTTCACCGCGCTTGTGCCCCTCGGTTCGCTCCATACCGCGCTCTTGCGCCCACCGCCCGTTACCGTCCATCACCAGGGCAATATGGCGTGGAATGAACTGCTGCGGGATCTGGTGGTCCGTATCGAAAATACTCATCGCCTGACAGTCTAGTGCGCAGCAAGCAAGCACGGAATGATTGGTTGCAAAGAATGATTGGTTATAACGACTGTTCCATGATGCTCAACGCCGTCACGTTGCGCTCCATATGCCACTGCAGGTGCCACCGCACCAGTCTGTGCGCAGTACTAGAAATTTCCGGATTCTTTCGGCTGAGCTCGGCGGCCTTATCCCAATAACGCCCGGCCAACAACCACATATAGTGCAACACGTCCTCAGCGATATCCGCCGAACCTGGCGGCCGACACTGATGGCAACACGCACCACCGACCCCCGGGTGAAAAGCATGGTGTGGACCAGGACGGGAACACTGCGCGCACGCAAACAGCACTGGGGCCCAGCCGGCATAATCCATCGCCTGCAATAAAAACGAATCACACACCGCGACCGGATCGTGGGCGTCGCCAAGCAGACTCAACGCCCCCACCAAGGCGCTAAACATCGACGCATCGTCGGATTGCGTCAATCGCTCCGCAGCCTCCAACATGGCGCAGCCAGCGGTATAGCGCTCATAATCATCGATAATTCCGGCGGCAAAAAACGCCACTGTATCTGCACCGGTAATGGTATCCAGGCTCCGTCCGGGATACAGCTGCACATTCAAGTGCACAAAAGGCGCCAACCGCGATCCAAAACGAGACTTCGCCCGCCGCACGCCCTTAGCCACTGCGCGGACGACCCCATGCTGCTTAGTCAACAACACGATGATGCGATCGGCCTCGCCGAAATCATACGTGCGCACCACCACTGCGTCGTCGCGATACGGTTTACTCCGTGCCACTATTTAAAAACCAAGCCGCCCCAGCGACTTCGGATCCGACTGCCAGTTTTTCAGTACCTTGATGCGCAGGTCCAAAAATACGTTATGGCCCAGCAACTCGATGATCTGCTTGCGCGCGTTATGCACGATACGTCCGTAGCGCCGACCATCTTTGCCTTCGATGATTTTCTTTTGGCCAGGGCGTTCCACGTACAACACCGCGTGCACATTGCTGACACCCGGGCGGTCTTCGTCGGGAAGAATTTCGTCGATTTCCACTGCCACCGAGTGCGGAAGCTCATCACGCAAACCGGAGAGTGCGGCCTCACGGATCAGCTCACTGATGCGGGTGAAATTGTCATCGTCGGTCAGGTGATCATCCGGATAAAACTTATGCCCCTCCGGCAAATGCTGCACAATCACATCAGTCAGCACATCAATCTGGGTGCGCTTAGTCGCAGAAACCGGAACCACTTCACTATCGCCACCGAGCATGTCGTGCAACGCCATGAGCTGCTTGCCGACGGTATCCTTGCCCACCTTATCCAGCTTGGTCACGATCCCGATAATCGGCACATTCGGTGCTACGTTGCGGATATTATCCAGAATCCAGCGATCGCCCGGGCCAATCTTCTCGTCGGCAGGCACGGTAAAACCGATCACGTCGACGTCCGAATAATTGTCCTTCACCAACTCGTTCAAACGCTCACCCAGTAATGTCCGTGGGCGGTGCAATCCAGGGGTATCCACCACCACGACCTGCGCGTCCTCGCGATGGATCAGCCCACGAATGGCATGGCGGGTGGTTTCTGGCTGGTCCGCTGTGATGGCGATCTTCTGGCCCACCAGCGCATTCGTCAGCGTCGATTTGCCGGTATTGGGGCGCCCAACGAAGCTGACAAAACCAGAACGGAAGCCTTCCGGTACATCAAGATAGCTATCTAGGCTCATCGATTATTTCCCGCCTGTAGGAAAGTTGTCCACGGCTGTGACATCAAAGTGCTGCTTCGGATCCACGAAACATTCCTGCGCAAAGATCAAATCCAACTCAGCAGAACCACGCTTATAGGTGGTCTCCAACAGCTCGTAGACCGATGCTGCCGTGGCCTCCAGCGCTTGCGATACTTCACCATGGTAGGCGTAATGGCCGCTGAACAGCGCGGCGGTAACATCGCCGGAACCATTACGTTTGAAATTCAGGTACGGGGTTTGGACCAGATAGGCCTCATCACCGTCAACGGCGAGCATTTCGATGACATCATCACCGGTTTCCGGGCGCACCAGGGAAGTCACCAACACCACGCTCGGCCCCATCTCCTGCAAGGCGCGCACAGCGTCAAGAACTTGCTCAAACGTGTCCACGGGCTTACCGGTCAAAAAACCCAGCTCAAACTGGTTCGGGGTGGCAATATCTGCCACCGGAATCACCTTGTCCCGCAGCAGCGGCGGGATAGAATCATCCACAAAACACCCGGATTTCGCGTTGCCCATCACCGGGTCACAGGCATACACAGCATTCGGGTTTTCTTTTTTGATACGCGTGACCGCATCGATGATGACATCCGCAATCTCTGGGCTTCCCTGGTAGCCAGACAAAATAACATCGATCTTGTCGAAGGCCTCACGACGCTCCAGACCGTCAATGACATCAGCAACCTGGTCTGCCGGAAGCAGCGGGCCGCCCCAATCGCCATAACCAGTGTGATTAGAGAAATTCACGGTATGCACTGGCCAGACCTCATAGCCAGCACGCTGCAGCGGAAACACAGCTGCGGAGTTGCCCACGTGACCGAAACTCACGTGCGATTGGATCGACAACACAGTGTTCATGTTCATAAAACGGCTACCTCTTCACCTGAAATTACACGCAATTCTGTATTAGTTTTCTTCGTTCTCGCCAGATTTGTCCTGCGGCTGCGCGATCGCCGGGATGCGTCCGTCGGCACGAGCTTCCCCCGCCAACTGTTCATCCAAATGAGCGCGATCAGCTGCCGACGGGAAAGCCTGCGGACCAGTGGGCTTCGGCGGGAACTTTTTCCCGCTGCGAGCAACATCGTCGTACCAGTCCGCGAGAATCTCGTTTTGCAGCGCGAACATTTCTTTTTCCTCGGCCGGGGTGCCATGATCATACCCCAATAAATGCAAGCACGAGTGCGTCGTTAACAGTGCAAGCTCGTGTGCCAGGCTGTGTCCACCAGCATCTGCCTGCTTCTTCGCGAACTCTGGGCACAACACAATATCGCCCAGCATCGCCGGGCCAGCGGACTCACCATCCGGGCGCGGAGTATGAAACCCCGGGGTGAGCTCATCAATCGGGAAACTCATCACATCCGTCGGGCCGGGCAAATTCATCCAATGCACGTGCAACTCAGCAATGGTGTCTTCATCAACACACGTGATCGTGGCTTCCACATCTGGGCTCACATCCATAGCTGCCAATGCGAATCCCGCGACATCCAGCAACATTTCTTCGTTGATGCCGTCGAAGCCAGACTCATTGAAAAATTCGATACTCATATGCCGATCCTGTGTGGTTTCCTAGTACGGTTCCTGCTTCGTTGATTCGTAGAATCAATCTCGGGAATTCGCTTCCCGGCTACTCGTGCCCGACTGCTCGTGATAGTCATAAGCATCGACGATGCGGCCCACCAACGCATGGCGCACAACATCGCCAGCACCCATTTCCGCGAAGTGGATCCCTTCCACCCCGCCGAGAATGCGACGCACGGTCTTGAGCCCAGAATTCTGCCCACGCGGCAGATCAACCTGGGATTCATCACCGGTAACCACGAAGGTGGTGCCAAAGCCCAAGCGCGTCAAAAACATCTTCATCTGCGCGGGGGTAGTATTTTGCGCCTCATCCAAGATCACAAACGCGTCGTTCAGCGTACGGCCACGCATATAGGCCAGCGGGGCCACCTCAATGATCCCGGCTTCCATGAGACGCGGAATAGCCTCTGGGTCCAGCATGTCCCGCAATGCGTCGTGCAGCGGACGCAAATAAGGATCAATCTTGTCATTCAAGGTGCCCGGCAAAAAGCCCAGCTTCTCGCCGGCTTCCACTGCCGGACGAGTCAGGATGATGCGCTGGACCTGCTTATTTTGCAGCGCCTGCACGGCCTTAGCCACCGCCAGGTAAGTCTTTCCAGTACCGGCAGGACCCAAGCCGAAAACGATGGTGTTTTCATCAATCGCATCCACGTATTCAGCCTGGCCAACGGTTTTCGCACGAATCTTTTTACCGCGACGCGAGACAATACTGCCGCCCAGTGCCTTGGCAACAGAAACCGGTGAATCCTCGCTCAACAGCGACAACACGTGCTTGACGCCATCAGGGCTGACGGTGTGGCCACGCCGTGCCATGGCTTCTAATTCATCGAACGCTTTCACTGCACGCGCGACCTCATAATCCGGGCCGGTGATTTTCACCATCGTGCCGCGGGCAAAAATATCCGCGTCCAGCTGGTTATCCAGCACGCGCAGGTTTTCATCAGTAGTGCCTAACACTGTGCGTGCATAAGCGGGGTCCAGGTCGATCTTGCGGGTTTGAATGTGCACGTCGCTAGCCTACCAACTGCAACTAACTTTCCACGAAGTTTGAACGCTTCTCGGTTTTAGGCTTCCAACACAACCTCAGCGAGCATCCGACCACTCGGGCTAGTGCTGCCAGCTGCGGGCTCTTCAGTGACCATGACCTTATGGGTGGCAGCGTCGAAAGGCATCCACACGTCCTCGTGCGGGTCTTGGCCGATGACTCCGGCCGAACGTACCACACCATTCTTGTCGACGGACCACACCTGCGCGCCCATGCCGTCGGCAAGATCCGGTTGACCATCCACCATCGCACCGGCTTTGCCCATTTCTGTCGACGACACAATGTGCAGGTGTGCGCCTTCCGCGCTAGTCGCGCCGCTGACCAGATCGGCCGCCGACATGATCTCATGCATCTGTTCGTGCCCGGCCGCGGTAGAATCCGCATCTTCTGCAACGATCGTGCCCTCACCAGCGTCATCGGTAGCGTTATCCAGCACGGGAGTAAGCACTGTGACTACCACCAGCAATGCAGCGGCTGCGAGACCACCGGCCAGCACCCAGGTTTTTCGCGGCGCACTCTTCCGAGAAGCCGCTGACCGAGCCGTCGCTGACTGAGCCGTCGCGGATGAAGCTTTCGCCCGTAACGGAACGACATTATGTGCTTCCACCGCCGATTCACGCTGTGTGCGATCGTCGGAAGCTGCGTCCGCATCAGAATGACCGAGACGTGCAAGCAGCTGCCCTTTCACATGCTGCGGCGGGGTGTGCTCCGGGACAGCATCGAGGAAGGCATCGAAAAACTCGTCGTCGAATTGCTCCGAGTTAGCCTGAGAGACGTTATTGCTAGTGATGTCGTTGCTCGAGGCGTCGTTCCTGTCACGATCACTCATGGTGGGCTTCACCCCTTCCCCAAACAGCTGCTAGTTTGCGTACCCCATCACGCACCCGCGTTTTTGCGGTACCCAATGGGACATTGGTGGATTCTGCCAGTTCCGCGTGACTTAGCCCGTCGAAAAACGTCAGCAGAACGGCCGTGCGGTGTGGCTCGCCAATCTTGTCGACGGCTGCCCGCAGTCGTTTTCCCTCCACATTAGTAAGAGCCTCAGTTTCCACATCTACCTCACGGATGCGTTCCCCAAGAACAAAATCGGCATCGTCGCGGCGCACGCTGGCGTTATGCGCACGCAGTTTATCAATTCCGCGGGAATGCGCGATCCTACCCACCCACGTGCGGGCGCGACCACGGTCTGGGTCAAAGCTACGTGCTTTATTCCAGACTTCCACGAAAACTTCCTGCAGCACTTCTTCCGCGAGCGAGTTATCACCGAGGATCTGGATGATCACACCGTAGGCCAGCGGCGAAAGCGCATCATAAAGCTGTGAAAAAGCGCGCTGGTCCCCGTCGGCCACGCCCGCGACGAGCGCGTCGAGGCGAGCATGTTCTTCAGGGCTGCAACTAGACACAGCATTACATACTACTGGCTCATCTTGTCGTCATGCTCCATCTTGTCGCCTTCACCGCCCATCTTGTCGTGTTCCATTTTGTCGTGCTCCATCTTGTCGCCTTCGCCACCCATCTTGTCGCCACCCATTTTGTCATCGTGGCTCATCTTGTCGTGCTCCATCTTGTCGCCGCCCATTTTGTCGCTGTCGCCCCCCATCTTGTCGCCACTCGTGCTCTCCGAGGTCGTCTTTTCAGAACTCATCTTGTCCGAGCTCTCGTCCGAGCTTTTCTCAGTGCTCTTCTCAGTGCTCGTTTCTGACGACTTCGTTGGAGTTGCAGCAGAATCATTACTGCACGCAGCCAGGCCCACCGTGCTCATCGCAACGGCAGCGGCAGTGATCAAAAATTTCTTCATCGAAGTATGTGCAGACATTGGGGTCTCCTCAACAACTAGTGGTGTCAGCAGTTTTTCCTGCCTTCAACTACTACTGCGGAACCACCCTGCAGACCGGATTGGAAAATATGAAAATTTTTTTTCTGCCATTCGCAGCAATCCACTACGGCGCTCGGCTCCGGATAAACCAATGACAGAGAAAATACGAGCCGCGTACGACGAACCTCCGCCGTCACGCGCGCGACATTCAGAAAGGCTGCACAATCATGCTCAGCACCATCGCCATCGGTTTTATCGGTGGCCTGATCACGGGTATATCACCGTGTATTTTGCCGATCCTGCCGCTAGTGCTGGCAGTATCCCAAGGCTCCAAAGCCCGCCCATGGTTGGTTATCGGCGGTTTGGTCACCAGCTTTACCGTCGTCACGCTGTTTGCCACCACGTTGCTCAATGCGCTGGGGCTGCCCGCAGATATTTTGTGGAAGCTCGGCATCGCACTATTGGTGCTGGTCGGCCTAGGAATGATCTTTCCCAAACTACAGGAGCTACTGGAATGGCCATTCCAGTTCCTGCCGCGGGCACATAAGTTGCAGGCCCGCGCCCGCGATAAGGGCGGGTTTGCCGTCGGCCTGGCCATGGGTGTGGTTTTTGTACCGTGCGCTGGCCCAGTATTGGCGGCAATCACCGTGGCTGGTGCTACAGGCGAAATCGATGCCCGCATCGCCGTTCTCTGCATCTCGTTCGCGATTGGCGTAGCCATCCCACTGCTGGTTTTTGCGTTGGGCGGCCAGCAAGTGGGCAAGCGCGTAGATTTCTTCCAGTCGCGTCAACGCGTCTTCCGCGCCACCGCTGGCGTTATCGTCATCAGTATGGCCGGTGCCCTGGCATTGGGTGCGCCGGCGTGGATCCAGCAAAAACTACCAAACTGGACAGGTGATGCCGAAAAGACCGTCACCGCGCAACTGGCACAACAAAACGAAGGATCAGACTCATTGGAAGATTGCCGTGGCAACGGTGAACTTGGCAATTGCGGCACCGTCCCGGAGCTGGTGGGCCTGGAAAACTGGATGAACACGGACACCCCCGTCGACCCGCGTACTTCTGGTGATGTCACGCTGATCGATTTCTGGGCTTATGCCTGCATCAACTGCCAACGCGCGAATAAACACATCACCAAACTTTATGATCACTACCGCGACTATGGCTTCACCGTCATCGGCGTACACTCCCCGGAATATGCCTTCGAGCGGGAAACCGCGAACGTGCGCCAGGCGGTTTCCGAGCAAAACATCAACTACCCAGTCGCCCAAGACAATTCCTTCGCCACCTGGAAAGCCTTCAACAATCAATATTGGCCGGCACATTATCTTGTCGACGCTGAGGGCACCGTCCGGGAAATCCACGAAGGCGAGGGAGCCTATGCCCGTACTGAGCAGCTCGTGCGCGAGTTGCTACAGAAGCGTGATCCGTCGGTTGAACTTCCTGCCCCATTGGAAGATTCCGACGACGAAACCACACAGCATCGCAACCCGGAGACTTATTTGGGCAGCCAACGCGCCCGGTACTACGCCAACCCCGCGTATAAGTCCGGCACCTTATCTGGACCGGAGCCGGAGATCGGTCAATACACCTTGGAAGGCGATTGGACCATCGACCGGGAAAACATCACCGCTGGTGACAACGCCACAATCCGCTTGAACTACCGCGCAGCTCTGGTGCAAGCAGTCGTTTCCGGCAGTGGCACCATCAAGGCCAACGGGAAAGAGTTCACTGTTACCGACGACGGAACGGTAAACCTCCTCGACGTTGAGAAAGCACAAGCGGGAATCCTGGAGATCGAAGTCTCACCCGGTTTGAGCCTGTACTCGTTTACTTTTGGGTAGTTTGACGGTACACAAACATTTGTTCGTCATCGTTTCTGCACTTCAGCGCATAAATTCATAAACTTCATAAAGTTCATAAAGTTCATAAGAATTCATAAGCGTGTGGACTACCCACCCCAACGGCTGGTGGCTGCACCGATGACGGACAGCGCCACCATCGCCGCAGAAGCTGTGCGCAGCACCTGTGGCCCCAGAACCACCGGCTGCGCACCGGCGCTGCGCAGTAGCGCTACTTCTTCCTCGCCGATGCCACCTTCTGGCCCGACGATAAGAAACACCGTGCCGGAAAACTCCGGAGCCAGCTGGGCTAGCGGCTGGCTCGCTTCTTCGTGCAATACGACGGCGGTGTGCCCGTCGATCAGCTGCGCCAGCTGGGCAGTGCTCACCGGTTCCCGGACTTCCGGCACCGTCACCCGGCGCGATTGTTTCGCCGCTGCAGCCGCCGCGGACTGCCACTTCTGCACGCCTTTGTTGCGTTTGGCGCCCTGCCATTTCGCAATACAGCGGGCGGCTTGCCACGGGATGATCTCATCGGCACCGGCTTGCGTCGCCAAGTCCACGGCTAACTCACTGCGCTCGGCCTTCGGTAATGCTTGTACGACAATGACGTACGGGTCCGGACGTTCGCATTCGCCGCTGGCCACCGCTATCCCGGTCAAGTGTTCTTTGCCGGATGTTTCGGTGACCTCAATTTCGGCCCAGCGTGCCGCGCCATCAATCAGCTGGATGAGCTCGCCGGGCCCGATACGCTTGACCGTGACGGCGTGGCGGGCTTCTGGCCCAGTGAGCTCCGTGGCCTCACCGACCTGCGGCAACGGCGCGGAAGCAAAAAATACCGGGAGTGACATTGCGACTACCTTGTGCGCTAGAAGCCGAGCTTAAAATCCAAAGCGTCCACGCAGCCGGCTGAACAATCCGTCCGAGTGACCGTCGGCTTCGGAATTCACGCGAGACGATTCTTCGCGCTTGTCGCGGACTTCCTCCAGCAACTGGCGGGTCTTTTTGTCCAGGTCCGTCGGCACGGCGACGTCGACATGTGCAATCATCTTGCCTTGCCCGTCGGTGCGCACGCGTGGCATGCCTTTGCCTTCCTTCACAATCTGGCCGCCCGGCTGAGTTCCGGCTGCGATCTCAAATTCGATCTCTTCGCCGTCCAGGCCTTCCACGTTGCAGGTGGTGCCCAACGCAGCATCAACCATCGGCACGGTGATGGACAGGTGCAGCGTATCGGCATCGCGGGTGAAGATATCGTGCTTTTTCACCCGGACTTCCACATACAGGTCGCCTGCTGGCCCACCGCCGTGGCCAACTTCACCCTGACCTGCCATGCGAATACGCATGCCATCGTCGATGCCTTTCGGGACGTTGATGGTCAGATCACGGCGCTTTTTCACGCGGCCATCGCCGCCACAGTGATTGCACGGATCCTTGATAACTTCACCAAAGCCCTGGCAATTGTGGCACGCACGCGTCGTCATCACATTGCCCAAGAAGCTGCGCTGCATCTCCTGGATCTCACCAGCGCCATTACATACCTCGCAGGTCACTGGCTTCTCACCATCCGCCGAGCCGGAACCGGTACACCGGTCACACAGCACCGCGGTGTCGACGGTAACTTGTTTTTTCATGCCGGTATAGGCCTGGTTCAGCGTGATGGAGGTACGCAGCAGCGCGTCGTTACCCGGCTGCACACGCGAACGCGGGCCACGGGACCCGCCCCCTGCGCCACCGCCAAAGAAGGCTTCAAAGATATCGCCAAAGCCACCGGCGCCGCCGAAGCCGCCACCGCCCCCGGCTCCGCCGCCTTGCTCCATGGGATCGCCACCCATGTCGACGATTTTGCGCTTCTTCGGATCCATCAAGACGTCGTGAGCGTCGGTCGCTTCGGAAAACTTCGAGGCGGCCTCGTCGGACGGGTTCACATCCGGGTGATATTTACGGGCGAGTTTGCGGTACGCCTTTTTGATCTCCGCCTCGCTGGCGTCTTTGGATACTCCCAAAATTCCGTAATAGTCACGAGCCACTGTTGTATCGATTCCTTCGGGTCAGTTGGTTTATAGGGTTTCTCGGTGTTCTCGCTGCACCTGCAACTGCACATGCATCTTTGTGCATTAATCGATCTACCAGCCTACAGGCTAATTCGTGCCTGCCAGAATCTGGCTGACATACCGTGCAACAGCACGAACCGAAGAAATTGTTCCCGGATAATCCATAAATGTGGGACCCACCACACCAAGCCCACCGAGTGTGGCGGATTCATTGCCATAACCAGCGGTAACGATCGACGCCTGCTGCAATTCTTCGTCTTCGTTCTCCTGGCCAATCAGCACGTCGACATTGCCAAGTTCCGGCACGTTCGCTAACAGCTTAAACATCACCACTTGTTCTTCCAGCGCGTCAATAATCTGTGGCAGCCCCTGTGGAAAATCACGCCCTGCCCGGGTCAGATTCGACGCCCCCGCCATCAACAACCGGTCGTTGGGCTGATCCACCAACGTTTCTATCAGCACCGTGGCCACGCGAATCATGTGGTGACGCAAATCCGCCGGGGAATGCTCCAACAAATCAGCCACCCGATTGGCCGCCTGCCCTACCGGAACCCGCGCGAGCGCACGGTTTAACAGCTGCCGCAGTTCATGAACTTCCGCCTCCCCGATCGGGGCATCCAATTCCACGTTGCGCTGGTCGACGCGCCCAGTATCCGTGATCAACACCAACAACAAGCGCATCGGTGTCAGATCCACGACTTCCACATGTTTGACGTGCGAAACGTTCAACGTCGGCAACTGCACCACCGCCGCCTGCCTGGTCAGCTGCGCCAACAACCGCACCGAGCGCCGCAGCACATCTTCCAAATCGACGCCGTCTTCCAGGAACGTGCGAATGGCGCGTTTTTCCGCCTCCGACATCGGCTTGACCTCGCCCAAACCATCAACGAAGCGCCGGTAACCTTTTTCGGTGGGCACTCTTCCCGACGACGCATGCTGCTGGGCAATAAAGCCCTCTGATTCCAACACCGCCATGTCGTTGCGGATCGTTGCCGACGACACCCCCAATTGATGACGCTCCACCAGCGCCTTCGACCCCACGGGTTCCTGGGAAGCGATGTAATCCGTGACGATCGCACGCAGAACTTCCACCCGGCGTGCCTCAGTCGCACCAGCCATCAGGACCTCGCTTTCACATCAGCTGTACCGTCATCTTCAGCGACCAAAATATCGGTGATGATACCGTCGGCAAGCAGCCTGCCCGCATCGGTCAACGCCAGCCGGTCCGGTTGCGGAAAGTGCAGCAGGCCGCGGTCCACAAAATTCTGTACGACGCCCGCAGCACCGGCGCCCACGGCGGCGTAGTCAATGCCTTCGCGCAGCCGCAGCCCCAACATCAGCAGCTCAGTGTGGCGATCCGCCGGGGTCAAATCTTCCACCTGGTTAATCGGCAACTCGCCGTCGGCAAGCACAGCGGAATAGCGATTCGGGTGCTTCACATTGGAAAACCGCTGCATACCCAGGTGAGAGTGCGCACCCGGGCCCGCGCCCCACCAGTCGCCATCGCGCCAATAGATCAAATTGTGTTGGCATTCGCCGCCGGACCGGGCCCAATTCGAGACCTCGTACCACTCCATGCCGGCCTCGGCCAGGCGCCGCGCGATCATCTCGTAGCGGGTGGCCATCACATCTTCTTGTGGGGCCGGAATCTCGCCGCGGCGCACCTTACGCGCCATCGCAGTGCCGTCTTCCACGATCAGCGAATATGCCGAAACGTGATCTACCTCGGCTGCAATCACCAAGTCCAGGGTGCGGGCAACATCGTCATCAGTTTCCGTTGGCGTCGCATAAATCATGTCCAGATTGACGTGCTCGAAGCCTGCCTGGCGCGCCTCACGAGCAGCAGCAAACGCCCGGCCTGGGGTGTGTGCGCGCTCCAGCACCTGCAAAACATCATGCGAGGCAGACTGCATCCCCAAAGAAATGCGGTTATAACCAGCCTCCCGCAGGCCCGCGAAAAACTCCGGAGAGGTCGATTCCGGGTTAGATTCCGTGGTGACCTCCGCATCGTCGGCAAGACCAAAGGTAGTGCGCACCGTCGACAAGATTCGGCCCAGCCCATCTGCCCCCAGCAACGATGGGGTGCCGCCGCCAATAAATACCGTGTCCGCTTTCCGACCAACGCGCTGGGCCGCCATGTCGAGCTCCACGTCCAACGCGTCCAGGTAGCCCTGCGGATTCGCGCCACCAGCTTCCCGTGGGGTGTAGGTATTGAAATCGCAATAACCACAGCGTGTAGCACAAAACGGCACATGGATATACAAGCCAAACGGGTCACCGGACTGACTGGTGAGGCGGCTGGACAACTGGCTGGATATCTGCGACTGGCTGGATATCTGCGACTGCATAGCACCAGCCTAATAGTTGGTCGCGTTGCCAACCAAGGTGTACGCTGGTCGTATTTATTGCGCGCTACATAGTAGGCGTGAAATAAGTGAGCAGTGAGATTGCCGCAGGGCAGAAAGGATGATGGTGGAACCTCCGAGTCGAAGTATCGACGACCCGCACGAACAATCCATGAGCACCGAGGCGGTGCAACCATGTTAAGTGCGGTTTTGTTCCTCATTCTCGGGCTCGCGGTGATTTTTCTGATCATCGTGGCCAACGGCTACTTCGTGGCCCAGGAATTTTCCTTCATGTCCGTCGACCGTGCGCAGTTGCACACCAATGCCGCGCGTGGCGACGACGCCAGCAAACGCGCTTTGGCAATCACCAACCGCACCTCATTCATGCTCTCCGGCGCGCAATTGGGCATTACCGTCACCGGCCTGCTGGTGGGTTACGTCGCAGAGCCGCTGGTGGGCGAGTCACTGGGCACCTTGCTGAGTGCAACCGGGCTTTCTGTGACCGCGGCCGTCGCGATCGGTACCGTCTCTGCTCTGGCGGTATCCACGGTTGTGCAGATGATCTTCGGTGAACTATTCCCGAAAAACTACACCATCGCCGCCCCAATGGAATCCGCGCTGTTTTTGTCGCGGTCCACGGCCTGGTACCTGCGAATTTTCGGCCCGCTGATCAAATTTTTCGATTTTTCTTCCAACGCTTTGCTGCGCGTTTTGCGCATCGAGCCGGTTGCCGATATCGATAATTCCGCGACCACCAAAGAATTCGAGTCCATCGTGGAAAGCTCCCACGAGACCGGCGACATTGACGACGAGACTTTCATGGTGCTCGACCGTCTATTGGACTTTCCCGACCACGACGTCGAACACGCCATGATCCCCCGTTCACGCGTCGACGTGATTGATCCCGATACCACCCTCGGTGAGCTGCGCGAACTCATGGCCATTGCGCACACCCGCTACCCCATTATCGACGACGAACACACCCCGATCGGCGTCGTGCACCTCACGGATATTTTGCTGACCGACAAGCCTGACAGCACGTTGGCTACCGAACTCATGCGCGAATCATTGGTGGTTCCGGAGCTGATGCCGCTTCCCGACGTCGTCGTCGAGCTGCAAGAAAACGACGAGAAATTGGCCTGCGTGATTGACGAATACGGCGGTTTCGTCGGCATCGTCACCTTGGAGGATCTGGCCGAAGAGATTCTTGGCGACGTCACCGACGAGCATGACGTTGACCTGGAAGAATCCGAAGAGATCACCGAAACCGCCGAGGACCACTGGACAGTCGATGGCGATACCCCGCTGGATGAGGTCGAGCGCGCCATCGGGCACGACCTGCCGGAAGGCGACTACGAAACCGTCGCTGGATTGTTGATTGCCCAGGTGGGCTCACTCGTGGAAGAAGGCGAAACCCACACCATCGAATTGGATGCAGAACCAGAGGACTGGGTGGATGCGGATGCCGCGCCAAACCGCCAGTTGATTATCACGGTGGACGAGGTAGAACGGCACGTGCCATCGAGTTTGTCCCTGGAATTGGTTGAGGAATTCGAGGGCGCAGGGAGCGAAGGCGGCCGCAGCGCCCGCGCTGAAGAGGAAACGGCAGAAAGGGGCTAGGGAATGCAGGAATGGTATATCGCTGGCCCGTTGAGCCTGGCGATCGTCATATTGTCCGGGTTTTTCGTCATCATTGAGTTTTCTTTGATGGGTGCCCGCCGACACCGCCTGGAAGAAACCGCGGAGTCTTCTGCGGCCTCGCGCGCGGCATTGCGGAGCTTGAATGAGTTGACCATCATGTTGGCTGGCGCACAGCTTGGGATTACTGCGGCGACCTTTGCGCTGGGTGCGATCACCAAGCCCTGGATCCATCATATGCTGATGCCCGTGTTTGCCGCCGTCGGGATTTCTGGTGGTTTAGCAGACACGATCGCGTTTGTGGTGGCATTGCTGCTGGTGACGTTTGTGCACCTGGTGGTTGGTGAAATGGCGCCGAAGTCGTGGGCGATTGCGCACCCAGAGCTTGCCGTGCGGATCATTGCATTACCAGCCCGCGGGTTCATCTGGATCTTCCGCCCGTTGTTGAAGTGGATCAACGTCATTGCCAATAAGTTGGTTGCGGCTACTGGCGTGCAGCCGGTCGATCGCGCCGGTGCGCAGGGTTATGACACCGATACTTTGCGCACGTTGGTGCAGCATTCTGGGCAGACGGGTGCGATGGATCAGAAGTCTGCACAGCAGATCAGTGGTGTGATTGAGTTGGAAAACTCCACAGTCTCTGCCTTGGCCCGGGCGCATGGCGTGGAGATTACTCCCCTGCCACATGACGCCACGGTACGTGATGTGCAAGAGGCGAGCCGGTCGATGAACCGTTTGCGTGTGGTGATCTCCGATGCAGAATCCGCCGTACCGCGGGTAGTGCACGTACGGGATACGTTGCTACAGGAGCCAGATAGTCCAGCCGCCGCTGTCGCCCGCCCAGCCTTGTCGCTAGCTGGTTCCACGAAAGTGCAGCACGCCATCGAGCACATGCGCGCACTCGGCGAACAAATCGTCGTCGTTGGTCGCGGAGACAACAGCGAATCACTGTGGATTTTGAACTGGGACGACATCATGGGCCAGCTATGGCCGGAAATCACGAAGCAGCTGGAGCGGGAAGCTTAGAAAGAAAGCCTCGTCCTGCCCGCTGCTACTGCGCTACTGTCGCTAGCCCACGCTCGCAGCGCGCAACCGAGCGCGCTTTGCAGCAACCTTGGCGACGATCCGGTCAATGCGTGCGCGTTCTTCCAAAAATTCCGGCGGTTTGCGCCCACGCATGCTGCGGGCAAAAGCAGGGTGCGCAGAAACCGCAGTGGTTTCCCACGCATGCGCCGCCGTCGCAGCCATCCTCCCAACTTTGTTGTATAGGTGCGGCAGGGAGACCGCATCCAAATCGCGGGCCACGGCCTCTGTCTGTTCGAGTACGTATTCCACCAACTCGCGCAGAAAGTCCACGGTGTGTGTCGTGCGTTCGTGCAGCGTATGAACTAACTCGTTGACCACAACCGGCGGGCCAGACAGCGGGAAAAATGCCTGCAGCGACTCCGCTGTCACGGCTTCGGGCTCGGATATCCGCTTGGTACCGTCGGCAGCCGCAGAAATGCTGCCTGAAGCCACCCCGGAAACCAGTGCCTGGCGCAGGCCAATCAGCTCGCCGACGACATCGCGGGAATCCCGGCGCGCGTCTTCCACGATCTCCGCCAACTCTGCCAGGCAATCCTCGACGAGTTCTGCGTCGTAATCTTCGATCGCTTCGATCACGTGCTCGATGTATTCGGCCACCTCGTCGCCAATGTTGTACACCTCTTGGGTGAGCTCACGATGGCGCAGTTCAGCAGCGATTTTGCGCATTAGGGGGCTGCCTCCTTCTAGACCGTCGCGACCGAATACCCTCATCCTCAACCTAGCCCACGAAACCTGAAGTACTAGTTGAGAGTTTCTCTGCGCTGTAGCCTATTGCAGTAGCGGCCCAAAAATGGTTCGACTCGCCGGAAAAAACTCAGCAGTTTATAAGCTTGCCGACGGTTCCTGGCGGCAGGCTCGGAGCATAAGACAGAGCTGGCCCACAGGCTGCGGATTCTAGCGCGAGTACAGCTTCTCCAGCACCTCCGAATAACGCTGGACAACCACGTTGCGCTTCACCTTCATCGTCGGGGTGAGTTCGCCGGATTCCTCCGTGAAGTCTTTATCGAGGATGTAGAACTTCTTGATTGCTTCCGCGTGCGAGACCGTGGAATTCACCGCGTTGATAGCGTCCTGGATTTCTGCACGCAGCGTTGCATCGTGTGCTAATTCGTCGACGCTGCGGGAGGCAGGAATATTGTGCTGCGACTTCCAGCGGCCCAGTGCTTGCTCGTCCAATGTCACCAAAACAGCAACGAATGGTTTGCCGTCACCAACCACGAGCGCCTGGGAGATCAACGGGTGCGAGCACAGGCCGTCTTCGAGCCCACCCGGGGCGACATTCTTGCCGCCCGCGGTGACGATCAGATCCTTTTTCCGCCCAACGATTTTGACGTGACCGGAAGGCAGAATCTCGCCCAGATCTCCCGTGCAATACCACTGACCATCGAATGCTTCGTCGGTAGCTTCTGCGTTGCGCCAGTAACCGTCGAATACCAAATCTCCGGCTAACTGCAGTTCACCATCCGGGGCAATGCGCACACGGGTTCCGCCCAGCGGCGGGCCTACGGTGCCAATTTTCTGGTTTTCGAAATCAACGGTCGCGGCGGCGGCAGTTTCTGTCAAGCCGTAGCCTTCATAAATGGGCACACCGATTCCACGGAAGAAATGCATCACTTCCGGGCTCATCGCAGACCCGCCGGAAATGCAGTAGTCGACTTCTCCACCCATACCCACTCGGATTTTGGATAGCACCAATTTATCCATGACTTTGTGTGCGCCGCGCAGCGCCAACGACGGGCCATCTTCTGTATCTAGGGCACGGGAATAAGCGATCGCGGTCGCCTCGGCCCGATCGAATAACTTCCCCTGAACAGTTCCGGAATCATGTGCTTTCGCACGCGCACCATTGCGGACTTTTTCAAAAACGCGCGGGACGCCCAGAATCAAGTTTGGTTTGGAGCGCTGGAATTCCGTTGGCAAGGTCGCGAAATCCGCCCAAAAATTCTGTGTCGTCCCACTGATCATCGCTGCTGCAGAGACCGAAAATGCCAGCACGTGCGCCAGCGGCAAAAAGGTCAACACGTGGTTGCCAGCATGCGCAATGCCCCCGATTGGGTTGGTGAGCAACCCTAGGACCTGGGCAGTCCAATTGCGATGCGTCAGCATACAACCTTTCGGCCGCCCCGTGGTGCCCGAGGTGTAGACCAGTGAAGCCAAATCATCCGACGTGGTCGCAGCAATGCGCTTATCGACGGCGTCGTCATCAATATTTTTTCCTGCTGCTTGCAGCGCTGCTACCGCGCCGTCGTTAATTTCATAGAACGCACGCATCTGCGACGTGGAGTCTTTCACACGCGGCTCGCCGTCGTCGGCAAGCTGCAACATGCGCAGGATCTCACTGTGTTCTTGGGTCTCACCAATGCCAAGCACGGCGCCGGAGTTCTCGATGATCCACTGGACCTGCGACAGCGACGACGACGGATAAACCGGAACGACAACGGCACCGGCGGCCCAAATGGCGTAGTTGAGAAGCATCCACTCGTAGCGGGTATTGGCCATCAGCGCCACGCGATCACCATGCTCCACACCAGCGTCGAGCAGCCCCTTGGCCACCGCATAGACCTCGTCCAGAAACTCCTGGCGGGACACCGGGACCCAGGTGTGGTTTTTCGGGCGGCTGAACAACTCCGCCTTCGGCTGGGTTTTCACCGCATCGATAGTCAGGGTTAATAGCGTTTGGCCAGGTTCAATGGTGTATTTCGCGGGGCTGAAGGCTTCTCGCACAGTTCTCCTAGGTGGTTACGTGCCGTTCCACTTACTCACTGGGTTACTGTACTCCCCCACCCCGCGTTTGCCCGAAGTCGGACGTGCTAATGCGGGCCGACGCCCACATGCCGGGCGTTCGCGGTGAAGCCTTAAGCTAAAAACAACTTAAAAACGACTAAACAAATACACCAGGACAATCAGTACCAGCAAAGTAATAAGTGCAAAACGCACTCGGGAACGCGGGTACTTCTTCTGCTTCGCCATGCCACTAGCCTAACCTTTTACCGCTCATTCCGTCATTGAGTTGTCGACTGGCTATCCTGTGCCTTCGCTTCCGGCTTGTCACGTGCGTTGTCCCGCAATGACAACCAGGCGGTTAGCACAAAGTTCAAGCCGCGCACGATTACCGTCGCCAACACCGCCGCCACGACGCCCGCGACCACCACAACAATCGGCATCTGCAACCACGGCGATAGCGATACCAGCATTTGCGTTACCCCCGTTAGAGTTCCCCCAGCTAGCGATGTGCTGGTTATCAGTGCATCGTCCATTGCGTTCATTCTAGACACAGTGCCCCACAGGGTGGAAGGGCGCAATGCCTCCAATTAGACCCTCGCCAGCATTACGGCTTCACCAAACAGCTGGCATAAATCTGTAAGTTTCCACACCAAATGTGTTTCATCTGGCATACTTGAATAAACTGAGATACAGATAACAAACAGACATGAGGGATCACATGTTAAAACGACACCTTTTCGCAACAGGGCCTCCCCCCCCCTGAAACTGCGCATGCCCACGAAACCAAATGTATAGGAAGAAAGTAATTTCCATGCCCCACTCTGAAACCTTTGAAACTTATCCAGATTTCCGCACCACGAAAGATATTAGGGAATACGAGAGACAACTTCATAAAAAGGATGAAAGTCGCAGTGGTTCCGAATGCATTTGGGTAGTAAACCTAGCACCACGGTGGACGTCTAGTCGATGTCTGTTCGAATGCGGATATGTTACCTGGGCCCAGGGACAAGCAATATACGATGCGGAAACTCCCGACTCAGATTTCCTTGTCGAACTTGGTGGATACGGGATAACTTCTCCTCCAACACCTTGCGAAAAAGAAAATAGGGAGAAACAAGAAATCTCCTTGTTGTTGCGTCAGCCGTTCACTGGGAAAAAACTACAGGAAACTCGAGTTAGTTGGTTTCCTGATGCAATCAATCAACACCTGAAAAATATTACTACCCTCGAAGAACTGAATCAGAGGATTGATTCTCCTTCACCGGAATATTTTGCTATTGACTCGCTAGCGCCTCACAGAGCATCTTACGACGAAAATTATATTCGCCATCTACTGCGATGCTATAAACGTGGAATCATTTCGCCTGCAGAGACATCTTATACTCAGGACCTCGAAGGAAACATCACTAAAGAGTACTGGCCAGAATACACCATAGATACAACGGGAATGTTCTATGTAAAAATAAAACTCCCTTGGTACTCAGAATTCCTGGAGAATAATCTTCCATATTCCCCAATCATTTTCCCGGAGAAGAAAGCCATCCAGGACGATCCCTCCCACATCGCTAACGACCCTGATTGGTCTAAGCTAGTGTCTTAGTTTATGGCATTACAACCACACGTCGTTACTCCCACTGGCATGATCACCGGGGCTTTGAGCAACAACCACACGGTGCGGCGCTTTTATTCCATTCCGTATGCGAACTTCCTCGGGGAATTTGACGACGCCGAACTGCGCACCGCCAACGGCGATGTGGATGCCAGCACACCCGCCCCAGATGCTGTGGCATTGACGGTCGCAGCCCCGGCCGATGCCCACGATCGCGACGATCTTCCGGTCATCGTGTTTATCCACGGTGGATCATTCGAAACTGGTTCACACGATGACCCGCGCCACGATGCCACAGCCAACGTGCAGGCTGGCTGCGTGCAGGTCAATATTGGTTACCGTAAGAAATTACCTGGATTTGCACGCTTC
Source organism: Corynebacterium sp. LaCa_70 (assembly GCF_058182015.1). NCBI lineage: Bacteria > Bacillati > Actinomycetota > Actinomycetes > Mycobacteriales > Corynebacteriaceae > Corynebacterium > Corynebacterium sp. LaCa_70. Next base: position 1,775,917 of record NZ_CP190914.1, read on the forward strand.
AATAACGATGCCCCCGGTCATTACCGAGGAGTGCACGACTGCCTACTGGCCTTAGAGTGGATTCAGCGTAATATTGAATCTTTTGGCGGTGATCCCACCAACGTTACCCTGGCCGGACAGTCCGCTGGGGCCAACTTAGTGCTGTGGCTCTGCCGACCGGATCATTATCGGGGCGGTTTCCGGCGCGCGATAGTCATGTCGCCGGCCTCACCGCGTGAACCAATCGAGGCCCGCACTTCTACCCTGCGCATGGCGATGCAAGTACCACTGACTCGCCGCCGTTTGACCGAACTGCCGCAGAAAAAACTCGACCGCGGCTACCAGCGCTTCAAATACCTACACATTAATGACGTCGCGTTAGGGCCCGACTTGCGCGAATTGGGCGAGCTTGCCGACGTCCCACTGTGGGTATCTACCACCCACGATGAATTTCACCACCACCCGCTGGCGGCCACCGATAGTAAGCCGTGGGTGCGCAGTGTGCCAGGCTCCAAAGCACTGTTTAAAAAGACCGCACGGGATCTGCAACTTTCCCGTAATTTTGACGCGTGGATGGAAGGTGCGCTCGCGCTGGATCCTTACCGCCCAATGGGCCGGTTGCTCACGGATGCTCTGATTGGACGCTGGGCTGCCAGCGCGGTCACCAAGGTCACCGGGCCAGTCTGGTTGTCCGAATACTACCGCAGCACCGCGGGTGCCGTGCAGCATTCTTCTGATATCGCGTACTTATTTGGTGTCAGTGACGGCGACAATGATAGCGCCAGTGAACATGCCGGGCGCAGGCGACTGCACGAGGCTTTATTGTCGTTCGCCCGCACCGGTAACCCCGGCTTTGACAGCTATTCGGCCACAGGGCGCACCTGGCGGCTGGATTTCGGCACTGGACAAGCCACCATGTCAGAATCCCGAATCCCACGGTTGGCCGAACACTTCCCTACCGAATCCCGGGGGCAGTAAGGCTAGAACGGAACAACCCCGGCGCGCCAGGTCCTCGATGCTGGACGCCCGCCACCAGGCACCAGAGACTAGGCACCCGCCACTAGGCACTAGCCACCGGCCACCAGCCACTAGTTGCTCAGGTTTCCTTCATACACCACGTTGCCGATGGTCAGGCGCGCGTCCCACAGCGCGCCAGGGGTGGTATCGAAGACATACTGCAAGTTCGTCGTGGCGCCAACGCCCAGCGGCAGATCCAGCCCGCCGAGTGCCTCACCATCCTCTGGGTTGGATTGCAATAAATCCACCTTGCTGTAATTTCCACCGCCGTTGCCGGTTTCCAGGGTCGGCTCGTCGAACGCATCCGGCGGCAGGGTCACATCATTGTCGTTGCGCACAGCGATGGTCACCACCGTGCCACCATTTGACGCCGACACCGCGCCCTGATAAGTGAAGCTCACCCCGTAGCCTGGGTCTTCCACCTGGGCATTGACGTTGTCGGGTCTGATCGGATCGACATCTTTGGATTTGTAATCCGGTTCCTCGGTTTCTTCCACCTCAATAGTGCTGGCTGGGTCTGCGCTGCTACCACCATTCGGATCCCCGCAGGCCGCCAGGCCTAACGCCAGGGTGCCAAGGACACCGACAAACCAGGCCCGCGTCGTTGTCTGTGGCTTCGCGATTGGTTTCACCATTGGTTTTCCACTGCCTTTCAGCACGCTGCTTGTAGCCGTTGGGGCTGGACCACCCCGCCGGGGCTGACCACCCCAGTTTTCACTGTCTTCCTACGTCCCGTCTATGGTAACCGAAAGCTATCACCGGATACCGCAGCACAACAGATGTTCGCCGACAGTGGCACAATGGTAAGTTCTGCACCCTGACTGATCAGCAATCCCTTATGAAAGCGTGAATTCGTCGTGTCTTCCCTATTTCGCATCATGCGCAGTGCCTCGGCGCTGTGGCCGCTGTATTTAGGCGTTATCGTATCCGCAATCGTGGTCGCGGTGGTCTCGATGATCGGGCCGTTTCTCGTTGGTCAAACCACCGACGTGATCGCCGAGGGGATCCGCGAAGGCAGCGATACCTCTAAGGTCTTGACGACGGTCTTGTGGCTGGCCGTCGCGCTGTTTGCCGCCGATGCGGTGCGGGTGTTGGTCGATAACCTCGGCGGCTACTGGGGCGATATGATGGCGGCGCGCCTGCGCCAGATCTTGTCGACGCGCTACTACGCGAAGCTGCTGGCTTTACCGCAACGCTTTCACGATAACCAGAACACCGGCGCGATTATCGCCCGGCTGGATCGTTCTATTCACGCGGTCACGCAATTTATCCAGTATTTCTCAAACAACATGTTCACGATCATCATTCAGTTGTTCGTGATTTTGGGCATCACCATTTTTTATTACTGGCCGTTGGCGGTGTTGCTGGCGCTGTTGTTCCCGACATACCTGTGGTTGACGGCGCTGACGTCCAAGCGGTGGCAAAGCTACGAGCACGAGAAAAACGAAGAAATCGATACCGCGAATTCACGCTTTGCCGAAGCCGTTGGTCAGGTAAAAATTGCCAAGTCTTTCGTTTCTGAGGTACGCGAGCTGGCCAGTTTCGGCAACGGTTACCGTCGTACGGTCTCAATTACCCGCCCGCAGTCGCGCTGGTGGCATGCGATGGATATCGCGCGTGGGTTGACCACCGCTGTGCTGTTTTTCGGCATCTACGCCTTGATCTTTTGGCGCACGCTGGAGGGCCATTTCTCACTCGGCCAAATGGTCATGCTCATTCAGCTGATGAACATGGCGAAAACCCCAGTGTTCATGCTGTCGTTTCTTGTCGACGCCGCGCAAAAAGCCATGGCTAACTCCCGGGATTATTTCCGCATCATGGACGAAGAGCTCGACGACAGCGCCAACCCGCAATTGCGCAAAACCATCGATGCCCCGGACATCCCCGAGGTCGACCCCGCGGTTCCGGCACCGCTGCAGCAGGCAGATTCCGAGCCCGGCTTCGAATTCCGCAACGTGAAATTCGCTTATGAAGAAGGCAAACCGGTGCTCAACGATATTTCACTTTCAGCACCGCAAGGCAGCAAGATCGCGCTGATCGGTGAATCCGGAGGCGGTAAATCCACCGTGGTGAACTTGCTGTTGGGCTTGTACCAACCGCAAGCTGGCAGCGTGTCCGTGCTTGGCCACGAAACCGCAGAGCTGAGCCCTGAGAAATTGCGTTCGTCTGTCGGCGTGGTGTTCCAGGAACCATCCCTGTTTTCCGGCACGATCAGGGAAAATATTGCCTACGGAAAACCGGAGGCCAGTGACGAGGAAGTCATCGCGGTGGCGCGGCGAGCCAACGCGCACGATTTCATCGCAGAATTCCCAGACGGCTACGACACCGTCATCGGCGAACGTGGCCTACGCCTATCCGGCGGCCAGAAACAACGTGTGGCCGTCGCGCGCGCCATGTTGAAAGATGCCCCGCTGTTGATCCTGGACGAGGCCACTTCTGCGCTGGATACCAAGGCAGAACGCAGCGTGCAGGCCGGATTGGAAGAGCTGATGAAAGATCGCACGACGTTGATCATTGCGCACCGGCTGTCCACCATCGCAGACGTAGATACGATCTTCACCTTGGAAAAAGGCGAGGTGGTCGAGTCTGGTTCCCCGGTGGAATTGGCGCGTAGCGGTGGAATATATGCACAGTTGTTGGAGCTTTCGGAATCTGTTTCTGCAAACCCAGATAAGCAGGTCACAGAGGAACAACGGCAGCATTTCCAACGCTATGGCATGGTGCACGACAGCACTAATTAGCTCGCGGTGGCGCTTCCGGCCTGAGCGCACACGCGACTGTCACTAGGCTGGGGCGCATGAACACGCAAGAAAAACCTCACCTGAACTTCCCGGGCCTGGAACAGCTTCGTGCCCGTGGCACACGCAAGTGGACAGTTTTTGACGACGACGTGCTGCCGCTGTGGGTCGCTGAGAGCGATTTTCCCACCGCCGCGCCGGTGCACCAGCGCATCCGGGATGCGGTAGAAGCAGAAACCTTCGGCTATTCCCCAGCGCCGCACACAACACATCTGGCGGAGTCCGTCGCTGATTTTTATTCTGACTACTTCGGTTGGCGCCCGGATCCGCACAATATTGTCTGGTGTGCGGATGTGGTGCGCGGCCTCTTGTTAGGCCTGCAGTATTTCACGCGCGAGAACTCCGCGGTCATCATCCCTACCCCGTCGTACCCACCGCTGCTGGAACTGCCAACAACTGCTGGTCGGGAGAAAATCGAGGTGTCTGCCTACGGTGGGCTGGATCTCAACGAGATTGAGAAGGCCTTCCAGAACGGCGCCGGTGCACTGGTGCTGTCGAATCCGTATAACCCGCTGGGTGAGGTCTTTTCCCGCGAGACCCTGACCCGCTTAGTGGAGCTTGCCGACGCCTACGACGCGCGGTTATTGCTCGACGAGATCCATGCGCCGCTGGTTTATGACGGCGAACATGTACCGGCGGCTTCGCTATCAGAGAAAGCCGCGCGGGTATGTTTCACCGTCACGGCTGCCTCCAAAGCCTGGAATATCGCCGGGCTGAAATGTGCACAAATCATCTTTTCCCATGACGCTGACCGCGAAAAATGGTCACAGTTAACCGGCGTCGCGAAAGACGGCACCGGCACGTTAGGCATCGTGGCTTCGCAGACCTGTTACCGCGACGCCCGCGGCGAGTTGGACGCGCAGGTGAAGTATCTGCGTGCCACCCGCGATTGGCTCGTGCAGGCCTTGCCGGAGGCCGTCGAAGGGTTGCGGGTTTCTGCCACGCACGCGACTTACCTGATGTGGTTGGATTTCCGCGATACCGCATTGGGTGATCTGGATACCCCGGCGCAGTGGCTTCGTCGTCACGCGAAAGTAGGGTTGAATGAAGGCACGGACTTCGGCACCGGAGGCGCCGGGCACGCGCGGCTAAACTTTGCAACGTCGCGGGAAATTTTGGAAGAAGCGATCGCCCGGATCAAGGCAGCCGTCGACAAGCGGGCAGCTGAATAAAAATCTGGCAATCTGATAGTCTCATCACCGCAAACTGGTTAGGGTCTGTGTACAGTATTCTGAATATTCTTCACTACTCACCCACAAAGTTAAGGTGACTCACTATGGCAACAGCTGCTACCCAGGCTCAGCAGGATTCGGCAGGCGGTTCTGCGAAGTCCGGTGCGGGCATCAGCATCATCATCTTCAGTTCGTTGATGCTGTTTTCGATGTTTTTCGGCGCCGGAAACCTGATTTTCCCGCCGATGCTCGGTGTGCAATCGGGCGAAAACTTCTGGCCGGCGATCCTCGGGTTCGTCGGCTCCGGCGTGGTCCTGCCGGTACTGGCAATCATCGCGATCGCTATTTCCGGTAACAGCGTGCGCGACCTCGCTGCCCGCGGCGGCGCCATCTTCGGCCTGGTCTTTTCGCTGTTGGCCTACCTGTCAATCGGTGCGTTTTACGCGTTGCCCCGCACTGCTGCCGTATCTTTTGAAACCGCGATCACCCCGATCCTAGGTTTTGAAGGCACGGCCGCGAACTGGATTTTCTGTCTGATCTTCTTCGGCGTCGCCCTGGCTCTGGCCTGGCGCCCGACCACCATCATGGACACTCTGGGCCGTATTTTGACCCCGGCGCTGACCATATTGCTGATCATCCTGGTGGTTTCTGCGATCACCAATTTTGAACCGCAAACCTTGACTGCTGCTGAGGAATACTCAGAATCCGCATTCACCTCCGGCCTGTTGGAGGGCTACCTGACGATGGACTCCATCGCTGGTCTGGCCTTCGGTATCGTCATCATTTCTACGCTGCGCACCAAAGGTTTTACTGAAGGCGGTCAGCTGGTTCGCGGCACCATCACCACCGGCATCATCGCTGGTGCATTCTTGGCAGCCATTTATATCGGCTTGGGTTATATCGGCCAGACGCTGCCGGGCGCTGCGGATCATGATTCCGGTGCGGCAATCTTGTCTGCTGCTGCCGAATCCGCGCTGGGCACCCCCGGCCAGATCATTTGGGCTTTCATCGTCTTGCTGGCGTGTTTGACCACCGCCGTCGGCCTGATCTCGTCGACCTCTGAGTTCTTTGCGACGCTGACCCCACAGATGGGCTACCGCGTCTGGGCCGTCATCTTCACCGTGGTGTCGCTGGTGCTGGCCGCGCAGGGTCTGGATTTCGTGCTGGATATTGCCGTGCCAATCATCATCTTCTTGTACCCGCCAGCAATCACCCTGATCATTCTCACTTTGCTCGAGCCCGCATTCGGCGGCAAGGTGAACTTCTTCTTCACCTTCCGCATCGGGCTGTGGACCGCAGTCGTGTGGTCCGCGTTCATGGTCGCTGTATCCCAGGGTGTGGAAGGCCTGGAGTCGATCATCGGCTGGACGCCGCTGCACGCAGTAGACCTCGGCTGGGTATTGCCGGTGCTCATCGCTGTAGTCATTGGTCTCATTATGGATATTTCGAAGCCACGGCAAGCACCAGCGCAGGCTCGCCTGCGCCAGGAAGCAGTGCGCGGAGCATAAACGCATCCACGAGGAAACCTTCGCGCAAGAAGATATTGCACTGGAAAATATTGCGCAGAAGATAATCAAAGACTAATTTGGCGGGCATTATGTCTGATTCTGTTTCCACTGGTTCCGCTGGTTCCACTAATTCCACTGATGCCGCTAGCGCAGCGAGCCCCACTAGTCCCGCCAACGCTTCCGCTCAGAGAATCCCTCTGTCCCTGATTGATTTCTGCACTCTGTATTCCGGAGAATCCACCGCCGACACCATGGCTCGGTCGGTGGAATTTGCTCGTTCTGCAGAAAAACTTGGCTTTTCGCGTATTTGGTACGCCGAGCACCACAACATGCCTCACATCGCTTCATCCGTGCCAGCGCTGATCATGGCACACGTGGGTGCGCACACGGACTCGATCCGTTTGGGCGCCGGTGGTGTGATGCTGCCAAACCACTCGCCGTATTCCATCGCAGAACAGTACGGGACGCTGGCGGAAATGTATCCCGGCCGTATCGATCTTGGCTTGGGCCGAGCACCGGGCACCGACATGCATACCTTGGGTCGTGCTTTACGGCGTGATCCGCGTGCGGCCGAAAACTTCCCCGACGATGTTCGCCAACTGCAAGGGTTTTTGGGTGCACCGGAGGATTCCCCGGTTCCCGGTGTCATTGCGATTCCGGGCCGGAATACCAATGTGCCACTGTTTATTTTGGGCTCGTCCATGTTTGGCGCCTCCCTGGCAGCGAAATATGGCCTGCCCTATGCCTTCGCCTCGCATTTCGCTCCGCAACACTTGGAAAATGCCACGGCCTATTATCGCGAAAATTTCCAACCCTCCGAATACCTTTCCGAACCTTATGTCATCGCGGCGGTCAACGTCATCGCCGACAAGACCACCGAGGGCGCTCAACAGCAATTCGACCAGGTAGCTCGCAGTCGCGTCCGTGCGTTCGCTGCGCGCGGCCGGAAGATCACCGACGCCCAGTTGGAGGGTTTGGTGCACTCGCCACAGGGGCAACAAATTATTTCCATGCTGCATTACACTGCCGTCGGTACCGAAGACGAAGTACGCGACTACCTGCAGGATTTCGCCGCTACCGCACACGCCGATGAGTTGATGATTTCCCTGCAGGGCACCACCTTTGACGACACGGCAGCGGGCATGCAGCATTTGGCGAACGCTTGGCAGCTGGGCTAGGGTGCGCGCACCAATGCGCAAAGCAGGCAGCGCAGTTGTTGCCTCGGTCAGCGCACTAGCGTTGGCCGGGTGCTCGGCTGGGCACACCGCCAATTACGCGCGGCCCAAAAGTGCCGATGCCATCGTGGTGGCAGCAACCTCTGCTGCCAGTTCGCTGGATTTCACCAATACCGGTGGTTCTGCCGCACCCGGCGCGCTGCTGACTGATGTGTATGAGACTTTGGTGCGCATCGACGATGACGGTGCGGTGGTTCCGCATTTGGCGACCTCGTGGCAGGTCTCGGATGATCGCACCGAATATATTTTTCAGCTGCGCGAGGGCGTGAATTTTTCTGATGGTTCGCCTTTTACTGCCGAAACCGCGGCTTTTAGCATTGGTTACGTGCAAACGGAGTGGACGAACGGCCTGAAATCCGGCATGGATGTCGTCGCCAAGCCCGAAGCACTCGATGAATACACCCTGCGCGTGCAACTTAAACATCCGGATTCGCAGTGGTTGTGGTCGATGGGCACCACCATCGGGGCCATGATGTCGCCGTCGGGCGTGGACGCACTGGCCACCGATCCCGTCGGCACGGGCCCATTGACGGTGGAAAGCTTTGCGACGGGGGAATCGATTCGGTTTGTCCCGCGACAGGATTATTGGGGTGAGCCCGCACAGTCGCCGGTGGAGGTGCGTTATTTCTCTGATGCAATCTCCTCGATTAATGCTTTGCAGTCGGGCCAGGTGGATCTCGTGTGGGCGATGCAGGCGCCGGAGCTGTTGGATGCGCTGGATGAAGACATCAACGTCGATATCGGCACCACCAACGGTGAGATCATTTTCTCCATGAATAACCAGGCCGCGCCTTTCGACGATCCGTTGGTGCGCCAGGCCGCGGCGTTCGCGATTGATCGAGCTGCTGCCAATGAAGTCATCTTTTCCGGGCATGCTACTGATACTGCAGGCGCTCCGGTCTCGCCGTCGGACCCGTGGTTCGACGAGGTTGTCCGCCGCGCCGCCAACAACAGCGCTCAGAGCAGCAGCGCGAACAACAGCGGTGGCTTTTATCCGCATAATCCAGAGCGGGCACGGGAGCTATTGGCGGAAAGCTCTTACGACGGTCAGCTGGTCACGTTGACGGTGCCGTCGCTGCCGTATGCCACGTTGCTGGCAGAATTGCTCTATTCACAGCTACGCGAGGTTGGTTTCCAGGTGGCGGTAGAAACCGTTGAGTTTCCGGCGGTCTGGCTGAATCAGGTGCATGGTGCTGCGGATTATCAAGCCTCGATCATCGCGCATCTGGAAGCCCGCGATACCGAGCATATGTTTGGCAACCTGGATTATTACCTGGGCTATGACAACGCGCGGGTGCGCGAGCTTTTCGACGCCGCCGGCCGCAGCGAGAACCCAGCTGCGGAGATGAGCGCGGCTATCGCGCAAATCATGGATGATGCCGGGGCCCTGACTGTTGCGAATTTGCCGAATATCGTGCTGTCCGATCCTGCAATTTCTGGGATTCAGCCGACCATGGTCACCGATGCGATCAACTTGTCGAGTCTCCGGGAGGCGCAATGAGCACCACTGGCACGGTTCGGGTTTTCGCCCGGGTATTTGCGCGCTTTTTCGTGTTATTGGCACTGGCCTCAGTACTAATTTTCTTGCTGCTGCGGGCAGCTCCCGGTAACCCGGCGCGGGTGGCGCTAGGGGTTTCTGCTTCTGACCAGGACGTCGCAGAGTTGTCTGCGGCGCTGGGTTTGGATCACCCGCTGGTGGTGCAGTATCTGGATTGGATCGCTGGTGTGCTGCGTGGTGATTTCGGTACCTCGCTGGTTTCGCAGGAAAATATCACCCCGTTGGTGTGGGATCGTGCGCAGGTGTCGCTGATTTTGGTGGGCTTGGCCATGGCACTGTCGTTGGCTGTTGCTGTGCCGGTTGGTTCCTGGCTGGCCTACCGGCAGGGTAAGCCGGATGCCGCGGTGGTCTCCGGGTTGGTGCAGTTGGGCATTGCGGTGCCGTCGTTTTTGTTGGCGATCGTGCTGGTCGCCGTTTTCGCCGTGCACCTGGGTTGGTTACCGGCTGGTGGCTGGTTGCCGCCGAACTATGGTTTCGGTGGGTTCCTTGCGCGTCTGGTGTTGCCGGTAGTTTCCTTGGCGCTGGTACAGGCGGCGATTTTGACGCGTTATGTGCGCTCGGCGGTGTTGGAGGTCATCGAGCAGGATTATATGCGCACCGCTCGTGCCAGCGGGTATTCGCGCTTGCAGGCTTTAGGCCGCCACGGGCTGCGCAACGCTAGCCTGCCGGTGCTCACTGTCGCCGGGGTGCAGTTGGCGACGCTGGTGGCAAGCGCGGTGGTCATCGAACGGGTATTTGTCATCCCGGGTTTGAGCTCCATGCTGTTGGATGCGGTCAACTCCAGAGATCTGCCCACTGTGCAATCGCTGGTGATGGTGCTGGTGTTTTTCACCTTGGCCGTGACCCTGGTGGTGGATCTGGCTTATCGGTTTATTGACCCGAGGTTGCGCACATGAGCACATCGCCGCAGAAAAATTTGTCGCTTTACCTGGGCGCTGGCATCGTCGGGCTCGTCGTCGTGCTGGCGGTGGTTTCGGTGTTGTGGACTCCGCACGATCCTGTGCAGGCGGTCCCTGCAGACCGTTTGCAGGGCCCTTCGACACAGTACTGGTTGGGGACTGACCGCTTCGGCCGCGATATTGCCTCCCGGCTTATGGTGGGCGCGCAGATCACGCTCGTGGTTGGTGTCATCGCCGTGGGAATTTCCGCGGCCGTGGGCATCCCGTTGGGTATCTGGGCTGCTATGCGTGGCGGGTGGACGGATGTCTTCATCATGCGTGGCGCGGATTTGTTGTTGGCTTTCCCGGCATTGTTGTTGGCGATTATCGCCGCTGCGGTATTTGGGCCTTCGGTGGTGACCGCGATGGTGGCCATTGGGATTTCGGGGGTTCCGGGGTTTGCGCGCGTCGCGCGGGCTGGCGCGCTACAGGTGCTCACGCAGGATTATATTTCTGCTGCACGCATCTCGCAGGTGCCGGAGCCAGTGATTGCGTGGCGCCATATTTGGCCGAATATTCGCGCGCTGGCCATTGTGCAGGCGTCGGTGGCTTTTGCCCTGGCGATTCTTGCCGAGGCCGCACTGAGTTTCCTCGGCCTTGGCGCCAGCCCACCGAATCCGTCGTGGGGTTTGATGCTGCAGGCGGCGCAAACTCAGCTGGGTACTTCCCCGCTGCTGGCACTCTGGCCGGGGCTTGCGATCGCGGTGACTGTACTGGGCTTTAACATGCTTGGCGACGGCTTACGGGACGCGTTAGATCCCCGCCACAGTGCACACAGGAGGAAGCGATGACTAACGCACGACTTAGAGGCTCCATGGGCTCTGCAGAGGAGCAACACCTGATGGACGTCGACAAGCTGCGTATTCAGGCTGGTGGTAGCGTGCTTGTCGACGATCTCAGCTTTTCGCTTTCCCCTGGCCAGCGACTGGGCATCATTGGGGAATCCGGGTCTGGAAAATCACTGTCGGCCTTAGCGCTGCTGGGATTGTTACCGCGTGGGGTGGCAGCCACCGGTTCTATCCGCGTTGCAGGCCGCGAGATGCTTGCAGCAGAGCTTAGCGCCCGCAAGCAGGAAAAACGCTGGGCACAACTGCGAGGCAAGCGCATTGGCATGGTGTTCCAGGAGCCCATGAGCGCGCTGGATCCGCTGATGAAGGTGGGTCGGTTATTAGGCCGCAACGCCAGTGCTCTGCTGGCGGAAGTTGGACTGGATCCGGAGTTCGTTTCCCGTTATCCATTCGAATTATCCGGTGGGCAACGCCAGCGGGTGCTGTTGGCGCTGGCTATCTCGCAGGATCCTGAGGTGTTGATTTGTGACGAGCCAACGACCGCGCTGGATGTCCTTGCCCAGGATGAGGTGCTCAGCGTGATTGAGTCGCTTGTGCGCGAGCGCGGTATGGCATTGTTATTCATCAGCCATGATCTGGCTGTGGTGCAGCGGATGTGCGCTGATGTGCTGGTGATGCACAATGGCTCGGTTGTTGAGCGCGGTGCTAGCGCGGAGGTACTAAATAATCCCCGCGAGCCGTATACGCAGCGGCTGGTGGCGGCTTCTCGGCACGAGTTGCCCGCGCGTGCGCAAGTGTCAACGCAAACGCAAAACACCTCCGAACCGCCCATCATCACGCTCGAGGGGGTTGCGCATTGTTATGATGCGGCCCCGGTGCTACGCGATATCAACTTGCAGGTGCGCCGGGGTGCGCGCCTGGGCATCGTGGGCGCTTCCGGTTCTGGGAAATCCACGCTGCTGAAACTCATCGCAGGTTTGGAGGCTCCGACTGCCGGGAAAGTCCAGGTCAACGCTGGGGTCCAGATGGTGTTCCAGGATCCGTTTTCTTCCCTGAACCCGCGGCTGCGCATCGGCCGCGCCATTGCGGAGGGCGGCGGTAGCGATGAGCGCATCACAGAAATCCTGGCCGAGGTCGGGTTGCCCGACGATGCCACCGCCCGCTTGCCGCACGAGTTTTCCGGTGGCCAGCGCCAGCGCATTTCCATTGCGCGCTCGGTTGCTGGCAACCCGGATATTCTGCTTGCCGACGAAGCCGTCTCCGCGCTTGATGTTTCCGTACGTTCCCAGGTATTGGAACTACTGGACTTGCTGGTCGACGACTACGGACTGACCTTAGTGTTCGTGAGCCACGACCTGCACGTGGTGCGCCAGATCTGCGATGAGGCGGTTGTCATGCGCGACGGCCGGATCGTGGAATCCGGTGCCGTCGGCACGATGTGGCAGAACCCGGCCCACGACTACACCGCTCGTCTACTAGCAGCGGCACTGTGATTTTTCACTGTTAAAAGATTCTTCACTGTTAAAAATCGCGGACCTTATCGCGCAGGGTGTCGAAGATTTCTGCGCCGGCGTAGCCGATGCCGTCGTGCTGATACAGGTTGGTGACATGCAGGCGACAATCCGCATAAGCGCGCGCGGTGTCTAAAGACAGCTCAAATGGCACATACATGTCGTCGAAATACGTCGCAGCAGCAGATACGGGTGCGGTTGCTAAGACCGCACGGTCATACGGCGAGGTCTGGAAATTGTATTGTGCCAGATCGTGGGCGCCTTCGCGGAAAGCGTGCAGGGCGGGATCTTCATCGAATTGCCACGGGAAGACATGCTCACCGGTGAGATAAAACGGTTCGTTCGAACGAGGATCGGCGTTTTCTTCGAAGCCTGGGATTTCTTCGCGGATGCGGTGCGCAGACCAGTTCGTAGCGCCCGGGGTTACCACACCGCCGTAGATGGATTCGTGGATCGCGGCATACAAAGGGCCGTCGGCAAAAGACACCATTCCGGCGACGCTCGTCAAAAAATCAGTCTTCAACCGTTTTTCGCCGCCAACAGTGCGGAATGGATCTTCAAATAGGTACGCCAGGGTGTGGAATCCCGGCCCCTGCCCCAGCGTGATGCCGATGGTGCGCAGGCGGCGTGCACTCAGCCGCTCGCCCGTCGGCAAGAGTTCTTGGGACTGATCCAGGTGGTGGCAGACCTCCCGGATGCGCTCATCGATCCAGGGGTACTCGCGATACATGGCGTGGTGGCGGGCGCGCACTTTCTCGAAAGTGGAGCGGTAGACATCATCGATGCCCACGCTCGTGGCGGGTAGGCCACCGGTGAGGTAGGCATGCTCGATGGACTCTGGGTAGCGCGACAAATACGAGGTAATGCAGAAACCGCCAAAGGATTGGCCGAACAAGGACCATTTTTCGATGCCCAGGGCCTTGCGTAGGGCTTCGGCGTCGTCGACGATATAGCTTTGCTGGAGTTTCGACAGGCGCTCGACGCTTAAATCTTCGGCTGGGCTGGCGCTATCGATACGGTGGGAACGGCCGGTGCCGCGCTGGTCCAGCAGGATGAAACGGAATTCTTCCAGTGCTTTGCCCACTACCCCGCCGATCTCGGATCCGGCGACTTTGCCTGCCCCTCCGAACGTGCGTGGTGCGGGGAATCCTGGGCCACCCTGCAGGTAGACGATGGCGGGTTTGTCTTCGTTACCGTCGGCGTAAATTTCGCGGGCGTAGAGCTCAAAGCTGCCGGCGGAGGTACTGTGCGGGTCCCACGGGACGGTGAGCGTGTGTTCTTTGAGGTTGTGGCCAAAATGGCGACTGGAAGTGGTGTTGAGAGACATAACTTATGTCTAGTGCTGGGGTCGCGGCGCGTCAAGGCGCGCGGAGCTGAACCCGAATACTCGGCGGCCTAGGAAACTTGGACTCGAACCTCGTAGCCGTCCTTGTCCGATCCTGCCAAAAACGCCTCGGCCTGGGCCGCAACCAAATCAGTCACACGCTGTTGCGCCCGCTCGAGCAAACCATTCTCCCTGGCCTTATCCTCAGCTCGCTTTTCTTCACTGTCCAAGAACTCCGCGTAATTTTCCACCCTGACCTGATTCAAAGGGTTGAATGACTGGTCATATACCACCACGGACGAGGGCTCAATTTCATTCGAGAGGATCTCCGCCTGGAAAACCGTGATGGTGACAGTACGGGCGGCATCGTCGATATGCACATCCGACTTCTCAATGTTTTTCACCCCGGCCTTCACCACCCCGTCGTAGGCAATAAGAAAATGCTTTCCCGTCAGCGGAACCCTGAACCCTAGTGCCCTCCACCCGTCTTCCTCAAAGCGTCCCACGGCAGAATACGAGTACTGCTCAACGGCCACTTCCGAGATCTCCTCGAGCGTGCCACCGATACCAGTCGAAGTAATGGAGCGAGTCGGCTCCTCCAATAGGCTCATCTTGTTGAGGCCAAAGAGAGCACCCACCGTCAGAACAATTCCTACCAGCAGGCCAGCTACAACTTTCAGCACACCCGACATTCCGCCCCTTGCCTCCATACACCACAACATTGTCAACAAATCGGCACTACATCGGCCGATATTTTTACATAAGATACCATGGCGTTGGCCAGGAGGAGGGGTGCGGACGTGTGATCTATTGCCACTTATTTAACCAAGAAATTTTTAAGCCCCGTGGGATTTCGGGGGGGGTGAATTCCACGGGGCGGCGCCTCCGACAGGAGGGCCAGGGGCCACTCGGGGGGGTGGTGGCCCGGGCCACGGCCTGCGAAGACATCTCCTACTATAACGAAAAGATCTTAGCGCAGCAACCCAGTTTTCTTCCCCAGCGATAAACTGCGGCTCAACACCTTTGACCAGGCCTTTTGTGGAAGTCGTCGCGGCCCCCAAATGGGGAAACCACGTTGTTGTGCGATCGTTTTCGGCTCAGTGTATTTATATAGCCCCTCTGCGCCATGGCGCCGCGAAACCCCCGATTCCTTATACCCACCAATCGGGCTATCCACCGAGGCCCAACCCGCAACGTAGCCGTCGTTAATGTTGACAGATCCCGCCTGCACCCGTGGAGCAATCTTCCACGCGGTTTTCGGTGCCGCAAATACCGAAGAATTCAGCCCATAGCAGGTGTCATTTGCAGCCGCGACGGCTTCGTCCATATCCGCCACCGGCTGGATGTACACGACTGGCCCAAAAACTTCTTCGCGCAACAGACGGGCGCTATCCGGGACATCGAGCAGGATCGTCGGCTCGTAGAAATACTTCCCCACATCCGGCCGGGCCCTGCCACCAGTAACCACGCGCGCACCAGCGGCTTTCGCATCATCCACGAACTCTTGCACGGTCTCCAGCTGGCTTGCACTGACCAACGAACCGACCTGGTGTTTCCAGTTCAGCGCACCGCCTAGTTTCTGCGACTGGAAAGCCTCCGCAAGCTTTTCACAAAATTCGTCGTAAATATCGTGCTCGACATAAATGCGCTCGATGGACACGCACAGCTGCCCCGTATTCGACAGACACGCATGCGTGATCGCGCGCACCGCGGTATCGAGATTGGCATCCTTGGCGACGATCATTGGGTTTTTACCGCCGAGTTCCGCAGAAAAACCGACCAGGCGTTTACTCACTTGCTCCGCTAGGATCTTGCCGGTGGCTGTCGAGCCGGTGAACATCAAAAAATCGCAGTTGTCAGCAATCACACTGCCCACTACCCCACCAGAGCCGATCACGACAGTGAACACGCCGTCAGGAAGGCCGGCTTCAGACAACAAGTGCGCAATCAGCAACATCGTAAACGGGGTGTGCGAATCCGGCTTGGCGACGACGGTGTTACCCGCCAGCAGCGCCGGGATAGAGTCGGCAATACCTAAGCTAAACGGGTAATTCCATGGACTGATCTGCCCAACGACACCCTTGGGATCATGATGCAGATAGGTTGTGGTCAGCACCGGCATGCCACCACGCTTTTTCTGCGGACGCAGCAGTCTGGGTGCTTGCCCCGCATAATACCGGGCATTGTTCGCCACGTCGGTGACCTCATCGAACGCGCCCGAACGGGCCTTGCCCATCTCCAGCTGCACCAGGTCCATGATCAGCTCGCGATTACTGAGCACCAGATCATGGAATTTTTCGATGATCTTCGCGCGCTTTTTCACGCCGAGCGCATGCCACTCGGGTTGCACCGCGCGTGCTTTATCAAATGCCTCGACCGCGACATCAGCACCAACTTTCGGGACCCACCCCAGTGACTGGGACAAAAACGGTGCTGCGATTTCGACCCTTTCTGCAGCGGTTGCACCATCTGCCCCGGTAAAAGCGAAGGTCCGTAGGTAATCGGCAAATTTATCGGGCAGTGGTTGCAGGGACAAACGCTGCGGTACGGTTCGTTGGAAGATCATGCCCCGCAATTATAGCGGGGAACCAGTTAACACACCCGATTTTTTGTGAGCTAAACCGCATTTACCGGGTGGCCGGTAGCGACTGCGACACCACGCCACCAGCATCGGCATCAGTGGCGTTCGGAATCGCACGAGAAAAACGCCGCACCATCGCAGAATAGATAGCGCCGGTGATGTTGTGCAGCACGGCGGCGACAGCACCCGGCAATGCTGCTTCTAGGGTAAAGAATTTTGCGGCCATGCCGGAAGACAGACCCGCCGATTGCGTACCAATTTCGACCGCCATGGTGCGGTTATGCGATGGTGGCAGCTTAAACAAAGCGCCAGCTGCATACCCCAAGAGATAACCGAAAACATTGTGGAGCAACACAGCAACCACCACGATCACCCCAACTTGCGCGAGCCGCTCGCCAGTATTTGCCACGGTAGGAAAGACCACTCCGCCAATACCGACGATGGAAACCCACGGCAGGATCGGGCTAATTTTCGCGATCGCAGTATCCAAAATATAACGCAAAATAAGCCCACCGATCACCGGAACCAACACGGTTTGCGCCAGAGTCACCGCCATGCCAGCACCATCGATGGCAATGTCTTCCCCAGCTAATGCGAGCATGAGCAACGGGGTCACGATCGGCGAGAGCAACGTCGACACCGACGTCATGGCCACGGACAGCGCGACGTCGCCACGCGAAAGATAGGCAATCACGTTCGACGAGGTTCCGCCTGGCACTGAGCCCAGCATCAATAGCCCGACTGCCAGCGCTGGATTCAGCCCCAAGAGCTTGGCGACGCCCACCGCACATAGCGGCATGATCACGAATTGACCAACCACCCCGATAAACACCGGCCACGGCCTACGGGCGATTTCCTGAAAATCCGGGATGGTGAGTGTGAGCCCCATCCCGAACATGATGATCATCAGAAAATAGGTAATTGCCCCGGTCAATGGCACAAACGGCGCAGGAAAGAAATACGCAATGATCGTTCCTACCAAGATGAAGGCAGGAAATGCGGTCACGGCGATGGCAGCCGAGCGGTCCTCAGAGGTTCTCATTGTCACGGTCGATGGTCACTTTCTGAAATTTTATTCTTAACGAGCAGGTTGGGTAGGTCGTGCAGCATCGCTGCCCGTCCGGCGCACGATCGTGGCAAAGACTGCGCCGGTGATGTTGTGGACAATCGCAGCTACCACACCTGGTAGCGCGGCTTCTGGACTGAAAAATTTTGCCGACATCGCCGAGGCCAAGCCTGATTGCTGGCTACCGATTTCGATGGCGACGGTGCGGTTATACGACTGCGGCATGCCCAATAGTTTGCCAACAAGATATCCCAGCACATACCCGATGACATTATGCAGCAACACGGCGATCACCAGGACAAATCCGACTTGCGCCAAACGCTCGCCGGCGCCTGCCACCATCGGGAACATCACCAAGCAGATACCGACGATGGACACCCACGGCAGGATCGGGGTAATCCGGGTGATGAAGCCGTCAAAGAAATAGCGCAGCACCAAGCCACCCAGCACCGGCAGCAACACGGTTTGCACCAAAGTCTGGGCCATTCCGGCACCGTCAACAGCAATGTCTTCTCCGGCTAGTGCCAGCATGAGCAGTGGGGTCACAATCGGTGAGACCAGCGTGGATACTGAAGTCATCGCCACCGACAGTGCGACATCTCCCCGCGCCAGGTAGGCGATCACGTTCGAGGCGGTTCCACCAGAAACCGAGCCAAGCATCAGCAGTCCGACGGCGAGTGCGGAATCCAGATCAAAAAGCTTGGCAACACCCACCGCAAACAACGGCATGATCACGAACTGGCCGATCACACCGAGAAAGATTGGCCATGGGCGACGCGCGATTTCCTGAAAATCCGGGATGGTAAGTGTCAACCCCATCGCGAAGAGAATCAGCATCAGGAAATACGTGATGTAATCCGCGAGCGGCAGAAACGGTGCCGGGAAGAAATACGCAATCGTGATCCCCACCAGAATGGCGACGGGGAACACGGTAACGGCTAGCTTCGCGGAGCGATCCTCGGAGGTTTTCATTCAGACAGTATGACGGATCACACGCGTACTGTCAGTTCACAGCCAATTTTCCGGGGATTTTTATTCAGGTTTATTCAGGTTTATTCAGGTTTATTCAGGGTGCGATGGCCGCGGCACGATCCCGTGGTACTCCATCGCGCAGCCTCGGCCCATCTAGACCCGTCTAGGCCTCTTCTTCGGCCATGCGTTCGAGTTTCTCGCGCAAACGCTGGTCTTTCTTTTCGACGTCGGCAGCCATGGACTCCTGGTATTTCGCCATGGCGTCGACCAGCTCTGGCTGCCCCGCCGACAAAATACGCACCGCCAACAGTCCGGCGTTTTTCGCCCCATCAATCGAGACCGTAGCCACCGGCACTCCGCCTGGCATCTGCACGATAGACAGCAAAGAATCCAGCCCATCCAGGTTTTTCAGTGCCCGGGGAATCCCGATCACGGGAAGCGGAGTGGCCGCAGCCACCATGCCCGGCAAATGAGCAGCACCGCCTGCGCACGCCACGATGCACTTCACGCCCCGATGGTGTGCTTGTTTCGCATACGCCAGCATTTTTTCTGGGGTGCGGTGCGCCGAAACTACGCCAACTTCAAATGGCACTCCGAATTCCGCGAATACTTCTACGGCGGGCTTGACGGTGTCCCAGTCAGAATCCGAGCCCATGATTAGCCCAATAGCAGGGCCGTTATTCTGCGTGTTCTGTACGTGATGGTGCTGCGTAGTTTCTTGGCTCATCTTTGCTCCTCCTCATGCTCACATGCTCATCTTCAGACGCTCATTTTCAGACTAGCCGGTGTAGCCATCGTCCCACTGGGCATTAACCACGAAATTCGCGGCCAGTGTGGCTTGCCGACGTACTTCCGCGGCGTCAGCCCCTCCGCTCATGTTCACATGCCCCATCTTGCGGCCTGGACGGTAATCTTTGCCGTATAAATGCACCTTGGCCTGCGGAAAACGCTGCCACACTGCGCGCACACGTTCGCGCATCGGCATCTCCGGATCAGCCTCACCACCCAATACATTGGCCATCACGGTCACCGGCGCGGTGGTCTCAGCTGAACCAAGCGGATAATCCAGCACCGCCCGCAAATGCTGTTCAAACTGCGAGATCACGCACCCATCTTGGCTCCAGTGTCCCGTGTTGTGCGGGCGCATCGCCAACTCGTTGACGCTCAACCGGTCGTTACCTGATTCATCAACATAATGGAACAACTCGACCGCCAAAACGCCGGTCACATCCAGTTGCTCGGCCACGGTCACTGCCAGTTGTTCGGCCTCACTGCGCAGCGATTCCGGCAGCCCCGGCGCGGGGGCAACTGCCTCGGCACACACTCCCCCGGCCTGCACCGATTCCACCACTGGCCAGGTCTGCAGCTGGCCAGATGGTGCACGCGCAACCATTGCGGAGAGCTCGCTGACGAAATCCACCTTGGTTTCTGCTAGCAATTCGACGTCTTCTGCCAGCAGTTCGTCGACAAGAGCTTCTAAATGGGCTATCGATTCCGGGAACCAGACGCC
The DNA here is from genome assembly GCF_058182015.1 of Corynebacterium sp. LaCa_70. Lineage (NCBI taxonomy): Bacteria > Bacillati > Actinomycetota > Actinomycetes > Mycobacteriales > Corynebacteriaceae > Corynebacterium > Corynebacterium sp. LaCa_70. Next base: position 1,795,874 of record NZ_CP190914.1, read on the forward strand.
CTTGCCGTCGTATCCGCCGCGGCAAGCCTTCAGACAAACTTTGCCGTCGTGCTCCTCCCAAAACGCACGGGCGCTCTCGGAATCGGTGATCGGTGCAAATGCCGGCACCGGCACGCCGAGGCTGTCCAGGTTGCGGCGCATCACCAGTTTGTCCTGCGCGTTTTCCAAGGCAGCAGGACCTGGCTGGATATTCACGCCTTCCGCTTGCAAGGTGCGCAGGTGCTCTAGCGGCACGTGTTCATGATCAAAGGTGACGGCATCAGCACCAGCGGCAACCGCACGCAAATCATCCAAGTTACGGTAGTCGCCGATGTAAACATCGCTGGTGACCTGGGCCGCCGAAGAATCTGGCTTGCCTGCCAAAACGCGCAGCGATTGCCCCAATTCGCTGGCCGCCGGGGCCATCATGCGCGCCAACTGCCCATCGCCGACGACTGCGACTACTGGAAGATCAGCGGCGGGTGTCCGTGCCGGGCTTTCAGCTGCAGCGGAATTGGATTGTTCTGTCTCAGATGGCTCAGATGGGTTAGTCACAAAAACTTATTGTAACCGGGCTCGCACTAAGCCGGAAACCATCGCTGTTTCAAGCTGCTGCACGTTGCGGGTTAAAAATATGGGCTCGGGTGCAAAGCATTGTTGATTTCCCCGACGACTTTCTTGGACTTCGGAACTCCGCCGAAATACAGCGGATACGAAAACCCACGCACCGCCAAAGAAATCCCTTTGCGACGCCGCGCTACATCCAGCACCTGCCCTAAGGGAATGGAATCTACCTTTGCTGTCAGCTTGGCGGGGCGGGCGACGATCCTTTGGTTGGTCACGATGAACCGCTGTTTGCGACTGCGCAGCAACGGCAACACAAATCGCCATACCACCAAAACCAGCCACACCGTGACCACACTGTTGTGCAGCAGCACGGGATCAAACACACCGGTAGCGAGGTCCGGTAGGTTATGCGGGTTATCCAGCCAACCAATACCCATCCAGGCCACACCGGTAAGCAGGATGACTTCCAAAAATGGGAAGACCAGCGTGCTGGTTGGCGCAGTCATATCCACCAACACCTGCTCGTCCGGTTTGATCGCCAGCCCGCGGCCACCGCCTGTGCCCATGCCCGCCATTAGCTATAGTTCCCATCTTGTCGACGCAGATGGGACACGTCGCCAGCAGAAAACGCCTTGCCATCGATGCTGATGCGCCCATCATCGGTGACAGTATCGACGGTGCCTTCAATGGTGTCCGAATGGCTCTCCAGGCGCACCCGCACACCAATTGAGGCACAGGCCGAGCGGTAATCATCCAGCAACTGTGGGTCGTTGTCCTGCCATTGCTGCATGCGCTCGTAGAAGTTGCGCAGCACATCTGCCGCGACCTGCGTGTGATCCGTTGATTTCCCAGCAATCTGCAGGCTGGTGGCATGCGGCACCGGCAATTGATCTTCGCGCAACGCCACGTTGATGCCCCAACCAACGACCACGCGAGCTCTCGGCGCTGCACTAGCTTCCGCCAGAATTCCGCACAGCTTCTTTTCTCCCAACAGCACGTCATTGGGCCATTTCAGGCGGGTTCCACTAATCGCATCCGCGACCGCCAGACCGGCAGCCAGCGGGATCGTGCCAATGCGATCCAGCGAAGTAGGCATCAGCAGCACCGACATCGCCAGATTTGCCCCTGGTGGGGCTTCCCACACCCGACCCAATCGGCCTTTGCCCGCGGTTTGGTTCGTGGTGATGCGCACCGTCCACGGCCCAGCGTCGGCGTCGGCAAGCAGATCGGTATTCGTCGATTCGGTGGATTCCGTATAGGAAATAGTCGCGAAATCCAGGGCGTCGGCAAGCTGGCGGGCATCAAGACTCATGGTCGATATTCTACTGGTGCTACATTGCTTGCATGGCAAAAGTCACGTTTGAGTCGGTCACTATTCAGTATCCCGGCGCAGCGGCACCGTCGGTTTCCGAGTTGGATCTTGAGATTGCCGACGGCGAATTCTTGGTGCTGGTCGGTCCCTCTGGGTGCGGCAAGTCCACTACGCTGCGCGCACTCGCCGGGCTGGAAGATATCAGCTCCGGGCGCATTCTTATTGGAGACAAAGACGTCACCGGCACCGAACCGGGCGAGCGTGATATCGCGATGGTGTTCCAAAACTACGCGTTGTACCCGCACCTGACGGTCGAGCAGAACATGGGTTTCGCGTTGAAGCTGGCGAAAGTTCCCAAAGCTGAGATCGCGAAAAAGGTGGCAGCCGCCGCGGAAACCCTGGGGCTGACGGACTTTCTCAAGCGCAAACCGAAAGAGCTTTCCGGTGGTCAGCGCCAGCGTGTGGCCATGGGACGGGCGATTGTGCGGGAACCGCAGGCATTTTTGATGGACGAGCCGCTATCCAACCTCGATGCGAAGCTGCGCGTGCAGACGCGTTCCGAGCTGGCCGCATTGCAACAGCGCCTGGGCACCACGACGATATATGTCACCCACGACCAGGTCGAAGCGATGACCATGGGGGATCGCGTGGCGGTGCTCAAAGATGGCCTATTGCAGCAAGTTGCCCCGCCACGTGAGCTTTATGACCACCCAGCCAACGAGTTTGTCGCCGGTTTCATCGGTTCCCCGGCGATGAATATCTTCCCGGCCAGCGCTGTGTTTGCCGACGGCGATGCGGATGCGCATCACGGCATTCGTTTTGGCGTGCGCCCTGAGCATATGCAGGTCCACATCGCCCCTGCTGACGACACCAGCCGGCAATCCCCTGAAGCCTCGGAGGCCCCCGCAGTCCCCGCCTCCCTCGCCACGGTGCGCGGAACCATCGACATTGTCGAAGAATTAGGCGCGGAATCCTATATTTACCTCGCGCCGGATGACGCGGCTGGCCGTGATGGTATTGGCCGCGGTGTTACTGGCAGTGATAATGCAGGCGCACATGGCGACGGCACTCCCCACCGCTTCGTGGCTCGCTGGTATGCCGATACACGCCCCCAGCGTGGCCAGACAGTGACGTTGTCTTTCGATCCTGCCAGTGCCCACCGCTTCGATGCCGAAACCGGCCAGGCTGTCAGCGATAACTCTGTCACCGCGCGCGCCAGCGGCGGACACAACAAGTAGTTTCCACCCCCAACATTCCCTATATTGGGGGTGAATTTCCAGATTTCAGCGCGCAATACTGTGGATTCATTTTAAAGTTAGTCAACACCTGTGTGCACACCGCCACTCGCGAGTGATTCGCGCGGCACGTCACACACCCCCGACCAGAAAGGTGCCTCGCCCCATGACCTCCAAGCCACTCAAGACCAGGACCCTGCCGTCCATGCGTTCCCTGGCCACCGGCCGTACCGGCAAAGTTGCTGCCACCGTCTTCGCCTCTTCCCTGGTACTTGCTGCCTGTTCTTCGGAAGATTCAGCAGACAGCGCCGGTTCTGGCTCCGATTCCTCGGCAGATTCGGCCGGATCCACCGCCGAGAAATCCGGTTCGAGTGAAGAAGGCCGCGGCCCGATCACCTTCGCCATGGGCCGTAACGACACCGATAAGATCACCCCAATTATCGAAAAGTGGAACGAAGAGCACCCCGACGAGCAAGTAACGCTCGAAGAGCTCGCAGGCGAGGCCGATGACCAGCGCGAAACCCTCGTGCAGTCCCTGCAGGCCGGCAATTCGGACTATGACGTCATGGCACTGGATGTCATCTGGACCGCCGACTTCGCTGCAAACCAGTGGCTGGAACCACTCGAGGGCGACTACGAAGTTGATACCTCGGACCTGCTGGATGCCACCGTGGAATCCGCAACCTACCGCGACACCCTGTACGCATTGCCGCAAAACACCAACGGCCAGCTGTTGTTCCGCAACACCGAACTGGTGGATTCCGAGCCGGAAAACTTCGATGACCTGGCACAGTCCTGTGCGGATCTGGACGACGCCGTCGAGTGTCTGACCCTGCAGTTGAAGCAGTACGAGGGCTTGACCGTCAACACCATCGGCTTTATCGAAGGCTGGGGCGGTTCCGTGCTGGACGGCGACGAAGTCACCGTAGATAGCGCCGAAGCCGAAGCTGGCCTGCAAGCACTAGTTGATGCCTTCGAGGACGGCACCATTTCCTCGTCGTCACTGTCTGCTACCGAAGAAGAAACCAACCTGGCATTCACTGGCGGCGAGACCGCCTACGCCATCAACTGGCCATATATGTACACCAACGCGGAAGAAGCAGACGCGACTTCTGGCAAGTTCGAGGTGTCCCCGCTCGTCGGTAAGGATGGCGTCGGTGTGTCCACCCTGGGTGGTTACAACAACGGCATCAACGTCAATTCGGAGCACAAGAAGACCGCGCTGGACTTCATGAAGTTCATCATCAACGAGGAAAACCAGACCTCGTTCGCGGAAAACTCCTTCCCACCAGTACTGGCGTCCATCTACGAAGATGAGTCCTTGGTTGAGCAGTTCCCGTACCTGCCAGCGCTGAAGGAATCCCTGGAAAACGCCGCACCACGTCCGGTTTCGCCGTTCTACGAGGCGATCTCGAAGGCCATCCAGGACAACGCATATGCGGCATTGAAGGGCGACAAGCCCGTCGATGAGGCTGTTGCGGACATGAAGAAGGCTATCGAGGCTGCCTCTCACTAATATGCCTGCACGCACTACCTGGAGTTCACAACTTCGGCAGGCTGGTTGGCTCATTGCCCCAGCGTTGATCGTGCTCGCCATCGTGATTGGTTATCCGGTGGTGCGCGCGATCTTCTTGTCGTTTCAAGGAAACCGTCGACTCGACCCCGAAACAGGGTTGTTTACCGAAGGCGGTTTTGCCGGCCTGGATAATTATCTGTACTGGGTCAATAACCGGTGTATGGGCTCTGATGGCACCGCAATCACCTGCCCTCCAGGCTCTCTGGCGACGGATTTTTGGCCGGCGGTGGGCATCACGCTGTTTTTCACCGTCGTGACCGTCAGCCTGGAAATCATTCTGGGTATGGCCATGGCGTTGATCATGAATGGGAAATACCGTGGCCGCGGTCTGGTGCGTGCCGCGGTGCTGATCCCGTGGGCGATTCCGACGGCGGTGACGGCCAAGCTGTGGCAATTCATGTTTGCCGATCACGGCGTCGTGAACTCGCTGCTTGACGCCAATATTCACTGGACAACAGACCCGTGGGCCGCGCGATTTGCGGTAATCATCGCCGATGTGTGGAAGACGTCGCCGTTTATGGCTTTGCTGATTCTCGCTGGCCTGCAGATGATCCCCGATGAGGTCTACGATGCCGCCAAGGTGGACGGCGCTAGCCGCATCCAGCGCTTTGTCCGCATCACGTTGCCACTGGTCAAGCCTGCCCTGATGGTGGCGATCTTGTTCCGCACCCTCGATGCACTGCGCATGTATGACTTGCCAGTGATCATGATTTCTGGTTCTTCCAACTCGCCGACGGCAGTGATCTCCCAGTTGGTCGTCGAAGATATGCGTCAGGGCAATTTCAATTCCGCTTCTGCCCTCTCGACACTGATCTTCCTGCTGATCTTCGCCGTGGCGTTTTTCATGATTCGCTTTTTGGGCGCCAATGTTTCCGGCAGCAAGCGCACGACAACACCGCAGGAGGTGTCTTAAATGAGCACGGCACACACTGAGGCAGCTCCATCTAAGGCAGCTCCACGCGCGCGCTCGGGCCGTCGGCCTGCACAGCTTTGGCACTACCTGGGCCTGGCGTTCATCATCTTCTGGGGCTTGGCACCGTTTTATTGGATGGTGGTCACCGCACTGCGCGATTCCGACCACACCTTCGATACCACCCCGTGGCCCACGCACGTCACTCTGGACAACTTCGCTGATGCCTTGGCGACGGACAAGGGCAACGACTTTGTGGGCGCGATTGTTAACTCGCTGTTGATTTCCTTGGCAACGACCGGCCTGGCTGTCGCTGTCGGCGTGTTTACTGCCTATGCCATTGCACGCCTGGAATTTCCGGGCAAGGGATTCATCACTGGCTTGATCCTGGCTGCGTCCATGTTCCCGGCGATCGCGCTAGTCACCCCACTATTTCAGCTGTTCGGTGACCTGGAGTGGATCGGCACCTACCGGGCAATGATCATCCCGAATATTTCTTTCGCCCTTCCACTGACCGTCTACACCCTGGTGTCGTTTTTCCGGCAATTGCCGTGGGAATTGGAAGAAGCCGCGCGCGTCGACGGCGCATCACGCGGGCAAGCCTTCCGGTTGGTTCTCTTGCCGCTGGCAGCCCCGGCGTTATTTACCACGGCGATCATCGCGTTTATCACCACCTGGAATGAATTCATGCTGGCACGCCAGCTGTCCAACCGGGCGACCGAGCCCGTGACCGTCGCCATTGCCCGTTTTTCCGGTCCGTCGGCATTCGAATACCCGTATGCCGCCACCATGGCTGCCGGTGCTTTGGTGACCATCCCGCTGATCGTCATGGTGCTGATATTCCAGCACCGCATCGTCTCCGGCCTGACTGCTGGCGGCGTGAAAGCTTAAGCTTTATGCACGGCGATCGGGCCCCGGAGCACTACAGCCAGCGGGATCATCTCGTGTGGCAGACCATCGCTGGCTTCGTCGGGTTTTTCACCGTGCTAGCCGGCGTGCAAGCCGTGTGGAACGTGTTTCAGGATGAGCCTGGGGTGCTACCAGCGCTCGTGTTTGCTGGCATGCTCATTCTCAGCGTCGTTGTCTGGCGCGCTAGACCATAAAGCAGGGTCCGCACCCCGCCCGGCCATACCCCACACCCAGCCATATCCCGTACCCAGCCACACCCCATACCCCGCCATAACCGCCATCCACTACTGCAAGGAGTGTCGCCACCATGTGGTACAAAAACGCGATTTTCTACCAAGCTTTGGTACCGGCTTTCTACGACGGGGCAGGCCGCGGCACCGGAACCATCAGCGGGGTAACTGCCAAGCTGGATTATTTACAGTGGCTGGGCGTGGACTGTGTTTGGCTCCCGCCGTTTTTTCATTCGCCTCTGCGCGACGACGGCTACGATGTTGCCGATTACCGATCGATCCTTCCCGCCTACGGCACCATGGCCGACCTGGAGGAACTACTGGACCAGGCGCATAAGCGCGGCATGAAAATCATCACTGACCTGGCACTCAACCACACCTCAAGTGATCACTATTGGTTCCAGCAATCCCGCACGGACCCAACAGGGCCCTACGGTGATTATTACGTCTGGGGTGATGATCCGAACCGATACCCGGAAATCCGCGTGATTTTCACGGACGTAGAAACCTCCAACTGGGCCTATGACGAGGTGCGCGGGCAGTATTATTTCCACCGTTTTTATTCCCACCAGCCAGACCTCAACTATGACTGCCCCGCGGTGCACGATGAGGTCTATGCCATCATTCGTTTCTGGATGGACAAGGGCCTGGACGGCTTCCGCTTGGATGCCATCCCCTACTTGTATGAGCGCGATGGCGTCGGTGGTGAATCATTGCCGGAAACCCACGAATTCATCCGCTCCATCCGTGCACTGCTGGATGCTGAGTACCCGGATGCGATCATGCTCGCCGAAGCCAACCAGCCGCCGGAGAAGGTGGTGAATTTCTTCGGCGAGGGCAACGGCGATGAGTTCCACATGTGTTTCAACTTCCCGCTGATGCCGCGGATCTACCAGGCTGCCGCGCGCGGGGAGGCGGCTCCGATTTCGGAGATCATGGCGGAGATGCCAGCTCTGCCTGCCACCGCTCAGTGGGGCACGTTTTTGCGCAACCACGACGAGCTAACCTTGGAAATGGTCGACGACGCCGAGCGCAAACTCATGTATGCCATGTATGCGCCGGATCCGCAGATGCGCGCTCACGTGGGCATTTCGCGCCGCTTGGCCCCGCTGCTGGGCGGTGACCGAAATAAGCTCGAATTGTTCAAGGCTTTGTTGCTGGCCATGCCGGGTTCGCCGTTTATTTACTACGGCGATGAGATCGGCATGGGAGAAAATCTGTTTTTACCGGATCGCGATTCCGTGCGCACCCCGATGCAGTGGTCGTCGGAGCGCAACGCAGGTTTTTCCACCGCAGAGCCAGAAGCTTTACGACGCCCGGTGATCGCGAATGAGCGCTTTGGCTATCAAGCAGTGAACGTCGCTGCGCAGCTGCAATTGGATAATTCGTTGTTGCGCTGGTTCCGCGAGCTGATTCAGATTCGCAAAGCACACCCGGCATTTGGCGAAGGAAGCTATCACGAAGTTGCACAAGTAGCGACAGAAACTAGTGCAGAAAACACCACCGGCACTCCCGCCCGTGGTAATCCTGCGATTTTGGCGTTTACCCGAGCGTGTGGTGCGGCGAACGGTGCGGCGGGGCCGGCCGTCGACAAGCAGCGCCCGATTGATCGGCAACCCGCCGAAGTTGTGCTGTGCGTGTTTAATTTCGCGGATTCCGCGCAGGCCGCCCACCTGGATCTTTCGGCTTTTGCCGGGTGCACGCCGGTGGAATTATCCGGTGGCGCGCGCTTTCCGCAATGCGGCACCACGCCGTGGACGGTGATGCTGCCGCCGCATGGTTTTTATTGGTTTTCACTGGAGGCTTAGCCTTTGCTGCTTCGTTGGTTACGGCGCCACGAACATATTAGTTTTGTTTTGTGACTAAACTCACCCTCATATAAACGTGCTTTCTGTCGCAAAACCTGCCTATAGTCTAAACATGACTATTTCCTCACCTTTAGAGAACTTGGCTGCGGAAACCACCGCGGAAAAGATCGCCGACCTCAAGCGCCGCCGGGAAGAAGCCCACGCCCCCATGGGTACCGCCGCACACGACAAAGTGCGCTCCCAGGACAGGCTCACCGCGCGTGACCGGCTGGATTATCTCCTCGATGAGGGCTCGTTTGTAGAAACCGACCAGCTCGCCCGGCACCGCACGCAGGATTTCGGCATGGGTGCGCGCCGCCCGGTCACCGACGGTATCGTGACCGGATGGGGCACTATCGACGGGCGGGAGGTGTGCATCTTCTCGCAGGATGGCACCGTCTTTGGTGGCGCGCTCGGCGAAGTTTATGGCGAGAAAATGGTGAAAATCCAAGAACTAGCCATCACTACCGGTCGCCCGCTGATCGGCTTATACGAGGGTGCCGGTGCCCGCATCCAGGATGGTGTGGTCTCACTGGATTGGATCGCGCAGACTTTTTACCAAAACATTCAAGCCTCCGGCGTCGTGCCACAGATTTCGGTCATCATGGGTGCTTGCGCAGGTGGAAACGCCTATTCACCCGCGTTGACGGATTTCGTGGTCATGGTGGATAAGAAATCCAAGATGTTTGTCACCGGACCGGACGTCATCAAAACTGTCACCGGCGAGGAAATCACGCAGGAAGAACTCGGTGGCGCTTCCGCACACATGGGGCTAGCAGGCAACTCGCATTTCACTGCCGACACCGATGAAGAAGCCCTCGATTGGGTACACGACCTGGTGAGCTACCTGCCAACCTCTAATCGCGTGAGCCCACCACGGGAGCACTACGTGCCGGAAACCGGTGCCGTCGAGGATAATCTCGCGGACACGGATTCGGCATTGGATTCCATCATTCCGGATTCCCCGACCCAACCCTATGAGGTCCGCGACGTCATCGAAGCGCTGACCGACGATGGCGAATACCTAGAGATTCAGGAAAAACGCGCCGAAAACGTCGTGATTGCTTTTGGCCGCATCGAAGGCCAGACGGTCGGTTTTGTGGCCAACCAACCGCAGGTCTATGCGGGTTGTTTGGATATCGACTCCTCCGAAAAGGCCGCGCGGTTCATCCGCACCTGCGATGCTTTTAATATCCCGATCGTGTTGCTTGTCGACGTCCCCGGCTTTTTGCCCGGTGCCTCGCAAGAATACGGCGGCATCCTGCGTCGCGGCGCGAAACTGCTCTACGCCTACGGCGAGGCCAGCGTCCCGAAAATCACCGTGACCATGCGCAAGGCCTACGGTGGCGCGTATTGCGTGATGGGGTCGAAAGGCCTGGGCGCAGACGTGAACCTGGCATGGCCAACAGCACAGATCGCGGTCATGGGAGCAGCCGGTGCGGTGGGGTTCATTCACCGCAAGGAACTCAAAAAAGCCGCCGACGACGGGCTGGACACCGCTGCCCTGGCGGCGTCATTCGAGCGCGAATACGAAGATTTCATGCTTAACCCGTATAAGGCCGCCGAGCGTGGGCTGATCGACGCCGTAATTTTGCCGAGTGAAACCCGCGGCATGATCGCGCGCAATCTGCGGCTGTATGCCGATAAATCTGTCGCCCGCCCGGCGCGCAAGCACGGCAATATCCCGCTGTAGTTCTCAGCTGTAGTTTTCAGTGAGTTTTCACTTAGTTTTTCGAAAGGATTTGTATTCATGGCTTCTCTGAACTTAACTTCTACCCAGTCTCCGCTGCTGCAGATCACAAAAGGCAATCCGACCCACGACCAACTCGCAGCCCTGTCGGCAATCGTGTCCTCGCTGGCGGCCCGCCCGCAGCGCACCACCGCAGCACGTACTCCGCAAACCCGCCGTCTGGTCGCTGATATTGGACGCGAATACCTGCCGGTCCAGTTCCCCCACGTCCGCTTCTATTAAAATCTATGAAATTCTCGCGGTATCATTTCCTGGTTTGGTACCCGTTCTCTAAACTAGACACTTATGACTGCTTCCCAACCGGATATGACTACCACCGCAGGCAAGCTCGCCGACCTTGCCCAGCGCCTAAAAAACGCAGCGCAGCCCGTTGGAGCTGAGGCCGTCGACAAGCGTCACGAGGCCGGTCAGCTCACCGCGCGCGAGCGTGCAGAGCAGCTACTTGATGCTGATTCCTTCGTCGAAACCGATGCTCTCGCGCGGCACCGGATTAGTGATTTCGATCTCGAGCACAACAAGCCGCTCACCGACGGTGTAGTCACTGGTTACGGAACCATCGGCGGCCGTCGGGTCTGCGTATACTCGCAAGACAACACGGTCTTTTCCGGGCAGCTGGGTGAAGTCTACGGTGAAAAGATCTGCAAGATTTATGAGCTGGCCACCAAAACCGGCCAACCAATCGTCGCAATCCACGAAGGCATCGGCCCGCGGTTGGCCGAGGGCATCGTCACCTTGTCGATGTATTCCAAGATTTTGGCGCACATGACGAAGGCATCTGGTGTCGTTCCGCAAATTTCTGTGGTGACCGGCCAGACCACCGGTTTGCATGCTTTCACCCCAGCATTTTCGGATATCGTCATTATGGTCGACGGCGAAGCCAGCTTGCACCACGCAAGCCAGGAAGCTATTGCCCATGCCACCGGAACCCGGCTGGATGCCCAAGCGTTGGGAAGCGCAGAAATCCACGCCACCGAATCCGGCACCTGCCACTTGCGTGCAGAGTCCGACGCTGCGGCGTTAGAAACCGCACGCACTGTCATTGGCTTTTTGCCTGTCAACAACATGGCAGAAGCCCTGCGCACCGAAGCGGAAATCCAGGTCGGCTCGGTCCAAGACAACGTCACTGATACTGATTATCAGTTGGATGAGCTCATCCCGGACGATGCCCACGCTGCCTATGATGTCCGCGACGTGCTCAATATTGTCACTGACGACGGTATCTTTGAGTTGCAGCACGAATACGCACCGAATATCGTCACCGCCTTCGCCCACATTGAAGGACGAGCCGTGGGTATCGTCGCCAACCAGTCCGCACACCAGTCAGGTGCGCTGAGCTCGCAGGCAGCGGAAAAGGCCGCGCGTTTTATCCGCACTTGCGATGCCTTCAACACGCCCATCATTGAATTCGTGGACGCGGCAGATTTTGTGCACAGCGACGCTGAAGAACGCTCCGGCTTGTTGCGCCGAGGCGCAAAGCTGGCTTATGCATATGCCGAAGCCACGGTTCCGAAAATCACCGTCATCCTGCGGAAAGCCTTCGGCTCCGCCTATGTTTTCATGGGCTCGAAGGATCTCGGCGCTGATCTAGTCTATGCCTGGCCAACGGCCCAGATCGCGGTAGCAGAGGCCGAAGAAACCGCCCGCGGCATTTTTGGTGCTGACGCTACAGAAGACAAGGCCGCGGAAATGGAAGAAAAATTCATCCACCCCTATGCCGCTGCGGAGCGCGGATACGTCGATGCCGTCATCCCGCCAAATGAAACCCGCGGTCACTTGGTCGAAGCCCTGCGCATGCTGGGCCGCAAAGTGGTCATGACGCAGCAGAAAAAACACGGCAATATCGCGCTGTAGATAATCACACTGTAGATAACAGCATCCCATCACGCTGGAAGGAATAATCAACGCTGTGGAATCGTATTCTGTCGTTAACGGCGACCCGAGCAAGGGTGAATTAACCGCGTTGACCGTCGTCGTCGCGCAATTACATGCCCGCGCCCGCGCCGAAGCCGCCGGTGTGCACGCTCCACGCAACCGCTGGGGCACTGGGCGAAACCTCGGCGGACGCCCCGTGTACAACCCTTCGGCCTACCGGAATGTGCACTTTGATTAGTGAGTACTGTGACGACTAACTCACACCGACCCCGCATTGTGCTGGCTTCCCAGTCACCGTCGCGCGCTGGGATTTTGCGTTCCGCAGGCGTGGAGCCACTCATCGCGCCCGCCGATGTGGACGAAGCCGCGATCCAAGCTGGGCTGGCTAAGTCTTCCCCCACCGAGATCGTCGCCGCCTTAGCGCAGGCAAAAGCCGAAGCGATCGCGCACGATTATCCCGATGATGTCGTCATTGGTGGTGACTCCATGCTGCTTCTCGACGGCGAGTTGCAGGGCAAACCGCATACTGAAGCAGCCACTGTGGAACGCTGGCAGGCACAAGCTGGGCGCCACGCCGAGCTACTGACCGGTCACTGCCTGATTGTCGCAGGGCAGGTCTATACGGAAGCTGCTACCACCGGCATCGATTTCGCCCAAGCGAGCACAGCCGATATTGCAGCCTATGCCGCTACCGGTGAGCCGTGGAAATGCGCCGGCGCATTCACCTTAGAAGCTCTGGGCGGCTGGTTCATTGACCGAATTGACGGCGATCCGTCGTCGGTCATTGGGCTGTCGTTACCCGTGGTGCGCCGCGCGCTGTATCACTTCGGCTTTGACGTCTCCGATTTCTGGAACAAGCTACACGATTAACCACGCTGCACGCCTAACCACGCTGCACGAATAACCGCACAGTGAGGTGCACAATTCTCCAGTAGTCTATGGGGCATGGAAATGAAAGACATGCTTGCCCCAGAACCGCTGAAACTGCCCGCCGATCCGGCCCAGGGCCAGGATCTGCAATCTGCAGATACCGCCCTGAAATTCCCGGAAAGCCCTCTGGTGTGGGCGTTTCGCGCCGAAGAAACGCTGAAGATGCTCAGTACGAGCGAAGCCGAATCCGTGTCTTCGCTGTGGGCCTCACAGTCCACCGCGGAGGGCTTATCGCGCAATGAAACAAAACTCATCGCTTATTCTTGTGCGCGCACCGGCTACCACCGCGGCCTCGATCGTCTGCGTGCCAACGGGTGGAAGGGCTGGGGCCCGGTTCCGTTTTCCCACGAGCCCAACCAGGGTGTGCTGCGCGCAATCGCCGCGTTGGCACTCGCTTCGAAAGCCATCGGCGACGACGCCGAATACGATCGTTGCCGCCAGATGCTCTCGGATGCGGACCCAGGCAGCGTCGACAAGCTCCTGGGCTAAGCCCGAGCCTGTACCCGCGAGATCACTTCCGCGGCAATTTTTTCTTGGATTCCAGATTCCAGCTGAGAACTAAAGCCGACGCACGAGCAGTTGATCTCGCCAAGCACATAGGCATCACGGGTGTTATCCGCGCCCTCAGCGCCCTCTGCGCCCTCAGCACCACCGGCAAGAATGAAATCGGCCGTCCACAACAGCGGCATGGCACCGCCCAACTCGCCGCCGAGGCGTTCGGCGATCACCGGGCGGAACCGTTCGAATACGTCCAACAAATGCGGCCACGCATCCGGGGTGTCATGGGTGTACTGCGCCCCAGAAAATAGCGTCGCGGAGAAATTATTTCCACCGGCCGCCGGTTTTTTGTGGATCACAGACACCGGCATATCGCCGACCAGAAGAATCCTGATTTCGCCTTCCACAATGCGCGGCAAAAACCGCATGTCTACCAGCATGCCATTATCGCCGTCCAGGTAATCCTCACACTGTGTCATGAACTCATCCAACGTGTGAGTTTCCGTATGGTTATCCACGGCTTCGGTGCACGTGACCAGCGCATCAGATGGGATAGGCGCACCTGGTTCCGGTCGCGCGGATTCATCTGCCAGCTGCACACGCCAAATACCTTCACCGGTCGAACCACGGTTTTGTTTGAGCACGCGCTCGCCGCGGGCCAACGACACCGGAAACGCAGAGCGGAAGCTGGCTACGTCATAGTAGGCCGCGGTATCGGCAGGCACCAGATCGGTGTCATTGAGCTTGACCAGCGCGTCCTTGGCACCATAAGCGAGCATTTCTGCGGGGCGGGAAAACGCGGCCAGCCCGGCGTCGGCAAGCCTTTCCAGCAATGCAAAATATCCGTCCTCACCGCCGGGGATATTGCCCGGGTTAACCCGCGAAATATAAGCGTCAAAGGAACCGGCGACGTAGTCGAAAATCTTGTCCGTCCATTCCGGGCGGTACACCACAACTTCCGCGTGCCAGCCCGCAGCCTGCAGCGCCTCAACGATGGGCTTGGTATCGACCCGGTTGCCGTGAATGGTTTTGTCGTTGCCGCCTTCGATTTCGAAAATGACGACCGCCTCGTGGATGTCGCGACGCATGGTTGCTCCTTGCCTAGAGAGTTTTCGATAAGATTTGTAGAGTATACTTTCCACCACTTGAAAGGCTGACCCGTGGCTGTTGCTTTCGATAACCATCCGTCGTTTCGGGACTATGCGGACCCAGGACGGCTGGTGTCTGCGTCGTGGTTATCCGCGCGGTTAGGAGTCAAAGGATTACACGTCATTGAGTGTAATGAAGATTCCGTGCTGTATAACATCGGGCATTTGCCCTCTGCGCTGCGGATCAATCCGGAAGAACTCGTTGATCCCGCCACGCTCGATGTTATTGACGGCGAGGGGTTTGCCGCACTGCTGTCCCGGTTGGGCATTTCCCGCGAGGACACGGTGGTGTTTTATGGCGACCGCGGCAACCGGTGGGCGTGTTTCGCGCTGTGGGTTTTTGAGCTTTTCGGCCACCCGGATACCCGGATTTTGGATGGCGGGCGTGAAGGCTGGATGCAAGAAGAACGCGATACCTCACTCACCCCAGCACTGGTCATGCATCCGTCTAATTACCCGGTGTGCGAAAGAAATGATGCCGGTGTGCGTGCTTTCGTCGATGAACTTGCCGACGACGACGCCTTGACCGCCGTGGACGTGCGCTCCGCCGCGGAGTTTTCTGGGCTGCCACACCAGCAGGACGCTGCCGAGCGGGAATTGGGTTCGGGCCCGGGCGCGGTTACTACCCGCAGGCAAGGCCATGTGCCTGGTGCGATCCATCTGCCGTGGAAATCGCTGATGACACCGGCTGGGATGTTCCGTTCGCGCGCGGAATTGGATCAGCTGTGGCCTGCGGAGGACAGCGTGGTGTATTCGCAGGTAGGCGCCCGTGCGGCGCTGGTCTGGTTCGTCGGTCGGTTTTTGCTTGGTCATGACAAAACCCGCATTTACGACGGCGGCTGGTCCGAGTGGGGAAATATGGTCGGCATGCCCATCGACCAAGGCACGGGCACGTCGTAACTGGGCTGCTTACGTAACCGGGCAAAGCACGTAACCGGCTGCGTACATATCTGGCTGCGTATGCAGTGCTGGGAATTGTCATTTCGCACAAATTGCGGCATCATTTTGGGATACGAACCAAAACCTGATGGTTTTCTCATGTTTTGGTGTGTAAGAATAGACTGAGACGAAATCACGCGTTCCAGAAACCACACGCTGACGAAATCACGCATTGCGGTACCTGGCACGCGGAACGTGGAACGTAAAACGTAGAACGATTTTTTATTAAGCGCTATGGAGGGCCAACGTGGCTGAACAGACGAAAATCACCAAGGTATTGATCGCCAACCGCGGCGAAATCGCGGTACGTATCATCCGCGCCGCCAAAGACGCCGGAATTGGTTCCGTGGCGGTCTATGCGGAACCTGATGCCAACGCCCCATTCGTTGGGCTTGCCGACGAAGCTTTCGCCTTGGGTGGTTCCACGTCTGCAGAATCCTACTTGGACTTCGATAAAGTGCTCGATGCTGCGAAAAAATCCGGCGCCGACGCCATCCACCCCGGCTACGGTTTCTTGTCAGAAAACGCGGATTTCGCCCGCGCAGTCATCGACGCTGGTTTTATTTGGATTGGCCCATCACCTGACGCTATCGCGGACTTAGGCGATAAAGTCACTGCTCGCCACATTGCAGAAAAAGCCGATGCGCCCATGGCCCCGGGCACCAAGGACCCAGTCGCCGATGCCACAGAGGTAGAAGCGTTTGCCGACGAGCACGGCTTGCCGATCGCGATTAAAGCGGCTTTTGGTGGCGGTGGCCGCGGTATGAAAGTTGCCTACGAGCGCGAGGAAGTCGCCGAGCTCTTTGAATCCGCCACCCGCGAGGCCACCGCTGCTTTCGGCCGCGGCGAATGCTTCGTCGAACGCTACTTGGACCGCGCCCGCCACGTCGAAGCCCAGGTGCTGGCAGACCAGCACGGCAACGTCATTGTCGTCGGCACGCGTGACTGTTCGCTGCAGCGCCGTTTCCAAAAACTGGTGGAAGAAGCCCCTGCCCCATTTTTGACTGATAAGCAGCGTGCAGAGATCCACGAATCCTCCAAGCGCATTTGCCGCGAAGCCGGATACTACGGCGCCGGTACCGTCGAATTCCTAGTTGGCTCTGATGGGCTGATCTCCTTCCTGGAGGTCAATACCCGTTTGCAGGTAGAGCACCCAGTCACCGAAGTCACCACCGGCATCGACCTGGTGCGCGAGCAGTTCCGCATCGCCGAGGGCCAAAAATTACGCTTTACCGAAGATCCACAGCCGGTGGGCCACGCTTTCGAGTTCCGTATCAACGGCGAGGACCCAGGCGCGAACTTCATGCCTGCCCCCGGTACCGTCGCTACCTACTCCGAGCCAGCTGGCCCTGGCATCCGCGTGGATTCCGGCGTGCGGCAAGGCACGGTGATCGGTGGTCAATTCGACTCCATGCTGGCGAAGCTCATCGTGCACGCAGAAAACCGTGACGAGGCACTGGCTCGCTCACGCCGCGCCTTGGATGAGTTTGTGGTTGACGGCATGCCGACGGTCATCCCCTTCCACCGCGCCATCATCGACGATCCGGCATTTGCCGCCGCCGATGCCGAGGGCTTTACGGTCTACACCAAATGGATCGAAGAGGAATGGACCAACGACCTGCCGGCATTTTCCGGCGAGCACGTGGAGCCAGACGCCGAGCCGGACCTGCCACCGCAGAAATACGTCGTCGAGATCGATGGGCGTCGCATCGAGGTGGCATTGCCAGGATCGCTTACCATCGGCGGAGGCGGCGAGGCGCCGAAGAAGAAGGCAAAAAAGCGCCGCGGGGGCAGTTCCAAATCCGCTGTCTCGGGCGATGCAGTCACAGCGCCGATGCAGGGCACCGTCATTAAAGTCGCTGTGGAAGAAGGCCAGGAAGTCTCAGAAGGTGATGTCATCGTCGTTCTCGAGGCCATGAAAATGGAAAACCCAGTCAAGGCGCACAAATCTGGCACGGTTACCGGCCTGAATATCTCCGAAGGTGGCCAGATTGGCAAAGGCGATGTCATGCTGGAGCTGAAGTAGTTGTTTGGCTAGTTCTGGCGACAAAACAGTTCGGAAGCAATACAATTCGACTATCATGAGTAGCTATGCCTAACGACACAACAATTACCCTGCGCCCTGCCACCAACGACGATCGCACTTACCTGTCTCGCCTGCACTATCTTGCCGACGTTTTCGGTGACGAGAGCCGGGATCTTCCCGAAAGCGAGTCTGCTGACCACCACAAATACGTCAACCAGTGGGACCCATACACCCAGGGTGGTGTCATCGCGATATCGAGCCACGCGGTACCAGCTGGCGGTTTGTTCCTGCGCTACTGGAAGTCCAACAACCCTGGCTCTGGCTGGGTGGGCTACCCAGAGGTTCCGGAGCTCGTGATCGCTGTGGAACGCCGCTATGCCGGCCTCGGGTTGGGCACCCGCCTCTTGGAAGCCGGTGTGGAACTAGCGCGCACACAAGGCGCCCCAGGTATCTCTTTGTTCGTGGATAAGGACAACCCACGTGCGCGTGCCCGCTACGAGAAATTCGGATTCGAATACAAGACGGATTCCACGATGATCAAGTGGTTCGCGACTCCACGCGTTTAGCGGGGGCGTTGTGGGAGTCTAGCGGGGCCGGTCTGCACGTTGAGCGGGATTTAACCCGCCACGGCTCCGTGGCTATTTCATCGTCTCCACATCATCACCACCGTTTCATAACCCAGCTTCACAATAACTTATAACTTTGGCTATGCTAACCTATTGGCCGTAATAAGGGTAGACTAGCAACACCGTACGCTAGTTCGGCGTTTTTGGTCTGCACTTCAGTTTTGCGACCAGGAGGTACAGCCACAGTGCCAGCATCCCCACTGCCCGAAGCAGCAGCAGTTTCCTCACCACTTCCCCACAGGCAATTCTCCCCACACCCAACGTCGATAAGCAGGCAATCGCTCGGCAGCCCATTTCATAGCCGGAAGGCCAGAAGCGCATTCCTCGCAGTCGCCTGCAGCTTGGGGCTACTGACTGCATGTACCGCACCAGCCGATGATTCTGCGCACTCCAGCCAGAATGCAACCACCGGCACTGCAGACAACACACTCAAACCTGCAGAATCGTCTGCTACACGGACAATTTCGCACGCAATGGGAACGACGGAGCTGGGCGAAGAAATTACCACCGTCGCAGCACTCGACCGCACGGTATTGGACCCAGCTATCGCTCTGGGCTTGCACGTCGTTGGCTTCACCGAGCTCCAAGGAGGCAGCGAAATCCCTGCTTATTTCGGAGATGATGGCGAGAAATATGCAGGTGACGCGGTCTCGGTTGGTGAACTTAGTGACCCGTCATTAGAGAAAGTCGCTGCGCTGAAACCCGACGCGATCTTGTCGTCGAAAGTCCGGCATGAAGATCTCTACGAACGGATGAGCAGCATCGCGCCGACGGTTTTTTCTGATTCTGGAGGCCATGGCTGGAAAGACAGCTTGCGCCTGGTAGGTGAAGTAGCGGATAAATCCGAAAAAGCCGACGAGCTCATCACCGACTACGAAGAGCGTGCTGCGCGCATCGGTGATCGCGTACGCGAAAAGCTCGGGAAAAACCCTAGCGTGACGTCCGTGCGATTCGTCGATGGGCCAACTCGGATCTATAAAGACGACAGCTATATCGGGGTGATCTTTGCCGATCTCGGCTTCGCACGAAATGACGCTTCCACCGGCACTGGGTTCAGCACCGAAATTTCCGCAGAAGAAATCGCCAAAGCGGATGCAGACTACATCTTTACCAGCGCGTATGGCGACAACGATGGCGAAGCCGCAAAGACACAAGAAGAGTTCCAGCGCAATCCGCTCTGGAACCAACTGCAAGGTGAGATCCACGATGTCGACGACACCATTTGGATGAGCGCCGTCGGCATTTATGGAGCAAACGAAGTACTCGACGATATCGCCGAGTACTTCGAAGTGGACGCAGACTAGCTGGACAGAGACTGGCTAGTCTAGTCGCGCACTAGTCTTCCTTGATCACGACGATCAAGTCTCCACCCTCCACGCTGGTGGCCTGGCCCATCGCAACCCGTTCAATGGTGCCATCGACGGTGGCAGAAATTTGGGCCTCCATCTTCATCGCTTCGATGATCGCCACCTCGTCGCCAGCAGAAACCTTGTCGCCGACCTGAGCAGTTGGGTTCACAACACCAGCGAATGGTGCGGCCACATGCCCTGGGTTAGACTTATCAGCCTTTTCCACGGACGCCACGGATGATTCCACGGAGTTGTCGCGGACCTTGATCGGGCGGATCTGGCCGTTGACGTTCATCACGACGTTACAGATGCCCTTTTCATCCGGATCACCGACAGCATCCAGGCGCACCACCATGGATGGCGGGGTAAAGCCGGTCTCATCCGGGGCGAAGTGCAACACGGTTTCTTCGCCTTCCACCAAGCCGTAGAAGAACACGCGATCATCCAACGCGGACGTATCGCCGAAGCGGCGTTTGAACTCGGCGAATTCTTCCACCTGCTTCGGGAACAGCAAACGATCCAGGCCGCCGCGGCGCACCCACTTGTCGTCGTCGGCAAGCGCTTTTTCTTCTTCTTCCGGAACCTCGGTCAAAGCTGGCTTAGATTCGGAGCGGCCCGCCAGCGCCTTGTCCTTCAATTCTGGCCACCCGGCAGGTGGGGTACCCAACTCACCGCGCAAGAAGGCGATGACTGAATCCGGGATGTCGTATTTCTGCGGATCAGCGGCGAAATCCTCCGGGGATACATTCGCACCCACCAGGTGCAGCGCGAGGTCACCGACCACCTTGGACGACGGGGTGACCTTGGTTGGGCGACCCAGCATTTCGTTCACGGCGGCATAGGTGTCTTCGATCAGCTCGAAACGATCGGCCAAGCCCAGCGCGCTGGCCTGGGTACGCAGGTTCGACAGCTGGCCGCCCGGGATTTCGTGCTTGTACACGCGACCGGTCGGCCCTGGAATACCAGACTCAAATGGGGCGTAGACCTGCCGTACGGCCTCCCAGTACGGCTCCAGATCCCCCACAGCCTGCAGATCCAGTCCGGTGTCACGCTCGGTGTTTTCAAAGGCTGCCACAATCGCCGACAACGACGGCTGCGAGGTGGTGCCAGCCAATGGTGCCGATGCACCATCGACGGCATCAGCACCCGCATTGGCTGCTGCCAGGTAGGTAGCCAGCTGACCGCCCGCGGTGTCGTGGGTGTGCACGTGCACCGGCAAGTCAAAGTTCTTGCGTAGCTCAGTAATCAACTTGGTGGCAGCGGCAGGGCGCAACAGACCAGCCATGTCTTTGATCGCCAGAACATGTGCACCAGATTTCACGATTTCTTCTGCTAGGCGCAGGTAGTAATCCAGGGTGTAAATGTTTTCTTTCGGCGAGGTCATATCACCCGAATACGCCATGGCAACCTCAGCGACCGACTTGTTAGTCTCCAGCACAGCGTCGATAGCCGGGCGCATCTGCGAAACATCATTCAACGCATCAAAGATACGGAAGATGTCAATACCGGAATCAGAAGCCTCCTGCACGAAAGCCTTGGCGACGGCATCTGGGTACGGGGTATAACCCACCGTGTTGCGACCACGCAACAGCATCTGCAGGTTGATGTTCGGCATTTCTTTACGCAGCAGATCCAGGCGCTGCCACGGGTCTTCGTGCAAGAAGCGCATGGAAACGTCGTACGTAGCGCCACCCCAGGCTTCCACGGAATACAGGTCCGGTGTCATGCGTGCGACGTGCTGGGCCGCGGCGAACAGCGTGGAGGTACGCACGCGTGTAGCCAGCAACGATTGGTGCGCGTCGCGGAAAGTGGTGTCGGTGACCGCCAGCGCATCTTGCTCACGAATGGACTTCGCGAAGCCTTCTGGCCCAAGCTCTAGCAGACGGTCACGCGAACCCTTCGGGATCTCCGGTGCCAGCGTCTTCGGCAGTTTGTCAAAGGCGCGCAAAGCGGTGGGGCGCTCGCCGTGTGGCTTGTTCACGGTCATATCCGCGATGTATTCCAGGATGCGGCCTGGCTCATCGTCAGCCGGTGGGGCTTCCAGCAAGTGCGGGTGATCCGCGATGAAGCCGGTGTTGATGCGCTCATTGGCGAATTCCGGTTCCCGTAGCAGGGCGCGGAGGAAGCCGATATTCGTGGACACACCGGTAACGGTGAATTCGTTCAGTGCCCGCTGCGCGCGAGCAACCGCGATCTGGAAATCCGCTCCGCGGCAGGTCATCTTCACCAGCAGCGAGTCGAAGTTCGGGGTGATTTCTGCGCCAACAGAGGTAGCACCGTCGAGACGCACACCCGCACCACCCGGCGAACGATACGACGAGACCGTGCCGGTATCTGGGCGGAAGCCGTTGGCAGGATCCTCAGTGGTAATGCGGCACTGCAGCGCGGCACCGGAGAGTGTGATGGAATCTTGGGTGAGACCGAGCTGCTCCAGGGTAGCGCCAGCGGCAATGTGCATCTGCGATTTCACGATGTCTACCGAGGTCACTTCCTCAGTGACGGTGTGTTCGACCTGCACACGTGGGTTCATCTCGATGAAGACGTGCTTGCCGTTTTCGTCGACAAGAAACTCGACGGTACCCGCACCCTCGTAATTAATGTGCTCACAAAAACGCACCGCATCGGCGCAGATCTTTTCGCGCAGCTCGGCATCCAGGAATTGTGCCGGGGCAATTTCGACGACTTTCTGGTGGCGGCGCTGCAGCGAGCAGTCACGCTCATAAAGGTGGACGACGTTGCCCTGCGAATCCGCCAGCACCTGCACCTCAATGTGCTGTGGTTTAATCACCGCGGTTTCCAGGTAGACACTGGCATCACCGAAAGCGGCTTCGGCCTCACGGGAGGCCTCAGCGATCTTGGTGCGCAGCTCTTTCTCGCTTTTCACAAAGCGCATACCGCGTCCGCCACCACCGGCCACGGCCTTAACGAACAGCGGGTATTCAAACTCCGAAGAATACTCCACCAGCGTGTCGACGTCCGACGACGGCTTGGAGTCTTTCAGCGTCGGCAAGCCAGCCTCTTCCGCAGCATGCACAGCGGCGGACTTGTCACCAGTCAGGTGCAAAGTGTCCTCAGTAGGGCCGATGAACTTAATGCCGTTTTCTGCACACTTCCGCGCCAAATCCGCGCGCTCAGAGAGGAAACCATAACCCGGGTAGACAGCATCCGCGCCCGATTTTTTGGCAGCACGGATGATTTCGTCGACGTCCAGATAAGCCTTGACCGGCTGGGCCTCAGCACCAATGCGCACTGCCTCATCAGCAAAAGCGCGGTGGAACGAGTTGCGGTCCTCTTTCGGATACACCGCGACGGTACGCGCCCCGGTTTCGAAAGCGGCGCGGAATGCGCGAACGGCAATCTCACCGCGGTTAGCGACCAGAACTTTGTTGAAGGCTGGCAAGCCTGACTGTGCCACGTCAACTTCCTTTCGGATATACACGAGAGAAATCACCCAACCGGCACCCTCGTATGTAGGCATACGGCACACAGGCGCCTGGGTAATCTAGGTCTCAATATACTAAACCCGCCGTGGGTGACGGCGGGTGGGGTGATAACTCGACAGATATTGCGGAATCTGGCGCTACCGAATTCGGCTTTAGGTCAGCGTATCTGGCGCAATCAGGCGACGAGCGGCCTCGGTAATCGAACCAGACAGCGATGGGTACACGGCAAACGAATCAGCCAAATCCGTCACGGTGAGGTTATTCGCCACTGCAACAGCGATCGGCAAAATCAATTCCGAGGCGTGCGGGGCGACGACGACGCCACCAATGACCAAGTCCGACTGCCCACGGCAGAAGATCTTGACGAAACCGTGGCGCAGCGAACGCATCTTCGCGCGTGGATTGGTGTGCAGCGGCAGTTTGAACTTGCGGGCCAGCACTTCCCCGTCTTCGATTTCTTTTTCTGTCACACCCACAGCGGCAATTTCTGGGCGGGTGAACACCGCAGTAGCCACGGTTTTCAAACGCAGCGGAGAAACGCCTTCGCCCAGCGCGTGATATGCCGCAATGCGCCCCTGCATGGCGGCCACCGACGCTAGTGGGAACAAGTTCGAGCAGTCACCAGCAGCATAAACGTTGGGCACGTTGGTGCGCGAAACGCGATCCACCATGATGTGTCCGGATTTTTCCATCTCTACGCCGAGGCGTTCCAGGCCCATATTGGAAGTATTCGGGATGGAACCGATCGACAGCAGCGCGTGCGAGCCGTGGATTTCGCGGCCGTCGTCGGTAATAACGACCACGCCTTCCCCGCCCTCACCGTCGGTGCGCTTGATCTCGGAAACACGCGCGTGCTTTTCCAGCTCCACACCGCGTTCTGCCAGAACCTCCTCCAGAGTATCGGCGGCGTCGGCGTCGTCATGCGGCAAAATGCGGTCCCGGGAGGCAACCATCGTGACCTTGACGTCCAGCTCAGAAAACGCGGAGACGAACTCAGCACCGGTAACACCGGAACCGACCACGATGAGGTGTTCTGGCAGCTCCTCCAAGTTATAAATCTGCTGCCAGGTCAAAATGCGTTCACCATCCGGCTGCGCGCCCGGAAGGATCCTTGGACTAGCACCGGTAGCCAAAAGCACCAGGTCACACGGGATAAGTTCTTCGCGGCCGTCTTCCTTATGGGTCGCGGTAACCAAGTGGGTGACACCAGAAACCATTTCTTCGAAGCTGGCGCGGCCGTTAATCACGCGAACGCCCAGTTCTTCCAGGCCTTCAGCAATATCGGCAGACTGCTCATTGGCCAGCACCTGCACACGCTCGTTCAGGGCTTTCACCGACAGATTGGTTTCACCGATGCCTTCGTTCAGGCCCATGTCGTCGGCACGGCGCAAGTCGGTTTTAATATTCGCGCCGGCGATAAATGATTTCGACGGAACACAGTCCAATAGCACCGAGTTGCCGCCCGGAGCCAGATCATCGATCAACGTCACTTTGGCCCCATATTTGGTAGCCGCCGAGGCTGCTTCATACCCGGCTGGTCCGCCGCCTATGATGACCATTCGCTTTGCGGTGTGAGACACGCGGGCTCCTTACACTCTCGTCAAAAAATTTTGTGCAGTCTTGGGTTTCGTCATAATTAGTTCCTCGCCACACGCCCGCACACCTGATTTGGCACACAAAACTGTGCGGCGAAGATTACACTTTTCCCTATTCTAACGTGCTTGGGCTTCGTAACGCGCAACGATGCCTGCGAACAGACGGATTCCCACGGACACCGAGCGCTCATCAGGGTTGAAGTTGCCTTGGTGCAAATCCTGCATCTCGCCAGTTCCCGACCAACAACCCAACCGCGCCATCGAGCCCGGCACGTGTTCGAGGTACCAGGAGAAATCTTCGCCGCCCGACGACTGCGGCGCCTGCACCGCAGCGTGCGGATCAATACTGGTCACTGCCTCTGTCAGCAGCGAGGTGGCCACTTCATCGTTGAGCACTGGTGGCACTCCCTGATCATGCGTGACGACGTAATCGACGCCCGTCGGAGCCAGGATCTCGCCAATAATCTCCGATAGCTCCCGGCGCAGCCACCGCCACACGGTGATATCCGCGGTCCGCAGTGTGCCCATCACAGAGCCTTGTTCCGGGATCGCGTTCGGAGCAAAACCGGCATGAATAGCGCCAAAAACCACGACGGTGCCGGTGCGCGGATCAACCCTGCGCGACAGCACCGCCGGTAATTCGGTCACGAGTTTACCCAGCGCATAGACGACGTCGCTGGTGAGATGCGGGCGTGAGGTGTGGCCGCCAGTACCAGAGACCGCGATTTCAATGACGTCGGAGGCCGAGGTGATAGCACCGGTGCGGATGCCGATTTGGCCGACTTTTAGTTTTGGTTCAGCGTGAACCGCGTACAAAGCAGATACGCCCGCCAGCGCACCCCACTCAATGACATTGACCGCACCACCCGTCATGACCTCTTCTGCGGGCTGGAAAATGACGCGTACCCCGAAGCTCAAAGCACCAGGATAGGCGTTAGTCAACTGCCCTAGGGCGCACGCCAAACCCAAAGCGACGGTGGTGTGGATGTCGTGGCCACAAGAATGCGAAACTCCATCAATCTGCGAGGCAAATTCAGCACCGGTGAGTTCTTGGATCGGCAGCGCGTCAATATCGGCGCGGAAGCCCAAGCGCCTTTTTCCGTGGTCATCACCGATATCCACGTAGAGACCGGTTTCTGGGAAGCGGTGCGGCTGCAGGCCATATTCTTCTAATACGCCACAGAGGAAATCTGTGGTGGCGTGCTCTTTGTGCGAAAGGTCCGGGTTGCGGTGAATGTGACGCCGCCAGCCGATCACCTCGTCGTGGTGGTGCTCGATCCACTCAGCAACGAACGAGGCAATGTCCATTAACCCGATCCTTTCTTCAGCTATTTCACGCTCATAGTTTTCTGAGCTGTATATTACGGCACGTGTGCAGATTATACGCGGTTGTGCCTACAGGCCGGTGTCGTCGGCACGCTGGTCTGCCCACTGGTTCTAGGAACCAGCAAATTTCGGCAACTCGTTAGCCCGCGCACGCGTCAGATAACCCGAACTAAACGGCGCGGTATCAACCTCGTCAACAGGCCACACCCTGCGCAGATGCGGCGTGCTCGCGGTACAAGGCCCGTCGATTAACGCATCAGCTTGCGGCAGCAACACCCCAGGCGGGACGTAGAGAATCTGGGCCAGTTTATACACGGTGGACAGCTGCGGATCGCAGGCTTTCGCGCCGGATTCATTGCGCTCCAAGTTAGAGATCACCGTGCGCGACAGCCCGGATAATTGCGCCAACCTGGCCTGCGAAAGACCACGCATTTTCCGCAACGCACGCAGGTTATTCGCCAGTGCATGGCCAAAACTCGCCCAATACCAACGGTGGTATTCCCCCATTGCAGATCCTCCCCGAAATCCCCCGAAATCATGTGCAATGAGGCCTAGCTTACAGGTAGGTGTTTAGAGGTAGGGGCTTACAGGTCGATATTGCGCGGTCCATACAAGCGGTCGCCGGCGTCGCCAAGCCCGGGAACGATATACGCGTTGTCGTTGAGTTCCGGATCAATCGCCGCGGTCACTAGGCGAACCGGCAACCCGGACTCTTGCAGCGCCTGCACACCGGGTTGCGCCGAAACGATGCATACCGCGGTGATATCGCGCGCGCCGCGGTCTGCCAACAAGCGCAACGAATGCAACAGGGAGCCGCCGGTGGCCAACATGGGATCGACGAGAAAAACCGTGCGGTCGCTGAGATCGTCGGGAAGCGCTTCCAGGTACGGCACCGGCTCGTGGGTTTCCTCATCGCGGGCCATACCGATAAAACCGACCTGCGCATCCGGGATCATCGCCAAGGCCGGGTCCACCATGCCCAACCCGGCGCGGATGATCGGCACAATAATCGGTGGGTTCGACAGCCGCGTACCGGTGGTGTCGGCGACCGGGGTGGCCAGGGCGAATTCGTCGACATCCAGATTGCGGGCGGCCTCATAAACCAGCATGGAACCGAGATCTTTCAGGGCAGCGCGGAAGGCGGCATTGTCGCTACGTTGATCGCGCAACAAGCTCAAGCGTGCGGCGGCCAGGGGGTGTTCTACCACGGTGATATCCATATCCCCCATGCTATGCCATGACGAAGTAGTTCCGGTGACTGTGCTCGGTGATATTCGGGGTGTTCGGTGATATTCGGGGTCCCGCGGAACCATTCTGCGGATTGCACTGTCTAATGGACCATGACGACGTTTGCTTTAGATTATGACCACGCCACTGCACTAGCGAAGGATCTAGAACGCGCCGCCATAGATGTGCGCGAACCCGCCGCCCCACCTGTCGATCTCTCCCTGCCCGCTCATGCTGCTGGCCACCAGGAATTCCTCTCTGCTATGCAACGTGCCAGCTCCGTTACCGCCATGCAGTCACGCCAGTTAGCACAACGTTTATCCGCCGCAGCTGATTCTGGTTTTGCGATGGTCCGCGATGCTTCCTTGGCAGAAAATGCCACGAGAGCTGGGATCCATTCGCTTGCCGACGCCGTGCCGACGGCTGAGGAGGTGCGCTGATGAGTGTTGTGGAAACCGTAAGCCGCATTAGCGAGTTAGTGCCTGCCCAGTTGGGTGATTATCCCGTACCCGTTATGCCGGATGTGTCTGCCGCCGGTGAATTGGCAGCGATCAGCGGGGCAAGCGCAGCCGATATCGAGGCTGCAGCAACGCTGATTGATGGGCACAATCACCAGATCGCCGGGATCACCGCTGAGGCACAAGCGGCGATAAGCGCCACCGCAGAACAACTATTCGGAATAGGACAATCGTTTCTGCACCAGGCCGCGCCAGTCGCGCTTTCTGCTTTACAGCCAACCCCGGGTGCAGCCACCTCTGCTATTGCGCAGCTTGAAGCGGTGGCACGTACGCATATTGCCCAAGCAGAAGCGGCTGCAGGTGAGTTAGACGAAACGCTTTCTACCCTGGCGGGTCGGCTGCACAACATTGCCGACGAGCCTTTCGCGCTTACCGAGGCACCAGCTGCAACCCAGGCCGCCGCAGCGACCTCCACTGCTGGCCCGCCGCCAAGCACGGTTCCTACCGGCGATGCCGGATCAGCTACCACTTCTGATCCTGCTTTCGCACCGGCAGCGGTAGACGCACCAGCCCCGAGCGATGATGCTGGGGCTGAAGCTGGACGCCAAGCCGTGGCTGCCGCGCGCAGCCAACTGGGCACGCCCTATGAATGGGGCGGGACCACCCCCGGAGTCGGTTTTGACTGCTCCGGGTTTACGCAGTGGGCTTGGGGCCAAGCCGGTGTGGATATTCCACGGTTGGCGCATGAACAAGCCGTCGGCCAGCAGATTTCTGCCAGTGAATTACGTGAAGGAGACCTGGCTGTCTGGGACGGGCATGTCGCCATGTACGCAGGAAACGGTGAACTCATTGAGGCTGGCAGCCCGGTTTCCACCTCACCACTGCGCACTAACAACCTGGATATGAACTTTCATGGTTTCTACCGGCCGACGAGCTAGCGTGTCTACCGGCCGACGAGCTAGCGTGTCTACCGGCCGACGGCACCACCCAAGCACCACGACGGCACACTGCCCCACCACGTTCGCTAAACTTAGTGCCCATGAATAATCGCGCGATCATCCCGGTTTCTCTATCACTGAGCAGCGGTGATTTTTATACCCTGTGGGCTCCGACCTGGAAAGAAAACGGCTCACAGTGGGAAGCTTTTCTCGGCGACGACGACAACGTCCTGGTCTTTCCCACAGTGGCCGAAATGCTGGTGTATCTTGAAAACACCACTAAGCACGACCTTCGTGAGCACCCGAAATGGGGGGATTTCGCGAAGCTTCCAGAATATCGCGCGCACCCAGAAGACCGCGACCACTACGACATCGTTGGGCTGCCACACTACTTGGCCGACCGTCCGTCCTATGACGCGGTGGCAACCTCGGCCAAGATCTTGTCCATCACCAAGGCGCTGGGAAATGTCTGCGCCGACGATGACACCATGATCTTCTTTTCCACCCACTCCGTGCTCGGCAATGTGCAACGCGGCGCTGATCACTACTCCGGCGACCATGGGCTTTCCGAGTGGTCATCAGTAGGGCGTGCGGTACTGACAAACTGGAAAAAGATCGAATCCAACCTGGCAGACAGCGTGCGCATCGTCGATGTCACCGAAGATTTCGACAGCGTGGATAAAGACACCATCGCCGATGCAGAAAAACGCATCACCCAATCGAAAGAACAAGCAGACAAAGAACGCGCAGAGCGGGAAGAAGAACGCAAACGTCAGGCCGAGGCTGCGGATCCGTATGATTCTTCTGCCTGGGCGGCGGCAGGCATCGACCCAATAAAAATCACCATCGACGGCAAATCCGTCTACACATTGCGCTGCTATCTGGACGGCGCGCCGATCTTTTTGGGGCGTTTCGGCACCATCAACACCTTCCCCACCGGCCGTCAACTGTTGCGCTGGATCATCGAAAACGACGAACACGATCTCGCAAAAGTTGCTACCTGGGAAGACATCGTCACCGCCGCCAATGCTGGTGAACTCGAACTGACCGTACACCGCGATAACGCCTACAGCTTCCAGGGTCTTACCGAGGACATGGAAAAAGGCCCCGAAGCCGTGGATATCCCACAGATGTCAGCCTGCTACGAATTGCTTGCCGACGCCGCCGACTGGGCCGGCGATGATTCCATCAACTCCTATATGCTGGCAAACCCACGCTTCCAGGATTACCTGGGCTATATGCTGGGCTCGCAGCAAACTAGTGGCTACGTGCCATCCAAGCCGTACACCGACCACTCGAAGGGATGGCGCGGCTTGGAAGACATGCTGGTTAAGCGCTTCGCGAAATTCTAATCAGCCTGCTAATCAACGGCAGCATCGCTCTTCTCTGACTCGTCCATATCATCTGACTCATCCGCATCATCTGGCTGGCGCAGTTCCGCGTCGGCCAGTTTTTCATAGCGCGGCAAAATCTGGGTCTCCATGAGCTGCTGACGCTCCGGCTCAGTCAAAAAACTTGCCGCAACTGTCTTTGCCGTGAGGTCAAAGAATTCTTCCAGACCATAACCGAAAGTTTCGGTCAGCGCGTTCATGACATCGGTGCAATTACCGGCTGCCACATCCCCGGCGGAAATCGTGCAACTAAAACCAAGCTGCTGAAACAGCGGAAGCGGATGATCCGGCAGCTCACCAACAGCTGCATCGCCCAACGAGTCGTCGGCAAGATCCCATAATGGCGTCATTTCTGCAGCAATGCCACGATCACGCACCCAACCAGAAATCTTTCCCGGCACGATGCCGGTCATATCGGCAGAAAAATCATCAACCAACGCCAACGGACGCCCCAGGCGCAGCGCCCCCAATCGCACGGCTGCGCCGATGGATTCGATATCAGCAGCGCCATCGATGGCAAACGGCAGAAAATTTTCCCGCAGCTTGGCACAGGCGGCTGCCAAAGCCGAGCCAGCAGCGCCCGGTTTGGCATCATGGGTAGTTCCAGAAACCAGGAACACCACACCAGCCAGGTTCGGGTCACCTTGTGCATGCAGCACAAGCTCCGCCAACTCAGCGACGGCATCGCTGTCTGCGCGCGCAACTGGCAGCAATCGCGCCCGGATTCCATCCACCGCCACGGCATCCAGAGCGGTGGCGAAGGCGTCGGCAAGCACAAAGTTGTCGGTGCAAAAATCCTCCACCACAACACGTAATTCCAGGTACACCACGTTGTCGTCGCGGTATTTGTGCACGGTGGACTGGATGTGTGCGGCCAGCTCCTCGCGCGTGGTCACCGCTGCACCATCCTGGGTGCGGGTAGGCAACTGCTCGAGGATCGTGACTTTCGGCAGCTCACTGATCAACTGGGAAGCAAAATTTTTGTGCTCGGGGCTAATCGCAGGGGTCTCAATCATGCCCACGATGGTACCGCGCGAATTTCACACGCAGAGTTTCTTCGCCCCGCCCAAACAAAAAGGCAATGCTGCCATAACAAGGAGTAGACTTATCGGCTGTTATGAATGAGAGCAAACCCGGCCGCCGCGCCCTTGTGAGATACGGATCGACCTGCTGCGCGGCTGTACTTGCCACTGGCTTGGTCACGGGAACCACCGCGTTTGGCATCGGCACACTCAACTCCGCTGCCCCACACGCTGCCGCGGCCCCGCTGATCCACGCCCAGCAGGAAGAACCCACCCCGCTGGAAGGCCCAGCTCCAAGCGAGGGCGACGAGTCGGCAGCTCCGGAGCCACTTAGCCGCGAGGAAGCACCCGATACCAGCTCGTGCCCAAACCGCGTGCACCCGCCGCAGGCTCGCACGACCTCTGAGGCTGTCGCGCCCGGTCAACCCTCTCCTACCCCATTGCCGCCGCTGGAAAAACAAAATTGCGGGGTCAGCACTGCTCCGGGTTTTCATGTCGACGAATCCGTCTTGGCTTCGGCCTGGTTGGTTGCCGATATTGATTCCGGCGAGATCATCGCACAGAAAGATCCCCACGGGCGCTACCGCCCGGCCTCGATCATCAAGGCATTGCTGGCTTTGGTCGCCATTGAAGAGCTGGATCTGGAAAAGACCGTGACCGTCTCGCAGGAATCTGCCGATCAAGTCGGCTCCCGAGTAGGCATCGGCGCCGGTGGCGAATACACCATCGAGCAGTTATTACACGGTTTGTTGCTGGCATCGGGTAACGATGCCGCCCACGCTCTGGCACAGGAACTTGGTGGCGACGAGGCGACGCTGCGCAAAATCAATAAGCTTGCCGACGATCTCGGCACCACGGACACCTACGCCGCGAGCTATTCCGGCTTGGACGTGGCGGGTAACTCGGCTTCTGCGTATGACCTGGGGTTGATTTATCGCGCGGCCTACCAAAACCCTACTTTTGACCGCATCGTGAATACTGAATTCATTGCATTCCCGGGATTCGACGAGCACGAGGGATTCGAAGTGTGGAACGACAACCACCTGTTCATGAATGACCCGGATGGCATGGGCGGTAAAACTGGTTACACCGACGATGCCAACCACACCTTCGTCGGTGCACTGAACCGTGACGGTCGTCGATTGATGGCGGTAATTCTCGATACCACCGTCGACAAGGCCCGCGCGTGGGAGCAAGCGCAGAAACTATTGCACTCGGGATTCTCTGTGGCACCGGGCACGAATATCGGCATATTGCAACCAATCGCCGATGCGGACACCGAACCCACCCTGACACAAGGGGCTAGCCCGGCACCGCAAAATTCTGACGATACATCACCGGATAGCGCGGACGCAGACAATGCCGGTACGAATGCTGAACCCCACGAAAAGACAATCTTGATTGTGGTACTCGCTGTCATCGCCGCTGGCGCCGGAATAGCGGCAATTGCGGGATTCTTCTTGCGTAGGCGTTAAAACTCCTTTTTGGGGGCAACGCCGCTGATAACTATTCTGACAAATACCCCAGCGATGCGCTATACCTCAGGTTATTTCGCCTTAAAGATCCGGCGAAGCGCCCAACCACCAGCCGCACCCAAGCCTGCACCGGCGCCTAGCAGGGTTCGGGTCGACGGGCGCTTTTTCACCTCGTGGCGCACTCGAATCACGGCTGGTTCGGGAACCGGAACCTCTTCCGTGGCACGAGCCTGCTTGGTGGTGGCGGTGAATGCAGAAACGTAGAGCACCACGCGCCAGATCAGATACAACACAATCATCAAAGCGATGATCGGCCCGAAGATCGCGCCAGTTGGGCTGCCTGTGGCCGAAGACAGGATCACGGTAAACAGCTGCTTAATTACTTCAAAAACAAGTGCACCGAGCAATGCACCAATGAAGCCGGCTTTCTTCGGTACCTTCTTACGCGGCAGAATAACCACCAGCCACCACATGACCAGGAAGTTCGCCAGAATACCAATGAACAGCGCGGAGAAGAACAGAATATAGTTCAACCCTGGCATGACATCGTCAACATTCAGCCACTCTAAAACGGTAAAGACAATGCCAGACGAACCCACAGCGGTGATGCCGAAAGCAATGACGAATGCCAGGATCAAACCGATCAGGCCCAGCAAATCATTGAACTTCTTGACGACGAAGTTTGCGCCATCGTTCGGATCCATGTTCCACATCGAGGAAATACCGGCGCGCAGATTATGCATCCAGTTCAGACCGGTCCACAGCGCAGTCAAACCACCAATTCCGGCCACGGCACCACGGCGCTCCACCGCGCCTTCCAGGATTTCGTTGGCGATCTCGCCCATCTGGCCTTCCAGCGACTCAGTAATTTGATCCTGGAAACTAGCGAACAGTTCCGGACGACCCGCCAAGACCTGCGCGGCAGCCGCAACGATCAACATCGCAATCGGAAAAACCGCCAACACCGAGAAATACGTAATACCAGCGGCAAACTGATTACCACCCTGTGCACCGTAACGCTCGACGGTGCGCATGATGTGGTCGAAAAAATCAGACTTGTGCCGCATCTTCTCGACGAATCCAGGATCATCGTCCCGCACGCGTTCGATGCCGTAGTTGTCCTGGTTTTTCTCAGCTGACTTTGTGGTGGTGGCTGCCACTTCAGTGTCCTTTAAGTTGGTAATTGGCGCTGGCTTGCACGGCCCTGGATTTTCTCTGTGAGCGTTGCTTCCTCACTCTAACGCATCCGTAGCTAACGCGGCTGCGCTGGCAGGAAACCCACCTTGTCATAGACGTCGGCAAGCATCCCTGCGGCAACATCCCGGGCACGGTCCGCGCCGTCGGCAAGAATCTGGCCCAGCTGTGCGCGATCATCCATGAGTTCGTCGTAACGAGCACGCAACGGGTTTGTGAATTCTTCCAGCGCATCCGCAGTATCAACCTTGAGGTGGCCGTAGCCCTTTCCTTCATAGGAAGCAACCAGATCATCGACAGGAGTATTGGTTAACGCGGACTGGATGGTGAGCAAGTTGGAAACGCCCGGCTGCTGCTCACGATCAAAGGCGATCACGCCGCGGTCATCAGTCACGGCGGACTTCAGGCGCTTTGCGGAGGTCTTTGGCGGATCCAGCAGGTTGATCAGGCCCTTGGGGTGCGGGGTGGATTTGGACATCTTGATCGTCGGATCCTGCAGATCGTAAATCTTGGCCGAACCTTCGGGAATGAATGGCTCTGGTACCTCAAACGTTGTGCCGAAGCGCGTGTTGAACCGCTCTGCCAAGTTACGGGTAAGCTCCAAATGCTGGCGCTGGTCCTCGCCCACCGGCACATACTGCGGGTGATAGAGCAGAATATCGGCGGCCATGAGCATCGGGTAGGTAAACAGGCCCACCGAAGTGCGCTCCTCGCCGTGCTTGGCGGATTTGTCCTTAAACTGTGTCATGCGCGCGGCCTCGCCATAGCCGGTCAGGCACTGCAATACCCAGTTCAACTCAGCGTGTTCTGGCACATGCGACTGGATGAACAGCGTGGAGCGCTCCGGATCAATCCCCAGCGCAATCAGCTGTGCAACACCGGCGTAGGTGCGCTCGCGTAGCTGCTTCGGGTCCTGCTCCACGGTCAACGCATGCATGTCCGGGATGAAGTAGAACGCGTCGAAGTCATTCTGCAGTTCGATCCACTGTTTCAGGGCTCCGAGGTAGTTTCCCAGGTGGTACGAATCGGCGGTTGGCTGAATGCCAGACAGCACACGAGGTTTGTCTGTAGTAGGTACCGATGCGGTCATCTTTTTATCCTTTACTCAGTACTGAAAGTGGCAGTTTACGTTGCACTTAACGTGGTTTCTGGCACGCAAAAACCCTGCTGGCGCAGAGTACAGCCAGCAGGGCGCGAAGCTAACGGTAGCTTGTAGGTAGTCGGCTACACCTTGCGCGAGGTTGGATCATACAGATCCAGCGCAGTGGCGAAAGCAGCAACGATGCACGCGCCACCGACACCCATGGTGATACCCGAGACCAGCCCTGCCATGGAGAACTGTACGTTCATGTACCAGACAATCGAGCCGGCCAGGATGGCAATGCCAATGATCAGCCAGGATAAAACGCGAATCATACTGAATTCTCTTTCCGGTCAGTATCAGAAAATAAGTCTCTTTTATGCTAGCAGCTTAGTCGCTTTCCGACGATTTTGACTGCTCATTTTCAGGGTTCTTAGAAGTGTCCACGGATTTCTTCGACGTCTCCGGCTTGATCCCCCTAGCAACCTTCGATTTCGCTTTCCGCGCGGTTTCACGCACAAACTGCGCAGATAGGCGCAGGCGCGGATCCACCGGCTGGTTTTCGTCGTTATACGCGAAAATTGGCATGGACTTGTTGTATTTCACTGCCCACATGCGCACCGCGAATGTCACGATCAGCCCTGCGGGAATCACCACGGCCGGTGGGGCACCTAATTGTTCCAAGACCATATACGTCACCGAGCCGATCAGTGCACAGGCTGCATACAAATCGCCCATGAATACTAGCGGGACACGGTCGCTTAGAATATCGCGCAAAATTCCGCCGAAAACACCGGTGCAAATCGCGGCCACGATAGCGATCAATGGCCCATGGCCTTCCGACAACGCCACCTGGGTACCCAACACTGTAAACGCTGCCAGCCCCACTGCGTCGAGAGCCAGGAACAGCGACCGGAAATAGTGCATGAAAAACGACAGCGACACCGTCACCGCCGCTGCTACCAGCACCACGATCAAATAAACCGGGTTATCCACCCACACCAGCGGGTAATGCCCAAGCAACACGTCACGCACGGTTCCCCCACCGAAAGCCGTAATAGCGGCGAGCAAGGAGACCGCAAAGAAATCCAGCCGTTGGCGCCCTGCGGACAAAGCCGCGGTCATCGCCTCTGCAGAAATACCAACCACATACGTCGCGGTTAATAACGTCGTCACGGTCATAGGTGCACGTCCTTTACATGAGAATCGAGCTTAGTGAAATTCCACCAGCAAAGGCGAGTGATCGGACCAACGCTGCTCAACGGTCGGGGCTTTTTCTACCCACGTCCGTTGTGCGCGTTCCAGCATGGCGCGGGTGGCAGCCTGGTAATCGATACGCCACCCCGCATCATTGTTGAAAGCCTGGCCACGGTAGGTCCACCAGGTATACGGGCCGTCGTGTTCCGGATCTGGGTTTAGGCGACGGGCCAGGTCAAACCACTGCGGATCCGTGGCTGGCTCACGCTGGGTGTTCGCTGCATAGTCCACAACACCCTGGTAGTCGCCGAGGTATTTCTTTTCCTGCGGGGCTTCATCAGGAAACGCACCAAAGACGGAATCAAAGAATGCGCGTTCTTCGGGCAAGTGGCCCGACACTTTTTCGTTTGGTTTGTTGTTTTTCAGATCTTGGCTGCGGTGGCAAATATTCCAGTCGCCGCCAATGACCATGTTCTCGTGTGCATCTGCGCGCTGCAGCAAGATCGAATCGAATTCGTCCAAGAAGGCATATTTTTCATCTTGCTTGGCTGTCCCCTGCGCGCCCGACGGCAGATACAGCGAGGCCACGCGCACGTCACCAAAACTGGAGTCAACAGTGCCCTCAATCCAGCGGCCAGCGGTGGCAAACGCGCTTGCGTCGCCAAAGCCCACCTGGACGTCGGCAAGCGGGCTGCGCGATAAAATTCCCACCCCGGCGCGGCCCTTGGCTTCGGCATCGGCAACCACCAGGTGCCAGCCGGCTTCCAGCGCGGGGGCTAATGCCTTTTCGGTTTGTTCCGGGGTCGCGCGGACTTCCTGCATGAGAACGACGTCGGCCGAGGTATTTTCCAGCCAATGGTTCATTCCCAGGTTGTCGTCGTTACGCTTTTTGCAGGCGGCGCGGATGCCGTTGACGTTAACTGTGGCTATCGTCAGTTGAGGTTCAGACATGGCCACCACTGTATAGCGTGGGCGCCACAGTCAAGAAACTAACCGGTCTTAGTGAAAGACTTGTGCCGCAACCAGATAGTCGGGAACCAAATGACGATGGCAGCAATGGCCAAACCAGCTCCGGCGAGAGAAGGTGCGCTGTAGCTGTAACCGGCAGAAATCACCGCGCCGCCCAGCGCGGCACCAGCGGCATTCGCCATGTTGAGGGCGGAGTGGTTTAGAGCCGCAGCCAGGGTTTGGGCGTCGCCAGCGGTATCCATCAGGCGAATCTGCAACGACGGCACCAGCGTCGAACCGAAGAAGCCGACCAAGCCGAAGTTGATGGTGCCCAACCACGGGTTCGACGAAGTGAAGTAGAACGCGACCAGCACCAGGCAGATCATTGCCAAGGCGAACAAAATGCCCTTTTCCAGGTTCCAGTCAGCAACGCGGCCACCGAACCAGGTACCGGCCACCATGCCGATGCCGTAGGCCATGAGCACGATCCACATCAGCGACGGATCCAGGCCTGCTTGCTCGGTCATTGTCCAGGAAATATAGGTATATACCGCGAACATGCCGCCGAAACCAACGGTGCCCATCGCCAGCGTGAGCCACACCTGGCCGCGTTGTAGCGCGCCCAGTTCCGTGCGGACCGACGTCGCACCCATGCGCACCATGTGCGGCATCAGGTACCACAACGAGACCAAAGTGATCACACCGACGACAGTGACGAATACGTAGGAGGCATGCCAGCCGAAGGCCTGACCGAGTGCCTGTGCTGCAGGCACACCACCGACGGTGGCAAAGGACAGACCCATCGAGACAAAGGAAATCGCGCGCCCACGCTCGCCCTCCGGCGCCATGGAGGCCGCAGCCAAACCAGCCACCGAGAAGTACGCACCGTGCGGCAGGCCGGCAATAAATCGCGCTACCAGCAAAAACTCATACGTCGGAGCAACGACCGACAAAAAGTTACCAACAATAAACGCACCGACCAGCAACAACAGCAGGCGTCGACGCGGGATTTTGCCGGTGACCGCCGTGATCGCTGGCGCGCCGATCACCACGCCCAGCGCGTAGAGCGAAATGATGCGCCCTGCAGAATCTTCCGTGACCCCGAAATCCTCGGCGATCAGCGACAACAAACCCATGGAGACGAACTCCGTCACGCCGATTCCGAACCCACCCAACCCGAGGGCGACCATGACGATGTATCGCCGTTTTTCGGTAATTTCCGTCTGCCGTGGCAGGGCTCGACGACGGGGGCTAGAAGCTAAATTGCGCAAATGACTCAACTGTGGCACGCATGAGACCCTACGCCCATAAAAGCGCAGGTGCCTAGTCCGGCAAAGTTTCTGTGGCAGGTACCACAACTACCTTGTGAAACCTCCATACGTGGGTCACAATTCTCGGCGTCGAACAGCAAACTAGTCAGTTTATAGGTAACCTGGGGCCGCAACATTTTAGTGACGAAATATTTCAAGGAGTCTGAAATGGCTAAAATTGTTTGGACCCGTACCGACGAAGCCCCACTGCTGGCTACCTACTCGTTCAAGCCAGTGGTTGAGGCGTTTGCTTCCACCGCGAATATTGATGTCGAAACCGCCGATATTTCTTTGGCCGGACGCATCATCGCGCAGTTCCCAGAGCGTCTCACCGACGAGCAGAAAATGGACGACGCCCTGGCACAGCTTGGCGAGCTGGCGAAAAAGCCAGAGGCCAACATCATCAAACTGCCAAACATCTCGGCTTCCCTGGTGCAGCTCAAAAACGCCATTAAGGAGCTCCAGGAAGACGGTTACGACCTTCCTGATTACCCAGATAAGCCAGCGAACGACGAAGAAGAAGAGATTCGCGATCGCTACGATTCCGTGAAGGGTTCGGCTGTGAACCCGGTGCTGCGTGAGGGCAACTCTGACCGCCGCGCACCGCAGGCTGTAAAGAACTTCACGAAGAAGCACCCACACTCCATGCAGGACTGGCCAGCAGATTCCAAGTCCGCTGTGGCCACCATGGACGACAACGACTTCGCGCACAACGAGAAGTCCGTCATCATCGACGGTGACGACGAGCTGAGCTTCGTGCTGAAGGCCGCTGACGGTTCCGAGAAGGTTCTCAAAGAAGGCCTGAAGGTAGAAGACCGCGAGGTCGTCGACGCCACCTTCATGTCCGCCAAAGCCTTGGATTCCTTCCTGCGTGACCAGGTTGCCTACGCCAAGGAAAACAACCTGCTGTTCTCGGCGCACCTGAAGGCCACCATGATGAAGGTCTCCGACCCAATTCTATTCGGCCACGTCGTACGCGCTTATTTCCACGACGTCTTCGACAAGTACGGTGACGAGCTCATCGAAGCTGGCCTGAACGGCGAAAACGGTCTGGGCCACATCCTGGAGAGCCTGGACAAGCTGGACAACGGCAACGAGATCAAGAAGGCCTTCGACAAGGCGCAGGAAGACGGCGCCCCACTGGCGTACGTCAATTCCCACAAGGGCATCACCGCCCTGCACGTGCCTTCGGATGTCATCGTGGACGCTTCGATGCCTGCCATGATGAAGACCGGCGGCCAGATGTGGAACAAGAACGACGAAACCCAGGACGCCCTGGCAATCATCCCGGATTCTTCCTACGCCGGTGTTTACCAGACCGTCATCGAGGATTCGCAGAAGAATGGTCAGTACGACCCAACCACCCTGGGTACCGTGCCAAACGTGGGCCTGATGGCCAAGAAAGCCGAAGAATACGGCTCCCACGACAAGACCTTCAAGATCCCTTCTGCAGGCACCGTCGAGGTTCGCAACAGCGCCGGTGAAGTTCTAATCTCCCACGACGTCGAAGAAAACGATATTTGGCGCGCCACCCAGACCAAGGATGAGCCAATCCAGGACTGGGTCAAGCTGGCAGTTTCCCGTGCACGT
This sequence comes from Corynebacterium sp. LaCa_70, assembly GCF_058182015.1. NCBI lineage: Bacteria > Bacillati > Actinomycetota > Actinomycetes > Mycobacteriales > Corynebacteriaceae > Corynebacterium > Corynebacterium sp. LaCa_70. The sequence continues at coordinate 1,835,772 of NZ_CP190914.1, forward strand.
ACTTCCGGCATGCCAGCCATTTTCTGGTTGGACGAGAACCGTGGCCACGACGCCACCCTGATCAAGCTGGTGAACAAGTACCTCGCAGATCACGACACCGAGGGCCTGGACATCACCATCATGGATCCGATCTCGGCCACCAAGAAGTCCGTCGACCGCATGCGCAAGGGTGAGGACACCATCTCCGTGACCGGTAACGTGCTGCGTGACTACAACACCGACCTGTTCCCTATCTTGGAGCTGGGTACTTCCGCGAAGATGCTGTCGGTGGTTCCGCTGATGGCTGGCGGCGGCTTGTTCGAGACTGGTGCTGGCGGATCCGCTCCGAAGCACGTCCAGCAGGTTCTGGAAGAAAACCACCTGCGCTGGGACTCCCTCGGTGAATTCCTGGCTCTGGCAGAATCCTTCCGCCACGAGGCAGCGAAAAACGACAACGCCAAGGCAAAGGTCCTGGCCTCCACCTTGGACAAGGCCACCGAGACGCTTCTCGACGAAGGCAAGTCCCCTTCCCGCAAGGTAGGCGAGATCGACAACCGTGGTTCCCACTTCTACCTGGCGATGTACTGGGCGCAGGAGCTGGCGGCACAGTCCGAGGAATCGGAGCTGGCTGAGCACTTCGCACCAATCGCAGAGAAGTTCTCCGAGGCCGCCGACAAGATCGACGCCGAGCTGATGGAAGTTCAGGGCGAAGGCGCTGACCTGGGTGGCTACTATCAGCCATCCGACGAGCAGGCTTCCAAGGTGATGCGTCCATCGGCTACGTACAATCAGCTGATGGAAGAGCTGAAGAAGTAATCTTTCGGCTTAAGTCGGGGATGCTGCCGAAACCACAAAGCATGCAGCAGCTGTAGTAGCTGCTGTTGCTTTCGAGCCGTTCTGAATTCGGCAGCTGCGGCGGCTAAATTAGCTGCAGAACCTGCGCCGTATAAGCGGCGCAGGTACATAATTAAAGCTGAAAGCGCCCGGGGCAGGTTTTTCTGCCCCGGGCGCTTTGGTTTTCTGGTTCCGGGTCTGGCTCCGGACTTGGATTCTCGGGGGGTTGCCCGGCTTTGGCTCTGGGCTTAGATTCTCGGGGTGTTGCGCGGCTCTGGCTCTGGGCTTAGATTCTCGGGGGGTGCCCGGCTCCGGATGTTGCCGAGATATTCGGGTTTTGTGTCTTTTTTGCAAATAGTGGGCCAAAACCCGCCCTTTTTGCCACACTATTTGTAAAAATGCACCACTAGTTTTGGTTTAAAAACCCCATTTCCCCAGGTTGCGAAGGTTCCCGGGCTACCCCAGCCCCATTTACCCCACCAGGTAGCGAAGGTTTCCGGGCTGCCCCAGCCCCACTTAACCCACCAGGTTGCGCAGCACATCCCAGAAGGTTCCGGCCATCACGACGATACCGATGATGACCACGAACCAGTTGCTGGCAACCGGCCGGAAGCGCTTGAGAGCATCGACTTTGTAGATCGCCCACACTGGCAGCAGGTACGTCATGAAGCCCATGAAGATGCCACCGATCAGCGTGATCATGTCCAGGATGGATGGGTTGATGATCGCCACGGCCGTGACCACCACAAACACGAATACGTAGATCGCGATGGCCACGCTCCGTGGGTTAGCATCCCGCATCGCGCCTGGCGCCACCAGTTTGCCGAAGTACCGGGTGCCTTCCACCGTGGCCAGCAGATGGCCGAAATACGACGAAACAATCGCACAAATCACCACGATCGGCGCAATATAGGCCAGGAACTGCGTTCCGGTCTCATTCGCCAGGTAAGACAGCACGGGGATGTTTTGCTCGTAGGCTTCTTCCATGCCGTCTGCACCCAAAGCGAGTGCGGAAGACCAGACGAAGAACATGGTGAAAAGCGTCAGCAAGGCCGTGGCAATCAGGATGATCTTGGAGGATTGCTTCTCGGCTCCGTCACCGTAGAAGCGTTCTGTGTCCAGCACGAACTGCGAAATTGCCGCCAGGAAGCTGAAGGAGAACACCAGCACCGGCATGATCAAGATGATGTCGCCGAGGTTAGCGACGAAGCCGTCGGCGCTGTAGTGGTAGAACGAGCTGAAATCCCACTGCGGGATCAGGTACAAAGACACCGCTGCCAGCGCCACGATCAACGGGTAGATCACGAACTGCGCGACCAACAGCGCGGTGTTGCGGCCGAGGGCAAAGCCGAGCGTCATCAAGCCGACGCAGAGCGTCGCCAAGATTGGGCGTGAGATTTCTGGGCCGTTCAGCTGGTTTTGGATGAAGCTGTCGACGGTGTTGGTGATCGAGATGCCGTAGATCATCACGATCGGGAATACCGTGAACCAGTAGATCAGGGCGACCAAAATACCGGCGTTTTTGCCGAAGAAGCTGGTGACTACTTCCAGCACGTCTTGGCCTTGTTGCGAGGATCCGCTGAGCATGCGCGCGTAGGCGCGGTGCGAAAAGAATGCCATGGGGCCGATCAGCAGGGTGGCTACCAAAAGCGGCCAGAACCCGAAGCTACCGGCATTGATGGGCAAAAAGAGGATGCCGGCACCGACTGCGGTACCAAACAGTGCCAGGGCCCACTTCGAGTTGTTGGGTTTTTCGCCGCGGACGTCCTGATCGTAGCCAGAACCGCCTGGTGCGCCGGGATCGCCAGCTGTACCTTGGCCGCCTGCGGTTTCGGTCTGTGCTGAGGCGGGAGTGTGTTTTTCGCTCACGAGCTGGAGCCTTTCCGTCGTCAAGAATGATTATTAATAATCACAGATTGTTGAGCAGTCCACACCATTATGTCAGCCACATCACAAGAATAAAAAACCAGATCTGAAGCACAAACAAATCGGCCATATCAGGCTTGTCGACGAATCCCGCCGCGGAAGCAGAATATAATTCTATAAGTAGACAGCTCTGTTCATCTAGACTATGTGAAGCAAGTTACCGTCCACGTCGGAAAGCGACAGATATGCCTCATACCACGCCTTTTGGCCCAACTTCCACGCTGAACCACGCCAGCATCGGCGAATTCCGCACCGAGGCTGGCGCCATGATGGATGAGGTCACGCTGGGCTACCACGTATTTGGCACTTTCCGGGGTGAACTGGATGGCCCCAATAACGTCATCCTGATCGAACACGCCCTGACCGGTTCCTCCGACGTCTCTGACTGGTGGGGAGATCTCCTTGGGCCCGGCCGCGCACTCGATACTTCGCGCTGGTGCTTTATCTCCGTGAACGCGTTGGGCGGCTGCCACGGTTCCACGGGGCCGTCTAGCAATGCCTCCGACGGACGCGCCTGGGGTTCACGCTTCCCGGCGGTATCAATTCGCGATATCGTCGCCGCGGAGGCCCAGCTGCTCGCCATGCTCGGCCTGGAAAAAATACACGCCGTCATCGGCGGTTCCATGGGCGGTGCCCGCGCGCTCGAGTGGTCGCTGCTCTACCCTGAAATGATGGATGCGGTGTGCATCCTGGCGGTCTCTGCCCGGGCTTCCGGCTGGCAAATTGGTATTCAGTGCGCGCAGATTTCCGCCATTGAGCGCGATATCAACTGGCACGGTGGCGACTACTACGACACCGACGACTATCCTCTCGAGGGCCTGTGCGCCGCCCGCCGGATCGCACACCTGACCTACCGCGGTGAGCAGGAGATCGACGAGCGCTTTGGTTCCGATCCCAACGAAGGCGAAAACCCCTTTGGTGAATTCCGCGATCCCACCCAGCGCTTTGCCGTCAATAGCTATCTAGAGCACCAAGGCCTTAAGCTGTCGAAGCGTTTCGACGCCGGTTCGTACGTCGCACTCACCGAGGCGCTAAACCGGCACGATATTGGGCGTGGGCGCGGCGGCCTCAATCGTGCACTCGGAAATTCCACTGTGCCCACGATGATCGTCGGCGTCGACACGGATATTTTGTACCCGTATCACCAGCAAGAACACCTTTCGCGCAATATCGGCAACTTCTTGGGCATGGCCAAAATTGTCTCCCCCGTGGGTCACGACGCCTTTTTGACGGAAACACGGCAGCTGGATCGCGTTTTTCGGAAGTTCTTGAAGCTGTCCCTGCCGGAGCCCTACAGCATTTAAGCCTGCCTGCCCGCGCCCTGCCAGGCGCAATGTGGGCCATCCCCACCCCCGCGCGACACTATCCATAAGCCCCGCGCGATACTTGCACACCGACTGCAATCTTGCATAGTATGTGCAAGTATTTTATTTGCTGCATACCGCAAAGGATTGTCATGTCGCGCTTCCTCTACCGGCTCGGTAGCCTCGCCTACCGGCACGCCTGGCCTTTTCTCGCCTTTTGGCTCATTGTTCTTACCGGCTTAGGCATCGCCGTTGCCACCGTTGCCCAGCAACCTTCGCCGAATTTTTCCATGCCGTCGATGGATTCCACCGACACCCAAGAACGCATGCAGGAGCATTTCGCACGCGATAAAGCTGCGCAGGGCGAGGCCACCGACGAGCAGGATTTCGTCTCCGCGCCCGAGGGCACGGTGGTTATCCAAGCACAGGATGCCCCACTAACGGACCCGAAGGTCATGGCTGAAGTCGACGCCTTGGTCGCCGATATGCAGGCCACCGGCGTGCTCGCTACCCCAGAATCCGTGGTCAACCCGGTTATGGCGGCTGCGGGCATGGAACAGCAAATGCGTGAGCAGCTCGCCGCCCAGGGCATGCCGGAAGAAAAAATCCAGGCGGACCTGGCCGCAATCTCGCCATTATCGGACGACGAACACACCGGCACCATCTCGCTGACCTTCGATGCCGTAACCGCCATGGACATTGCGCCCGAAGCCCGCGAAGCCATTACCTCGCTTGTCGACGCCTTCGACGAGCAACCCGGCTTCCAGGCTGGCTATTCTGGCAACGCTTTCATGGGTGAAATGGGCATGGACCCAACCGCGGAAATGATCGGTTTAGCCGTTGCCGCCATCGTGCTGCTGGTGACTTTCGGTTCCGCTATCGCTGCCGGCATACCGCTGATTTCTGCGATCGTCGGTGTTGCCACCGGGCTGCTCATTGTCATGTCCGGCACCGCACTGACCGACGCTATCAATGACATGACCCCGGTTTTGGCCAGCATGATCGGCTTGGCCGTGGGTATCGACTATTCGTTGTTCATCCTTTCGCGCTTCCGCAACGAGCTGATCACCGTGACCGGGGCGCAGCACCAATCGCCGAAGGAATTCGCCCAGACGCTACGTGGCCTGGACAAGCCTACCCGCGCGCACGCGATGGGCATGGCCCTGGGCACCGCCGGCGGTTCCGTGATTTTCGCGGGTGTCACAGTACTGATCGCCTTGGCTGCCCTGAGCATCATCGATATTCCATTCTTGACCGCCATGGCCTTGGCCGCCGCAGGCACCGTCGCACTCGCGGTGCTGGTCGCACTGACGTTCCTGCCCGCTCTGGTCGGCCTGCTGGGCTCTAAGATTTTCGCCTTGCGCATCCCGGGCCCGAAGGTCCCGGACCCAGAAAACGATAACCCCACCATGGGGCTGCGCTGGGCGCGGCAGATTCGCAAGCACCCAATTCTGAACCTGGTGGTTGGCGTCGTCATGCTGGGCATTCTGGCCATTCCGGCAGCGCAGTTGCAGTTGGCTATGCCTACCGAGGGCCAGGAATCGCCCGGCAGCCCGCAGCGCAACGCTTATGAGATGACCGCCGAGGCCTTTGGGGACGGCCGCAACGCCCCGATGCTCGCGTATATCGACGCCACCAACACCCCTGCCGAGCAGCGCCCGCAGCTGATGCAGGAAGCGATGACGACGTTTACCGCCACCGACGGCGTCGTCAATGCCCAGGTGATAGATACCACTGCCGAGGCCGATGGCATCCAGATGCTGATCACCCCCACCACGGGCGCTACCGACGAGGAAACCACCGATACTCTGGAGCGTCTGCGCGAGAACCAGACGCACTTTGCTGAGCAGTACGACGCGGAATTCGGCATCACCGGCATCGCCCCGATCTTCGACGATATTTCGCAGCTGCTGACCAGCATTTTGATCCCGTATATCCTGATCGTGCTGGGCCTGGCATTCATCGTGTTGGTGCTGGTGTTCCGCTCCATTCTGGTGCCGCTGATCGCGGCCGCAGGTTACGCCCTCTCGGTTGCTGCGACCTTCGGCCTGACGGTGTTCATTTTCCAGGAAGGCGGGTTCGGCATCGTCAGCGATCCGCAGCCGATCTTGTCCTTCCTGCCGATCATGCTCATCGGTCTGACTTTCGGTTTGGCCATGGACTACCAGGTCTTTTTGGTCACCCGCATGCGCGAGAATTTCGTGCGCGTCGGCAAGACCGCTGGCAATGCAACGGCGAACGGCTTCAAGCACGGCGCGCGTGTGGTCACTGCTGCTGCGCTGATCATGATTTCGGTGTTCGCGGCGTTCATGCTTCTCGACGAACCGTTCATCCGCACCATGGGATTCGCACTGGCCGTCGCCATCCTGTTGGATGCGTTTATCGTGCGCATGACGCTGGTTCCGGCCACGATGTACCTGCTGGGCAACAGCGCTTGGTGGTTCCCGCGTTGGCTGGATAAGATTTTGCCGCGCCTGGATATCGAAGGCGAAGCTTTGGAAGACGACAAGGAGAAGCTGTTGGCGCGCACGGAAAAGCAGGCCAGCGATGACTAGCCGCACGGGCCACGGTGCTGGCAACAGGGCGACTGGGGGCTGCCCCAGCAACACCAGCCTGCGGGAGAAAAAGAAGGCCGAAACCAAAGAGGCCATCGCCCGAGCTGCAGCGCACGTCTTATTGCGCGACGGCGCAGAGGCGCTGACTGTCGCCCATGTTGCCCAGGCGGCCGGGGTTTCTCCCCGCACGTTTCACAACTACTTCCAGTCCATGGAAGAGGCCTTGCTGTGGTTTATCCATTTGCACGGCGCGGAGATCACCGAGGCTTTCGCGCAGGTTCCGGCCGAGTATTCCGTGGTGGAAGCTGCCCGCGCGGTGTTTGTTGTGGGGTCCGATGCTGGTGCTGGCACTGACGCTGTCACTGGCACTGGCACTGGCGAGCAGTCCTCGATGGTTGCGTTAATGCACGTGGTGCAGCAGGTAGCGGCGATGCCGAATATTAGTGCAGCAAAATACGCCTTCGAGGAGAACTACGGCAACACGTCCCCGCATTTGCTTGCCGACGCTTTGGCCGCGCGGATGCCGGATGCTGATCAGTTCACCATCCACACGTACGACTGGTTGATCGGCGCCGCGATTGCCTCGGCGGTCGACGAATACACGGCTGCACGGTCGTCGGCACGCAGCCGCGATGTCGGCAGCTCCGGCGTCTCTGATTCTGACTCTGAAGCAACCGAAGCAGTTGGCGAAAAGACCCGCCCTGAGTTGAATTCTTTGCTCAATAGTGCGTTCGATGCACTGAAGTTGATCTCCTGATGGTCTGGGAATTATCCACGTCAGGATTCATTAATTAGTAATCTTGTTCGACTCCATACGGCTCTGTGTGCAACGGCATCTTATTCTTAAGTTATGTCGTTGCCACAGCAGTCTTATTTAATTAACCTCCTTAGTCCTAACTACATCGCCGACCACACAGATCCCGGAAGTTTTCACAAAGGATCCACTATTGATCCCGCGGCAATTTCCGGCCATACAGTAACCGACAAATCTATTAAAGCTTTTGTGCAGGGATCGACAATCCACCCCTATGAGGTGCACATCAAGCTGGTCGAAGGCGTGCCCATCACCTATTGCAGCTGTCCTGTGCAGCACCAATGGTGCAAGCACTGCGTCGCCGTCGGTTTACGCAGCATCGCATTATTTCAAGCGCCCGAGGATCGTTTCCTAGAAAACTTTGTGGAGACCGCCAGCCCGAGTGAAATCGTTAGTGCATTCCGGCAAATTTTTCAGTGGGAACCACAGGTGCAGCTCCCGCTACAGCTACACGTTTTGGCGCATACTGGCACGACCGTGAGCATTTCGGAGTTTCTCGAAGATCACCTTGGCAAAGCCATTGGCAGCTTTCTGCCGCCGCGGTGGACAGAAAACAGCCCTCCATCCGGAACTGGTGCACATTCAAGTTCGCAACCGGGCGTCGGCAAGCGCGAGCACACTGCGCGATTTGAAGAAATGATGGTGATTTTTCGGCATTTCCTCGACCACGGGCATACAGAATTGCTGCTTCCGTATCTCGAGGAATTCATTAAGCAACTTGCCACCAACCGTACGCTGAGCCTGGCGGGATCTGAGGCTGCGAAGAACACGCTTAACGATGCGCTTGCGCTGCATTTATCCGCGGCCAAGGCTGTGGTGAACTCTCCGGATACGCATGCTGGGGCAGAAATCGCGCGCTGGATAACCTGGACCTATTTTTTCAACGAAGATATTGCGCCACGTCTGCCCGTCTACGCTGCCGAAAAAGCATTGGGGCAAACCAGCATAGACTACTGCGTGAATTTCGCGTTCCTGGCAGAAGGCTACTACGGCAAAGAGCACCCGCGGCTGTGGCCGTACCTGCGCGACGTCATCGCCATCGCCGCGCCGCCGCAAGCTAGTGCGATTACAGCGTACGCAGAGAGTTTAGGCCTGCCGAGGAATAACGCCGACGCAGCCACCGATGAGGTTCCCGGCGAGTGTTAGGATCACGGTCATGCCTGAACATGCACCGGATGCGCCGCTGCCCCACCACATCGTCGTGATGGGGGTTTCTGGCAGCGGCAAGACCACCGTCGGCACAGAGCTGGCGAATCTGATGGGGCTGGTCTACCTGGACGGGGATGATTTTCACCCGCAAGCCAATATCGACAAGATGGCCAGCGGCATCCCGCTTGACGACGCCGACCGCCTGCCGTGGTTGCGGCGCGTCGGCAATTGGCTCGCCGAACAAGAACACGGCGCGATCGTTGCGTGCAGCGCGTTGAAACACAGCTACCGCGAGATCTTGCTTTCTGAATGCCCCGGCACCGTGTTTGTGCACTGCACAGGCACACGCGAGCTGCTGGAGCAGCGCATGCTGGAACGCACGAAGCATTTCATGCCGGCGCACTTGCTGGACTCGCAGCTGGCGACACTCGAACCGTTGCGTGGCGACGAGCCCGGCGCGAGTTTCGATGTCGCAGCCCCGCCGACACTGGTGGCGGAGGCAATGAAAGACTGGATTACAGCGCGCTGACGCCGTAAATCACCATAACCAGGGCGAAACCAATAACGGAGATCAGTGTTTGGTTCACCGTCCAGGTTTTGAGCGTGGTGGCGGTATCCATGCCCATCAGGCGGCCAACTAGCCAGAAGCCGGAGTCGTTGACGTGGGAGGCAATAACGGAACCAGCCGCCGTCGCCAAGACGATCAGTGCAAGCGCGACTTCAGAGTAGTCCGCGGCGGCCACACCCGGTGCCATGAGTGCTGCGGCCGTCGTCAAGGCCACGGTCGCCGAGCCTTGCGCAACGCGGAGTGCGGCAGCGATCAAGTAAGCGGCGAGGATCAGCGGGATGCCCATGCCTTCCATGGATTCGGCAAGCGCATCGCCAATGCCTGAGGTACGCAACACGCCACCAAACATGCCGCCGGCACCGGTGATCAACACGACGGAACAGATTGGGCCCAGTGCGCCGTCCATTGATTTCTCGATGGCTTCGCGGCTTACTCCCCTACGCAATCCCAACACAGCGATGGCGGCAAAGGCGGTAATCAGCAAGGCGATCGGGGTTTGGCCGAGGAAACGCAGGAATTGCACCAGCCCGGAATCGCCATCGATCCAACCTGCGGTGGCGGCGGTATTCGCGCCGGTATTGCCGAAGATCAGCAGCATCGGCAACAGCAGGATCATGGCGACGGAACCAGCGCCCGCCGGGTTCTTCGGGGCCTCGGAGCGCGCGCCCAGCAGCAAATCAGGTACCGGCAGCGGGAATTTACGGCCCAGGAACTGCCCCCACACATAGCCGGAGATATACCACGTCGGCAAGGCAATAAGCAGGCCGAACAGCAAGATCAGCCCGATATCCGCATTGTAGAATTCAGCGGCCGCCACCGGGCCTGGGTGCGGTGGCAAGAACACGTGGGTAACAGAAAACGCACCGGCGGCTGGAATACCATAAGCCAAGATCGGGCCATCCAGGCGCCGCGCGACTGCAAAAATGACCGGCAGCATGACGATGAGCCCGGCATCGAAGAAGATCGGAAAGCCCATCAGCAACGACGCCACGCCCAGGGCAAACGGGGCTCGTTGTTCCCCGAATTTGCTCACCAACAGTTCCGCCAGCGATTGCGCGCCACCAGAGTTCTCCACCAATCGGCCCAGCATCGCGCCTAAGCCGACCAGCAAGGCCACCGATGCCAAGGTGGAGCCGAAGCCATCGGTCATGGTCGGGACGACGCCTTCCAGCGGGATTCCCGTGGCCAAGGCCGTCAGCGCGGAGACGGTGATCAGGGTGATGAATGCGTGGATGCGGAAATAAATCACCATCAGCAAAATCATTGCGACGGCGGCCGCGGCGATGCCTAGCAGCGGTGCGGTGCCCAGTGCGGGCTCCCAGGTATCCATTGGTGACATTGGTGCAACTTTCTACTCTGTGCGGCTATGTGCGGCGCACGACTAACTTCCTAGTGCATCCACCGAGGCGGACAAAAACATCAGCGCTGCTCCTGCAACAGCACTGAACGAAGCATCGAACCTGCGCGAACGCACAGCAAAAACGCCCAGTTTTGCGGAATCGCAGGTCAGCCGCAACGCAGCCAGCCAAAGCATCGCCACGCCCAGGGCAAACGTGGAACGACGCCAATGATCCGCCACCAAAAACCAGGCGGCGGCGGCCAGCAGCACGATAAACGCGGCCATCCCGACCCACTGCAACCACCCGGGTATGCGCGAGGGCGCCAGGTTCAGATCATGCGGGTTGGCCAAGCCGCTGCGGTCGACCTTGTTCCGGTGGGTGCTCAGGCGACGAGCACCGTCACCGACGGGTTGTTCGGCGCGGCCACTGGCCCGGTGCGAGTGTGGTTTATCCGGCATGCAATTCTGCTCGCTCCACCACGTTGTGCACCAGGAATGCGCGGGTCAGGGGGCCCACGCCGCCGGGGTTGGGTGAGACCGCGCCGGCCTTGTCCCATACCTCGGGTGCCACATCGCCGGCGAGTTTGCCGTCGACACGCGAAACGCCCACGTCCAGCACGGCAGCGCCCGCGGAAATCATGTCTGCGGTGAGCATGTGCGGCACGCCAGCAGCGGCGATGATGACATCGGCCGCCTTGGTTTCTGCCGCCAGGTCCTTAGTTCCGGTGTGGCACAGGGTGACAGTGGAGTTTTCGCTGCGGCGAGTCAACATCAGACCAATCGGGCGGCCAACAGTCACACCACGCCCGATGACCACGACTTTTGCGCCGTTAAGTTCCACGCCGAAACGACGCAGCAACGAAATGCAACCGTTCGGGGTGCACGGCAGCGGTGCATCCTCATTGAGCACAAGCTTGCCCAAGTTCACTGGGTGCAGGCCGTCGGCGTCCTTGTCCGGGTCGATGCGCTCTAGCACCTCGTTTTCATTCAGGTGCTTCGGCAGCGGCAACTGCACAATATAGCCGGTGCAGGCTGGGTCTTCATTGAGCTCATCGATGACGGCGAGCAGTTCTTCCTGGCTGATATCAGCAGGGAGATCGCGACGGATCGAGTTGATGCCCAGGGCTTCGCAGTCGCGGTGCTTCATTTTGACGTAGCTGTGCGAACCTGGATCATCGCCCACCAACACAGTGGCCAGACCAGGGGTAATGCCCTTTTCGCGCAGCTTGTCGACGCGCTTTTTCAGATCGTCGAAGATTTCGTCTCGGTAGATTTTTCCATCCAATGTCAATGCAGTCACGGCTACCATTCTAGACTCTTGCCATGGCCGATTTGCATGTTGTCTTTGATAATCCGGTAATCCCCTCGAATACCGGCAACGCGATCCGTTTAGCTGCGGTAACCGGCGCCCACCTGCATTTGGTGGAGCCGCTGGGTTTCAATTTCGACGATAAGCATTTGAAACGCGCGGGGCTGGATTATCACGATTTGGCGGATCTGCAGATCCACCCGAACTTGGATGCGTGCTTGGATTCGCTTGCCGACGGCCGGCTCTTTGCTTTTAGCACTGGTGCCAGTACTTTTCACACCGACGTCAACTACCAAGACGGCGATATTTTACTCTTTGGCACAGAACCCACCGGTCTGCCAGCTGAGGCACTTGCGCACCCGCGGGTGACCGAGCAGGTGCGCATTCCCATGCTGCCGGCGCGCCGGTCGATGAACCTGTCGAATTCAGCGGCCGTCGCGGTATTTGAGGCGTGGCGGCAGTTGGGTTTTAGTGGCGGAATCTAGTGAAAAGTCCCCGCCTGTTCTAGTTCTGGCAACGTGCGCTGGCGCAAGTATTCGAGGAGTTCTTCGGCATCGCCTGGGGAAAGATCCGCACCTACCATGCTCACTGGCCCGCCGACCAGGTCCAGGCGTAAACTGCGCAAACCAAGCAGCGCCTGTATCGGCCCCCTGCGCAACGAGAGCTCTTGGATGTGCGGCTCAGCGACGATGGCAACCTTACGCCCAATTCGCCCGTGGTGGATGATCACGGCGTCGTCGACAAGCGTGACGCCCTGTTGTTGGTAATCAATCGGCGAGCACCAACGGGCCTGTTTCGGCGAGGTGTACCGGGGGCGGGTGAAACCGTCTGGCCGGGCAAACTCGGCAAGCTGCTCGTCGGCAAGCGGGGTGACCAGTGCGGCGATCTGTTGGGCCTGTTGTTTGCTGCCAACGGGCAAGATCATCGTGGAGCCGGAATCGCTACCGGACAGCGCGCCATAACCTGCGACGTCTACCTGCACGATCCACCAGCCAGTCAGCCGCCACAGGACGGGTTGGCTGATTTCGACGGCGTGAATGCGGTTCAGCGGCACTGATTGCCGACGCCTGCTGGTTAACCCGTACGCGATGTCGAGGGACGGAGAGTTGTTCGGCCCGCCGGTCTCGTTGAGCGTGGCGGTGAATTGCCACGCGTTGTTGAGGTGGCCAAGCAACGTGCCCAGGGCGGCAAAGACGATGACGAAACTGGAAATGATATTCAGAGGGGTAAACAGCTGGGCAAGTACGACGAAAGCCGCGATCACGGTGCTGGGACGCAGCGCCCGTGAGCCGAGCACCCGTCCGTCGGGAATCGGCGGGATGATTACGCGGTTCGACTGGTCAGTCGAATGAGCCGGATGGGCGAGATCAGGCTTGTGTGTTTGCGCGGCATCACCGGCTGGGGTTTCTGCCGGCGTCGCTTCCGGTGCACCGGGTTCTGCGATGCCCGAGTGCGCGGTATCAGGCTCGGTTGATTTTTCACCACGCACGCGCTGCAGAACTTCCGCGCGTAGGCGTTCTGCTTCTTTCTTGCGCAGATATTCGACTTCAATTACAGAATCCGAGCCGCCGGCCGTCTCGACGCGGACTTTCGCGAGGCCAAAGATGCGGGCGACGAACGGCTCGACGATGTCGACGGCTTGGATGCGATTGAACCGTGCCGAGCGCACTTGGGTAGAAAACACGCCCTTTTTCCGCGCGATTTCTTCGTCGTCAAGCCGGAAGCCCATGGCCCGCCACCAGAAATACGACAGTCCCACGATGAGTACCGCGATGCCGAGCAGAATCGCGGTGCCAACCAGCAAGTCGGTCAGGTGTTCGCCATCTGCCCAACTGGAGACCGTGTTGATAATCGTCGAATTAATGTTGACGAAAATGACGACGGCCAAACCAACGAGCAGCGACCAGAACTCCAGGATCGGAGTGAGGAAATGGACGCGGTGCCACTGCTGCTGGTTGGTTTGTACCTCGGCCGCTGGGTGTGAGCTCTGTTGCTGTGAACTCTGTGCACCGTTTGGCTGTGCGTTATCTGCTTCGCTCATAGGCCACTCATCCTCTCGCGGGCCTTTTCGGACAGGCGTTGCCGCAACGCGTCGGCGTCGACAGCTGCAAGCCCAGGAACATCGGAATCAGACGAAGACGAAGCCGTATGCAGCTTCACGTTTTTTAAGCCAAAGAGTTTATCGATGGGGCCGGCAGAAACATCCACGAATTGAATCCGCCCATACGGCACGACGGTAAAGGTATGCCAGATTTTGCCGCGGGTGATCAGAAGTTCATCGTCAGTTTCTTTCCAGCCAAGCAGTTTCACCTGCCGTGGAATGAGCCAGATGCGGAAAAGGACGAAGGCGACGATGACGGCGGTGGCGATCCACAGCCAACTGCTCCAGAACACGGCGGCTGCGATGGAGCCGCCAATAAATAATACGGCCCAGGGCAGACCTGAAAGATAACGCGCTTTGATCAGTTTCATCGACACTGGGTTCATAGCAGCCCAGGTTACCTTTCGCTGAATGAATGCGCCTGGAACACGGCGCCTCGGGTCAGTGTAAGTTATCCGTAAATAAGCCAGGTCAGAGTTTCGTATTGCTCCAGCAACCGTTGCTCTTCGAATTCAAGAGAATCTGATTCTCGAAGCCGTCGAAGAATTTCAACCGTAAATGGAGCCATTTGCGATTCGACACGATCACGTTCAGCTTTGAGCTGGTCTACCGACCATGATTCGAACAATTGCACAGACACCGTCCTCCTAAATAGTGTCCTCTCCGCATTCCCTATAAATCAGGATCCACGATGATCCCAACGTGGAATAACCAGTGGTGTTTGTGACTCAGGGTCGCAGATGACTTTCGCATTCACCCGGAATGCTGTGGCAAGTAACTCCTCTGTAAATACTTTTTCCGGGCTCCCCTGAGCAACGATACTGCCATCCTTCATCGCAATGATGTGGTCACCATAACGCGCGGCTTGATTGAGATCATGCAAAACGGCCACCATCGTTGTGCCTTCTTCGCGATTCAATCGCCGGCACAGTTCCAGCAATTCGATTTGATGATTGAGATCGAGATACGTTGTCGGCTCATCGAGCAATAAGATATCTGTTTCTTGTGCCAAGGCCACTGCCATCCACACACGCTGGCGTTGCCCACCCGATAATTCATCAACCATCTTTCCCGAAAGTGCATGCACCCCAGTTGCTTCCATAGCGCGTGCGACAGCTACATCATCTTCGTGCGTCCACGGGCTGAAAAGCTTCTGGTGAGGATAACGGCCACGGTTCACTAAATCCACCACACGCACTCCCTCTGGCGCGACTGGGCCTTGCGGCAATAAACCAATTTCTCGGGCCACCGTTTTTGTCGGAAGATTTTGGATTATGTCCCCATCAAGCATGATATGCCCCTCAGTGGGTAGCAATAAACGCGCTAGCGCCTTAAGAAGTGTGGATTTCCCACAGGCATTTGGACCCACGATTACAGTGAATTTTTCATCAGGAATCTCCACCGACAAGGCCCGCGAGATTATCGTAGAGTCATACGCCAAACTGGCATCGACAGCAGACAACCTTGTCATCGTGTTTTTCCTTCCCGAAGCAGCAACCACAAGAAATAAATGCCGCCAATCGATACAGTAACAATTCCCACTGGAAGCGGTGATTCTGAATAAATGCGTTGGGCAATGACATCGGCGAGCAACAATAAGAACGCTCCAACAGTAGCCGACGTACCTAGTACCAACCCATCGGCACGGACCACCCGACGAGCAATATGTGGAGAAGCCAAGGCAATAAACGCGATCGGGCCCACTGTCGAGGTCGAGACCGCGATCAAGCCAATCCCCACTACAACCGCGATTAATTGCACCCGATGCACCTGTAAACCCAGAGCCGTTGCAAAAGGGATGCCGATTTGCATAATGCGCATCGGCCGTGAAAGGCACACCGCTGCGAAGCCAAATATCACGGCACCCACGAGAATAAGGCGTACATCAAACCAAGTTGAACCTGATAAGTTACCCGCGCCCCAGAGGCTAGCCATAAGCGCATCTTCAACAGTGGCAGTCAACAGCATCCACGTGTTCAATGACGCCAACATAGCGCTTATCCCAATACCAACTATGATCAACCGCACTCCGCGCGCAGTTCCATTTCGCGTGGCTAACGCAAAAACCAACAACGCAGTGATTATTCCGCCTAGCAGAGCACCGACCATGACCTTCACCGAGCCACCACCAAGCACCAGCATGACGAACAAGGCACCGGTATAGGAACCGGTTTGAAAACCAATCACATCGGGAGAGCCAAGAGCATTGTTCGTCAGCGTCTGAAATATTGAACCGCTCACTGCTAGCGAAGCACCAAGCAAAATCGCAATAAGAATGCGAGGCGCCCGCCATTCCATGACAATCATGGTGCTGAATTCGTCACCGTTTCCCAGAATCGCATTCCAAGTTTCCGTGATTTTCACCGACGCAGAGCCAGTAAAGAGTGCATATACTGCTAAGCAAAAAATCGCTATCCACACAGCAATGCAAGTCCACAGTGCCCGAGCATCAATGCGCCAAATGCCATTGGCATTCCTCACGACCTGCACTTCGTAACAACGCCGACCAAAATCTATGTGTTTTTCCACGCGTAGCCTACAATTCATTAAGACGGAATCGCCGTGCCATCCAAATCAGCACCGGGGCACCAATAAATGCAGTCACCACCCCGACGGGCACCTCTCCTTCAGTGAGTACACGCCCTAAAACATCACTCAAAGCCACCACAATGGTCCCTAAAAATAGAGAATATACAGTGATCCAGCCCTGGTGAGGTCCAATCAACATCCTGGCGAGATGAGGTGCCAATAACCCGATAAAGCCAATGGGGCCAGTAGCTGCAGTTGCTCCACCAGCTAACAAAGTAATTGCGACCAAAGCAACCAGTCTAATCCTGTTTGGGCGTGCGCCCATTGCCACTGCGCTTGCCTCCCCCAGCGCCAAAACGTCGAGAGCTCGGGTACTCAACAACGCAATAACCAAACCGCCAATGATCCATGGTAATGCCAGCAATGCGTCGTCAAGCGACTGTGAAGCAGTAGTCCCCGCAGCCCAGCCGCGCATACGGCGCAACACATCTGAATTTGTCAGTAGAATCGCGGAACTGAGACCGCTAAGCACCGCACCCAACGCGACACCAGACAAGGTCATCCGAACAGCATGACCATGATTTTTCCCCGCGTTACCAACCACAAAGACCACTACAGAAGTGGCAAATGCACCGACCAGAGCAAACCACATATAGTTGCGCAGATCTGTAAGCCCCAAAAAGGCCAAACCCACCACGACCGCCAAGGACGCTCCCGCATTAACCCCTAGAATCCCCGGGTCAGCTAGCGGATTGCGCGTGACCGCTTGCATCAAACCGCCAGCGACACCGAAACCAGCGCCAGCTAAAAGCACAAGTACAGTTCGCGGCACCCGTGATTGCCACACAACCTGGGACAGCGGATCACTTGATTCTGGATGAAACAAATAATGCAGCACTTCATCAGGAGCAAGTGCTCTCGCCCCCACGCCGAGGCTTAATAACAAAGCCCCCAGTGTGAGAACAGTCAGCAGAAACACCCCGGTGAAACGAAACCGGAACAGCACGAAACCCGCACCTAATGTAGCTTGTCGAATTCTTTGACCTGCTGTGCAAGCCCTTGCAGCCACTTAGCAAATGCGTAATAAGTCATCGCACCTTTTGAAGACCATCCGGCCAACTGGTCATTTTCTACCGCAGGCAGACTATCCCACAGTTCTGCAGAAAATGGTTGTTGTTCATCCAAACCTTCTACCAAGATGACATCAGCTGGATAGCTGCTGGCTTCTTCCCATGCCACTTTGCCCCACGGGTTACCTTCTGCTGGTGGCTGCGCACCAACAATATTGGCACCTAGTTCCTCTAAGAAGTTAGCGTGGTTAAATCCCACAGCCGTGTAGAGCATTTCTTTGGTCGGGCTGGTAAGCATAAAATCTAGCTCTTTGCCCTCAACTGCTTTGGAAAAATCTTCTTTAGCAGATTTAAAATCTTCTCTGGCTGTGCTCAGCTTTTCATCGCTCAGATCAGCTCCCAGAAATTCCCCGAGTTTTTCCGTGCCGTCCAAGTTTTCCTCAATACTGTCACCATCAGGCAAGGGAATAAACGTTGTGACGCTCGTAAGTTGCTTATTGACATCGTCATCAAACCAGCTCCAGCCATCGGCATCACCATGTCCGATGACGGCGTCAGGGCGAAGCTGCGCGAGCTTTTCCATGTCAATCTCGCCATCTTTACCGATTTGTTCAACTTCGCTGATGTCGGTATCACCCATGACCCAGGGATTGTCGCAATCGTATCCAAAGACGGCGTCTGGAGTAATATCCAGATGTTCTAACGCGCTATAGGCGTAGCAGTCCATAACCAGGTGTTCTGGCTGCTTTTCGAATTCTAGGTTGAGACCTTCGATAGTTGGGTGCTGGAAAGTAACACCTTCTACATTTGTATCTGTATCTCCGGAGGCCGAGGAACCATCTGTAGAAGTATCGGCACCGTTTTCGGCACTGCACGCACTGATAAAAAATGCCAGAGCACTGGCTACAGCTAGCGCTCTGGCGGTATTCGGCTTTGTGCCATTTTTAGTAAGCATAAAAATCCTTTCAGTAATGTAGCTCTTGGCCGTAACTTACTCAGATTATATGAGCCTCACTTACAAAGGCAAGGCTTTCATGAATAACATCGGGATTACTTATGCTTACCGTCTTTAGGCAAGCTCGGATCGACACTCACCGTGGAATTAGGCTGGCCTCTTAGACGAACTTGATCTCAGTTTCTTCGACGCGCTTGAAGCCTTCGGTGTGGTCACCGAACAACTGCACGTTGCAGTCCTGGGTGGTGCAGTCGACGCCTTCGCCGGTTGGGGTGGCGCGCAGGGTGACGGTAGCGGTGCCGTCTTCGTTCATGTCGACGGTGCCGCCCTCAGTCTTGACCCATGCCTGGGTAGCTTCGTCGCCGTGGTCACCGGTGCACAGTGGTGGACGGCCTTCAGAGTCGTTTTCGTCGTCAGCACAAATAGCGACGTAGTAGCCTTGCTCTGGGTTCAGACCAGACAGTTCAATTTTCAGTTCGCTGTCTGCTTCCACACCAGCTTCTGGGTCTGGGGTCACGCGCATTTCAGCGTCAATGGCCTGCATTGCTTTATCACCGGCTTCTTTCGCCTTTTCGGTGGCGGATTCAGCAGCGTCACCAGCGGCTTCGGTGGCAGACTCTGCGGCGTCGGCAGCCTCGGAGGTGACAGAGGCGGCGGTGTCTTTAGCTTCTTCAGAAGAGCAGCTAGCCAGCACCAGTGCGGAAGCAGCGGTGATGCCCAGGGCTGCGGAACGAAGCGTACGGCGACGGGAAGTCTTTGCAATAGTCATAAGCGCCATTATATGCATGGCTTATTTTTGAACAAGGTAAGAGTTGCTTTAGAGGTAGACATCAGGAAATATGGCCACATGTGAATTCCCTGCGCAAAACACTCTTAGCGACGCTTTCTACCACGTGCATTCTCTTAGCATCGTGCACGGATGTGGATTCTTCAACGGGCCAAGCAATGGTTACCGAAACGTCAACGGAAACATTCACGGAAACTGCAACCGCGTCAGCATCGTCCATAGAAGAAGCACGTGCTGAAGACGCAGCGGAAAACCCAGCCGAGGTCAACGCGCACGAACATTCTGAGCGTGGCAATGGTACGGTGCTTCCGGAACGCTACGACGATCGCTTCCCGCGTGCTCAGGAAGCACCAGCAGGTCAGCCACCAGTACCGGAGGCTCCGGGGACGAATCCCGAGATGAACGAACACCCGGTGGCACCGGCACAAGTCGAGGCACCTGCTCCTGCTGCCCCAGCGGCGGCGCCCGGCGGCGAGACGTATTTCCAAAATTGTGCGGCCGCTCGTGCAGCCGGTGCCGCTCCCCTGCACGCAGGCGATCCGGGCTATCGCTCACAGCTGGACCGAGACAAGGACGGCGTAGCCTGTGAATAATCCGCCTGTGAAAAATCCTGCCTGGGCTACAGCTTGAGCCTGCGGCCTACAGAAAGCGATAGCCGCAGCGCAACCACTGCGGCTGGAAAAATAACTGTACGGCCAAGCAAAGACCAACGTTTGGTTTAGGCCCGATGGTTCCCGTCACTGGTCTTATCATCTGCGGCAAGCTCGTCGGCACGCTTGTACTCGGCTGCTTCCGGGCGTAAATCCATCGAGGTGAACTCGCCCGCGTTCATACCAGCGGCATCGGCATGCTCCGACGCATTTTCCGCCGCATGTGCGCCAGCATCATCGCTGGCCACACCGCGTTCTTTCCCGACGTTTTTATCACTAGGCCCGCTGCCCACCAAGGAACTCAGGTTTTGGTTTAGGTCAGCAAAGCCTTTTTGGAATTTACCCATGTTGTCCATAAAGCCACCCAAAATATCGATAGGCAACGGAAAGACTACGGTCGAGTTTTGGTCTGCCCCGAGCTCCAGGATGGTCTGCAGGTACCGCAATTGAAGCGCAGCCGGTGCCTTCTGTAGTTCCTCGGCAGCCTCACGCAGTTCCTTGGAGGACTGCAACTCACCGTGCGCAGAAATTACCTTTGCGCGTCGCTCACGCTCGGCCTCGGCCTCGCGTGCCAATGCGCGTTGCATGAGCTCTGGAATTTCCACGTCTTTAATCTCTACGATACGGGTCTCCACACCCCAACGATGTGTTTGACCGTTGATAATGCGACGCAAATCTTCGTTGAGCTCATCACGATGAGCTAAAAGATCATCCAAACTAGCACGTCCCAGCAGGGAACGAAGGGTGGTTTGCGCGATCTGCGAGGTTGCCACCGCGTAGTTTTCCACCTGCAGCACGGCCTTGATGGAATCGGTAACCTCAAACATGACGACGGCGTTGACTCGCACCGATACATTGTCTTTAGTGATAATTTCCTGCGGCGGAATAGTTAGCGTAACCACACGCTGGTCGACGCGTTCCATTTTGTCAATCACCGGGATGATCCAGTGCCCACCAGGTTCCATTAGCGGGCGCAAGTGTCCGAAACGGAACGCCACACCACGCTCGTACTGTTTAATTACTTTGAATGAATAGCTGATGATAACTACCAGCACTCCCAGTGCTAGTAGTGCCATAATCGGCCAAAATACTAGTGCGCTCATTGTAGATTCGCCTGTGCCTTACTCTTTATCTGCGGATTTGCTAGCTGCCCGCTTATCAGAACCGTAGTAGTGCTTATATTTCGCAGCGATAACTTCCTCGTGGTTCTCCCCAGTAGCGCGGATGCGTTCGGACCCATATTTCTTCGCCAAACGGGTGACTTCATCGTCGCGTACACCGGCGATCGCTTCTTTTGTCGAACGATACTTCACACCGTATTTATCGGTCACCGCCGCCGTCACTTCAGCTTCGATATTGTCCATCGAGGGCAATGCTTCTGGGAAGTTCGACGGCGTCGTCCAGAGATGGCGCGCCAGTGGCATGGTGCCTCCGATCAGAATGATGAGCACGCTCCCAGTCAGAATCAGGTCCGCGGTGTCTGAATGCACCAGTAACGACATGATCGGAAGGATAAAGCCCATCAGTGCGACCGCAAGGGAGACGCCGCGGTGGAAGCGACCAGTTTCCGAGTGCGGCCATGGATCCAATTGGCGGGTGACTTCACGACCTTTCGCGCTGACGGTGCAGGCGTCTTTGACCGGACAGGTGTTGCATACCGTCGGGTTTCCGCGGTAGCGCATGACTCGGTTTTCTGGGTCAAAGCTCGATGGCCACAGCCACTGGTCTTCCGGGCACTGCCAGGCGTCGTGCGATTCCATGTAGCGGAACCCACCAGCCTGGTCTCCGGTTTTATTCGATGCCGACCGTGCCATTCGGTCAAAACCCCAGGCGACTGCCAAGAGAAACAGACCATAAATGGCACTAAGAATCGTAAATACCGCAGGTAATGCCATTACTTACTCACTGTCATTTCTTTGGTCGCCGTCGCCAGCGTCACGGTTATCTGAGCTGTAGCTACCGCCCCACTTGGTAGAGCTGGAAGAATTAGCACCTTTGTGCTTACGCAATGATTCTGAAAGCTCAGCTCCGCTGCGGTTGTCGACACGGCCATGGCCACCGGAAACCAACCCGACTGGAGAACCACCGGTGCCTGCTCCGGCCGGTTCCAGGTTTTCTTCGGATTCGATCTTGCTAAACAATGGTGTGACTGGGAATTCTTCCTCGTCCTGCATCGTTGGAATCTCACCGCTATGACGAATGGCCTTAAACGCTCCCCAAATCAAACCTGGGATACCAGCTAAGAAGATGACATCGCCTGGCAAACGCAACCATTCGATGATTGCGTTATCCGGCTGCGTAATATATCCCAACGAGCGGGCTTCTACATAGCCTTCTGCAACGGAGTGATAAAGCTGCAGTGTACCCAGCGGTAGCAGCGAGATAAAGACCATCCATAAAAGACCGATATTAAGCAGCCAGAAGCTCCATTGCATCGATTTATCGGACCAGTATTTCGGTGGGGTTAGGTAGCGGAGCGCGAATACGCCCAGGCCGACGGCCAGGAATCCGTAGACACCCATCATGGCGCCGTGAGCATGGTTTGCGGTGAGCGCGGTACCGATCTGGAAATACGACACGATTGGCAGGTTGACCAAGAAACCGAAGATACCAGCGCCCAAGAAGTTCCAGAAACCAACGGCTACCAGGAACATCACGGCCCAACGGTGTGGGAATGGTCGATCGCCGGATGCACGTTGCTTGGAACCAAGCTGCATAAACGTCCACGCTTCGACAGTCAGCAACGTTAGCGGAACGACTTCGGCTGCAGAAAAGAACGATCCCAGCGCCATATGTTCTACCGGCGTACCTGAGAAATACAGGTGGTGCATAGTGCCGATCACGCCACCAATGGAATACAGAATTATGTCCAGGTAGATGATGCCCAGGGCGATCTTTTCACGGATAACACCCAGTAGCACGAAAACGTAGGCAACCATGATCGTCGTAAAGAGTTCCAGGAAGTCTTCGACCCACAGATGAACAACCCAGAAGCGCCAGAATTCAGCGACGGTCAGGTGCGTTGATGATCCAGCCAGCATGCCGACGGCATAGAAGCCCGGAATAGTCAGACCGGAGAAGAAGAACAGCCACGGCATGTTTGATTTGTGCTCGGTTTTCAAGCGGCCATGCAAGGTCCGGAAAATCATGAAAATCCATATGAACATGCCAACTGTCAGCAAGATTTGGAAGAAGCGTGGCAGGTCCAAAAATTCCCATTGCTGGGACCAGATGCTTCCCTCAGGAACGAGTCCAAACGATGACAACCATTCGAAGGCCATCGACCCGAAAACGACAAAGGCAATAGCACCCAACAATGCCCAGGTGAGCCAATTTTGTCTTTTGGGTTCACGGCGCGCGATGAAAGGAGCCAAGAAAATGCCGGCTGCCAGCAATCCACCCGCAGTCCAGAGAAGGGACAGCTGTAAGTGCCAGGTACGCGCGACGTTGTATGGCAGGATTTCTTGCAACGGAATACCGAAGAAACCTTCGATTTCCACCCGGTAGTGCTGCACGGCCGCACCTAGAAGTGCCTGAATGAGGAACAACAGCATCGTGACCAGCACAAACCAGGCAACTACTTTCTGCGATTTAGAAAGTTTGACCTCACCTGGTTGTTTGAAATCCAAGTTCGGGGTTTCTTCTGCGTGCCAACCGATTTGTTTAGACCAGCGCCCGTAAATGGCGAAAATTAGACCGATGCCACCGATGAGTGCAATCAGCGAAAGCACAGACCAGACGACGAGATCTGCCGTCGGCTTGTTGTCCACGCGCGGCTCTGCGGGCCAGTTGTTGGTGTATGAGTAATCTTGCCCGGGGCGCTCTGCGGCGGAAGCCCACGCCGTCCAGGCGAAAAATGCCGTTAGGTCATGGATATCTTCGTCATTGGTGATGAAGTCCGAAGGCAAACCGTGATCGCCGGAATTAGCACCAAAGTAGTCACGGTAGTACCGCTGGGCTTCTTCAAACGCGGAAATCTGGTTCGGGGTCCATTCCAATACGCCGGTTTCTTCGTCATAGCGGTTGGTACGGAATTCCTCAACAATGGCTTCGTCTTCTGTGGCTTCAGGAGAAATGAAATCCGGGATGCCATTTTCAGTATTCTGTTCTCCCGCATGCTCTGTGGCCATACGCAGGTACTCAGCCGTGAAATCGGGTCCTAAGTATGCACCGTGCCCCATGACTGAGCCGTATTGTTGCAAACCACGCGCTTGAAATAGTTGCTGACCATGCGTTATCTGCTCTGTGGTCAGGATTTCCTCGCCAGTTTCCTGGGAAACGATTTGTTGCGGCTGCGGCATGGACGCGTCATACGTGCGGTAAGCCAAAAACCCCATGACGAAAAAACCGAAGAGCATGGTCAGTGCAACGCCTTGCACCCATGCACTGTTGAGTTTGAGAACTGGTTTTGCCCGGTCCTCTGCGCCCTGCATATAGGACGCCCTCTGCGCGTCTGACATTATTTTCCCAATCCGGTCAAAAAATTCCTATTACTGTCTAATCATTACCCCATAAAACGTTCGGAGAATAGCCAGTTCGCCCTAATTTGGCTCCTTTTGGGTGCTACAAAAGACGTAGATTATAGTGTGATATTTGTTTCGCCTGAAAACTCTGCCTTCGCCTTGCATTTCGCACTAAAATTGTGCTCATGACCTTTAAAGAGCACACGAAAAAGAATTGGCTAATCACCTTTTTTGCTGCGATCTTCGCTGCTTCGGTCGTAGTAATGATTTTTTTCGATGAACCACGCAATACCGTCGTGATCTCTTTGGCGTTCGTGGCGATCGCGGTACTGCTGTTTCTTTTAATTCTGGTGCTGTGGCTATGGTTTTCTAAACGGAAGCAACAAGCACAGGGCGGTAGTGGCGACAACCACCGAACTGAATCTTCCGACTCACCGTCGGCCTAGTGCTGCGATTCTTTACCCCATAGGCTTAGGGCATGAAGTGATTGCTTATCGACGCACATGAGGTTCTTTCTGACGCCAAGCAGGCGGAAGTATTCACTGGCGCGCACGCTGCGCGCAACACACCGAGCCCAACGCCGGGCACCGCACCCCGCGGCAACACGAAGGGTAACCGCGACGCAAAACGTAGATGAACTGCACGAACACGCAGGCAGCGAAGAAGTTTGCGCCGCCAGCGTGGTTGTCACAGCCACCGCTGCGGAGACTCTGCCACGCATACTCACGGGAGGATCAATAGCAATCCGTAATCTGGCATTCAGGAAGACTATGGGTTACAAAGCACCAAACGGCCACAAAGCACCGTTGTGGCGAAATTCCCCGATCATGTCAACCAATGGAAACGCTTAGGACACCTACTATGAATCATGCCAGGTCAATATGTGTTTACACGCTCATCTCCAGAGCATGGGGCCACTACTTTGTCCAGGGCCCATCGCATCTGCGAGACCAACTTGCATTCAAAACCCATTCACTCTTGTTCAATAATATCCAATTCTCCGAGGAGGTAACAGGAAAACTAGGCAAGACCGCTCTCAAAAAAAGCCCACGATGCTTATAAAGCCGCATTTTTTGACCCCCGCTACCAAGCAGCAATACAGCGGTGCATCATACACGCAAAAATATCTCAAATCGCCACCCAAATTACACCATTTCTCCACCACCACATATATCTGCAACCCGAAATATTCGACGACGACTCCCTACTGGAATGGATCAAACAATATGCCCACACAATTGATCCCACACTGAATCTAGGCCGACCAGTCCATTTCAATCCAGATTTTGAAATAGAAACACCCCAAGGACAAAAACCAGAACTAGTAGGCTTTTACGCGTATATGTATGGATTTCCATTGCCGAATGTATCCGGATTTTACCGAAATGAACAAGAACTTCTGGCGCGCACAGCAGGAATGGCCTTTGAAGAGCTTGCCGCCACCATACATTTCCGGCATTCCCCACCAATGGACAGTGAATTTCCTTTTCGATACAACGCCCAATTGCGTTGGTGGGAAAGCTACTGGAATGGCTGCTTCGATGAAATGGCACCATGCGAAAAAGTCGCAAGCTTTATTCGCGCGAAGCGTCGTTACGAGCCTCATTTCATCCGAATTTATCCATTGTTCCCTGCAACACAATCATCCGAGGTCAATGATTAAATGCCTGGGCATCAACCCCAGGCCAACTTCGCGCGACTAAGCTCGATGAACACGCTGTGGCGCAATTGTTCGTCAAACCCATAGAGGGCTACCACCAGGGCAAACGATGCTCCCTCAACGAATTCATCTCGGGCAGTGCCGTCGCTTTGAGAGAAACGGCGCATCGGGTACCAGTATCCGGACAAGCGGTAGTAGTTCAATCGCGCCAGCAGCGTCTCAGCATGCTGGGGATCATTCACTCGCATCCCACGCTGACGAAGCAATTCGACCTGTTCACCGTAGGCCTTGAACTGCTTCCCCTGCTCCACGCGAACCCCTGTTTGATACGAAAACGAAGACCGGCCCTGGACTCCCACCGAGGTGGGCAGCGGAACCGGTCATGTTGATTACAAGGCCACCTGGTTGATGACGCCGAAGCAAGAGCACGGGGCACGGAGCCATCGGTACGTTCACACACCAGTGTGCCCTCTGACCCGTCCGGATTTGTTGGTGCTCGGGGGCGTATGGGTGAGCAGGCGTTCGCGGCCCGTCAGGTTTCCTGGCGGCTGGTGCCTGACAGATGAGACCGCCGAAGTCGGTGGTTCGGATGGAAGGGAGCCAACCGGTGACGACAGTGACATCAACCTAGCAGAAGCAGATCACCGTGCTGCGTCGAGCCGGGGTCACCTACGCGGCGATTGCCGTCCACCTGGAACTCAACGCCAACACCGTCAAAACGTGGTGCCGCCGCGCCCGTATCACCCCTGATCCGACCATCCCGCCAGTCGAGGACCCGCTTGGGCACTCCTCAACCTACCCCTCGGATATGGGTGATTTCGGGAACGCTACTTTTAGTGACAAGCGTCAACATCCCAAGAACTACCCAGAGGACTCCGCATGGAAACCACCCTGCAACGCCGTTTAGGCGTCACCGGCATCGTATTCATGGTGATTGCAGCAGCAGCTCCCATCACCGTCGTCGGAGCTAATTTCCCTATCATCTTTACAGTTTCTGATTCCGTCGGTGCGCCATTAATGATCGCAGTTGCCACTGTTATCTTATTGCTCTTCTCCGTTGGATTTTCGTGGATGAGCCCACGAATTCCTGATGCGGGAGCATTCTATTCCTACGTTCACCATGGGCTCGGGAAACGAGCCGGGCTGGGAACCGCCGCGGTGGCATTACTGAGCTACATACTGCTTACGGTTTCCATGACCTGTTACCTAGGTGTGCAAGCAGGCAATCTATTAGAGTCATGGACCGGAATCGAACTCCCGTGGTGGCTTATCTCAGCAATAATGTTGCTGATCGTGGGTTACCTAGGCTTTCACGACATTGAACTATCCGCAAAAGTGCTTGGCTTGGTATTAATATTCGAAGTCGTCGCCGTCGTGGCCATCGACCTCGGTGTCCTGCTCTCCGGCAATGAACTTGCCACCCAGCCGTTCAGTCCTTCCGAAGCCATAAGCGGAGCACCCGGGCTGGGCCTATTATTCGCATTCCTCGGGTTTTTCGGTTTCGAAGCCACCGCAGTTTTCCGAAACGAGGCAAAAGACCCAGAACGCACGATCCCACGCGCGACATTTCTGGCTGTAAGCATCATCGGCGCGCTCTACTTTGTGTCCTCATGGCTAGTTATCTCAGGCTTGGGCGTCGACGATGCCGTCGCGATTGCCCAGCAAAACCCGGACACAGCCGTGATCGCGCTTGCCGGTGAGGTCGTCGCCCCGATCATGGCTGATGTGGTTCAGGTGCTCATCGTCACCAGCATGTTCGCTTGCATGCTTGCGTTCCACAACATCGTAACCAGGTATCTTTTCACATTGGGACAACGCGGTGTTCTACCCCGCAGCCTGGCGGTAGTTCATGCGACGCACCGCGCACCGTCGCGTGCATCGCTGTGGGTTAGTGGCACCACCACGCTCATCGTGGCGGTTTCGGCGCTCGCACAACTAGATCCGGTACTGCAGATTTATACCTGGTACTCGGGTGCCGGTGCTGTTGGCGTGATCTTCATGATGACGCTGACCAGCGCCGGCATTCTCGGTTTCGCGAAAAATTACCGCGCGCACGCAACAACCACGCCACGCGCCAACACCGGCGTTCTGCTTGCAACGGCTCTCGGCGGGATTGGTTTGCTACTGGTGCTGGGCATTTCTCTCTGGAACTTCCCATTCTTGGTCGACGGCACCACTGCCGCGGTCATCTGGGGATTAGTGCTTAGCGGGTTTTTTCTTGCGGGATTTTTCCTGCCGTCTGGTGCTCTGAAGTCTGGCGCCGCGCGGACTTCCTAAATGATGGGGCCCGGCCAGCGGTAATCCTACTGTCATCCGCACTAACAGCCGGACGCTGCAAAATATAGGCCAGCGGCACTATATATTCTATGGCTAAGCACTCTCCCACCTGCCCATCCGTACATTTTCTGAGGACGAAAAATGACCAGCACCCCGCGCTATATAGCAATTGCAGATGCTCTTCGTGCAGATATTGACGCACAGGTTTTTCCTCAGGGGAGCTATCTTCCCTCAGAAGCAAAACTTACGGAACGCTTTCGCGTAGCCCCAGGCACGATCCGCCGTGCACTCAACGTGCTGGTCGACGAAGGAACTCTAAGCTCTCGGCGCGGCGCAAAGAAAACTGTAATCCGTAATCCAAAGCAAGCCGCACAGTTCAATGAATTCCACAGCTTTGCGCAATGGGCATACGGGCAAGGAAAAACCCCAGGCGGTCTGGTCATCAAGCAAGAGTGGGTAACCGCCAGCCCAGAAGATTTGCGGCTCATGGACATCGCCCCAGATACACACGTCCTCTCCGTGGTTCGAAAACGCACTATTGATGGTAAAGCAGCATTACTGGAACACACTCACTACCCCGAACGGGTGGGGTTGCTAGTAGAAAATCTGGCACCCGATCTCCCATCGGTCACTAACGCGTTATTGACCGAATATTCGATCGAGTTCGTAGCTGCCGACCACGTTTTTAGCGTCGGCACTGCAAATGACGAAGAATCACGAATCCTAGAGATCTCCCCCGGTTCTCCTTTGTTACTGCATAAACGCGTCAGCAGAGACCGATTCGGGCTGGTTCTAGAACATTCGGAAGATAAATACCTGCAAGGAAGCGTTGCATTAGCCGTAACGAATACACAGGCGAATAATCCTTTGAGTTGGACAGAAGAAGAACGCCTGCACAGCTGATTAGTTTTACGCTTCCTACCAGGATTTGCCAGTTAACTTTCAGTTCATTTCCGTCTGTCTATAATGATTGGGAAAAGTTCACTAGTGAGGTTTATCCAGTGAGCTTTGCTGTACGACCACACGCTCCCGTAGTCAGACACAGAAAGTACCCCTTACCATGCTTGGTAACCAGTTCCACTCTTTTTCACGCAAAAAAGTCAGCATTGCTGCCCTAGCCGCATCGAGCATTGTGCTCGCCTCGTGCTCAGCAGGTGGCGATTCTGAAGCCAGCGCACAATGGCGCGAAGCAACCTCAGTTGAAGATGGCGGGGGTATGGACGCTTTGATAGAAACTGCCCAAGCTGAAGGTTCCTTTAACGTCATGGGCCTCTACGAGGATTGGGCCAACTACGGCGAGCTGCTCAAAGTGTTCGGCGAAAAGTACGACATCGAAATCAATAACGACGTCTCCTCGGGTTCGTCCCAAGACCTCGTCAACGCGGTCAAAAACCGTCAGGGCCAGGACACCTCGCTGGATTACCTTGATACTGGTATGAGCTTCGCAGAGGGCGCAAAAAACGACAACCTTTTGGCGGAGTACTACCCAGAAACCGTTGCTGACATCGACGATGACAAGCAATCCGGCGACGGCACATGGTACAACCACCTTGGTGGCAACATGGCCTTTGGTTGCGATGCCGCTGCCGTAGAACAGTGCCCTACCGAGTGGGAAGACCTACTCTCTCCGGAATACCACGACAAGATCGCTATCTCCGGAGATCCCACTTCCGGCGAATCAGGATTCATGACTGTCCTGGCTGCGTCCCTGGCCAATGGTGGTTCTCTCGACGATATTCAGCCTGGACTCGATTTCTTCAGCGAGCTTTCAGATTCCGGAAACCTCCTGCCGGTCGAAGCTTCGGCTGGCACGATTGAAACCGGTGAAACCCCAATCGTGATCGACTGGGACTACCTCTTAGCACCAATCGCTGAGGACCTCGACGGCACGGGCGTCGATCTACAGATTTCCCTGCCTTCCGAAACTGTGTCCTCGTATTACGCAGCGTCCATTAACGACGATGCGCCGCACCCTGCGGTGGCTCGTCTCTGGTTCGAGTTCTTGTTCTCCGATGAAGGCCAAAACCTACTGTTGGATGGCTACGTCAAGCCAGTACGCCTGCAGTCCATGATTGATGCTGGCACCGTCGATCAAGATGCCCTGGACAAACTGCCAGAAGGCTCGTTGGAAGACTATCCACAAGCAAGCCTGGAACAGCGCGATTCCCAGCACCCGGTGCTCGTCGCAGGTTGGGGAAAGGCCGTCGGCTAAACGATGGCTGCTGATTTTTCACAACAAGAAATAACGGAGACTAACTCCAGCGCAGCCGGCCCAAAGGCAAAACGCGTCTCAAACCGGGGTGTGGCACTAGCCACTCTGCTTCCCTTGGGCACAGTGCTGGTGCTGTTCTTTCTCATTCCCATCGTGGGAATGGCCATCACATCATTCCAAGACGGCGCCACCGGCGATTTCACCTGGGCAAACTACGAGGCAATGACGGAAGGAAACCGGGCGCAAGCTCTGCTGAACTCGGTATTAGTCTCGTTGTATTCCTCTTCCATCGCCTTGGCAGTAGGAACCCTTATTGCATTCTGCATATCGTTTTTGAACTCGAAAATCTTAAATTCGATTACAGCAGTCGTCTCCTCAGTACTCGCGAACTCTGGAGGCGCCCCGCTGGCGTTTTCGTTCATCGTGTTGGCCGGGAATACTGGTTATCTCATCTCCATGCTGTTGGCCATTGACTCCAGCTTTTCGCTGTACACCGTCAAAGGTCTGGTCCTGATGTACCAATACTTCCTGATCCCCATGGTGGTGCTTTTGCTGTTGCCATCATTCCAAGCAATGCGTACATCGTGGAAGGAAGCGAACACATCCCTCGGTGGATCAGCATGGACATTCTGGCGACGTGTGGGATTACCGATTCTCACACCAACCATTTTGGGTGTGTGGATTTTGGAGTTCGGCGCTGCTTTTGCCACGCACGCCTCATCGGCAGTTCTGATTGGTACAGGCACCTTCCCGTTGATCGTTCTACAAATTTCTACTGAAATGAGTGGCTCGGCTGCCAGCGGCGGCGAACACATCGCCATGGCTATGGGTCTAAGCACAACGGCAATCGCGATTGTCACGTTAATTGCTTTCAACTGGCTACAGAACAGGAGCCAAAAATGGCTGGGTTAACACCGACCTCTTCTCGTACCTCTCGCCGCGCACTCGCTTGGTTGCCCATCATTGCTCTGACAGTTTTCATCGTGGCGCCACAAGTCGCGATGGTAGCCTACGCAATGTTTACCAGCGGGGAGTTCACCGTCAGTGCATTTACTGGACTAATCGGCAACAACGCGTTCTATAGTGCACTGACGCTATCGTTCGTGATTTCGCTGGCAACCGTCGTTCTCTTGGTGGTGGTTCTGGTACCGGCAGTTGTTGCCGTGCATTTATGGGCACCAAAATTATCCGGTTTGCTATCCATCTTGTGCACGCTGCCGCTAGTCATTCCCGCAATTGCACTAGTAGCCGGACTGCTACAGATTCTGCGCACCATGGCCAGCACCGGACGTGGCTCCCCTCTCAATGTACTTTCGGCGTCCCTGCAAAATTCTGATTTTCCAATAGCGCTGATCGGAACCTACGTCGTCCTCAGCCTGCCGTTTACTTATCGTTCGGTTAATGCGGCGCTAGGCACCATCCCGCTGCGTGTGTATTTTGAAGCCTCCGCCAGCCTCGGTGCAGGAACCTGGACAACACTCGCGCGCATCATTCTTCCGAATATCCGGGGTTCCATATTGTTCTCGGCATTCTTTGCCTTTGCACTTGGTTTTTCGGAATATACCGTCGCCGCCACGATGTCAGTACGAACCTTGCCGGTATACATGACAACGCTGTCCTCGACTGATTTCCGCGCCTCTATCGCTCTATCGCTGCTATCAAACGTCATTACCTGGGGTCTTTTGGCCGTAGCCATGATTTACGCCGAACGTGCAGGTAAGAAATCCACCAGCAGGAAAATCAAGCGACGTCGTGCACGCAGCCAGGATTCGCCAGGCAGTGACAAAGCTCAGTCGGCTACTCCAGGCCCAGACACTGCCGACAACATCAGCAACTCAGCGCGCAACCTCGATGAAAAGGAGAAAACTTCTCGTGGCATCGTTTAGCACTTCTACGGAACCGCTTTCCGTGAGCTTTCGTGGGATTAATAAATCTTATACCGCAGGTGGACCTCTGGTCTTACGTGATTTGGACCTAGATATCGAGGCTGGTGAGCTGCTGACTGTACTGGGACCTTCCGGTTGTGGAAAGACCACTACCCTGCGCATCCTCGCTGGTTTCGAGAACCCGAATTCCGGTGACGTGTTGGTCGGCGGTAACTCAATCGTGTCCACGCCAGCGTCGAAAAGAAATATGGGAATGGTCTTTCAATCCTATTCCCTATTTCCCAACCTGTCGGTCGCCGAAAACATCGAATACGGTCTGCGCATCCGCAAACGCGATAAAGCAGCCTCGCGTAAACGCTGCGAGGAGCTATTAGAAATGTGCGGGCTTCCGGACTATGGCGACCGTCGGCCAGAACAGCTTTCTGGTGGTCAGCAGCAACGTGTGGCTTTAGCACGTGCTCTTGCCATTGAGCCACAGGTGTTACTGCTCGACGAGCCACTTTCTGCGCTCGACGCCACAGTACGTGCGCAGCTGCGCGACGAAATCCGCAACGTGCAGCAAACCATGGGCACTACCACGATGTTCATTACCCACGATCAGGCCGAAGCACTCGTTATGGCAGATCGGGTGGCCGTCTTAAATGGTGGAGTTGTTGAACAGCACGCCGCCCCAAAGCAGTTGTATTCCCGGCCAGAAACGCCATTCGTGGCACGCTTCGTGGGATCCATCAACGAGTTCTCGGTGCCTGCCAGCTGGCAACCCGCAGATAATATCCCAGTCAACCTGCCTGCAGCACAAGCAGACGACGTCGTTTTCGTACGCCCGGAAGCGCTGCGTTTAGTCGCGGATGAGAACTCGTCTGCTCGAGTTACTAACCATGCGTATTTAGGTGACCACATCCGCGTGACCGTGGAACATGACAATGCCCGCACTGGCTCGTGGACTGTCCAAGTTTCCAGCCGGGAAGCTGGCGAAGTTCCTGTCGGTAGCCGCGTGAGTGTGTCGTTGATTGATGACATAGCACTGCGCCTGCCTGCTTCAGAAACGGGGGAATAACATGGCGGATTTCACGGACGTAACCAATGTGCCCGAATTACCAGACATACGGGTCTCTGCGGCTGTATTCGACTGCGACGGAACCTTGGTCGATTCGGAGCAATGTTGGCTCGATCTGTTACACGAATTGATTACCGAGCTTGGGCTTTCACCTGATGAGTTTGGCGATGTACGCGGTATCACTGCTTTTGAGGCCGCTCAACGACTCAGCCCTCATACCGACTACACCGTCCACGAGCTCAACGTGCTTATCGACGCTCGTTACACGCAGGCTTTGCACAATGTCACCACTGCCCTCCCCGGCGTCGACAAGCTGCTGCGAAGTTTGCATGGCGTAGTACCCATCGCGGTCGCAACGAATGGACGTCGCGAAGACGTCGTCGGCATGCTACAGCGCAGTGGTATCGCGAATTATTTTGACGTCATCATCACCGTCGAAGATGTGGAGCATGGCAAACCGCACCCAGAGATCTACCAAGTTGCCTGCGAGCGGTTGGGGGCGAGGCCGGAATCTACCGTTGTTTTTGAAGATTCCGCTGTCGGAGCTTCTGCTGCACAGGCTGCTGGCTGCAATGTCATTGGGCTAAGCCTGAAAAAAGAGGGTACGTACCCGGCGCGTGATGTGCGGGACGTCGAATTCGATGGCGCAACAGCACGATTACGAATCACAGCTGATTCCCGCTTTCGCCTGGCAACCTGGAATATCTGGTGGGGCGGACAAAAAGTGCGCAATGGGCAGCAAAAGATATCCGATATTATCCGTGAGATAAACCCAGAAATTATCTGCTTTCAAGAATGTTTTGGCGAATACGCTAAAGAAGTATCACAAGATACTGGCCGGCAGCATGTGCAACAGGGATTTGATTGCGCCATTTCCACTAGTTTTCCAACGGACCAAGACGATTCGAACAACAGAATCGAGCTCATTTCGACTAATACCGAACCTTATGCCACTGCTGCGTGGATATGGATCGCCGGAACCCGAGTGCTGGTGTGGTCGGTGCACCTTGCTCCGTGGGATTACGGCCCTTATGCCGCACTCAAGGGTGAAGACCCCGCAGTGATGAACAAACAGCCAGAAGAAATCCAGCGACAAGAACAGATCGCAAAAATCCTGGATCTTAGCGATGAGCTTACCGATTACGATCCAGACGCCGCTGTGGTTATTGCTGGTGATTTCAACAGCCCGGCGACTACAGACTGGCAGCAGCGCGACGATCTTCCGGATTATCGGTGGATTCCCACCGATGCGCCAATACAGCGCGGATACCGCGATGGGTTCCGGGAGATCTATCCTGACGCCAACACTGTGTGGGGTGATACGTGGGCACCTATCGAACCACTGGATTCCGAACCGCGAGACCGCATTGATTTTGTTTTCATCAAAAACCTCGCTGTCGAATCTGCCGTCATCCGCGGCATTAAGGTTTCAGATACAGAGGCCTATGATCCGCCTGAGCGGCGCAGCGACAGCCCGCATCAGGGATGTTTCGAATCACTTGATTCCAACGGGCGTCTGATCCCGCACCAGGAAGACAACACTTATCCAAGCGATCACCAGATGGTGGAATTAACGCTGCGAATCACCCGGTAAGCTTAGCGTTTGCTGGGACATCCACTTCCTCAACGGATTCTTTCGGGATCGTCCAGCACGCAACCGTTTTTCGACGCTTCCTGCCAATGGCGTCGAAATTAGCTTTACTCAGATGCCCTAGCCCGCCAGCACCAACACCAACTCAGCGCGGGTCAGAGGATCCTCCAGATCAAAACCCACACACTGCTTAACCCGCGCGATCCGCGAACGCACCGTGTGTCGGTGAATCCCCAGCGCATCGGCGGTGGCACCCACATTGCAGGAATTCAGCAGATACACCCGCAACGTCACGATCAACTGCTCCGCTTGCTCGTCGCCAAGCCCCTGCGCATACACCCCAGCCAACAACTCTTGCCGACGCCGTCGCAACGCAGCATCCACCCCCGGCACGCGCAACCACGCAGGCGTAGTCTCACGCCACTCCGCCACGCTCCCCGGGGCAAGCGCACCGGCGTGCACCAGCAACCGATCACAATCCGCCTGCCCAAAACCACGCCACGACCGCCGCTGGAGC
This sequence comes from Corynebacterium sp. LaCa_70, assembly GCF_058182015.1. Classification (NCBI taxonomy): domain Bacteria; kingdom Bacillati; phylum Actinomycetota; class Actinomycetes; order Mycobacteriales; family Corynebacteriaceae; genus Corynebacterium; species Corynebacterium sp. LaCa_70. The sequence goes on from NZ_CP190914.1 coordinate 1,871,304, forward strand.
GCCAGACGAGCTGTCGCGCACGCAGGAAAATCCTGCGCCAACTCCTGCGGGGCCGGCAACCGATCTTCTGGATGAGAAACCAGCAACGCCTGGGTATCAGAAAGCCGCAGCACATAACGGGCCCCGTCCCCAGAACGGGCCGCGCTTCGATGACTAGCTGCGCCTGCACCCTGCACATACGCCGTGATCGTGGCGGCCAGCTCATCCGATCGATCAGCAACGAGTCCCGCAAAGACAACCTCACCGCGGCTGGCGACCAGATCCATCGCATCCGCCAGCAGGTCACGCTGACGAGACACCGCAGTGGAGCCAGCAGGCCCGGCTTCTGCCCGGTCACCGGAAGTCTCGCGCACACCACGAACCTCGCCCGCCAGCAGCGTCGACAAGACCAACGCCCCGAGTGCTTCGGCAGGCCCGGCATGGTCCTGCGCAGAACGATGCACCAACAACCCCGCCAGGCCAGCCAAATGCTTGATCAACGCGCGGGCGTAGGCATCAAATTTTCCGGCCGCTTCCACCACCAACATGGCCGCCACCCGGCCCGGCAACTCGATCTTTTGCTGCATCCGGGCACCCCGAAGCCCCATCGCACCGCCAGCTTGCGCCCACACTTCACCGGATTCCCCGACAACCGCCACCGCGGCAGCCAACTCCCGCGCACCCACGCGGCACACATCATCCAGCCCGCCGCGCCAGGCAGCAGCGCTTAGTTTTTCTTGTTGCTTGCGCAAGACGGTTTGCCGTTCCTGCTCCCGCCGGGTCTGCTCGCGGCTAACCGCAGACATCACCGACAAAAATGGGGTGGGCCGTGGGACCTCACAAAGCACCAGGTCATGCTGCGCCGCGGCGTCGACAAGCTCTTCTGGCACGTCGGCAAATGCAATCCCGGTACCGAACCCAATCCCGGCCACCCCGGCGTCGGCAAGCACCCGGGCATACGTGGCAAACTCGCCGCGCTTGTCGACGAAATCGAGACCCACCAGCATGATGATCGCGCCCGGCAGCGTGAATTCGGCCGGATTGCGCAGCTCGCTGACGTGCACGGTGGTAAAGGTGCGCTGTTCAGTATTAGTTCCCACCAACGGGCGCAGCCCGAGCTCGCTTTGCTGAAATAACCACCGAAACGTCAAATCCGACATGACTATACACAGTAGCGAAATGACAGCTAAAAATTCGCCATCCTGGACATAGATTTTGTGACCGAAACTACAGATAATGAGTGGACAACACTTCACACACCACCCACTTCGCAGAACAGGATGTGATCACGATGAAAGACCTCACCTACCGCATCGAACAGAAAATCTCCATCAACACTGAGCTCCCCGGGCCCAAAAGCACCGAGTTGTTCACCCGCCGCAACCAGGCCCTGCCTTCCTCGGTGGGATCGGTGCTGCCGGGATTCGTCGTGGACGGCGACGGCGGCATTCTTGTCGACGCCGACGGCAACCAATTCCTAGACCTGGCCTCCGGCATCGCCGTGACCTCCGCCGGTGCCTCCAACCCGCGCGTCGTCCAAGCCATCCAGGACGCTGCCGCCCGGTTCACCCACACCTCGTTTATGATCTCGCCGTATGAGTCCTACGTTGCACTGGCAGAAAAACTCAACAAACTCACCCCCGGTGAGCTCGATAAACGCACCGTGCTGATGAACAGCGGCGCCGAAGCCGTGGAAAACGCGGTGAAAATCGCGCGCCACTACACCAAGAAAAAAGGCGTCGCCGTGTTCGACTATGCCTTCCACGGCCGCACCAACTTGACCATGGCCATGACCGCGAAGGAAACCCCGTATAAAGCAGGTTTTGGCCCGTTCGCCAGTGACGTCCACCGCGTGCCAATGTCGTACCCGCTGCGGGATGGTTTAGCTGGCGACGAGGCCGCCGAGCGCACAATCGCAGAACTAGAAAAAGTCGGCGCAGACAACCTGGCGTGCGTGGTCATCGAACCAATCCAAGGCGAGGGCGGATTCATCGTGCCTGCCGAGGGATTCTTGCCTCGCATCGTCGACTGGTGCCGCGCCAACGACGTGGTGTTTATCGCCGATGAAATCCAGGCCGGCATCATGCGCACGGGCACGTGGTTTGCCAGCGAACACGAAGGGATCGTGCCGGACCTGGTCACGATGGCCAAAGGCATTGGCAACGGTATGCCAATTTCTGCGGTCACTGGACGCGCGGAAATCATGAACGCGCCGCAACCAGGCGGTATCGGTGGCACCTATGGTGGAAACCCGGTCGCGTGTGCCGCTGCACTGGCGACGTTGGAAGAAATGGAAGCAGAAAAACTCGGCGAGCGTGCCACGGAAATTGGCAAGATCGTTCGCGAGGAACTCGCCGAGATCACCGAGCACCCGCGCGTAGCCGAATTACGTGGGCGCGGGGCCATGGTGGCAGTCGAGTTCGTTGACGCCGAGGGCAACCCAGACAAAGAACTGACCGGTGCCATCGTGCAGGCGGTTCAATCCGAGGGCGTGCTGGCGCTGAGCTGCGGGCAGGACGGAAACGTGATTCGCTTCTTGCCGTCGCTAGTAATCCCTGAGGCTTTGTTGCGTGAAGGCTTGCAAACCATCGTGCACCACTTCAAACAGTTAGTTTAGCAATACTCAGAGCAGGCTGACGCTAGTAAAAACAATGTTTTCTGGCATTAAGTGCTAGGTTTCCAGTAGTAAACAAAAACCCCAGGAAAATCTCCCTCAACTCCATACAGAGCTAAGGGAGATTTCAATCTGCATTGAGATTTCTAGCTTGTGAAAACTAGCAATTCTCGACTCCATCAAAACGGGCATTTACGAAAGGCCCCGGTACAAAATCATTAATGTCATGCGTATGCGAGGCACCGGGCGGCAGAGTCAAGCAGCTTGAATCAGAACCGAAGGCAACGAGAATTTTTACTCGCTGATCAATATCGCAATCATTACTGACTGTGACTTTACCGTCATTGTCGGACACATTCACACAAGTCGCGGCTGAACGAAAACCCGATCCCGGAGCTGACGTATCAGGCAAGAATCCATCCGGATCAACATAGGTCGGCACCTGATCACCTGGCTGATATATATGCTCAGAAGACAACTGTTCTGCCTGAGCCGTCGATGCCGTTGCTCCAAAAGCAAACATTCCAATAATTCCTGCTGCTATCCTTATTAATTTTTTCATGGTTTCCCTTCCAGATATTCCATGTTAGGTGATTTTTCCGGGGTAGAGGTGAGAAAACTTTCAAAAATGGCCGATGCCTCCAGCAGAACCTCTGTTTCATGATCTTTGTCATGACTTCCATCAAATGGGGGGAAGTCATACCATTGACGCACTAACTTTCCATCATGCCGATGGGGGGAATGGAGATCGAAATAATGCCAAATCTCACCCTTAAATTGTTCATATGGTCCTTGATATTCCTGCACACCAAAATTGTGCAAAATAATATCTCCATTTTGGATATCGCTCAAAATTAAATTTTTGAGCACTTTTGCCAGGTAATCCATCTTCCGGGGATCACTTGCTTCCACAATATCCATGGTCACCTACCTATAAAAGGCGGTGATGACGCCCACCGGGCGGTGATCACCAGATCTTTCATCTATTCGTTCGGTAACCGCGACAGTCATATCCCGGCCCCCAACAGGATAGGTACATTCAACTGTTTTATCCCCTCCATTCAACCCATTTTTACAGTTTGGGGCATTATGCAACACAATTTCCATTTCTCCAGCAGCTGGCACATAACCACCATGACGTTCTTGGATGTGTTTAATGCCAAACCCCCTGTCGGTGCCAAGATTTTGCTCACCTTCACGAAGCGGCAGGTCCTCCCCTGCAGGCCCAATGATTGTCGTGTGAATATCCCATTTTGATCCGGCAGCTTCGGCCTCGCCAGCAAACAGACCACCAAATGTTACAGCTAACACCGCGAATATCGACGCGGTGATACCCTTCTTCTTCTGAAGCATTGTTACCACTCTCCTCAGTTTTGTGTTCAATCAATGCTTCAGAGATAAGCCTACACCTGCTTCGTGATTTGTGTAACTCTTTTTCTTTAAAAGCTCACAATTCACCTTTTCCAGATTGAGAATCCAGGCTAAACCTCCTGTAAACCACCGTGCACGAACTCGCCGCCCACCATCGTCGCCACAACCTCGATGTCACTGATTACGTCCGGATCCACCTCGCGGGGATCGTCGGCAAGCACCACCAAGTCAGCCAACTGGCCCGGCGCGATCTGCCCCTTGCGGCCAGCCCAGCCGGTCGCTGCCGCAGACCCCACGGTGTACGCGTAGAGCGCGTCGTCGACCGTGATGATTTCTGCTGGCCCGAATTCTTCGCCGTTTTCTGTCTTACGTTGCACGAATGCCTGAATAACCTTGAGTGGTTCCCCATCGGCAACCGGGCGATCCGAGCTGCCCGGCAAGATCATGCCCGCTTCCAGCAAACGCTTGGCCGGGTAAGCCAGTTTCGTGCGCTCTTCACCGAGCATATCAGCCATGATCCCGCCGAATTCCGGGATGAACCGGGGCTGCGGGGCAACGACGATGTTGTTTTTCGCTAGGCGCTCGATCTGGTCGGTACGCACTACCCCGCCGTGTTCGATGCGGTGCGGCATTTCCGGTGCGCCGTATTTTTCGGTGGCTTCTTCGATGATGTCGAGTGCCAGGTCGATCGCGGCATCACCGATCGCGTGCAGTGCCAGCGACCAACCGTTTCCAGCAGCCTTGATGGCTTGGTCACGCATATCTTCCGGGTCGCCCTGCAAGTAGCCCTTGCGGTGTGAGCAACCACAATAAGCTTCTGTCATCGCCGCGGTGGTGCCCAACATTGAGCCGTCGGTAAACAGCTTCACCGGCCCGATCTGCAGGTGCTCGTCGCCAAGCCCCGTGCGGATGCCAGCATCCAAGCCGTGGCCTGCCGGATCATCCGCATGGCCGTCGAGTGGATGCAACACGTCGCTGGTGATCATCGCTTGGGTGCGCGCCAGCAGATCACCGGCGGCTGCGGCTTTCTGATACGCGGCCATTTCACGCGGACTGTGGCCGATCCAGCCACCGGCGATTCCGGCATCAGTCACCGAAGTCAGGCCTTCTTCTACATAACGACGGTGCGCCAGCTGCAGCGCGTAGGCGAGCTCGTCGACCGATTCCGGGCTGAGCTGATCGTTAATGGCGCGCATGGCGTTTTCTTCCAGCAATCCAGTGGGCTTGCCGTCGTCATCAAGCACCACCTGGCCGCCTTCTGGCTGCTCCGGGTCATCAATGTTGATGCCGCCTGCTTGCAGGCCCGCGGTGTTGACCGTCATGCTGTGGCCAGAATTGTGCTTGATGGCCAGCTTACGGTTGTCGGTGGCTCGGTCCAGCTCAGCGATGTCCAGCTCTTCCCCACCCATTTTCGACGGGCGGAAATTCGAAGCAATCAGCCACTCCTGGTCTGGACGATCCTTTTCTGCCTGGGCCAAGGTGTCATACACATCCTGTGCGCTGTGGCAATCACTGAGATCAATCTCTGCCAGCGTCAGGCCAAACCACACCGAGTGGCAGTGCGCATCGTTAAAGCCCGGCGCGATAAACGCGTTGTTGGCATCGAAGCGACGGCGCGCACCCAGCTGATGGGCCTGGGCCTCATCGAGGATGAAAAACCGGTCGCCGACAATGCCGACTGCGCTTGCCGACGGATTCTCGCGGTCGCCAGTCCAGATACGGGCATTAGTAATGAGGGTGTCGAGCAGGGCCATGATGGTTGCTTCCTTTCAGTTCTTCTCAGCGTTCAGCCTCAGCCACAGGGAGGTTCTGCAGCTCCTTACGCAGGATCTTTCCGGTGCTTGATTTCGGAATCACATCAATGAACTCCATCATGCGGATTTTTTTGTATGGTGTCACGCGCTGGGCCACCCATTCTAATAAAGCCTCGGCACTAACAGCTGGATCAGCAGCATCAACCCCCTGCTGCAGCACCACGAACGCGCGCGGCAGCTCTTCCCCATCAGATTCACGCCGGTGCCCGACTACTGCGGCATCGGCGATGGCCTCATGCGTCATCAACAGCGCCTCCAATTCCGCAGGCGCAACCTGATAGCCCTTATACTTGATCAATTCTTTCAAGCGATCAACCACGTAAACGTTGCCGCGGTGATCCAAATTTGCGATATCACCGGTGCGCAGCCAGCCGTCGTCAATCATGATCCTGTGGGTCGCTGCATCATTGTTGAGATACCCCAGCATCACTTGTGGGCCACGCACCCACAACTCACCGTCGGCCGAACGCTGCCCGGCACGCGCTGGCAGTGGAATTTCCTCGAAAGCGGCAGAGCTAACGTCTACCACCTTGATCTCCGTATTAGCTACCGGCACCCCGATGGAATCCAGTGGGGTCACGCCGATATCACCGACGTTCGTAACCGGGCTGGTTTCGGTCATACCAAAGCCCTGAATAACGTTGACCCCCAAGCGATCAGCAACGGCGCGCGCTAACTCACCATCCAGGGAAGCCGCCCCGGAGAGCACAGTTTCTAAAGCGCTGATATCAAAATCAGCAACCAACGGATGCTTAGCTAACGCCACAGCAATCGGCGGAGCGATAAAAGTAAAAGTCACCCCATACTTTTGGTGCGCGGCCAAGAAACTTCCCAATTCAAACTTCGGCATGGCCACGATGTGCGAACGTAAACGCAAACCAACGTTCAACAACACATTCATGCCATATATATGCGAAAACGGCAGCACGCACATAAGCACAGAATCGCGGTGCACCCCGTTAGTCTGTAGCCGCGCGCTCATCTGCACAATATTCGCCACCAAGTTCCGGTGGCTAAGACGCACGCCCTTCGGAAGCCCCGTGGTTCCTGAAGAATAAGGCAGCGCAGCCACATGCGTGGCAGGATCAATATCAAGATCCGGCGGGGCGTACCCTGCAGCCACGAGAGCCTGCACACCGGTGTTCTCATCAGTAAGATCCACAATGTTCTGAGCAACGATTCCAGCCTCTTTGGCTCCGGCAAAGCCGGCTTGCCCCAGCATGCTGGTGGTGAACAAGTAGCTCGCAGCAGAATCTTTGAGCTGCTGCGCAATATCCGCGGTGTTCAACAGTGCGCCCAACGTGGTTACGCTCGCCCCGGCGCGCAAACTTCCGTGGAATGCCACGGCAAAAGCAAGACTATTCGGGCAGTGCAGCCCGATAACATCTCCCGGTTTTATTCCCCGGTGCGTGAGCGCACCAGCAAATGCGTCGACAAGCGCTTTGAGTTCCGCGTAGGTGGTTGTGGAACCGGTCGCATCATCGGTGATAGCGATGTGGTCACGATCTTCATCGGCGAGGTTGCCAAACAACACGTCGTAGACAGTGCTATTCGGGATTTCCAGATCTGGTTGTGCACTGTAAATTGGCATGTCTTCTAAGTTTTAAGCTTTCTTACCCCTAAGCTACTTTTAATCGCGGGAATTATAGCGGCTCATCAGACGTTCAATGAGTTCATCTGTGAGCTTGTCATCCGCCAAAATAGCATCAAGCAGCCGCTGCGATTCTTCCGTGGATACCGGCTCTTCGGTGTCATAAGAATCACCGCTCAAGTCCATGCCAAAATCGGTCTCGTCAGCTACGCCAGAATCGGTACTAGCGCTGAGCTGATCGACATCGGAATCAAAAGAATCCATGAACTCACTGACTTCTTCCGCCGTCATCTTCCTTCGCTTGCCAGAGCGCGCCTCTTTTTCAATCCGCCGCTGCAGCGCAGCCTCCATCTGCCGGTGCCGCCACGACCGCACACGGTGCGGCTCCAATTTGCGCCCCACCGCGCGACTTTTGTTCTCTGCCTTTTTCGCCAGCACCTTCACCTGCGCTGCGGTGTCGTTAATCGGCGCCCAATCTTGGTGCGCAGGCACACGCCACCCAGCCCAAATCCCTAACAGCGCTAAGAAAATGGACACTAACGGGCCGACGACCATGCCGACGGCCAGCATGCCAAAATGATTGCCGATAAGCACAATGCTGGCGCACGCAATCGCCGGGATGACCGTCGGCTGATTATTGCCAAAAACGGCCGGCTCACGCCCCATAGAAATATCGCGGATCATGGAACCGCCGGTCGCGGTAAACACGCCCATCATGATGCACGGAATCAGCGGCAAGCCATAAGTAATGGCTTTCACGGCACCGGTCCCAGCCCACAGACCCGAGACGACGGCGTCGCCATGCGCTTGAATATAATCCCAGGTTTTGCCCTTGAAATACACGAAACGCGCAATGAGCGCGCCAGTAAAAGCCAGGTACAAGTACTCCGGTTCGCTCATCGCCGCGACAGTGCCCTGGTTGATGAGCACATCGCGCACCATACCGCCGCCCAACGAGGAGAACATCGCGATGAAGAAAAACCCGATGATGTCGTAACCGCTTTTTCGCGCGATGGTGCCACCGATAATTCCCATCAGTAACACGCCGCTGACATCGGACCAGCGGTAGAGAGATTCAATGAGCGGATCTACTTCGGGCATAAGCAATATTGAACTCCACAGCTAAGCAGACCGCGAAATTAGTCCACCCAAATGCGCCGAAGTAGCGACCCTATGAGCACTACTACTTTATTTCTCCCGGACTACCGCTTGGCCCATGCTTGGGTAATCGGTGATGAAGCCGTCCACACCTGCAGCAATCTGCTCACGCATGGTGTCTTCATCATTGACGGTCCACGGCACCACTGCCATGCCCGCCTTGTGCGCCTGCGAAATTAACTCCGGTGTAGCGACCGGGTGGTAGTCGTCGTCACGCGGGGTTTGCCCATAAGGAACCGCATGCCCCGGCGAAAGCACCTGCACGCCTAGCTGTTTTGCGGCTTCCACGATGTCACCATCGACGGCATCATAATCAACATCGCCAATCCAGGCCGAGCCCGATTTCCATGTAGTTTCGTCCCACAACAAGACCAGCGGAATCTCAGCATCGCGTTCACGCACCAGCGGCAACGATGCCCAATCGAAGGACTGAATCATGGTGCGATCAGCAACATCAGCGTCGTCTACCTCATCCATGATCGCATCAACGAATTCCTGTGGCGATGCCGTTTGCTCACGGTGTTCCGGCTCCAGCTTGGTCTCGATATTGAAGTGCACATCCGGGTAATCCGCGGCGATCTCGAAAACCTCAGAAAGCTGCAGCAAGCGGTTGTCGTCCTGCGGGGCCGCATCGGGGAAATCGTCCAGGTTCTTATTGCAGTTCAGCGTGGAAACCTGCTCGAAAGTAAGATCGTGGAGCAACTTGCCGACGTACGGGAACTGCGGATCATCCTCGGTGACAGGCTTGGTGTCCTGGCATTTCTCGGCATCGATCTCCGTATCGTGCCAGACCACGGGGACTCCGTCTGCAGACAGCTCGATGTCGAATTCCAGGGTGGTCACGCCCATTTCTAGGGACTTTTCCAAACCCTCACGGGAAGATTCGATCCATTCGCCCCGACCAAAACGGTGCGATTGCAGATCAAACCCGTCTGGTAATTTCGCCGCCGCTGCTGGAACCGGGTTCGCCTGCACATCCAGCTCGGCAACCTGCTGTTTGTCGAATGTCAGCTTTTCTTCCTGACCAGCCGAGGTGGATTCGGTGACACTTTCTGCTGCCTCGCTGGCGTTATCGGCCGCGTTGTGTGCTGCATCAGCGGCGTCATCAGCCTGCGAACATCCCGCCAGGGCAATAGCACTTACCCCGAGTGCTGCGATGACCTTCGCTCCACTCGTCCCACCACGCCTGCTCGAGCGCGAATTACGCAAGCTGGACAGACCAAAAGCACGTGCGCTATCTGTCATGAATTCCTCCTCTAAATAGTTAACAAGTCCATAGTTTTTTGCCCGCAATGTTAGTATGATTCAGATCACGACAAAGATCGTTGAACAGTATCCCTGCTACATCGCGAGGTAACAGCATGAGCATAGGCCACGTAGGCACAGCAATCGCCCGTAGTCTTGAACTCCACGACGTCCCACGGATCTTCGAAGTACCAGGCGAAAGCTTCCTTCCGGTGCTCGACGGTCTGTACAAATCCTCCATTGACACCATCGTATGCCGCCAAGAAGGCGGTGCCTGCTACATGGCAGAAGCCCACGGCAAAGCCACCGGACAACCCGGCGTCGCCATGGTTACCCGCGGTCCGGGCGCTGCTAATGCATTCGTCGGCATCCACACCGCCTGGCAAGATGCTACTCCCCTAGTGCTGTTCGTCGGCCTGGTCCCCACCAGCGACCGGGACCGCGAGTCTTTCCAAGAATTCGATATCAAAGCGTGGTTCGGCACCCAGGCTAAACGCGTCTATGTGCTTGACGACGCCTCCCGCGCCAGCCGCGTGGTCGCCGAAGCCTTCCACCTGGCCACTCAGGGCCGACCCGGCCCCGTCGTCATCGGCCTGCCGGAAGACGTACTGCACCAAGAATTTACCGTTGAGCTCTGCCAGCCACTTCCCGCCAGCCACGGCGCATTCAGCGGCGCTGACCTGAACTTCCTGTCCGATGAACTGCGCGCAGCAGAGAAGCCACTGATCTTCGCAGGCGGCGCACACTGGAACTCGGATACCTGCGCGGCAATCCAAAAATTTGCCGAAGAACAGCAAATTCCCGTGGTTCACGACTGGCGTGCCAGCGACCGCATCGCGTTTTCCTCGCCAGCGAATGCCGGTTGGCTCGGCTACGGCCGCAACGACGCCGCCACCCAGCTGCTCACCGAGGCCGACCTCGTCGTTGAGATCGGCGCGGTACTCACCGATGTGCCTACCGACGGCTACACGCTGCGCCAAAGCCTGGATGCGAAAAATATCCTGATCAACACCGATACCACCCTGCTGGGGAACTCCGCGGCCATCACCCGCCACATCCTGGCCAGCCCGCAGGCCTTCGCGGAGGTTACCGAGGAACTGACCAAACGCATCGGCTCCGCAGAGCGGGTCGCCGCTGGCAGTGGCACCAGCAGCAGCGCCAGCACAGGTACTGATGCCGGCACTGATGCTGCTATCTCTGCCACCCAACACGAGTGGTTCACCACCGCGCACCGTAACCACCTGGCCTTTGCGAACGTCGGCAAGCAAGAAGACTGGCCAGAAACCGCCGCTGGCACCGCGCACATGGAAGCCATCATGGAATCCATCCAGCAACAAGCCCCGAAAGATGCACTGTATACCTTTGGTGCCGGAAACCACTGCCTGTGGGCGCAGCGCTACCTACGCACCGAAACGTTCCCGTCGCAGCTCAGCGTGCGCAACGGATCGATGGGATATTCCATTCCTTCGGCGGTGGCAGCCTCGCTGCAGTTCCCGGAGCGCACCGTCATCACCATTGCTGGCGACGGCGAATACCTGATGAACGGCCAAGAGCTTGCCACCGCAGTGCAGGCAGGTACGGCGTTTTTGGCGATCGTGATGAGCAACGCGGAATTCGGCACCATCCGCACCCACCAGCTCAACCACTACCCCAAGCGGGTCTCCGGCACGCAGCTGACCAACCCGGACTTCGCTGCCGCCGCCGTTGCCTACGGTGCGCACGGCGAAACCGTCACCTCAGACCAGGACGCCGCCGGGGCTGTCGAACGCGCCCTGGCTGCGGTGCGTGAAGGCAAACCGGCAGTGATTAACGTTATTACCGACCAAGCACTGTCCATCCCGACCGTTCGCCAAAACACCGACGAGTAACGCCGGGCACACACCGCCCCGGCACCGACGGCTGGCCGCCCCGGCAGCCAGCACCCAGCTCACACAAGAAAGCAACCGCTATGAGCACAAACAACCACAGCGCCACCAGTGGCGCCAGCCCAGCAACGAGCACCACAAAACAACAGGCAAAGAAAAACGCCGAGCCAGCCGGATCCACCTCATCGTGGGTGATCACGCTGTTCGGTACCGCCGTCGGCGCAGGCATCCTGTTTTTGCCGATTAACGCCGGTTCCTTCGGCTTCATCCCGCTGCTGTTCGCCACCATCATCGCGTTCCCACTGGTCTATTATTCCCACCGCACCTACGCGCGCATCGTTTCTGCAGCACCGGAAAAAGACCACGGCAAAGACGTCCTGGAACTGTGCACGCAGTACCTGGGCCGCGGCGGCGGTGTCATCATCGCGATCTTGTACTGGATCGCCGTATTTTCCACCGTGCTCATTTACGGTGTCTCGATCACCAACGCCGTCGATAGCTTCATCGTCAACCAGCTGGGTGGGCCTTCAATCAACCGCTGGATCTTGGCGACGCTGTGTGTTGGTTTGATGACAGCCGGGTTCGCCTTCGGCCGCAAACCAATGCTGTGGCTGGCGCAGATCCTGGTCTACCCACTGATTCTGTTCCTGGCGATTACCTCGATCTACCTGATTCCGCGCTGGGATATCTCCAGCTTTCTGGAATTCGACTACGACGGCGGCGGCTTCCTCTCCGTCGTCAAGGGTGTTTTGCTGATCCTGCCGGTGATGGTGTTCTCGTTCTCACACATGGCCGCGCTCTCACAGCTATCCGTCGACATGCAGCCGGCGCATGGCAAGAACACGGAAAAGCGCGTGTCCAAGATTGAGTTCTACACCGCGATCCTGCTGGTCGTATTCACCATGGTCTTCGTGTGGTCGTGCGTGCTGGCACTCGGCGCCGACGGTATGCGCGAGGCGCACGAGCAAAACATTCCGGTGCTGTCCTACTTCGCAAACGTCACCGGCACCCCGATCATGGCCGCAATCGCGCCGATGGTGGTGGTGTGCGCGATCGTGTCGTCGTACTTCGGCCACCTGCTGGGTAGTGAGGAAGGCACCGAGTACCTGTTCAAAACCGTCGCACCCAAAACCGCTGCACGCATCCCGCGCCGCAACCTGCTGATCGGCATCTACGTCTTCGCGTTCGCCGCCACCACACTGGTCGCGGTGTTCAACCCATCGATCGTCACCCTGGCATCCGTGGTCGCCGGCGTCTTCGTGGTTTTCTTGGTCTACCTGCTGCCGGTTTATATGTTCCGCAACCTGGACGTGTACAAACACATACGTAAAGACAAAGCCAACTACTTCGTATTGATCCTGGGACTGATCATCATGGCCATCACCATCTGGGATCTGTTCTAATACTTAACGTTCAGGTTGCACCTGTAACCTCAATCCCGCATCACCCCATCAACCCGAGCCTTACTCACTCCAACCCGCATTCTCAGGAGGTCAGATTCATGCTGCGCAAAGATCTTAGCGAATTCCCCTATTACCGCCCCGGCAAAAGCGCCGAGGGTAAAGTCAAGCTCTCATCCAATGAGGCCGACTATGCTCCACCATCATTCGTGCAAGATGCCATCCACGCGGCCGTGCAGTATGGCAACCGCTACGGCGAATTCGGCTGCCCGGAGCTTACCGCGGCGCTGGCAGAATACCTGGGGCTCAGCGAGGACAACCTCTGCGTCGGCCCGGGTGCCTCCTCCATCGTGCAGCGTGCGGTGCGCATTACCTGCAACACTGGCGACGAGGTGGTTTTCCCTTGGCGCAGCTTCGAGGCCTACCCGTTGTATGTGCGCATGGCCGGCGCCGTTCCAGTGACAGTTCCGCTTGCCGACGACTACAGCATCGATCTGCGCGCCTGCGCCGAGGCAATCACGGAGAAAACCAAACTGGTCATCCTGTGCAACCCGAACAACCCGACCGGAACGACGTTTAGCCGCGCCGAGTTCCGCGAGTTCATGGATATGGTGCCGGATGACCTGGTGGTTCTGATCGACGAGGCGTACTGGGAATTCAACGATGATCCCGACCGCCCGGATGCAGTGCAGGAAATCCAGGACTACCCCAACCTGATCGGTGCACGCACCTTCTCTAAGGCCTTCGGTTTGGCCGGTATGCGCGTCGGCTACGGCTTTGCCCAGCCAGAATTGGCCAAAGCACTGAACCTGGTGGCACTGCCGCTAACGGTAACCGCGATGGCCGAGCAAGCGGCAATCGCTGCCCTCGCCAACCGCGAAGCATTTACCCCGCGTGTAGAAGAGTCCAAGCGACAGCGCGACCGCATCGCGCAGGCCGTCGGTGCCGCACCGTCGCAGGGCAATTTTGTGTGGATGCCGCGCGCGGATGCCGAAGACGTGGAAAAACGCATTTTCGACGAAGGCGTGATCATCCGCCGCTACGGCGACGAAGGCGTGCGCGTGTCCGTGACCAGTGAAAAAGAAGCCGACGCGTTCCTGAATGCATGGGAACGCGCGGGTATTAGCAAACAGGCAGATTAACTCGAGCTGACGACTATATCGTCAACAACGCGATTACGCGAGGCAATAAAACCTGCTGTCGCAGTGATGAGAGCGACCACGATGAGCAGAGCGATAGCTGCGCCTGAGCTCGGTTCATCGGTCTGTCCGGTCAAAGCGGTCGCAATGAACGGCAGAAAACCAGACAGAGCCCCTGCGATGTTGTACCCCAAGGAAACTCCGCTATAACGCAGTTGCGCAGGGAAAAGCTCGCTCAACACTGCACCAGTTACAGCATATGAGATCGTCAAAGATCCAATACCCAAGCAAATTGCCAGTGTAATAGCAATTATGCTTCCGGTATCAATAAGAGCCCACAGTGGCCAAGCTAATGCTGCGGTCAAGATTCCACCCCACCCCATCAGCTTTCCGGGACCGATCTTTTCTGCGAATCTGCCCGCGAAAACGATAACAATGATCTGCACCGCTGCAGCGGCCAATGTGGCGTTCACAACCAATTGTCGTTCAACTCCGAGCACCGTGGTCGCATAACTGACGACATAGGTGTTCATGATGTAGAAACCACCGACTCCTAGGAACGCGGCTGCAACAGCAATCGCTAGTGGTTTCGCCCCTTTCCGGAACACGTCGAAAGCCCCAACTTTCGGTGCGTCAGCTTGTTCTTCTAGCTGTTGGAAAACCGGCGATTCTTCCACCCGCATACGAATCCAGAGTGCAACCGCGAGCAACGGAAATGCTGCAAGAAATGGAATACGCCATCCGTAAGCATCAAACTGTTCTTCCGGCATAACGAGTACAAGTGCAAACGCGGCCGACGACATCAACGTACCAACTGGAGATCCCAACTGGACCCACGAAGCATAACGAGCACGCCGTTCTGGCGGTGCATGTTCGATTGCGAGCGTGGTGGCACCTCCCCACTCACCACCGACAGCCAGTCCCTGCAGCAAGCGGAGGACGGTCAATGCGATCGGTGCTGCAACTCCGATTGCACCGTAATCCGGCAATAGACCAACCAGACCAGTGGCTGTACCGATGGCAATGATGCTAATGATCAGCACTGGGCGGCGCCCGACCCTATCGCCCATAAGTCCGAACAGCCAGGCACCTAATGGGCGTGCTAAAAACCCAACGCCAAAGGTGGCAAATGCAGCCATAGCTGCTGCCACATCGTTCAAATCCGTGAAAAACAAACGGTTAAATACTAATGCCGCTGCCAAACCGAAAAGGAAGTAGTCATACCACTCCAGCGCTGTCCCTACGAATGCGCCAAAGGCTATCCGACGGACATCCTTCTCGTTAACGACAATGTGATTCGAGGCTGAACCTGTTGGCTCTACACCTTCGCCAGCGATTTTCGGGCCCGCGGGATCAGACATAACTCTCCTGACACAATCAATAACCAGTGATTAGAGCCACACTAATAAATGAATTAGATTAAACGAACTAGCTGCGTCACATTCTGTAAAAGAGTCGACTTCCTCCCCTTATTTTTTGTGCAAATGCACTGCCAATCCGGTAATTACTTTCGCAGCTTCTAAAGGGACGGTGACATCAAAACCCGTAATCGACTCGAAGCTTTTCAGTCGGTTCACCACGGTATTTCGGTGGCAATGCACTCTAGAAGCTACTGCTTTGATGGATCCGGTTTCGAAGTAAACCCGAACTGTTTCTAATAATTGCTCAGCATCAGCTCCCTGCCCAACCGCGGAAGGTATCCGTGAAACACTAGATTCAGGTAGAAATTTACCTACAAATGCGCCCGAGGCACGGAGAATCAAGTCGTCAGCTTTCCAGCACCCAGGTTCCAAATTGTCGCATAATAGAGACAATAATTTCTGTGACCGAAGTACAAATTCTCTAACCTGCCGAATCCCCTGAATCTGATCAGCACTCAAAACAGCAACTCCATGTAGCTGCTCATGTACAAAATCCACATTGGTTGAGTGGAAGACAACAAATCGTTCACCGACTTGATGTCCATATAGCGTGCCAACAGCGAGCGCTTCCGAAGCCTGTTGCTGCAAAGTATTCGCTGAACCAATCGTCGAAATCATTACCCGAAAGGCTCCACTTCCATCGAGCTCAAGTCCTCGTTCTATAGCCGCTTCGTCCTGTGCTTCTAGCGGCATGGTGGCAAAAAGTCGAGCTAAATGCTGTTTTCGGATGATACTAAGGTCTCTTGTGATGCGTGCCTGCGCTAACGCATATTGTTCCCGAAGATCAGCAATGAAGCGCGAGACCACATAACTCAATTCTTCGACATGCTCAACCAAAACCTCAAGATGATCGTTACCGGCATAGCCCTTCAACCGCCGCCACAGCACCGAAAAATCGAGGTTAATCGCATTCATCACCGCTTCAAGGGGGACGCCTTGTAAAACACGGCTGTGCGCAATCTGCCGTGCCAGACCATGCCGAAAATCATCGTCCTTGTTATCAGACAGTTCTTCAATCAATAATGTAAATATGTCGTAGGCGGTCTTATTTAATTCTTCTAAAGGTAAACTGTATTGCTGATATTCCCCCGAATCCAGCAAACTCCGAACAAATTCCCTCACCAACAGTGGTCTCTCATTGCTTAAACGTTCCAGGAAGCCCCGCCACTGCGTGTTCAAGGATTGGGAAGATTTTGCAGAATGCATTTGCACAATGCCTTTCCTATAACCGCTGACAAAATGACAGATAATCAAACTCTGGGACTTATTTTTTAGGTCTTAAGATATTCTGCAACAGTATTAGAGAAATTCGTAACAAGTATCACTAATCTTTACAGAAGAGGACTAATAACCATGAGTACGCCCCCTTTTTCCGACGACTCCTTCCTGCAGGATTTCGCCACCATGTCCTCGCACGGGGCCACAGAAGCAGGCGGGGTGGACCGCGAGGCCTGCACCCAGGCGGACCAGGAAAACCGCCAGTGGATGTCCCGCGTGTTCGAGCGCGCCACGGGTGCCCCGGTACAATTCGATGCCATCGCGAATCAGTTCTCCACCATCGAGTTCGTGCCCGGCGCGCCCTACGTGTTGCTGGGCTCGCACCTCGATTCCCAGCCGCTGGCGGGGCGTTTCGACGGCGCCTATGGCGTGCTCGCAGGCGCGTATGCTGCCGCCCGGGTGCGCGCGGCGGTAGAAGCCGGTGAAATCACCCCGAAATTCAACTTGGCAGTGGTGAACTGGTTTAACGAGGAGGGCTCGCGTTTTGCCCCCAGCATGATGGGAAGCTCGGTGGCAGTGCAGAAGCTGGGGCTGGACGAGGCTTTGGCTTCACGCGATTTTTACGGCACCACCGTGGAGGATGCTTTCGCTGAGACCGGCTACCCTGGCGATGCCCAATTGCCAGAGATTGCCTCATACGCGGAGATCCACAACGAACAGGGCAAAAACTTAGAGCAGGCCGGCGCACAGATTGGCCTGGTGACTGCGACTTGGGGCGCTCGGAAATTCCGGATCGTCGTCCGTGGTGAGCAGGGCCATACCGGTTCGACACTGATGGAAGATCGCCACGACGCGCTGTTTGGCGCCTCGATCGTGATCGCGCAAGCGCGGCGCATCGTCGACAAGTTCCCCGGCCAACCGCTGCAGATCTCTGTTTCGCAGATGGAGGTCAAGCCAAATTCGCCGGTGACCATCGCACGCGAGGTCATTTTCAACGTTGATATCCGCTGCCCACACGCGGAAATTCTGGACCAGGCCGAGCAGCACCTCGAGACGGTAATTGCCGAGGCTGCCGACGAGGCGCGCGTGGACATCGACCGGACCCTCACTCACAGCTGGAACCAGAACGATTACTCGCCTGCTGGCTGCGAACTCGCCCGCGAGGTGGCAGAAGAGCTGGGCTATTCCCACCGGGAGGTGATGACGGTCGCCGGGCACGATTCCACAAATATGAAAGACGAAGTGCCCACCGTGATGCTGTTCGTACCGAGCGTCGACGGGATTTCACACAACGAGGCCGAGCTGACACTTGACGACGACTGCTTGGCCGGTTTGGACGTGTTTACCGGTGTGGTCAGCCGTTTGGTCGCCGGCGCGCTGCACGAATAACGGCCGGGGCCGGTACGAGCTAAAACAATGTGGCATCCCCGGGTTGCGCCTTCGCGGTGGTAGCCCGGGGTTTGTGCTGTGCGCTTGCGTTACCTGGAGCGTCCGCGATGCGCACCTGCCTACTCAGGCTTTCCGAGGCAGCGAGTGCTTCTGCCAACAGCTCCTCGTCGCCGTGCAGGTTAGGATCGAGCCAGTCGTCGTGAAGTTTTTCCGGCAACAGCAACGGCATGCGCGGGTGCACGGTGGCAGCTTCGGCGACCGCATCCCGGGTGACCAGCGCGTAGCTGAGAAGATCCCCATCCGGCTGGTGTGAGGTGGCCGCGATGGTGGCGATGGCAAAACCTTGGGTATTGGGCAACTCAAAGCGCTGGCCTTTTTCTATGTACCAATGTGCCGGGGCCAGGCCGCGGTGCTGAGCAAACGGTTTCTTCGACACCCGCGAGTGCAGAAGTTTATCATCGCGAGCATTGAATGCGCTGAACTGTGCTGGCTCATTGCCTAAATGCAACCACCACCACGCAAGGTCAAGCTGGCGCTTGCCTTCCGGGGCGGTGATCAGGGGGTTCAGGTTCCGGGCTTTGCGCCCAGTAATTTTCGCGGTGCCGCTGCGCTGGTCCATCCATTGCTCCAGCAGCTGCTGGCTTTCTGGTTGGAACAGCGGCTCATAGTTCGGCAGTTCCATGGTTGGCTCGAGCCCATATGTTGCGCACATGGCCGCTAGCCTAGCGCATGAAATTTGTAGTTAAGATAGCTCAAGCATCAAGGAATTAAATTATTCCAAGTACATGCGGAAGCCAAAGCGTTAATGGCGGTATAAATGCCACAGCGAAGAGGGTTATTAGCATTGGGACGAAAAATGGCACAGTCCCACGTATTACTTGAGTGACAGGATATTTCGTAACTGAGGATAGTACGAAAAGCACCAACCCAACCGGCGGTGTCAGCAAACCAATCATCAGATTGAAAATCATCATGGTTCCCATATGGACCGGATCCAACCCATACGCTTCACCGAGCGGTATCAAAACTGGTGTCATCACCAAAATTGCACTCGTTGGTTCTAACACGGCGCCGACAATGAGTAACACGATATTTACGATTATTAAGAAAAATAATGGTTTATCTGTAATTTCAAAAATTAATTGTCCGAATATTTGGGGTGCTTGCTCCCGTGCAAGCACCCACCCAAACAAACTTGCCGACGCGACGATCAAAAGAATACTTCCTGTAGTTTGAACACTATTCACCAGAACGTCTCGAATATTTCGGAAATTAAAATTCTTATAAACAATCGCTAAAACTGCAACGTAGATTACACCTATTGCTGATGCTTCTGTTGGGGTAAAGATTCCAGACAGGATTCCACCGAGAACAATTATTGCAGCACCTGCCATTGGCAGCGCCTTAATAGACAGTTTGACGCGATCTTTTGCAGAGGCTTTTGGCATTCGTAGGTCATCATCATCCCTTGTCAAATACCAGACCATAACGACTAATCCAAGAACAATTATTAGAGCTGGAATAATCCCAGCAGCAAACAATGCACTAATTGAAACACCAGCGGTAACGGCATAAATAATCGCAGGGATTGAAGGTGGCATCATCGGAGCGACTAGCGAGGATGCACCTGTAATTCCTAATGAAAATTCAGGACTATACTTCCTCTCCACCATTGCGGGCACTTGCACCCGCCCCATTGCAGCAGCATCTGCAATAGCAGCACCTGAAATCCAGCTAAACCCAAAACTCGTGGCAATATTTACATAACCTAACGATCCGCGTAGATGCCCTATCAACGCAACAGCAGCGTCGTACATTTTGTCCGTTGCGCCAGATATATTCGCCAAATTTCCCAATAAAATAAACATTGGTACTGCCAATATTGCAAAATCGAATACCCCAGAAGTTGCCTGTTGGGAGGCTACCGATATTGTTGTGTTAGGTTCAAATAAGATATATATAAGACTTGGGATTAGTAGAGCAAACGCTACTGGTACTCTCAACGCAAGTAATATAAGAAGGGCTGCAAGCATCGCCAATAGAATCATGAGGCTTCCTTTACCGTAGTTCCTGATGCGTGCTGGACGTCATCGCCGCCACGAATCACCGAGACGATATTCCAAGCAGAATGAATGAATATTAAGAAAAACCCAATACACGAAGCTGAATACAGCAGCATTACCGGAAGATCAGTCGCAGGCAGTCGAACATCTACCATTAATGAGGACATTACGAACCCTGCAAACCCCATAACTGCAGATGTTGCTGCCCCGATGGTCTTACCGATGACGTCTACTAACCGAGATATTTTTCCGGGTAGCTGATCATATACTAGGTCAACAGTTAAATGGTCATCACGGTTTGCAACAAGTATCGCTGATGAAAAAGTAAGCCACACTAAGCAGAGGCGCGCGACTTCTTCTGTCCAAGACAAGGGTGCGTTAAGCACGTACCGGGTAAAAACCTGCAGTACAACAACTATAAAGACTGCAAGAAGAAACCCCTTCGCGACCCAAGCTTCTATATTTGTAATCCAACGGTTCATACGAATCAGCCCTCAATCTGCTCACCCAATAGGGAGGATTTGATATCCTCACCGACGACTGTGGTAATTCCACTATCGATTTCGTCTTGAACCCGTTCATAAATCGAAGCCCACTCTTGATCAGGTAATAACCGTTGTTCAATAGCTGATTGGAACTTTGATTGGTCGACATCATCGACTATTTCTATCGATCCATCTTTCTTCCAGGTTTCTAGAATTTCGACTTCTCCGGATTTGATACATTCGAAGTTTGCGACCCTCGCTTTGTCTGTCGCAGCTTTAAGTGCGCTAGCTTCATCCTCCGTCAATGATTCCAGAAGATCACTAGAGGTGAATACTTGAACTCCTTGGATGATATGCCCAGTCAAGTTCAAGGTAGACTGCACCTCATTGAACTTGTTCGAGTAAATCGTCGGAATTGGGTTCTCTTGAGCGTCAATCGTTCCTTGTTGCAACCCAAGATAAACTTCCGTTAACGCCATAGGTGTGGCGGTACCACCGAATGCTTCCATCATTTGCAAATACATTGGAGCATCGGGAGTACGAATTTTTACCCCTCTTAGATCCTCTGGATTTCTGATTGGTTTATTCGATGTAATGTGCCTAGTCCCATATAACCAAGAGCTATAAACCTCGAGTCCAGTTTCATCTGCCATTTCTTCGTAAAACTGAGTCATAGTTTTACCTCGCATCACTTTGTCATAAGTTTCTGCATCCTCAACAAAAAATGGCACATCAACGACAACCGCTTCTGGATACCAATTTGCAAAAAATGCTCCGGTAGACATCCCGATATCTAACGCCCCTGTGACCACTTGTTCCACAGTTTCCATCTCATTTCCTAATTGGCTACCGGGGTACACTTTGAGTTCAATCCCTACTTTTGCCAGTTCTTTTTTCATCGTGGCAGTTCCGCAACGATTCGCAGCATGATTAGGCTCATAAACGTTTGCCATTCTGAGCGTTTTTGTGAACTCAACATCGTTGCCATTATCTTGCAGCTCCGCAACTTCAACTGACTCCATCAATCCACATGCAGAGCAAAATAACGCAGGCACCACAATCGCCGCCGCAAGATTTTTCTTTTGATATTTCTTTAGAGGGTTCGTACTGGTCTCGCTGCATTTTGAGATCAATTTATTGACCATGCTGTTTCCTAACATATTAAATTACAGAGATTCGGTAAATTATTGATCATTCCCTGTCGTAATAAACGTATTTTTCTGTGCTCGACAGGGTCATTTCGCAGCTGTTTCCCGGCAACAGAGGCGGCATGTAATTGCCGTTTTTGATCACGACCGGGTCGACGAAATGCTCGTGCTGGTTATCGACGTATTCGATCAACCGGTTGTCCAACGTGCATGACACCGACAAGTAATCGAACATCGCAAAATGTTGCACAGCTTCGCACAATCCGACGCCACCGGCGTGCGGAATAACGGGTTTATTGAACTTGTGTGCCAGCAAGTATTCAATGATGAGTTCTTGTGGTCCGGCGACCCGAGTGGCATCTACCTGCATGATTCCAAAAGCATTCGCCTGCAAGAATTGCTTATACAGGATCCGCGACTGCATTTGTTCGCCGGTCGCAATCGGTATTGGATCAACTGCCCGTGCAATTGCTGCGTGCCCAAGCACGTCATCGGGGCTGGTTGGTTCTTCCACAAACGCCAGATCGAACTCATGGAATTGCTTAATCCACTCAATCGCTTGCGGGACATCCCAGACTTGGTTCGCATCGACCGCCAAGCGCACATCGGGACCAATTGCTTCCCTGGCAAGTGCCAGACGACGCAAATCATCGTCAAGGTTTTGCCCAACCTTGAGCTTGATCAGCTGGAAACCCTTATCTTGGCTTTCTGTCTTGGCCAAACGAACCATCTTGTCGTCGGAATAACCCAACCACCCCGCGGCCGTTGAATAACCCGGGTACCCCTGCGCGAGGAGATTATCGATGCGCGCTTGTTGGCCGCGTTTTCCATCTTTCAGGAAGTCAATAGCTTCTTCTGGGGCTAAGGCATCCGTGAGATACCGGAAATCCAGTGTCGCCACCAGGTCGGCTGGCTCCATTTCTGCCAACAGCCTCCAAAGTGGAACGCCTGCGCGTTTAGCCTTGAGATCCCAGAATGCGTTCAATACCGCACCAATGGCCATGTGTTCGACGCCCTTTTCCGGACCGAGCCACCGCAATTGGGAATCATGCACCAGCTCATCCCACGCGCGTTTCATGTTGTCGAGGTACGGTTCGATTTCTTGGCCGATGAACCGTTGGCTCAGCGATTCGATGGCTTTACAGGCAACATCGTTACCGCGCCCGATAGTGAAAACAAAACCGATACCGGTGTTCCCGTCGTCAGCATCCGTAGAAATTTCTACATACGCCGAGGAATAATCCGGGTCCGGGTTCATTGCATCAGAGCCGGAGAGTGACTGTGATGTCGGAAACCTGAAATCATAGGTTTTTATTTGCGTGATTCTGGACAATTGCGCCCTCCTTGCCGGATGGTTCTGCCGTATCCATAATCATGACCCATAATCATGGAGTTTCATATGGCAGAACCGAGTTCCCAAGTTGTTTAGTTAGAAATGTAGTTCAAGTCACGAACACGCGCAAGGGGTTATGCAAATTACGTCGCAAATTACGCTAAGAATTACGCACATCAATCCACACACAAGGCCGTGCGACAATAGGTACCAACCAGCCGGTCAGGTAAAGACTTCTCCCATAGACTTTTCACCCCATGCCATCCCCGATCCGCAAGGAGCACCCCGATAATGACTACGCCAAATGCTCGCCTCACAGCTGCCGACAAGACCTTAATTGTGCTGCAGGCGGCCATTGAACATGAGCGTTTTTCAGACATTGTCACCGCCACCGGCTTCGCGAAAGCTACGGTGCACCGAATCTTGCAAACCCTGCTTGACTACGAATTCGTCTACCTTGCTAGCGACGGAACCTACGCACCCGGCGTCACTTCACTTCGACTCGCCAGCCGAGCATTCAACTCCATCGACATTTCTGAAGTGGCAAACCCAGTTTTGGCGCAGCTTGCTGAGGAAACGGGCTACACCGTGCACGTGGGCGCACTCAACGTCAATGAAGCAATTTATGTTGCCAAACGCCAAGGGCCTACCCCGTATGAGATTCCCTCCACAATTGGCAAACGGCTTCCACTGCACTCCACTGCAATCGGAAAATGCCTGCTTGCAGACATGGATAAATCCCAGCTAGAAAGCGTCGTCAAGCAAGTCGGCCTAGCTCCCCTAACCCCAAACACCATCACCACCCCGGAAGATCTCGATCAAGAGATTGCCGTGGTGCGCACCCGCGGCTACAGCTTCGACGATGAAGAAAACGTTCCGGGCATCCGCTGCATCGGCGCACCAATCTTCGACCATTCCGGGAAAGCCACATATGGCATCTCTCTGACTTCGCTAGCCATGGAAAAGACGTTAAAGCAGATAGAACGCTTTGCTCCTTTAGTGACAGAAGCCGCTGCTGAAATCTCACACAATCTAGGTGCACACACCACAAAATACTCAAGCTAGATCACATAAATTCGAATTACGGGTTCCATCTCACATTTTCTTGCGGTAGTATGGGACAAACAATGAAACAGGGTTTCACACCATAGAACCGAAGGATGGTGCGCAATGGACCTTCACCTCGACGAAAAAGTATTCGTCGTCACTGGCGGCATGGGCGGCATTGGCAAGGCAATCGTGTTTGCACTCGCGCGCGAGGGTGCAATTCCAGTAATCCTTGACCGCACTCCCCTGAGCGCGGAATACAAGACGGAAATCGAGAAATTGACAGCAAACTACGCTGCCTACGAAATCGATCTGAATGACACTGATGATATCGCCGAGATCATCGATGCTGCGTACCAGCGCTATGGACATATCGATGGAATCGTGAATAATGCAGGCGCCAATGACAACAAATCGTTAGAAGAGACTTCCTGGCGCGAATTTGAACAATCGCTACACAGCAACCTCACCCACTATTACGAGACCGTCCACGCGGCCCAAAAATACTTGCAAGATTCTGCTGGAGCGATCCTCAACATCGGTTCGAAAACCGCGCTTACTGGCCAGGGGAAAACTTCAGCCTATGCGGCCGCCAAGGGAGCCATCCTGGGACTTACCCGTGAATGGGCAGCGGCATTGGCGCCCCATGGGGTACGCGTTAACGCACTCGTCGTCGCAGAAGCCTGGACTCCGTTGTACGAGAAATGGATCAAAACCTTTGGTGACGAGGAAGCGCAACAAAAACGTCTCCAACTCATTACCGATGAGATTCCATTGCACAACCGCATGACCACGGTCGAAGAGATTGCTGATACCGCGGTGTTTTTGCTGTCGGATCGTTCTTCGCACACGACCGGGCAATGGATCCATCCAGACGGCGGCTATGTGCACTTGGACCGGGCGCTGTAAAAAACGCTGTAAAACGCTGTAAAAACACAGCCTAGTGAAACAGCGAATTCGCAAGAAACGGCACGGTAGATGACTAACCTGAAAATTTTCGATTCCCATATTCACGTATGGGACCTCGAAGCCCAACGGCTCGACTGGCTACGCGGCGTGGACTCCGTATTGCACAGGTCTTTCAGCTTCGCTGATCTCAAGCAGGCCTATGCCGATGTGGGTAAGAACGGGCTGGCAGACGTAGAACTAGCAGGCGCGGTGCACATCGAAGCAGATGTCGCTGACCCTGCCGACGAGGATGCTCGCATCAAAGCCTTACTCTCGCACGAACCGTTACTACAAGGGTTCGTTACGCACTCACGCCTGCAGAAAGACATGCATGATACCCCAGGTGCTGTCGGAGTACGGGAAGTTTTGCATAACGACGACATCCCCCGTGGGCGCTGCTTAGAAAGCAGTTTCACCGCGGGTTGCAGGAACTTATCTCACCAATCAAAGGTCTTTGATCTCTGCATACGCACCCCGGAATTAGCGGATTTTCATGCAGCGTATGAAAACTGTGCGGATGTCCGCGTTGTCATAGACCATTGTGGCAATGCCCAAAGACTCGATGACGAGTTTGCCGCCAACATGAGAGCTCTAGCTGAATACCCCAACGTGTACTGCAAACTTTCAGGGCTCAGTTACGACTCCCCAACAGATGCCTACCAGCTGTTGGAATTTCTCGGAAAGATTTTTGGGCCCCAAAGGCTGATGTTTGCGTCGAACTGGCCTGTCATCGGCCTCTATAGCGATCTGTATACACACATCTCGGCGCTACGAGAAGTATTCGGCGACGACCCACATGTGTTTTCCGATACCGCCCGTGACGTCTATAACTTACCTCTATAACTTGGAAGGAAACTAAATGTTTACAGGAGTGTACTGCCCGTCGATTACTCCGCTACAGAGCGACGGCAGCATCGATTTTCCCGCCTGGGAGGCTCATCTCGAGCGCCTTATTTCTGGCGGTATTTCCGGTGTCTTGATCTTCGGCAGCATCGGTGAATTTTATGCGTTAAGCATGGAGCAGAAGAAACAGGCAATCGAATTTGTCGGTCGTGTTGTCAAAGGGCGCATGCAATTCCTCATTGGTTCAGGCAGCACCAAAATTGCGGAAGCAAAAGAGCTCAACGCATACGGTTACGAACATGGCGCGGATGCAGCGGTTGTCGTCAGCCCATATTATTTCGGCCCCAGCGATGCATTGGCGACGAAGTATTTTACCGAGTTAGCCGGGGCTTCCGAGCTGCCCATCATGCTCTATAACTTCCCGGACCGCACCGGTAATGATTTATCGCCAGAGCTGATCAGCACGATTGCTGCTGCACACCCGAATATCGTCGGGGTGAAAGATACCGTGGATTCCGCCGCCCACACCAGACGCGTAATCAGAGATGCCCCAGATGATTTTTCTGTGCTTTCTGGTTTCGATGAATACTATTTGCCAAACCGTATCGCTGGTGGTCAGGGTGTTCTGTGTGGGCTCACCAATGTCGTCCCCGAGATTTTCGGTGCCATGCACCGTGCGTATGAGTCCGGCGATGTCACGGCTGCGGCGCAATACTCAGGCAAAATCGCTGCTTTGATGTCTGTCTACGAGGTAGGTGATCACTTCATTCACACCATTAAGCATGCTGTGCGCTATGCCAGCGGGGCTGATCTCAGCACCGCCACGCATGAGCCCTACATCGAGCTAACAACAGCACAGCAGGAAGAAATTGCTCGACTCATTGACGCTGCTCGCAGCTAACGCAGTAGTGCAACTAACCCAGTAGTTACCCCAACCAAGGAGTTTTCATGTCCAACTACCAGAACTACATCAACAACGAATTCGTCGAGCCAGCCGAATTCCACGACGTGCTCAACCCGTCAACCGGCCAGGTCATCGCGCAAGCCCCAGCATCCGATGCTGCCGCAGTCGATGACGCAGTCCAGGCAGCCAAAGCCGCCCAGGCGGACTGGGCGAAGCTTCCCGCCGTCGAACGTGCAGGATACCTGACCAAAATCGCAGCCGAACTGCGCAACCACGTCGACCGCTTCGCAGACTACCTGGTGCGCGAACAAGGTAAAGCCCGCGGCTTGGCCACAGTCGAGGTCAACTTCACCGCCGACTACCTGGATTACATGGCTGGTTTCGCCCGCCGCATCGAAGGCGAAGTGATCCCCTCCGATCGCCCAAACGAATCCATTTTCCTGACCTACCAACCCATTGGTGTTGTCGGTGGCATCCTGCCGTGGAACTTCCCGTTCTTCCTCATCGTGCGCAAAATGGCTCCGGCCCTGCTCACCGGCAACACCATCGTCATCAAGCCTTCGGACGAAACCCCGATCAACGCTTTCGAGTTCGCCAAACTGGTCGACGGCATCGGCCTACCCAAGGGCGTGTTCAACATGGTCGGCGGCCGCGGCTCCGTGGTTGGCGATGCACTGACCCGCCACAAGGACGTCGACATGATCTCGATGACGGGTTCGGTGGCTACCGGTAAGAAGATCATGGCTGCGGCTGCGGACAACCTCACTCGCGTCAACCTGGAGCTGGGCGGTAAGGCACCAGCGATCGTGCTTGCCGACGCCGACCTGGACCTGGCAGCCACCGCCATCTGGAATTCGCGCGTGATCAACACCGGCCAGGTCTGTAACTGTGCGGAAGTCGTGCTCGTGGAAGAAGCCGTGCATGATGAGCTCGTCGCCAAGCTGAAGGAGAAATTCGAATCCACCCGCTACGGCGATACCTCCACCGAAGACGAGCTGGATATGGGCCCACTGATCAACCACGCCGGACTGAAAAACGTCGGCGAGATGGTGCAAGCCGCCGTCGACGCCGGTGCGCAGGTGGTCTGCGGTGGGTCTGCTGCCGAGGATAAAGGCAAAGGCTTCTTCTACCAGCCAACGCTGCTGGACGGCGTCGAAAAGGGCGCCCCGATCACCCGCGAAGAGGTCTTCGGCCCAGTTCTGCCTGTCGTGACGGTCAAGGATTTGGATGAGGCCATTGAGTTTGCCAACAGCTCGGAATACGGCCTGACCTCATCTGTCTACACCGAAAACGTGCACAAAGCCCACAAGGCTGCCCGTGAACTGCTCTACGGCGAAACCTACATCAACCGCGAAAATTTCGAAGCGATGCAGGGCTTCCACGCTGGCCGGCGCAACTCCGGCATCGGCGGTGCCGACGGCAAGCACGGCATCATGGAATACGTTGAAACGCACGTTACCTACATCGAATCCAAGATGTAATTCCTAGGGTTTTGGCAGCTTAATTGTTTGCTAGCGTAATAATTATGAAAAAGATTATTCCGCTGTGCATTGCTGCTGCCCTGACCTTGAGTGCGTGTTCTTCTGCTGACGAGGCCGCTGATTCTGCACAAAACGCGGCCTCGGAGGCGTCGAGCGCGGCATCCTCTGCTGCCGACGGTGACAGCAAGGAGGGCAAGAACGGCAAAGGCGGTGAATCCCGCGTCGTGGATACCGAGCTCGGCAAGGTGGAAGTTCCCGCCAACGTGGAATCCGTGGTGGTACTGACCGGCACCCGCGATTTGGATATAGCGTTGTCGCTGGGCTTGCCCGTTACTGGCTACCCGGAGGCACCCGATGCGTTTGACCTGGATTCGCCGCTTGCCGAAGAGATCAAGCAGGCCAAAGAAGATGGTGCGAAACCGCTATATACCGCCGGTGACGAGGAAGCCGACATTGCCGCGATTAACAAGGCTGATCCGGATCTGATCATTGGTTTTGTGCATGATGTGATCCCGATCCGCGAAGATTTAGAAGATATTGCCCCAGTGCTGCCGATTGATGATTTCGCCACCGGCACCTGGCAAGACAACTTGATGCTGGTTGCATCCGCCACCGGCACAGAGCGGCAAGGCGGCAGCCTGATCGCCGATTATGAAAAACGCGTCGGCAAGTTGTCGGACAAGTACGCCGATGCACTGGCCGATCACAAGTTCGCACCAGTCAGCTACGACGGCGAAGAATTCGTCATCAATGGCACGCGTTTGCTCTCGCAGGTGCTGCAGGATCTCGGCGCGGAACCTTCCGCGGCTTTCAATGAGGCTTTAGAAGGTGTGACCGGTAAGTATGACATCGAGGAGATCGCCAAGGCACTTGACGACGTCGACGGCCTGGTAGCGCTGGTCAATGAGAAATCAACCTGGCAGTCGCTGCAGTCTAATGCGCAGTTCGGGAAAATCCCGGCGGTGCAGAACGAGACTGTGGTGCGCTCCGACGAGCAAACCCACGAGGGCGCCTACTACTCCGCGATGCACGCGGTAGATATCATCGAAGAGCTGCTCGAGATGCTGGACGCAGAAGAATAACCAGCTATTGAAAATCCCGCGAGCGCACCGCGAGTAATTCACTGACCTCCAGCGGCTCCAGCCGGTCGGCCACCACCGTGGCTGCCCCACTCGCGTTTTGCACTATCCCGCGCACCACCAAAGCTTTGGCGGTGCGCGCTAGTCTTTTCTGCCGCTTCCACAGCCCCGGCGACACAATCACGTTGATCAGCCCGGTTTCATCCTCCATCCCGAAAAACGTCGCCCCACTTGCGGTATTCGGCCGCTGCCGGTGAGTGATCATGCCAGCCACCCGAATACGACTGCCATCGGGCACCTGCGCCAACTCCTCGGCACGCACCACGTTGTTGGTAGCTAGTGCATGCCGCAATAACTCCATCGGCTGGGTCTCTGGAGTCATCCCCGTCGAAGCCAGATCTGCCGCCAGCATCTCAAAACCACTCATGCCGGGCAGCGCCGGCGCAGTAATCGACGAAAGCCCCGGCAGCATGCCGGGTTGCTCAGTGGCTGCCACACCAGCGACCCATTGTGCTTGCCTGCGATCCAGCCCCAGCACCTCCAGCGCCCCGGCGCGTGCAAGCGCTTCGACTTCCCGCACTAAAGCCCCGGTGCGGCGTACCACATCCGCCACCGAAGACTCCCGGCTCAACGCGTGTTGTGCAGCAACGATGGCCTCGGCTGTAGACGTCGACAAGCCTTTCACAGAACCCAGCCCCAAGCGGATGGCCCCACCGCTCACGCTGGCTTCTACCTGCGAATCCAACACCGAGACCGGCAGGATCTGCACCCCGTGGCGGCGGGCATCCTGGATCAGCGACTGTGGAGAATAAAACCCCATCGGTTGCGCCCGCAACAGCCCGACGCAAAATTCTGCCGGGTAGTAGCGCTTAAACCATGCCGAGAAAAACACCAGTGAGGCAAAAGACTGCGAATGCGATTCTGGGAACCCATAGGCGGCGAAAGCCACGATCTTCGACCACAGCTTATAGGCGGTTTCTGCCTCGATCTGATTGGTTTCCCAACAACCGCGCAAGAAACGTTCCTGAAGCGCAGCCATCCGTTCTGGCGAACGCTTCGAGCCCATCGCCCGGCGCAGATCATCAGCTTCTGCACCAGTAAAACCTGCGGCATCAACCGCGATATGCATCAACTGCTCCTGGAACAACGGGATGCCCAAAGTTTTTGCCAGTGCTTTCTCCAGTACCGGGTGGTCATACGTCACCTCTTCTAGCCCGTCCCGTCGGCGCAGGTACGGGTGCACGGAACCACCCTGGATCGGGCCCGGGCGGATCAGCGCGACTTCTACTACCAGGTCAAAAAAGCAGCGTGGCTTCAGCCGCGGCAGCGTGTTCAGCTGCGCGCGCGATTCCACCTGGAATACCCCGACGGCATCGGCGTTGCAGAGCATGTCGTAGACGTTGGAGTCTGCCAGGTCGATCTCCCAGAGGTTCACGGTGTATCCGTGTTGCTGTTGCACCAGGTCAATCATGTGGTGCAGTGCTTCCAACATGCCCAGCCCCAGTAGATCGAATTTCACTAACCCGGCACCCGCGCAGCTGTCTTTATCCCATTGCACGACACTGCGGCCTTCCATCGCCGCCCATTGCGTCGGCACCACATCCGTCACAGGACGATCGCACAACACCATGCCACCGGAGTGAATACCCAAATGCCGCGGCTGGCCGAGGAATTGATCCGATAATGCCAGCACATTATCTGGTGGTTCAGTTTTTCCTTGTGCCCAACTATCCGCGGCACCTTGCGGAAAGCCCAGGGCACGGGCAGCATCGCGTACCGCACCTTTCCGACGGTAGGTAATCACGTTAGCCACTTGCGCGGCACGGTCACGCCCGTAGGTGGCATACACGTATTGGATAACTTCTTCCCTGCGAGTGGATTCAATATCTAAATCAATATCCGGCGGTCCATCACGATCCGCCGATAAAAACCGCTCAAATAACAGCTGCGCACTGATCGGTTCCGCGTTGGTAATGCCCAGGCTGAAGCACACCACAGAATTCGCTGCCGATCCCCGGCCCTGGGCCAAAATATTCTGCCGAGCACAGAAATCGACGATATCCATCACGATCAAGAAATAGCCGGGAAACCCCAGCTGCTCGATAACCCCGAGTTCATGTTCAATCTGGGTGCGTGCCCGCCGATAAGTCTGTTCTGGGTAGGCCTGATAACGCTTTCGGGCCCGACGATAGGTCAGCTGCCGAAGCCAACTCATCTCGGTTTCGCCATCAGGTACTGCAAAATGTGGCAGACGCGGTGCCACGATATCCCAGCTAAACGCGCACTCTTCGGCAATCTTCACGGTAGTTTCCAGGAGCTTTTCCCGCCCTGGGGCCAGCCGCAGCATGCTGCGACCATCTCGCAGCCACTGCGCGCCCATCGGGTGGGTATGCCAGCTGGCAGCTGCCAGCGATTCCCGCTGGGCCAACGCGGCTTTCGCACTGGCCAGTCGGGTCTGGCTACGGGTAGCAGCGTGCGGGCTGGCGCTGATGATCGCGCGCAGACCAGAGTGCCGACTCATTAGTTGCGCGGCAGCTGCATCCAGTGCCGCAAAGCGGTCGGCATCTTCCGGCAACAAGTTAGATTCATAGTGCAGAACCAAGCTGTCTATTCCAAAAGATTCGATCAAGGTATCGAGCATATCAAGCCAGGAATAATCCACGAGGATATAGCATTGCCCGGCTAATTGCTCCGCAAATGATTCCAAGCTTGGATACCGCGGGCGGCGGTCTGTGCTCGCCATATGCGCCGCCGCCATCACCCGGGACAGCAACCGGTAGCCTTCCGGGGTGCGCGCCAAGACGGTAAGACTGCCATGATCCAGACTCAAACGGGCGCCAAAAACCGTCGGCAAGCCAGCTTTGGCTGCGGCTTCTGCGAACACAATGGATCCATAAAAACCGTCATGATCGCAGATCCCCAACGCAGTTAGACCCAATTCACAAGCGCGTTCTACCAGCGCTTCTGGGTCCGAGGCCCCAGCCAAAAAGCTATATGAACTCACCGCAGCCAATTCTGCGAAGGCTGGACCGTCGGCACGCTTATACCCTGTATTTTCCTCCGTCGCCGCAGCAATATCAGCCCCTGGTGGCAGCGCTACCGGATGAGGCACCGGGCGCCCAGATAAAATCCGCTCCAAACGCGACCACGACAGGCCCGCACCACCGTTGAAATTCATGAGAGTAACCCTACACAGAAACTCTCACACATGCGTATATATTTTCGAACAAAGTATTTTTCATACGGCCCGACGTGGCGATGGTTGAACGAAAATATAGACAAAGCTGTACAGACTCTGCTAGATTCCACGTCATTGCGCGACATGCGTACCGGGCCCACTGACGCATGCTGGAGGCCCACCATGCACAAGCCCGTCGACGCACACCCCATGAAAGGACACCCCTTATGAACATCCGCCGCATTATTGCCGGTAGCACTGCTGCACTGACTGCAGCCACTCTGGTTGCCTGTTCCGGCGACAACGCCGCTTATACCCCATATTCCAAAGACGACACCATCACCATCGGCACCACCGATGCTTCGCTGGAATCATGGTCAGTATTCGAAGAAGTCGCTGAAGAACATGGCTTCAACATCGAGATTGAAAACTTCGCGGAATACTCCCAGCCCAACCCTGCTCTGAGCCAGGGCGAAAACGACATCAACAAATTCCAGCACCTGATGTTCTTGGCACAGTACAACGTTGATTCCGGCGATGACCTGGCACCACTGGTATCCACGGAAATCTACAAGATGGGACTGTTCTGGGAAGGTGCCGACGAGCTCGACGTCGACAAGATCGAGGGCGAAGAAGTTGTCATCCCGAACGACACCGTCAACCAGGGTCGCGCACTGTTGCTGTTGCGTGAGGCCGGGTTGGTGGAGTTGGTTGGCGACGTCAAGTACACCCCAAGCGTGGCTGACATCGATAAAGAAGCCTCCAAGGTCACTGTCACCACGGTCGATGCTTCCGAAACCGCGCGGCAGTACCGCCTGGGCCAGCCAGCTGTGATCAACAATAACTTCCTGGACCAGGCCAATATTGACCCAGAAGAAGCTATCTTCGACGACGATCCGAACGCAGAAAGCGCCGAGCCATACATCAACCTGTGGGTTGTTCGTGCCGACGCCGTCGACGACGAAGTCTTGAACGAGCTGGCCGAGCTGTGGCACGACGAGCGCGTTGCCAAGGCGGT
This sequence comes from Corynebacterium sp. LaCa_70, assembly GCF_058182015.1. Taxonomy (NCBI): domain Bacteria; kingdom Bacillati; phylum Actinomycetota; class Actinomycetes; order Mycobacteriales; family Corynebacteriaceae; genus Corynebacterium; species Corynebacterium sp. LaCa_70. The sequence goes on from NZ_CP190914.1 coordinate 1,905,035, forward strand.
ATTCGAAGAATCCGGCGGAACCACAGTGCAGGTCCAGCGCCCGCGTGAAGAACTGCAGAAGATCCTCGACGATCTGGAAGCAGAACTGCAAGGCTAGCCCTGGAGCTGCTGGCGCTACTGTCGCTGCTGGCGCTACTGCAGCACAGCTCATTCGGAACGCTTCCGGTATTCCTCCGGACTTTCCGAGCAGGCTAGTAACGACACACGCTTAGTCCCGGCTAACATAGCTGCGACTAAGCGTTTTCCGTCTAAGAAGAAATGATGGTTTTTCGTGGTAACACACTCGGGTACAAGCCCAGCTAGCGGAAGTGGCGAACGCCGCGGCACCCGCATCGAATTCACCAACGTCAACAAGGTCTTCGACGCCAAAAAGAAAGGCGCCGCACAGGTCACCGCCGTCGACGATGTCACCCTGACCGTCGAATCAGGCGAGGTCATCGGCATCATCGGTTATTCCGGCGCGGGCAAATCCACCCTGGTACGCCTGATTAACGGTCTGGATAACCCAACCTCGGGTTCGCTGAAACTCGACGGCACAGAGATCGTCGGCATGTCCGAAGCAAAAATGCGCGGGCTGCGTCGCAATATCGGGATGATCTTCCAACAGTTCAACCTGTTTAATTCCCGCACCGCAGCGGCAAATATCGAATTCCCGCTGAAACTGGCCGGGGTGCCAAAAGCCGAGCGCACCAAGCGCGTCAACGAACTCCTCGAATTCGTCGGCCTGGGCGAGCGCGGCAACTCCTACCCCGAGCAGCTTTCCGGTGGCCAGAAGCAGCGCGTCGGCATCGCCCGTGCATTGGCGACCAACCCGTCGCTGTTGCTTGCCGACGAAGCCACCTCCGCACTCGACCCAGAGACCACGCAAGAAATCCTGGATGTGCTGCGAAAAGTCAACCAGGAATTTGGCATCACCATCGTCGTGATCACCCACGAAATGGAAGTTGTACGCTCGATCGCCGACAAAGTCGCGGTGATGGAAAACGGCTCCATCGTGGAATATGGCGAGATCTACGACGTGTTTTCGGCACCGAAAACCGACGTCGCCAAGCGCTTCGTCGCCACTGCCCTGCGCAATGAACCCGATGCCATCGAAGCCGATGACCTGCTGGCCCACGAGGGGCGGCTGTTTACCATCGAGCTGACCGAAAACTCCGGGTTCTTCGAAGCCGCTGCCACACTGCGCTCTTCCGGTGGTTCCATCAACATCGTGCACGGTGGCGTGACCACCCTGCAGCAGCAATCCTTCGGCAAAATGACCGTGCGTCTCAATGGCGAGGATTCCGCCATCGACGAGTTTTACCGCACACTATCCCAGCGCACCCACATTGAGGAGATTAAGCGATGATTTCCGCAGCTGATACCAACTGGGACCGCCTGGGCCCCATGTTTTCCGACGCCATCATCGATACCTTGGTCATGGTGGCATTCGCCATGGTCGTCGGAGGCGTCCTCGGCCTCGTGGTCGGCGTATTCCTGTTCACCACCCGCGAAAACGGGATTCTGCAGAACAAAGTTGTCTACACGATCCTGAATATTCTGGTGAACTTCGTCCGCCCGATTCCGTTCATTATTTTGCTGGCCCTGATGCAGCCGATCACCATCGGCGTGCTGGGCTCGTCGATCGGGCGCGAACCAGCCGCACTTGTCATGGGTATCGCCGCCACCTTCGCGGTCGCGCGCATCGTCGAACAGAACTTGGTCTCGATTGACCCGGGCATTATCGAAGCCGCCCGGGCGATGGGGGCAGGCCCCTGGCGGATTATCACCCGCGTAATCCTGCCCGAAGCACTGGGACCACTGGTCCTGGGCTACACCTTCATCTTCATCGCGATCGTCGATATGTCCGCGATGGCCGGCTACATCGGTGGCGGCGGTTTGGGCGATTTCGCCATCGTCTACGGACACCGCGCCTTCGATTACAAGGTCACACTGATTGCTACCGCCGCGATCATCATCATTGTCCAAGCCGCGCAGTTCTTCGGTAACTGGCTGTCCAAGAAGATCATGCGCCGCTAACTCACTGGCTGGCTAGCCAGCACAGTACCCTGTTGTTTCCCGGCCCGGCTGCAGACGCTAGTTCTGCCGCCGGGCTTTCCATATATCCGCGCCCTGATTAGGCAGTATGTCAAGATTTAACAGTGTGCGAAGCTCTGACAGTGTGCGAGTTCAGGCGTTGCGCACAACCCTTGCTTCTCTATTCGCAGCTGGCACAGTTGCATCGCCAGGGAAAAGCTTCGGCCCCAACCACAACATGACGTAAACCAACCCGACAAGCACAGGAATCTCGACCATCGGACCTATTGTTCCAGCTAACGCTTGTGCGGAATGCGATCCGAAAGTACCGATGGATACGGCAATAGCCAATTCGAAATTATTTCCGGCAGCTGTAAACGACACCGACGAAGACTGCGCATAATTCATCCCCACCAGTTTTGAAACAACCAACGACACAGCAAACATCCCAACAAAATAAAGCAGCAACGGGACGGCTACACGAACTACTGCCGTCGGTTGCGCTGCAATGTGTTCACCCTGCAGGGAAAACAATAAAACGATGGTGTACAACAGCCCAAGCAGCGCCAATGGTGAAATAGCTGGCAAAAATTTCGTTTCATACCACTGCCGCCCTTTGATATTTTCTCCCACAACCCGGGACAAAGCACCAGCAACCAGAGGCACTCCGAGGAACACCAACACAGAACTCACGATGGTCCAGAAGGAAAACTCCACTTCGCTGGCACCCAGCCCCAACCATTGGGGTAATACTTGCAGATAAAACCAGCCAAGCAGCCCGAACATAAGTACCTGAAATACAGAGTTAATAGCCACCAAAACAGCTGTAGCTTCCCGGTCACCACAGGATAGATCAGACCACACCAGCACCATTGCAATGCACCTGGCCAAGCCAACGATGATTAATCCAGTACGAAGTTCCGGCTGATCAGGTAAGAAAAACCACGCCAATGCAAACATAAAAGCTGGCCCCACCAGCCAATTAAGCACGATTGATACTGTCATCAACCGCTTATCTGCAACGATCTTGCGGGTTTTATCGTAACGAACTTTCGCTAAAGGCGGGTACATCATCACCAGCAAACCGAGTGTAATCGGCAAAGAAATACCGCCTACTTCTAGCCGCGCCAGCGTTTCTCCGATTCCCGGCATCGTGCGCCCCAGGAGTAGTCCAACACCCATCGCGACGAGGATCCATACCGGTAAAAATCGATTCAACCAGGACATACGCGGACGTTGGGCAACGGTCATAAAACTCCTTAAAAACAATTCTGAGCATCAAGCCAGAATCCTAAACTTATATCGATAGCTATCAATATATTATATCGATAGCCGTCAATATAACATAGTTGTTATGACCTCCCCAGAGACTTCCCCGCTGACTGATCCTGCCTCCTGTTGTTCCCTGGGATCTGGCCTTTTGACCAAAAGCGAAGCTGAACGCTATTCCATTCTGTTCACAGCGCTGTCCGATCCCACCCGCCTACGATTACTCTCGCGGCTAGCTGCGGAGGGATGCGAACCAGTTAGCGTCGCAGAGTTAACAGAATTATCAGGGTTGAGCCAACCTACCGTATCCCATCATTTAGCACGCTTAACCGAGGTCGGCTTATTAAACAAGGTACGAGTCGGCCGTACGGTCACCCACCGCGTGCGTCCACAGCTTTTCGCAGAACTACGTACCGTCCTGCAGATCGGATAGAACTAAGCAAACAGCAACGGCGACACGATGGAAGGCAAGACAGCGCAAGGGACAAAATCTATGAATACGACCGGCACACGCGCTCACGAACGCAACCCCAACTTTGACCACCCCAACATTGACCACCACGAAGCCATCATTATTGGAGGCGGCCAATCAGGCCTGGCCACCGCCTACTATCTACTGCGCGCTGGGGTCGACACCCTCATTCTGGATGATCAAGACGCCCCTGGTGGGGCATGGCGTCACGTATGGCCGTCCATGACGTTGTTTTCCACCGCGAGTTTTTCCAATCTTCCGGGCAAACCCATGCCAGAATACGACGGCTTCCCTCCGGCTGACCACGTCGTTGCTTATTTGGACGAATATGAGCAGCGCTACCAGATTCCCGTTGACCGACCCGTATACGTTGACCAAGTAGAACGGAATGACGACGGCTACCAGGTTTTTGCTGGCGAGCAGTCCTGGACCGCAACACACATCGTCGCTGCCACTGGAACCTGGTCTAGCCCTTTTGTTCCGCATTACCCAGGCACGTTTGACGGCACCCAATGGCATTCCGCGAATTATCCCGGGCCGGACCCCTTCGGCGATTCTTCTGTCGCTGTAGCAGGTGCCGGAAACTCTGCGGCACAAATAACCGCCGAACTCGCCGACCATGCCGATGTCACCTGGTACACCCGGCATGAACCACGGTGGATGCCTGATGATGTCGATGGCCGCGTGTTATTTCGCCGCAATAGAAAACGAACCCTAGCCCTGCAACGTGGCGACGAAGACCCTGGGGCTGATAGCAACCTGGGCGACATCGTCGCCCTGCCGAAAGTGCGCGAGGCTCGTGATTCCGGGCGGTTGCAGGCAACTCCGATGTTTGACTCTCTCGATGAAGTCAGCGCCGAACATCTGATCTGGTGCACCGGTTTCCGACCCGCGCTGAACCCGATTAGGCATCTGCTCAATGGCACGACTCCAAAATATGCCGATCTACACTTAGTCGGTTACGGTGACTGGACTGGCCCCGGGTCAGCAACGATCACCGGAGTCGGCCCCTTCGCCAAAGAAACCGCACGGAAAATCGCAACCACATTCGGAAAAGAAGTAAAATAACCGGCAGGAAATAACCGTGGAACCTGTGCCCGTAAAAATCATGACGATCACGCTGAAGATGACATAGTCATACCGGTAACCACCCAGCCTGGCTTCGTCGCAGGGTTTTTCCCGCAGGAAGCCACGACGCCGTCGAAAAGCTTGTTCTCCAACCTCACCTGCCACACACGGCCATCGCGGTGGCCGACCTCCACCGCACAAGTTTCGGTATCAGTGTCGGCGTTGGCATCGCTAGACTCCAGCCGCTGAGCGAAAACCAGATCCTGGTAATACAGCTGCTCACCGGCTTCCAGCAACTGTCCAGCCACCGCTACTTCTGCAGCCTGGCTCGGCTCATCATAAATACCCCGACCGCGGTTTCCAGGATAAAAATATTTGCCCTCTAGCGCAGCATGCACCAGTCGCTCGCCTGCGTGTTCATTCACACGGCCAAAACTATAGCCCCAGGGCATCAGCAACATTGCCGGGGCGAAGCGGTGGCCTTTGGTGTGTGAGGTTTCCCAGACCATGTCATCGTTAGGCGCGTGGGTGTCCATGTATGCAGCCAGTGGGCGGCCTTTCACCGCACAACAGACATCCCGCTTGGCATGGGTGCAGACCAGCACCAGAGGCTCGCGGCTTGGGCGAGCGTCGAGATGCTTATTGTTTCCGGGTCCTGTCAGGTCCAACTGCAGAATATCTTCCGGCCCGTCGAGATAGAGCAGTTCTGCATAGGCTTGTTCCGGATACACCAGGTATGCACGGTGGCGTTGCGGCATCTGATGCCCGGCGCGGCCGGGTTTACGGATAAGTTGAAAACCGACCCCAGCACCCAAGTGCGCTTTGATTTGGGCGGAAAGGTCCACGCCGAAAGTGTCGCCGTCGAGTACATCCCGGCTCCAGCCTGCGGGCCATTCGAAAACCACATACATGCGGTCACGTTTCGCGGTACCCGGCATAGGTTCTACCTGTACATCGGAACAACGTGGGGCGTGATCTGGATGTGCGCTTGGCTGTGTGGACCGCGTGGACTGCAACTGGGATTCTGGCTGAGTTTGTTTGGGTTGCTGGGGTTGCTGGTGGGGTTCGGGCTGACTCATGTCTTAAGCCTAGAACACAATTGTGCAACGATTTGGTTGAGTCTTCCTATCGCTTTGTGCTTTTTACTGGTTTTTCTTTGGCTCACCTGTATCGGACGACTACGGTATTGGATATGGTTTTCCGGAAGCGACGCGTGCCTAGCCTTGCCATAGCTGTGGTGGCTTGCCTTGTGCTGGGTGCGTGCACGAACACCGAGACTGGTGCTGGCAATACTGCCTCCGGAGAAAACAAGGCTGGTTACCAGGCTAACACCCCGGGAGATGCTGCAGATTCTGCTGCTTCCGGCGTCGCTTCGGACACAAAAAACCCGAATTCCTCTCACTCTGCTGCTTTGAGCCTGCGCAATCCAGCCACCCACATGGCGGGCGCGCAGGATCCTAAGAACGCTCATAAGGGAGCCGGTACAGGTTCTGGATCCGGGGCTGGGTCAGGATCCGCCAACCAGACCCAGCCGCCGCAGACTCCGGCGTCACCGCAGCCAGAGCATTCTGCGCCCGCAGGGTTGACGGCTTTGGGTAACGCCGACGGCGCACCAAAAACCGAACGTGTAGAGGCCCCTGCTGAGCTTGCTATCACCGATATTCGCATGGCTGGCCATGATGGTTTCGACCGCATCGTGTTTGAGATGGCGGGCAATGGGATGCCGGGCTGGTATGTCTCGTATACCGAGCAGCCTTTCCACCAGGGCTCAGGCAGGCCGGTAGAGATGGATCATCTCGTTGCACTGAATATCAATATCGACGGCACGGTCCGGCCTGAGACTATTGACAAGAAGCTTTCCGGCCCGGATTTGGACAAGCTCGTCGACAAGGCCAACGATTCGGCTAGTGAATCCGAGCAAGAGCTGGGTGTTATCAAGGATTTCATCCCCGGTGGCATGCATGATGGCCGTTCGCAATATTTCTTGGCGATGGACATGAAACAGCCGTTTTCTGTGCAAGTTTTGCGCGGGCCGACGAGGCTGGTCATCGATATTTTGCATTAGTACATAGCCTCATTAGTACATAGCCTCGATGCGCCAACTGCGGCGCCACCACACCAGCAACCAGGCTTTCGGGTATTTATCACCAGGGTTCTTGCCGACGAGCTGCATCCGCGCGAGTCGCTGCTCGTCTGCTTCCGCCTCACCGTCCCACCACCCGGTATCCACGGGCCAGGGCGCAGACCAGCCAAGCACACGGAATCTCTTATTGCCCCAAGCCATACCGACGGGATCTGCGCTGAGCACGGCTTCTGCAGTGACAAACACCTCGGTGCCGTGCTCATCGACCACACGCACCCGGCTAGCTGGGTGCTCTAGCCCGCCGCCGAGCCGTGTCGGCAATGGCGTAGGGATGGCACCGATCCAGCTGGTGGTGTGTTTATCGTGTTCTGAACTATTTTCTGGGGCTTGCCCGTAGGGCAGAAAGCGCACACGCTCGGCAACTCCCCGGCCACCAGCAGCGTGTGGTTGCTGCACCGCATCAAAGCCAAGCATGGACTGCAGCCGGGAGACCACGGTAGTAGTGGTTTCTTCTGCTACGACAGTATCGGCCTCAATGATGGAGCCGGTGGTTGTCGGAGTTTGGGTTTCCAGTGGGATCAAGGATAATTCCACGATCGCCCCGGCCCCACCGCTGGAAAGCCATCCGTCGAGTTGCCATCGCACCCGTTCGGCAGTGGCGTGTTCTGTCAGAGCCGTAGTGGTGCGCCAGACTTTGGAAATCGTCGTTCCGTCGTCAGTTTCTGCCGCAATTTTGATGCGCACACAATTCAGTCCCTGTGCGGCCAGTTGCTGGTGCACCTGGTCGGCGAGCATACGCGCAATAAAAGCGGCTTCATCAACACGCGTGATGGGCTCTTCCGGTGCGATGGTGGCCGACAGATCTAGCTCTGCTGCATCGGGAGCGACTTTGCGTTGCTGTTGCGCGCTTGCGATGCGGTGGCAGTGCAGGCCCGCGCTGCCGAAGCGAGTGCTGATCGCAGTGGTAGGCAGTTCAGTAAGCTCCCCCAAGGTGGAAATTCCCAAACTGGCAAGGGTTTCCACGGTATCTTTCTGACAGCCCAGCGCGGGTTCTGCGAGCAACACAGACAATGGTTGCTGCTGCAAGAATGCAGCGGACTCACCAGGCTGGACAACGGTACCAAGCACGCGGTGTCGGGCGGCAATGATGGCAGTGGGTAACTCGTCGGCAGCACCAGCGGTGGCATCGATTCCCTCGTGTGCAGCAGCATCAATGAAATGTTCTAAGGCGGCTTGTTCACTACCGTAGAAACGCGTGGCGGCGGTCAGGTTCAGCGCAACCATCCCAGGGCGCAGCACCTCGAGGGACGCAGAGACATCCTCCAATTCCTCGACAATGGCGCTAAACAGGCGGCCGTCACGTTGCGGGTCGGTATCACGCACCACCATGGATGGGCACAATGCTTGGGATGCGCGCAGTTTCATGCCACGGCGCACCCCTTGACCACGGGCTTTATCGCAGCACGCGGTGATGCGATGGTTGCTGGCCAATGCGATAACCGGGCTTTCTGCGCTCATGGCCTGGCGGGTTTCTTCCAGTAATGCGGCTTGCACTGGCCAGTCTGGAAACCACAACACGGCAATGCGGTTGTCTACCCTGCGGGAATGCTGATGTCTCTCTACTGCAGGCTGCATGCGTCGCTCTGTTTCCGGCTGAATGCGAGACGGAACCGTGGCAGTCATTTACTGCACCGCCTGTAGTGGTTCGGGGCTACCAGATACTGCGGCGCTAGGTACTGAGCTGCTAGCTACAGCACTCGAGCGCACACCACACGTGAGCACGACAGGCCTATTCCGGTGGGTTTTGCTGTAGGAGCTGACCGCAATTTCTGCATTTCGGATGCGCCCAGTACCGCAACCGATACCAGAAAAACCAGTGACCTGAGCATTAATTGTCAGTGCCGGTGAGGGCACTTGTGCACCAACAGTAAGAACAGCCGCCCTACCCTTGCGGATTTTCGCCAGCAGCGGGCGTGCTTGCGTAGGGCTCAAAGTATGAGTACGCGGGCTGCGATAAATCAACACATCTACACCTTCTGCCAGCACACCGAGCACCGTTATCCATTCCCCACCCGGGTTGGGAACCGTGATGATTTTTGAGAGATCCCCGCTTTCCGCGACCTGCGCCAAGGAAAGATCTGACCAGTTCACAATAGCGACTGTTTTTCCCTGTGCGCTAATTTGTGCGATAAGTTCAGAGACGAGTGCAGGGCAATCACTACAATGAGACACAGAGTTTTTCGGCAACCCACCGATGGGAATAACACCAGCGAGCTGACCAGACAATTCCACCACACGGTATGGATCTACAGAAGATTCATTTCCTTCAGAAACAGAATCATTACTGAGCAGACGCGGTTTTTGTTGAACAGGAGTTAAGTTTGCTGCGGACTCTAAACCAGCAATTTTATTCCGCAATGACGCCACACGCTCCGCACGCACGTCGGCAAGAACAGCTACAGATTCTTGCTGCTCCCGCCCCTCTCGCGCACGAATACCTGTTTGAGTCATAGCGACAGTATGACACAGGTTTTCTAAACGCGCAACCATGTTCGAACATCTGGAGGTATCACACCTAGATAAAAGGACAAGCTATCTTAGCCCGATGGGTCTACATGACAACGGGCGCTACACCTTAGCGATCAGTCAAAATAAGACGTTAAGTAGCCCTGAGACCATCAAGGATCTAACATTTCCAATGTGTAGACCCAGAAAATCAGATTATTTTCCATACATCCCACCCGTACCTAAAGTTTAATTATTGGCAAGGTTAGGCAAAGTTTAATAAAATAATCTTACTCAAGAGGGTTTCTGCATAAGCACAGGGTTGTCAAGCCCACTGACTAGGAGGAAAAATGAGAAATCTAATAACATTGCAAAAGAACGCGCCGACGAAGACACCGTAACTGGCATGCTTGCTTCTCTTGCTGCAGAACTTTCCGGAATTTCAGGAATTCGTGAGAATTGCTTTTAAAAAAAATGCGGATTCATAACATTGTATCCATAGTACTAGCGCTAATTGCTATCATATTGACTATTACCGAAATAGCTTCGACATTAGCGACGATGGCAATAGCGACACTAGGACTGATCGTTTTCATCTCCGGAGTTGAGACTCGAAAGCGCAAACGCCAAGCGCCTGAAGAAAGCTGAGATCTAAGCTAGCTTCAGGCCCAGCATTTTCAACTACTCCTTATTCCCACTCGATGGTTCCCGGTGGCTTCGAGGTCACGTCGACGACCACTCGGTTAACCTCTGCAACCTCGTTGGTAATGCGCGTAGAAATCGTCTCCAGCACCTCATACGGCACGCGAGTCCAGTCGGCAGTCATCGCATCCTCCGACGACACCGGGCGCAGCACAATCGGATGACCGTAGGTACGGCCATCGCCCTGCACACCGACAGAGCGCACGTCGGCAAGCAACACCACCGGGCACTGCCAAATCTCGGCATCCATACCCGCAGCGGTGAGTTCCTCGCGGGCAATCAAATCGGCAGCACGCAGGGTTTCCAGACGATCCGCGGTGACCTCACCAATAATGCGAATACCCAAGCCAGGGCCCGGGAACGGCTGACGCGAGACAATCTCATCCGGCAAGCCCAGCTCGCGGCCCACAGCGCGGACCTCGTCCTTAAACAACAAACGCAGCGGCTCCACCAGCTCGAATTCCACGTCATCCGGCAAACCACCGACGTTGTGGTGCGATTTAATATTCGCCGTGCCCGATCCCCCACCGGATTCCACGACGTCTGGATACAGCGTGCCCTGCACCAGGAAGTCCACCGACGCACCTTCTGGGGCATCATCCAAGACACCAGCAACCGCGCGTTCGAAGGAACGGATGAACTCCGCGCCGATCGCCTTGCGCTTGGCCTCCGGATCGGTCACGCCAGCCAACTTCTGCAAAAAGGCCTCACGCTCATCGACGGTGACCAGGCGCGCGCCGGTAGCGGCAACGAAATCCTGCTCTACCTGCTCGCGCTCACCGGAACGCAGCAAACCATGGTCGACGAATACACAAGTCAACCGGTCGCCAATCGCGCGCTGCACCAGCGCTGCAGCCACCGCGGAATCCACGCCACCGGACAGGCCACAAATAGCGCGGCCCTCGCCAATCTGGGCGCGGACATCAGCCACCAAAGACTCCGCAATAGCACCCGGAGTCCACGTCGGCTGCAAGCCCGCGACCTGCGTCAAAAAACGCTCCAGCACTTGCTGACCATGCGGGCTGTGCAACACCTCAGGATGGTACTGCACGCCAGCCATCTTCTTTTCCAAGCACTCAAACGCAGCCACCGGCGCACCATCCGAAGTAGCAGTGACCTCGAATCCTTCCGGAGCCTTTGAGACGGAATCACCATGCGACATCCACACCTTGTGAGTCTGCGCCAAGCCCTCGTGCAGCACACCGCAACCGTCGGCAAGCGTCAAATCCGTACGGCCGTACTCGCGCTTACCGGTCTGGGCGACAGTGCCGCCCAACGCGTGCGTCATCGCCTGGAAGCCGTAGCAAATACCGAAAACCGGTACCCCCAGCTCCAGCAATTCTGGCTGCAACGACGGCGCACCATCGGCATACACGGAGCTCGGGCCGCCGGTCAGCACCAGCGCAACCGGGTTTTTCTCCCGGAACTGCGCAATCGGCGCATCGTGGGCGATGACCTCGGAATACATCTGTGCCTCGCGCACACGACGCGCGATCAGCTGCGCGTATTGCGCACCGAAGTCGACGACAAGGACAGGGCGTGGAGTTGCTGCATCAGTCACGCCCCATAGTTTAACTCACGGCCACAACCCAGGCGGCGCATAACCCAAACAGTGCACAACCCGAGCGATGCGCACCCCAGATGATGCGCGCTGCGAACTAGTGGGTTGGACTATTGGACTCAAGAATCATGCAGACGGAATAATCACAGCCATGGCATCTTCGGCAAACCCCATCTCTGTGCTGTGCATCATCGGCTCGTGCATCTCGCTGCAACTGGGATCTGCGCTGGCAGTGAAGCTTTTTGACGACGGCGGCACCTGGGGTACCTCGGCGGTGCGGCTACTCGTCGCGGCAGTGGTATTGCTGGCCATCACGCGTCCGCGGGTACACGAATGGAACCGGCAACAATGGGCCGGGGTACTCGGACTTGGACTATCGCTGGGCCTGATGAACGGATTTTTCTACGCCGGAATTGACCTAGTACCCCTCGGCCCCGCCGTGACCATCGAATTTTTAGGACCACTGCTGCTGGCAGCATTTTTATCACGGTCTCTGCGTCATCCTCGCTATGACCGGCATGGCACTACTGGGCCTGGATGCTTTCAACGGCAACCCGCTCAACCCACTGGGCGTGGCATTCTTGCTGGGGGCAGCCTTGTTCTGGGCCATTTATATCCTGGCGAATAAAAACGCCGGTGCGCTGGTACCTGGCCAGGGCGGGTTGGCCGTGGCGTTCGTCGTCGGCGGCGTCGCGATGCTACCGATGGGCGCTGGCGGCGCATGGAACCTGGTGAGCTCCACCGATACCGGGTGGTTTGCCATTGGCACCGGAATCTTGGGGTCGCTGGTGCCGTATTCCTTGGAATTGATCGCGCTGCGCGGGCTGGCGCCCAATGTCTTTTCCATTCTGATTTCCCTCGAACCCGTCTTCGCCGCATTCTTCGGGTGGCTACTACTCGCGCAAAACATCAGCACGCTGAAACTAGTAGCCATCGGCGTGGTGATCGCAGCCTCCGTGGTGCAAACCGTCGGAACCGGGGGCTCTGGCGCGAATGGCGCGCCGCGGTCGAAGCTGAAAAAGCTACAGGACGTTGGCAGAAAAGTTGTGCCACGACGTCGCCAGTAGCGTCCAGCGACTAGTGCACGGCCACTAGCCACTAGCCACTAATGCACAGCCAAGTCGACTTTTTGGAAAGCCTTCAAATCGGTGTACCCGCACTTTGCCATCGCACGACGCAAACCACCGACCAAATTCTGCCGCCCAAACGGATCGGACGACGGGCCGTGCAACACAACTTCCAGCGGGGAATTTTTGGAAACAACCGTCGTGGGATCGAAAGCTTGATCTTCCCCAGTAACGCCCTCGCCTAGTTCAATGTCGCTATAGATTTCCACATATCCGCGCGGGAAGCTTGGGTGGCCAGCCACCGACGGCCAGAACCAACCACCCGCGGCAGCCTCTTCGGCCTGTGCCAACAGTGGGCCGAGGACGACAGCATCAGCACCACACGCGATAGCCTTAACAATATCGCCAGCATTCGCCAGCATGCCGTCGACAAGAATATGCACGTAACGGCCACCGGTCTCATCCAAATAATCCCGGCGCGCGGCAGCAATATCGGCGATCGCGGTGGCTTTCGGAACATTGATGCCCAACGAAATATCGTTGGTATTCACGCCACCACCCACGATCACGCCCGCCGCGCCCGTGCGCATCAAATGCAGCGCAGTGGTGTAATCCACCGCGCCACCAGCAATAACGGGGACCTCCAACGAGCCAATGAACTCCTTCAAGTTCAGCGGCTCGCCGTCGGCAGAAACATGCTCAGCAGAAATCAGCGTTCCCTGAATCACCAGAATCTCAGTGCCGGCTGCGATCACCTTGGGCGCCAATTCCCGTGCCCGCTGCGGCGACACGCGCACCGCAACGGTCACACCGGATTCCCGGACCTCAGCGATACGACGCGCCAGCAGCTCCACATCGAGTGGCAGCGCGTGCAGCTTCTGCAGATGCTCGGTAGGGTTGTCCGCCTTGGTGACGGCCTCGACAGCGCCAGCGAGGTCGTCGACACGCCCCCACAACCCTTCCGCATTGATGATGCCCAGGCCACCTTGCTTTCCCATCTCAATGATAAACTCCGGGCTCGCCAACGCATCAGAAGCATGCGAGCAGACCGGGATATCGAAGTTATAAGCGTCGATGCTCCAGGTAGTATCGACGTCCTTCGAGGAGCGGGTACGACGGGTCGGGATGATGGAAATATCCTCAAGCCCGTAGGTACGGCGCGCCTCACGGCCGATCCCTATCTCTGCATATTCGCGCACTGAATAAACCTTCCTATAACGACAAACGTTATGCGTGAGCTTCTCGAGGTAGCTCTAGCGGTAGTTCGGAGCTTCCATGGTCTGCTGCAAGTGGTGCGGGTGAGATTCCGCCAAGCCTGCCGCGGTGATCTGCACGAAGCGCTTGGTCTTCAACTCCGGGATCGACGCAGAACCGGTATATCCCATAGACGCGCGCAGACCACCGATGATCTGGTGGGTAATCGCGTCAATCTCGCCGCGGTAAGGAACCTTGCCTTCCACGCCTTCTGGCACCAGCTTGTCCTCGCTGCGCACATCGGCCTGGAAGTACCGGTCCTTGGAATACGAACGCTTCTCGCCAGTCAAGCCGCGTCCCTGCATCGCGCCCATCGAGCCCATGCCGCGGTAGCGCTTGTACTGCTTGCCGCCCACAACGACGATATCGCCCGGGGATTCCTTCGTACCGGCCAGCATGGAACCCAGCATGACGCAGTCCGCGCCAGCAGCCAGGGCCTTGGCAATATCACCGGAGTACTGCATACCGCCATCGGCGATAACCGGAATACCGGCTGGGCCAGCGACAGAGGCGGCCTCCAAGATGGCGGTGATCTGCGGTGCACCCACACCAGCAACCACGCGGGTGGTGCAAATAGAGCCCGGACCGATACCAACCTTGATGCCGTCGGCGCCCGCATCGATCATGGCCTGAGCCGCCTCGCGCGTCGCCAAGTTACCGCCCACAACATCGACGTGCGGGAAAGCCTTTTTCACATCAGAGACCATCTGCAGCACGCGGTTGTTGTGCGCATGCGCGGAATCCACCACGAGCACGTCGACGCCGGCTTGCACCAAAGCACCGGCGCGCTGGAAGGACTCATCGCCAGTACCGATACCGGCAGCAACCAGCAGGCGGCCTTCCTTGTCTTTGGAAGCGTGCGGGAACTGCTCGGTTTTCACAAAGTCCTTGACCGTGATCAGACCAACAAGCTTGTTGTCCTCGTTCACGATCGGCAGCTTTTCCACCTTGTTTTCGCTGAGCAGGCTCAGTGCTTCCTGCTTGCTGACGCCTTCCTTGGCGACCACGAGCGGGGTTGGCGTCATGACATCGCGCACTAGCCGGTGCGGGTCTGCCTCAAAGCGCATATCGCGGTTAGTGCAAATACCCACCAAATGGCCATCAGCATCAACGACCGGCAGGCCAGAAATCCGGAACCGAGCGCACAGATCATCGACCTCGGTGATTGTCATATCCGGGCGGGCGGTCACCGGGTCTGTCACCATGCCGGATTCTGAGCGCTTCACGATCTCAACCTGTTGTGCCTGCTCGTCGATCGACAGGTTACGGTGCAACACACCAATGCCGCCCTGGCGCGCCATCGCGATAGCCATGCGGGCCTCGGTGACGGTATCCATCGCGGCGGAGGCAACCGGCAGCCCCAAGTTGATGTTGCGGCTAAACCGCGAAGAAACATCAACTTCCGAGGGAATAACGTTGGATTCCGCAGGCAGCAGCAGCACGTCGTCGAATGTGAGGCCGTACAGTGCGACCTTATTTGGGTCATCGCCGCCAGTATGTACGCGTTGGTCAGTCATTCCCAAAATTCTCCTTTTCCTGCTTCCAGCTCGTCAGACCGGTAATCAGCCATAGCTAGCCGTCGAATGCAGCTATCTAGTGTCAACTCTGTAGTCACATCTCTGTATTCACATCGTAGTTGCTTTATCAGCGAAAGGGCTAGCCGGGGGAATTGAATATGAGTGGTTTTGACAATAGTCTGTGCTATGTGGACTTTGACTCGAATATGCCCCGCGACCCCTTCGCCGATGATCCGAACGATCCGGCGTCGTTCCTCGACGCTGACGAGCCCATGCCGGAGCTTTCCGACGAAGAACGCATCATGCTGGAACAGGACCTACGCATGGTACGCGGCATGGCAAAAATCCTGCCGCAATTCGGCATCGATGGCATATTTTTCATCTGCGAAGACTGCGAAGAACAGCACTACTATGACTGGGACATCATGGCCGCGAATATGCGTTCCACCCTCGACGGTGAACTAGCGCCTGTGCATGAGCCGTCCGCGCAGCCAAATACTGACCGCTACACCCCGTGGGAATACGCGGTTGGCTTTTACGACGGCTTGAACCGCAAACACCTGAACTAGTGCGCTGGACTGGTGCGCGCTATTTTGCGCATGAGCCAGCACGCATCACGCAGCCTGAGTTCTTCGGTCTCGACTTTCAGCCTGGGCATTCGGCTTCCGCCGCCCCACCGTTGGTCTAGCTTTCTGGACCAGCCGGGGCGGTGTTGTCGTTTCCAGGGCGCGATTCCTGCCCACCCTGCCCTTGGTCATTCGGGCCCTGGCTATGTGCCCCTTGCCCCTGCTGCTGTGACTGCTGCGATTCCGGCTGCGGCTGCCCAGGGGATTGCGGCTGTGGCTGTGGCGCCTGCGGGGCTTGTTCACCAGCTGATGGCCGTGGGCGTGGCTCCTGGTTCCCGCCCGGTGCAGGTTGCGGGTTTTGTTGCGAAGGTTCAACGGTCTTTGTCACGGTGACTTCTTTGGTTTCTGTCACCGTGTGCGGTTCAGACTCGCCCTCCGGCTGCGGGCGTACACGAGTCACCGTAGCCTTCGGCTTGGTGGTTTTACCCTCAGTATTCGCGGAACCGTCTTTCCCGGTTGCGCCCTCCGCAGCGCCTTTATTCTGCTTAGCTTCCTTGCGCTCACGCAGATTATCCAGCAACGTGCGAGCCTCGGCAATCAACTGACGAGTAGCATCCTCATCACCCCGGTGAGCGCTATCCTCCAGCTGCTCCAAAGTGCTGGCGAGCTCCACGCGGGCTGCTTCTTCATCATCAAACAACGATTGGTGCACGCCCCACAGCGGCGAATTCGGAGTGGCGTGATAAACGCTCACACTGCCGACGGCAAACAACGCGGTGGCTGCTGCCGCCCCCACCAGTGCACTTCCCCAGCCGAATCGTCGGCCAGCGCCGGAACCACTGCCCAGCCCACCGCCGGAACCGTGGCCGTTTGTTCGGGAGGCACGACGCGAACGACGCGCATCAGCGCGCGATAGGCGATGCCGAGAACGGCCGCCGCCAGAGTGCAGTGGCACGACGTTGTGGTCGGCGTCGGCAAGCTCAGGGGCCGCAGAAATCTCGGATTCAATTTCGGTACGCAAACCTAATAATGCGGCCGCGAGGGGATCCTGCCCCTGCGAAGGATCAATCCCTTGCGACAACTGATCCAGGAAGAAATCGTCCTTCTCCCAGTCGCGTCGGTTCACGTTCACTCCCTTGAATTCTCTTCATCCACACGCTTGCGAAGTTGAGCAAGCGCACGGTGCTGCGCCACCCGCACCGCACCAGGAGTGCTTCCCAGTGCTTGCGCTGTTTCCTCGGCCGTCATACCCACAAATACACGCATGATAATGATGTCCCGAGCTTTGTCATTTAAAGTATCGAGCATCGCGCGAACTGTGTTACAACCATCGGATTCTAATGCAGCATCTTCCGGGCTGGGATTCAGATCCGGCTCTTCCGGCATCTCCTCCGCCGGATGTAAACGGTCCTTACCCATAAAACGGTGTGCGTCGGCAACTTTATTGAAAGCAATACCGTAGACAAAAGCCATGAACGGCCGACCACGGTCGACAAATTTGTCCATCGAATTCGCCACCGCAAGGCAGACTTCTTGGGCAACGTCGTCGGCAGTTGGGGTTTTCCCACCGCCAATGCGGGCGCGACAATAGCGCAGCACCTGCGGGTGGATAATCCGCATGACATGCTGCATGGCGCGGCGATCCCCGTCTATTGCCTGGGGAACCAACCGCGCGAGTTCTTCATCAGAATCGCTCACGTCCCACATCTTTCATTGGCATCACGCTGACGTCACATTCGCGCCACACCGGCAGTGGCTGTAGTCGACGTGATCTATTTCTTGCCGTTTCTTGCTGTTTTTCTTCCGATCTATCTTATAACCGCACCAGCACACGTGTTGAATTCAGACCGGAAAATTCGCTAACTTGTTCGCCCCAAAAAATCGTGGCCAGTGCGCGGAGATAACATAACCGCCGGAAGCACCAGATAATTTTCTAGTACTCCCGGCGGCTTTCTCGTCATACGCACCCAACAGCGCTCACGCTATTTAGCATTCGCACTGTTTAGGGGCCACGGCACGACCGGCCTTTACCCGGCCATCACACAGAACGCTGTGTTATTAGCAGGCCGATTCGCGGCGCCTTAGTGATGATGGTGATGGCCGTGGCCGCCCTCGGAATCGTCAGATTCCGCAGGCTTGTCGACGACCGAAGCCTCGGTGGTCAGCACCATGCGGGCAACCGAGGAGGCGTTAACCACAGCGGAGTGCGCGACCTTGACCGGGTCGATAATACCGTTGTCGATCAAGTTGCCGTATTCCAGGTTGGCGGCATTGAAGCCTTCACCATTGGCCATCTCCGCGATGCGGGAAACAACCACGGCGCCATCCTCACCAGCATTGTGGGCAATCCAGAACGCTGGCTTGGTCAGAGCACGCGCAACCGATTCGACACCCACGCGGGCTTCGCCCTCGAACTGTTCTGCATAAGACTTCAACGTCTCGGCGATCTGCACCAGCGCGGAACCGCCGCCGGCGATCACGCCTTCCTCAACCGCAGCGCGGGCAGCGTTGATTGCGTCTTCGACGCGTAGCTTACGCTCGTTAACCTCGGTCTCGGTAGCAGCGCCAATACGGATGACAGCCACGCCACCGGACAGTTTTGCCAGGCGCTCTTCGGCCTTTTCCTTGTCCCAGGTGGAATCGGTGGATTCGATCTCACGGCGGATCTTCTCGCGACGCTCCTCCAAAGCAGCATCGGAACCGGCGCCGTCGACAAGCACGGTCTCGTCCTTCTCGACGGTGACGCGACGAGCCGAACCCAGCACTTCCAGGCCAGCCTCATGCAGGTTAACACCGATTTCTGGGTCAATCACGGTAGCATCGGTGACCACTGCCAAGTCATCCATGAACGCTTTGCGACGATCACCAAAATACGGTGCCTTGACGGCAGCGACCTTCAGCGTCTTGCGGATAGCGTTGACCACCAGCGCCTGCAGGGCTTCGCCCTCGACATCTTCGGCGACGATCAGCACCGGCTTGCCAGCCTCAGCGATCTTTTCCAGCAACGGCAAGAAATCCGGCAAGGAAGAAATCTTGTTGCGCACCAGCAGCACATATGGATCATCCAAGACGGCCTGCTGAGTTTCCTGATCCGTCACGAAATACGGCGACAAGAATCCCTTATCGAACGCCACACCTTCGGTGACCTCAACAGACGATTCCATGGACTGCGATTCTTCCACGGTGACAACGCCGTCTTTGCCGACCTTATCCATCGCACCAGCGACCATGTCGCCAACTTCGCTGTCACGCGAGGACACTGTTGCAACCTGGGCAATTTCAGCACTGGAGTTAACCTGGGTGGCGCGCGCCTTCAGCTCTTCCACGGTCTTTTCTGCAGCCGCAGCGATACCGCGGTTGAGCTCTACTGGGTTCGCACCAGATGCCACATTGCGCAGGCCCTCAAAGATCAGGGCCTGTGCCAGCAGCGTGGCGGTGGTGGTGCCGTCACCTGCAACGTCGTTGGTTTTTACCGCAACGGATTTCACCAGCTGCGCACCGAGGTTCTCGAAAGGCTCAGACAGATCAATATCGCGGGCGATGGTCACACCGTCGTTGGTAACCAGTGGCCCGCCGAAAGCCTTATCCAGCACGACATTGCGGCCACGCGGGCCGAGGGTGACCTTAACGGTATCGGCGAGCGTGTCGACGCCTGCTTGCAGGTGCTCACGCGCCTGTTGATCAAAAGCAATGAGTTTTGCCATAGCGGCTTACTCCCCCTTACTTTTCGATGACTGCCAGCAGGTCACGAGCCGAAAGCAGCAGGTATTCCTGGCCGTCGTACTTCAACTCAGTGCCGCCGAACTTGGAGAAGATGACGGTGTCACCCTCGTTGACATCTGGCTTCACGCGCTCACCTTTGTCGTCGGTGCGGCCTGGGCCAACAGCGATGACGGTGGCTTCCTGTGGCTTTTCCTTAGCAGAATCCGGAATAACCAGGCCGGATGCCGTGGTGGTTTCTGCTTCTTTGATCTGCACCAGAACTTTGTCTTCGAGCGGTTTGATGTTTGCCACGATGATTCCTTTCGTGAAATCAGGTCCGATGCGTGCGATCATCTATGTGACCAGCACGCGAAGCTGTTATGTGCCGGTTGTGGATGTCCAGCACAGCCGTCGTCGCGGGTGAACAACTGTGGGTCAAACAACCTATTAGCACTCTACCTACCTGGGTGCTAAGTGACAACTATCTTGAGCGTAGTGTTAGCAACTTACCGCTCGCTTGTCGACGGCGAGTCTGTACCCAATTCCAGAGCCGGATCCGTCGCTATATCCCAACTTGCAGGCTTTGCACCGTGCGCAATCTGCTGGGCTGCCGCAGCGGCGATCATCAAACCGTTATCCGTGCAATATTCAAACCGCGGGATGCGCAGGGTGATGCCCGCAGAATCACAACGGCGTTGCGCCAACTCGCGCAACCGGGAATTCGCAACCACGCCGCCGCCCAGCAACAACGTGGAAGCTCCGGTGTCTTTACACGCCATGACCGCCTTTTTCGTCAGCACATCACAGACGGCTTCTTGAAACGAGGCACATAAATCTTCCGCATTAATCGATTCGCCATTACGCTCGGCTTTTTCGACAAAGCGCGCGACGGAGGTCTTAACGCCGGAAAACGAAAAGTCAAAGCGGTGCTCGCCGCGCAAGTCTTCTGCACGGGACAACCCGCGAGGGAAATCGACCGTGACCTGCCCTTTCCGAGCCAGTTTGTCGATCAACGGCCCGCCGGGATAGCCCAAGCCAAGCAACCGGGAGACCTTGTCATACGCCTCACCGGCGGCGTCGTCCAGCGTCGCACCCAATTCCCGGTACTGCTGGTTCGCATCATCGACCTCCAGCAACGAGGTATGACCGCCAGATACCAGCAAGGCCACGGCGTGCGGAAGTGGTTCGCCTTCTAGATTCGCTACCGCAACATGACCAGCCAGGTGGTTCACGCCATAAAACGGCACGTCCCAGCCAGCGGCATAGGCTTTAGCACCTGCGACACCAACCAACAACGCGCCCGCCAGCCCAGGGCCTATCGTGGCAGCGACGGCATCGGGCTTGTCGATTCCGGCCTCGTCCAATGCTTGCTGCATCACCTGTGGCAGCGCCTCTAGGTGCGCGCGCGAGGCGATCTCTGGCACCACGCCACCGAAACGCGCATGCTGCTCCATGGAACTTGCCACCACATTGGCCAGCACCTCGATCCGGGGTTGGGTGTTGTGTGTTTGCCCGTCGGCACCGCTGTTACTGTTGGCCTCCGCACCCGCAGCAAATTCCTCGGTGTGCAGGCGGACGATGCCAACTCCGGTCTCATCACACGAAGATTCGATTCCAGCAATGATCATTGTGCGTCCTTAATGAGTGGTATCCAAGGCTGGCCGACGCATCGTATAGGCATCACCGCCACCCAGGTAGTAATTTTTCCGGAGCCCGAGATTCTCGAATCCATAGGCGCGATACATCGCAATGGCAGGTTCGTTATCGGTGCGTACTTCAAGAAAAATTGGCGCCCCGGTGCGGTCAGCAACGTAACAAAAATTATCCATGAGCATCCGAGCCACACCACGACGTTGCGCGCGTGGATCGACACCAATGGTATGAATTTCAAATTCCGGATCATTCTTCGGGCCTAGCTGCGCCAACCCGGCGTAACCGACCAACACGCGCGCTGCAGGTTTGCCCGGCTCTGGGCTACCCACTGCTTCTACCCCGAGATAAAACGTATGCGCAGCGGCAAATTCCGCGCGGAATTCTGCTTCGGACCACGGTCCTTCATCCGCAAATAACTCGGTTTCTAATTGCGCACACCGATGCGCGTCGGCAGCACCAAGTTCACGCAAGTGCAGCTGGTCTATATCCAGCGGGTTGGTTACAGAAGCCATCAGTTTTCTGCCCACCGCAACGCCGCAGACACCGGCTTGGCGGCTGGTTCTTTCGCATCCGGACGGCGCAAATACAGCGGAGTGAGTGGTTGTGGTACCGCCGCAAAATCCGCAACTGCCACGAGACCACGTGCACTGGGAACCGCCGGAGTGGCTTCGCCTGCTGCTAGCTTTTGCAATTTCTCCGGCAGACGCTGGGCGATTGCCGGGTGAGCAACCACCCGGTCCACATCCGGCTGCAAGGTTTCCGCTGGGCCGACATCCGGGCCTGCCACACGGCGGTTGCCAGAGTAGGTGGCCCAATATGTCTCCCGACGACGCGCGTCAGTAGCAACCAAGACGTTGCCGGAAGGCTCTCCCGTCGTAGCACCAGCGGCATCCAGCGTGTCCGTGGAATTCAGCGCATCTGTAGTGTCCAGCGTGTCCGTGGCATGCAGTGCACGCCAAGCAATCGCGTCATGCGAACACACCCCATACACCGGAATACCCAAAGCATGCCCCAGGCCAGAAGCCGTAGCCATCCCCACACGCAAACCACTGAACGGCCCCGGGCCGCAGCCGACAACCACCGCGGCGAGCTCACTGAGCTTGGTACCAGTAGATTCCAACAACTCGAAGACCGTCGGCATGAGCAGCTCGTTGTGCGCACGCGTGTTCTCCACGGTGTTCTCGGTAGCGGCAACCGTGCCGTCGGCAAGCGTGTGTACTACGCCCGTCACCAGCGTGGGCGTCGAGGTATCAATGGTGAGAACCGGGCTGGGGAAACTAGCAGACATAATTAACCAATGAAGTTCCAGGTGCCTTCTTCATCTTGTTCCAAGTGGATGATGGCTTGCGTCTGGAATGGGCCCTGCAACGGAATGGTGCAGAGATTGACGTTGTGGATGGACATCTTCTCCACGTGGTATTCGCCAGTCTCTTTCGCCAACAGCAGGTAGTTATCGTGCTTGTCGATCTCCTCATTGACCAGGTTGAAATCCGCAGGGTTCAAGCCACTAGCGAGCAATTCCCGCTCCGTGACACCTGGGCACACGAAAGTACCGGCAACCCATTCCTCACCAAAGAGATCAGCTGGCGAAATACCAGTCGTCGACAGGCCCTGCTGGTCCACCTTGTGCAACGTGCCAGCAAAAGACTCCTTCGGCGCGGAATCGTCCTGTGCAATCGCAGCTGCCCCGACCATTGTGGCCAAGACAAGGCAAAACAGCGCGACGATGGTACCGATGATGGCTCCGCCGTTTTTCGGCATACAAGCTCCTTCAAAAAAAATAAAAGACAGACATGGGAGTCTGGCGTGCAGTCTGCTTCAAGGATAGCGCGTGGCCGTCACACTTCACGAACGAGGTTTTCCGGTGGTGTTCCAGCGCTAGTGTTCTGCCGGTCGCCAGTGTTCAGGCGGTCGTTAATGCTCAGCCCAGCGCCAGGTGATAATGCGGGTTTCCGATTCCGGGTCCTGTGCCGCGAGAGTTTCCCGGTCCAACTCCACCAACAAATAACGCCGCGTCAGCGCTTCCACCAAGCCTGCACCCCATTCCGCGACGACGACGGAGGTGTCCAAATCAGTATCAAGATCGAGTGCATCCAGCTCGCCCCAAGGATCGGCTGCGGACTCACCGAGCAATCGATAAGCATCAACATGCACCAAATCGGGGGCATCGGCACGGCGCGCCCGGTGCACACGCGCGATCGTAAACGTCGGGCTGGTCACCCGGCCGCGCACATCCATCCCCTTCGCAATGCCTTGGGTCAGCGTGGTTTTTCCAGCGCCGAGCCCGCCGGACAAAATCACCACGTCACCGGCAGCAAGCGTGGCACCCAGTTGCGCCCCAAACTCACGGGTGGCATCGGCGGTGGCGAGTTCTATCGAGCCCGGCTGCTCGAATACGTTGCCTGCCTGTGAAAATTCTGGTGTTGCGGAATCGCTCACAACTGCACTCCCCCTTCATACTCCCGCACGGTGCGCCCGCCCGGACGAGTCACGATCTCATAATTAATGGTGCCGGTGGCAGTCGCCAGCTCCGTGGCGGACATGCCGCGCTCGCCAAACAACACGGCCTCGTCGCCCGGTTGCACACCCCATGGATTCTCGCCGAGATCTACCAGAATCTGGTCCATACACACACGGCCGACCTGCCGGTAACGCTTGCCAGAAATTCCCACCTCTAGGTTCCCCTGCACACTACGCGGCAAACCATCAGCGTAGCCGCACGGCACCACCGCCAGGTAGCTGTCCTGTTCTGCACTCCAGGTCAGCCCATACGACGTTGCTTCCCCCATGCTGATCGGCTTCACGTTCAGCACGTTTGCTGCCCACGTCATCGCCGGGCGCAGATCATGCTCGTAGCCGTCGGCAGGCTCCAAACCATAACAGGCAATACCCGGGCGCACCTGCTGACAATGTGCGTCAGGGAATTCCAAAGTAGCCGCCGAATTAGCAATATGGTTGACCGGGACCTCCAGCCCGGCCGCACGTGCCTGCGCAATCGCATCACGGAACTGCTCCAGCTGCGCGGCATTCGCGGGATTGTCCGGCTCGTCCGCGCACGCCAGGTGCGACATCAACCCGCGCACCGTCAAATGAGGCGCAGTTTTTGCAAGCGCAAAAGCCTGGTGCCAATCCACTGGCTCAATGCCGTTGCGGTGCATCCCGGTTTCTACCTTCAGCGTGATCGTCGCCGGGATGTTGGCGTCGGCAAGCAACCGTAAATGTGACAACGACGACGCCACCAACTGGATATCGTCGGCAAGAGCTTCTGCCACCTGGACTGCTGCATCCGGGCTGGCTGCATCCCACAACCACGCCATGATCGGCAATTCGGTTCCGAGCTCGCGCAACCGCCTGGCCTCAGCAATCGTGGCCACACCAAAAAGATCGGCACCAGCTTTTTCCATCACCGGGACCACGCGCTCCACACCATGCCCATAAGCATCAGCCTTGACGACGCACATCAGCTGCGCTTGCCCCGCCGCACGCTTCAGCACACGGACATTGTGGGCAATGGCATCCAAATCGATGCGAGTGCGCAGCATATTCATGCGTTCTGCCTTGCTCTTTTCGACGACGGCGGGTTAGTTGGCTCCGGGTAATTTAACTCCGGGTGATGCGGCCCAGAATACTGCGGCCCAGATTTACTCCACGGTGACGGATTTTGCCAGGTTCCGCGGCTGGTCAACATCGTAGCCCTTGGCCTCGGCGACCGCGCAGGCGAAAATCTGCAGCGGTACCGTCGCCAGCAGCGGCTGCATCAGGGTCGGCGACTGCGGAATGCGGATGATGTGGTTGGCGTAATCCTCAACTGCAGTATCGCCTTCTTCGGCGATCACGATGGTTACCGCACCACGAGCACGGATTTCCTGGATATTCGAGACCACCTTGGAGTGCAGCACGTCGCGGCCGCGTGGCGATGGCACGATGACAAACACCGGCTGGCCTTCTTCTACCAAAGCGATCGGGCCATGCTTGAGCTCACCGGCAGCAAAGCCTTCCGAGTGCAAGTAGGCGATCTCTTTCAGCTTCAGCGCGCCCTCGAGCGCCACGGGGAATCCGACGTGACGGCCCAAGAACAGCACGGTGCGAGCGTCGTGCATCTTGTTCGCAATGGCCTTGACATCATCTTCGCTGTCGATAACCTGCTGGATCTTCTCCGGCATCTGACGCAGCTCATTGAGCACGGCGTGCACCTCGTCGGAGAACATATTGCCGCGCAGCTGCGCCAGGTACAGGCCAAACAGGTAGGTCGCGGCTATCTTTGCCAGGAAGGCCTTGGTGGAAGCCACCGCGATTTCCGGGCCAGCGTGGGTATAGAGCGCGGCATCGGATTCTCGCGGGATCGAAGAACCACGGGTATTCGAGATCGCGATGACCTTGGCACCCTGTTGGCGCGCGTGGCGCACCGCCATGAGCGTGTCCATGGTTTCTCCCGACTGCGACAACGCCACTACCAGCGTCTTTTCGTTGACAATCGGGTCGCGGTAGCGGAATTCATGGGCCAGTTCCACCTCGGTAGGGATACGGCACCAGTGCTCGATGGCATAACGCGCAACGTGGCCTGCATAGGCGGCGGTACCGCAGGCAATGACGATGATCTTGTCGACGGATTTCAGGATCGATTCATCAATCCGGACCTCGTCCAACTTAAGCTGACCATTTTCGTCGAAACGCCCCATCAGGGTATCGCGGACTGCGGCAGGCTGGTCATGGATTTCTTTGTCCATGAATGAGGCATAGCCGCCCTTTTCTGCGGATTCTGCATCCCATTCGACCTTGAATTCGCGCGGCTCGACGACGTTGCCGTCATAATCAGTGATCTCGATGTCATCAGCGGTGACGGTCACGACCTGGTCATTGTCAATGATCACGGCATCTTTGGAGTAATCAATGAAGCCGGAGACATCCGAGCCCAGGAAATTCTCGCCTTCCCCACGACCGATCAACAGTGGCGAATCGCGACGGGCAGCCACGATGCGGTCCGGCTGATCAGCATGGATTGCCAACAGGGTAAAAGCGCCCTCGAAACGGCTGGCGGTACGGCGCATAGCCTCTGCCAAGTCACCGTTCGATTCGGTAGCGAAAACGTCGGCAAGCAGGGTCCCTGCGACCTCAGTATCCGTATCGGAAACGAAGTTGTAGCCCTTATCTTTCAGTTCGCGCTTGATCTCTGCAAAGTTTTCCACGATGCCGTTGTGTACGACGGCGACTTTGCCATTACCGACCACGTGCGGGTGGGCGTTGACATCACTCGGCCCACCATGGGTAGCCCAGCGGGTGTGGCCAATGCCCAGGACAGAGTCCGGCAGTGGGCGTTTGTTCAATTCTTCCTTCAGCGAAGCAACCTTGCCGGCTTTTTTGCGCCACGCGATTTGGTCATCAGCATAGACCGCGACACCAGCGGAATCATAGCCGCGGTATTCCAGGCGGGATA
The DNA here is from genome assembly GCF_058182015.1 of Corynebacterium sp. LaCa_70. Lineage (NCBI taxonomy): Bacteria > Bacillati > Actinomycetota > Actinomycetes > Mycobacteriales > Corynebacteriaceae > Corynebacterium > Corynebacterium sp. LaCa_70. The sequence goes on from NZ_CP190914.1 coordinate 1,931,904, forward strand.
GGCCTTCCATCACCACGTCTAGAGCATAAAAGTCACGGTCAGCGCCGGGGTGTCCCACATATCCAACGATTCCACACATGAGCTGGATACTACATTACGCAGAAAAATCGTGATGGGGCGCCTCTTAGTCGTCTTAGTCGTCGTCGCTATACAGGACGCTATACATTAGGCTGTTCTGTGTGAGTCTTAAAAAGCAGCTAGCAAACGTGTCCAAGCGCGGCCCGCACCGTGTGCTGGTCGGTGATTTAGATTATGCCGGCTTGCCCGGCAAGGTATATGCCCCGGCCGAAGGCAACTCTCTGCCTGCCGTTGCTTTTGGGCATGACTGGCGAATTTCGTTGAAGCACTACCGCCATACCCTGCGGCACTTGGCTAGCTGGGGCATCGTGGTGGTCGCACCTGAAACCGAAATGGGGCTGTGGCCAGACCACCGCGACTTCGCTTCCGACCTAGAGACTTCGTTGCAGATTGCCGCTGGCGTGAAACTGGGGCAAGGCAATATCACCGTCAGCCCAAACAAATTGGGTGTCATCGGCCATGGCATGGGTGGTGGTGCCGCCGTGCTTGCCGCCTTGGAAAATGAAAAAGTGCAGTGCGTCGCCGCACTCTACCCTGCACAGACTTCGCCTTCTTCGCAGGATGCGGCAAAACATATAGACAAACCAGGCCTGATCATCGGCCCAGAGGATGCCGATATTTTCTCTGCCGGTAACCCACCACAGATGGCGCAGAACTGGAAAGGGCCAGTGTGCTACCGCGCAGTTGATAACGGGAAGCAAGCGACGTTTAGCGAAGACACTGTGCGGAAGTTCTTCCTTGGCATCGGCGTGGGTAAAGCTTCTGCTGTTGAAACTGCACGTGGCCTGGTCACTGGTTTCTTGCTGCACCAGCTCAACGGTGACAAGCACTACGCTGATTTTTCTGATCCAGAAGCCGAGGGTAAAGGTTTTAGCAGTGCGACCGGCAACGAATTGGAAGAACAGCAAAAACCCTCCGGCCTGCTGGGCAAATTCGTCTAGGGCGACTGCACACTCGCTTTTAATCCGGGGCTTTTAATCTGGGCCTTTTAATCTGGGCCACGGCGTAACACCGACTTTACTTGCCGCGGCCGACTAGCCCGAGAAATATCTCGTAATTGACTCACCCCGGCGCTCCGGGCATGAGCCGGTCGCGCCGATGCACCACGCTGCTGCTGTGGTTCTGCGGCTTGCTGACTTGATTCTGAAGCGCGCTGGCCTGTCTGCTTTTGAGCTTGCTGCTCTGCTTGTTTTTCTAATTCCTGCTGGGCTTTTTCTAACTTGCTTTCGAATTCCAGCAGGCGCTTCGCTGTGCGCTCCCGGAATTTTTCTGCGAACTCTTCAAATTCCATTACCACTGTCCCATCCTGTGTGTATTTCCGGAAGCTTTCTCTGCCTCTGCCCCTGTCTCGGCCTCATGAGTCGTGTTTTCTCCACCATCATGCTCAGGACTAGCCGGTTGCTCGGGCTGAGCAGGTGCTGGTTCCGGCTGCGGAGCTTCCGGCTGAGCTGCTTGCATCGGTTCTGGTGCAGACTCTGGCTGCGGCTCCGGTGCTACCTGTGCCGGGCCAGAGTGGAACTGCTTTTTATCCACGGAATGTTCCGGCATGGGTTTTTCAATGACCTCGTCCTCTGGAACTGGTGCAGGCTCTGGTTCCGGGGCTGGCTCAGGTTCTGGTTCGGGAGCCGGTTTTTCCACTGGCTCTGGGACCGTCTTTTCCTCCGGTGGACAATCTGGTTCAGGTTCCGGTGCTGGTTGCTGCTCTGGCACCGACTTTTCTTCTGGTGGGCAATCTGGCTCCTGTTCCGGTGCCGGTTGCTGCTCTGGTGGACATTCTGGCTCTGCAGGCTGCGGTGCTGGCTGCGGTACTGGCTCAGGTTGTGGAGGTTGACAATTCAACTGCTCCCAACACTCAGCTGCAGTCTCCTGCACCAACTGCGCACCCACCATTGCCATGCCTAGGCCCGCCCGCGCGATTTGACCCACGCACGATTTAGCTACATCGCAACCAAGCTGCACCGAGCTCGCCATCTGCGTTCGCGGTGTCATATCCGGAAGCTCTGGTTCTGGCAACGACGTTTCAGGCGATGGTGGTTCGGGCATAGCTTTTTGTGGTGTCCCAGGTTCGTTTATTTCACCTGGCGGACACGGTTCCGCCACCAGCTTTTCTGCCCCTGGCTTAGTGAAATTTGGCTTTTCTGCCACCGGTGTAGTCTGCGAACTAGCTTCTCCAAACTTGGCTTGTGTTTGCGACTGTGGCTGAGACTGAGGCTGTGACGGTGGCTGTGGGTGAGCGGACTCATTCGCAGGCAGCGGCCCACCCACCGGCTTTTCCACACCCGGTGGACACTCAACCGGTTTGTCCCCGCCACCTTGTCCATCGCCTGAAGCATCGGGTACGTGCTCTGGTGGATCCACCAATTCTTTGTCACAGAGTTGCTCGCACCGACGCAAAAATTCTTCATAACAGCCACAAATGGCGTCGTCACGATCACCAACCGTGCGCATGAAGTTCGACACCGCCGGTTCAATCACCATGCTCGCCAGCGTGCCCACCATGCCAGTAAACCGCATAATCGGGTGCACACGCACCAACCGTGTTACCAACTGTACGATCGGGATCGCCGAACCCAAAATCTCGCTGAGACCAATCTCCGAGCTATCACGAATATCATCCACGGCACGACCGCAAGCTTGGGCACCATCAGCAAATTCTTGGCCCGCCACTTGATCTTCTTCATGATCACGCTGGAAACGGCGCAGCACTGCTTCCATCCCACCGCCGGCAAGCTGCATCCCAGGACCAGACGACAAGATATCCAGGACAAAGCCGAAGCCATCGCCCTTATCGCGTCGCGCACCAGAAGCCGCCGAAGATTGCGCAATAAGCTGCGCAGAATCCAACCCGTCCACACGGCCAGCGGCTTCCCGCATGGTCTCGATGACTCCCGCTGGCGGCAGGTAACTGCCACCGGAGACAACAGCGAGTTCGGCCAAGCACTGCTGAAAATCATTTAATAAGCGGTTGATTGCGATACTCATCAAACCCGCCCAACCTGCTGCGCGCCGAACGACGCCGCATTGTGATCATCACGGACGCAGAAACTATCGCATTCTGTAATCCCCGATTGTGCAGTCTGTTGACGTCGCTGGATCCGTGCACTGCCCTGGGAATGCACTGCTTCTAGTGCTGCGGCAATGCGCGCGCCGTAATGGCTAAACCCCTGCCCAGCAGCGTGGGCTGGATACACCGGCCGGTCGGCAGCATGCGCATGCTGGTGCGCATCATCAGCTTGCACTACGTGGCGGAATCCCTCGCGCAATGCCGCATAATCAAAATCGACATCGGACATGAAAAACCGCACCTCCTTTTCTCCACTGCGTATTCAGAGCCAATCTTCATGAGTTTTCGGCTCCTGGAAACGAGAAGAATCGTCACACGTTTTCTCTCGCCCGTATTGGACTATGGATCGAGGGGTGCGGTTCCCGATAAGACAAAATTAAGGCGAAAATTATCCGCCGTACCGGGAATCTGTAGAGAAGTTCGAGAATGAATCTAGACAGCAGAAACCACAGCGGCCAGTTGACCAGCGACCTTCCGCGCAGTTTCTTCTTGTTCGGCTTCTACCATCACGCGGAATAATTCCTCGGTGCCAGAAGGCCGCAACAGCACGCGCCCACCATTGCCCAAATCCTCTTCAGCCTTGGCAATAGCCGCGCGCACGTCGTCGTTGTCCATGATCACGGATTTATCCGAGACCGGAACATTGATCAACACCTGTGGAAGCACGGTCATAACCCCGGCAAGTTCTTGTAAAGACTTGCCGGTTTTCGCCATCTGCGACATCAGCAATAAACCAGTCAGCGTGCCATCACCTGTGGTGCAGTGTTCTGGCAGCACGATATGGCCGGATTGCTCTCCGCCCAAGCTGAAGCCGCCGTCATGCAGCGCTTCCACGACGTAACGGTCGCCTACTTTGGTTTGAATCATCTCAATGTCTTGTTCTTGCATAGCCAGGCTCAGGCCAAGGTTCGACATGACCGTAGCCACCAGCGTGTTGTGGCGCAGATCAGAATCGTTTTTCATGCCGACGGCCAAAATTGCCATGATCTGGTCACCGTCGACGACGTTGCCTTCTGCATCAACGGCCAGGCAGCGGTCGGCATCCCCGTCGTGCGACAAAGCGAGGTCCGCCCCGTATTCCCGCACGGCTGCTTGTGCCTTCTCAATGTGTGTGGATCCGCAGTCATCGTTGATGTTGTAGGCATTGGGAGCGTTATAGATCGCATCAACGCGAGCACCTGCCGCCGCATAGGCTTCCGGGGCAATCTTCGACGCAGCACCATTCGCGCAGTCGACGACGACGTGCAGGCCGGTAAGATCCGTCGAACAGACTTCCTGCAAATGCTTCAGGTAGCGTTCATGCGCATCTGGGGATTCTTCCACCACACGCCCGATGGCAGAACCGGTTGGGCCTGATTCTTCCAGCACATTCATGCGGGCTTCAATTTCGTCTTCCACGTGATCCGGCAGCTTACGCCCACCAGAGGAGAAAAATTTGATGCCATTATCCGGCATCGGGTTGTGCGAAGCAGAAATCATCACGCCCATATCCGCGCCGTAGTCGTCGGTAAGAAACGCCACTGCCGGTGTGGGCAGCACGCCGACGCGCAACACATCCACACCACGGGAAGCCATGCCTGCCGCCATCGCCGCAGCGAGCATTTCTCCGGAAACCCGGGGGTCACGGCCAATGATGGCGGTCGGACGGCGCCCTTGCCGGTCGCGTTGTGAAGTCAGTACTTCCGCAGCTGCTGCACCCAAACGAAGAGCCAGCGGAGCTGTGAGCACCTCATTGGCATGGCCACGGACACCATCGGTTCCAAATAGACGAGTCATGCCTTCAATTATGCACCCTTCCCTAATGCGTTTGTTCAGTTGTTCAGTATGCGCGCATCCAGCCAGGATCCCTGTGCAGTACGGGCGTACTGCTGGAGTAGCCTATAAGCCATGAATTCCTCCTCCAGCTCCGCCGGGAGACCTGACCAGGCCGCGGCAGGCACACAGCAGCTCACCCGAAGCCAACGGCTTGATCAACTGCCTTTGACGCGCGCGCACGGAAAATTGCTCGGGGGCACCGGTATCGGTTGGGCACTCGATGCCATGGATGTTGGTCTGATCTCGTTTGTGATGGCCGCCCTCGTCGCCCAGTGGGGGCTATCGCCTGGGCAAGCATCGTGGTTAGGCTCCATCGGGTTTGTGGGGATGGCCATTGGCGCTACGCTCGGCGGATTGCTGGCGGATAAATTTGGCCGACGGCAAGTCTTTGCCGCCACGCTGTTGCTTTATGGCTTGGCGACGGGCGCGTCTGCCCTGGCTGGTTCGCTGGCGGTGTTGATCGTTTTGCGTTTTATCGTCGGAGTCGGTCTGGGTGCGGAACTGCCTGTGGCCTCGACATACGTGGCCGAATTCGCACCGCGTTCTATCCGCGGGCGCATGGTGGTGATCCTGGAAGCTTTCTGGGCCGTGGGCTGGATTCTTGCCGCGGTGATCGGCACATTTGTGGTGGCTTCTGGCGACAACGGGTGGCGTTGGGCACTGGCGTTAGGATGTATCCCAGCCATCTATGGTCTGGTAATCCGCATGGCGCTGCCAGAATCCGTGCGCTACTTGGAAAGCCGCGGGAAAACACGCGAGGCCGAAAAAGTAGTGCAGGAATTTGAAGATTCACCACGGCTGAAATGGCAAGCCAAACGCTTGCCCAAGCGTACCGACGAGGTGCAAGAAACAGCCGGTGTGCGGGGTGGAAAATCCATTTGGTCGCCATCTTTACGATCGCGTACCCGTAACCTATGGATCATCTGGTTCTGCATCAACTTGTCGTATTACGGCGCCTTTATTTGGATTCCGTCACTGCTTCATGAACAAGGCTTTAGCCTGGTGAAATCTTTCGGATTCACACTGATTATCACCCTGGCACAACTTCCCGGATATGCGGTAGCGGCGTGGTTGATTGAGCGCTGGGGCCGACGGGCAACCTTGGCGACGTTTTTAGCGGGTTCTGCAGCAGCAGCTGGGTTGTATGGTTTCAGCTCTACCGAAGCGACGATCATTATCGCTGGATGCTTGCTCAGTTTCTTTAACTTGGGTGCCTGGGGCGCGCTATACGCGATTGGGCCAGAACTCTACCCGACGGCGCTGCGCGGCACAGGAACCGGTGCCGCTGCTGGGTTCGGCCGCCTGGCATCGATCCTAGCTCCGCTGTTGGTGCCGGTTGTTTTGAATCTCGGCGGACAAGGCTTATTATTCGCGGTGTTCGGGGTAAGCTTCGCGATCGCTGCCGTTGCTGCATTCCAACTACCGGAACAAAAAGGTAAGCAACTGCGGTAATGGAATTATATTACCTTGGATAATATGTGGTTCCCCCTGTTAGTCGTAGCGAGTGCAGCAATATTGTCTGGTAGTGCCGCGTATTCTGCAGGGAGACACAACCCGAAGCACCCATCGGTAAAAAGACCATCAAAAATAGGCGTATGTTCATTTTGCCTAGCTACGATTTTTTACCTGATTTCAGCGTTTTACCTCCTCCAAGGACATATGGCGCCCGCAATAGGCCTTGGTTTCGCGGGACTAGTGACTTTTACAATTGGCTACGGCGCGACAAACTGAAGTGTCCCAGGTTTTGTTCCGTTTGGGTAAATGGGAAAATCTTCGAACATGCCCAAAAAATTTGACCAGGAAGCGAAGGACCGAGTCGTCCGCGTGGTAGAAGATCGCATCCTGGCGGAGAATATTTCGATGCAGGAAGCGTGCAAGTTCGTGGCACCGAAACTGGGCGTTTCGTGGCACACAGCTAGGCAATGGACGCAGCAGGCTCGCCGTGATGGTCTTACTCGCGAACACCAGCCAGAAGACTTAGTCGCTGAAGTTGCCAAGCTGCGCCGTGAAAATCAGGAGCTACGAGACACCAACGAATTGCTCAAGGCTGCATCGGCTTTTTCGCATCCGAACTCGACCCAAAACCTCGGTTATGATCCGCTTCATCGATGAGCATCGGAATCGTTTCTCAATCGAGTTCATCTGCCAGACGTTAAACACGCATCGCGAAGGCGGTTTTCTTAGCTCGCGTGGATACCGCCAATCCAAGGCCAGGGGCTTAAGCTCCCGCGCTCTTCGCGACGCTGCCCTTGTAGAGCATTTCCGCGAGGTTCATTCCGAAAGCTACAGCGTCTACGGGGTGCGGAAGAAGTGGCGCGTGCTGCAACACCAGGGCATTGACATTGGACGCGAGCAAACAGCCCGGCTGATGCGCAGTGCAGGTCTGTCCGGCAAGGGCAAAGGTGAGGCACCAATCACAACGCGCAAACCCAAGGGCCCGGATCTTCGCCCTGACTTGGTCAATCGTGAGTTTAAGGCCCTGGCCCTAATCGGCTGTGGGTGGCGGACATTACCTACGTGCGAACCCGGAAAGGCTTTGTGTACACCGCGCTGGTGACCGATGTATTCTCCCGGAGGAGCCTCGGGTGGGCGCTGTCGGATTCGATGCGCACTTCAGGCGCTGCCGTTGCAAGCTCTCAACCAGGCGACCCAAGTGTGCTGAAGAAACAACAGGTTTGGTGCACCATTCTGACCACGGCTCACAAGGTGGATTCAATTGGTTGTCGCAACACCCTGAGCATGGAGGTATGAGAAGGTGGCTACCAAGGACTGGAGTAAGAAGACCAGTGATATGCCGGTGGGGGTGCGGCGTCAGTGGCGTGCGGATCGGGCGTTGCGGCCTGCGATGCGTTCCCCGGATAGGCCGGTTCCGTCACGGGCAGTGCAACGCCAGTTCTGGGGTCTGATCGCGACGGGAATCACCACTGCGCAGGCCGCCCTTCAGGTGGGGGTGTCCGTACCGGTGGGAACGAGGTGGTTCCGTCATGCTGGTGGAATGAGACCGTTAGCTTTGGACGAGCCCTCGGGGCGGTATCTATCGTTTGCTGAACGAGAGGAAATCGCGATCCTGTGGGAGAAACAGACGGGTGTGCGTGAGATCGCTCGACGGATTGGCCGCAATCCGGCGACGATTTCTCGTGAGCTACGGCGTAATGCTGCCACCCGTGGTGGCAAGCAGGTTTATCGGGCAGGGGTGGCCCAGTGGAAAGCTCAGGAAGCCGCTAAGCGTCCCAAACAAGCAAAACTCGTGGATAATCCGCGCCTGCGGGACTATGTTCAGGAGCGTCTTGCTGGGACGGTCCGAGATGAAAACGGGGTCGTCATGGCGGGGCCTGATACGCCTGCGTGGAAGGGCCGGAGCAAACCTCACAGGGCAGACCGACGGTGGTTGACCGCGTGGAGCCCGGAGCAGATATCGCAGCGGTTAAGGATCGACTTCCCTGATGATGAGAGTATGAGAATCTCCCATGAAGCGATCTACCAGGCGCTCTATATCGAGGGGCGCGGGGCGCTGAAGCGTGAACTCGTGGCCGCACTGCGGACTGGGCGGGCCCTGCGTAAACCCCGCGCCCGGTCCAAGAGCAAGCCTGAAGGTCATGTCACCGCCGATGTTGTCATCTCTAACCGGCCCCCGGAAGCCTCGGATCGGGCGGTGCCCGGGCATTGGGAAGGAGACTTGATCATCGGTACCGGCAGGTCAGCGATCGGGACCGTGGTCGAACGCTACAGCCGGTCGATCCTGCTGGTGCACCTGCCCCGGTTGGACGGCTGGGGTGAACAACCAAGGACGAAGAACGGACCTGCCTTGGGTGGGTACGGTGCTGAAGCGATGAACACCGCCCTACAAACCGTGATGAAAGATCTACCGTTACAACTGCGTCAAACGTTGACCTGGGACCGCGGAACCGAGCTCGCTGACCATGCCGCTTTCACTCTAGCCACGGGCACGAAAGTGTTCTTCGCGGACCCACACTCGCCATGGCAACGTCCCACGAATGAGAACAGCAACGGACTCCTACGCCAGTACTTCCCCAAGGGCACCGACCTGTCTCGCTGGAGCGCAGACGACCTCGAAGCGGTGGCCCACACCCTCAACAACAGACCCCGCAAGACCCTCGGCTGGAAGACCCCCGCTGAAGTCTTCGGCGAAGCACTACAATCCCTGAAACAGGCCGGTGTTGCAACCACCGATTGAATCCAAGCAATATGTGAGCATTGTCTACAACGAGCGCTTGGCCGAGCACGGTATCGCAGCGTCCACTGGGACGTTGGGCGACTCCTACGACAATGCTTTGGCTGAGAACGTCAACGGCTCCTACAAGAATGAGCTGATTCATAGGCGAACTTGGGCCGATGTCGTCGACGTGGAAAACGCCACGTTCGAGTGGGTGTCATGGTGGAACGAGACAAGGCTGCATCAAGGCTTGGGATACCGCACCCCGGTCGAGGTGGAAATCGAATTTTGGAAGCAGAACCCGCCACAGGAAATAATAGAAATCAAGGCAAATGCCTAGGAACAAAACCCGGGGCACTTCACCCCACACAAACAACTTGACACGCTCTAATAGTATGACTTATGCAGTTAGCTATTAACTAGCGATATACTAAATACTGCTATCATTCCAAGCACAGCCGTCGTCACTGCGAATAAATTCTGTTCTGGCCCAAGTTGACTAATAATGAAGAACAGAAATGGCGTGCTCACTGTTACAAGCCTTTTCGGCAAAGGCATTTTCTGTGCATTCACCTTTTGATGTGCATACACAAGATTTTTATGAGACAATCTCTCCCATTCGAGCCATAATAAGAGGATGACTATAACCACTAAAAAGCTTGCCATCATGTTTCGATACGTGGCAAAAAATAAAAATAGACCAAAAAGCGAGGATATAACAAATAAAACCAGTATGTATAGTGCCCTCGGAAAAGTAATTTTTTCAGTCGCACGGTTGCCATCAGTCATGAAATCAGATGTCTTTCTGAGAATTCATCAGGTTCTTCCTAGCTTGACGAAATGTTTAACGCGATTTCTCGGTTACCGCCTTTGCCTCCTATCAGTTTAATAGCTATCACGTAGGCCGTCATACCCTTTGGACCTGTCGTCGTTGGCCTCCGCGCTCTAAATAGCAAACAAACCGCCGCCTCCGAAATGGAAGCAGCGGCTTGTGTTCTTTGCAGCCAACACAACAGACAACAACACGCTGTACTGAGAGTTGGAAAGCGTAAAAGAAACTTAACGCTTGGAGTACTGCGGGGCACGACGTGCCTTGTGCAGACCAATCTTCTTACGCTCCACGGCACGAGCGTCACGAGTGAGCAGGCCAGCCTTCTTCAGTTGGTCACGCTCAGCAGGGTTGTAAACGTTCAATGCACGGGCAATAGCCAGACGCAGTGCACCGGACTGACCGGTTGGGCCACCGCCGTGAAGGGTGACCTTGATGTCGAACTGATTCTCGCGCTCGAGCAGAGTCAGTGGGGTCATGATGTCCTGCTGGTGCAGCTTGGATGGGAAGTAATCCTCGAAGCTACGACCATTGACAACAATCTGGCCGGAGCCTTCCACCAGGCGAACACGAGCGACGGCGCGCTTACGACGACCGACGGTCTGGATTGGGCCCTCGTGGATTTCTGGAGCAGCGGTTTCTACCTCGTCGGAAGCTTCCGGAGCCAGGGAATCACCGATGGTGTTGGTGAACTGCTCAGTAGCTGCGGTTGCGGCAGCGATATCGGAAGCGTCAGCGACGGTGTTTTCTTCAAAGTTCTGATCAGTCATTACTGTGCCACCTGCTTAAATTCGAATTTTTCTGGCTTCTGGCCACCGTATGGGTGCTCGGAACCAGCGAAAACGTGGAGCTTCTTGATGGATTCACCGGAAAGCTTGTTGTGCGGCATCATGCCACGAATAGCTTCTTCGATGGTGCGCTCCGGGTGGTTATCCAGGGACTGACCAAGGGTCATGGTCTTCAGACCACCTGGGTAGCCGGAGTGACGGTAACGCATCTCGCGGTCACGCTTATTCGCGGAGATGTGAACCTTGTCAGCGTTGACGATGATGACATGGTCGCCGGTATCAACGTTTGGTGCGAACTGTGGCTTGTGCTTACCGCGCAAGACGTCTGCGACGGTGGAAGCAAGCTTACCCAGCACCACGTCGGTGGCGTCGATGACATACCACTTGCGGGTAATGTCACCACTTTTTGGGTGGAATGTAGACACAATGACTCCTTGAAAGTCTGTCTTGGACTGCCGGCCAACATCTATCGAATGCCTCAGCACTACCCCGCAGCGGCCGGTGGAGACCTGCAGATAGTGTTGCCGCCTCACAGAATGTCCGCGTCAAAGCACTGATCGTGTTTCACGGGAACACCGCAGATGAGCCAGCAGGGCACACAGCTAACAAACTTTACTGGAAACACGCAGCTATAACAACCTATGTCCGCAGAGAAAAACACTCCCGCAACGAATACGGGAGTGCACCACGCAGAAGAGAGTGGAAATCAGACCAGCCGTTAGCTCCAGGAGGCCGCCGCTGCGCGGTTGACATCGCTCATGGCGTCATTGCCTGAGGTCACGGTGCGAGAAATAGTCGCCAAAACCTGGTTAAGTTCGGCCGCAGCCTGGTCCCAACGGGCTTGTGCCTCCTGATAAGCGATGCTTGATTCACCCTCCCACGTCGAGACCATCGGCTGCAGCTGTGCTTTCAGGTCATCGAGTTGCCCATTGATACGGGCAGAGGTGGAATTAATATCTGCCGCAGTAGCCTGGATGGCGCCGAATTGGTATTTGATCTGTGACATTGAGTTCGCCTTTCTCTTCGTCCGTCTTGCTCACGGAACTGTTAAATACTCACAAAGTTCTTACACAGTGCTCACGCGGTACTGCTCACGCAGTAGCACTCGCGAGATAACGCCGTTGCTGTACGACGTTGGTGTTAGAGAGCCAGACCTCCACCACCAACGTTCTTGAACGCCTGCGCGTTTTGCGCTTCCATGTCATCAAAGTGGTGCGCGTTATTACGGATATTGTCGCTGATAGAAGCCAGCGCATTCTGCAGCTCGTTCGCGGATTGCTGATAACGCTGCATCAGGTTGTCAAACGAGACCTGCGCCGCGCCCTGCCAATTAGCACGGACCCCATCAACCGTGCCTTGCAGACGCGTCAGCTCAGACTGCACCTCATTGTTGACGGTATCGACACGGCCAGCGGTGGCGACCATGACATCTGCTTCAGTGGCAAATTGCTGTGCCATAGAAAATCCCTCCCCGGTTGAGAAAACTGAACAATTGTGCCCGAACGATAAGAGATCCCGGCACTGTGCCGTCGTCATCTCATCGCTCTCATTGTCATTGGACTGTGCGTAACCAACTTCGGTTCCCGATACGCGAAAATAATTTTTAAATTCGCTCCAAACTGCCAACGACCAGCTCGCATGCCTGCTTCTGCTTCTCTGTTGTTGTGTGCCTACTGTGGCACCCGACGGTTAGTTGATGGTTTCCTTCCACCCAACTAGTCCAGGCAATACGCGATCCATCACCCGGGTTTTCCACATATCGCACTTGTTCGCGTGGTTCGTGTTCACGGCGCCCTTCTTGCAAGTCCGGGCTGCTTTTAACCGTCTGCATAATGTCAGTCAATACCGCGTCATGATCGATCTGAGCTGCGGCGTCGTCATGCAACTGATCAGTAGTGACGTAGATACGTAGATTCGGGTCCTCCCCCGTCGCTGCAAACACCCCGGGCTGCGAACTATCCCCAATCACGAAACCACGCGGTGTGACCAGGCGTAACCCAGAATGTTCGTGCACCATTTGTGGGATCTCTGCAGTGGCATCGCCGCCAAAAGCATCGCCGTCAGAACGATCACCAGCAGCATCGGCAGTAATCACTGCACCGCCATCGCCGACACCACCGTCCTCATCGGCACCGCTATAACGATCCACAACCCACCAACCGGACAGACTAGTCACCGCAATACCTGCAGCCACCAGAATCTGAAACGGACGTGGCCGCCACCCAGCCTTCGCATGCCGGTGACGTTTCGGCTTCCGCGCAACCAGCTGCACAAAATTCGACCCCACCGATTGTTTTTCTGCAGCACGCTGGTTGACCCCGGCGCGGGCAGCAGCAAAAGCATCGTCTCCGCGGCGCTCCGCAGCAGCGTGTGCCCCTCCCTGTGATGTCGAAACTGCGGCTAGTGGCCCTGTATCCGGATCTGCAGATTCTGTGTCGTATTCTGCATCCGTACTTGCAGCGCCTTCTGATGATTCATCCAGATCACCTGTGAAAACACGTGCCCCGTGTTGGGTGAGCACACGAGCGAAATCGTCGTAGACGTCGGCATCGTCCGCAAAAATCGCTACACAGATATCTGGCCAGTTTTCCTCGGCCATCGCCTCGGTTTGGTCTACTACCGCAGATACCGTCCAGCCTTCGGTGATTCCGCGCGCAGGCAAGTCATAGCGCACGATGGTCTCCTCGGTGCCAGCGATGCCGAAGACCGTGGCATCGTCGTAGAAATACACCGAAACCTGCGCAACGGAGTACTGCGTACCCGAATTCAGCGACTGGTTTTCAGGTTCGTAGTCTGCCCGGATCATGGTTCTACCTCCAAATCAGCACCGGGAACAGCAACCTGGCAGGTGCCGATTGTCGAACCGTCGTCATGCCACATACCGCGCCCCGGAAGCGGGCCACCCGACGGGTGGGGCGCGGGCTTGATACCAAAGAATGGGCCATCGTCTTTGTCGGCGCCCAGCACCACAACGCACGGCTGGGAATCACGTATCGCGCAGAGCACGGGACCGAATGCAGCGCGGTTAAACCCACCTGCTTTCCGTGCAATCACCAGGTGCATTCCGATATCGCGGGCATGCGGAATCAATTCGATCAGTGGGTGCAAGACGTTATCGGCGACCAAGTCATAATCATCAATCACCAGGTAAATCTCCGGGCCGTCCCACCAATCACGGCGGGCAAGTTGTTCCGGCGAGATTTCTGCCGATGGCAGGCGCTGGCGCAACGTCGTCACGGCATCGGCCAGGACCTTTTCTGTCTGCGGCGCAGAGTGCGAATAGGCCGCCAGCATGTCTTGCGGGACCGTGCCCAGGTGTGCGCGCCTGTGGTCGATCATTACGATGCGTGCTTGCTCGCGGCCTAAGTCGCTAATGCCAGCCATGACGGTGCGCAGCGTGGTGGTTTTGCCCATCCCGCGCGCAGCCACGCACAAGAAATGATCACTTGTCGACGGATCCCAGGCCAGCGTGGACAGCCGCGGCCCACCCACCGCAACCGGCAAGCCCGACACCGCAGCAGTACCGGAGGGCTCGGCGTCGGCAAGACTGCCAGCGGCTGTAAGTTCTGTGCGCTCGAGCTTCTCCGGCAACACGCGCAGGGCAGCGACTGGTTCGTCGCCACGCTCGGCACTGACTGCGGCGATATGTGCCAAGTCTTGGTTCGAGCTTTGCGCAATGAGCAAGTATTTCTTGTCGACGCTGAGGCCTCGGCCCGGCAGTGCGGGCAGTTTGTCCTGCATTTTGCGGTCGCACAGCGAATCCATGGATTCTGCAAGTTTCAGCTCCAGGCGCGTGCCGATGAGATCGCGGATCGCCGGGCGCAACGTGTTCCACCGCGGGGTCGCAACCAGCAGGTGAATGCCAGCGCTCGGACCATCAGCGGCAATCTGGGTGATTGGTTCGGCGAGGTCATCGAACTCCGCGGTAGAAGTGCCGATATTGTGCCACCCGTCCACAACCAGGAAAGTCTGCTGCTGGGTTTTCGCCATGCTGTGGGCTTGGGTGTTATCGCTGAGCAAACCAGAGACTTCATCCACGATGCGGCGCAGGCGTTCTGGCTGATGACGCCCAGCAACCCCGGCCACGTGCGGCAGCCGTGCGAGGGTTTCTAGCTGGCCACCACCAAGATCGATGACATAAAAACGTGCCTCTGCGGTGGAATGGGTCGCAGCGAGTGATGCCACCATCGTGCGCAGGGCGGTTGATTTGCCCATTTGCGGGCCACCACACAAAGCGACATGGCCACCGTGAGCTGCGAAATCAACCTCCAGCAAGTCTTGGCGCTGGTGATACGGCTGGTCGATAATTCCGATGCCCACGGTGAGATGACTGCTGCTTTCCGCAACGCTGGCCAGCTCAATGGATTTCGGCAGCGGCGGTAACCAAATCTGGTGGGCTTCCTGGCCGCGGGTGCGCGCTGTGGCCACCGCTGCATTGACCACAGCGTCCATGGTGGTACCTGCGGACTCGCGGGCGTCGGCACGTGAGACCGTCTCTGCTGGTTCTACCGTATGGGCAGGCTCCAGTTCGCCCCGTGGTTCCACGGCTTCGTTTAGTTCCGATTCGCCCGCGAAATCCGCGGCCGGATCGTGCTCCGACGCTAGCGGACGGTCAATATCGGCCCAACTGTGAAATTCCCGGACCTGCAGGCCCGGATTGTCGGCCGCACTCTGCTGCGTGTGGCTATCCGCCGAGTGACCGTCCCCTGTGTGACCGCCCCCGGCGCTACCTGAGCTGCCGAGACTGGAACTTCCAACGCCGACCTGTGCCGGAACCTCCAACGGGCCAGAAACGTAGGCCGCCTGAAAGCGCTGCAACTCTTCCGCATCCGTTTTCACATATCCCGCACCGGGCTGACCAGGCAAATGATATGCATCAGAGCTGCCCAACACCTGACGAGATTCCATCGCCGAAAACGTCTTTAGGCCGATGCGATACGACAAATGGGAATCCAACCCACGCAACCGGCCTTCTTCCAACCGCTGCGAAGCCAACAACAAATGCACGTGCAACGAACGCCCCAGGCGACCAATGGCCACGAACAGGTCCGCGAAATCTGGGAACTGCCCCAACAACTCAGAGAACTCATCGACGATGATCACCAGAGCAGGCAAAGGCTCCAGATCGTCCCGGCCACCCCGGCGCGCCTGGTTATACTCGCCGACGTTGGCGAAATTGCCAGCCTTACGCAGCACCTCCTGGCGCCGGTTCATCTCACCGGACAGGGCGTCAAACATGCGGTCCACCAGCACGGCTTCGTCTTCCAAGTTGGTGATCACGGCAGAGGTATGCGGCAAAGAGTCCAACCCCAAGAAAGTCGCGCCACCTTTGAAATCAACCAACACAAAGTTGAGTTCTTCCGGGCTGTGGGTGGCAGCCAACGCCGTGACCAATGTGCGCAACAACTCGGATTTTCCGGAGCCGGTAGCGCCGATGCATAAACCGTGCGGGCCCATGCCGCCGTGCGCGGATTCTTTCAAATCCAGCTGCACCGGGGTTTTGTCCGGCCCGAGGCCGATCGGCACGGTCAGGCGGCGATCGTCGCGTTCGCGTTCTGGCCACATCGTGGAATGATCTAACTGCCGCAGATCGTCGATCCCGAGCAGCGAACCCATCTCATTGCGCGTGGCCTCGCCCGTACCGCCGGTAGCATACGGCCGAGAATATTTCGCCAGCGCCTTGGCTAATGCGCGCAACTGGCCGTCGGCAAGCCCATCGGCTAACCCAAGTTTTTCCAAGCCAGCTTCAGTTTGTACCGCCAGCTCGTCGTCGGCAAACAGCACTAGGCCTTCCATTTCGGCACGAATGCCCAGCGCAGTGGTGCTCCGCGAGTTGATATCGATGATGGTGGTCCACTCGTCGTCGACCAAAAACTCCTCGGTACCGGTGGTGGGTACGTCGTCGACCAGCAAAATCCGATACTGCGCATCCTCCGGCCTGCGAGTGTGCGGCAGCCACTTCAGCCACTCCCAATTATGTGAATCGCCGCTGCCCACCACACTGATGCCGACGGTATCCGGGCCATGATGGACAACCAGCTGCGCCAGCAACGCACGAGCCAGTGCGCGCGCCCGAATACCCGATAACCCGATGCAGCCAAAAGCCTGCAACTGGACGACAATGGGCAGCTCCGCAACCTGCGAGACCTGGTCAACCGTACGACGCACACTCACCGCACAGACCGGGTCCAGATCTTCCGGCGCACCCGATTCGCTGACTTCTACCGGGGTGCACAGCTCCGCCTCGCCGAGCCCCAGTCGCACCTGCAGCACATCGTCGTCATCGCCACTGCGCTCCCACAATCGTCGGGTGCTCAGCCGTGCATGCACATCTTCCGGGTGCGGATGGCGGGCCAACTGGTGTGCACGCTGCTTATCGGCGTTGCGTTCTGCTTTATCCCGGATGACATCCAAGTGGCGCAGGTAGGTCCGGCGGGTGTCATCGGCGTCGGCCTGCTGGCCCTGCGGCATGAATAGCATCGCCATCGACATCACCATCATCAGCGGAAAGATCAGCAGCATCGGCGACATGCCCACCCCACTGACCGAACCACCACCGAAAAACATCACGCCGACCAGCAACACCAACACCGCGATCATCACCACCGGCAGCAGGATGCGCAACATCGGCACTGCTTGTGGTTTTTGTGCGGCCGGAACCGCGTCGATATTCAGGCTGCCCTGCGGTAGTGGCGGCAAAGGATCGCGTTGCGCCTGCGTGATTGGCTCCACCGTAAACTCCTGCGGGCCTGTGCTCAGCGTCCGCATATCGGCAGCCGCGGCAGCGTTATCGCTGGCTGCTTGGTTAATAGCGGCGGTATTGCTCGCTTCTGTGGCGCTTAAACGCGCAGAATTCATAACCCCTCCCCGAATTATGTCTTTCCCCCGAGCATTAGACACAGGCCACATTGTAGGTCACAATTGCGGCATGGGGGTGCTGTAGGTCGCGGGTACGTCCCCAACGACTGCGTACCCGCATTCGGGAGGGGAATTTTCGGGAGGGAATCTCATGTCTATCACGCAGTGTTTGCGTGTGTCTTTGTGTTTTGTTGTCGGGGAATTTTCCCGCGAGGTCGATGTCGCAATCCCGCGGCACGCGTCGATTCTGGAGTTATTGCCGCGCTGCACCCAGCTGTGCCAGGCACCGCGAATTTCCAAGCCGTGGCAGGCGTCTACCGTGGTGGGCCAACCATTGGATATGGGCTCGCCGGTGGGAGAAATTGGGCTTGCCGACGGCGACACCATCCTGGTGCATCCACGTGCGGAATTGCGCTCGCCGGTGGTGCGGGATTCTGCGGAATCGCTGGCTGCCACCGCTCACGGCAATCGCGCTGGTCAGCAGCTGTCGGCGGTGGTACTTGCTGCGCAAGCCGGGGCAGCACTTCTGACCGCCGGGTTGGCGTGGTGGTGGCTGGCGTTTGCGGTGGCTGCGTTTATCGGGGTGGTTATCGTGCCGTGGCAGCAGCGCATGCGGCACAAGGCTGTCGGTGGTGACAGTGCTGCGGTGGCACTCGCTTCGATCATCTCCGCCGGACTGGCCGGTGGTTTTCTCGTTGCCTGGGGGCTACAGCCTGCCGGAGCACCAGCGGATCTGTTAGCAGAACTTTCCGCTGCCGATACCGCATGGGCGTTATTATCCGGCGTGGCGGTGGCAGCATTATTGCTGGTGCTCATGATCGTTTACCGCGCTTTATCCATGCGCGTGGTCGCCGCGCTCACAACCGCGGCGGTATTGCTCGTGCTGGCTAGTGCTGCGCTGTCGTTGCCGTCGGCAAGCATTACCAGCGCTTTTGCAGGCGCACTCATCGCGTGCGGGGTTCTCGGTTTAGCACTCGCGCCGATGCTCGCGACGAAATTGTCCGGCATTCCTATTCCGCGCTTGCCCACCGCCGGGCAGGAGTTATCCACCACCGACCATGCTGGTGCGCGGACGCGGTCGGCCGAAGAAAAATCCCTCGCAATAGCCCAGCGCACCCACGATGTGCACGCAGGAATCGTCAGCGGCAATGCGGCCACGGTGGTTCCCGCACTGCTGGCAGTGGGCACGGAAGGCGAAATTTTTGCACAGATGCTGTGCCTCGCAGTAGCTGGTGCGGTCTGTTTACATGCCGCCCGCCACCACCACGGTGCAGCGGTGTGGGCATTGCTGCTGGTAGTCGCAGCCGCGGTTATTGCCACTGGTAGCAGCATTTGGGCCGGACTAGACCAGCCCGGCGCGATCGGCGTGGCGCTGGTGGTCATGGTGGCGGCGTCGGCAAGCCCGGTGTGGGCGCCAAAAGTACGAAACCTGGAACCGACCACAATGGTGTGGCTGGAACGGTTAGAATCGCTTGCCGTTGCCGCATGCTTACCACTGGCTCTGCAGGTCATCGGAGTATTCGCCATGATTCGGGGGTTGGGTTAATGCAGAAAATACAACAGGTTCTAGCGGCCAGCACCGCGGGTGTGCTCGGGCTGCATGGCATTGTGTTCTCCCCGGTTGGAGGCAGCACGGGTTCCGCGACCGCGCAGGCACAGACTCGTGACGACGTTGAGGTCCGCCGCACCGTTGACTGCGTTGACCCGATTGTGGCTCCGGCACCAAACCGGGCGGGTCCGGGAGCCGAGGCTGAATTTTCGGGACCCTGGCAGGATGCTTTTGGCGGCTCCCCTGGTTCTGCGCCGGGCCATCACGGCCACGCCGAACAGCCAGGATCCGAGACCGCACCCCACCAACAACCGCTCACCGTCGGCACGGATTACCGCGCCGCCCACCAATTCGCCACCGGAGCCGGGGTACGCGTGGCAGTCATCGACACCGGAGTATTCGACCACGAACAGTTGCACGTAGAACCGGTCGCGGATTTGGTCTCGCCAGCTGAGAACAACCCGCTGCTCGACTGCGACGGGCACGGCACCATCGTCGCAGGCATCATCGGCGCCGATCAATCAGGCGTCGCACCGAACTCACAGATCCTGTCCATCCGGCAATCCTCGGCGCACTACAGCTCCCGCCAGCCGAACAACACACCAGGCCAACAGCACGCACCCGATGCCGAGGAAGCAGAGCTCACCGGAACTCTCAGCAGTTTTGCCCAGGCCATCCATACCGCGCTTGACCATGACGCGCAGGTCATCAACGCCTCGGTGGTTTCCTGCATGCCACCGGAACACGCAGAGCATCTACGCACACAAGCCCTTGACGACGCGCTCGCCCGCGCCGAACACCAGCAAGTTCCCGTCGTCGCTGCCGCCGGCAATGCCGGGCAGGGGTGCGAACGCGGCTCAGTCGTATTCCCAGGAAACAACGAAACCGTCATTACCGTCGGTGCACTCGCCACCCCACACGAGCACGCCGAATATTCCATGCCGCAGCCTGGTCACCCGACTGGCGCAGGTAGCAGGGGTAGCGAGGATGCCGGCGATGCCGCGCACGACGCCGGCGGACCGAACGACGTGGCGCTGTCCGCGCCGGGCCAAGTTTCCGTTGGACTATCACCAAATTCGCAGGCCTGGGCGGCCGGGATCATTCGTAATGGGCAGCCATCCGGGCTGCGTGGCACGAGTTTCGCGGCCCCGGTGGTGACCGGAACCGTGGCTTTGTTGCGGGAACGCTATCCGCATGCCAGTGCAGCAGAAATCCGAGAGCTTTTGGCTGCTGCTAGCTACCCACAGCATGGTTTTATCGACCCGGTGCGCGTGCTCACTCACCCCGCCCCGGGTCTGGGTCTGGCAGCACCTGCTGGTGACGGTAGCGACGGTGCTGACGCTGCTGACGGTGCTCGCAACACTGGTGCGCCCTCCGAGCATGACCAGGCTGCTGTCGCTCAGCCGCGCATGGT
The DNA here is from genome assembly GCF_058182015.1 of Corynebacterium sp. LaCa_70. Lineage (NCBI taxonomy): Bacteria > Bacillati > Actinomycetota > Actinomycetes > Mycobacteriales > Corynebacteriaceae > Corynebacterium > Corynebacterium sp. LaCa_70. The sequence continues at coordinate 1,952,473 of NZ_CP190914.1, forward strand.
AATGGCCGGTCCACCGGGTAATGAAACCCTGGTCACTGCTCGAAGCCTGGTGGCACTGGCCGTTGTGGTACTCATCGGCGCGCTTATTGTCACCGTGCTGGCCTTCGGGATTTCGGCACGCATGCGGAGAAACGAGCAGACGTAGTCACTGCGTAAGGGGTTTAAATACGGCCAGGCTATTCCCGAGCTTGCCGCGCGGAGCGCTCGTCCAGACCCGGGCCGTTTGGCAAAAGACGCAACAGGTCCCAGGAAACTTCTTCCACGAGCAGCTCATCCTGCACCACCGGTGCACCCACAGCCTGCATAGCTTCTGCACCATCGACATCATGTACCCGACCCGAAGGCGTCAACACGTGATAGCCGTGCTCGCTGGCAACACCATGGCTGAAGGTTCGCGTAGAAACAAAATAATCCGCGGCCGCAGCACCAGAAATTTCTACTGTGCTGACCTGGACCGGATCCGAGGCTTCGGCATCGGGAGCAGGCTCTGCGTCATGATTCAGCACCACTAATTCTCCCTTGCCGCCAGCACATACTTGGCCGTGAGCGTCGTCAAGCAAATCCGGGCTGAATTCAGGCAAATTCCAGTTCACAGCCGCTGGTTGCGCATCCGGGTAACGGTGCACCTCAGCAGACTCCGTGCGGCGCGATTGTGCACCCATATCCTGCAAGATCTGCGCTTCTAGCTGGCTTAACGGCATGATTCCGTGGGCTTCCTGTGGGGTGTCACCAGCCCCAAGCAACGCCCACCACTGATCGCCATCCGGGGCTGGGGCTTTTACCTCTAAGACCTCTGGAAGCTCTTCGGCCGGTGGCACAGAAAAAGCTGGCTTTGCTGTCCAATTCGCGAGCAATTCCGACGGCGCCTGCCACACCGCAGAGTCTTGGCCCAGTCCCAGACCACGCCGCACGGCACGCGAAAACTCATCTGCACCATCCGGGATTTCTACGCGACCATCGGCGCTGACCAGCCACTGTGCACCTTCGTGTTCGACGAGTGCGGCGGCATCGTCGTCGACGGCATCCAGCAAGAATGCTTCTTCCGGGTTATCAGCGACCACGCTCAACGCGCCGGTAGCGAAATCTACACACCCTGCCCACGGGCTGGGAGCAGAGGCACCAGTATCGCCGCTAGCTGCGGCGTCGGCAAGATCATCAGCAGTAGGCAAATTATTTGGTGCATCCACAATGCCCACCGGGATGCCGTGCGGGCGCTGCGCAAGGTTGTCCGCCCCGATCGCCACCGGGTCCTCGGGGCTGCCAGCCAGCAATCGGGCTGAAGCCAGATTCGTCGTCGGATGATAGCGCCCATCCAGCAGCGTGTAGAGCTGCCCGTGCTCACTGCGCACAATCACAGCATCGCCCGGGTCCGGTTCCGGCGACAACCATGCCAACACGCCAGCGCCAGCACCGATGAGCACCGTGGCGACAGTGCCAAAAATCAACGCACGCCGACGTGTCGCCAACGGATCATGAATCATCCGGATATCGCCAGTAACCACCCCATGTTCCACCCGGCGACGCAAAAACTTATGCCCACTGACTTGCGCTTTCGTCGTCGGCAGCATGGTGTTCGGCCCCGATCCCGAACTACGGGCCCCGCCACGATCTGGCTGCTGCTGGTTCTCCCCGTCGCCAAAGCTCACTAGAAAGATCCCCTCCCCGAAAATCTGACAGACGCTAGTATGCTACATCACAGTTCACGCCGCTGCCTAGTCTCGACGGCACGCGCCGCCAGCTCGTCGTCGGCAGGATAATCAACCCGCACCAAACTCAACCCATTCGCGGGCGCTACCTGGATTTTCGAACTACGCGAATCCTGCCCCAACAACGCCGCGGTGAAATCCACATCACGCTTGCCCGCCCCAACCTGCAAACACGTGCCGACGAGGCTGCGCACCATCGACCAGCAAAACGCATCAGCAACCACGCGCGCGAGATACGTCGCAGGCTCGGTAGCAGTAGAAACATCTTCCCACTGAAACACCTGCAGATCACGCACCGTGGTGGCATTCGGCTTCGCCTTACAAAAAGCAGCAAAATCATGAAACCCCACCAACGCGTCGGCGGCATCCTGCATGGCAGCGAGGTCAACCGGCGCACCCCACAACGCGGTATCCCGCGCCCGCGTCGGCAGCACCCCACCCGGGTGCGCGCTCACACGGTATTCATAGTGACGGCGCAACGCGGAAAACCGGGCATCGAAACCCGCGGGCGCGCATTCCACCGCATTAATGCGAATATCATCCGGTAACAATCGCGACAGACGTCGCACCAGCTTGTGCGGCTGGCCATCAATCGAGCGCTGCTGCAGCGAATCCACCGGCACGTCGACGTGACATACTTGTCCCGCCGAATGCACCCCCGCGTCCGTGCGCCCAGCCACCGTCAGCTGCAGCGGAGCACGCAGGACCAAGGACAAGGCATCTTCAATAACGCCTTGCACGGTGCGCAGTTCTTCGCCATCCTGGGGTTTTTGCCGGGCCCAACCGTGAAAGTCCGTGCCGTCATAGGCCAGGTCAATGCGCAGGCGGGTCAGTTCGCGGGTTTCTTCGTGGGCCAGCTCGCGGGCCTCTTCGCGGGACTGTGCAGAACTAGTGGTCATCGGTACTCATCGTCATCGGGTTGTCACCGGGTTGTCACCGGCGCCGTGGTCGTCGGCAAGCGAATCATCGGCCACACTAATTTTGACATCAGCGGCTGCCTTGATGGCCAAAGCCACCGGGTCGCCAATCGGTTCTTCAACTATCGGGGTGAGCACCTGCACGTGCACCAACCCCGCCACCGACGGACTGGTAACACACACCTTAGAACCCGGCGCGATGCCATGTGCAGCCAGATAGCGCAGCAATTCAGGGTCTTCGTCGTTGACTTGTTCAATGATTACCGGCAGGCCCGGAGTGCACTCGGCTAGGCTCATGACACCGAGATCTTCCACACGCCCGTCGGCGGAGGGGATCGGATCACCGTGCGGGTCGCGGGTCGGAAAGTTCAAAAGCTCATCAATGCGGTCGATGAAGCGGTCCGTGGCTGCGTGCTCCAACAAATCGGCGTCGGCATGAATCTCATCCCACGTGTAGCCGAGCGTTTCCACCAGGAAGGTTTCGATCAAACGGTGGCGACGGATCATGGTGACTGCCAGCCGCGCGCCCAATTCGGTGAGCCGCACCCCAGAATACGGTTCATGCTCAACCAAACCACGAGACTGCAAGCGCTTGATGGCCTCGGAGGTCGTGGAGTTTTTCTGCTGCGCACGACGAGACAACTCCGACAGGCTTACCGACGCCTGACCGCCGGACTCACCAGCGCGTTCGGAGATCCCCCACAGCAATTTCAGATATTCCTGGGTTCGTTGCGGCAGCTCACCAATATGCATGGGTTTATGTTAGCTGGCAGTTGTACGCGGTGTCACCATCGGGGCAGGTGAGAGTAACAATATAGTTGAAGAATCGAGTTCCACTGTCTAGGATTCTTAATATCCATGTTGCTGAACTTTTCGGCACGGTTTCATAGAAAATAGACTCCCAATATCCTAGAAACATCTAGAAAGGCACCCTATGACTCGTAAATCCATGCGCACCACCGCTACCGTCGGCACCGCCTTGATCAGCCTGATCACCCTGGCCGCCTGCAGCAACGACGCCGGTTCCGATGCCGCGGGAAGTGCGAATGGCGCAGGCAACGGCGGGGACGACAAACTCACCATCTTCGCCACCACCGGCTATCTTGCCGACGCCGCGCAGCAGATCGCCCCTGACGCAGAAGTGATCACCCTGGTTGGCCCTGGCGGCGACCCACACACCTACCAGCCCACCACGCAAGACATCGACACCATGCAAAACTCCGATGTCGTGCTGTGGAATGGCCTGCACCTCGAAGCCCAGATGGATAAGCAGCTAGAAGCCCTCGGCGATAAGCAAGTTGCCGTTGGTGATCAGCTCGACGAATCCAAGCTGCTGCCGTGGCCAGAAGCAGAGGAAGAAGGCGAACCAGAATACGACCCACACATTTGGAACTCGCCAGAACTGTGGCAGGAAGTCGTCGACATCGTAGCCGATCACATTTCCGAGATTGACCCAGACGGCAGCGAGGCCTACCACGAAGCCGCGGACAAATACACCGACGAGATCGCAGCCCTAGATAAAGAGGCCAAAGAAGCTCTCGGCGATTTGTCTTCCCGCCTGTTGGTCACCGGTCACGATGCTTTCAACTACCTCGGCGATACCTACGACCTCGACGTCGAAGCCACCGACTTCGTCTCCACCGAGGCCGAAAAATCCGCCAGCGAACTCGATGAGTTGGCCGAAAAGATTGCAGAAGCCAAGGTTCCGACGATCTTCCACGACAACCAGGTCAACCCACAGGCCATCAATGCACTGAGCGAAGCCATCGCCGCGCGCGGCTGGGATGTCGAAATCTCTGATGAGGAACTGTTCGCCGACAGCCTCGGAGCCGAAGCCCCAGTTGATACCTACCTTGGCGCATTCCGCCACAACTTCGAAGCCATCGCTGCCGCACTGAAGTAAACCGGCCCCAATAACCAAGTTAATCAAGGTTTCGACCACCCTCCAGGAGACCGCCATGCTTGCACCCGCCCCCACTACCACCACTGCATTGTCAGTACGTGACCTGACAGTCAATTACGGCACCGGCGTCATCTTGGATGAGCTGGACGTCAAAATCCCGCGCGGTAGTTTCGCCGGCATCGTCGGCGCAAACGGGAGCGGCAAGTCCACGTTGCTGCAGGCCTGCCTGGGTTTATTACCCAAAGCGACCCGGGGGCAGGCACAGGTGGAGTTTTTTGGCAAGCCGCTGCGCGCCATCCGGACGGATCTCGGCTATATGCCACAAAGCCAGCAGGTGGACTGGGATTTTCCAGCCACTGTCCTGGACGTCGCCTTGATGGGGCGTACTGCCAGCAAACGCTCGTGGTGGCCGTGGCCAAATTCGGCAGATAAAAAAGCCGCGCGAAAGGCCGTTGCCGCCGTCGGCTTGCAGAAATATTCCGGCGCTGCGATTGGCGCGCTCTCCGGTGGGCAGAGGCAACGCGCACTATTAGCGCGCACGCTCGTCAACAGCCCGGAGCTGCTGGTCCTCGATGAGCCCTTCCAGGGCATCGACGCCTTTAGCCAAGAAACAATCGTCGACATCCTCCGCGAGCTACACCAGGCTGGGACCACCATCATCATGGTCCATCACAACCTGGCGGAAGTCGCCGAATACTGCGACCACGTGACGTTGCTCGCCAACGGCAAGGTATCCGCGAACGGACCAACGCACAAAACTCTCACCGATACCGCCATCAGCGACGCCTATAATTTGCCGGGTAACTTCTCCGCGAACCTCACGCGGGATCGCAGGTCGGTGTCATGATCACGCCATGGGAATTGCTGACCACCCACACGTATCTCATGGCGGTGCTCGGCACCATGGTCATCGGCGTTGCAGCCGGTGCACTGTCCCCCGTGGTGTATTTCCGCAAGCAAGCACTGATTTCCGATGTGATTTCCCACGCCAGTTTGCCGGGAATCACCTTCGCGTTTCTTATCGCCGCGTACCTTAACTTGCCGACGCGCAACCCGCTGTTTTTAGCGACCGGTGCGTTACTGACCGCGTTGCTAGCCGTCGGGCTGTCCCACTGGTTATTTCATCACACGCCGTTGTCCGTCGATACCGGCATGGCCATCTCACTTAGCGTGTCTTTTGCCTTAGGCATGCTGGGGTTGTTCATCATCACCAAACAGCCGCTACCCGGCAAAGGCGGAATTCAGGACTATCTGTTGGGTAATGCTAGCTCGGTAACCATCGCAGATTTACGGATTTCCGTCGTACTCAGCCTGGTTATTCTCAGCGGACTCATCTGGTGGTTCCCCATGCTGAAATGCTGGCTTTTCGACCCCACCTTCGCCGCAACCTCCGGAGTACGCACCCGCCTGCTACACGTCGTCGCCATGACCGCTTTCGCATTAGTGGTCGTCAACGGCATCAAAGTCGTCGGCGTGATCTTGATGGTCTCGTTCGTCATCGCCCCCTGCGTGGCCGCGCGGCAATGGTCGAATCAGCTCGGCGTCGTCACGGTCCTTGCCGCATTGATCGGTGCTGCTAGTTGCTTGATCGGGGTCTACCTGGCGGTGGTCGTTGGCTCGATCCCGACTGGCCCTCTGATCGCCGTCGTGCAGGCCTTCTTCGCCCTCATATCCCTGGTTTTCGCTCCTAAGCGCGGATTGGTGTTTTCCCAATGAGTTTCGTCGTCACCGTCAGTATTTTGGCCGTCGTTACCGCTATTACCTGCGCAATTCCTGGGGTGATCGTGGTGGCAAACAAAGATGCAATGCTTCTCGACGGCATGGGCCACGCCGTACTGCCCGGAATCGTCGTGGGCGCGCTGATTTCCGGCTCGGTGCAATCCCCATTACTTGTCCTATTCGCAGGAGCCGCGGCATTTCTGGTGGCATTGGGCACGAGGTGGCTGGCTGATACCGGGTTAATCGCAGAAGGCGGCGCACTCGGATTGGTCTTTCCCAGCATGTTCGCCGTTGGGATCGTGCTACTGAGTTTGAATTTCTCGAACGTGCATTTCGACGTGCACACCGTGTTGGTGGGCAATCTCAATCTCGCCGCACTGTCGCAACCGTCTTATCTGTGGACGCTGGTGCCGATCATGCTGGCGAATATCGTCTTCGTCGGCTGGCTACTGCCCCTGCTTGGAGCTTGTGCCTTCGACGAGCGGGCGGCCACCGTCGCTGGCGTACCGGTACGGGCGTTGCGCTTGACGACGCTTGCCTTAACCTCTTTGACGGTGACTGCAAGTTTTTACGCCGCCGGAGTAATGCTGGTGATCGCGATGATGGTACTGCCTGCGGCTACCGGGCGCATCTTCGCTGTCACCGTTCGGATACCAGGCATGTCTATGCTCAGCCAAATTCTCTGCAGTTCCGTCGTGATTGCGTTGCTAGGCAGCGTGGTGGGATTCTGGAGCGCGTATCGCATCGACATCCCCGCGGCTGTGGCAATCACCCTCGCTTATGCCCTGCTATTGATGGCGGCGCTCGGCGCAATGTCGCTGCGGCGGCGCGGACGCAGACGTGCTCCCGCCTTCGCCTAGGCTAGGCCCGCCTAGGCTAGGCCGGCGGATGCGGGAGTCGGGACCGGCTCTAGGTGAGCGTTTTACGTTGTTAACGCCAAACTATCTTAATACCGTGCGTTATTAACGCTGTACGTTGTTACCGCCGGTATGTGTTACCGCCACACTTTGCAGGTGTTGATTCCCAGCAGGCGGTACAACGGGCAGAAGCCTACTGCTGCGGTGATGACCAGAACAAGGCCGACGATGATCAACAGTGCGCGGAGGAAACCGCCGGCAGCTAACAGCCCAACGAGCAAAGCAATAATGCCGAGTACGGCACGGATTCCACGGTCTTGGTTCGATTCGTTGCGTTTCATGATTTCACTTTAATGCACAAAAGCTCTATTTCCTCTTCATCGAGAAAATAGAGCTTAGTGATCTTTGCTACAGCAAGGCATCTTTCGCCGGCTGCAGGAAGAAGCTGGCGAGCTAGTGGTTGCGCCGATATAAGGCCCAACCACTGCCCCATCGCTAGAAAGCCGCGAGATTACTTCTCGTCGGAATCCTGGCCGGCATCAACGGTGCCTGCACCCTCGGAGTCCATGGTGGACTCGTCGGATGGATCAGCGGAGTCGGTGTCGACATTCGCAGCAGCAGCCTTCGTGGTGCGCTCTGCGGAAGCGGTAACGGTCTCTTCCAGCACCAGAGAGATCTGGGTCATTGGAGCGTTGTCACCGGTGCGGTTCTCGAGCTTCACCAGACGGGTGTAGCCACCGTCGCGCTTTTCGAACTTCGGAGCCAGTTCGTTGAACAGACGGGCTACGGCATCCTTCTGTGGAACCTGTGCGAGTACTTCGCGACGGTCAGCCAGGGTGCCGGAACGAGCCTTGGTGATTAGCTTCTCTGCGTATGGACGCAGCAGCTTAGCCTTGGCGTCGGTGGTTTTGATGGAGTCGTGCTCGAACAAAGCAGCGGCCAGATTCGACAGAATGTGACGCTGGTTGCGAGCCGAGCCTCCAATTCGGGCGCCTCGTTTTGGAGTAGGCATAGTGTTTCTCCTCGTTAATTTTCAATGAGCGCGGTGCGAGATTTCGGCTGTACAGGCTTGGGCCATCGTCGGAAACCGTTGAGCCAACAGAGGCGACGATATTGCTCAAGCGCTGGAACCTAATCTCGCCAGAACATATGCGCTTTACTCGGAATCTTCTGCGGGATCCTTGAAGTCGCCCGTTTCTGCGTCGTAACCTTCCAACACAGTTGGGTCGAAGTCTTCTGGGGCATCCTTCAGAGTCAGATTCAGGTTCGCCAGCTTAATCTTGACCTCGTTGATCGACTTCTGGCCGAAGTTGCGGATATCCAGCAAATCCGATTCGGTGCACTCTGCGAGCTCACCAACGGTGTGGATTTCCTGGCGCTTCAGGCAGTTGTACGAGCGAACGGAGAAGTTCAGATCCTCGATCGGCATACCGTAGGCTGCGATGTATTCGGACTCCTGTGGGGATGGTCCGATTTCGATGCCTTCTGCCTGGGTGTTGAGCTCACGGGCCAAGCCGAACAGCTCTACCAGGGTGCCGCCGGCCGAAGCCAGGGCGTCGCGGGCAGTAATCGAGTTCTTGGTCTCGACGTCGATGATCAGCTTATCGAAGTCGGTACGCTGCTCAACACGAGTTGCCTCAACCTTGTAGGACACCTTCAGCACCGGCGAGTAGATCTGGTCTACCGGGATGCGTCCGATGTCTCCGGAAGTTGGGGCAGCCGGAACGTAGCCACGTCCGCGCTCAACAACGAGTTCCATTTCGAAACGGGCGTCGTCGTTCAGCGATGCGATGTGCAAATCCGGGTTGTGAATCTCCACGCCAGCTGGTGGCTGGATATCTCCGGCAGTGATGTTGCCGGCGCCCTGCTGGGAGACGTACATAACGACAGGCTCGTCGGAATCCGACGAAAGGACCAGGTCCTTGACGTTTAGGATGATCTCCGAAACGTCTTCCTTTACGCCGTTGATGGTAGTGAACTCGTGCAGGACACCGTCGATCTTCACGGAAGTAACCGCAGCCCCAGGGATCGAGGACAGCAGCGTACGACGCAGCGAGTTACCCAGGGTGTAACCGAAGCCCGGCTCCAGTGGCTCGATGACGAACTTGGAGCGCGAAGAATCAATGAATTCTTCGGTCAGCTGGGGACGCTGTGAAATAAGCATGAATTTTCTCCTTTGGCGCCCGCTATTTGACGCCGGTTAGGACAACAATAAGGAAAGAAAAGCTGAGGATATGAAGCTGGATTACTTCGAGTAAAGCTCGACGATGAGCTGTTCTTGCAGCGGAACGTCGATCTGAGCGCGCTCGGGCAGCTGGTGCACGAGGATGCGCAAGGTTTCAGGAACAACCTGCAGCCAAGCCGGAACGACGGCGTCGGCCAGGGCGTCCTGGGCTTCTTCGAACCACTGCATCTTCTGCGAACGTGGGCGAACGTCGATGATGTCGTACTGGGTGACCGAGTAGGACGGGATGTCGATGTTTTTGCCGTTCACGGTGAAGTGTCCGTGGGAAACCAGCTGACGTGCCTGACGGCGAGTCTTTGCCAGACCTGCTCGGTAGACGACGTTGTCCAGACGGGACTCCAGCAAGATGACGAGGTTGTCACCAGTCTTGCCGTTCAGGCGGTTCGCCTCGGTGTAGTAGCGACGGAACTGACGCTCCAGAACACCGTAGGTGTACTTTGCCTTCTGCTTTTCCTGCAGCTGCAGCAGGTATTCAGATTCTTTGATGCGGTTGCGTCCGGCGTGTCCTGGTGGGTAAGGACGACGCTCGAATGCCAAGTCTCCGCCGACTAGGTCGACGCGCAGACGGCGAGATATGCGGGTTGCGGGGCCAATATAACGAGCCATTTCTTAAACCTCTTCCTTCCCCTAGAACTTACGCTTTTTCGGTGGGCGGCAGCCATTGAATGGGTGCGGAGTGCCATCGGTGATGGAGTTGACCTCAAGGCCTGCTGCCTGCAGGGAACGAATAGCGGTCTCACGGCCAGAGCCCGGACCCTTAACGAAAACATCGACCTTTTTCATGTTGTGATCCATTGCCTTGCGGGCAGCGTTTTCCGCGGCCATCTGTGCGGCGAATGGAGTGGACTTACGGGAGCCCTTGAAACCGACGTGTCCGGACGAAGCCCATGCGATAACGGCACCGGCTGGGTCGGTAATCGACACGATGGTGTTGTTGAAGGTCGACTTGATGTAGGCGTGGCCGTGGGCCACGTTCTTCTTTACGACGCGACGGCCACGACGTGCGCCAGAGCGAGTCTTTGGAGGCATAAACTACTTCTTCTTTCCTGCGATCGTCTTCTTTGGACCCTTACGGGTACGTGCATTGGTCTTGGTGCGCTGACCACGGACAGGCAGGCCACGACGGTGGCGCAGACCCTGGTAGCTTCCAATCTCAATCTTGCGACGGATGTTGGCCTGTACCTCACGACGAAGGTCACCTTCGACGGTGTACTGAGCCTCGATCTGGTCACGCAGCGACGACACCTGGTCATCGGTGAGAGCGTCGGTGCGCAAGTCAGGAGAGATGCCGGTAGCTTCCAGCAGCTCGGCGGCACGGGTTGGACCGATGCCGTAGATGTAGGTGAGAGCGATCTCCATACGCTTATTGCGTGGGAGATCCACACCAGCGAGACGTGCCATAAGGCGAGTCCTTTCGGGGTATTTGCGGTGGTTTTCTCCCTACCCGCCCTGATTCAGGTTGTGACAAAACATTTCTGCCGGTAGCAGATTTCTGCTATGCGCATGGTGCCTTGCACGACATGTCAGGCTCCGGCCACCGCGGCCTGAGGTGAACGAACAATATGCCCGCGGCATTACCTGCGGGCGAATTGTTTTGAGTAGGGAGGCTTACAGTCTTTACTTGTAGCGATAGACGATGCGGCCACGGTTCAGGTCATATGGGGACAGTTCCACAACGACCCGATCCTCTGGGAGGATACGGATATAGTGCTGGCGCATCTTACCCGAAATATGAGCAAGCACCTCATGTCCGTTGTCTAGCTCGACTTTGAACATTGCGTTTGGCAAAGGCTCGGTTACCCGTCCTTCTACCTCAATTGCGCCTTCCTTAGCCATATCCTCCGGCTTCCTGGCACAGCCACGGCTGCGCCGATTGCTTGTCTATTGCTTCTTTGGCCTGTTGTACTCGGAAAATCTGCACTGCTGTGCAAATGACAAAACACCGGCCATGGCCGGTGTCAGTGCTCGTTAGCTGCGTAAACAGCATCACGGTAAAGCTTTGACAGACCAGATCCCAACTATACAGAGCGCTATCAGCAAAAACAAACTTTTGCTAGCGGACGCGCTAACCTGACGCACTAACGAGGTAGGAAATGCGGAACTTGGGATCTGCCAGGAGTCGGGATTACGTCCAATCTGCCGCGATACTAGCAAATGCTGGAAATACCGAAGGCAGCTAGAAACGAGCAATTGATTACTAGTAGATGAATACTAGTAAATGAATACCTTGTCTCCGATGTTCAGGTGGTTCCAAAAAGCGATCGCATCCTGGTTCGGCAAACGAACACAACCGGCGGAATCATATGCCGGGGATCCCTCGTGGAACGCGTGACCATTATTCGTGAAATAGATCGCGTACGGCATTGGAGCGTTGTTGAACTCGTACGAGATCTCGTCTTTCACCTTACGGTTCACGTTAAATGTACCGCGTGGAGTGTCTTGGCCTGGTTTACCAGGTGCCATGGCAGACGCCACGTGCGTCACGTTGCCATGCCCGTCTTGCAACCAAGTACGACGACCATCGATGTCCACACAGACCCGAGCGTCGGCTGGACATGCTCCAGTATCGATGTGCGGTCCGCGCGCCGGAGCAGGAGTCATGGGTTCGACTGGGCCTTGGGCAGCGCGGGCTGCTTCTTGCTTTTGCGCTACCAACCCAGGGAAAACAACGTCGAGTGCTTGGTCAATGGAGTGCGCAACTCCCCCACCAAACTGCGGATTCAACGTGTTCGCCTGGTGTACCAATTGATTGCGAAGCTCCCAGGCTCCATCACGGTTGCGTTGGTCAAATTGTTGAACCAACTGGTTAAAATCTGGGAGGGCCGGGGCCTGGAAGTTGTTCGCGATCTCCGAAGATCCGGGGAGACCTTGTGCGTGAGCGGATGCTGTCGGGAAGAGAGCCGAAGCCAACATCGCGACGCTGCCGACGATGCCGGCGAGCAATTTACGGGAGTTCATGGGAAAGTGCGTCCTTTTGTGAAAAATCGGTACCGCGTGTATGCGGCGCCTTACGGAAAAATATGCGCTGAGCTACTTATTTCCCCAACGCGGACATGGTGCGCTGGTTAATCTCGTCAATTTCGCCTTCGGCTTGCACGTTGATGACATCATCGCCGTAGTGCTTAATCAGGGGGATCACTTCGTCGCGATAGACCTGAAGCCGAGTACGAATCACGTCTTCCGTGTCATCGGAGCGGCCACGAGCTTTCATCCGCTCGATTACTTCTTCTTCGGAGACTTCAAAGTTGATGACATGATCAAGCCGCAGATTCTTCTTCGCCAGCAGGTCTTCCAAAATTTCGGCCTGTTCGACAGTGCGAGGGAAACCGTCGAGAAGAAAGCCCTCATCGGCATCCGGTTCTTCCAGGCGGGATTCCACCATCCGGGCAGTGACGTCGGTAGGCACCAACTTGCCCGCGTCAATGTATTCCTTGGCCTCGACGCCCAAAGGGGTTCCCTCCGAAATATTGGCACGGAACAAGTCGCCAGTAGAGATGTGTGGGATATTCAGCTTCTCACTGAGAATTTCAGCCTGAGTGCCTTTTCCGGCTCCGGCTGGGCCAAGGAGTACCAATCGCATTATTTGAGCAGCCCTTCGTAGTTGGATTGCAAGAGTTGGGATTCAATTTGCTTCACTGTGGTCAACGCCACGGATACCATAATCAGGATAGCAGTACCGCCGAATGCAGTCATACCGGCGGAATCCTGTGAACCGACCCCCATGTCAAGCGCGAGGTTTGGCAGGATGGCAATAAATGCCAGATAGATGGAACCGACAAACAACAAGCGGTTCATCACGAAGCTGAGATACATCGCTGTTGGCCGTCCCGGGCGGATTCCAGGAATGAAGCCGCCGTATTTCTTCATGTTCTCAGCTTGCTCGTGCGGATCGTATTGAATCGAGGTATAGAAGTACGAGAAGAAGATAATGAGCGTCACATATACCAGGATGTAGACGTACGATGACGGCGATTGTAGGTTGGCGATGACGTTGCGCATCCACCAGTTATCTGGAGGTGTCGGATTCGAAGAGTTCACGATTTCCGTGATCAACACCGGCATGTAAATTAGCGACGATGCGAAGATCACTGGAATAACACCAGCCTGGTTAACCTTCAGAGGCAAATACGTCGACGATCCGCCGTATTGGCGCCGACCAACCATGCGCTTTGCGTACTGCACAGGGATGCGTCGCTGACCTTGCTCCATAAACGTAATGCCAACGACCAAGGCGACAACAGCCGCGCAGACCACAGCGAAAACGACTCCACCGTTGTCCTGCAAAATGCGGTAACCGTCGGACGGCAAACGCGTCGCAATACCAGCAAAAATGAGCAAGGACATACCGTTACCGATGCCCTTTTCCGTGATGAGCTCGCCGAGCCACATAACAAGGATCGCGCCGGTCGTCATTACCGTAACCAGAAGGATCAGGTCGAATACGGTGCGATCCGGATCCAAAACTTCCACGCCTTGCCCAAGAAGTTGGTTCCTATCAGCCAGTGCCACGATGCCAGCAGACTGCAGAAGTGCTAATGCCAGGGTCATGTACCTGGTGTACTGAGTCATCTTCGCCTGGCCGGATTGGCCTTCCTTCTTCAACTGCTCGAAGTGAGGAATCACCACGGTGAGAAGCTGAGAAATAATTGACGCCGTGATGTACGGCATGATGCCGATCGCAAAGATCGATAGCTGCAGCAACGCACCACCAGAGAACAGGTTGATGACGGAATATAGGCTGTCATCTTCTTGTGTCAGCTCATGGAGCCGTCCGGAAATATTCTGGTAGTCCACACCCGGCGAAGGGATCTGGGCACCGACGCGGTAGATCACGATCAGCAGAATCGTAAACAGAATCTTGCGTCGAAGATCCGCATCCTTAAAAGCCTGAATGATGGCAGACACTAAAGCCTCCTAGCCCAACTACTGCCACCGTGGAAAGTGACGCAAAGGCAACCGATATTTTCTTCATTAGTGAGCGCCTGCGCGCGGCCTCTCAACATCCACGCTCAAGCGCCAGCGCGCGCACATGTACGCGTGACCTTAGTAGCCTACCAGTCATCAGCAACTGAAAACACTTTCAGGCGTGTGCAATAGGACAACCTTAGTGTTTTACAGGAAAAATAGTCAGCTGTAAGGGTAGGCCGCACACGTTCATCGATAATCTCGCTTCCAACCATGCAGCCCTAGGTAGGCGAAAACCCCTGGCACCTGCATCAGCAGGAACCAGGGGCTACGACTATCACAGCACGGAGTGCTCGTGCACCAACCGCTTAAGCTTTGTTGGTGGAGCCTCCAGCGGCTTCGATTTTCTCGACAGCCGACTTAGAGAACTTCTGAGCAGTGACGTTGATCTTTACAGAGATCTCGCCGTTGCCCAGCACCTTGACTGGTTGGTTCTTGCGAACCAGACCATTGTTGACAAGGTCAACGACGGTAATGTCGCCGCCCTGTGGGAAGGTCTTTTCCAGGTCAGAAACATTGACAACCTGGAAGACAACCTTGTTTGGGTTCTTGAAGCCACGCAGCTTCGGCAAACGCATCTGGATTGGCATCTGGCCACCCTCAAAGTTTGCCGCTACCTGCTTACGTGCCTTAGTACCCTTGGTACCGCGACCGGCAGTCTTACCGCGCTTACCGCCTTCACCGCGACCGACGCGGCGTTTTGCCTTGTTTGCACCCTTTTCCGGGCGCAAATCGTGCAGCTTGATGATATCGCTCATGGTATATCTACTCCCCTGCCACTTCTTCGACGGTGACCAGGTGGCGCACCTTCTGAATGATGCCACGGATCGCCGGGGTGTCCTTCTGGACAACAGAGTGGCGAATGCGCTTGAGGCCCAGTGCTTCCATGTTGGCCTTCTGATTCGGCGTGGTGCCGACCAGGCCACGTGTTTGCGTAATCTTCAGAGCCATGGTTTATGCCTCCTGTCCTGCGCGAGCGCGCAGCATACGGGCTGGGGTAACCTCTTCGACGGACTTGCCACGACGTGCAGCAACTTCCTCTGGGCGCACCAGCTGTTTCAGGCCGTCCACGGTGGCGCGGACGACGTTCAGAGCGTTATCCGAACCCAGCGACTTGGACAGGATGTCCTGGACGCCGGCGCACTCCAGAACTGGACGCGCGGCACCACCGGCGATGACACCGGTACCGGGTGCAGCTGGCTTCAACATGACGACACCGGCTGCATCTTCACCCTGTACTGGGTGAGTGATGGTTCCGCCAATCATTGGGACGCGGAAGAAGTTCTTGCGTGCTTCTTCTGCGCCTTTCTGGATTGCGGCTGGAACTTCCTTGGCCTTGCCGTAGCCAACACCGACCATACCTTCGCCGTCACCGACGATGACCAGAGCGGTGAAGCTCATATTGCGGCCACCCTTGACGGTCTTGGAAACCCGGTTGATGGCTACGACGCGCTCGATGTATTTATCGCGCTCGTTGTCCTGGTTGCGACGATCGTTACGACGATTGTTGCGATCGTTCTTCTTGTTGTCGGCGGAGCGTCCGCCGTCGCGCTGATCACGATCCGACATTACGCGTCCTTTCCGTTGGTGTGTGCAACTGCGTTGATCATTAGAACTTCAGACCACCTTCACGTGCGGCATCAGCGAAAGCAGCAACGCGGCCGTGGTATTTGTAACCGGCACGGTCAAAAACAACTGCTTCGATGCCTGCTTCTTGGGCACGCTGTGCGATCAGCTTGCCAACCTCGGCACCACGTGCCTTCTTGTCACCCTCGGCGTCGCGGATCTCCATGGTGGAGGCCGCAGCCAGGGTGTGACCAGCGAGATCGTCGATCAGCTGAGCGTGCAGGTGGCGCGCCGTGCGGTGAACGACCAAACGTGGGGTCTGTGGGGTTCCACGCAGCGTCTTGCGAATACGGAAATGACGGCGGGCACGTGCTTCACGACGGCGGGAGGAAATATCCTTACCGACCGGGGTGCGCTTGGTGTTTTCAGAATTAGACATTGCTTACTTACCCGTCTTTCCGACCTTGCGACGTACCTGTTCGCCGACGTAGCGAATGCCCTTACCCTTGTAAGGATCGTGCTTACGCAGGCGACGGATGTTCGCCGCAACTTGGCCAACCTGTTGCTTGTCGATACCAGAGATAGAGAACTTGGTGTTGCCGTCCACAGCGAAGGTGATGCCTTCATCAGCTTTCACCGGCACAGGGTGCGAGTAGCCCAAAGCGAACTCGAGATCCTTGCCCTTTTGCTGGACACGGTAACCAACACCGTGGATTTCCATCTTGATTTCGTAGCCCTCGGTTACACCGACCACGCAGTTGTTCACCAAGGAACGTGCCAAACCGTGCAGAGAACGGTTTTTACGGTGGTCATCCGGGCGAGAAACACGGAGTTCGCGGTCTTCTTGGACGATGGAAATTGGCTCTGGAACATCAACCTGCAAGGTGCCCTTTGGCCCCTTGACGGAAACGTTCTGGCCATCGATTTTTACCTCGACGCCGCTAGGGACGGCGATTGGTGCCAAACCAACTCGTGACATTAATAATCACCCTTCCCTTACCAGACGTAGGCGATGACTTCTCCGCCTACGCCTTTCTGCTCAGCCTCGCGGTCCGTCAATAGGCCGTGGGAGGTGGAAATGATAGCCACACCCAGTCCGCCCAGGACCTTAGGAAGTTCCGTTGCCTTGGCGTAGACACGCAGACCAGGCTTGGAAACGCGGCGCAAACCGGACAGGGCGCGCTCGCGGTTGTTGTACTTCAGCTCCAAAGACAGGGTCTTCTTAGCCTTCTCACCTTCGACGGAAAAGTCAGTGATGTAGCCTTCTTGCTTCAGGATTCCAGCGATATTCGCCTTGATCTTGGATGCAGGCATGGACACGGTGTCGTGCTGCGCATGGTTAGCGTTGCGCACCCGTGAGAGCATGTCTGCAATCGGGTCAGTCATGGTCATGCGGTGACCTTGAACCTTTCTCGTTGCGGTTCCCAAACTCACCTTAGGGCGTTACCGGGCTGTTTTGGGCAACTCGGCGCTCCCATGCTCAATAGCATGATCGCTCGCTACCTCGATGAAGCTCGGTCGCCATGATGGCGAGGGGCCTACAACAAACGTAGGAAAAACTTACAAGTCTGTGCGCACAGAATAAACGCCAGAAGGAGTTATCACATCGACGCACTATCTGTTTTCGGATCGTGGTTTTAGGCACACGTATCCCAAAAAGCACAAGACGCCCCAACCCTAGCAGGATTGGGGCGATTCGGCCAACCGCTAGAACGGCTAACCGATTCCAAATGCCAATTTCACCGGGAAATTAATTTTAGGAGTTCTTCTTGGCGTCTTTCTTAGCCTTTCGTGCCGCCTTCTTGGCAGCTTTCTTTTCTGCCTTGGCGATCTTCCGATCCTGCAGTGCACCCGAGATGCGATCCTGCTGGTCCAGAGCGATCAGCCCGGTGCCAATCGCCACCATCATGGAGTCCTTCGCGATAGACATGCCATCCTGAGATGGGCGGATGCCATCCTCGCGGGTCATGTCGTCGTTACGGAAGTAAATGCTCAACAAGCCGGCGCCAAAGGTGGTCAGTGCGAGACCGGCAAGGCGGTTAGAAACGAATGGAGCCAACAGCGCACCACCGACGGCAACTTCGGAAGCACCGATGATAGTGCCAAATTTATCGGATGGCAGTTCCTTTACCTGAGGGATGCCCGTAGCAGCAAAGTCCTGCAGACCTTTCGACGACTCTGCATCCATACCTAACTTGGAAATGCCCGAATCAGCGATAAGTGCACCTGGGATAGCGCGGAGAAGAATGCTTGGGATTGTAGACATAGTTATTGGCTCCTTGTAGGTTTCGTGTATTACCACTCTAAATAGCAATTGGGGCCATTCTAGCAAAACACGCAGATGATTAATTTGACAATACACCGCCAGATCCATTGCGTAGCAGGTTGCCATTGCACTGGCACGATAAGCAGGTACGCGTACTGTGGTGACAAGAGATAAAAAGCGGCGGGATGATTGGATCCGTTTTTACAGCCATGCTGCTGTTCGGGCTTTTTCAATGGTTGTTGTACTTCATACGTGATTCTTCTGAATTAATCATCGCCGTCATCCCCAGCCTCATCGCTTTTCTTGCTGCATGGTATTTCTTCCCAAGAAGAAAACAAACCAAGGACACCAAAAAATGACTTTAACCCCTCCGGTTTCATGCCGAAGGGGTTAAAGTACTTAACAAACAGACTTATTCAGTCCTACATACCTACTTCTTGAACGGGAATCCCAGTTCACGAAGCAGCGCACGACCTTCATCGTCGTTGGTAGCGCTGGTGACAACGGTGATGTCCATACCACGTGGACGATCTACCTTGTCGATATCGATCTCGTAGAACATCGTCTGCTCGGACAGGCCGAAGGTGTAATTGCCGTGGCCGTCGAACTGCTGATCGGACAAGCCGCGGAAGTCACGAATACGTGGCAACGCGATGGTCAGCAGACGATCCAGGAACTCCCACATACGGTCGCCGCGCATGGTGACGCGTACGCCGATTGGCATGCCTTCACGCAGCTTGAAGTTCGCGATGGACTTCTTTGCGCGACGCAGCTGTGGCTTCTGACCGGTAATCAGAGTCAGGTCCTCAACCGCACCGTTGATCAGCTTGGAGTCGCGAGCAGCATCGCCAACACCCATGTTGACAACAACCTTGACAACACCAGGGATCTCCATGACGTTCTCGTAGGAGAATTCGTCATTCAGCTTGTTCTTGATTTCGTCGCGGTAACGGGTTTTCAGACGTGGAGTGTAGTTGTCGCTCATGCCTTAAATATCCTTCCCGTTGCGACGAGCAATGCGGACTTTCTTGCCGTTCTCGTCAAAGCGGTAGCCAACGCGAGTTGGGTTACCGTCAGAATCGAGCACCGCGACGTTCGAGACGTGGATTGGTGCTTCCTGGGTAACGATTCCGCCAGACTCAGCGCCACGCTCCGGCGCGGAGTTCGCAACGTGCTTCTTGATGCGGTTGACGCCCTCAACCAAAACCTTGTTGGTCTTTGGGTATGCCTCAATGACCTTGCCTTGCGCGCCCTTATCTGGGCCCGAAATGACCTGGACCATATCGCCCTTATGTACCTTCACCTAGATCACCTCCGGTGCGAGAGAAACAATCTTCATGAACTTCTTCTCACGCAGCTCACGAGCGACAGGCCCGAAGATACGGGTACCGCGTGGGTCATTATCGTTGGAACGAAGAATGACAGCAGCGTTTTCGTCGAAAGCAATGTAGGAGCCGTCTGGACGACGGGTTTCCTTCTTTGCGCGAACGATGACGGCGCGAACGACGTCACCCTCTTTCACGTTTCCACCTGGGACTGCTTCTTTGACAGTAGCGACAACAATGTCACCAATGCCTGCGAAGCGTCGCACGGATCCGCCGAGAGCCCGGATGACGAGAATTTCTCGTGCACCGGAGTTGTCGGCGACCTTCAGGCGCGATTCTTGTTGAATCACAGTTGGTCTCCTGACCTGGATTTATGTGCGAAAAGATTTCCGTCCTGATCGCACTCGGTCTTGTTCTTGCAGCTACCTGATGCTTGTCGACGAACACACCACCGGCGGTTAACTGAAATTCATGCAATTAACTGGTGTCGGTGGCGGTCGAAGGGTCTCGGCGGTTGTGATTCGGAAACGCACCACAAACACGCCGACCAGCATCGGCAACCCTGCTATTCAACCACAAGCTGTGGCGATTGTTCAAGCCAGACTGTCGTCCCGGTTCTCTGGGTGCCAATCCAACGCGGCAGCAGTAAACAGCTTGGTCCCCAATATCAGCGCCCGCTCATCCGGGTTGAAATCTGGCTGGTGTAAATCCTGCTTATCGCCTTTGCCATCCCAGGTACCCAAACGCGCCATCGCCCCGGGCACGTCGCGCAGATACCACGCAAAATCTTCTCCACCACTGGATTGCGGCGTGCCAACGATCTCAAGATCACCATCCAATGCCGCCGCGGCCCGGTTGAACGCGGTATTGGATTTCCCGTCGTTATCAACCGGTGGTACGCCTTGGATCCATTCCAGGTCCCAGTCGATGCCATAAGCAGCGAGCAAACCACCGATGATCTCGCGCACTAGCTCCTCGGCACGTTCCCAGACTTCTACCGAGGCGCTCCGCAGGGTGCCCTGCAATTCTACGGTCGCAGGAATCGCGTTACCCGCTACCCCACCTTCGACACGCCCCCACGTCAGCACGGTGGCATCTCGGGCATCCAAGCGTCGGTCCAAGGCAGCATTCACACCAGTGATGACCACCGCCATCGCATGGATGACATCCTGCGTCATGTGCGGGCGTGCAGAATGCCCGCCATCACCGGAAATGCGGAGGGTCAACATGGCATTCGACGAGGTAATCGACCCAGTGCGCGTCTCATGCGATCAACGATTTGGAATTCTTCTTCCAACCTAAGCTTGAGCTGATCACGCGAGGGATCTGGACAATGTGCTGGAGTTGCCACGCATCACACAGAAGTGAACTACATCAAACAAAGTGATGAGGTGCTCATTTCTACCCCCGAACAGGAACGATTGCGGGGAAGCCGAAAAGAAACCGGTAGCTGCCGACAGCCCCGATAGCCTAGGCATGGCTTATTCTCTAATTAAAGGGTAGGCTCCCCTTTTGGAAGAAATGTTTCACCGGGTTCACTAGTGACTCCTCACAACGAAGGATGGTCCATGCAGGCACCTGCACTTTTTGCACGGCGCACACTGGGCATGCTGCTGATCCTTATCGCCATGGCTGCCACGGTGTGCATCAGCCTCGCCCTCGGGGCCAACCCGTTACCCGTGCGCGAAGTATGGGACGGCCTGCTCGCCCATGACAATTCCGAAGCCGCGATCATCGTGTGGACACTGCGCATCCCCCGCACCGTCGTCGCAGTCATTACTGGCGCGGCATTCGGCGTGGCGGGCGCCCTCATCCAAGCCTTAACCCGCAATCCACTCGCCGATCCAGGCATCCTCGGTGTCAACGCCGGTGCGGGTTTTGCCGTGACCATTGGTGTCGGATTTTTTGGCTTGACCAGCATCAGCGGCTATATCTGGTTCGCATTCCTCGGCGCGGCCGTGACCACCGCGGTGGTGTATTTCATCGGTTCCGGAGCCGCACTCGGCGCCAACGGAAAAGCCAACCCCGCCACCCTGGTGCTCGCCGGCGTCGCCCTTGCCGCGGTGTTATCCGGCGTCACACAGTTTCTCACTTTGCTCGACCCCAACACCTTCCAAGCCATCCGCAGCTGGGGATTGGGCTCGGTCGCCCGGGCAGAGCTTGCCGATACCGCACTGGTCGCCCCCTTTCTTGCCGCCGGTCTGGTGGTTGCTTTGGCGATTTCCCCATCGTTAAATTCCATTGCGCTTGGCGACGACCTCGCCTCTGCTCTCGGCACCAAAATCGTGCGTACCCGCGTGCTTGGCATCATCGCAATCACCTTGCTCGCCGGTGGTGCCACTGCACTGACCGGTGGGTTGGCCTTCGTAGGACTGATGGTGCCTCACGTCGTGCGTTGGATCGTCGGACCAGACCAACGATGGATTCTGCTGTACTCCGCCTTAGCAGCCCCAGTGTTGGTACTAGCGGCCGATATCATCGGGCGCATCATCGCGCGCCCCAGCGAAATTGAAGTAGGCATCGTCACCGCAGTGCTGGGCGCACCGGTACTGATCATGCTGGTACGGCGTCGGAAAGCGAGTGGACTATGAGCGCAGACAACACCCCAGCAACACACGGCACACCCCACAACAAGTCATCTCACAACGACGCACCCTACAGCGGCACGGTGCTCCCGGAAGTCACGCACGGCTACCGACGACTGGTTATCCGCAATCGGTGGGTCTCGTTGCACTTTCCGACGCGCGTCCTGGTCACCGCACTGGGATTGCTGCTGCTCGCGCTCATTGGTGCCGTCGCGGCTATCACGCTCGGGGAATACCCTTTAAGCCTTGGCGAGGTATTCAGTGCATTGTTCAGCCGGGGCGGTGGCTTCGATTCCACGATCGTGCGCGAATGGCGCCTGCCCATCGCCGTGGCCGCAGTCGCCTTCGGCGCATTGCTCGGCGTCGGTGGAGCAATTTTCCAATCGCTGACCCGCAACCCGCTAGGGTCGCCGGATGTCATCGGCTTCGATGCTGGTGCTTATACAGCCGTGGTGATCACCATGCTCGTCGTCGGCACGAGTAATTTTTGGGCAATTGCCGGTGCGTCCATCGTCGGCGGGATCATCACAGCCCTGGTGGTGTACCTATTGGCCTGGCGCAAGGGTGTGCAGGGGTTTCGGCTGATCATCGTCGGCATTGGTGTTTCGGCAATGCTGACATCGATCAATTCGTATCTGATCACCCGCGCCGATGTGGAAGAAGGCATCCAAGTTGGTTTTTGGGCGGCCGGATCCATTACGAAAGTCACGTGGCAGGGGCTCGTGCCGACGATGCTCCTGGGCATCATTGTCGTCATTGCCGCCGCCGGATACTCCCGTGCCTTGCGGCACCTGGAGCTAGGCGACGACGCGGCAACCACCCAGGGATTTGCAGTTAATCGCGCACGGCTGGGGTTGATCGTGATTGGCGTTGCTACCACCGCCTTAGTCACGGCAGCCGCGGGGCCGATCTCATTTATTGCGCTGGTGGCACCGCAAATCGCCCGGCGCATCATGCGCACAGCCGGGGTGTCCTTACTGGGCGCGGCCGCCATGGGGGCTACCCTGCTCACCGGAGCGCACATATTATCGCTGGTCATCGCGACGTTCTACCGACAAATCCCCGTCGGGCTTATCACCGTAGTTATCGGTGGCTTGTACATGCTCTGGCTGCTACTGCGCGAGTCCACCCGCCGCTATGGAACCGGCTAAACATCTCCGGGCGTTTGAAGGCTGCCCGGCCAGACGGCTGCGTAGCAGAGCGGCTGCAGAGGAGGCTGAGCGCACCAATCCGAGTAATCACCAGACCCCATAATCGCTCAACCCCGTAATCATTACATCGCCAACCGCGACGAAAAGCGAGAACCTAGACTATGAACACCGCACAACCCGAACCACGGCTCCGCATCGTTGACGCCACCGTGGGTTATGAAACCGCAACAATTTCGCGTGGGGTTAACGTCGATATCCCCCATCAGTCTTTTACCGCCATCATCGGTCCGAATGGCTGCGGCAAATCAACATTGCTGCGCGCTTGTTCACGGGTGCTCACTCCTTCAGAGGGCCAGGTTTTGCTGGACGGCACGGCAATTACTGACCTCCCCGCCAAACACGTGGCGCAGCAATTAGGGTTATTGCCGCAATCTTCTACTGCCCCGGACGGGATTCGCGTCGCCGATCTGGTCGCGCGCGGACGCGCACCGTACCAGAGTTTATTTCGGCAGTGGGACGCTAACGATGAACAGGCAGTAGCCGATGCTTTATCCGCGACTCGCCTCACGGATATATCTGGCAAGTTAGTCTCGGAATTATCCGGTGGGCAACGCCAACGAGTGTGGATTGCTATGTTGTTGGCACAGCAGACGCCGATCATGCTGTTGGATGAACCCACCACATTTTTGGATATTGCGCACCAGTACGAACTCTTGGAACTATTGCGGGATTTCCATGAACAAGGAAAAACCATCGTCGCGGTGCTGCATGATTTGAACCAGGCAGCACGTTACGCCGATCATCTCATCGTCGTGAAAGACGGTGCGGTTGTCACCACCGGAGCACCAAGCGACGTGGTCAATTCCGAGTTGATTGAAGAGGTTTTTGGGCTCGCTGCACAGGTAGTTCCCGACCCTGTCACGGGCACACCGATGGTATGCCCCACCGATCCGCGGGCCAGTCGGTAGGCCGCTTACCAAAAACGAGCGCGTGACCACTAAGGTACGCGCGGCGTTGTGCGCAAAGCTAACAAGACGTCCGCATCCCCCCAAGTCAGCTAGCCCATGAGAACTTTTGGCTTGTGACTATTTATTGGATTCCTTCAGCTTGTCATCGAATTTGCTGATTGAGTACGGAATAGTCAGCGGATTAGGCAAGGACATGGCGGTGCCAGTGAGTGCGTCAAAGTAATATACGTTGCCGTTTTTCACAGCGTCAATGTTTTGAAAGGCCTCTTGGGACTTGATCTTGTCGGCAGAGCCCTCCCAATCGAGGATGAACAGGTAGTCAGCCTGGTTATACTCGCTAAAGTTCTCTGGTGCAATGGTACGGTAGAACTCACC
The DNA here is from genome assembly GCF_058182015.1 of Corynebacterium sp. LaCa_70. Classification (NCBI taxonomy): domain Bacteria; kingdom Bacillati; phylum Actinomycetota; class Actinomycetes; order Mycobacteriales; family Corynebacteriaceae; genus Corynebacterium; species Corynebacterium sp. LaCa_70. Next base: position 1,977,021 of record NZ_CP190914.1, read on the forward strand.
GTCGGCGTCTTGTAACTCTTCCGGGATGACGAAACCTAAGTCCTCGATAAATTGACCACGACCATCCCCCGACGTGTAGAGACTCAGCTGATTGTCATATGGCAGTGCGATTGCGGCGGTCTTGCCTTGCAGCTCTGGATGAGACTTTCGGAATTCTTCGAAAGCTTCGTTGGTATCGTCGATCAGCTTTTGGCCTTCGTCTTCCTTATCCAAAGCTTTGGCAATTGTTTCTACTTGTTTTTCCCACGGGATCTGCCAGTCTTTGTCTTCTTCCGAGTGCACTGTGGTTGGCGCAATCGATTCAAACTTCTTTTTCGTCTCGTCGTCGATCGCATGATTCACCGCGATGATTTTTGTCGGGTCGGTAGCCGCGATAGCTTCGATCTTCTGCTGATCGAAGCCCGTCGAGGTATCTTCAATAACCGCTGGCTTCTTATCCCCCAACAAATCTTCAGCCCATGGCCCAACCGCGTCCGTAGCTCCCGCCCATGGCGCGACAGCAACCGGAGTTTCGCCTAATGCCAATACCGTGTCTGCATCGCCAAGACCGACAGCGGCGATGCGTTCTTCGGAAGTCGCCTCACTGCTTTTCGCCTCCTCACTACCGGACGGGTTCGAAGAAGCTGAGTCCGACGTACTAGAACAACCAGCCGCAAGCAGTGCCAATGCAGCCAAGCTTGTAGTCACTTTTGTCTTGGTCCCGAGATACTTGTGCATATTTTACCCTTTCATTAGGCTCCCCTGCTGTTATTTACCAAAGGCTAGCCTAGCACCCGGGGGCCAGCTACAAACGAAACCCCCGATTTCCTTTGATTGGAAACGGGGGTTGCGAACCGGGGCCAATTATACGTACCCGGGACTTCAGACTAGTTCGAAAACTAGATGCAGACTACTTAGCCTTTTCGACGATCTCGGCGAGACGGTAGTGCTTGTCCTTGGACAGCGGACGAGTCTCGACGATGCGGACGCGGTCACCGATGCCGGCAATTTCGTCTTCATCGTGTGCCTTGACCTTGCTGTTCGAGCGCATGATCTTACCGTACAGTGCGTGCTGCTTACGGTCCTCGAGCTCGACGACAATGGTCTTTTGCATTTTGTCAGATACGACGTAGCCGATCCGTACCTTGCGGGCGCCCTTTTCCTTGTCTTTCTTCGGGGTAGGGCCCTTGGTGGAATCTGTCACAGTTGCCTCACTCATAGTTATGCCTCAGCTCCTGGAGTCTCGGTCATACCCAACTCACGCTCACGAAGCACGGTGTAGACGCGGGCAATGTCACGCTTGACGACGCCGATGCGACGGTTGTTGGTCAGCTGACCGGTAGCCAGTTGGAAACGCAAGTTGAAAAGTTCTTCCTTGGCGTCACTCAGACGCTGCTTGAGCTCGTTATCGTCGAGCTCACGGAACTCAGATGCAGGGGTACCTGTTGCCATTAGAGCTGGTCCTCCTTCTTGATGATGCGGACCTTGCATGGCAGCTTTTGGCTGGCACGACGCAGAGCCTCAACCGCGACTGCTTCGTTCGGGTACGACATTTCGAAAAGTACGCGGCCAGGTTTGACGTTGGCAACCCACTTTTCGACAGGTCCCTTACCGGAACCCATACGTACACCGAGTGGCTTTTGCGTCAGTGGACGGTCCGGGAAGATGTTGATCCACACTTTACCTCCACGCTTGACGTGGCGGTTGATCGCAATACGTGCAGACTCAATCTGACGGTTGGTCACGTACGCCGGCTCGAGGGCCTGGATTGCGTAGTCACCGAAGTTGATGCGGTTTCCGCCTTTGGAGACACCGCTACGCTTCGGGCGGTGCTGGCGACGGAATTTCACGCGCTTAGGAATAAGCATGCTTTAGTCCTTCTTCTGCTGAGCGCGCTGGCGGCGCTGGCCACCACGGCGAGGACGACGATCGCCCCGGCCACGACGCTCGGATGGTGCGTTCAGTTCGGATTCCCGTACGCCGCCGACGACGTCGCCCTTGTAGATCCACACTTTGATGCCGATGCGGCCAAAGGTGGTGTGGGCTTCGGCGGTGCCGTAGTCAATTTCTGCACGCAAGGTGTGCAGAGGGACGCGACCTTCGTGGTAACGCTCAACGCGGGACATGTCAGCGCCGGCCAGACGACCGGAGCACATTACCTTGATGCCCTTGACCTGTGGCTGACGCATCGCGGACTGGATTGCCTTGCGCATAGCGCGACGGAAGGCAACGCGGTTCACGAGCTGCTCAGCGATCGACTGGGCAACCAAGGTGGCGTTGGCGTCGACTTGCTTGACCTCGAGGATATTCAACGCGACCATCTTGCCGGTCAGCTTCTCCAGCTCACGGCGGATGCGGTCAGCTTCGGCACCACGACGGCCGATAACGATGCCCGGACGAGCAGTGTGGATGTCTACGCGGACGCGGTCGCGAGTGCGCTCGATAACGACGTCTGCGATGCCGGCACGCTCAAGTCCCTTGGACAAGAAGTTGCGGATCTTGATGTCTTCGGCCACGTAGTCTGCGTAGTCTTTTTCAGCAAACCAGTGGGTATTCCAGTTAGCGGTAATACCCAAACGTAGGCCGTGTGGATGGATCTTGTTACCCATTTACTTGGCACCTTCTTCCTGGCTTTCGACTACCACAGTGATGTGGCTGGTGCGCTTGCGGATCATGAACGCACGACCCTGAGCACGCGGTTGGAAACGACGCATGGTTGGACCTTCGTTGGCATAAGCCTCGGAGACAACCAATGTGCTTGGGTTCAGGCCGAAGTTATTTTCTGCGTTAGCGGCAGCCGAAGCAACCACCTTGGCTACTGGCTTTGCAGCAGCCTGCGGAGCGTACTTCAGAATCGCTAGAGCTTCAGATACTGACTTTCCGCGCACCAGGTCGATGACGCGACGTGCCTTCATTGGGGTTACACGCACGTACCGAGCAGTGGCGGATGCGCTGGTGATAACGTCACTCATCGCTTATCGCCTCTTCTTATCTTCTTTGACGTGACCCTTGAAGGTCTTGGTAGGTGCAAATTCGCCGAGCTTGTGGCCGACCATGGAATCTTCCACGAAAACGGGAACGTGCTTGCGGCCATCATGCACCGCAAAGGTGTGCCCGATGAAGTCCGGCAAAATGGTGGAACGGCGGGACCAGGTCTTGATTACCTGCTTGGTGCCCTTTTCGTTCTGAGCGTCCACCTTGTTGAGGAGGTGCTCATCGACGAACGGGCCTTTCTTTAGGCTGCGTGGCATATCGTTTTACCTCCTCTTAGCGTTTCTTGTTCGGGCGACGACGGCGCACGATCATGTTGTTGGAATAACGGTTCGGGTTCCGGGTACGGCCTTCCTTCTTGCCCCATGGGGACACTGGGTGGCGACCACCGGAGGACTTACCTTCACCACCACCGTGTGGGTGGTCGATCGGGTTCATAACGACACCACGAACGGTTGGACGAACGCCTTTCCAGCGCATACGACCAGCCTTACCCCAACGGATGTTCATCTGCTCAGCGTTACCTACGGCACCGACGGTGGCGCGGCAACGAATGTCGACTCGACGAATTTCCGAAGAAGGCATACGCAGAATGGCATACTTGCCTTCTTTACCCAACAACTGGATTGAGGAACCAGCGGAACGTGCCAGCTTGGCACCTGCGCCTGGCTTCAACTCAACAGCGTGGATGGTCGTACCAGTCGGAATATTGCGCAACGGTAGGTTGTTACCCACCTTGATGTCGGCGTCTGGACCGGACTCAACGATGGTGTTTTGCTTCAAGCCCTTTGGAGCAATGATGTAGCGCTTTTCACCGTCGGTGTAGTGCAGCAAAGCAATGTTTGCGGTGCGGTTTGGATCGTATTCAATGTGCGCAACCTTGGCCTGAACGCCATCTTTGTCGTTGCGACGGAAATCGATCAGACGGTAACGACGCTTGTGGCCGCCACCAATGTGCCGAGCGGTGATGTGTCCGTGTACGTTACGACCACCGGTTTTGTGCAGTGGACGCAGAAGCGACTTTTCCGGGGTGGACCGGGTAATTTCCTGAAAGTCGGAAACGGAGCTCGCGCGGCGACCCGGAGTTGTCGGCTTGTATTTACGAATAGCCATAATTCTTCCTTACCTTCCGAAGTCTTAGGCGTTAGCGCCAAAGATATCGATGGAGTCGCTGCCCTCGCGAAGAGTTACGTAAGCGCGCTTGGTTGCCTTCCGACGACCAAAACCGGTGCGGGTGCGCTTGCGCTTACCTTCACGGTTCAGGGTGTTCACGGAAGCGACCTGCACGCCGAAGATTTCTTCAACGGCATGTTTGATCTGGTTCTTATTGGAGTCCTTGGCGACGGTGAACGTGTAGGTGTTCTGCTCCATCAGACCATAGGACTTCTCGGAAACAACCGGAGCGATGATGATATCGCGTGGGTTTACGATTTTTGCCATGTTAGTTTTCCTCCCCTGCAACGGCTGCTTCTGCGCCGCGGTTAATGAAAGTGTGCAGGGCTGCAGCCGAAAATACGACGTCATCGGAGTTCAAAACGTCGTAGGTGTTGAGCTGCCCGGAGTCCAAGATGTGGACGTTTGGCAGGTTGTTGGCGCTGCGTTGTGCATTCAGATCTTCACGGTTGATAACCAGCAAGATCTTCTTGTTCGAAGAAACGCGCTCCAGGAATGCCTTTGCCTTCTTAGTGGAAGGTTCCTGGCCTGGTACCAATTCCTCGATGACGTGGATGCGACCATTGCGTGCGCGGTCAGACAACGCACCGAACAAGGCAGCCTTGATCATTTTCTTAGGGGTCCGCTGTGCGTAGTCACGTGGGACGGGACCATGCACGATGCCACCACCGGTGTAGTGCGGTGCACGGATCGATCCCTGACGAGCACGGCCGGTGCCCTTCTGACGAAATGGCTTACGGCCACCACCACGGACTTCGCCGCGGGTCTTTACCTTGTGGGTACCGGAACGACCGGCAGCGAGCTGAGCGGTGACAACCTGGTGCATGGTGGCAACCGAGGTGTTTACGTCAAAAATCTCTGCTGGCAGGTCAACGGTACCGTTGGTGGAGCCTTCAGCGGTTTGTACATCTAGCGTGAGGTTACTCATGCTTATGCACCACCCTTCACAGCAGTCTTAACGGTGACGACGCCCTTGTTGACACCAGGGATAGCGCCCTTGATGAGCAACAGGTTTGATTCTGCGTCGATCTTTTGAATTTTGAGGTTTTGGGTGGTGACGCGGTCACGACCCATGCGGCCAGCCATGCGCTTACCTTTGAAAACACGGCCTGGGGTTGCAGCACCACCAATGCCACCGACGCGACGGTGTGCAGCTTGGTTACCGTGGGCGGCGCCCTGTCCAGCAAAGCCGTGGCGCTTCATGGCACCGGCATAACCTTTACCCTTGGTGATACCCGTGACATCAACGAGGTTTACGCCCTCGAAAATGTCAACGGTGACTTCCTGGCCAACCTCGTACGCGGAGGTATCGTCCATACGGATTTCCGCTACGTGGCGACGCGGGGTAACGCCAGCTTTCTTGAAGTGACCGGCCTGCGGCTTAGCAGTTTTACGTGGGTCGATCTCGCCATAGGCGATTTGGATGGCGGTGTAGCCGTCCTTTTCTTTGGTGCGGATCTGGGTGACCACGCAAGGACCAGCTTCGACGACAGTGACCGGAACAACCCGGTTGTTTTCGTCGAAGACCTGAGTCATGCCGAGCTTGGTGCCCAGAATGCCCTTGATCTCTTTTTCGCTCATTATTTGTTCTCCACTGACAGTTTTAGACAGTCGTAGTTTTGTACTGAGTTTTCGCTTCGCGATTACTGAATGTTGACATCAACGCTGGCCGGAAGATCGATGCGCATCAATGCGTCAACGGTCTTTGGCGTCGGGTCGAGAATGTCGATCAAGCGCTTGTGAGTGCGCATTTCGAAGTGTTCACGCGAATCGGTGTACTTGTGTGGAGAACCGATAACGGCATAGACGTTCTTTTCAGTCGGCAGTGGCACAGGCCCAACAACACGGGCGCCGGTGCGTGTGACAGTCTCGACAATTTTCTTGGCCGAGACATCAATTGCCTCGTGATCGTAGGCCTTGAGCCTAATGCGGATTTTTTGTCCCGCCACGATTATCCTCTTCCTCGCTTGCTTTCGTGCGCTGGGCGACGAAAGCTCGCTTTTCGATTTCTCTGCAACGTTGTCCGCATCCAGGGCTAACTGCCTGCAAACAACGTCAGTATTCGGTCCTTGTTGACACGCACCGGATTCGGCCAGACACGCAAATCACTGCGCGCTATGCCAGAAAAGCCCCGGTGGAACCTGACTGTGTACTGCCGCTGTTTACTTGCTATGCCCCTTCTCCGGCACTACCGCTCGGGATGTTCTGTCTGAAGGCGACGAACCTTGCCCGATTGGCAGCCCTTCTGTGCATGTGTTGTGGTCCCTGATGTTTTGAGAGTTTTTTAGGAACCATGCACGACGAAGGTGTCATGATTGCTTGGCCACAATGCATCTGGCTACCCAACTATGGATAGGCGGAATACATCCTGTCTAAGCAACCTAGCTATTCAATCACGTCACGAGCCATAATTCAAGCCTTTCTAATCCCACCCCACGCAGTGCCCCCGTAGTATGATATGTATCACTAAAACTGAACGCACATGGTGATTTTTCCGTAAGATAAAGTCAGCCAACAGATCTTGGACACACTCAGGTGTGATCCATAATGCTTGGCCGATACAGAAACACCCCGGGTGTGCCACCGTTCAACATCAGGCACACCGTGCGGCTCGTTAGCCTCCGGGGTCTCATTTTTTAACCATGAGACAGCAGAAAGGTAGGCGCCACAATGGCCGACCAAAAACAGAACCAGAACCAGTCTTCTGACAACACCCCTGCTCGCAAGGTGAACAGCAACCTGGAAACCGAGCACGGCACCACCACCATCGATGACGGTGTCGTCGGCAAGATCGCTGGCCTGGCTACCCGCGAAGTTTCGGGTGTTGCTGCCCTGGGTTCGACGTCCCAGCGTGTCATGGGTTCCATCCGTCAGACTTTCGGTTCCGAAGATGTCAAGCAGGGTGTCTCCGTCGAGGTAGAAGAAGGCACCGCTCACGTCGAGGTAGCAATTACCGCGGAATACGGCGTAGCTATCCACGAGCTTGCCGACGCTATCCGTCGCAACGTTATCTCCGCCGTAGAGCGCATGACCGGGCTGGACGTCTCTGGCGTCGACGTCAACGTACACGACGTGAAGTTGCCTGGTGATGACGAAGAAGAGCAGGACGACGAGCAGACCGCAATCTCTTCGGGCCAGGATCGCTAAACATGGCCGCAACTCAAGCACCCCAGCTTGAGGTGGCGGATGCGCGATCCATCGCATCCAAAGTTGCAGAAGTTCACGGGGTAGCAGCGCTCCATCACGGTCGATTCGGTGAGGTTGCCCTGCTTTACCCCGGTGAACGCGTTTCTGGCCTACGCCGGGTATCTGGTGCAGGTGAACAACACATCGAGATTCACGTCATCGCTGATTTTTCGGCGGGTGTCAATTTATACGATCTCGCATCTGATATTCGCGATGTTGCTCAGAAAGCCTGCTCCATCGAACTTGGTCGCGTGGACGTGATCTTTTCTGATGCCACCGATAGCTCCACATCTAACCAGTAGTAAGACTTTTGAGGACGGGTTTTATGAACAACATTAGTTACACACTGATTGGCGCACTGGTAGGCATTGGTCTTTTGCTGCTGATCTACATCACCGGCTGGTATGCCCTCTGGGCCATTCCGTTCGGCCTGATTGGTGCCGCCATCGGCGCACACTTTGATGGCCGCATTGATCTGACGCAAATTTTCTCTTCAGGTAAAGGTCGGGGCTAATGGAAAAGCAGGATAAACCTGCGGCCACCACGGAATCATTTGCGAGCTCTTCTTCCAGCACCGTCGACAAGACTGAACACACTCAGGAAGCTGAGCGCAATTCAGACTCGTCGCAGGCTGCAGGTACTACCAGTTACAAGACTCGGGTCGCTGAACACGTCGTAGAGCGTGCGATTTATAGCGTGCCGGGCACCACGGACGTTGACGGCGGTCTGCTGTCACGCAATTACCCGCGATTCGATATCCGCTTGGATCAAGAACGCCAGGTTGCCTCAGTCGACGTCGTCATCGCTGTGGTGTGGCCTTCGCCCGCAGTCCGGGTTGCAACGGAAGTGCGCACTGCAATCGCAGAGGCGTTGGATATCTACATGGGATATGAGGCAACGCGCGTTAACGTCACCATCGGTGAAGCTGTCCCATCCAAACAACGGATTGGCCGCGACGACGTAGCAGCACGTCAAAGATTTTCCCCCCGGAATATCGCCGTCGGCGAAATCGAGGTTGTCCAACCAATTATCGATTCCAAGACAGAAACTCTGCGGGAGATTTCAGTGGAAGATTCCGCGCCACTCCGCGAAATCACCACTACGCGTCGCATCGATGAGCTCACCGCGGTCGAGACCCGCGAATTGGCGGTTCGACACGAGGTAGAGTCCCCGTGGCCGAAACCGCTTGGTGTCATCGCCGTCGCTGAGCCAATGGAACCAGTTTCAGTTGAAACTCCGGAACCAACACCACTTCGGGAAATCCGAGTCACCGAACTTGAGCCCACTCGCACCGTAAAGGTGCCACGTGAGCGCAAGGTCATCTCGCCGACTACGCCAAAGCAGCAAAAATTAGCCTCGGTACACACGCCGGAGCAACAACCGCTGCGGGAAATCAACGTACCAGCACCAGCTGCTTTACGGGAGATTTCTGTCGGTAAGCTTCCGGAAGTATCGGTTGCTACGCCAAAGCAGCAACCACTACGCGAAGTCACGGTACCGGAGCCGCAAGAGCTGACGAACGTCAACACGCGCTCATTTGAACCCCGATCAGTCTCACTACCGGACGAGCGAAAGCTGCGTGAAGTGGTCTCGCGCAAACCACGTGTTCGCAGCGTTACTGCTCCGAAACCACGGAAACCGCGGGCGGTTGATGTGCGTCGGAAGAAACTTCGCAAGGTGCAGTCTCCGCGACCAGTGCCGTTGCGCGACATTGAAGTTTTCGACGTGGGGCATTCTCGGAAACCCGAGGTACCGAAGCCACGGAAGTTGCAAAAAGTGCGTACACCGATGAAGCGACAACTGCGGAAGCCGTACGCGCCTGCTGATCATCCTTTCCGCTCAGTCACCGTTCCCCAACCGCAACCGTTGCGCGCGATCTATCTCAAAGATCCACGCGAAGTTGCCCGAGAGATTAGAGGTGGTTCACGTGGCTAAGGAGGCTTCGTTCCAAGGACAAGAACCAAAAGCATCGCCGATCGCGCGAGCTTTAAGCGTTCTCCTCGGCCTTTTGCTGTTGGCATTAGCTGGCGTATTAATCCGCGAAATTTGGTTTGTACTTCCGAATGACGATCAACAAAGTTGGATCACCCCAATCACAGAGTTTTTTGGTCAAGATGAGCTTCCTGAATGGATCGTCTGGGTCGGTGTGGGCTCGATCGTCGTTGGCTTATTACTGCTTATCGTGACCTTCAAACCTCGGCCGCGCACACATCGCGCGGTAAACAGCACTGCCGCAACCTGGATGCGCCCAGTAGACATTGCGCGCATCAGCTCGGCTACGGCACAACAGTTACCAGGAGCTCGGTCGGCTCACTCGAAGATATCGAAAAAGAAGCTTCGCGTCGTTATTGAAGGCGACGTGAATGATTCTTCGTTGCCACAGCGCGCTGAGGAAGCCATCACGAGAAAGCTTGCCTTTTTGCAGAACCCACCTGCTATCGATGTCAGCGTCGAAAATGAACACTCCCAGGAGGGCGTATCATGAGCAAACTGACCGCTTTCATCGATCGGTTCATCTTCTTCTTCATCGCGGTTGGGCTGATCGTATTTGGTCTGTGGCCAGTACTCGTGCATTTTGATGTGCAATTTGCCAAAGACCTAGCGCTCTGGAGGGATCCGGAAGCGTGGAAGACGCTACCCGAGCAAGATTGGTACGAATACCTGCTCTGGGGTGTGCTAGCGGGATCGATCATTATCGGTTTGTGGTTGATCGTCATCAACCTACGTCGCCGTACGTTCTCACAGGTAGGTTCCTCGGCATCGGATTCTGCCGGTGAAATTACTATGCACATTGGGCATATAGCCAAGGCGGTCGCGGCGCAACTAGCGACCGACTCCGACATAACGTCGGCGAAGCACAAAGTGTCCATCGACCGCGCACGACCAACCATTGAGTTCACGGTTAATGCTCGACCCGAAGCCGATTTAAACAAACTCAACGACATGATCGAGACGAGCGAAGCAGACTTGCGGGATGCTATCGAAGACGTCGATATCGACACCGTATACCGATTGCATATGGACAAAGTCGAACCAGCCGTCTAGCTAGGGGCACAGCACCCCTACGGACATATCGAAACCGCGTGCAAGGGAATTTTACCCACACGCGGTTTTCTTATGTCTTGCTCGCGATTATGCGTAGTCTATAGATCATGGACGGCACCGGAACGCACGCAACTGACACGATTATTCTCGCAGCTGGAGCAACAGAATATACTGATGCGCTGGTTTCCTTTGCATGGATCATGGCTGCAGCACTACTTGCTCCACTGGTAGCGTTTGTGTTTAAAAATCGGATTCCCGCAGTTGCACTACTTCTGGTATTCGGAATGGTTATCGGACCTTCTGTACTTGATCTGGCTGCCGAAGAAGAAGGCATCGGCATGCTCAAGGAACTCGGCGTTGGTGCGTTGTTCTTGCTCGCAGGCTTCGAAATCAACCTGCAGTCTCTGCGCTCAAAGCAGGCGAAGATCGGCTTATCAACTTGGCTTGTGTGCGCGGTCGCCTGTGGCGTCGGGGCATACTTCTTAGTTGATACTATCCCGGGTGCGATCGTCGTCGCGCTCGCTCTCACATCGACGGCGCTAGGCACGCTGACTCCAATGCTCAAGCAAGACAACGTAACCGGTACTAAGGTCGGTGATTCGGTGTTGATTCATGGAGCGATTGGTGAACTTGCTCCCATTACCGCGATGGCGCTCTTGCTGGGAACTCATGACACCTGGACGACTTTTCTCGTCATGGTGGCGTTTATCGGCGTTGCCGCCTTGGTAGCCGTTGCGCCCGCAGCAATTATCCACGCGATTCCAGGCGTCGGGCGGGCATTTCTTTCTGGTGCAGGATCTACCAACCAGACGATTTTGCGGCTTATCATCTTGATCCTTGCTACCCTCATGGCCGTAGCCGCAGTGTTCGAACTCGATATTGTACTGGGTGCATTTGCCGCTGGAATTATTCTCAACCGGATTACCCCAGATGAATTTCATAAGCCACTTGAACACAGGCTCGACGTGGTGTTTTATTCGATGTTGATTCCCATCTTTTTCGTGGTTTCGGGGATGGCAATTAATTGGCAAACCATCGCCGATAATCCGGGCAAAGTATTGGGAATTCCTGCCCTCATTTTGGTCACGCGCGGGCTTCCCGTATACCTGCGGGAGGTGTTCGCAGACACCGGCTCAGGCATTACAAAACCACGCGAACAACTGCAAGTTGGGCTATATTCGGCGACCGGACTCCCTATCATCGTCGCAGTGACCAGCCTCGCAGTGGATTCTGAATTGATGCAGCAACAAACTGCGTCAATTTTCGTTGCCGGTGGCGCACTGACAGTGGCTATCTTCCCGTTCCTGGCGAGCATCATAGGAGGAAAGACCGGCAAAGTGGAAACCGTGGAGAAAAGCACACCCACGTCCTAACCTGGAATCGAAATTAATAGGACGGGACGTCCCCGGTCATGATTATCTTCTCCTGAGCGTCATCCCAATGGAAACCAGCATGTGTTCGGCCCGAAGGATTCGCATTTCCTTCGCCCTCACGCGGCCATCGATAAGTAACTGCAATTTCAGAATCATTAACCTGTTGGATTCTAGGAGAAAAAGCGTACGGCTCGGCGGTCGCAGTGCCCAAAAAATCCCCATGGTGATACAGCATGATGTGATACGGCGAGGATCCAGTAGCGCCCTCTAACGTAATCGTGATCCAAGACAATTCCGCACAGGGGTCATAAGCATCAACATCCGGACGCCAAGCACTCCCCCTATACGGCTCAATATAAGAAACACCAACCTCATAGGCTGTTAAAGAATCGTCTGTCCCACAATGCTCACCTACTGCAGCCTGGGGCTCTTGATCCTTATCTTCAGCAGAATTCTGCTCAGCGCCCTGATTGGCGGACGACGGAGCCTCGGATTTGTCTTGATCCTCCGGATTTACGGAATCCGAATCTGTTGCAGCTGCATTATCTTCTGGCTTAGTATGCGGTTTTCCTGAATCCGCGACCACAGCCTCATCGTTGTCTGAATTCCAATCACCTAACGCAGCCTATGCGATACCAGCTGCTGCCAAACTTAGCACGACTATAACCGCGCCAATAACGAACGCCCGTTTCTTGCGTGAAGTCGCCGATCTGTCAGGAACTGGGTAGCCGACGCCCCCCCATTCTCATGTGTGATAGATTGCGTAACAGCCTCATCACCGACAGTGACTGGTTGCCATGAGTTGGTTTCCGGGTGATTGCTTACCGCGGACCAAGAAGACTCAGGCTTATCCTGCCCCCAATCGTATGGGGCTTCGGAAGACGATTGAGAAGTAGATTGTAACGCCGCTGGGTCGCCTGACCTCGATGAATTCTCGTGTGAGGTTGATTCATTACTTTCCGAGCCAGACTGAGCACCCCAGTCATATTTTTTAGACGGACGACCCCAAGAATTGCTGGCAGACAATAGATAGGCTCCTTAGCTACTAAGAATCGACGAGTTAGCAACTACTGCGTGAGGTAGCCGCCGCGAATTGCGTGGGTAGCTAGTAATCACTCTGCTACCAGGTATGTTCGTTGAATTATGTTCTTGCGTTGCAGCCTACTATAGCCTGCGAACGAGCCCTATCGAGGTGGTTCTGGGGAACAATCCCCGTGTTCGCACTTCTGTCCTGTGTCAGGGATGAGCACACGGCACAGGCAAAATCAGATTGTGGTGTTGCGGCTACTGCTTTAGACGCAAAGATCGTGGTAATGCGTTTTTGGTGTGTTTGCTTGCGGTTAATACGCCAGCATCAACTGCAACAGGTTTTATGCTCTGGTTGTGTCCTCCAGGTAATAATTGGGTATGCAAAAAGCCGCTACCGATAAATCGATAGCGGCTTGCGAGTCAGCTAGCTACTGCGTTTAAAACGAGCAGCGATGCCGTGCAAGATCTGGAATTAGTCCAAGATCTTGTTAACAACGCCGGCGCCAACGGTACGGGAACCTTCGCGGATAGCGAAGCGCAGGCCCTCGTCCATAGCGACTGGCTGAATCAGTTCGACGGACATGTCGACGTTGTCGCCTGGCATGACCATCTCGGTGCCCTCAGGCAGGGAAACAACACCGGTAACGTCGGTGGTGCGGAAGTAGAACTGAGGACGGTAGTTGTCGAAGAATGGGGTGTGGCGTCCGCCCTCGTCCTTCGACAGAACGTAGACGGAACCCTCGAACTTCTTGTGGGTGGTGTATGCACCAGGTGCAACGATGACCTGACCACGCTCGACGTCTTCGCGCTTGGTACCACGAAGCAGCAGACCAGCGTTGTCGCCAGCTTCGGTGTAGTCCAGCATCTTGCGGAACATCTCGATACCGGTGATGGTGGTCTTCTGGGTCTTGTCCTTGATGCCGATGATCTCGACTTCTTCGTTGACCTTCAGGGAGCCACGCTCAACACGACCGGTAACAACGGTACCGCGACCGGTAATGGTGAAGATGTCCTCGATAGGCATCAGGAATGGCTTGTCGGTTGCGCGGTCTGGATCTGGGATCGACTCGTCGCAGGCATCCATCAAGTCAACGATGGCCTGAACCCACTTCTCCTCGCCTTCCAAGGCGCCAACAGCGGAGATGTGAACGATTGGAGCTTCTTCGTCGAATTCCTGGTCAGCCAGGAGCTCACGGATTTCCATCTCGACGAGCTCGAGGATTTCCTCATCGTCAACCATGTCGCACTTGTTCAGAGCAACCAGGATGTAAGGAACGCCAACCTGGCGAGCCAGCAGAACGTGCTCGCGAGTCTGTGGCATTGGGCCGTCGGTAGCTGCAACAACCAAGATAGCGCCGTCCATCTGAGCGGCACCGGTGATCATGTTCTTGATGTAGTCAGCGTGACCTGGGGCGTCCACGTGCGCGTAGTGGCGCTTAGGAGTGGAGTACTCCACGTGGGAGATGTTAATGGTAATACCGCGCTCCTTCTCCTCAGGAGCCTTGTCGATCATGTCGAACGCGAATGCCTGGTTTTCATCAGGATACTTGTCCGACAGAACCTTGGTGATAGCTGCGGTGGTGGTGGTCTTGCCGTGGTCGACGTGTCCGATAGTGCCGATGTTCACATGCGGCTTCGTACGCTCGAACTTCTCCTTTGCCACTGTATGTCCTCCTGGACTTTATCGGTGGCTACGACCTTCGCAGCCACGGGGTTTATCTCTTTTGCCTACTAAGTTACCTGCGTTTTCGCCACAGGCTTGTGGCAGGCAACGTCTTACAGGTATGCCCGTTACCTGATCCTAGAATTATGGCACAGATATATCAAACCGTTGTTACTAATAAACGGCTTTCTTCTCACCATAGCATTAAGATCATGGGCCTTCGGGTAACGGCCGACTCAATCCACGCAAGTGGGCTAATCGAAGCCCCCGCTGCCATAGATTCCCAGTCAGGAAACCATTAGAAGCGTATTCGCTATGAATTCAGCTCGGCCGCAACCCGATGATCCCGAGTTCTCCGCACGGGGATGGCGCAAATGGAGCACCATCCTACCGCGAACGGAAACCATCCCGGGACGGGGATGCTAACTCCCCTGGGTGTTCGATCTAGTTAGCCGAACCGCCGGTACGTGCAGCGATGACTTCTTCAGCCACAGACTGCGGAACTTCACCATAGGAGTCGAAGACCATGGTGTAGTTTGCACGACCCTGGGTACGGGAACGCAAGTCACCGACATAACCGAACATGGAAGACAGTGGAACGCGGGCCTTGACAACCTTGGCGCCCGAACGGTCATCCATCGATTCCACCTGTCCACGGCGAGCGTTGATGTCACCGATGACGTCACCCATGAATTCTTCAGGGGTGACAACTTCGACGGCCATCAGAGGCTCGAGGAGGACTGGCTTAGCCTTAGCGACAGCTTCCTTCAGAACCTGGGAACCAGCCAGTTTGAAGGCCATTTCCGACGAGTCAACATCGTGGTAAGCGCCGTCTTCCAGCGTCGCCTTGATGTTTACCAATGGGTAGCCGGCCAGGTAGCCGTACTGCATTGCGTCCTGGATACCAGCATCGACGGACGGGATGTACTCCTTCGGAATACGGCCACCGGTGACCGCGTTTTCGAACTTGTACAGTGGGCTCTCGCCTTCTTCCAGCTCGCTCTCGTCTGGAGCATAAGGCTCGATGGAAACGATGACCTTAGCGAACTGACCCGAACCACCAGTCTGCTTCTTGTGGGTGTAATCCAGGGAAGCAACAGATTTACGGATGGTCTCGCGGTAAGCAACCTGCGGGTTACCGATGTTTGCTTCGACCTTGAACTCGCGCTTCATGCGGTCAACCAATACGTCCAAGTGCAACTCGCCCATACCACCGATAACGGTCTGGCCGGATTCTTCGTCCAACTTGACAGTGAAGGTTGGGTCTTCGTCGGCAAGACGCTGGATAGCGGTGGACAGCTTCTCCTGGTCAGCCTTGGTCTTTGGCTCGATGGCAACCTGGATAACTGGGTCTGGGAAGTCCATGGACTCGAGGATGATTGGATCTTCCTTCGAGCAAATGGTGTCACCGGTGGTGATGTCTTTCAGACCGATGATCGCGTAGATATTACCTGCCAGTGCTTCGTCAACAGGGTTTTCCTTGTTGGCGTGCATCTGGAAGATCTTACCGATGCGCTGCTTCTTGTTCTTGGTCGAGTTCAGGACTTCGTTGCCTGGTTCCACGCGGCCGGAGTACACGCGAACGAAGGTCAACTGACCGAAGAATGGGTGCGCAGCAATCTTGAATGCCAGGCCGGAGAATGGCTCTTCCGACGATGGCTTACGACGCATCTCGACTTCTTCGTTGCCCATCTCGTGACCGATAACTTCGCCGACGTCCATTGGGTTCGGCAGGAAGTCGATAACAGCATCGAGCAGTGGCTGGACACCCTTGTTGCGGTAAGCGGTACCGCAGTAAACAGGGTAAATCTCAGAGTTGACGACCAGTTTACGGATCTGGGCCTTCAGTTCATCGTTGGAGATTTCTTCGCCACCGAAGTATTTTTCCATGAGCGCTTCATCGGTCTCAGCGACGGCCTCGACCAACTTCTCACGGTATTCTTCAGCCTTGTCCTTCATGTCCTCAGGGATGTCTACCAGCTGAGGTTCTGCACCGACCTCAACCTTGCCAGGCCACAGGTAGGCCTTCATCTGCAGCAAGTCGACAACGCCGTCGAAGTCATCTTCAACGCCAATTGGCAGCTGCATAACGAGTGGCTTGGCACCGAGGCGGTCGATGATGGTCTGTACGGTGTAGTAGAAGTCCGCACCCAGCTTGTCCATCTTGTTCACGAAGCAAATACGTGGAACGTCATACTTCGCAGCCTGACGCCACACCTGCTCGGACTGTGGCTCAACGCCTTCTTTGCCGTCGAAAACGGCTACGGCGCCGTCCAGAACACGCAGGGAACGCTCCACCTCAACGGTGAAGTCAACGTGGCCTGGAGTGTCAATGATGTTGACCTGGTTACCTTCCCAGAAACAGGTAACAGCTGCGGACGTAATGGTGATGCCGCGTTCTTTTTCTTGCTCCATCCAGTCGGTAGTCGAACCACCGTCGTGGGTTTCACCAACCTTGCGGTTAATACCGGTGTAGAACAAGATACGCTCGGTAGTGGTGGTTTTACCAGCATCGATGTGGGCCATGATGCCGATATTGCGAACCTTTTTTAGATCCTTAAGCACTTCTTGTGCCACAGTTTTACCCCATCAAAATAGTTGTTGCTGTAAATTTCCGCGCGCAATTCGCGTTACTTGCGATAATGCCACGAAAAGTTTCATTTGGCAGCTATGCGCTGCTAAACAAAAGACCCGCAAGCCTCCAGGTTGTGCTGGTGCATTCCGGGTCAATCTGTGATATCCAGGCCGCGAACGGCTCCTCACTGGGAAGCACCTCACATGGTTAAGCTTCGCAGCCTGGCTATACAGCGAATTACCAGCGGTAGTGGGCGAAAGCGCGGTTGGCTTCTGCCATCTTGTGAGTGTCTTCACGGCGCTTCACGGAAGCACCCAAACCATTGGAGGCATCCAGGATTTCGTTAGCCAGACGCTCGATCATGGTGTTCTCGCGACGCTTACGAGTAAAGGTAACCAACCAACGCAAAGCCAAAGTGTTCGCACGGCTTGGACGAACTTCCATAGGAACCTGGTAGGTAGCGCCACCAACACGACGAGAGCGGACCTCGAGATCCGGACGGATGTTGCCCAGGGCCTTTTCCAGGGTACCCAATGGATCAGTGCCGGTCTTTTCCTTGCACTTGTCTAGCGCACCGTAAACGATACGCTCAGCGGTAGCCTTCTTACCGTCGAGGAGAACCTTGTTGATCAGCTGAGTGACCTGCTCAGACTGGTACACCGGATCTTTGACAACTGGACGCTTTGGAGCTTGATTCTTACGCATTGTTTATTACCCCTTCTTTGCGCCGTAACGGGAACGAGCCTGCTTACGGTCCTTAACACCCTGGGTGTCAAGAGCACCACGGACGATCTTGTAACGAATACCTGGAAGGTCCTTTACACGACCACCGCGAACCAACACCATGGAGTGCTCCTGCAGGTTGTGGCCCTCACCTGGGATATAGGCTGAAACCTCAACACCGGAGGTCAGGCGAACACGGGCGAGCTTACGCAACGCGGAGTTCGGCTTCTTTGGGGTGGTGGTGTACACGCGGGTGCACACGCCACGACGCTGTGGGGAACCCTTCAGCGCTGCGGTTGCCACCTTCGACTTCTTATCGTGGCGGCCCTTGCGGACCAGCTGTTGAATAGTTGGCATAAACCAGTCTTTCTTGTCGGTTGAGTTTTCTTACACCTTGCTACGTAAAGCACGCTACTTGCTGGCAAACGTACCCAAACACGCAAAAATGGGGGCTCTTTTCCGGGGCCCTTCCGCGTGTCCAGAACGTCTCCATGAGCAATTTTGTGCACCGTGAAGATGATCAGACTTTCATCCCACAACAAAGGCGGGACGAACCAGACTGAAGTATAACAGTTTTTGAGTTGGATCTCAATACCGTTATTCACACCGGGTGTTCAACAGCAGCGCTCAACAGCGATGCGTGCCGCATTTCTCACTTTTTACCGAATTTCCTGCAGTTCTCGCCGCCGTTACTTACCGTGAAGATATGACAGCTTCAAACATATTTGGGTCAACAGCCACGAAAGCACGCTACGCAACCCTGGCTAGCGTGGCTTCCCTATCGCTGCTACTTGCCAGCTGCGCTGAAGCTTCCGACGAGACGTCCACCGCTGAGAAAAATGCAGGCAACAACGCGGCGACCACCGAATCGGAGGCACCGACGACGTCGGCAAGCGTGTCACCTGCACCTACCGAAGATAAGTTTTATTTCGCGAATTCGGATTATGCGGGGATCAAATCCGTTGTCAGCAAGGAAGAGACCGCGACGGTGGAATCTTACGTCGAAATCCCGGAGACTGATTTCCCGGGAATCAACAAAACTATTCAGGCCGAAGTCACTGACCTCCGCGAGCATTTCCGTTCGGTGACCCGAGATTCCACGCCACAGTTCGACGGTAAATTCAGCGAACGACTAAGCTATACGGTTCTTTACCGCGACAACGGCGTGCTGACGTTGGCGCTCAACACGCTGTTCGATACCCAGGGCGCGGCCCCCGAACGCAACCACCGGGTGCTGAGTTTTGATACCGCCAATGACGCTCACATCTCCGTAGCTGACCTTTACGACGGCGCCGTCACCGCAGATGGCGAAATTATTCCCGATCACCCGGGAATCGCTGAGCTCTCCACACTTGCACGCGAAGAATTAGTCGCCAACTACGACGCCGCCGCGGTATTCCCAGATAATCTCACCCCCGATGCCCTCGGCGGATTCACGCTTGCCGACGACGGCCACACGTTGGTTCTCCATTTCGATGCAGGCACCGTAGGCGCATACTCCACCGGCAAAATTGCGGTCGCGGTAGATACGCAGAAATTAGCTCATACTCCAGATTCCGCATTGGCAACGCGGCTATTAGGCACGAACGGCGACGACGACGCGAAGCGCACCAGTTCAGACGAGCACGCGGCCGGTGTAGAACCTGCAAACACAGCAAACCATAGGCACCTCGCGAAAGCCCCACGGAATCCTGATGCTCCACGAGTTGCGTTAACCTTTGACGATGGACCGGCCGCCAACACCAACCGCCTGCTGGACACTCTCGCGCAATACGACGCCAAAGCGTCATTTTTCACCGTCGGCTCCAGCATCGACGCCAACCCGGCACCGGTAGCCCGAGCTCTCAACGAGGGCCACGCCGTCGGCAACCACACCTACAATCACCCGGACCTGACCACACTCGGCGCAGATGGAATTCGCAGCGAACTACAACGCGGAAATCAAGCCATTGCGGCGGCCACCGGTGGTTATACCCCCAATTTGCTCCGTCCGCCCTATGGTTCCACCAACCAGACGGTCAATAATATCGCAGCTGAATTTGGCTTGGCGAACATGATGTGGTCCGTAGATACCCGCGACTGGGAGCACCGAGACTCTTCACTCGTCTGTAACCGCGCGGTGACCAATGCCTACGACGGCGCAGTGATTTTGATGCACGATTTACACGCCTCTACCGTCGACGCAGTGCCATGCATCCTGGATTCCCTCAGCAGCCAGGGCTATGAATTTGTCACCGCAGACCAAATTTTCGGCGGCATACAACCCGGTATGAACTACTACGGCGGTTAATCAGCCGGTCTGCTCAGCGCCAAACTAGTACCAAGCGAGCGCGAAACCAGCCCCAAACCTACACCAAACCAGTACCAGCTGACAGAGCGAGCCAGTTTACAGGCCGAACCAACGCCAACTGCCGACAAGCACAGCAATTACCACCGGGATTGCAGCGCACACCGCGGCTGCACCTAGTGCTTGCCAATCGGCTGAGTGCAAACGCGATGGGCGTGCCCATGTGCGCTTAGCTCCTTGCAGCGGGGCACGACCAAAACCACGTGCCTCCATAGCGGTGGCAAGTTTTCCGCCACGACGCAAGGCCAACACCAACAGGCCAAAAGCCATGGTGAAAAAATGTGCAATCCTGCCGCGGTCAGCCAACCCACGAGCACGACGGGCTCGATGCATCGCCACCCTATCGTCGTGGAACAGGCCAGCCATGCGCACCCCGGCAACAGAACCGATGACAAAGCGTTCCGGGAAGTGCAGAATCTGCGCCAGAGCATCTCCCAGCCTGGTGGGGTCGATATTTCGTGCCAATAAGATCACCGGGCTGGCTACGGCCAGAATACGGATCATGATGGCAATAGACAGCTCAATCGAGTTATCCGAAATGGTCATTAACCAAAACTCAAAATAAACCTCGCCACCCTCGGCTCCATACAGCAGCATCGACGCACCAGAAACCGGGGCGATCAGTAGCAGCGGCCACAAAACACCGAAAATCCTTTTCGGCCCTACCCCAAGCAGCAGTGCCGCGAGGATAGTAATGCTGAGCGACATCGTCGCACTCACCCAATCCAGGCTCAACAGCAATGGCGTGGTGATAATCAGCATGATGAAGATCCGCGTCAGCGGGTTGATCCGGGAAGTGCCAGACGGACTCACTTCTGCAGACATGTCACTGACCCCCTGCACGTAACAATTCCACGTGGTTATCCCCTAGAGCTGCGCGGTAGTGCTTGTCATGGGTCACCGAAACCACCGTGACGCCATCGTCGACCAGCCCGCGCACTATCGAGACCAATTCGCCGAAAGTATGTGGGTCTTGACCGAAAGTAGGCTCGTCGAAAAGCAACAACTGTGGTGCAGCGATCAACGCGGTGGCCACCGACAGGCGTCGTTTCTCCCCGCCGGAAAGAGTGAAGGGATTGGCCTGCGCCAGGTGTGCCAGGGAGAGCCGTTCTAATAGTTCGTCTGTGCGTTTGCTCCCCACTTTGATCCCCATAACCTTGGGGCCCACGTGGAGTTCTTCCAGCACTGTTCGGGCAACAAACTGGTGCTCCGGGTTTTGAAACACATAACCAATCCGCTGCGCTAACTGCCGGGACTTCCACTTCGCGACGGGCCCACGCAGGCCATCTCGGATCGACTCAGAAAATTCGATGCTTCCCGATGCCAGCGGCCGCAGGCCCGCCAGTGTCATCAATAGCGTGGTTTTACCCGCTCCATTTTCACCGGTAATCACGGTCGAAGCATGGGCCGGTAATTCCAGGCTACGCGGTGGCAGGTGCGTTGGTTGTTCTGTTGCCGTCACAGATTCCGCCGTCAGTGCCGCGGAATTCTTAGCCAACTTTATCTGGGCACGCGGTAGGCCGGATATGCGGCGTCGGGCGATTATTTCGCGGGCCGGCGCGTCGTCGACAAGCCTGCCGGAGGCAAACTCCAACCCACGCTCCAGCACATCCTCCCACACCTCGTAGTTATGCTCGACGACGAGGAGCGTCGCACCAGTGTGCTCGACGACATTCGCCACCGCTGCAACCACATCATGAGCGCCCTGTGGATCCAGGTTCGCCGTGGGTTCGTCGAGGATGATGATTCCCGGGCGCATGGCGATAACCCCAGCGAGTGCCAGGCGTTGTTTCTGGCCCCCGGATAGTTGTGCCGTGGGGTGGTCTAGCGGAAGATCCAGACCCACCAACGGCAATGCCTCGCGCACACGCCGCCAAATTTCGGTGCGCTCCAGCCCTAAATTTTCACAGCCGAACGCCACATCATCACCCACGCGGGAGGCAATCACCTGCGAGTCGGGGTCTTGCAGCACGAGCCCGACTGGAATCATTGAGTCCGCAGCCTCCCGGGTTCCGGAATCATCACTGAGCTTGAGGCTTCCGGTTTGGTCGCCTTCTTCATCTCCGCCGAGAACGCCCGCGATGGCAGACACCAGGGTGGATTTTCCGGATCCAGAATCGCCGCAGATCAGCACCCGCTCCCCAGCAGGAATGCGCAGATTGAGCTTGTCGACGGCAGGCTGGGCGCGTCCGGCGTGCGTCCAGGTGTAATTCGAGATCTCAACGGCGGTAGCTGGCATGACTGAAATTTATGAGTTAGCTAGTTGGCTTTAACAGGGACTAGGCACGTTGTTCACGGCCTGCGGAAAACCGATCAAGAGCACCGGTTTTCGCGAGCGATTTCATCAGGTAGAAGCCGACCACACCGGCCAAAATCGCACCAGAAATTACTACACACACCAGGTAAATGATGTTGAATTCTAAAGATTTAGCGAGATTTGGCGACAAAAACAGCTCTAGGGTCCACGCACCTACACCGGCGCCAATACCGGACAGAGTGGCAACAAACAGGTTGAAGCGGCGATAAGCGAAAAGGAAAAAGATGAGCTCTGCACCGAGGCCTTGTGCCAAGCCCGAATACAGTGTTTCCGGGCCCCACTGTGAGCCCAGTGCAGCCGAGACACTGGCCGCAATAACCTCGACGAGGATGGCCGCACCCGGTTTACGAATGATCAAACCACCCAGCACACCGCCGAGTAGCCAAATGCCCACGGCGAGGCCACCCAACCCCGGTGTAAGACTATCCATCGCGGTGAACCACGCGTAGCCAATGTTGTTCCAGACGACGAAGATAAAACCGGTCGCGATACCAAGAATCGCCATAATCACGATGTCTACCGGGCGCCAGTTGAGCTTTCGCTTCGGTGGGGTCGTGGTCATGTTCGCAGAGGCGGTTCGCGCGTTGTCAGTCATCCTAAACCTTTCTCAAGGATCCCTATGATTTCTTAAGCTTGCTTTACGCTATACCCAACCTGCTGGTTTACCAAAGGAATATGGGGATAATCACGCCTCGCTAGGGCCAGGATCTATGTCAAGTTCTCGGGCACTCGCTTTTTACTAATGGGCCATTTGCAAGCTTTTCGTTAGGGCGAGCACGAGACCGTGGACTTATATGACATGCGAAAAGCCCTATCCCAGGAAGGGATAGGGCTAGTGCTTGTGCTACTCCGGCAGAAACAACCAGCGGACTAGGGCCGGTTGCACCGCCGAAAGTTTAGAGCACGCGGTCTACAGGTTTACAGCTCGAAGGTCTCATCCAATGGGACGGAAGCGCCAGTGAAGTCACTGTAACCATCATCGCCGTAAATGGAATCACCGTAGGTCGGGATGGAGTATGCCGCATTGCGGGCAGCCTCCGTCGGCTTGACGGTGATGTTGCGGTAACGGTTGATGCCGGTACCAGCCGGGATGAGCTTACCGATGATGACGTTCTCCTTCAGACCGATCAACGAGTCAGAACGCTTGTTGATGGCGGCGTCGGTAAGAACGCGGGTGGTCTCCTGGAACGATGCGGCCGACAGCCACGACTCGGTAGCCAGGGAAGCCTTGGTGATACCCATGATCTCGGAACGCATCTCGGCAGGCTGGCCACCTTCGGCGACCTGTGCCGCATTGACCTGCTTGGCCTCGGAGAGGTCGATCAGGTTGCCCGGCAGCAGCGAGGTAGTACCGGAATCGATGACGGTACCGCGACGCAGCATCTGGCGGATGATGATCTCGATGTGCTTGTCGTGGATAGCCACACCCTGGGTGCGGTACACGGCCTGCACTTCGTCGATCAGGTGCTTTTCGACGCCACGACGCCCCAGAACTTCCAGAACATCGTGTGGATCGGCCGCACCGCGCAACAGACGCTCGCCGACCTCGACGTGGTCGCCGTCGCGCAAAGCGCGCTCGATCATGGCATCCGGGTTGGATTCCATTGGGCGACGCACCTGGGCCAAGCCCTGGCGCTTCGACAGCTTCTCGTAGACGACGTTGTCCGAACCATCATCTGGGTGGATGGTCAGAGTCCAGAAGTTGCCTTCATCCGACAGCGAGATCTCGCCGGCGACGGAGGCGATTGGGGCGCGGTTCTTCGGGTTGCGGGCCTCAAACAGCTCCTGCACACGTGGCAGACCACCGGTAATGTCGCCACCGACACCACCCTGGTGGAAGGTACGCATCGTTAGCTGGGTACCAGGCTCACCAATCGACTGGGCAGCCACGATACCGACGGCCTCGCCGATGTCGACCAGGTTGCCGGAAGCCATGGACTTGCCGTAGCACTTCGCACAGACACCTGCTGGGGTCTGGCAGGTCAGAACCGAACGAACCTTGATTTCGGTGATGCCAGCGTCGACCAGCTTCTGTGTGTTCTCTTCGGTCAGGTCGTCGCCACCAGCAACCAGGACTTCGCCATTCGCGTCCTTGACGTCGCTGGCAACCACGCGGCCAGAAGCGGAGGTCTCCCACAGCTCGTGTACCGCGTAGGTGTCGTCGGTGATCTGCTCGCCGATCGGAACACGCACGCCCTGACGGGTTGCACAGTCTTCTTCGCGGACGATGACGTCCTGAGCGACGTCGACCAGACGGCGGGTCAAGTAACCGGAGTCTGCGGTACGCAGCGCGGTATCGGCCAGGCCCTTACGGGAACCGTGCGAGTTGTTGAAGTACTCGAGAACCGACAGGCCTTCGCGGAAGGAAGTCTTGATCGGACGGGTGATGTAATCACCCTTCGAGTTCACGACCATGCCCTTCATACCGGCCAGCGTCCAGATCTGGCGCATGTTACCGGCCGCACCCGACTTCACGATCATCGGAATTGGGTTGTCATCTGGGTACAAGTCCTCGACGGAGGAACCAACCTTGTCGGTGGCATCCTTCCAAAGTTCCACGAGACGCTCGTAACGCTCGCGCTCGGTCAGCGCACCCTGCTCCCAGTATTTGCGCTCGATACGCTCGGCCTCGGCCTCGTAGGATTCCAGGATCTCGGTCTTGTTCGGCAGGACCAACACGTCGTGCATGGTGATGGTCACGCCGGAGCGGGTTGCCCAGTAGAAGCCGGCATCCTTCATCTTGTCCAAAGTCTGTGCCACGGAGATCATTGGGTACTTAACGGCCAAGTCATTGATGACGTCGCCAAGCAGGATCTTCTCGTCGCCGCCGCCCTTACGGACCATGACGCCCTCGAGATAAGGGTAGTCCCAAGGCAGGAGTTCATTGAACATGATGCGACCCAGGGTGGTATCAGCCAACCAGGTGTCGCCGCGCTGCCAACCTTCTGGGAACTGCGCTTCTTCAATCTCGCGCGGTGGGCGCAAGTGGGAGATGCGGACCTTGATCGGTGCCTGCACACCAAGGACGCCGCGGTCGCGCGCCATGATGGCTTCCGCGTAGGACGAATAAACACCCTGCGCTGGACCGTTTTCGTCACCTGGCTGGTAACGGCCCTCGCCGCCCTGCTCGTCGGCACGCTTGTTCATGGTCAAGAAGTACAAACCGGTGACCATGTCCAGACGCGGCATCGCCAATGGCTTACCGGATGCTGGCGAGAGAATGTTGTTCGACGACAGCATCAGCACGCGGGCTTCGGCCTGGGCCTCGGCCGACAGTGGTAAGTGGACTGCCATCTGGTCACCGTCGAAGTCGGCGTTGAAGGCCTCACAGGCCAGCGGGTGCAGCTGAATAGCTTTACCTTCGACGAGTTTCGGCTCGAATGCCTGGATACCCAGACGGTGCAGGGTTGGTGCACGGTTCAGCAGAACTGGGTGCTCGGAAATTGCTTCTTCCAGCACGTCCCAGACCTCTGGGCGCTGGCGCTCAACCATGCGCTTCGCGGACTTAATGTTTTGCGCATAGTCATTTTCCACCAGACGCTTCATGACGAACGGCTTGAAGAGCTCCAACGCCATCAGCTTCGGCAGACCACACTCGTGCAGCTTCAGCTGCGGACCGACGATAATAACCGAACGGCCGGAGTAGTCCACACGCTTACCCAGCAGGTTCTGACGGAAACGACCCGACTTACCCTTCAGCAAGTCAGACAGCGACTTCAGCGGGCGGTTGCCTGGGCCTGCGACTGGACGGCCACGACGGCCGTTGTCGAACAGTGCATCCACCGACTCTTGCAGCATGCGCTTTTCGTTGTTCACAATGATCTCAGGAGCACCAAGATCCAGCATGCGCTTCAAACGGTTGTTGCGGTTGATGACACGACGGTAAAGGTCGTTCAAGTCTGAGGTCGCGAAACGGCCACCGTCCAGCTGCACCATCGGACGCAGCTCCGGCGGGATGACTGGAATAGAATCCAGGACCATACCGGCAGGGTCATTGCCGGAGTTCAGGAACGCAGCGACGACCTTCAGGCGCTTCAACGCGCGCATCTTCTTCTGGCCCTTGCCTTCGTTGATGATGCCGCGCAGCTCCTCAGCTTCGGCCTCCAGGTCGAAGTTCCGGATCAGGGTCTGGATAGCTTCCGCGCCCATGCCACCGGTGAAATAATCCTCGTAACGATCGACGAGCTCTTCGTAGATGGTCTCGTCGATGATCATCTGCTTTGGAGCCAGCTTGACGAAGTGGTTCCAGATTTCATCCAAGCGATCGACTTCGCGCTCGCCGCGCTCGCGCATGTGCTGCATTTCTTTCTCGGCAGCGTTTTGCACCTTACGACGTGCGTCGGCCTTCGCACCGGCTTCTTCCAGTTCCGCCAGGTCCTGCTCCAGCTTTTGGGCGCGCTCGGCGATCTCGGACTCTGTGTCGTCTTCTACGTCCTTCTTTTCCAGAAGCATTTCTGCTTCCAGGGTGGACAAGTCGTTGTGGCGGGCTTCCTCATCTACCGAAGTGATGATGTTCGCCGCGAAGTAGATGATGCGCTCCAGGTCCTTTGGAGCCAAGTCCAGCAGGTAGCCCAAACGGGAGGGAACACCCTTGAAGTACCAGATGTGGGTCACTGGAGCGGCCAGTTCGATGTGGCCCATGCGCTCACGGCGCACCTTGGACTTGGTCACCTCAACGCCACAGCGCTCACAAATGATGCCTTTGTAGCGGACACGCTTGTACTTGCCGCAGGCACATTCCCAGTCGCGGGTTGGTCCGAAGATGCGCTCACAGAACAAGCCGTCGCGTTCCGGCTTCAGGGTGCGGTAGTTAATGGTTTCCGGCTTCTTGACCTCGCCCTTGGACCAACGGCGGATGTCGTCGGCAGTGGCAAGACCAATGCGGAGTTCGTCGAAGAGGTTTACGTCAAACACGTAAATGCCCTTTCCCCTCCGATGAAGGAGGGATTGCAATGACTATTAAGGACTTTTGGTATTTCGGCGTTGGTGTTGCCGTTTAGGAGATGTCTGCAGCGGCGCCCTCATCGCGGGACAAGTTAATGCCCAGCGATGGTCCGGCTTCGTCGTCCTCGTCAGAGCCAGACAGCTCCATCGGGGTTCCGTCAGAAGAAAGAACCTCAACGTTCAGACACAGCGACTGCAGCTCCTTGAGCAAGACCTTGAAGGACTCTGGGATACCCGGATCCGGGATATTGTCGCCCTTCACGATCGCCTCGTAGACCTTCACACGTCCAACTACGTCGTCGGACTTGATCGTCAGAAGCTCCTGCAGGGTGTAGGCGGCACCGTATGCCTGCATTGCCCACACCTCCATCTCACCGAAGCGCTGACCACCGAACTGTGCCTTACCCCCCAGTGGCTGCTGGGTAATCATGGAATAAGGACCAGTGGAACGAGCATGAATCTTCTCGTCGATCAAGTGGTGCAGCTTCAGGATGTACATGTAGCCGACGGAGATCGGGTGCTCGAATGGCTCACCGGAGCGGCCGTCGAACAAACGAGCCTTACCGTGGCGGTCCACCATGACGTTGCCGTCACGGTTTGGACGGGAGTTAGCCAACAGACCAGAGACTTCTTCGTTGGAAGCGCCGTCGAAAACCGGGGTTGCGGTCAGCGAGTTAGCTGGAACGTCATACAGTTCCTTTGGCAGGGTCTTGATCAACTCTTCGTTCTGCGGATCGTTGGGATCAACCTTCCAACCGGCGTGTGCCAGCCAACCCAGGTGAATCTCCAGGACCTGACCAATGTTCATACGACGCGGAACACCGTGGGTGTTCAGGATGACATCAACCGGGGTTCCGTCTTCCATAAACGGCATATCTTCTGGTGGCAGGATCTTGCCGACGACACCCTTGTTACCGTGGCGTCCGGCAAGCTTATCGCCGTCCTGGATCTTGCGCTTCTGGGCGACGTAGACGCGGATCATCTCATTGACGCCTGGCGACAAATCATCATCGTCTTCGCGGGAGAATCGAGCCACACCGATGACCTTGCCGGTTTCACCGTGTGGAACCTTCATCGAGGTATCGCGAACCTCGCGGGCCTTCTCGCCGAAGATGGCACGCAGCAAGCGCTCTTCTGGGGTCAGCTCCGTTTCACCCTTCGGGGTGACCTTACCGACGAGGATGTCGCCTGGGCGGACGTCCGCACCAATGCGGATGATGCCGCGCTCGTCGAGATCACGCAGGACATCTTCCGAAACATTCGGAATCTCGCGGGTGATTTCTTCGGCACCCAGCTTGGTGTCGCGGGCATCAATCTCGTGCTCTTCAATGTGCACGGAGGTCAACGAGTCATCTTCCACGATGGACTGATTCAAGATGATCGCGTCCTCGTAGTTGTGGCCTTCCCATGGCATGAACGCCACCAGCATGTTGCGGCCCAGCGACATTTCACCGTTGTGAGTACCCGGACCGTCGGCAAGCACCTGGCCTGCCTCGACACGGTCCCCAATGTTGACCAGTGGAGTCTGGTTGTAGTTGGTTCCCTGGTTGGTGCGCTCGAACTTACGCAGCATGTAGGTGTCACGGATGCCGTCATCATCCATGATGGTGATCAGGTCCGCCGAAACGTTTTCGACGACACCTGCCTTCGGGGTGATGACGACGTCGCCAGCATCGTAAGCGGCGCGCAGCTCCATGCCGGTACCGACGTATGGTGCCTCGGAGCGAACCAGCGGGACTGCCTGACGCTGCATGTTGGCACCCATCAGTGCACGGTTAGCGTCGTCGTGCTCCAGGAACGGAATCATCGCGGTAGCGACAGAGACCATTTGGCGTGGGGAGACGTCAACGTAGTCCACACCATCAGCAGTGGTCACCGCAATATCGCCGTCTTTCTGACGGACCTCGATACGGTCGCTGAGGATGGTGCCGTCTTCTGCGGTTGGAACCTCAGCCTGCGCAATGGAATAACGGTCTTCCGCATCCGCAGCCAGGTATTCCACCTCGTTGGTGACTTTGCCGTCCACAACCTTACGGTATGGAGTCTCAATGAATCCGAAGGAGTTCACGCGGCCATAGGAAGCCAGCGATCCGATCAGACCAATGTTTGGACCTTCGGGTGTCTCAATAGGACACATACGTCCGTAGTGCGAAGGGTGCACATCTCGGACCTCAATGCCGGCGCGCTCACGCGACAGACCACCTGGGCCCAGCGCGGACAGACGGCGCTTGTGGGTCAGACCCGACAGCGAGTTGTTCTGGTCCATGAACTGGGACAGCTGGGAGGTACCAAAGAATTCACGAATCGATGCGGATACCGGGCGCACGTTAATCAGCGAGGTCGGCGTGATCGACTCCGCATCCTGGGTGGTCATGCGCTCACGCACAACGCGCTCCATACGGGACAAGCCGACGCGAACTTGATTCTGAATCAACTCGCCCACGGTACGCAGACGACGGTTACCGAAGTGGTCAATGTCGTCGGTGTCCAACATCAGGCGCTGACCGTCCGGCGATTCCATCTCCCGCTCGCCGGTGTGCAGGCGCACCAGATATTCCAGGGTGGTGGCGATGTCTTCTTCAGTCAGGGTGCTCAAACCATCGTGATCGCCGCCCAAGCCCAACTTGCGATTGATCTTGTAACGACCAACGCGTGCCAAGTCATAACGCTTCGGGTTAAAGAAGGAGTTATCCAGCAAGGACTGCGCCAGATCGCGGGTAGGCTGCTCACCCGGACGCTGCTTGCGGTAAATCTCCAGCAAAGCCTCATCGGTATTAGCCACACCATCAGCTTCCAGCGTGGACATCATGAGCTCAGAGAAGCCAAAACGCTCGCGGATCTTCTCTTCAGTCCAGCCCAAGGCCTTCAGCAACACGGTGACCGGCTGGCGGCGTTTGCGGTCAATACGGACGCCAACGGTATCGCGCTTGTCGACGTCGAATTCCAGCCATGCACCACGGGAAGGAATAACCTTCACGGCATGCAACGGACGCTCGGTGGACTTGTCGATTGAGCGATCAAAATAAACACCCGGGGAACGCACCAGCTGCGATACGATAACGCGCTCGGTACCGTTCACGATGAACGTGCCTTTTTCAGTCATCATTGGGAAATCGCCAATGAAGACAGTCTGGGACTTAATCTCCTGGGTATCGGAGTTAATGAATTCCGCGGTCACATACAGTGGCGCGGAGTAGTTAATGTCTTTTTCTTTCGCTTCGTCAACGGTGTTTTTCACCGGCTCGAAACGTGGCTCGGACAACGAAAGAGACATGTTGCCTGAGTAATCCTCAATAGGCGAAAGCTCATTCAGGATATCCTCGAGCCCTGAAGTAATCTGCGCATCGGCACCGCGGCGTTCTTGCTCGCGCTCACGCCATTCCGGCGTACCGATGAGCCAATCATAAGAGTCTCGTTGTAGGTCTAAAAGCCCCGGGACGGCGATAGGTTCGTCGATCTTCGCGAACGAGTACCGTTGCGGGGCTCCAGGAATATTAGCCACTGAACTGGTCTGGCGGGAGACTGCCAAGATGGGTCCTTCCAGCACCTCACGCGGAAGCGGGTGTCAGCCACTCTGGCATGTGACTGCCCCACAACCGCTGGTATTTTTTAGCATCTTTTATTGCTGTGGATTCCCGTGATCAGATAGCATAAAATCACCTTGTCAAGTGAACGTTTTCACGAAAATTAACAAGGCTCAATCACGCACCTGTCCCCAGGATCCAGCGCAACGTAGCAGTTTATTGCAATTTGCTTATTTTGTAAAGTCCTGATCAGCGACTGTGACAGATGGGGCTAATGGATTACCCGTGGCTCAGGCTTAATTCTGTCGGGCCCGCCGAAAGCCACCAAACACACCGATCAGCGCCAACACCGTAATGACCGCACCAATTCCCAACACAATGTAGCGGATGAGACGCACTGTGTCATCGTCAGGGAATGATTCCGCCTGGGTAATAAGCTTGTCGACGTCGGCGTCGGCAAGCTGTGCCTGGTATGCGACGTCGTCTTCGATGCGCTCTCCCGTGTGAGTCGCAAAATAGTCGTCGACAGTTTCGTGCAGATCGACGATCATTCCGGTGCGTGGATGCACGAAATAATCGCGCGTCGCCGAATGATGCAAATACAGCTGCTGCCCAATTGTGGGTGCCGGAGCTTGTTCTAGGGCTTCTTCCGGAACTTCTTCAGGAGCCGGAAGCTCCTCCTGCTTAGTGTTGCGCACATCCGCGTATTTCGAGGCGACGTTCACCGGGTCGATGACCTGGCGGTAGCGATACAGCTCCACCCCATCGACCGTGACTTCCTCCTGAAATGCCGCCGGGTGGGATTCGCGAAGTGTCTCGTCAAACACGTCATAGCTAGTCTTTTCCGCGTTAACCGGGAATTTCAGCCATTGGCCATCGATCTCGACGTGCGCGGCCGGTGTCACCAAGGTGTGGCTGAGTTGCGCGGTGCTCAGCGCTTCCCCGGTCCGACGGTCCATGTCGAAGGCCCAGACGTCGGCGTCGACAAGTTCAGTTGCATCTGGCGCATCGTCCGCGTGGCTATTCTCAGCCTGCTCGTCGGGCTGGCCTGCTTGGCTATCCGCGGTGCGTCGCACAAGCGTCGAACCGACACGAACGGCGACGGATTCTGCATCAGCAGGCTCCAGCAGATCCCAATGCAACTGACGCTGATAACCAGTGGCGTCGTCGAGAAGCCGAAAGGTGGTGTGCTGGACATCAAGCGGCAATCGGGCGTCAATGTGCACAAAGCGCGGAGCCAGGCCGGCGCCAACCACCAAGGCAAGACCAATGCCGATCGCAATGGCAGACAAAACGCGTGAGGCAGGCAGCATGTGTGGCAGTTTACCGCACCCAGGGACCGAGGACCCTCGATGATCCCCGCGTACCCTCACACCATATGAGATGACCGCGCTACACGGTGGCTACTTAAAGCTCCTCACCGTGAAATTCGACTGCCACCCAGGCGTCAACATCTTCCCCGGCACCTTCTGCATCCTCACCGCGAACCGGCAGCCCCTGGTGCACCGTCGCCTTCGGACATGCCGCATCCACCTCTGACAATGCCGCACCCGCGCCGCCAGTAAACGTCACAAACGGATAGACGTCCTTGCCTGCCAAACCACCGGTCTCATCAAAAAAAGTACGAAGAATCATGGGGAGCTCCGCGTGCCACACCGGGCTGCCGACGATGATGCGCTCATACTTGCCGACGTCGGGCAGTTCGCCAGCGATGGCCGGACGGGCGTTGTCGCGCAGTTCTTGTGCCGAGCGCTGGTCGACGGAATCGAAGCCGTCGGAATAAGGATCAGCGGCGGTGATCTCGAAAGTGTCGCACTCGATGCGTTCGGCGATCATATCGGCGACACGCTTGGTATTACCGATTTCTAGTGTGCGGCGACCACCATCCCAGAGGTTTTCACCGCTGCGGGAAAAGAAAACGAGAAGAGTGTTCGGGGTGTTGGTCATGGGGAATCCTTTCTTCGCGAATGGTGGCATCCTGCGCGGGCAGCATGCCGACGATGCCGCCAATTGTGGTGGCATCACTAGGGTCTAGATTACCCCTTCTGGAGCCGAAAAATCATCCGAAAGTATGAGTAAACGGTGAAAGGTGGTTGCGCCCGCTAGCCTGGAAACACCTGAAAAACCATTGGCTCACCGCTAGGTCAACGCGTAGCGGCAACCGTCGTTATCTACCTCGGGGACAAGGCGCTCCGATTCCGCGACGATGGGCACACGATATTCGTTCTTCCAGTGACATCGCTGTGGCAACACCCCTAGCCGCACCAGGGTTAATAGGGGTCAAGGGGCAATAAGGGGTTAAAGGGTTATTCGGGGTTGAACGACGGGAAACGTGCGCCAAACCCCATAACAAAACCCGCGGGCACCTAAAGAGGTGAACCCGCGGGTTAGCGATTGTTACGAGTTATAACCGACTCGCGGCGGTAGCAAGAATGCTTGAGGTAGTAAAGACTACTTCAGCTCGACAGAAGCGCCAGCTTCTTCCAGCTTGGTCTTTGCAGCCTCGGCGTCGTCCTTGGAGGCGCCCTCGATGATAGCCTTTGGAGCGGACTCTACGAGTTCCTTGGCTTCCTTCAGGCCCAGGCCGGAAACGATTTCGCGGACAGCCTTAATAACGCCGATCTTCTTAGCGCCAGCGTCGGTCAGGACAACGTCGAACTCGTCCTTCTCTTCAGCGGCACCCTCACCAGCACCAGCGGCTGGGGCAGCAGCGGCAGCTACAGGAGCAGCAGCTTCAACGTCGAATACTTCCTCGAATTCCTTAACGAAGTCGGAAAGTTCGATCAGGGTCATTTCCTTGAACGCTTCAATGAGCTCGTCCTTGGAGAGCTTAGCCATGTCAGGCTTCCTTTCTATAGTTGCGTGTTCTGCGCATTCGCGCTTCACAGTGCACAATGTGTCGTTGGTCCCGGCATATCGTCGGCATGCGGGCCACGCTGGATATTCCAGCCAGGCCGTGCAACCGCGAGGGCCAGCACCGTGTGGTTTTTAGCCTTCGTTCTGCTTCTTCTCTTCGAGAGCAGCGCCGAGGCGAGCCATCTTGGTAGCAGGTGCGTTGAACACAGCTGCTGCCTTTGCCAAGTTGCCCTTCATAGCGCCAGCCAGCTTCGCGAGGGTATCCTCACGGCTGTCCAGATCAGCCAAAGCCTTGACTTGGTCAGCATTCAGAGCGCTGCCATCCATGTAGCCGGCCTTAACGACGAGGGCGTCGTTTTCAGAACCGAACTTCTTGAATACCTTTGCAGCATCAACAGCTTCGCCCTTAATGAAGGCGATAGCGGTTGGGCCCTGGAAGTACTCGTCAAGGTCAGTGATTCCCGCTTCGTTAGCGGCAATCTTCAGAAGGGTGTTCTTGGCGACGGAGTATTCAACATCGAAACCCAGCTGATCACGCAGCTCGGACAGCTGTGGAACAGTCAGACCACGGTATTCGGTCAAAACAACCGAGTCAGACTCAGCCAGCTTGTTCTTCAGCTTGGCCAGCTCCGCAATGTTTTTCGGGTTTGCCATGGTTACTCACGCCTCCTTTCGATACATCCTAGTGGTGTCACCACGAGACTCCCCTGCCCCGGAATACCACCCATTCAGACTGGCATTCCGGCAACAAAAAAGCCCCGTGCAAGAGCACAGGGCGCACACAACCTTCTGGTTGGGATGCACAAGTGTCTCCTGCGTGGGTCGTCGCCACCACGAGCAACTCGTGGGGTAACCTTCGATCCGCTACGCGGATAACCGACGGTCTTCGGTGAAACTTGAGCGCGGCATCAAAGCCGTTCAAACTTCACAAGTAACTCTACCATTGGGTGTTGGCAGCGCCAAATCTCAATTAACCGATCAGTCGGCCAATCTTCGCAGCACACGTTGCGCTGCTCGCCACCCGGCCATGCCGTGCACACCTGCGCCTGGCAGGCTCGCCCCACTCGCCTGCAGCACCGGAACCTCCGGATTCATCGTCAGCGTGCCGACGTACTGGCGCTGGCGTGGCATCTGCGCCAAATTCATGGCCCCGCCTGCGATATCCCCGCCGATCACATTCGCGTTGGCTTCCTGCAACTGTGCTGGGGAAACCTGGTGGCGTTCGATAATTTGCGCAGAAAACCCGGAAGCAAATCGCGAAATCTGCGCTTCTATCAGGCCTGCTACTTCACGCGGGAATTTCTCCTGGTAACCATGCGGCACGTGGGCATAGGCCCAAAGGATGTGCGGTTGCGTTGAATCCTCCGAAACTTTTCCTGAATCTGGTTGTGCCGAGGCCACCCGCCCAGTCCCCACCGACCGCCGACTACCGGACAAACGCGTAGGGTCCGCAGCCTGTTGTTGGCAGACCATCACGAATGGGCGCTCCGGCAACGTCCCCGCCGCCGCTTGACTCTCCGCTAACTGCATCTCAGACACGGATCCGCCGACGTGTACCGTGCCCGCCTCTGCCACTCGCGGGTCATTCCACTTCACCGGACCATTAATCAAATAATCCACTTTGTACACCGCAGTCCCGTACTTCCATCGGCGTAGACTCCGCGACCGCAGCCTAGACAACTCTAACCCCTGCAAGGCCAGTAGCTGCCGCGGGGTTTGGGTGGTTACCACAGCGTCATAGGTTGCAAAACCAGAAAGATCCCGGATCTCAGCACCAGTTTCAATAGTCCCGCCGTAATGCTCAATCACGCGTGCTAAAGCCCTGGTCAACTGTCCAGTGCCGCCAGAAATCACCGGCCAGCCCGTGGACATCCCGAGTGCATTAAACAACAATCCAAACGCTGCGGTGCCGGGCTGACTCGGCGGGCGAATCGCGTGTACAGCAGAACCAACCAGCAAGGCCCGGGCAGATTCGTCGACAAGCAGTCGCGAGCTCAAGCTGCTCGCTGACCACACACCCCGCAAGCCCAAGCGCGCGAGAGCAACCGGATGACGTGGGCGGACCGGAAGCACCGAGTTGACGAGCTTGCCGACGCCGTCGACAAGCGGTCTATGCAGGCGGTTCCACATGTGACGGTCGTGGTCGGAAAACTGTGCGGCGGTGGTTGCAAGGTCGCGGTGCACAATAGCCGCGGGTGCGTCGGCAAGCGGGTGCGCCATCGGGTACTGCGGATGCTTCCACTCCAACCCGTAGTTTTCGAGCCCTAACTGGCGAAACGCCGGGCTCACGACACCAAACGGATGAGCCGCGGCACCGAAATCAACCGCGCTCCCCGGCCCGAACGCAGGGTGGGTGCGCGCGGATCCGCCGATGTGGGCGGCGGCTTCAAAAACTTCTACCCGGCATCCAGCCTGCGCTAAAACCGCTGCAGCAGTAAGGCCGTTAGGCCCGGCACCAATGACGGCGACCCGGGCCGCACCATGGTGGGCAAAGGAAGGCCGAGCAAAACCAGAACTCATAGGTTAAGTCTAAGCGTCTGCGTTCTGCGGCGACCGTGTTGACGTCATTTCTGGAGGTATTGTTGGCGGCGATCCTTTTTGCGGCGTTCCTGGAGGCGAGCAGATTCTTCATAACGGCGCCAAAAACGAGCTACCTTTTCTGGTTTGGGCTCGCGGCGCCAGATTACGATCGCGGCAATTACCGCGATGACTGCCATCATGACCGCGAACCACAATTTTCCCACCAAAATCGTCGACAAGATCATTGAGGCCCACGCCGTCGCAATGATGTAAATCCGACGTCTGCGGCTTAAGGAACCAGAATAAAAATCGATGAGGTAGCTACGCAGTGGTGAACGGTGCAGGATATAGTATTCCAGCCGCTGTGAACTACGCGTGAAAAAGAAAAACGCCAGCAGCACAAACGGAGTTGCCGGTACCAACGGCACTAGCGCGCCGAAAGCACCAAGCCCCACACACAGCAGCCCAAGGGCCAGATAGAGATACCGCATAGCATCTTCAAGATTACCCCGAGTTCAGCAGAGTTAATAGGGGTAATAGACAAAACCCGGGTTAAACGCCAAAACCCACCTACACTGTCCCCATAAACGGGAGTGAAGGTGGGCGGGAGCTTAAGTCTTAAGCTGCTTAAGTCTTGGGAGATGAAACCTCAGGATGATTAAACCTGGAAAGGTTTAAGCCTCGACGGTGTAGTTCTTCTGCACCGATGGGTCAACTGGAACACCAGGACCAGTGGTGGAAGAAACGGTGATCTTCTTCAGGTAAACACCCTTAGCAGCCGATGGCTTCAGACGCAGGACTTCGTCCAACAGTGCGCCGTAGTTCTCAGCCAGAGCCTGCTCGCTGAACGATGCCTTACCGATCAGGGCGTGCAGGTTGGAAGCCTTGTCGACGCGGAAAGAGATCTTACCGCCCTTAACTTCCTTGATCGCCTTGGTGACGTCGTTGGTGACGGTACCGGTCTTAGGGTTCGGCATCAGGCCACGAGGACCCAACACGCGAGCGATACGACCGATCTTGGCCATCTGGTCAGGGGTAGCAATTGCGACGTCGAAGTCGATCTTGCCTTCGGTGACCTGGGAGATCAGCTCATCAACACCGACGATGTCGGCGCCAGCCTGCTCAGCTTCGGTGGCCTTCTCGCCAGCTGCGAAAACAGCGACGCGAACATCTTTACCGGTGCCATTTGGCAGGGACACGGTGCCGCGAACCAACTGGTCAGCCTTACGCGGGTCAACGCCCAGACGCATAGCAACGTCGATGGTGGCGTCGAAGTTCTTCGAAGATGTGTCCTTAGCCAGCTTTACTGCCTCTAGTGGGCGGTACAGGTGGTCGCGGGAGATCTTGGTCGCGGCTTCTTTGAAAGCTTTGGACTTAGTGCTCATTTCTCAATTCCTTCTGTTGTGGGATTGTCGTGGTCAGCGAGCCGGAGCTGGCTCTGCCACGGTGGATGCGGCCGCATCGGACTGCGGCCATGGCAAACATCAAGGCTGCGGTACGACCGGCCTTAACGCTTGCCGGGTGACAGACTGGTGCCAGATTTAAGCGTCTGGGTGTCCGTCGACGTTCAGGCCCATGGAGCGAGCGGTACCAGCGATGATGCGGGCAGCGTTTTCCTCGTCACGAGCGTTCAGGTCTTCGAACTTGGTCTTGCCGATTTCCTTGCACTGTTCCCAGGTCACGGTGCCGACCTTCTGGGTGTGCGGAACGCCGGAGCCCTTCTGCACGCCAGCAGCCTTCAGAAGCAACTTGGCAGCAGGTGGGGTCTTCAGCTTGAAGTCGAAGGAGCGATCCTCGTAGACAGTGATTTCTACAGGGATAACTTCGCCGCGCTTGTCTTCGGTAGCGGCGTTGTAAGCCTTGCAGAATTCCATGATGTTGACCTGGTGGGCACCCAGGGCAGGACCGACTGGAGGAGCAGGGTTTGCCTGACCAGCCTGGATCTGCAGCTTAATGAAGCCTGCTTGCTTCTTTTTCTTCTTTGGAGCCATCGTTTTACCTCAATTCCGTGGTACCAGCACCCCGCCACGATGAATAACGGGGACTGTCCGGATTCCGGCCTTCGCCGGCAACCGGGGATGTGTATTTTTCAATGTGCGCACAGGGATTTTCCGCGTGCCGTCTGGTATCTCACCGCCGGCACGCCAATCAGGCACACACGAGGGACTAGCCTACTGCACGATGTGGGGTGTTCCCAAACTACATAATGCGTTCGACCTGATCCGCGGTGAGCTCAACAGGAGTCTCGCGGCCAAAGATAGACACCAGTGCCTGCATCTTGCCGGTTTCTGGATCGATCTCGGAAATCGTCGCCGAAACCGAGGCCAGCGCACCGGACAGGATCGTGACAGCTTCGCCAACCTGGTAGTCGTGGTTGATGCCGGATGCTGCAGGTTTTTGCGGAGCAACGGTATGCTCTTCATCTGCATGTGCTGGGGTCTCGTCACGCGCCTCGGTGGTCTTCGGCAGCAGGAATTTAGCAACCTCACGGGTCTTGACGACGGTGGCGTTGCCTTCGTTACCCACGAACGACGTCACACCCGGGGTGTCGCGAACAACAGACCACGCACGGTCGTTAATTTCCATGCGCACCAGAACATAGCCCGGCAGAAGCTTCTTCTTGACGATCTTCTTCTTGCCGTCCTTTTTCTCCACGACGTTCTCAATCGGGACGACGACGTCGAAGATCGAATCCTCCACCTCGAGAGTCTGGATACGCATATCAAGGTTGGTTTTTACCTTGTTTTCGTAACCCGAGTAGCACTGGATGATGTACCACTGCCCTGGCTGTTTCTTGAGTTCTTTCGTGAACTCCCGCAAGCGCATTCGGTAAGCAGCATCGTCATCGGCGTCCTGCGCAGAAGTAGAGGCAGCAGATTCGGCGGAATCATTCGTGGACTCCGAATCGGCAGCGCTGTCGCTACTGTCGCTTTCTGCAGATTTCGCGGCGGCCTCGGTAGCTTTGACTGCTTCCTCATGGTCTTTCGCAAAATCATCAGAATCCGCGTCATAGTCGTCGCCAAGAGACTCACGATCTTCTTCGGCTGCCAACTCTGCTGCTTCGCTGGCCTTTGCGACCTCAGGAGTTACTTCTTCAAAAACGTCGTTCTCGTTGTGTTGATCATCGGTGTAGTTATTGTCGTTCTGGGTTTCTTCGCTCACGGTAGCGTTACTCCCTTGGGTCTAGGGTCGTCGGATGATTCGGAATGGTTGTGCTCAAAAATTATCCCGCTTATCCACAAGGGACAAGCGGGATTACAACCTGATATATAGCGATTATACCTAAGGAGTCAGAACTGCTTCAACTCCCATGGTAGCAACGGTGTCGATGCTCCACACCAGTGCAGTAAGTACGAAAAGGAAGGCAAATACGACGATGGTGTACTGCACCATTTGTTTAGCGGTAGGCCAGACAACTTTGCCCATTTCCGAGACAACCTCAGGAACGAAACGAGCAGGACCGCCGCCTGGCTTATCATCGCGGACAGAGGAATCATCCACGTTAACGACGCGCTTTGCCTCGTAAGAAGCGCTCGAGGTGGTGGAGGCACCGGAGCGTTGACGTTTACCGACTGGGCGAGCTGCTCCGCCGGTAGCGTTGTTCTCTTCGCTCACGTCAAAAACTCCTCAATGACCTACAGTGGCCTCGGTGAATGACCTCATAAAAAATAATGGCAGGGGCGACAGGACTCGAACCTGCAACCTACGGTTTTGGAGACCGTTGCGCTACCAATTGCGCCACGCCCCTAGAAGGGTGCTGGGTAACAGACCAGGCATCCAACTTGCAGAAGCCCGAACTTACAGCAGCCTTCACCTTAGCAGACCGGAAACCGGTCGGCGCAAGGCTTGAGGTTATGGGAAAAATTCCCAGTAGCGATGGCGGGAATTGAACCCGCGACACAACGATTATGAGTCGTATGCTCTACCACTGAGCTACACCGCCTGGTGTTGCCACATCTAAGGTGTTCGACCCTAAACAGCAACAGAGCCCCCTGACGGAATCGAACCGTCGACCTTTTCCTTACCATGGAAACGCTCTACCGACTGAGCTAAGGGGGCGCAGCCTCGAAACCAACTTTGCAGTCTTTCGATCTACTTTGTTGCGCTCCGTTGAAGCCTCACACAGCCTAACCCAATTGCATACAAGTACACAAATCGCCAGGTGAGCGTTCATTTTTGAGGTGCCATTTGCGCACTTACTTGGGCCTAAACGACAGGATGTGTTGGTGAGGTTGTATGGTTAACCGCTCTGGCGGGTTGTTATTAGGATTATTTCACTTATCTGGAGGGATAAACCGGCCTCGGGCCGGAAATACCGCCAGGGGCGTGCTGGTGTGCTAGTTGCCTAGATTCACGATGGGAGGATGAGTAAGAATCATCCTCGATGTCCCGTCTGTAGCGGGGCGTGTACCAAATACGGAACAACGAGTACCGGTCGCCAACGATGGCGATGCCGCACCTGCAAGGCCACCTTCACCCGCGCTAATGACGACGCAGTACAAGCTAAATGGTTTCGCCTTTTCATCTTGTGGCTTATCTCTGGCCGCAGCCTGGCACAGACAGCTAAAAGTTGTGGAGTTTCACCACGAACTCTGCAACGCCGCTTTAAAACGTTCTGGTTTATCCAACCTCCCCGAAATGTTGATAAGCAGCGAATCTACGATCAAATCTTCATCGACGGCACCTATTTCAACACCAAGTGCCTTGTCGTGGCTGCTGACTCCAGCCATGTCATCAATTGGTTCTGGTGCACGAAGGAATCTTCCTGGTCCTACATGCGCCTGCTGGACGAACTAGCCCCACCACAACTGGTGACCTGTGATGGGGATTCCGGAGGGCTTAAAGCACTACACCGCTTATGGCCTAATACCCCGGTGCAACGTTGCATTGTCCACGTAAAACGCAATATCCAACGCGCCACAGGCCTTCACCCCACCTCGCCGATGGGCAAAGCACTACAACGGCTTTCCTTTGAACTGCTCGCCGCTGACAATCTGGATAAAGCAGCTAAATGGACAGTCAAGCTACACCAATTCGGCACCGTATTTAGCTCCCAGCTCAAAGCCAGGACTTACGTCAAAGACGTGCCCTTCGAGCAGATTCCGAAATCCAAACGCGGCAACAAAAAATGGTGGTACACCCACGATGTTCACCGCGGAATCTACCTACAACTAAAGAAAATGAGCCAACAAGGACACCTCTTTGCCTACCTCACCCAAGCTAAAGAAGGCCAACGTTTAGAACGCACAACCAACAGCCTGGAAGGCGGGGTGAACTCGCAGATCAAGCAATTAATGCACGCCCACCGCGGACTGCGCGACGAGCACCAACGCATCGCCTGCGACTGGTGGCTGTACCTACACACGCAGCTGCCTGACGACCCTGTAGAGATCGCCAGGCAGCAAAACTGGGGCCAAAACGCACTCACCAAAGCACAAACCTTAGCCAGCCAGGAAACACAAGCTACCAGCGGCCATGAGGACGGCCGACCAGCAACCTACGACAGCGCCATTGACACTGCCTACAACCACTCTATCGGAATACGCAAAGGCCACCTACGCTAAAACCCCAACTCCACCAACGCAATCTGTCGTTTAACTCGACACGCCGTAAAACAACACATTTAGTCGTTTAGGCCCTTACTAACCCACGATTAGTGAACAGAAACGGGTTAAACGCCAAAGCCAGCCCCACACGCAAATCCCCCCGCATGCGACGAACCCCGCGCGATACTTCGCGCGGGGTTCGTATGTTGTGCCAGGTAGAAGATTCGAACTTCTGAAGGCAATGCCGGCGGATTTACAGTCCGCTCCCTTTGGCCGCTCGGGCAACCTGGCGTGCACCATTTGGTGCGGTTATTTACCCTACTATAGACACCCAATGAATTTACAAATCGGCACTACAGGCGGGGTTTCAGGGGTCGAATGTGTGACTTTCTATGGATCCACCCTCGCCTGGAGTGCCCCCGGAAAACCACCGGGGCCAGCTGTCAACAGCCGGAAGCCGATGCTGCTAATGCCACCAAGAGCCGGACTAGCCCACCCGACGCATGGTGTATTCCGCGAGCAACCGCAGCGCGCGCGTCGCGGCAATATCCGGCAACTTGTCCAGCTCACGATCCACCACGTCCAAGTGGGCCTGGACGTCGGCAAGAGCTTTCGCACGCCCGTCAGTCTCCCGGATCAAGGCGATCGCGCGCTGCACGTCGTCCTCAGCCTCCAGCGGGCCCGTCAACAACGCGCGCAAATCACTACCAGCAGCGCTGTCATCTTCCAACGCATAGAGCACCGGCAACGTAAACACGCCCTCGCGCAAGTCCGTACCCGGAATCTTGCCGGAATCCTTCGGATCAGAAAACAAGTCGATAATGTCGTCGACGATCTGGAAAATCATGCCAATCGCGCCGCCGATAATCTGCAAGGAACGCTGCGTCGGCTCATCAGCCCCAGCGTGGTAGGCACCCAAGTAGCCCGCCGAAGCAATCAACACGGCAGTCTTTTCCTCAATCACCTTCTGATAATGCTCCACCGGGTTCGACTCACCCGCGCCGAGCGTCTCCCGCATCTGGCCGGTGACCAATTCCTGGAACGTCTCACCAAAGTGGCGGACCGTCAAACTATCCATGCTGGACATAATGCGAGAAGCATGCGCGAGCAACACGTCGCCAGACAAAATCGCCACCGAGTTACTCCACCGCGAATTCGCCGATTCCACCCCACGCCGCTGATCGGCCTCATCCATCACATCGTCGTGATAAAGCGTCGCCAAGTGCACAATCTCCACCACACTTGCTGCTTTATAAACGTTGTCCGTCTCTGCATGCGGGCCATATTCCGCCGCAAGCAACGCCATCATCGGGCGGAAGCGCTTGCCACCAGCGGTAGTCAGGTGCAAAACCTTATCCGTGATGAACTCTGCGCCCTGCGAAAGCTCCGAACGCAGCAGGTCTTCGACCGTTTCCATCCCGGCAGCAATGCGCGAATTGAGCTGTTCATCCCCCAAATCCACAGCGGGGGTGTAACCAGAAACCTGGTTTTGGCCAGTGGTCATATCCGAGGTTTATCCTTGCGCTTATTCGTTCCCATAATTCCCGTCCTAACAGTAGTCGACGGAACAGGGCAAAAACACTTCCGGGGTCATAGTCATGCAACAATATGCGACAATAATGCCCATGAGCCTTGCCGACGACTCCCCTACTGGCCGCGATCCTGAGTCCCACAGCACAGCGAACCACGATTTTCTTGCCGACGGCCGTGTGGACGATCTCGCCGACACCTCCGGCACGGTGTCCTGCGATATTGCTGTCATCGGCGGTGGCCCAGCTGGAGCCGCAGCCGCAATTTATGCCGCGCGGGCTGGCTGGGACGTCGTGCTGGTGGATCAAGCAGAATTTCCGCGAGACAAAACCTGCGGCGACGGGCTAACTCCACGCGCGATGGCGAAGCTGCGTGAGCTGGGCATCCTAGACGGGGTGAACCCGGGCTATCGCAACCGGGGATTAAAACTGCACGGCTTCGGCGGATCAGTGACTGCCGCCTGGCCAGACGGGCATTTCGGGGCTGCAGGCACCGCGTGGCCGCGCCGCGATTTGGACAACTACCTGCTGCAGCACGCCGCAGCAGCCGGGGCGCGGGTATGGACGGGGTATTCGGGTGCTGATGTCGTCGTCAAGAACAATGCGATTGAAACGATCACGGTGCGGCGGGTTGGTGGCAGGGGCGGCTCGTCTGGCCAACACGGTCCCCACGACCAAGCCGACGCCGGGCTAGGCGACCAGCAGCCGTCGGCAAGCGAAATTACCCTGCGGCCGCGCTGGACGATCGTGGCCGATGGAGTGCGCTCGACGTTTGGCAAGAAATTGGGGCGCGAATGGCATCGCAGCGAAGTCTATGGGATCGCCGCGCGGTCATATTGCAGCTCGCCATACTCCGCTGAGCCCTGGATGCACTCGCACGTGGAACTCACCGACGAAAACCGCGCCGTGCAGCCTGGATACGGGTGGATTTTCCCGCTTGGCGACGGCACGGTGAACCTGGGATGCGGGGCATTGTCGACGGATAAACGTCCGGCAGCGATCAACACCAAGAAACTGCTGGAATTTTATGCCGGGCAGCAACGGGAAGCGTGGGGTTTGGGGGAACCGCGCGAGGTGGCGTCGGCGCTGCTGCCGATGGGTGGGGCTGTGTCGAACGTAGCCGGGGCGAACTGGATGCTGATCGGCGACGCCGCTGCTTGTGTGAACCCATTAAACGGTGAGGGCATCGACTACGGGTTGGAAACTGCAGAGCTGGCGGTCGGGTTGTTGGGCGGCGGTGATGTGGCCTCAAGGAATTCTGCCAGTGTCCCAAGATTAGGATCCTGCGGCCACTTTCCTCTAAGCCCCGCTGTTGACCTGACCTTGGTGTGGCCGGAGGTGCTGCGCGCTCATTTCGGGGAAGCCTTCATGTGGGCGCGTACCGCAGCAAGGCTTTTGACCTACCCGCAGTTTTTGCCGGTCTTCGGCCCGTTGGGGCTGCGGGGTC
The DNA here is from genome assembly GCF_058182015.1 of Corynebacterium sp. LaCa_70. Taxonomy (NCBI): domain Bacteria; kingdom Bacillati; phylum Actinomycetota; class Actinomycetes; order Mycobacteriales; family Corynebacteriaceae; genus Corynebacterium; species Corynebacterium sp. LaCa_70. The sequence continues at coordinate 2,021,788 of NZ_CP190914.1, forward strand.
CAGCAGCACGGTATTTGATGCCGGCGGCGGCGCGACTGATGGGCAACTTGGTTACCGAGGAAGACCTGGACCTGATTTCCCGGCTGTGGAAAAAGGCTGGGAAATATGCAGCGACAGCGCGGGCCGACACGCCATTATGGGATTCAACGGTTTAGGGAATATGGGGAATGGACTGTTCTAGGTCGCGACCTAGAAGCATGTGCGCACTACACAAGGGTGCACGATACTTGCCTTCGATATTACTGGCTCCAATAAACATTGCTGTTTGGGAATACTGTAGGGTTTCAAAAACCAGCCAAACAATGGGGAACCTGCGATGCCAAAGCCAATGGCAAGGCATAAGTAAACAAAGCCACCACCGATTTTGATGAATCTGTCCAGTTCATCTGGTTCATCTGGGCTTTTTAGTGTTTTCGTCACTCGTGACTCTTGTGTTCTTACGCTCCGACAGCACGAGTTTTGTTTCTACAAGCACCAGAAGCACGAAAATATAAACAGCAGTCGCGATGATTTCAAGTAGAGGCATTTCCTGGAGGCCTCCGGCAGTAGCGCGATAAAGAATCCATGCAGTGGGTAATGCTAATAGAACTCCAGCCCAGCCCACTATCCTGGCCCGTGGCCGATTCCCATGTTTAACTTCATAGAGAGCAGATAAGCTCGCTACGGCTATAGCGATTATCAAAATAGACAGAATTATCATCGTATGATTCTCGGCACACGTGCACTCGTTGTCAAGAGTTTTTGGATCGGACTCGCTATTTCTCCGATTTCTTCTACGCTTAAAGTCCCTTGGACGTAATCGACGAGTTTCTCGTCAACTCAAACGTATTCAGACGGACCAAAGCCCAGGAGACTTCTTCTAGGTCGCGACCTAGAAGCGTTTAGGCAGGTCTAGGCTTTGTGCGCTGAATGCAGAGCCACGATTCCGCCAGTCAGGTTTTGCCAGCCGCACTCAGTCCATCCATTAGCGTTGATCTCAGCAGCCAAGGTCTCCTGATCCGGCCACATACGGATCGATTCCGCCAAGTACTCATACGCTTGCGCATTCGAAGAAATCACCCGCGCAATCGCAGGCAAAGCACGCATCAGATACTCCTTGTATACCGTGCTAAACACCGGAATCACCGGGGTAGAAAACTCGGCAACGGTGAGCTTGCCGCCCGGTTTGGTCACCCGCGCCATTTCCCGCAGCCCGGCGCGGAAATCGTGGATATTACGCAGGCCATACGAGATCGTGACGGCGTCGAAACTCTCGTCCGCAAACGGCAGGTGCATTCCGTCACCGGCAACCTTGGGCACATCGCGGTGGGCGCCGGCTGCCAGCATGCCGGTCGAAAAATCACAGGCCACGCACCAGGCTCCAGAGCGTGCCAACTGCACCGTAGACACGGCGGTTCCGGCCGCTAAGTCCAGCACTTTATCCCCAGCCTGCAGATCTAGCCGCTCGCGAGTGCGTTTGCGCCAATAATTATCGATCCCGAGCGAGAGCACGGTATTGGTCAGGTCGTAATTCTTGCTGACCGTATCGAACATCGACGCCACATCCACCGGCGCCTTATCCAGCGTCGCACGAGTGAGTTTCGGTGCCTGCTTGTCCAGCTTGTTCTGCTTGTTCGGCTCAGCCTTATTCGAAGAATCCACCCCACCAGCTTAATGGTTGGCTACCGGAGATTCCCACGCAGCTGGGTTCACCTCCGCCAGCACCTGCCGATAATAGTCCACCAACTGAGCACAGATCCTAGGCCAAGTCTTGCCCTCCACGCGCTCGCGAGCTGCAGCGGATATTTCTTGCCGACGGCTCGGGGCTGCCAACCAGCTGACCGCGTCGGCAAGCTTGGCTTCGAAATTATCGGGATCTAGTAGCAGCCCAGTGCAGCCATCAGGGTTCGCGTTGCTGTCACCAAGGTTCCCGCTGCCGTCGCAAAGGTTCCCGTTGCTACCGTCCCGGATCAGGTCGATTGGACCGCCTGCCCGTGGGGCGATCGTCGGCACGCCGCTTGCGTGGGCTTCTTGGATGGTCTGGCAAAAAGTTTCCAGCTCACCGGGGTGGACGAAAACATCGAAACTGGCATAGGCAGCCGCCAGGTCGCTGCCGCTGAGCGCACCGCAAAACACCGCATCCGGCATGGCGGCTTCCAGCTCAGAACGACACGGGCCATCGCCGACGATGACGAGCTGCACATCGGGCCGAGCGGATAATACTGCCAGCCGGTGCACACCCTTCTCGTTGGCCAGGCGTCCCACGTAACCGACGATGGTTGGCTCTGGTTGTTTGGGCCGCCCTGCGCGCCACTGCCGACGCAGCGCATCCGAACGCTTCTGCGGATGAAACAACTGCGTATCCACCCCGCGCCCCCACAGCGCGAGATTGCGCACCCCGTGGGATTCCAACTGACGAATCGTCTCGCTCGACGGCGCCAACGTCAGCTGGCAATGGTTATGCATCCGCTTGATCCAACGCCAGGTAGCGTGCTGCAACACCCCCAGCTGGTACAAGCCGGCAAAACCTGCGATATCAGTCTGAAACACCGCTACCCGAGGAACACCTAACCGCCGAGCAGCCCAACCGCCGCCGCGCCCCAACGCGAAGGGGCTTGCGAGGTGCACGATATCCGGGCGGAATTCAGCGAGCGTTCGCCGGACCGTGGGTGTCGGCACGCCTATGGGCAGAGAATCGACGAATGGCAGGCGGATCGTCGGCACACGCACGACCCGAAACCCCGCATAATGCGAGATTTCCGGGTGGTCCGGGGCCCTGCAGTGGGGGCTCTTGCTCTGGGGATGCTTGCTCTGGGGGTGCTTGCCGTGCGGGCCGGGCGCGATGACGATAGCGTCATGGCCTTGCGCGCGCAGATACTCCAGAATGCGAAGGACGGAATTGCTGACCCCGTTCACATGCGGCAAAAAAGACTCGGCGACGATGGCCACGCGCAGCCGCGAGAGATTTTTAGGCTCGGGCATCAGCTGGCATCACTCACGGTTACGCTTCATGAAGCTTCCTTGGCCCCCGCTCTTCTTGGAACTACCTGGAGCGCTGGTCTTCTTCGAACTTCCTTCGCCCTGTTTCTTGGGACGCGTCGTAAAGCTGATCAACTGCCACAACACCAACGTGACGACGACAACCAGCACCGCGACACTCAGCCCCGGGATAATCGCCAATGTCCAACCACGGCCAGCGACTTTCACCAGGTCCGGATCCGCGCGCGAATACTGCACCCAAACCTGCTGGCCCTCGGCAAGCCCGGTGGGATACAACACGCCTGTCGACGGCGCCCGATACAAACCTTCATCGTCCCGGAATTCCACGGTGGTGCGCAACAAGGAAGTACCCGTGACCGTCGCTAGGGCGCGACCTGGATCAGATTCAATCCTGTGATCATTCGCCGCTGCCCCACCAATCATGGCAACCGAGCCAAGTAGTCCGGCTATACACAAGGCCGCGACCAACTGGTGCAAACGGCGCCGCCACTGCCGACGCTGCCGGTGCGGATCTATGAGATCTGTCATGGCCAACCAGACTTATCCCCCGAGGACGGTATCGATCGCCTGGTGCAATTGCCGACGCGTCGTCCGAGTGGTCGCCGCCTCAATGACCAGGATCGGTTCCGGAAATTCGGTTTGGGCGGCCAAGGCGTCGAGAAGCTCCTGCGGGCTTTCCGCTCGCTGGTAGGACAGGCCGTAGCCCTCACAGATCGCGGCAATGTCGACCCCATGCGGGGTTCCGAAGGCCTGCTCGAAATCACGCCGCAAGCCGGGCTGGCCCACTTCGAGGGATTCGAAAATTCCACCGCCGTCGTCGTTGGCTACCACGATCGTGAGGTTTTCCGGCTCCGGCTGATCCACCCCACGCAGCAGTCCACCGACATCGTGCAAAAACGTGATGTCGCCGAGCAGGGCGACGGTGCGCGGGGCGCGAACCTCGTCGGCACGCAAAGACTGCGCAGCGATAGCCACCCCCATGGCCTGGGAAATATTGCCGTCGATCCCGGCCGCTCCCCGCGGGGAATACGTATCGACGCCATCAAACGGCAGGCCAGTCAGAGCGACATCCCGGACTGGGTTCGACGGGCCGACGAACACGGTGTCTCCGACAGCCAACGTGTCCGTGACAGCGGCAGCAACGTGGAGGCCAGTAAATCCGTGTGATTCGTCTTCCAGCGCGTCGCGGACTGCCCCGGCGGCCAGATCGGACGCGGCCTGGCATACTTTCAGCCACTCCCGGGTAGGTTCACCAGTGGTTTTTACGCGGGTGCCGCGGGTTTCTTGGGCGCTGTGGGTGCGCAGACTCAAGAAATCATCGGTGCGGGACAGCACGATAACCTCGATATCCGGATCCGTGATCAGCGCGAGCACCCGGCGATGCAACGTCGGGTGGCCGACCACAATCACCTGGGCAGGTTTGGTGCGCACATAATAGTCGCCAACGTGGGCATCGTCTTTGGCGAAAATCGCGGCCGCCCCCGGGTGCACCGGAACATACGGGGCGGGAGCGCTCGGCTCCGCAATCGTGGGAACATCCTCGAGTCCGTCGACACGCCAGGCCTCATCGCCGGCGATCACCAGGGTTGGTTTACTCAGGTCGACGGCAACCTCTCCGTGATCAGACCAGGAAGGCAGCCTACGACGGGCAGGGTGTGCGGGATCCGCCGGTGAAATTGCGGGGGCGTCGGCAACCTGGGCGTCGGCAGGGTGGGCGTCGGCAAGCACATCGGTAGAAGGTTCGGCCAGCTCGCTTCCCACCAACGGCACGTCGAAAGCCACATTGATGTGCGCCAGACGGTCAGAATTTAAACGATCAGAAAAAGCTGGGAGATCCGCCGCAGTATTGATCTGGGTGGTGTCCGTAAACGTGGAGAAAATGCCCTGCTGCTGGATCGTCTGCGAAGCCCCCGTGCCGACGAGCCGCTGCGGGCGATCCGCGCTCAACACAACCAGCGGCGTATGCGAATGGGAGGCCTCGACGACGGCTGGCAAACAATTCGACACCGCCGAACCCGAAGTCATCACCACCGCAACATGTCGCTGCTGCACGCGCGCCAAACCGAGGGCGAGGAAAGCAGCGCTGCGCTCGTCGAGACGCACGTGAACCCGCAGCCCGGGATGCGCAATCAGTGCCAACGACAGCGGGGCGTTACGCGAGCCCGGACACAGCACGACATCGGTGGCGAATTCTGCGAGCCGGGCAGCGACCTGTTGGGCCAGGTGGACGGACTCCGGTTGGGGTTGGGATTCGGGCTGTGGGGATTCGGGCATGGTCTCCTACTCAGGATTTACAATCTCAATATTTACGATCAGGTGAGCGTTGGTCGAGCCAGGTCGGGCCTGGTCAGAGTTAATCAGTCCTGATCAGGTGCCTATTCAGGTTAGGAACTAGCCGAAAATATTACTCAACCAGCTGCGCAGATCGAACTCTTCACCTTCCGGCGGCAGCAGTTCCTCTGGCACCTCAGTTGGGATCTGGTCGCGCCAACTTCCGCCGTCGCCGCCAGGTACAACGGGTTCTTCGATAACGGTGGTTGGTTCTGTCACCGTGACATTAACCTCTTCTGTCTGTGTGGAGGTCACAGTAGTTGGTGTCGGCGACGTAGCCTGCTCATTATCAGCGGAACGCCACAGGAAGAAAAACACCACCGCCAGCAACAGCGCCAGGCCAGAGATGATTCCGAGCAGCATCTGCCAGGAACTCGAGCCACCCGAAGCCTGCGCTGCTTGCTGCGGCTGGTGCGCATTATGCACCGAGGCCTGCTGCGCGACAGGACCATAACCAGCGTTATACGGTTGGCCGTATTGCTGACCGTACTGGCCTTGACCATATTGATTCTGCCCATACTGTTGGCCGTACTGGCCCTGCTGGCCTTGATACTGCTGGGTGTGCGAGTAAGGCTGGTTCTGGTACTGATCCTGATCCGGGAAATACTGCTGCGGACGATCCGACTGGCGCCCACCCTGGCCTGCGTCATAACTTGTACCCGAGCCCTGATTCGGACGATTTATGTGCTGCGTCTGCTCATTGGAGCCGAAATACTGAGTCTGCTCGTTGGAACCAAAATACTGCGTGCGCTCATTCGAGCCAAGATACTCCGTGCGGTCATCGCCGCGGAAAAACTCGGTGCGATCATCACGGCCCGGGCGGCCACTATGGTTCGAGCCACCGTGGTTCTGCCCACCGTGGTTCGCTCCAGAACGGCCGGAATTACCAGAATTCGGTGTCATCAATCCTCCTCAAAGGGTTAGACCCAGTCTAGACATCTTACGGATGAGCACACGAGACGATCAGCCCGCCACGCGCCGGGCCAATTCCCGACCCGTAGCAGTATCTTCTTCCGCCAACTTCTTCGGGCTCGCCTGCGCCAGGATGCGACCTCCAGCAGCTCCCGCCCCAGGGCCAAGCTCAATCACACGATCCACCCGCGCCAGCGCCTCCAAGTTGTGCTCAACCATGACGACGGTGGCGCCGGCGTCGGCAAGAGCTTCCAATTTATCCAACAACTTCGCGCTATCGTGCGGGTGCAGACCCATGGTTGGCTCATCGAGCAGATACACACTGGATTTCTTCTGCGCCCGCTGCAGCTCCGTCGCCAACTTGATGCGCTGGGCCTCGCCACCAGACAACTCCGGTGCGCCCTGCCCTAAACGGAGGTAGCCCAAGCCGAGTTCATCCAAGACCTCTAAAGCCCGCACCACCTGGGTGATCTGGGAATGGTCGGGATCTTTACTGCCGCAGTCACTGCCAGCGCCGCCGTCGGCAAGGTCCCGGAAAACCTCCAACGCTTCCGAAACCCGCAACCGCAAAACATCAGCGACCGTACGCCCATACCAACGCACTTCCAGCGCCTCGTCGTTAAACCGGCCGCCCTGGCACCGCGGGCACAACGTATAGGTCCCGGGCAAAAACACCAACTCGACCTCAATGTGGCCAGCCCCCGAGCACTCCGGGCACTGGCCCTTTTTCGTGTTATAGGAAAACTTCGAGGCATTCCACTTCTTCGCATCCTTGCCATCCCGGCGCGCCTGGGCAGCGAAAATGCTGCGGACGCGGTCAAACATTCCCGTATACGTCGCCAGGGTGGAACGCGGAGTGCGCCCGATGGGTTTCTGCGTAATCGTGACGACGCGACTAATATCCGGGTGCTCAGTTGCGCGCTTGCCGACGACATCTGTCACCAACGTCGACTTACCCGAACCAGACACGCCAGCCACCGCGGTGAACTGGCCCAAGCCGAGCTCCAGATCGAGCTCGCGCAGGTTCCGGTGGTTGATTCCCTGCAGTACCAGCTGGCCGCTGGCGTCGCGCGGGGCGTCGGCAAGCTGCAAGTGACGGTTCGCCAGGGCGCGGGCTGTGGGGTATTCGGCTAGCTGCCCGTTGGCGTCGATACGGGCGTCGACAAGCTCGCCGGGCTTGCCCGCGAACACGACGGTGCCTCCCCCATCACCGGCATAGGGTCCAATGTCGATGAGGTAATCGGCCTGAGCAACGAAATCCATGTCATGCTCAACGACGAACACGTTATTACCCGCGGCCAGCAGGCGACGGATGACCGTCAGCACGGCCGTGCGCTCCTGCGGATGCAGACCCGCGGTAGGTTCGTCGAGAATATAGGTCACACCGAACAAGGAACTGTGCAACTGGGAAGCCAGGCGCAGGCGCTGCAGCTCACCGGCCGACAGGGTGGTGGCGACCCGGTCCAGGCTCAAATGGCCGAGCCCAAGTTCCAAGGCGGCAGCCAGCGGAGGGACAATCTGGGTCAGCAACAAGGCCTCTGCATCATCCTGCGCAGTACGGGTCGCCGAGGCCGCAGCAGTGTCGGGCTGGTCATCACGGACGGCGTTGCTATTGCTGCTGCCGGCACGCTGGCCAAGCTCCTGCTGGCGGTCCACCAACGCCTGATGCAAAGAATCCAAAGACCACGCATTCAACTCATTAATCGGCACCCCGAGATAGCGCACCTGTAGCGCCTGCGGCCGCAAACCCGCGCCACCGCAATTGCTGCAGGTATGCGATTCCAGGAAAGATTCCGTGCGACGGCGCAGCGAATCCGATTCCGTTTCGCGAAGCGTTTTATACAAATACTCGGCCACGCTACGCCAGGTCCCCTGGTAAGTGCGCTGAACCTGGTCAGCGCCGCGGTGCGGAACAATCTCGACGACGGGGCGTTCGCGGGTGAACAGGATCCAGTTGCGGTCGGCGTCGGAAAGTTCCTGCCACGGGCGGTCGAGGTCATAGCCCAAGGCCTCCAAGATGTCGCGGAAGTTCTTGCCCGCCCAGGCGCCCGGCCACGCAGTAATCGCGCCGTCGCGGATCGACAACCCCGGTTCGTGCACCATCGACGCTTCCGTAGCGACAAACTTCGTGCCCGTTCCACGGCACTCTGGGCACATGCCATCGGCCGTGTTGGGGCTGAAGGCGTCAGAAGCCAGGCGAGTGATTGGGGTTTCGGACTTCGCATCGCCAGACAGTGCGCTGTAATCGCCACACCGGGAATACAACAGACGAACAATATTCGAGGTGGAGCTAATCGTGCCCACCGTCGAGCGAGCCCCCGGCGCCGTGGTCTGCTGCTGGAGCGCAACCGTCGGCGATAGCCCCTCAATGGATCCGACCTGTGGATCGGTCGCCTGGCTGATCAAGCGGCGCGCAAACGGGGCCACCGATTCCAGGTAACTACGCTGGCCTTCCCCGTGGATCGTGCCGAAGGCCAACGAGGATTTACCCGAGCCACTAATACCGGTGAACGCCACCAGCTTGCCGTGCGGGATGGTCACGTCAATGTGGCGCAAATTGTGCAGATTGGCATCATGGATGCTCACGTAGGTCGGGACCTGTATGGATTGTCCCTGGTCAGAGGCTGTGGTGTGTGGCAGGTTCGAAGGATCCGAAGAAGGCATAACCTCCAGTCTAGGCGGTGGTGGGACCTGTACGTAGTGGGATTTGGACTACGCCTGCGCTTCCAATTGCGCATAAGCCGCACGCAACCGGTCCAACCACCAATCGCGCGTCGCACCGTCCGCGGCCAAAGCGGCCAGCCGGTCAGCATCAGGTGCCACCGGGGCAGTCGCCAGCATGCCGTCGACAAGCGAACGCGGCGCGGCCACATCTTCCACAAACAACGAGCCCGTCGCCAAGCCCGCCGGTGCCGGGGCCACATCGATGTCCTCGTCGTCGTTCAACTTCGGCAAACTCGCCACCGCCGCCAGCCCAGCATTAATACCAACCGCGCTGTCCAAAGCCGAGGCAATCGTCACATCCATATGGCGCGCACGCAGATCCGCACTCAGCTGCAACACCCGGCGCACCCCACCCAACGGGGCCACCTTGACGACGGCCACATCCGCCGCCTGCAAATCCGCCACCCGATACGGATCTTCCACCCGACGGATGCTCTCATCGGCGGCAACGCGAACAAAGATCCCGCGGCGCATCAGCTGGGTGCGAACCTCCGCCAGCTCCTCTGGCGTGGCGCACGGCTGCTCCACATAATCCAGCGGGGCCAACGCAGACACCGCCTCCACGGCCTGCTCGACCGTCCACGCGCCGTTAGCGTCCACGCGGATGCGGGTGCCCGGAATCCCGGAAAGCTCCTCACGCACCGCGGACACCCGGGCGATGTCGTCGGCAAGCGCATCCCGGAAATCCTTGCCCGGCTCGGCCACCTTCACCTTGACGCAACGGGCGCCCGGCATGCGGGAAAGCACCTCCGGAACCTGGGTTGGTTCTACCGCCGGGACCGTGGCATTGACCTCGATATAGTCGCGGTGTGGGGAAGGAAACCCCTGGTAGGCAGCTTCTATCCCAGAACGCAGCCAGGGCGCGGTCTCGCGGGCGGAGTAATCAGCGAACGGGGCGAATTCTCCCCAGCCAGCCGGGCCGTCGATAAGCACAACTTCCCGGTGGCGCAGGCCGCGGAATTTCACCGCCATGGGCAAAGAAACGACGTGGGTGCGCTCGAGGATGTCTGCGAGAGGGGGCAGGGGTGGTGCAGGCGCCTGCGGCGGACGCGGTGGACGCGATGAACTCGGCGAGCGCGGCGGCTGTGGTAGCCGAGCGTCGTGATTTGGAAAATTCATGCCCCAAGCCTAGCTAGACTGAAGGCCATGACTAGCACTCCTGAGCACAAACCCGACGCCAGCCCCTTCGATCCCACCCAATGGCGCACCGTCCCAGGCTTCGAAGACTTGACCGATATCACCTACCACCGCCACGTAGGTACCACCCGGCGCGACGGGATCGTGCGCATCGCCTTCGACCGGCCGGAGGTGCGCAACGCTTTCCGCCCGCACACCGTCGACGAGCTCTACCGGGTACTCGACCACGCCCGACGCACCCCCGACGTGGGCACCGTGTTGTTGACCGGCAATGGGCCATCGCCGAAAGATGGCGGATGGGCGTTTTGTTCCGGCGGTGACCAGCGCATTCGTGGTCGTTCCGGGTACCGTTATGCCACGAGCCACGATTCGGATGTCGCCGGTGCCGACGAATCCGGTGTGGATACCGCCCGCGAGAAAGTCGAGGGTGGGCGTTTGCACATCTTGGAAGTGCAGCGGCTGATCCGCACGATGCCGAAAGTGGTCATCGCGGTGGTCAATGGTTGGGCCGCTGGTGGTGGGCACTCGCTGCATGTGGTGTGCGACCTGACGATCGCCTCGCGCCAACACGCCCGTTTTAAACAGACCGACGCCGACGTGGGAAGTTTCGATGCCGGTTATGGTTCGGCCTACCTGGCGCAGATGGTGGGGCAGAAAAACGCGCGCGAGATCTTTTTCTTGGGCCGGTCTTATGATGCCACCCACATGATGAAGATGGGGGCGGTCAATATCGTGGCCGATCACGCCGAGCTTGAGGCCGAAGCCATCCAGGCTGCCCGCGAGATCAATTCCAAGTCGCCGACGGCGCAACGCATGTTGAAGTTCGCCTTCAATCTTGCCGACGACGGGCTGGCCGGCCAGCAAGTCTTCGCCGGCGAGGCCACGCGCTTGGCGTACATGACCGATGAGGCTGTGGAAGGTAAGGAAGCGTTTTTGGAAAAGCGCGACCCGAATTGGGAGGAGTTTCCTTATTACTACTAAGGATCTCAGCGGTAGCGGTTCCAGTGGGTGGGGCCGCGACGATCGGGACTCACGCGCGGGCGAGGCAGCAGGACAACCGAGCCCAATGCCCGCTCCTCTCCCCGCCCACGGCCCGGTGCTGACCGCGCTTCCGGTCCGGCTCGATGACCCCGCAGCAATTCTCGACGACTTGGAAGCAGCCATCGCAGGCCAAGCGCATTATCTTCCGGTGCCCGCCGGCGACCGGGCACGTACTGAGCTGCTGTATTCCTCGCAACGCGTCGGCCAAGCCATCGACGATGATATTGCCCTGGTGGTGCCGACCTCTGGTTCTACCGGCACCCCCAAAGGCTCACAGCTCACCGCAGCCAACTTGGTGGCGTCGGCCGATGCAACCCACGAGGTTCTCGGCGGGCCCGGACACTGGCTATTGGCCCTGCCGGCGTATCACATCGCAGGAATCCAGGTGTTGGTGCGCAGCCTGATCGCCGGGGTAGATCCAGTTTGCCTGGACCTTTCCCGTGGTTTCCGCATTCCCGCATTCGCCGCCGCCGCGGAATATTTAGATCACGCCCGGGACGGGAAAACGCCTGCTGCGCGCGAGCCCATGTACACCGCATTAACCCCGATGCAGCTGGACAAAGCCATAGAAACCTTAGAAGGCATTACCGCTTTACGACGCTTCGACGCCATCTTAATCGGCGGTGCGGCACTGAACCCACAATTGGCGGAATCGGCACACAAGCTGGGCATCCACCTCGTGACCACCTACGGCAGCGCCGAAACCGCCGGGGGCTGCATCTACGACGGACGCCCCTTGCCCTGCAGCTCCGTCGCCGTGGAATCCGGCCGCATCATGCTCGGTGGCGCCACCATCGCCGCCGGCTACCGCAATATGCCGGACCACGAAGCCTTCACCCACCCGGACTGGCCGGGCTGGTTCGCCACCTCCGACGGCGGGCGCATTGTCGACGGCCGGTTGGAGGTCAGCGGGCGCCTCGACGCGGTGATCACCACCGGTGGTTTGAAGGTACACCCGGAAATCATCGAAAACGAGCTCTTGGGCGTTCCCGGAGTCACCGGTGCCTGCGTCGTCGGCGTGGATGATCGCCGTTTCGGGCAGGCCATCATGGCGGCCTACGAAGGGACCGCACAAGCCTGCGAGATTTTCGACGCCCTGTACGACTTGCCCCGCTGGCAGCTGCCGAAAGAGCTGCTGCGTGTCGACGAACTGCCGCGGACGTCGCTGGGCAAAATCCACCGGGCTGGTGTGGCCGAGCTATTCCAGCCTCGGGGTTAGTCGGTCTCGAGGTTTAGCTAGTCGCGGTCGATAAACCGCAGGTGCTTGTCGACGTAGCGCTCCCCCGCCACCGGGTGCGTGAGCACAAGATTGTCGAGCGCGGCGCGGTCATCGTCGGCAAGCGTCACGTTAGCTGCTGCCACATTCTCCTTAATGCGCGCCGGATTGATACTGCCCGGCAACACCAGCATGCCGCCCGGGTGCTGCGCACCGCGATCCAGCAACCACGCCAAAGCAATCTGGGCGGCGGTGGCGTCGTAACGCTGCGCGATCTCCGCGACCCGGGCCGCATTGCGCTGGTTTTGCGCGAAATTTTCCGGGTGCAGGCGGGGGCTGTTGGAATCCGCATTCGGCTCGGTGAGCTGACCAGTAAGCATTCCCTTTGACAATGGGCTGTAGGCAATAAAACCGATTCCAAGCCGGGCGCAGGTCGGCAGCACGGATTCTTCTACTCCTCGCGACCACAGTGAGTATTCGCTTTCGACGGCTGCAACCGGGAATTCGCGGTGCGCGCGGGCAATGGTGGTGGCAGATGCCTCACACAAACCAAAGTGGGCGACTAGGCCTTCGTCGACAAGCTCACCAACGGTGCCTGCGACCTCTTCGATGGGGACCTCCGGGTCGACACGGTGCTGCATAAAAAGATCCAGGCGCTCGACACCCAGGCGGCGGGCGGATTCCTGAGCGACACGACGGATGTTGTCCGGGCGGGAATTCAGCTCGCCAGTGGGTTGGCCGTTGTCGATATTCCAACCAAACTTGGTGGCAATCGTCGGGGCCCGTTCCGGAGAGTTGCACGAAGAATTGCCCGGCGCCGCTGACGAAGCCCCCGCGGGGCCCTCCTGGCCCGCAGCCTCGGATTGAGCGCGGGCGAAGGCGTCGCCAAGCAGCTCCTCGCCGGTGTATGGCCCCTGGATCTCAGAGGTATCGAAAAACTCCACGCCCAGCTCGACGGCGGTGCGCAACACCTGGATCATTTCTTCGCGGCGCGGTGAATCCGGATAAGAATGCGGGGTCATGCCGGTACATCCCAATCCGATCGGGAAAACATCAAGGGTCCCGGACTGTGTTTCAGTCTGACTCGTTGTGGCGTCGGTGTGATGGTTGGGTTTGTTGGTTTTATCGCTCATGCTTCCACTCTAGGTCGCGACCTAGCACTAGTCTGTTCCACGGAAACATTTCCACCTAAACATCGGGAATGTGCGCGCACCAGACCCGCGGCAATTCCCCAGCTGATGAGCACGCCGATCTCCCAATTAGTGGCCGCAACGTGTCCGCCGCTGCCGCCCCATCGTCGAATCCCGCCGATGTCATTCACTGTTTGTTAAGCCGTGAAATATAGCGCACAATGAATGCATGAGCGCTACAACGTATTCGGCCACTACCCGCGATTGGATCCAGGCGGCACGGCCGCATACGTGGCCGAATGCATTCGCTCCGGTTCTAGCCGGAACAGGCGCTGCGCTGTATCAAAATTCCGGGAAATTTGTCCCATTCTTCTTAGCCCTCATCGTCTCCTGGGCTTTGGTCATCGGGGTCAATTACGCAAACGATTATTCGGACGGCATACGAGGCACCGACGACGAACGCACCGGCCCCACCCGGCTCACCGCCAGCAAACTCGCCCACCCTGCAGACGTGAAAAAGGCAGCGTTCATTTCTTTCGGCGTCGCAGGCGTGGCAGGTCTCATCCTGGCGCTGTTGTCCGCTTGGTGGTTGATCCTGATGGGCGCGGTGTGCTTGGCCGGGGCGTGGTTTTATACCGGAGGGAAAAACCCTTATGGCTATAAAGGCCTGGGCGAGGTAGCGATCTTCATTTTCTTTGGCCTGATCGCTGTACTGGGCACCGAGTTCACCCAAGCAGGTGCCATCTCTGAGGTGGGCATCGGTTTAGCTATTTCCGTCGGCGCCATGTCCTCCGCGGTGAACCTGACCAACAACATCCGCGATATCGCCACCGACAAGCCAGCAGGCAAACGCACCCTGGCAGTGATCCTGGGTGATTCCGCCTCCCGCAAGCTGTATACCGTGCTGCTGATCATCCCGTATATCGTGACGTTCGTGGTCGGCATCCTGGCATTCCCGGCCACATGGATCGCGTTTATTTCCGGTTACTGGACGCTGAAGGCCCTGCACCGAGTAAATTCGGGGGCACGCGGTAGGCAGCTGGTCACCGTGTTGGCGCTGACTGGGCGTGCGATGGCGTTGTGGTCCGGGCTCATGTTTATCGCCCTGGCATTGGCCTAGATTGCGTTGGCCTAGGTTGAGTCTAAGCCAGGATTAGTTCTGGTCTTGGCCGACACCGGAGCCAGCCGTCGTCTGCCGCCGTAAGTCGTTGTCAGCCGTCAGTCGTCGTCAAGATTCAACAAAGCCCAAGAAGCCCATAGGAGGGCGTATATGGCAGGTGTGATCACTGCTTTTACCATCATCTTGTCGATCATCGCCGTGGGCTATGCGTTATCCCGATTCGGTGTCATCGGCAGCGATTCCCAACGGCTGGTCCTGAATAAAACCGCCTTTTACGCAGCCACGCCCTGCCTGCTGTTTACTTCGCTCGCGAAATCCGATCCGGGCACGCTCTTTTCCCCGGTACTTGCCGCCGTCGTCGCGTCCAGCCTGCTCACGGGCGCAAGCTATATCGTCGCCTCCCGCCTGTTTTTCCCGAAAGACTTGCCGACGACCACCATGGGCGCGGCCTCGTCGTTTTATTTCAACTCCGTCAATATTGGGTTGCCGGTGAGTATCTATGTGGTCGGCGAGGCCACTTGGGTAATTTCCATCCTGATGCTGCAGATGGTGTTTTTCACGCCATTTATTCTGGCTGCGCTCAACGACGGACATGGGCGTACCCGTGGGGCGAAAATTGTTGATGGTATCCGTTCCGGGTTTTTGTCTCCGCTGGTGCTCGCGGGAATTGCGGGCATGGTTGTTGCGGTCGCTGGGTGGGAAATCCCGGAGGTTGTGATGGAGCCGATGTCGATTATTGGTGGCGCATCCATCCCGATGATTTTGATCAGCTTTGGGGCTTCACTGACCTCAATCCATATCCTCGACGACCCGGCGGATCGCCCCGCCGTCATCACCTCCACTGTCATGAAACTCGTGCTCATGCCGGTATTCGCGTGGCTGGCCGGCCTCGCACTGGGGCTAAGCAGCGACCACCTCTATGTCGCGGTGATCTTGGCCTGCTTGCCGACGGCGCAAAACGTGTACAACTACGCCGCGACCTACCAAAAAGGCCTCGCTGTTACCCGCGATACCGTCTTCTTGACGACGTTTGCTTCCCTGCCAGTCATGGCCGTGGTGGCCGGGATTTTCGGTAGTTAAAAGAGCTCGATGTGCTGGCTAGCGGCCAGCGAGTTCCCGGTTGACCCACTCTTTGCGGGCCCTGCGCTGCTGCGCCAACTTGGCGACGGCTTCTGTGGTTTCGATGCGGAGTTTTTTGAAGATCAGCATCGACAGCGGCAGCGCCACCAACAATGCCAAAAGCGCCGATACCACCAGTGGCACTTGGGCTCCGATGAGTACTGCTAGCGCCTGAATCACGATGGTCAGGCCTAAGAAAAGCCCCAAGCGCGCAGCCCCGTATTTCAGCATCGCACGGGTTGCTTGCTTGCGGGTTTGTGGGTCGAGTTGAGGTTCCTCGGCATGCGGGCTATTGCTGGACAGGCCCGAGCCTTCTGCACCTTGTACGCCTTGTGCACCTGGTGCACCTGGTGCACCTGACCGAGCCGGGATACCGGTTTGCCCACCATTGCTATCTGGTTGATTAGTCACGAGATTCATCCTAAGTCGCACTGATCGTGCCGTAAAATGATCAGTATGGGAAAGCTGATCTTGTTAGCGCTAATAGTCTTGGCTGCAGTCTTGGTATGGAAGGCTTTTGGTCCAGCATCCTGGAATCAAAACCGCCAGGCGAATTCTGTTAATCGTCCAGCAATCAAGGGGCCGGACGATGATGAAGAGTTCCTGTGGAATATTGAAAAGAATCGGTTTAAAGAACGTCGTCGGCAAGAACAAGAGCGACAACAGCGCCACGACGAGCAACAGCGGGAAGAGAATCAACAGCACCAAGGCCGAGACCGGGGCACGTCAGACCGACGATCCGACGTGGGTGATCAGACGGATCCGAACACACACGGCGCGGAGGATTCCCGCAATACAAACTCCCAGGACGGCTCACCAGATCCGGAACAGTCGAAGAATTCGAACACCCCACGCGACAACGAGAAAACCGACGATCAGTAGCAGGCCGTTTTAGGCCACTTCAGTCCAATTCATCCCGCCTCAGTCCATTCCAGTCCAATTCCGCCGAAACGAAATTAGCGGTTGCGCGCACCTCTGTGAGCCAGTTAGGCTGCGGCCTAATTCAGCCCAGAGGCCTAGTTCAGCCCGGAGTAGGAATGCAGACCCGACACCACCATATTGATAAAGAAGAAGTTAAAGATCGTGGTGGCCAGGGCAACAATGTTGATCCACGCCGCACGCATGGCGCGCCATCCGGCGGTAGCACGGGCATGCAGATACGCCGCGTACAAGATCCAGGAGATTAAAGAAACGGTTTCTTTCGGATCCCAGTTCCACGGCCTACCCCACGCGGCTTCTGCCCAAATCGCACCCAACAAGATCCCCAGGCCAAGGACCGGAAGAGCCACAATCGCAGACTTGTAAGCTAGCCCGTCGAGCTTTTTCGCGCTCGGCAGTGGTTTCACGATCGCACCGGCAATGCCGTCGCTCTCCTCGCCTTTCGGCTGCCAACGCCGCAACAAGTACAGCAGCGAAGCGACACCCGACAGCATGCCGATGGAACCGCCTAACACGGCAATGCCCACGTGGATCGGCAGCCAGAACGAACGCAGCGCTGGAACCAATGGGGCAGATTCTGCATAGAGGTGTGAACCACCGACGAACATCAAGATGAGAACGGGAAGCAGCAGCCAGGGCCACAACACACGCCATTCTTGGCGCTGACCAATAACCACAGCCGACACAACCATGGTGAGCAAAGTCAGCATGAGCGAATACTCATACATGTTGCCGAACGGGAACCTGCTGGTCGCCAAGCCACGAGTAAGCACGGCACCAGCCTGAACAATAATTCCCAGCCAGATCAGAGTCTGCGCCATACCGGACCACTTGCGGGCACCAGCTTCCAGTTCGTCGACTGATTTACCACCGGCCCCTGCATCAGCATCGCGGTTATCGTCGGCAGCGCGACCGTCGGCCCCAACGCGTTCGCGTTGCCGGTGTGCGTCGATCACGCTTTTCACCTTGACGTAAAACACCAGGGCCACAACCAGGGAAATCGCATAAATAACGAACGTCGTCCGGAACATCAAGTCCGAGAAGTTGGACAGCGTTTGATCAGCAAGCATTAATCCACACTTTCCTATCGTGATCACGACGTTTCCGGACCAACATCCGCGGATGCTGCAGGAAACATTTGCACTTCAAGCTACCGCAGATCTGCCGTGAACCTCAACTAACGATAGGTTCGACATAATCCTTTCGGATGATGAACGCGAAGCCACAAAACAGCAAACTCTAACTGCCGATTCACCGGTCACTACGCTCATTCACCGGCCACTGGCCCCAACAAAGGCCGACAGGAACCATGCTAATCCCGGGTATACAATGCTAGTCCCGCGTATACAAATCGTCTTCTTCCACATCATCCGGATCCGGCAGCGCAAACAACTCCCGGTAGATCTTGTCCAGTTCTTCACCCCAGCCAGCGCGGTCAGTACGAGCCAGTCCAGCCATCTCGATATCCGTGGTGCCATCGCCGTTATCGGTAAACCGCACCCAAATACGGCGGCGCTTAATCACCAGCGAACCCACCAACGACAACAGCATCACGATCGTCGACAGCAACACCCAACGCTGGAACGGATCATGCGCGATCTGGTAGTTCGCAAACTCCGAAGCACCGTCGAAAGTCAGCTCAGTGCCATCATCCAGGGTGATGGACTCGCCTACTTCCAAGTTCACGCGCTCCAACTTCTGCAACTGGCCGCTATGGATCAGCGTCTGGTCCAGGTCGAAAATTGACTGCGCGATACCCGTATCCAATCCGGCATCACCCCGGTAAACATCAATCGCCACCGCAGGATCACGCATCTCCGGGAAAGCTGAAGTCAACAGCTCACCGTTTTCACCCTGCCAATCAGCCGTCGGCGCGAACAGACCCTGCAGCGCAATCTGATTCTGCCGACGCTCATACAGATCTGGATACATACCGGCGGGAGGATCAAAACGCATCGCACCAGAAGACAAGAAGTTCACCAAATCATCCGGCCGGAACTGCCAAGTCTGGGTCCGGGTTTCCCCATTGGGCCACTTCACGGTAAACGTCGGCGCGAAACCGTGACCTTGCAAATACACGCGATCGCCATCAATACGCAGCGGATCATTCACCCGTAGCTGGTAGTCATCCCACGTTTCCGGGTCAGAAAAAATCTCGTCGCCCTGGGCATAAGAAATATCAGAACTGAACATCTCCGCCTGCCCATTAGGCAGATAATCAGCCTGGAAATTATGAGCAATGAAACAGAACGGGTTCAGGCCCGTGCCGTCGAAAAGCGGCCCGGCGCGGAAAGAGTCAAAACTAGATACGGAAGTATTACAGAACTCCGTGGACTGATCCAGCTCCACCGCGTGGTCATAACTACCAGAGGCAGTAACAATAATGATCTGACCCTCGTAATAGACCATGCGGCCTGCAGCCACCGTCACCAAAATGGCAACCAACGCGATGTGGAATAACAAGTTCGCCAATTCGCGCCCGTAACCACGCTCCGCAGAAATAGACGGTCTCCCGGCGCGGTCCTGATCGGCGCTAAATTCCGAGATCCGCCAGCGGCGCAGCAGCCGTAACGTCTCAGTGCGGGCGTCGACAAGCGACTTATCCAGGGTGCCCGTGTGGTGATGCGGCATCCGGTGCAAAAAACGCGGGGCTCGAGTCGGGCGCGCGCGCCAGGCCTTATAGTGATCCCAACTACGCGGGATAATACAGCCGACCAACGAAGCCGCCAGCAACGTGAAAATCGCAATGAACCAGGAGGACTGGAAGACGTCGAAAAGCTGCAGCGAATCGTAGACCTCGGCGAGCTTGCCGTTGTTCGCGATATATTCGTTGACGTTGTCCTCATTCAACGAACGCTGCGGCAATAACGCGCCCGGCACCGCGGCGATAGCCAACAGGAACAACAGCACCAGCGCCGTACGCATGCTGGTCAGCCAGTTCCAGGCTCGTTTCCACAATCGCCAAGGCAACCAGGATTTACGCGCGGTAGTGTCCGTAGTGTCCACTGTGGGCTCCTTCGGGAAAATCGCAGGGTGGGCAGGAGGCAGGATAGGCAGGGTGAGCGGGGTAGCCAGGCTAGCCGGGGCGGCCAGTTAGATCAGGGTGGTGCCATAATCGACGGTCCATTGGCGAATGTAATTGATGAATTCCGCCCACAAGCCCGTCGCCAGCGCGAGGCCGACAAGGATCATCAGCACGCCACCGATGGTCTGAATGGTGCGGGAATTTTTGCGCAACCAATCGATCGAACGCATCGCTTTGGCAGAACCCAGCGCGAACAGCACAAACGGCAGCCCCAAACCCAGGCAATAACCAATGATCATGATCACACCGCGGGCTGCGGTGCTGCCTTCGGTGCCAGCGGAAATCGAAATGATCGCCGCCAGGGTCGGCCCCAGACACGGCGTCCACCCCAACGCGAACACTCCACCCAGCAGCGGCGCGCCCGCCCAGGTACTCCATTTTTTCGGTTCCGCACGGGTGTCACGCTGCAGGAACTTCACGCCACCCAAAAACACGATCCCCATCAGGATCGTGACGACGCCGCCGACCCGCTGCAAGGTTTCCGCATTGGCATTAATGGCACTCAAGGCACCGAAAACAGAGACCGTCGCCAACAGGAAGACCACGGTAAAACCAGCGATGAATAGCAGCGATGCACCAACCACTGCCCACTGGCGGCGCTTGGCGACGCGAACACCATAACGGTCATCCAACTCCACCGACCCGCCAGCGACGCCCGCAAGATAGGAAATATAGCCGGGAACTAGCGGGACGACGCATGGCGATGCGAAAGACACGAGCCCGGCCAGCGCGGCAGCGAGAAAACCCAGAATCAGCGGACCGCTGGCGGCGGCATCCGCAAACGTCGATGCAGAAGCAGCAGCAATCGAGCTGGCACTGGCAAAAGAACTGTCGCTGACGATAGAACTCGCACTGGCACTGGCGTGAAAGCTGGCGCTAACGGCTTGTTCGGTAATCACTGGATACGGGTTTTCTGGGTTCAGCAGGTTCACAAACTCCATAGACGCTATAGACACAACCGTCGGCTAGCTTTCGTCGAGAAGCGGCAATGCTGCATCAAGAATGTCCTGGTCGGTAACTTCCCGCAGGAAAACCGCAGCCGGGCGATGTTGTTTATCCAGGATGATCGTCGTCGGCACCACAGAAGTGGGAATGCCGCCTAGCGCAGCTGCCGACCGGAATGGTGGATCATAAATCGACGGGTACTCCACGCCATTGTCCTTGACAAAATCCTGCGCGATCGTCTGGTTATAATCCCGGACGTTGATGCCCAAGACGGTCCCGCCGGATTCACTCAACTTCTCGTGGGCACGCTGCAGGTCGTCGACCTCCGCGCGGCACGGCGCGCACCACTGGCCCCACGAGTTCAGGACGACGACTTCGCCCGCGAAGTCATCCAACGTCACGGTCTCGCCCTCATCCAGCAACGACGGGCCACGTAAATTAGCGATCGGCTGCCGCTCGGATTCCTCATAGAAAATTTCCGTTTGCCCGCCTGGGGTATGAAACTCGAACGTTCCGCCCACATCAGAAACCGCATTCTTATTGGCTTCTTCCGACGCACACGCAGCCAAAGTCAACGACAACGCCCCCGCCACGACAAGCGACGCTGCGGCACGGGAACGTCGGAATGGTCCAAAAGTCGTAATCATAGTACCCCTAGTATCGCCCAACATGGCAGCTGAACCAAGTTGGGAACTAGGGGCGAGTATCTGAGACCAGAGCTATTCGAGTTAAATCTCCCGGGCCGGGGTGGAATAGCGGATATCAATAATGTCTTTTCCGCTAAATACCAAGCTGGTCACCGACGCCAGAGCGCACTCTCGATTCCACGGAGCATGCGCCAACGCCTGACCGCGCACCGTGCGTTGCACCATGACAATCGGCAATTGGTGAGATACCACAATCCCCTCGTGGCCTTCGGCTTTATTTCGAATATCGTGCACCGCCGCCATCATGCGATCGGCGATGTCCACGAACGGCTCGCCCCATGATGGTTCCAGGGGGTTATACATCTGCGGCCACCGCTTTGGGTTCCACAACTGCGAACGCCAGCCCTTCGTGCGCAGGCCCTCAAAATCGTTTCCGGACTCAATCACCTGGGGACATTCCTCGACATCAAGCCCGGTGACTTGAGAAATTGGTTGGGCGGTTTGCTGCGCACGCAACAACGGCGACGCGGCCAGATATGCCACATCATGGCCTTCGAAAGATTTCGCGGTACGCGCCGCCATGGAGTGACCACGCGAGGACAGATGGTACCCCGGGATACGCCCATACAGAATCTTGCCGGGATTAAAGACCTCCCCGTGACGCACCAGGTGGACGATCGTCACTGGAATCTGCGAGCTCGTGTCACTGGTTTGCTGAGCCTGGTGGGCGGCAGAGTGTTCGCTGGGTGAGGTATTCGACATGGGGCAATTCTCCTGTTCCTAGTTTTATGGGGCCTGGTATTTGGGCACTGGTTTTGCGGGCCGTGTGACAGTCAGACCATCAACCACGCGGTACACCGCTAACATTAGTCACCCGGCTGTGCGGCCATTAGGCACTCGGCTGTGCGGCAGCGGCAGCCTTCGCGGCCGGGGCCAGTGCCTTTTCCAGTATCTCGAAGTCTGCATCACCCAACGCGTCATGCACGAACCAGGTCTCGAAGGCCGAAGGCGGCACTACCACCCCGTTATCCAGCAAGGCATGGAAGAACGGCCCAAATCGGAACGTATCGGCAGCCTGCATATCAGCAAAGTTGCGCCCCTGGCCTTCGGCGAAACGCACGGACAACATGGTGCCGGCACGCTGGATATTGTGGGCCACACCTTCTGCCTGCAATGCGTCCGAAATCATCGCACCGAGTTTGTCCGCATGCCCACCAATGCGCTGGTACAGGGATTCGTCGGCAAGCTGGAGCGATTTCGTTCCCGCCGCAACGGCGACCGGATTACCCGACAGGGTTCCGGCTTGGTAGACGGGGCCTTCCGGCGCCAGGTGCGCCATGATGTCAGCGCGACCACCAAAAGCAGCTGCAGGCAGCCCACCAGAAATGACTTTGCCGAACGTCACCAGGTCACCAGCCACGCCATCAATGCCGTACCACCCCTGGTACGAGGTACGGAACCCAGTCATAACCTCATCGAGGATCAACAGCGCATCATTGTCGTGGGCTAGTTCCTTCAGCGCCTGGTTAAACCCGTCATCAGGCGCGACGGTTCCCATGTTTCCGGCTGCCGCCTCGGCGATCACGGCTGCAATCTCCCCCGGGTTTTCGGCAAATGCCTGGCGCACAGCATCCAAGTCGTTGTAGGGGACGACGATGGTTTCCGACGCCTGCGCTTTGGTTACGCCCGGAGAATCCGGGTTTGACGATGTCAACACGCCCGAACCAGCAGAAGCCAGCAGGGCATCAACGTGACCGTGGTAGCAGCCCTGGAACTTGATGATCTTGCTCTTGCCGGTATATCCGCGTGCCAAGCGCACGGCGGTCATCGTCGCTTCGGTACCTGAATTAACCAGGCGGACCTTGTCGACGGCAGTGCGCTGAGCAATCAACTCTGCCAGTTCCACCTCACCGGTGGTTGGGGTGCCGAAGCCGAGTCCTTTTTCGGCGGCTCGGGTGACAGCCTCAACGATCTCTGGATGAGCATTGCCATGGATGCCTGGGCCGTAAGAACACAGCAAATCGACGTATTCATTTCCATCCACGTCGAATAAGCGGGAGCCCTTGCCGTGATCAATAAACCGGGCGGTACCGCCAACCGCGTCGAATGTGCGAGCTGGAGAGTTTACTCCACCCGGGGTTATCTCCACCGCGCGGCGGAACCACTCCTCCGAACGGGCAGAAGGCAATCCGGTACCAGCAGCATCTGAATAGTTCTGAGTCATGCACCCTAGTCTACGGGGTTCGTCTACTTACGAGGTTCGCAATCTCAGCACATCTTTCTGCCAGCTGCAAGAACTCGTGCCCATCCAGTATTTGCTACCTGTCAGAACAGGCGACCTACCAAAGCTTGCGACCTCCCGGAGTTTGCGTCTTGCCAGGACGTGGATCCTCCCGGAGGTGGTGTCCTGCTACAGCTGTCGAGCCAGATCTCGTGCGGTCTTACGCGCATGCGCAATCACTGCTGGCACACCGACCCCACCGGCCCACGCACCAGTAGCAGCGATGCGGTCGGCGTCGGCAAGCTCGGCTTCCGCACGGCGCACAGTTTCTGTGTGCGTGTGATCGTAGCGCGGTAATCCGCCGAACCAACGCTGCGTGTAGATCTCTTCAACGCCAGCGGCACGACCATCAAATCCGGTAATCGCAGCGAGATCATCGAGAGCATGATCAACGAGCTCATCTTCCTGTGCCCGCGTGATCGCATCCTCACCGAATCGACCGAAGCTAGCACGCACAATCGTTCCCTGCTGCGCCACATGCGGCCACTTCCGCGACGACAAGGTGAATGCTTTCGCAGTCACACCAGGTTGATCCGCAGCAACGAGAATCCCAGAATTTTCTGGAAGCGCGTTTCCATCAGGGTCCACATCCGAAGCAAAACGCAGACCGACAACAGCAGAACTAGCCAATTTGATAGAACTCATGGCCTCCGCTGCCTTCGCAGTAGCGCCAGGTAGAGATTTCAAGATGCGCGACGCCATCGGAGCCGGAGTGGCAACGAGGACGGCGTCGTAAAGAGTCTCATCCACGCCCATGCCCACCAACCGGTATTGCGGGCGAGCCGCATCTGTTGGCCCAGAAACCTCGGTGATGCCAGTGACAAAAGTTTCCAGGTAAATCTCGGCATCCGCGGCTTGCGCAAGACGCTCATACAAGGTGGCATAGCCATTGCGGAACGCGCCAAAAACCGGGGCTGGTTTCGGCTCCTGGTTAGCCGAAGAATCATGTGACAAAGAACCAGCCTTGTTCGCCGAAGAAACCACCCGAGCGACAGCGGCACTCAGCGTCACCGGCTCACCCGCACGAGCCAAATCATCCAGGGCATTGGCCAAAGCAGGAACGGTGGCACGAATGCCCAAATCATCCGCGCCACAGGAATACACCCCACCCAACAAAGCCGAAACGCAACGATCCACGACCTCATCACCATAACGATCGCGCACCATCAAGCCGAGGCTTTGATCTCCGCCAACCTCCCAATTAATCGGCTCGCGTTGAGCTTCCTCATCAATAGCCGCGACTGTTTCCGGGCTGACCACACCGGCCACAGACTCCCCCCACGCCGGAATTCCCATCACACCACCGGCTGGCAACACATGGTGTGCACCCTGGGCATACAACACCGGACGCAGCCCCGAGGGATAAACAATCTCGTCGGCAAGGCCCAATTCCGCGAAAAACTCATGGGCGTCATCCCGCCGAGCCAAAAACGCCTCCGCCCCCATGTCAACAGGACCACCATCGAAAGGCACGGTGTGCAGCTTTCCACCAATACGCTCCGAACCTTCCCAAACATCGATCTGAGCCGAGGGCAGTTCCTGGCGCAACTGATAAGCAGCAGTCAGACCGGCAAGTCCGGCTCCAATAATGGCACAACGGGTCATGGGAAAATCACTCCGAATAGGTCAAATCTAGGGCTGATATAGGGCAAATCTCGGTTTAGTCAGAACATGGTTTGGTCAGAGCAGGGTGTGGCGAAAATATGGTTTGGCCAGAGCAGGGACATCATAGGTGGAAGAATCCTGCGACGGTTCGCAGCGGTTACCGGAGACCATAGGTTGCAACGCAATCATGCCTGAAGACACAATTGTCAAGGTGGGCTTTACTGGTGCGTTCAGGCTTTTGTTTAGGCTTGTGTTCAGGCTTTTTATTTTTAACGCTTTTCCGGCACAGCAACCGCCCCGGTATCAACACTATGAATGAGCTCGACAGCCTTCGTAATATCTTCCGGTGCAGTATTAGGCAACACACCATGCCCGAGATTAAAAATGTGGCCAGTAGCGTGACCGGCAGTAATCGCATCGGCAGCTTCGCCTTTAATGCGAGTAATCTCTCGGGCCATTGCCTGCTCACCGCTGAACAAAATCGCAGGATCCAAATTACCCTGCAACACCCGCGGCCCCACAGCATTGTGAATACGCTCAGCCGCACTGTCCATCGGCACACGCCAATCCACACCCATAACTTCCGAACCCGCCTCGCTCATCGCGCCAAGTAATTCTCCCGTACCGACGCCAAAGTGGATACGCGGGATCTCACCTTCCACAGACTCCAGGATGCGCTGCGAATACGGCAGCACGAACTCTCGATAATCGCGCTCTGTGAGATATCCAGCCCAGGAATCAAACAACTGCATGGCATCGATGCCCGCAGAAATCTGCGTCTGCAAAAAGCGCGTTACCGTCGGGGTGATTTTTTCCATCAGCAAATGCCACGTATCCGGGTCTGAATGCATCAGCGATTTCGTGCGCTCATGGTTTTTCGACGGCCCACCTTCCACGAGGTAGCTAGCCAAGGTAAACGGGGCTCCAACGAAACCAATGAGCGCCTGGGAATCCGTGAGCTCATCCAGAATGATGCCAATTCCCTCTGCCACCTCCGCGATGTCGTCGTCAAGCACCGGCAGGTTGCGCACATCCTGTGGGGTGCGCACGGCATGTGCCATCACAGGACCGCGCCCCGGAACAATTTCGACGTCAATGCCCGCCGCTTTCAAGGGGATGACGATGTCAGAAAACAAAATTGCGGCATCGACATCGTGGCGTCGGACTGGCTGCATGGTAATTTCCGCAAGCATGTCGGGCTTAAAACACGCATCCAGCATGCTGGTTCCTTCGCGCAGCTCGCGATATTCCGGAAGGCTCCGGCCAGCCTGGCGCATAAACCACACGGGGGTACGGCTCGGGGTGCGGCCGTGAGCAGCAGCAAGGAAAGACGAATTATTCAGATTCCGACGCGTCATAGCCCCCATTATCCACGAGGTAGCGACCTAGAACGAAACCGGAATCAGAGGCTTCACGGGAATCAGGGCAATTCATGGGGTCAGGGCCATTCATGGGCTTCGGGGCCATGGAGGTAGGTACGGCAATGATGGGATTCAGGCGTGCTGGCGTTCAAAGACATGCTGGTGTTCAGCGGCTCAGAGATATTTCACTAGACCGGGCGTCGTGTGTGCTCCCCGGTTTCTCAGGTTTCTTAGCCTCCGGCGCCTTATTGGCGCCTTTCAGTTTCTTCTCCGACTGCTTTTTCGCTTGCTTTTCTTTTTTCTTCTGCATGCGACGTTCCTGTTCGGCACGAAGTTCTTGTTCCATCTGCCGCATGCGTTCTAATTCACCTGTGTAATCAAGCGTCTCATTACGCCCGCCAAAGATGAGTGTGAGAACAGCAGCGACGCCAACCAGCACTTGCAAGTTACCGTCAACGATGTAGAACGCTTCCGGAATGTCCGACAAAGGATTACCCGAGGATCCGAAAATCAAAACCAGCCGGAACGTAAAATATAGGCCAAAGAAAAACAGCATCCGCCGCGCCAATCCGGCCCGTTTATGCTGTGTATTCACCAAATACAGCATCGCTGCCAGCAACCCCAATAGCAGCACAGAGATAAGCCCCATCAAGACAATCGAGCCGTAGACACCAAAGTTCAGCAGATTCTCGCTGATGGTTTGGCCGCTTTCTTCAATGCTGCTGGCAGCCTGCGCCTGCAGCTCAGATGGGTCCCACAACGCCAAAGCGATGTTCAGGATTTGATGGATAAGCTCCACGAGCAAAATGCCAGCCCACAGCCGGACATACAGCCGAACGGAATCCGGCTGGTCCGGGCGATCAGATTTCTTCAGCCCCCGCTTCGGGTCGTGTTCTTTCGCCCCCTGCCCCTGGCGCCCGTACCCTTTCGGCCTCGCTGCTCCCGATGCGTCAAGGTTTGGGTCTGCAGCATTGTTGGTACTTGCTGCATTCTTTGTGTTCGCAGCATTATTCGTACTTGCTACATACTTTGTGCTTGCAGCATTATGCATGCTCACTGCATCCTTTGCCGTTGGGCCGGTCACGGGAGATTGGGACTGCATATTCACCATAGGGTGCACCTTATACACTGCATGATTTTTGTGCACGACCGCAGGCAGCGCTCACCCACCAGGTGGCAAGCTACTGCTGACAGCTACCGGCTACTACCAGTTACTGCTGGCTACTGCCAGTTACTACTGATTACTGCTGGTTCAACATCCGCGCGGCATCGGTGGCGAAATACGTCAGGATTTGATTAGCCCCTGCACGCTTAATGCTCAACAACGATTCCATCATGGCAGCGTCGCGATCAACCCAGCCATTAAGGCCAGCGGCCTGGATCATCGAGTACTCACCAGAAACCTGGTAGGCGGAGACCGGAACCGGCGAAAACTCTGCAATCTCGCTGATAATATCCAGATACGCCAAAGCAGGTTTGACCATGACAAAGTCCGCGCCTTCATCGATATCCAGCTGCGCCTCCAGCAAGGACTCCCGGCGGTTAGCAGGATCCTGCTGATAAGTACGACGATCGCCCTGCAAGGACGAACCAACCGCCTCACGGAACGGTCCGAAATACGCCGAGGCATATTTCGCAGAGTAAGCCATAATCGCAACGTCTTTAAAGCCTGCAGCGTCCAGACCTGAGCGGATAGCCGCAACCTGCCCATCCATCATTCCGGATGGCGACACCAGGTGCGCACCAGCAGATGCCTGGCTTACCGCCATATCGACATAGCAGTCCACCGTCGCGTCGTTGAGCACCCCTCCGTCGGCGTCGAGAAGACCACAATGGCCATGGCTGGTGAATTCATCCAGGCAGGTATCGGCCATGATTAATAGGTCGTCGCCGAACTCTTTCCGCAGGTGCGCAATAGCTCGGTTGAGGATGCCGTTTTCTGCCCAGGCCTGGGAACCATTCTCGTCTTTGTCTGCAGCGAGTGGCACGCCAAACAAGTCAACGCAGCGCACACCCTGCTCTAGGGTTTGTTCTGCCGCGCGGGTCAGGGAATCAAAAGTGTGCTGGTAGACACCAGGCATCGCCGAGATCGCGTTCGGTTCCTCCAACCCATCGGCAATAAACATCGGGAGAATGAAATCAGCAGGGCGCAGATGCGTTTCCGCAGTAAGCTCACGCAGTGCTGGGGTGGTGCGTAGGCGACGAGGCCGTCGGGGTAGAGGGTAATCCACTTCGGGGACCTTCCTTAATTTCCATATTGGGATGCTGGATTAGCGCTAGGGCACGATCGGCATGGGGACAGGGCAGGCCCTAGTGCAAAGGTAGTACCGCGTCTTAGCTCGGGCTTGTCGACGAAGCGGCCTTCCGACGCGTACGACGCTTTTTCCTCGGAGCCGGCAAGTTACCGGTCGCGCGCAAGTGCGCAACGTGGTCCGCCAAAGCGTCGATAAGATGTGGAACATCGGCAACTTCAGGGACGACGTCGACACGCAGCCCAACCTCTTCCGCTGCCGCTTTCGCCATCGGCCCAATACACGCAATGATCGTACGCTGATGTGGTTTACCAGCGATTCCTACAAGGTTGCGGACGGTCGATCCGGACGTGAACGCCACCGCATCGAAACCACCAGTTTTGATCATGTCGCGGGTTTCCGCCGACGGCGGGGCTGCGCGCACAGTCCGGTAGGCCACCACGTCATCGACTTCCCAGCCCAGCGCCTCCAGGCCTTCCACCAAGGCGTCGCCAGCAATGTCTGCACGTGGTAGGAGCACACGGCCCACGGCGTCGATATCTTCCACATACGGTGGGAACGATTCCACCAGACCATGGGCATTTTGCGCATCGGCTTTCGGCAGGGCCTCGGGCACCATGCCCTTCTCGCGGATCGCTTCTGCGGTTTTTCCTCCCACAGCAGCCAGGTGCACACCTGCAAAATCGCGGGCATCCAAACCCAAGTCAGCAATTTTGTCCCACACAACCTTGACCGCATTCACACTGGTGAACACGACCCACTTATAACGGCCCTCCACGATGCCTTTGATCGCGCGATCCATCTGGGCTGGGTTGCGCGGCGGCTCCACAGAAATCGTCGGCACTAATTGTGGAATGGCACCATAGGACGCCAGCTGTGCTGACATGGGGCCTGCTTGTTCCTTCGTGCGTGGCACAAGTACCCGCCACCCATACAGCGGACGATTTTCCCACCACGAATACTTGGACCGATCATCGAAACTGCGCCCCAACGTCACCACCAAGGTCCCGTCGAGTTCAGCGTTCAGCTTGCCCAACGTTTCCAGGGTGGCCTCGTAAGTGCGCTGCAACCGGGTGGTTCCGTTAACCGTCACGAACGCGGGGGTATCGACGCTCATCCCACGAGCTGTGAGTTCCTCGGCGATCGTCGGGAGTTCCGAGGCAAATGTTTGCAGCACGATGGGCTGGGTTGCCACAGATAGTTGATCCCAGTCGACGTCGCCGTCAGTCATGTCGGCTTCGGTGTAGGTTGAGCCCAATGCCAACCCCGCGAACGACGGCACGGTGGATGGCAATGACATACCGGGCACGACTTGGAATTCCATGCCCGCAGCGCTAACGGCAGAAATTTCTGCCAGAATCGTTTCTCGGTTCAATGGATTTCCGGCGACCAAGCGGATGACGTCGCTGCCCTCGGCGTCTGTTAATGCAGAGCGCAACTGCTCTACAACTTGTTCAGAGCCGGCAAATTCCCGAATATCTGCAGCCGTGGGAGCCGCTGGGCGCGGCGGTTTCCTGCGTGCACCCTGGGCTTTCGCTTCAGCACACAGGCGAGCATATTCTTGCTCTGCGGCATCCAGTTTCTCCTGCGGCACGGGCAGTGCCGAGCCAACAACTTCACGTACTCCGGCAAGCACTTGCGAGTCGGCGACCGCAATGGCGTTGTACGCGAGCACTTCCCTAGCGCGAACTGTCAGAAGGTCCGGGTTGCCGGGTCCGGCGCCGACGAACACCACTTTGCCTTGGTGTGCGACGGAGGGGGCGTTACTCATATAGACCTTTTCTACGCGCGGTCACGGACAGAAAACAAAAATAAATCACGACGAGGCGCCATCACCTGTGGTTTTTGCCCTTAACCGGACCCAAACCGATGACAGCACAATATCGTGTGGTAGTACCAGCTTAAAGTAGACGCTGTAAAACTAAAAAACAAACGGATTAGTCAGGGTTCACTCGCCAGTTAGGTCCAGGCCACGAGTAGATGCTGTTTAGGATTCGCCCAACAGCTCCGCAGCTCCGTCGGCAAGCAACGTCTGGGAAATTTCTTCACCGATTGCAATCGGATCGGTGCCACTGGCAGTGGCAAGCAACCGCTTGCTCCCATCCAATGCAAACACCCCACCGTGTGCCGTAATAATCCCGGTTTCTGCGGCAAACGTGGAATAGGCAGCCACCGGCGCGGTACAGCCGGCTTCCAACCGGTTAAGAACCACCCGCTCTGCCAATGCGCAATCCCGGTCAACCGCGCTGGTGAGCTTGTCGACGACCGCAACTACCTCTGCATCATCTGCGCGCACTTCCACAGCCAGGGCACCCTGCGCCGGAGCCGGCATGACTTCATCCGCGGCAAAAACCTGCGTTGCTTTGTCCTGGTAACCGTTGCGAATTAGTCCTGCATAGGCCAAAACCACTGCATCGAGTTCGCCATCATCGATCTTGCCCATGCGGGTTTCGATATTGCCACGCAACGGCCGAATATCCAGATCCGGACGCAATGCCAACAGCTGCGAGATCCTCCGAGGTGCCGAGGTACCAACACGCGCACCTTCTGGCAATTGATCTAGGTTCATACCATCACGCGCAATGAGTGCTTCTCGGTTGTCTGCGCGTTTCGGGATCACCAGGTGGAATCGTTCGTCGGCAGCCGTCGGCAAGTCCTTAAACGAATGTACTGCCACGTCACACTGTCCGGCAGCCAACGCCTCGCGCAGCTTTTGGGTGAAGACGCCAACCCCAATCCGCTCGACTGGCGCCATATTCACATCGCCTTCAGTCTTGACGATCTTCAGCTCCGCCTGCGCACCGGCCGCAATAATCCAGTCTCGGACATGCCCAGCCTGTGTGGTGGCCAGTTTCGAGCCACGAGTACCGATCTGCAACATGTTCTACTCCTTAGATGTGTCAAGAACTCTCTAGTGATAGTTTGCTAGGTCTAGCCCGCTAGCTCTGATGAGGCGGCTGGTGAAAACCGGTAGACGTGGAAAATTTGTTTGCAGCCGACGTCTCAGCTCCTGAATTACTGCTATTGCTGTTATTGCTGCCCATCGCAATGACTTCTTGTACCGACGGCAACTCATTTGCATCTACCGAAACCGGGCTACCGTCGATTTCCAAACCAAACATCTCTTGTAGCGCGGTTTCGTGGCTGACAGCGCCGGATTCCGCAGCCAACTTTTTCGCTCGCACTGTAGGCTCGTGCAACAACTTGTCGACGGCCCGCCTAATCGCGACCTGCACTTGCGCGAAGTCATCATCTGACATGTTTGGGCGACGTTGCCGCAGCCGCGCCATTTCGCATTCCACCACCCCCGCGGCGTGTTTACGCAGAGCCGAAACTGCCGGCACCACCTCACGCACGCGCTGTTCTGAGGCAAAGGACTGGAGCTCCTCACGCACGATCCGCTTGGCGTCCTGGTGTCCGATTGTGGTGTCTTCTTCGCTTTGCGACGTCAACGACTGGTGCAACCGCTCAATATTTACCAGGTCTACCCCTGGAAGATCTGCCGTATCGTCAGCGATATCCCGCGGCAACGACAGATCAATCAAAACGACGTGGTCGCGTCGTACCTCAGGGAAAGATGCCCGCTCGACAGTGTAGTTATCGGCACCGGTTGCCGAGACAATGATGTCTACCTCCCCGTATGCCCTATAGCGGTCTGTAAAATCCACGGCTTCTGCTCGTACTCCGGCCTGATGCGCGTGGTCTACAAGGTTGTCGGCACGCTCGCGCGTCCGGTTGGCAACGATAATCTTGTCGACGCCCAGTCGGCCCAAATGCGTTGCAGCGAGCGAAGCCATGGCCCCGGCTCCTAATACCAAAGCGGTACGGCCGATCAACAGGGGCTCGTCGGCACGATTCACGTTCGATGTCGTCCGGGAGGCCACAGTGTCAGCCGTGTTGTCAGCCATAGTGTCAGTGGATTGGTTGGCAGTGGACTGGTGAGCTGTACCTACAGACTTTTCCAGAGAAAGGTCCATGTACTGCAGGGCTTCGTTTAATGCCACCGTCACCATGGACGCACCGGCTTCGTCGATATCAGTTTCAGTGTGCACCCTTTTACCTGCACGTAACGCAGATTGGGCAAGGGCATGAAGAGTTTTCCCGGCAGTGTTTGCGGCGACTGCTCGCTGGTAGGCCTGGCGCACTTGGCCGATGATCTGTTGCTCACCAACCACCATCGAATCCAGACCCGAGGCAACAACCATCATGTGCTCAGCGGCAGCATCCGCATACCGCACATAGAGATAGCTGCGGAGTTCATCGATATCGATCCCCGAAACTCGATGCAGCACCTCCACCACATCCTGTACGCCCGAGTGGAATGAATTGGTGACGCAATAGACCTCAAGGCGGTTACAGGTCGAAATAATCATCGCCTCAGTCAACGACGGGGTGGCTACAAGCGCGGCAGCTGTCTCCTCGCGTTGCATGCCATCCACGCTCAGTCGCTCCAATAAAGCGACCGGAGCCGAACGATGGGACATTCCCACGACGAGCACGCTCACATTTTCCTCCGCTATCTCGTTAACTCAGCTATTACAGTTCCGTGCACCCTTGGCTTAGCGTAACGCTGGACTGAAGGTTTCAGCATTAGGCTTCCATTCAAGCACTCAAGCACTCAAGAACTTCACGACCAATTCTTGCCATCGTATCAACCAAAAGGATAGTCCCGGGGGCCACCGAAAGCAGAATCGTGTGTCACTGCGGCTTTACCGGCCCCATCCTTTTTGTCCGCTACTTCTATCGCAGCTTAAAAATTGCGTCAGATGCTTATCGACGTTTTATGCCTCTGTCCGCAGTCTCTGGATCAGCCTCTGTGATCAACCACAGCCATCAGCCTCTTTGGTCAGCCGCAGCCTTTGGGCCAACCCTGACCTTAGGGTTATTCAGCTAAGGCCTGCTGTAATTCCTCATTATCAACTTCCCAACACGAAAATTCCTCGTCGTCGAGAACTACGACTGGAACACGATCGCCGAATTCCATAGCCAACTCAGCATCATCATCAACGTTGCGGACCACGAAACTCGCTCCAGCGGCAGCAACAATTGGTGCTATCTGATCACGGACGCGAACACACGACCCACAATTCGTGCGGACCATAAGCTCTACCGCATGCGCTGAATTGGCTTCATCACGCACCTGGCGGAAAGTTCTTTCTTCGGCGACACTTGACGAAGAATCTGGCACAGGCTCAGTGGTCCCAGCATTCCTTGGCCCTGCATTCGTTGTCCCCACATCCGTACTAGCATCTGCGGGCACTGCACGTCGTACGGGATATTCCATGTTTCAACCCACCTTCCTCGGTCAATGATTTTCTCGTATGCTGGCCTCGCATGGTGGCCTCGTTTGGCGGCTTTCTCGTATTGTAGGGCAGTTCTTGTAGGGCGGTTTGCATAAACGGGTAGTCTTTAAACCGTGAATTTCTTGTCTGATCCTGACGGTGGCGGGCTGAACTCGGCAGAAGATTTCCTCGCAGAATGGTCTGCTAGTCGCGGAAACCTTCGACGTTTTTTGGAAAACACGGTAATGCCGCCGTTGGACGAGGCACATCAGCAAGAAGCTGGCGAAGCAGCCGCCGCTAATGCAATCAATGAAGCCTTCGGCATCGAACTCCCCGACTTCGACTCGGGCGTAGCTTCAGTTTCGGGTTCGGTGGAAGCCGCAGGAAGCTTCAAGCTCACACAACCGGATCCGGATATCCCACAGGACACCGGCGCAGCAGCATTTTTTGATGTTGACAACACGCTGATCCAGGGCTCTTCTTTGGTGGTTTTAGCCATGGGGTTGGCGCGGAAACGTTTTTTCCGTCTGCGAGACATCGCGCCCATCGCCTGGAAGCAAATTAAATACCGCGTTACAGGCTCAGAAAACATCTCGGATGTTGCTGACGGGCGTGAATTGGCGCTGGAATTCATCAAAGGCCGCACGGTTGAAGAACTCAATGACATTTGCCAGGAAATCGTCGATTCGCGAGTAGCAGATAAGGCTTATCCGGCTACTCGCGAGCTAGCGAACAAGCACCTCGCCGCTGGTCAGCAGGTATGGCTTGTAACAGCAACCCCGGTGCAGCTGGCGCAGATTCTGGCCCAACGCTTCGGTTTCACGGGTGCACTGGGCACTGTTCCAGAGGTGAAGGATGGCAAATTCACCGGCCGCTTGGTAGGCGATATTTTGCACGGCCCGGGTAAAAAACATGCCGTTGCGGCTTTGGCAGCGATGGAAAAACTCGACCTGGAGCGCTGCACAGCCTATTCTGATTCGATTAATGACATCCCCATGCTGACGATGGTGGGCACAGCCGTCGCTATTAATCCAGATCGCGATCTGCGCAAGGAAGCCGAATCCCGTGGGTGGCAAGTCAACGACTACCGCTCACTACGCAAAGCCGTCCGCTCGTTCGGCCTGCCTGCCTTGGTCACCGCACTGTTTTCTTATGGTGCGTACGGCGGTTGGAAAATCTGGGGCCCATCGAAGAAGTAGCGCCACACCAATTCCTCCTGGCCAACTCCTGTCTCCTGTCAAACAATTCGTGCTAGCGCAACCCTGCTAGCGCAACCCTGCTTTGCCCCAAGCTGTGGATAACTCCTTTTATCCACAGCTTTTTCCGATTCTCACCACTTCTGTCTGTGGGCACCGCTTTAACCCCATTAGCGTGATGCCCATGTCACCACTTCAAAAATTACTTGGACCATCAACAAAGCCGAAAAAACAAAACTCACACAACCGCCCCGCACATCTGCGTAATCAACAACGAGAGGATGCTTGGCGACGCATTGCCGATATTGCATCTATCCTCGCAAAGTTAGACTCAGAGCTGGCGGATCTTGCCGACGAACTAGCCCAGTCCAGAAGCAAGCATTTGGACCATCGATCCACTATTGCCCGGGCACTCGAATACCTCGCAGAAGCTGTCTCCGCGCGTCGGTCCAGCGAAATCTCGCTTGCCTGGTGTGCTGAACGCAGCGAAGTGGGCAGGCTGGTTGGAACGACCACCTCGCGCGGTTTTTATACCAAGCAGCTGGGATATTCCACATCTCACGCCAATACCATGAGAACCCGCGCAAAGACCGCCTATGGGCATATCCACATCGCAGAATACGATCCGGACGACGACGTCGCCGACGAAGAAACGAGCAATCAACGCTCGAAACGCATGCGCCGGGCAAAAAATAAGTTGTGTCAGGAACAACACGCGCAGTCCGAGGCCCGTCGGCTTACGCGCAAAATTTCGACGGATAAAGTCGATGCCATCGATCGGGAGCTGCGCCATCTGAATGACACGGCTGTTCCTGGCAAACATCGCGTACGTCTGGAGTCTATGCAGGAGGCTCTCAACGGGCGCGACTGCGCCGACCTATCGCAGTGGTGCAGGGAACGAATCCGAAATGCTAACAATCACCCAGATGCGCACTCTAGCCCAGCCAAGAAACGCGCTTCGCGTGCGTCGGCACGCTCCAAACGCTATATCTCGCAACCCCGTGAGCTGCCCAACGGGATGATGAACTTCGGGATTACCACCGATTCGGCATATTCGGCCCGCTTTGATGCAATTCGTGCAAAAGCAACCCGTGTCTGGAAAGCACGACAGGCAGATGCCACGATCACCGAAACGCGGACTCAGTCGCAGTTCATCCATGATTACTTCATGGACGCGATCTTTGGTCCAACTCCGAATCTTGCAGAAGCACACGCTACCGCATCTTCCCGGATTCCGGTTCGTGCATCGAGTTCAGAACCACATACACAACCAGATGTATCCACCGGGGCGGCTGTAACCACGTCACGGCCGCAGCCGTCGGGAAGCGTTTCTGCACAATTGGTACTCGTCGGCACTATCAACGATTACCTAAATATGGGACCGAAAACGCAATTCCAGACGGATACAGGAGCTACGCTGACCCCCGCTGAAATAATGCAACTGGGGATTTCTGAGTGTCACCTCGGAATCACCGACAACCGGCGGGCACAGCTCCTCGATGCGGGGACGGTACGAAACATGTCGCAGGTCCAACGAGCTTTTCTGACTGCGATGCAACTGGTGTGTAGCCATCCAGATTGCTCAGAACCCGCGGCGAATTGTGAAGGTCACCATATCGCTGCCTATGCCCAGGGTGGGAAAACAGACTTCGAAAACCTGACCCTTCTGTGCTCTTATCATCACCGAGCAAACAACGACCAGCGTGATGGCAAGAAAAATATGGGCCACATGGTGCGGCAAGAGGACACACATGTCGTCGGCAAGTACAACCCCGAAACGGGCAGCATTGAAATCAACCGCACTATTGCCGCAGGTAAAGCCCCGGCGCGACGTCTAATTGCACAAGACAATGGGCCTGTGGAAAGCGCACATTCTCACAGAGCAGCCTAAGCATTCGGATACAGACCTAAGCATTCGGAGGAATTCGTAGTCAGGCCTAGGCTTGGTCGAGAGGTGCCTTGTCTCGAGGGTCCTTGTCTCGAGGTTTTGTCTATTACCCCTCTATTACCCCGAGGTTTCCCTCAGTTCTTAGACTCCAGGAAGACTTACGAGTACACAAAATCCCTGTGGCAAACCGGCAACTAGGATCCATCCATCTCACAAAGATGCAGGATCCTCATCGGCTCCACAGGGTGCGTGCTGGTAGCCAGGGCTTTTCGACCTGACTCCAACTGAATAATTCGGGCTAGTTTACTTACCCAATTTACGACGCTGGACGCGAGTACGACGCAGCATCTTGCGGTGCTTCTTCTTGGACATGCGCTTACGGCGCTTCTTAATGACTGAACCCATGGTCAGTACCCTCAATTCTTAGTTGATATGTGTACAAACTGCCGACACTAATGCTCAACACTTTAGCGATTGTCAAGAAGCTTACCCAAATCTGTACAGACGTACAGATCCGACGCACTTTCCGAACCAATGAATACTAGCCGCTTGATCATCAGAAATGACCACGCGAAAGCCAATCTTTCAGTTGCGAAAAGCGCCAATCGCTACCGCGCTAAGGCCGTGTAAAACTTACCCAACCTCGTAGATAGAAGAGTTCAGGTATTCGTTCACGGCTTCTTCGTGAACGCGGAAAGAACGTCCCACGCGAACAGCCGGCAAATCACCAGCGTGCACGAGGCGGTAGACAGTCATCTTTGAGACGCGCATCATCTCCGCGACCTCGGCAATGGTCAGAAACGTTCCCTTGTCTTCATGTGCCATATATATCTCACCCTTCAGCTCGTAGTGCGCTGCAGGCTTCCCCTCCCGCAGGACTTCACACGCACGTGCTCAAACCAGTCTAGCGTGTCACTTGTGACTATTGCGACTCACCCCTACACATTATTCCCACCTTTCGCTTAACCTCCCCCAAATATCAGCTGAAACCTGAGATTCAGTGGTTGCGACTATCAGCTGAAACCAGAAAGCCGGTCCTTGCGGATTCCATCAGATTACGAGGATGCACGAAAGGGAGAATCTCGCTCAGATCCTAACGCCGCGCGTGTTCCCAGCACCGTTCGCGGCCGCTGCGTTCAGGCCTAGCCCTCACCCTTTGCCTATTACCTCTCTCCCCAGCCCCTCTCCCCCGGCCCTACGTTCCAGAAATTAGAAAGCCGTCGTACTACACCGCCACCACGACGTTATCTATGGTGCACGGTAAGTACGACGGCGTTGTGTCCGCAACGAACAACCCAGCAGCCAACCAACCGCTGATTAATTGGCTGCGGCCTTATTGGGTGAAACTTTCAGCCAAATTAGCCAAGTTCCTTCGACCGGTTTGCACATGCTTCTGCAGCGCGGAAGAACATCCCCCGCAAGCCGGATTCTTCTAGTTCGCGGAGAGCATGCACGGTGGTGCCACCTGGGGATGAAACGTTCTGGCGAAGCGTCGCTGGATCGCGTCCTGAATCAGTCAGCATCTTGCCTGCACCGTGCGCCGCATTGGTAGCCAATTTCTCGGCAACGTCACGCTTCAATCCCAGCTGCACACCAGCATCGATGAGTGCCTCAGTAACCAAGAAATAATACGCTGGTGACGATCCCGACATCGCCGTCACCGCATCCATATTGGATTCTTCGACGATGACAACCTCACCCACTGCCTCGAGCAATTCCGAAACACCCGACATCTGCTCGTCGGAAACACTTGTTCCCGGTGCTGCAGCGTTGGTGCCTTTACCCACCAGCATCGGGGTATTTGGCATAACTCGCACCACTGGCACGCCGTTGCCCGCAGCCTTCTCCATTGCCTCGAGGGTCAGTCCCGCGGCCATGGAAACTGCTACGGTCTTATCCCCCCGGGCTTGCAACGTCTCAGAGACATCTTCCAAAAGGTCGATGATGTGGTAGGGCTTGACGCACAAGAACGCATAATCTGCATCTTTGATAGCAGCGTCATTGTCCGAAGTGGTGTTCACACCGTAATTATCTTGGAAATACTTGGACTTATCCGCGCTACGGTTAGTGACGGTAATGGACTTTGGGTCGTAATCAGAGGCAATAAGACCGGAAACTAGCGCTTCGCCGATCTGACCTCCGCCTAAAACTGCAATGTTAGTCATGCAATCTACGATGCCAGAAAGCAAAACCCCTAGCCACCGCACTGGGGCAGACTAGGGATTTCACTATTATTCAAGGTCATCGTCACGAACGCGTCGGTCGGATTATTCGAGGTCGTCTTCTCCACGAGCTCCCCTGCCGGAACCAACGAAAGCGCTAGAGCACCAACACCGCCGGGCCAAAAGTGAGCAACAAGCCAACGATGACAGCCAGGGTCATCGACAAGCCATCTCGTTCTGTCCGAAGCGCATGAACGATACCCGCCATAACACCGGTAACCCCCACCGCCAACGCCGCAACCAGGTAATTGTTGAGCGCATCCCAGAGCATCTCGAAGCCTTTGAAAACGACCACACCGAGGACAATCCCTGCCAATGCCAGCAAAATCACCGCAACGGGGTTCAT
This sequence comes from Corynebacterium sp. LaCa_70, assembly GCF_058182015.1. Classification (NCBI taxonomy): domain Bacteria; kingdom Bacillati; phylum Actinomycetota; class Actinomycetes; order Mycobacteriales; family Corynebacteriaceae; genus Corynebacterium; species Corynebacterium sp. LaCa_70. Next base: position 2,061,546 of record NZ_CP190914.1, read on the forward strand.
ACCTTCGCCCTCGGAGACGGATTCATCCTGGTCGTCGAGATCAGCACCGCCTGCATAAACTGGGGCGTGCTCATGGCGCCTGGCTACTGCATCTTGTGCGGCGCTATCAGGAACGCTCTGGATTTCCGAGGTATCGTCGTCTGCTTGCCGACGCTCACGTGTGCTTGCCGACGCCGTTCCACCCTGTTTTGCCGTATTCGATGGTGAATCGGTGACTTTCGGAATCTCGCCGGTCGACTCGGCATCCTGCTGTTTACTGCTTGCCGCTTGGTTCGAGTCGCTCTTATCGGTGACACGAGAAATCTCAGCGGTCTCGTCTGCAGCGGGACTGGTCTGTGCACCCCGCTTAGTTGCAGATTTAGTTGCAGCACTCTTGTCGACGCTTGGTTCTTGCTGGGTCGCCTTGTTTGCTGGTTTGCCCTGTACCGATGTCGATTCAGGCGCAGGCGTGCCGGGCTTTGCGGTCGGTTGCCCGGCATTTGTTTGTGCTGGTTCGGCGGCTTTGTTGGCCGAGCTGGAGGCCTTGTTGCCCGAAGCCTGATCGTCTGCCTTCCGACCAACGGTGACGGTCTTCGATTTCTTCCGAACGACGGTTTGCCCCGAGGGGCTCTGTGGAGCATTCGCCGCGGCTTTGTGCTGAACATTCGGCGCCGCTTTTTGCGGGGCTTTTGGTTCAGCCTTCGACTCAGCTGGCGACACAGTCTTCGATTCAGCCTTCGACGCAGTTTCTTTCGCAGCCTTCGTCGCGTTTCCAACCTTCTCCGCGTTCTCAACCTGCCGCGAGCCTCGCGACCCCTGCGAGGCCCGCGAACCCTGCGAACCCTGCCCGTCCGGCTCGTCGATAGGCGAACCATGCTTCGATTCCTTGGGCTTAGCTTTCACCTTCGGGAACGACCCGGTCAGCTCCGCAACAGAGACACCACCGCCGTCTTCCATGCTGCGGCGACGACGTCGACGTGGCTTTTCCGAGCCCTCTTTGCCAGAACGTGCCCGGCCACCGCTTGTGCCGTCGGCATCGCTATCTTCTTTCCCGGCGCGAGCCAACAATTCCGCGACTGTCAATTGTTTGTCGTCAGACATGCTGTTTCTCCCTATTCCAGTCCTTTATCAATGCGACGCAGAATTACGCCTTCGCGCAGTGCCCAAGGGCAGATCTCGAGTTCGTCGATTCCTAATGCTCGCATACTAGCCTCTGCAACCAAAGCACCGGCAACAATTTGATGCGAACGGTCACTGCTCACGCCCTCGAGTTCGGCACGGTCAGAAGCAGTCATTCGGGAGATAAACGCGATCAACTGGCGCAGACCCGGTGCGGTCAGGCTCCGCCGTACATATGGTCCTGCCGACGAAGGCGCGGCACCTGTCAGACGAGCCAATGACCGGATTGTCTTCGAGGTTCCCACTGCAATCCCGGGATCACCGTAGGCCCGAATCTCTGCGGTGACTTCCTTGAGTTCAGCATCGATGTAATCACGCAGGGTGTTGATCTTTTTCTTGCCCGGCGGGTCGGTGTCAAACCAGTTGTAGGTCAACCGGCCAGCACCCAAGTCCAACGAGCTGGCAACATCTGGGTGCTCATCAGTGCCCGTACACAGTTCCAGCGAGCCTCCACCGATATCGATGTTAGTGATCCGCCCGGCTGACCAGCCATACCACCGGCGTACCGCCAGGAACGTCAGCCTGCCTTCGTCCTCACCAGACAAAATCTCCAGACGCACGCCGGTGTGTTTTTCTACCTCGTCCAGTACATAAGCGGAATTGGTGGCGGAACGGATCGCAGACGTCGCAAAGGGCATGAACTCGTCGCAGCCGAGTTTGTTGGCGAGTTCTTTGGCTTCCCCAACAGCCGAGATGAGCTTTTTCAGCCCACGTTCGTGGATATTGCCGTCAGCATCGAGCTGCTCCACCAGCTTCAGGGAGGTCTTCCAATCACTCATGGGAGTGGGCCGGCCACCGTTGCGGACATCTACTGCTACTAGGTGGACAGTGTTGCTGCCCACGTCAATTACACCTAATCGCACACGTCTAGCCTAAACGGTCTACGGTGTCTAAGTGTGAATCACGCTCAGTCTTCTTCTGTTTTCCTTGGTTTTCCTGCAAGCTCGCCGGCCGGCAAGTCTATTCGTGCTGGCCGGGAGGTGGCCCCGGATTTCGCTCGGGAGTGGTTCGAATTCACCAACCCGGATGATCCGGAGCACGTCTTTTCCATCGATCTGACCTGGGTGGAGTCCCATTACAGCTGTAAGTTCGGCACCTCGGATTGTTTCGGCATCCGCGAAGGCATCACCGACGTGGCCTGTTGCACCCATGGGGCGTTTCTTGCCGACGAAACCGACCAAGATCAGCTTTTCGACGCCGTCCGCGAGATGCCTGCGAAGTATTGGCAGCTGCGCCCGAGCAATACCGAGGAGCACTTGTCGGGAGTAGCGCCAGCTGGCGAGTTGGAGCCGTGGCTGGTGTGGGACGAGGAAGAAAACGACGACGGAGAGATGGAGCCTTCGTTAAAAACGCGCACTGTCGACGGCGGCTGTATCTTCGCGAATCGTCACGGCTGGGGAACTGGCGCAGGTTGCGCGCTGCACCAATGGGCGGTGGCCGAAGGTGAGGAGTTGACCGTCGTCAAGCCGGAGGTGTGTTGGCAGGTGCCGATTCGTCGACATGAGGATTATGAAACCCGCAGCGACGATGTGGAAATTTTGCGCACGGTGATCAGTGAATACGACCGGCGCGCCTGGGGCAATGGCGGCGAAGAGTTTGATTGGTGGTGTTCGTCAGCGCCGCAGTGCCATACGACGACGGATCCGTTGTGGAAAACCCACCGGGAGGAATTGGTCGCAGTGATGGGCCAGCGCAATTACGAAATCTTGGCCAGCCATTGTCAGTTGCGGGACGAGGCTCGCGCTGCAGGTGTGGACCTGCCGCAGCACCCGGCTACCCGGGAGGCGGCGAATAACCGGGGCGCAGAAAATTAGGCGGCAAACGAATAGACCCCGGGCAGCGAGACCGGGGCAATTGGGGCCCGGAAACTAGGCCCGGAGAATTAGGCGTCGAATTTGTAGCCCAGCCCGCGCACAGTCACCAGGTGGGATGGGCGGGATGGTTCCGGCTCAATCTTGGAGCGCAGACGTTTCACATGCACGTCGATCGTTTTGGTGTCGCCGATGTAGTCCGAGCCCCAGATGCGGTCAATGAGTTGCCCGCGGGTCAACACACGGCCCGCGTTTTCCAGCAGGTACTCCAGCAGGTGGAATTCTTTCAGGGGCATCGGCACAGCTTCACCGTCGACATAAACAATGTGGCGGTCGACGTCCATGCGCACGCGTCCACTTTCCAGGATGTTTTCAGACGCCCCCTCGGCTGCCGGTTCGCTAGTACTAGCATCAGCCCCGCGGCGCAGTACGGCCCGGATGCGGGCGGTTAATTCGCGGGCGGAATACGGTTTGGTCACGTAGTCGTCGGCACCAAGCTCCAGCCCCAAGACCTTGTCAATTTCGGAATCACGTGCGGTCACCATGATGATCGGTACCTGGGATGTAGTCCGGATCTTCTTGCACACCTCAGTGCCCGACATGCCCGGCAGCATCAGATCCAGCAACACGATGTCGACGTGCTCGGATTGGAACGTCGACAAGGCACTCGGGCCATCGGTTGCCGTCAGAGTGTCAAAGCCTTCCTTGCGAAGTAGGAATGCCAGGGGGTCGGCTAACGACTCTTCATCTTCAACGATCAAAACAGTAGCCATGGGGCCTTGTCCTTTTTGTACTTCGGGTCGATTATGTGCTTCGGTCGATTACGCTTGCTGGTCCACTCTGAATTGTGCAGCCACACTGCCATACAGCCACACAGCCACAAGCATGGTCATGCCTGGTCGCGCAGGCTGATGTGACTTAAACGATGGTTTCTGTCACATCGCTCATCCTATATCACGGCTTAATCAAGTCCTGAACTTGTGGAACGGCCAGTCTCCAAATCCTGGTCGGTCTCTATTGTTTCACCCTTATACCTCGGCAACGCCAACGTAAATGTGGTGCCTTCACCCAGCTCAGAACGCAGACTAATTTTGCCGCCGTGGTTCGCAATAACGTGTTTCACGATCGCCAACCCCAGCCCAGTGCCGCCGGTCTGCCGCGAACGCGCCTTGTCTACACGGAAAAATCGCTCAAAAACGCGTTCCTGATCCGCAGCAGCGATACCAATCCCCTGGTCAGAAACGTGGATACACACTTCATCCGCGGAGGCCTCCTCCCAGCTGATGGTGACTGGGGTGGCATCTGGGGAATAGTTAATGGCATTCGAGACCAAGTTAGATACCGCCGTGACCAACAAGTTCCGATTTCCGGCGACGAAAACCCCGGCCGCAGATGTTTCCCCCTCCGGGGTGCGCAATTCGATGCCGTGATTCTCCGCGGCCATCTGGTTACGCACGATCGCAGCACTGATGACGTCACCGACAGACACCTGCTCGATCTCCGGCAGGGCTTCTGCCCCCTGCAGCTTGGACAAAGAAATCAGCTCGTTGACCATATCGGCCATACGCGTGGCCTCGCGCTGCAGCTGCTTTCCAAAATGCTCCACGTGCTCTGGATCATCAGGCGATCCCAATAACGCCTCCGCCAACAACGCCATGCCACCGACCGGAGTTTTCAGTTCATGTGAGACATTGGCGACGAAATCTCGCCGCGCGGATTCCATACGCACGTTTTCCGATTCATCTGTGCCGTAGACGATCACAAACCTGTCGTCGACAAGCGTGAGTGGCTTGACCAATGCGCGCACGTTCGAAATCCGATTGCCGGTACGACGCTTCGGTATCGCGAGCTCGAGCAGCCGGTTTTCTTTTTCCTCGTCGTCAAAAACGCTCGCAGCCACCTGCCAGACCTGCTTGTCGACGGTCCGAGCATGCACCAACGCCATGTCGTGCGCCCGCGCGTTCGACAACATGACATCCCCATCACGGTCAAGGACAACAATGCCAGTCGGCGAACTTTGGATCACCAGATGCAGCATCTGGCCGACGGTCACAACCTGGTTGGATTCCAGCATTGGCGCATGTGTTGCATCCGCATTCGACGTCGTCTCCGCATGCGCACTAGCCGCCGCAGCAGTGCTAGCAGTAGCAGCCACGTTGTCCATCCCCTGGAAAGACTGGTGCTGGTACTTGTGCTGGTGCGGATACTGCTGGTGGTACTGCTGCTGCGGGTACTGATCCTCTCCCCACAACTGCGCCCCGCCCGTACGCTGCTGCGCCTGCTCAGACCGGTGCACTCGGGGTAATTTCGACTTCTTCGCCTGGCGCCCGCGACGCTTCTGCTGCGCGCGTTCGACGAGACGAGCGCCAACGTAGCTGGACTGTCGTGCACGCCAGAAAGCCGCAACCCCAAGCACCAGGATCACGGCGATAACTAGCACCGTCACAGCGACGGTAAGCAGGACAATGTGCGCAGTAGTCACGGGGATTACTTGGCCTGGTCCTGGGCAGCCTGTTTCTGGCCAGCCTGATCCTGGCCCGGTTGTCCCTGACCCAATTGTCCCTGGTTAGCCACAGCGGCAGCACCCGCCTGGGCGGCCTCTGGATCCAGATAATCGCCACCCGGGTTCACAATGCTGCCGTCGGCAGCAAATTCGTACACCAATGGCATGCCGGTCGGGATGTTGAGCCCAGCGATGTCTTCATCAGAAATCTGATCCAAGTGCTTGACCAACGCGCGCAGCGAATTTCCGTGCGCAGCCAACAACACGGTCTGGCCGTCCCGCAGGCGTGGCAAGATCTCCGATTCGAAGTACGGGATTGCACGAGCCACGACGTCTTTCAAGCACTCGGTGCGGGGCGGGTTTTCCACATCCGCATAGCGCGGGTCGCCAGCTTGGGAGTACTGGGAGTCGTCGGCAAGCTCCGGTGGCGGGGTGTCGTAGGAACGACGCCAGGACATGAATTGGTCCTCGCCGTACTTGTCGCGGGTTTCTGCCTTGTTCAACCCCTGCAAGGCACCGTAGTGGCGCTCGTTGATGCGCCAGTTCCGCACAACCGGGATCCAGTGGCGATTAGCCGCAGACAGGGCGATGTTTGCCGAACGGATCGCGCGGCGCAGCAACGAGGTGTACACAATTTCTGGTTTCAACCCGGCGGTGGCAATCAACTCACCGGCCCGGCGCGCCTCGTTTTCACCGCGGGCAGTCAGATCCACATCCACCCAGCCGGTGAACTGGTTGGATTCGTTCCAGGTGGATTGGCCGTGGCGCAGCAAGATGAGCTTGCCGTTGGCAGAATTCGGTTCAGAATTAGGTCCAGTCATAGCTTCTAGCATGCCACGGACAACCCGCTAATTGCCGCTGGCTTGCCGGTTTCGCAACCCGGATGCACCGTCAGCACTCGCAATCGCATCCTGGAATACCCCCACTAGCCGGTCGGCAGCCGCCGCCCACGAAAACTGCGCGGCATGCCCCACCGCGGCCTGCCCCATCTGGACGCGGCGTTCGTCGTCGTCCAGCAAATCTGCCAGCACATCGGCCCAATCGGCCGGGTCGTGCCCGTCGACAAGCACGCCCGTCTGTCCATCGGCAACGGCAATCGGCAGGCCACCGACCCGCGCGGCCACCACCGGGGTGCCGCACGCCTGCGCCTCCATGGGAACGAGGCCGAATGATTCGTTGTAACTCGGCACCGCGATCAGGTCGGCAGCTTGATACACCGCCACCAGCTCTTCCGGCGGGCGGGTATCAATGAACCGGATACACTTGGCGACGCCCAGTTCACGGGCAAGATTGTGGTAATAATCCGGGCTGGCTGCGCTTCCCGACGGGCCGCCGCAGATCACCACTCGTAGGCACCGGTCAGGCTCGCGGCGGAACAGCTCGGCGGTAGCGCGGATGAGCACCTCGGGGCCTTTGAATTTCTGTAAACGGCCTACAAACGCGACAACCTTCGTGTGTAGTGGGATGCCGAGTTCGCGTCGGGAGCGCTCTGTGTTGCGGTCTGTGCCCGGGGTAAACAGTTCTAGATCAGCACCTGGCGGAACCACCACGATCTTGGATGGTTCGGCATCATAGTGGCCAATGAGGTCGCGGGCTTCTTCGTCGGTGTTGACGACGAGAGTGTCGGCGTTGTCGACGAGTTGCTGTTCGCAGATACGGCGGGCCTCGGATTCAGCGGTATCATCCGCCGAGCGATAGGCGTTTTTCACCGCCGCAAGCGTGTGGGCGGTGTGGACGAGGCTGATGCCCCACAGGTCGCGCAGCAACCAGCCAACCTGGCCGGAGAGCCAATAGTGGGAGTGGATCGCATCATACGGCGCGTGGCAGGGAGCGTAGCCAGTACGGGACTCCTGCTTGGCCGCCGGCTGGGATTCTTTATTGACGAACTGCACGATGCCCCCGGTAAAAGCAACGAGCTGCGTCGGCAACGATTCTTTTTCTAGCCCGACATAAGGGCCCGCGATGATGTTAATAACGCGGAGGTTTTCGGCAAGGTGCATGACCTCCGGCTGGGAGGATCGGGTGGCGCGGGTGAAGATATCGACGCCAATACCCTGTTTCGCGAGCTGGCGGGCGATATTTAAGACGTAGACGTTCATGCCCCCGGCATCGCCGATTCCCGGCTGCTCGATGGGTGAGGTGTGCATAGAGATCATGGCGATGCGCATACTTGCATCCTAAAGATACTGGCGTGCTGCAGCAGAACTGGAGCTTATATAGGTCGCGACCTAGAACAATAATCCCAGCGTGACCGCTAAACCTCACGCATGTCGATATCCCTGGTTTCTCGCATGCAGAACACCGCGATCAAGGTAATGCCCGTGACCACCGCGAGGTAGATACCCACACCCGAATCGTTTCGTTAGATACTTATAATCCCAACCCCACGCCCAAACAACTTGGCACGTTCTCACGAGACGCCCAATTCTGGTGCTACCGTCTGGCTTGCTGAGTGCATCGACATGCTGCCCGCAGAATGCGAACCTCAACTAAACGGACGCCGCTGCCCTTCACATCCTGTTTTTGGGATAGCCCAGATTTTCCCATCTACCCCAACGGAACAAAACCCAGGACACTTCACCATCGCAAAGTCAGGCGTACAGTGAATAGACGTATCTCCCTCAAACATTCTCATCAACAACAAACTAGAGATTAAAGCCATAGATTTCGAAATCATTAGTGATGAACGGGGGACCAGCTATTATGGTCTCCATCCAGTCTTTCAAGAGCAAGCTCCTACCCCAAGAGAATTAGCGAGCTTATTGCGCGGAAGTCTATCGGCACTGATCCAAAATTAATGGCATAGCACCTGGAGCACATCATGTTCACATTACTGCATCAATAGATCTCATTTGACACACCGCAAGTTGCGGCGGGTCAAGAGGTTGACCCGTGAGAATTACCCATTTCGGAAATCCGACGCTGGGTTCATGCTGCGTGCGTGGGCTTTCAGTCGCGGTTGTCAAACATTGAGAGACACGATGCAGGATTATAAGACTTCTGATCAAAAATTTTGGACCATCGTACGCAAGAACCATCCTGACTATCTACGGTGGTTCTTCGCTGATACAGCAAGCGCCTTGGGGGCATCCCTCGTGGCTATCCCTATTTCACTTGCGAGCTACTACCTCACTGGAAGCCTAAGTCAAGCGGGAGTGATTGGAGCCGCAAGCTCGGCAGGCTCGATGATCATGACGATCCCAGCCGGGATGATTATCGATCGTTTTAACAAGAAAAAGTTACTTCTCTTCTACGGGCTGAGCCAAATTGGTATCTGGTCAACCTTCTCGCTACTGCTTTACTTGGGCAAATTCAATTTCCCACTTTTGTTCTTCTTTAGCCTGTTTGCAGGAATGATTACAGGCACGTTCGGAGGCCTGACCAACGCCATTTTGAGATTCATCATTCCTGAGAATTTGCTTGTTCAAGCGCAAGGCCGTAACCAAACTCGAGACAACATTATCTGGATGCTCGGACTCCCTTTAGGAGGCTTTCTCTACGGCCTAGCCCCGGTTATTCCCTTCATTGCACAAACGTTGTGTGGGTTGGGTCCGCTTTATGCTTCAAGAACCATCAGTACGGACCTGGGGAAGAAAAACAGTGAGCAACGGTATTCGTTTAGACAGTTCTGGTCCGATAGTAAATATTCTTTGGCTTGGATTTGGAAATATCCGAGGCTTCGAACAATCTTCAGCATCGATATCTTCTCCAACTTCGCCAACTTTTTCCTCATCGCGTCCATTGACCTATGGCTGGCATACCTCAAAGTTGATGGTTGGATAATCGGCCTCACCTCAGCCATGTTCGCCCTTGGAATGATTGTTGGAGGGCTTCTTCAAGACCGCCTCATCAAGCAATTGCCAGGAAGAAACATCATCCGAGCAACGATGTTTTGGGAGCTACTGTGGTATTTGTTGCTCCTTGTATTTTCTCAGTATTGGCCGTTTATCGCAGTTGCAGCATTTTTCATCGTAGTTCCCTCCATTGCCTGCAACTCATATTCCGGAGGACTGCTTGCGTTATCAGCGCCTCCCGAAAAAATAGGAAAATGCTCGGCAGGAGCGCGTCTGATGATGGGATTGCTACCAATCATCGCCTCCGCCAGCGCGGGTATATTTCTCGCTGCAATTGGTTTTCAGGCAAGCATGGCACTATGCGCTCTGTGCTCGGTTATCTCCTGTTTGATAGCGGCAAGTTCAGTCCTGCGCACACTGCCTAAAGCATCCGATTTCAATTTGCTCCCCGTATGCGAGTAAGTCCCAAGGGCCTTTGTCACTGACGTGTCTTCCCGATGGATCGCTGGGGAGGCACTACCGAACTCGATGCGACCGAGGCTTTGCTGCTGCAGGCGTTGAACCAGGCAATCGTGTGCGCCAAGGAAACAACGGGCTTGATTCACCATTGTGACCACGGCTCACAAGGTGGATTCAATTGGTTGTCGCAACACCCTGAGCATGGAGGTATGAGAAGGTGGCTACCAAGGACTGGAGTAAGAAGACCAGTGATATGCCGGTGGGGGTGCGGCGTCAGTGGCGTGCGGATCGGGCGTTGCGGCCTGCGATGCGTTCCCCGGATAGGCCGGTTCCGTCACGGGCAGTGCAACGCCAGTTCTGGGGTCTGATCGCGACGGGAATCACCACTGCGCAGGCCGCCCTTCAGGTGGGGGTGTCCGTACCGGTGGGAACGAGGTGGTTCCGTCATGCTGGTGGAATGAGACCGTTAGCTTTGGACGAGCCCTCGGGGCGGTATCTATCGTTTGCTGAACGAGAGGAAATCGCGATCCTGTGGGAGAAACAGACGGGTGTGCGTGAGATCGCTCGACGGATTGGCCGCAATCCGGCGACGATTTCTCGTGAGCTACGGCGTAATGCTGCCACCCGTGGTGGCAAGCAGGTTTATCGGGCAGGGGTGGCCCAGTGGAAAGCTCAGGAAGCCGCTAAGCGTCCCAAACAAGCAAAACTCGTGGATAATCCGCGCCTGCGGGACTATGTTCAGGAGCGTCTTGCTGGGACGGTCCGAGATGAAAACGGGGTCGTCATGGCGGGGCCTGATACGCCTGCGTGGAAGGGCCGGAGCAAACCTCACAGGGCAGACCGACGGTGGTTGACCGCGTGGAGCCCGGAGCAGATATCGCAGCGGTTAAGGATCGACTTCCCTGATGATGAGAGTATGAGAATCTCCCATGAAGCGATCTACCAGGCGCTCTATATCGAGGGGCGCGGGGCGCTGAAGCGTGAACTCGTGGCCGCACTGCGGACTGGGCGGGCCCTGCGTAAACCCCGCGCCCGGTCCAAGAGCAAGCCTGAAGGTCATGTCACCGCCGATGTTGTCATCTCTAACCGGCCCCCGGAAGCCTCGGATCGGGCGGTGCCCGGGCATTGGGAAGGAGACTTGATCATCGGTACCGGCAGGTCAGCGATCGGGACCGTGGTCGAACGCTACAGCCGGTCGATCCTGCTGGTGCACCTGCCCCGGTTGGACGGCTGGGGTGAACAACCAAGGACGAAGAACGGACCTGCCTTGGGTGGGTACGGTGCTGAAGCGATGAACACCGCCCTACAAACCGTGATGAAAGATCTACCGTTACAACTGCGTCAAACGTTGACCTGGGACCGCGGAACCGAGCTCGCTGACCATGCCGCTTTCACTCTAGCCACGGGCACGAAAGTGTTCTTCGCGGACCCACACTCGCCATGGCAACGTCCCACGAATGAGAACAGCAACGGACTCCTACGCCAGTACTTTCCCAAGGGTACCGACCTGTCTCGATGGACAGCCCAAGACCTCGCCGCCATCGCCTACACGCTCAACAACAGACCAAGAAAAGTCCTTGGATTTCGAACCCCAGTCGAAGTCTTCAATGAACAACTACAATCAATTCAAAACAACAGTGTTGCAACCACCGATTGAATCCAAGTAGTATGTCAGCGTTGTCTACAACCAGCGCCTTCCCAGCACGAAATCACCGCTTCCACCGGAATTTTTGGGGACTGATATGACAATGCTCTGGCGGCAAACGTCAACGTTCCCTCACAAGAACGAGTTGATCCATACTCGCGGGTGGGACACTTCATCCCTTTTGAATAGCTCAGCTTGCCTTGGGGCCAGTATGAATCGATAGCCCATACGAATTAGGGCCTGCTTTTCTGCGGGACAGATTTTGGAGCAAAGCATACAAGCGCGGCGACAGACAAAAGTACAAGAAGAATGGATAACGAGATACCGTTAGCGTTTGCGAGGAAAGCGAATAGCAACATGCCAACGGGGATGCCGACGGTGTTTACGATTTGGTCACGCACGGCAAAACGGTTAACCAAGTCATCTGAAGGCAGTTCTTGCCCCAAGACATCCCAGGTAATTCCTGAGATTGCAGTCAATGCACCGCTCAGCGAGGTGGCGATAGCAATAACGTAAATGCTGGACGATAAAAACAGTGCTAAAAGATGTCCGGCATAAGCGGCGCATAAGGCTATCTGAAGGAGATTCCAGTGCACCTTTTTCCACATGGGAAAAGACGATAATAAAGAACCCAAGAGGGAGCCTGCCGCGCCGATGGATGCGATCCATCCCCAGGTAGATTCGGAGAACCGGTCCATCACTGAGGTGGGTGCCGCGGAACCGATAAAGCCAATCGTTGTGGCTACGATAAGCCAAGTAACTAGTCCGTGAACAGCCCACCGGGGAAGCCTGATATGCGGGATGGCGGCTTTTTCTGGAGACGGCTCGGCGGTTTTTTTCCTCAGGCGCTTCCTGCTGCCCAGATTTGCTACGGACATTCCAATAAGACGCGATAAATGCCATCGATATGACGAAGGTAAAGGTGTCGATCACCAGAACTGCCTTGAAGCCCAGTCCCAGGGTTAAGGCGGAGCCGAGGAGTGGGCCGGCGAGGAAGAGGGCATCGCCGATGGCAGAAAGTAGGGAGTTTATCTTGCGACGCTCTTCCCCGGTGAGGATAGAGGCGAGGAGGGAGAATCTATTGGGACCAAACCACGGGGCGAAAAAGCCGTAAAGGAAGGATGAAATGATCAGGGCTGGGCCCCAAAAGTTCGCGAATAGTAACAGGTAAACAAGGAGCCCAACCTGTGCCAGGGCTCTGCCAAAATCTGATAGAACCATGATCCTAGCCGGAAAAACCGGGGTTGGAATCTTGTCGAGGGCCAGTGATGAAATCAGTTTGGCGGACCACAGTGCAATAAGGACAAAGGTAAGCAACCTACCGCTGGAGTCCAATTTAAACGATTGGATCGCAAAAGCAGTGGGGATAAGGCCATCGCCAAGCGCGGAAGCCACCACGGCCAATACTAAGTTTTTAGCGCGTGTTTTGAGCAAGAGACTTCTTTCCATTAGATCAAAGGAGTAAACAGGAGCCCAGCTTCAAAGCCTTTCTGCCAGAAGTTTAGAACTTCTTCCAGTGGAATTTGACTGAATGATGCTGCTTCGCTCACGGAGACACTGGGAGTCGTGATGAGAAGCGCTAAAATTCTCTCGAAATCAGGATCCGCTCCCCTGATGGAATTAATGCTAACGGCTGACAGGTATCACAAGAGGTGCAATTGTCTTGAGACAACAAAAGTCCTGATAATTGAGCATTTATAGGGTGAATTAAATGTGTGCAGGTGGCGGTGATGCGCTGCGGCAGGCCCTCCGGGGTGAGTTGAATCCGGGAAATTGGGTGCGTTTCTCTGCGGTTGGCGAGAAAGCGGCATCGCAGAATTGACCAGGCCAATGATGAAGTACCCCGAGTTTTGTTCCTAGGCATTTGCCTTGTTTTCCATTATTTCCCGGGACTCATCGTGTTCCCACAACGCGTCTTCAACCTCAGCCGGGACGCGGTATCCCAAGCTTTGATGGAGCCTTTCCTCTTTACACCAATTCACCCACTCAAACGTGGCGTTCTGCTCAATTTTTGGGGCCTCTTCCAGAGCCTCCCATCTACTCAAACGGATCAAATCCCGGAACACTTCAAGCCCCGCCCGAGCTCCCAGAAACACCCCACGTTGCTGGGAGTACACTGGAAAGAGTTCTCCAGTCCGGACGAAACAACCCGCACTACTAAACCAGTCCCAGTACACCCCCAGCACGAAGGAAGCACAGTAGTTTCTATGTCGGCTTTTGAATCACAGGCATGGCTGCAGCATTACACGCCATCCACCCCGCACACGCTCGATTACGGCAACGTGACCTTGTTGGATGTTTATGACAACAACTTGGCAATCAACCGGAGCAAGCCCGCGACGTGGTTTTTCGGCCGCGGCATGTCTTACGGGGAACTCGATGAGCAGGTCCGGGGCATTGCCGCTGGTCTACGCTCCCTTGGCGTCAGCCCGGGCGACCGGGTGGCACTAATCCTTCCGAACTGCCCACAGCACGTGGCCGCGTTTTATGCTGTGCTCAAGCTGGGCGCGATCGTCGTCGAGCACAACCCGCTCTATACTTCCCACGAGCTGCGTGACCCATTTGCCAACCATGGTGCGCGTGTGGCGATTGTCTGGGATAAGGCCGCGGAAACTGTCGAAAAGCTACGCCAGGACCGCGAACTCGCGCTCGAGACTATCATCTCGGTGAATATGATCGAAGCGATGCCGAAGTTGAAGCAGCTGGCTCTGCGCATTCCGCTGCCGAAAATTCGCGAAACCCGCAAGCAGTTGACCGCCCCAGCTCCGAATACGGTGCCGTTTTCCGTGCTTGCCGACGGCTCCATGGGCGGTTCCGCACACAATTTCACCCCTGCCGACGGCGTCGACAAGAACACCCCAGCGCTGCTTCTATACACGTCCGGCACCACTGGCAGCCCGAAAGGCGCGCAGCTGACCCACGGCAATCTGTATGCCAATATCCTGCAGGGCAAACACTGGGTGCCAGGCCTGGGCGACCAGCACGAACGCCTGCTGGGTGCGCTGCCCATGTTCCACGCTTATGGTCTGACATTTTTCGGCACGCTGGGGCCATTTTTGGGTGCCGAGATGGTGCTGCTGCCGTCGCCGCAGATTCCGCTGCTGATGGACATTATGAAAAAGCACCCGCCGACATGGATCCCGGGCGTGCCACCGCTGTACGAAAAAATCATCGAGGCAGCCGAGGACAAAGGCATCGACCTGTCGAAGATCCGCAATGCTTTCTCCGGGGCCTCCACCCTGCCGGTGCACACCGTGGAAAACTGGGAGCGCGCCACTTCCGGGCTACTGGTGGAAGGTTACGGCCTGACTGAATGTTCCCCTATTCTGGTGGGCAACCCGATGAGCGAGGACCGCCGCCCGGGTTATATCGGCGTACCGTTCCCAGATACCGAGGTGCGCATCGCCAACCCGGACAACCTAGATGAGACGCTTCCCGACGGGCAGGAAGGTGAGCTACTCGCCCGTGGCCCGCAGGTTTTCCACGGTTATTATGACAACCCTGAGGCCACCGAGGCAGCGTTTCACGATGGCTGGTTCCGTACCGGCGATGTCGGAATCATGGAAGAAGACGGCTTTATCCGCTTGGTTTCGCGCATCAAGGAAATCATCATTACCGGTGGATTCAACGTCTACCCAGGTGAGGTGGAAGAAACCATGTTGAGCCATGCCGACGTCGTCGAGTGCGCCGTGGTTGGTCGTCCGCGTTCCGATGGTGCCGAGGATGTCGTGGCATGCGTGGTGCTTCGCGACGGCGCGGAACTGAACCCAGAAGGGCTGCGTGCTTTTGCCAAGGAACGGCTGACCCCATACAAGGTGCCGCGCACTTTCTATCACTTCGAGGATCTGGCGAAAGACCAATTGGGTAAAATCCGCCGTCGCGAGGTGCAGGCTGACCTGCTGAAACGCTTAGAGGATGAGAGCTAGGATAGATAGCTAGCCCGAACTCGGCCCGCGCGCGGCACACACACGGCCGCACGGGGCACACGTGCGGTGCACACGCTGCCGCACGCCGAAACCTAGCTATTTCGTAAGTAGAAACGAACCAATACTAGCCAGCCAGACTTTTATCGCCTACTGTGGTTACAGAACCAAAACTGCAACCTAGATCACAGACTTACGTCACAGAATGCTAGCGGTCGTTAGCTACCGGTTGTTAGTTCGTATGCACGTGGTTCGCAGCACATGCACCCGGTGTGGTCAGCAACGCCACAGGACAACCACAGGAGGATTGTTTCCCATGTCTCCATCTGAAGACTCCTCAAACGCCCAGAACTCCCCAAAGCACGCTCTCAAGGACACCACCGAAAGCGCATCGACAGCTGAGTCCAGCGCCACCAGTTCTGATGCCACCAACGCCGCCAACCCCACCGGCGCAGCAACAGCATTCGAAAGCCGCGCCTGGCTCCAGCACTACAACGAAGCCTGCCCACCGGAAATCGAACTCGCCGAAATCACGCTTGTCGACAACTACATCGAAAACCTCAAAAAGAACCCGGACCGCAACGCAACCTGGTTTTTCGGCCAGACCAAAACCTTCGCACAGATCGACAAGCAGGTCCGGGCGGTAGCTGCGAGTTTGAAATCACTGGGCGTCGGCAAGGGTGACCGCGTAGCCGTGATCCTTCCCAATTGTCCGCAGCACGTCGTTGCCATCCACGCGATCCACCGCCTGGGCGCCACCGTCGTCGAGCACAACCCGCTGTATACCCCGTATGAGCTGGAAGGTCTCTTCAAAGACCACGAGGCGCGCACCGCGATCGTCTGGGACAAAATTGCCGAGTCCCTGGAACCGCTCCGCCACAGCACTGCGCTACAGAACCTGATCGCGGTCAACATGGTCGAGGCCATGCCGACGACTAAGCAATTGGCTTTGCGCTACCTACCGCTGCCGTCGGTACGCGAAAAACGCGATATGCTCACCGCAAAAGCCGACAACGCCATCCCGTACGGCATGCTTCTCGACGGCGCGATCGGTGGCACCGGCGAGCACCTGGAACCCGAGCCGACGATTACCCCAGATGACATCGCGTTCATCCTCTACACTTCGGGAACCACCGGCGCACCAAAGGGCGCGATGCTCAGCCACCGAAATATTTGTTCCAACGTGCAGATGGCCAAGTATTGGCTACCGGGCATCGGCGAAAAGCCAGAAACGTTAATGGGCGCGTTGCCGATGTTCCACGTTTATGGCCTCACGCTTATCGGAGCGCTTTCCGTCTACATCGGCGGCGAAATCATTCTGCTGCCGAAGCCGGAAATCCCGCTGATGCTGGATGCCATCAAAAAACGCAAGCCCACCTGGCTGCCGGGCGTGCCGACGCTCTACGACAAGATCGCCGAGGAAGCGCAAAACAAAGACCTCGACTTGCAGGGCATCCGGTACTCGTTTGCCGGTGCCGCCCCACTGCCTGCCGCCACCGTCGATGAGTGGGAAAAGCTGTCCGGCGGCCTGCTGGTGGAAGGCTACGGACTGACCGAAACTTCGCCGGTGATCGTTGCTAACCCAGTCAACGAGAATCGCCGTCCGGGCTTTATCGGCGTGCCTATGCCCAATACCCTGATCCGCATCGCCAACCAGAACAACCTCGACGAGACCATGCCCAATGGTGAAGAGGGTGAGGTCCTAGTCAAAGGCCCGCAGGTGTTCCAGGGCTATCTGAATAAGCCGGAAGCCACCGAGGAGGCTTTCCACGATGGCTGGTTCCGCACCGGTGATATGGGAGTCATGGAAGAAGACGGTTTTTTGCGGCTGGTCTCACGCCTGAAAGAAATCATCATCACCGGTGGTTTCAACGTACACCCGGCGGAGGTGGAAGAAACTGTGAGTTCACACCGCGACGTCGCCGATGTTGCCGTGGTGGGACGCCCGCGCAAGGATGGTTCCGAAGACGTGGTCGCCTGCGTGATTCTTAACGACGGCGCCGAGCTGGATCCGGAAGGTTTGCGCGAGTTCTGCCGTCAGCGCTTAACCCGCTACAAGGTTCCGCGCACCTTCTACCACTTTGAGGAATTGGCCCGCGACCAGCTGGGCAAAATCCGCCGACGTGAGGTACAAGCGGACCTGTTGGAACGTTTGGGAGAGTCCGACAACTAACGAATCAAGATTCGTAAAAACCGCACCAGAAAGGGGCTTGTCGACGCGCCACCGCAGCCGTCGGCAAGCCCCTTTCCCGTAACTTACCGCGGTATGCTGGGGTTTTCTGGAACTTCACGCGAAATCCACACTAGTTATGTGAAACGACTCACCAATTGGTAGTGTGGGGTTATCTCAAATCGTGTGATGCACAACACCCCCACTCAAGGAGGTAGCAATGACCGCTTCGGATACCAAGGCGTGGCTACAGTACTATGGCGATATTCCGGAAAAGCCGGAATACGAGCACAAGACTCTGCTGAGCTTGTACGACAGCAACCTGACCAATAACCACCACCGGCAGGCGACGTACTTTTTTGGCGAGTCGATGACGTATAGCGAACTCGACAAGAACGTGCGCGCTGTCGCCGCCGGCCTGAAGGCCTTCGGCGTAGGTCCGGGAGACCGCGTGGCGGTGCTGTTGCCGAACTGCCCGCAGCACGTTATTGCTTTTTATGCCATCCAGAAAATTGGTGCGACTGTCGTCGAGCACAACCCGCTCTATACCGCCCACGAGTTGGAAGGCCTGTTCCAGGATCACGGCGCCCGCATCGCGATTTGCTGGGACAAGGCCGCCCCCATGTTGGAGCAGGTGCGCAGCAAGACTCCGCTGGAGACCATCATTTCGGTCAACATGATCAACGCGATGCCGCGCACCAAGCAGCTGGCCCTGCGCTACCTGCCACTGCCGTCGATCCGCGAAAAACGCAAGCAGCTGTCCCAGTTTGCCCCAAACACCATCTCTTTTGAGTCCCTGGCCAGTGAGGCTTTCGGTGGCGACGGGCGGGAAATCCGTACCCCTGATTGTGTCACTAGTGAAACGACCGCGCTGATCCTCTACACCTCGGGCACTACCGGCGCACCGAAGGGTGCAGAGCTCACGCAGGGCAATATTTCCGCGAATATCGCCCAGATCTTGGCGTTCTTCCCTACCTTGGGCCGCAACCCGGACGAGCGCGTGCTGGGCGCCTTGCCCATGTTCCACGTCTACGGCCTAACCCTAATCGCCGGCCTGGCGGTCTCGCTGGGTGGCGAGATGGTGCTGGTACCGAAGCCAGAAATCCCGTTGCTGATGGACGTCATCAAAAACCGCAAGCCATCCTGGATGCCTGGCGTGCCGACGCTGTACTCCAAGGTTATGGAGGCAGCCGAGAAACAGGACATCGACCTGAAAGGTATCGCCAACTCCATTTCGGGTGCCGCCCCGTTGCCAGAGGCCACCGTCGAGAAGTGGGAACAGCGCACCGGCGGCCTGCTGGTGGAAGGCTACGGTCTGACCGAAACCTCGCCGGTGTTGTGTTGTAACCCGCACTCGGAAAACCGTCGCCCGGGTTATATCGGTATCCCACTCCCGGATACTGAGGTTCGCATCGCCAACCCGGATAATTTGGAAGAGACCATGCCGGATGGCGAGGAAGGCGAGCTGCTCGGCCGCGGCCCGCAGGTGTTCAAGGGCTATCTGCACAATGAGGAAGCCACGGAAAACGCTTTCCACGACGGCTGGTTCCGCACCGGTGACATGGCCGTGATGGAAGAAGACGGCTTCGTGCGCATCGTGTCCCGCATTAAGGAAATGATCATCACCGGTGGTTTCAATGTCTACCCTGGTGAGGTCGAGGACTGCCTGGGGCAGCACCCTGATGTGGAAGAATGCGCTGTCGTCGGCCGCCCACGCAAGGATGGCTCGGAGGATGTCGTGGCCTGCGTGGTTCTGCGGGCAGGCGCTGCACTGGACCCGGATGGGCTGAAGGATTACTGCCGCGAGCGCCTGACTGCGTACAAGGTTCCGCGCACCTTCTACCACTTCGAAGAGCTGGCCACTGACCAGATTGGTAAGCTGCGGCGCCGCGAAGTTCAGGCCGACCTGCTGGATATGTTGGGCCTGGTGCCGAAGGAGAAGGACGCTGCCGCCGACGACGACACAGACGGCTCCAATGATTCCGATACTTCCGGTAAGGCGAAGCCGCTCGATGAGCAGCCAGACCACCAAGAATCTGACGTGGAGGGTGTCGAGGTAGAAGATCTTGACGACGCCCAGCCGGACGAGGCTGACAAGAAGTAGCGCTTCGCCGGGCTAGTACTTGCTAGTTCTGCGACTTCTGCTTTTCGTACTGCCAAAAGGGCCTGACTCCGATTAAACCATCGGGGCCAGGCCCTTGAGCATTTTCTGGCCGGTGTGGTGAAGGGACCAGACACCGACGTCGGCAAGCCGGCCTGGCTCTGGTTTCACTGATTTTTCCAATAGTTAACCGCCATGGAAAGCCATGTACGTGGGCCACCCACGGCGGTTTTTAGTGTCTCTGAAATCGAAATTACTCACACGATTCAGAGGACAGCGTCACTCTATTGCTGGGCTTTTGCCAGCGCGTCGTCAATCTGCTCTTTGTAACGTTCAATTGCCCATGGAACAGTCAGTGGGTTAATCATCGATGACCCTGTAACAAAGGACTGGTCGGTCGGAGCAACCTCAGCACCCTGTGCGATAGCAGCGATACTGGAGTACGCAGGGTCTGCGTGCAGTTCTTTCCGCGAGGCTTCGTCAGAGTAGAAGGTGAAGATCAAATCTGAATCATTCAATTTATCCAGGTTTTCTGCACTGACGGTCGCGGAGTCAGTTCCCGCAACGACGCTATCCCGGAACTCTTCAACCGCAGGATCTACCTGGAGGCCCAATTTGGACACGAATTGAACTCGCTGTTCCGTTGGCAAGAAGATGCCGTAGTTTCCCACTCCAGAGTTATAGATGAAGCTGAAGGTGTGCTCGCCGTAAGATTCTTCCTTGGCATCGTCAAACTGCTGGTTGATACCGTCGATCAAGTCCTGCGCTTGGTCGCCTTTACCCAGTGCTTCAGCAACAGTATTGATCTGTTCTTCCCAAGTAATAACCCATGGCTCTTCTTCGTACGCGACGGTTGGCGCAATCTCACTGATCTGGTCGTACTGCTCTTGCGTAAGGCCAGACCAGGGGGCCAAGATCAGGTCAGGTTCCAGCGCCGCAATCTCTTCCGCGCTAAGTTCTTCGGCGCCGGTAATCAGCTCTGGCTTCTCGTCATCTTTGACGCCCATTTCTTCGAGCTCTTCGTTGACCCATGGCAAGTAGCCCGACTCATCTGCACCCCATTCATAGGATTCAACGGCGATCGGGACCACGCCGAGTGCAAGAGTAGTCTCGGTGGAACCCTGGCCAAGGGTAACCACACGTTCGGGTGTGCCCTCAATCTCGGCAACACCAAGTGCGTGTTCAATCGTGCGTGTTTCACCAGAGTTGTTGTCGGCAGCATCATTGCTTTCGCCATTTTCAGCACACGCTGCAAGACCAAGCATTAAGGTCATAGAAGAGACAACTGCTGCTAGACGGGCAATTAAGCCTCTACTGTTGCTTGCATGCAAAACCGAATGGGGCATAAGAGATGACATGCTCATTCCTTCTTTCGTTGATTCCGCGCACCGCCATACGACACATTGTTGGCACGATTTTCCGTAAGGTCATCAGAAAGTCTGATAAACATTTTCAGGATATAGGGCGCCCGACACATTATGCAAGGTTTTCCTATTTAACAAACAGGACACCAGATGCTAGCGCACCCACCAAAATAACAAGAAACACACAGCGCCCAATCATTGATCTAACCAAAGGCTTACCTTAATATTTGGTTTATGGACCCCCATTTACACAAGTTCGTCCCACAAGCACAACCAGGATTACAATTCCTGGGAGACGGCTATAGTCATCAACACGCCTTGTCATCCGCCGGACAAACGCTCAATCAAGCCCTCGCGCCGACATTTAGCCCGTCACCCGAGACTTTTTGTCCCAACAAGGACCTTGGTGTCGACGAACTTTCTGCAGCTTTCAATGCTGTAGAAATTGACACACCGCTAGGGTCGCTAGACGAAGCACTAAAAGAACTCAATGATCTTTGGGTATCACACGCTATCCGGTACGATTCCCCACGTTATCTTGCGCATCTAAATTGCCCTATAACAGCAGCAGGTTTCGCCGGAGCGACCATTTCTGCAGGATTGAATACTGCAGTCGAAAGCTGGGATCAGGGACGCGGCGCAGCAATCATCGAAGACCAAATCATAAAATGGTTCGCTGCCTCCGCAGGAATGAACGCCAATAACGCAACTGGGACGTTTACCTCAGGTGGTACACAGTCAAATTTACAAGCCCTTTACACTTCCCGTGAAAAAGCTTTGAACTCGGGATCGAGTCTAGACTCCCTTCGAGTTCTTTGCTCCGCAGAAGCGCATTATTCTATTGCGCGCTCCGCCCATATTTTAGGCCTCCCGAAGGAAGCTGTCATTACAATCGACTGTGATTCGGCTGGTGCACTAAAAATTTCCTCTCTCCGCCGCACAATCAACTCCTTAATCGAGACCGATGGCAAACACACCATAGCCTGCTTAGCCCTTACTGCAGGCACAACAGATCTAGGAGCAATTGACCCGATTGCACAAGCAACCCAGATAGCGCAGCAGCACGGAATTTACGTTCACGTAGATTGTGCTTACGGTGGTGCCCTTCTGCTGAGCGATAAAAACCAAAAACTACTCTCTGGGCTTCACCAAGCAAATTCATTTAGCCTTGACTTTCATAAAACGTTTTTCCAACCAGTCGCATGTTCAGCTTTGATCTATCGCGACCTCACTGAACTTGAACATGTCACTTGGCATTCGGATTACCTTAATCCAGAGACCGACACTCGATTGAATCTTGCAAACCGCTCATTACAAACAACCCGACGCTTCGATGCACTCAAATTGTGGCTCAGCCTACGAGCCGACGGACCCAAAGCGCTAGGCCAAGCATTCGATAGATGTTGCGAAATTGCGACCGATACAGCGGCGCTAGTTCATGAATTCCCGGAACTAGAATTACTCACTACCCCGACATTGAGTACAGTCCTTTTCCGTTTCCTACCATCACTGCCAGGTAGTCCAAGCTCACGCACTTGCATGCGGGAGACCGAAGTAATCAACACAATCAACGATGCAATCCGTCGTCAGTTGTTCAACGCGAATGAACTCGTC
The DNA here is from genome assembly GCF_058182015.1 of Corynebacterium sp. LaCa_70. Taxonomy (NCBI): domain Bacteria; kingdom Bacillati; phylum Actinomycetota; class Actinomycetes; order Mycobacteriales; family Corynebacteriaceae; genus Corynebacterium; species Corynebacterium sp. LaCa_70. Next base: position 2,084,088 of record NZ_CP190914.1, read on the forward strand.
ATAGCCAGCACCAGGCACAACGACAAAACCTACCTGAAATTCACAATACTGAACCCACGTCTCACTAAGGATGATATTCGCTACGCACTAGAGAAAATTTGTGCGGCTGGAACAGATGAATGCGCCAAACTACAAAGCCGGGAGGAAATTGATGACTAAGAAAATCCACGAACAACCGTCAACAAATACAACTCAGCGCGTTGTTGCCGATGAAGTTTTCGACATTGTCGGAATCGGCATCGGCCCTTTCAATCTGGGAATGGCGGCACTCGTACATCCCTTGGTGCAATCGAATGAGCTCAAAGCTATATTTTTCGACGAAAATGAAGATTTTTGTTGGCACCCTGGAGTAATGTTTCCAAACTCTACGATCCAGGTTCCCTTCATGGCGGACCTCGTCAGTCTGGCCGATCCCACCAGCCCTTGGAGCTTCCTAAACTACTTAAAAAGACAGGGGCGAATTTATCAGTTTTACATTCGCGAATCTTTTTACCCATATCGTACGGAATACTCTAATTATTGCGCTTGGGTTGCAGGCCAACTTAGCACGCTCCAATGGTCTAGCCCCGTAACAGATGTTCATCGAACGAAAGACGGACTTTGGCGAGTCCAGGTTGGAGGCACAAACCCCAGGGCCGTACTTGCGAAGAATCTTGTCAACGGAACGGGAACTCAGCCTTACGTCCCGACTTCGCTCCAACCCAACCTTGTCGAATCTAGAAATCAGACCAAAAACATTATTCACAGTTCTGACTTCCTATTTCATGCAGAACGTTTATCGAACAGTGAAGACATACAGTCATTGACCATCGTCGGCTCCGGCCAGTCTGCAGCAGAAATTTATCGTCACCTGATGGAGCCCTTCGCGGCAACCGGTCGCCGTCTTAATTGGTTAACAAGATCACCCCGTTTCTTCCCAATGGAATACACTGCGCTCACCTTGGAGTTAACTAGTACGGACTACGTGCGCCACTTCCACAGGCTTCCAGAAGCGCGACGCGATCAGATTAATCGCCAGCAGCGAAACCTGTACAAGGGCATCTCCGGCGATTTAGTTAACGATATTTATGACACGTTATATCAACTGTCCATTACCACTCCGCTACGCGGAGAGCTACGCCCAGATGTCACCGTGGAGTTGTTCACAGAAAGTGATCCCAAAAGCTCATACGAACGACACATCAACGAGCAGGCCGCAGAGAGCCAAATACTACTGAAGCTGACCAACAACGAAACCGGTAATGCCGACATACATGCGACTGATGCCGTCATCCTCGCTACAGGCTACGGGCGCCCTGCCATACCTTCGCATTTGATTACCGCTGCGGAAGCAGGCGAAATCAACACAGACAAACAAGGACGTCTGGACGTAAATCTCGATTTTACGGTTAACCAGCGACGTGACTTATACGTGCTCAATGCCGAAGAACATACCCATAGCCTCAATGCCCCAGACTTGGGAATGGGAGCTTGGCGGAACTCAATCATTCTCAACAACATATGCGGCCGCACAGTCTACGAAGTGGAAGATTCCTGGACTTTCCAACAATTTGGAGGAGAAAACATATGAGTAAGTCACAACAATCCTGCCACCCAATCAGCTTGACTCCTGGTGCAATGCATACTTCGTTAGGGACAGTCAATATTCGCCCAGTGCAACCAACGAAGGATGCTAAAACACTACATACATGGGTCACTCATCCTCGTGCGCACTTTTGGGGTGCTTTAGATGCCAGTGAACAAGAGATTTTGGCAGAATACCGACGCATCGAAACAAGCAATGCTGAACAGGCTTGGCTACTATATCTCGACGGAAATCCGATTGCTCTTTCAGAAACCTACGACCCAAAGCACGTTGTACTTAACACGTGTTCTGAATTCACTCTCCATGAAGGCGATATCGGGATGCACATCCTAGTTTCGCCTCCCATAGGCAAGAGCATCCATGGACTGACCGATAACATCTTCTCTGCTCTAGTCCGCTGGATTTTTAGCCACGGTGAAGTGAACCGAATCGTCGTCGAGCCTGATGTCTCTAATTTGGGAATCCATCGAAAAAATGCCCGAACAGGATTCACCCAACCAGGGCTCACAACAACCTTAACGATGTCCGGAAAACCGAAAACCGCGTTAATCCAATATTGCACACGTCCTGATTTTCTGGGCTCGCCGAATGCCCCTCTGAGTTATCCTATTGCGCCTACCCCCTGGGAGTTAGTTAAGCCCACAGATTCATCCAGCCCCGTAACACTCGGTATCGGCCATTTAGCCAAAACCGCTGACGCAGCACACCGCGAACTTTTCGCCAAAGCATTGCGGGAATTCACCCATGAAAGACTTATATCCCCGCGAAAGATCAAAGAGTCTGCTGATGAGACTGAGTCTAACGATGGCAATCACAGCGGATGGCGTTCCTATCAAGTCAGCTGGGGATCCCGGAAACTGATTTTTCGGGCTCGCGAGCATAGATTGCTTCATCTCAGCGTAGATCCGCTCAGCATCCACGATCCAGCAGATCTCACTTGGACACCCGATATCATTACAGGTATCGCTGATGCAGCTGAGCAACTTGGTATCGCAGAAAGTTCGCGCGAAACGTACCTCGAAGAAATTTCAGCAACTTTCGCCGCACGTGCGCGGACTTTAGCCCTTCCACGGCCAACATCTACTGAACTGGCCGACGCTACTCGAGATCCTGCAGAGCTATTCCAGACAATTGAATCTGCGATGGTAATTGGTCACCCTGGCTTCTTAGCTAACTCCGGTCGCGGAGGAATGGGCGAAACTCAACTCCGTGCTTTCTCGCCAGAACTCAGTAGTACTACTGATCTTGTTTGGTGTGCCGTAGACAAAAACTATGCACATCTCGCGACAATCGAATACGAGAGGGCGCAAGAATCAGGGTCTTCTCATTCTTCTAACGAAGCTATATTGACTCTGGTTCCGGATTTTAAAGACCGCTGTAGACTAGCTGGCCTTAATCCGGACGACTACATCCCGCTACCTGTTCACCCTTGGCAGTGGGAGCAACGTTTTACCACCACATTCTCCGCTGATTTAGCTGCCGGTCGAATTGTTCCACTCGGTCGAGAAGGGGAAGCCTACCGCCCACAACAATCTCTGCGCACTTTCTTCAACACTTCTACTCCAGCTGCACCATACGTAAAAACCGCCGTCGCAGTTCGTAACATGGGTTTTACTCGCGGGCTTTCTGCACATTACATGGAGTCAACTCCACGAGTTAATCTCTGGCTGCTGAATTTAATCGGAGATGATCCAGAGTTTTTCCAATCAGGCATTGGATTTCTCCCTGAGATTGCGTCAGTAGGATATACAGGCAGTGTTTACCATCGCGTCACCAACGACGGTTCTCACACTAAAATGACCGCTGCATTATGGAGACAATCTCCGTTCAGCCCCGAGACCACTCCCGCATTGGATGACGGCGACACTTTATCTACGCTAGCGGGCATACTTCACTCTGATGACGAAGGATTACCTCTTATAAGTGCCTGGATTAATCAGAGCGGCTTATCGGCTGTTGACTGGATCAACCAGCTTTTGACTCTGTACGTTCGCCCTCTCATTCATGCACTGGTGCGTTACGGAATTGTTTTCATGCCTCATACGGAAAACGTCATTTTACGTCTCAATCAGAATAAACCGGTTGGCATTTATCATAAGGACCTTGGCGAAGAAATAGCCGTGGTGTCGAATGAAACGCCAGTTCCTTCTGGACTAGAACGATTGCGCGCTCGCTGCGGTTCTGACTCACCCGAAGATTTATCCCAGCAGGCGCTTTCTATACATACTGATGTTATTGACGGCGTTCTCCGCCATCTCGCAGCACTGCTTGACGATCATGCAATTCTCGAGGAAGACGTCTTTTGGGAACAGCTTCGGCACGTAGCCTCCGTATATGCCAAAGATCATCCTGAACTAACTACCGGAGACTCTCGGCAGGCAAGGCTTTGGCAAGCTCTATTGGCACCGAGATTCCGACATTCAACGCTAAACCGGTTACAGCTTCGCAACCCTCATACTATGGTTACTCTTGGTGACCAAGATTCGTCGCTCATCTACGCTGGTGAACTGGAAAATCCTCTGCACGGTGTCTAAATGGTGCCACTCGCGTGTTTGTTCCAAGACTTAAGGTTTATCACTGGGCTCAATGATCTAATAAGTTAGTCTTTACTATGAAATCGACAAGATTATCTTCGAGACGTAGCATGCGCAAGAACTCGCGAGAATATACGCGGTCATCGCGGTCCCTGCGCACTCGTCGCATTACAGGGTTGCTAGCACTCGCTCTTCTCCTCGCCGCTGCTTTACTCGCTAGTCTACTTTTTGGTGCCCGGCCTATTGCGTTCGCTGATGCCGTGCAAGCATTAATTAATCTACCTTCATTGCTAGACGAACCTCAGTCTGGTTCCGCGGACGCTCGCGTTATCGCAGATCTCCGCTGGCCCCGCACCCTCATCGGCTTATTTGTCGGTGCCGCACTCGGTGTCGCAGGTGCATTAATCCAAGGCCATACCCGAAACCCACTGGCTGACCCAGGACTATTGGGGGTTTCAGCGGGCGCAGCATTCGCTGTCGTCTTAGGCTTTTTCGCGTTTGGACTCACTTCTGCCTTGAGCACATCCGTCGTGGCTTTTTGTGGTGCAGTTCTTGCCACTGCATTAGTTTTCGGTCTTGCCTCGCTGGGTGGGGGACAGATCAATCCACTCACGTTAATCCTTGGCGGCGCTGCGCTAACAGCGGTGCTACATTCCATGACCACTGCGCTCACACTCATCGACGACAACAGTCTGGACCGGATGCGCTTCTGGAGCGTTGGCGCATTATCTGGCAGGGATCTTTCAATTTTTTGGGGCACCGCGCCGTTTATCGCGGTCGGACTCATAGTTGCACTTGCAACCGCGCCTACGTTGAATCTGCTGAATCTTGGCGACGACGCAGCTAGTGCGCTTGGCGTCAATACTTACCGGGCTCGGTTGGCCGGCATGGTGGTCATCGCGTTACTTGCGGGAGCTGCCACGGCGGCCGCGGGCCCGATCGGCTTCATTGGTTTGGTTGTACCGCATATTGCTCGTAGTCTGTGCGGGCCTGATTACCGGTGGATTCTTCCATATTCAGCGCTGACCGGTGCTAGCTTGCTGTTGCTTTCAGATATTTTGGGCCGTCTCATTGCCCGCCCGGGTGAATTACAAGTGGGAATCGTACTGGCATTCGTCGGTGCGCCATTCTTTATGTACCTCATTTATCGGCGGAAGGTAGTTGCTCTATGACGAACTCACCACATCTACTGTCCCGTCCAGTGGTGCCGGGGCGGCCAGCGCTACGCAAGGGGCGTATCTCTCTGGTCTGGCGCCCATGGGTTCTTTTTAGCACCATCGCGATGATCTGCGCAGCAGTGATCATCTTTGCTGCTTCGATCGCCATCGGCGATTATCCTTTAACTGTCCCTGAGGTATTGCGCATAATTTTCCTTGGCGACGGTTCTCGTATTGAACGTATCGCAGTTTTCGATTGGCGTATGCCACGGGCTTTAACAGCGTTGACGGTTGGTTTTGCTCTGGGTTTGGCTGGTGCGCTAACTCAATCAGTGACTGGCAACCCTCTTGCTAGTCCAGACATACTTGGTATTACCTCTGGCGCTTCTGCGGCCGCCGTGACCGTGCTCACCTTCGGTGGAGGTGTTGGAGCTTTTGCTGCGGTAGCTGGAAAGGTTGCCACCTTCGGCTTACCCCTTGCAGCACTGGCTGGTGGTCTCATTACTGGTGCTGTCGTCTGGATCCTTTCATCACGGGGCAGTTTCGATGCCTATCGGCTGGTGCTATTCGGAATCATTATCACGGCTCTCATGAATGCTTATATCGGCTTTTTGATGACACGAGCAGAGTTACGGGATGCCGCTACTGCGCAACAGTGGTTAGCAGGTTCCCTCAATTCGACTAACTGGGACCGCGCGGTTCCGGTAGCACTCGTCATCCTCATCTGCGTCCCGCTATTAGCTTGGATGGCGTACACACTCACTGCTGCCGTGCTTGGACAAGATCTCGCCGCAGCACTTGGCCTTCGCGTCTCACGCACACAGCTAACTTTTTTGGTTATCGCAGTAACTCTGGCATCAATCGCCGTGGCTGCAGCTGGGCCGATCGGATTCGTCGCGTTTGTCGCACCGCAGTTGGCGGTACGCATCACCAAGCTCTCCACACCACCACTGGTCGCTTCTGCATTCATGGGCGCAATCTTGCTGTTAGGAGCTGACCTCGTGGTTCGCACGAATATCCCCGTAGATCTCCCGGTTGGCATCGTGACTTCCGCTTTTGGTGGTGTATTCCTTCTCTACCTGCTTATCAGCTCGAATCTCAAGCGGTCTAGGTCGTCATGATCAGATTAAAAACAACTCGTAACAAGAACTAAGAATAAGACACTAAGAATAAAACGATGAACAATCCAATTTCTACGCCCCCTAACCGTGGTGTCAGCGTCAATGCGCAAAATATCTGTGTCGGTTATGGCGATAACATCATCATCGATGATCTTTCAGTGGATTTCCCAAGTGGAGAAATCACCACCATCATCGGCCCCAACGGTTGTGGAAAATCTACCCTCTTGCGCGCAGTTTCCCGACTCATTCCCCTTCGCCAAGGCACGGTGACCGTCGACGGTAAAGACGCGACCACAATGAAGCGTAAAAACCTGGCAAAAACTGTAGGTGTCTTGCCTCAGACCCCCAGTGCTCCGGAGGGATTATTAGTCTCGGATCTGGTCGCACGCGGACGCCACCCGCACCAGTCGTGGATCAACCAGTGGTCCGCTGCCGATGAACAAGAGGTGCTGCGCGCACTCGAACTCACGAACACTGCACATCTAGCTGAACGCTCGCTAGAGGCATTATCTGGAGGCCAACGCCAACGAGTGTGGATCAGCATGGTGCTTGCACAACAAACCGATGTGTTGTTTTTAGACGAACCCACTACCTACCTGGATCTTTCGCATTCCATCGACGTTCTGAATTTGGTCACGCGCCTGAAGCATGATTTGGGTCGAACCATCGTTATGGTGCTTCATGATCTCAACCTTGCGATCCGTTATTCCGATCATCTCGTAGTGATGAAAGATGGCGCAATACACGCCAGTGGCAGCCCTGCTCAGGTCATCACTCCTGAATTACTCAGCGAAGTCTTCAACCTGGATGCCCACGTCAACCCTGACCCAGTCATGTCTGAAGCACGTGGCACTACGGTTCCACTAATCGTGCCTGCTGCACCTCCGGGCATGTAAAACCCTGCCACCCCATTCAGCAACGCCCCACCCCACACAAGTGGTTTCTAAAACAAAATCATGAGAATTTACTCACATTTCCCGCGAGTTATCCGCGTGAGATAACTCGCATGCACTACGGTAGCCAAAGACAACATGAACGTTTCCTCATATTTTCTGTAAAGGATGCCACTGCATGTCTTTGACACCGCTTGATTCCATGCGCGCCCCCGCCATCATTTTTGCTGGTCAAGCCTCGGAATGGGAAAAGCAGCTGCATAACGCCGCTGCCAGCCACCACGCCGTCGGCCGCCTGGACAATTACCTGACCCAGGCCCGCAGCCTGGTCAGCCCTTACGCCCGCACCATTGCTTCCACTGTCCCTGGAGCCATGGAGCGCCTGGAAGCGCTCGTGCACGCAGGTTCCCAAGACACCGGCTCCAGCACCGCCAAAACGGCCGCGAACACAGCCAGCACCGCGAACACCGCCAATGACGTTTTCCCAGCCGTCAGCATCCCGGGCATCGTGCTCAGCCAGCTGGCCGCCATTGATCAGTTGCGCGACCTAGGCCTCAAGCTCGACGCCGACTCCCCTGCCTTCGGACACTCCCAGGGCAGCCTCGGTATCGCCGCCATCAAACACCCAGTCCACGCGCTGGCCCTGGCCATCCTGATGGGCACAGCAGCAAGCGTCGCCCACGGCTCCACTGATTCCCGCTCGCACATGCTGCTCATCCGCGACCTGCCGCGCGAATTCGTCGACACGTGCCTCAGCAACACCGGCTCGGCCGCCATCTCGGTGGTCAACGGCACCCGCGCTTTCGTTGTCTCGGGCACCCCGGACGAGCTCGCAGCGGTCGAAAACAACGTCACAGAACGCGCCAGCGCCTACAACGACGCCCTGGAGGCCCGCGAATTCGGCGGCTCAGAACTTACTCCGAACTTCACCTACCTACCGGTCGCGCTGCCTTTCCACCACGACAGCCTCACCGAAGCCGCAGACCTCACCATCGAGTGGGCTAAGGCCTGCCAACTGGACCTCGGCGACACCGATATCGCCACCGTCGTCCGCGAGATCCTGGTCCGCCCATTCGACTGGACCGCGCAGACCGCCCAGATGGTCGACCAACACATCAGCCACGCATTGGTTCTTGACGACGGCCTGGCCAAACTCACCACCCCGCTGGTTGCGGGCACCGGCCTGAGTGTGGTCCCGGCCTGGACGCCGTCGCAACGCGATAACCTCGCTACCCCCGGCGCGCAATTGCCTACTGCGCGCGACTGGTCCGAGTTCGCCCCGCGCCTGGTCACATTGCCGGATGGCAAGACGTACACGCAAACGAAGTTCTCTGCACTGACCGGTTTGTCCCCGATCATGCTCGGCGGCATGACGCCAACCACCGTCGACCCAACCATCGTGGCCGCTGCTGCCAATGCCGGTTTCTGGACGGAGATGGCCGGCGGCGGAATGTATTCCGAAGAGCTGTTTACGGAACTGAAGAATTCGCTGATCCGCCAGCTGCAGCCTGGACGCACCGTCGCCTTTAACACCATGTTCTTCGATCGCTTCATGTGGAACTTGCAGTTTGGCCAGACGCGCATCGTCCCGAAGGCCCGCGCGAACGGCGCACCGATTACTGGTGTCACCATTTCGGCTGGTGTACCGGAAGCCGACGAAGCCACCGAACTGCTCGCGCAGCTGCGCGCCGACGGTTTCCCATATATTTCCTTCAAACCGGGCACCACCAAGCAGATCCGCGACATCCTGGCCATTGCAGACGCCAACCCGGAGCACCAGTTGATTCTGCAGATCGAGGACGGCCACGCCGGCGGCCACCACTCGTGGCTGGATCTGGATGAGATGCTCATCGACACCTACGCCGCTGCCCGCGAGCACGATAACGTCACCATCACCGTCGGCGGTGGCATTTACTCGGCAGAACGTGCCGCGGAATATCTGACCGGTACATGGTCACAGAAATATTCGCTGCCCCGTATGCCGGTCGACGGCGTGTTCGTCGGCACCGTCGCCATGGCCACCAAAGAAGCCACCACTTCCCCGCAGGTCAAACAGCTGCTCGTCGACACCCCAGGTATCAGCCCGGAGACCAACGGCGGTTGGGTCGGCCGCGGCCGCGCTAACGGTGGTGTGGCCTCTGGTCAGTCGCACCTGCTGGCGGATCTGCACGAAATCGATAACTCTTTCGCCGCTGCGGCCCGGCTGATCACCTCGCTGGATCCAGCTGACTACCAGGACCACCGCGAAGAGATCATCGCCGCATTGGCCAAGACCTCCAAGCCGTATTTCGGTGACGTGGAAACCATGACCTACCAGCAGTGGCTAGAGCGTTTCGTCGACCTGGCCTTCCCATTCATGGATCCGACCTGGCAGGATCGCTGGTTCGACCTGCTGCACCGCATCGAGGCGCGCCTGCACCCGTCGGATCACGGCGAAATCGACACCCTGTTCCCAGACCTGGATTCCGTCGCCGATGCCCCAGCCAACCTGCGCACCTTGCTCGAGGCCTTCCCGCAGGCTGCCACCACTACCGTCGCAGCGCGCGATGCCGCCTGGTTTGTTTCGCTGAACCATAAGCACAACAAGCCGATGCCGTGGACCACGGCCATTGATGGTGACCTGAAAAAGTGGTTCTCCAAAGACACCCTGTGGCAGGCGCAGGAAGATCGTTACGACGCCGATGCCGTACGCATCATCCCGGGCCCGGTCTCGGTAGCAGGCATTACCAAGGTCGACGAGCCCGTCGCCGAGTTGCTGGCCCGGTTCGAAACCGGCACCACCAAGGCCTTGCAGCAAGCTGGCGTGGAAGCAACCAAGCAGTACTCGCGCCTGGGCAACGCCACCACCGCAGAGGAATTTTTGCGCCAAGCCCCAAGCTTGGAATGGCACGGGCACACCATCGCCAACCCAGCCGTGGAGCTGCCAACAGAAGCCTTCGACATCATCAACGACGGCACCGAGGCTGCCCCGCAGTACTCCATTCGCATCAACACCGACTCCTACTGGGATGACCTGCCAGAAGAGCAGCGCCCGTTCTATGTAAAGTCCGTGTCCATCCCTGTCGATCTTTCCGACGCCGTCGCCACCGGTGCCAGCCCGGTCGTGGACCATGATCGTCTGCCGCAGGCCGTCTTTGAACTGCTGGCAGGCCTGGCTGGTGTGGGTTCGACCTCCGAATCTGGCGATGAGATCACCGCCCTGCCCACCATCGTGGAAGGTTCAGTCAGCGAGCAGTACCCATTCGGCTATGCCGAGGATTCCTTCACCTTGCCTACCACCCTGTTGCAGGCACACACTGCAGTCACCGGCGCTGGTTTGGGCGGCAAGCTCACCACCGCCCCGGGCACCCCGGACGTGTTGGTGGGCCCAGCCTGGCCTGCGATCTATACCGCACTGGGCTCTGGCCGCATCGGCGAAGAGCACGGCGAGCCTGCTGGTACCGACTACCCAGTCATCGAAGGCCTTCTCAATGCCGTGCACCTGAATCACGTCATTGACCTGCGGGTGCCGCTCCACGAGCTCGCCCGCGGCAACAAGGGCGAAAGCACTGCGCGCCGCATCGACGTCAAGTCCTGGTGCTCTGCGATCGACGAGTCCAACGCCGGACGCATCGTCACCGTGGAGTTGGAATTGCGCGATCACGAATCCGGCGAGTTGGTGGCCACCCAGATGCAGCGCTTCGCCATCCGCGGCCGTGCCACTGGCGCCAGCGTCCCGGCACCTGCCCCGGAATGGGGCGGTGCTGCCCTAGCCGCTGAAGTCGAGCCAACCCCACGGTCATTCGTCGACCGCGCAACCGTCACGGCACCGCAGGATATGACCCCATTCGCGCTGGTCTCGGGCGACTACAACCCGATCCACACCTCCACCAACGCGGCTCGCCTGGTTAATCTTGACGACGCCCTAGTGCACGGCATGTGGCTCTCAGCCACCGCCCAGCACTTGGCTAATACCCACGGCACGGTCACCAGCTGGACGTATTCGATGTTCGGCATGGTGCAACTCGGCGACAAGGTGGAAATCACCGCAGAACGCGTCGGCCGCGCCGGAATCCACAGTGCTTTAGAAGTCACCTGCCGTATCGATGGCGAAGTCGTCTCCGTCGGCCAGGCGCTGTTGGCGCAACCGGCCACCGCCTACGTCTACCCAGGCCAGGGTGTACAGGCAGAAGGCATGGGCCGCGGCGATCGCAACGCCTCCCCTGCTGCACGTGAGGCCTGGCGTCGCGCGGATCACCACACCCGCACCCAGCATGGTTTTTCCATCCGCCAGATCATCGACGACAACCCGACGGAGCTCAAGGTGCGCGGCACCACGTTCCGTCACCCACAGGGCGTGCTGCACCTGACGCAGTTCACCCAGGTCGCGCTGGCTGTCGTCGCCTATGGTCAGACTGAGCGTTTGCGCGAGAACAATGCGCTGGCTACTGGTGCCATGTACGCCGGCCACTCGTTGGGTGAATACACCGCGCTGGCCTCGCTGGCGAATATCTTCGATTTGGAAGCTGTCATCGACATCGTCTATTCGCGTGGTTCCGCGATGGGCACGTTGGTCGAGCGCGACGAGCACGGCAATTCCAATTACGGCATGGGTGCGCTGCGCCCGAATATGATCGGTGTCAGCGCCGATGAGGTGCAGGATTATGTGGCCCAGGTGGCGCAGGAAACCGGCGAGTTCTTGGAGATCGTCAACTACAACATCTCCGGCCAGCAGTATTCCATTGCTGGCACCAAGGCTGGCCTGGCGGAATTGGCCAAGCGCGCCACAGCCATTGCCCCGCGTGCCTTCGTGACTGTCCCGGGCATCGATGTGCCATTCCACTCCCGCGTGCTGCGCGATGGTGTACCGGCCTTTGCCGAGAAGCTCGACGAGTTGCTTCCGGAGACGTTGGATCTGGATGCCCTGGTCGGACGCTATGTACCGAACCTGGTGGCGCGCCCGTTTGCGCTCACCCAGGATTTCGTGGACGCCACCGCGGCTCTGGCCCCGTCTGACCGCCTGGACGGTATCGACGCCGCCACGATGGAGCCGCAGAAGCTCGCCCGCCTGTTGCTGATCGAGTTGTTGTCCTGGCAGTTTGCTTCGCCGGTGCGCTGGATCGAAACCCAGGAATTGCTGTTTGGTCGCGTCGACCAGATCATCGAGGTTGGCTTGGCTTCGTCGCCGACGTTGACCAACCTGGCGCAGCGTTCCATGGCCGTGGCTGGGGTGAGTTTGCCGGTGTACAACGTCGAGCGGGACCAAGATATAGTCATGCTTGCCGACGTCACCGAGGCGCCAACCGAAGAGCCAGCCGACGACGAAGCGGCGGGTGCTGGCGCTGCTGACGGTGCCGGTGCTTCCAACTCTGCTGCTGCCGACCAAGCCAGCCAGACCCCGGAGGTCGGCGCCGAGGCTGCACGTCCGACGGAAAATCCGGCACCGCTGGCAGAGGCCGGCTCCCAGGCTGATGCTGGTTCTGGTTCTAGCGCTGGTTCTGGCTCAGCCGCGAACGACGCGACCGCAGCAGCCCCTGCCGCCCCTGCCGGTGGCGACGCCCCGGCCGGCGAGCTCAGCTTCACCGCCGCCGAGGCCATCATGACGCTGTTCGCGTTTTCCAACAAGATCCGCCTGGATCAGATCAACGATTCCGATACCGTCGAAGAGCTCACCAACGGTGTGTCCTCGCGGCGTAACCAGCTGCTCATGGACATGTCCGCTGAGCTGGGTGTTCCTGCCATCGATGGCGCCGCCGAGGCCGATGTCGCCACCTTGCGTGGCCGCGTCGCCACCGCCGCCCCGGGCTACAGTCCGTTTGGTTCGGTGCTCAGCGAGGCCATCGGTGCCCGCCTGCGCCAGCTCACCGGTGCCGCCGGTGCCAAGCCAGCCGCCGTCGGCGAGCGCGTAACCGGCACCTGGTCGCTGCCGCAATCCTGGATCGCCCACGTCGAAGCAGAGATCCTGCTGGGATCGCGCGAAGAAGATTCGGTCCGCGGCGGTTCACTGTCGACGATCCCGACCACCGCAAGCTCCAAGGCAGAGGTCAACGAGCTGGTCGACGCCGCCGTGCAGCAGGTGGCCGCCCGCCATGGTGTGGCTGTTTCGCAAGCAACCGGTGGCGCCAGCGCCGGTGGTGGCTCCGTCGTGGATTCCGCGGCGCTCAACGAATTCGCAGAGCAGGTCACCGGCGAAAACGGCGTGTTGGCTACGGCTGCGCGGACCGTGCTGGCGCAGTTGGGATTGTCCGAGCCTGCGCCAGAGACCCCGGAGACCGACAACACGTTGTTCGAAACCGTGGAGGCGGAACTGGGCGCGGGCTGGGTGAAAACCGTCACCCCGGTCTTTGATGCTCGTAAGGCTGTGCTTTTCGACGACCGCTGGGCCAGCGCCCGCGAAGATCTCGCCCGCTACGCGCTGGGGCAAGCAGATATTGCTCTGGAGCGTTTCCGCGGCACCGGCACGACCGTCGCCAAGCAGGCACGCTGGTGGGCGGCCAATGGTGGACAGGGCGAGCTGGAAAAGATCGCCACGCTGGCAGAATCCGAGCTGCAAGGCGCCTACTCCGAGGATATTGCCTTGGTTACTGGTGCTGCTCCGGGCTCGATTGCCACTGCTTTAATCGCGCGCCTGTTGGAAGGCGGTGCGACCGTCGTGATGACTGCTTCGCGCGTGAGCCAAGCGCGTAAGGAATTTGCCCGCAAGCTGTATGCCGATCACGCCGTCCCGGGTGCTGCGTTGTGGCTGGTACCGGCGAACCTATCGTCGTACCGTGATGTCGATGCGGTCATCAACTGGATCGGCACCGAGCAGGTGGAATCCGTCGGCAACGAGGTGAAGCTGCTCAAGCCAGCTTTGATCCCAACCCTGGCCTTCCCATTCGCCGCCCCACCGGTGACGGGATCGCTGGCCGACGCCGGCCCGCAGGCAGAAAACCAGACGCGTTTGCTGTTGTGGTCCGTCGAGCGCACCATCGCGGGATTGGCCGGTTTGGCGCAAGCTGGCGTCGACAAGCGCTGCCATGTGGTGCTTCCGGGTTCGCCAAACCGTGGTGTATTCGGTGGCGACGGCGCTTATGGCGAGGTCAAGGCCGCGCTGGATGCGATTATGAACAAGTGGAAGGTTGAGGCTGGCTGGTCCGACGGTGTCACCCTGGCGCAGGTTCTGATCGGCTGGGTAGCCGGTACTCACCTGATGGCCGGAAACGACGGACTGGTTCCGGCGGTGGAAGCTGCGGGTATCCGCGTGTGGAACCCAGAGGAGATTTCCCACGAGCTGATGGGCCTGGCTTCCGCGGAATCTCGCGCGCAGGCCGCACAGAAGCCACTGCACCTGGACCTGACCGGCGGTTTGGGTGACACGTTGAACATGGCCGAGCTGACTGCGCAAGCGGCGGCGAATGCAGAAGCGGCCGCAGCGGCCGCGGCAGAAGCAGCAGCCAATGCCCCGACTGCCCCGGCGACCATTACTGCCCTGCCCAATATTGCAGTGCCAGCCCAGCCGGAGCGCGTGGACACCGGGGAGATCACCACGGACCTGGATGACATGATCGTCATCGCGGGCGTCGGCGAGGTCTCGTCCTGGGGTTCGGGCCGCACCCGTTTCGAGGCGGAATACGGTATCCAGCGCGATGGCTCGGTAGAGCTGACCGCCGCCGGTGTTCTGGAATTGGCCTGGATGACGGGCCTGGTCAACTGGGCCGAAGACCCAACCCCGGGCTGGTACGACGCCAACGGTGCAGAGGTCGCCGAAGAGGACATCTATGCCCGCTTCCGCGATGAGGTCGTCGCCCGCGCTGGCGTGCGCACCTTGTCGGATAAGTATCACCTGCAGGATCAGGGCTCGATCGACTTGGCGACGGTCTTCTTGGACCGCGATATCACCTTCACTGTGCCGACCGAGGCCCAGGCCCGCGATATCGAAGCTGCTGACCCAGCCTTCACCCGCGTGGCCGAGGCCGACGGCGAGTGGCAGGTCACCCGCCTGCAGGGCGCTACCGCGAAGGTACCGCGCAAGGCGACGCTGACGCGCACGGTGGCGGGCCAGATGCCGGATAACTTCGACCCGACGCGTTGGGGCATCCCGGATCACATGGTCGACGCGCTGGACCGCATGGCTGTATGGAACCTGGTCACCGCCGTCGACGCGTTCATCGGCGCCGGTTTCAGCCCAGCGGAACTGCTGCAATCGATCCACCCGGGTGATATTGCTTCGACGCAGGGCACCGGTATCGGTGGTATGGAATCGCTGCACAAGGTCTTCGTGTCCCGCTTCTTGGATGAAGAGCGCCCGTCGGACATCCTGCAGGAAGCTCTGCCGAACGTGATCGCTGCGCACACCATGCAATCGCTGGTGGGCGGCTACGGTTCCATGATCCACCCGATCGGTGCGTGTGCGACCTCGGCGGTCTCCATCGAGGAAGGCTGCGACAAGATCAAGCTGGGCAAAGCCGATGTGGTGGTTGCCGGTGGTATCGATGACGTGCAGGTGGAATCGCTGGCTGGCTTCGGTGATATGAATGCCACCGCGGAGACGAAGAAGATGACCGACCAGGGCATCGACGAGCGTTTCATTTCCCGGGCCAATGACCGGCGTCGCGGTGGCTTCCTGGAGGCCGAAGGTGGCGGAACCGTGCTGCTGGTGCGGGGTTCGCTGGCGCGGGAGCTGGGCTTGCCGGTGTATGCGGTGGTTGCGCATGCGGCATCGTATGCCGATGGTGCTCATACCTCGATTCCGGCTCCGGGCTTGGGTGCTTTGGGGGCTGGCCGGGGCCGCGAGAACTCGCGCCTGGCGAAGTCCCTGCGTGGGCTGGGCTTGCACCCGAACGACGTGACGGTGGTGTCCAAGCACGATACGTCCACCAACGCCAACGACCCGAACGAGTCCGAGCTGCACTCCATGCTGTGGCCAGCCATTGGCCGCGATGCTGATGCACCGCTGTTTGTGATTTCGCAGAAGTCGCTGACCGGCCACTCCAAGGCTGGGGCCGCGCTGTTCCAGACCGGCGGGCTCATCGATGTCTTCCGCACCGGCCGAGTACCGCATAACGCGGCGCTGGATTGCGTGGATCCGCTGATCGAGCCGAAGGCAAAGAACCTGGTGTGGCTGCGCGAAGGCGTATCGCTTGCCGACGCCGGGCGCCCGGTGAAAGCGGCCGTGTTGACCTCGCTCGGTTTCGGTCACGTCGGTGCCGTGGTGGTCTATGGCCACCCAGGTGTCTTCGAAGCCGCGGTGGCTGCGCAGTTCGGCGAGGATGCTGCCGGTGCCTGGCGCGAGCGGGCGAATGCTCGTCTGGCTGCTGGTGCCGCGCACCGCGAGGCTGGCATGATTGGCCGCCGCGCGTTGTTCAGTGTGATTGAGGGCCGTCGCTTGCCGGAGCGGGGTGCGAAGGAAGCTGAGATCGCCCTGTTGCTGGACGAGGATGCTCGCCTGGGTGCTGACGGCACTTACCCGCTGCCGGGTTCGGCTGGCGCGGCGTCACTTCTATAACTTCCGTAACTTGTTATAGTCAGATAGTCGCATCAGCATTTCCGGAAAGGCACCAGACGTGAAAAAACTCGCCGCAATTTTCGGCTCGTTCACCATCATTGCGAGCTTGTTTTCTTCCCCGCTTGAGGCGCACGCTGATCCTGTTGGATCCAGCGATGCGGCTCAGTCCGGTGCCACCACACACTTGGCTTCGTCTGCAGCCACAGTGCCTGGTAGTTCGCTGATTCCGCGCTGGGACCAGTTCCAGTTGAGCTCGCAAGTCCTAGAGTTTTTCCACAATTCCTCGGACGAGGCCTACCGCGCGTTTTTTGCTTCGCTACCGAAGGAAGTCCAACAGCTTTCTTCCACGCCACAACCACGCAGCAAACCGACCCCACCAAACTTGCAGCCTGGTTACACCCCACCGGCACCAGTCGCCCCGAATGGTAATTGTTCGAACTGCGTGGCATTAACCTTTGACGACGGCCCGCAACCGCCGACCAACCGGATCCTGGATACGCTCGACGCGAAACACGCGAAAGCAACGTTTTTCGTGCAAACCCCGATGGTGCATGCTTTGCCGGATACGGCACGTCGCATCGTCAATTCGGGCCACACCATCGGCAATCATGGAACGACGCACGTGAATTTCGCGCTGAGCAGCCCGTTCCGTGTGAATGCGGAAATTTCTCAAAACACCAAGGCTGTGCAAGCAGTCACGGGTGCGACGCCACGTTGGCTACGTCCGCCGTACGGGGCGCACAATGACAACGTCGTGCAGGCAGCCCGTGCGCACGGGATGGGGGTTGCGCTGTGGGATGTCATCGTTTTCGATTGGCGTGATCGCAATGCCAACACAGTCTGTGAACGCTCCGTCAACCAGGCCAACGGTGGCGATGTCGTGCTTCTGCACGATATTCACAACACCACGGCGGATGCGACCACCTGCATTATCGATGGTCTGCGCGCTAAGGGCCTAGAACCAGTGACTCTGGACCGCCTGCACGGTGCCCCAGAACCTGGACGGGTCTACGGCACCCGCTAGGGCTACGCAACACGTTGGGCCACGGCACGGCTTAACGACTATAAGGCTCAACAACCTGCGCGCGGCCCCGTCGTTAAGCGGCGTTATTCAGCTGCTTCACAAACTGCTGTGGCCGGTACACCGTCACGCGGTAGGTTTTGCCGTCTTTCATCTCCAGCGCCAAGTTCGCCGCGCCCGCGTGCATAGACAATGCACCTCCGATGAAGTGCACGCCGAAGGTATTACGTTCCAATGGCAAAGGGTCCCGTGGGATGGCAGCTTCCTCGATATCTGCAAGATTGCAGGTTTTTACAGGGACCCACAAAACTTTGATTTTTAGAGTCTGCTGTTCCTGGTCCAACTGAGTATCGATGTGAAACAACACGACGATTGCCGTCACGATGACCAAGGGAAACGCCATCCAACTCATCATGAGCAAAAACCAGATGGTGATAGCTACTGTCACTGCGGTCCAAACCCAGCGAGCAGCATTGTATCCAAAAACTTGTGAATGTAGACGAGATTGTTGATTCGCCATAGGGGATTACACCTCCGGGGTTAAAGCATCATATAAACCTAGAGTACCCAGATACTCGCGAAAGCTTTTGGGATTCTACATTTCCCGTCGAACCCTTTTAAGATGTCTCCAGAACTCGTCGGCAAGCACGCCACGCCGCCGCGACATCGTCCCCACGACTAATCCTTCTGGAGCCACCCATGCCATCCTCGTTATCCCGGCGCGCCGCTGCCCTTGCTCTAACCGCGGCATTCAGCCTTCCTGCAGCCGCAGCTGTCTCATCCACCGTCACCACCCCGCAGGCCCACGCACAACTGGGTTCCAGCGATACCAGCTCCCGCATCGCCTACGACGGCTCATCGGAACCAATGGCTGAGTGGTCCAAAGACCCCGCCGTCCAAGGCCACGTTCTGGACGTCATCCAGTTCTTCCAGAATGACACTCCCTGGCACCAGCTGCCGATGTGGAACCTGTGGGGCGAGCAGACCCCGTACACCATCGACAAAGAACAGGATTTCGCACAACCACGCCTGATCAACCGCGAACCGGACGAGCGTTTCGACGTCGAGCGCCTCTATGTGGAATCACCGGCGATGCGCCGCGTCGTCCAGGTGCAGGTGCAATACCCCAAGGATCGCGAGACGGCAGCACCAATGCTGTATCTTCTCGACGGTGTGTCAGCCCCGCGCCAGTCCGGTTGGCTGCGCAAGGGCGATGTGCAGGGCACCATGGCAAACGAGCATGTCACCACGATCATGCCCGTCGAAGCCGGTGGCACCAATTACACCGATTGGAACGACACCGACCCGTATTTGGGCCGTGCAAAATGGGAAACTTTCCTGACGCAAGAACTGCCAGGCGTGCTGGAACAACAGACCGGCATCCCTTTTAACGGCGAGCGTTATATCGGCGGCCTGTCCATGGGTGGTTCCGCGGCGATCCGCTTGGCCAACCTGCACCCGGAGCTGTATTCCGGCACCTTCTCGGTTTCTGGGTGCTATTCGTCGACCAGCACCGCAGGACGTGCCTATTTCAACTTGGCCTCGCGCGTCATGGGCGGCAACCCGGACCTGATGTGGGGCCCGGGTACAACCCCGGAGCGCCTGCGTAACGACGTCGTCGCCGACCCCAAGGGCATTGCCAGCATGCCGCTGTATATCTATTCCGCCAATGGTCACGCCGCTGAGCGCGACATCGATCTGGCCCGCAGCGAAGGCATTACGACGTTCTTCGGCAACATCACACTGGAAAAACTCACCAACCAGTGCTCCACCGAACTGGAGCAGTCAATGCAGGAAAAGCGCATGATGCACGACCGGGTTGAGTTTGACTTCGCCCCGACCGGCATCCATGACTGGCCGTATTACAAGCAACAGCTGCCGGTTGCCTGGGCAAGCATCACCCAGGGCAAATACACCTACCCGACCCCGGGTGAGTAGTAACACCCCCGTCTCTAGAGGCGTGATCTGCGGTTATACTGGGCGAGCATGAAACTTTCGCGCACTTTTACTGCTCTGGCCGCCACGTCTGTGCTCACGCTGATCGCGTGTTCCAACGCGCAGGAGACCGCCGACGAGGTGGCCGGTAGCGCTACCGAGCAGGCCTCAAGCGCAGTGGAATCCGCTACCGACGCCGCAGGCAGCGCAGCCGACGAGGCGAAAGACGCTGCCCAGAACGCCGCTTCGAACGCCGACCAGAAGCACCCGGACATCCTGGACGCGGAGCTTTCCGGCTCCGATGGCGAATACCGCATCTCCGTGACGGTGTCCTCGCCCTATGATTCCCCGGAGCGCTACGCCGACGGCTGGCGCGTGCTCGACGAAGACGGCAACGTATTAGCCGAACATGAACTCGGCCACGACCACGCCAACGAGCAGCCTTTTACTCGCTCCCGCGGCCCCTTCGAGATCCCGGACAACGTCAACGAGGTCACCGTCGAAGGCCACGACCAAGAACACGGTTACGGAGGCGCAACCGTCACCATCGAGGTCCCGCGCTAGATCTCCAGCCCGATCCACAACGGTTCGGGCTCTAGTTGCACCCCAAATTTTTTCTCCACCCCGGCGCGCACATCCCGGGCCAGCGTGACGACGTCCGCAGCCCGCGCCGCACCACGGTTGGTCAGGGCGAGAGTGTGCTTCGTCGACAAGCGCGCCGGTGCGTCTTCGCCCGGGTATCCTTTGGCAAAACCAGCGCGGTCAATCAGCCAGGCCGCGGACAGTTTCACCATGGTTTCGGTATCGGCGGTATTTTCGGCGTCCGCCCCCGCATCACTAGTGGCTCCAGCATTGGCGGCCACTGGGAAGCGCGGCATGCCCGCGGCCTCGTCGGCGCCGTACTCGGCGGCAACCACCTGGGTGATCTCGTCGGCAAGGGCCTCCGGCACCACGGGGTTAGTGAAAAACGAACCCGCCGACCACGTATCGTGATCATCCGGATCATGCACCATGCCCTTGGAACGACGCAGGCCCAGCACCTCCTCGCGCACCGCCGCCGGCTCGCGGCGCTGCCCCGGCTCACCCGCCAACTGGCCAAAACGCAGCGGCGCCGACAAACCATCAGTGTGCAGCTGAAACTCCACAGCCAGCACCACTCCGCGCGAGGTGAACTTCAAATTCGAATAGCGATACGCCAAATCCAGCGCGCTGGCAGGCACCCATTCGACGGTGCCGGTCGCACGATCGAACAACTGCACGCGGGTCAGCACATCCGCGATCTCCGCACCATAAGCGCCGACGTTTTGTACCGGGGTGGCACCGGCAGAACCCGGAATGCCCGACAAACACTCCAACCCACCAAGCCCGGCATCGATGCTGGCAGCGACGACCTCATCCCAGACAGCACCCGCGCCCGCGCGCAATACACCGGTGCTGGCGTCGATCTCCAGGTGGTCATCGCCCATAATCACCGCGACCACATCCAGCGGCTCGTCGGTCACCAGCAAATTCGATCCGCCGCCCACAATCAGCAACTGCACCCCAGCGGCATCCAGGGCCCGCACCACCGCCGCGGCAGCCTCACCAGTCGCGGCACGCATGGCAGCGCGCGGGGCACCACCCAGGTGAAACGTCGTCAACTGTGAAAATTCCACGCCATCGACGCGTTCGATCACGCCGGCGTCGGCAAGCGTACGTAATTCCGGGGTATCCAAGGCCGTATTTGCTTGAGTCGTAAAATCATTCATCACTATCACAGGGTAGTCTGTAGGGCATGTCTACCCGTAGCGAAAACACAGTGACCATCAATCACTCCGCCGAAAAAGTACACCAGGCGTTGACCAACGAGAAGTACTGGGCTTATATCGCCGAAAACCTTTCGCCAGAACCGGGCGAGCTCAACGAGTTTTCCAATAACGAGGCCACCCTGTTCGAGCTGCTGCCTGTCACCATCCTGCCAGAGGCCGTCCGCGCGATGGTGTCGCAGTCGCTGAAGGTTAAGCGCACCGTCAAAGTTGGTGAGCTCAGCGGCGAAAACGCAGAACTTTCCTACACTGCCGACGTCAAAGGCACCCCGGTCGACTTCAAAGGCACCGTCAACCTGGCTGGCCAAGGCGAAACCACCACCTTGAGCTACACCAACGACGTCTCCGTCAACATCCCGATGATGGGCGCAGCCATCGAACCAAAGGTCGGCGAAGCACTAGAAGAGCTCTTCGACAACGAGGGCCAGTTGACCGAAAAGTGGATTAACGAAAACCTGTAGGCCTGGCACACTCACGCTAGACTGTGCCTATGCCATCTAGCTCTCAAGTGCCTGCTAACTCTCAAGCTCAATCATCCGCCGCAACCGCCTGGAAAGTCATCGTCGCCGTCTTGGTGGCGCTATTGGTTGTGGTGTTGTTGGCGGAATTTGGCGCGCGTTATTTCATTGGCCAACAGCTGCGCTCGAGTTTCCGCGAGGATATCGAAGCGCAGGGCATCGAAATGACCGAAGACCCCGAGGTTTCCTTCGGCTCCAGCCCGGTATTGTTTGGGTTGATCGGCGGTAAGCTCAGCGAAGTCAACATCGATACCCCGTCCACACTGCAGCAGGATCCCGAGGGCAACTACAAGGGCATGCCCGCCTCGCACGTGCACATGGAATCCATGGCCCTGAAATCCGGGGAGGCGGAGTTTTTACGCACCCGCTCGGAGCTTCCCGATGACTACCTCACCCACTCCATCCAGGAAGGCTTGCGCGAGCAGCTCGGCGGGGTCGGCTTTTTGGGTGACATCGTGGTCTCCGACATCACCACGGATCACGAAGCCGAGACCATCACCGTGCAATTCTTATCTGGGGCTGCAAACCTAACGCTGCGCCCGCTTGTCGACGCCAACGGCAACGTCGCTTTCGACGCCTCCGAGGCGAAGGTACTGGGCTTTTCGCTTCCGGAAGGCGCGGCCGATGGCATCGCGAATTCCTTGAACCAAAACCTGCGCGAGGCCACGGGTGGGCAGTTGGATATCACGGCGATTGAATTCAACGATCACGGCTTAGTCATCACACTCGAGGGCCACAACGTGAACCCTTCACACATGAGCAAGGAGCTCAACGCAGACCCGGGCTCGGGTGAAGCAGGTGCTGGTTCTGGCGCTGGTTCAGGTACTGGTGCTGGATCAGAAGCTGGCGGCACTTCCGGCAGCAACTCCGACGCGCCAGTCCGAAACACTTAGGAGCTGACAGCTCGTATCTCTTCCGGGTCCACCGGTACCACCGCCAAGATCGGCTTGGCGGTTTCTGCTTTTTCTAGAGTCTTTTTGTTTGCCACCAAATCCGCCGATTCAGCCACTAACCATTCCGCCAACGACGATTCCGACAGCGACGCTGCCGACAGCGATGCAGAGTGCCGGGAACCATTCTGTTCTGTGGTTGCTGCCTTGCCTGCCCCCGCGTCGAGGACTATGGGGATCCGGTCGGGCAAGTGTTTCGCGGCTTCCAGCAGTCCCGTGGCTAACGGCAATTTCGTGGCCGCTGGTGTTTCCGTGGCTGCAGGAGCAGAAGAATGTTCCGGGGGCACGACCACCAACTGGTCCACCTTTGCGAATTCACAGGTAGAGACTAATTCGTCGCGCCGCTGGGCACTAGCACGCGCACCGGAATGCGACTCGGCCCCGCTGGGTTGTAATCCGGCATAATCCGGAACCACGATTCCTAAGTCTGCTGGATACGGTACTGCCTCCCGCAAACTAATCATGTCACTGAGTGCGGCGTTGGCATCAGTGGTACTGGTATCAACGCACGCCCATACTCGGTGCGCGCCTTGGGAAATCGCGAGCCTCGACTCCGATGCTTTCACCAAGATATGATGCCGGCCAGTCGGAAACCCCACCGCCGCGATGATGGTCAGCACCGCGGATTCATCGATGTCCCCTGCTCCATCGCTGTCTCCCACCCCGTCGTTGGCAACCACACCAGAGTTAACCTCTGGGCCAGTGTGGTTTTCTCGGATATATTTTTCCAGCGCTTTCGCTGCCGTCGCCACGTGATTCGGGCTGACCACAATCGCGCCGATACCAGCAGCGATCGCGGCAGGCACCCCAGCGCGCACGTCGTGAAGACAAAAATGCGCGGGACGAAAGTCCCACGCCAGAAACCGGTGCAGCCAGTTATCTTCCATCAACTAATCCCAGCGATACTCGCCGTTAATGAGCGCCCTCAGCGATGGCCGGACATCGAACCAGTAAATACCGATAATCACCATGCCGACCCACGGCAAAATCGGGATGGGCATCGGCACAATAAACGCCGAACCAGCCAGCATCGCGACCCAGACCATTTTCGACTGCCGGGAGTCCGCATCAAAGGCGTCGTCACGCGTCATGGCCGCAGAAATCGCCCCCACCAGGCCAGCGATGGCCACCAATGAATACAGGCCCTGCTGCAGCCAGAACACGCCGTCAAACAGGTTCTGCTGCCACGGCTCCAGCATTGGGCCACTCGGCGGCAATTGTGCCAAGTGTTGGGTCTGCTCGGCGGCGAGGCTGGCTTGCGATAATACGTCAACAATCATGGGTTCTGGGTTTTCCTCGGGAATGATTTGTCGGATGAGCTCTGGCCGTTCACTTTCTGCCCATCAACGTCAATAACTTCGCCCTCAATGATACGTGGCCGCCCGTCGTTCGTCGTACCCGCGTGCTCACCGGTTGCACCTTTGCTGCCTTTGCGTGCGGCCTCACTGTTGCGGGTCTTGCCGACGGCATCGCTCAGACCAGAACTAAACTCTCGGCCCAGGTGCTTGCCACGTTTCCAGAGCTTCTCCCCGGTATCCTTTGCATCTTCGAAACTTTCGATGCCGCGGAAGTCACGCACGGTTTGCCGGGCGGCATTCTTGACAGTCTCCGCGGTGCCCCGGGCCCGGTAGTTCTCGGCAGCGTTTTCGGAAAATTCGCTGGCCACGGAACGGACCCGCGAACCTGTTTCTTTCAGAGACTCGACAATCTCACTCGTCGAAAATCGTTGACGTTTATCAGTCATCGCTATGCTCCCTCTGTCTTCTGTCAGTGCTTCGTCAGGGCCTGTGTTTTACCGGGTTCAGCGCTTCGACCAATTTAGGCGCCGAAAAGTAGTTGATTGACAGTGTAGATAACCAGCCCCGCAAGCGCACCAACCACCGTGCCATTCAAACGGATAAACTGCAGGTCTTTGCCCACCATGAGCTCAATTTTTTCACTGGCCTCATCGGCATCCCAGCGCGCGATGGTCTCAGAAATAATGCCGGTGACCTCCGAGGAATAATTATTCGCCAGAAACTCCACCGCAGAGTTGATGCGACGATCTAATGACGTACGCAACTCGTCATCAGATTGGATATTTTCGCCCCACCGAACACACAATTCGACGATTTTCTGTCGCAAGGTGGAATCTGGGTCTTCAGCGGCAGCGATCAAGCCCGACGAGCCTTTCTCCCACAACAATCCAGGCAGGGCTTGTACTGCACGGGAACCCCGCACATCGGCCTTCCAATCTTCGACGCGGCTAATCATCGTGCCATCAAACTGCAGGTCATACGCCAACTGCCGCAAACCTTTCCGGATGGATTTGCGCGCGGGATGCTGTGGGTCAGCTTCTACCTCGCGGATAAAAGACGCCATTTCGCGGAAGACTTTTTCGCCCACCAACTGGCGAGCAAAACGCGGTGCCCACGTCGGCATGCGATCGTTGATAAGGGTGACGATGGAGTCTTCCGACTCGTCGATCTTGTTTTTCGCCCAGGTCACAACCTCATCAACCGCTGGTTCTAGCTTTCCCTCGTCGATCAGCGAATCGAGCGTGCGACCCAACGGCGGGCCCCAGATTGGTTCGGCGGCTTTATCGATCAGGTGCGTTTGGATCAGTTGCTCCGCTTCCTGCGCATCGATCGCACGCACAATATTGGTGGTGAGTTTCCCGGCCTCGCGGGAGACCTTGTCTGCATTCTCCCCCTCACTCAGCCACTTCCCCAGCCATTCCGGCAGCTTGGCTTCGCGCACCTTGGAGGTAATCAACTCTGCATTCAGGAAGTTATCGCCGACGAACTGCGACAGCGAATCGCCCAACTGGTCTTTTTTCCTGCGAATCAGGGCCGTGTGCGGGATCGGAAGCCCCATGGGGTGCCGGAACAACGCCGTGACCGCGAACCAGTCCGCAAGACCACCAACCATGCCGGCTTCTGCTGCGGCGCGAACGTAGCCCACCCACGCTGGGGTGTCACCGGGTTGGCTTTGCCACCAGGAACAGGCCAAGAATATGACTGCCGCCAGTACCAACAAGCCGGTGACGAAGATTTTGTGCTTGCGTAATTCCGCCGCACGTTGTTCGTCTGTGGGTCCAGAGTTAAACCCTGGCATGGTGTTAGCGCCCGGGCGACTAGTACTAACGTCCGGGCGGATAGTGCTAGCACCCTGCCGGGTAGGACTAGCGCCTGGGCGGGCGCGGTGTTGTGGGGCATTCATGTGCTCAATGAACTCCAGATCTGCAGAGACTAGGGTGGCGGCTTCCGAGTAAAGCTACGAAAAGCCCCGCCCCGCCTAGACGCGGTGAGCATCTAAGCAGGTGCGGGGCCAGGCTGGCAGAAAAGGCGGCGCTAGGAGGTGCGGCCGGTTTCCTTCACGTATTTCCGGTAGTAGCGGCGGCCGAAATGAATCGAACCGAAACCGCCGACCAGAGTAACGACGACGCCGATGGCACCAATTATGGTCAGGATAGTGGAGTAATTAGCAGCAGTGCCGGCATCCCAAATACCAGTGCTGATTCCCCAAATGAGGGTACCGGCGAATGGGAAGAAGCCGAGAAGAAGACCCATGCCAATCCACGTCGAGTTACGCAACAGCGACGAGTGCGGCGCAGCCAGCGACACTGGGTTGTAGCCCTCGATGTAGCTGTGGTGCAGTTCCTGCGAATAGCTTGGGTAGGTCTCCGCAGCGAAGTCCGCTACCTGTTCATTGGTGCTCATGGGGTGCCAAAGCCTTTCTTCTGTATCACTAGTGACAACTCTAGTCTAGATGTGCTGCCAGCAAAAGTGGTGCCGACGCAGTGCATACAACCCCGATTAGCGGTGGGGATCGCACGCCGCGCCAACCCGAATCGTATTAGTCGTCCTTCGAGCGGAATGCCGCGCGGGCACGCTCACGGGTGACTGCCGAAACCGCGGTCAGTGGGATGCCTGCTGGGCAGACATCGGCGCACTCGCCGTACAGGGAGCAGCCACCGAAGTTCTGCTCGAGCTCGTCGACCATGTTGCGGGCACGCTTGCCGCGTTCCTTGGCACCGAGTGGCGACATCGACAGGTGCACCAGCTTGGCACCGGTGAACAGGTGGGCAGCGCCATTTGGGCAGGCCGCCACACAAGCACCACAGCCAATGCAGGCTGCATGGTCCAGTGCAATTTCGTTATCTTGCGAGTTCTGCAACAGGGTATCGGCGTCCGGTGCAGTACCGGCGTCCATGGAGACGTAGCCACCCTGGTGCATGATGTCATCCAGTGCGGAACGGTCAACGACCATGTCTTTGATGACGGGGAATGCGGCGGAACGCAGTGGCTCCAGACGCAGGGTATCACCGTCGTTGAACTGGAACAGACGCTGCTGGCAGGCCGGGGTGTTCTGGCCTGGGCCGTGTGGGCGTCCGTTGATCAGCAAACCACAGGTACCGCAGATGCCCTCACGGCAGTCCGAGGCGAATGCGAATGGTTCTTTGTTTTCTTCGATGCGTCCGGTGTTGACGTGGTCCAACAGCTCCAGGATGGACATCTGCTCGACGGCGTCGTCGACCTGAACGGTCTCGAAGCTGCCTTCTTGCGTAGGTCCGGCCTGACGCCAGACTTCAAGTGTCAATTTCATTACTTGTAGTTCCTTGTCATCAGCGGAATCGAGTCGAAGTACAGAGGATCGGCGTGGCGGATGAACTTCTCTGGGCCGTTTGGCTGCCATGCAGAAACGAAGCACCAGTTTTCGTCGTCACGTTCTGCCTCGCCGTCTTCGGAAAGGTGATCGTCACGGTAGTGCGCACCGGCGGACTCATCGCGGTCCAGCGCGTCGATGCACATCAGCTCGCCGAGGTCGAGGTAGTCGGCGACGCGCTGTGCGTATTCCAGATCCTGGTTCATGTCGTGCAGCTGGCCGGTCACACGAACGTTGGCCCAGAAGTCACGACGGATTTCGCGGATTTTCTCGATTGAGGACTTGAGATCTTCGACGTTACGGGACACGCCGCAACCCCAGTAGAGGATCTCACCAAGCTGGCGGTGGTAGTGCTCAGCACCGTGCGGGTCTTCGCCTTCGATGCTCATCAAGCGGTTCAAGCGATCCTTAACCTCTTCGACGACTTCCTGCGCTTCTGCGGAATCCTCGGAGAGTTTTTCTTCGCCCAGGTGCTCGGCCAAGTAGTTCGGGATGGTGAACGGCAGGGTGAACCAGCCGTCAACCGAAGCCGACAACAGCGAGTTAGCGCCCAGACGGTTCGCACCGTGGTACGTCCAGGAAGCCTCACCGGCAGCAAACAGGCCGTCGATGGACGTCATCTCGTTGAAGTCCGTCCATAGACCACCCATGGTGAAGTGACAGGTCGGTGCAATACGCATCGGAGTCTCGTATGGGTCTTCACCAATGGACTCTTCATACATCTGGAACAGGTTGGAGTAGCGCGAACGCACGGTATCTTTACCCAAACGCTCGATGGCGTCACGGAAGTCCAGGTAGCAGGAGTTCTGCATCGGGCCGACGCCCAAGCCGGCGTTGATCTGTTGTGACAGTGCGCGGGAGGCAACGTCACGAGGGACCAAGTTACCGAATGCCGGGTAGCGGCGCTCCAAGAAGTAGTCGCGCTCGTCCTCTGGAATGGAGTTCGGGTCGCGGTCGTCGCCCTCTTTCTTTGGCGACCAGATGCGGCCGTCGTTACGCAGCGATTCCGACATCAGCGTCGTCTTCGACTGCCAGGTGGAGTTGACCGGCAGACCAGTTGGGTGGAACTGGATATACGCAGGCGATGCCAGGTAAGCGCCCCGCTCGTAGGCACGCATCATGGCGCCTGCGTTCGAGTTCTTCGCCAACGTCGACATGTGGTAGACGTTGCCGTAACCGCCGGTCGCGATGACGGTCGCGTGGCCGGTGAAAGCCTTGATCTCACCGTCGATCAGGTTACGGGTCACGATGCCGTCGCAGTGCTTCACACCATCGATGTCGCGGACAATGATGTCCTGCATGTCGTGATGCGCGAACATCTCTACGTTGCCCAGGCCGATCTGGCGGTACAGCGCCGAGGTGGTCGACAGCTGCAGCTGCTGACCGGTTTGACCACGGGTGTAGTAGGTACGGGAGACCTGCACGCCACCGAAGGAACGGGTTGCCAGGGTTCCGCCGTATTCACGTGCGAATGGAGCACCGATGGCGTTCATGTGGTCGATAACGCGGCCGGATTCCAGCGCCAAGCGCCAGCAGTCAGACTCACGACAGCGGTAGTCGCCCCCCTTAACTGTGTCTTTGACGTGGCGGTAAGCGGAGTCGTTGTCGACTTTCTTACCACGCGCGGAGTTGACACCACCCTGTGCAGCAATGGAGTGCGCACGACGAGGCGAGTCATGGTAGGAAAAGACCTTCACGTCATAGCCGAGCTCGCCAAGTGCCGCAGCGGCTGCGCCACCGGACAGGCCGGTACCGACGATCAAGACGGTGAATTTACGGCGGTTCAGCGGGGAGACCAAGTTCATGTGGTCTTTGTGGTAATTCCACATATCCCGCATAGGGACGCCCTTTGGTTCCGCGTTGTCCAGGATCTCGCCTGGGGTGACCCCATCGACGATAGAGTCTGGCTGGCGGAACTCTTTACGAGTCGAAGTATCAGTGTTGCTCATAATCTAACTTTCTGATCAGGCTAGAAATATCGGGGCACTGCAAGCGTTACAGCGCTTTACGACGCTCTAGCTCACCCAACCAAACAGTACGGACACAGGCATGACGATGTTGCCGATGACAACCACAGCCGGAATGATGTAGGCCAGCACAACGAAAGTCTGGCGCCACTTACGGCCGGTGATACCCAAGTCCGAGACAGCCAAGCGAATACCGTGGGACATGTGCAGGAACAGCAGGCACATAGCGACCACGTAGAAAATGGTGACTGGCCAACGGCTGAAGGTAGCAACCATGTTGGCGTGTACTTCACCGTGCACGAACTGCTCGGTGGCAGCCGGGGCGATGCCCAAGGTCAGGTCCAGCAAGTGGAAGCACACGAACAGCAGGATGAACAGGCCGGTGACAAGCATGGTGCGAGTAGCGAAGGAGTCTACGCCGCCCATCAAGTTGGTGCGGTTGAATTTACCGCGGGACTGCTTGGCACGGGTGATCAGGACAAAAGCGCCCCACACGTGCAGGATCAACGCTGCCAGCAAGACAATACGGAAGCCCCACAGGAAAGCCTGTTCCGGCAGCAGTGGCGAACCAATGCTACGGAGGAACTCACCGTATTCATCAAGGGCTGGTACCCCATCGTGTGCTGGGGCGTACAGCTTCAAGTTTCCGGCCATGTGTCCCAGCGTGAAGAGCACGAAGAGCAGGCCAGTAATCGCCATAATCAGTTTGATGGCCCACGTTGGGACTGACGGCGATTCGCGAATTTTTTCGTTCGAGATTTTTCCGTGGGCGATTGCCTCACGATCAGGATTCTTTATTGTCATGGCACCTCCATTGTCGCTATAACCATACGGCGATAAGGGGTGTTGATGCGAACCAAAATGGTGCACTGGGTGGGATTTTGGCACCGACTGGGCATCATCTCGCAGGCGCTTTATGTGAGGCTAGGCTTAAACCGCAAATCCAATATCGCCGCTGCCACGACCCTTAGGGCAACATAATTCAAGATATGTCACTAAAACCGTTTTTATGTGAGGTTAGACACAGGTAATTATCAGCTAGCCAGCATTCACCCATACTGTGTCAAACTTTTGATCAGTATCGCAGGTTTCCCACCCATCACATACAAAACGGCCGCCCCACCGTCGACAAGAACGGTAGAGCGGCCAAAGCAAGGATCTAATGCGAGATCCTTCGCCACAGAAAAATTTCAGCCAAGCTTAAAGGTTAATCATGTGGCCGTCAGCAACGCCGTGAGCGACTTCTTTCATTCCTTCAGACAGCGTTGGGTGGGTGTGCACGTTGCGCGCGATTTCGCCTGCGGTCAGGTCAAAGCGCTGCGCGAGGGTCAACTGTGGCAGCAACTCAGAAACGTTGGAACCAACCAGGTGGGCACCGAGCAACTCGCCGAATTCACCATCAGCAATGAGCTTGGTGAAACCAGCGGACTCATTCAGCCCGAGAGCCTTACCGTTAGCCGAGAACGGGAAGGTGGCAACCTTAATGTCGCGGTCAGGCCATTTCTCCTTGGCGGCTTCTTCCGTGTAACCAAAGGACGCAACCTGAGGGTTACAGAAAGTAGCGCGAGGCATCATCTGGTAGTCACCCAATTCTTGGGTTTCGACGCCGCCAATGGTCTCTGCTGCAACCACGCCTTGCGCCTCGGCGACGTGCGCCAACTGCAGTTTCGCGGTGACGTCACCAATGGCGTAAATGCCGTCCACGTTGGTGCGCATGCGCTCGTCGATCGCGATCGCGCCGCGCTCAGTAAGCTCTACGCCAGTGTTTTCCAGACCAAAGCCCTCAACACGTGGAGCGAAACCAACCGCAACCAAGCAGCGATCGACAGTCAGAGTGTCTTGCTTCTTGCCATCCTTGGATTCCACCTCAACGGTGACATTGTCGCCATTGTCCTTGACAGAGGTGGTCTTGTAGCTGGTCAGCAGCTTAACGCCGAGCTTCTTATACTGCTTCGCAATTTCCTTCGACACGTCTGCATCTTCATTAGGCAGCACGCGGTCCATAAATTCTACGACGGTGACGTCCACGCCGTAGTTCGCCAAAACGTAGGCGAACTCCATACCGATGGCGCCAGCGCCCACGATCACCATGGATTCTGGTGCGTTTTCGTTGAGGATCTGTTCTTCGTAGGAAACAATGTTGCCGCCCAGCTCAATGCCAGGCAGGGTCTTGACGACGGAACCGGTGGCGATAATGCAATCGTCGAAGGTCAGAGTCTTGCCTTCGTCGTCGCCTTCTTTCACCTCGATGGTCTTGGCATCCTTGAAGTGGCCCAGGCCGTTGATCTCCTGGATCTTATTCTTCTTCATCAAATAGTGGATGCCGCCAACGATCTTCTTCGAGACCTTGCGCGAGCGCTTGTGGGCAGTCGGGTAATCAAAAGAAACATCACCCGAGATACCAAAGTCCTTGGCCTCGTGATTGAAGGTGTGGGCAACCTCAGCGTTTTTCAGCAGTGCCTTCGACGGAATGCAGCCAACATTGAGGCAGACGCCGCCCCAATACTGCTTTTCCACGACGGCAACTTTCTTGCCTAGCTGAGCAGCGCGAATGGCGGCAACGTATCCGCCTGGTCCGGCGCCGAGTACAACGAGATCATAATGTTCTTTAGTCACGCCTTCCAGCATACGTAATTGCTGGGAACATGTGAAAGCACCTGCGGGGAGAATCTCCCGAATGTAACTGGAGTTACCGGGACTTAAGTTACCGCAGGTGCAATATTAATTCCGGCGTCGTTCGATGGCGTTGTTCGTTAGCGTCATTCCAACGACGGCGGATGGTGGTTTTACAGCAGGTGCAATACAGCGCTCAGCTTCGAAAAAGTAGCAAAAAATTCGTGGATAGCTGGGCCGAAGAAATTGTTGGACAGAGCGATCAGGTTATCTAGCTGCATAGTCAGTACTCTTTCATGTCTGGTTCAGAAATAGGAATTTTCTGTGTCCTGGTCCTGCGCATCTTTACAGGGTGAAGCAAAAATCAGCCTATGCCAGCGACACCCCATCTGCAACAATTTTTGTCGTAACAAATACCCCAGTTTTTACGACAGCACTAGTGACACACGAGAAAAAGAACTTCCCGGGGTGTCGAAAAAACGAGGTAACTTGAGTACCGAAATACGAAAAATACCTGGGTCTAGTAGCCCTGCATGCGCTAAGCTACTATCCAACTGTTACTGAGTTTTACGTTTCCACGTATGTACGTTTTCTCACTGTGTAAGGATCACGCATGAAACTTCGCAACGTCGTCGTTGCCGCCGCTGCCATCAGCACACTGGCGCTGACACCTGTCTCCGGTATCGCACAGACCGCCCCGCAGACTGGTATCGCCCAGAACACCCCGCAAGAACCAGCAGGCACACCTACGATCCCTGCGGGCACCGTCCGCGAGGAAATCCTTCCAGCAGAATTCGAAGACGAATCCTGGCGTACCGTCATCGCCGACAAGGGTGACCGCGTACAGGAAGTTACCGTGCACTCCCCTTCCATGGACCGCGACATCCCCGTCGTCACCATCAAGGCTGATGAGTCGGCTGGCCCACGCCCAACCCTGTACCTACTCAATGGTGCTGGCGGTGGCGAACAGTCCGCCAACTGGATCGCACAGACCGACGCGGTTGATTTCTACCTGGAGAAAAACATCAACGTCGTGATCCCTATGCGCGGCGCGTTTTCCTATTACACGGACTGGAACGAAACCCCAGCTGACAGCAAATACCTCACAGGACCACAGAAGTGGGAAACCTTCCTGATTAACGAGCTGCCTGGACCAATCGAGGAATACCTGGGCGCAAACGGGAAGCGCGGCATCGCTGGTATGTCGATGTCAGCCACCAGTTCACTGTTGCTGGCGGCACACAACCCAGGCATGTTCGCTGCCACCGGCTCCTTTTCTGGTTGCGCAGAAACCAACTCTCCTATGGGACGCGCTGCCGTTGGTTTGACCGTCAACCGCGCGAATGCACACCCAGACCAGGTCTGGGGCCCAATGGGTTCGCAACGCGCATTGGAAAACGATGCCCTCCTACAGGCTGAGTTCCTGCGCGGCACCGAAATTTACGTATCCAATGCCACGGGCTTGATTGGCGAGCGTGAAACCGCACAAGGCTTGCGCGAAAAGGGCATCCCAGAACAAGCTTTGTCCGCCAACCAGGCCAACTTGGCTATCGCCGGCGGTGGCATCGAGGCCGTCACCAACGCCTGCACCCACCGTCTCGTCGCCAAGCTCAACCACCTGGGCATTCCGGTAGACCACCACAAGCCAGCCACCGGCGTTCACACCTGGTCCTACTGGCAGGATGACCTGCGTAATTCCTGGCCAACCTTCGCCCGTGCATTCGGCATCACCGAATAAGGAATTGCTGGATAAAGACGAGTAGAAAACGGCTCACTAGACCACAGCCGCCAAGCAGTACTGACTCCGGCCCCACCCGGAAGTTCTGCCGCTGGTAGCTGTGGTTTTTGCTGTGCTGCGGTCTTTTCAAGGCTTCGGGCGCAGACTGCACCGACGCCGCTTTTCATTGGCGCACAATACGCAGCACCCGCCGCTCATCGCGTGCCATCTGCTCTGCCTTAAACTAGTGGCATGTCCACCATGCTTGTCACCGGCGGAGCCGGGTTCATCGGCGCCAATTTCGTGCACCTGACCCGGAGGCTTTACCCAGACATTCACCTCATCGTGCTGGATAAACTGACCTATTCCGGCAACCGCGCCAACCTGAATGGCACCGACTGCGAACTTATCGTTGGCGATATCACGGATGCAGCGCTCGTCGACAAGCTGGTGCAACGAGCCGATACCGTGGTGCATTTTGCTGCCGAGTCTCACAACGATAATTCCCTACGCGATCCCTCGCCCTTTGTGCACACCAACCTCGTCGGCACGTATTGCCTGCTCGAGGCAGTGCGGAAATACGATAAGCGTTTCCACCACATCTCCACTGACGAGGTTTTTGGCGATCTCGCTCTGGATTCCGACGAGCTGTTCTCCGAGGACACCGCCTACCGGCCTTCCAGTCCATATTCTGCGACAAAAGCAGGCTCCGACCACCTCGTTCGCGCCTGGGTGCGTTCCTTCGGCATCCGCGCCACGATCTCGAACTGCTCCAATAATTATGGCGCCTACCAGCACATCGAGAAGTTCATTCCGCGGCAAATCACCAACATTCTATCCGGCCGCACGCCGAAACTTTATGGCACCGGCGCGCAGGTGCGGGATTGGATTCATGTCGACGACCACAACCGAGCCGTACACGCAATCCTGCAGCGCGGCCGGATCGGCGAGACCTACAATATTGGCGCCCACGGCGAAGCTAGCAACCTCTCGGTCATCCAACTCATTTGCGAGCTTATGGAACCCGACGGTGCCACTGGCTTTGCACACGTCGCCGACCGCCCCGGACACGACCAACGCTATGCCATCAATCCCACAAAAATCACCACCGAACTGGGCTGGACACCGGAATACACGGATTTGCGGGCCGGGCTAGAGCGCACTATCGACTGGTACCGCACACATGAAAACTGGTGGCGAGATGCCAAAGAAGCAGTGGAAAACAACTACGCAAAGCGAGGGCAATAACCAGTGTCAGAACACATGGGGCAGGGTTCGAAAGACAATCAAGCACGGGTGCAGGACACCGCTATCGAGGGCTTGCTGATCATTAAGCTCGATCTGCATAAAGATGCCCGCGGCTGGTTCAAAGAGAACTGGCAGCGGCAGGCTTTCGTCGCTGCCGGGCTACCCGATTTTGGCCCGGTGCAAAACAATATTTCGTTTAACGAAAAAGCCGGTGTCACCCGCGGCTTACACGCTGAACCCTGGGATAAATTCGTGTCTGTGGCCACCGGTGCTGTCTTCGGCGCGTGGTGTGACCTGCGGGAGGGCTCGCCGACGTTTGGTGCGACCGTCACCCAACAAATCGAGCCAGATACTGCCGTGTTCGTTCCGCGCGGCGTCGCCAATGGCTTCCAGTCTCTGCGCGACGCCACAAGCTACACCTACCTGGTCAACGACCATTACTCTCCCGATGCCGACTACACCAGCGTCAACCTGGACATGATCGACTGGCCACTGGAGCCAAGCGAGATTTCCGACAAAGACCGACAACACCCGCAGCTTGCCGACGCCACCCCGATGCCGCCCCGGAAAATCTTGGTGACCGGCGCCAACGGTCAACTCGGTAGGGCCTTGCGCTCCATTCTGCATAACCGCACCAACGTTGAATTCTGCACACACGAAGACTTCGATATCACCGCTCCCCCGGCACGAGATTGGCGACAATACCAAGCGATCATTAATACCGCTGCCTATAACGACGTCAACGGTGCCGAAACCGATCGTGCGGGTGCCTGGGCCGTCAACGCCGACGCCCCAGCCAAGCTCGCGGCCATCGCCACTGAGCACAACCTCACACTGGTGCACGTGTCCTCGGATTATATTTTCGACGGCCAGCACGAAATCCACACAGAAGACGAAACCGCCTCGCCACTTTCTGCCTACGGTGCCAGCAAAGCCGCCGGCGATACCGCAGCGCAAGCCACCCCACGGCATTACGTCATCCGTACTTCTTGGGTCTTCGGCGACGGCTCCAACTTCATTTCTACAATGGCTGCACTTGCTCGCGACGGGAAACAGCCCAAGGTCGTGTGCGACCAGCGCGGGCGCCCCACCTACGCCCAGGACCTGGCCCGCGGCATTGTGCATTTGCTAGACACCAGCGCCCCTTATGGCGTGTACAACGTGAGTTCGGATGGCGATACTGCTTCCCGCGATGAGATCGCCATGGCCACCTTCATTGCCTGTGGCGGCGATCCCGCAGACGTCACGCCTGTCACCAGCCAAGAATACGGAGCCGACCAGGCCCGACGCCCGGCAGAATCGACTTTGGACCTGAGCAAGATCAAAGCCACGGGCTTTAAGCCCAGCAATTGGCGGGCCAGCCTCGCGCTGTATCTGGCTTAGTCGCACCCGATCCGGCCAGGCCGCAGAAAGTTAACTCTGCAATCTGGCAACATAGGTGGCTATGAAAGGCATCATCCTCGCCGGCGGTTCCGGCACGCGGCTGTACCCCATTACACAGGGCATTTCGAAGCAGCTCATGCCGATCTACGACAAACCGATGATCTATTATCCCTTGTCGACGCTGATCCAGGCCGGGATTCGCGAAATCCTGATCATCACCACCCCGCAGGATGCGCCTGCTTTTCAGCGTTTACTCGGCGACGGCTCGCAGTGGGGTTTAATGTTGGACTATGCGATCCAGCCTCGCCCCGAGGGACTCGCCCAGGCATTTTTGATCGGCGAGGATTTCATTGGTGACAACGACGTCGCTTTGGTACTCGGCGATAATATATTTGATGGCCACGGATTTTCCGGCGCGCTTCCCCAATGCCATGACCCGCAAGGGGGCATTATTTTCGCCTATGAAGTCGCTGATCCGCAGCGCTACGGCGTCGTCGAATTTTCCCCTGCAGGTCGAGCGTTGTCTATCGAAGAAAAGCCGGACCACCCGGCCTCATCATATGCGGTCGTCGGCCTGTATTTTTATGACAATTCTGTCATCGAGATCGCTAAATCCATCACGCCGTCGGCACGCGGCGAGTTAGAGATCACCGCGATCAACGAGGAATACCTCAATCGGGGGCAATTATCCGTGCAGCGGATGCAACGCGGCGATGTGTGGTTAGACACAGGAACCGTGGATTCTATGTCCGAAGCCGCAGCGTACGTAGAGGTTTTACAAAAACGCACCGGCGCCATCATCGGTTCACCGGAAGTTTCTGCCTACCGTGAGGGATTTATTAGCGCACAAGCGTTGTTGGACCTAGCGCAACCATTAATCAAATCTGGCTATGGCTCTTATTTAGAACGTGCAGCCAGGGAAGATTAATGTGCTCGCAGGCCCAACCCGCCTGTCAGTTCCCGATAGACGAAGGTTGACATGTCCTCTTCACGTAACGCTTTCCAGCGCAAGCCCGCGCTGCTCTGGACGTTAATCGCCCTGGTAGTGGCGCTGGCCGTGCTCGTTGTTGTCGCCGTGGTTCGCTCTGGCGACGACGATTCTCCGAGTGCAAGTGACCAGGATGCGGTCCATGGCCCACAAGCCCCAGATTCAGCTAATTCTGGCTCCACTAGTAAGAGCTCTGCTAATTCTGGCTCCGACGCTGCTTCCCATGACGGCGAATACTCCCCAGAAAAAGCCCGCGAACTCGCCGAAAAAGTAGAACCCGGAACCAATTTCGCACAACCAAAGTCCCCGGATGCCACCGTCATCGGACCTGGTAAAGAGATCACCTCGAACGACGACATCCTGAATGTGCACCGTCGTAATGCCGAAGATCCGTTCGCCATGGGCGCGCTTGACGCCCCCGTCGTGCTCTCCGAGTTCTCAGACTTTGAATGCCCCTTCTGCACCCGTTTTGCGGTAGAGACGGCGCCGAAACTGAAGGAAAAATTCGTCGATACCGGTTTACTCCGTATCGAATGGAATGACTTGCCGGTTAATGGACCACACGCGGAAACTGGTGCACAAGCCGGACGAGCCGCAGGTAACCAGGGTAAGTTCTATGAATTCCACGATGTGCTCTACAACAACACCTACGATAACCAGACCGGCGGCCACCCTGGCTATGACATTGCTGACTATGTACGTTTTGCCGAAGAAGCTGGCATCCAAGATTTAGAGCAATTCCGCTCGGAAATCGAAAACGAACAGTACCGCGATGTGGTGCGCCAGGCTCTGCACTACGCATCGTCGATCGGTATGCGTGGTACCCCAGCATTTATTCTTGGCGATCGCTTCATCTCTGGTGCGCAGCCCTATGAAGTTTTCGAAGATGAGGTTTACCGCCAGTTGGCGAAGGTCGCTGATGGCACTGTTCCTCGCCCCGAAACCCAGTAGGAAGGTAGGCCCGATAAATGATTGAGGTAGGTCTGTTCGGTGCACTGCTTGCCGGTGTACTGTCACTCATCAGCCCATGCTCAGCGCTTTTGCTGCCAGCATTTTTTGCTTATGCTTTCGATTCACTGCGCCACTTGGTCTTCAAAACCCTGATCTTTTTGGCCGGGCTGGTCACGGTTCTGGTACCCATCGGTGCCGGTGTCGGCAGTATTGGCGCATTCATGGTTGATCATCGCTCGACAATCATCCTGGTCGGCGGAATCATCATCATCGCACTGGGTGTCTACACGTTCTTCGGCGGCGGATTCAGCCTGCCGTTTTCCAACTTGTCATCGAAGGCCAAAGGGTCCGGCCCCGGCGCGGTGTTTTTCTTGGGCGCGGTTTATGGCTTCGCCGGTTTCTGCGCGGGGCCTCTGCTGGGCGCTGTGCTGACCACCGCCGCGGTATCCGCCTCAGCCTGGTATGGCGCAGCGATCATGGCAGCATATGCCGTCGGCATGGCCATCCCACTGTTCATCCTGGCGCTATTGTGGGAAAAGCTGGATCTGGGTTCCAAGATGCGCCCGAAACCCATCACAATCGGCCCGTTCACCACGCACGTGGTGTCCATGATTTCCGGTGCGCTGTTCATCGCCATCGGTGTGCTGTTTATCATCAGCCACGGTACGTCGGCCTGGGGTGGGCCGCTGAGTACCGATACCCAGGCACGCATCCAAGAATGGGCCATGCAGTTCGCAAACTTGTCTGACCTGACGTTGGCCATCATCGCCATCGTGGTGCTCATCGTCATCGTCTTGTTCGTGGGGCTACGGAAAAAAGACGACAAACACGAAAAAGACGCCAGCAACACTGAATCTTCAGCTGCTGACGCCTCTCAATAAGCGTCCTCTGGACGCGATTTCGTGATTACGCGATTGCGGCTACGACTTAATTCTTAGTAGCCGCGCTCGATGTATTCATCCAAGTGGGAGAATTCCTCTCCCACAGTGGTGAAATCACCATGCCCTGGCATGACAGTGGTTTCGTTCGGCAGGGTGAATACCTTGGATTTCAGCGACTCAATGATAGTCCCGAAATCCGAGTACTTCTTGTCGGTTGCACCCGGACCACCCGAAAACAGGGTGTCACCGGCAAAGATTTTTGCTTCGTCTTCGCAGTACAACACACAGGAACCTGGCGAATGTCCCGGGGTATGCAGAACCTTCAGCGTGCTGCCTTCTACGTCGAAGGTGTCGCCGTCGGCAAGACGAGCGAATGAACGATCGCCGTTGGCTTCTTCCCACAGCATCTCGTCGTCTGGGTGCATGTACATTTCCACCCCGAAATGATCCGCCACCTGCGGGGCAATATCGACGTGATCGCTGTGCCCATGCGTCAAAATAATGCCTTTGACGTTGCGGTTTTCCACGGCACCGACGATGGTATCGAATTCATGCGAAGGGTCGATGATCCAGCAATCCTGGTCGCCGACGATGAAGACGTTGTTGTCGACGTCCCATTCATTGCCGTCGAGTTTGAACTTTCCAGAAGTCACTAGATGGTCAATACGCATGTGTGTTACACCTCTACTACGCTGCGCAGGACTTTGCCTGCCTTCATGGTTGCGAATGCTTTCTCTACATCATTCAGGGTAATGCGTTCGTCAACGAATTTGTCCAGTGGGAAGCGTCCCTGCTTAGCCAAATCAGCGTACAACGGGAAGTCACGCTCTGGCAGGCAATCGCCGTACCAGGATGGCTTCAACGCGCCACCGCGAGAGAAGAAGTCAATAGCTGGGATCTCGAATTTCGCATCCGGCCCAGGAACGCCCACCATGACCATGCGTCCGGCAAGATCGCGGGAGTAGAAAGCCTGTCGGGTGGTAGCTGGGATACCTACACCATCGATGGTGACATCGGGACCAAAACCATCGGTGAGCTCGCGGACTGCTTCGATAACTTCTTCTTCCGACTTGCCACTGGCATCGACCGTGTGGGTTGCACCGAATTCTTCGCGGGCACGCTCGAGCTTCTGCGCATCCAGGTCCACCGCAATGATTGTGCGTGCGCCCACCAAGCTGGCACCGGCGATAGCTGCCATGCCGACGCCGCCGACGCCGAAGACAGCGACGGATTCACCACGAGTAACTTCACCGGTATTCACGGCCGCACCGAGGCCGGCCATGACGCCGCAGCCCAGCAAGCCAGAAGCAGCCGCGTCGGCGTCCGAATCAATAACGGTGCACTGGCCTTCGTGTACCAGTGTCTTTTCTGCCAAAGCGCCGATGCCCAAAGCTGCGGTGAGCTCGGTGCCGTCGGCAAGTGTCATTGGCTTAGAAGCATTGTGGGTATCGAAGCAGTAACGTGGCTGGCCCTTCTTGCAGGCCCGGCATTCGCCGCAGACAGCGCGCCAGTTCAGTACGACGGTGTCGCCAACTTTGACGTGGGAAACTTCGCTGCCGACGGATTCGACGACCGCAGTAGCTTCGTGGCCCAACAGGAATGGGTAAGCATCTTCAATATCGCCATCGCGGTAAGCCAAATCGGTATGGCAGATACCACAAGTTTTTACGGCAACAACGACATCATGTGCGCCGGGAGCGGGGATGACAATGTCGACGGTCTCGACTTCTGCACCCTTCGAACGCGCAATGACGCCCTTCACGGTTTGCTGGGATTGGCCAGCAGAGGTGTTTTTCTGGTCTTCTATAAGAGCTTCACTATGTGTCATGCCAACAATCTTACCTGTGTTTGTTGTCCCGTCACTAATCGGAATGTGCCGTAGCCATCCGAAGTCGCAGCCATCCGAAGTCGCACCACATCCCCCTGGCCTGCAATCTGTAACGGATTATCGCTAATGTGGCGATAGTTGTAATGTAATTTTCCAAGCAGAAACTATTATCCTGGCCACTAATTGGATCCCCCGCAACCACCTGGTCCTCACTGAGCCTCAGCGTGCGCCATGGATATCTGTATTAATCCCGACAAGCTGATTATTAAAGGTGTGATTTTGTGTCTTTGCGCGACCGGCTGGAATACCTCGCCACCAACGGCAAAGGGCTAGCAAAGCTCGTTCCCGCTCTGTGGAAGTCCGGCATCATCGCACCGCAACAGGGTATATCCGCGCTTGTGCACAGCCCTGGCATTCTCGCCCGCTATTGGCTAACCACCGCCCGTGAGATCGAACAAGCAGCCCTAGTGTCCCCGGACCGCACCGCTCTTATCGACGACGACGGTGCCCTTAGCTACCGCGACCTGCAAACGCAGAGCAAAAATTTTGCTCGGTACCTGCACCAACTGCCCGTCGAGGAGATCCGCTTGGGCATCATGGCCCGCAATGGTCGAGGTATTGTCACCCCATTGATCTCCAAGGGATACGCGGGCGCGACGCTATTTTTGCTCAATATCGGTTCCTCGCCAGAACAGCTTGCCGGGTGCATCGAAGAAAATGACATCAACGTGCTCGTCATCGACAGTGAATTCGCTGACCGTCTGCCAGCAGCTGGCTCCGCTACCGCAGACGGCCTGCACATCATCATCGCCCACGAAGGTGGTGAGGAGACCGGCGAGCACCCAGTGCTATCTGAGATCGTTCACCGCCGCACCGATGTGAAACTGCCGCGCTTTCCCAAGCACGGCAATATCGTGCTCATGTCATCCGGCACCACCGGAGTACCCAAGGGTATTGCCCGCCCGGAACCAAAGCTGCCCACGGTATTGACGACGATCCTGGACGCCATACCGTGGGAAGCTGGCCAAAACGTGCAGATGACGGCTTCGATCTTCCACACGTGGGGTTGGGCAATGCTCAATATCGCCTTTGCGCTGCGTTCTACTGTCATCACCCGTCGGATTTTCGACGCCGAGGCCTGCCTGAACGACATCCAAAAACACCGCTGTGAAGTCCTCATCTCTTCACCCGTGTTTTATAAATCCATGGTTGCTCTCGACAACACCTGGGATTATGACGCTTCTTCGCTCAACGTCATCGCTTCTTCCGGCCACGCGCTAACTCCACAGGTCGCGGCCGATACTATCGCTCGTTTCGGGCCTATTCTGGCCAATATTTACGGCTCCACAGAACTTACCTTGGCCAGCGCAGCCACTGCCCAGCAGATTGCCGAAGACGCCACTATCGGTGGTGCCGTCGCCAACGGCACGTTGCTGAAGATCCTCGACGATAACGGCAAAGAGCTACCGCGCGGCGAAGTCGGCAAAGTCTATCTGCGCAACGCGACCACGATGGTCGGCTACACCAACCCGAAACACAAGCTCGATCGCGTCGGCATGCTGCAGTCCATCGGAGACCTCGGCTATATCGACAGCAACGGCATGCTGCACGTTTTGGGTCGTGCCGACGAAATGATCATCGTTGGCGGCGAAAACGTCTACCCATCGTCGGTGGATAACGTGCTTGATACTATGCCTGGCATTGCTGATCACTATTCCAAGGGCGTCGATGACGACGAGACGTTTAGCCGCGTTGCAGCATGGATCGTCAAAGATCCCGACGGGCCGGAAATTTCTGCCGACGATGTCCGCGAATGGGTGCGCACCCGTTTAGCTGAGCATTCCGTGCCGCGCGACGTGCACTTTGTCGATGAATTGCCGCGTAACGCCACCGGCAAGGTAATCCCGCGCCAGCTATCGGCTTAAAACCCGCTCGCTGCTAGTGACAGGGCGCCGCCATCACGGCCGCGGCCCGTGCCTAGCCCACACTGCGGATTCACAGTGCAGTTTTCAGTCTGCAGTTTGCAGACTGTAATTTTCAGACTGTGGTTTACAGTGTGCGTTTTACACTGTAAACCATTTTTGCACTGTCATTTTAGGAGTCGAAAGGTACTACGGTGGCCGTCGGCATCACTCATGAGGGCCCACCGTCAGTTACAGATACACCACGCTAAAGTACGCAACCGATATGGCTATGCAAAAGTTGGTAACCTACGTCACCCTGCGGTTATGGCAATCGCAGGACTTCTTTGGCTTACGGCAGGATCTACAGTAGCTTTATGGCCGTTAAAGACTGCCCTTGACAACCTAAGGAATATTAATGATGGGACTTGCTATCAATGGAAAGTTGGTTCTAACGAAATTAAGACGGTTTCAGCACGGGGAAATTGCGGCCCGTAAATGAAAAGGTTGAAATTCTTCCTGGCGACGCTAATAATTTGGCTTTTGACTCAAATTATTATTTGGGGTTTTTCTGAAATCGTATTAGATGATAGTGGGATTGCGCATACTATAGGATTAGAAGAAGTAGATATATGTCTTAGGATTTTGGTCTATGCGCTCTTCCCATTACCCCTAGCATTTGTATTTGCCCGTCGATTGGTTAGTGGCCCCCGCTCGGGAAAGTAAACACTCGGATTGCCGCAGGTAGGCAACACCTCGATAGTGCGCCGGACGGTTTTGCAACGGCACTGGATTGACCTGTGCCACAAGCACCTGCTTACCCTCTAGAATGAAAGTCTCACACTCGATCATAGGGGCCGGTTTCACACTGTTACGAGTCTGACTAATGAGCGCTTCTTCAAGCGCTGCCGCATCCGCAACGCCGACGACTTCAAAGTCGCGTTTTTCATCGATGCCTAGGATAATTGTGCCCCCACTAGGCATATTGGCAAACGCACATGTTGTTTCTGGCAGGTTTCCCGGCAATTCACTAGCGCGTTTGACTTCGATGTCTGTGGAGTCACGATGCAAACGCCGAAGCTCAGCTAGCTGCTAAGTCAAACTCTCCAGAGTCCAATTCATACTCTTGAGCGTAACAGTGCAACTAGAGAGTTGCACTGT
Organism: Corynebacterium sp. LaCa_70; assembly: GCF_058182015.1. Taxonomy (NCBI): domain Bacteria; kingdom Bacillati; phylum Actinomycetota; class Actinomycetes; order Mycobacteriales; family Corynebacteriaceae; genus Corynebacterium; species Corynebacterium sp. LaCa_70. The sequence continues at coordinate 2,128,358 of NZ_CP190914.1, forward strand.
TACTTTCCCAGTGGCCTTTATTGGCGCGACCTGCTGATTGTCAGAATAGAGGGGGTCTAATCTAACATTGATTCCCGCAATTGCGGATTCCTTGGTGGAATAGTAGGCGACTTATTCCACCAGTCTGTAGCGCCGCGACCGGCCACCACCCACAGCGATAACTCGCTCCTCATCCACTAATCCATCAACACATGCCTTGGCTGTTCCCCGAGAAACTCCACACATCGCCATCAAGTCACTGGTAGCCAGGTCCCCAACTTCACTCAGCCACAGCATCGTCGCGTTGGTTAGTTCAGCTTGGTCTGTGGACAGATATCGAACTGGAGAGAACGGTGAAGGCTCGACCTTACGCAAAATCTCGCGACAAGCATTGCCGAGCAACCACACGCCATCGTGCGCGATAATCAAGGGTGCTCCAGCAACCGTAGTTTGACGCACCGCTTCCAACGCATTTCGTGCCGCTTCTTTACCCGATTGCAGACCGCGCGCAACTACATCAATCGTTATGAACGGTCTCTGAAACAGAAGATAAAGGACAATCGCGATCCGATAATCGTCCTGGCGCGCTTCCGGAACTATCGACGAAACCAATTCCAACACCGGCAGCACCGGACGGCCACCTACTAGGGTCGTTTCTACAAACGGCCCTGCGATTTCCTCGATCGTTGGTGGGCGGTGACCAAGTGCGATCATGGCTTGATACATGCGATCCACGCCAACGCCTTGCTTGTCCACCAACCCCAGCGCACGATACAGGTCAGCGAGGGCGGGATAGCGAGCAGCACGGTTGCTAAGAACGTTTTCACTGGTGATTGCAGCAGGGAAGCCACCAGGACTGCGGACGATGAGTGTGCTATCGAGTTCAATCCAGCGCACATCAATTGGCTCGCTTCGATTCCAGTCGCGGTGAATCATAGCGTTGAGCATGGCTTCACGAACCGCCAGGCGCGGAATCTCAGGTACTGGTTTGTGGACGAAGCCTTCCACCACGGTGTTGTTCTTATTCACTACATTCAGCGCCTGTTCCAGATAATCCAGCTGTTCCAGGCAAGACTTCTCCGGTTCCGGCACCACTCTGTTCAGCACTTGGCCTCCGTGCACATCAAAGATGCTGAGCTCGATCGCAGTGCGGTCGAGGGAGGTGAAAAGCAGCTTTCCGGCCTGCGACAGGAATCCTTCGGCATCCAGCGCGCCAATTCCACGCAAGAGTTCTTCATCGGTAAGTTCTGCGAATGCGGGATCCCATTTTCGGGCCAGGGCAAGCGCAGCAGGGCGGGCGTCGCCCAGCGTAGCGGTGGTGACCTGCGCCATTGGGTCAAATCCGGATTGAGCTCGCTGATATTCCCACCATTCCGCTCGATCAACAGGCCGGCAGGAGTCACCAACCCGCCACCGCAGTCGACCCGAAGTGTCTTCGACTGGTTCCGCCGCGGCCGCCACATAGATGGCAAGAACCCGCTGGCCAAGCACGCGCTTTTCGACGACATCAGGCGCCACATCAATTCGGGTGAAGATACCTTGACGCAGCCAATCGATGTCTAGCTCAGTGCCAATAATCCGGCCCGTCTTGTCCTCGATTCCCACGATCAACGCGCCACCGCCGGGTGTGTTTGCCATGCAGGCGACTTCGTCCGCCAACTTATCAGCAGCCTCAGGATTCTCCGGCTTGCCGGGCTCAATCTGCGGACCATTGCGACGGCCGGATTCTTCCTTGAAGTCAACCGACTGCGTCTCTTTGGTTTTCTGCACTCGCCCGTCGGCAGCCGAGGCCAAGATGGAGTCAACTTGAGCAATAAGTTGCTCGCGACGGTCCTCCATGTTCGGCAAGCTCAGAGTCACGACACATCACCACCTGGGAATTATTAGAATAGGGACCCTCTATTCTAACAATAAATTGGCGCTCGGCGGGTTTAGTGGTGAATTAGGGCTTGACTCCTTCACTTCCAAGTTCGCATGAATTGTCAATGTTAAGATGCTACCGAACGCCCCAGTGTTGCCTCTGCTTCTGAGCATGCACCTGGGGCTCTCGACTTCTGACCCAGACAGCGTGGGTGTCTATTGGGACAATTCCAGAGCCTTACCTGCTAGTGGAATAATTTGCTTTCCGAGATGAACCAAGGCCGGTTCTGAAATCTTCTGTAGGAGGAAAGCGATCGCCTTGGAAACGCCGCTCTTCCGATGGACCTCGACAACCTCTTCAGCAGCCGTTTCGTAGCCACTCTGTTTCAAGATGTCAACAATGTTCTGCAATTCAGTCGGCAATGATTCCAAACCACTTTGCGTCATCTGCACATTGTCACCTTGATTGAACTGCACATTTTGACCATTCACGTTGATCATTGAAGAGGTATTCAAATTTGGACGAATCAATTCAGCCACTGAAGTTCCACTTTCAACAAGGTCTTCCCCCTCGGCAGTCGCTTGGATCCGTAACATGGGGCCACCCCAAGTTCCAATACCTGCGACCAATTCCCTTGCTTTCAGCCACTGCAGCGCAGAATCCACATCCTCTGGACTAATTTCGAGAAAACTACGGCTCATGGAGTCTTCAATATCCGGCTGATCCAAACCTGCACTATCTCGCTCGACCACGAGCCGCAAAATTGCATCCCGCAACTTTACTTTTGAAATGTTCATTGTTTTCCTTTCGAGACATTACTACCGAGCATCAAAGCGCGGAATCTTGCCTTGCTCAATCGCTTCCGCGAAGTAGTCAATTTGAGCATGCTCCAGCTTTAGACCTAGTTTGTTCATCAATGCTTGTAGCTTCGTCTTGATCTCGCTTCGTGGCTTTCCATTCATTTGCCGTGCGAGTCTTTCGAGCTCTTTGTTCCAGCTCTTTGCTTCTTCTGCCGGCTTGGCCTTCGCCAATTTCTCGATCGCATTCTTGTCTAACTGAAAACTCACTTCTCATCCTCTCCAAGTCCTCCCGCATACCTTGGCGCGAACTTTTCCATCTGTTCGTACACCAACTGGGTGGCTTCTTTTTGTCGGTCTGGTGGATACCCGTATTTACGCAACAGCAACTTAATGGTGCGGCGCAGCTTGGCTTTGACGTCGTCGCGGACGGTCCAGTCGGTGCGGGTGTCACGACGCATGGTGGCAACCAAGTCACGGGCGATGTCGGCAAGCACGGAATCACCGAGCACATCGACGGCAGATTCGTTCTGCGACACTACATCGAAAAAGGTCAGTTCATCGTTGTTCAATGCAGGAGCAAACTTCTCGCCACGACGTGATTCCTCAACCACTTCCTTCGATAGCTTCACTAGCTCAGCGATCACTTCAGCAGCAGTGAGCTGCTGGTTGGTGTATCGCGTCATCACCTCTCGGATACGTTCCGAAAATAGTTGGCTGCGCAGTTCGTTATTTCCGGTTGCGTCACGTACTCCCTGTTGGAGCTTCGCTCTCAGCGCCTCGATCGCAATTTCAATGTTGGACTTGACGTTCTTTTCGCTGAAACCTTGGCTAGCAAGCTCCTGCAGGTTCGGCACATCCTGTCCAATTTCCGCGTAGATGTCCAACACCTCACGGCTTTCAGCAGCATCGACGACGAGCTGGCCTAAGATACGTCGCGCGGTATCGGAAATCGGTTCACCGCGACTTGCTCTGTCCGCCGCTTCTATCTTGATCAGCCACTGGCGCGCCTCAAGGTAGAACTCGACTTCCGATCGAATCTCATCAGCGCCGTCAGCGGTCACGGCAATCGCCCAGGATCGCGCAAGCGCGCTAGAAAGTTCTCGGAACTTCTTCGCCACCGGTCGCGCCATGGGGTCTTCTGGGTCAGTGTTCCCTAGTGTCTGCGGCGAACGTAAGAATCCCACCACCGTTGCCAGTGCCCCGCGCACGTCACTGCTTTGCAGCTTTGCGCGCCAATCTACCGTCACCAGTTCGTGGATGTGCCCCAGGAACTGCTGCGCGATGGCCAGCGTCTCCGCGGCATGCTGGCCGATAACCTTCTCACCGGATTTCTCTGCATCGACGGTGAACACATCGAGCGCTTCCGTCAGGTTATCGGTCAGGGGCGCGTATGCGATGAGCAGACCATCTTGCTTGCCTCGGAAGGTTCGGTTCACGCGCGCAATAGTCTGCATGAGCAATGCACCGCGCAATGGTCGGTCAATGAACAACGTGTGCAGCGGTGGCGCGTCGAAGCCGGTGAGCATCATGTCTTTCACGATGATGATTTCCAGCTCGTCGTCTGGATTCTTCACACGTTCTTTGACAGCCTTAATAGCGCTCGGCCGACGCATATGCTTCTTGATCTCCGCGGTGTCCGAGGGATTCGCGGAGTACACAACTTTGATCTTGCCCTTATCGTCAGCATCGCTATGCCAATCAGGGTGCTTCGCGATGATCTTATCGTAAATCTTCATTGCGATACTACGAGTAGATGCGACAATCATGGCCTTGCCTGGGAATCCAATGAAGTCCTGCATGACGGTCTTGCGGTCTTCCCACCGCAGCAGTAGGTCGTCGACAAGCGTGTCCAAGCGATCGTCGGCACCATACATGGCTTCGAGAGCAGCAGTGGTGCGCTGGATTCGGGCACGCTCAGACTCGCTGAGGCCTTCGAGTGCCTCATCAGCGGTAGCGTCGATGTACTCATCGGTGATGCCTTGGACCCGGGCCAGCGGGATTAGCCGTGGCTCGAAGTAAACGGGCACGGTCGCGCCATCGTCGACTGCGCGCTGCAGGTCATACACATCAATGTCATCGCCGAATACTTTCCTAGTATCGCGGTCCAATTCAGAAATCGGCGTGCCGGTGAAGGCAATCATGGTCGCGTTAGGCAGCGCTGAGCGCAAGTGTGCGGCATATCCGTCACGGTTTGCCCCGAAGCCGTAATGCGACCTATGGGCTTCATCAGCAATGACAATGATGTTGTGTCGCTGCGACAGCACCGGGTGCTTGGCGTGGGCATTACGCTCGTCCGCGGTCAGGCCGAACTTCTGCAAGGTGGTGAAGTAAATACCGCCCGAGGTGCGTGTGGCCAACGCGGTGCGCAAGTCGTCGCGGCCCTCAATCTGGCGGGGTTTTTCCGGCAACAGGGTGCTGGCGAGGAAGGTGCTGTAGAGCTGACCGTCTAGTTCCGTGCGGTCGTTAATCACGATGATGGTCGGGCTTTCCAGCTCCGGGGCGCGCATCACTTTGGCTGTGTACATTTCCATTTCCATGGACTTGCCTGAGCCCTGGGTGTGCCAGACGACGCCAGCCCTGCCGTCGCTTCGCACAGCCTGAATGGTGGTGCCGGCAGCCTTGGTCACAGCAAAGTACTGGTGCGGCTTCGCAATACGCATGTACAGACCGCGCTCGGTGTCATCAAACGCTGTGTATTCGCGCATGAGCTGCAGGAATCGGACCTGGTTGAATACACCCCAGATCACGTTTTCCAGCCCGAGCGGGATCTCACCGGAGCTATCCGGCTGGTCCATCTTGATTGGCTTGCCGTCGTCATCCACGTTCCACGGCGACATTTGGTTCAGCGGGGTAAACGGGGTGCCGTAGCGCGCGTCAATGCCATCGCTTGCCACCACGACGTTGGCAAAGCGGAATGCCATGGGGAACTCGTGGACATAGGTCTGTAGCTGGTTGAATGCTTCTTCAGCAGTGGATTTACCAGAGGGTTTCTTCAGCTCAAAGAATGCAACCGGCAAACCGTTGATGTAGGCCACTACGTCGAAACGACGCTCATATTCCACGTTGCGGATGATGATCTGGTTGACCACTTTATAGTCGTTTTTATCCACATTGGACGACACAAAATAAATCGTCGGATTCTGACGCTGCCCGTCGAGGTCGTAGTACTCAATGCCTGTGTATCCGCGCACGAGGATCTCATGGATCCGCATGTTTTCTGCAATGGGGTCCTGCGACTTTGGCGTGAGCAGCTCGCCGATGGCCTGCTGCAGGAATTCCTCGGGGACTTCCGGGTTCAGCTTGGAGACAGCCTCATTCAGCGTTTGCCGGAGGACTATTTCTTTCCAGTTTTGGCGCTCACCAGAACCCGGCGCGACCGCAGTGCCGTGGAGTGGCTGCCAGTCGTTATCACCCAGCTTGTCCAAAGCCAGGTGCTCTAGCATGTCTTCGCTATACATCGCTGTCTTCTTCCTCCTACTGTTTTTGCTTTACGACGCCCACGTCCCAAACTGCTTCCTCTGCCTCGGCGACGGTAATCTTCCCGTTCATGAGCAGTGGAAGAAGTTCATCGCGGGTGCGGGCGAGGGCTTGGTTTTCTTTCTGTGCTTTGAGCACACGTTTCATTAACGGAGCAACCAGCGAGTTGAACTTTTCCAACTCAGTTTCAGCGCATGCTTGAAATGGAAGCTTCTTAAAAGTTCCACGTGAAAGCTCCAAGAATGTCGCACCGTTTGCCCAGGCGATAAACTCAGAAGTTCTCTGTTTCAGTTGAAAGTACAGCCAATATCTATAAGCCTCTTGAGGAACGAGGTTGATGAAGCCTTGATTGGTTGTAGTAGGAGCATCAATGAATGCCACATGCCCAATCGTTGCTCGCGAAGTCATCAAGATTGAACCTTCAGGATGGAGCGAACCTGAGCTTTTCGATAATCCCTCCTCAGTAATTGAACGTGCAGTTCCGCATAACCAAGGACCTTTTAATGCTGTGATATCTGTTGGAGTCGCCCACCTGATTTCGCCATCCCAAAAATCAGGATTCTTTGTGGATGGCGTTCCGCCACCGTAAATTCCGGCAACATCAGCGAAAGTCAGCGACGATTCCGATTTTTCCGTGCTTCGGTAAAAGGTCATTGCCAACTGCTCAGACAGCTGAATAACCCGCTGATTCGCTGCAATCTTGTCATCCAAGGCGCCGAGGACATCGGCAATTGAATTTTGCTCCTGAAGTGACGGAATACGAACGATGAGATCTTCTGCATCACGTCTGTTGAGACCCGGCACTGCACTATCATTGTTCATTGATTGGAATGGCAACGTTGATAGTAGATAGTAGGCGAATCGAAGATTTACCCCATCACGCTCTTCCACAAAGAACGCGGTGTCAGTAGGCCAAACTGGTGCACCACAGTAAGTTAACTTTCCAATCGTACCCTTGCGACCTACAACGACCGAAGGGACAGTGGTTAGCGCTTCACAATGGGAACCTGCGACTCCTGCCGATGTAACAACATCGTATTCCCCGGTCTGAGTTCTCTTAGACTCTGGCAGGTTTCGCCCGTATTTAAATGGCAAGACATCTCCAAGTTTCATTGCTTCCCAGCTCACTTCAACCTCCCCAGTTGCTCGCGCACGACTGCATCCAAACGTGCAGACTCATCCAACGCAGCAGTCAGTTCTGCAGTTAGACGTGCAATCTTTTCGTCGATAGGCTCAGCATCTTCTTCGGCCTCAGGCATACCCACGTAGCGGCCAGGTGTTAGCGCATAGCCAGTTTCGCGGATCTCCTCAATCGTCGCGGACTTACAGAAGCCCGCCTCGTCCTCGTATTCCCCATCCGCGGACCTACGTCCACGCCAGGTTCGGAACGCGTTAGCAATCTTGGCGATGTCCTCATCACTAAACGCCCGCTCCGTGCGGTCGATCATGTGGCCCAGCTGGCGGGCGTCGATAAGCAACACCTCACCACGGCGATCAACACTGCCACCAACACCCGCCGACTTATCCTTAGCAAAGAACCACACGCACACCGGAATACCCGTGCCACGGAACAACTGCGCCGGCAGCGCAATCACACACGAAACAATGTCATCTTCCACCATGTTCTTGCGGATCTCGCCCTCACCAGAGCTTTGCGACGTCATGGTGCCATTCGCCATCACAACACCAGCTTCGCCGTGATCCTTCAGCTTCGAAATGATGTGCTGCATCCACGCAAAGTTCGCGTTCTTCGCCGGAGGCACACCGTACTTCCAACGGGCGTCCTCCTCATTGCGAATCCAATCCTTAATGTTGAACGGCGGATTAGCCATGATGTAGTCCATCTTGGTGCCCGCATGAATATCGCGAGCAAACGTATCGCCCCAACGCTCGCCCAAACCGGACGAACGAATGGCGTGAATAGCCAGGTTCATCTTGCCCATCCGCCAGGTACGCTCATTGAGTTCCTGACCATAGACGGCAATTGCGCTGCGGTCACGCTTGGTGGCCTCCAAGAACTTTTCCGCCTGCACAAACATGCCACCCGAACCACAGCATGGGTCATACACACGCCCCTCAGTCGGCTCAAGGATTTCTACCAACGTCCGCACGACCGGCTGCGGGGTATAAAACTCGCCGCCCCTCTTACCTTCGGCCTTGGCGAACTTATCCAGAAAGTACTCGTAGACCTCCCCTAGCAGGTCGCGGGCCTTCTTATCCTTAGTGCTGGCGAAGTACGTAGAGCTAAACAGATCAAACAATTCACCGAGACGGCGCTGGTCGATATTGTCCTTACCATAAATCTGCGGCAGCGTGCCCATCAGCGATTCGTTATCCGCCATGAGCTGCTGCATAGCCTCATCGATCAACTTGCCGATGGACTTATGTTTTCCTTCCAGCTCCTTGCCCTTAGAGTTCTTTTTCAAGAACTCCCAGCGCGCCATAGGAGCGACCCAAAAAACATTCTCGCTGGTGTACGCGTCAACATCACCAAGATCTTCCATGATGTCTTCCTCATCGAAGCCTTGGCCTTCTAGCTCCGCACGGATTTCCTTCTGACGTTCCTCAAAGGAATCCGATACATACTTCAAAAACACCAGCCCCAGAACAACATCCTTGTACTGCGACGCATCCATAGAACCGCGAAGCTTATCCGCGGACTTCCACAATGTGTCCTTAATTTCCTTAGAGGTGGAAGGGACCTGCGCCACTTCCTTCTTCTTCCGTACCATTTTCTTTCCTCACTGCTCTTTTCTTTTCGCTATTTTCTAGTTTCGTTGAAGCACTGAGCTTCATACAGTTATCGCGTGAGCTAACCAGGCGCCGCTCTAATAGCGCCGCTGACCAGTGCCTCTCCCAGCTCCGATTGGAAACTGTCGAGCCGATCTAGTTGAGTCTGAAGTTCCTGCCGCTTCGCATTGACCTCCACTAGAGCCGATTCAAAGGCAACCGCGTCCTGCCGATCCACAACCGGCACCAACCACGATTCCTTCTTCTTCGTCTTCACCTTGCGGAGCTGCTGCGCCAACAAATGCGGAGATGTCACCCTCTTCAGCAGTTCTTTCGTCCGTCCCTGAGTCTGCTTGCACCTCAAAACCTGCACTGGCGCCTCAACGAGCGCACCGCCAGAAGACTCCACGAACACATGCGGGCTACCATCAAAGGCAAACAAAACATCGCCCGGCTCGGTCAAATGAGCATTCCGAAGCTTGAATTCCAACTCCAGCAAATCCACTTTTCGCTCACCGACCTGTACAAACCCTAACAATTCACTTCGCCCAATCACCGGCACAGTGCCATCAGGATTGGCTACATTAATATCGGCAAGCTTGAACCCCGACAACAACTTCACCACCGCTTCGGGCCCGTTCGTCGCCTGCGCCCAGTTGACCAGTTGCTTCCGTCGCGGAGCATACGGATTTCCCGCTTGAGCAAAAGACGCGTTATTGAAAGGAGTAATGCCTATCGATGACGCGCTCTCACGCAACTGTGTCATTGACACGGCTTCACTAATCGACACTTGCCGTTCCAATGTCGGCATCAAAGAATCACGCGTCCGCGCGATACGCTGCGGGATGACCTCAGCTTTATGGAAGGTATGCGACCTCGGATTTACCCGGTTATCTACAGCTGCTAATACATCTCGGACTAGATGACGAACTGAATCTGGGGCTAAATCCATCACCGCATAATCCGCAAGAACAACCACGTCATTAGCGGTTTCGGCATTGACACTATTCCGCAGAGCCCACAACGCAAGTTGCTTTTGCCCCAAATGCCGAGTCCATCCTTTAGGTAGCAGCGCGGCAAAACGAAGTAAAGTTTGCAAGCTGGTTCGACTCGGCCACAGGCAGTTCTTTCGCTCGGTGTTTAGGTACTCCGATTGAGAAGAAATGAGCAAATCAGCCGGCCCCACTACCAATACGCATCCACGCTGGTCAATACCGGTCACAGCGAGATCCACTTGATTGAAAAACTCTTCAGAGTTATCGGCCGTAGCGGACAACCATCGCATTAACACTACGGCGGAAGGATCCCATTCGTCAGTGTCCACCTCTACCGGAATGCCCAGCCCAATGCTCAAACACATTTCCGGGCTGAATCGGGAATACTGCAGAGCTAAACGGGAAGGTACAGGCATTGCGCCAGAAACTCGTTGAGCCCACGTATCACCGCCAGCACCTAAGGCCACAATTTCTCGGCTGCCCTCGTCAATGCTTAACATCTGTGCAATTTCTGATCCCACGGCATCGAGGCACAGCTCAGCACCAGTAATCATGCCTTCGGCAGATGCGTTACGACGATGCTCGATTATCTTCTGCAAGACTTTGACCGCGGAGAAACCTGCCTCTGCCAATTCATTAGCGATAGCGACCGCCACATCTAATTCATCATTGAGGACTGACTCCGGAACAAGCGGTTCTAAGAACAAACGATCATAAACAAGCTGAGGGGTCACTTCTTCCCCAGTTAAAGCATGCACTGCCAATGCTGCCCACACCGCTGGGTGATGAACAGCATCCAAGAAGAGATCGCTATGAAAGGCCGCATCCTCGACAGCTTCTGCATTATTACCGTGATCCGTGTCAATAAGCCACCGCGCTACTTCACGAGCATCAAATTTCATCGAAGGATCTGTTTCTACAGGCTGCGGAAAAGGAGTCGCAGAGGTAGAAGGAAAACGCGTCTGCCATTGCGTAACAGCCGGACGTTTTACTTCTGCTAAGTTCGCTATCCCTTGCATAGAGATCAACAGTGCGCTCATCTTCACTTACCTCACTTTCAGCGCTCATGCCGTGATTGCTCCAACTATCAAAACTGATAATAGAGAACTTTAATCAGCATTCTTTATATGATTCTGTTAAGTACCCTTAACGAACATATAACGATGATCGTGCGCAGAGTTGTATGCAACATTCCTGCTTGAGGATGGCTCAAGTACTCCGCCCTTTTTGAAACTCCCCCAGCTTGAAAACGTAATCAACAGCAAAGCAGCCGAAGACTACCGCCTGCATACCATCACCACTGCCTCATCAGGCAGTAAAGGCCTAATGGGTGGCGATCGCATCCAAGCGAGTATCAAACTGACTACTTGCTAGCTGGCGATCCGCATGAGTGATCAGGCTTAAGATGTCGTCGGCATAATAACCAGTCGTGCCTCGAGTACCGATAACTTTTCCACGCAAAATGTCCGCAGCCTGCAAATCTTCAAGCGATCGGCGTGCGTTGGACCAGGTCACACCGTACAACCGCTCTAGCGTCTTAGCTGTCACAATCGGATGCGCAGCAAGACCTGTGAGCAGTTTGAAATCTATCGAATCTGCACGCAGCGCACGGGTTTTACCTTGGCTTTTCCGGTAATCGTCTAAGCGTTGCTCCCAATCCTGCTGGATCTCTAATAACTGATCAGCCAGTAAATTCGCCTGTGCGACGGCTTCCTGCGCGGCATCAAAAAAAGGTATCGAGCCAACGAGGAACATCACCTTGACGAAACGCCGTAAGCCCTTCGACATAGCGTTTGGACCACGTGCCCAAAATTAAACTAATGGGCAGAATTGTTTGATGCGTTAACCCACGACGCAATAGAGTCCCATGGATCAAGGCACGACCAACACGGCCGTTTCCATCCGCGAACGGATGAATAGTTTCAAACTGGGCATGAATAATTGCAGCCTGGGTCAAAGCTCCAAGTGCGGCACCATTAAAGTACCGGCAGAAATCGGCCATTAAGGTGGGAACTTCTTCAGGCGGTGGCGGAACAAATTCGGCCCCAATGGGTGTTCGACCAGATCCGCCAATCCAGTTTTGAATCTTTCGTATCCCTACAGGAACCGTTGGATGCGCGCCAAGAAGCTCAGATTGCAGCTGCCCAAGATGCTCTGGGGTAATTTCTGGTGTAGTAGCAAAGGAATTTTCTACGGAACGAAGCACTTGTAGGTTTCTCGCCGCCCTAAAGCAATAATGCTTCTCTCGATTTCCGCAGCTTTTTGCGCCAATTCCGCAGGAATAACGAGACTGGCATCTGAAAGCGTGTCGGGGATGTAGGCCTCATAGCTGCCGCCTTGTCTATCTCTTCGAGAAATGCCACTACCATCAGCCGGTATCCAATTAGGCGTGCCCCATTGAGGCATGTTTAACGCCTTTCCATTACCCAAAGCCTATTTCATGATTGTTTAACAGCTATCCAAACATGATCGCACGCCGGTTAGGCCACCCCGTGAGCAATTTTTGTAGCCTAAGGCCGCAAACCCGCGGACTTGACTAATTAGATAGGAAGCCCCCATTCGCACACGGAGCAACAAAATCACTGCAGAATAAGAACTTAAGTAGTGGAGCCATCTAAGGGAATCGAACCCTTGACCTGCTCTTTACGAGGGAGCTGCTCTACCGACTGAGCTAAGATGGCACGTTGCTTGTGTGGATTCGTGAAAGATTCCCGCATAGCAGGTTTCATGCACAATCACAGCAACACTGGCATTCTAGCCGATAGACGCCGTCAATGAAAAACGGCAGGACTAAGACCGCCACACCAGCGAGGCTGCAACAGCTAGTGCACCCGGTATGCGCAGCGTAAACGTCCCACCAGTCCGTCGAAAGCAATCTGCGGCGAGACGTTAAAGCCTAAAAGCTCACGGTAATGACTAATGGCATCCTGGCATTCCACAAGCCCATCTTCGTCCAGGTGCTCTGCAAGCTCCGAGGCCAGCGGCTCGAAATCCGGGTGCGTGAGATCCACCTCTGCGCCCAGCTTCACCATCAGCGCATCCCGGTAGATCCCAGCCAGATCAACCAAGGCCAGATCCAATACATCCCGCAAACGCCTGGTCTGTCGCTTTTTCTGCTGTTTTTCCAATTCGCGCAAGTCACCGGCACCACCAGAAACAGACTTCTGTGTGCCTTTCCCTTTCGCCCCCATGCCTAAGGCGTTGCGCAGGCGTTCTTTTTCCGCCTCATCCGCCTCGGCGTAGCTTTCTTTCGCTTCTTTTTCTACAGCTTTGACCAGCTGGCCGACGGCCTGGAAGCCACCGGATTCGTGGAAGATAGCTTCCGCAAGGTTGATGGCCTGCGCACGCCGCTGCTGGATCACCGGTGTATTAACCAACTTTCGGGCGCGGCCAACATGGCGCAACGAAGTATGCGCTGCCAACCGGGCGTGATTTTCACTCGCGCCTTCGTCGACAAGCATCTGCACAATAGTGTCCACCGGTAACGCCGGCACGTACAAGTGGCGGCAGCGGGATCGTAGCGTCTGCGGGAAGTCTTCGGGATCAGTCGACGGTGCGCACAAGATGATCACGGTGTGCGCGGGCGGTTCCTCGATGGTTTTCAGCAATGCATTGGCGGCACCGTCAGTAAGCCGGTCCGCATCTTCGAAAATCACCACGCGCCAGGACCCTACGGTGGGGCGCTTGGCAGCAGAAGAGACAACGTTATCGCGCACGAAATCCACACCGATGGATAATTCCTGCGGCACCACATGAACGACGTCGGTGTGCTTGCCCGTCATCGCTGTACGACAGGCTTGACATTCGCCACAGCCATAGGCACCCGGGGTTTCACAGAGCAGCGCAGCCGCAAAGTTCAACGCGGTGGTTGAGCGTCCAGCGCCCGGCGGGCCGGTAAATAGCCAGGCATGGGACATCGCATGAGCCCCGGCTTGGGCTTGGGCTTGTGCCTGTGCTGATGCGTCGGCAAGCGCATTCTCTGTGCCGCCCCGTCGCTGAATCTCGGCGGTCTGCGCGGCTGCACGGGCAGCAGCCATGATGGTTTTCTGCACGCGGGGGTGGTCCCGTAGGCGGTCTGCGATGGTGACCGCAGGTCCAGAATCTGTGCCATTTGTGACAGATGTTGCAGGTGTTGCGGCTGCAGGTGTGTCGGCGGTTGCCGAAGCGGCTCGCGTATAATTCACGCCACTAGTCTAGCCGGGTATTCGACAGTTATTGTAGTTAGTTATGAACAGATTTCTGCGTGGCATCAAGTGGCTGTGGGGCACCTCATGGCCGCTGTTTGCTACCGCAGTACTCGGTGCGAACATCACCGGCGCCATCGCGGTGATGCTGTTCGTGAGGTTCTTCATCCCCATGCCGGAGATCGAGGATTTCACGCAAGCAATCCCCAACCTGTTGTCCATTGGCATCGCATATTTAGTATTCGCGATAGTCGTCGGCATGGGCGCGACCTATTTGCTGTTCCGGCCCGTTCTGGATTGGCAGCGGCGCCCAGAACAGCACGATCGCAATATGGTCCGTTACCTGGTCATGCGCATACCGGTCTACCAGGCTGGGGTGGCGGCGTTTGTGTGGATAATCGGCATTTTGGTGGCCACAATCCTTACCGGCAATTATGCGGCGCGTTTGGGGCTGGTGGTCGCAGTGGCGACGTCCCTAACCGGAATGATCACCATCCTGATCACCTACCTACAAGCTGAGCGCCTGGTCCGCCCCGTTGCAGCCGAAGCCCTCGCCCGCCGTTTCGAAGATTCCACCCTGGAACCACCCATCAAGGTGCGTCTGTTGACCACCTGGGTCATGACCACCGGCGTGCCGATCCTGGGCATTGTTCTGCTGCTATTCGCCCACCAGGCGGATTATTTCACTGATAACGCAGCCGATTTGATCCCGCCTGTACTGCTCATGGCGGCCACCGGCATCGTCACCGGCCTGACCGGCACCATGTTCGCGATGATGAGCGTGATCGATCCGATCAAAGAACTACAAGACGCCATCAACCGCGTGCGTCGTGGCGAATCCAATGTGGCTGTCGATATTTACGACGGCTCCGAGATGGGCGTGCTGCAAGCGGGTTTCAACGAAATGATGAAAGGCCTGCGTGAGCGTGAGCGGGTGCGCGATATTTTCGGCCGCTACGTGGGCACGGAAGTTGCTACCAAGGCCTTAGAGGAACGCCCAGAGCTCGGTGGAGAAGATCGCGAAGTCGCGGTGCTGTTCGTCGACGTGATCGGCTCAACGACGTTTGCTGTTAGCCACACTCCGGAAGAAGTCGTCGATGAGCTCAACCAATTTTTCGAGCGCGTCGTGGAGTGTGTGCACCGTAACCGGGGAATCATCAACAAATTCCAGGGCGATGCCGCACTCGCCGTATTCGGTGCGCCACTGCAGCTCACGGACGCGAATTCGCTTGCCCTGCAGGCCGCCCGCGAACTGCGCGATGAGCTGAAAGGCCTGGAACTGCATGCGGGAATCGGCGTGGCCGCCGGACACGTCGTCGCCGGACACATCGGTGGTTCGGACCGTTTCGAATACACCGTCATCGGCGACGCCGTAAACCAGGCCGCGCGCCTGACAGAATTAGCCAAAGATACCCCCGGCCAAATTCTCACCAACGCCGCCACCTTGCGCGGAGCCAACGAAGTAGAACAAGCTCGCTGGACATTCCTGAAATCCATCGAGCTGCGCGGGCGAGGCGAGATGACGCAACTGGCTCGTCCTGTGCGCGCGACGTTAGCGGATCGTTCCTAGCGGCGTTGTGTTTGTCGGGGCCGCGCCCGCCGCCCGTCTGAGCCAATACTGGTTTTGCTAACCTACCCTTAGCGCTTGGATGGCGCCGAAATACTCAACTCTGAAGTACCCACGCTGGGAGCCTTTATGCAGAATCACCCTGCACCACACCCGCAAACAAGCAGCGCACTGCCGGAACACCCTGCACCGCAGAACCCGCCATCGCCTACCCCACGCATGATCGCCCCCGATTTCGCCCGCGGCATCGCGTTGCTCGGTATCGCACTGGCAAACATACAAACGGCATGGATCATCGACAACCCAAGCCAGCAGGCTGAGCACGCCACACCGTCGTATTTCGGCGGCTACGTCGACGGATCGCTACTGGATGCCATCGCCACGATTTTCTCTGCGATGTTTGTGCACGTGCGTGGCCTACCTATGTTTTCCACGCTGCTCGGTTTCGGCATTGGTTTGATCACCATCAGCTTGTGGAAGAAATCCTTCCCCCTTCCCCGCGCCCGGCACATTATTCTCCGCCGGTACTTCTTCCTGGCGCTATTCGGGCTAGCCCACATCGTGTTCTTGTTTTTCGGCGACATCATGTTCTCTTACGGCGTCATGGGTTTGATAGTTGCGACCATGCTGTCACTGCGCAACAAGACTTTAGGCTGGATCATTGGGGTGTTGTTTGCGCTCAATGCCTTGACTGGTATCGGTATTGCGCTGGCCAGCATGGGTTCTACGCTGGTCAACGTAGCAGGCCCGTCCAATTTTGCACTCGGGGAGGCCTCCGAGCCGACCGCCCATTACGGCGCGTATATTCTCGGGAACCTGTTTGTGGCAGTATTCGCACCATTTGAAGCGATTGTCGTCGCGTTCACGTTGCTTCCGGTGATTCTGTTGGGCTTTGTGTGGGCGCGCCGTGGTGTGCTTGCCGACGTAACTACGCATCGAAAAGAACTCGTAATCTGGGCCGTCATCGCTGCTCTGATATGTCTCGTCATCGGCTTGCCGTGGGGCCTGGCGGAACTAGGGATCATTAACCATGAGCTGGCCGATCCACTGATGACAGCAAATGTTTTTCTAGGGATTTTTACCGGTCCGGGCATCCTTGCTGCCATCGCGTTGGGCTGTAATGGCGTGCAAAAGAAGTATGCAGAGACCCAGCATGTGCCATTTCTGTTGCGCCCATTCATCGCCCTGGGTAAGCGCTCCATGTCGGGCTATGTCGCGCAATCGGTGTTCTTTGTGATTCTGGTGCTGCCATTCACGTTGAACCTGGTGGAAGGCCAGACCGTCACCGGGTTGATCGTCATCGCCTTCGCGGTCTGGTTGGCCACCCTGCTGCTTGCCTGGCTGTGGGAGGCATGTGGGTGGAACGGCCCCCTGGAAATCGTGCACCGGCGTCTCGGCTACGGGCCAGGCTCGCGCCCGCGCTTGGAGACTCAGCAGCAACAGCGCGCGGGCTTAGACGCAGAATCTCCTAGCTCTTAGGTCCGCCGTGAACCCGCCTTCACCACGTTTTTCGTTCCTGGTGAAGGCTTTTTTGCGGTCTTTTTCGCCGTCTTTTTGGCGGTAGACTTCGTAGCCTTTTTGGTCGTTTTCTTCGCCGTAGTTTTCTTCGCCGTAGTTTTCTTGGCAGCAGCCTTTTTCGCCGTCGTCTTTTTCGCAGCTTTCTTGGTGGTCTTTGTGCCCACCTCACCAGCGGCTTCTTTGGCGCGGCGCTCAGAAAGCAACTCGTTCGCCCGCGCATCCGTCATCGCTTCTGGCTTATCGCCCTTACGCAACGACGCATTTGTTTCACCGTCGGTGACGTATGGGCCAAACCGGCCGTCTTTCACCGTCATCGGTTTTCCGGAAACGTCGTTATCACCGAGCTTCTTCAACGGTGGCTGCGCAGCAGCACGCCCGCGCCGCTTCGGCTCAGCATAAATCCGACGCGCCTCATCCAAATCGATGGAGAATATCTGCTCTTCATCGGCCAATGAGCGCGAATCCGAGCCCTTCTTCAGGTACGGGCCATAACGGCCGTTTTGCGCGGTGATCATTTCTCCGTCTGCCGGATCCACGCCCACCTCGCGCGGCAGCGACAACAAGCGCAGTGCTTCTTCCAACGTGACTGATGCCGGCTCCATCGACTGGAATAGCGAGGCAGTAGCAGGTTTCAGCTTGGCTTCCACCAACTCGCTAATGCGCTTTTCTTTTTGCTTCTCCGCGGTTTTGGTGTCCCAGTTTTTCGCGCGCTTGCCTTCTTCTTTGCGCTGCGCGTCCTCGGCGGCGCGTTCTTCGCGGATAATCTCTTCGGCCTCAGCGGCAGCTTTTTCCTGCTCGTCGTCACGCACTTGCTCGGTGACGTACGGTCCGAAGCGGCCTTCCTTGGCGACGATCATCCGACCGTTGTCCGGGTTTTCGCCCAGCTCGCGCCCGCCCTGTGGCGTCGCGAAGAGCTTTTCTGCCATCTGCAGGTTCAGCTCATCCGGCGTCGTCGATTCCGACAGGTTCGCGCGCTGATATTCCGGCTCACCGTCGGCATCCGTTCCGATGCGGCGTTCCAGATAGGGTCCATACCGGCCCACGCGCACGACAACGGCACGGCCTTCCTCGTCGTCGAAAAGGTGCAACGAATTCACCGCACGCGCGTCGATCTTTTCCAGGTTGACGTCGATCAGCGATTTCAGCCCGCCGTGGCGCGCGATGGATTCCGCGGTGTTTTTGTCGTCCTCGCTGTCGGCCTCATTGCCGAAGTAGAAACCAGTCAACCACTCGGTGCGGTCTTGCTCGCCGGTCGCAATTTGGTCGAGCTCATCTTCCATCGACGAGGTAAAGTCGTAGTCCACCAGCGGAGCGAAGTTGTTTTCCAACAAACCAACCACTGCGAAAGCCACCCACGACGGCACCAGCGCATTTCCACGGGCATGCACGTAGCCACGGTCTTTGATGGTTTTGATGATCGAGGCATACGTCGACGGGCGGCCGATGCCTTGTTCTTCCATCTTTTTCACCAACGACGCTTCCGTGTAGCGCGCCGGTGGGTTCGTAGAATGGCCCTCTGCACTGAGCTTGTCGACGGACAGGCCATCGCCCTTATCCAGCTGCGGCAGGCGCTTTTCGCTGCTGTCAGCAGAATCATCATCGTAGGCACGCAGGAACCCGGGGAAGGTGATGGTGCGACCGTTCGCTTGGAATTCTGCTTGTTCACCGGTGGTGGCCGTACCCGCCATGGTGACCTTCATTGAAGTTCCCTTGGCATCGGCCATCTGCGAGGCGATGGTACGCTTCCAGATCAACTCGTAGAGCTTGAATTCCTCAGTATCCAGCTGATTATGCAGCGCACCAGGGGTCGCAAAAGATTCACCAGCCGGGCGGATCGCCTCGTGGGCTTCCTGCGAATTTTTCACTTTGCGGTCATAGCGACGCGGCGCATCCGCCACGAAATCGCTGCCATACAACTCCGTGGCCTGGTTACGCGCAGCAGACAAACCCTGCTGCGACAGCGAAGTCGAGTCGGTACGCATATAGGTGATGTGACCGTTTTCGTAGAGCCGCTGCGCGATACGCATGGTGCGCTCAGAGCTGTAGTGCAGCTTGCGGCCGGCCTCCTGTTGCAGCGTGGAGGTCATAAACGGCGCGTACGGGCGGCGGGTATACGGTTTGTGCTCGACCGCAGTAACGGTGAGTTTGGCCTTCTGCAAGCCGTCGGCAAGCTTGGTGGCCTGTTGCTTGTCGACGACGGTGGCCTGGCCTTTGAGCTGGCCACGGTCATCAAAATCGCGCCCCTGGGCCACGCGTAGCCCGTCGATGGTGGCAAGGCGGGCTGCAAACGTCGCGGGGTTTTCGGCAGAATCGACGCCACCGGTATTCAGGGTCGCAGAAAGATCCCAATAATCCGCGGAGATGAATGCCATGCGCTCGCGCTCGCGTTCGACGATCACGCGGGTGGCCACGGATTGCACACGGCCTGCCGACAGCCGCGGCATGACCTTTTTCCACAGCACCGGCGAGACTTCGTAGCCGTACAGGCGATCCAGGATACGGCGGGTTTCTTGTGCATCGATGAGGTCTTCGTCGAGCTCGCGGGTGTTATTCGCGGCTTCCAGGATGGCGGATTTGGTGATCTCGTTGAAGACCATGCGGCGCACCGGCACTTTCGGTTTCAGCACCTCCAACAGATGCCACGCGATGGCTTCACCTTCACGGTCCGGGTCTGTGGCCAGATACAGCTCGGAACAGTCCTTGAGCTTAGATTTCAGGTCCGTGACCTTTTTCTTTTTATCCGGACTGACCACATACAACGCACCGAAGCCGTTGTCGGTATCCACACCCAGCCGTGCCCACGGCTCTTTTTTATATTTCGCGGGAACGTCAGCGGCTCCGCGTGGCAGATCGCGAATATGCCCCACGGAGGCTTCGACCACGTAGTCATTGCCCAGGTAGGGTTGGATTTTTTTCGCCTTGGTTTGCGACTCGACGATAACGAGCGTCTTGCCTGCCACGGGATCACGTCTCTTTCGTGCTTATTTAGCGTGCGGAGTACTAGTGCGCTACTTCATTTACACAGTAATATATGGTGCTTCTGCACTAAAGCAAAAACCCAGCATGCCGTGTGGCAATGCTGGGTGAATGTTTTCGCTTAATGGCAGCTCAGGTAAGCGGCCAGCGAAATTGTTACAGGCTGACCGTATTACAGGCCAACAACCTGCTGCGCCTGTGGGCCCTTGGCGCCTTCGCCGATTTCGAATTCCACCTGCTGGTTTTCTTCCAGGCTACGGAAGCCGTTGCCCTGGATCTCGGAGTAGTGCACGAAGACATCCTTCGAGCCATCTTCCGGAGCGATGAAGCCGAAACCTTTTTCAGCGTTAAACCATTTAACGGTTCCTTTTGCCATGTTAAAACCTTTTCTTTTGGCGACGGATCTGCAAAGTGTCCGCGAATCTAACCTTGCTGCGAGCACTTCTCGAACTAACCTAGAAACCGCGTTCGTTGCTTAGTCTCGCACGATTTGGCCGCAGAAGATACTCTTACGCAATATATTCAGCAAAAACGGGTTATCCACACCCATAAAGGGGTAGAAATGGGCAGTATTAGCCAGTCGGATGCGGCTTTTGGCCACGAGCTTCTCGACGAACTCACCTCTCACTTCCCCAATTCCACCCTGACACACCACCGGGTGATCCCGGCGCGGGCTGCCCGCCATGCTGCTTGGCCGGACTGGGTCAGCCCACGATTGCGCGCGGCACTCGAAGAACGCGGCATCACGCAATTATTCAGTCACCAGGCCGCAGCTGCCGAGGCAATCCACGCTGGGCGCAATACTGTGATCGCCACAGGCACCTCGTCTGGAAAATCCTTGGGCTACCAGTTACCCGTGTTGTCGCGGTTGGGTACAGATCGCACGGCTTGTGCGTTGTATCTGACCCCGACGAAGGCGCTTGGCTCAGATCAGTTGTTGTCGGTGGAACGATTACTGCGGGCTGTAGATGATGCTGGCCTCGGCTGTGTTGCCTCAAGTGATGATGGATCTGATGCTGCTGCACTGCCGCACAGGTCGACGATCATCCCAGCACCGTATGACGGCGACACCCCTACCGAATCCCGATCCGGAATCCGCGAGGCTTCGCGGTTTATTTTCTCTAACCCGGATATGGTGCACGCGTCTTTGCTGGGTGCACACCAACGCTGGGCGCGGGTACTGCGGCATTTGGAATTCATCATCATCGACGAATGCCACACCTACCGTGGGGTTTTTGGCTCCCACGTTTCTTTGGTACTGCGCCGTTTGCTGCGATTATGTGCGCATTATGGTTCTGATCCGACAATCATTTGTGCTTCTGCGACCTCCGCGGACCCGGTAGCCCATGCCCAGCGACTGACCGGGCGCGCCATGCATGGCATCACCGCCGATGGATCCCCGCAGGGTGCACGCACCGTCGGGCTATGGGAGCCGGGTTTTCGCGATGATATAGAAGGCCAGAATGGCGCACCAGTTCGCAGAGCAGCATCAACGGAAGCCGCCGCGATCATGGCGCATCTGGTTGCTGCGGGTGCCCGCACCCTGACTTTTGTGCGGTCCCGCAGGCAAGCAGAGACCACCGCACTGCGCTGCGCTGAAGAGCTCAGTGCCCGCGGACGCATGGATTTCGCAGCCCGAATTGCATCTTATCGCGCAGGATATTTGGCTGAGGATCGCAGAAAATTAGAACGCGATCTGGACAACGGCACGCTGTTGGGCGTTGCCACGACATCCGCGCTTGAGCTCGGCATCGACGTGGGCGGACTTGATGCTGTGGTCGGAGCCGGATTCCCGGGTACGGTGGCCTCATTTTGGCAGCAGGCAGGCCGGGCGGGCCGGCGTGGACAAGGCTCTGTGGTGGTGCTGGTCGCCCGTGATGATCCGATGGATACCTACCTTGTGCACCATCCTCCTGCGCTGCTGGAACGCCCTATTGAAGCCAGCGTGTTTAACCCAGCGAATCCGTATGTCCTCGAAGGACATATTTATTGTGCTGCAGTGGAAAAACCTCTCACCTCCTTCGATATCGAACAGTGGCAGGCCCACGACGTCGTAGAGCGCTTGACGGAAAATGGGTTTTTGCGCGCCCGGGAACAAGGATGGTTTGCCGCCCCCTTGCCAGACGGTCCGCTGCGTCCAGACACAGCACACGCTGCTGTGGATATCCGCGGTGGTTCTGGCCAGCAAGTCATAATCGTGGATTCCTCCGATGGTCGTTTGCTGGGCACCGTGGATTCCGCGCGTGCTGCCAGTCAGTTGCACCCCGGAGCGGTGTATTTGCACCAAGGGGAAAGTTTTCTAATCGACGATCTCGATTTCGACGACTACATCGCTCTGGCCCGCCCAGCTCAGCCGGACTATTCCACGCAGGCTTTATCTGATACCCAGATCCGGATCCTGGCAGGCCCACCCGCGCAGCACGTGCGGCAACTCTCGCCTGATATGTCGGTGGCGTTGGTGGATGTGGAAGTCATCGACCAGGTGACCGGGTTCATGGTGCGGCTTCCCGACGGTTCCGTGGCGGAACAGGTGCCCCTGGATCTTCCCCGACAGCGCCTGTTTACCCAGGCAGCGGCCTATACCATCAGCCCGCGTGCACTCGCAGCTGCAGGAGTAGACGAAGCCGATATTCCGGGCAGTTTGCACGCAGCCGAACACGCCGCAATTGGGTTATTGCCGCTGTTGGCCACGTGTGATCGCTGGGATATCGGAGGGGTCTCTACCGCAGTGCATGTAGATACGCAGTTGCCGACGGTGTTTGTCTATGACGGCTACCCAGGCGGGGCTGGCTTTGCCGAGGAAGGTTTTCGCCGTTTCCGCGACTGGATTGCTGCGACCTTGCAGGCGGTCTCGTCCTGCGGTTGCGCTAGTGGCTGTCCGTCGTGCGTGCAATCACCGAAATGCGGCAATGGCAATGAGCCGCTCAATAAAACAGGAGCGATCAAAGTATTGCATGCATTGCTGGTATCGCTGGATGCGAGCACGGCTGAGCATGAGCAAGAAGGTGAGGAAAAGTAGCGAGCCCGCGGCGCACTCACCCCTGTTTAAGCCCGACTAAAACCTGTTAAAGCGGCCCGGCGCGCGCTCGTGCCGATGCACTCGTGACCGATATCCCGGCGGTGACCTCCACCAAAACGTCGCGGTTATCGGTCCGGCACGAATCCACGGTGGCATGGTTGGCTTCCGCGGTCTCCTGTGCTGCCGGGCAGGGTGGCTTACCGCGGGCGAAGGCTTCTGCTCCAGCGACCGCTGCCATATCTGCTGCGAGTTGCCCTTGATGCTGCGCCACCACGTGGCTGGCTACCCCCATCAGAGACAGGGACACCGCCACGATGGCAACGATGATCCCGGCTGCTGCCACGGTCGCGTATCCATCATCGTTGGCCTCATTGGCGAGGCATTGGAAACGAGGCAGACGCTGCTTGTGACCACCATTGTTTGTGGGCTTCATCGTGTCTCCACGGGATAGACGGCACTAGCACTGCGGGTTCCGAAGACCGCGGGAACTTCCGCGGTCACGGTCACCAGCCCAGCAGCTTCCTGCACGCTGATCTCTGCGCTGTTCGGTGGTTGGTAATCCACGCCGATGGCATGCGCCCTGGCGGCGGCACTTGCTGCATCAATGGCGGAGATATGCGCGCTTACCGTGGCGATCGCTCCGATTATCAGCGACGTGACAATGATCAACGCAGCCAGTGCGAATGCAGCTTCGATCGTGACCGAACCGCGCTCGTCGCGAAGCCGTCGCACCGGCCTCAGCTGAAGCAGCTGCCGACGGCGCGACTGCTGCGGCAAGCGCGTGCTATTAGGACGGAGTATCGGACAGCGCATCGGTGATAATCGACTCGATTGCATCAGTGACTCCCCCACTGCTGACCACTAGGTAGAGCGCAGCCGCCAGCGCTGCGGCAGCCAGTG
Source organism: Corynebacterium sp. LaCa_70 (assembly GCF_058182015.1). Classification (NCBI taxonomy): domain Bacteria; kingdom Bacillati; phylum Actinomycetota; class Actinomycetes; order Mycobacteriales; family Corynebacteriaceae; genus Corynebacterium; species Corynebacterium sp. LaCa_70. The sequence continues at coordinate 2,152,364 of NZ_CP190914.1, forward strand.
ATCCCATGGCGTATTCAATGGTGCTCATACCGGAGTCGTCGGCAAGCAACTGCAATCCGGGCTTTTTCGACTGCACACCACGTTCTGCCTGGCGTTGCCGGGATGGGTTCGCTTGTGGGTTGTGTGTCCCTGACTTCGTGAGCAGCAGATTTGCTGGCTGGTCTGGTTGAGACGATGGGAATGATGTGGTCATGATGACTCCTTCTCATTAAGGTGAAAGTTCTTCATTTTCTGTGTGTCTGCGCGAAACATTTCCGGTGCTACCCCGCGGAAGTGGCAAGCAGATCGGTGGCCAGACTGATCACGACTGGGGCCAGGCCCAGCAGAATAAACGCTGGCAAAAAGCACACCGCGAGTGGCAAAGCGATGAGCACCCCCGCACGTTCTGCGGCTGCTCGTGCATGATCTGTGGCATCTGCACGCACGCTGACCGCTAGCTCACGACACCGGGGTGCGATACGTGCTCCGGATTGCCGGGCTGATTCGATAATGGTGGCCAGCTCCGCAAAACCGTCATGGGTGCGCATCTCGCGAAAAGCTTCGCGCTCTGCAATACCGACAGCTTCTAATTGGCTGACTTTTCGCCATACCGAGGCCGTATCGCTGGCTGCAGCTTCTGCAACGACACTGGTCGCAGTATGCAGTCCAAGACCGGACTCCACGCAGGCGGCGAATAGTTCGATATCAGCAGCGATGTGCAATGGGTGCGGCGCTTGTGGCGGCTCCCGCGGGTTTTTCGTCGTGCTCGTTGCCGCAGCCAACCTGCCTACGGTCGGGGCCGCAGGAATACAGAGCGCCCCTGCAAGCAGAACCATCCCGAGCGCCAGCATTATCTGCCCAGTCATGGCGTATCACCTATTGCTTTGCTGGTGATTGTGCGCGACCACATGAAGCCTGCACAGGACAGTCCGACGCCGCATATGAGGGCGATCCCGCCAAGCTGTGTCGTGAGCAAGAAGCTAATCGGTGCCGCGCCCATCGCCATCCCCATGGCGATCCCGGCTAGTGGCAGGCACGTCAGAATCACTGCGGTTGCTTGTGGGCCTTGCAAGCTGGCTTCGGTGGCACTGCGGTGCCTGCTGGCCCCAGTGATGCTGCGATGTACGGATTCCAATAACCCGGCAAGTGCTATACCGTGGCGTCCGGCTGCTGACCACAACACTGCCAACCGTTGCAGCTGTGGTAGCTCCGCAGAGCTGTGCTGGGTGAATGCATAGGCCGGGCTGTGGCCAAATCTGGCTTGCGCCGCTGCGGATTCTGCAATGGTACGCACCCGCGGCGGAGTATCGTCGGGCAGGTGCTCCGCTGCGGTTTCGACGGCATGGAAATGATGCGCACCAGAATCAATATCTGCTGCTAGCTGACCAATATAGACTCCCAGTGCCTTGGTATCGGCCATGATCCTGCGTCGCCGCACTACTTGTCGCACACTTACCAGTACCGTTGCCGCAGCGATGGCTCCGGCAACCGCGAGTGCGAAAGTACCCACCGCCATGAGTACGGTGACCACCAAAAACACCACCGTAATTGTGAGTACAAATTCTTTGGGGACAAGTGCTTGCTGTGGTTTCCCAATGCGTGCCCGCGCTGCTACCGGTGAGATCACCATTGCCAGAGCCAGACACATTACTGCTGCACTCATCATGCTGACACCTCGGCGGAGGTGTCTGCTTGCCCAAATTCCCACACGGTTGTAATCCGCAACGGGTTTGCCTGTAGCTGCCCAATCTGGGCGAGCCTGCGGGTTCCATCTGCCCCGCGCTGCATCACCAATACCACTTCGACAGCGGCAGTAAGTTGTGCATGCAGCGCCGTGCGTTCCAAACCACCCAAAGCACCGAGAGCTTCCAAGCGCGCCGGAACTTCTGTGAGACGGTTCGCATGCAAGGTCCCTCCGCCCCCGTCATGCCCGGTGTTCAGTGCCGCCAGAAGATCCACGACTTCCGCACCCCGAATCTCTCCCACGATGATGCGGTCCGGACGCATGCGCAAGGCCTGTTTCAACAAATCAGAAATACTGATAGCCCCACCGCCCTCGCTGTTAGCACCGCGCGCAGTCAGGTTGACCACGTGTGGGTGATTTGGGGTCAGCTCCGGGGTGTCTTCGATACAGACCAACCGCTGCCCGGGATCAATTTCGCTGAGTAAAGCCGAAAGCAACGTGGTTTTCCCGCTTCCGGTTCCGCCCACGATAAGAAAGGATCGTCGTTGTGCGATCAGGTCGTGCAAGAATCGTCGTGAATAATCATCGAGGCTGCCGCGCTGATGCAACGAATCCAGGCTTGCGGAGTGTGATCGCAAAACCCGCAGGCTAATACACGTGCCTTGTTGCGCTGGTGGGCTTAATACCGCGTGAAATCGCAGCGCAATATCTTCTTCGCGACGAATTCTGCCATCCACGCACGGTTGCGCATCATCCAGTCGCCTGCCGCACAAACTCGCCAGACGCACTGCTAACCGGCGGACTTCTTCATCATCACGGAATTGGATCCCTGCTGCTTCTAGCCCTTCCCCGCGGTCAAAAAACACGGAATCTGGGCCATTGACGACGATGTCGGTGATCCCCGATAGGGACAGCAGCGGCTCTAAAACACCGATGCCGACGGTGTCATTTTTCAATTTTCGTAGGATTTCGAGCACGTCAAAATCACTAATCACCCCAGATTCTTCGCGGATCAAGCGGGCCAGTCGGGGTGGATCGTCGACAAGACTGGGCTGTGCCGCAACCCGACGTTGGATGGTTTCTACAATGTATTCTGCAACTGACATGTGCGCCGCTTTCTCTGGGCAGGTGGTTGGATCTCGTTCGGGCTATCGCGCAGCTGCTGTGTTCCAGCCGTATTCTGCGAGCACGGCATAGGCAGCTATGGATAACGGCTTCGGTATACGCACAGGTAAACCACCACTTTCAGTGATTTTCGTCAGCCGTTTGATAGTCCCGATTTCTGCGATGACATCACTGCGCACGAGGTCTTCAATTTCCTCAATGCTTAGGGCTGACCACTGGCGATGCCGAACCACCACACTGTGGGGTATGTGTCGCGCAAAAAGCTGTGTGCTGATGTGCGCGGCCCGGGCCGCGCAGCGCAATTCCGCGGGGCACACCACCACTGCTGCATCAATCGACCGTGGAATCTGAAAAGGGTTGGCATCAACGACCGACAATCCCGGTTCGTTGTGCAGCGCAGACAGGACGGATTCAATTTCTTCCTGGTTGCGGAAACTTTCTGTTCCCTCATGGGTGCGTCGTTCTGTCAACACTGCGATGCCGTCATCGGTGCTGGGTAGACAGGAACGAAGATCGCTGGCATTGATGTGGCCTTCGCCCAAGTTGAGATCTGGCCACCGCAGCCCGTCATGTTTTTCTATTCCCAGCAGTAAATCCAGTCCACCGGAATAATCCACGGCGTCGATCAATGTCACGGCACCGGCATTGTTGTACGCCGCGACCCGCGAAATCGCAGCCGCCACCGTCGAGGCACCCGTGCCTCCACCCGCAGCGATCACCGCGATGGTTAAGTGCGGATCAGTGCGCGACGACAACTGCCTGCTTGGGCTTGTCGAATAGGACGGACTGGCGGGTCTAACCGGACGCGTTAGGTTTTTCGGTCGAGGGCGCTGCGGTATCGGCCGATCACCGCCCTGCTGGGCACTGTGATTCAGGTCTTGCTGCGCGTGCGCACCCAGCGCTGCCAGAATCTCTTTATTCTGCGCAGGAATGACAAAACCGCCGTGTGCCGCGCAGGCCTGGACTAGTTGTTCATCGACCGGGCCGGGATCCAAACACACCAGATACGCAGGGCTGGTTAGTCGTGGCGGACCACCAGAAGTCGTCGACAAGAGTTCCACGTGTTCGGAATCGAGAAATAGTGCTTCGGCCCGTGCACCCAACCGATAAATATCGCGCTCATCGCTGGCAGTAACCACGCGGTGTCCAGTAGCGGCGGCGATGTGGCTTGCCTCTGTGCGCAAAGTGGGATCTGCGATGGCGAGGACGATGGAAGGATCTTGCGTGTTCATGGCCTCTAGCCAAGCCGGAACAACACTGCTGTTCAACGGCACATCCCGAATCTGTGGAAAACTCAAAGAGCCTGTTGTCACGTCATCGATCGACCTGTGGACAACCCTGAGATTTCTGCCAGCTTTCGCAATTTTTTCTGCTGAAGCCGCCAACTATGTAACAACTCGACGCACCAGAGGGATAACCCAACTAAGATGGCTCGTGTAACAGGAGATAACAAGCAACAACAATCAACAACACGAGCCACAACAGCAACATCAACCACATCAGTAGTGGTCAACGCTGCGCCAACCAACACTGCACCAACCACAGACTTCTTACGGCAGGTACCTATGCATGATCCCCACAGCACCGCCGACCAGTCCCAGCAAGAACAGGCATCCTCGCACCCACACCCACACCCACATCCACAACGCGGGCGGGTGGCGGCGTTTTTTGACCTGGACAAAACCATCATCGCCACCTCATCGGCCTTCGCCTACGGGCGCGAATTCCTCCACAACGGGCTTATCACCCCACAGGACGCGCTGAGTCTGTCTCTGGCCAAAGCCAGCTATATGTTTGCTGGTCAATCCAGCGCCCAGATGGATTCCACCCGTGACCAGCTCACCTCCATGATCACCGGCTGGTCTGAAAAACATGTGCGCGACATCGTGCACGAGACCATGCATACTGTGCTCACCCCAGCGATCTATAGCGAGGCCCGGGAACTCATCCAGGCACACCAGGACGCTGGCCACGAAGTCATCATCATCTCGGCGTCGGCACGCCAACTCGTCGAACCAATCGCCGAAGAACTCGGCATCACGGAGGTCATCAGCACCGAACTGGAGATTATCGACGGCGCGTTCACCGGAACCGTCGAGTTCTATTGCAAAGGCGGCGCCAAGGCCGACGCAATCACCGCGCTTGTCGACGAACGCGGCTACGACCTCGAGCACAGTTATGCCTACTCGGACTCTGCGACCGACGCTCCAATGCTGGAACTCGTCGGCTATCCAGTCGCGGTCAACCCGGATCGCGCACTAAAAAAGATCGCGCTGGAACGTAGCTGGGAAATCCGCAGCTTCAAAGATCCCGCGCCACTTTTCCAGCTGCCCGGCGCGAAGGAAATCGGAATCGGCGCAGGGCTACTCGCCGGAATCGTCGCACTGGTAACCGCAGGAACGTTGCTGACTAAATTCTATGCCCAGGATAAACCGGCGAAAACAGCGAAACCAGCAGCAGTATCGTCGACACGCACGCCCGCAATCTCCATGCCTAAAGGGCTAGACTGGAAGTTTTTGGATAGCTGGTTCAAAAAGTCCAGCGCCTAAACTCCACGGGCGAACCGCAAGGACGTACAATTAATACACAAGACTCGATTTCTGCGAATATTCTGCGAAAAGCAAGGGAAGGTATAGCGTGAGCAAGCAAGGACTTTTCACCGATGGCGCCGACGATTTTAACCCAAAGGTAGATTCCATCCCCTTAAGCGATGCTGATACCGCCAAACCAGGCGAGACCTCCATCGGCGATTTAGTTTCTAATGCCACCACGCAGATCTCTAGCCTGGTACGCGCAGAGATCGAACTTGCCAAAACCGAGCTGGCAGGCGAGGCGAAAAAGGGCGCTATCGGCGGCGGAATGTTTGCCGTAGCCGGCACCGTTGCTTTGTACAGCTCGTTTTTCCTGTTCTTCTTCCTGGCTGAACTTTTGGCTCACCTGTGGCTGCAGCGCTGGGCTGCATTCCTCATCGTCTTCCTCGTGATGCTGGTCATCGCCGCAGTCGTCGCACTGGTGGGTGTGAAGAAGGTAAAGAAGATTCAAGCACCGAAAGCCACCATTGAATCTGTGGGTGAGCTGAAGAAGCTCCGCCCAGGTTCTGCCAGCAAGTCGCTGGAGGGCCCATCGGGAATGTACACCTAATCGTCCCCTCCCCAGCTACGCCACCACCCCAGGCCGGAGCGCCTGGGGTACAGTGTGTGCATGCCCAAACGTTCCGCTAAGCTTTCACCATCCATCGTCGAGTTGGATGGCCCGTTCCAGCACGGACACGTTCATACCCACGGCCTCCGTTTGCACACCGTCAGCGCCGGTTCCAGTACCGATCCGCTGATCGTGCTGTTGCACGGGGCCTTTAGTGGTTGGTTTGAATACCGCCACGTCATCGCAGAGCTTGCCGACGCCGGTTTTCGTGTCGTCGCAGTCGACCTGCGCGGTTACGGCATGTCGGATCATCCGCCGGTTTCTGCGGGGCAAGATATCCGTAGCGATTCCGGCCAAATTTCCGGTCTGATTTCTGCGCTCGGCTACGAATCGGCTTATCTTATTGGCTACGACATCGGCGGCGCACTTGGTTGGGCGCTCGCCAGCAAATCCCCGGAACGAGTCCGCGGGTTCATCGCAGTCGCCAGCGCGCACCCTGTGGATCTGCGCAAAACTGTACAAAGCCGCCCCTGGAATTTCCTCTGGATCTTACTCCGCGCCGCCATCATGCGGCTGCCGTCGTTTGTCTATCTTCCGTTCTCGCGGCGCTTCGAATGGCTTTACCGGCGCAATTTACACAGCGAGACCACGGCAGATTTTAGTGCTTCCCAGGCTTTTGCCGACGAACTTGCCCTGCGCATTCAAGCGTCCAAAATTGGACGTACCCGTGCTGTCGCGTTACAGCACAATCGCCAGCTATTAAGCTTCGCCCCCGGGAGCTGGCTGGACCAGCCGGTATCTGTTCCGGTGACGATGATTCACGCAGACCAGAGTTTGTGGAAACAGCTCACCGTACGTAGTGCTCGTCGTATGCGCGCACCCTGGAAATCGCTGACCATGCAGGGCGCGAAGAATATGCCTCACGTGGAACGCCCACAGGCTTTCGTGCGCACGGTGGTCCAGCAGATACGCGAGTGGACAACCGCCGAGCTGACCAGCGTCTCTGGCACTAATCAGCACTAGCCTGTGGGTACTGGCACGCACGAAAATTACTGTGCGACGCAAGCTCCGGTGTCTACCGGGGCGGTCAACGCGCCAAGCGCACCGACTTGCTGGCGCACCTCATCAGCAGTTAATGCATACCCGGTGTCCGAGTTATCCACCGCGGCACCGAAGACCATACCGATCACGCGACCGTCGGCAGTTGTGACCGGACCACCGGAATTACCCTGTCGGATATTGCCACGCAGGGTATAAACTTCGCGCTCTACCCTGCCTTGGGCATAAATATCGGGCCCGGAAATGCGGATCTGGTCGCGCACCCGCGCAGGCGAGGCATCAAACGGACCAGACTGCGGAAAGCCCATGACGACGGCGTCGTCACCACTCAGCGCCGGCTGCTCCGCCCATGGCAACGCTGGGAGTCCGAGATCCGGAACATGCAGCACCGCGATATCAATATCCGGGTTATAGTAAACAACTTCGGCCTCACGCACGCCCACCACGGTATCGGCGCGCACGCTGTGGGTACCGGCAACCACATGGGCATTGGTGAGAATATAGTCTTCTTGCGCCACAAAACCGGTGCCCATCAGCCGCCTGCGGCACTGGTCAGATTCCCCCATCACGTGGATCACCGATGGGCGGGCATCGTGCACCATTTGTTCGTTATCCACGTTGATGCGCGGAGCTTCAACCTGGTGGTTTTCCTGGTGCCGTTCAAACGGGGAGACTATCGGCGGCAACCCGGATTCGTTGAGCATCGCAGAGATCTGCGCTGGAAGACGTTCGGCTCGATCAGGAACCAACGAGTTCATCGTCGACAGCACTGCGGAGCTGCGCAGCATCTGACTAAACGCACCCGTGGTACCTGTGACCAACGGGATAGACACCAGCCAGATCAGAATTGATACCGCCACGGCTTGGGCAACAGAACCAATCGCAGAATCTACTGTCTGCACTGATTTCAGGCGTAAGCTTTCCCGTATTTTGAGCCCGAGAGAAACCCCCACCAGGTGCCCAATTGCAGCGCTGATGAGCAAACTTCCGATCGCGAGCACGAAACGGGCCAGCGTGTTTTCGGTCAATCCCATCAACAGTGGCGCGATTGCACCACCGATGATCAAACCGGAGATCACACCAATAAAAGACAGGATGGATGCGATTGCACCTTGTCGCCAGCCGATCCCAATGCTGGTCAGAATGACCAAAATGAGGATGAGATCAACGAAAATTGATTCTGTCACGGGAAAATTCTACTCGCTTCCAGCACTAGCAGGCTCTAGCGCAGCGCCTCATTGTTACGTGATTTCTCCAGGGTTTCGCGTAAGTCAAAAACTTTCTCGCGGTCCCATTCCCGCTCCCAACCAGATAGGTGAAAAATCGCATTGAGCAATCCGGCGGTAAAACCCCAGACAACGTAGTCGCGCACCGAAAACGCCGGGCCGGTCCACGACCCATGTTTAATGGCAAAACGATTTTCTGGAGCCAACAGATCCGAGACAGCGACAGTAAAGACATCATCCGCCTCATCCGGGCTGGTGACATCCACCGACGAAGGCGTATCCCAATAGCTCAAGACCGGGTGCACCTGGTTTCCGGTCACGGGAATGGCCAGGTCGCGAAACTGCTTCAACGGGGTCACATTATTTCGGTTCAGCCCGGTTTCTTCCCAGGCTTCCCGCAATGCGGTATCCACCGGTGACCTATCCGTGGCATCGATGCGGCCACCGGGAAAAGCAATCTGCCCAGAGTGACTGCGCATGCCGGGGTGCCGGTGTGTCAACAACACGGAGGCATCAGCTGGTACATCAGCAGAAGCAGCCCCGCCGTCGGCAGGCGACGCCCCACCGCCAAAAAGCACCAGGACCGCAGCGTGTTTGGTGGCCTTCGGCTCTGGGAGGTTGAATTCTTCCGGGCGGCGATTCGGTAAAAAATTCTGCAGGCTATCTTCTTGCAGGCTGGCGAGTTTCTGCAACCACTGCGGTGCGAGTTCCGGTTGCACTGTGATGTTATGACCAGGGCTGTCGGCATTCGCGATCACTAGACAACACCTTCTATGCTTTCGATAATCTCATCTGCGGAGCGGAACGGTTGCGCAAAAACTTTCTTTTGGGTGTCACCCACGTACACAATGGTAATGGGAATCACTCCCGGCAATCCTAGTTCCGTGGCGAATTTATTGTGTGAATCTTGGTAGCTCACGAAATCCACGCCCATCTCGTCCAGCATACCCGCACCATTTTTGGCGTTCTGATCTGCGTGAACCCCCACAATCTGCCATTCGGGGTGCTGTTTTTGTACTTCCTCCAAATAAGGGATTTCTTCGCGGCACGGCTGGCACCACCAGGCCCACATATTCACGATGGTGACCGCGTCATCCTGTGCGTTATTCGCGCCGTCTTGGTCTATGCTGCTTCGCTCGGCGCTGCCTTGTTCAGCGCTGTCTTGTTCAGTGCTGCCCGGTTCAGTACTCTTGCCGACGCCCGATGCCGGCGCAGTCTCGTGTTCCGAAAGGCACGGTAGTTCCAAGCCCACCCCCGGGACTGCTGGGCTTGGGCATGCTGGGCGCTCGATGCCCGCCAGGTCGAGTGCGCCGCTCGCACGATCCGCATCACTGCCTGCACCGGTGGCTTCGTTCCCGGATTGATTCGCCCGGCCGCCATCTCCGGCATCTGCAGCATCCACAGCCGAGCCGTCCGAATTGCCACTCAACAACGTGTACGCCCCGAAGCCCACCGCTACGGAAAGAACCAGTGCGATGACGCTAATAAGGGCTAAGGCAGTCTGTTTATTCATCAAAATCCAGAATAATACAGTCGATTAATACAGCCTGCGTACGTAATGCGCACGCGCCAAGACCACGGTGAAACCACGGGTTAGCCCAAGCAAATTCTCAGACCACACAGAATTGGTACACAGTATATTTATTATGATGGAGGCATGATTGCTCTTACCGTTATTGTCCCGATCGCACTTGCGGTCTTTGCCATGGGGATGGAAAAGCTCGAAGCAAACGCTTTGGCCAGCACCACCGAAAATCCTGGCGGCAAGGCGGAAGCGTAAATATAATCGATCTTCGGATTTTCGCCCACCAGAGCAGCGTCCCCACTAGAGTGGGGTATATTACAACAGCAATCACAGCTACAACGAGCCTAGTCCAAGGAGACAAAAGTGGAAGACGTACACGAGATCCTTTCGCGTGCAGGGATTTTCCAGGGCGTAGACCCGGAAGCAGTCGACAACCTCATCGAGCAAATGGAAACCGTGAAATACCCACGCGGTACCACCATCTTCGAAGAGGGCGAGCCAGGTGATCGCCTGTACATCATCACTGCCGGAAAGATTAAACTCGCCCGCCACGCTCCAGACGGCCGTGAAAACCTCTTGACGGTCATGGGCCCGTCCGACATGTTCGGCGAACTCTCCATTTTTGATCCGGGCCCACGTACCTCGTCCGCGATTTGCGTCACCGAAGTACGCGCGGCCACGATGAACTCCGAAATGCTGCAAAAATGGGTATCCGATCACCCATTGATTGCACAGCAATTGTTGCGTGTTCTGGCCCGTCGTCTGCGTCGTACCAACGCGTCCTTGGCAGATCTGATCTTCACCGACGTGCCAGGCCGCGTGGCCAAGACACTGCTGCAGCTGGCAAACCGTTTCGGTGTACAGGAAGGCGGCGCACTGCGCGTCAACCATGACCTGACCCAGGAAGAAATCGCCCAATTGGTTGGTGCTTCGCGTGAGACCGTCAATAAGGCTTTGGCGACGTTCGCGCACCGTGGCTGGATTCGCCTTGAGGGCAAGTCCGTATTGATCGTGGACACCGAGCACTTGGCACGCCGCGCTCGATAAAAACACATTCAGCATTCGGCGTTCTGCCATTGCATGTGGCACGCCTGGATCACTGCCACTTGATACTGACCCTGCCAGGTGGCAACCGGCGTTTGCTGCAGGCGCAGCGTCATTGCTCGCGCCGCACAACCCACGGCTATGCGGCTAAGGTTTCACCCCACACCCATTCCGGCCCAAACCAAGCCCGAGCGATAAACGGCTAAGTTATGAGCTTTGCCCGGTTTTCGCCGGGCTTTCTTGCTGTCTCCCGTCGAGATAGCGCAGTGCCACCCGAGTCGACTGTTCAGCAGCGTGGCGCAATACCGGGTCAACATCTTGATACATCGCATCGATAAGCGTCTGCAGGTCGACGTCATCTCCGCGCTCAGCGCGAATTTCCCGAATCTGTTCCAGACGGTATTGCCGACGCTCCAGGTATTTCTCGGCCCATTCCGCAACGTTATCTTGGTCTGGTCCATGCCCCGGCAGCAAAGCCACTCCCTGGCCGCGTTCTTGCAGCATCCGCAACGTCGTCAAGTATTGGCCAAGGTCACCATCGGTCTCGGAAATCATGGTGGTGTGACGTCCGGCGATCGTATCTCCGGTGATAATGCCCTCAAGTTGGGATTCATGCGGGGTGGAAGACCACACAAAAAAGCACACACAATCCGAGGTATGCCCTGGTGTGTGCACTACTTCTACCTGTGGGGTGACCCCTTCGATCGAAATGACTTCGCCATCCTGCAAAGCTGTGCCATCCACGCAGTAGCCAGGATCAAAAGCCCTTACTGGCGCGTTGGTTAACTGCCGGAATCGTTCGGCGCTATCTGCGTGATCATGATGACGATGGGTCAGTAGGGTCAGCCCCACCTCGCGGGCTTGCCCACGAACGACATTGAGATGGCCTTCATCTTCCGGGCCGGGATCTACGACGATCGCACGATCATCCTCCCCTGCCCGAATGATCCAAGTATTTGTGCCTTCCAGTGCCGCATAGCTGGGGTTGGCACACAGGACCACTCCCACTGATGGAGTCACGGGGCGAAGCTGACTATAAGCAGGATGCTTCATGCTTTATACCGTACTAGAACTCCGCAGTTCGACGACCATTTCTACTTCGACCGGCGCGTTTTTCGGCAGCACCGCTACCCCGACAGCAGAACGGACATGTACGCCTTCATCGCCAAAAATCTCGCCAACCAGCTCGGAAGCACCATTGACGACACCCGGCTGCTCGTAAAAGCCCGGAGCGCTCGCAACAAAACCAACGAGTTTGGAGATGCTGGCGACATTGTCCAGACCAACTTCGGCATCCACTGCGGCCAAAGCATTCAATGCGCAGGTGCGCGCAGCCGAATAAGCTTCTTCTGCTGAGACCTCATCGCCAACCAGCCCGGTTATCGGCAGCTGGCCGTCGACAAGCGGCAATTGGCCAGACGTCCACACCTGGTTGCCCACTCGCTTCGCTGGCACATAAGCCGCCAGTGGCTTAGCCACCTCCGGCAACGTAATGCCGAGTTCTGCCAAGCGATCTTTGATGTTGGCAGCCATGCTTAGACCAACTCGCGTTTGAAGTAGGCAACCAGGTTTTCCGGGTTCGGGCCAGGGATGATGGTTACCAGCTCCCAGCCGTCTTCACCCCAGGTATTGAGGATCTGCTGGGTAGCGTGGACAAGGACAGGTGCGGTTGCGTATTCCCATTTCTTCATGGGCTTAATTCTACCGTCTGCTCCGTGCCGACGACTAGAGCTCAGCGCCGAGAGCTCAGCACCAACGCGCCACAGCTGCATAGTTGGTCCTAAATCTCGCCACCATTAGAAAGGTAGCTGGCCCAATCCGTCACGTGCGGGTTCTTACGCAAGATAGCCCGACGCTGGCGCTCGGTGAGCCCACCCCAGACACCAAATTCCACCTCATTATCCAGCGCGTCTGCGCAGCATTCGATGACCACCGGGCAGTGTCGGCAGATCATGGCGGCTTTGCGTTGCTCTGCTCCACGCACAAATAATGCGTCCGGGTCGCCGTTGCGACACTTGGCCTGAGCTACCCATTCACCACGCTCCACAGTTGCCGCAGAGATCTTTGCCGTTTTCCGGCCGTAGGCTCCGCGGTAGCTCGAGTTGCGTTGGGGGTTGCCAGGCGTGGCAGGCATGAAGTGACTCCTCAAGGTTGACAGCGAGGGTGTAGTTTCCGCTGAGATGTTCCGGATAGTTTAGGGCGCAACACAGTTCTTGTCGAATGTGTCACACTTCCAGGGGGAGTGAGTGCTTTTGCCACACACCTTTACTGCGTAAAGTATCTATCGTGTCTTATTCCAAATCGATGATCACCATAATGCTGGCAACACTCGGTGTGTCCGCGGTTATCGCCGCGGCCATCGCGCCGGTTGTCGGCATTACCGGGGCAAGTGCAGCGCGCGCGGAGCAGGCGATGGAATCTGACCTCACTGATATTCAAGAAGGTGGCGCACCAGGTGTGTCCACAATGTATGACAGTGAGGGCAATGTGTTGGCGAATTTCTTCAGCCAGCGTCGTCATGAGGTTCCGCCGGAGGAAATCTCGCAGGCAATGAAAGACGCCATCGTCGCGATCGAGGACAACCGCTTCTATGAGCACGAGGGCGTTGATTTCCAGGGCTACCTGCGCGCCTTAGCCACCAATATTGCCGCTGGCGGTGTGCAGCAGGGTGCGTCGACGATTCACCAGCAATACGCCAAGAACTGGGCTTTGCTTGTCGACGCCGACACCGACGAAGAGCGCCAAGAAGCCATTGAACAAACGATTGCGCGTAAGCTGCGCGAGATCCGCGTTGCTGCCGATTTGGATGACCGTCTGAGCAAAGAAGACATCCTGGCTGGCTATTTGAACCTGGTGCCCTTTGGTAACCACGCCTACGGTATTGAGGCTGCCGCGCGCACGTATTTCGGTATCTCGGCGGCAGAACTGTCCGTTCCGCAGGCGGCGATGCTCGCTGGAATGGTGCAGTCTTCGGAATACCTGAACCCGTATACCAACCCGGATGGTGCCACCGATCGGCGCAACACCGTGCTGCAGGCCATGGTCGATCACGGATATTTGGAGCAGGCAGCTGCCGACGGCTTTAAAACTGAACCACTTGGTGTGATGGAATCTCCCGACACCCTGTCCAATGGCTGCATCGGTGCGGGTGATGCCGGTTTCTTCTGTGACTTTGCCTTGCGATACTTGGAAGACCGCGGCATCAGCACCGAAGAGCTACTGGCCGGGAAATACGACATCCACACCACCCTGGATCCGGGCGTGCAATACGAAGCACGCCGCGCGGTCTCAACCTACACTGACCCGCATGCCGACGGCGTCGCCGAGGTCATGAACGTACTAGAACCAAGCCCGGATTCGCGCCGCATCCTGGCGATGACGTCGTCACGCAATTACGGCTTAGACCAAGAAGCGGGCGAAACCATTCTGCCGCAGCCGTATTCACTAGTCGGCCACGGCGCTGGTTCCGTCTTTAAGGTCTTTGCCGCTGCCGCAGCAATTGAAGACGGCATGGGCATTGAGCAATACATGAGCGTGCCGCGCCGCTACGAAGCCGAAGGCTTAGGCCATGGCGGTGCACCGAACTGCCCGGCCAACCGCTACTGTGTGGAAAACTTCGGTGAATTTGCCGAGTCGATGACGCTGCGGGACGCCTTAGCTCATTCCCCGAACACGCCATTTGTCCAGCTCATGGAACGCGTGGGAGTTCCAGCGGTGGTGGACCTGTCGGTTGATTTGGGGCTGCGCAGCTACGCCGAAGAAGGCACCCATGATGGTGAACGTTCCATCGCGCAATTCCAAAAAGATGCCAACTTGGGCTCCTACGTGCTCGGTTCCACCCCAGTTAATGCGCTGGAATTGTCCAACGTCGGCGCCTCCCTGGCCTCGGGCGGTAACTGGTGCGAACCCAACCCGATTGATGCGATCTATGACCGCAATGGCCAAGAGGTGTACCTGGAACGGACACCATGCGAAAACGTCATGGACTCCAACGCCGCAACCGCATTGTCGCAAGCAATGACCGAGGATGAAATCTCCGGTACCGCGGCCAACGCGCGCGCTGCCGAAGGCTTCCCGGGCACCATGGCCGCAAAAACTGGTACCACCAATGAAAACTTCTCGGCTGCCTTCTTGGCATTCAACTCCGGCATCGCGGCCGCTCCGTATATCTTCAACGACAGCACCACCACGATGTCGCTGTGCACCAGCCCAGTGCGCCAGTGCGGAAACGGCAATCTGTTTGGCGGTACCGAACCAGCGCGCTCGTTCTATAACATGGCGAATAATTTGCCACCGGCATTAAACGGCGGCGTTAGCGCTAATTTTGACCCGGCTTTTAACCAAGGGCTCGACGCCGCCAAGCTCGACGAAGTGCGTGGATTGCGTGAATCTGATGCACGGAATCGTTTGGCCGAGTCCGGTTTAGAAGTGCGTACGGAACGAGTCGCCGGCAACGGCATGCCCGCTGGCCGTGTGGTCAGCGCGGATTTCACCGGGCCCGCAAATAGCGTGGTTGTTCTGCGCATCTCCGACGGTTCCACCCGCCGCGCGCCGTCGGCAAGCGAACAATCCGGCACGAATAGCACCGGTGGCGGAGCACCCGGCGGCAACCAGGCGCCACCAGCACCCGGCATCGATATTGAACAGGAACTAGAAAACGCCGCCGAGGAATTGCGAAACTTGTTTAACTTCTAGCCCTGCAAGCGAGCTTTCACTGCCTCCGAGATGCGCTTACCATCTGCGCGTCCGGAGGCTTTCGCGTTCGCGGCCTTCATCACCTGGCCCATGTGCTTCATGGACAGCTCCTCCCCCGCATCGGCGGCAACCTCGGAGATGACGCCGTCGACAAGCTCGCCTAATTCGTCGTCGCTGAGCTGACGTGGCTGATAGTTTTCGAACACTGCCACCTCGGCTTCCTCGGCCTCAGCAAGCTCGTCGCGGCCATTGTCGCGGTAGATCCCGGCGGATTCACGGCGCTTTTTGATCTCACGGGCAATGACCTTCAGCACGTCATCATCGGTGAGCTCCGTGCGGGTGCCGGTGGAGGTTTCTTCCGCCTGGATAGCAGCCAACAACATGCGCAATGCGGACGTCGTTGGTTTATCCTTCGCCTTCATGGCCGTGGTCAGGTCCTGACGGATGCGCTCTTTCAGCGACCCCTGCGGGTCACGAGCCTGTGCAGTGTTTTCAGCAGTGTTGTTAGCGGTGTTGTTAGTCATAGGCTCAAACATACTCGCCTTGTCGGGCTTGGCAATGAGCTCGCCACCCGAGTCTGACTAGACTAGGGGGAGTGACTATTACGTGGAAAACTGCACTGACCACCACTACCGCTGCCGCCATTGGGGTCGGCGCTGGAACGCTGGCCTGGGCGGTCTCAGAGCTCAACCGCTTCGAGCTCAAAGAGCACACGCTGCCACTACTACCTAAAGGCACACTGGGCAAAAAACGCAGCGCCCATGGGAAGCCCGAATTCCGGATTCTGCACGTCTCAGATCTACACATGATTCCCGGTCAATCCACGAAGATCGCCTGGGTGCGCGATCTAGCCCGGCTGCAGCCGGACTTGGTGGTCAACACCGGCGATAACCTTTCCGACGAGCACGCGGTTCCCGATGTTCTCCGCGCCTTGGATCCGCTTCTCAACACCCCGGGGTTGTTCGTGTGGGGCACGAATGATTACTGGGCCCCGCAGCCGGTCAACCCATTCCGGTATCTGACGGGTAAAAAGCGCACGCCTTCGTATGTGGATTTGCCGTGGCGCGATATGCGTGCGGCGTTTATTGAGCGCGGCTGGCTTGATGCGAATCAGCGACGTCACGAGTTCCGGGTCGGCAATGTACGTTTGGCGGTCGCCGGCGTGGATGATCCGCACCATGATTTCGATGACTACGACGAGATCGCCGGCGCGCCCAACCCGGATGCGGATCTGGCGCTGGCTCTGTTGCATGCCCCAGAGCCGCGGGTGTTGCAGCGGTTTGCTGCCGACGGCTACCAGCTGTCGCTGTCTGGGCATACGCACGGCGGGCAGGTGTGTTTGCCAGGGTCCAAGGCGCTGGTGACCAACTGCGGGATTGATCGCGATCGTGTACAGGGGTTGCATGACTTCGATGGCATGGCGATGCATGTGTCTAACGGCTTGGGCACCTCGAAGTATGCTCCGGTGCGATTGTTCTGCCGACCATCAGCAACACTATTACGCATTACCGAAAAAGACACGTAACGCTTGTCGACGTTTCCCTTGCGTACGCTGCGGTTTCTTAGCCTTTTGTAGCCCGATTTGTGTTCTTTATGCGCGCTATAATAAGATATCCAAGTCGCAGAAATTAATACTTCATCGCGATGGCGGGGCGTAGCGCAGCTTGGTAGCGCATCTGCTTTGGGAGCAGAGGGTCGCAGGTTCAAATCCTGTCGCCCCGACAACAAGAAGACCCGGGAAGATTTTTCTTCCCGGGTTTTCGCTATGCGCGGGTGCCACCCAACGCAAACGCCGGGTTAAGGGTTAAACAGGGTTAAACACCAACGGCCGCACCCAGCCCCCTGTTGAGGCAGGATGCGGCCGCGCGTGCATCTGGTGACCTAGTTGCTTTCGGTCTAGGCCCTTAAGGCGCGCACTTCCCGTGTTTCACTAGGAGGGATGAAATCGGTGGTTTAGCTCTGCATACCACTTAAGGTTTTTAGCAGATCCATAATTTTGCTGAAGAAGCCACCCAACAACGATGGACCGGTGAACAAGCTTGCCAGCGCCTTCATGATGGAGTCGAAGATACCTCCGACGCTTGACGACGGTGCTTCACCCTGCTCACCCTTTGGCCCCTGCGGTCCTGGCTTGCCATCTTTTCCATCTTTACCTGGCTTGCCATCCATCCCATCCTTACCGTCTTTCGGCAATGGGATTTCTACGGTGCTGCCATCGGAGAATTTAACGATGACTTTGCCGTCCTTGCTCTCTTGACCAACGATGGTCAGTGGCTTGGCATCTTTGCCATCTTGCCCCTTTGCACCGTCTTTTCCGGCAGCTCCGTCCTGGCCTGCAGCACCATCCTTACCCTTCGGAATGACGATCTTTTGACCGTTGGTGAACTCGACGACGATATTGCCTTGTGCATCGTCGTACTGCTTTTTGATTTTCAGGTCTTCACCTGGAGGGCCTGCCGGACCACGCTGTCCAGGTTCACCCTGCGGGCCCCGCTTACCAGGTTGACCCTGTGGGCCTGGCTTACCCTCACTGCCCGGAGGGCCTGCCGGGCCTGCAGGTCCGCGATCACCTTGTGGGCCGGTTTCTCCATCTTTACCCGGGGTACCCGGAGGGCCTGCTGGACCAGCTGGACCACGATTACCCTGCGGCCCAATTGGGCCACGTGGCCCTTGAACTCCGCGTTTTTCGTCTTCGGTGCAATTCTCCTTACGAATCGGCGCTACCTCGCCATAAATCGTAATGTCGCCTGACAACGCAGCTTTAACCCCATCAGGAACGTCGCTAGCAAAGATTAGCTTAGTAACGCGCGCTCCAAACTGAGTCGTGTAACTATCCAGCACCTGTTGCTTTTCAGCGTATTCGTTACCCAGAATTCCTGTAGCAACTGTTCTTCCTACACCATCTACCAGCGCAGAGACTGTTACCCTTTTCCCTGAACCAATAGTCACAGTTGGTCGGGCAATGGTCGTCCCTGCAACAGTGATTCGGCCTTCCCCAACTACAGCACCCCCAATAAGGATATCGTTTGCATCTAACGTGACTGACGCATCATCAAGGGCACCACGAAAGTTGGCTGCAACAGGTCGCTGGTTGTCATCAACGCCAATTTTAGGATCTTTTGTGTCAAACTTATCTCCTGCCGCTGGGTTAATTTCCCAAGAGATGCCAGTTGATTTAACTCTAAAATCTTCGACTGGGCACAGTTGCGTTGCTGAATTAGCTGGTTCTTGCTCCTGTGCATGAGCAGTATTGATTGGGGTCAGCAGCCCCAGGCTCAGTGCGAAAACTGCGCATGCAGTTACGCCAACTGACTTCTTTCTAGCCACGATGTGGTCTCCGGGTTTCTCTTCAAAAGCCGAGTGCAACACCACTTCTGTGGGTACACGAACTCTATTTTTCTTCTGCGAAATAGAGTCGGGAATAACTAAACACTGAATCAATTCAGAAAACAATAAAATTGATAATGACATCCATTACATAAATGCAATTTTTCGCATCTTATACAGCTCGCGAAAAGCTTTCCCAGTGTATCGCTTTATTGAAATTCTCAACCAACCCCGATGTATCCAATATCACTATCCAGGACTAGACTATCCCCATGGATACCGCAGGCTCACTAGAACCACTAACTTTTTACGACGCCGCCAAATGGGTTCACCAACGCCGCGGCAAACTATCTGGCGCTGCTGAAACTGAAACCTGGTGGCTTTTTGCCCCAGCGACCCCAGAAGCCGGCAAAGGGCCCATCATGGTCAACCGCAAAACTAATGAGCTCGAACAGCTCGGATCACTGCCCAAGGAGTGGAAGCCGCGGCTGGAAGCATTCAAAAAAGAAGGGCCCACCCCACTCTCCATTCCGGAAGAGTTTTACGGTGAGCCGGAAGAAATCTCGCTATAGTCCCGCTGTAGCACTGTGCCCGAAGTGGCGCACCTGGTCTGCGGTGCAAAAATAACCTTCACACGCACAGGCCCTAAGTGCTACATCTCGTACTTAAACCACTAATTCATATGACGCCGATTCAGCAGCGGCGCCGCAACAACCCCAACCATCGCGCTGACGGCCAAAGCCACGAGCGCAATCCACAGCCCCAGACTATCGCCGTCATTGGAAATTGTGCTCAACGCGGTGGTGGACCAATGCAGCGGCAATAATCCAGCCAGCGCAGACCATGCTTGTGAAATCTCTGCACTCGCAGCAGCCTGCCAAACCCAGCCAACCACGCCGACCTGCGCAATGCCCGCAACAGCGGCTATCACTATTCCCACACGCATCCCAGCAATCCGCATCAAGGCCCAGGTGAACCCGGCAGCAACCCACGCACTTAACGCCGAAACGCCTGCAGCGATCGCGACTGTCGCCACGCTGAGTCCATCACCCAGCAGACCAACCAATACCGCGCCGCTGGCAGCGGCCAATACACCACCGCCTAGCTGCACTGCCCAAGCAGCTGCAAAGAACTGGCTCATCACAGCCATGACAACACCTGCCAGCATCACCAGTGCGGCCACCAACATGGCCACCACTGGTGGCAACACTCCGTGTGCTGCTTGTTCCTCAGCACCTTCCTCGCCACGCGGGCCTGCCGGGATTGCACGGCTTACCGCATCAGATTTTTGTTTGTTGCTCTGCGCCATCGTCTCCAAGCGCTCCGCGCCGCTATCGAATTCACCAAGACCGGCGGTGGCCTCGTCGACGCGCGCACGAAGTTCTTGCAGCCCAGCCGACAAGTTCTTAGAGCCATTAGTTAGCTCGTAAACTCCGTCGTGGAAACCATAACCAGGAACGTTCAGCTGATTCGCCAGATCACGTGAGCCTTTTTTCATCGCCAGGAGGTCATCAGCTACCTCGGTTTGGAAATTAAAATTCTCCACCTGCCGGCGCAGGCTTTCTAAATCGGAAATTGCTTGTTTCGCCTCAGGCGCATCAACACCGCGCAGTTCTGTAATTGCTCGGTCAGCAGCCTCCACAAGTTGGCCTTGCACTGCACCAAAACCAACGACTTGATCCACCGCCTGGCCGACGCCATTGGCCAGCTCGCTGGCGCCGTTGCCTAGTTGTCCAGTACCTGCTTGCAACTCGACCAACCCCTGGCGCAGACGGTCAGCTCCATCCGCAGCCTCGCCTACGGCCCCGGCTAATTCCTGTGTATCTCCCCCGACGCCTTCGAGCTCACCAATCAGCTCATCGATCGCATTTTGCAAGATTCCAGCCTGCGACGACGCTTGTCCAGCGGCACGACGTGCATCAACCAACTTGCTGGTATCCACACCCGGATTCTCTACCGCAGGTGCTCCCGTTGGTTCTTCAGCCGACGACCAACTATCTGCTGGACCCAGCGAAGCAATAGCAGCAATCACCGCGCCCACCGCCAACGGCAAGACCACCGCCAACAGCGCCACAAGCCCCCGCATACGCGACCCGCGTGCAGGTGGTTCCCCAAACCTACTATTACATGCTGCCGCTGCCGCAGCATGTGCTGAAGGGAATTGGTTGTGCGCCGTGGACGAAGAATCGTTCATACCCGGGCACTTTAGTTCCGAAACAGCTTCCCGTGCGGCAGCTACCCCGGCGAGTCACATAAACAACAACAATCACATGCAGGCACACGCCCCGAGCCCTTATTCCTGGTTCATCTGCCCACTAGCCAGCTGATTCCACCTGCCATCCGGCATGCGAAAAGGGGCCGCAACGAATAAGCGTTGCGACCCCTCAGCGGTTTCGCGGGCTAGCTAGCAGACGTATGACCTCCGTCCGCAGCCGAGCCTGCGAAGTTGGAGAAGATTAGTTCTTGTACTTCTCAGCGAACTTCTTGCGTACAGCTGCGCCCAAGTCCTCGTGGACGTTGTCCCAGTACTCGTAGACACGCTGCTCGACGCCTTCGGAAACACCAGCCATGGCGTTGGTGATGTTGTGCGCCAGACGGTCCTTCTCTTCGTCATTCATGACTTCTTCGTACAGCTTGCGTGGCTGGGTGAAGTCATCATCCTGCTCGTGCTTGACGTATGCCGCACGAACCAAGTCGGTGCCGTGTGGGTCTGGGTTGACGTAGTAGTCAGAAGCCTGACCGTAGCTGGTGTGGTTCGACGACGAAGTCTCGCCATCATCCAGGTAGCCAGCGCCCTTGTCGAAGCGGTTCGGCGTGTAGACCGGCTGATCTGGGCCGTTGAAGTTGTACTGCATCGAACCCTCGTGATTATAGGTGTTCACAGGGTTGATTGGCTGGTTGATCGGCAAATGACGGTAGTTGGTGCCGATGCGGTAACGGTGCTGGTCAGCGTAAGCGAATGCGCGAGCCTGCAGCATGCGGTCTGGTGACAGGCCGGTACCCGGAACGATGTTGGATGGATCCAGAGCGATCTGCTCGATCTGCGCAAAGTTGTTGCGTGGGTTGCGGTTCAGCTCGAAGTAGCCCACCTTCTGCAGTGGGTAGTCCTCGGTGTACCACACCTTGGTCAGATCGAATGGGTTGAACTTGTAGTTCTCAGCCTCGTCGAAAGGCATGATCTGAACGTAGACGTCCCAGCGTGGGTAGTCGCCATTTTCGATCGCCTTGAACAGATCCTCACGGTGGTAGTCAGCGTTTTGACCTGCCATCTCGGCAGCTTCTTCGTCAGTGAAGCACTCCCAACCCTGTTGGGTCTTGAAGTGGTACTTCACCCAGAAAGCCTCGCCCTTGTCGTTCACCCACTGGAAGGTGTGGGAACCGAAGCCGTCCTGGTGACGGGAAGTCTTCGGGGTACCGCGATCACCCATCAGGTAAGTGACCTGGTGTGCGGACTCAGGGGTACGAGTCCAGAAATCCCACTGCATGTCAGCGTCGCGCAGGCCGGAAGCACCGGTGCGCTTCTGGGAGTGAATGAAATCTGGGAACTTGATGCCGTCGCGCAGGAAGAACGTCGGGGTGTTGTTACCGACGATGTCGAAGTTGCCTTCCTGAGTCCAAAAACGCAGTGCGAATCCGTGGACGTCACGCCAGGTGTCAGGGGAGCCCTGCTCACCAGCAACGGTGGAGAAACGAATACCCATTGGGGTGACCTTGTTCGGCTGGAACAGGTCAGCCTTGGTGTATGCAGACACGTCTTCGGTGACATGGAATTCACCGAATGCGCCGTGGCCCTTGGCGTGTGGGTTGCGTTCTGGAACGCGCTCACGGTTGAAGGACTGCAGCTTTTCGATCAGCTGCAAATCATTCAAAACGTTGGGACCCTGTGGGCCGGCGGTGATGGAAATGTTTTCCGAGGCGATTGGCTGGCCACCCTGGCGAGTGGTGGTGCCTGGGGCGTCCTCCCGCTGGCCCTGATCCAGCTTGTCATCAATGTTCTTAGTCATGGAATGCTCACTCCTGTTAGCAATTGATTAGACACTCTTATGGGGATGAGGTCAATTGATAGTCTACTTGCATACATAAGAGTGCGCAATCACACTGGCAGACCCCAAATCTCTACTCAGGAATAAATATCGGCGCTGGTAACCTCATCTAAGTGAACGCCCAACCTTCGCCTGCGAGCCGCGACGCCCGCACCACGCAGCTGGCATTACAAGCCGGCCGTGGTGATCGCGCAGCGTTGAGCGCGTTCATCAAAGAAACTCATGACGACGTCTGGCGTTTTCTAGCCCACCTGGCCGGCCCCGAGCTTGCCGACGACCTCACCCAAGACACTTATGTGCGCGTCATGGGCGCACTCCCCCGCTTCGCAGGGCGCTCAACCGCGCGCACGTGGTTGCTCTCACTCGCCCGCCGAGTCTGGATCGATAACATCCGCCACGAGCGTGCCCGTCCCCGGAAATCACACTCTGAATTAGAAGATCTAGAGCCCACCCACGAAGATTCCTCCACCTGGAGCGACTGGATCGATACCCGCCAGATGATCGCATCGCTACCCGATGAGCGTCGTGAAGCGTTGGTGCTTACCCAAGTGTTGGGCTATTCCTACGAAGAAGCCGCAGCAATCGCGGGCGTTCGCATTGGCACGATTCGCTCACGCGTGGCGCGGGCACGGAAAGATATTCTCGCAGAATACGACAATTAATCACAGAAACTGTTATATTCCGTTGAACGTTCATAGTTTTTCGGATGCGCGTTCACAGCGCGCTCACAGATTCGGAGTTGTTGTCTTCATGCTCAAACGATCGTTAGCCATCTCGATGGCCTTCGTCGGAACCCTGGCCGGCGCCGGTTTCGCATCCGGGCAGGAGGCCATGACCTATTTCGTGGCCTTCGGAAACTGGGGAATTGTCGGAGCATTGCTCGGCTCCGTCGTCATGATCATCTGTGGTATCGCCATTTTGCAGCTCGGCAGCTACTACCAAGCCCGCGAGCACACTGCCGTGATTGACCGCATCACCAACAGCCCGATCATCGCGAAAATTTTGGACTGGGGCACCATCGCGACGCTATTTTCCATCGGTTTCGTGATGTTCGCCGGTGGTGGCTCCAACCTCACAGAAGCCTGGGGCTGGCCGACGTGGATCGGCGCGACCTTGATGTTGATCATGACCATCCTGGTGGGATTGCTGGATGTCGAAAAAACCACCGCGGTCATCGGTGTCATCACACCATTTTTGATCATCATGGTGCTGGGTACCGCGATCTACACGGTAATCACGGTAGACCCGAACTGGGATAATATTCAGCAAGCTTCCACCGAAGTACACACCACTCTGCCAAACTGGTGGATTTCTGCGATCAACAACATTGCCTTCCAGGTGATCGTCGCCGTGTCCATGGCCATTGTGATCGGCGGTAGCTTCATGGACACCCGCGAGGCAGGTATCGGCGGTGCCATCGGCGGCGCGGTCTTCCTCTCGTTGCTGCTGTTGCTGGTCATGAGCATGTACTTCACAGTCGAGACCACCAAAGATGCAGATATGCCGATGCTAGCGCTGATGATCAGCCTGCACCCAGCATTGGGCCACATCATGACGGTCGTGCTCTACGGCATGGTCTTCAACACCGCCATCGGTATGTTCTATGCGTTGGCGAAACGGCTGACACGCAACTCACCAGAAAAATTCTTCCGCGTCTACGTCGCGGCCTGTTTGATCGGTTTCGTGCTGTCCTTCGTTGGCTTCCGCCAGCTGGTCAGCTACGTCTACCCAGTGCTGGGCTATATCGGCATGCTGTTGATCGTCGTACTGATCTGGGCCTGGGTGCGCAATTTCCGCACCATGCGCACCGAAGGCCAGCGTCGTCGCCGCGGCCGCGAACTCATGTCCCGCAAGGTTGACCCGCGCGTGCGCTTCAGCAAAAAGAACGACCGCGAGCTGACAACCCTGGCAGCCCAGTCCAACATGGGTTCCGAGGAATTCTTGCACAGCATCAAAGAAGAAATCGACGACGAGCTAGAAAACGATCCCGACGTTGACTACGACCGCGATATGCCTGCTGGCAGCGTGGTCTACGTGGAACACACCAAGCCGGAATAAACACTTACCCGGAATAAAGACTAATCCGGAGCAAGCACGAAGCAGGAATACACACGAAAGCAGGCACCCACCGGAAAACCGAGTGGGTGCCTGCTTTTAGGTTGTCGTAAGCAATAGCACGAGCCTCAGCCACAGCCGTCGGCCGCGGCCGTGTCAACCGCTAACGCTCTAGCAGCAGCTCAGCGATTTGAATCGTGTTCAGTGCTGCGCCTTTACGCAGGTTATCGCCAGAGACCACCAGCACCAGGCCATTGTTTCCATCCAGCGATTGATCCTGGCGGATGCGTCCTACCAAGCAATCATCAATGCCGGTCGCGGCCAGCGGAGTCGGCACATCGACGACCTTCACTCCCGGAGCCTGCTCCAGTACTTCCACAGCCTTGTCCGGAGTGATGTCGCGGGCAAATTCCGCATGCACCGTCATGGTGTGCCCGCTGAAAACCGGCACACGCACGCAGGTTCCGGAAACGCGCAAATCCGGCAGACCAAGGATCCGGCGCGACTCATTGCGCAGCTTTTGTTCCTCATCGGTTTCCAAAGAACCGTCGTCGACAAGATTTCCAGCCATCGGCAACGCGTTATAAGCAATCGGAGCCACGTACGGGGCGGTGTCCAAACCATTGAGTTTGCTGCCGTCGTACGTTAGATCAACTGCGTGCTCTCCTGCCTCATAAATCTGGGCCGCCAGCGCCTGCACGCCAGCCAAACCAGAACCAGAAACCGCCTGGTAAGAAGAAACATTCAACCGCTTCAGCTCAGCAACGTCGTGCAACGCCTTGATCACCGGCATCGCGGCCATCGTGGTGCAATTCGGGTTCGCAATAATGCCCTTCGGCACCTCTTTCACGGCCTCCGGGTTGACCTCAGAAACCACCAACGGCACCTCTGGGTCCTTCCGGAACGCCGAGGAGTTATCCACCACGATCGCGCCAGCTTCTGCAAACACCGGCGACCATTCCTTCGAGGTGGCGCCACCGGCGGAAAACAGTGCGATATCAACGTCAGAGACGGACTCGACGGTCACCTTCGACAAATCTTCCACGGTGATCCGCTCGCCGCGATAATCCAGCTCCGTGCCAGCCGAACGCGCAGACGCGAAAAAACGCACCTTATCTGCGGGGAACTCGCGTTCCTCCAGAATTTGGCGCATCACCTGGCCTACCTGTCCAGTGGCACCGACGACGGCGAGTGTGGTCATAGTTGAGGTCTCCTCCCAGAGCAGTTGTGGTGGCGGTTAGCGTCCGGTTCCAGCATAGACGGTGACATCTTCGTCACCGCCGAGATCAAAACGATCATGCAGCGCACGGGTGGCTTTTTCCAGATCCGATTCGCGCAGCAGGACGGAAATTCGGATCTCAGAGGTCGAAATCAGTTCCATGTTCACACCAGCATCGCGCAATGCCTCGGTGAAATCAGCCGTCACGCCTGGGTGCGATTTCATTCCGGCACCAACCAGGGACACCTTGCCCACCTGATCGTCGTAAAGCACCTGCGACCAGTTACCTTCACGGCTCAGCTTCGACAAGATCTCCACCGCCCGTGGGCCGTCTTCACGCGGGCAGGTAAAGGTGATGTCAGTGATGCCATCTTCCACGGTGGAGATATTCTGCAGCACCATATCGATATTGATCTCGGCATCCGCGATGGCACGGAACACTTTGGCAGCCTCGCCCGGCTTATCTGGAATACCCAGCACGGTCACCTTGGCTTCGGACTTATCGGTGGCAACACCAGTCAGTACTGCATCTTCCATTGGGATATCCTCCATTGAACCGGACACCAAAGTGCCGGGGTCGTTGCTATAAGACGAACGTACACGCAGTGCGACGTTGTGCGCGCGGGCATATTCGACGCTGCGCAGCACCAAGATCTTGGAGCCGACGGCAGCCATTTCCAGCATCTCTTCGAATGACAGCTGTTCCAGCTTGCGGGCATTCGGCACAATGCGCGGATCAGCCGTATACACACCGTCGACGTCGGAATAAATCTCGCACACATCCGCGTTCAAAGCCGCCGCCAAGGCCACAGCAGTAGTATCCGAACCGCCGCGCCCAAGCGTGGTGACATCACGAGTGTCCTTGTTGACGCCCTGGAAACCAGCGACGATGCAGATCTTGCCTTCGTCCAGCGATTCCTGCAGACGCTCCGGGGTGACGTTAAGAATACGGGCATTGCCGTGCCGCTCGGTTGTCAGCACACCAGCCTGGGAACCAGTAAATGATTGCGCCTTCGCCCCTAACGAATCCACGGCCATCGCCACCAGAGCATTCGAAATTCGCTCACCGGCAGTCAACAACATATCGAGTTCGCGCTGTGGAGGAACTGGGTTCACCGACGCCGCAAGGTCTAGCAGCTCGTCGGTAGTATCACCCATCGCCGAACACACCACGACGACGTCATTGCCAGCCTTTTTCGTGGCAACAATACGGTCTGCTACCGCCCGGATCCGCTCCGCGCTTTCTAGGGATGAACCCCCGTATTTCTGCACAACTAGTGCCATGAGGCCAGCTGCCCTTCCTGATCGTTCGTTTCTGCTGTCTTTGCGGCTCAAAAACGCAGGTTAATGCTTATTCATATCATAGTATGTGCCCTGCGTCCCAGACTTATATGCATCCCGAAATATCCGGCGACTTTCGCACACACAACAAATTTTGTGTAGTCTGTACCACATGATTTCCGGGGCACGCTTTCTTCTCCTTAGCAGCCGCGGCGGGTTTTAGAGCCAACAACGACAGTTTGGTCGGCACCCCGTCGCGGTTATTCGCGTAGCTGTTGCACCTCGCCCCGGGCACGCACATATGCCGGCCGAACAGAGCTCCTGTGAAAACCAGGCACCGCTCAATCCGAACTCTGCTCAATCCGAACTCCGCTGTAACCAAAAGGAATCACCATGTCCCCTAACGACGCTTTCATCTCTGCACCCCGCCAGGTACGCAAGCCCAACGGCCCACGTAATGAGAACCAACCGGCGTGGAACAAGCAAAAAGGCTCGTCTATGCCGGTGGATCGCTACTTGTCTTTCGCCCAAGAAGTCGAAGACATCCAGCTGCCGGACCGCACATGGCCGGATAAAAAGATCACCGTCGCCCCGCAGTGGTGCGCGGTGGACCTGCGCGACGGAAACCAAGCTTTGATTGATCCAATGAGCCCAGAGCGCAAGCGTCGCATGTTCGAACTGCTGGTGAACATGGGTTACAAGGAAATCGAGGTGGGTTTCCCTTCCGCATCCCAAACTGATTTCGACTTTGTCCGCGAGATCATTGAGCAGGATTTAATTCCTGACGACGTCACCATCCAGGTGTTGGTGCAGGCTCGTGAGCACCTGATCCGGCGGACCTTTGAGGCCTGTGAGGGCGCGAAAAACGTCATCGTGCACTTTTATAACTCCACGTCGAAGTTGCAGCGCCGCGTCGTCTTCCGGAAAGACCGCCCGGCAATCAAGGCGCTGGCAACCGAGGCCGCAGAGCTGATCAAAACCATCGCGCAGGATTACCCAGACACCAACTGGCGCTGGGAATACTCCCCGGAATCCTTCACCGGTACCGAGCTGGATTTTGCCAAGGAAGTCTGCGATGCGGTCGCGGAAATCATGGCGCCGACGCCCGAAAACCCGCTGATCATCAACCTGCCGTCGACAGTCGAGATGATCACCCCTAATGTTTATGCCGATTCCATCGAGTGGATGCACCGCAACTTAGACAACCGCGAGTCGCTGATCATCTCGCTGCACCCGCATAATGACCGCGGCGAAGGCGTCGCAGCTGCTGAGCTGGGCTACCTGGCCGGGGCCGACCGCATCGAAGGTTGCTTGTTCGGCAATGGTGAACGCACCGGCAACGTGGATTTGGTGACCTTGGGCCTGAACATGCTGACCCAGGGCGTGGACCCACAGATCGATTTCTCCGATATTGCGCAGATCCGTCGCACCGTCGAATACTGCAACCAGCTGCGCGTGCACGAGCGCTCCCCATACGGTGGCGACCTGGTCTTTACCGCGTTTTCCGGTTCCCACCAGGACGCCATCAACAAGGGGTTGGATGCGATGGCTGCCAACGTGCATCCCCAAGCCAGCAGCTCCGACGTGGCATGGGAAGAGTTGCGCGAGACCACCTGGGAAGTTCCGTATCTGCCGATCGACCCGAAGGACATCGGCCGCGATTACGAAGCCGTCATCCGCGTGAATTCGCAATCCGGCAAGGGTGGCGTCGCCTACATCATGAAAACCGACCACGGCATCGCCATGCCGCGCGCCATGCAAGTCGATTTCTCCCGCGTTGTGCAGACCGTCACTGATGCTGAGGGCGGCGAAGTCGATTCGAAAGCCATGTGGGATATCTTCGCCAACGAGTACCTGGAGACACACTCCCCGGTAGAACAGGTTTCTGTCACCGTGAACAACGCGGAAACCGAAGACAAAGACGCCAGCGTTACTGCCAAGGTCATCCACGGAGGCACCGAGCGCACCATCGAAGGCTCCGGTAACGGACCAATCGCCGCCTATGCCGATGCGCTGGGTAACTTGGGCTTGGACATCGAGGTATTGGAATACTCCCAGCACGCCCGCACCGCCGGTGATGATGCCGAAGCCGCATGTTATATCTTGGCGACGATCAACGGCTCCAGCGTCTGGGGCGTGGGTATTGCAGGCTCGACGACGTACGCCTCACTGAAGGCACTGGTTTCGGCTGCCAACCGCGCGCATTCCAGCCTGTAGTACGTAGCCGCTACAGGACGCAGCCCCAATAGGACAGCTCCCAGTAGGACGAGACCTGCAAGACTTAGGCTAGGCCTCTGTGGAGTGCACTAGACTGCTGTACTAATGACCTCGCATACCGATACCGACGACACCGGCAACACCGACAACAACGTCACGAATACCCAGGACTCCTCGGGTGAGCTGCATCCTAAAGAGCAGGCTCGCCGCGAGGCAGTTGCCGCCTATCCTTTTTTGGCGCTCACAGTGCAGACTTCCGGTATTCATCCATCGACTGCTCGCCTGGTGGCAGTCGATGCCGTGACTTTTAACGACGATGGCGAGACCGGAGAGGCTTTTCACGCCGTACTCAACCCGGGCGAAGACCCTGGCCCCCGGCATTATCACGGGCTTTCCCGCGAAGAAGTGAACAACGGCCAGCGCTTTGCCAAGATCCTGAAGCCACTCGACCGGCTTATCGACGACCGCACGCTGATCGTCCACGATCTGCCGTTAACCTGGGGTTTTCTGGTTTCCGAGGCCAAGCGCGCGATGAGTGCTGCTGCACGTGCCAACCGGCGGCGCTCCCGCAAGGGCAACCGCAAGCGCCAGCGCGTCGGGCATGTTCCGCAGCCTGCCACAATCGTCGACACGCTGGCCACTGCGCGTCGGCAAGAAGTTCCGTTCACGGATATTCGACCTGCCGGCGTGGCTCGCGCGATGGGTTTGTCAGCGATTAGTCCGGTGGCATCAGCTGTGCGTGCTGGGCGCAGCCAAGAAGAAACCACCCGCGAAACCACGCATTTATTGTGGGATATTTTTCAGCATCAGCACGAAGCCGCACAGAAGTCATCGGGCGCTGACCATGAGCTGATCGCTAGCTACCACCCGGATGATCTGCGGGCGGATCGCTGTGGTTTGCAACGCAGCCACATACGCGTGGAATCCGCCGAAGCCGAGCTGACCTTAGCCAACCCTGGAAAATACGTGCCGGGCCGGTCTTTGGTCGAGGGCATGGAGGTCGTGGTTGCTGATGAGATCGGTTATAGTCCCGATACCATCGTCACCGCGTTGACTGAGGCCGGGTTGGTGTATCGCGAGCATCTGCACCGCGGGGTATCGGTAGTAGTGTGCAATAAGACCACTGACCTGCGGGGCAAGGCTATGCACGCGGTGCGCAAAGGCATTCCGCTGCTCGGGGATACCGCTTTTTTGGATGCGCTCACCCGCGTGAAGCCACACCCGGATCCTGATGCGCCAGTGGAACAATCCACGCACCCGCGGGCGGTACCTAGCCAGCCTGCGGGGAAGGCATCCGGCAAACAACAATCCGGGAAGCAACAATCCGGCAAAGCGTCCGTGAAACAGCACCCCAAGCAGGCAGAAAAACAGAATGAAAATCAAACAGGAAAGCAGCCACGGAAAAAATCCCGTTCCCATAGGCGGCGCCGCAGCTCTTCGCGCAAAGGAACACCGAATCCTGCGAGTGGCTCAAACCACACATCCCACTAGTAACCACGCCTTTTTACTATCCTAGATGCCTATGACTAAGTCTTCTGCGTCGTCATCACCGTCATCGCCGGTGTCCATCGTGTCCCGTGCCCGCACGCGGGTGGCCACAACCGTCGCTCGCTTGGCGACGGTAGCCTCGCGCGCAACCGGCCGGGGAGCGGGTGGCATGATCGGCGGTTTGCTCGCGGACAAGATCGACCCGAACGTCATGCACAATCTTGCCGACGATCGCCCGGCTGTGCTGGTCACCGGCACGAACGGAAAGTCCACCACCACCCGCATGCTGGCGAATGCGCTGCGCAGTGAGTATTCCGTCGCCACGAATGAGGGCGGCGACAACATGGATGCCGGAATCATCTCTGCACTGTTGACGGGCCGTCATGCTGAAGTCCTCGCCCTGGAGGTGGACGAACTGCACGTGCCGCAGGTTGCGGACAAGATCAATCCGCAGGCGCTGGTGCTGCTGAACCTGTCACGCGATCAGCTGGACCGCGTCGGGGAGATCAACAAGATTGAGCGCACTTTGCGCGGCGCCATTACGGCGCACCCGGACATGACTGTCATCGCGAACTGCGACGACGTGCTGATCACCTCGGTGGCTTATGACGCCCCGAACGTGGTGTGGGTAGCCGCTGGCGGCGGCTGGCTCGGTGAATCCACCACCTGCCCGCGCACGGGTGGCGCGATTGTGCGCGACGGCGAGCATTGGTACGCAGCGAAAAAGCTTGCCGACGGCTCCACCTTCGAACGCCCCACCCCAGATTGGACGATCACGGACGAGGGCATTACGCGCAGCTCGTCGCTGGACGACGCCGCGCACCCGATGAACCTGGCCCTGCCGGGCCGGGCCAATCGGGGCAACGCTACCCAGGCCATCGCCGCGGCAGTCGAGGCCTTCGGCGTCGGCTTCGAACAGGCTGTGTCCGCCACCGAGCAGGTGGATGATGTCGCCGGGCGTTATTCCACGATCACCCGCGGCGAGCATGAAATTCGCTTGTTGCTGGCAAAAAACCCGGCTGGCTGGCAAGAGGCGTTGTCCATGGTGGATCGCAGCGCCGAAGGTTTGGTGATCGCGGTGAACGGGCAAGTCGCCGACGGGGAGGATTTGTCCTGGCTGTGGGATGTCACGTTTGAGGATTTCGCCGAGCAGTCCGTAAAGGCTTCCGGTGAGCGTGGCACAGACCTGGCGGTGCGTTTGGTTTATGCCGATATCAGCCACGAGTTAATCGCTGATCCGGTGAAAGCCATCGATGCGTGCCCAGCCGGGCGTATTGAGGTGTTGGCGAATTACACTGCCTTCCGGGATTTGAAGAAGGCTTTAGAGCGCGGTGATTCTTCTGCATCCCAGGCAGCGCAGGTACAGAATTCCGCGCCGAAAAATTCCACCGCCCGTTCCGAGGAAGCTTAGGAGATAGCAGCGAATATGGCACACGATAAGCACAACGCTGCGGCCAACCATAACGCAGCTGAGCGCACTGCCGAAGCCAGCGAGTCAGCGAAAAAGGCAGAGCTGAATATTGGTCTGGTGCTGCCGGACGTGTTGGGCACCTACGGCGACGACGGCAATGCGCTGGTGCTGCGTCAACGCGCCCGCATGCGGGGGATTTCGGCGCAGATTCACCCGATCAAGCTCGGCGAGCCAGTGCCAAGCCAGCTCGACGCCTATACCGTGGGCGGTGGCGAAGATAGCGCGCAGATCCTGGCAGTAGAGCATTTGCTTGCCGACGGCGGCCTGCACAAAGCTGCCCGCGCTGGTGCGCCAGTTTTCGCTATTTGCGCTGGTTTTCAGCTGGTCGGCGAGACTTTCCGCGCTGCGGGCCGGGAAGTCGAGGGGCTGGGCTTAATTGACGCCCGGACCGTCACATTGCAAAAGCGTGCGATTGGTGAGGTCGCTTCGCAACCAACGCAAGCCGGTGTCACCAGTAGCCTGACTTCCCCGCTGACTGGTTTCGAAAACCACATGGGCGCCAGTGTGCTCGGCCCGGATGCCCACCCTTTGGGTGCTATCACCACTGGTATTGGTAACTGCGATGCCGATGCTGCCCGTGCTGGCGCAGCCGACGATGTTGCTGCGCAAACTCGAGCCGAAGGCGCGGTGCAAGGATCGGTCATCGCAACCTACATGCACGGCCCTGCCCTGGCGCGCAATCCGCAGTTGGCGGATCTGGTGTTGTCCATGGCATTGGGGTGCACGTTGGATGAGCTGGAACCGTTGGAGATCCCGGCCATCGAGCAGCTGCGCACCGAACGCCTGCGCTAAGCGCACGCCGCAAAATTATAGCCGCGGCGCGCAGACGCTACCCACTGGCCAATAATTCTTACGCTAGCCTAAGATAAACCACATGGCTGATGGACATACCTCGCAAGATACCGCCGAGCACTCTGACAAACTCCACGAGTTTCTCGACACCACCCTGTCCAACCCACCCGGCGACGCACGCCATCATTTCGTGCGTTGCCGGGTAACGTCTGTGGAGGTGCTTGCCGACGAACTCCTGCGGGTGCACCTGCACTCCCCCGCTTTCGCGGATCTGCGCCTGACTGGACCTGATGAGTTTTTCGGGCTGATCATGCCCACAGCTGCGCACAGCTTGGACGGCTTAGAAAACGCGCTTGCCGACGGCGACCGCGCGAACCTACGCGCCGTCATTGCCTCCTGCGATTCCGCGTGGCGTCCAGAGCTGCGCTGGTACACTTTCCGCGCACTGGACCGGGAGAATGCGACCGCGTGTTTTGATGTGGCCACGCACGGCAAACGCA
Organism: Corynebacterium sp. LaCa_70; assembly: GCF_058182015.1. Classification (NCBI taxonomy): domain Bacteria; kingdom Bacillati; phylum Actinomycetota; class Actinomycetes; order Mycobacteriales; family Corynebacteriaceae; genus Corynebacterium; species Corynebacterium sp. LaCa_70. The sequence goes on from NZ_CP190914.1 coordinate 2,186,235, forward strand.
CGGGCCGAGAAAGCACCGACGACCACACCTTCCCCGCCCCGGGATTGAACTGGGTGCTGCGTGCACAAGCAGGTGACGAATGCGCGATCTATGCTTCCCGCGGGTTGTGGCACCACCCCAGTAGCAGGCAGCTACTCATCGCGGACCCTTCAGCACTGCCGTCGGTGTGGGCGATTCTGGAATACTGCCAGCGCTTCCACCCGGATACACTGCGCACCACCCGCGTGATCGCACTCGCTGAAACCGAGGCGGATATTGAAACTGCCGCGCTGCAACAGTGGCAGAATACGCTGGCCAGCGTGGACGTCGTCACGGGCCCTTATGCGCAGCACCAGGAACTACTGGCTGCCCACGTACAAGAACTGGCCCGCCAACACCCGGAATTTCAGCCGGAGTATCTGTGGGCCAGTGGGGAGTCTGGGATGGCGAAAACCGCACGCAAACTGGGTATGACGGTCTTCGGCTTGGATTCCGCGGCGATCCAGTGGTGCGTGTATTGGATCGCGGGGAAACCGCGGCCCTAAGTCGCGAAAGTATCGTTGGCCTCGGCGGGCACTCAGCGGGCCCGCGGCGGCCGCTACACGGATGGCGGCAGCGCTAGCGCACGGGCAGGCGGCCGGACAGCGCGCGGGATAGCGTGAGCTCGTCGACGAATTCCAAATCGCCGCCCAGCGGCATTCCGGAGGCCAGCCGCGAAATTTTCAAATCCGGGAAATCCCGCAGCAGGCGCACCAGGTAGGACGCGGTCGCCTCGCCCTCGGTATTCGGATCCATCGCGAGAATCACCTCGGTAATCTCCGGGGCGTCGTCGTAAAGCGGGTGTTCCGGGGTGGAATCCGCCAGCTCGCGATCCTGCACGACACCGCCGATGCGCTGCAACAACTGGCTGATGTTGAGGTCTTTCGGCCCAATATTCGCCAGCGGGTCCAGCGCACCACCGAGCACGTGATAGCGGCCGGTGTATTCGCCGGTGCGTTCGATGGACTGGATGTCTTTGGGTTCTTCGACTACGCAGATCATCGAGCGATCACGCCCGGAATCATGGCAGATGCGGCACACGCTGTCGCGGGAGATATTGCAGCAGATGCGGCAAAACGTAACCCCGTCGCGGACACCAGCAAGCGCCTGCTGGAGGCGGTCAATGTCTTCCGGTTCTGTGTGCAGAACATGGAAGGCGATCCGCTGGGCACTTTTCGGCCCAATCCCAGGCAGGCGCGAGAATTCGTCGATGAGGTCTTGTAAAGGACCTTCGAACACTTACATTCCACCCATGAGGTTGTTGATGTCGCCATCGCCCATGCCCTGCGACAATGGGCCCATCTTTTCCTTGGCCAGCTCGCCAGCCTGGCGGTGGCCGTCCTGGAATGCACCGAGGATCAGGTCCTGCAGCGTGTCGACGTCGTCGGCATCGACAACCTGCGGATCAATCTTGATGTCGGTAACTTCCGCTCCGCCGGTCATGGTGACCTCAACCAGGCCGTTGGCTGCTTTACCGGTAACGGAGGTGGCCAGGATCTCCTCCTGCGCCTTCTGCAGGTTGGCCTGCATTTCGGCGGCCTGGGCAATGAGCTGTTGCATGTCTTGTGGCTGCGTCATTATTGCTACTCCTTGTTTGGTGTAGTGGTGCATTCTTACGCATAGCTATGGGGATTAGCCCGATAGCTAGGCGTCTGCGCGGGTGGCCGCGCACGTCGGCCCCAGTTTACAACGGACTGGGACAGACTACAGCGGGCGAGCGCCCAGCTCGGTTTCCAGCAGCTTGCGCGCGGCGGCGTGGATTTCTTCCGGGCTGCGTTCACCGGTGCTGGTGTTGGCGTTGGTGTCCGTATTGGTGCTTGTGCTGGCGCCTGTGTCGTCCCCGCCGGTTTGCGCATTGCTGTTTTGTGCATTGCCGTTTTCGGCGTTGTTTCTTTCGGCATTACTGGTTTCGGCGCTGCCCGGCGCGCCGTGTGCGTTCTGCGTATTCTGTGTGTTCTGTGCGTTCTGTATGTAGCTTGCCGACGATTGTGCTGGCTGCGCTTGCGGCGGCTCGTCCGGTGCAGACTCTTCTGCAGCCGGTTCAGGTGGCAGCGGGACACCGTCGCCAAAGGTATCGCCGCTGGTTTGTGCTGCGCGCTCACGAGCCCGGTTTTTTGCTTGGTTAGCTACCTCGCGCCAGTCCTGGTTCTTTGCGCTGGCGGATGGTTTCTCATGTGGCTCCGGTTGCTGCCGGTGGGATTGCCCAGAACCCTCATTGCTCTCGCGCACCGCAGTGTCCGTTGATTCCGCCCCGGCGTTAACATCGCGGCTGGTTTCTGGCCAGACACTGTCACTGCTTGTGCGTTGAGCTTCCTGCCGCGGGCGCGTTTCTGCCTGCGATTGATCCTGCTGCGGCGGCTGGTTATTCTGCTGTGGCTGCGAATTCTGGCGCGACTGGTCATTCTGCTGCGCAGGTTTCTGCGGTTGCGGCGTCGTGCGCGGTTGCGCCGTAAGTTCAGGTGGAACTTTCGTGCCGACGATGCACTTGACCTGTAATTTCTGGTCGACGACGGCGCTTACCGCTTCGACGATCACGGCATTGTTGCGCTCAGAATTAATGCGCTCAGCCAAAGCCCCGGTGTTATGCCCCAGCACGACGGTCTCGCCGTCGATCCCCAGAACTTTTGCCTCGGTGAGCATAACTTCCGCGACGCGGTTTTTCTGCCCTACCTTTGAGCGAATATTCGTCCACTGGCTGCGGATGATTTCGAGTGCATCACCTGGCTGTTCATTAGACTGCTGCTTACTAGGCTGCTGCTCGGCACGCTGCTGTTCAGCATGGTCTGGCTTTTCAGCATGGTCTGGCTGCGCAGACTCGTCGGTGTGTTGCGCACGGACAGCATCGTTAGCCGACGCAGAGTCCGTGGAATCGGCAGCACTTACTGCTTCGGCAACAGCACCAACCACATTTTCTTGCTCAGCTCTAGGCGTTTCTGGGTTGTGCTCACTAGCAGATGCTGCCTTGTGCTGCTCAGCAACCTGTTCACCAGTATGTTCACCAGGCTGTGCCTTAGGCGCCGGGCCGTGCGACGGCATCGACTTCGTCTGCGGTTTCGCCGAACCCATCGCCGCCACAGCAGCCAACGCGGCCGCCGCACCACGCGGACCACCCTGCCCGTTGTGCTGACGACCGTCCTGGGCTGCAACACCCTGTCCAGACTGGCCTGCCCGACCAGACTGGCCCGATTGACCGGCACCGGTCCCCGCGCCAACACCGCTGCCTGGCCCAGCCCCAGCATCAGCTGTGTTACCCGCCGCTGCCACGTATGGCCGCGCCAACAAGTGCGCACACAAAATCTCCAGCAATAACTGTGGTGAAGTCGCCCCACGCATCTGTGGCAAGCGCTCGTTTACTACGTCCGCGTAATGTGTCAGCGCCTCCGGGCTAAACCATCCGGCTTGTTCATTCAGAACCGCCACGCGATCCTGCGGGGCGGAAACCAGCCCCTCATCGAATGCCTCGGGCACAGCCTGGATAATCAACAGATCCCGCAAGCGGTCGAGCAAATCCTCCACGAAACGGCGGGGCTCGTGCCCAGCATTAATGACGTCGTTGACGATGCGGAATAATTCGCCTTTTTCGTCGTCGGCAAGCGCGGCAATCACACGATCAATCAGCGCCAAATCCGTCACGCCCAGCAGCGGAGCCGCCTGTTGGTAAGTCAACTGCCCGTCTTTCGCACCGGCCAACAACTGGTCCAGCAACGAGAGAGTATCGCGTGGCGAACCACCACCGGCTTGCATCACCAAGGGATAGACCGCATCTTCTACCTGCACGTTTTCTTCTTCCACCACGTGCTGCAACAGTGCTTTCATATCCGGTGGCGTCAGCAGGCGGAACGGGTAATTGTGCGTACGCGAGCGGATCGTGCCGATGACTTTTTCCGGCTCGGTGGTCGCAAAAATAAAAATTAGGTGCTCAGGCGGTTCTTCGACGATCTTCAGCAGAGCGTTGAAACCCTGCTGCGAGATCATGTGCGCCTCGTCAATGATGAAAATGCGGTAGCGCGATTCCGCCGGCGCGTAGTGGCCGCGGTCGCGCAGCTCACGCATGTCTTCTACACCGTTGTGGGAGGCCGCGTCGAGCTCCGTGACATCCAGGTTGCCGGGGCCTCCGGGGGCGAGCGCACGGCAGCTATCGCACTTCCCGCATGGCGTCGAGGTTGGCCCTTCGACGCAGTTCAGTGAGCGCGCGAGGATGCGCGCCGAGGAGGTTTTGCCGCAGCCACGTGGGCCTGAAAACAAATAGGCATGGTTGATGCGGTGGGCATCGAGCGCCACTGATAAAGGCTCAGTGACCTGCGATTGTCCGATGACCTCAGCAAAGCTTGCGGGGCGATATTTCCGGTAAAGAGCCACGCCACTACTTTACCGATATCCCCAGCAGACCAAACAGTCACCGACCCAACAGTCACCAAGCCGACTACCGAGCCAACTACTGCTCGGACTACCGTCCCCAGTCGCCTGGATCAATGCCTTCGGTAGACAATTTGTCCTGCAGCTTGCCGACGCCTTGCTGCACGGCAAATTCGTACTCTGCATCGGTGAGCATGATCAACTGGCAAATCAGCGTAAGCCGGTCGTCTTCTTCCAGACGTGGCGTCTTTCCAGACCACAAATACGGCACGGCCAGCAGACCGTGGCGCACGGTGAGATGATCTTGTTCCAGCTCAGCGAATTTCTGGCCGATATCCGGCAGCAGCACACCCGGTTGCGCTGGCAGCACGCCGCCTGCCGAACGCAGCAATTCTGCAGCGGCCAGAACGGCAGTCGCGATGGCGGGCTGTTCGGCTTGCGCCACGGCGAGCAGCTCGCAGCGCACGGATTGGCCGGATTCATCACTAGTCAGCCCGGTATCAACCTCGCCGAAGTTGGCGGTTGCCGCCAGCGCTTGTTGCTCGTCGATCTGTGCGCTGACAATGCGCCACTCATCGAGCTTGCGAAATTCCAGCTTGGCCGGGATGAGTTGGCTGAGCCAATATCCGGTTTCTTCGAATTGCAGGGGCTTAAGCCTCCTTCTTCTCAATCGCAGCCAGCAGCACGCAGGTAGCCACACCATCCATGGCGATAGCGACCTCATCGGCGGTAGGCATCGATGGTGCTAGGCGGATATTCCGGTTGTGCGGGTCTTTGCCGTACGGGAAGGAAGCACCGGCCTTGGTTAATTCAATTCCGGCTTCTTTCGCCAGCTCCCACACGCGTGTCGCGGTGCCATCGATGACGTTGAGGTCAATGAAATAGCCGCCTTCTGGATGCGACCAACTAGCGACGTCATATCCGCCCAGTTTCTTTTCCAACAGATCCAGGACAGCGTCGAACTTCGGTGCCAATGATCCGGAGTGCTTGCGCATCAGCGCTTTCAGGCCTTCTTCGTCTCCGAAGAAACGCGCGTGCGCCAGTTGGTTGACCTTGTTCGGGCCGATGCCGCGGGCGCTAGCGATGGAAGAATACCACGCGATGTTTTCTTCCGAGGAGGTGAAAAAGCCTACGCCCGAGCCAGCGTGCGTGACCTTGGACGACGACGACATTTCCCAGAAGCGGTTCGGGTTGCCCGCGTCCGCGGCCATCTCGTGCACGTTGTAATTTTCTGGGAATTCGTTGGTCAGCGTGTGCAGCGCATACGCGTTATCCCACACAATGCGGAAATCTGGCGCGGCAGTGTCCATGGCAGCCAGCTTTTCGCAGACTTCCTTGGAGAAGATCACTCCGGTTGGGTTGGAGAACACCGGCACGGCCCACATGCCCTTCACCTGCGGGTCTTGGGCCAGCTTTGCGACGGCGTCCATATCCGGGCCGTCGTCAAGCATAGGAACTGACACCATCTCGATGCCGAGTTTTTCGGTGATGGTGAAGTGGCGATCGTAACCCGGCACCGGACAGATCCAGCGGATCTTTTCTTCTTGGCTCCACGGGCGTACGGAATCATTGTTGCCGAAGGTATACGACCACAACAGCAGGTCAAAAGTAATGTTCAGAGAAGAAGAATCAGCCGCGATGGTGTTGTCCACCGAGCGGCCCAGGGCATTCGCCCAGATCTCGCGCAGCTGCTTGATTCCCAGCAATCCGCCGTAGTTGCGCACATCGACGCCGTCGGCATCAATCGGGTCGTCGCCAGGCAGGCTAAGCAGATCGTGGGAGAAATCGAGCTGTTCGTTCGACGGTTTACCGCGCGTCAGGTTCAGGTTCAGGTTCTTCGCCTGCAGATCCTGGTAATCTTTGCGCACCTGCTGGGCTAGTTCGTTGAATTGCTCAGTATCTAAGTCGAGGAGTGACATTGGGGTACTCGCCTACCTTCCATTACATCTATGCTGCTTGCCATGGTAGCGAGTTTGTGTGAGATCTGTGATTCCTAAGAAACCTGCAGATAGTCTCGTCTGAGATCACAGTCACCAGTTTGTAACTTTAGTCACACGGAATTATGTTGATAATCCCCACCGGGTAGATTTATAGGCACATCTACCGATAGCCTTCCCTCAATCATGCCGCTCTCCTTCTAAAGATAGGCATCGGTAAGGTCAGCCACGGTAAAAAGAATTGTGGCAACAGTTATTTCAGCTAGAGTTTCGCTGACATGGAGCGCTGCCGGCGCTACTGCCGCTGAGCTTTTGGGAATCGCTGCGGTCCAAGATAACTGCTAGGAAACCGTCAATACCCAGTGAAGGAAACAAAATGAACTTCAAATTCTTCAGTGGATCCGCATTCTTTTTTATTGTGGGCCTCCTATTAATCGCTATGTCAGACGGACCTTTGTCTTGGCGTGCAAGCGTAGGATTTCTTTGCCTTATTCTGACCCTCATAAGCGCCTATACCAGTTTCAGTAAACCTCAGAACGAGCATCGGCCGATTCCCCTCTCCGAAAATGAAAAGCAAGCTCTTCGAGAAACATTGAACACTAGCGGACTAGCAAAAGCTGCAAGAAAACTCCGCCAAGCTCACCCTGAGGTCTCATTGACAGAGGCAAAGCACACTCTAGATACCCTGTGACGCCACACCTTCTAATCCTGTTCCAGCAATGACAACAGGTGCTGGCGCAGCTCATTTTTACGCTTGCCGACGGCTGGGTCCGCATCACCGGTACGCGGGCGGGCAAGGCCGACCCGTAAATCTTCCACGATGGTTGCCTCTGGCCCCGGCGACATAACCAAGATGCGGTCGGACAGCAAGATCGCTTCGTCAACATCGTGGGTCACCATTACCACCGTGCGTCGGTTTTCTTCCCAAACGCTGAGCAACAAGGTCTGTAATTGCCTCCGGGTCAGCGCATCCAACGCACCAAAAGGTTCATCCAGCAGCAAAATATCCGAACCAATGGCAAACGCACGCGCCAAACCCACCCGCTGCTGCATGCCACCGGAAAGCCGCGCGGGACGACGGTCAGCCGCATGTCCCAAACTGACTTCATCCAAGAAATCCTGTGTGATTGTCTTACGCTGTGCTTTCGACAAATCCGGCCGTGCAGAGCGCAGCCCGAATTCGATATTTCCGCGCGCTGTCATCCATGGCAATAGGGCGTGATTTTGAAAAACCACGCCTCGGTCTGAGCCAGGGCCGGTGACTACCTCGTCGCGGGCACGGACCTCGCCTGTCGACGGCGTCGCCAAGCCAGCAATCATGTTCAGCATGGTGGATTTGCCTGAGCCGGAAGGCCCAAGCAAGGAGACAAACTCGCCTTCCTTAATGGATACGGAAGTCTCGCCGATGATCGTCGTCGACCCGTAGCTTTTTGTAATATTCGCAAATTCGATATGCGCGGTTTCTGCCTCAACGGTGTGGGGCACGGTATTGGTCGAAGTATTTGTCATCGTGTTGGTTGGGGTATTAGTCATAACGCACTACTTTCTGCAATGAAGCAACCAAGTAATCCAGGGCCAAGCCGATGGCACCGATGAGAACGATGACCACGACGATGGCATCAATATCCAGGCGATTCCACATATTCCACACGAAGAAGCCGACGCCTTGCCCGCCGACAAGCATCTCCGCTGCCACAATCACCAGCCACGCGGTGGACAGCGACTGACGCATGCCCGTGATGATGCCGGGAAGCGCGGCAGGCCCGATGATGTAGAACAGCCGGTCCACTCGGCTGGTGCCCAATGTGGCACCGAGGTTTTTGTACGACGGGTGCACGCCGCGTACGGCCTCAATGGTGTTGAGCAGGGTGGGCCACAAAGCGGAGAGAATAATGACGAAGACCGCGGTATTTTCTGCATCGCGCAGCAGCGCAAGCCCCAACGGCAGCCACGCCAGCGGGGATACCGGCCGCAGAATTTGCACAAAGGGGTCTGTCGCCCGGCGGAAGGTGGTGGACGATCCTAACCAAAAGCCCAGCGGAATGGCGATGAGCATGGCGATGATAAAACCGAACAGCACACGGCGCAGGGATGCCACCATGTGCCAGAAAATGCCAACAGAGGCTGGACCATCCCGGTAAAAAGGATCAGCCAAGATTTCAGCACCGCGGCTGAGGGTGCGAGCGGGAGTCGGCGCGATATCCGACAGCCAACCCGCCGCCGCGATTAATTGCCATACGAGAAGGAAAGCGAGAAACAGGCCGACGCCGAGGGCAACGGGTTTCCACGGGCCGGGCTTTTTCCTTGGCAGCGTTCGCGTAGCTGACGTGCGAGTAGCTGGCGTTCGAATGGTAGACGTGTGAGTTCGAGACATAGTGGGTCCTTAACGCTGGTATCCAGCCGTGGGCTTTAGCGGATCAAATATCCGGCCATTGATGTCAACCGGGTCCGTGCTGCGGTCTGCCTCAGGCGGCAAGACTGATTCCGTAGCTGCTAAGAGCACGTCGTCGTCCATCGTCAAGGCCGTGCCGCCGAGGTCCCAGCGCGCGATTTGCGCAGCCATCCAGGTGATCGCGGTAGCTGAAGTCTGTCCGCCGAAATTGATCATGTCCGGATCCACCACATCGGTGCCATCCCAGGTGGTATAGGATCCGGCTAAAGCAGGCGAGATCAATTCTTCTTTCTGGTTCAGGTATTTTTCTTCTGCCAACATCGACGCTGATTCGTGTACGTGATGCGGGCTGTCGACAAATTGGGCGCCTTCGCGCAGCGCCGCGACCACACGATCACGCACCCCGCGGTCAATTTCTTTGGCTATAGCAACCGAGCAGCAGGGGTGGTTCTCCCACATCTGCCGGGTGGGAATGAACGCGCGGCCTGATCCCGTGGTCAATGCTCTTTGGTTAAACGGTTCGGGGCCAATAAAACCGTCGACGGCGCCGACCGCCAATTGCGCCACCATGTCCGGTGGCCGCAAGAGCCGCAATTCCACATCTGAAACTGGGTCGAGACCACCGGCGACCAAATAATCGCGCAAAAGTAATGCATGCACCGAATACTCAAAGGGAATTCCTAGCACCATCCCCGCAAGATCTGTCGGTTGCGAGACCGCGCCCAAGTGAGAGGTAGACAAGGTTAGCGCTTGTCCGTTGGTGTTTTGGGTAAAAGCCAATTCTGTGGGCCGGGATGCGTTCGTCGCACCAGCATCAATTGCCAGTGGCATTGGTGAGAGCATGTGCGCAACGTCGAGGGTTCCGGTTGCATATGCCGTCCAGAGATCAGCCCACCCGGCGTATTTCCGTAATTTTACGTGGAGTCCCTGCTTTTCAAATGCGCCGAGCGCATCCGCGGCAACCAGTGGTGAGGCACACGCAATGGGCACAAAACCGATGACCAGTTCTTCCCGGGAAGCAGAACTAGCAGAAGATGCGGGCCCGGAAGCACTTGTTTGTGGCTGTCGTGTTTGTGACTGTGTAGAACAGGCAGAAAGCATGCCGCCTCCCAGGGCAACCCCGCCCATGGCTGCTGCTGTGCGCAGCAACTGTCGCCGGGAGAGAATGCGGTTGTAGACCATGCGTTCTTCCTTAAGTAGACCAATCAGTTCAGCAAGGGCTTAAACTTAAGCCGGAACACAAGGCAGAGTCAATTTCTAAATTCATGGCTGCACAACCGGTATTAAACGCAAGTGCCGGTAACGTACCCTTCGGTCCATGCAGTAACGCCGCGTCAGCTACGGGGATCAATAGACAAGTTTGTCTATACACGCGCCAATCTGGCAAAGCCCCAAGGATCCGGGCCCAGGCCCAGCACCGGAAGGGTTATGCCACAAAAGGGGATGCGGGCGAAATCTTGCAGGATTTCCGCCAGGATGGCGTGGATTCGGGGCGTGGTTGCGTACGGGCTTTCGGAGTATGCACCAGCGGTGGTTGCGGTTCCGCGCGGTGCCGGAAACTTTGTTGGTCCGTTGACTCTCACTTCGTCCCCTTAACCGTCTTCCTTAACCCGGGAAAACCTCTTTTCGCCGTCCTTTCGGTGCTTTGTATTGGCAGATGGTGCATTTTTGCAAATAGGGACTAAAAAAGTCCGTTTTCAGCGGGCCTATTTGCAAAAGTGCACCATGGCTGAGTTGGATGGCCAAGCCTCAGGACCGCGGAGTCCACACACCCGTTATTCACGAATGGTTGACAGCGAGCGCGGCTTGTATCGACAAGTCTTCTGCCGGGGTATAGTCATCGACAACTCGGGGCACGTTGTCTTTGCCTCGTGGTCACACTTCTTTGGCATGATTGAAGAGATGCCCATCTACTCAAACGGAACAAAACTTGGACACTTCACATTCTCAATACTTGTCACCGACAACTACACAAGCTGAAAAACGAAAATATTTGTCATTTTTCAATGTGAAGATCATTCCGAAGAATTGAAGCATGCCTTACGTCCAACTTTTGCGAGGATCTTCTTGCGCTACCCGTCGCACCTGGGAATCTTCCATCGTCCAGGAAGGGTAACTTTTGTCAATGGCTCTTAGTACTGTTATCAGGTCATTGAGTCGTCCTCGGACGTTAGTTTCCAAAAGGTTTTCTTGGTGCGATACTCGGTTACGCAAACGTGTCAGCCGTTCAACCTTCTTGCCAATATTTTCCCTCCACTGGTCTTCAATACCAGCGTTGGGAAAGGCGTGGTGGAGACACTCCTTCCACAGTCTTTTGGCGTTTGAACGATGGTCCGGCAATGCCTCTCCGAGAAGATTCGACCAATTACCTAACGTGAATTGAGCTATTACATCATCGTGACTGGGCGGAGCGTTTTTGCGTGTGTGCCCATTACCTCGACGTTGAGATTCTTTCCGGGCCCATTTCCTAGCCTGCCCCATAGGCGTTTTGAACATGTCGTACAACAATTGGTTTGATTGGTATTCGAGGGACCAATCTCTGTAGCCCTTTTCCTTATAGTTCCAGTCCTGAAGCGCATTGTTCATGGCGTTGCGTGTTAGAACCTCAAAGTAAGACAACTGAGAGTGTAAAGCGCCAGCTAACCGAGTATTCCAGCGGTATAGTGCTACCGCCTTTTCTGTATCGTTTCCTGCAGCTGTGTAGTATGTTTTGAAACGAGCCGCGCCAAGCATGGTTTCTAGTTCATTTTTGTCCTTCATACGCTTAATGATATGCTCAGGCATGTGAGCGTCAATGTAGATTGGCGCACCATACCCCACGACCCCAAGCTCTGTGCTTGGGGTCGTTGATTTTCAGGGTTAATGGACAAAAGGGCAGAATTCGTAGCCATGCGCCAGCAAAACTGAAAAGCTACCTATCCACTAGGTAATTCCATTACGTGCCCACGGTGTGCGGGCGACCCCCACCAGTGATGGTGAGTTCTTGCGTTAAGTTCTTCACATAGTGCGTGACTACCACGCCTCAGCAACCGAATCAAGGAAAGAATTTCTGTCGTCACAGTAAATTTCGACTGCAGTCACATCGACCCGCCCTTTGTGCAGGTCTTGCGCCAATACCGGTGGCTCCAGCTCAAGTCTGACGTTAACTTCGCTCAGAACCGGGAGCCTGACTTCTCCGTCTTCATTGATAATGATGTCACCACCCTGCCCGGGACCAACCTTTTGCGCCCGTGCCAAGTTTTCCCATGGAATCTCACACACGAATCTGTGGCCGCGTCGGATTTCTAAGCCCCGTGGTGTGAGAAGATGCGGATTGACCTTAATAGAGGTGTAAAACCCGATTAATAATAAGAGTGCGTAGATGCTCAGCACCAGCAGCAGAATGCGCCAAAATTGGCTGGGCACAGCCAGGTGTATGACAGTGATTTCAACGATGACTAGACCGACGATTACGGTAACCACGGTTCGTAGGTTCTTGTACCCGGGGTGGGCGTCGACACCGGCAGTGGAAGAAGGCCGTGTAAAAATTTTAGTGAGCGACCACAGCGAACTGATCTCCGAAACCAGCAAAGCCAGCGCCAATCTAGGAACCCCGAAACGCTCGGCAGTGTCAGAGAGGGAGAGCGACCAAGATCCTTTCTTCCGCCGATCCATAACCATCCCAGCAAACAACAGCAGGAAAGCTACGGCGATGACTGAGACAGGGGCCAATAGCCACCAGCCAGAAAGTGACGACGACGTCGCCGAGAGGGTTACCACTGCGATTTCGGAAATAATTCCGAGAACCAGCAGCGTTCTAAACATGGTTTTCATTTATTTTTCTCTCGTCACTACTCGGCTGCACGACTTTGGCGTTTCATCCCGCCTTCGTCACAACGTCGTTGTCACAACGCCTTTGCCACAACCACGAAACCTGACAAAGCAGATAACAAAAACGGACCCCGCGCACCCGCCAGAGCCTCCGTACCCTTGCTGCATTCCTGCCCTGGGGGAGTTGAGAGGATGAACGCCACGCGAGATCCTGCAGACAAACCTACCACATGGCCACCGCTGTGGTCTAACCTCGCAGCATCCCGGCGACATGTGCTGAACTAGTGTTCTGCCACCGGTTTTTTAGGCAACACTGCACGCAGGCGATATTCTTAGCCCATGGGTCGCCATCACCGCACTAGCTCGTCGCAGTCCGAACATCAGCCATCCGGTCGCAGCCTCAGCGCCATCAAAACCTGGACGTGGCCTCAGCGCGTACTTGCAGCCGGGCTCATCCTCGCGGCTGCGGCGACCATCATTGGGTTTATCATCCAATGGCCGCCAAACGAAGAGCCCCCAGTCAGCGAACAATTCGCGCAGACGTCATCACTTTCTGGTGAGCTTGTCGACGGCACCGTCGCCATCGTCCAGCCCGGCATGTGCGGTTCCCCGTCGAATGGTCAGGTCTTTGACACTTCCCCGCAAACCAACCCAGAGGCGCCCAACGATTGCACCCACGCGATAATCGATTTAACTTCCGGTGAGCACGAAGGCCAACGCACACTGCTGGAGATTCACCCAGAGATCCCAGGCAATCCGCAATTGGAAGAGGGCGACAAGATCGCTCTTTCCAAGCACGACGCCGGCATCTATGGTTTTCAAGATTTCCAACGCAGCACCACTATGTGGCTCTGGCTGGCAGCAGCGGTCATCCTGATCATCGCGGTTGGCGCCTGGCGCGGCCTGCGCGCAGTATTCGGCCTGGTCATCACCCTGGCTGTGATCGCAGCGTTTCTTATTCCCGGGCTCATCCACGGTGGTTCCGCTATTCTGCTTGCACTCACCTGCGGCGCCGCGGTGCTGTTCTTGGTGCTGTTTTTGGTACATGGTTTCAGCTGGAAAACTGCTAGTGCCATGGGCGGGACGCTGTTGGCATTGTGCCTATCCGTGGGCTTGTCGACGCTTGCGGTGGCCACCGCTGGCATCCGCGGCCTGGGCGATGAAAACAATTTGAATATTCTGGTCTACCTGCCAGGAGTCAGCATTTCCGGGTTGATGCTCGCAGGCATGATCATTGGCGCGCTCGGTGTTCTGAACGACGTCACCATCGCGCAAGCCTCCACCGTCAACGAAATGCGCGAACTGGAACCCGGAGCGAAACCCCTACGCTTATTCGCTGGTGCCATGCGCGTCGGCCGTGACCATATTGCCTCAATGGTATACACGCTGGTTTTAAGCTATACGGGTGTGGCCTTGCCGACGCTGTTGCTGCTGAGTATTTCTGGTCGTCCGCTGGGGCAGATTCTCAGCAGTGACATCATGGCTACGGAAATTCTGCGTTCGGTGACCGGCGCGATTGCCTTGGTCTTGGCGGTTCCACTCACCACAGCCATTGCGGCTTTGACTGTACGCGCCCCTGCCGCCGTCGATGCTGCCCCGCGGGAAGCATAAATTAGCAGCCGACATACAACACCTACATGCAACATACGACATACGACATACGACACTGAACATAAGACATTGTGTCGTATGTGTAGCATGTTTATCCTGAAGCGTATTTGGGCTCGACGAGAATAATAATTTCGCTACGTCGCACAAATTCCAGCTATTGCAGACTATGACAAACCCGCGTACGTCACGAATAAAGGAATGTACCGCGGATCATATATTCGTACCGCTGATGGCACGGTTCGCCCAACCCTGGCTGGCTTGCTTGCTCTTGGAACCTACCCACAGCAATTTTTTCCACAGCTATCGATTACCTTCACCCATTATCGTGGCACAACTAAAGCCAGCGACGCAGCCGGAATCCGCTACACCGATACGTTAACCATTGAAGGGCCGATACCGCTATTGATCGAAGAGGCTACCCGCAAGGTGCAGGAGGCCTCGCCCCCGGGGCGCTATCATGCGCGGGGCATTTCGGTACGACCTTTTTGATTTCCCGCCGGTTGCGGTACGAGAAGCCATTACCAATGCTGTCATGCAACGCAACCTCCTGCCACCACCGGAAGTTCGGAACAGTCTTATACGCTTCGCTTTGCTGTTTTATAAACGCGGCGAGACAGAGCACACAAGGCTCACAAAACACACGGAATCCTCAGCTCATGCACATTTCATAGCGCACTCTAACTCTAAGCCCGCGGCAAATACCTCCACACGTGAGGCGATTGTGGATTACTTGCGCGCGCATGATTCTGCCAACACCAAAGAACTAGCCGACGCTGCGGGTGTGACAGCAGAAACTATCCGGCGCAATCTCCGCCAGTTACTAACCGAAAATCTTGTGAGCGCTACAGCCCCACAGCGGAGCCCGAAACAGCGTTACCGGTTGGCGCAACAGGCGTCCGAGTCGGCGTTCAGCTGACTAAACTACGCGCTACGTTGACTGCGTAGCGCGCGTTCCTCGTCTTCAACGCTTTGATTGAACTCCATCTTGGATGCTTGCCATTCATCTTCGGTCATGCGCAAGCGCCAGTACCCAGAAATGGAAGTGTCCTCTTTCGCGATATTGCCGTCCACGTACAAAAACTTTCGGACGTCTTTGATCATTTCGGCAACACCATGGACAAACCAACTGGTTCGCTTCTCTGGGTAACCGGCCTCGCGGATAGCAGAAACCAAAGCAGTTCCTGGCATGCGCCCATCCCGCAGCACCCAATGCAGGTTGGCACCAGCTGGTTCCGGCATGGGCACGGTGCACTCTGCGTCAGGGATCTCCAGGTACACATCGGCAGTGGTGTTGTCCGGCAGGTTTTCCAACGCGGCGGCAATCGCAGGTGCTGCGGCTTCGTCACCAGCCAAGACAAAATGTTCGTAGCTGTCGCTTGGGTGCCACTTTCCACCAGGGCCCAGAAAACCGATGCGTTCACCGATCTTCGCGTTCTGCGCCCACACCCCGGCAACACCGTGCTCGCCATGCACCACAAAATCGATCTCAAAATCTCCCGTGGCCGGATCAATCCGGCGGAAAGTGTAAGTCCGGCGCACCGGCTGGTGCTCCCTCGGTTGGGTTTTCTTTATCTCTTCTACATCAAATGGCCAGCTATAGTCCGCCCCTGCTGGCGCAAAAAGCAGCTTGACATAGTGGTCAGTAAACGGAAATTCGCCTCCAGCCAAGCTCGGGCAAGAAAAACTGAGGCGCACCATCGTGCGGGATAACTGAGTACGCCCCGTGACGGTGGCTTCCCGTACTTGCCGTTTTTTCTTTGGCTTTTCCGACTTCTCTGGCTTCGCGGTATTGTTCACCAGGTTCTCTTCAGCTGTCGTGTTCATCTCCGAGGAATTCATAAAGCATAGCCTACCTTTCTAGAACACAGCCGACATCGCCTACGCCACTGCGACAGGCCCCATCAGCCGCGCCCAGCATCTCTAGCAACCACATCTTCCAATAACGCGGCAAAGCGCTGGCCAGTCTTTTCCCACGAAAACTGTTCCGCGAATTTCCTCGCACCCGCACCGAGCTGTGCACGCAAGGAGTCGTCGTCAAGAATTTTTTGCAGCTGTACCGCCAGTTCCTCTGGAGTATCAGCGAGCAATCCAGTGCGCCCGTGCCCGACGGAATCACGCAGGCCAAAGCTATAACCGACTGTCGGGACGGCATGCTTACCTGCTTCGACGACGGCTAAACCCCAGCCTTCTTTCCGCGACGGCATCACATGCACTTCGGCACGCTCCAATAATGCGTGCTTGTAGTCGTCGGTGACTTGCCCATGAAAAAACACGCGCTCGCCCACCCCAGACGCCGCCGCGTAGGCCCGCAATTTGTCTTCCCACCAGCCCGAACCGATGACATCCAGCACGACGTCGTCGGCAAGCTCAGCCGCTCCGTCCAACCCAGCTAGCGCATCGATGGCGTGCTCGATTTGTTTATGCGGAACCAGCCGCGACAGCGTGACAATGTGCACCCCACGACGCTCCAAGCGCGGTATGAGCGCGGGCACCTCATCCACACCGTTTTCAATGATCGCAGCATCCGGCACCCCGAGGGACTGTAAATCCTCCTTGGAGGCCTGCGAAACAGTCACATAGGGCGCGCCCCGGTACACCTTCGGCGCGATTTTCGATTCCAACAACCAACCAACCCGCGCCAGCACCGGCCCAGCAACCGGCCATTGTTCCTTGTGCCAGTGGTGCGTGAGCAGCACCGTTGGGCGAAACACCAAGCGCGCAAAAAAAGGAATTCCATTTTGCGTATCGACGACCACATCAAGGTTCGCCAACGTGCCCAGCCCCAGCTTGCCGACGAGTATGCCCAACAGTGCTTTCGGATACACCGTGAACTTCCCGCCGCTGCGTGAATAACGCACGCCATCGCGCACCGAACGCCGTGGCATATCAGTGTGCGCCGCGGATCGGTAAATCACCTCATGCCCTGCTCGCGCAAGGTATTCCCCTACCCGCTCCAAATACAGCTCGGAACCGCCACCTTGCGGGTGGGTGGAATCGCGCCAGCACAGCAATAAGATCTTCATATTCCGTACCAGCTTAGCGGGGTAGGGCTGCATCCACATCAGAAGGACTAGAACTATACGCAGTCAGCACAAAACACTGGCCCGAAATATTCCCCGAGCTGCCAGACTACTTGTGAATGGGGCCATTCTTAATTAGTGGAACCTGATTACCGTACGTGCGAACCTTTTTTAATTCCATGACAAATGCAACCAAAAGATTGAGAAAGAAGAGAGCAAACGCAGAGTAAATATAGGTGACCATTGTTCCAAGTCCAATGAACGAATCAGGATATTCGCTAGCTTCAACAGCAGCCATAGGCACTGCAAGGCCTGCGGCGACAGCAATCGATGCGAGTACACAACCCCGAAAAGGGTGCTGTTGCAAAGTTGGGGCAGTAGGAAGACCGGCGTGGAATAATCAGGTCCATGGGCATCTTCTCCGGTCGGCAGTTCCCTCGTGAAATCATCCTGTGGGCGGTGCGGTGGTACTGCCGCTACGGCGTGAGCTATCGCGACCTCGAAGAGATGATGACCGAGCGGGGAGTGCCGGTCGATCACACCACGATCTACCGCTGGGTCCAGAAATATGCTCCTGAGCTGGATAAGAAGACCCGGTGGTATCGGCAAGTTCCTGACTGGCAGGCCAGGTCCTGGCGGGTGGATGAGACCTATATCCGGGTCGGGGGAAAGTGGTGCTACCTCTATCGGGCAATCACCGCAGGTGGCCAGACCCTGGACTTCTACCTCTCACCAAAACGCAACGTCGCGGCAGCGAAGCGTTTCCTGGCGAAGACGCTGCGGTCGAATAAATCGGCAGGCTATCCGCGGGTGATCAGCACCGACAAGGCCCCCTCACTCGCCAGGGCAATCTCTGAGCTGAAGGCGGAAGGCGTCTGTCCATCGACGGTCGAGCATCGTCGGGTGAAATACCTCAACAACGTCATTGAAGGCGATCATGGCCGGTTAAAGCGGATCCTGGGGCCGAAAGGAGCATTCAAAAACCAAACGTCTGCCTACCGGACGTTGAAAGGGATGGAAGCGATGCACTCATTGCGGAAGGGGCAGGGCACGATGTTTGCCTATGGTCACCCGAATCCGGATGCAGTGATTGTTAGCCGGGTATTCGAGACGGCCTGACAACACAGGCACATAGCGTTGATCACACAATAAAAACGGAGCTTTCTTGGCTCCCGCCCCAAGTTGCAACAGCACCCATGCCTTCAATGGCAAGCGGTCTGGACAGATACTTCTTGAATCGGCACGGTGTCATTACGGGCGGGGGCCAGAACAACGTCCCTGGACATCACATCTAGGCGTTCTGCGATGAAGGTTGGATCCCAGCCGGGATTGAAAGTGTCGACGTGGGTGAATCCGAGCCGCTCGTATAGGCCACGCAGGTTCGGGTGGCAGTCGAGCCGCAGCTTGGCGCACCCCTGCGTTCGCGCGGCATGGCGGCAAGCCTCGATCAGCGCGGAGCTGACACCCCGGCCCGCATGTGTCCGTCGCACCGCGAGCTTGTGCAGATATGCGGCCTCCCCCTTGAGGGCGTCGGGCCAGAACTCGGGATCCTCGGCCGACAAGGTGCAACAGCCGACGATGCCGTCGCTGCAACTCGCGACTAGGAGCTCGGATCTCAGGACGAAGGTCTCCGCGAATGTCCGGTCGATCCGCGCGACGTCCCAGGCGGGCGTTCCCTTGGCGGACATCCACGCCGCAGCGTCGTGCATCAGCCGCACAACCTCGTCGATATCACCCGAGCAGGCGACCCGAACGTTCGGAGGCTCCTCGCTGTCCATTCGCTCCCCTGGCGCGGTATGAACCGCCGCCTCATAGTGCAGTTTGATCCTGACGAGCCCAGCATGTCTGCGCCCACCTTCGCGGAACCTGACCAGGGTCCGCTAGCGGGCGGCCGGAAGGTGAATGCTAGGCATGATCTAACCCTCGGTCTCTGGCGTCGCGACTGCGAAATTTCGCGAGGGTTTCCGAGAAGGTGATTGCGCTTCGCAGATCTCCAGGCGCGTGGGTGCGGACGTAGTCAGCGCCATTGCCGATCGCGTGAAGTTCCGCCGCAAGGCTCGCTGGACCCAGATCCTTTACAGGAAGGCCAACGGTGGCGCCCAAGAAGGATTTCCGCGACACCGAGACCAATAGCGGAAGCCCCAACGCCGACTTCAGCTTTTGAAGGTTCGACAGCACGTGCAGCGATGTTTCCGGTGCGGGGCTCAAGAAAAATCCCATCCCCGGATCGAGGATGAGCCGGTCGGCAGCGACCCCGCTCCGTCGCAAGGCGGAAACCCGCGCCTCGAAGAACCGCACAATCTCGTCGAGCGCGTCTTCGGGTCGAAGGTGACCGGTGCGGGTGGCGATGCCATCCCGCTGCGCTGAGTGCATAACCACCAGCCTGCAGTCCGCCTCAGCAATATCGGGATAGAGCGCAGGGTCAGGAAATCCTTGGATATCGTTCAGGTAGCCCACGCCGCGCTTGAGCGCATAGCGCTGGGTTTCCGGTTGGAAGCTGTCGATTGAAACACGGTGCATCTGATCGGACAGGGCGTCTAAGAGCGGCGCAATACGTCTGATCTCATCGGCCGGCGATACAGGCCTCGCGTCCGGATGGCTGGCGGCCGGTCCGACATCCACGACGTCTGATCCGACTCGCAGCATTTCGATCGCCGCGGTGACAGCGCCGGCGGGGTCTAGCCGCCGGCTCTCATCGAAGAAGGAGTCCTCGGTGAGATTCAGAATGCCGAACACCGTCACCCTGCTGCGTAACATCGTTGCTGCTCCATAACATCAAACATCGACCCACGGCGTAACGCGCTTGCTGCTTGGATGCCCGAGGCATAGACTGTACAAAAAAACAGTCATAACAAGCCATGAAAACCGCCACTGCGCCGTTACCACCGCTGCGTTCGGTCAAGGTTCTGGACCAGTTGCGTGAGCGCATACGCTACTTGCATTATAGCTTACGAACCGAACAGGCTTATGTCCACTGGGTTCGTGCCTTCATCCGTTTCCACGGTGTGCGTCACCCGGCAACCTTGGGCAGCAGCGAAGTCGAGGCATTTCTGTCCTGGCTGGCGAACGAGCGCAAGGTTTCGGTCTCCACGCATCGTCAGGCATTGGCGGCCTTGCTGTTCTTCTACGGCAAGGTGCTGTGCACGGATCTGCCCTGGCTTCAGGAGATCGGAAGACCTCGGCCGTCGCGGCGCTTGCCGGTGGTGCTGACCCCGGATGAAGTGGTTCGCATCCTCGGTTTTCTGGAAGGCGAGCATCGTTTGTTCGCCCAGCTTCTGTATGGAACGGGCATGCGGATCAGTGAGGGTTTGCAACTGCGGGTCAAGGATCTGGATTTCGATCACGGCACGATCATCGTGCGGGAGGGCAAGGGCTCCAAGGATCGGGCCTTGATGTTACCCGAGAGCTTGGCACCCAGCCTGCGCGAGCAGCTGTCGCGTGCACGGGCATGGTGGCTGAAGGACCAGGCCGAGGGCCGCAGCGGCGTTGCGCTTCCCGACGCCCTTGAGCGGAAGTATCCGCGCGCCGGGCATTCCTGGCCGTGGTTCTGGGTTTTTGCGCAGCACACGCATTCGACCGATCCACGGAGCGGTGTCGTGCGTCGCCATCACATGGGCTCTGTTGCAAAGATTGGCGGCAGTCAGAGGTAGGCTGTCGCTCTGCGCCGATCAGGCGGCTGCTGCGAAATGGTGGTTGAGCATGCCCATGGCCTCCGTCAGCGCCGAGGGCCCAATGCCAAAAGCTCTCTCCACAAGGCGCACCTCGCCCCTGATGCCGGGCTGCAGGCACCAGGGGCGAGCCTGTCCTTTGCGCAGGGCTCGCATGACTTCGAATCCCTCGATTGTGTACACTGAGTGCTTCGGCAGGTCTTTTGGCTCTGAAATTACAGCCACGGGATGTCCGAAATAGTGTGCCATTATTGTGACTGTTTCACAATTAGCGAATTGACGATTGTGGACAGCGGGGGTTAGTTTTTCCAGACGATTTTGACTCGCGTGGGGTCGAATCGTTTGTTTCCGGCCGTTCCGGGAAGGATGTGGATCTCCATCATCAGCTGCGCAAGCCGTCACTTATCCTCCACCGAGGCTTTATTCCACCCCTGGCGGAAGTCCACATCCTCGTTGGGTAACGAGCACATCGCCTACTGCTGGCGGGAGATTAAAAAGGCGCGGTCAGCGGGCATGGAGGTGCGGGTCCATTGGGTTCGCAGCCACAGCGACCATGTTCTCAACGCGTTTGCGGACCACGCGGCGGTTAATGCTCGACGCTGCAAGCAGTGGGGGATACGAAAAAGCGTCTAAGCAAGTTCCGGTGGCGGATTCAAAAGGACCTGCGCGCGGCGCCCGAAGACATGGACGTGTGAAGTTTTGGTATGCCCTGACTGCCAAAGTGCTTTAAGAACGCCACTTATCAGCTGGACGATCTAGGAGTTGCGTGGCTTTTAGTCGTTTCACTCGGTCTGGGTTGATAGCGAGAAAATTTCCGGCCATCTTGAGATTTGGGCTGTATCCCTTGAATGAAAGTTTGCTCGAGGACTCCAGCTCTGGCCACATTCCGGCGGATTGAACGATAAGTTCGGGGTTCGCGCGTCGTTTACTCCAAAGCTCATTGGCATAGCGGAGAACTGAATGACAATACTGTGCGGTAGATTCAGTCAATCCGCTCAGGATCGTGTGAGCTGGTTGCATAAGGAGGAGGTCTTGGATTCCTTTTCGGGCAGTTCGGTACATCGATTCGCTTTCTGCCCACCCTGGTTGTAGATAAAAGGGTCGAATGACTGATTCACCCGGATTTTGATGGGGACCTTTCGTATGAGCGGTCCAGTTGACGAATGGGGCGCGGTGAACAATTGTGCTGCGATATTGCCTAAGCCAGGGGAGCCAATCTTCTGGACCATGCCTTTGCCAGTCTAGGAATAGTCCTAAGAGGTTGTTTTGTTCTTGTCTCCCGGCAGTTCCGACGTCGGCAAAAATTCCTGGGCGAAGTGTGTTGCCGGATTTCCCGTTTTTGTGAGCTTTGGCTGCGATATCTAAGATTCTGCCGCAGTCGGTATGGAGGAGTTTTTCTTTGAACCCGCCGACTGCGACTGTGACTGCTGCGAGCCGGTCTAGTGCTTGTGCGAGTGAGATGAGTGAATGGTCTTTAAATACGTGGAGCAGCTCGTTGTTTGGTGAATGAAAGACCGTGCTCAACTCTGGCGGAATTGGATCCCTCGCGCTACGGTCAGAGTTCTGGACATGGGCAATTTTCATATTCTGAGAGAGTTCGAGTTCTCTGAATTTTTCATTGCACAATGCGCTGGTGGACAGTGCTGTTTCGACACCGCTGATTGATGATAGGAGATACTCGCCGATTAGCGCGGAGTGCTTCCAATTGATTTGATCGGTCATCCATCCGATACCTGCCTTGTCCTCGTCGAGGTCGTTGAGGACGCTGTTGTACAACACTTGAGAGGCTCTTTTGGCGGCTTCGATGTGTGGTTTAGTCATGTTTCTATCAAACATCATTAGTTGAAGACGCGTCGCAGAAACGATGTCCTGCATAGACCTTAGGTCAAGTCCTGGGAAGTGGTGTATCTGGCTTTCGAGTATGTGGTTAGTTTCGGGGGCGGGGTTGGGTAAGCATTAGGCGGCGATCTCCTTGTCGTCGGTGGGAGTGTCGTCGACGAGGTTGGCAGCGATGATCTTCTTGGTCTGGGTCAGGCTTGTTAGCGATATGTAGCGTTTTTGCTGGATCCACTCATCGTGTTGTTTCGCAAGGACGGCCCCGACCGGCCGGATGACGGCTTCACGGTGTGGGAAGATCCCGACGACGTCGGTGCGACGTCGGATTTCTCGGTTGAGCCGTTCGGTGGGGTTATTGGACCAGGTCTTGGTCCATACCGGTTTCGGTGCGGTAGTAAAAGCTAACAGCTCATCGAGTGATTCCTCTAGGTAGTCGGCCACGTGAGGAAGCTTCTGCCCACAGAACTCTACATGCGGTATGGCAAACCTGCCTCAAGATGACGCGGGTGAAGTTGATCGGTGGTGGAAACTCAGACAAATGCGCAGGTAATTGAATGATTTGTTTTGTACCGGTTGGAGCCGGTAATCTATAAAAGCCCATGACGGGCCACGCTTTGACGTGAAGGTACACAACCCACACAGGGTTACTGATTTGAAGTGACTTTAATGTCACTACTGACCAGGATTTTTTCTGGCTGGCGCAGGCGTTTGTCTGTGTTCTCGTGGCACACCCGTGTCGCGAGTCGGTAGCTGTGTGAAGGAGGGTTGATGGAAATTCCGTCAGCGCATTTTGGCCGTAAGGCCCATCGGGTAGTGCCCGACGACGCGATTGTGCGCGTCGAATTACGCTTGCCTGCGCCATTCGTGGCGAAGCTTTCTACTGAGTCAGCGAAGCGCGGGTGCTCCATGTCGCATGTGATGACGCAGTGGCTTTCCGAAGCAGGTCGCTTCCGTGGTGATGATAGTCAGGGTGCAGGGGGTGCATCTGTGACCTAAGACTGCTTATCGGACAAATCCGAAAACAAATTCAGGGCCCGATCCTGCAAGATCGTGCCCTGCGGTCACGAAAATTTTTGTCGAAATTTTCGTGAGTATATCCATTCAACACGTTCTACCTATGTGAAGGAGATGGCTCAATCTTGTCATGCCTAAATGCGTTTTGCAATCGCGAATTTTCCAGTGCTCCCGTCGTCGTGGAATCGGGGTGCGATCATGGGGCGTTTTAAGGCCTTAGCAGCAGCACCAAGCTCCGAACCAACCAAGAGTGGTCGAGCTGGTGGTACGGCGACGTTGACGGTGGTGGCCGGAGATATAGCACCTGAGCGTGTGCGACGCTTGACCCGCCGGACCGTCCCTGATGCAGATCGGTATGCCCGACTTCGGGATGTGGGGATCCGGCGTCCTGTAGGCCCGTTGCGTTCGCAGGCAATCGAGAGGGCCGCGCTGGTCCAGGCCCATACGCGCGAGCTTGATGAGGTCGCCGATGCGAAAGCGTGCCGCGTGTTAGCGCGGTATCTGTACGACGAGGGGCTGGTATATGGTGTGGTCGATGAGGAGCGAGCCTTGGTCAGGGAGGCTGTCGATCGATGGCTTTTTAGAGATGACGTTTTCAATCGTCGAGCACAGCGCACCTATCGCACTATACTGTACGCCGCAGGTAGGGCACTGTATCCGAACCAATTTCCAGAGCCGCACCGCTCACGCGGTCCGCGTCGGAAGGCTGTCGCGCCAGCTTCCGAGCCACTGGCAGATGAGCTGTACGCCATCGTGCCCTCGCTGAGCGGCTCTTTGCGCCAGCAGCTGCTCGTGATTTTGGATCTCACCACCGGAGCGGGTTTGTCGGCAGGAGAAATCCGACGTCTCCGCGGAACCGATATCACTGCGCTAGAACTTCAGGAAAGAACCGTCGTCGTTGTTGCGGTACGCAAAAAGGGCGTGGTTAGTCGGGTGGTGCCGGTCGTGTGCCCTATTCGTGGGCACCGTCTGCTCACCCGCGCCCAAGAGGCTGGCGGTGGGTTCGTCTTTCCCTGTGTGGGGCAGACCATGCCACGCAACGCAATTTGTCATGTTGCAGATAGGTTGGATGAGCAGGGTTTTCCGCGTTTTAATGCGGCCGCATTGCGAAATCGTTGGGTGGTCGATTTGGCCACAGATCCGGCTATACCCGCAGCAATGCTGCTTAAGCTCGCTGGCATCGCGGATTTACGGATTCTGCACGACCTGGATGAATCGCTGCCGGACTATTCGTCCGCGGATATCGCGCATGCGCTGCTGCGGACCAAGGAGGCTGCAGAGGTATGACGATCGCACTACAGGAACAAAAGTTGACCTTTTCGCGCACCTACCTGGAGGAATGCGCACAAGTGATCGACAAATCTGGAGCACATACGTTCATCGATTTTTATCGACGGCAGGCAAAAGGAATCGGTGGGCGCACGGCAACTGGCCCACGCTACTCCATCTTTGCCGTCTTAACGATAGGACTAGCGCTGATTGGTACTCAACGTGCGCCGTCCATGGCAGAGATCTGGCGTACCCTCTGGGATCTGGATAGCGACACTCAGCAGCGACTGGGTCTTGACCTGCACGGATATAGTGGGGAAGGAACCTACCGCGCATTCGCCATGTGGCTGACCAGATATCTGGAACCGCTGGATTCTCTACCGGATATCCGTGCCCGCCGAGACAAAAACGGAGCTCATCGTCAAACGATGGCTGCGCGGACCGAGGAGCAGCAGCAGGCCTCAGTGGTCGCCAGTGAGCGCCTCCACCAAGTTGTTAATGCCATCGTAGCTGGGTCTATCGATGACCCGTCCCCGTCGGGATACAAGGGCGACGTGGTTGCGGATGAGACGATCATCGATTTGGCTGGTCAATCCCAAGGGCTGGGCAGCCGCGACGATAAGCAACGCGGTGCAGCATACTCCGGCGCCTTCTACATCCGCGATCGCGAGGACCACTCCCTGCATGCCGAGGCCGGAAGCCGACGCATCACCAAAGGCGGTGTAGGCCTCGGTGTGACTGCAGTCAGTCGGGTCGGGCCACCCCAGGCGGTCTATGGCATACCGTCGGTGATCACCGCCATATCAATCGACAAACCAAGCTCCGGGTCGGTGATGAGCTTGGAGCGTGCTCTTCGCTTCCACCAAGAAAATGGCTTTGACCAGCGCACGAAACGCGGTCGGATCCCTTTTCTCACCGTGGACATGGGCTACAACGTCAAACGTCAGTTTTCTGATGTTGTACTCGATGCGGGGTACGCGCCTATTGTGCGGTATCCAATCTCGTGGCGCACCATCATGGCCTCAGATGCGCCAGGAACGACTGACATGTCGAGCGGCCCAGTCCAGATCGCAGGCGATTTCTACTGCCCCATGGCCCGTCACCTGGCAGGTGACGGGAAAATCACCCGCCGTACTGTGGATCTTCTCGACGAACCGGACGGTTTCGAACAGCATGATGCACAGATGGAAGCCCTATTTCCACTGCTGATGGGCACGAATTCGCGTCCGTATCGTAAACGGGCGACCCGCGGTAGACCCAGTAAACAAGAAGTTGAAGGTGATCTTCCGGTGAAAATCGATCTGGTTTGTCCCGCCGTCCAAGGCAGGGTGAAATGCCCGCTTAAGCCGGCTTCCATGGTTTCTGCCGAAAATGGAGCCCCTACTGTTGCACCGTCCTGGGATGCCACACGGTACCGGTGCTGCTCAAGCTCGAGTATTACTCAAACCTACACGCCTGAGCAGTGGAAACGGGCCCAGTGGGGGCTAGTGCCAGGCTCGTGGGAGCACACCGTCTACTACGAATCCGCACGTGCCATTACTGAACAACGGTTTTCCATTATGAAATCCCACTACGTCACAGGTATGGATAACCTGAGGCGCGGCGTTCGGCGAGAGCCAATGCTCTATATCACCATTGCTCTGTGGATAGCTGCAACAAATCGGGCTATTCAGGATTCATACGCTAGGCGGCGGCCATCGGAGGATTCGATGAAAAAGCGCCTGCGCATGATTGAAGAAGACCTTGGTCGTACCCCGGTAAAGGCTCCACCTCGAACCTAAAAGGTCTGGAAACTATTTAGCACGCATGTACTAACACTCGTCCTGCTTCGGCAGGGCGAGTTTCTTCTGCCGTCAACGGGAGGGCAAAAGTAAAAAAGTTTGCTTGCTGAGGCCACTTATAGCACGGTCTTTCATCGACTTTTTGGCCTAGTTGAGGCGGAATTTATTCTCGGGAGATTACATAAGTGCTGCTCGGGAGCTGTACACAAGAATTACCGTGTGACCATGGGATGTGAACAGCACACCATGAGCAGTTGAACAAACTGCACCACCGGAAGTAACAAACTCGAAAGGGTATGTTACCTCCGGTTTCTTTCATTTTTCAATCTTTGAGGTGCGAAGATTGCACGCGTGGGGATTGAGGGTGTGAATCCCACTGTCGTGGGTTTGATGAGGTAGTCGATGTTGCGGAAGCTTTGGCATCGGCGTGCGTTGTGCTCCGTACGTTGTTTCAAAAACGGGTTTCATCAAACGGAACAAAACCTGGGACACTTCATATCCCACCCCAGGCCTAATGACTTGGGTGCAGCGGCAACGCTCATCCGATTTAGGCAGAGTCGTTGCAGGATCCAGTGGGTCACCTGGTCCGTGGTCTTTGAATTGTCGGGCGTGCAGGCAAGGCCAGCACGGAAGATCTTCTGCAAGCAACGCTTGTTGGTGCACCGGTAGCGTGGAAGGCGCACATGAAGTTGTTGGGTGGCCGACGATGGGCAGATCGACCAGGCTGCGGATGACGTGGTCGCGGAATACTCCAGGCTGCCCGCAGGTAGGGCATTCATTGATCGGCTCGACGGGTTCGGCTTCAATAACAGTGACGTCACCGTTTTCTGTGGCACCGGTGATAGTAGTTCCTAGTTTTGCGGTGCGGCAGATGGTATCGACGATGACATTTCCGTTAGGCTGCACAGTAGGTCCTTAGTTTTGTACGGATGGATTAGATACCTTTTTCCTACAAAGCCAAGGACCCCAATATCTTGTGCCACGCCCGAACCCCCGGCGAACTAATCAATGCACTCTAAAACCGGAAGAGCCCTTTTAGTACTACTGGTGGATTTCGGTTTTGGTGGGGATTAACGCCGCCGGCTTCGGTTTTTCCGTTGAGGAGGTCGTTGACTACTTCCCGATGGTGAAATGGGTCGATGGTGAGGTAGAGAGGAACCAGTCACCTGGAAGAGATCGATCCAGTCGTTGGTGTGCAATCTGGGAGGTAGGGTCGCGGGGTCGATTCCTCGCGAGCGCAACCATGATTGTGTTTCTGAACGTGATGAAAACAACCCTGCCCTTCGGAGAATTTCCCCTATCCCGCGTCCCCGGGCAGTGAAAACGGTGTGCACCATCGCCTGAAAGGCTTTGCGCTGCTCTATCGGAATCTTCGGGTCACCCACCCGGCGGATCACTAAGATCCCCCCGTCAACGTTTGGCTGTGGCCGGAAAGCAGGCCTTGGTACCCGAGAACCCAGGTGAAATGTGAACCATGGGGACCACTGAGCCGTCATCATCGTGCTTGCGCCTACCCCGGCCCGGCGGCGAGCGACTTCCCACTGCATGAGGAGTACAGCGTCAGTCCATGCTGGCGCATGCAGCAACTTTCGAAGAATGGCAGTGGTGAGGTGAAAGGGAATGTTTCCCACAATGACGCAGGGAGTGGCGGGTAACCGGAAGTTAAGGAAATCATCATGGACCACTTCGACCGCCGCCGAGGAGGTTTCTTGTGTGATTTTGGCAGCTAGTTTTGCGTCCACTTCAACTGCCGTTATCGCCCTCCCCAAGTGGGCCATCGGGTGAGTGAGGGCACCGCTTCCTGGTCCGATCTCAATGATGGGGCCGGAGGTTTGTTTCACAAGGTCGATGATGGAGTTGATGATCTTGTGGTTGGTGAGAAAATTTTGGCCATGCTCGTGACGGCCGTGTCCGTATGCAGACATCAGGTGTGCTCCTTGGATTTGAAAGGGAGCCGGGCATGACAAATAGCCGCCCGGCTAAAGGACCGGAGCGGTTTTTAACCTACGGGGTAGGAAACCGCCTTAGCGGTTGGTGCGCAACCGCAAGAAAGCGGTACCTGAAATCAACATGGGTCTAATTATATCCATTTAAAGGTGCTGTTGCAACTTGGGGCGGGAGCCAAGAAAGCTCCGTTTTTATTGTGTGATCAACGCTATGTGCCTGTGTTGTCAGGCCGTCTCGAATACCCGGCTAACAATCACTGCATCCGGATTCGGGTGACCATAGGCAAACATCGTGCCCTGCCCCTTCCGCAATGAGTGCATCGCTTCCATCCCTTTCAACGTCCGGTAGGCAGACGTTTGGTTTTTGAATGCTCCTTTCGGCCCCAGGATCCGCTTTAACCGGCCATGATCGCCTTCAATGACGTTGTTGAGGTATTTCACCCGACGATGCTCGACCGTCGATGGACAGACGCCTTCCGCCTTCAGCTCAGAGATTGCCCTGGCGAGTGAGGGGGCCTTGTCGGTGCTGATCACCCGCGGATAGCCTGCCGATTTATTCGACCGCAGCGTCTTCGCCAGGAAACGCTTCGCTGCCGCGACGTTGCGTTTTGGTGAGAGGTAGAAGTCCAGGGTCTGGCCACCTGCGGTGATTGCCCGATAGAGGTAGCACCACTTTCCCCCGACCCGGATATAGGTCTCATCCACCCGCCAGGACCGGGCCTGCCAGTCAGGAACTTGCCGATACCACCGGGTCTTCTTATCCAGCTCAGGAGCATATTTCTGCACCCAGCGGTAGATCGTGGTGTGATCGACCGGCACTCCCCGCTCGGTCATCATCTCTTCGAGGTCGCGATAGCTCACGCCGTAGCGGCAGTACCACCGCACCGCCCACAGGATGATTTCACGAGGGAACTGCCGACCGGAGAAGATGCCCATGGACCTGATTATTCCACGCCGGTCTTCCTACTGCCCCAACTTTGCAACAGCACCAAGGCATGTTAGAGTTTGGGGCATGTCGAGTCCCGAATCAGACAGGTCAGGGGTTGTCGGTCACACCGCCAGCCCCTTGAACCACTAGTTACGACGCCCACGATCTGTGTGGGCGTATGTCTGGCGTACCCGGGGCGCTGGCCGTGGTGACAAGAAGAACCATTTCTTGATCTCACACCTCGGAGTACTCGATGCCTTTTGCCCTTTACATGCTTGCCCTGGCGGTCTTCGTCATGGGCACTTCAGAATTCATGCTCGCGGGATTGCTCCCCGCGATCGCGACCGAACTTGACGTCTCGGTCGGCACTGCGGGCCTGCTGACCTCCGCATTCGCAGTCGGTATGGTCGTCGGCGCGCCAGTGATGGCGGCATTCGCTCGCCGTTGGCCACCGCGGCTCACATTGATCGTTTGCCTTCTCGTGTTCGCGGGAAGCCACGTCATCGGAGCGATGACACCAGTGTTCTCTCTCCTGCTCATCACCCGGGTGCTCAGCGCTCTCGCAAACGCAGGATTCCTCGCCGTAGCACTGAGCACGGCCACTACCCTCGTGCCAGCGAACCAGAAGGGGCGTGCACTGTCGATCCTGCTCTCCGGCACGACGATCGCAACCGTCGTGGGCGTCCCCGCCGGGGCACTGCTCGGCACAGCGCTGGGCTGGCGAACGACGTTCTGGGCGATCGCCATCCTCTGTATTCCCGCGGCCGTTGGAGTCATTCGTGGCGTCACGAACAATGTTGGTCGGAGCGAGACTAGCGCGACCTCACCAAGGCTCCGTGTCGAGCTCAGCCAGTTGGCGACGCCGCGGCTCATCCTGGCCATGGCACTCGGAGCGCTGATCAACGGAGGGACCTTTGCGGCATTCACCTTCCTGGCACCCATCGTGACCGAGACCGCGGGCTTGGCCGAAGCGTGGGTGTCCGTCGCGCTGGTGATGTTCGGCATCGGATCGTTCCTTGGCGTCACGATCGCAGGACGACTATCAGATCAACGACCTGGCCTCGTGCTCGCAGTCGGCGGACCGCTATTGCTGACAGGCTGGATCGTGTTGGCAGTGGTCGCATCTCATCCCGTTGCGCTTATCGTCCTCGTCCTCGTTCAGGGATTCCTGTCGTTCGGCGTCGGCAGTACTCTGATCACGCGTGTGCTGTATGCAGCATCGGGTGCGCCAACGATGGGCGGTTCGTACGCAACCGCAGCATTGAATATCGGAGCTGCAGCGGGGCCCGTGCTTGGTGCGCTCGGGCTCGCGACCGGGCTGGGGCTGCTCGCGCCGGTTTGGGTCGCTTCGGTGCTGACAGCGATCGCTCTCGTCATCATGCTTCTCACCAGACGCGCGCTTACGAAGACCGCGGCGGAGGCCAATTGATGACCCATCCGAACGCTCTTCTCACTCCTCGTGCCCGTCTCCGGTTAGCTCGGCTGATTGTCGAAGACGGCTATCCGGCCACGATCGCCGCAAAGATGTTCATGGTCTCCCCGATCACTGCCCGGAAATGGGCAGGCCGCTACCGGGAAGAGGGTGAGTTTGGGATGCAGGATCGCTCCAGCAAGCCGCACCGGATCCCAGGCAGGACGCCCGAGCATGTCAAGAAGAAGATCATCAACCTGCGCTGGCGGCTTCGACTGGGGCCAGCCCAGATCGCTGCGCGACTTGGTCTCTCGACGTCGACTGTTCACGCGGTCCTCGTCCGTTGCCGCGTGAACCGCCTCTCGCATATCGATCGTGTCACTGGCGAGCCATTGCGGCGATATGAGCATCCTCATCCGGGATCGTTGATTCATGTCGATGTCACGAAGTTCGGCAACATCCCCGACGGCGGTGGACATCGTTACGTAGGTCGGCAGCAAGGCGCACGGAACAAGCTCGCGACTCCGGGATTACCACGAGGAAAAGATCACAAGCCGCGCACCGGGACGGCGTTCGTTCACACAGTCATCGATGACCACTCCCGCGTCGCATACGCAGAAATCTGGTCGGATGAGCAGGCGAGCACAGCGGTGGGAGTTCTCGAACGCGCCGTGGCCTGGTTCGCCGAACGAGGCGTGACCGTCGAGCGAGTCCTATCCGACAACGGGTCGGCATACAGATCCCACGCATGGAGGGACTTCTGCGCTCGGCTCGGCATCCGACACAAGCGGACACGCCCCTACCGGCCGCAGACGAACGGGAAGATCGAGCGATTCCACCGCACGCTCGGGGACGGCTGGGCCTATGCCAGGTTTTACGGTTCAGAGGCCGAACGACGCCTGGCGCTGCCCGGCTGGCTCCACTTCTACAACCACCACCGACACCACTCTGCGATTGGCGGCGTACCCTTCGACCGACTCAACAACGTCCCTGGACATCACACCTAGAACTCGAAATCTAACGTCCGTTCGGGCATCGAGGTCCATGTCGGGGTGGGACGGGCCCGTGGCTTCAAGATCACTTGCAGTCCGAC
The DNA here is from genome assembly GCF_058182015.1 of Corynebacterium sp. LaCa_70. Classification (NCBI taxonomy): domain Bacteria; kingdom Bacillati; phylum Actinomycetota; class Actinomycetes; order Mycobacteriales; family Corynebacteriaceae; genus Corynebacterium; species Corynebacterium sp. LaCa_70. The sequence continues at coordinate 2,218,325 of NZ_CP190914.1, forward strand.
CGCGATGTCTTGGTTGCGCGAGAGGTTGTCGATATGGCTCTGTTGCAAAAATCGTGAAGCTTGAGCATGCTTGGCGGAGATTGGACGGACGGAACGATGACGGATTTCAAGTGGCGCCATTTCCAGGGTGATGTGATCCTGTGGGCGGTGCGCTGGTATTGTCGCTATCCGATCAGCTATCGCGACCTTGAGGAAATGCTGGCGGAACGCGGCATTTCGGTCGACCATACGACGATCTATCGCTGGGTCCAGTGCTACGCCCCGGAGATGGAGAAGCGGCTGCGCTGGTTCTGGCGGCGTGGCTTTGATCCGAGCTGGCGCCTGGATGAAACCTACGTCAAGGTGCGGGGCAAGTGGACCTACCTGTACCGGGCAGTCGACAAGCGGGGCGACACGATCGATTTCTACCTGTCGCCGACCCGCAGCGCCAAGGCAGCGAAGCGGTTCCTGGGCAAGGCCCTGCGAGGCCTGAAGCACTGGGAAAAGCCTGCCACGCTCAATACCGACAAAGCGCCGAGCTATGGTGCAGCGATCACCGAATTGAAGCGCGAAGGAAAGCTGGACCGGGAGACGGCCCACCGGCAGGTGAAGTATCTCAATAACGTGATCGAGGCCGATCACGGAAAGCTCAAGATACTGATCAAGCCGGTGCGCGGTTTCAAATCGATCCCCACGGCCTATGCCACGATCAAGGGATTCGAAGTCATGCGAGCCCTGCGCAAAGGACAGGCTCGCCCCTGGTGCCTGCAGCCCGGCATCAGGGGCGAGGTGCGCCTTGTGGAGAGAGCTTTTGGCATTGGGCCCTCGGCGCTGACGGAGGCCATGGGCATGCTCAACCACCATTTCGCAGCAGCCGCCTGATCGGCGCAGAGCGACAGCCTACCTCTGACTGCCGCCAATCTTTGCAACAGAGCCATGCAGCCAACGGTCGAGTGGCGGGCATGATTCGGATTGACAGGTTAAGGCTGGTCTGGGGTGGATCTGCTTGTGGCTGTTAACAGAGCCAACAATGCTGCCGCGACGGGAAGCGGCGTTAGGTAGGGTCCACTTCTATGTGGAAACTTGCTGCTGTCGCGCCCCTGTTACTGGCCCTAGCGGCTTGCACGGACGGCGGAAGTACCGCCGACGAAGGGGCACCAGCGGCCTCTGAGAATGCCTCTGGCGAGTCGGCGGCCGTATTGGAGATGGCCGTCTCGGAGACCTGTGCAGACGATTCGAGCTCGCAGTGTGTCTTGTTCCAAGGCGAGAACATTCTGATCAATCCGGCAGATTTCGAGCGAGTGGGTGTTGACTCTGCAGCGTCGTCAGGGCCCAGGATGATTGACGTGACGCTTGATAGCGATGGAGCTGAAGTCGTGCAGAAGCTCTCGACAGAAGCGTCCGAAGCTGGCGAAAGCGCGCGCCTGGTGACGAAGAGCGACGGCGACATTCTCTCCGCAGTCAGGGTGCAGGGCAGTCTTCAGGGAGAGTCCCTACAGATGGCTGTTCCTGAGGATGTCGACGCCAATGTCGTGGTCTCACGACTAAATGGCGATGAAGGCTAGCTGAAGATTGCAGTCTCGCTGCTCACGCTGGTGGGCCGGAGTGCAGTTCTGCCTCGCGAGTAGGGGAGAGAGCTCCCCGGGACCGGTGCTGTTGCAAAGTTGGGGCAGTAGGAAGACCGGCGTGGAATAATCAGGTCCATGGGCATCTTCTCCGGTCGGCAGTTCCCTCGTGAAATCATCCTGTGGGCGGTGCGGTGGTACTGCCGCTACGGCGTGAGCTATCGCGACCTCGAAGAGATGATGACCGAGCGGGGAGTGCCGGTCGATCACACCACGATCTACCGCTGGGTCCAGAAATATGCTCCTGAGCTGGATAAGAAGACCCGGTGGTATCGGCAAGTTCCTGACTGGCAGGCCAGGTCCTGGCGGGTGGATGAGACCTATATCCGGGTCGGGGGAAAGTGGTGCTACCTCTATCGGGCAATCACCGCAGGTGGCCAGACCCTGGACTTCTACCTCTCACCAAAACGCAACGTCGCGGCAGCGAAGCGTTTCCTGGCGAAGACGCTGCGGTCGAATAAATCGGCAGGCTATCCGCGGGTGATCAGCACCGACAAGGCCCCCTCACTCGCCAGGGCAATCTCTGAGCTGAAGGCGGAAGGCGTCTGTCCATCGACGGTCGAGCATCGTCGGGTGAAATACCTCAACAACGTCATTGAAGGCGATCATGGCCGGTTAAAGCGGATCCTGGGGCCGAAAGGAGCATTCAAAAACCAAACGTCTGCCTACCGGACGTTGAAAGGGATGGAAGCGATGCACTCATTGCGGAAGGGGCAGGGCACGATGTTTGCCTATGGTCACCCGAATCCGGATGCAGTGATTGTTAGCCGGGTATTCGAGACGGCCTGACAACACAGGCACATAGCGTTGATCACACAATAAAAACGGAGCTTTCTTGGCTCCCGCCCCAAGTTGCAACAGCACCCCGAAAAGTATTGCGCAACTTCATACTGACAAAAATAGAGCAGGCAGCAACAGTTACTACACAACCTAATATTTGCCATAGAGGGTAGTCACCAGGTGGTTCAGGTACATGCTGCGCCCCATAACTAGGCGCCCATGTCAACCAAACAATCGGGGCAAATACACCGGCTGCCGCACCACACATCAGCAATAACCAAACCGGATAAGAACGCTGAGGCTGGTCTATCCTCCGCTGCATCTTAGGGTTCGACGCCGATTGCTCTTCACGCAGAACTTTCCTCCGCGAAAACAAATAGCTGAGCCAAATGACGCCTCCGATTATCGTCGAAGGAACAACGCTGAACAATAACAGCAAGTTTAGAAAAATCGGGACATTAAAATTATCCACAATGACCTATTCTTTAAAAAATTACGATTCTCTTCGCTCCAACCCTTTTTCACATTATTTTAAATAGTTACCCAATCAAACCCTTTAACTCCGATTGTGTAACTATCCCGTATTCGAGCACAAGGGCCTGCCCGCAGCCACGTCAAAACACCGCGGACCACCCATCCTCTCATACTGGGCACAGATCGCACCACACACTCGGAACGGTTCTTCGCCGAAAAACCCTCAACATGGTTTATATCACTTTATCCAGTTGGAATGATTACCCTCATAATATAGTTTCCAGCCCAAAAAGCAAGAGTTTCAGCGAAGATCGATCAATAAAAACTGGGCTTCCCAACTACAACCTCCAACACGCTATATCCTGGGAACCTATGCGTCCCGAACTGCGCCATCCCCTGCACCACACACGCCGCCATGCCAGCTTAGCCCGGTCGATTCGCCTGCTGCGTTCTTTCGATTACGAGCAATCCCAGCCACGCAAATTTTATGAACCGCTGGCCCGTGATACCGCGCAACAACTGGCAGCAATCCACCAGGATGTGCACGGCACGGGGCTGGACAAGCTATCGGTGCTGGATGTCGGCGGTGGCCCCGGGTATTTTTCGGCGGCTTTCGCCGAGCACGGCGCGCACTATATTGGCTTGGAACCAGACGTTTCAGAAATGACTGCAGCCGGAATCACCTTGGATACCGCGGTTCGTGCTTCCGGCACAGCGCTGCCTTTTCGGGATAACAGCGTCGACATCGTCTATTCCTCCAACGTGGCCGAACACATCGCGCGCCCCTGGGAGATGGCCGAGGAAATGGTGCGGGTTGCACGCAACTTGGCGGTCATCAGTTACACGGTGTGGCTCGGGCCTTTCGGCGGGCACGAAACAGGGTTGTGGCCACATTATATCGGTGGGGATTTCGCCCGGCGTCGTTACGAACGCAAGCACGGGCATCCGCCAAAAAATATCTGGGGGCATTCGCTTTTCGACGTCTCCGCCCACGAAGGCCTCGGCTGGGCAGCCGAATGCGGCTACCATACCTACTGCTTCCCGCGCTATCACCCCAGCTGGGCCTGGTGGATTACGAAGATACCCGGGTTGCGGGAGTTGGGCACTTCAAACCTGATGATTGTGGTGGATAAGACGCGGAGCTAACGCATTCAAAGTTTCATTCGGTTTGCCAGCAAATCGGCCCTGGAATTGGTTTCACTCCCGCCCGGGATGATCTTGCCTATTGCTGCTGCCACGACGACATTGACCAGGGCCGCAAGCAAGGCAAACCAGATGCTTTCGGCTACGAAGAAATACAAAAATACCAATAGGACTAGAGCAATGATATTTTCAATGGCCTGCTTATGAAATATCTCTAGACCAGATAAAAAATAAGCAGCACGTGCTACGGTGCGCACCAACCCATCAAGTGAAATTCCCACCAATAGTGCAATAATTCCCCATTGCAACATGGAGGCCAAGCTAGCGGTTGCGAGCCCACCTAGGATATGCACGGTTCCCAATGCGACTACAAATGGACTGGCCACAATAAGAATGAGGAAAACTATCCTCGCAATGAGGCTGGCGAAAATTTTCACATTATCCAAACTGCACCTTTCCTGATCCACGAAATCCAGCTTCTTGATTCGTGACCTTTTGCTTTTGCTCGAATAACCCTACAATCCGGGTATCGCCACGCTGTTTAGCCGAGAGTGTCTGTTCCAGATTTTCCCATCTACTCAAACGGAACAAAACCTGGGACACTTCAGACATAAGACCGGAAAGATCCCACCGTTTATGTTTACTTGACGTTTATAGGGTGTTAGCACCACGCAGGGCACCGGCACGCCGCAACAAAAGATAAGCACCGGCCCACAGCGCTGTAATTACCACCAGACCAAAAACTAAGCCTGCCCGATCGTCGGAAGATATACGCCACGAAAATAACACCGAAATAGCGCTCGCTACTGACACCCCCAGGACAATATGGGAATGCATTTCATTGCGTAAAATCTTCAAGCGCAACCAGAAAGATATCAGCATAGTTACCAAGATCATCAGAGCACTCAGCCAAATATGGTCGAAGAATCCTAAAGCAAACCCAGCAAGCGAGAAAATACTGGCACTAGCTATTCCCTTCATCAAGCTAGACATAAGCATTGCTTACCTCCTCGTTTCAGACTTTCCATTACCGAATGTCCAGCTCCAACGTGAGGGCCAGGCATCAGGACGGAAAGATCCTTCCGATAATGTTCTTCGTCACGCCGTTTTCGCATGCAAAAAGCGCAAACGGAATGATCTTTCCGTTTGCGCTCAAACACCAGGCCCCAGGCAGGAAGTCTTATCTCAGCGCTTTCCTGCCCTAAACCTGAACCGGCAACAGAGCAGAATGCCAGATTTACTTCGTTGCAGAAGCTTCCTCGATGCGGGACTTCAAAGCCTCGAACTGCTCCAGAACCTCATCTGGGACCCGTGAGCCCAAGAAGTTGAGGTACTCAGCGTTGTCGTCGACATCGCTAGCCCACTCTGCAGGATCCACAGCAAGGACTTCTTTGACCTCGTCCAAGCTGATTTCCAGACCGGTCAGGTCCAAATCCTCAGCACGCGCGGTATTACCCACGATGGTCTTTTCTGCGCCGACCTTGCCATCAACACGCTCGGTGATCCACTTCAATACGCGGGAGTTTTCACCGAAGCCAGGCCAGATGATCTTGCCGTCGTCGTTCTTGCGGAACCAGTTAACCAGGAAGATCGACGGCATCAGGTCGCCGCCCTTCTTGCCCATGTCAATCCAGTGCTGCAGGTATTCACCAGCGTTGTAGCCCATGAACGGCAGCATCGCCATTGGGTCGTGGCGCAGCGCACCGACGGTTCCCTCGGCAGCGGCAGTCTGGCCGGAAGCCAGCAGCGAACCGATCATGGTGCCGTGTTCCCAATCGAAAGCCTCGGTAACCAGCGGGATGGTGTCGGCACGACGTCCACCGAACAGGATGGCGTCGATCTTCACACCGCGCCAGTCGTCGTATTCCGGGGCAGCGACAGGGCACTGGGAAATTGGCACGCAGTAACGGGAGTTCGGGTGCGCAGCCTTCTCCGCAGAATCCGGGGTCCAGTCATTACCCTTCCAGTCAATCAGGTGCTCTGGGGCTTCCCCATCCATGCCTTCCCACCAGACGTCGCCGTCGTCGGTCAGCGCAACGTTAGTGAACAAGGTATTGCCTGGTTCGATAGTGCGCATCGCAATAGGGTTGGATGCATAGTTGGTGCCCGGCGCGACGCCGAAGAAGCCGTTTTCTGGGTTCACGGCATACAGGCCGTCTTCGCGCAGGTGCATCCACGCAATATCGTCACCGACTACCTCTGCGGACCAGCCATCCAGCGTTGGGGTGATCATGGCCAGGTTGGTCTTGCCACAAGCGGATGGGAATGCCGCAGCAACGTTGTAGTTTTTGCCTTCTGGGCTGGTCAGCTTCAGGATGAGCATGTGCTCAGCCATCCAGCCTTCTTCTTTCGCCATGACCGAGGCGATGCGCAGCGCGTAGCACTTCTTCGCCAAAATGGCGTTACCACCGTAGCCGGAGCCATAGGACCAGATTTCTTTGCTCTTCGGGAACTGGGTGATGTACTTCGTTTCATTGCATGGCCAGGCAACATCTTCCTCGCCTGGTTCCAGCGGGGCACCCACGGAGTGTAAACAGCGCACGAAGGAGCCTTCGTCGCCAAGCTTATCCAGGACTTCCGTGCCCATGCGGGTCATGGTGCGCATGGACATGACGACGTACGCCGAGTCCGTCAGCTGGATGCCCAGTTTTGGGTCTGGATCATTGATCGGACCCATGCAAAAAGGTACGACGTACATGCGGCGGCCTTTCATGGCGCCGGTGTAGACGTCGACCATTTCCTCTTTCATGGCCTGCGGCGGGGCCCAGTTATTGGTTGGGCCGGCACCTTCCTGGTCTTCTGTACAGATGAAAGTGCGCGATTCCACACGAGCGACGTCCGATGGGTTCGAGCGTGCTAGGTAGCTGTTTGGACGCTTTTCCTCATTGAGCTTGATGAGGGTTCCTGCGTCGACAAGTTCGGCTGCAAGCCGATCCCATTCTTGTTGCGAACCATCGACGAACACAACGTCTTCTGGTTGAAACATAGCAACGGCGTCGTTGATCCAGTTGATCAATTCTTTGTTCTGCGTTGGCGCTTCACCAACAAGTCCCGTGATTGGGGCGCTCATTTAGACTCCTGATCGGTCACTACAGCAGGTTGGACATGCCCCAGGGTAGCGACTACCAGGGGTGAAAGGTAATAACCACGTATAAGCGTGTATGCACGCACTGCCACTACCCCTGCTTATCCACATTTTGATTCTGCAAAATGTGCACTTGCCACCCTCATACAGGGGTAATATCGCGCAGGTTTGGATCACCCGAAAACACCTGTGCCCACAGTGAAAGCCCCCGAATTGTTCTACTATTTTTGACAGGGAACAATAGGCAATAATGAATAACGCAATGAATACAGTCAATACACACAATAACCAGCAATCCCGCGGCATCGGCGAATTTCCTGCCGGTCGGCCCCCACAGACCGATTTCAACGAGGTTTTCAACAATGACCTCGACTACCCGCGGCTAGGCACCGTGACTTTTCGCCGCGGCTCGCTCAGCGACAACCAGCTGGCGACCTTCGAAAAGCACTGGCCAGAACTCGGCGCGATGCTTGCCGACGAACACGTCGACGTCGACAAGTGGTTTGGCCGCAGCGGCGCACCCACGATCGTGGAAATCGGCTCCGGCACAGGTACTTCAACCGCGGCAATGGCACCAAAAGAAGCAGATACCAATATTATTGCCGTCGAGTTGTACAAGCCCGGCCTGGCGAAGCTACTTGGGCAGGTAGTACGCGAAGACATCCCGAATATCCGCATGATCCGCGGCGACGGCATGGAAGTACTCATGCGCATGTTCGCACCAGAATCGCTCGATGGCATCCGCGTGTTTTTCCCGGACCCATGGCCGAAAGCCAAGCACCACAAGCGCCGCATCATCCAATCCGGGCCGTTGAACCTTTTTGCCTCTCGCCTAAAACCCGGCGGAGTGCTGCATGTGGCCACCGACCACGCGGACTATGCCGAATGGATTAACGAGTTGGTCGAGGTCGAGCCGCAACTAGAATACAAAGGCTGGCCATGGCCGGAATGCCCGCAGCTGACCGACCGCCAACTGATCACCAAATTCGAAGGCAAAGGCCTAGAAAAAGACCACATTATTAATGAATACTTGTGGGTGAAGCGCTAGGCAGAAATGCCCCGCCCCATGAACCCGCAGGATCCGTAGCAGCTGTGCGGCACATACAGCACGTACGGCTGCACACCCCGTGGCCGCATAAAACCCGAAAAAATACGAGAAATACTGGATATACCGAAAATATGGACGCACATACCGCACACACCGCGCAGAATCATTCTGCGCACACTAGTTCAGCGCACAACAACACTCTGCTGATGATCTGGGACGCACCAAACCTGGACATGGGGCTGGGCTCCATCCTGGGTGGCCGCCCCACCGCTAATTCCCGTCCGCGTTTCGACGCCATCGGCCGCTGGATTCTGGAAATCTCTGAAGAAGAAAACCTCACCCCAGAAGCCTGCGTGTTCACCAATGTCTCACCCGGCGGCGCGGAGGTCATTCGCCCATGGGTAGAAGCACTGCGCAACGTCGGCTATGCCGTATTCGCAAAACCAAAAATCACCGAAGAATCTGATGTGGACCCTGACATGGTCGCCCATATCCGGCAGCGGTTCGAGGAAGGCAGCTTAAGCGAGATCGTCGTCGCCTCTGCCGACGGCCAAAACTTCCAGGAGCTGCTCGAAGAACTCATCAATGCCGGCATTCCCGCCACCGTGTTGGGTTTCCAGGAGCACTGCTCGTGGGCTGTGAGCCACGAAGATATCGGTTTTGTGGACCTGGAAGATATCGAGGGGGTCTTCCTCGAACCACTGCCGCGGGTTAGTCTGGATGCGCTGCCGGAAGAAGGCGCCTGGTTGGCACCCTTCCGCCCGCTGTCGTCACTGTTGTCTAACCGTTAGGAACCGGCATGTTTTTCAGGTGGGGGCAGTTTTCCTATGCCCATCGCAGGATCATTCCACTGCTAATCATCGCGGCTATCGCCGTGGTCTTCACGGTTTTTGGCACCAAGCTCGACGATCGCCTCAGCCAGGAAGGGTGGGAAGACCCCCGCGCGGCATCGACCACCGCTGCTGAGATTGAGGCCGAGACCTTCGGGCGGGACCGCAACGGCGATGTCATCTTGCTGTTCGACAACCCGCAAGAAAACTTAGAGGCTGCGCGCGCCCACCTGAATTACCTGCAAGAACAGTACCCAGACCAGATCGCGCAAGTCACCAGCTATTTCGATACGCGCAATCCAAACTTGCTGTCCGACGACGGCTCGGTAGCGTTCGCGGCCATCGGTTTAGCAGGTGACGACGAGCAAACTCTGCGTGATTTCCGCACCATCCAGGATGATCTCACCGGCGCCGCAACCGCCCAGGGCCTAGATATCGAGGTTGCCGGAGCCACCGCCGTTGCTGATGCTTTGGACGACGGCATGGCGCACGATATCTCGGTTGCCGAACGCGCAGCGCTACCGCTGGTGGGCTTGCTGTTGCTGTTCGTCTTCGGTTCCGTCGTCGCCGCGTTTATGCCGTTGATCGTCGGCGCACTGTCGATCATGGGCTCCATCGGCATTCTCTCGGTATTGGCCGGGTTTATCCAGGTCAACGTGTTTTCACAGGCCGTCGTCACGCTGCTGGGCCTAGGCCTGGCCATCGACTACGGGCTATTTATGGTCTCGCGCTTCCGCGAAGAACTAGATAAAGGCCGTGATACCCGCACAGCTGTCGCGATTACCACCGCCACCGCTGGGCAAACGGTGGTCTTTTCCGCACTCATGGTGGCCGTGGCCATTTCCAGCCTGCTGATTTTCCCGCAGGCGTTTTTGAAATCCGTTGCTTATGGCGCGATTTCCGCCGTCGGCCTAGCGGCGCTGCTTTCGGTGACGGTGCTGCCAGCTATTTTCGGCATGCTCGGCCACAACATCGACAAGTGGACGGTACGCAAGACCAAACGCTCCCGCCCAATCGAGGAAACCTTCTGGTACCGCGTGCCACGCTGGGCCATGAGCAAAGCTCGCTGGTTTACCGTCGGCATCACCGCCCTGCTGCTCGCACTGACCATCCCGCTGTTGGGTGTCAGCTTCGGCGGCATCAACGAGACCTATCTGCCACCGAGCCACGAAACCCGCCAGGCACAGGATCGTTTCAACGAGCAATTCCCGGAACACCGCACCGAGCCCATCAAACTTGTAGTCAAGGGGGCCGATAACCAGCAGCTTGTCGACGTCGTCTTGCAAGCCCGTGAGATCGAAGGGCTGACCTCCCCCATGGCGCCGTCCAGCCAGACCATAGACGGCACCACTGTGTTGAGCGCCGGTATTGCAGACCGCGAAGATAACGCCGAAGTTATCGAACAACTGCGCGCGATTACAGCACCGGAAGGCGTGGAACTTTACGTCGGCGGTACCCCGGCGATGGAAGTCGAATCACTCGAAGCGCTGTTTGAGAAACTGCCGTGGATGGCGCTGTACGTTATTGTCGCCACGTTCTTGCTGATGGCCGCGGTGTTCGGCTCGCTGATCATCCCGGCAAAAGCCATCATCATGACGGTGCTGACCTTAGGCGCCACCCTGGGTATTTTGACCGGCATGTTTGTCCTCGGCGCTGGTTCCGGACTGTTGGATTTCTCGCCAGGCCCACTGATGAGCCCGATCCTGGTGCTGATCATCGCCATCATTTATGGCTTGTCGACGGACTACGAGGTCTTTTTGGTTTCGCGCATGGTGGAAGCCCGCAAGCGTGGAGCGTCAACCGACGACGCCATCAACTACGGCACCGCGCACACCGGCCACATCATTACGGCAGCCGCGCTGATCATGATTGTGGTGGCTGGCGCGTTCGGCTTCTCCGATATCGTGATGATGAAATACATCGCCTTCGGCATGATCTTCGCGCTCTTCCTCGACGCCACTATCGTGCGCATGTTCCTCGTACCAGCCGTGATGCACCTGCTGCGCGAAGACAACTGGTGGGCACCGGCCTTCGTGCACCGAATTTATGAACGCATGGGGCACGGTGCATACGAAGAAACCGTGGTCCCGGCTGGGCGGATGGCGGATACTTCCGGCCCTGACGGTGACCATGAACAGTACGACCTTGCCCCGGAAAACGACCTTGCCCCGGACGGTGACTATGAGCAGTACGAGGAACGGTACGAGCTGGATGAACCGCGCGAGCTGCATGAGTCGGAAGTCGTCGCCGATACCAAAGCCATTCGGAGCGGACGCACCACCGACCAAGACAGTGACCTGATTCCGTTCTCGGAGCTCATGAAACGCTTAGAAAATGACAAGTAGGTAGTTGCCGCGATGAAGAGCACAGTAGGCAAATGGCTGCGGTGGATACTGCCCCTAGCAGTACTCGTCGTCATGGGTATTTTCTTCCGTGACGAGCTAGATTTCTTGAGCGATGGTTTCCGCACCCTTCGTCACGCGCAACCTTGGCCCATCGTCGTCGTGTTTATCACCTTTGCGTTTTCCCTATTGGCGATGGCCGAGGTGATGCGCAAATTGTTTGTCTCCGGTGGTGTGCCCGTCTCGTTCAAAGAGTGCAACAACATTGTCTTCGCCTCCAATGCCTGGTCGACGACGCTTCCCGGCGGTCCCGCGTTCGCCGCGATCTTGACGTATAAAGTGCAGCGCGCTTGGGGGGCTTCCGTGGTGCTGTGCGGCTGGTTTTTTGTGCTTTCTTCTGCGATTTCCACGCTGTGGGTCGTGTTGATCGGTTTTACCGGCGTATTTTTCTGGGGCGCGGATGTGGCGTTGTGGTCATTAGTAGTATCCCTGGCGTTGATGTTGGGTCTGTGCGGAGGCCTGTACTGGGCTTCCTGCAATACCCGGACCGTGGGGCGGTGGATTAAAAACCTGCCGTGGAAAAAGACCGACAAGCTCGTCAAACACGTCAACAAGCTCGACCAAGTGTCGTTGAACTTGGGCCAATTTTCCTGGGTGACGTTGATGGCGTTTTTCAACCGAGCCTTCGATGCCGTTGCTCTGTGGGCTTGTGCCTGGGCCGTGACCGGTAATATGCCGTCGTTCTGGCCTGCCGACGACCACACCACCATCATGGGCATTAGCGTCGCGTTTATTACCGCCAAGCTGGCGGGTTCCGCGCAGATCACCCCGGCGGGCGTCGGCACCGTGGAAATCGCGATTATCACCGCGCTAGTGGCTACCGGCATGACGGCCGTCGATGCCACCGGTACGGTGTTGGTCTACCGGCTGATCACCTTCGTTTTCTACAGCGCAATCGGCTGGGTCATCTACTTCGCCTACTACGCACGCAAGGGTATGTCCTACGCCGCGCTGCGCCAGACTGATTCGGAAGAAACCAGCGACGTAAAATAACTGGCATGTCGACGCCTACCCGCCACACACCTGCCCGTCCGATCATCTTCGATGCCATCGCGCTGGCAGTTTTCGCCTTACTTGCACGTATTGCCCACCAGTCTGCGGACATGCCACTGTCTTTCGTGGGCTGGTTATCCACGCTGTGGCCATTCCTTATTGGGCTGGGTTTCGGCTGGCTATTGCTTTCCCGCGCGACGGCGCTGACGATGGTTAGCGGTGCGCGCAACGGCCGCGGAGCGGCCATCGTGTGGTTGTGCACCGTCATCGTCGGGCTGGTCATCTGGGCGTTGCGTAATGGGGCGGTGCCGCACTGGTCATTCGTGTTGGTCGCCAGTGCGACGTCCGCACTGTTCATGTTCGGTTGGCGCGCTGCCTTCGCGCTGGCCGGTTCCCGCAAATGATACCGTTTGTCGGCGCTGCTCCCGCCTGCTGTGTCGACGCATCCGCACCAAATCAGCGACATACACCGCCACCGCGACCCAAATGATGATGAAGCCGATCCAGCGCTGCTGCGACATCGGTTCTTGCGTAATAAACAGCGCCCACAACATCAGAATCGTTGGGGTAAGGTACTGCAACATGCCGATCGTCGACAGCGGCAGCATGTGTGCACCGCGGGCATAAAACAGCAGAGGGGTGGCGGTGACCAGACCACACGACATCATCAGCAGGGTGTGTCCCCAGCCTTCACTGGTGAAAGTGGATTGTTGCTCTGGGTTCACGCTGATATATGCCACATAGCCCAGCGCGAATGGCAGCATAATCATCGTTTCTGCCCCGACGGAGAAAAACGCGGACACGGCGACTTTCTTTTTCAGCAGGCCATAGGTACCAAAGCTGAATGCCAACGCCAGCGCGATCACTGGTGGCTGGCCGCTCAGGAACGTCAGATACACCACGGCTACGGCCGCGATAGCCACGGCCACCATCTGCCAGCGGCGTAGGTGCTCGCGCAAAATCAACACGCCGAGCGCCACCGAAACCAACGGGTTCATGTAATAGCCCAGTGAGGCATCAGCGACGTGATCATTCATCACCGCCAAGACATAAGTACCCCAGTTCACGGTGATCACCACGCCAGCGGCGGCCAAACGCCACCAGGTAGCCGCGCGCACCTCATAGATTTCGCGCCACCGGCCGGTTACCAGCAAAATTCCCACCATCAAGACCGCAGTCCAGATGATGCGGTGCGCCAGAATCTCAAGCGGGCTGGCAGGATCCAACAGTGGGAAGAACGCGGGAAACACACCCCACAGCACATAGGCGGCGACGATATATTGCATTCCACTACCGTAGCCGGGAATCGACCGTGCCGACGACTAGCTGAACGAAGACTGCCACCAATCCGATTTCATCCCCAGAGGCAATCCACAGCCTTTCATCTTCTTTATGCACTGCACTCTTCGGAAATAAAAAATTTTAACAATAAATCCGAATACATCCATTCAAAAATTGCTATTCTGACGCAAAGACGAGATTCAAACTCAGGTGATATTGCTAGAGAACGGAGGTTCTGCGAGACTTACGCTAGACAAAGGTGCAGACTCACAGGCCCCCAGATTAGACCAAGGTGATGATCATGAGTACTGATGTGGATAAACAGAACAAAACTCATGGTGCAACATGGGCAATGCTAGGCCTATGCTGCGTATCCTTTTTGATTGTCGTAGTTTCTATAGCAACCGGACACACGAAAGGATTCACCAGCGCACTAATTATGCTGGCAGGTTCTGTAGGAATATTATCATCTCGATTGATGAGCAAAGCTAGGAAAAGTTTTACTAAGTCAATCACCGGGAGGTGTCACAAGTGAAACCTGCGCGTTTACTAGGCTGGGGTGCAACAATTGCCGCCTTTGTCGGTAGCTATTTGCTATGGACCATTGGTCAAGACTGGTGGTGGCCCTCAGTGGCTATTACCGGTACAGCGATAGCCGCAATTTGCGCGCTTAACTGTTATCTCGCACATAAAACAAAGAAATACGACTTGTATATCGCTGCATTGCTGTCAGCACTATCACCAGTTCTTATCATTACTATCGCACTCGGCTTCTTTTTCTCCGGTCCACCTACATAGGCGCGATCGGGTGCTTTTTCGGCAAGTCTTCCACGTGCTTAGTCGCCAACTGGCGTAGCGCTTGCCGCAGCTTCAACCGGGTCTCCGAAGGCTGGATCATGGCATCAATATAGCCGCGCTCAGCAGCTACATACGGCGAGGTCATATTCTCGTCGTAAAAGTCCATAAACAGTTTCTTCATGTACCCACGCTGTTCCGGCGGGGTTTGCTCCAACTGTTTACCCTGGATCATGACGACGGCCGCGGCCGCACCCATCACCGCAATCTGCGCGGTCGGCCATGCAAAGTTGATATCACCAGACAAGTTCTTCGACCCCATCACCGCATACGCACCGCCATAGGCTTTGCGCACCACCAACGAAATCTTCGGCACGGTGGCCTCCACCAAAGCAAAAGCAAAACCAGCGCCACGGTGAATCAACCCGGCCTTTTCTTGCTCCACACCCGGCAAATACCCAGGGGTATCGGCAACGAAGATCAGCGGGATGTTGTAGGCATCGCAAATACGGATAAACCGCGCGCCCTTATCAGCAGCATCGGCATCGATACAACCGGCAAAGTGCATCGGGTTATTTGCTACAAACCCCACCGCCTGACCATCAATACGCCCAAAAGCGGTTACCATATTCGGCGCAAAGTTCGCCTGCAACTCAATCAGCTGATCGTCGTCACCCAACAACTTCAGCACATCAATGATGTCGTAACCGGCATTCGTGTCATCCGGCATGAATTCGTCGAGCTCTGGGGTGTACGCGACTTCCTCGTCACTAGGCGCCAAAAACGACGGCGCCGGATCATGACACGTCAACGGCAGGTGATCCAAAAGATCACGCACCAGCTCAAAGGCATCTTCTTCGCTGTCAACAACGGCCTGCACGTTACCGTTGCGCTCCTGCTGGCGCGCACCACCGAGTTCCGCGGAGCTGACTTCCTCGCCGGTGACTTCTTTGATCACAGCCGGGCCGGTGACATACATTTCGGCCTCACCATCCACCGCGATGACAAAGTCCGTGGTCACCGGGGCATACACCGCACCACCAGCGGATTTACCCAACATGATGGAAATCTGCGGCGCATACCCCGACAGCGGCATCTGCCGACGTGCGATCTCGGAATACATCGCCAGCGACGTCACCGCATCCTGAATGCGCGCACCACCAGAATCCTGAATACCAATCACCGGGCAGCCGATGCGGGCAGCCATATCCATCACCTGCGTGACTTTCTGGCCAAACGTCACACCAACGGAACCGCCATAGACCGTCTTATCGTGCGCATAGATACACACCGGGCGGCCGCCGATGCGCCCATACCCAGTGACCACACCATCCGAGTACACCGCATCGTCATCGCCCGGGGTTTTACCCAGCGCGCCAACCTCCATGAAGGAGCCGTCGTCAAGCAAAGCATTAATGCGCTGCCGGGGAGTGGTACGCCCGGCCTCATCGCGCTTTGCCCGCGCCCGCTCCGAACCAGGATCCTGTGCCTTTTCTAAACGACGACGCAGGTCAGCGAGTTTCTCGGCGGTATTAGTCACCTAGTGCTCCTCCCGTGCAGCGGGGATCTTGCTCTTCATCCAACGGTCCATATGCTCTGCGACGATGCCAATCGCTGGCTCATCCGGCACCGCCAGGTGATCACCCGGCAGCTGAACGATCTCTAACTCGTCGACGATAGCACCCCAGCCACCATCCGGATCAATATTCGCGTAGCGTGGCTCCAATTCAATTGCACCATCATGCATACGTTCCGCACGGAACAATAACACCGGCAGATCCACATCCGCCCAGCGTGCGAAATCAAGCTTGCCCAGGATCATGTTGTCCACGAAGCTGGCGCGCTGGTGCTCCAAGACGCCCGCGGATAGCCCGTGCTCGGAGGCATCGGAACTAGCCAGGAACTGCTCCAGCATCTGCATTAAAGCTTCCTCGCCGGCATTTTCGAGCAGCTCATATGGAACTGGGAAATCCAGCCCGTAGGTGCGTTCCGCGAATGCGGCGTAGCGCTCCCAGCGGGCCTTGGTCTCCTCCAAGGTGTCCGGAATCGGCTCAGACGGCTGGGTGGTATCCAGCAGCGCAATATAGGCGAGGTCGATGCCGTGGCTGGCGTCGGCAAGCAACTGCGAAGCTGCCTCATACGCCAACGCGCCACCAAAGGACCAACCGCCCAGGATGACCGGGCGTCCCTTCGCATACTTGCGGATATCGCCCAGGTAGTCCGTCACGCGCTCTTCCAAGCTGCCCTCGCGACGCTCCACGCCGTAGACCGAAATCTCCTGCGGCAAACGGCGCGCCAGCGGCTGGTACACCACCGAACTACCACCGGCCGGGTGGAACATGAAAACCACCGGCGCATCAGCACTGCCCTCACGCAGCACGCGAATATTGCCTTCGACGTCGGTTTCCAGGCCCTCGCGCACCACGTTGGCGATTTCTTCCAGGTTTTCCGCCTTGCCGACGAGCTCGGCGTCAACCTCTGTGCCGCTGCGTTCGCTCAGGCGCTCGGCGATCTTGCCTGCGACTTCGCCGCTAATTTCCGGCAACGTGCTCGTGACACCTGCGGCCGCGCGGCCAGTCAAGCTGGCCCAGGTGGCAAAGACCAGGCGCTCAGCAGCATCGCGCGGGGCCACGCCGACACCTTCTGCCTGCGTGGCATAGGACTGTTCACGCTGATCGGACTGCTCTGGTTGCTCTGATTGATCGGGCTGGCCAGGCTGCTCGGACTGCTCGGTAGAGCTTTGCTCAGCGGAAGTGTGACCGGCCGAACCATGCTTCTCCGCAACGGCCTGGTTGACCATCGCCACAACATCCGCCACCGACGCATCACGCAAAGCCTGCACCTGCAGCGGTGGGATCTGGAAATCATTTTCCACGCGGTTTTTAATCCGCATCCCCATCAGCGAATCCAACCCCAGATCAATCAGCGGCAACTCGCCAGGCAAATCTTCCGCGTCATAGCCCATGGACTCAGAAACGATGGCGCGCAGGCGCTCCTCGACGGTTTCGGTCTCCGGATCCCAACGCACCGCCGAATCCGCGCCAGGCATTCCCAGGTTATTTCCGGCCGCCGCATCATTGGTTCCAGCAGCCGCACCTGCAGCCAGCGGTGATTCTGGAATCGGCGCCACACCCAAATTCTGCGATTGCGCGTGTGCACCACCACCACCGCCGTCGGCAAGCGCCAACGTAGTAGCAAAACCTTCCGCCACCACAACGCCCGCTGTCATATCGTGCACAGTCAACGCCACGCCACCGACATTGCGCTGGGCAATCGTCGTCAACTCGCCCTGGGCCGGTAACGTGCGCGGTTCTTCCACCGCCACCAACTGCGCGCCCGGCTGCATCGCCTCAGCAGCTGCTTCCAGCAACGCCAGTGCCGAAGGCACCTGGTCAGCATCCACAGAAAACGCGGTGCGCCCATCCGGCAAATTCACGCGGGTTCCCGGCAACCCGGCGGCACCGGCACTCGGGCGGGCATTCGTCCAATATCGTTGCTTCTTAAAGCGCGTGTTGGGCACCGCAGCATACTCACCGCTGCCATACAGCTGCGAGAAATCAACCGGTTGGCCCAAAACATAAAGCTGCGCCAACAGATCCACCAGGTTATTTGCGGAATCTTCCTTACGCTTCAGCGTCTTCAGCAGCTTCGCATTAGCCTTGTCGACGCTAAAAGCAGTGTTCATCATGCCCATCAAAGCAACCGGGTTTGGGCTGATTTCCACCATCGTGTTGTGCCCGTGGGCAAACGCGCTCGCGACCGCATCCTGGAAATGCACCGGTTGGCGCGTCATGTGCAACCAATAATCCTCGTTATGCACCACCGCACCGCGCTGGTGGTGGATCTGATCCACCGACGAGAACAGCGGGGTGTGCAGCGGGGCAGGTTCGATGCCTGCGATGGCAGCTTCGAGCTCGCCAAGCAGCGGCTCCACCATGGAGGTGTGGCCGGCACCTTTCACGTCCAGCGCGCGGGCAAATTTGCCTTCGTCTTCGAGCTTGTCCACCAGGCGCAAAATCGCAGCCCGCGGGCCACCAACCGTCGTCATGCCCGGCCCGGCATACACGGCGGGTTCCACACCAGCGAATTCTTCTTGCTCGGCGTAGTCCGCGATCTGCTGTGCGGACAGCTCTACAACGGCCATCGCACCTTGCGCATCACCGGTCAGTGCGTTTTCGCCCTCGCCCATCAGCCGGGCACGGTGGCAGGCGATCAGCATGGCGTCCTCGGCGCGCAAACCACCGGCAGCATAGGCTGCGGCAATCTCACCCATGGACATGCCAATCACAGCCGCCGGGCGCGCACCGCACTGTGCCAACAGATCCGTCAGCGCAATCTGGATTGCGGTGATCGCTACCTGCGCGGTTTCGGTGTTATAGGTCTGTTCATCATCCCGTACCAATTCCAGCACGGACCAGCCGCCCTCAAAATCGACGATCTCGTCGAGCTCCGCCATCCGTGCCGCAAATTGCGGTGACTGTTCCAGCAGGTCTTTGACCATTTTCCGGTGCTGGGAACCAAACCCCGAGTAGACGAAGACCGGGCCGGGGCTTTCGGGCGCATCCCCACTGACTGCAGCGGTTGCTGCCTTGCCTTCAGCGAGTTTGCGCAGGCGCTTAATGGCCTCAGCAGCATCGGCAGCGACGACGGCTGCACGCGAACGGCCATGATTACGCTTTGCCAACGTGCGCGCAACCGCGGTGAGAGCAAAATCCTTATTGTCCTGGGCTTGTTCCAGGTAATCGGCCAAATCACCCGCTGCTTGCCGACGCCGCGATGGCACCATGCCGGAAATCGGCAGCACCACGTTGTCGCTATTTAGGCGCGGCTGGGTTTCCGTAACCACAGCCGCATCCTGCGCTGTCGCCGCCGCGTCGTATTTCTGCACCACGACGTGTGCGTTCGTACCGCCGAAACCAAAACCAGAAATACCAGCAATCTTGTTGTCTGACGGCCACTCTCGTGGATCTTCGACAACCTCCAGGCTTTCTTTTTCAAAGTCGATATAGCGGTTCGGCTCAGAGAAATTCACCGACGGCGGCAATGTGTCGTTCTGGATCGCCAGCACAACCTTGATCAAACTGGCAATACCGGCGGCGGATTCCGAGTGGCCGATATTCGATTTCACCGAACCAATCAGGGTGTCCGTCTCCCGGCGCGGGCCAAGCACCGCGCCCAATGCGCTGGCCTCAATCGGATCGCCGAGGATCGTGCCGGTGCCATGTGTTTCCACGTAATCGACGGTCGCGGGATCAATCCCGGCATCAGCATATGCGCGGCGCAACACGTCGATCTGTGCCTCTGGGTTCGGCGCGGTCAAACCATTCGAGTGTCCGTCGGAGTTCGTCGCGCTGCCCTTAATCACAGCCAAGATCTGATCACCAGCGGCTTCGGCGTCGGCAAGCCGCTTCAGCACCACCACACCGGCGCCGTCGGCACGCACGAAGCCGTCGGCATCATCGGAAAACGCGTGAATGGCGCCCGACGGGGAAATCACGCCGAGCTCCCCAAAAGCAGTCGAGACAAACGGCGAGGCCAAAATATTCACGCCACCGGCCACGGCCACGTCGCACGAACCGTAGCGTAGCTCGCGCACAGCCTGGTGCACCGAGACCAACGACGAGGAACACGCGGTATCCACGTTCAGCGACGGCCCACGGAAATCGAAGGCATAACTGATGCGATTCGGGATCACAGCCGACGAAGTACCCGTCAACGCATACGGGTGGGCCTCGGCTGGATCAGCAGTGATCAGCATGCCGTAGTCATTATTCGAACTACCCATGAACACGCCGACGGATGTGCCCTTGAGCTCGTTGGCCGGCAAATGCGCGTTTTCCAGCGCGTGCCAGGTCAGCTCCAGCATGATGCGCTGCTGCGGATCCATATTGGTTGCCTCAATGGGAGACAGGCCGAAAAATTCCGGATCGAAACTAGCGATATCGTCCAGGTAGCCGCCGGAAAGATTGATCTTGCCCATCTTCTCCGACATCACCGGGTCAGACTGGTACTCGCTCCACCGCCCCAGTGGCAGCTCACCAGTAGCAGTGCGGCCTTCTGCGAGCAGCTTCCAGTATTCGTCCAGGCCATCTGCCTGTGGGAAGCGGGCAGACATGCCGACGATCGCAATATCGCCGCCAAAGGCACCGGCCCCGCCGCGTGCACCGTTTCCGGCACCAGCGACGTCGGCACGCTCATAAGACTGCTGCGCAGCACTAGCCCGCGCACTACCTTCCGCCGGGCCGTCGACCAGCCGCTGAGCCAGTGACGCAATAGTGGGGTATTCGTAGGCGATAGTCGGATCCAACCGGGTATCCAGCAAGGTTTCCAATTCACCCGACAGGATCACCGCATCGCGCGAAGAAAGCCCCAGCGCTTCCAGCGGCTTGTTTTCCGATACCTCTTCGACAGGAAGGTCAGTAACCTTCACTACCCACTCGGTCAGCCAGCTCTTCAGCTGCTCAACTGTCATTTAGGCTTCTCCCTCAGATCCCTCATATTTCTTCTTTGCTACCTGCCGCGCGATTTTGCCTGCCGACGAGCGGGAGAGCTCGCCAGGAGCCAGGAATTGAATATCATACGGCCGTACACCGTGCCGGGCCGTGACTTCCGCGCGAATGGTTTGAATTGCCTGTTCATCGCCGGATTCTTCGGCTTGGTCGGCTCGTTCAATCAACAGCACCAATTCTTCGGTGTTATCCGCGGCAATCGCGAATGCGGCTACGGAATCACTGCGCACGTGATCACTGGCAGACATCACGGTGTGCTCAATATCCTGCGGGTAGTGGTTGCGCCCGGCGATTACCACCATATCTTTCAGGCGGCCGGTGATATACAGCTCGCCGTCGATAATCACGCCGAGGTCTCCCGTGGCCATCCAATTATCAGCAGGGGCCTGGGCAACGCGGGAATCTTCACGACGCTCGCCAATGGTGTTGTGGAAGGTGGCCGCGGTTTCTTCCGGCCGGTTCAGGTAACCAGCGGCCATGTTATCGCCGTGGCACCAAATCTCGCCGACGCTCAATTCCGGCAACTCAGCCTTCGTTTCTGGGTCGACGATAGCCAGGTACTGCGGACGCACCACTTCGCCATTAGAGATGAACGCCACGCCGTCGTCGCTGCCGGTCTCGACGGCTTTGCCCGCAGAGATCTCGTCCCGATCAAAGTACTTGATCTTCGGGCGGTCCTCAGTCTGCGGAGTGGTCACCATCAGCGAAGCTTCTGCCAAGCCGTACGACGGGCGCAGCATACGACGCGTCAACCCCTTCGGCTCGAAGGCATCCAGGAACGAATTCAGCGCTTTCACCGTCACTGGCTCGGAACCAATGATGATGCCGTTAATATTCGAGAAATCCAGGCCGTCTTCATTGCCGTAGCGCACGGCCAGATCCAGCGCGAAGTTCGGGATGACGGTATAAACGCCCCGGTGATCGTCGCCCTCCCGAGCCGACATCAGGCACGTCCAGCGTGCTGGCTGCTGGATGAAGTCTTTCGGCGACATCAGCTCGGTGTGCAATCCCATGATCGTGGCAAACAGATTCAGAATGATGCCCATGTCGTGGTGCAGCGGCAACCATGAGACCAGGCGCAGCGGCAGGCGCAGGCGGGCGGCTTCGAAGATTTGCAGCACGTTGGTCAAAATTGAGCGGTTCGTCAGCTCCACACCAGCCGGGGTACGGGTGGAGCCGGAGGTGTACTGCAAAAAGGCGGGTTCGTCGATTGGCATGACCGTCGACGACGCCATGCGCTGCTGGCCTTCAATGGTTTGCTGCGGATTGACATAAGAATCTGCCAGAGAATTCGGCAGCGAATCCACCGCCAAGATGCGCGGACGCTCGCGGGAAGGCAACTTTTTGAAGTGATCGCGCACCGCGGCCGCCGACGGGCGGTTGGTCAGCACCAGTTTTGGCCCGCAATCGGCAAACACGGCGGTCAGGTGGCCCTCGTGGCCCGGTTCATTGGGGTCATAGAGCGGAATCGGAACCATACCGGCATACATCGCCCCGACGAAACCGAAGATGTATTCCGGGGAGTTACCCATCAAGATCGCAACCCGGTCGCCCATTTTGGCGACCTGCTGCAGGCGGGCTGCCACCGACTTGATACGGATGTTGATCTCTTGCCGGGTGAAATCAACCGGGGTGCCTTCCCGCGACTGGGAATAGTCCCAGAACCGCAGGCAGTGGCGGTCTGCTCCGCCGGTGTGCAGATCACCCTGGTACAGCAGTTCAGCCAAGCCCACCAAGGACAGTTGCGGGGCAAGTTTCAGGTTGCCCTCGCCGTCGTAAAACTGACTCATTGCTGCTTTAAGATCCATGGTGATTCCTTTGCTGAGCTAACACCGGTACGTCTAGTACCAGTACGAAATGTTTGTTTGTCTAAGATTCCAGCCTACGTTGGCGCAGAAGTCATGCAACTACCAGGTGCTATCGGAAACAAAATAAGAAACGTTAACGTCAATACCAAATCTTATGAGTTCTAATTCACAATCACGAATCGCCACGCCGAAAAACCGCCACGCCGAAAGACTTTCCACGTGGCGGTGCTGGTGAGGTTCACATTCCGAGCAAACCTATCTGGCTAACCCTGATCGATTGTCTCAATAGCCCAATTCTTAATCCACTCATCCGCCGTCGTACCCGGAATTACTTCCTCATTGGTGCCGTACTGGGCATGCGAATTATTCGCCAGCTCCAGAGCCCGGCCAAACGCATCCAACACGCTTTCCGGCGCGGCACAGATTGGGTCATTTTGGGCACAGATCTGGAAAGTGCGATCTTGCAACGCACCGAAACCATCCCGCGCACCACGCATCGATGCTCCCGGGGTCACGCCCTGCACCAAACCTTCCAGAGGCTTCAAAGCAACCTCAGCGCCTACCCCACCAACCGGGACTCCCGGGTTAATCCCCTGGTCTGCAGTACGGCGGCCGTCGGCAAGCAAGGCAATGCCCCGTACACGCTCCGGCGGAATCGGCCCACGGTGGTTGCCGATCTCATTAGCGATATCACCCAGGATCACAGCGCCCTGGGAAAAGCCCGTCAGCGCGAAATCCGTCAGCGGGCATTCCTCATGCGTGGCAGCCAGGCGCTCGCGAAC
This sequence comes from Corynebacterium sp. LaCa_70, assembly GCF_058182015.1. Lineage (NCBI taxonomy): Bacteria > Bacillati > Actinomycetota > Actinomycetes > Mycobacteriales > Corynebacteriaceae > Corynebacterium > Corynebacterium sp. LaCa_70. Next base: position 2,241,859 of record NZ_CP190914.1, read on the forward strand.
CTTCTGCGTGCCTTCTTCGCGGGATTCGTCGTAGCTCAACTGGTCCTGGTTTTGCACATTGGCAAACTGGGCAGAATACGGCAGAGTCCACACCCGCACGTCGTCCGGAGCGTAGCGCTCCTGCAAAGGCCGGGTGACATTAAGCAAAAAGGAATGTGGATTAGCCTGCGGATTGAACGGGTCATCATCCGCAGCGGATTCCCAGGTGCCCGGAGCAGAAATGAATTCCACCCGAGGGCACCACTCCGGCTGCACAGGCTCATCCGCTTCTTCGGCAGGACCGGCTTGCTCATCTGGAGCCATCGGATCCTCGCCGCTTAAATATTGCATCACCCCGGCACCGATTAACAGGACCAGAACGATCACGGCGATAACCGTGAACACTTTTCTCATAGCTTCACATTTCTTGATTGAGCAGAATCGCGGATTTTACGACCGCAACTAGCAAAAGTGCTTGCGTGCGGACTCCGCCAAATTATCAGCCAAATCTTCGAATTCTCTGTCAGTCCGGTCTTGGCCAATCAGTTGCCCGGCTACCGCCTGTAAAATCGCGGTCTGGTCATCACAGACCAAGTACCCGGCAGAGATGACCTGGCCTTCAACTCCGTCGACGTCGACACCGAGTGCACGAACATCATCGAGGAATGCAGCGTTATCGCCTTCGAAGTTGTTGGTATCCGGGATTTCGTCGATTTCCTGCGCTCCACGATCACGGCTGCCACCGCTGCCTCCAGCTTGCGGTGCTGGCTCAGCGTTACTGTGCCCCGCCGTGTTCGCGCCAGAGTCCTTCTTTTCGGACTCTTTGCTGCTCTTGCCGTCCTTGCCGTCCTTGCTGTCTTTATCAGCATCTTTCGACTTCGAAGAACTAGCCGCAGTGGATTCCGAGGCAGTCGTCGACGATTTGCTCAGAGTCTCTGGCTCTTCGTCTTCTACGGTTGCTGAACCACACGCCGCCAACACCAGAGCACCAGAAGCCAACACTGCCGCCAACGACGCTTTCCGACGCCGTGTACCAGTGCCCGGTATACCTGCTCCCGTTTTGCCGGGACCTGCCATTCCGAGGCCCGTTTTGCCGGGAGCCGTTTGGCAGTGGCCCGTCTTGTCAGGACCCAAGCTTCGCGTAAATCGCATTACTTCTCCCGTACGCCACCGTTGATCTCTTGCAAGGTTCCGTGCTGGAACTTCTGCTCATTCACGCCCGGCTTGGACTCGTAATCAGCGGTTGGCCAGCCATACTTGCCCTGTTCCCAACCGTGCTTGCCCCACTCGTCGAAGATCTTGCCGTACTTGATCACGTGACCACCCGACTCCGGCGAGAAGTAGATATTGCCGTTTTCGAACTCCTGCAACCAACCGCCTTTGATCTCGATCTCGTTGCCTTTCGGCAGACCCAGCTCGGCCTTGTCGACGGATGCGTACTTCTTACCAATCGCACCGTGCACCAAGTAGGTCTTACCCTCCCGGTTGCGGGTCAAGAATCCGTTCTGCATCGGCTGCACCTTGCCGCCGCCCACGTGCTCATCCTTGCCCGTTGGGTAACCGGAAGTGCCGGTCTCGTAGCCGTACTCCTTCCAGCCTTCCAGCAAGTCGTTGGGAACTTCCCAAGCACCAGTATCTGGGTGCCAGTAGATATTGCCGTTTTCGAATTGCACGAACCGGCCCTTGCCATCCGGGGTGCCAAGCTCAGTGGACTTCGGGAATCCCAGCCACGATGTTGCGCCACCCAACTGTGCATAACGCGCGTTGATGGCGCCATACACACCATGTGCGCCGGTTTCTGGCGACCAATAAGCAGTACCACCAGTGAAGTCCTGTGCCACGCCACCGGTCTCGCCCACCTGATACTCGTTAGTCAGGCACTCTTCAAAGTGCGCCTGGCCAGACACGTCAGCGGCAATCGCACCCTTGACCTCACAATTAGCGGTGCGGCCTTCATCTGGGATATCCAGTGAATTCGCGATGTATGGCCAAGCCTGCTTCAGTTCGAATTCCCAGTATTCCCACGTGTGAATACCGGTCGGGCGGAACTTCGCGACGACGTCCACATTTTCTTTCTTGGCACGGTCGACGAAGGTCTGCGTCGACATGCGAGAGATCACTTCCAAACCGACACCCGGCAGGCTTGGGCCGTGCTTGGCGACGGAGTTGGGATCACCGAAATCTGGTTGTCCGCTTCCAGCCGAGACGTAGACCGTCATATCGCGCAATTGCTCGATGCCCAGCTTCGGATCGTGATCAATCCAGCCCTGGCTATACAGCGGGCCCCACATTGCCTCGGCGTTGTATCCACCGCCGTCGGAAAGCGCGACCTGAATAGCTTCTGGCATGCCCTTGCTGGTGGTATCCAAGTAACCGGAGAAAGAGCCAGCAAAATTGAACAGGTGCGGGTTACGCTCGGCCATGTTGATAGCAGAAGTTGCGCCCATGGACAGACCCGCAACTGCGCGCTGCTTATTGGAACGGAACTTGTTGTCCATGATCGGGATAACTTCCTTGGTCAAGAAAGACTCCCACTTGTAGTGCTTGCCGTTGTCCGGCTGCTGCCAATCGGAATAGAAAGAAGACTCGCCACCGACCGGCAGGACGACGTTGACGTTTTTGTCAGCAAAGTAACGTTCCACATCGGTCGCGATGGTCCACCCAGATTCGGTTTCGCGGGCGCGCAGACCGTCCATCAACCACAATTCCGGGAATTTCTGGTTCGGCTTAGCGTAGTAATCACGGGCCAGCAGCACCTGGAACTTCATTTCCTGGTCCGGCATAGCAGCGGATTTAACGTAGACGAATGCGTGGCGCGGTGATTTGTATTCCACACGATCAATCTCGACGCCTTCTGGCAGGCCATCCGAGCTCGGGTACTCCGTCTCAATGGTGCTGCGCTGCGGGGCCTCTCCCGGCAGAACCGAATCGGTAATGCCGTCATTTTGTGGCAACAGATTCGAGCTTCCTGGGAATGAGCTTTGTGCCTGCGCTACAGGAGCCTGCGTAGAAATAGGCACGGCAGCCAATCCGGCAGCAACGGCGGTGGGCACCGCCAAGGCCTTCAACCAGGCGCGACCGCGGAAACCGCGTGACTGCTGACCGGTAGTCAGTGGTTGAACGTGCGGGGAAGAAGACGAGTCTAGACGCATAGTGATTCCTTGAAAGTGTGTGCAGGGTAGGCAAAATTCAGGCCTGTCCGCACCCCGGAAGTTCCCCGCTTCCGGGATACGGCTGGCCTACTCGCGTAGTTTTCAAGTCTAAAGTTTAGGTTTAACTAGACGGTTGTTGGTAAGACACTCCGCAAATTCCCAGAAAAATTCTCGCCCGGCGCGTCCGGCGCTTTCTGCCGCGCAAGTTCGCCTCATGCACAGGGCTGGATCCACCGCACAAGAAAAGCCAGACTGGCGTCGCCGTGTTGCGACAACCAATCTGGCTGTAGAAGCCTCTCACCCCTGTACGGGACTAGAGATACTCAGAAAGATACTCAGAACTGTTTAGCGAGCACCCATGACATCCAGGATGCGATCCCGAGTCCGCTCCAACTGGTAGTTGAACTGGTACCAGTTATGCAGACCCTGAGCTGGATAGTCAGTAGTGATTGGGACACCGTTCAAGCGAGCATTCGCCTCAAAGGTACGGGTGCCAATCATGGACATGAACTCCAGGGCGATGCCAGGAGCCTTGTGCTCTGGCCGCAGATTTTGATCTGGAGGTCCAGGAACACCGGAAGCAGCGGAAACATAGACGTCGGTGTTACGCAGATTGCCCACCAAGTAGAACGGGTCATTCTGGAAACGAGCCGGGTTGATCAGCGTGCCGTACATCGCGTTGATGTTGTAACCACCGGCATCAAGCAACGCAACACGCATCATCGTCTGCATACCCGGCGCAGTAGTAAACAGGTAGCCGGAGTAGGACAAAGCCTGACGGAACTGGTTGGGGTGCTTACCGGCCAGGTTCATCGCGGCAGTAGCACCCATGGACAAACCAGCAACAGAGTTATTGTTCGGAGCAACGCCGAAGTGCTGCTGCAGGTAACCAGGGAGCTCAGCAGTCAGGAAAGTTTCCCACTTGTAGCTGCCGTCTTCTTCACCTGGGAAGTACTTCGGAGTACCTTGCCAGTCTGCGTAGAACGAAGCCTCGCCACCCACCGGCATTACCAAAGTGATGTTGTCTTCTGCGAACAGCTTGTGAGCATTGCCCTCACGGTTCCAACCGTTCTGCTGGTTGTTCGCACGAAGACCGTCCAGCAGGTACAGGCCAGCGTTGCCGCCACGGGAGGCAGGCTGTATCTGGACGGGAATATTGCGGCCCATGGCGGGCGAATACACATCACAGCGCTGGATCCAGTAAGCAACATGTGGATCCCACTCACAGGTGCCGGTGGCATCTGGCCGCAACCAGTGCCGGTTATCTTGTGCGGTCGCCACCGAAGGGCTGGCCATCATCCCCAGCGCGACCGCCACGGCAGTCACCATTGTGACCACCGCACGACGCATATTCACGATCGACGTCATTGCTCCCCTTCACGGAAATTATTCATTTACCGCCTGTATGCTCCATGGTTTTCGGGATAATACCCGCAGGCGACAACGGATTCTGATACGTGTATCGATAATCGAGATAATTTCGTTACACAGCTTGAGGCCAGTGTAGGGGCAGCAAAAAATAATCGCTACTTGAAAACGGTTGTTACTTGTACTGCCGGAACGATATACACCGCAACGACGATGCAGGCGATCCACAGCAGCGCCAGCACCTGCAAGGCGCGGTCCTCCAAGGCGATTTCATCCGGCGCACCGCCTTCACCACGGTCCACATTCGAGGCATAGCGCAAAATCGCGATGGTAAACGGCACCAATGAGACCTGATACATGATCGATGCCAAGCCCTCAGTCGCCTCGGAAAGCTCAAAGCCCCACAAGGCATAAGACATGACAACGGCAGTAGCCGCCAGCGTCCACACGAAACGCAGATAGGTCGGAGTATAACCTTCCAAGGCTTTGCGGATTTTCGCGCCGGTGCGCTCGGATAGCAACAGCTCCGCGTAGCGCTTACCAGATGCCATAAACAGCGAACCGAACGCAGCTACCAGCAGGAACCACTGCGAAAGCTCAATTCCGGCGGCCACGCCACCAGCCATGGCGCGCAGCATGAAACCGGATGAAACGAGCGCAATATCAATCACCGGCATGTGCTTCCAGCCAAAGCAATACCCCAGCTGCAGCGCGATATACACCGCAATCACCGCGGCCAGCCCCAGCCCATCCGAGGCCAAGAAAGACAGACCGACGGCTGCGATGATCAATCCGACGGCCATCGCATAGGCCAGCCCAACCGGAAGCACACCGGCAGCGATCGGGCGGAAACGCTTGGTTGGGTGCGCCCGGTCCGATGCCACATCGCGGGCGTCGTTGACCAAATAAATCGAGGATGCACCCATGCAAAAGACAAGAAACGCCAACGCGACGTCGGCAAGCGTGCGACCATCCAGCAAAACACCGGCGCCAGCAGCGGCCGGCGCGGCAACTACCAGACTGTTTTTCACCCACTGCTTCGGACGCAGCGCCTTGATCATGCCATCAAGCAGATTCTTCGGAGGTTGACGCTTCCGGCCGGTATCCACGCCGGAGGTGTGTGGTTCCGAGTGGAACACGCTTTGGTGACCGTCGTTTTCCATCTAGCCTTGCCTCATCATTCGCTTAGCGGTCGCATAACCAATCATTGCACCCAGCAGAGTATCTGTCGGGTAATGAACCCCCAACACCATACGCGATGCCATCATCACCGGGATACCAACCAACGGCATTGTCGAACCCGTCAATTCCGAAACCCCAGTACAAAATGCCGCCGTTGATGTCGAATGTGACGACGGAAACGACAATTTCGACGGCGTTGCTACCCCGACACGCACATACGGATAATCCGGACGACGACGCCGCACGATGCGTTTGAGCACCACAGAGGCGGCGTGCGCAGTCAGTGCCGAGGCACCAACCCGCACCCACTGGCCGCGCCGTTGCTTGTCGACGACTGCCCCAACACCTGCACTGGCGATCCATCCCGCAGCGTGTTCGCCGAAATGCGACAGCCCACGTGCGGTCGACAACACGCCCGGCGCGTCAAACGCTACCGATTGGATGCGCTCCAGCACGCGGGATTCTGCTTGGCTGAGTTTATTGGGCATCGAAGACCTTCTTCCACGATTCGCGTGCGGTCAGCTGCGGACGCGCACTCCGGTAAGTGGTCTGCAGCTCGTCGAAACGAGCCTCAATATCCTTCAACAGCTTCCGGGTTTGTGAGAGCAAATCGCTGGTCAGCTGTTTATCGCGTTTACGGAAAGCCACCCCGGTGCCACCAGCGGTGGTCACGGTTGCCGAATCGACTCGGGACAGGTTGAACCAACGAGCCTCGTTCGGGTTCAGATTAATCTGCGGTGCCTCGTGGTGGGCTGGATCCGCTTCCTTTGCCAGGTGGCGCAGGGTTTTCAGCGCCCATGGGATCTTTTTCACCTTGCCCAAGCGGCCACCGACATTGCGCAGGGGAACATCGGCTCCCGTTGGTGCGGGCAGATCCGCCGCGGATTCATAGATCACGGCGTCATCGTAGTTCTGGCGGATCTTCTGGATCCGTGGCAACGAGGTCTCCAGCACGTCGAAAAGCTGCTCCGGGCCCGCCAGGAAATCACGCATGGCTTCGATCTGGATGGCCATGGTGGAGTATTCCATGCACATCGCGTGCTTATAGCTGGATTTCATGATCGAGCGCGCCACGCCCTTAAAGCTGCCGCGGTGGTACATAGCGGCGGTAATAAGGCGGTTACGCAGGTGGAAATACGCCTGCCAGTCGATCGCATCGTCCTTATCTGCCCAGGCCATGTGCCAGATGGCAGCGCCCGGCCAGGTGACCGTCGGGAAGCCAAATTCGGAAGCGCGCAGCGAATACTCGGTGTCATCCCATTTGATAAACAAAGGCAGCGGCTGGCCGACGGTTTCGGCAACCACGCGCGGGAACAGGCACATCCACCAGCCGTTGTAGCTGACGTCGACGCGACGGTGCAGGTCTGCGCTGCTTTTCGCGTGCGGGTTGCGCTGTTGTTCTTCGGTGAGCGTGTAGCCCAGCGGGTACTCGGAAAAATCGTGGTCGTAGACACCGTATGGGGCCGATCCCCACATGAAATCGCGGCCGTGAATAGTCTCTCCTGTGGTGCGCAGCTGGGCACGCTGCTGCAGATTCAGCATTTGTCCGCCGACGACGATAGGGCTGGCTGCAAAACGGGCTGCCTGCACGGCGCGCAGGATAGAATCCGGCTCAATGGCGATATCGTCGTCCATGAACAGCACGAAAGGCGCATCCGTGTTCTCCACGAATTCGTACATGATCCGCGAATAGCCACCGGAGCCACCAAGATTGCCCTGCCGGAATTCGTGGAAGCGCTCGCCGAAGACCGCAACGGCGTCGTCGTATCCCGGCTCATCCGCTGGGTGTTGGTTGCCCTGGTCCGGCATGAGCACATGAGAAATTGCCTGTTCGACGACAGGGTCCTCCCCCAAGGCCTGCAGTGCGGCGACGGCATCGGCCGGTCGGTTAAATGTCGGGATGCCGACGGCGACTTTCTTCTCCGCAGGCTCGATGGTGGAGCCGTCGGGAAGCGTTTGTGGCTTCGGTGCATGCGGGGCACACCAGGCGGCCTCACTGATGCTGGTGTCGGTTTCGGCGGTGACGTCGAACCAGTACCAGCCGCCGTCTTCGAAGTTTTTCAACGGCAGTTCAATGTCCAGGGTGTCGTCGACGACCAAGTGGTTGCTCACGCCAACGCGGGTGCCGTCGACCTTGGAGCGGTACAACGAGATATTGGCCGTGCCCTCAACCTTCATGGTCAACACGACGGAATCGAGTTGCGACCAGCGGCGCCAATACGATGCCGGGAAGGCGTTGAAATAGGTTTCGAAGCTGACCTCCGCGCCGGCGGGCACGGTCACATCAGTGCGGGTATCCCAGCTCAAACGCTCTTTGTTCTGCGGGGATTCGATGAGGTAAAGCATGCAGACATCGAAAGGTTCGCCGCGCTTCGGTAACAGAATGCGTTGCAGGGCTTCGCGATGGTTCACGGTTCTCCAGTTCACAAGGGTTGATTCACGAATGGACAGTGCAGCGGGCGTTAGTGTAGTGCCCGATAATGCAGTAGTCGTTAATGCAGTAGACGTTAATGCTTAGTGGCCGCGTTCTTGCTCTAGTGCCTTACCGTCCTGGAAATACGGCACCAGCTTGTTGTCGAACATCGACAGAGCCGCGCCGATGGCCATGTGCATATCCAGGTACTGGTAGGTACCCAAACGGCCGCCGAACAGCACATTATTGTCGGTGACCTCTTTCGCCGCACGCTTGCGGTAGGCAGCGAGTTTTTCGCGGTCTTCCGGGGTGTTGATGGGGTAATACGGCTCGTCGTCGTCGCCAGCGAAACGGGAATATTCTTTGAAAATCACCGTCTTCTCGCGCTGGTAGTTGCGCTCTGGGTGGAAGTGCCGGAATTCCAGGATGCGGGTGTAGTCCACGTCTTGGTCGTTGTAGTTCATCACCGCGGTGCCCTGGAAATCTTCCACATCGTGGACTTCTTTGTCGAAGTCCACGGTGCGCCACCCCAAACGGCCCTCACAATAATCGAAATAGCGATCCAGCGGTCCGGTATACACCACGGGAGCATCCGGAGACTGCGCGCGGATGTCATCGCGGACTGCAAACCAATCCGTGTCCAGTTGCACATCGATCTTGTCCGAGGCCGCCATATTTTCCAGCCATGCGGTATATCCGTTGACCGGCAGGCCTTCGTAGGTGTCGTTGAAGTAGCGGTTGTTGAAGGTATAACGCACCGGCAGGCGGGTGATGTTTCCGGCCGGGAGGTTTTTCGGATCGGTCTGCCACTGCTTGGCGGTATAGCCTTTCACAAATGCCTCATACAGCGGGCGCCCGATCAGGGAGATCGCTTTTTCCTCCAGGTTCTCGGCTTTATCCGAGTCGAATTCCGAAGCTTGCTCCGCGATCAATTGTTTGGCTTCTTCCGGGCTGTAATAGCGGCCGAAGAATTGATTGATCAGGCCCAGCCCCATGGGAAATTGGTAGGCAGTGCCGTCGTGCATGGCGAAAACGCGGTGTTGGTAATCAGTGAAATCGGTGAATTTGTTGACGTATTCCCATACCCGCTTGTTCGAGGTATGGAACAGGTGGGCACCGTATTTATGCACCTCAATGCCGGTTTCTTCGTCTGTTTCGGTATAGCAGTTTCCGCCAAGGTGGGGGCGCTTTTCGACGATGAGCACCTTTTTGCCCAACTCATTGGCCGCGCGTTCTGCGATGGTGAGGCCGAAAAATCCGGATCCGACAACGATGAGGTCATATGCAGTCATGCTCTACAGACTAGTGGAGCACTACGCGCACTAGTGGGAGCAACTAAGGCGCGCTCATAATTCCGCGTGTCGCAACATAAATAACATTCTTCTCATGGGTAACTTTGAGCCTGTATCTTCACCTCTGGCACATGGATTACGCGAGTGACGTGCTTCAGGGGTGTGTTGCTGATTGATTCGCTGAATCATTCTTCGCGGAAAAATGCTTCGCGGGATCATTCAAGGAAACAGGAGTATTCATGCACTTACGTCGCCGTATTGGCACCTCCGGGTCGCTGCGAAACTGGGCCAGCGCCAGCCCAGTCGTCGCTGTCACCGCGACGGCGGCCCTCGTGGTCACCGCCGCTTTCGGAGGCCACCAGGTTTTGCAAACCCAAAACGCCGGTTCCGGACAAGCCGAAGCCAGCATCAGCACCGCCAGTTTCAGTAGCGGTACCGCCACCGTCGTGGATGACCCAGCTGTCGCTACCCAAGGCGACGGCCCGGCTCCGTCCCGCGCGGTCCAGGAGTTCACGAAGGATGAGGAATTCGATTCTTTCGCCCTGACCTGGAGCGGCGAGCGCGATATCAACGCGCATTTCCGTTCGAAGCGTGCCGACGGCAGCTGGACCGAATGGTTCGAAGCCGATGCACTACCCCACCCGGAGGAAGCAACTCAGCAGGGCACCGAGCTGATCTACGTCGAGCCGACCCACACCGTGCAGGTTTCCGTGGCTGGGCTGGATCTGTTTACTGGCGACGAAGCTGCAGCTGCAGGCTCAGAAGAATCTGCAAGCACAGCGGAAACGGCGGGCGCAGCGGAATCTGCAGGCGCAAGCCAGGCAACCACTGACGGCACGAACACCACCACGCCGGGCACTCTGCCGAAGGCTGGTTTGGAAACTTCTGCTGGTGTTATCCAACCGGTCGCAGACGACGTAGACCTCACTGACGGCGCGGGTGCCGGTGCGGGCTCCGATGCACACGCTGGTGCTACCGGCGCCGATGACCTCAACGCTGTGTTCGTCAACGGCAACGCCGCCGCTGGCGCGGGCCAAGCAGAAAACGCGATCGAGCAGACCGCCAACCTGTCCGTCGGCATGCCCAGCGTGGTCACCCGCCAAGGATGGGGCGCCAACGAGTCCTACCGGGGCAACTGCGGCGCTACCGGCATGGACTACAACGCACTGACCCTGCACCACACCGCAGGTTCCAACAATTACGACGCCGCTAGCGCTGCCGCGCAGGTCCGTGGCGCGTACCAGTACCACACTCAGACTCTAGGTTGGTGCGATATCGGATACCACGCGCTCGTCGACAAGTTCGGCACCATCTATGAAGGCCGCCGCGGTGGCCTCAACGAAGGCGTGATGGGCGCCCACGCCGGTGGTTACAACCAGGGAACCTTTGGTATTTCCATGGTGGGTAACTACGAAGTCGCACCGATCAACGAAGCCATCATCCAGTCCGTCGGCCAGATCGCCGGTTGGCGTGCTGCGCAGTCCGGTTTTGATCCATCCGGCACCATTCAGATGACTTCCGGTGGCAGCAGCTACGCAAAATACCCAGCCGGTGATACCCGCACGTTCCAGCGTTTCCACGGACACCGCGACGTCGGAGCGACGACGTGCCCAGGCCAGCATGCGGTCGCGCGCTGGAGTGATATCCGTAATGCCACTAACAAGAAATACCAGCAGGTGGCAGGCCTGATCGCGGGCAACGCAACGGGGCAGTCGCAATCCGGGAACAATAATTCCGGAAACTCCGGTAACCAGCCTGGAACCACCAACCAAAATAACCAGAGCACCCAGTCTGGAACCACCAACCAGAACAGCACTCAGAGCACCCAGAACGCCCACACAAACTCGAACCCGGCTAGCGACGGCCCGTTACAGACCGCGGTCAAAGCCATCGGGATCATCGCACCACTGGTCATGGCGATTTTGCAGCAAGCTAATGGCGCCGCGAACAAAGCACCGAACGAGTCCACCGAGGAAACGTTAAAGCGTTTGGCGACTTCCTCAGACATCCACCTTGGCGACGTTCCGGCGCTGATCACCCAGGTTGTGAAACTCACCGGCAACACGGAAATCGAGCAGACCTGGGCACGGATCAATAAACTGATCGGGCCAGTGCTGGGTTCTCCAGCCACCGGTATTGTGCGCGCCTCGGACGACGTAAACTTCGCGCTATTCGATAACGGCGTGATCATCGACTCCGAGACCGCTGGCACCAACGCCCTGTGGGGAGAAATTGCCAAAGCTTGGGCCAATGGCGGCTTCGAAAAACTGGGCCTACCGACCAGCGAGCAATACCAACACGGTCAGAAGATCCGCGTGAATTTCCAGGGTGGAAACATCACCTATGATCCTTCCACCGGCGAGCTACAGATCAATGCCGACTAATGGCTAGCGGCTATTAGCTGTCATCGGCGGCATTTTCCCAGCCCAGCGTGCGTTCTACTGCTTGATTCCACATGTGGTAGAGCTGCTCACGCTGGGCTTCTGGCATTTCCGGCTCCCACACCCGGTCAGCCACATAGTCATCATCCGAAAACTCCCACCACCCAATGCCGATACCGGCTGCCAGCGCGGCACCCCACACGGTGGTCTCAATCATTTCCGGACGCTGTACCGACGATCCCAAAATATCAGCCTGCATCTGCATGAGCAGATCATTCGCCACCATTCCACCATCAACACACAGGCCCGATAACTCGCGTCCGGCATCTTTTTGCATGGCTTCAACCACCTCCCTGGTTTGAAAACACGTGGCCTCCAGGGCCGCACGCGTGATGTGGCTGCGATCGGCAAAACGGGTTAAGCCCACAATCACCCCCGCGGCATCCGGCCGCCATCGCGGAGCAAACAACCCAGAAAACGCCGGGACAATATACACCCCACCGTTATCGTCGGCAGCGATCGATTCGCTCGAGGCAGCATCCGGGATAATCCCTAATTGATCACGCAGCCACTGGATCAACGAGCCGCCCACTGCGACAGATCCCTCCAGTGCGTACACCGGCTTTTCCCCTTGTTGCTGGTAGGCGACCGTGGTAAGCAAACCATGCTCAGAAAATTTCGGTTCCGTGCCGGTATTGAGCAGCAAAAACAGGCCAGTGCCGTAGGTATTTTTCGCATCACCGGGGTGGAAACAACGCTGCCCGAACAAAGCAGCTTGTTGGTCGCCCAAAATACCGGTGATCTGCACGCCGGTTAACGAACCACGGTGGCGCACCGCGCCCACCTCACCGATCGATGGGACGATCGTCGGCAAGATCTGTTTAGGCACGCGCACGGCTTCGCAGAGTTCATCGTCCCAGTCCAAGGTGTGCAGGTCGAGCAATAAGGTGCGCGAGGCATTAGTCACGTCGGTGATGTGTAGCGCTTCGCCGGAACCATTGTCACGGTGGTCCCCACTGCCCCGATCATCGTCGGCGTCGCTGTTTTCTTCTGCACCACCGGTGAGGTTCCACACCAGCCACGAATCAATGGTGCCGGCCAATAACTCGCCGCGCTCGGCGCGCTCACGGGCGCCGTCGACATGATCCAAAATCCACGCGATCTTCGGACCCGCCGGATAAGAATTGGCCAACAAACCGGTCTTCGCCTGCCACACCGTTGCATCAGAAAACTCCCCACCGGTGCGGGTATCCTGCCAGACAATCGCGTTATAAATCGGCTCCCCGGTGGCTTTCTCCCAGACGACGGCGGTCTCGCGCTGGTTGGTCACCCCCAGGGCTTTCACATCACGGGCGGTGATGTCGAGTTCCACCATCGCAGAAGAAATCACCCGGCGCGTGTTCGTCCAAATCTCATTCGGATCGTGTTCCACCCAACCTTTCCGCGGCATGATCTGCTGGTGTTCCAGCTGAGCTTGCGAGACCACTGTCCCGTCGCGGTCAAAAATAAGGCACCGCGTGGATGTGGTGCCTTGGTCGAGTGCAGCGATATACATGGTTGTTCTACAGCCACCGTTCTATGATTTCGGCGATCCCGGCATCGTCGTTAGACCCAGTCACCATATCAGCCGCCTGGCGCACTCTCGGGTGTGCGTTTTCTACCGCGACCCCTAAACCGGCCCACTGCAACATTTCGATGTCATTGGGCATATCGCCGAAAGCCACCACCTCTTGGGCGTCCACCCCCAGGTGCTTGGCGAGATATTCCAGGCCAGCGGCCTTGTTGACCCCTGGTGCTGCGACCTCCAACAACCCCGCGTCGATGGAATATGTCAGGTGTGCCCGACGGCTATCAACGTGCTCTGCCAGCAACGCGTACATCTCGTTGGCGGTCATAGCCGGGTTGCGCAGCAGGAATTTCACGGCTGGTTTGTGCCACACCTGTTCCGTGGGAGCGGTAATAAATTGCGAATCCGCCCACGTGTGCGCGTAGTTTTTCGCGGCAACAAATAGCTCGGTGGGGTCTTGCCGCACAGAATAACCGGCGTATTCTGCAGCGATGCTCACCCCGCCATAGGGAGCAAAAATGTCTTGCGCAGTGTAGTAAACCTCTTCCATCAACTCTGGCGAGATTTCCGCGGCGGTAAGTACCTCATCGGCGGCACAGTCATAAATCACCGCACCGTTGGAGGTGACGCACACGGGGCGCACGGCGAGTTGCTCCAGCACCGGCTGCAACCAGCGAAAAGGCCGCCCCGTCGCGAGTGCAAAGTGTATTCCCTGCGCGGTGGCCTGGTGTACGGCATCGCGGACTCGTTGCGGCACACGGTCTGCCGAGTTCAGAAATGTACCGTCGATGTCACTCACGATCAGCCGCGGGGCCGGGCCGACGGCGTCGGTTCCGCAAGGCTGGCTCACTTGTGGTCTTTCTTTCCCGCTTTCGCTGCTTTTGCAGCTTTCTTCCGGTCACGTTCGGCCCGTGCGGCGGCATCAATCTCGGCGGCTTGTTCCAGGGTTGGTGCGGCACCGCCCAACGATGCGGGCATCCACGGCAAGCCGGGCTCGAAAGGCCCGTGGCGCTCAGCGTATTTCTCGCGGGTGGTCACCAGCAGCTTTTCCATCGCTTCTTTGAGTGCTGCGGTGTCTTTTTCTGCAGAACCGCTCAGCTCAATAGGCGTGCCGACGGCAACCCGAATCGGTACCTTGGGGCGCAGTAAATTTTTCGGCAAGCCTTTGGTCCAGACGCGCTGCGAACCCCAAATAATCACTGGCAACAACGGCGCATCTGCTTCATCTGCTATACGCACGGCACCGGTTTTCAAATCTTTGATTTCAAATGCGCGTGAGATCGTAGCCTCTGGGAAAATCCCCACGAGTTTGCCTTCGCGCAATTTTTGCACCGCAGCATCCTTGGATGCAGCACCTTTTCCTGCAGAACGGTCCACGCTGATGTGGCCCATCATCCGCAGCAAAGTCCCTACCACCGGAGTATCGAAAATCGCCTTTTTCGCCATCATGCGCACGGTGCGGTGCCCACGCACATAGGCCGGGTAACCACCCAAGATGAAGTCGTAATAGCCGGTGTGGTTGATCGCCAGAAGCGCGCCACCATCAGCAGGGATATTTTCGGCGCCATCCACGGTCACTTCGATGCCCTGCAGAAACATCAGCCAGCGAGCCATCGGTACCACCGGGGTGCCATACGGAAACTCGCGGGCTTCTTTCGGGTGCTTGTTCAGCTTCGGCAGGTTTTCCGGCACACGGAGCCGAGCCCGGCTGCGGTAGCGTGTCACGCCAGGATCTCCTTGCCGACGAACGGCCGCAGGGCTTCTGGAACCACCACGGTGCCGTCGGCTTGCTGGTGGTTTTCCAGAATCGCGACCAGCCAGCGAGTAGTGGCCAATGTTCCGTTCAGCGTCGCGGCAGTCTGAGTTTTGCCCTGCTCATCGCGGTAGCGCGTCGACAAACGGCGCGCCTGGAAGGTGGTGCAGTTCGACGTGGAGGTCAACTCACGGAAAGTTTGCTGGGATGGCACCCAGGCCTCGTTGTCGAATTTGCGTGCAGCCGAAGTTCCCAAATCGCCACCAGCGACGTCGATGGTGCGGTACGGAACGTCGATGGCCGCCAGCATGTCCTTTTCCAGGTTCAACAAAGCCTGGTGTTCGGCTGCTGCATCCTCAGGTTTGCAGTAGCTGAACATTTCTACCTTGTCGAACTGATGCACGCGCAAAATACCGCGGGTGTCCTTGCCGTGCGAACCGGCTTCCCGACGGAAGCACGACGACCAGCCGGCATAGCGAATCGGGCCGTCGGCAAGATCAATGATCTCGTCCTTGTGATAGCCCGCCAGCGCCACCTCCGAGGTGCCCACCAGGTACATATCATCGCGTTCCAGGTAGTAAATCTCGTCGGCGTGCTCACCCAAAAAGCCAGTACCGGACATAATTTCTGGGCGCACCAAAACCGGCGGCACCATCAACTGGAAACCGGCTTCGCGGGCTTTCTGCGCGGCGAGCATCATCATGCCCAGTTGCAGAAAGGCGCCGTCGCCAGTCAGATAATAAAAACGCGCACCGCCGACCTTGGAACCGCGAGCCATATCGATCAGGCCCAGTTTTTCGCCGAGTTCCAGGTGGTCTTTCGGCTCGAAATCAAAATTCGGGATTTCGCCAACGCGCTCGATCTCGATGAAGTTTTCTTCACCGCCCGCCGGTGCGCCTTCGACGATATTCGGCAGCCGGTACTGGATGGCGTTGACCTCATCCTCAGCCGCTTTTTGCTCTTCCTGTGCCTGCTTGACCTTCAGTTTTAACTCCGAAGAACCTTCCAGGAGCGCTGGGCGCTGCTCCGCAGAAGCCTGACCAATCTTTTTGCCGAATGCCTTTTGCTCCGCGCGCAGATCATCCGCGGTGGCAATGGCGCGACGGCGCTTTTCATCAGCAGCCAACAGCTCGTCGACAAGCTGCGGATCCTCGCCGCGGGTGCGCTGCGACTGTCGGACAAGGTCAGGGTTTTCGCGCAAAAACTTCAGATCAATCACGCCTCCAGAGTTTAGCGTGAAACGACAAGGTAAACTAGCTGCCGATGAGTACTCAGGCATCGTGGCGATCAGCAGTAGCAGTGCGCACCGCGCTGGTGACTGCCCTCGCCAGCGCAACGGCATTAACCGGCTATGGGCTGTTTTCCGACGACGGCGCCGCCTCCACAGGCCAGGCGAACGACAGCACCGTCAACGCCAACCCGACAACGGAGTCTGCGCAGAAGCCGAAACCACAGGTGGCATCGTTTACCACCGCTGATGCCGGCGCGTGCCTGACCTGGAATATTGACGCCGACGGCAAGATTAATAGCTTCGAGCAGGCTGATTGCGCCGAAGAGCACCGTTTTGAAATTTCCGCGCGGGAGGATCTGAGTGCGTACCCGACTGCCGAGTTCGGCCCGGAGGCGGAAATTCCTGGCACCGCCCGGCAGGCCCAATTGCGCGAAGAACTCTGCCGGACACCAACGTTGCGGTACCTGGATGGGCGCTTTGATCCTTCCGGGAAGTATTCCATTGCGCCAATCTTGCCGCCCGCCCCGGCCTGGGAAAACGGGGACCGGACCATGCTGTGCGGTTTGCAAAGCACTGATTCCCGCGGCGTTCCGCAGTTGACCACCGGCAAGGTCTCCGAGCGTGACCAGGCCCGGGTGTACAGCGCACAATCGTGCCTGCGTATCGAGGAATCCCAGACGCTGACGGAGGTCGCCTGTGGCGAGCCGCACCAGATGGAGGTGACCTCCACGGTCAATCTGTTGGAAAATTTCGCAGACGGCTACCCGGCTGAAGAAGCGCAAGATGAGTTTCTTGCCGACGTCTGCACCCGCGCCGCCGAGGATTACTTAGGCGGCGAAGAAAACCTGTATCAGTCGACGCTGCAACCGTATTGGGGCGCACTGAGTGAGGATTCCTGGCGCAACGGTTCCCATTCGGTGAATTGCACGCTGGTGCATGCCCGCGATGGCGGCGGTTTTTCCACCATTGAAGGTACGGCACGTGAAGGCCGCGGTGCGTTGACGATCGATGGCGGCCCACCGGAAGAACGCCCGGAGCGCAACCCGCGGCGTTAGCTGGTCGTGGTAACCGATTGCGGTAACTGATCATGGTGGACATCAGCGACGAGGATTTCGAGGAGCTAGTGCTGGATGCACTGGATAAAATCCCGGATGATTTTGCGTATCGCCTGCGCAATGTTGCCATTTTGATTGAGGATTTTCACCCGGACAACCCCGAGATTTTAGGCCTGTATGAGGGCGTGTCCTTGGTGGAGCGCACTCACCACCACACGGGGTTTTTACCGGACGCGATTTTTGTCTACCGCGAGGCGCTGAAGCGTTATTGCAGCAGTGTGCAGCAGCTTGCCGACGAAGTCGAGGTGACTGTGTTTCATGAGGTTGGGCATTATTTCGGTATGGACGAAGAGCAGCTGCATGCCGCTGGTTTTGGGTAAAGGTTGCTCGGTACCTAAAGCAGCACCCCCAGATCATAATCGCCCCAGCGGTCGAGCTTCCACTGCCCAAATTCCCGCCCTGCCGGGTCCAGCACGATATAGCGGCAGTTCGGCAGATACCATTCAAATGCTTGCCGCGCATCCAGGCCGGTAAGGTAACGCGCCACCACGCGCACCACGGTGCCGTGGCTGGCAATGACCGTGGTGTGATCGCTGGCTGCGGCTTGTTCCATCACTGGTAAATAGCGCGCCAGAATCTCGGGGTAGGTTTCACCGCCGGGGGTTGCTGCGTGTTCGTCGCCTTCGAGCCACCGCAGCAAACACTGGTGGTATTCGGCGATTTTCCCCATGTCTTGGCTCATCTCATAGTCGCCAGCGAATACCTCATACAAACCTGGGGTGACCTGCACCGGGATGGTATAGGGTTCTAGCCCACGGAATTGCTCGAAGGCCCGGGCAGCGATCTCAGAGGTTTGCTGCGTGCGGATGGCCATCGACGACCACCACTGCGGGATTTCTCCCAGTTCACGGGCAAATTCCTCACCGACAGCGTGGGCTTGCCGACGCCCGAGCTCGCTGAGTTCTGCTCCCGGCGGGCGGGTATCCAGGTAGCCGTGGATATTGGAATGCGTTTGCCCATGGCGGAGCAAAATGACTTTTCCCATGCTTAACCCCTGCCTATGAGTTGCCGTGCCTGTGAATTACCGTGCTTTGGGCCAGGAGCCGAGGAATTGCACTTTCTCGCACCGCCGCTCCAGGGCGGCGACTGCCGCGGCCACCGGCGCGTCGTCGATGTGGCCATGCATGTCGAGGTGAAAGCGGTAGGTGCCCAGTCCGGTGCGCGTCGGCCGGGATTCAATGCGTGATAAATCCACCCCGTGGCCAGCGATTTCCTGCAGTACGCCGGCCAATGCGCCGGGTTCGTTGTGCACGTGAAAAATGATTCCGGTGCGATCATTGCCAGTGCGGGGTGCAACGCTTCGCTGCGCCGCAGTAAGTGCAATGAAACGAGTCTGGGCGCCGGAAACATCCGCCACCCCTTGTGCCATCCGCGCGAGCCCATGCAGATCAGCGGCATTATCCGGGGCAGCAGCGGCATCGACACGGCCTTGCACGACCATGCGTGCGGCCTCGCCGTTGGATGGGGCCGGGATGAACTCGGCATTCGGCAAATGATTGTCCACCCAGGTGCGGATTTGCTGATACGCCACCGGGTGCGTCGCAATGCTGGTAATCGCGTGCGGCTTTGCCGCGATTTCCTCGGTACCAGTCAGGATGCTGAATTGGATATCCAGTGTGGCCTCGGCGAAAATCTGCAATCGGGGGTTTTCCACCAATGCATCGTGCGTGGCAGTCACTGCGCCTTCGACGGAGCTTTCTGCGGCTACGACGGCATAGTCGGCCTCGCCTGCGCTGACACGTCGTAAAGCCTCACCCGGCGAAGCCACCGGAACAGCGGTAACACCAGTCTCTGCATCGTGTTCCGCCCCAGCAAACGCCCCGGCGCGCTGTAGCTTGTGCAGTGCGGCCTCGGTGAAAGTTCCGGCGGGTCCCAGGTATGCCACGGTGCTCATGCCCGCTAGATTACCCTGCTATTTCACATCATTCTGCGATTGAAAAACACGGAAGTAAAAAGTACCCCTGAGGATATTTTCGTTATACGATATAGGCATGCCAGTTAAAGCAACAGAACATCAAATTGATGCCTGGGTTTCTGAAGCCGAGGCCGGGTATGACGTGGAAGCACTAAAAAAACGTGGTCGCGGCCGCCCAGGTCGAGGTGCCCAACCCTCCCAAGTAATCGCCGTTCGATTAACCGCTGAAGAACTAAAAATTGTCGATAGCAACGCAGACGAGCTGGGGATTTCACGATCAGAATTTATCAGACATGCCATTCAAGCTGTCACTAAATCATGACACCTCGCCACCTCCCCAACCCCGAGCGGCTGGCGGGTTGGTCGATTCCGGCAAAGGATCTTTACGACGTCGCCGGGCTTCCCACCACCTTGGGCAATATCTCCCGCAGATATATTGCCCAGCGCACCGAGCCGTTTCTAGCGCATCTGCAAGCCCAGGGCGCGCGCATCGAAGCAAAAACCGCATCTTCTGAGCTGGGCTTACGCATTGATTGCGAGCCGGTAGGCCTGCCCGCCCCGACGAACCCCTTGTGGCCAGGAGCTACCCCGGGTGGCTCTTCTGGCGGTGCTGCAGAACTGGTCGCACTCGGTACTGTGCGCGCCGCGCATGCCTCGGATGGCGGTGGCTCGATCCGTGTTCCGGCTGCGGCCTGCGGGCTTGTCGGTTTCAAACCCACCACCCCGCGGCCACCTGGGATGCAGAACGGGGCGTTGGCGGTGCAGGGGTTTGTCACGACCACGGTGGCCGATTCCGCTTTCTTGCACGCTCTCAATCCCAGCGTTTCTCGTGTGCGCGTCGGCCTGTTGACGGACCCAATTTTGACGGACGCCGAGGTTGCCGACCCCATGTTGCAGGCCACAGAGCTAGCCGCCGAAGCGCTTGATTCCGCGGGCCACCAGATTATCCCGATCACTGCGTTTCCCGGTGAGCGTACCCTAGACGCCTTCCGCACGATTTTTAGCTCCGCGCTCGCCACCGCGCTTGCCGACGACACATTAGCACCAGGCTCAGGCACCGTCGGCTACCCGCACTGGGTGGTGGAGCTAGGGCGTCGGCAAGCGCCAACGGATGTGCAGGCAGCGAAAAAACACGCCTTCGCACTGAATGGTCTGTTGCATTCTTTTTGGAACGTTGATGTGGTGTTATCGCCCACGCTCTCCCACGATCCACCGCCGCTGGGCCATTTTGCTGCGATGGAGCACGCCCGGTGTTTTGCCGAGCAAACCCGTTGGTCGCCATGGTGTTCGGTATTTAATATGACGGGACGGCCCGCTATCTCTATTCCGGTGGCTTTGCCTGGGCGTCCACCGGCTGGGGTACATCTGGGGTCAGTCACGCTTGCCGACGACGAGCTGCTCGGGCTCGCACTTGATGTGCATGCCTGAGTTTTTGGCTAACGAGCAGCCTGCGAGCAAGGGTAGGTAAAGTATCTGCCATGAATGATCGCGGAGAACGGCCAACTGGACGGCACGGGGAATCCCACGGGCCTGCAGAAGGTGACGTCGTCCTGGGGCGCGACGGTAAGCCGCTGCTGGATCGCTACGGTCGGCCGGTGCGACGGCGCCCGCGCCCGGCGCAAGGTGGAACGCGGGAAGGTAGTGGTCGGCATTCCGCTGGAAGCAACCGACATTCCGCTGACGGCGGGCGTCATGCCAAGCCGGAAGCTCCGCAAGAAGCTTCGCGTGTCCCTCGTGCTGCGCGCCCAACGCGCACTAATCGGGCCGATTCGCGTGCAAACCGCCCGCAAATTGATCGAGAAAAACTGCGCCGCGAGCGCGCCATTTATGACGCCCAGCGAGCCAACTCCGCGCGTAGTAATGCAGGCCGCGAACAGCTACAGCAGCAACGCAACCAGAGGAGAATCCCTGCGGAACCAACCCGTATGGATCTCGGTGGTCCAGCAGCTGGCGGTGCTATCGGTGGTGCTGTCGGTGGCGCCGCAGCAGGGTACGCGCAGGGTCGTGCTGCGGGGCATGGACGTCACAGTGAAGTGCCGCGTCGTTCCGCGCAACAATTCCCCCAGGCACCCCCACAGCAACAGCCCCCGCAACAGCGGCCGCCACAAAATTATGTCGGGCAGCCCTACGCGCAACAACCTGGGCAGCCCTACCAGCAAGCCCACGTTGATCTACGGAATCAGCACCCCGGTGCAACCGCCGGGCACGGTTTCGGAAAGTTTAGTGCGGCCGGGTTGCGCTCGAAGCTGCGCCGCCCAAAATTCGGTTGCGTGGGGTGTCTGGGCTGGCCGTTGGCAGTGCTCGTGGTGTTACTGCTGGTCATCGCTTTTTGGGCAGACGCCCAGCTCACCCGCGTGGCTTCGGAGCCTGAGGCGCCTATCGGATCCACCAAGGGCACGAACTGGTTGTTGGTTGGTTCGGATTCACGCGTGGGCTTAAGCGAAGAAGATATCGCGCGCCTGGGCACCGGTGGCGATATTGGAACGGGCCGCACCGACGCGATCATGTTGCTGCACCTGGAAGGCACCAGTGCACAGCTAATTTCCATTCCTCGCGACAGCTACGTCGACGTACCCGGTTTTGGGCAAGACAAGATCAATGCGGCGTTTACTTATGGCGGCCCACAACTATTGACGCACACCGTGGAAGCCAACACCGGCGTCAGCATTGACCACTACGCCGAAGTGGGCATGGGCGGTTTGGCCAATATTGTCGACGCTATCGGCGGAGTGGAATTGTGCCCTTCGGAGCCGATTGATGATCCATTGGCGAATCTCAATGTTGGCGCAGGATGCCAAGAAATGGACGGTGCCAACGCACTGGGCTATGTGCGTACCCGTGCCACCGCGATGGGTGATTTGGACCGTGTAGAACGCCAGCGAGAGTTTTTCTCTGCGCTGATGCACGAGGCCACCAACCCGTCGACGCTACTCAACCCGTTTGATGTATTCCCGATGATCAGCTCGGTATCGAAATCGTTTACCGTCGGCGAGAGCGATCACGTATGGCACCTGGCCCGCCTGGCATTGTCAATGGGTACCGGGGTGGAAACCACGACGGTACCGGTGGGAGGTTTCGCCGATACCGACGTCGGAAACGTGGTGCTCTGGGACGAGATTGAGGCAGAAAACCTCTGGAACTCGCTGCGCTAGTTATTGACCCTACAGATTAGAATCTGGTGCGTCCTAGTTTTTGTTCGGTTTGAATAGCTCGCAAAATCTTGACTGCGCCCAAAAATATGATCAGGCTGCGAAGGAGAGTGTCAGGAAGTTTGTGTGTGAGGTTCTAATCTGAAGGAGTTTCACCGATAATGACTACGGTGTCACCGAAGAAAAGCCATGACCCGACGAGGGTCAACGAGATCAGCGAGAAGCTGATGGAAAACCCTTAAGCTCGCCAGCTTGATCAGCGAGCTGTCGGCTTCCGCTGATGATGCAAGCGAGCTGGTCAAAGGCCTGCTACAGGCATCGATCAATGTTGGCCTACAGGCGGAGATGGATGCGCATTTGGGCTACAGCCATTCCGACCGCAACACCAAAGCCCAGGTCAAAACCTCACAGGAGAATAACCACCGCAACGGGTCGTACATCAAGACCGTCAATTCTGGATACGGCGCGGTGGAAGTAACTGTGCCCAGGGATCGTGCCGGCACGTTTACTCCCCGCATGGTGCCCAAGGGTGCACACAGGCTCACAGAGCTCGACGACATGATCGTCTCGCCCTACGCCGGCGGGATGACAGTGCGCGATATTTGCCACCATCTTTCCACCACGCTGGGGGGTGGATATGAGCCCGGATACGATCAGCACCATTACCGATGCGGTCTTGGATGAGGTCATGATCTGGCAAAATCGCCAGCTCAACGAGTTTTACCCGGTGATCTTCCTCGACGCCCTACGCGTGAAGATCCGTGACGGCCACCGTGTGGTCAACAAGGCTTGCTACATGGCGGTTGGTGTCGACATCGACGGCATCAAGCACATCCTGGGATTGTGGATCGCTGACCATGAAGGTGCTGCATTCTGGGCATCAGTCTGCGCAGATTTAGCTAACCGCGGGGTCCAGGACGTGTTCATCGTGTGCTGCGATGGGCTCAAGGGCCTGCCAGAAGCCGTGGAGGCAACCTGGCCGAATTCCATGGTGCAGACTTGCACTGTGCACCTGATTCGAGCTGCGAACCGGTGGGTGTCTTATCAGGACCGCAAATCTGTCTCTCGCGCGCTGCGTAAGGTCTACACCGCCACCAATGAGGACACCGCACGCGCCAACCTGGATGCTTTTAAGGCCAGTGAACTGGGCCTAAAATACCCCCAGTCAGTCAAAGTCTGGCGCGACGGGTGGGAGCGGTTCGTGCCGTTTCTACAGTTCCCGCCTGCGGCCAGGCGAGTGCTCTACACCACCAATTCAATCGAGTCACTCAACGCTTAGGCTGCGTAAAGCTACCCGTAACAGGGGCCAATTCCCGAACGATACCGCGGCGCTGAAGACACTGTGGTTGATGATCTGCAACATCGAAGACAAGCGTGCTGCCCAGCGAGCGAAGAAAGCCAAACGCAACAATGAGTGCAAGGCTATATTGAAGGAGCGAAAGCCACCGGGTGGAAACAAGCCATTAACCAACTAGCCGTGGCGTATCCGGATCGATTCGCGGATTATTTGTAAACCAAGCCCCCGCACACAAACAATCGGACACTCTCTGCCCCCACGGATGGGGTCGAAATCCGCTATCTTCTTGCGGAGAGTAATGGGAATTGCCATCCCCGCATTGTCAAGAAGGCAGAGTCCAAAAAGTCGTTAGACATTCTGTTCACAAACTTCTTGGACTCTGCGTCAAAAACTAACTGGACTCCGAGTCCAAGAAGTCACTAGACATCACAGTCTTAGAGCTAGGCCTTGAGCACCGACCCACATGACTCGCTCATCACATTATCGAAGCACATACCATTACGCCCTACGAACGAAGTAACACCCAACTTTCTCCAAGCCCCCTTGGGGTTGCCCGCAGGGACGCTTCCCCTCTCCCTGAAAATCCAACCCAAACGAAGAAAGATTCCGGTGACGATCATTCCCAAAAAATGGTCTCTGCAAAAGGTTACTAGGCTTAAAAAATCATTGTAATTTTCGGCAAGAAAAATCTTCCGTGATGATACTCTAAAGCGGGAAAATCTTGCGCCCCCTGCGCAACTAGATGAAGCTCTCAACAGTCAATTTCCTCAGAGAAGGGTAGAAAATGCAAGGGATATCAAAGCTAGCTTCAATCGAAGTCGACTTCAAGCATGTTGGAACTCAACTAATCCCACTGTTTTTGTCCACGTCTAATCAGTCGAGCTCCATTGGCCGCGCTGCAATCGTTTATGGAAAAAATGGCGCGGGCAAATCCTCTTTGGCTAGAGCCCTGAAAGAACCTACGAGCGGTTTCCGAGCGTTTGATAGAGACAACCGCCCGCTCGATCTCCAAGATGCCTCGGACATTCACGTGTTCGATGAATCTTTCATCAACGAAAATGTGCGTCAGGTCGGCCACGAAAAACTGAACCCTGTAATTCTTTTAGGGGAGCAGGTAGATCATCAAGAAGAGATTGAAGAAAAGGAGAAAACTCTTAGCCAATTAAACAATTCACATCGGAATATCGAAAAGAAAGTCTCTAACCGCAACAAAGCTTTGGAAAACGCCAAAACGAGGTTAACCCAATCGCTAAAAGGATCTTCCGATAGCGAAGAAGGCTCCTGGGCGAACCGCGCTTTTGCCCTACATGGAAAAAAGAAAAAGATTACCGATACGGTTCGAAAAGCTGTAATCGAACTTGGAAAACCAGACACCTCCTTAGAAGCCGTAGCTAGCGAGTTCGAGCAAGCGAAAACGAAACTGTCACAATCGGAAAGCCGTGAAGTCGACAACTATTCTGGCCCTCAGTTCATCCCTTCCCTTGACATTGCTGGAGCTCGCCACGCAATCGAGAAGATTGACTAGAACCGATTCTAGCTCTGATGATGAACTTAAGACCCGTATTCAAACTATGTCGAAGGGTCTAGAAGATCTTCGACATAAATTCAATGATCTGTTCTCACAACAAGCTGATTGCTGTCCGACTTGCTTCCAAGACATTCCGCAAACGCACAAGGACAAAGTCCGCCCATTGCTCCAAAACCTTATTGATGAGATTGAACTGGATTCAGAAGTTCAGGCGTTGACCAACTTCGAGGCCGTCTGGGATGCTAAAATACCGCTTCCAAAGATTGCTAGCGTCCCCTTGGAATTACAAGACAAAGCTTCGAACGCTTCTCAGAATTTGGAGAACTTGAAGTCGCAATTTAATGCTGCTCTGAAGCAAAAGATCGACAACCCTCGGGCAAAGGTTGAATTAAGGGCTGAAGGATTCGAGGGTGCCGTTAAAGATTGGCAATCGGCCATTAAAGAATTAAACAATTGCGTCACCGACCACAACTCGGCCATATACAACTAGGACACAGATTCTCCGACATGCAGACGAGCTAAATTTAAAAATGGCAGCTATCGAAGCTAGCGCAGAAATCGCCAAGTTTTCGGCTGCTACGGACAACTTCGAGAAAGAATCAACCGAATTATCGAACATTCAAACTGAAATTGAGGATCTGAAAGCCGCAATCAAGGATCTACGCCACAATAGCAGCGAAGAAGCTACCGGTGCAGAACAAATCAATGAGCTCCTCAAAGTTGTTTTCGGCCGAAACGGAATTCAACTTCGCCCCTCTGACCACGGCTACATCATAATAAACCGCGAGAAGAAAATGTCCCCCGAATATCTATCTACAGGAGAAAGAAACGCTTTAGCGCTTTCTTACTTCTTTGTGCAGATCGCTGAAGGGGAAGAGTTCGAGGACGGGCTTAAGAAGTCTCACCTCGTTGTACTCGACGACCCGATTTCGAGTTTTGATCTCGATAACAGATATGGAGTAACCGCGCTTATCGGCTTTATGACTAGGCAAATGCTTTGCACCCCAAATGGCTCAAAATTGTTGTTCCTCACCCACGATCCTTCGGTTGCCTACGATCTATCCAAAATCCTAAATGCCAACCTCTCTGGCTCAGAGCTCACTTGGGAGTTTTCGGAGGGTAAGATAACTCACAAGAACTTCGCGGCAAGTGACGTCTACGAAGACATACTCCGCCGTATGTTTTGGGCAACCGCTGACAAAGGCGTTTGCGAGAAACTCACGGCTAATGAAGTTCGGCGTGTATGGGAGGCCTTCGTTACTTTCGAGCTCGGAGAAAAAACTACCGACGCTTCGACTTCCGCGAAGGTCCGGAAATACTTTGAAGATATGGGCGAGAGACAGAAAAAATTCCTAGAGTTCTATCCGGGTCGAGTGTTCATCAATCCCGATTCACATGCCGCATCGCAACTATCTTACTTTAATTTTGGGCTACAACCTTCGTTGGAGTTGGACGAGTTTCAACGTTTTATAGGGGAGACTCTTTGCTTTATGCACATGTTGTCGCCCTACCATATTTCTTCTCGGATTAGCCACAAGTCAGCGGAACGAATAGAAATTAAGAACATGCTCGATAAACGAGTCGAGAACCTGCTTGAGCTCGAAGAAATAAATCTCTAAAGACTCACCTTGAAGGAGGTCGGCAATCCCGCGTCACTCTTGTTAATTCTGGAGAGTGTCGTACTTTCCTAGGAACCGACTGCGGGCCTGACCCCTAGTAGGTTCACTGAGATACCGGTGTGAGGGGTACTGGGTTTGTGACGGGCATGGACTTACATAGGAGATACTTGGCCCATGGCTGTTGCGAAGTACGATCAGGACACCCGCGAGCGCGCGCTGCGCTTGTACTACGAGGTTGTGGCCGAAGATGGTGCCACGAACTCCGGTGCACACCGAAAGATCGGCGGGATGCTGGATATCAACCCAGCCACACTGCACAATTGGATCCACAAAGCATTGGCCACCAATGCACAGGCAATGGCAAAATCCAAGCAGGACAAAAACGCGGAGCTTGCCCAACTACGCACGGACAATCACCAGCTCAAAGAAGCAAACGAGATGTTGAAGTTGGCCTCAGCTTTTTCGCCCAGGAGAAGTGTGAGCGCACACTAAAATAGTCGTCGCTTTTATCGAGCGGCACCGGCACCACTACTCCATCGAGCGGATGAGCCGGATTTTGCGTGAGCACCACTATGACATTTCGGAGTCTGCGTATCGTCGCTATCGCAGCCGGGCTTGTGGTCCGACTGACCCCGAATGAGAAGACGCATATGCAGCACAAAGGCTTCTACGTATCTGGGCTTGCCATCGGGGCGTCTACGGGCGCAGGAAGCTGTGGAAGGCTGGGCCATAGGCTGTGACCAGGTAGGAAGATTGCTGAAAATCCTTGGCATCCAGGAAGTACTGCGGCGCACGGCGATCTGCACGACGCAGTCCCATCCCGGCGACCCGCGCTTTGCTGAGCACTGCAAACGCGCTTGGGATAGCGTTACTCACCCGAATCAGTAGTCGGTGGCGGAATTTAGCTACGTATATACTCACCAGGGCTTGTGCTACGTTGCATTCATCACCGACGTCTACTCCAGGTGGGTTTTTGGATACACGGTGTCACGGACCAAACAGTCTGATTTCGTCCTGGATGCGCTGCGGCAGGCTTTGAGCGTTGGTAACCGCTACGACGCGAAGTTTAGTGCTGTGGGCATCATCTACCACTCGGATGCCGGCTCCCAGTACACCAGCTCTCAACTGTGTACATTGATTGAGCACGAAGGCATTACCAGGTCTATTGGCCCCGTCGGTGACGGCCTACGATAACGCGCTCATGGACTCTACTATCGGGCTGTTTAACAGCGAGGAGATCGACCGTCCCAGGATGCGAACGTTCGCCTCCTGGAAAGAGGTTGAACGGGCCACCGCTGAGTGGGTCAACTGGTACAACACCGAACGCCTCCACGGCTGCATCAACTACATCCCGCCGATCGAATACGAGGCCTACTTGTTAGCGACGGTCGAAATGTAGCCCAAGTTTGTGTTTGTTAGCTTAGCGTCTCGTTGCGTTCTGCGGCGACGGACGGTAGTAGGTCATCGCGACCAGTAATGCGATAGCTCGTTCCTTTGTGCGTGATGATTTCTGCGTGATGAACGATGCGGTCGATCATTGCAGCAGCGATGGCCGCGTCGCCGAAGCACTCGGTCCAGCGTGAAAACGTAAGGTTCGACGTCATAACCATTGATGCCTTCTCGTAGCGGGTCGAGACTAGCTGAAAAAACAAGTTCGCAGCATCAGCTTCGATCGGCAAGTAGCCGACCTCATCGATGACAAGCAGGTCGTAGCGGGCGAGCTTTTTGAGAAACTTCGTAAGCTCGCCTTGACTATGAGCTGTGGTTAGCTGGGATACCCAGCCGGCAGCGGTATCAAAAAGGACTCTAAATCCTTGTCTAGCTGCGATAACTGATAGTCCAATGGCGAGGTGGGTCTTCCCAGTTCCTGGTGGTCCGAGGAATACAACATTGTCTCCTTGGGTAATCCATGCTGAGGTTTCCAAGCGTGCAATACGCGCACGGTCTAGGCCAGGCTGGGCCGTGAAGTCGAACTCGTCGATGGTCTTTACTTGGGGAAAGCCAGCACGTTTGATGCGTATCTTTGCCCCGGATTCGGCGCGTGCTGCTTGTTCAGTAGATAAGACTGCTGCCAGGTATTCCTCAAAAGTCCATGCTCCATCGCGAGCCTGCTGCGCAGTGTGCGCATACGAGGCAGCGATGCGTGGCGCCTTCAGCGCCTGGCATAGGTGTGCGAGTTCGGAATCGATTTGGGTATGTTTTGGTTTATTCATTCGCAATGCTCCCATCCTGAAAGCGTGTCGTAGATCTTCAGATCTGGTATTTCAACCTCTGCGTCAGACGGAATCTTGGCAGGACGCGCAAGCTGTTGACGCATGGCCTTTGCTACGCGGGCATGCTCGGGATCCGTGATGACCTGGTTCTTTCCCCCAGACTCGTTTATGTTTGGCCAACAGGACTCCGGTGCTGTCGGTGACTCGGACAATGTCGATGCCGATCATGATCGTGACGATTTTGCCGATAGCTGTCGGCATGACCGAGTACTTGTTGGAATCGATGTGAACGTAGTAGTTACGAGGAAGGCGTTGCTGACGCAACGATCCTGTTTGCGGCAGATAGGGCGGCAACGGCCGCATCGTGGTCTTCTCGTCTTTCCACCTATCGATGGGACGTTGTTTGAGTGTGGCATGGATACGCTGGTTGGCAACAGTGCCAATCCAGTTATCTAGCTGGTGTTGTGCATCGTGATGATCGCGGAAACTGCGACCGGGAAAGAACGAAGTCTCCAGATAGCGATTGTGCCGTTCAACGATCCCTTTGGTTTCTGGATCCCTGGGAGGTGCTTGTTTGACACCCATGCCTAAGGCCCCGGAAAATCCCAAGACCTGGTCCGTTAAACGAACTCGGCCAATACCAGACTCGTGGTCCCAGAGGATGTGTTGCGGAATTGCTTGAAAGCGTTGTTCAAGGAGCATCCACATCCCGGATACAAGGTCACCGGTTGTTTTCGTCGGCAGGATGCATGCCGCCATAAATCGTGAATACGAGGCCACCATGACCAGTACGGGTGCTGGGAATACACCTCCTGTGTCGTTAGGGATGCCGCCGGCAGGAAACATCAGATCGCATTGAATTTGCTCGCCAATGCGATGCTTGAGCGTATCGACAGGATCTTGAGGAAGGTACTCCGGCCGGATTTTGCGAATGTTCTCACGAAACCATGACATCGACCCAGTCCAGCCGACGCGTTTGGCGATGACGGTTGCCGCTATCTGCGGCTCATCATTTAAAAGTGCGCGTACCTGTGCTTCAACGAGGTCGAAAGCACCGTGTACTTTAGGCCGCTGCCTATATGACGGCGGCTCGTTAGAAGCTAAAGCGCGTTCAACGGTCTTTTTGGCACAACCGACTTCAGCCGCGATCTTTCTAATCGACATGCCCTGCGCGTGCAGTACTCGAATCTGCGCCCAATTATCCATGGAAATCACCTATCCAATTCTGATTGAATGGGCTACTTTTCGACCGCTGCTACTGGGCTACTTTTCAACCGTCGTTAACACTACTACTATCACAATCATCCGGAAACGGATACGACCGAAGCCCAAGCGGCTTAAACACCGCCTTCCACAAACCCAGGCCGATTCAGGAAACCGCCTTCGCCGTGAGTGTTTAACGTCTGGCTGATGAACTCGGGCAGTGAAACGATTCCGATGCTCATCGATGAACCGGATCATTTCTTAACAATTTGGGTCGAGTCATGAGGCGAAAAGCTGAGGCGGCTTTCAACAACTCATTGGTGTCGCGAAGCTGGTGATTTTCTCGACGCAGCTTGGCGACCTCTGCCACAAGGTCCTCAGGCAACCGTTTAGTAACGCGTCCCTCACCTCGAGCGGCCTGCGTCCATTGCCTCGCTGTGTGCCACGAAACTCCCAGCTTTGGGTGCCATGATCTTGCAGGCTGCCTGCATGGAAAGGTTCTCCGCCAGGATGCGATCTTCTACCAAGCGGACCACGCGATGCTTCGCTTCCTGGTCAAATTTTTCTTGGCATGTTCCAAATTTTCCCATCTACTCAAACGGAACAAAACCTGGGGCACTTCACAGCATCTACACATGTGCCTAGAGACAAAGACCGCCGTTCAAAGCTGAACCCGAGCACTACAGATGCAGCTTCAACTTGTATTGTCGCATTTTAGACAAAATGGGCTGGTTAAGCGATTTGGTGGCATCATCATTGCTGCCAGCTGACCCCAGAGCTAACGGCACAATGGTAGACCCGTTAACTCCAAAGACTGGCCCACCAGAATCCCCGGTATCGCTAATCCGGCGAAAGAAAAGCTCTCCCTTCTCTCCTATGGAATCGAAAGGGCCGCAAGATAATCCCGATCTAAAACCAAGGCCACAAATAAAGTCGAATCGAGTAAATGATGCCGAAGGAGCATCTTCATAAGTCATTTCTACTGGGAGGTAACGATTTTCCAGAGGAACTGTTGCCCCCACAACAGATAGGTCAATAACTTCGATCAACGCAAAATCTGAGATGCCAAGATCGGACGTAGTCTGATAATCGGAAACAACTACCTTTCCGATGCTAACAGTTTCGCCATCTTGGTTAGTAAAAGAGAACCTATCCCCTTGAGCACCACAATGCCCGGCAGTGGATAATAGAATTTGATCTCCCTTTTCAAAAAACCATCCTGCAGAACACACCTTTCCTTTATCCTGGTTAGTAATCGCAACTCCTGGAGACAAAACTCTCGGAGCAGCTAAATAAGAGAAGCCCCGGCTATTTCTGTAAATCTTCTCAAAAGCCGGCCCTTCCACGGCATGAGATATTCCGCTAGAGAGCGAAGAACTCCCCTCCGAGGAAGAGAGAACAGTGGCGCTACTGACACCTGCTGTAAATAGGCATACAAAAAGAGCCATGACGACCCCAACCAATAGAGACTGAATTTTACGACTCACCGTGTTTTACCCATTCTTCGTTCATGCTTTGCTACAACGCGGTCCCCTAAAAAGACTAGGACGGCAAAAATAGTAATCCCCAAAAACAAGCTGCAACTAAAAACTACACCCGCATAACTGTTTGCGGTAAAAATCACTATTTCATTAACTACCGCAGCCAAGCTAAAATAGACAGCTAACGATGTAAAGTACGGCGACATTGCCCTATGGGCCATCACCCAGTTTTCTTTTGAACTCAACACACGCGGCGTAAGTATGCCGGGCAAGGAAGTATAAGTTAACGATTTATACTCACCTTTGGGGGACTCTTTCGCGATAAAAAATGTAAAAACCCCTAAAACCGAGAATGTTACTAGCGTAAAAACTGCAGATGTTATCAATTTTCGCTCCTTAAGGACCAAGAGTTAGTGTGCTACCAATTCAGTTTCACAATTACGGAACCTATCCCCCGTTAATCCATCATTCAATTTGGACGATTTTACCACGCCAAGGTAAAGGATTAGAGCACCGCTCATAATAATAGAAAAGCTCACCAACCCCATAATGAGGGCAATTCCTAGATGGAAAATAATCCCGGCGATCATCAACCTCCGCTTTGTCCTCCCCTGAGATAACCAACCAAAAGCGAGCATAAATTCGAGCAGCAGCGTTCCCCAAGTAATTAGCACTACAAACCACGGACTATTGGTAAAAAGGGAAAATATTTGTTGCCTTATTCCTACGGCTCCAAAGTTGGGATCGGATGCCCAATAGTAGATTGCGGTGCCTTCCAGCCATTCATCAACAGCTAGCTTCTCTACTGCGGCAAAGAAGTAAACGATAGACATTTGAATCCAGATGACAATTAGGCCAGTGAAACGGACCCCCGACCCAAACTCGGGCCATTGCATAAAGCGGTCGAAACTAATTCCCCTTTTCATCCATTGATTCCATCGCCAGTCAAGGAGTCCTATCGGCATCATAATGATTGCGAGATTGGAGGCCAGCTGGTCGCCCCCTTCAGGAATGGCCAATGTAGCCTGCAAGCTCCACGCTGCATAAGCAAAAGGAATGGCAGTGAGTGCTGGGAACGCCCCAAAAACTACTAGTAAAAACGTCAGTACTGCAATCCATCTACCAGCTTCAAATCCAAATAAACAGAAGAGTGTTTGATCTAAGATCTCTCCGGTCCCACAACGCCCCATTGGAAACCTAGTGTCATCAGGAGCAAATAAAATCGAGCTCCCATCCATGCTTACGGTTAGCAGTAGACCCAATGCTACTAGTGATCGACCAATGCCATAAGCACCGGAAAATGTCGAATCAGCTAGGCTCTTTATATACATTCTCACTCTAATCACAATTCACTTTCACAAAGAGGTATTTAATATCATTCCCATTTGCAAACCCGGATTGGCTATAAGCCCATGGATTGGGTTTTTGCTGAGTGATTAGAGAGGGTCCGCAAATTGTCTTGATGGGATAGTCGTTATTAACTTCTATGGGATTTTTATCTTTGACAGAGTTCAAACAATCATCACGACTGGTGGATAGACACGTCTTCCAATTCTCCGACTTGGGCCCTCCAACATGCGTTAATAGCTTAGCGAGTTCCAACCCCCTAAGCCGCGATCGTCTACTTGCACCAAAATAGTTTGTCGAAGACGCGTTAGCCACGTCGTCCGCTAACCATTTTCGGTCAGAACCTAGTTTGTAAAAATTCAATCTTTCTTCTTGAGGGTCCTTCGTGAAGAAACCCCACCCCTGGGGCACAATAGCAGTAAGCTTTTCTTTTTCGATAAATGAAACGGAGCTACGGACGGGCGAATAAGGCAGAAGGGAAAGGATCACGACCATGCAAAGAAAAAATACACTAATCATCCAAATACTAAGTGCAGTTCTTTCAATTAACTTGCTCATTAATCTTTTCTCCTTCTGGCTTTCACCCAAAATAGTGGTTGGATTACGTAGTTTTTAGTTCGTGAGCCAGAGTTGCGATCATTGTCTGTCGCTGCAAGGGTGCGTTCTCTTCAGAGACCGGGCTCCAGGTTTTATCAGGCCCCCAGTCATTCTGGCTTATCTCCTTATGCGGGATGGATTCCCACACACAAACCATCAGACACCCTCCGGCAGCGGTCGAAGACACTATCAACTTTGATAAGGAGTGTTAACGATGAATTCCCAAAATCAGTGGTTGAGCTATAAAAAGCAGCGATCACCAAGTGCTTCGTGACGCTGGGAGTACTGCAATACACAAAAAATAGAACCCCGCGGGCAGCAACCGTGCACAAACAAAATTATCCAAGTTTGCGCGCAGTTGCGCCCCCATACAGGCTTTCCTGCACTAGCGGATGGTTACCTGCCGCGATTTAATGTTTTGTAGCTGCTTGCGCTCATCGGCAGAAAGCTGTGCATCGTTGGAGATTTCTTCTTCCAAAGCCTGGTTCACACGCTCCAGCTGCTCTCGGTAGGAATCCGCGGCTGGCTCCGGAGTGACATCAAAAACTGGGGCAATCACGCCGTGAGTGCGGAATACACCAGCAAACTTGGTGTCTTCCCCCACGTGCAGGTCACCGCGGGCGGCCACGCGTGCCAGGGCGTTCAGGAAATCATTTTCGTTGTCCACCGGGCGTACCCAGCGGATGTGTGCCTTACCGCTACCGGTATCCGACCACCACAAAGTACCCGGCGCGTCGGCGTCGATCGCGTGAGTTTCAATGACGGAATCGTTGGCCATTTGCATCGACTGCGCAACCTGCTCCGGCATGGGCGCGCCTTCTGGCATCCACCAGGAAAAGTCTTGCTCTAACTGGATATCCAGCGTGGTGTCGTGCGGCAGCAGCTCCGTGAGTTCCGGCTGGTTGCCGTCGGCCGCCGTGGACACCAGCGATTCGCCCGCCGAGTGCTCTTTCACCCAGTTCAAGGCATAGGCCAGGTCATGGTGCGGGTTCACGCCGTGGGCTTGCACCTGCAGTGCAACGAAGGCATCGCCGCCGTATTGCTCATCGCGGATCATCGCTGCGGATGCTCCCGGCAAAACGCTGCACAGCCACACGGTGCGATCGATGCCTGCGATTTCTACTTTCGCGTAACCGGAGGGCACAAATTCTTGCAGTGCAATTAGTTCGGCTTCGCACGCAAACCCAGCGAAAGGGCGTGGATCTTTTTCCAGCTTGGCACGTTCCGCAGCCCGGGCTGCAAGTTTTGCTTGCCGACGCGACATTCCCTCGGGGAGGTCTTCTTGCTTCTTTTTCTTCTTCGCCATGCGCGCCAGTTTACTGGTCGCCGACAACCTCGAGTGCACGCTCCGGCCAATTCGTCGCCAAGAGGTTCACCCCGTGATCGCGCGCCCAGCGCATATCTTCTGGCTTATCGACGGTCCACATGTACGTCCGGCGGCCTCCCACACCAATCGCATCCGGGTTGGCTTTGCCGTGGTCCAGAGAAAGCCCCAGCGCATGCGGGCGTGACAGCATCAAATCACGGCTGTTCCACCGGCGTTCCCAACCGCGACGCAAATAAATCCGATCCACCTGCGGCACAAGACTCGCGAGCCTGCGCAGCGAGGCATGCGAAAAAGAAATAATATGCACGCGAGGATCCGCACCCATCCCGGTACGGTGCAACGCCCGCGCCAGAGCTTTTTCCAGCGCAGCCCCCTGCCGCACCAGCGGTTTGGTCTCGATATACAGGTGGTGCGGATGGCCATCCAGCAGGCGCAACAAATCGTCGACAAGCATGAGTTGTTGCGGCGCCTTTTCCGTACCGATATTCAGCCGCTGCAGCTCGGGCCACGTCATGCGTGCGACCATGCCAGTGCCATTGCTGGTGCGGTCCACACTGGGATCATGAATCACCACCGCCTGCCCATCGCGGCTGACCCGAATATCACATTCCAGGCCATGGATGGGCAGTTGCAGGGCTTGCTGAAACGCCTCCGGCGAATTTTCCGGATACTTCCCGGAATAGCCACGGTGGGCGACGATATGACAGCCAGTCAACATAGTATCTGCGCCTGCGCTAGTGTGCGCGAACAACTCTAGATGCTGCAGGCAATGCCCGTGCCGTGGTGCGGGCAATAGCCTTGTGGGTTTTTCTCCAGGTATTGCTGGTGCTCGTCCTCCGCCAAGTAGTATTCGCCCGCTGGGGTCTCGGCCAGCGTAGCGATCTCCGTGGTGACTTCACCGTAGCCGTTGGCCTGCAATTTCTTACCGTAGGCGTCGACAAGCTTGTCGACGGTCTGTTTTTCTTCCGCCGCGTTCGGGCCTTCGGTATAAAACGCCGAGCGGTATTGCGTGCCCACGTCGTTGCCCTGGCGATAACCCTGAGTCGGATCGTGTGCTTCTAGACCAACGCGCACCAGATCCTCCAAGGACACCCGCGACGGGTCATAAACCACGCGCACAACTTCCACGTGATTGGTGCGCCCCGTGCACACCTCCCGGTACGTCGGGTTCGGCGTCACGCCACCGGCATAACCAACCGACGTAGACACCACGCCGTCCAGGTTCCAGTAGAGCTTTTCCACACCCCAGAAACACCCCAAGCCCACGATCAAGCTGGCCTGGCCTTCTTCCCAAATGCCGGTAATGGGCGTACCCAACACGGCATGCGGGCGTGGGTTTTCTAGGACCGGGTGCTTTCCGCCATGCAGGGCGTCTTCTTCGGCGACGAGTTCTGGGTTATTTCCAAACATCCACATGCCGACATTCTACGCCCGCGTAGCTCGCTGAATACTGTGAAAGGAGCTCACGTGCAGCTGTGTATTTGTTCATAAGAGCATCCTCTGATGCTTGGTCCCTGATGCTTGGCGTCGCGTGAGTAGTTTTATGTCATAAAAATGTTGCGAAATTCTTATACGTGCCTATTATGGGCGGGGTACCCAACGAAAGGATTTAGCGATAATGGCTGTTTACGAACTCCCAGAACTCGAATATGACTACAACGCTTTGGAGCCACACATCTCCGGCGAAATCATGGAGCTGCACCACTCCAAGCACCACAACACTTACGTACAGGGTGCTAACGCAGCTTTGGATGCTCTGGAAGAAGAGCGCAACGGCGAAGCCAACCCGGACCGTATCCGTGCGCTGTCCAAGAACTTGGCTTTCAACCTGGGTGGCCACACCAACCACTCCATCTTCTGGAAGAACCTGAGCCCTAACGGTGGCGGCGAACCAACCGGTGAGCTCGCGGAGGCTATCGACCGCGACTTTGGTTCCTTCGAGAAGTTCAAGGCGCACTTCTCCGCAGCAGCACTCGGCCTGCAGGGTTCCGGCTGGGCCGTGCTGGGTTACGACCACATTGCTGGCCGCCTGCTCGTTGAGCAGCTGACCGACCAGCAGGGCAACACCTCCGTGAACTTCACCCCACTGCTGATGCTGGATATGTGGGAGCACGCTTTCTACCTGCAATACAAGAACGTCAAGCCTGATTACGTCAAGGCTGTCTGGAACGTCTTCAACTGGGACGACGTTGCAGAGCGTTTCGCAGCAGCGAAGAAGTAAACCTTCCGCCGCACCATCGCTGCGGCTTGCATGAACGCCGTGTCCGCGCATTTTACGTGCCGGACACGGCGTTTTTTCGTGGCAGTTTTTAGTGGCGGTTTTATCTTCGGTCTTTTCTCGCGGGTCATCGTTCTGGCTTAGCGAGTTCTCCCGGAAACCATAAGTAGAATAAACCCCAGCCACAATAGTCCGGTAGCTGCAGTTATTACCCATAAAAGCTCACTAAACAGCGGTTCCCAAAAACCACCGGCGCGAAACAGCTGAGTAATAACAGAAGCAACTGCAATAACAATTCCGGTGGTAATTATCCACGCGC
Organism: Corynebacterium sp. LaCa_70; assembly: GCF_058182015.1. Lineage (NCBI taxonomy): Bacteria > Bacillati > Actinomycetota > Actinomycetes > Mycobacteriales > Corynebacteriaceae > Corynebacterium > Corynebacterium sp. LaCa_70. The sequence continues at coordinate 2,279,505 of NZ_CP190914.1, forward strand.
CGATTTTTCCTATCGCAGATGAACGATACCGCGCCCGCTTGTGGCTCCAGAGCGAAATATTTATCCCGACAAACACAACCGCGATAGCGGTGGCCAGAAGAAATAATGCGCCAACAAGAAACGGAAAACCGCCACCCGAGGCAGCGATAATGCTCATAAATACATAGAGCACGAGGGCCACGAGAACCGAAAAAATTGTGATGCTTTCCAGGGGTTTCAGCATGTTCATTCCACTCCCTAATTGTTGAGCCCTCGCCCCTTATAAAATCTCGAGCCGGCTGCACGAACGCCGCGATAATAAGCCTCAGCCACTCCTTTACAGGCCCCTGATCGAACTCCCGATCCATACGCCCGGACGCATTCAGCTATCAGCCCCGCACGAAATCGTTTATCACAGTCGATACGGTTTGTCCTACTCGAAGGGCCATAACAAATATCATGCCGGTCACAAATTGGTTTAAAATTGGCACTTCCCCACCGATCTGGCGTAAACGAGCAACCATTTTGTCGAGTGGCTACAGCACGTGTAGCAATTTTATTTTGCCCAACTACTTCAGGATCCTCAATGACAGCCACAAGTTGTTCGATTTCGATAGTCGTTGAAATTTCATCCAAACTAAACATAACTAAAAACCCTTATTGGTGGACTTTAAGGCTCACCACTTCAGCCCCGCAAGGCGTTGAATCCCTTGACGGACCATTTCCAACTGATAAACCTCATGCAGCAATTTCCGCAGTCAGTTCACACGAAAAACGTCCCAAAATCCGGACTTCGACACATTCATCAAGCATGAAAAATAACCAAACCTTTCAAACGTTCGATTATGAGACCTTACCTCTTTCCTTGATTAACAAATCTTGCTTAAGTGACTCTAATCACTTAAATAGAAAATACCGAAAAGGGCCACAAAGTCAAGACCCCCTTGTTTAACCTATAATGATCCACGTTATTTACCCTAGGGTTAGCGACTAATACTAAGATCCGTCGATGCCTGCCCCACTCCTAATCTAAGGTCGGAAAACCAGCACCTGAAGTGTCCCAGGTTTTGTTCCGTTTGAGTAGATGGAAACGACGGTTCTGATTCACCATTGAAGATCACGGGTCGCAGTATGTGAGCATTGTCTACAACCAGCGCCTGGAAGAACACGGAATTAGTGCGTCTACCGGGACTGTTGGGGATTCCTACGACAATGCTTTGGCTGAGAATGTCAACGGCTCCTCACAAGAACGAACTGATCCATACCCGCAGGTGGAGCGATGTTGTGGATGTGGAAATCGCCACGTTCGAGTGGGGCAAATGGTGGAACGAATCACCGCTCCACCAGAGCTTGGGCTACCGCACCCCGGCTGAAGTCGAAGCCGAGTTTTTGGGAACATCACCCCAGTCAAGAAATAATGGAGATCAAGGCAAATGCCTAGGATCAAAACCCAGGGCACTTCAATGAAGCCGCCGGCCCAGGTAAGCGACGACGAGCTGGTTCTGTATGGCAGTGACAAAGGGTGACAGACGGTGACAAAGGGTGCTAACCTAGGGTCATTGCCACCTGTTACGACAGGATCGGAAGAAGACCCTGGGACCCCAGCCGGACGACTGGACCCAGGGTCTTCGCCTGTCTCTAGAGGGAATCCGGGGTGGGACGGTTGAGGACCACTTTCTCATGCAGCTTCTCCCAGTACTGTTCCTCGCCCAGATGAACGGAGTTAAGTGCTCCGAGAACGGCATCTGGAATCCAGAGCAGTGGATCATCGCCACCACGTACGTGTCGTAGTCGGATGCCAGCACTTTGCCCTTGGCCCTGCAAAGCAACGATATGGGCGAGGTCTCGCTTGTTTTGTGCCTCTTGCCGGCTTTCCAAAGTGACGTTATGGACGTGCATCTCGGAGAGCTCGAAGTACATCTGCTCCAAGCATTTCCTGCGGTGTCTCTCCGTCTTCTTGCTTACTTCGCTCTGGTGGGTGATGATCGCGTGCATAGAGTCGATTCCAGAAAGTGTTTCCACGATTTTCCGGCGTCGGCTATTGCGTTCGTCGGTCCAGTGAAGTTTGACCTGGCCGGGAAGGCGCAGTGGACGCAGCTCCTCGCGTACTCGTTCCAGGTCTTGAGCGTCGATGATGGCCGCACACACCATGTACTCCTGCCGGTCTGGGGGCCTGAGGGCGGAGGACTCATCGATGTAGGCGACTAGCTGGGATTCCACCCTGAAATTGTAGCCAGTGTTCACATCCAACGTCCATGATGGTGGGGTGCAAACCACGAGAGCTGCGGCCAGGAAACAGCCACCGCGGAATTAGACAGCTGCTATCCGTGCATAAGGAGAAGAAGGTGCTTTTACCGCCAGGACACTAGCCGCTTTTCGGCTGTAGCCGTTCCGTGACGAGATGGCACCAAGCAAAGCGGCCCTGTTGTTTTCGAAGCGAGGACGGGTGGGGGCTACCGCGGTGAGATAATGATTCCATGGGAAAGAAGCCAGGTCGGCCCTTGCGCCATACTCGCCGGAAACAGCAGCGGTTAGACCGCGGTTTTACGCCCACGGTGGGGGCCGCTCCCACAAGTCGAAGTGCTAGTGGTGCGGTTGCCTTGCACAATGAACTCCGCCTTGTTCGAAGCTCGTTGTTGTATGCCGATCGGGTTGACCTGATCGCGCCTGCCGCGTCTTTGCTGTGGACGTTTGCCCCTCTACGTGGATTAGATCCAGACAATGTGTGGGAAAGGTCAGATTCAAACTCGGCAACCATTGTCAAGACATTAAACAGCAAGCGCCCCGTGGGATTATCCGGATCATAGACATCACGGCCTATCTGCAGCGCGACTCCGCACTGCTGCAAGTCCTGCGCAATGCCAGAGGCATCGTGGACACTACGAGCCAGCCGATCCAGCTTCGTCACAACAAGCGTGTCCCCCGCACGGCACGCCACAATCACCTGCCCAAGGCCGGCGCGCTCGATGTTGCGACCAGAGCGGCCATGATCAAAATAGATACGCTCCGCGTCCACACCATAAGCGGCCAACTTCTCACGCTGAACCTGTAAATCCTGCTTCTCCGTAGACACACGCGCATACCCAATGGCATGACACACCCCCTTCTTCACAGTGCCGCTGACTAGACGGACGCGAGTTTTTGATTGACCAAGGCGTTCAAAGAAATGCCCTCCGTCTTGGCAACAATAGCCAACCGCCGATGCAACGACGGAGACGTACGCACGTTGAACTTCCCCGAGTAGCTACGACTGCCCAACGGAGCAGGAACCGCCTCGCCGGAGGCCTCCATGTCCTCAGCAACCTCAGCAACAAGCTCAAGCAAACCACGCTCAGCCTGCTGCCGGTCTGCATCCAACCACGACAATGAGGGAAACTCAGCCACGGTCGCCACAAACTCTTGATCTTCTTCCGACCAGGAGACTTGATAGGTGTACTTGTTAATGTCCATGCTGACTACTCCGATTCCTTCTTCTGTGCGCCCAGTTTCTCAATCGCTTCTAGAACTTGATGGACCTGATACGGCTTGGCCTTGCCCTTCGCGTTTTGAATATTGACACGAGGATCACCCAGCCACGGGGTCTTGTAGGTGCGATGCGACGTCTTCTTCGTATTGCGCCTTTCAAAGTAGTGATCGCAGACTTTTCCCAAATCGACAAACCTCACATTCTTCGGTGACCGCTTCATTGCCTGCACAATGTCGCCAATGCTCTTTCCCACAACGTAATAGTACCATATATGGTACTACCTGAAATTTTGGCCACGCCGTCCTGACGGTACGCAGAAAAAGTGGCCAGTTAGGGCTCCTAAGTCGCCATATTTTGCGCCAGAGACAAACGCCGGCCTGCCTAGTGGAACTTCGTGGTTTTTCAGCAACGGCACAAACCAGCGTTTGACGGTCGCCTTACGCCCCTCCAGGGGAGAGCTTGCAAGTAAAGCACAAGAGCTCAACTGAAAACGACGCAGCACACCAGGAGAAATCAATGAAAAGAAGCTAATCGCACTGGCTACAGCATTAGCATGTTTAGCCGCCACACCAGTAGGAACCCGAGTTCTCTCAAATGCTCTCCAAGACGAGCAATATGACCAGTTTGTTCAATACGTCAGTGACCAGCGACCAGTCTCCGAAACAAACAGAGACGTCAGCATCATATCCGATGGATATCGAGCAAATTGACCCCGACCATTTCAAGCTTTTCAAGCAACGGATCACCAGTGGCGGGTCAAGTCCGCGTAGGTGGTATATGAGTTCTTTCGAATCGTCAGTGATCTGTTAGCAAGGATCGGGTCCGGCACACGGGCCGGGGTGTGGTTGGTCATTAGGCTACAATCTCCTTGCCTGCCGGGGTGGTGGTGTCGGCGTCGATGACATTGGTTGTGATCAACGCCTTGGTGTGCTCTAGGCTTGTCAACAACATGTAGCGTTTCTGCTCAGTCCACAACAATTCCGGTGGTAATTATCCACGCGCCGATTTTTCCTATCGCGGATGAACGATACCGCGCCCGCTTGTGGCTCCAGAGTGAAATATTTATCCCGATAAGCACAACCGAGATAGCGGTGGCCAGAAGAAATAATGCGCCAACAAGAAACGGAAAACCAGCACCGCGCAGTGAAAAACGTGACACCATGTAATATATGGCACAAACAGTACCCGCACGTGGCCTACAACGGGGAGAACGCAACTACCGGCTAGCCACCGTCGCGGTCTTGGCAGCGGGGCTGGCCGTATTCAATGGGCTGTATGTCACCCAGGCTATGCTGCCTGCGCTTGTCGACGCCTTCGACACCACACCAACCGTCGCAGCGCTGACAGTCTCCGTCGCCACGGGAATGCTGGCAATCTGCGTGGTTCCGGCCTCCATCCTCTCGGAGCGCTTTGGCCGCAACCGGGTGTTGATCATCTCCGCCATCGCGGCCTCGCTTATCGGGCTGACGCTTCCGCTCGCGCACACCATCCACCAGCTCATCGCCTTGCGTTTGCTGCACGGTGCTTTCATCGCTGGTACGCCCGCGGTGGCCATGGCTTGGCTCGCGGAAGAACTCGACCACCGCTTCCTGGCCCGCGCCATGGGCGTCTACGTCGCGGGTAATTCCGTCGGTGGGCTCACCGGCCGGTTGATCCCGTCGATGCTGCTGGAAGTCACCGACTGGCGCGTAGCAATCCTCTGTGCATCCCTCCTAGCACTAGGCTTCGCCATCGTCGTGGCTGTCACTTTGCCACGCCAGCAGTTCTTCCAGCCGAAGGCCCTGCAGTTTCGCACCGAATACGAATCCATGGTCACACACTGGAAAACGCCATCGCTGGCGGCCATGTTTCTCATTGCTTTTCTCGCCATGGGGGTGTTCGTTTCTTTGTATAACTTCCTGGCTTTCCGCCTGATCGACTATTTCGAGCTGTCCCCAGGCATCGTCGCACTAGCATTTTTGGCCTACCTCAGCGGCACTTATTCCGCTGCCCGGGCAGGTGTGCTGGCGGAAAGATTCTCCCGCGGCACAGTGCTGGTCGTTTCTACCAGCGCATTCATCATCGGGCTGCTACTTACCGCCACCCCGTGGCTGTGGCTTACCCTGACCGGATTGCTGATTTTTACCGCGTCCTTCTTCGCTGCCCATTCCATCGCTTCTGGCTGGGTGGGCGCCATCGCCGAGCACAACCGCGCCGAGGCATCCAGCATGTACGTGCTGTGCTACTACCTGGGTTCGTCGGTCGTCGGCGCGCTGGCCGGATTGATTTTTACCGCCCTGCCGTGGTGGGGCTTCGTCGGCACGCTTGCGCTGTTGGCCGGTGCGATGCTGGCGCTTGGTATTTTCGCGCACGTCAAGGAAACACCTAACGCTGACTAGCGAACACTCCGCATCCGCGGCACGCCCGGCGCACCCACGCACAACCAATCCCGCACCACCCGCGTGGCCTGGCAATCGCCCTGGTTATAACCCAAAAGCTGCTCCCGGCAGCGGGTTGCCTCCGGCCCATCGCCCACGGCTTTCCGGCGCGCATTCACCGACTGCTCGCCATCCACATCCTCATCTGGCCAACGGTGCCCGGCCGTCGCCGCCACCTGTTTCAGCCCCATGCCCGCGGTATCGGCCAAAAATTGCTTGGCATAACGGAACACATCCACCCACTGCTCGGAGGCAATAAACGCGCTGACCTCTTCCATGCTCGGAATACCTGGCTGACCTGCAAAACGTCGCGCTGACATGCGCATCCAATGGTTTTCCCCGTGCGCCGAGTAGCAATATGCCCGAAAGCTAAGGCCCGCCGATTCTGCTTGCCGACGCCGCTCGCACAGATATTCCCAGAACTTCGCGAAATTCCGGGCTTCTGCCGCCCCACCGAGCTCGTCCCAGGTGACAAACGGGTGGTAATCCGCGCCATCCCACACGCCCCACAAGTACGCGCCTTGGTCGAGGTAGGCTTCCATGTCGATGTCCAGCTCGACGTCGGCACGCGGTATCCGCATCTCTTCTGCTGGCCTGCGGGCTAAAAAGGTGATTCCACGCCGCCACGCATCCGCCAACTGGGCATAATCACCGGCCACAGCGGGATCAGCCCGGCGCAGCGCCTCCACGGTAGTGATCCCGCGTTCGCGCAGGTGATCAGCCCGATCACCGGATAAAAACAGGCTGATATCGTCGGTGCCTTGCAATTCTTGTTCACAATAGACCCAAAACCGGCAAGTCGCGCACTCTTTTCGACGCCGCGGAGCCTGCGGTAATGCCTCCGGCTGCACAGCAGCGAGCGCATTCGACAACCCGTGCTGAAACCGTTGGGTATCCATCAGGAAAATCCGGCGACGATCCTGCCCGATCAAACCACCACGCCCGGTAGCCAGCCCGAGTTCGTCGAGCGCTCGTGCTGCCAGGCCCAACCGGTAACCGTCAACGGAATGCTGGCGCAAGGCAAATTGCTCGGTGATGGGTTGGCCCAGCCCGGCGCGGTGAGTGGGAAGAACAGCTACCGCGCCACCGGCTTTTTCTCGCGCCACGCGGTGGTTGCTGACCATCACCGGCAGGTACGCGTTGTCCCCGGTGCGCACCAGAGCGTCGACGGAGACTTTCCAGTCCAGGGGCGTGTGCCCGGTTTCAGAAATATGCCCGCTGCCGGAATCCTGCCCACATTCACGACGATTACCCATGGTTCCCGCCAGCACCGCGCCGGTCACCAGATCCGGCTGCCAAGCAAGGGCTTCCAAGGTATCGAGTTCCCGGCGTTCCACCGCCGCTGTATCACCGGCGGGCAACGGGCCTAAATCTATTCGCTGAAAATTCCGGCGGCGGCCGTCGCCAAGCGCGGGGGCTACCGGCAATAAAGCAGCCACCTCTGCCCGGGCATCGGCGCTGCGCAACGCACGTTCTTGCGAAGATTCCGTCGCCGGGGTCTCGGGGTAGCGGCGGGCTTGCACCAGGCGATAATGGCAGCCGACGAGGTCATGCGCTTCCACAAATTCCCGACGGCCGATCACAGGTGGTCAGCCTAGTCGAGACCACCAGGTATTGTTGAATCAGCAACTGGTAAAAATACGCAATTTTCAGCGAAGGTGAGCACACCATGGGCTTGATGAAGTCACTCCGTAAGCGCCGTAGCGATGCCAAAGCCGCCGTCAAAGCCGCCAAGGCCCGGGCGAAGGCCGAGGTCAAAGCCGATTCGAAGGCACGCGCACGCCGCGAAAAGCTGCTGGCAAAACAAAAACGCGCAATTATTAAAGACGAAAACAAGGCGTTGAAGTCCAAGCGCAAGCACCAAGAAAAGATGGCGAAAGCTGAGCTGGAAAAGCTGCAGACCGGCAAATTCAACGCCGATAACGTCAAGCGTTTCGCCGGCGCTTCCCGTGTGCTGCTGCCGCTGGCGCTGCCGTTAATTTACCGTGGTATTACTGCTGCGCAGGATCAGTTCAGCAAACGCACCGCACAGCGCTCTGGTGTTACCCCAGAACAGATGGCGCAGTTTAGCGGGCACGGTGCGGATTTGAAGGCGCGTATCCAGGGAATCCGCAATTCGCTGCAAGACACCAGCGTGAAGCCAGGGTACAAGCGCGATATTAACGAGCGCTTGGACGAGCTGAAGGCAGCCGTCGATAATGCAGAGTTCATGACCGACCAGCAGCGTCGTCGCGCGCACCGCAGCGTCAGCAACGATATTGATTTAATCACCGAGGATATTCAGCGCAATATCGCCGAGGGGTAACGCGCGCCGTTAAAAGCTGTTAGAGCACTCCCTGCTCGCGGGCAGCGGCTACCGCCGAGGTCCGGGAGCGCACACCCAGTTTGTCGTAGATGTGCACCAGGTGTGACTTCACGGTGGCTTCCGACAACATCAGCTCGGTGCCGATGTCACGGTTCGACGAACCCGAGGCCACCAGCTTCAACACCTCCAGCTCACGCGGGGTCAACGAGCTGCGCGGGGTGCGCACACGCGTCATCAAACGATCCGCGACCACCGGCGACAGCGCAGAATCGCCCTCTGCCGCCGAACGCACCGCCGCCAACAACTCCACCGGAGGGGAATCCTTCAACAGGTAGCCCACTGCCCCGGCTTCAATCGCGCCGAGGATATCCGCATCCGTGTCATAATTCGTCACTACCAGCACCTTCGGTGGGTGCGGCACCGAGGTTTTAATCATGCGCGTGGCCTCAGCCCCACCAGTAACCCGGTGGCCTTCCGCGCCGGCGCCAAAGCGCAGATCCATCAACAGCACGTCAATGCCACCAGCGTGCGCGGCAGAAATCGCGGCCTCAGCAGTGGCAACCTCGCCGACGACCTCAATATCTTCCGCATCATCCAAAATGGCGCGCAACCCTAGGCGCACGATCTCGTGGTCGTCTGCCAGCAAGACTCTGATCATGGTGGACAACTACCCCTTTTCTGACGGTTACTTAGCTTTATCTTACTCCCCGGCTAATCCGCACACGGCATCGTCACCGACACCGCAGTACCCCGGCCGGGTTCGGTTTCAATCTCCATCTGCCCGCCTTGCTCGGCAGCCCGCTGCCGCATCGCCGCCAAGCCCACATGCCCCAACCCACTGGGGCGCTTGTCGACGTCGGCAAGATCAAAACCAGCACCATTATCCACCACGTCCAAACGCACCACCTCCTCGTCGTACGTCAGCGTAATGCGAGCCCGGCTGGCCCCTGCATGCTTGACGACGTTGCCGGTTGCCCCCTGCGCGATACGCAACAGCGCGGCCTCGGTTTTCATCGGCAGCTGCCGCGCAGTGCCATCCACCTCGACGTCGATGGTGATCTCGCTGGTATCCGCCCAGTTCTGCGCGACACGCTCCAAAGCCTGCTGCAGGGAAGTCTCGGCCAGCGTGGCCGGCTGCAGCGCGGCGATCATAGCCCGGGCTTCCTGCAGATTATCGGCGGCCACGGTGCGCGCAAGTTCAATATGGTGGCGCGGCTGAGCAGTATCCACCGCCTGATCCCCCTCATGTGCGGCGTCGATGCGGTCTAAACCCCGGTCCGCCGCATGCAACAGCATCTGAATGGACGACAGCCCCTGTGCCAGGGTGTCGTGAATTTCGTGGGCGATGCGCTGGCGTTCCGCATTAATACCGGCTTCGCGTTCGGATTCCGCCAGTTGCTCACGGGTTTCCATTAGCTCGTGGATCAGCTGGGCGCGTTGCCGACTGATGTGGGACAGCGTCGTAAAAGCAAAATGGATCGCGACGGTAACAATCGCCGAGACCGTCGGCCCCATGATGCCGCCCAGGGTCAGCCCCGACGGTATTTGCATGATCACCGTGATGCTGGTGGCAAACATGACCGAGACGATTCCGCGTACCCCGTCCAACACCCGCAGGAACAAAAAGAAAATCGTAAACGCCAGGTAGGCCCCCATCGGGGTGACGAACATGATGCCCATCCACACTGCCAACAGCCCGAAAAGCCAAAACAGCTGGACGGTTTCTTCCTTTTCGTCCAAATACACCGAACCAGCAAAATAAATCGCGGCAAACGCTGTGTACAACACCAGGTTCAGGCTGGCTTCGGCCCACGGCATGCGTAAAGAACCGATCACCCCGACGACCAACAGCACGGCGGTGAGCACGTGGATGCCGTCGCCCAGCACATCCCGGTCCGCGACCACGTCGGCAATCGCGGCCTCTGCTTCGGCCTCGGCGTTGGCTCCACCGTTAATAGCACCGTTAATAGCACCGTTTTTCGCAACAAGATCCTGGCTGCTCATGCCCACAGCTTACCCAGTGCACCAGGGCGGCTAGACTTTAAGCGGCCGGTATTTTCTGCCCGATACCCGGGCCGCAACGATCCTCGTCGGAAGGAAGCGCGCTCTTTCTATGGAAACTTTATATGACATGTTCATGTATCCCGTTTCGGCGGTGATGAAACTCTGGCATCTGCTTTTTCAGAATGTCTTCGGGCTGGAAGATTCCGTGTCGTGGCTGATCTCCATCCCGTTTCTCATCGTCACTGTCCGCGGGCTCATTGCACCGCTGACCTGGTATTCGGCACGATCGGGGCGCATCGGTGCATTGATTCGTCCCCGGATGCAGGCGCTCGATAAGGAATACGCAGAAGTTACCGATACCGACGAAATACGCGACTACCAAAAGAAGAAGCAAGCGCTTTTCGACGAATACAGCTACCGCCCAGCGATGGGGTGTATACCTCCGCTGATCATGATTCCGGTCTTCATCGGTTTGTATCGTTTGCTGCTGTTGATGGCGAACCCACTGGAGGGTGGTTCCGGGGACGTTGGTGCCGACGCTGCCGCCGACGCCGGTGCAGCTGCTGGTGTTGCAGACGCTGCTGGTGCTGGGGCGGGGATTGCCCCTGCAGAATCGATCGGGTTGCTGACGGCAGCGGAAGTCAGCGATTTCCGCAATACCGAGTTTTTAGGAATTCCTCTTCCGGCATTCGCTTCGATGGGTCCGGACTTGGAGCAGGCCTTCGGAATCACTACCGATGAAGTGATTTCCGGCATGATGCCAGCGCTGCTGCTGGCGATCGCTTTTACCGTGATCAACCTGGTAATCAGTACGTTCCGCGCGTTTTATACCACCGAGTGGTCCAATGCGCTCGCGCGTCGGTTGTTCAAGTTCATGATTATCATGTCGGTTTTTGTACCGGTCATGCTGTTTTTCGTCGCCTTCAATGTCCCGATCCCGTGGGCGATTATCATCTATTGGTTCATCAATAACTTGTGGACACTGGTGCAGTCGCTGCTGTTCATCGTAATGGTGCGTGTGCGTTATCCGTTGCGCGAAGAACACCACGAGGCCCGGCGTGAATCCCACCAGTTGTTCCGGCAGCGCAAAAAAGACCGCAAACAGCGCAAACGCGAACGTAAGCGGGAGAATAAGCAGGCCCGAAAGGATCCGGAATATGCGAAGGAGCTCGCTGCTGCCCGGGAAGAACAACAGCGTGTAACAGAACAAGAGCGCGCTGAGAAAAAGGAACTGCGGAAAAAACAGCAACAGGCAAGACTAGAGATCTCACGACAGCGCCGAGCAGAAAAAGCTGCGAAAAAGGCGGGTACCGGGGAAGAATCCGGCGCGGCTGAACCGGAGGAAGCTGCGCGCTCTGACGAACCCGCCGACGGTCGCCACGACAGCGAGCGCGATTAAATCGAATAATCCGCGGGAGGCGCTGCCAACATCTGGCGTGCTAAATCCCGCGCGGTCACCAGCGGGTTGATACTGCGGGTCAAGCGCGCACCGGCAAGCCCACCGTCCAGGAAGATCAACAGCTGCGAGGCTTGAGTCGCTGACGGATAACCGTTTTTCTCGTTCAACAGCGCGGTCATGGTGTCGTGTACCCAGCTGCGGTGGTTCATGCACGCAGAGATGATTTGCCGTTCCGAGTCCGTCTCTGGCTTCGGGTATTCGTTGGCGGCGTTAAGGAAGTGCGAGCCGCGGAAGTCTTTTTCTGGTTCGTCGTCAATGGCTTTATCGAAAAACGCCAAGATTTTTTCTTCCACGTTGGTCATCTCCGCGGTGCGCTGTTGCCAGTCGTTGCGGAAGTCTTCGTCAAGTTTCTCGATATAGGCGGTAACCAGAGCGTCTTTGGAACCAAATAAGGAATACAGCGAGGCTTTGGCCACGTCTGCGTCACGCAGAATTCGGTCAATACCGATGACCCGGATGCCTTCGGTGTCGAAAAGTTTGGTGGCAGAGTTGAGCAACCGAGTGCGGGGACTCGGGCGGTTCTGGCGACGGCTAGCCGTCGTCTTTTTCTTGGCGGTGCTCACTCCGGCTCCTTCCTGTTCTCGGCCGCATGCGCGATCGCGCAACGCATCTGTACTAGTCGGTCTACATACAATATAGACCACCCGGTTCAGTCACCGCGCACCAGGAAGAGTTTTTCTATTCAAATCCCAGGCAATAAAAATAAAAAAGCCAGCCGGTAAAAACCGACTGGCGAAATCTACTGCGCCTGCAGTGTTATTTCTTGATCGCGTTCAGAAGCGACAGCAGGATCACAGATCCCAGAACTGCTGTGAGCAAACTGAACCAGAAGCCACCACTGGCGACATCAAATCCGATGATGCTGAGCAGCCATCCACCAAGCACACCGCCGACGATGCCGACGATGATGTTTCCGAAGAAACCTTGGCTGGAATCTTTAATCTTCCCAGCAATCCATCCTGCCAGGCCACCGATGATGATCCAGGCGATAATTCCTAGGCTAAGGGTTTCCATTTTTTACTCCGATTCTGGGCGAACAACCATCATTGGGCACGGAGCAGATTGCAACAGTGCACGGGAGGTAGAACCTAGCAGCATTCCCTTGAAACCGCCGCGTCCGTGTGAACCAGTGACCAGCAACTGCGCGTTTTCCGCGTTTTCTGCCAGCGCGCGCACTGGGCGGTCCCGGGTCACGATCTTTTTCACTGGAACTTCTGGGTACTTCTCAGCCAAAGCAGACAGGCGCTCGTCCATCATCTGCTTTTGTTCTTTTTCGGTTTGTTCCCATTCTTTCTGCGCAGCCGTCAAACCAGCCAGCGATGCCTGTACCTGCATATCCATCCAGGTATTCACGGCAATCAGCTCGGAGCCACGAGCATGCGCTTCCGCGAAAGCATATTCGGTGGCTTTCTGGGAAACCTCGGAACCATCCACACCGACGACGACGGGGCCGTACTTGGACGATTCGGTAACTCCGGAATCTTCGCGCACCACCACAACCGGGCAGGTGGAGTGGGAAACGACGGCGGCAGACACGGAGCCCATTACCATGCCGGACAGGCCACCCAAGCCGCGGGAACCCAACACGATCATGGTGACGTCGTTGGACATTTCTAGCAGCATGTCGATTGGCGAGCCTTCGGCAACAGTGTGGCCGATTTTAATATCCGGAGCCACCTCAAGGGCGATCTTCCGCGCGGCTTCAATCTTGTCTAAAGTTTCTCCCTGCAGCTCGTCGTAAAGCTCCTTGGGTGGAGCCATCCCCTCTGCATACAAGAACTGCGGCATCGTGTAACTCGAAGCCAAACGCAAGGGAATTTCGCGTTTCGCTGCCGTGTTGGCAGCCCAACGCACTGCCTCGTTGGAGGCGTCGGATCCGTCTACTGCTACAACAATGATATCTTCTTTGGACATTGCAACCGCCCTTTCTCCAGGTCGTTTTCAGCCATAACTGGTGAATACCTCTGACCGAACCTGATATGAGCAAATCCGGCGAAAATATCCCTTCCACCACCCAGTATAGCCGCGATCACTATGCCTGTCCGCAGATTCGCCGCGAATCATAGGTGCCCACAACGCCTCTTCGTGCTTGTCATCGCAGCACAACCGCGGCCCCGTAGACCGCTACACCAGCGACGGCGTGGGAGTAGCGGAGAAAACTTTTACTTGTGCGCGGCTTCGGAGTTAGCTGGGTAGAGGAACTGGAAGATGCCGTGGAGCACCCGCGAGATGGTGGCGCCCAGCTCAGAGGCGAAGAAGTTGGTAATTGGTTCCAAGAATGCGTTCAAATCCATAACGATATAATAAACGTTATGCGCCGAAAGTCCACCCCGTTGCCCATCAAAGATGGTCTCAACCCCACGCGCATCCGTATTCAAGGTGCCCCTCCAACCGGAATGAGGGCCGCCGATGCCGTTGCTGAAGTCATTTTTTCCCAGCGTCACCGCCACCCCGATGATACTTGGGACGCAATCTACCAGCGCTTTCGTGACAATGAGGTGGTACGCCATAACGGTACCCCGCTTTCCCCAGACGAGCTGTTGCCGGAAAACTGCGAGCTCTTCTTCTACAAAACACCAGCCCCAGAAATTACGGTCCCCTACCGGCTTTCCATCATTCACCGCGACGATGACCTGCTGGTCGTTCATAAGCCCCCATTCATGGCGACGATGCCGCGTGCCCGCCACATTGTGCAGACTGCCACCGTGCAGCTGCGCCGCCTCACCGGCATTCCGGAACTCTCCCCTGCACACCGCCTGGACCGCCTGACCTCCGGATTGGTGGTATTTACCACCCGCCCAGAACTGCGCGGGCCGTATCAGACTTTGTTTGCCCAGCGGCAGGTATCCAAAGTGTACGAAGCCATCGCGCCCTATGATTCTCGCCTGGTGCAATCGCTTGCCGACGGCCGACTTACCTGGCGCTCGCGCCTGGAGAAAAACCCCGGTGAACTGCAAGGCCGCTTCGTCGACGGCGAGCCCAACGCGATTACCCACCTGGAAGCTATTACTCAGTGCAGCGCTGCAGAACAAGCAGAGTTGGAAAAAATCCACGGCAGGCAACCGCCACTCGCGCACTACCGGCTCGCGCCCGTCACCGGAAAAACTCACCAACTGCGCCTGCACATGTGGGCGGCAGGGGTTCCGATTCTGGGAGATCCGGTGTATCCGCGGATATATACGGAGGACGAAGAAGATTTTGCGGTGCCCATGCACCTGATCGCCCGGGAAATCTCATTCACAGATCCACTGAGCGGAACGCACCGCAGCTTCCGTACTCCCCTTTCCGTGTCAGATACTTTCGAGGGCACTGCCTAGTGGTTTAAGCATCGCTGCTTGATCACCGTTGTTTGATCATCACGCTAGCCCGCTATTGCCGTTGAGCACTTCGTCGGCACGCATCGGGCGTGAATCGGTGCGTCCGTCGATGCGCTTGAGCACGTTTTCGGCAGAAATTAGGCACATCGGCACCCCTACACCTGGCGTTACTGTCGCACCGGCGTAATACAGGTTCGTGAGCTTTGCCGATCGATTCTGCGGGCGAAACATCGCTGACTGCACCAGTGTGTGCGCCGGCCCCAGTGCACCGCCGCGCCACGCATGAAAATCCGCCGCAAAATCCGCAGGCCCTAAGGTGTGCCGTACGATGATGCGCTCGGATAGATCATTGATCCCGGTATATTCCGCGATCCTATCCAGGGCCTTGTCGACGATGGCCGTCACGGCCGGTGATTCTTGTTGGCAATGGCGGCCTACTCGATCTCCAGCAAAGCCTTCGACGTTCTCGAGGTTCTCGACGCTGTCGCCGTTCTCGACGCTGTGGAGACTCTCGAGGCTGTCGGTTGTGTGGGTCGGATACCCAGTACCGTGCCCGATGCCGACGTCGGCAGCCGTGGGAACAAGCACAAAAAGATTTTCGCAGGCTGCGGGGGCGACCGTGTCATCTGTGGCAGAAGGTGTGCACAGATAAATTGACGACGACATTTTGTCCGCTGCTAACGCACCCGATGCGGAGAACACGCTGTCGAAATCCTTCTGCCAATGCCGCGACAGCAGCAAAGTGTGGTGAGCCAGCTGCGGCAGCTTCCCACGGACCCCCAGCATCACCAGCACCGTGCCGATGCCCGGGTCTTTTTTCGCAAAGTAAGTCTCTGGATAACTCTGGTATTCGCGCGGCACCAACGCAGTCTCAGTGTGGTGCAAATCCGCTGTGGATACCACCACGTCCGGGTGATACACCTTCGTCCCATCATCGGTGGCGACGCTCACTGTTGTGATACGCGCTGCCCGACCGGCTCCCCCGGAACTATGTAGTTTTGTTGCCTCTGCACCGAATTCAATCCGTACCCCATGCTCCCGTGCGAGGCTTTCGATAGCATCGACGATCGCGCGAAAACCACCTGCGGGATACTGCACGCCTAGCTGCAAATCGGTGTGACTCATCAGGTGGTACATGCTGGGTGCAGTTCGTGGCTGCGTCGACAAGAATACTGCCGGGTATTGCAGGATTTTTCGCAGTCGGTGGTCCCGAAACTGCTTGTCGACGAAACGCTCGAGGGGTTCACACAGAAACCGAACAAGGCTCCACGCTTTTCCGAGAACCGTTGTTGTCATAAAAGGCCGCGGTGATGCGAACGTCGTGTACAAAAACCGGTCTAGCGCAATGGTGTAGACCAAGTGAGCAGACTCAAGGTAGTGAGATAGCTTTGCACCTGCGCCGGGTTCTATGGATTCAAAAAGCGCTGTGATCTTGTCCGCGCCAAAGGGAATATCAAGATATTCTTTGGGTCCGGTGTACATCCGGTAGGCGGGATCAAGGGTGCGTAGTTCGAGTTGTTCTGCCACAGTTGTGCCCATGAGCTGGAAGAACTGCTCGTATGCATCCGGCATGAGGTACCACGATGGCCCGGTTTCGAAGCGGAAGCCATCATCGGTTATCTCTCCAATCCGGCCTCCGGTGGTCCGGTTCTTTTCTACCACGGTAACCTCGAACCCTCTGCGCGCAAGCAGCGCGGCACTAGCAAGACCTGTGATGCCTGCACCGATGACCAGAGCCTGTTGTTTCATGGGTTGTGCTTTCTGCGCGGGTTTTGTTGCAGTTTTTGGTGTATCGCACCATAGCCGAATTCTGCAATACATCGGGTAAGCACACCTGCTTTAGTCAGCTTCGGTACGGACAAGCGTGCACGTTCTGCGGAATTACCCAATACGGCCGCGGGGTTTTCGGCTAATTGTTGCGCCAGCTGGTCATAAATCCTTAAGGCCGCGCGGACGGCAGGTTGCACACGGTTAGGAAGAAACTTCAACACTTCCTCCGCGAAGGCGAAGTCGGAGTAGATCTCTTGAATTATCCGCTCGTACGCTTCGTTAGCCGAATCCGTCGCTAGCTCTGTGTAATAATAGCGGCCGCGAATTGTGACATCATCGGTGTAGTCGCGAAGAAAATTAGCTTTTTGGAAGCCAGCTCCGAGGCGTTTGGCCCCGTCTTGCAACCGTTGCCACGTTGCCGAATCGGGCTTCGGATACTGTTGGAAAAATATGTCAAGGCAGATTAGGCCGATGACTTCCGCCGAGCCGTAGATATAATCAGCCAATTCGGGCCCCGTGTAGTCCGTTTTGCCGAGATCCATGCGCATTGAGCGAAAGAACGCCTTCATGTGCTCGTTGCTTAACTCGCAGCGCCGTGCGGTATTTGCGTAGGCGTGCAGGATCAGATCTGTGTGAAAGCGATGCTGCGGTGCTTCTAAAACCAGCTTCTCGTATTTATCGAGTGCTGTAGTCGGCGATCCCTGCAAGGCTTGGTCCACAGTACCGTCGACTATTTCGTCGGCGATGCGGACGACCGCGTAAATATTTCTAATATCTTGGCGTATCTGCGTCGGGTACAGGCAGGTGGCTGCGTGAAAGCTACTCGAGTAACTTTTAATTACTTCTGCGGCAGCCTTGTTAGCCAGGCAATCGTAGTGAAAAAGAGCTTCGTGACGGTGGAATGGTTCCATTTCATTGCCTCCTCGATCCGTCACGAGTTCCCCACGGTTTAGATATTTCTAGATACACAAGAAAGGGCCCGCCGACCGCGGTAACCACCACACACCCACAGGGTGCACACAGTGTAACCACAGCCAACAGGCCCAAACATGAAATTATAAAGTGTCGGCAGCAACCTACTCTCCCACACCCTCCCGAGTGCAGTACCATCAGCGCGACGCAGGCTTAGCTTCCGGGTTCGGAAAGGGACCGGGCGTTTCCCTGCCGCTATAAACCACCGACACAACCAACCAGACAACACAAACAAGCGTTAATCCGTCAACCACACACACCAGTGTGGAGTGTCAAACACTGCATAGTGGACGCAAACAACAAACAATCATTTTCTTTACACGCAACACCAACCAACGATTGGCGTGTTGTAGTAGTTCGGCGAATTAGTACCAGTCACCTCCACGCCTTACAACGCTTCCAGATCTAGCCTATCAACCCCATAATCTCTAGGGCACCTCAAACGAAACCTCATCTCAAAACAGGCTTCCCGCTTAGATGCTTTCAGCGGTTATCCCTTCTACACGTAGCCAACCAGCCATGCCACGGGCGTGACAACTGGCACACTAGAGGTGTATCCATCCCGGTCCTCTCGTACTAGGGACAGCCTTTTTCAAGTTTCTACGCGCGCGGCGGATAGAGACCGAACTGTCTCACGACGTTCTGAACCCAGCTCGCGTGCCGCTTTAATGGGCGAACAGCCCAACCCTTGGGACCTACTCCAGCCCCAGGATGCGACGAGCCGACATCGAGGTGCCAAACCATCCCGTCGATATGGACTCTTGGGGAAGATCAGCCTGTTATCCCCGGGGTACCTTTTATCCGTTGAGCGACACCACATCCACAAGTAGGTGCCGGATCACTAGTCCCGACTTTCGTCCCTGCTCGAGCAGTCACTCTCACAGTCAAGCTTCCTTGTGCACTTACACTCAAAACCTGATTGCCAACCAGGCTGAGGAAACCTTTGGGCGCCTCCGTTACTCTTTAGGAGGCAACCGCCCCAGTTAAACTACCCACCAGGCACTGTCCCCAACCCAGATCATGGGCCAAGGTTCAGGTATCCGATCAAGCCAGAGTGGTATTTCAACAACGACTCCACACACACTAGCGTGCATACTTCACAGTCTCCCACCTATCCTACACAAGCCAAACCGAACACCAATACCAAGCTATAGTGAAGGTCCCGGGGTCTTTTCGTCCTGCCGCGCGTAACGAGCATCTTTACTCGTACTGCAATTTCACCGGGCCTGTGGTTGAGACAGCAGGGGTCTCGTTACGCCATTCGTGCAGGTCGGAACTTACCCGACAAGGAATTTCGCTACCTTAGGATGGTTATAGTTACCACCGCCGTTTACTGGGGCTTAAATTCTCCGCTTCGACCACAAAAGGTCTAACAGGTCCTCTTAACCTTCCAGCACCGGGCAGGCGTCAGTCCATATACATCAACTTCACGTTTTCGCATGGACC
Organism: Corynebacterium sp. LaCa_70; assembly: GCF_058182015.1. Classification (NCBI taxonomy): domain Bacteria; kingdom Bacillati; phylum Actinomycetota; class Actinomycetes; order Mycobacteriales; family Corynebacteriaceae; genus Corynebacterium; species Corynebacterium sp. LaCa_70. Next base: position 2,298,640 of record NZ_CP190914.1, read on the forward strand.
TGTGTTTTTGATAAACAGTCGGACCCCTCTATTCTCTGCGGCCCCACCAGCCTATACAACCAGTGAGGCTCCCCTTCTCCCGAAGTTACGGGGACATTTTGCCGAGTTCCTTAACCACAGTTCACCCGAACGCCTTAGTATTCTCAACCTGACTACCTGTGTCGGTTTAGGGTACGGGCCGAATATGCACTCGCTAGAGGCTTTTCTCGACAGCACAAGCACACCACATTCACCCTGTACGGGCTATGCATCACGCCTTAGATACAGCACCCGGATTTACCAATGGCACCAACCTCAACGCTTACACCAACAATCCACTAAGCGGCGTGGCTGCCCTACTGCGTCACCCCATCACTTGGACCACGGATCAGGCCCCACAAACTCAACCTATCAACACACCCAAAAAGGGCATAATCAATAAGTCTCGAACATGGTTAGTATCACTGCTTTACCATTGACGCACACACTCGGGTACCAGAATATCAACTGGTTATCCATCGACTACGCCTGTCGGCCTCGCCTTAGGTCCCGACTCACCCTGGGAAGACGAACTTGACCCAGGAACCCTTAGTCATCCGGCGGTAAGGATTCTCACCTTACAATTCGTTACTCATGCCTGCATTCTCACTCGCACACAATCCACACGTGTTCACACTCATGCTTCACCTCATGCACGACGCTCCCCTACCCAACCATCCATCAAAGATGGTTGCCGCGGCTTCGGCGGTGTACTTGAGCCCCACTACATTATCGGCGCAGAACCACTCGACCAGTGAGCTATTACGCACTCTTTCAAGGATGGCTGCTTCTAAGCCAACCTCCTGGCTGTCATCGCGATCCCACATCCTTTTCCACTTAGTACACCCTTAGGGGCCTTAGCCGGCGATCTGGGCTGTTTCCCTCTCGACTATGAAGCTTATCCCCCACAGTCTCACTGCCGTAGAACACTTACATGGCATTCGGAGTTTGTCTGATGTTGCTAAGATGATAGTCCCGCTCAACCAAACAGTAGCTCTACCTCCACAAAGCTCAACTACGACGCTGCACCTAAATGCATTTCGGGGAGAACCAGCTATCACGGAGTTTGATTGGCCTTTCACCCCTACCCACAGCTCATCCCCGCAGTTTTCAACCTACGTGGGTTCGCGCCTCCACAACCTCTTACAGCTGCTTCACACTGGCCATGGGTAGATCACCCCGCTTCGGGTCCAGGACATGCCACTAACAACACCCAATTAGGATTCGCTTTCGCTACGACTACCCCACACGGGTTAACCTCGCGACATGCCGCTGACTCGCAGGCTCATTCTTCAAAAGGCACGCCATCACACAACAAAAGGTGCTCTGACGGATTGTAAGCACATGGTTTCAGGAACTATTTCACTCCCCTCCCGGGGTACTTTTCACCATTCCCTCACGGTACTATCCGCTATCGGTCACACTAAGTATTTAGGCTTACCGGGTGGTCCCGGCAGATTCACGGCAGATTCCACGAGCCCGCCGCTACTCGGGAAACAATCAACCAACACACACATGCCTTCAGCTACAGGACTCTCACCCACTCCGGTGGGCCATTCCAAACCACTTCACCTAACACGCGCACATCAGCACAACCATGGTAGTAGTCATACAATCGCTCCCAACAACCCCGCACATGCAACCTCTACCAAGTATCACACACATACGGTTTAGCCACCATTCGCTTTCGCTCGCCGCTACTCACGAAATCACATATTGTTTCCTTCTCCTACGGGTACTGAGATGTTTCACTTCCCCGCGTAACCCCCATACTAGCTATATATTCACCAGCAGGTGACTGCGAATAACCACAGCCGGGTTTCCCCATTCGGACATCCTCGGATCAACGCTCGATTGACAACTCCCCGAGGCATAACGCAGCCTTCCACGTCCTTCATCGGCTTAGCATGCCAAGGCATCCACCATGCGCCCTTACAACACACAACAAAATAAACACATAAAGAAAAAATCACAGCACACACAACACAACAACAAAGCTGCATCATGCGTACAGATGCTCGCGTCCACTATACAGTTCTCACACACCACACCAACCACAACCACAAGCAAACGATCAAAGCATTCACCCGCGGTAAATGATGGTCAACGAACAACACACAGTGCTGCCCGAGACACCCAACAACGCGCCAACACACAAACAAACCTTTGATACAAACCCAACCAAGTGTAAAGAAGGATGCACACCCAAAAAAACAAAAAATAATCAGCTGCAACCCACACACCCACATACGGTGCATGAACACAATCACAGCCACACCAACCACCCACAACTGTGGAAGCAGTCAGTGTGATAATAAAAACTCCTTAGAAAGGAGGTGATCCAGCCGCACCTTCCGGTACGGCTACCTTGTTACGACTTCGTCCCAATCGCCGATCCCACCTTCGACGGCTCCCTAAACGAGTTTGAGCCACCGGCTTCGGGTGTTACCAACTTTCATGACGTGACGGGCGGTGTGTACAAGGCCCGGGAACGTATTCACCGCAGCATTGCTGATCTGCGATTACTAGCGACTCCGACTTCATGGGGTCGAGTTGCAGACCCCAATCCGAACTAAGACCAGCTTTAAGCGATTAGCTCACCCTCACAGGCTCGCTGCGCATTGTACCGGCCATTGTAGCATGTGTGAAGCCCTGGACATAAGGGGCATGATGACTTGACGTCGTCCCCACCTTCCTCCGAGTTAACCCCGGCAGTCTCTCATGAGTCCCCACCATAACGTGCTGGCAACATAAGACAAGGGTTGCGCTCGTTGCGGGACTTAACCCAACATCTCACGACACGAGCTGACGACAGCCATGCACCACCTGTACACCAGCCACAAGGGAAACTACATCTCTGCAGCGATCCGGTGTATGTCAAGCCCAGGTAAGGTTCTTCGCGTTGCATCGAATTAATCCACATGCTCCGCCGCTTGTGCGGGCCCCCGTCAATTCCTTTGAGTTTTAGCCTTGCGGCCGTACTCCCCAGGCGGGGCGCTTAATGCGTTAGCTACGGCACAGAAACCCCAAAAGGCCCCTACACCTAGCGCCCACCGTTTACGGCATGGACTACCAGGGTATCTAATCCTGTTTGCTACCCATGCTTTCGCTCCTCAGCGTCAGTAACTGCCCAGTAACCTGCCTTCGCCATCGGTGTTCCTCCTGATATCTGCGCATTTCACCGCTACACCAGGAATTCCAGTTACCCCTACAGTACTCAAGTCAGCCCGTATCGCCTGCACGCCCACAGTTAAGCTGTGGAATTTCACAGACGACGCGACAAACCACCTACGAGCTCTTTACGCCCAGTAATTCCGGACAACGCTTGCACCCTACGTATTACCGCGGCTGCTGGCACGTAGTTAGCCGGTGCTTCTTCTCCAGGTACCGTCACAAAACGCTTCGTCCCTGGCGAAAGGAGTTTACAACCCGAAGGCCGTCATCCCCCACGCGGCGTCGCTGCATCAGGCTTGCGCCCATTGTGCAATATTCCCCACTGCTGCCTCCCGTAGGAGTCTGGGCCGTATCTCAGTCCCAATGTGGCCGACCAACCTCTCAGTCCGGCTACCCGTCGCCGCCTTGGTAGGCCATTACCCCACCAACAAGCTGATAGGCCGCGGGCTCATCCTACACCGAAAAAACTTTCCACCACACACACTAAAGTGCGGTCCTATCCGGTATTAGACCCAGTTTCCCAGGCTTATCCCAGAGTGCAGGGCAGATCACCCACGTGTTACTCACCCGTTCGCCACTCGAGTACCTCCGAAAAGGCCTTTCCGTTCGACTTGCATGTGTTAAGCACGCCGCCAGCGTTCGTCCTGAGCCAGGATCAAACTCTCCATAAAAAATCAGAAAAAGAGTCTGATAACCTAGTCAAAAACTACAAAAGAAAAATCAAAGAGCAACACTTACTCAAAAACGATTAATCAAATGCAGAAAATAAAGGATCCACATCCCACTAATCAAGTAAGTATCAAAAATAATAAGTACATTGACACGCTATTGAGTTCTCACACAACACCACCACCCTGCTACTCAACACTTGTTATCAACCAAGTGCCTTTCAGCAAAGCAGCCAGACCGACTTTACACACCAAGTTACTTGAACACAAACCAGAACATTGTGTCGTTGATCACAACACCGCGAACCAGACTGCCACACAAGCAACCAGCGAAACCCACCCACAACAACCACCAACCACACAGTCAGCAACCACCAAAGGCAAGCATCGGCCCTATAAAATTATTGTCATCCCCGCCAGACAAACAAAGCAGAACAACCACCAGAAACAACATCCTGTGAAGTTATTTTCTCTGTCAGCCCCTCGCGGCGACTTGGATAAGCTTAAGCGATAACAAAAGTTTACGCAAATCGATTGTTCAACGGTTTCGTTGATGCAGGTCAAGCCATGTTTTTTCTTAACATGTCGCATAGACTTAACCGCGTTATAACCCGCTTATAACCGCGTCTATGTCAGGTGTTTAAGTCTTAATTCCCGCTAAACCTTTGTGCGCCCGCTTCCTTTCCGCCAAGCCCCGCATCCCGCGCCTCAACACCAGAATTTCCCAGTCTCTTACTGCCTTTCTCCTTGAATCTCCCTGTTAACGGTCCGGTTTAATCGACTCATTGCCCGTATTCAGGCAAACTAGATAGAGAAACTTATTTAGATCTATTAGAGAAACGGACTTAGGAGACATGCTTGAACGCACAGTTGTGTACGTCGATACCTCTTATTTGCTTGCGAGCTTTTATAACTCGTGGGAGATCGGCGCCCGCGCTCAATTAGAAATCGATTTACCTGAGGTCGTCGCCATCCTTGATGGCATGATCTCGAACCAACTAGGCCAACGCGTGCACCGGCAGAACTGGTACGACGGGATCCCCGATACCGGGCCACACCGCTACCAACGCGCCTTACGGACGTGCGAGGGGGTGCAACTTCGCACCGGCCAATTAATCGAATGGGGAGAACGGCGCACACAAAAAGCCGTCGACACGCGGCTTGTTGCAGACATGGTGACCACCGCTTGCAAACAACAATTCACCGATATGGTGCTGGTTTCTGGCGACGCAGACATGATTCCGGGCGTACAGGAAGCAACCAACGCCGGAATTCGCGTGCACCTCTACGGGTTTGGTTGGGATTCTATGTCGGCTGCGCTGCGTCACGCCTGCGACACGACCACGATCCTGGATCCCCGGGAGGATTTCACCGGTGCCATGGAACTACAGGTTTTGGAAGGCCCCCTGCCGCCTACCGTGCGAGAAACCCAGTGCGCGACTCCAGAAGCAGACGATGCCAAGTCAGAAGCTGGAGCCGATGTGCAGGCAGGTTCTGCACAGCCTGAGGTCGACGACACCGACCCAACAACATCTGCATCAACCACAGGCGAATCAATCACGCCGGAAACTGCGGGCGCTGGCACCACCGCCAAAGCCTCCGAACCAGGAACTTCAGATACCGCAACCGACCGCGCTGCATCGATCGCTCCGGGTGCTCCGGCTTCCTCTTCTGCCGCGGCGTCGACCGGATCGCCGAAGTTGCCGGACAACAAACACTCGGCGTCGGCAAGCGGCGCAAAACCGGGCGAAAACCTACGGAAACCAGACAGCGACGAATTCGCAGAGACCGTTGCGCCTGCTCCGAAACCAAGCGAGGTGTCCACGGCAAAGGATGCGCCCGTAGCGTCTGACGACGTAGCGCCGACTCCACCCACTACTCCCGGCGGCGACAATTCTGCACCAAAAATCAGCCCGGCAGCGCCTACTACCCAGCCCGAAACCGCGCCAGGCGAACAACTTGACGACGACAACGATCCGTCTGAAGTCGAGGCCGAATTGCATGCACAAAGCCGCGCAACCCCGGGTACGCACCAGGCTGAATCCCGTGCCGACGCTAAAAACAACGAAGGCACCCAGCCCGCAGCACCCGCATCCTCCCCGAAACCAGCCACGCCGCGGCCATCCCCATCCATGATGGCGCCGCGTCGCAAACTTCGTTCCCGCTACGTTCCATTGCCGGAGGAAGTCTGGACCTCGGCAGGATTCCAAACCCCTTACGACGTCGGCCAGCAGTACGCTCGTTGGTGGTACGACAACGCAGCATCGACTGAGCAACGCGATCAGGCGCACTTGCTTTCCGGTGGCGGATTACCCCCAGAGGTAGACCGGCCACTTCTGCAGTTCGCGTGCGAAACGCTCCACGAATACACCTTGAGCGAATCCCAACGCGTGAAACTGCGTGACGGGTTCCACTCCGGAATCCGCGGCGTCTTGCTCAACGCTGCGCGCGATAACTAACGGGTTCGCAGACAACCGGATAACCAGTAGATAGCCGCCAAACACAAAGCGCGGGCCACCTCAACGTGGTCCGCGCTTTTCGTTGTACAAAAGCCGGTCTCGACGGCTTATCGCCGTCGGCTACTGCGTACAAGAACCGGCATACTATTGCCAATCAGGGCCTGGAGCCTACCGTCTGCTGTCTGCTTACTGCTTTCCGTCGCCGTTGTCAGCAGAGTCAATAGCTTTGTTGTGCGATCCCGCACCAGTACCCATCGAGGCGCGAATCTCGTCTAATTTCGCACTGGCCTTGATATCACGGGTTGAAGTCCCAGCAGAGATCTCCGCCATGGCATCGTTCGCAGAACTACGGGAAAGTTCTTGTGCTCCCAGAGCATTCGCATAACGACGCTCGATCTTATCGCGAACCCCATCCAACGTTGGGGTGGAATCATTACTGCCAATCTGTGCATTCATCGAGTCCATCGCCTCGCTGGTCTTTTCCTGCATCTTGGTCTGATCGACCTGCTGCTCCAGGCGACGAACTTCATTGAGCTGTTCTTCTAACCGCGCCTCAGATTTCTGCAGCTCCGCTTTCGCCTGCTCCGAAGAACGTTTCGCGGAACTATACATTTCCTTGGTCTGTTCCAGCTCTTTTTCCACGCCGACTAACTGGGAAGCAATCAGCTCTGCGGTCTCGTTGAATCGCTGGGCCTTCGCCGCGTCTCCGTCGCGCTCAGCCTTATCTGCCGCCTGCAAAGCTTCCCGGGCTTGTGACTGATATTCCTCTTGACTCCGCAACAAGCGGTTCAGCTGCATTTCCAGCTGTTTCTGGTTACCAATCACCTTGGATGCTTGCTCAGAAATTTCCCGGTGCTGCTGTTTCGCAGCATCGGCTGCTTGCTTGATCTGTACCTTCGGGTCTGCGTGCTCGTCGATCTTGTTGTCGAACGACGCCATGAGGTATTTCCAGCCCTTGCTAATCGGGTTAGCCATGTTCGCTTCACTCCTTGGTTGCAACAGCCTGCTGTGCAATAGCATTCGCTGCCTAGCTCAATTGCATTCTTGCAGCCCATAATACGGAATCTATGTGCATGGTTCCGGAATGCGCAGACAGACAAAACCGGCCCGCCGATCCAGATTGTGTGGATCGGCGGGCCGGTAACCGCAAAATTATGCGTTCTACCGCTGCATCAGCAACACTGGCCAGCGACTAGCGGCTCGGCAGCCTGACAGCAACGGCAGGATTTACGCACCAACGATTTCGCGCATCAGGTTAGCTGCTTCGGTTGGGGTCTTACCGACCTTGACACCAGCAGCCTCCAGGGCCTGCTTCTTGGCTTCTGCGGTTCCGGAAGAACCGGAAACGATAGCACCCGCATGCCCCATGGTCTTACCTTCTGGAGCAGTGAAGCCTGCGATATAACCAACCACCGGCTTGGTGACGTGCTCCTTAATGTATTCCGCTGCGAATTCTTCAGCGTCGCCGCCGATCTCACCGATCATGATGATGGCTTCGGTATCAGGATCGTTTTCGAATGCCTCGATCGCGTTGACGTGAGTAGTGCCGATGACTGGGTCGCCACCGATACCAACGCACGAAGTGAATCCGATGTCGCGCAGCTCGTGCATCATTTGGTAGGTCAAAGTACCGGACTTGGAAACCAAGCCGATCTTTCCTGGGTTTGGAGCAGTCTCTGCTGGGATGATGCCGGCATTGGACTTGCCCGGAGAAATCAGACCTGGGCAGTTTGGTCCAACGATGCGGGTCTTGCCGCTCTTTTGTGCAGCAGCGTGGAATTCCGCGGTGTCCTTTACTGGTACACCTTCGGTGATCACGACGACGAGTGGCATCTCGGCATCAATGGCTTCTTCCGCAGCAGCCTTGGTGAACTTCGCTGGCACGAAGATGACAGAAACGTTGGCTCCGGTCTCGTTCTTTGCATCTTCCACGGAGCCGAACACTGGAACGGTCTTACCGCCCTCGAATTCGACCTGCTCGCCGGCTTTCTTTGGGTTGACACCACCAACGATATTGGAACCCGAGTTGAGCATGCGCTGGGTGTGCTTCATGCCCTCAGAGCCGGTCATGCCCTGAACGATGATCTTCGAATCTGAGTCGAGAAAAATAGACACTGTTTTTATGCCCCTTCCTTAAGCCTGGTCAGCCAGTTCGGCTGCGCGGCGTGCTGCTTCGTCCATGGTGCTTGCCTGCTCAACGTGTGCCAGGTCGGCTTCACTGAGGATCTTACGTCCCAGCTCTGCATTGTTGCCGTCCAAGCGGACGACCATTGGCTTAGCCTGAATGCCCTGATCAGCCAAAATCTTGTTGGCCTGGACGATACCGTTTGCTACCTCATCACACGCAGTAATACCGCCGAAGACGTTGACGAAAACGGACTTGACTTGCTCGTCGCTGAAGATAACCTCCAGTCCGTTAGCCATGACCTTCGCATTAGCGCCGCCGCCGATGTCCAGGAAGTTTGCTGGCTTTGGCTTCGAGCCAAATTCTTCACCTGCGTAGGCAGTAACGTCCAGCGTGGACATAACCAGACCAGCACCGTTACCGATCACGCCGACGCTGCCGTCGAGCTTGACGTAGTTCAGATCCAGCTCCTTGGCACGACGCTCCAGCGGGTCAGCTGCTTCGACGTCTTCCAGGTTGGCATGATCGCCGTGACGGAACAGCGCGTTGTCATCCAACGAGACCTTGCCGTCGAGAGCAATGATGCGACCGTCGTCGGTCTTGACCAGCGGGTTAACCTCAACCAACTGAGCGTCTTCCTGCTCATAAACTTCGTAAAGCTTACGGAAAACCGGAACCAGCTGCTCAGTTTCCTCGTCGCTAAAACCGGCTTCCTTGGCGATATCACGAGCGATATCGTTGGTCAGACCAGACAGTGGCGAGAAGTTCTTGCGCACCAGCTTTTCTGGCTGCTCTGCGGCGAGCGTTTCAATCTCCACGCCGCCTTCTTTGGAGCACATGGCCAGGTAGCGACGCTTGGTGCGGTCCAGCAGGATCGAGAAGTAGTACTCTTCTGCGATATCTGCACCCTCGGCAACCATGATGGTCTTAACGGTGTGGCCCTTAATGTCCAAACCGAGGATTTCCTCAGCCTTTTCAGCAACCTCAGCTGGGCTCTTGGCCAGCTTAACGCCACCGGCTTTACCACGGCCGCCGGTTTTCACCTGTGCTTTAACCACGAAAAGATCCGAGTTGATCTTCTCGGCTGCCTGCTTTGCCTGCTCTGGATTCGTTGCGACAATGCCCTGCAGCACAGGGACATCGTGTGCGCTGAACAAGTCACGAGCTTGGTACTCGTATAGATCCACGTTTGCTCCATTCCGAAATCGAATTTCGTCTATCGCCGTACCCCAAAAATAATACGGAATTCTGAGCGGCTTTTCAGTGACCTATCGCATAGTAGGCAGGCGCGGACGTCGCTGTGCCGTCGCGGGTTGGCGTGTTATCGGGATTTGCGGGCCTGCCGTCTCAGAAAGATATCGCTGAATCCGCTGCAAAACCCTAGGAATAGCCAAAACCGGCGAAATAAATGGAACGTTGCATTGGCTTCGTTCTACCTATTCCACCGGTCAAAATCCGGGCAAGAATCACACAGGAAACCCGTCGTGATCTAGAGCCGAAATCTAGGAATTGTCCTGCTGCGCGTTCTGCTCTGCAAGCTGCTTGCGCACATCATCCATGTCAAGCCCCTTCACCTGCTGGATAACATCTTCCAGCGCTGCAGGTGGCAAAGCACCGGCCTCACGGAAGACCATGATCGAATCACGGAAGATCATCAGAGTAGGGATCGACTGAATCTGCAAAGCCGCAGCAATGCCCTGGTTGTTATCAACGTCCAGCTTGGCATGTACGACGTCGTCATGCTTTTCCGACGACTTTTCGAAAGTAGGCGCAAACTGGCGGCAAGGACCGCACCAGTCAGCCCAAGAATCAACGATAACGATGTCGTTATCCGCAACAGTGCTTTCGAAGGTGTCTTCAGTAATGTCTACGGTTGCCATGGTGGCATTCTCCTCTAATTGATCGCATAGGGTCTACTTGCTTTTATCGACAGATCCCCACGGTACGCGCTCATGCTCGCCTGTGCGTCGGCTGGCTGCCGAGACGGCGTAGCGATGCGCACCGAAAGTACGTCGTACATATGACACAACAACTAACTTGCCGACGCTATTCCATCGGCTGTTGCACCGCCTAGATGTTCTGTACGTAGTTGTCGAAACGCGAAAAGCGCAACCGGTGCGCCACGGTCACGGTATCGATCGGCCCGCCACGGTGTTTCGCAAGAATAATATCGGCCTCACCCGCACGCGAATCATCGCGGTCTTGCGAATCCGGACGGTACAACAGCATGACCATATCCGCGTCCTGCTCCAACGAACCCGACTCACGCAGGTCCGCCAGCTGCGGCCGCTTATCCGTACGAGCTTCCGGGCCACGGTTCAACTGCGAAATAGCCACCACGGGCACCTCTAGTTCTTTCGCCAACAGCTTCAGCTGCCGCGAAAACTCCGAAACTTCCTGCTGACGCGACTCAACACGTTTACCGGAGCTCATCAACTGCAAATAGTCCAACACCAGCAAATCCAAACCATGCTGCTGCTTCAACTTGCGGGCTTTCGACCGGATCTCCATCATCGTCAAGTTTGGCGAGTCATCGATGAAGATCGGCGCATTTTGCACCGTGTTGAGCTTGTCAGTGAGTTTTTCCCACGCCCGCTCATCCATCTTTCCGGCACGCATATCCGTCAGCTGAATCTCTGCCTCAGCGGAAAGCAAACGCATCACGATCTCCGAGGCGGACATCTCGAGTGAGAAAATCACCGACGTCTTGCCGTTGTCGATCGAGCACGAGCGCATGAAATCCATCGCAAGTGTCGACTTACCGACACCTGGACGCGCCGCGACAATAATCATCTGGCCTGCATGCAAACCATTGGTGATCTTGTCCAGGTCGATAAATCCCGTCGGCACTCCGGATTCCAAACCACCCACGCGCTCCAATGCCGCCAGCTCGTCGACCGTGGGTTTAATCAGGTCACTCAACGCCTGATAATCCTCTGTTTTGCGCTTTTGCGCGACCGCAAATACCTCCTGCTGGGCGCGGTCGATCACCGAAGCGACCTCCGCGTCTTCCGTTCCGGAATAGCCCAACTGCACCACCCGGGTGCCGGCGTCGACAAGCTTGCGCAATACGGCCTTCTCCGCGACAATTTCCGCATAATACAGCGCATTCGCGGCCGTGGGAACCGTCGAAATCAGGGTGTGCAAATACACCGGACCACCGGCCCGCTCCTGATTGTTGAACCTGTTGAGCCGATCGGAAACGATCACCGGGTCAATATTTTCGCCATTGGCATACAGATCCAGCATTGCCTCATAAATCAGGCTGTGCGCAGGATAATAGAAATCCTCGGGATCTAATTCTTCGATGACTTCCATCACGGTGTTCGGGCTCATCAACATCGCTCCCAGCACACCTTGCTCTGCGTCGCGGTCATGCGGCGGCTGGCGCAATTCCGCGTACTCGTCGGCCTGCTCCTGCTGGAATTTACCGCGCCTGCCCCTGTTCCGGGAGCGGAACTGCGCGTCATTACCGGAGAATGTATTCGAGGAAAAATTACTATCCGAGACACTGAAGCCCGCATCGTGCGGATCAGGAACCGCGAAATTATCGAAGCTTGGCTCCTCCGGGGGTGGTTCCGGAAGCTGATAATCGTCGTCGAAGTTCGCGTTGGCTTCCGGGCTCATGGGGTTCTCCTTAGCGTGGCGGGTTATTCTGTGGAGTTTATTTTAACGACACGACCCTTGCGGTAAATTTCGGTGGTTTTCGTGCCTGGTGATGGCGGTCCGGTCTGGCTTGTGGTTGCAGGCTGGTGTGTTCGATCGCGGTGGGTGGTGTTTGCGGTCGGGTGAGTCTTTTCGTTGCAGGCGGAGACGCTTGCCGACGAGGCCGTCACCCCGGCCACGGCCACAACCAAAAGTTATCCACAGGTTTATTCACAGGCATGGTGGAGAATCCGTGGAGATTGCCACCGTGAGCGACTGCGACCTGCTGGTTTTCCGCAGCTTGTGGAATTCTTGTGGATGACCGTGTGTGCATATTTGCCATTCGCCATAAAACCCCAGCTAGACGGCATTACAAAGAATTAAACAGCTTGTGCACAAACTCTGAATATTCGCTGTACCAGCAGAAAGTTCTCTGCCCACAATGTTGGATTTTACGCAAATCGCACACCACCAGCACCATCGGGCGGGGAAACTTCTTCACAAATCCCACAAGTTATCCACAAGTGCGCTCGGCGCTGTGGGCAACTGTGCGGCGGGGGGTGTGCAACCCTGGTGCGAGCGTGTGCAACTGCCGGGCGGGAGCGGGTGCAACTGTGAGGCGGCCATGGTGCATTTTTACAAATAGGCACCGATTTAGGCCTTGTTTTGAGCCACTATTTGTAAAAATGCACCACCTTGGCCCGCCAAACCCCAACGTTCCGATCAACCCCCACCGAACCCTGCAGCTGCAACGCCCCCTGAACGCAAGCGGCGATGACCATGCAGGCATAGCTACGACAAAACTCCCCACCCAGGTGGTCCCCTCACAGACCACCCGAACGGGGAGTAATGCAAATGCTGTTGTCGTTAACTTAAAGAGCTTCTCTAGGACTCTCTAGGAAGCAGAGACGACAGAGAAGTTGATCTTGCCCTTGATATCGGAGTGCAATTCAACCTCAGCCTGGTAGTTACCAGTCTTTTTCACCAGAGCCTTTGGCAGGTCAATGATGCGCTTGTCCAGCTTCGGACCGCCGGCCTTAGCAACGGCCTGGGCGACGTCTTCTGCGGTAACCGAACCGAAGAGCTTACCCTTCGAGGAGGTTTTAACCTTGACGACGACGTCGTTCAGGGACAGCTTGTCCAGAGCTTCGCGGACCTCAACAGCGTGATCCAGGTCGCGGATCTCGCGCTGTTGCTGCGCACGGCGAATGCCTTCGATGTTCTTCTCTGCTCCGGCGGTGGCTGGGATAGCCAGGCCACGCGGCAGCAAGTAATTGCGTCCGTAGCCGTTTTTGACCTCTACGACTTCGCCTGCGGCGCCGAGGTTCTCAACGGCAGCGGTGAGGATCAGTTTCATGATCCCTGCCTTTCGTTGTTTGTGTGCTTTGGCCCCGCCAGTGATATGGGTGATTTGGCGCGGTGCAGCAGTTTTGCGGTGAATAAACGAGCTAAATCTTAGAACGGAGGTTCGCTGTCTCCGCCGAATCCACCAGCAGGTGGGGCAGAATTCCACGGGTCGTTATCCGGGCCGTTGTTGTTCGACTGGTTGGATTGGTTTCCACCAAATCCGCCCTGAGAACCGCCAGCAGGAGCACCGCCGCCGAAACCGCCCTGGTTGGACTGGTTGTTTCCGCCACCGCCGAAGTTACCGGACCCGCCCTCACGCGAGTTGCGGTTCACTTGTGCGGAAGCGTATTTCAGCGATGGGCCTACTTCATCCACTTCGATTTCAAAGACAGTGCGGCTTTCGCCTTCTTTGGTTTGGAAGGAACGCTGGCGCAACCGGCCGGTCACGATCAACCGCATGCCCTTGGACACTGATTCTGCAACGTTTTCGGCCATATTGCGCCATGCGTTGCAGGTCAAAAACAGGGCCTCACCGTCTTCCCACTGCTGCGTTTGCGCGTTGTAGCGCCGCGGCGTGGAAGCGATGCGGAAGTTAGCCACCGCTGCACCCGAGGGGGTGAAGCGCAATTCCGGGTCCGCAACCGCGTTGCCGACCACCGTGATGTTGGTATCTCCCTGTGCCATGTTTTCTCCTCAGTGCTTTCCGGGATGCAGGTTCGTGGTCTACGACCTCCAGTATCCGGATTTAGCTGTCGGTACGCAGAACCTTGGTACGCAGTACGGTATCGGAAAGGTTCAAACGCCGATCAAGCTCTTTAACCGAATCCGGTTCGCATTCCAGGTTGATGACGGCGTAGATGCCTTCGGAACTCTTCTTTATTGGGTAAGCCAAGCTGCGCTTGCCCACCACATCAACGTTTTCCACCTTGCCGTTATCCTTGCGGACAGTTTCCAGGAACTTATCCAGGGATGGGGCAACGGTGCGTTCATCCTGCTTAGCATCCAGAATGATCATTACTTCGTAGCGACGCACGGACCTCATCACCTCCTATGGTCTTGTTGTTTCGGCCATATCACCTTCGCGGATATGGCAGGAGGGTTCGTTGCGTCAAGCAACCATCAAAGACTAGCGCACCCAGGGTCTTTCCGCAATCACCCACGCCTGCGCCGTGGCGGATACCGCGCATCCATATCGGGGTACGCGGTGCGCCGGGGTGCCAAGGCTTCGGTCGCCAACAAGCGAAGCAAGCGAAGCTACCCGGCGTTGGTGGTGGCGAAAAATATTGCCAGCACTGTGGGGATGACGGTCAAAAACAGCAGCGCGACTAACCCGAGCACCACAGCGGGCCGCCGCGTAGGTTTGCGATGGATTGCCCAATACGCAGCACCTATGCAGGACAGCCCAATGATGATAGAGATAACTCCGAGGATCACGATGACGTTCATGCAGTCTCCTTAGCTGGGTGTCCTTGCCTGGTTTCAGGGGTTTGTTGTCCGCCGACGTGTTCTGCGGCTTTCTCGGGTGTCACTTGCAACGGTCCCGCCAGTGGGTCATATCCATTATGTGCGCGGTACACGGGATCTGCTTGGTTCCGGTCTCCCGATATCTGTTGCCCCGGTAGATTTTTTCCGAGCATTTGCCGCACCACGCACACCACCAGCACGACGATCAGTCCGGTGCGGGTGAGCACAACGACATCCAAAAATTCTGCAGGCAGGCCATTGTTGTCCGCGCCGTGCATATGCCACATCAATACCGGCCAGACCAGCATGTCGACGGCCATCCAGGTCAACAACAGCCGCCACCGTGGAAACGCAAGTACTGCCGGAATAACCAACCACAGCGAATATTGCGGCGACCAGACCTTATTAAACAGCAAAAACGCGGCAATAATCAGGAAAACTAGTTCCGCCATTCGTGGTTGCCGCTTGACGACGAGTCCGAGGATCGCAATCGCGACGCAACTGGCGATAAACAGTGCCAGGCTCACCGTGTTCAGAATCTGCGGTACCTCTGCACCGTCCGGGTCGAAGCCGTCGAAAAGCGTCAATCGTGCGGCCACTGCATAAATGGTGGTCCATTCCCAGCTACGGGTGCTGTTTAAACGATTGAACTCGTTCCAGGCCTCGGGGTATGCCAGCATCACTGGCAGGTTGACCACCAGCCACGTCACCGCGGTGGTTATTGCCACGATGATGAGCGCGCGGAATCTACGCAGCCGCAGTGCTAAGACGATGATCGCGCCCAGCAAAAATAGCGGCCAGAGTTTCGTCGCCGTGCCTAAGCCAATGGCGACGCCTGCCCACGCGGTGCGTCCGCGAGCAAACAGCAGCAACCCGGCGACCGCGAAAAAGATCGCCAGGATATCCCAGTTGGTAAATGCGTGCACCAGCACCAACGGGCTGGCTGCAACCAGCATGATGTCCCAGATTCGTCGTCCAGCAAGGGCGCACGCCATGCGCACGGTTGCCACCCAGAACAGGGAAAGCACCAGGACGGTCAGTATGAAATACCAGCCAGCCATCGGCACCGGTACCAGATGCTTGCTCACAGCTTCGACCGGCGGATAGCTGACCCGGGCTAACCATCCCATGATTCCTTGGAAATAGCCGGTAAGCACGGGATATTCCAGGTAGCGCGTAAGGTCGTCTTCCTGCCAGGAGTAGGCATAGGGAAATCCCCCGGTATCCAGCCCGCGCCCGGCAAACAATGGAATTATGTCGTTGTAGCAAGCAGAAACATATGCCCGGTTACCGGACCAGTCCAGGTCGATTGCTCCGGTATCGGGGTTGATGCTGCCCCTGGTGCAGTGTGCTTTGGTGAGAAATCCACCAGCCAGGATCAGTATCGCCACCGAGACGATCGCCTGCACGGGGTGGAACCAGCGCGACTCAGCCAGCCTGCCGTGCTTGCCGACGGGACCACCAAGGAAATCGATGAATTTCCGGGCCGCCGGTTCGGTCTCAGCTGGCGCGACCCAGCCAGCCCGGTTGGTCATTACAGCAGGTTCTCCAGTTCGTTGATGGCATCTTCGATAACCTCACCAGGCGCCGGTGCCGCAGGTGGGGCCTGTCCGCCGCCTTGTTGGCCTCCCTGGCCACCTTGGCCACCGCCTTGGCCGCCCTGGCCACCTGGGCGTCCGCCCGGCGCTAGTGCTTCGTCGCCCTCGTTTGGCTCGCCGTCGTCCTCGTCTTCCGGCGCTTCTGGGCTCTCAGATGAGGTTGCAGCACCGCTTTGCGAACCGCCACCGGAACGTCCCGAACCGCTGGATGCCGGTGGAACGTAGCTTTCGATCAGGTTGGAGCCGCTGCCGCCGTAGGTGCGCCAGCGCACCGGAGCTGCACTCTCGAATGACGTCTGCTCGCGGCCTTCCAGCGCGCGGTCCAGGGAATCCTTCCAGATCGATCCCGGGGTGTTTGCGCCGTACATGTTGCCGCCGTATTGGTTGAAGATCGCGGAGGTGTTATCAGCGGTACCGACCCACACTGCGGTGGACAGTTCTGGGGTGCCGCCGACCATCCAAGCATCCTTGTTCAATCCGGTATCACCCAACTGCGCGGTGCCGGTCTTGCTTGCCGACGGGCGTCCCCCGGCCAGCACCTGACCAGCGTGGGCTGCCACTGGCTGCATGGCCTGGATGACGTTGTCTGCCACGGTTTCGGAAACGCGTCGTTCCGGCTTGTGGTCGTTGTGTTCGTACAGCACCTCGCCGCGGGAGGTTTCTACGCGGGAGACGAAGTGCGGTTGGTTGTAAACGCCGTGGTTGGTCAGGGTGGCCATCACGGTTGCCATATCGATCACGCGCGATTGGTACTGGCCCAGCACGATGCCTTCATAAGGTTGTTCGCCGTGTTCGGTCAGGGTTTCTTCCACCCCTGGGAATGACTTGGCGACGCCGAGCGCATGCCCCATATCGGCGGTGTCTTGTGTGCCGTTGACCAAATCGTCCTGCAGCCGGATGAACGAGGTGTTGTAGGAGTATTCCAATGCAGTGGCGATCGAACACACGCCACAGCCGTTGCCGTCCCAGTTGGTGACTTCAATGCCACCCGGCAGCGTTACTGGTGTCGATGCGTAGTTCGCGCCCAGCGGGATGCCCTGTTGCAAGGCGGCGGCCAGTCCGACGATCTTGAAGGTCGATCCGGTTTGCAGCCCGGCGGAAGCGTAATCCCAGCCGGAGGCCTCGTCGCCACCGTAGTAACCGCGCACGGCACCCGTGCTCGGCTCGATGGTGGCCACGGCAGAGCGCGCGTCTTCCTGCAGCCCGGCCATGTTTTCTTCTACGGATTGCAGCACGGAATCCTGCACGTGCTGGTCAATAGTGGTGGTGATCTGTAGGCCGCGGTTGGTCACATCATCTTCGGTGATACCTAAGGTTTCGAGCTCTTCGATGACCTTGTTTTTAATGTGCCCGTTCGGCCCGGTCGCCTCGGTGTATGCGGAGTATTCCGCCGGGTCGCGGGTTTCTGGATAGACCATTCCGGCGCGTTGTTCGCTGGGCAGCAATTGCATTTCCACCATGCCGTCCAGCACGTAATTCCAGCGACCTTCGGCTTGCTCTGGGTTATTCCACGGATCAAGCTGGTTCGGCACCTGGATGGTCGCGGCCAGCACGGCTGCTTCTTCGATGGTCAGCTCGGTGGCCGGTTTGTTGAAGTACGCAGTCGAGGCAGCCTCAATGCCATAGGCGTTGCGCCCGAAATATACGGTATTGAGGTAGGACTCCAGGATCTGTGCCTTGTCCCACTCGTTGGTCATTTTGATGGAGTGAACAAGCTCATTCCATTTGCGCGCATAGGAGTGATCGTCACCCACGATGACGTTTTTCACGTACTGCTGGGTGATCGTAGAACCACCGCCGGCGCTGGTGTTTCCGGTGATTTGCCCCCAGGCGGCACGCAGAAATCCGGACAGGGAGAATCCGCTGTTGTCCCAGAAGTCGCGGTCCTCGGCAGCTAGTACTGCATTAGAGACGTAGTCCGGGAGATCATCTAACGAGACGAAGGTGCGGTTGCCTTCCGGTGGCACCAGCCGTGCCAGTTCTGTACTGCCGTCGGCGGCATAAATATGGGACACCTGTGCGGTGGTGACCTCCCCGGGTTCTGGGGTATCAGCGCGCACATAGGCGATCGCAAAAATCATGCCGGGGATCGCCAAAATAGCCACGAAGATGATCGCGAGCGTGATCCATATCTTCTGGCGCCGTGTGCGCGGCTGCCGGGCATCATCGGTGCGGGAATCGTCGGTGTCAGTCTGGGAGTTCTCAGTCACCGTCAAACCTCTGTCATTGCCTTGTAGAAATATCTCCTCAAAGAATACGGGGTGTGTCCAATTCGGGGAAACCACCGCGAGCCCCTCGTGGTCGATCTTGATCGATTCACCTGGTTCTTCTTAATCGATACACCATCCATCGGGTGCGGTTTCTGCGTCCTGCCGGATTTATCCTGGGCTGGCTAACGAAAGGAGCACACCATAATGTCTAAAGTTCGTGTGGCCATCGCCGGTGTCGGTAACTGCGCTACTTCCCTGGTGCAAGGCGTGGAGTTTTACCGCGATGCCGCCGTCGACGAGAAAATCCCTGGCCTCATGCACACCCAGTTGGGTGATTACCACGTCGGCGATGTGGAGTTCGTCGCGGCGTTTGATGTGGATGCTGCGAAGGTCGGCACTGATCTTGCCGACGCCCTCGACGCTTCGCTGAACTGCACGATCCGCATCGCTGATGTCCCGCACACCGGGGTGACCGTGCAGCGCGGGCCGACGTTGGATGGTTTGGGCATGCATTATCTTGCCTCTATCGAGGAATCCGCGGAAGAGCCGGTTGACGTCGCCCAAGCGCTGCGCGATGCCGAGGTCGATGTGTTGGTGTCTTATCTGCCGGTTGGCTCGGAAGAAGCCGATAAGTTTTACGCGCAGGCTGCTATTGATGCTGGCTGCGCTTTTGTGAACGCGCTACCGGTGTTTATCGCATCCGATCCTGAGTGGGCGCAGAAATTCGTCGATGCCGGGCTGCCGATCGTCGGCGACGATATTAAGTCGCAGGTGGGAGCCACGATCACCCACCGTGTGATGGCGAAGCTCTTTGAGGACCGCGGCGTGCGTTTGGACCGCACTATGCAGTTGAACGTCGGCGGAAACATGGATTTCAAAAACATGCTGGACCGCGACCGCTTGGAATCGAAGAAGTTGTCCAAGACGCAGGCGGTGACCTCGAATCTGCACAATGGCCCGTTGGCGGGTCTGAAATCCGGCCGCGACGTGCACATCGGCCCATCGGATTATGTCGAATGGCTCGATGACCGCAAGTGGGCGTATGTTCGTTTGGAAGGTTCTGCGTTTGGCGAGGTTCCGTTGAATCTGGAATACAAGCTTGAGGTCTGGGATTCACCCAATTCTGCGGGTATCATCATCGACGCCGTCCGTGTGGCCAAAATCGCTTTGGATAGGAAAGTAGCTGGCCCGGTGGATTCCGCGTCGTCCTATCTCATGAAATCACCACCGATTCAGCTTTCCGACGACGAAGCTTCGGCCAAGCTAGAAGCATTCATTGCAAAAGGTGACTAAGCTATCAGTTATGAGCAAAACAGCGGAAGAAGTGGCAGCGAAACTCCAGGAACCAATGACTCGTTTGCGAGTACTATATGATCGCATCGCTAGTCACTATTCGTTGACCCCCGCGCAGATGACCATCATGGAGTTTCTGTACAAAAATGGCGCTAGCCGTATTAGTGCAGTCTCTGAAGCCGAAGGTATCCGGATGCCCACCGCGTCCAATGCCTTGGTGCAGTTGGAGCGCCGGGAGTTAATTCGTCGTGTACGTGACAGCGTTGATCGTCGTGGAGTAAAAGTCGCCCTAACTAACTTGGGCAAGACTGAATATGAAGAAGCGCGCGAGGCACGTCGGAAGACGTTGGCGCAGCTTCTGGATACTTTGGATGAAGATTCTTTGGCCAACGCACTTGAGCTTGCCGACGTCATCGTCGAGTTGGCGGAGCGTTATACCCCCGCAAAACACAACGAACTACACTAAGGTTCATGGCCACTGATTCTGCCGGCGCTGTCTCGTCGACAAGCACGCGCCAACCCGCACGCATCCTCGTCGCCTGGAATCCCTCTTCTTCTGGGCACGAGGCCATTGCTTATGCCGCCTGGCTCACCCGTGCCATGCCCGTCAGAATCCGGGTCGTATCCATTCTGTTACGCCCGTGGCCAGCGACTTCTTTGGCAAAGCTCGGTGGGAAATACAAAAAGTCCTTCAAAAAAGAAGCCAAAGCGTGCAAGGAAGCGGTCGAACAAGTTTTGACTGACGCCGGGGTGGACCAGCAGTACTGGGATGATGACGTCTCGGTGCTTGCCGACGGCTCGTCGCCCGCCCCGATCCTGACCGACGCGGCGAAAGAATTTAACGCTGACCTCGTGATCGTCGGATCGAGCACGTCGACGCCCAAGGGTCGTTTCAATACGTCCTCGACAACATCCGCGCTGCTGCACTCGTCGCCAAGCCCACTGGGGCTGGCGCCACGGGCAACGAAGCTGTCGAAAAACGGCATCACCCGCCTGAATTACGCCTTCTTAGAATCCGGCGAAGACACCTCGCAGGCAGGCTTGTTATATGCCGCGAATTTAGCGGACAAGCTGTCAGTTCCTCTGCGCATCATGGCGTTTTCCCCGACCGGGCTGGTGGATATCCCGGTGATGATCAAGAAATCGTTGGTGCAAGACCTTACTGATCAGTGGCACGAAAATGCGCTGGCGATGCTGGATCGGGCGCGCGATCGGATCATGGACTGCTTCCCCGACATCACGGTGGAAACGGGCATCGGTTCCGGCGACGGTTGGAGCGGTGCCATTGATGCCTTGAAGTGGAAGAAAGGCGATCTGTTGTGCCTGGATTCCAGCAACGGCGGCCCTGCCCCGCGGGTGTTTATCGGCTCCCCGACTTCCGAGTTTTTGCAGCATATCCGGGTTCCCACCGTTGTGCTGCCCGTGGATTACCAGCAGCCAGAGTTCACACAACCCGAATCCGTTACACCGCAGCAGCATTAGACCGGGCGAATCCGGCTGGGCGGAATGTAGCCGGACTAGTGCGGCCGGGCTAGTGTGGCTGGACGCATGTAGTCACAGCCAAATGAGTCCCAGGCCCCTAGACTGGTGACATGTCTGCTACACCGAATTTTTCGCACCCAGAAAACGATCTCTATGATGACGATCCCTCTCGGTTAACGCAGAATCCCCGCAGCCTCGACGAACTCGCTCATAGCCCAGACCCGTATATGCGGGCAGGCAAAGACGAAGAATCCTCCCGGCAGGCCCTGCGTTTTCTCATTTGGGCCATGGCGGGATCGTTCATCGTCGGTCTGGGTTCGCTTGTGATCACCCGGCTGCTGGGCGGTACGTTGTGTGAATCCGGCGAAGCGGCCTGGTTATGTACTGAAGCCTCGCACACCTGGTGGCCGATCCTCGCGTGGACGATTCCGTTTTTCAGCATGGTGATCTGCGCGATCATCATGGTGCGCAAACTCCGCGCCGGCGTGCGGTGGCGCACCTGGATGGGCGTGTTCTGGGTATTAGTGCCTAACGCCATGTTTTGGGGGCTGGGCGCCGTGCAGATCTTAGCGCTATAAAACGTCCGCTATAAATCACTGCGGCGCCGTAGTGCTGCAGGAAGCTACGCGCCCTGCTTTTCCGCTTTTTCTGCGACGGCCTCAGCAACTTCTTGACAATCCTCGCGCCCACAATGCGCGGTACGAGGGTTAGCGTAGCAGTCATCGCAAATGAGCACTTGCCTGCGGCAGGTGTCTTCATTGATGCAGTTATTGAACTTATTATTGCCCAATCCGCAGTGGATGCAATGTCCTAATTGCACAAAATTTGGATCATTGTCTTGTCCGAATTCCATGTGCATGCGCTCATCAAACACGTACAACGAGCCTTCCCACAGGCCCTTGTTGCCGTATTTCTCGCCGTAGCGCACGATGCCGCCGTCGACCTGATAGACCTCGTTGAAGCCGCGGTTTTTCATCAACGAAGACAAAATCTCACAACGGATGCCGCCGGTGCAATAGGAAATCACCGGCTTGTCCTTCATCCAGTCGTACTTACCGGATTCGATTTCTTTAATGAAGTCATGCGTGGTTTCCACATCCGGCACCACCGCATTTTTAAACTTGCCAATCTCGGCTTCCATGGCGTTGCGGCCATCGAAAAACACCACGTCGTCGCCGCGCTCTTCGACGAGTTTGTTCACATCTTCCGGTTTCAGGTGCACGCCGCCGCCGATCACGCCGTTTTCATCAACCTTCAACTCATCAGCAGCGTTGAAAGCAACAATTTCATCGCGGACTTTCACTGACAAGCGTGGGAAATCGTCAGCGCTGCCATTGGACCACTTGAAGGACATGGAATGGAAGCCATCATATTCGCGGGTGCGCTTGCGGTACTGTTTACAGGCAGCGACCGTGCCGCCGACGGTGCCGTTGATGCCGTGCTTGGAAATGAGAATGCGGCCTTTCAGCCCCAGCGATTCACACAAAGCCTTTTGCCACAGCATCACCGCCTGCGGGTCTGCGATAGGGGTGAACTGGTAATACAGCAGGATTTTGGATTCAAGCGATTCGCTGCGGCTAGTCATAAGCCGCATTTTAATAACCAGCCGGAAGTTTTCCTAAACGCTGGTGTTTCTGCCCCGAACGTCTATACTTTGCAGGGCCGGTGCCGAAACACCGGGCACGCCGGGGCCAGTGCCGAAATACCTGGCACGCCAGGCCTGAACAGAAGAAGCCGCAGGCTTAAACCTTGTGGTACAAGCCTTTACGCCAGAACACCGGATCGCTGCTCACGCGCACGCCAAGGTTGCGGAAAATGCCTTCGTCGACAGGTCCCAGAATCGTGGTGGTGTGCACTTCACAATCGCGCAGGTTCTTCAACTGCGCCAGTGCCACGCGGGCATCGGCGGAATTCGCCGCAGACACCGATAACGCAATCAGCACTTCATCGGTGTGCAAACGCGGGTTCTTCGAACCCAAGTGCTGGGTTTTCAGCGTCTGAATCGGTTCGATGGCTTCCGGAGCCAGCAACAAGACGTCGTCAGGAATACCTGCCAAGTGCTTCAAAGCATTCAACAGCATTGCCGCCGAACAGCCCAGCAAGCTGGAGGTTTTTCCGGTGATCATGGTGCCGTCGGCAAGCTCAATGGCCGAACCCGGCTGCCCGCTTTCCTCCGCCACCCGGCGCGCCGGAGCAAGTACCGCACGATCGTCGACGGCAACACCGGCTTTGTTCAGCACCACGGCCACGCGCCCAGATAACGTGCTGTCGAGTTCCTCGGTGCGCTCGGTAACCAGGGCTTTGAAATAACGGCGGATGATTTCCTGGCGGGCGGCTTCCTGGCAGGCTTCGTCGTCGCTGATGCAGTAGCCGACCATGTTCACGCCCATGTCTGTTGGCGACTCGTACGGCGAAGCCCCCACCAGCTTTTCCAACAGGCGTTTGAGCAGCGGGAAGGCTTCGACGTCGCGGTTGTAATTCGAGGCCTTCTCGTCATAGGCGGACAGGTGGTATGGGTCGATGACGTTGGCGTCGTCCAGATCTGCGGTGGCTGCCTCGTAGGCCAAGTTGACGGGGTGCTCGAGCGGCAGGTTCCAGATGGGGAAGGTTTCAAATTTTGCGTAACCAGCGTTCACGCCGCGCTGGTGTTCGTGATAAATCTGCGATAGGCAGGTCGCCATCTTGCCGGAACCCGGTCCCGGCGCGGTCATGATGATCAGATCGCGGGAGGTTTCTGCGAAATCATTGCGGCCAAAGCCATCTTCGGACACGATGCGATCGGCATCCGTGGGGTAGCCCGGGATCGTGCGGTGGCGAGAAACCTTCAGCCCCATGCGGTTCAGGCGCTGGATGAAGGCTTCTGCCTGGTGGTTGCCGTCTTCCAGCTGGGTGATGACGACGTTTTCCACCAAAAAACCGCGCTCACGGAAGACGTCGACAAGCCGCAGCACGTCATCTTCGTAGGTAATGCCGAGGTCCGCGCGGATTTTATTGCGCAGCAGGTCCTTGGAGTTCACGCAGATCATGATCTCCAGGTCATCTTTCAACTGCTCCAGCATCGCGATTTTGTTGTCCGGGGTGAAACCCGGCAGGACGCGTGATGCGTGTAGGTCGTCGAAAAGCTTGCCCCCCATTTCGAGATAAAGCTTGCCGCCGATTTCTTTCCGTCGCGCGTTGATGTGCTCCGATTGGAGTTGAATGTATTTCTCGCGATCAAACCCGATCTTATGCGCCATTGTGCCTTACTTTCTCTCGCGAGGATCCCCCGCGTGCAGCCTCGAAAAATCTATGACGCATGAATAGTATACGCGCCCAGCACGAACACAGTGCAAACACAGCGCTAGGCTAGAGGCATGCCTGAAGGACACGTCATCCACCGCCTTGCCGACGAATTCACCCGCATTTTCGGCACCCAGCGCCTGCATATCACCAGCCCACAGGGCCGTTTTGCCACGGAAGCAGCGCTTGTCGACGGCTCCCGGCTCGAGCGCGCGGAAGCTTTTGGCAAACACTTATTTTTGCACTTCGACGCCGCGTCCGACGAGCACATCATCTATATCCACTTGGGCCTGATTGGGCACTTGCGTTTTGAGGATCGCGAGAAGGTCTGGGGGCAGATCCGATTGCGCATCGAAACGCTTGACGACGACGGCAGCTCAGAAGACACCACCAACCTGGCGGCGAATCTGCGCGGGCCACAGTGGTGTCGGCTGATCACCGATGAGGAATACGCCATCGCCGTCGGCAAGATCGGCGAAGACCCGATCCGTGATGATGCGAACCCGCGGCAAGTGTGGGCGAAGGTACAACGTTCCAAGCGCAGCATCGGCTCGTTGTTGATGGACCAGAAACTGTTTGCGGGGGTGGGCAATATTTACCGTGCGGAGGTGTTGTTCCGGCATCAGCAGTCGCCGTTTACTCCGGGCAATGCGATTGACCGCAGCGTGTTTTTCGCGATGTGGGAGGACCTGGTGGTGCTGATGCGCCAAGGCGTAGTCGACGGCGAGATTAATACGGTGCGCGATGAGCACACCCCGGAGGTGATGCACCGCCCGGCGCGTGACGACGAGCACGGCGGTGAAGTCTATGTCTACCGGCGCGCGGGCGATGACTGTTATGTCTGCGGATCGGATATCGCGATGAAAGCCTACGAGGGGCGCAATCTGTTTTGGTGTCCGACTTGCCAGGCTTGATCATTTGGGTGCAGATTCCCACCACGGGCTTAGGCCAGGGTGGTTAAGCTTGGTTTATGTTCGCTTATTCTGCTGATCAGATCCGCGCTGCGGAAAAAGCACTCCTGGCCCATGAGGTTGCCGACGACGAGATGATGAAGCTCGCCGCCGCTGCCGTGGCCGATACGGCCCTGGATATGTTGCGGGCGCAGTCTTCCGACAAAGTCGTGGTAGTTGCCGGCCCCGGCGGTAATGGCGGCGATGGTTTGTTTGCCGCCACGCACTTGTTGTTGGCTGGATACCGTGTACACGCAGTACCAGTGGCTACGCTTGCCGACGGCTCCCCAAAGGTGCACGAACCTGCGTGGCAAGCATTCCACGCCGCCGGTGGCGAGCTGCTCGGCACCGGTGAACTGGCCGGACTGGCTGATTCTGCGCAAGCGCCCGCACTAATCATCGACGCGATCGCTGGCTTATCGGCTGGTCGCGGACTAGATGGCGCGATTGCCGAGTTCTTCCACGCGCAGCGGCGGCTGGGCACCGATGTCCTCGCCGTTGATGTGCCAACCGGGGTGCACTGCGATACGGGCGAAACCGCTCCAGAAACCGCCGCCCGAGAAGCAACATCTACGGCTGCAAACACAGATCAGGATGCGGCACCATGTGAGCGCCAGCCCGGAGATAGCTATGTGCGTGCGACGGTCACGATCTCCTTTGGTGCTGGTCGCTTGGCACACGCGGCAACACCGGTGTGCGGGAAAGTGGTGATCGCTGATCTGCAATTACCACAGGGCCCGCGTTCGTTCGCCGAAGAACTTGCGCACCAGAACCCGATTGGGCAAAGCGCCGCTATCGCACACGAGGACGGCGAGCACGGCGAAGATGAGCGCGGTGAAGATGAGCATCACATCACCGAGTTTTTCCAGGTTCCAGCAATCGCAACGCGGACACAGATTCAGTCTTGGGCGTCGGCAAGCGGCAGCGCAACGGCACCACCACAACAACCAGAATTGCCGGAATTCCAGCATGGCACAGTCGGCGTCGGCAGCGACCCCGGAAACCTAGAACCGAAGCCAGCTGGGGACAAATATTCCTCGGGCGTGGTTGGTCTATGCGCCGGCTCGGCGGCATATCCCGGCGCGAGCATTTTAGCTACGGCCGGTGCCATCGCCGCCACACCGTCGATGGTGCGGGTGCTTGGGCCTGCCGAGCTCACGCGTGATGTGGTGCGTGCGCATCCGGAAGCAGTCACGCACGCCAGTGTGCGCACCGCCGGACGGGTACAAGCCTTGGTTGTTGGCCCAGGGCGCGGAACGGATATCTCCGCTGCCTTGGAATTGGAACATGCACTGCGCGGTTCGCAGCCGTTGGTGTTGGATGCCGACGCCATCACGTTGTTAGCGGCTAGCGCTCAGCTGCGGGAGCTCCTGCGCGACCGGGCAAGCGCTAGCCCGGTGTTGCTGACCCCGCACGATGGAGAGTTCCAGCGTTTAGCAGACGCGCTATCTGCACCTGATCAGGATGGTTCTGCAAACGACGCCACTACGGCTAGTACCGCTGGCGTCTCTGGTTCCTCTGACGCCACCGACCGTTTGCGCACTACCCGTGCCCTGGCGGCACAACTGAATGCGTGGGTGCTGCGCAAAGGTCGAATCACTCTGATTGCGAGCCCCGACGGCAGATTGGTGTCGGTGAATACGGGTTCTTCGTGGGCTGCCACGCCCGGTTCCGGTGATGTGCTGTCCGGAATTCTGGGAGCTTTCCTCGCCGAGTGGAATGCACCAGCAGCCGTTCCGAAGACTAAACACAACGAGGCAGGCCAGACGGATCTTGCCGACGTTTTCCGGCGCGCTGTCGTCGTGCATTCTTGGGCCGCGCAGCTTGCTGCACAAACAGAATTTGGGATGGCGCCGACGTCGGCAAGCGCGATTGCTACCGCGATTCCCCGGGCGTTGGCGTATTTCTCCAGCCAGTAAGGCCAGTAAGGTCAGTAAGGTGAAAACAAGCACTGCTCCGTACACGGGCTGGGGCAATCACCGCTGCACCGCTGGCCTTGTTAGCCCAGGATCAACAGTGTGACCACTGCCGGGGCGTCGGCATGCAAGGCGTGGATTTTGCCTTCGTCGACGTGCACGGCTTTGCCCGGGGCGAGTGTGATTTCATCGACGGGCTCACCAGCATCCGCGTCACCGATGGTGAACGTGACTGAACCCGTTTGCCCCAGCACCAGGATCGGGCGCGGGGCCTTGTGGTTCGCCATAGTGTCACCGGCGCGGAAGGATAACCGCACCACGGTGGCGCCTTCTAGCTCGGCGACCTTGGTTACTTGTGGCACCGCACGGGCTTGGCGTGACTGCGCATGGGTGGTGTTCTCATCCTCCTGGTACGGCAGATCGAGACCTTCCACCAGTTCCCATTCGTGCTCATTAATGCGCATGACAGTTCCTTTGCTTACGGGGGCATTTAGCCCCAGTTTACTGCGCCAACTTAGTGCCCCGATTTTCCGGAAGTTATGATCAGATTAACTTAAATTATGAAAGGTAGGGTCGGTATGGTGGCAAGTTCGCAGGTAAATCTTGCCGATTGGACGCAGAAGGCTAAAAACTACGTCGATTCGAAACAGCACCTTCTACTCCCCGGAATAAAACAAAGCACCCCGTGGAGCCAAGAATCATTAAAAGCGTGCGAAAAATGGTTGCTTGCGAACGCAAAAACGATTCCTGCCCCTCGCCGAATTGAATACCAGATGTTCCTTGGAGAAGGTCTACGCAGGCGGTTTTCAGGGCAATGGGCGCATGCTTCTATCTTGGACAAGAAAATTAGCCATGAGCATAATCTACTTGGAATTTATTATCCTCAGCTAGAGCAATTTGATGTAACCGGATCCCTGCTAGATAATGCGCTTGCCGCAAAAACAGGAGATTTCTGGGCCTCAGTTTTCCAGTTAAACGAAAGCCTTCGTTTGGCGGGCCTTGCAAATAGTGGTAAATAGTAGCCCTGCGCATACGCTACACCACGCACTGCTCCTACTCAGCGAATTTCGAGCCTAACCCCCGAAATGCGGACACGACGGGCCACGGCATCGCGTTTGAACTATTCGGAATACCTGGACATGGTGGTAGATTACCTTTCTTTCCAGCCCGACTGGGCTGGGTATCAGATGTCCACCAAATAGGGGTTAGGCCCGTGTATGCCGCGTTTGTCACCGACGTTTACTCCCGACGGATCGTTGGGTGGGCATTATCAGATTCCATGCGAACCAAAGCACTGCCGCTGCAAGCTCTCAACCAGGCGACCCAAGTGCGCTGAAGAAACAACAGGTTTGGTGCACCATTCGGATCACGGGTCGCAGTATGTCAGCGTGGTCTACAACGAACGACTTATCCAGCGCGGCATTACAGCTTCCACCGGAAGTGTTGGTGACTGGTATGACAATGCTTTGGCTGAAAACGTCAACGGTTCTTACAAGAACGAGCTGATCCATACCCGCAGGTGGGATGACGTGTCGAGGTAGAAATCGCGACGTTCGAGTGGGTGAATTGGTGGAATGACTCCGAGCTCCACCAAAGTTTGGGGTACCGCGCCCCGGTCGAGGTCGAAACCGAATTTTGGAAGCAGAACTTGCCACAGGCAATAATGGAAAACAAGGCAAATGCCTAGGAACAAAACCTAGGACACTTCAGTTTTCCCATCTTCTCACACGGAACAAAACCTGGAACACTTCACTAGACCATTGAACAGTAGCCTACAGTAGTGTAAATGTCTTGTGTGTGCCTAGAGATATCTTCAACCAAAACGGCTTTCTTCTTCGTACCTACACCAGAGACAATGCCTTGAATCTGAGGGCTGCCATTGGTCTTTGAAATAAAGACACCCGCA
Organism: Corynebacterium sp. LaCa_70; assembly: GCF_058182015.1. Lineage (NCBI taxonomy): Bacteria > Bacillati > Actinomycetota > Actinomycetes > Mycobacteriales > Corynebacteriaceae > Corynebacterium > Corynebacterium sp. LaCa_70. The sequence goes on from NZ_CP190914.1 coordinate 2,328,174, forward strand.
CCTGAATCACCATCACGCGTAAGTTCACCGGAAACTGGAGAAACCAGCGAAATCATAGGGTGCTTACCCAAGCCAGCTGCTGGATTATCTGCGATATATTGCGTTTCATCAATAGTCAATGAAATTTGTTCAATACTACCTGTTCCACGAATAACGAAGACACTTGCGCCTTCCCCCACAGCCGGGAGAGTCGAAGGCAAAACAGTACATCCGACATCGGGATAATCTCCGGACAACCTGACAAGAGCCAAATCAGCACCTTCAACAAAAACAATGTTTTCAACGGTAGACCTAGTATCTGTAAAAATCACATATGAGTCGAAAGACCGATCATCTCTGAAGCAATGCGCAGATGAGAGAACCCACTGTGGGTTCAGGGTAACACCGTTACAGGTTGATACACCGCTAGGATCGTAAATTGCAATAGCAGCAAGCGAGAACGTATTGCCCATGCTCTCAACACTGTTTGAGATATTGATCCCACCATTTGCGACTAATTCGTCCATCGAATCCTGATCGTCGACCACCACAGATGGCATTTCTCGGGAAGAAGTAAGAATGTTAGATTCGGGAGCGCCTGAAAATAGCAGGGCAATTAGAACCATAATCAGTGTTAGGAATTCATCAAGCATGAGTCGTCCTTAGAGATCATAAAGTATTAGTACGTGCCGAGAGTACCGTTGCAGCGGGCTCTTTGTAGGCCGTGTTTCCAAAAAATACTGCTCAGAGGAAGAAAGATCGCGATTGTGAACAAGGTTGGTGTAAGCGCGGTAATTACGTCCATGCTTGATGCGCCCGAAAACAAAGCGATACGAATCCCGTGGAGCATCCCGACCGTTGGAAGATATTGTAAAGCATTAACAATGGAGTCAGGGAAAACAGTAATGGGATACATCACCCCAGAAAAGAGAGCCAAAAGAGTCGTTACCACCCAAGTAACTGGCTCACCCTGCTTCGAAACAAGAATATAAGAAGCAGCACATAAGCCAATCAGCCACATGCACAAAGCAGCAGAAACTATAGCGATACCTAAACCAAAAAAATTAACATTCAGTTCAAAATCAAAAATTACTGCGAAAGCTGTAAAAATAACGACTGACGAGGATAAAGAAGAAAGAATTCCAAATACGCTTCCCGCAACTAAAAACCGAAAAATTCCTGCACCCGAGAGAGCGATCGCTTCTAGTGTTCCTCGTTGTTGTTCAGACTGGATTTGCATTTTCAGAGAATTCATCATCATCAGAGCGATAGCGGTAAACAAGCTGCCAATGATCATGAAAGCAATAACACTATCCCCGTATTCATCAAGTCCAGGTGGAGTTCCGCCAAGGCTAATGTAATACCCCAAGATTGCAAATTGTGCAAGCCCAACAAACCCCGTGAGCACACCAAGTACCAATTGAGTACGGTAAGTCATTTTTTCTTGACAAACGCGTTGAATTTCAGCAAACATGACGAGCAAAAGTAAGCTGAAAATATTTAATCTTTTTGTCATAGCGTAATCACCTGGTGTGACTGTTCGACGAGACTCTGATCATGAGTGGTGATGAGAATTGTCTTTCCCTGGTCTACACCCCATAGAATCATCGCGCTGACTGCACGTGAGTTTTGATTATCTAGGGTAGCGGTAGGTTCATCAAGAACGACGATGTCACCAGAGAAGACAAAAGCAACGATCATTCCGAAGATTTTTCTCTGACCAAGAGAAAGATCAGAAAATTTCCGTTCAAGTAATGGCTCTATTGAAAAATTCCGGGAGAGCACCTGCACCTTTTCCAAAGTATGCGCTTTCTTAATTCCATTAAGGCGACCAAAGTACACAATATTTTGTTTTCCAGTCAACCGGAAGTGATAAGATCGTTCCGAATAAAGACTAACTCCCATATTCGTACGAACCGCACCCCAATTATCCTTTGTAGAAAGTCCGTTCACAAAGATCTCACCACTGCTAGGCAAAGACAACCCACACGCTATTTTGAGCAAGGTGGTCTTTCCTGACCCGTTAGCTCCAATTATGCTACACAAACCGGGCCCATATATATTAGCATTTAGGTCGGTTAAAATTTCATTTTTCCCGTATCTAACATCGACATTCCGAAACGAGATTTTAGGCTCTTCCGAACGAGCCTGGGGATAGACTGTGGAATAAAAACTTACAGGAATCATTTATGCTCCTAAAACGCCCAAGGCTGGCGCGTAGTTGATTTCTTTTTCGTAAGCACTCATAACTGCAAGCGTGCCGCCGATCCCCTCCCAAAAGCTAAGATTGGTAGAGAGGGGATCACCGCCGAGAAACCCACGGATGTGGAGTTTCATGCCGTCAAGCCACGACTCTGAGGCAGGCAAGGACAGCTGGTCAGAAACATACTGGCGCCCAGCAATGCCATGACAAAGCCCCATACCATCGAAATCACCAGCAACGGGGTCCAAATACGAATCCGGATAATCCAAAAGCGAATAAATCTTTTCTTCTAGCGTAGGAATTCCCGCAATCGCTACCTGAAGGCCAGGGAGACCATAACACCATGCTTGTCGCGAGAGAGGAGAAAGACTTTTTCCTTTATCGAGTTGGAAAGGATACTCATAATAAGAGATCCCCTGGTTATTATGCCTCTGGAGATCATCTATGAAGTGATCACATAGTTTCTCAGCCGCGTCAAGGTATTCTTTTTCTCGAAAAACACCGAACCCCCGCTTCAACGTAGTGATCACTGAGCTTATGCCATGAGCAAACCCTAAGTCACGCATTCCAGAACTCAGCCTCGGATTGTTCTCAATCATTCGTTCGCCCAAATCGCCAGCACAGGTCCAAAAAGAATCTGGGAAAGGTTGCCGTGCCCTTTCAAGAAAGCCATCGCAAATTTTCCGAGCGATAGGGTACCCTTGTCCTCCGACAGAAAAAAGGAAGTGCGCGGTACCTGCCAATCCGGTCGAGAAATCATAATCTTCACGGCTCACACCAATGCTATTACGCACTTTCCACATGCGTCGTTCCGCCAGTGTCGTGATACGATCCGCCAAACTAGATATCGCATTATTAAATTCTCCGTCTGACCGCTTGGAAACATGCAAGAGGTATGCAAGCCCACTTAGCCCTCCTAAAAGCCCTTCAGCATCAAAGCGGTGGCTACGAAGAACATCGATAAGAGCTTGGATGCGCTTGAGAAAAAGGTTCCACCATGAGTCATCCTGTGTGTAGTGGTAAATACTGGAAATAGTATAAGCATCTCCCAGCACGCCATCGATCATGGAAAAGGGGGTGTGCTCAATTAGCTCCATTCGGCGTCGAGAATTCAATCCTTCAAAAAGATGCCTAGTCGCTGCTTCAAGATCAATAGTTAGTGCATTAGATCCGGAGGCGGTCATAATTCTTCTTCCTTTCAACTTTGTTGAGTGCAAGCCAGAGTGCTTTCTCTCGGTCAGCCGTAATTCCCAGCCGATTGCAAAACAAGTGTGCAGCTGAGTGCAGTTCATACGGATTCAGTGGAAATTCGAGTATTCTTTGAGCTATTTCTCTCATAGAAAGAGATAGATCCTCCGGAATAACGCTAGTAATGTTTTCTTCTCCTATAACGCGAGCAATCAGGGAGGCTTCTTTCTTGGTGGGTGCCTCAAAAACCTGGTTATCAGTAGAAAAAGCGATAACTTCTTCCCTGTAGCCGGGGAAAAGATCCAACCACCAATCGAGAAAATGTAAATGGCTCTCAGCGGGAACCACCGCATCTTTGAATGACGAAGCGATCTCTACGACTAACAGGCTTTCGAGCATGGCTAGTCGTCGAAAAAGGGAAAAAATACGCTCTCCGCCATAACGCTCGAATTCAAAGCTGTGCGGTTCTTCAACAATATCGAGAAACAGGCCACTCTCGGTCATAGCCGCTATCGCAGCTCGCAGTGCCAATGTAGTCTCGGAATCACGCAAGAAGCGCAAACGAATAGAAGACTTACCAGAAGATGATGGATACCTAATAAAATACATGCCACTAGACAGCGGGTTGTGACCAAACAGGGTAGTTAAGACGCGCCCATAAAACCCGTCACGAGGGATCAGAACCAAATTGGCATAATCGGTTACTGTAGGAATGATCTCTTTCGTCTGGCTACTCCGAATCACAACTGGCAGCTTTCGGGCGGTGTCTCTTTGCTGAATCCTCGAGGACTGTGATCCCTCAACAACAAAAGAACGACTGATTTCAGAGTAGATTTTTTCCCCTTCGCTGTTTGAAGAAAAGGGCGTTAGCTCTTCGGTAAACGTGGAATAGATCCACCCGTCTCCGCGCTGAAGCTCACTATAGAGAAGCTCGCTATAATTATCCGCGGACCTGTTAATAAGAATCTTCTTATCTGAACTACCGATACGAATCCACTCAGGAATATTGTGCATGTATGCCCAGTTATTAAAATCTTTAGGATCGCTGCTGCCAGTATACCGGTGCGCAGGTCGAGACAGGATAAGAGATCCGTATCGAACCCCGGGTAAATAATCAACATTGTTTTCAATCTCTCCCCATGACCAGTTAATATCCGGAGTGTGTGCCGTTCCTGCAATAGCTATTTGCATGAGCCACTCTGGAAAAGCTCCCACCCCCGCCATCGAGGTAGGCTGAAACTCAACAGGATCTCCCGCTGCGTCACAGACGTAAATATCAGCCCCATCACTCCAAACCTGGAGATCAGAGATAGTCAATTCATTATCAGACGAAGTAAAGGCGTTAACGTTAATGGTTCTCGAGAAACAAGCTTCACTTTCCCGCACGCTGTTAAACGCGACCTTATTAGAAATCCAGTCAATATTAACGGCATAGTGGTTTTCCAACACGTGATTATCTAGAAGGTCAAAACGCCCTGTGGTAGAACCGGCAAAAATACCAGATATGGCATCTGCCATAGAAAAAACTGCGTGGTCAGCATCACCGTGCAGAGAGGCGATCACATCAACTGAGTCTAAATTACTGTAGGTTCTTCCAGTAACAGGGAGAATACCAGCAACCTCTTTTAGATCAACCCACCCATTATCACTTTGTACTCCAAGACTGTAAACCGCTCTATGGTAATCTAAATTTTTTTGGCGAGCAACAGAGTTCCGTGCACTCTTGATAACATCCCAAGGAAGCCCCTTAGTAGGGTGAATAAGATGAGTTATGGGTACACGTGCCGCCCCATACTTTTCAAGAAGGAGCTCCGCAAATATCGCAGTAATACCAGAATCGTTGTAATCAAAAACTCCGTATTCAAAACCATGCTCCAGATAGTCAGAAATAACTGAATCAAAAGTATCAGGGAGCATTCCATGGGCATCGCGGTATAGATCAATATCTAAAGACGAGGCATCGTCAACGAACAGGCCATCAATTCCTTCAGCTGAGATATGTATATTTTCTCGAAAAATCTTTCTTTCCTGTCGATAAACATAGTACCCCTCATCTTGTTCAGTAAGGAGAACCTCTTTATCAACAAGTTGGCAAATGACTTTCTCAATAACCTCACGAGGAATGTCCGAATATCTCTTTTGGACAGAACTGATCAGATCTTTACGCGAGATGATTTTCTTAGTAAGTTCATGGATAAGACAAAGAAGAGGATTCATACCGACAGAACTAAAAACATCGAGCTTAGCTTTCCTCGGTGCGGTGAGATAGCTTCGCTCCCCGAGCACTACATTAGAAGGATTCCACCGGAGCAACTCCTGCTCACCATTCGGTTCTTTGACAGAAATCATCCGACGTGAACCGGTGATAATGGCTGCATCGCAAAGAACGATACCGACACTATCGATAGTGCTTGTATGGAGCGTACCAACAGATCCAATGACACGTGAAGGAGTCGCACGACTCGCAGCACGTGAAAGTACACTAACCAAAGTACGAACGCTCTTACGGAAAATTTTCCTGCGAGGTTCTTCGCCGGAAATAATCCTTTCGATTTGACGAAGTAACTCTGCATGGAAGAGTTGTAGCTCAACGCACATGAGCGGTTGGCTTTTGGCAATTGCTATTAACTCAGCCAATGACCTCGCATTCGCAACCTTGCCCAGAATGCCGATATCAACTGACGCAGAGCGAATGACTGGAGTACCGGTTGGCACCGTTACCTTGACATTTGCGGTCGATGGATTCGAATATTTCCTCAATTTCACTCCAATAGTAATGTGAACTAGCTGATTTAAGTTCGTTTCTTAGCTTCTCTAGCAGATATTCAAAATAGGATTCGGCCTGGTTTGTGACAGGCCACCCGTTGAGAATCCACAGTGCAGCATTCAGATCTCGTTGCTCTAAAAAGTGCATCGCCAAGTCGTAATCAAATTTGATTGGGCTATAGAGAAAAACAGTCCTTTCCTTCTTGGAATATCGAATATCTACTCCAGACTTCTGACACACCTTAAGCGGATACCAGAGCGATGAGCGGGCACAATAACCCCTGTAAAGGTGCAATTCAATTTCGTTGCGCGACATCTGATTGTCGTTACTGGCAACCAGATGGAGAAGCTCTACCGCTCTAACGCTAGAAACCGGTCTACCATTGATTCGTAATTTTCCTGTGATCTGTACATAGTGAGTGTTGTCTGAATCATATGATTCTGTTCGAATAAAACCATTGAAATTGGAAGCCATAGTTTTAGGGTCACCACCTTTCTGAATATCAGATCCTAGGATCTTCGCTCAAACTTTCTGAGTGCCACAAAAAACCAACGCACTGTTAGACCAAGAACGAGTAATTCAGTTATTACTGCAAAAATGACCCGTTCTGGAGTGTCAGCAATCTCTGGCCAAGCAGGCAACGCTACAACCCACAGGATGGATTCAGCCAGGACATCGCCTCCCAGAGTCGCCGACAATACCGTGATAAAGATTGACCATGCGATCGTGAGGCCAACACCGTAGGACACGCACAGCACGGTGCTTATAGTCGCCAGCACTACTCCCGTCGTTGACCACAACACGACTAGCTTCACCGTTTCAGGAAAATTCCCGCCCGCAAACGTATGCAAAACTCCTACCACTATCGCGAGAAAAACGAGCAAGATGGAATGACACACAAGATAGGAAACACGAGTTTTAGCGTTCTCCAATACAGTGACTCTCCACGCAGAAGACAACAATTTCCAACTCAAGATAGGAAGAAGGCCCGCGCCTAAGGGAAGGACGAAAAACGTATAGAAGCCGCTGATATAGCTTGCTGGATAAAAGATAGCCATCATCCCAAAAACCGCTAACACGGCAAATAACAACCACGAAATACTGCTACGGAATAATGCGATCCTGATGGACGATAAAGCAAGAGCTAGGTTGTCTGGACTATTGCGCCCAGAGAAATCAGGCGAAGCGTATACAGAATCAAGAGAAAACTGTGCAGGTGAAATGCTTTGTTGTGGTTGTGCTTGCGTATTTTTCTTATTCGTAACTTTTCTTTGGCGGCCCCGCGCGAAAACCGTCAAGCTAAGAGTAACAAGCGCAAAGAGGCTATTAAGGACAATTCCTTGCAACGGAGTTTCTTGCGCAAGTAACTCTCCTTCAGTCAAAGGGACCGCATTGGAGTGAACGCCAAGCACGGGTAGAAGCAAACGCACTGGCCAGGTCGGTGGAAGCAGATTCCACAGTGCGGATTCAGATAAAAGAGTTCCGGCTACTTGATACACCACCGCCACTAATAACGTCATTACAATAGAGAAATACCGTGCAACCAGGCTGAAAATACAAAGCGTCGAAATGCTGGACATAAACGCTAGCCCACCTGCAACAAGAAGGGAATTCGCCCCTTCACGTCCATCCAATATTGTTAATGCCCAGGACGACCCAAAGTTCATCAGGTGAAACAATGCAGAAACTACAATGAGAACACCGATACGTGCCGCACGAATAGCATATGGAGACACCGGACGAATATCTGTCCCTCCGTATCGGTTCGCTTTTTCCCTATCTTCTGCCAGACCAGCTAATAAAGCGAGAAGAGGAGCAGCCATACCAGTGACGTACATAGCCTGCCAAGCCAGCGCACCCGAGGCATCATGACCCTCAGCGGACCAGAAAGCTAAGGTCGAGCTAATAATACCAATCCACAGACCAATCAGTGGAAACCACTGCACTGCTGAACCTTTTGTACGAACAATTTCGGCTTGAATAATACCGGGCGCCTTCGGCGCACTCTGCGATCGAGCGAACACAGACCTTACTTTGCTCATGATTCTTCACTTCCTTGGGTCATGTCCAGGAAGCGTTCTTCAAGGTGGTCTCTTGCGGCAAAATGGCTCAACGGCCCGGAATAAACACTATGACCTTTGGCTAGGATCGTGATGTCATCAGCGAGTTTAGAAATTTCCCCGAGCTGATGGGAGCTAACCAAAACGGTGCCTTCGCACTTCACCCAATTGCGTATAAGAATTCGCAGATCTGCGATCCCCTGCGGATCGAGACCGTTTTGAGGCTCATCGAGAATAAGGATGGGGGGACGTCCAAGAATTGCCGTTGCAAGAGCAAGTCGCGCTTTCATACCAGTGGAAAAAGAGCGCGCCTTCTTTCTCCCAGCGTGTCCCAGTCCTACGAAATCAAGCGCTTTCTGTGCCTGGAGATCTGGAATATTGAGCAGCTTAGCGTGAACACGGATATTATTTAGCGCTGAGAGGTGGCCGTAGAAGGCTGGCCCATTGATGGAAGCCCCTATATTCTTCAGACTGTCTCTAGTCCGGGGAGCGCCAAGAATTTGGATATCCCCTTGTCCGCGGTCTTCCAAACCGAGAATCATACGGAAACAAGTAGATTTCCCTGCTCCATTACGCCCCAGAAGCGCATGGACCCGACCAGGGATTACATCCATCGAGAAACCATCAAGAACCACATGTCCTGAATAACTAATCCGTAGATCATTACATGAGATTGCAGGTGTTGGTCCGTCTGTCTTAGCCATGACTCTATGATGCGGCGCACCTAAGATAAAAGCATCTATCTCTAGGAGGTTTTTCACGACGTCGTGCTACGTCAGGCGACTGAATACGGCATCATTCTAGAGGATGAAGCGAGCCGGTTGTCCAGATGCTTAAAACTGCGATGATTCTTCTGGATTCGTCAAGTGGTTTTTGTGTGCCCAGACAGCTAAACCAACGCGATCCCGAACTCCTAATTTATTTATCAGCCGAGAAACATATGTCTTGACCGTCGCGGTACCTATAAAAAGAGCACCCGCAATCTCTGCATTCGTCTCCGCACAGGCAACCCGTCCTAAGACTTCTTTTTCACGTTCGGTCAGCGAGTTCACTATCTCGATTTCATCATCCGTGGGTTTATACTTCCAGGTTGATCTTCGCCGAAATTCCTCAAATACGAAGCTAGCCACATCCGGAGAAAGTACCGAAGCTCCTTCATAAATTCGACGTACAGAACTGATGAGATTTTCAGGATCAATATCTTTGAGTAGAAACCCGTGAACTCCGACTTCTAGGGCGTCTTCCACTAGATTGTCGTCGCTGAAAGTTGTCAGCATCAGCACCTTAGTATCTTTATGCTCTTTTAAGATTTGTTTTGCAGCTTCCAACCCATTCATTTGTGGCATTTGAATATCCAGCACCGCGACGTCAATCTTCCATCGGGAGGCAATCTGTACCGCTTCAATCCCATTTTGCGCCAGGCCAACAACTTCAAGATCTGTTTGAGTACTTAAAATAGTCTTCAAGGCAGAAGCCATTAGCGGCTGGTCGTCTGCGATTAGTACTCGAATCTTCATCTCTACCACCGTTTAAATAATTCATGCTTTCCCCATCCGGGGATACTATCTCGGCAGAATCGGCACCGAAGCTGTTACGGAGAACATACCATCTTTGTGCTTGAAAGTAATCCAGCCGCCGAGATTGGCAACTCTTTCTTGCATACCAATTAAGCCGCTTCCCGAGCCCTCAAACGCTTCAACGCTCTTTCCTTTTGATTTGCTTGTAATAACCAAAGAAAGCTCGTTAGCAGCAAACGAAATCAACATCTTTATACTCGTAGACGTCTCAACACCCTGGTGACGAAGGATATTCGTCAGTGACTCATCGATGATTCTGCGTACAGCCAATTGAGTAATTAAAGGTGCAGATTGTACAAGTTCCTGCATATCCTCTTGAGATGGCAAATCAGCGTGGATTTTGAGTCCAGCTTTAGAAAATTTCTCTAATTGAGAATGCATATTGCTTAGCCCAGTGAGGCCTTGCTCCTGGCTTTTACTAGTGTTATCTCTCAATGCTCGAACAATCCCACGAACTTCCACTAACGAATCAGAACTAATTCTACGAATATTCTTTAGAGCTTCCTCTTGTGCGTTGTTGCTATTATCGGCAGAGGCTTTCCCAGCTATTTCGCCTGCAGATGCTTGGACATTAATTAATGTCAAACTATGGGCAAGGACATCATGAATTTCTCGCGCAATCTGTATCCTTTCTTGGGCTTGAATTTTTCTTAACTTCTCTAAATTTGATTGTTCCTTTATTCTTCTATCGAGTTCCCGCTGCTGTTCTTGTTTCCGTTCAGCCCGACCGAATTGCAGGACAATGGAAAGCGCGAGCCACTGTACTAGGAGCCACGAGATGGCCTGTTCAAGGCGACGGTAGGCCATTGCGTCAGTCCCAAATTGCCACATGACTGGAGAGATAGTGCAATAGACAAAAGCTAACAGTGCAATGCCAGTCACCCACCTTCTACTATCAGATTGTCGCGAAACCCCATATACGGCGACCGGAAGAAATAAGAAGAAAGGAGTTAGTCCCAGGTTAGTTGGGAGTGCGGTAATCCAATTAACGGACCATGCATACAGAATCATCACCATCAAGAATGAAGACAATATGGGTTTAATCCGCCAGAAAAAACTGACGGGTACGAAAGCAACAGCCAAAGCAGCTTGAATGGATCTATGCAGTCCCCCATCAAACGCTATAGAAACGTAAAATAGAGCCAAAAAGAGCACCAATAAAGAAAACATTAATTCCCAAGCTTTCAAGGGGATTTTCTGAATCATTACGGTGTCCTCGCTTCGGTGGGCTAACGTCAAAGAATGGCGAGTTTATCCTTCACCACTATCGTGAGATTTCTCAATCCAACACTAGTAAAGCTTATCCCGATTTTATTCAGTTGGCTCGGGTTTAGAGGATACCTGGTTGGAGCTTATCACCAAACCGATCTTCTCACAGGTTTCCGCTTTATGAATATGTTCAAACAAATAGCTCAGGTCATTTGAACTGAATGCCCTTGTCAAATGAGTATTTCCGGCGTTTTATAGAAAACAGAGCACGCAATCTCAACACAAGATAGCGTTCTCAAAACATATCATCCATGTCTCACTTCATAAGGAGAACATAATGTCCGACTTCAATCTTGACTTCGCAGACGGAGATTCAAACGACACTGTCTCACCACAGATAACATCTAAGTCTCTATGTACACCTGGCTGCATCACCGGATGGCTAATGTGCAACGAAGTCACCAAGGGCTGCTCAATCCATATCGGACGCTAACCCCAAGCAATTCCTTGCTGACTCATTGGGGGTTGCTGATCTGGGTAAGCAGATCAGCAACCCTTCTCTCAAAACGAATGGTTAATAATGAATTCAACCAAAATCTACAGGAAACAAAACACCCGATTGCCCGCTTTGCCTCCACACGCAAGTAAAAGTGCTTTCTTTTTTCTTACTATATCTGTTTTTGCATTAGTTCTTCCTTTCTTCGCTATTATTCACGGTGTTTTTTCTACCGCTGTAGCGATATCGACGCTCATTCAACTCTTTGTAAAAGCAGTACGCAAGGAATCAATTAAATACTTTGTAGTCGCTCTCACGCTTGCATGTTGTGGCGTAATTGTTGCACTACTAGGTGTTCAGGTGCAATTTACGGATGTCCGCACCAACTGCGATAACGTCCACGTCAGAGGATCCGTTGAACACATATCCTGTTTTCAAGATAATTATTCACCTTGGCGGGGTGTAGTCCAGACTCTATGAACCCTACTCATTCCTGAGGTTACACTTGTTTAGCGGATACCCAGACCTGCCCCTGGAAAGTAGGCACTTCGGGGATAGCTATGCGACTTTAGCCCGTATAGCTGACGTTTCGGTTTCAAAAACATCAGGAGCTGATGTTACCCTCGTTTAGTGGACACCCTATTAGTGCGGATTTTGTGTCCGTAGCAGAGGATGTTCATTGTGAGTCAACAACGCCAGAAATACACACCTGAGTATCGACGTGAAGCCGCGAACCTGGTAATCGAATCGCAGCGCCCAATCGCTCATCTAGCTCAAGGAGATTGGCGTCGCACCAGGTCTTTTAGGCCGGTGGGTCAAAAATGAGCGTGAACGCCAAGGATCCTCCGATGGGCTAAGCCAGCCGGATTTTCGTGCTAAGAATGCTCGTCTGCGCCGCTCGTTGGCACAAGCCAAGATGGATAATGAGTTTTTGTCAAACCCGACAGCCTTGTTCGCTTTAAGGCAACGCGAACAGAAAAATTCGAATTAATGCAGCCAGAGCAAGGAGAATTTCAGTATCAAACGCATACGCTTCCGTGGTGACGTCGCTGACGGGCTGGTGTTTCACGCTGACTAGCTGACTGCGGGACGCAATTTAACAGCGAGAAGCTTTGGGAAGTATGCCGCGACCTGGGTATTGCTCAGTCCGTGAGTCGTAGCGGTGTGTGCTTCGATAACGCGATGGCTGAGTCGTTCTGGTCGACGCTTAAAACTTAAGTTCTACGACTGTAAGCGCTGGCCAACTCGTGATGCCACAGGCAAGGCCGTTACCTACTGGATTGAAGTCGTCTACGACCGTCGGCCCCGGCACTGAAGCACTCGGTATGGTGAGCCCCGTCGACTTCGAGAATTATATTGGTCTAACCACCAGCAGAAAAGAAATAGCCGTCTAACCACTAGGTAGCTCTACTACGTGTCCACGATTTGCAGACAAAGGATCTTCAACCTCCAAGGCTGCTCTTAGATAGCAACTAGCTCGAGACTAGAAATCACCCCGGAGCGAATATCTTGATGATGCTGGCTGGCCGGGGATTGAATAACTTCAACCGTTGCTTTATGGGCGCCTATTTCTACATTGAACTGTGGCGGAAAACCATTGCCCTGTACAAATAAGCTCGCGACAGACTGTCGGATAGAATCATAGTCATCATCCACCAATGGCCGTGCCGGATTTTCCAAAGAAAGCACACCGTTTAATGCGTTACCATCCATCTCGATCTCCCGCGCCATGTACAAACTCAACAGCAGTCCCGGGGCTTCCATCCCAAGACCGAAATACGGCATCTCCGCATTTTCTTCGCTCCCAGCCATAGTGGCGTATTTAGTTTGCCGTTCTACGCGGTAGCGCATCTGTTCGTCGACAAGTTCCCCGACGACTGCGTAGACCGTACTTTCAATGGTGCCACTCCGATAATCGACTGTTCCCTCTTCACGGATCTGGGCGACTTCCCCACCGGCTTCCAGGGTCCTTTGTGTGTAGGTGAAGTGGTATGCCGATGCTTCCTGAAACTCAGATATTCTCTTTAGCAGATTTTGCATTACAGCTCCTTAAAGGCCCAATAGAATCTACCTAGCTCCGCGATGGGGGTCCCCGATGCTATTGTTCACGATACATGAAAGGCGAATATATCCCTGGTATGTTTTTCTATCAGAGTCTCAAATTCATTCCGATTAAGAATTAGCTTTCTTCCCAGATTGCCGCCTAATCCTTTTCAATCCTTTATTATCTAGTCGATGAGTGGCACGCATCAGAAGCGCTGTCATTTACGTTAAAAGTTTCCATGTTTCTTCCCTACTCATGCTTCTGCTTCATCCTTCTTCAACAAGATCAAAGATTTTCCATCTCTGCCCAGGCAGAAGACCCAAGACATCTCATTTAAGAATCCGCGAACTTGTCTAGGTCATTGATCCGCCCGGCAGCAATCACTAGGTCACCGGAGCGGAGCACGTAACCAGCAGGTGGAGTAGAAAAGTGCGCATCTGCCGAGCGTACTGCAACAATGGCGATGCCCTGCGGGGTCTGTTCTACTTTCCGCCCATGCATCCACAGCGGTGGGGCTAGCTTAGCCATGGCGAAATCGGAATCGAACTCGATATATTCCTGCACGTGCCCAGCGATCAAGTGTGCCACGCGTCGGCCAGTATCCCGCTCTGGGCGCACAACGTGGTGCACGCCAATTTGTGTCAGGATCTTGGCCTGTTGCTGGTTGTCTGCTTTCGCCCAAACGTTAGGCACGCCCAGATCCATCACGGCAGATGCCGTTAGTAGCGACGCCCCCATATCGGATCCGATGCCGATCACCACTCGGTGTGCATCGTGTACACCGAGTTGGCGTAGTGCTTCTTGGTCGGTGGTTTCGGCGATGACGGCGTGTGTGAGTAGCGAAGCGGCTTTGGTTACTACCGCCTCGTCTACATCGATGCCCAGTACTTCTACGCCGGATTGGACTAGTTCTTCGCCCAGCGCCATGCCAAATCGGCCAAGGCCAATGATGACGACGGGTTGTTTAGCGTGGTGGAATAACAGCTTAGCCAATGAAAGGCCTTTCTACGGGGAATGAATAGCGGCGTTGGTTGGTGCGGGCAGCTAGGGCGGCGACAACCGTGATGGGGCCGATACGCCCGGCATACATCAGCACTACCAGCCATACACGCGCGAATTCCGGCAGCTCCGGAGTAATACCGGTGGTCAGACCAACGGTAGCGAATGCAGAGATGGTTTCAAAGGTGATCTGGTGGGAATTGAACTGCGGTAGCAGCATTTGTAGCCCCATGATGGAGCCTGCAATCAGAATGAAAGCCATCATGAATACTGCCATCGATTGGCGCACGATACGCCCGGGGATACGCCGACCAGCAACCAGTAGTTCTTCATCACCGCGCACTTCGGCGATCAACACTGCCACTAGTACGGCAGCGGTGGTTACTTTCACTCCGCCTGCGGTACCGCCGGATCCACCACCGATGAACATCAAAAAATCCGTCAACATTAGCGAAGAAGGCCGCAGGTTCGATAGATCAACCGAGTTAAATCCGGCAGTGCGGGTGGATACAGAGTGAAAAAATGCCGCTTGAACCGCCGACCACGGGCTCAGCTCACGCAAACTGTTCGTCCATTCCATGATCCCAAACCCGATGGTGCCGACAACCAGCAAAATCACGGTGCCAACCAGGGTAAACAACAAAGTCAACGACCGCGGGCGTTGAACTTTCGAACACCGCCGCTCCTTGATTTCCAGCAGTACGGGAAACCCCAAACCACCAACGATCACACCCGCGGCGACCGGCAAAATAATTCCAGAATCGTTGACGTAGGGAACCAAATTGTTGGACTGGAGCCCGAATCCTGCGTTGTTGAATGCAGAAATGGCGTGAAAGCCCCCCTGCCATACTGCAGGCAGAAAGGCATATTCGTATTCCGTGGCAAAACGGATAGTAAGTACTACGGTGATCACGAATTCCACGGCTAAGGAAAAACCAATTGTGCCGAAGATGACGGTACGCACCTCACCTAGGCTTCTTCCGCGTTGCTCTGCAGCGGCACGAAGCCTCCCCTTGACGCCCATCTGCCCGGCAAGCACAAAACTCACCACCGTGGCCAAGGTCATGATGCCAATGCCACCGATCTGGACAAGCACCAAGATGATTACCTGTCCGAAATGAGACCAGTAAGTCGCTGTATCCACAACTGTTAAGCCTGTGAGGCATACCGCGGACGTAGCGGTGAATAGTGCAGTGGTGAACTCCGGGTTGTCAACCCCACTGCGGGATACGGGCAGCAACAAGAGGACTGTTCCCGCGAGAATGAGCAGCAGGAAGCTCACGGAGACCAGCTGCGCGGGGCTAAATCCCCGCCAGCGGCGTGCGCGTGAATGGAAAATCACAAATCGATATTCTAAACCTCATGCGGCTACTAATCATACCAATATGTGAAATTTTTACTTGATTTTGCCGTCGATGACTTCCACCACTTCGTCCACGTATTTCAACATTCCCCGATCATGGGTGACAACACACGTCGCGATCCCCAAATCACGTGATAACTGCTGCAATAGTTGCATGATCTCTTGCGACAATTCCTGATCCAGCGCGGAAGTAGGTTCGTCGGCAAGCAAAACATCCGGATCATTCATCACTGCGCGCGCAATATTCACCCGCTGCCGTTGACCACCGGATAGCTTGCCGACGCTGCGGCCGCCCAGCCCCTCCAAACCAACCTTGGCCAACAGCTCTTCTGCCCGCTCCCGGCGCGGGGTGTGTCCACGCAGATGGTCGGTGATCAGCAACTGCTCGGCAACAGACAACGATTCCAACAAGTTCGGCTGTTGGAAAATCATCCCGATGTGCTGGCGCCGTAATTCGCTGCGCTTTTCCTCCGAGCCGACGCTCATCAGTTCACCGGCGATACGCACCTCACCTTCCGTGGGCTGCAACAACCCCGCCATAGCTGAAAGCAAAGTGGATTTGCCGGATCCTGATTCGCCCACGATGGCAGTCACCGTCCCCGGCAGAACCTGCAAGGACACCTGATCCAAAGCGCGCACGGTGCCGGTGCCGTCGGGGAAATCAACGGTGACGTTGCGGCAAGCGATCGCCGGGTCTTTATCGGCTAGGTTTTTATATTCAGTATTCATTAGGATTTGCCCTCCAATGCCGATGCCGGATCAATCTTTTTCACTCGTCGGGTTGCTACCAGTGCGCCACACATACCGAGCGCCCAGATGCCCGCGGCGGGCACCACGATGGTGGTCCACTGCAAATCAAACGGAACAGAACCCCCGGCCCACACGCCAGCTGCCCAGCCGACGCCGGCGCCAAGCACAACGCCGATGCCGACCACCACAGCGGCTTGTCCCAGCGCATCCTTCCACACATACCCCGGGCTGGCGCCAAGTGCGCGGAGCACGGAAAGATCGCGGCTGCGCTGGATTGTCCACACGCTCAGAAACGCCACGGTCACCAAAGCACTAATGGCATACAGCAACACCTGAATCAGCTGGAGCGATGCCTGCTCCGACTGGTAGGCAGCCAAGCCAGAAAAAGAATCCTCGACTGTTGCAACACTATCCCCGGTCTGATTTTCGGCATCCTGCCATTCCTCATCGCGCAAGGCACCTGCGTGCCGGTCCCGGGTATCCACCGCCAGGACAGTGCCGACGACGACGTCATGCGCGCGTGCAATCTGTTGCCACACCTGCGTGCTTGCCCAGACGACGGGCTGGTGCGAATAGTGCTCGTCTTCTACGACGGCAGTCACGGGCTGTTCGACGCCACCGATTTCTACCGTCTCACCTGGTTGCACACCGGCTTCGCTAACAATTTCGTGGCTAAGGACAATCCCGTCTTCGCCTAGCACCGCCTCCTGCTGCTCCTGCGACGCGGCCGAATCTGCTTCTGGTGCCGCACCTGCGGCTGTGGCACCAGCTATTTCTGTTCCCGCGGCACCCGCACCGGATACTACGGGCGCTGGAACCTTAGTCCCTGCTGGCAGGCCCAGCACGGCAACACCCATCGCAGAACCTGCTTCCAACCGGGTCTGCGCGGTACCAAGCGGGATAACCTGGCTGTCGGCGTCGACAAGCTCCTGCCATTCCTGCACATCAGAGGTGGTGACTTGTGATTCCTGAAAAGACGGCTCGTCACTAGTGAACACGTATCGCTCAGGGGCCAGGGCCTCCAAAGCAGAGGTGTTGTGCTTAGCCAACCCACCGGTCAGGCCAGTGAGCATCACCAACAGTACGGTTATCAGACCGACGACGAAGCTAATCAAGCTGAAGCGTCCGCGGGCGGAGACGATATCCCTGAGTGCCAAAAACATAATACCTATTGTTGTTTTTGCAGCTCAGTGCGGCATCGGGGTACTAGTTGATTCTGCTATCAACCAGATGGTTGATCGCGGCCACTCAGCCTTCCGCACTAACCTAGGCAGGGTGACTACGCCGAGAAATCTCGCCGCTTCTGCCGCATCCAGCCCCGCAAACACAACAAGCCCTGCGAGCCCAGCAGGCCCCGGCCTGTCCACGGTATTGCGCAACCTGCGGGTGGGTTTACACGTGATGTTTTGCGCGCTGCTCATTCTTGGTGCGGTGCGGGTCTGGCTTGCCGACGACGCAGCTCACGCCCAGCTTCCGGTCGTTTTGCTGGTCGCGGCCGCGCTAGGGCTGGTTTATGCAAGTGGCATCGTCGTGGAATACCGGGCGCGGCGCAGTGCGGGCGGTGTTTCCAACCCAACTGTGAATCAGCAACGGAGCGCGCGCTGGTGGTGGGCCGCTGTTGTTGTGCTGTGGCTGAGTGCACTCGTGTTGGCGAATGATTTTCTTTGGGTGTTGTTCCCGCTGGTTTTTGTCACGCTTGCCGTATTGCCCCGTTCGGCGAACTTGCTGGCCGCTGCGGTGTTGTGGGCTGCTGGGGTGGTCGTGGTTGCGTGGTTGCACCCGCAGCATTGGCATATTGCGGTGGCGATTGGCCCGGGCATCGGTACGGTTTTTGCCGTAGCGATTTATGTGAGTTATCGCGCGTTGCATCGTGAGGCACTGACCCAGCGGCGTATCGCGGAAGAATTAGCCGCGACCCAGCAGGAACTAGCAGCCACCGAGCATCAGGCCGGGCGTTTGGAAGAGCGTGAGCGCCTGGCCCGCGATATTCACGACACGCTCGCGCAGGGGTTGAGTTCCATCGTGTTGTTGGCGCGTGCTGGACGGGCTAGCGCTAGCACCGCCGAGGCAGCATCGCCCGAGTCCAAAAATGCAGCTACAGACGTGTTGTCTACCATCGAGGACACCGCCCGTGACAACCTGGCGGAGGCGCGCCGTTTCGTGCGGGATCTGACCGCACCATCTGCGCAAGCAGATCTGCCAGATGCCATCACTGAGATTCTTCAGCGCATGCGTCGGCGTGGTAGCAGCTTGGGCGAATCCACCGAATTCCGGGCGAATTTCTCTGGTGATACGCACCGTCGGCTGCCCGAATCCGTGGTCACCGCGGTGGTGCGATGCGTGCAAGAAGCGTTGAATAACGTCGCCAAGCATGCCCATGCTGATCATGCGGTGGTGTCGGTCGCGGTGCTTGGCGACGAGTTAACCGTCGATATTTTTGACGACGGCCGCGGTTTCGACCCGGCGCGGGCACCCCAGCAAGACGCCAGCCACGGCTATGGGCTTGGTGGGATTCAGCAACGCATTGCTGCATTATCTGGCACAGTAAATATTGAATCGAGCCCAGGTGAAGGCACGGTTGTTGCGGCCCGCATCCCGCTGACTTCGCAGCACACACCAGCTAGCTAGTTCCAGGAGACCACCATGATCCGCGTTATGCTTCTCGACGACCACCCCGTTGTCCGCGCTGGCCTGCGTGCAATCCTGAATAGCTTCGACGGGGTGCATGTCACCCACGAGGCCGCCGATGGTAGCGCGGTGGATGCGCTTGTCGACGGCAGCATCACTGATGTGGATGTGGTGGTGTGCGATATCCAGATGCCAGGGGTTGACGGAATCACCGCGACCAGCAAATTAGCGAAGGCAGGCGGTCCACCAGTGTTGATCTTGACGACGTACGACACCGAAGCCGATATCGTCGCTGCTCTTGAGGCCGGTGCGTTGGGTTATCTGCTGAAGGATTCGCCTGAGACAAGTTTATTCGACGCCATCATCGCCACCCATGAACGCAAGCGCACGTTGTCGCCGGATGTGGCGGCGGCACTGGCGCAGCGGACTTCGCAACCGCAGCAGAGCCTTTCGCAGCGTGAAATTGAAATTCTGCGGGAACTCGCCACCGGTGCGAGCAATAAGGCCTTGGCAAAGAAGCTTTTTATTTCTGAGGCGACAGTCAAAACGCACCTGATTCATATTTTTCAGAAATTGGGTGTGGAATCGCGCACCGCCGCCGTCACCGCTGCCCGGGATCGTCGATTAATTTAGACTGTCCAGGATTTGCAGTAAATATGGTTACTGCGTCAGCAAGCTTTGATTGAGTTTCATGTGCGCCCCGCGAGCTCGGAAAAATGCAGCACTCTAGTACACCACTGTTTCAATAAGCCTTCCTCATGGCTAACAATAATCACAGCACACCCGGCGGCAGCCGCGTCGTATAGCTTACGCATGACTCCCCCAGCCGTCGCGTGATCAAGCGCTGAGGTAGGCTCACCACACAAAACCAAGCCCGCGGCTACCTGCAGGACGTCCGTCTCGGCCACCGAGCAACCTCGTTACATTTGATACCCTATAAAAGCCTATCGCCGTCTGGTGGCCTTGGAGGGCGTGGGGTGCTCAAGTTTAGGATGATGTGTATGCGTTGCCCTCGATGCTCGCGCTAGGCCGGAACCATGAGAACGGCCTTGACTCGGCATCTGGGTTGCGGAAGTGTTTAGGAGGCACTCGTGATCAGGTCGGTTTCCCTCTCCGGGTTTCCTAGTTTTGGCGATGATGAAGTTCTGAATAATCTCACCACGGTAAACTACGTTTTTGGGCCCAATGGTTCTGGCAAAACAACGATTAGCCGGAGCTTAAATGGTAATGACAATGACTACTCTCATGTCAATTGGTCTTCGGAACTGCAGACGGTAAAGGTTTACAACAGGGATTACGTCAACAAGACGTTCACCAAAGCGGAGGAACGTGGCGTTTTTCTTCTCGGTGAGGACAGCAAAGAAACCTTTAACCAGATCAAAAAACTGCAGGAGGAATTCCAAAAGGCTAAGGAAAAAATCGATCGTTGTGAAACCCTCATCAATCAAGCGAAAGAGGAACTCGAGGTTAAGCGCCAGGACCTTGCTGACAAAGTATGGAAGCGTCGTGACGATATACCTGAAGTAATTAGGATTCAGATGACCGGGTTGAACAGAAGTCGAGATCAGTGCCTTGCCCGTACGCTTGGTATAGCTGCCGAATTCCCTGATCGAGGCGAAGAAACCTTCGAATCCCTTGCGCCAAGAGCCGAGGTTGCGTTCTCAAAGGAAATCGATGAGCAACCTCCAATTCTTCGTGTTCCAGACCTGACATGGGATGAAGAAAAACTGCGCGAAGCGCTCAGGACCCCGATTGTTGGCAGTGCAGATGTTCC
The DNA here is from genome assembly GCF_058182015.1 of Corynebacterium sp. LaCa_70. Lineage (NCBI taxonomy): Bacteria > Bacillati > Actinomycetota > Actinomycetes > Mycobacteriales > Corynebacteriaceae > Corynebacterium > Corynebacterium sp. LaCa_70. The sequence continues at coordinate 2,349,211 of NZ_CP190914.1, forward strand.
CTTGGCGGACATGATTGAACGTTTAGACATCTCCGACTGGGTGAGGGAGGGAATGGATCATTTCCATGGTCCGCGGAACCCTTCCAAGCTGTGCCCTTTTTGTCAGCAGATTGCCCCAAAAGACCTAAGTGACCAGCTTGCGCGGCTCTTTGACGACACTTACCAAGAAAAGCGTGGCGAGATCGAACAGTTACAACAGGAGGTTGAATCCTCTATCCAATCCCTGACCTCCTATAAAAATCAGAATTTTGATTCTTTGCAACGTGGCGTTGAATCTGTTGAGGTCAACCAGGCCTTCGAGGCTGTCGAAGTGAGCTTGGAAAGCATTGCAACATCTCTCAAACAAAAAATGATGAAACCTTCGGATGTCATAGAAGTGGGCAGTGCAGCCCAATCTCATGCAGCGCTTGTGTCGATCGTCGATCAGGCGAATGAAGAGATTGAGAAGGCCAACACAATCGTTCGGAACCGTAAGAACCAGGGTTCCATCATTATCGACAACGCTTGGCGAGAGTTTGTGCGGGGGCACGTAAACGAGCTCATCACGACATTTCTTGAGGAAAAAGGAAGAATAGACAAGAAGGTTGACGGGCTCCAGCAAAGTATTAAACAGCAGAAGGAATTCCTCCAAGGGTACGAGAGCGATCTACGTCAACTTCGAGCCCGGACCACTTCCAGTGAAGCCACCATTCAAACAATTAACGAAATGCTTGAAATGAGCCAGTTTCATAGTTTCAAGCTGGAGAAAGCAGGCACGAAAGACGGTTATCGAATCGTTCGAGACGATGGTCAAACAGCCGATATCGCTACTCTCAGTGAGGGAGAGCGCACTTTCATCACCTTCCTTTACTTCTACCATTCACTTTCCGAAGTAAGGCAGGACGGGGAAACCGAGAAGATCTGCACGATCATCGACGACCCCGTCTCGAGTCTTGACGGTGATATCATGTTCGTGGTCTCTGCTTTAATCCGCGACCTAATTCGGAGTGTCCGCGAGAAAAAACACGCTCGCGTCTCACAAGTGCTTCTCCTGACTCATAGCACTCGGTTCCATGAAGAAGTCAGCTATAGCCACAAGGGTAAAGAGTCGCCGGAAGTGAAATTCTACCGGATCAGAAAGTTCTCTCCTGAACCGAATCAGATGCAAGACTGTGGACCGAAGAATCCTATTCGTTCGGCTTATCAGGAACTTTGGGACGAGGTAGCTGCGGCACATCTATATCCCGACTCTGGGATGCCTTGGCTCCCGAACATTTTGCGAAGAATTCTAGAGAGCTATTTTTCCACTCTAGGAGGTCAGGAGAATCTGTACCAGCTTGGTGAAGGGCTGAGGCCCACAGAGAAAGCACTTCACGATGCGCTCATTGCCTGGTCGCATCGTGGTTCCCACACCATCGTAGATGCAGAAGTCTACGCTCAGTCGTCCACCTCTAACAAGCGCTGGCTGGAAGCATTTAATAGGGTTTTCCAAAAAGCCTCCAATGGAGCACACCGGGGCCATTTTGAGATGATGATGAGAGAAGCGGAAAAGTACGTCTCGTAAACACCTCGGTTTTAAAAGTGCTCGGTCGCATCCTATATAAGGGACGCTTTCCTTCAAGAGTACTTTCGTGTATATACCTGATTTCCCTCCCAGTCGATCACGAGATATCCGCTTCCCCCGATGCCGTTCGAGATGTTTTTACGCTCCGTTCGGCAAAAAATTTTCGAAGGTTTCGCAGTTTGGGAAGGAGTCAGAGAAGTCTACGGGGTCAAACCGATTGGTCAGCCCAAGGTCCTTTCTTTATGGGGATGGGGTGGCGCTATCTCTAGCGACCCACACGTCAGTCTCCCAATCGGGGGGGAGGAGAAGTATTTCCTTTGGCTTTCACCATTTCCCTCAGGCTCTCCTAATAGGCAATGTACTTCTCTGGGCCGAGTGTTGACCAGGCGGTTAGGCGTTTGACCTCTTCTCTGGAGGCTTCGTTGTAGACCTACAGGTCCACGGGCGCGTGCAGGTAGGAGCAAACCCTCTGCACATCGGGATGGTCCAACACTGCCAAGTATTGCGATGTCATGTTCAGCCACTTCTGCGCCTGGCCGTCGTGGAATTCGAAACCAGTCCAGGTGAGATGGATATGCTATTCGAACTCCGCGACTGTCTTCGTGCACCATTCCTTGTGTGCCCGATCGAATTCCTCCTGCGAGTCGATGGTGGCGAGATCATCGACGAACGTCATGATGAAGTGGGACCTGAACCCTGTTTGGTGGACACCTGATACCCAACCCAGTCGGGCTGGAAAGAAAGATAATCTACCACCATGCCCAGGTATTCCGAAGAATTCAAACGCGATGCCGTAGCCCTGTACGAAAACAATGAGGAACTCTCACTGGACACAGCATCAGCCCAGCTCGTCATCAACCGAGTCCCGCTACATTCATGGGTCAAAAAGTACGGCACCGGAAAGCGTGCCCGCATAAAAGCCATACGTGATAAAGCCCAAGCCACCACAGAATCTGAGCAAATCCACCAGTGAGACAAAAGAAAACGCTCAGCTGCGCGAAGAACGCGATATTCTGCGCAAGGCTGCCAAATATTTTGCTGAAAGCAGACTCACTGGTGATCTGCTTCCAGTTTGTCTATGACCACCGAACCGAGTATTCGGCTCACACGGATGTGTCACGTTTTACAGCTCAATCGTTCCTCGTTTTATAAATGGGTCAGCACCTGCGAAAAGAGCAGGTTAAAGATGCATTCTGACAGTCTTATTGGCGTAAAAATCAGGTCCATTTTTGATGATGAGCTTGGTCTTTATGGGGCTAAACGCATCGCTGCAAGCCTCAACGAAGGTACGGACCTCGGTCCGATCAACCATAAGAAGGTCGCACGAATCATGAAAGCTATGGGGCTAAAAGGCTTGAGCACACGGCGTCGATGCATCACCACCAAGCGCAAGCCTGGCCACCGTGTCATGCCGGTTTTAGTGGGACGCACATTCACCGCTAACGAGCCGAACCGCGTTTATGTCGGCGATATTACCTACCTGCCGTGTAAGAGCGGCAAGAACATGTACCTTGCCACGGTCATTGACACTTATTCACGGAAACGTGCAGTTTGTGCACTTGCAGACCACATGCGTGTCTCACTGGTCATCGAAGCCCTAGCCCACGCACACGGCGTGCGTGGCAGTCTTGACGGGGCTGTATTCCACTGACAATCACGGCAGTGTGTACACCTCACAGGCATTTCAAGACCACTGTGCCCAACTTGGTGTGCGCCAATCCATGGGTGCGGTAGGAACTAGTGCTGATAATGCTTTGGCGGAATCGTTTAACGCCAACTTAAAGCGGGAAGTTTTGCGTGATAGGAAAGTCTTTGACAATCCGATTACCTGCCGCCAGGAAGTCTTTCGATGGTGCATGCGCTACAACACGCGCAGACGACACTCCTGGTGCAATCTTGTGGCTCCTGATGTCTTTGAAGCTACGACTTCAGCTACACTGGCTAAAGTCGCATAGTTAACCCCGACGTGTCCACTTTCCGGGGGTCAGGCCCCTATCGCCGATTATGGACTTATGCGATCGCTCGATCGTGTCGTACAGCGTTTCAACCTCACCGAATACGGTGTTTACCTCGAAGTCTTTGCGTGATGCCATTGCGCAAGAATCACCAGATCAAGGATTGGTTGTGCATACCGATCAGGGATTCCAGTACCAGCATTCCAGTTGGCGCAGACTCATCACAGGTATTGGTGGTACACAGTCGATGTCAAGGAGGGGAAACTGTTACGACAATGCGGTGATGGAAAACTTCTTTGGGCATCTCAAGTCAGAGATGTACCACGGTGAATCATTCACCAGTGTGGAGGAGTTCTACCACGCAATTGATGAATACATCCGTTGAAATGTCCTAGGTTTTGTTCCGTTTGAGTAGATGGGACGCTTCAGGTATCAACCAAATCCTCTCCACCCATGCCAAGACATCGTCTGCGATATCGAATACAATGTTGCCTCCACCGAACGGACCCAACCACCGCAACGGGTACCGCCATCGCGACCTTGACACCCGTGTCGCCACAATCAATGTGGTAGTACGAAAATTTCCCCAACAGGCCCTCTTCTCGGGCTGGTTGTTTGAGCGCCGTACACGTGCCGAATGCGCACTATCAACTGTGATTGCGACCTGCTACCTTAAAAGCAGGATGAATGATCTGGTGGCAACACTAGGCATTGCTCACATTCCGACATCCCATGTCTCGCGCATGTGGGAAGAACTCGACGAGGTGGTCGCCGATGTCTCAAACCACCCGCTCGATCCCGGCCGATACCCCTACCTGCCGTGTGACACACTGACGGTCAAAGTGAACGAAGACGCCCGCGTGGTCACATGCTGCGTACTGTTGGCCACTGGGGTCAACGCCGACGGCTACCGCAAGATACTTGGCATGTATGTTGCCACCGCATCATTCAACGCGTCATAGAAATGCCTCCTCCAAGACTTAAAAGCCCGCGGGCTTCGCGCGTCCTCCTTGTCACCAGTAATGCTCACAAGGGCATCCAACACCCGATATCTAAACTGCTGCCCGATGCGACGTGGCAGCACTGCCGCACGCATTGTGCAAAAACCTCTACGAAATGGTCCCGAAAACGCAGTGGCCAATGGGCTCTGCGATGTTCCAGGCAATCTTTCAACAACCAGGTGCCCAATCCACCTCGTCCCAAGCCCGCGAAGTAGTCGACCTACTAGAGCCAAAGTTCCCTCAGGTTGTGACCTATTTGGAAGCAGTCACTCGATGGAGTATTGGTGTTCACCGCAGTCCCAAAGCCGGTGTGGTCGAAGGTCTGGTCAACCAACCCCACACAGCCGTTAAACTGGGAGGTCCGTCGACGTACCGACGTAGTTGGCATCTTTTGAAACCGGGAAGCCATCATCTGGCTTGTCGGTGCGGTCCTTGGTGGACAACCCAAGGATTGGGTCGAAGCAAAAACGCTACATGTCACTTTCAGCACTCGAATAAACAAAACAACTCATGCGTCCTCTTGACCAACCTGGAAGTGACCATGGTGACCACCACCAGCTAACCGCCTGACCTAACACACAGAACTGTATACTGAGCCGAAAGCTAGACGGCTACACCACTCCACGGGACTTGACCGCTTTATCTTGCACGGCTTTCGTGCGGGCACGCTTTGTGGTGCCATAATTGTTGACCCAAGAATGTATCGAGGCTCGGTTGATGCCGAGCTGGGCTAATACTGTGTTCAGCGAGAAGTCCTCATTGCTCTTGTAGAGGACCATGGCATCGCGTTTGAACTGTTCGGAAACCTGGACATGGTGGTAGATTACGAATCTTGCCAGCGCGACTGGGCTGGATATCAAGTGCATACCAAACAGGGCTCAGACCCAGTTGATAAAAATGAAAAATCACCTTTCCGCGTCCGCCTAGGCGAGGTTTTAGTGATTGTTTTCATTAAGATAGGCAGTCAGATCGAAATGATTTGGTTCAGCGGCTATGACGAGACATTTCCGGTCGAAGGTGCATTCAAAAAAGGAGGCCACGCAGTTGAGCATAATATACATCGTCAAATATAGGATTTCCGCCCAACATTTTCACCGCTGTTGTAAATGCTTCAAAGCGCTTTCTGCTGCGTGCTTCCCGCACATCCCGTGTACACCGGCACCTGGTGGCGTCGAAGATGAACAAATATAGACCCCTGAAACCCCAGTGTAATACGGATCAAGAGATAATATAGGTCGTGCAATAAGTTGCCGTGCTCCAGACGCGCCACCGATGATATCACCACCTACGTAATTAGCGTTATAGTGCTGCAATTCTTCGGTGCTGAACGAAACTGAATCCACAATCGTATCTCGGAAATTGGGCGCAAATCGCTCAATCTGACGGACTATTAGCTCCGTGGCATCGGCATCGAACCCATTCGGCACGTGAGCATAAGCCCACACAGGATTGAGCCTTCCATCCGATCTGCTCGGGTCTGCAAGGTACTGCTGCCCCAGCAATACGAAAGGATTTTGAGGCATCTTGCCTGTCACAATACCCTTTTCTGCTTTCGCGATCTCTGCAAAAGTACCTCCCAGATGTACGGTCCCCGCCTGCCGAAGTTCTTTACTGTTCCACGGAATATCGCCGTCAATCAAAAAATCCACCTTGAACGCCCCAGGCCCGTGGGAAAACCGTGAATAGGCCTTCTGCATGCGTTTCGGCAATCGATCACCGAGTATTCTCAGCGCATCTTGTGGTGCGGTGTCTAGCATCACCACATCGAAATCATTAATTTGCTGGAACGAGTCAATGCGTGTTCCACACATGACCGTTACACGCAACTGTGCCAATTCTGCAAGAAACGCTTTCACGATAGACTGGCTTCCTCCTACCGCGACGGGCCAGCCTGTATTATGTGCGGCGGCTATCAACAGTGTTCCCACCGAAGAGCTTAGTGGAGTATCCAATCTGGAAAAAGCATGCGCAGCTATACCTGCGAACAAAGCCCGTGTACTTTCCTCCCTCCATCGCAATGCTGACAACGAGGCTGGAAGAGCTGCATTAAAGCCAAACAGTCCAGTCCATATTGGACTACGTGGAACGCGTAACACCGGACCTAACGCATCGGAAGCAATGGAGTTAAAGTTTTTTGCTAGTGGGCCAAAAGTTGCACGCCACAACAATTCATCTTTGCCCATTTTTTCGGTAGTCTGATTGAGGCTACGGTATAAGAGGCCAGCGCTACCGTCGTCCAGAGGATGGGCCAAATCAAGTTCAGGAAACACAAAGTCTAGCCCGTGGCGCTCCAATTTCACTTCGCGGAAGAAAGGGCTAGCTACAGCAAGCGGATGAACCGCGGAGCACATGTCGTGAATCACTCCGGCACGGAGGCCCCGGTGGCTACGCATCCCACCGCCTACCGTGTTATCAGCTTCAAATACGGTGACTTCCATTCCATGCTGAGCCAATACAACAGCGGCAGCTAGTCCGTTTGGGCCGCTCCCTACTACAGCAGCTTTCAAGTGTCCTCTTTTCAGGAAAACCACTGCCGCAACGATTTTTATGCTAGGCAAATAATGGGAACCAGTTCCAACTTTACCTGATCGTTTGACGGAGCGTCTTCCACGTTTTTAAATACTTTACAATAGGTGTGTCCATACAAAAAGATGGTGAGCAGTGTGTTGAGTACTGATTTTGGGTTGTACTGGGCTTGAAGTCGGAAGGCTAGAAAACGAATTGTATGCCGACCGGGATGAAATCCGGCAGGAGCTTATCCACTGCAATGCTTCAGTGGAAACTCGTTAGACTGGCGGAATCTGCGGACAGAAAGGCAAACGAAATGAATATGGTGTCGCAAACTGTGCAATATCTTTACCGACGGTATCCGGCCGAAGACAAAGGGGAGGCCTAGCGGAGCTTACCGCTGAAATGAGACCGCAGGCTTTTAAGGTGGGAAGTTGGTCTAGGCTCCTCCAAGCGGAACTGCTAACAACGTAATGGGCATTGCAGCGTGGGACTTCTGGATAATCCTAGGGGCTTCCCTAGTTTTTTTAGTCATAGGGCCCACTTGTGTTCTATGTTTGATCTTTCAACTAGACTGAAACTGCACTTCATTGTTTTATCCCTTCGGTATCTCTCCGGCTCTAGAATTTTTCTCTTTGGTTTAGTTACGCCTCTATAGTGGTTCCGTCTCACCTTTTATTGATTACTGATCTAATTTTTAGCTTTTTGTATGATTCAAATCTGACAGTTACATCTCAGCATAGCACTTTAGAAAGTTGAGTGGCTACCCATTTTTGGAGTGTCTGTATTCCTGTTATTCGTGGTGCCTGCTGATTTCACTCTTCTAGGTCGACTATGATCTTCTCGCTAACGATTTTATTACCTTACATACAAGTATATGTATGCGCTCTCGCCAATATCAACCCGCATCGCAGTTGCCATGTGGTGATATACACTGCGGTTGATCATCCCACCGGTATACAAGTTCACAATCATCTCCACAACGTCGGTCAATCTCCTTGATCCTTGAGGAACCATGGTTGGGATAAACGACCCGGCACTGTCTCTGGGGATATCCACAGTAACCGGCCCGTAGTGAGAATCCACGGTTTTTTGGGTAGATGCCGTTGCGGTGATTGCCTGTTCCAACTGCAGTTTTAGGGCTTCTACCGCCAGGGGCGTAGCCTAAAAGGGAATCCATCTCAGCATTCAAACCCCTGGTAATGGAGACTTGCCCCATACTCCGGACTAAGTCATTGGCATCCGGAGTGGACGTTCCTAGATCATCAATTAGTTTCGTGATGTTATGTCCATGAGGTTTTTGGACTTGGAGTCCAGCTACTTTTTGGACTCGGAGTCTAGGGACTTTGTGGACGCGGAGTCTCCCCGCTTTTTGGACGGGGAGTCCACGGAGTTTTTGTACTGGTGCTAACTTGGCTTCTTCCGGCGGCTTGGCCGTGGCCCAGAGAGGTTGGGTTTTAGCTCTGGGGGGTTGTCGGTGCCACATGCCGACAACGTGGTTTATGTTGATTTGACCGCCGGGTGGACGCTGATTCAGTTGGATCGGCAGCGGAAATGACAACAGTTTCTCACCGTCGTGATCAGTAAAAAATTCCACATAGTCATCGGCTACGCTGCTGTAGATGGCTCGATTTTTTAAAGCGCAGCCCGACGTAAAGGCCGTGTCCCATAACGCGTACCACCCCGCTTTTGTTGATCCACAGCTTGTCCGGGATAGGCCAGAGTGCATTTACACCGGTAGAGCTTGGCATTACGGTTGAGGAATCGGCATGGGGTGCATCTTGCTGGATCGCCTGAGTGTCGTTACTTGGTGCCCTGTCTGAAGCTGCAACTTCAGGCAGGGCATTATCTGTCGCGACCACTGTCTCGGCTGCTAAGGCATCTGCCTGGTTGTCGGGGTGAATCCGGTGATATTGTTTCGCGATTTTTGTCCATAAAACATCTGGGTCAATCGGCTGCGTCGGTGGCTGGGCATGCGAGATAATCTCCCAGGCTTGGGCTGGGGTGATGTGCATCTTGCCTTTGAGAAGTCCTTGGTGGCGACGGCGTGTGTTGTAGAAGTTGCGGTAGTCGACAATCAGCTGTTGGACCTGCGCCAGCGTCGTCGGGGTACGAGCATCCAAAAACCTGGTCATGGTTTGGTGCGATCGCTCATCTTTGCCTTGCGTCGTGGGAGCAAAGCCCGCACTTGATTGAACTCCCAGGCTGGCGAGCCAGCATTCGGTTTGCGACAGCCGGCCGCGATGGTAGGTGGCAAAGGCATCACCGTTGTCAGACAGGACTTCTTGGGGAAGTCCGTAAGCATCAATGGCTCCACTTAGCGTGATGCGGGCATCGGTGCCGTTTTCTGGAGTTCCAAAAGCTTAGGAGCCGACGTCGAAGCGGCTGGCATCGTCGACGACTTGGTAGATAGTCACTTGCGTGTGAGCCACATCGAAGAGTCTGTAGGTAAACGCATCGATCTGCCACAGTTCATTGACTTCGCCCCTGGCAAAGTGCCTGTAGGACTTACGCGGTCGTTTCCGTGCATTGATCTCAGCGACGCCAGCCTCGTGCAACCATTGTGCGATTAAAGCTCGTGACGGTGGTTGGTCGTAGCCGAGTTCGTCGAAGAAGAAATAGAAGATTGACCATGGGCCGTAGTCTTGGCCGTGGGCTTTTAACGTACCGCGAGCTTGCAGGACCTGTTGTCGAATCTTGACATCGTAGACCCGTCGCGGGTTCAGCGGTGCCGTGCGATCCGGCACGATGCCAGCCCGCCCACCTTCGGCGATACGTGCTTTGATGTTGTAGTACGTCTGCTTCGATACGCCGATGTTCTTGCAGAACTGCTGGACCGTGATGCCCTCACGGATGGGGTCGAAATCCGCTATCTTCTTGCGGAGAGTAATGGGAATTGCCATCCCCATATTGTCAACAAGCCAGAGTCCAAAAAGTCACTAGACATCACACAATTAGTTTCGCGATTTAAGGGTTAGCAAACAGCCTTTTCAATCGCATCAATTTGTGGCCTTATCGGCCGGATCTCGTCTCGCAGGAGTAGTCATTCTGGTCCATCTCCTTACCCAGCATAGGCTAACACACAAACCATCAGACTCTCACGCGCACTGCCTAACGAGCAAAGAAAACGAAACTTGACATCAGATGCAACGGCTATATTGAAGGAGTCAAAACAACCGGATGGAAACAAGCCATCAATCAACTAGCCGTGGCTTACCCCAACCGTTTCGTGGACTACGTACCCCCACACACTCTCGTGCCGGCCTCGTATCTGACTTGGCGAAGCGCCGCGAGTGTTAGCTTAACTGGGACAGCATCAGAAGTTCTTTATTTCAGAACTTTCTTACGGAATATGTTAGTTCCCAGATAATTTAGAATTGAAATTTCCACAAAGAAGATCACAAATGAGGAGATTGTTCGGATCCATAGCCCGTCGCCAAAAGCATCTAGGGTCGGAGCCAGCGTCATTGATAGCGGCGGTATCCAGGACGCGAACGGAACCCATCCTTCGTTTAATGAACCCCATCCGATTATTGGCGCAAAAGGCAGGAACATTGACGCCATGAAAAGGAAAACAATCGGTATCTGAGCGACGGAATAGTCCTCTACGTTGGATACGAGTGCCCCAGCAAGCGCGTAGAGAGCTGTGAATAATAAGTATGCTAGCAGCATAAAGGCGAGCATGACGAAACAAAACCAGAGGGGTAGTTTAGACAGCGTGGAAATATCAAAGACCAGCGTAAAAACAAGGACTGTTGCCCACAGGATAACGAGCTGAGTAAACCCAATGAGGGAATGACCGAGCATTTTTCCGATGTAAAGTTCTTCTGGTCTAGCTAGGGAGAGTAGAATCTCAACTACTTTCTTGTCTTTTTCTTCACTAATAGATCCTCCGACTAAAGTGCTGTTCATAAGGATGCCCATTCCCATTACTACGGTAAGGAAAGTCCCTAGAATGAGCACTAATGTCTCAAGATCGGTGACTGTATCATGCTCAATTTTTGCACCCACGAAGCCAATAAGCGTTACTGCCCCGATAAGGACGACCGAAAGAACCCCCCACACTGCTTTGCTTGATACACCAAGTTTCGCTTCCTTCTTTGCGATTTCCCAAATAGTATCCTTATCTAACTTCATTTTTTCACCGATTCTGTCTGTTCTTCGTCTATATATAGTTCAGAAAGTGCTTCAGCAAATGTGTTGCGTTTGTACGAAACTTCCACTATTTCCTCTGCTCTTAAACCAGAAAGTACGATTTCTTCTACAGAGATCCTTTCGACTGAAAGCTCCAGCTCCGCTTTCCCAGCACTCACCGTAGAACTGATAATATTGGGACAGTTTTCAAAAGAAATTTCCTTTTTTGCAGATGCTTCGTCTCGTTGAAAACGCAAAATGGCAATACTCTTCTGGTTATTCTTTTTCAACTCTTCCAAGTCACCATTGAAAGCCAGTTGCCCTTCCTTCATAATCCCAATTCGTGTAGCCACCTGCTCAACGACGTCCAGCTGGTGAGAGCTGAAGAGGATTCCTGCATCTTGGGATGCGTATTTACGGAGAAGATTACTGAAAAATTGGACTGCGATCGGGTCAAGCCCAGAAAAGGGTTCGTCCAGAATGAGTAGTTGAGGTTTGCCAATTAATGCTGCAGCGATTTGGACGCGTTGCTTATTTCCAAGCGATAGCTCTTTGACTTTCTTATGTTTATATTGTAAGACATTTAATTCGTCCAACAGCTCGACCAATCGCCTATCAATTGCGATCTGGGACATCTTGCTGAGTCTTGCAAAATACCGAAGCTGGTCTTCAACTCGTTCATTTGGGTATAAACCGCGTTCTTCTGGCATATACCCCACGCCGCGTACTGCACCAGGCTTCACTGGCTTATCAAAAACGGTGACGGCACCGTCATCAAAGGGGATGAGCCCCATAGCAATCCTCATAGCAGTAGTCTTGCCGCCACCGTTTGGTGCCAAAAGGCCCAAGATCTCGCCTGCATCTAACCGGAAAGTGAGTTCCTTTAAAACCTCGTTCTTCTCGAACCTTTTGCGTACACTTTTAAACTCAAGCATTTATAATTCCTAAAACAAATCAGCTTAGAGGGGCCGAGATCGTAATTCTGCGCCAGCAGCAAGGTCGTTTAGCTCAATGACTTGGTGTGGAATCTTGTCGAGAATGTTGTCGTGAGTCGCAACCACGACCAAGCTCTGCTGCGCACACTGCTCAATAACTGTAACTAAAGTTGGAATCGTCTCTTTGTCCACACCTGCAGAAATTTCGTCTAAGAGTAAAATCTGAGGTTTACGAATGAGGGCATCCGTTATAGCAAGCAGGGAGCGCTGCCCTCCGGAAAGTTCGACTCCATCGTCGCCGAGCTTCAGATTTAAGTCTTGATAGTGTTTGATGAAACCAGTGCGCTTCATAGCTTGGATGCGGTCATTGTCACCGATATCAAGTCCTGCGCCGATATTGTCGCGTAGAGTTCCGTGAAAGGGCTCACGTTGTTGATCAACGAGCAGAACATTTTCGCGCCAAGACTTTCGAGACAGGGTTGAGGAGTCTACTCCGTTGACAAAGATTTTCCCTTGTGCCGGCAGAACCCCATTGGCAAGTGCCAAGAAAGTGGACTTTCCTGCTCCGTTGGATCCGTGCATCAAATAGAGGCCTGGACCTTCGATGTGCATGTTAATAGAGTTCAAGACCTGCAGTTCAGTGCCTGGGTAAGAGTACGTCAGATTACTAGACACTAAAGAAGGTTTCGGTGACGAAGGAACCAGAGCGCTTCCCTGCTTTTCTTGAGGCTGGTTCCAGATTTCTATCAAACGAGCTGCAGCTACGTTAGCTTGGGCGGCTCCGCTGATTAACGTGCCCAATTCCACTGCTGGGGATAATGAATAAAGCATGAACATTACAAAAGACACGCCCTCGCCGGTGGATAGTCGGCCACTCGTCATCGCCCACATAGCTCCACCAATAGATAGCACCAAGGCAATCTGTGTGCCCAGGTTCAGACTTGGCATGACAAGGCTGCTCGAAATATCGGTGCGAATGCCGGATTTTCGCAGGGTCTCTGACTTATCGCTTATGTGACGCAACGCCTCAGGTTCAGCGTTGCGTGATTTGTATACCTTTAAAGAACCCAACAGGTTCCATACTGCAACGCCGTAGTTCGCAGCGTCTGTACGGGACAAGTGTGTAGATTTCCTAATCCAACGTGAAAGCTGCAGGACTACTAGGGTCGTTAAGAGAACAAGTCCGATCACAATGCCAAAAAGCATGAGCGAAACAAATGCCATACCAACGATGCAAGCCAACAACAGTGTTGTGGCTCTAAGTACAGCGGGGGCCGCGTTGACGAATGTGTAGGGGGCAGTCGCAGAATCCGTGAGCACACGGTTCTGAATTTCACCGGTCGGTAGGATATCCTCAATCCCTTGCTGCGAGTTAACCGTAAGGTTCATTGAATGGTCTCGCAGTTTTTTCCCGCATCGTCCTCCGATATGCGCCTGCAGCAAAGATATTAAAACCTGGAGAACAAGTTCACAGAGAAAGACGCAAGTTAGCAATAAAATGGATGCGCGCGCTGCCTCCCATTCGTTACCTGACAGAATCTGTAGGATTTGTCCTGTTAAGACTGGCTGTGTGGCTGTTATGATGCCGGCGGTGAACGCAAGAACTAGCAGGGTTGAGTATGAGCCGTATTGGCCCCTCATTGCAATATTCCATACTGTCTTCACTATTACCCTCTAAAAGTACAAATTATTTGACTATTTTTCTGGATTGGTGAAGAACGGATATAGCCAATAAATTACGGCAGCAGAAGCTAAAGAAACGATGATAGTAATAGCAATACCTTGCTTCGAGTCAATTCCATCAAACATAATCCCAGCAATCGACAATACAACCATAAAGGCTATCAAAGCTGTGAAATAACGCGTCATAATAGTCCTTTCAGAGAGTTAAAAATAGATTTTATGAATTAAGGCTACATATTTTTTGCTGTGCATCGGAGATATGCGCCTTTGAGATTAACCTGGACAGATGAAAATCCTGCTGCATGAAGGGCTTCGACTGCTTCTTGTCGAGTTACAGGAAACACGCATTCTTTCATTACACCAGTTTTCCCGTCAGATTGGCGCTTAATTTGCGTTGTTACTGCCACTATTCCATGTGGATATTGGAGGGAAGACATACTAATCGTGTGTGGTTTTTCGCCCAGCTTTAAACTCATAGGGCTGGGCTGCACAGGGGCGTGATATATCTCGGAGGCGAATAGCTCCACCGCAATAATTCCTCCACGGGTCATCATTCTGCGGACTGTCTTTAGCGACTCGGTGAGCTCGCTCAAGCTTGATATGTACTGCAATGATCCGTAGGTTACGAAAGCCAAATCTATATCCATGGTGGCTTCTGCTGTAAAAGCTTCTTCAACAGTGCCCGAGAAAAAATTGGCATCGATATCAGCAAATGACTGGGAGAATTTTTCGTCCGGTTCGATGGCAAACAGTTTCGCATTCGGGAATCTACTAGCAACTTGGGCAAGTACCCGCCCAGTACCTGCACCGATATCTAGAATTCGCTGCGGCAGTTGTCCGCTTACTGCCGCAGAGATCCACTCAGCATGATCAACGTTGGGATCGACTGTCTTCATGACTTCGTCGTAGTACTCATTGAAATAATCATCACAATAGAACGCTGGTGAAATATTCGAATCTTGTTCTGTGTTGATTGCTTGATAATTCAAAATGAGGTCATAAATTGGTTTTGCTGCCCCATCGTGCCCTGCGAACCGTACCAACATCAACTGTTGCCAGTACCAGTTCTTTTCTGTTTTCGAGATTGATCGAGTGTAATTATGGCGAATGTAGTTGTTCAACATCTCGGCAGTATCGCTGATTGACCTTCGCAATACGGCGTCATTCTCGTCGCCTTTTCCCAAGCTAGCTAATCCGACCACAAGAGCCTGGTGCGTATCAAAGATTCCTTTTTCGAAGCGACGGCGAGGGAACCAAAACGCTTGTGACATTTTACGTGGCGAGATGGTGTGGCATTCTTCCCACGGGCTGTATTCGGATAAGTCCTCTGAAACAAGGCGATAAAGAACGTGCACGTCCTCCACTGCTGGATTAGGTGCAAAAAACTTCCAGTTGGGGATGATTGTATTTCCAAAACGATCATCTAGCCGACGAATTCGATCTAAATTCGATTCTGGGTGCTGACTAAGCAGTGTTGCTACCAACCATCCGCCAAAAATTGAAGCAACCGATCCGTCTATGATTTTGCGAATATTACCCACTATTTTTCGTCTCCGAAGTCAGTATTTTTAGCGCCCACGGTGAGCCAATGTGCAATTTTGTTTTGCGCTTTTTCTTTCGTCAGCATTGACTGGTGCCCCGCCCCCATAAGAATACGAATGGAATCGCTGTATTCTTTGTAGAGAGATTCTTGAGCGGGCTCATTGCGAACGGTCTCCCCTGCAGCAATGACTTGGGTGTCAACTGAGCTCGGGAGAGCAGAAATATCATGACCATCAAGCATGTATGGATAAATAAGCTTCCATTCTTCCTTTGCGGTTTTCCACACTGAGGAGCTAGCTAAATCGGCAAGGATTCGGTCGTGAAACTGATACTCGTCCGAGTAGGTGGTCACTCCCTGTCCATAGAGCAGAGCAGCCCCAAATTTGATGAATGGGGCGACGGTATTTACGGATAGCTCAACCGTTTTACTCCCCATCCGTTGAGCTTTCGATATCTGCAATTCTTTCGGATGCATCGGATCTAAGTAGCTTACTGCTGAAACCAGAGCAAGGTTTTTCCGTGCAAACTCATGTAGAAGATATCCCCCTAAAGAGTGTCCGACGAGATGAAATTTGGTCCCCGAGTTATCTGCAGCAAGTTCGGTCAGAGTATGGTAAAGGTCGATGATGAACTCGTCGATATGAAACGGTTCTTCGGACAACCGAACTGATCCTCCGTAGCCTGCACGATTAAACATGACAACCTGATGGCCTAATGCTGACAGCTTTGTGCCGAGCCCGGCCACGGTCGAAATGCTAGATGAGAGACCAGGTACTAAAACAAAGCTTTGTGCCGAGGGGGTTTTCGCAGGTGCGACTGCCACTTGAAGGCGGTTACCAGTTGAGCTTTGAAAGTGCCGTGTCTCGAAGCCAGGGTAGTCTGCACGATGCTTTCTTTCTTTAATCCCAGCCCAAATACTTCCTCCGAGTACGAGTGATGTGCCCATCAGGATGCTCGCATTGAGAACTGGTGAAGCGCTGGTTGGGTGTAACTGTAGAGTCATTTTTTGGTGGCCTCACCTGGTCTGAAGATACTTGAACGAAAATTTAAGATCGCGGGATATGTCGATATAAACGGTAAAACGAAACGGCCTAGCCCCATTGTTCGGGCATTGGCTAAGTGGAAGGTGCCGAACAGTGCAAGTGTTGCTTTTAGCACGGTTTCATTGATCATTGCGAGTGGCATCAAGGACTCGAGAATAACGGTACCTCGAGTCGTCACCCGACCAATGCGCGGGTGCTTTTGTAAGAATCTGTAAAATTTCCTGTCACCGTAGGTCTCGGTAGCCATAACACCTTCGAGTGCGTTACCACGAGCCCACCGTTTACCTGGAGATTTAACTACGCCTGATATGAAGTAACTAATAGTGACTTGTAAGGCGAGGAAGTCGGCCGCCGCCTTACGGCTTTCTGAGCTGCCACCCATTCTCCCTAGCGCAGACGCTGCATTGCCCAGGAAACTAAGTTGATCAGCACCGTCTGTACCGAAAAACTGGCGAGGCTGGAGAGTAAGGTAACAAACACTTTGCACTAGATTGCAATACGCACGAATTCCGTTATTTGAAAGAGGTGAAAGGAGAGCTACATTATGAGTGATTTTCAACAAGTGAAGTGCCATATAGGCAACCTCAGCCTGCGTTTCATTCAGCTTATTCCACAACTTAGCGGTGCCACCTGGGAACTGTGATCTCAAGTATGTCCAGTCGTTTAGACCACCATATTGGCGATTTTTTCGGTGAACGAGATATTCCGCCGAGGCGATAAGCTCGGTAATTGCACAAGCGCGCTCAACAGTGGCGAGCGGATCGTGCGACAATCGTTTTTCCAAACCCACTACTTTTCTCCTCTCAGCTCCCAGCTCTCTGAAACCGAGAACTAATCTTTAATAGCCTTTGCAATGGCGGCGCCAACGCCAGCTGCACCCACTAGCGCACCGCAGGCCTTAGCGCCAGCAACGACACCTGCGCCGAAGGCGGCTGGGGTTGCCATCACAGGGCTGTGCACCTGCTCAAAGGTTATTTGGTCATTATTGACAAGAGTGGACAAACGAGACATAGAATTACTCTCCGAGACGTTGAAAACTGTAATGATTTGATACAAAGAGTACGCTGACAGTCAGAACTACTTTGCGTAGCAATCGCTAGTGTAAGCAGCAGCTACAGCCACTAGGGCAGTGCCAACCTTAGCGGTAGCAATGATGGCTGGGGTTGCCATCACAGGGCTGTACACCTGCTCAAAGGTTATTTGGTCATTATTGACAAGAGTGGACAAACGAGACATAGAATTACTCTCCGAGACGTTGAAAACTGTAATGATTTGATACAAAGAGTACGCTGACAGTCAGAACTACTTGATAACTGCGCGGTACGCGGCGTAACCAGCGCCGCTGACTGCTCCACCGCCAATAACTGCGCCAGCCGCCTTTGCGGCGGTGACTGCAATGGCAGGGGTTGCGGTCACCGGTGGAAGAGCGGTTTCAGCCATACCGTCTAGGCGTCCCCGGAATGCCGGAGCATCATTTACGAGTTGGGAAAGTGTGGACAAGTTCACTCCTTGGAAGGTTGTTTGGAACAAAATGAAGTGTCCAATGGAAAAGTAAGCCAGACTCTCATCACTGCTTAAACTAAATCCGCTGAACGGTTACACGGTTAGACGGTGACCTAACAATGTTATTTATGCCAGATAGAAAGTATTTCCCATCACAAAGGCATGTGTTTTAACATACACGGCCCCATACCCCCTGACAACCACAAGCACCCCCACGAGGGGGTGATGTAACGTTTGAATTTATGGGGTGAAGTGTACTGGGTTTTGTTCCTAGGCATTTACCCTATTTTCTATTATTTCCCGAGACTCATCTTGTTCCCACAACGCGATTTCTACCTCGACCGGGGTGCGGTATCCCAAGCTTTGATGAAGCCTTTCCTCATTCCACCAATTCACCCACTCGAACGTCGCGATCTCCACATCGACAACATCATTCCACCTGCGAGTATGGATCAGCTCACCTCTTGTGAGGGGCCGTTAACGTTTTCAGCCAAAGCATTGTCATATCAGTCACCAACAGTCCCGGTGGAAGCAGTGATCCCGTGCTGGGCACCTCGCTCGTTGTAGACAACGCTGACATACTGCGACCCGTGATCCGAATGGTGAATAAGACCTGTTGTTTCTTCAGCGCACTTGGGTCACCTGGTTGAGAGTGTGCAGCGGCAACACCTGAAGTGCGCATGGAATCTGATAACGCCCACCCAACGATCCGCCTGGAGAAAACATCGGTGACAAACGTGGTGTACACAAAGCCTTTCCTCGTGCGCACGTAAGTAATATCGGCCACCCACAGCTTGTTCGGGCTCTGGACTTTGAATTCACGCTCGACCAAGTCCGGGCGCAGGTCAGACACGTGAGCTTTTCGGGTTGTGATAGGTGACCGGCCTTTGCCTTTGCCAGAAACACCAGCCAGGCGCATCAGCCGGGCGGTGTGTTCACGGCCGATATCGATTCCTTCACGGCGTAGAGCATGCCACATTTTCCGCACACCGTAGACACCATAATTATCTCTATGAATAGCCACTTATACGTTCAACCAGCAGGCCATCACGAAGGCGACGAGCACTCAAGCCCACGAGCTTTGGACTGGCGATAACCACGCGAGGTGATAAACCCACCAACCCGGTTATTCTTCAACGTCGTAGAAGATGAACTCGGGCAGTGAAACGATCCCGGTATTCATCGATGAACCGGATCATTTCTTAACATTTCGGGTCTGGTTCCGACGCGAAAAAGCTGACGCAGCCTTCAGCAACTCGTTGGTATCTAGTAGCTTGTGGTTTTCACGACGCAGCTTGGTCACCTCTGCAACAAGATCTTCAGACAAAGGATTAGTGACGCGTCTTTCGCGACGAGCCGCCTGCGCCCATTGCCGGGCAGTATGCCACGAGACACCTAGTTTCGGTGCCACGATCTTGCACGCTTCCTGCATCGACATATTTTCCGACAAGATGCGATCTTCCACGAAACGGACCACACGGTCCTTCGCATCCTGGTCAAACTTTCTCGGCATATTCCAGATTTTCTCATCTACTCAAACGGAACAAAACCTGGGACACTTCAGTTATCCGGTAATAACGGTCATTGCGAACATACCAGATCATCGCCCAGATCTGGTTCAGCGAAACTTTCGTGACCAGGCCCTCAGGCGGCTGTGGGTTGCCGAGATTACTTATGTTCGCACCTTGTCGGGCGTGCGTACACCGCGTTTGTCACCGACGTCTACAGCCGCAAGATTATCGGTGTTGCCACACGTTCGACAATGCGTATTGATACATTGCCTATGGAGGCTTTGGAACTTGCTCTCACCGCCGCCGGTCGAATCCGTGGCGGGCCAGCTGGTGCACCACAGTGATCGGGGCAGTCAACGGTCTCTATAAAGCGGAACTAAACCCAGAACGCTCCAGACAGCATTTTGCATTAGAGCCGACAAATCTATCGTTTCTGCGGCTGTTTTTAAGTATTGAATATTCTCCAGACATGAGATCTATTATTCCTGAGAATATTGCGATGATACCTATCCAAGCCCCCGTTATATAGATGAAAAGTGTGCCGAGGAGTATGAAGAAGCAGCTAACTGCCTTTAGGGGATGCGGACGAAATCTTGGAGAGGTTTTCCGCATGACCAATATTCGATACACCAATGCGCAACGACTCAAGGCATTAGAAGTATTCGACAGGACTCAATCTGCCACAAAAACCGTCCGCGAATTGGGTTACCCAGGCCGTTGGACACTACATCGCTGGATTAGACAGCGGCGTGAACCGCCCTCTCCTCCTATACGGCGGACAACGCTAAAACGCTACCCGTTGACGGCAAAGCTTAAAGCCGTCGAGCTTTTCCACTCCGGGATGTCTCCTGAGGCCGTTGCAGCCGAGTTGGCACTGAACTCAAAAATGAGCCTCTCATGCTTGGGCCCAACAATTCCGTGAGGAAGGAAAGTGGGGCTTGATGAGCGCAACTGAACACAAACAGTCAGCTGGCATCGTCACGCATAAAGCCTTGGAAAGCTCACTTCCAGACGATGCGGTAGAGCTGAAGAAACTGGCAGCAAGGCTATCAGCAGAAAAGGCCGTGTTAGAAAAAGAGCTGGAAGAAATAAAAAAAGACGACAGCATCGACCCAGCCAATCTCAGTAACAGAGTCAAAACTATTGTGGTCGATGCACTACGGTCTGCTTTTCCGATTTCACTGCTGCTTGACATCGTCGGGCTATCGTCGTCGAGCTTCTATTATCAGCTCAAAGCTTCGAAGAGTCCTTCAAAATATGCGCAGCTGACCAAAAAAATTACCGAAATCGTCAAAGACTCCGGATTCAGCTATGGCTATCGTCGCGTGTGGATGCAATTGAAGCAATTGGGAATTACGGTCAGCGAGAAAGTTGTGCGTCGAATCATTTCGGCCGAAGGGCTAGCGGTGCGCTATGTGAAGAAAAAGCGTCGTTATTCGTCGTATCGTGGGGAGATTTCAGATGCCCCACCAAACTTGGTGAAACGGAATTTTCATGCCGATAAGCCTGGGTTGTTGTGGCTGACGGATATTTCAGAGTTTCCTGCTGATGACGGGAAAATCTACTTTTCAGCGTTGGTGGATTGTTTCGACGGAAAGATCGTGGGAGCAACAACGAGTTGCCATCCCAGTCAGCAGCTTGCAAACGAGTGTTTAGCGCAGGCGATTGACAATGATGCGCCTGCTGATCCGACTAGATTAGTGATTCATTCCGATCGGGGTTGTCATTATCGAGGTAATAGTTGGATCCAAGCCTCCCGCGACATCGGTTTTGTTCGTTCAATGTCGAAGAAAGGGTGCTCACCTGATAATTCAGCGTGCGAGGGATTGTTTGGTCGAATGAAAAATGAGATGTTTTATGGGCGTAAATGGCGCCGTCGTGAGGAATTAGACAAAGCGATTCATGACTATGTCGAGTTCTATACGAACGAAGAATCAAGCTTGAGTTCGGTGGAATAAGCATTAATCAACACCGTCGCAAGCTGCTAGTCTGAATATTCCTAAAAATGTCCGCATCCCCTTTAGCTGTTTAGCTCTTCTGTCATTGGATTCGTCAGGCTGATAGATCCGGGCAACTATGAGATCAACGGCGGCAACGGCTAGAAAAATATACGAGATTTTTGTGTAACCGAGTAAAGCAAAGACTACTGAAACCACAAGCACGGCAATCCCAGCAAAGCCAATCAAACGACTCATCAGAAAACCATTCCAAAACAGGGTTTGATAAGAAACCTCTCTTTAATTCTATTCGAAGGGTGAGGTCAATCCACTGAAAAAGAAGGTGACAGGAATTGTGCGCGCTCTGAGCATTGCGCTCGGAGGGGCGCATTCAGCTGGGGCCGAGAGTATCAGGGAGTTTGTGTGTAAAGGCCTTGATCTAAAAGGAGCTTGACACGCTCAGACCCAGCAACACCCACAGCAGCTCAAAACCGTCACTGCTTCTTGCGTTGGTACCGGCCCCAGGGTCTCAGTCGACTTTCCTCCACTGGAAATTGCGGGATCCTTATGTAGACTATTGGCTGCTCCGACCAATCGAACTCATAGCAATGCGTTGGAACCAATTTAAGACAACGCTGCTAAACACAGATTATCTGCCCAAGAGGCCGATGCACTAGCGGGGTTCATGGAAACACCTCTTTCCCAAGTGAACAGATGTAAGTAGAAAGGTTTCTTCGATGGGATTCGGCGGTGCTCTGCAACGAACAAGCAAAGACGGTAGGCCGTGGGTACCACCGGCATGGTTTTCGTTTATTGCTCTACCGGCCATGGTCGTAGCAAGTTTCTACATCAGTCAAGTAACCGGCTGGCGCGGCGTAGCTTCACCCAACGAAGAAGGAGTCTCATGGAGCGAGGTGAGCTCGGAAGGACTATTGGGCTATTCAGCGCAATTCCTTGCCTTCTATTACTTTCTTGTCCTGCCGTTTTTCCTTGTGCGTAGGTACAGGTGGAAAAAGCGCGATAATCGCAGGACCAACGAGTAAGAGAAATCAGTTTCTCAGGGCAGCGTAAGACGCGTCCGGCCGAGTCACCGGCGGCATCGGAGGCAATCTAGCAAAAGTACGCGCCAGCTGGCCGCACCATGGCATCCGCATTATTCCCGGGCCTTCGGCTCTGTGGCTGGATGCTACCGACACCCGCTTGCCGACAACGGTCTGCTGGACCGCGAGCGTGTCGCACGGCCCGGAAATCTCTGGGCGAGAAGATCGTGCTCGCTAGAGACAAATAACCTGCCCCCGGGGCAAAACGGTGCCCTTGGAGCAGGTTAGCGCGGGCTTGTCAGAGCCCTGTTGAAGCGCTGGTTATTTAACGCTCGTATTAAAAGTCGCGCAGGATGCGCTGTGCCAGAGGCTCAGACGATGCTGGGTTCTGGCCGGTGTAAAGGTTGCGATCTACTTCGACGTACGGTTGCATCGGATCGGTCTGCTTAAAGTCAGCACCGAGTTCACGCAGACGAGTCTCAACTACCCACTTGGCGGCTGCGATGGTCTCCTCGCCTTCTTCGGCGTTGGTAAAGCCAGTCATGGTGTAGCCCTTAAGCGGCCAGTTGTCATTGTCCATGGCGAGCAAAGCAGCTGGAGCGTGGCATACCAGGGAAAGCGCACGACCGGATTCAATACGGTCCTGCAGCAGTTTGGCGGAATCCTGGTCATAAGCCAGGTCTTCCATTGGGCCGTGGCCACCAGGGTAAAAGACGAGGTCATAATCAGCCTCGTTAATATCAGCCAGATTAAGCGGGTTGTTCAGCTCCGAGCCGATTTCTCCCAGGTAATTCTCGTATTCCGCGCGCTCGCTGTCGGACAGAACATCGAGGCTGTACTGGTCTACTACTGGGGCCTTGGCATTTGGCGTCGCGAAGTCAATGTTCCATCCAGCGTTTTTGAATACGCGGTGTGGAGCAATCAACTCTTCGGCCCAGTAACCGGTAGGGCGGGTGCTGCCGTCGGCCAGCGTCCATTTATCGGCGGCGGTAACTACGAATAGTGCGGAAGGCATAACTTCCTCCTTGTATATAGGTGAGCTATCTAATGTTCTTCAGATGTGTTGTACCCGCTAGTGCGTTGCACCCGGAAGGACAACGACACCAAGAATACGCTTCGCTGGATCTTCGTTGGCGAGATTTTTCTTCATGAGTCTTGCAGCAGAGGCAGAAAAACGCCGCTATTTCGGGCCGGAAATTCTCACTCACAGCAACATAACTGCTGCTCAAGACGATATCGAGGGAAAATACGATGTACATGAAGCCCGAGTGCTGCACCCTCAAGAAAAAAGATGATTTGTCAACTATTTCACATTCTCGGGGCCCTAGTTGCTAGCGGAATATGTCGATTTCCGGTCTATTTCGCCGCCTGAGAAGAAACTGCAGAAATGCAACACTCGGTTCTCAAAGAAGTTCTCGGACTTACCGAAGCCAGCACTTTTTCATCCACAGGCGACGAGAGGAATTGGACGAATTAGCGTCCTTATAACGGGAATCACAGTAACCTTGTGTCTATGAGGTTACAAGCAGCATTTATCCCGACAGCGGTAGCATTTTCTGTGTTATCGGCGTGCTCCGCAGCCGAGAGCGAACCTCCGACGCTTCAAACGCACGTTCCAGTCACCGCCTCCCCAACTTCACCGGCCATGGCAACACAGCACCAAGAAGCACCTGACTCCCCTGACGCCGAGCACAACGGCAACCCCACTGCACCAGTTAACAATGACCACGGAATGTTTACCGTAAAATGCCAAGTGTCAAAAACTGAATCGGATCACGGCATCGTCGGATACGTATACGGAAACCATAAAACCAGCATCCCCATCGCTGAGCAAGATGCCGAGCAGTACGTCCCAAAATTCGGCCCGGGAACTGAGAAGCAGAATTGCAGCACGATCGAAAAATACGTTCCTAGTGGAGCCTACGATCTGCATGACCAAGTGTTTTAAACTAGCGGCATGACTACTCCAGATTCTGGCCCAGATTCTGCCGCTGGCCCTGCCTAGATTTTACACCCAGGCAAGTTGATTGGTGGCGGCCCCGGCGCGTGGGACATAGCGGCTGGCGAGTTCTGCCAACACGGTATTTTCCATGGACATGGTAACCGCGATATCGCCAGGCACGTGTTCGTCCGCCCAAGCCAGGATGTCTTCGGCTCTGGCGTCGTATAGCGCGTCGGCGTAGTTGGTGACGAGCTGCCGGTTGTGTGCCACAATGTCGTCGGCAAGCGGCTCCGTCGTGGTGGAAGCACCCGCTGGGGACTGTTCCGGGTCACGATAATTCTGCTCTGTGTGCGATGTTCCACGTGAAACATTGAGAAAATTCAGCGACCTGTGCAGGGAGTTTCGCAGCGCCTCGTTAATGGACACCGCCGGCTCGGGTTTGGTTTCCAGCGAAACCTCATGACAGGGCCTCCTCATCCGCACAGACAGTCCACTGCGCAAAAAACTCGCCCTTCTCGCGTTGCTGCCTGTAGTTCTCGCCGACGTGCACTCGCATTCGGGTAGTCGTTCAGGGAAATCGTCAGGCTGGAATCAATATCGCCAATGTGCTCTTCTAACTCGTCGCCCGCCACCCAAGCTGTGGGCGAACCCAAGATCACGCGCGGCACGTCACCGCAGCCCATCATCGTGGTCAGACCAACGGTATCCAGCCTGCGCCAAATCTCTGGGACATCCTCGATGCGTATCGAGTGCAGCTGGATATTCTGTCGGTCAGTGAAATCCGCGGTAGACCGTGCGAAATCCCGGGAGACCTCACCGACGACGCGCAAGCTTTCCGGGGCGGCTTGGCTGCCGTCGAAACGAACGCGCATCATGAAATATTTATTTAGCAGCTCGTGGTTTTCTAATTGACCGGCGTATTCGCCACCCAGTTTTTGCTTGCGCTGGGTATAAATGCCGAGCTATTTGAAGCACTTGCTGATGCCATCAGCAGAGATCGAATCAAAACCCTACTTGGAGTAGGTATCGATCACACGCTGCTTCACCTCGAAGGCTTCTTGTTCTTGCTTCACCTCCTCTTCTTTGTTCAGAGGGCTGGTGCCATCAATATTCCGCTACCCTTCTGCTTTGGGTCTCCGCTTTGGGCGCGCGGATGCGTTTGTAGTCATAAAATGCCTCACTAAACGGTTTCGGCGATGTGCAGGTGTTTTAGTCGGGGCTAGTTGTAGATTTTGCTGTTCAACCGGAAAGTCACAAGCCCGGTCGAACCAATTCGTTCACTCCATGTGAACAGGTCGGTCTATTTGACTCATGTAAAAATGCTGCATGCGACCTGGAGTAATGTGGCCCACATCATTTGAATTTAAATCGCTAGCTAGCAAAATAGAGACAAATAGGTTCAAATAGATCTTGCTTGCTTAACGCGAACCGAATAAGCGCGTGATCACGCACGCGCAGAAGAACGCACTCGCACGAGAAACCAACAAAGAAAGGCGCTATACACACGAATGGCTACTTCTAATGCAGCAGCGTCCAACCAGACCGACGCAGTGACCACCAACCCCAACACCGAAGGCGATAAACCACTGAAGATCGCCGTCGTCGGTGCAGGCCCAGCGGGTATTTACGCCTCAGATATTCTGATCAAAAAGACCGGCGGCAACGTCGATATTGATTTGCTCGACCGCATGCCCACCCCGTTCGGCTTGATCCGCTACGGCGTGGCACCGGATCACCCACGTATTAAGGGCATCATCAAGTCGCTGCACCGCGTGCTCAGCAACGAGAAGATCCGCTTTATCGGCAACGTCGAAGTGGGCCGCACCATCAGCGTCGAAGAACTGAAGGATCATTACGACGCCGTTATCTTCTCCACCGGTGCCGTCGACGACCGGGACCTGAACATCCCGGGCGCCGACCTAGAGGGTGTCTGGGGTGCCGGCGAGTTCGTCGGCTTCTACGACGGCAACCCTCACTTTGAGCGCAATTGGGATTTATCCGCCGAGCAAGTCGCGGTCATCGGCGTCGGCAATGTGGGCCTGGACGTGTCCCGCATTTTGGCGAAGACGGGTGACGAGTTGAAGGTCACCGAAATTCCAGACAATGTCTACGAATCACTGGCGCAAAACCAGGCCCACACCGTGCGCGTGTTCGGGCGCCGCGGCCCTGCCGAAGCAAAGTTCACCCCGCAGGAACTGAAAGAACTCGACCACTCGGACACCATCAACGTCGTCGTCGACCCGGAAGATATTGATTACGACGAATCCGGCGAGGCGGCACGTCGCGCATCGAAGTCGCAAGATCAGGTGTGCCAAATTCTGGAACAGTACGCGGTGCGCGACCCGAAGGAAGCACCACACACGCTGCAGATTCATTTCTTTGAAAACCCGGTCGAGATCATCGGCAAGGATGGCAAGGTTGCAGCGCTGAAGACCGAGCGCACCGAACTGACTGGTGACGGAAATGTGCAAGGCACCGGCGAATTCACCGAATGGCCGGTACAAGCTGTCTACCGCGCGGTTGGTTACCGTTCGGTGGGCATCGAGGGTGTGCCGTTTGATGATCAGAAGCACGTCATCCCCAACGACGGCGGCCACGTACTCACAGAACCGAATGGCGAAATTGTGCCAAGCCTGTATACCACCGGCTGGATTAAGCGCGGCCCGGTTGGCCTGATTGGTAACACGAAATCCGATGCCGCCGAGACCATCGGCATGCTGTTGGAGGATATTGCGGCCGGTAAGCTGTCTGCTGCCGACAACACCGACTTGGTGGAGTTGTTGGAATCCCGCGGCATCGAAGTGACCAACTGGGAGGGCTTCCAGTTGCTGGATGCCCGCGAAGTAGCTTTGGGTGAGGCCGAAGGCCGCGAGCGCAAAAAGCTCGTAGAGTTTGAAGAAATGCTTGAAGCCTCCCGTAACCCGCAGAGCTAACGGCGAGCGCTAACAAGTTCCACTTTCTGCACGGTTTCACGGCTGCCCGTAAAAGGCTGTACAAACCCAGATCTGGATTGTCAGATCTGGGTTTTATTATTTATTGACGGTCACGCCGGGCCGCGCGCTATTCCACGTTGGATTTGGTTGCGCGTCTGGTTTTTGGCTTTCGTTAGATGCGCATGAGTCCAACACCGTTTTAGATTGGGGAAAGATCTGTCCACACCGGGTCACCGCCAAAAAGCATAACAACGGCATTAACTATGCTTCCCAAGATCATCAGCACGACGCCAAGCGCGAATCCGAGGACAATCGCGATTATCTCTATGAAGAATAAGGCCGGAGCCAACAATAAAAGTGCGCGACTTCGGGCATAAAGCCCACACCCGAAAACAATTACCGCTGCGAGAGCAGTAACGAGCCAATACGCGAGGTCCCGGGAAGGCTCCTCAATAACCAACAACCATGAGAGCACGTAAAATCCCATAACCGCCCAGCCCGCGTAGAGCGCAATGTTTTGGCGAGACTTCTTGCTGCGAGTTTTCAGGGACATGCTTTCTCCTTAGGTTTCGGAGGCAGTTTTAATTAAACGGTGCCTACTATCTTCTATAGTAATCCCAACAATACAATGGATGTGGTTATGATATAGCGCACTTCTTAATCTATCTTATTGTTTTACTAGCTCGTCAGGCTGTTTATGTGGCCGACCAATTCATAGGTACGAATCGAACTGGGTAGAGCTGCCACGACATCAGAGTCGAAGACACTTAAAGATCATCATGAAATGCTCAGGTTTTATTTCGTTTAAGCAGCTGGGAAAATCTTCGAACATGCTGACGATCCATACCCAGACGTGTAAAGACCTCGTCAAGGTTGAAAAAGAGTCTTGGGGCGGCAACCTGTGACACGAAATAATGGAAATTAAGGCAAATTCCTAGGAACAAACCCCAGGGCACCTCACTGACTAAGGCGAAGAATACAAACCGAAAATGGCGCACTCACCTATGACTAACGCCGCCATTGGGATTAAACAGTCGGTAAACCAATCGGCCAGCCGCATACACAGCCAGGACACCCACCAGTATTAAAACCAGAGTGCGGTTAGCAGAATCTATCGCTAAATATACGCAAATTACCAGGACTGCCATTGTCAGGAAGAATACAGCTGCCTCACGGCCAATCGTCGGTGCTGGAGTCAACCGAATCAGGTCTTGAAAAACTTTCATGAGAATCCCTTTCCCCTCGAGTTTCATTTATTTCTTGTATTTCCACTGTGCCAATTCTCTCGCCTGAAGCGTAGTGCCAAATGTAGGCAGACGATATGAGCTTTATCATGCGCAACCAGCGGAAACCTGACCCACACCACACTGCAAGTAATGACAAAAGTCATCCCACCCTAATGATCTTTAACAGAGAAAATAATGATCAATCTTCGCGTGCAAACGATCGAATTTTTGCCAGCATAGAAGCATGAACGAATCAACAAAACATGAAACAGTGCTCCAAGTCAGCGACCTTACCCGTAGTTATGGCCAGGGAACGAAAGCGTTCTGGGCCGTCAAAGGACTGAACTTCCATGTCTTCCGCGGCGATGTCTTCGGCCTTCTTGGCACCAACGGCGCTGGAAAAACATCTACGTTGGAGATTCTCGAAGGGCTAGCCCCTGCAACTTCTGGCAAAGTCAAGGTCTTCGGGCGCGACCCCTTCGATGATAGGGCTCTCATTCGTCCAAGAATGGGCATCATGCTCCAGTCGGGTGGGCTTCCCTCGCAGCTAACGGTAGAGGAAACTATCAAGATGTGGCAGGGCACATGCTCTAATCCCCGAGATCCAGAAGAAATACTTGCCGACGTCGAGCTATTACACCGACTTGATGTTCGGGTAGGGGCCCTCTCTGGCGGCGAGCAACGTCGGCTTGACCTCGGTTGTGCCTTGCTCGGAAATCCGGAACTTCTGTTCCTCGATGAGCCCACCACGGGACTCGATCCGGAATCTCGTAGAAATGTCTGGGATCTGCTCCTGCGACTCAAAAACCAGGGCGTGACGATGGTCCTAACCACCCACTATTTGGAAGAAGCCGAAACGCTTTGTGATCGTATCGCCATTATGAATGAAGGAACCGTTGCACGTGAGGGCACGCTTTCCGAGCTGGTGAATTCGGTTTCCGCAGAGATCACGGTATCCAGCATCCATACCCCGCCCCGGCTTCCGGGTACCACCATCACCACCGAACAAAAACGCCACACAATCTATACAAAACAGCTACCCCAGGACACTCTCGCAGTTTTGGAGTGGGCACGTAAAAACCAACTTGAGTTGGAACATTTTTCCGCTCGCCCTGCCTCCCTGGAAAAGGTGTTCATGAGCATCGCTGGCGACAAAAGACCATCAAACTAGCCACGAAGGAGCGCAAACAATGACCTCTACAACCTCTCACCGTGCCACTACCGCCACCGGATCGGCTTCAGAATCCGCCAATCGCCGGAGTTCCGGCTGGAAGCGCTACCGATCCTTAGCTATGGCCGAAATCCGACAGTACCTGCGCAACAAGACACTGCTATTCATGGCTATCGTATTCCCCATTGGGGTGGGCCTATTGATGCAGTTCATGGGTGGAGACGAACAGCCTGCAAACGCACAAGTGCAGGCCGCAATCTCAATGGAAGTGTTTTTCCTTATTACTCTGATGTTCGTCCAGTTCTACTCCGTGCTATCCATGACCACTGCGCGTCGTGATGAACGCGTGCTCAAGCGATTACGTACTGGTGAAGCTCGCAGCGCAGAGATTATAGCTGCGCTGGCCACGCCTGGAGCGATCATGTCACTCCTGCTTACCGCGTTAATGTCTGGCATACTCATCATCTACACAGGCGACATACCGCGTACAGGAATTCTGCTGCTTCTGGCCATTGTGTTAGGAATTGTCATCTCTACAGGTTTGGCGCTGCTTACCAGCTCAATCACTGCCAATGCCGAAGCCGCACAGATGACGTCTCTTCCCGTCATGGTTTTGGCAATGCTCTCACAATCTCCGCTGCGCTCTACCCTGCCCGACCAAATCCAAGATCCGTTAGCACGCACGCCGTTTGCGCTGCTTGGCGATCTCACCTTCATCGAATGGACTGGTCAACCACTTACTTCGGATGCCGCACCTACAGATGGCGAGCTAACGACCACTCTGGCCACCGCAATGAACCCGCTTGCACTCATGTTGGTCTGGAGTATTGCCCTAATGTGGGCAGCATTCCGCTACATGAAATGGGAAACTAACCGCTGATTGTTAATCAAACTCAATGTACCCTGACAGAGTGACCATGCTACGAGGGTTCATGGAGATGCCAGAGACCGAAAAATTCTCCACCTACGTTCGACTCTCGATGCATGCAGCGCTGCTAGCAATTGCTATCTTAAGCTTCCGACAGGTTTTGGCATCGCCCGGCGAATTTCAGGATTCCCTGGTTCTTCTGGTGGTTTTAATCAACGGTGGACTCACTGCACTGACAATCGAACGAACACCAGCCTTTTCAACAACACCTCGACCGCTCGGAAAACTTTATCCGGGAGCTATTGCCGTAAATCTTTTGTGCTGGACTATCTCCATCGGTCTCCTTGTCACGCAACGCGCTCCCCATCTCACAGGTACCATTGGCGGGCTGTCGCTATTTTTATTATTCAGCTTCGCGTTCGTGCTATCAATCCACATTAAACACGCTTATCTTCTCGTTGTGGCATTAAGCGTAATCACTGCATTCGTGGTTGAGCACCCTGAGCTAGATCATCCCGTCTATATCGTTGCTTTTGCATTAGTGTTGGTTTTGTTGAACAAGGTAACTGTGTGGTCGGTGGGGATCGTGAAAGCGCTCTACCGCACGCGAGAGTTGCAGTCACAACTGAAAATACAGGAGGAGCGCCTACGCTTTGCTCAAGAGCTGCACGACAGCTTGGGACAACGCCTAGCGGCGATGTCCCTGAAGACTCAGCTCGCCATCTCACTGCACAGGAAAGATACCGACCGGACAGATGATGAACTTCGCGACATTGAAAAGCTCGTACGTCTCATGCGTACGGATTTACATCAAGTGGTAACAGGCTATCGCACGTTGCACCCAAACTCTGAGCTTGAAGAGGCCAGTAATCTACTGAGAAAAGCAAACGTCGCAGTCACCGTGACAGGACATCCACAAGACATCCCAAACTCCTGCCAACAGACCGCCGCCTGGTTCATCCGCGAAGCGGCCACCAATGTGATGAAACACTCGAGCGCAAGCATGGTGAACGTCAAGATCTCTGAACACGCGGTATCCATCACCAATGATGGGGTGGAACGCAATATCGGGCCGCTCGGTGGCATACAAGCGCTACAGGAACGGGCTAAGCAAATCGGTGGAACAATCTCGCTTATTCACCAAAACAATCAGTGCACTGCGACACTTTCTTGGAAAGGCACCAACCGATGATCACCGTAGCAATCGTCGACGATGAACAGCTGATCGCTTCATCACTAGCCACCTTGTTAGAACTGGAAGCCGATCTTACGGTGACCGAGACTTTCGCCTCTGGTGAGGAGGTGATATCTCGGTGGGAAAAGGCCAGCGCCCTCGAATCCCTACTACCTGATGTGCTGGTGACCGACCTGCAGCTCGGAGGTATTGATGGCGTCGAACTAGCACAAGAAATTTCGCGCCTGTCGCCTCAAACTGCCATTGTGATCGTCACGAGTCATTCGCGGCCACACCAACTCAAACGAGCTCTGACATCCGGGGTACAAGGATTTCTGCCCAAGACTGCGACCGCGGAAGAATTTGCCACCGCGATCCGCACGGTACAGGAAGGCAGAAGCTTCATCGACCAAGAGCTCGCTGCTATGACCATCACCGCAACTTCCAGCCCACTGACTGAACGCGAAGCTGACGTTATCGAAGCCGCTGGTAGAGGAGGTTCGATAGAACAAATTGCCAAAGAAGTCTTCCTGGCTACCGGAACAACTAGGAACTATCTTTCCTCGGCAATGGCAAAGCTCGGTGCGCAAAACCGATTCGAAGCATATTTACGCGCACGAAAATCAGGGTGGATTTAGACGAAGAATTCTATCTCTGAAATGCCGCGGATATCATCCATCGGGGCGCGGAACATCATTTTAAGATCAATCTGCTCTCTCCGCCGTTGAAGCTGGTTTCTATTCGCACCGCGCATCCGTGTTGCGGAGGTAGGGCTTGCACCGCAATCACAGGGTTTGGGTCATTGAATAGCTACAACAATTAAGGCTCTATAAGATGCCTAGTATGGACGCAAAGGTAAAGCGCGGAAATTATCTTCTGGCTGCGGTTCTCGCTGGGGATGCAGCTATGTCAATCAAACCTCCCAAATTCATTCGGGATTGCCTGAATGGGGTGAATTTTCCGCAAAATTGGTGGTGGTCACTGATCGTCATCAAATCGTTGGCCGCTTTAGGGCTTGTCCGCGGCACTGCGAAAAACAGTCCACAAATGACAACTGCCACATCCACCGGCGTCGTGGCTTATTTCGCGTGTGCAATCTTCGCGCATGTGAAGGCAAAGTTTTTAGGCAAGGAATTCTGGCTCAACTGTTTAGGAATGACAGCACTCAGCACGACAGTGCTGGTGCAAAACCGCAAGCAGCATCGCTAGGCATCTGCCTGCGAACGCTCCAAGCCCCGCACCCCACGGTGTAGCATCAAGCACATGAAGCCAACCGTCGGAAAGATTATCGCAGCTTCGATTCTTAGCGCCGGGGTGCTTGGCGGTGGTGCAGCACTAGGCATCGCCACCACCTATGACTCTCCGGAACGGGCGCACTACCAGATCGACGCGCCGACGCACAGCAGTATCGCCCTGCGCATTCATAACCCCGACGGCGTGCTCACAGCCGACGACGAGCGAATCCTCGAACGTGATGCTGCACGCCTCGAAGTACCGGACGTCGTCAAGCAACTGCACTATATTGTTTTCGCAGATAACGACGACAACATCAACGACACCGTGGAAAACTACCTGCGTGATCACCACCCGGAGCTCATCGACGAGGATAGTTTTGCCGACGGCACACTGTTTGTTGGCGTGGGGCTAAATCCCCGGCAAGCTTTCATCTTCGCTGGTGATGACGTCGCAGAGTTACTCGAATTGCGCGACAGCAGCCACCTGAGCGAATCACTGGATGCGATCAAACCCGGTGTCAAAGACGGCAATATCCCCGGCGGCCTGTTCCACGGCGCATCCGTAGCAACCGACCTCGCTGCCCTCGAGCAAGCGCGCTTCGATAGCGCAGAATCCAACCGCACCTCCGCCATCGTTATGGGAGGTCTCGGTGCCGCAGCCCTCGGTGGTGGTGTTGCAGCAACAACCGGCGGGTATCGGCGTAGCCGGGCAAAGAAAATCGCCCAGGCGCGGGAAGACTTCGACTATATTTCCGTTGAATTCGGCACACTCGCCCAGCGTTTGGACGCCATCGATATCCGCGCACATTCACTGACCTCCGCTTTTGCGGATCAGCAGTTGCGCAACCAGTGGCGCAAGGTGCGGGACCGCTTTCTGCGCACGCATGACGACGTCTCCAAATTCAGCGAACTCAGCCCGCGAAGCGACGACAAGACTTTCCTGCAGTACGCGGGCCAGCTCAGTGACGCGGCCTCGACCGCGAAGAAAATGCACCATGCCGAAGACAACATCGACACGATCTTTGCTTTGGAAAATGGTGATGAGCTCACCCGGCGCACCGAGGCGCAGTCATTGCGTGACGACGTCGTCGAGGCGAAAATGAAGGTGCGAAATGATGATTCCGGTCTTTACCAGGAATTGGCTGCGATCCAGCAGCGAACCGAAGCTCTAGCCCAGGAACCTAGTGCTGAGGATTTCTTGGACAATTTTATTATCGTGCTGCGTGATTATCAGGCGGCATTAACAGAGCTGCGTAAGCAAGAATTTAGCGATATTGACGAATCGAAGGCGGATGCACCGCAAGCCCCGGGATTGACTTCGCCCGATTACCGGCCGGGTTATGGATGGAATAACTTCGTGCCTTATTGGGCGCTGAGCAGCTGGCATGCTTCCACCGTCGAGACGCAATCCAGTAGTTCGAACAGCGGGAGCACGAATACGTCGTTTAGTTCTGGGTTTTCTGGCGCGGGTGGCTCATCAGGGTTTTAGCGCTAACGCTTCAGGGTTTGAGCGCTAGCGCTGTGAACCGTGCGCTTCGCGTGGGTTCTCGTGGCTATTGTTCTCTGCGTCATCGTGGTCGTCGTGGTCGCAGTGCTCAAAGCCGTGTTGATCGGTGCTTTGCAGATCGTCGCTGTGCAGGTCGGTACTGTTATTTTCGCGGCCGCCATTCTGGTGTTGCCCAGAAGCAGCGCCACTATCAGTCTCCCCAGCTTCGCTAGTCCCAAGCTCATCTTCGCGGGTCTCGCGCAGTTCCCCAATCAACTCAGAAAAGAAATCCCGCACAACAGACCACTGCACGGTCGTGTTTTCCAAATGCTCCGGCAAACGTTCAATCTCTAGGCTTAGCTCTTTGCGACGGCGCTGCTCCGCCAGCTCACTGCGCAGCTCACTTAACGATGCCTCGGCCTCACGCAGAATCTTTTCCAGCTGCTCTTCTACGGACTTACCGCGCAGATTGTCAGCCCCTGTGTCGTGGTGCGGATCCATCATCGTTATTACTTCCTTATCTCATATCACCGGCGAGCATGTTCTGCACCGGGATGAGTGGTGATTCCTAGAATACAGTGGTCAGCAGGATCAAAACGCCCGGCAGCACCAGGAACATGCCCAGCACCCACGCTGCGATATACAGCTTGTTACGTGCGCCGATATTCGCGATGCCCTGCGCCAAAAACAGCGGCACCTCACGCACACCTGGGATGCCGTAGATCACCAGAGCAGCGAAAACGTTGAACATCAGGTGAATCAACGCGCCCTGCAAAGCAGCCTGGCCTTCCAAGCCAGTGAATGCGAATGCGGCAATCAGTGCGGTGATCGTAGTACCGATATTTGCGCCAATGGTGAATGGGTAGACCTGGCGGATGGACAAGGTGTTAGAACCAGCCAGGGGAACCACCAGGGCGGTGGTCGTCGAAGAAGACTGCACCAACATGGTGATAACCATGCCAGCACCAATGCCGGAGATCGGACCACGGCCCAAGGACTTATGCAGAATGTCTTTGGCCTTACCAACCATCACGACCTTCAGCAGCGCACCGATAAAGTTGACGACGCCGAGGATCAGCGCAATACCAATCAGAATTTGCGCAACACCAGCGATGGTCTCTGGCAACCAGCTCGTCGATGCAACCAGCAGGTCTTTGCCCGGCTCGGTAATGAAGCCAATGAACGTGCCCAGGCCTTCCATGCCGGTGGCCAAGAAACCAGCCTGTTCGGATTCGGCGTTCACACCGGAAACTAAGAAGCCTGTGACCTTTTCCAACAGGCCGAACATCAGCTCCAGCGGCAGGAAGATCAACACCGCCAGCAGGTTAAACATGTCATGCACGGACGCTGCGGCGAAGCCACGACGGAAGGATTCTTTGTCGCGCACCATGCCCAACGAGACCAACGTGGAGGTCAGCGTGGTGCCGACGTTCGCGCCCATCAACATTGGGATGGCGATTTGAACTGGTAAACCACCGGCCATCATGCCGACAACAATCGAGGTGGTCGTCGACGAAGACTGAATCAACGCAGTGGCCAGGATGCCGACCATCAGGGCGATCAGTGGGTTCTGCGCGAAAGCGAACAGCTCTTCTGCATGATCGCCGGTGGCAGCCTTAAAGCCGTCACCGATCACACCGACGGCGGTGATAAGCAACCACACGCTGACGGCGACAGCAACCCAGTTCACCCACTGCTTATCAGTGTCAATGCCGAGGCGCTTCAGTGGATTACGCGGAGCCTTTTGCTTTTCCTGCACACCCTGTTCCAGCCGTAGTTGAGCGTCGCCAAGGGTGCGGTCATCGGATGCGGTCTGATCCGGGAGCGTTTGCCCTGAGGAAGTGTGTGACATCATCTGTTTCCTGACACCTTGCTTCGCACTTGCAGCCCGCACCCCCAGAAAACTTAAGAAAACTAGAGGTGCGTACTGCCACTGATTGGTTTGTTTCAGACCCACTCGGGGCCTTACAACAAGCAATGTATAGGGCGTGCGGAAATACGAGGTTCACACAAGGTTACAAACAAGCAAACTTTTTGGATTGTGAGCAACCTAACGGGGCTAGCGACGCCCGGCCTTTTCGTCGGCAGCAATGATGCGCTGCAAGTACTCCGCTATTGTCGGTGCCTCGATCCACGCTGGCGTCGGGTTCCAAAACGGAGACACAGCCTGACCTGCGATAAAGAAGGTGCCGAAGCCGTCGTCAGTAGCACCCACAAACGCGATCTCATCGGCAGATTCTGCCACTACGGAATAGCCAGCGAACGCGGTTGCCTGCGCACCCTTCAATTCTTCGGCAGAATCATTCCGCTCCATGAACGCCTCAGCCGCCTCGGTGGTGGAGAGTTGTTCATCTGGAGTAAACATTCCGTTACGGAACACGATGCCGCGCGTCATGTCCCCATTGACATCCTTGAGCGGCTTATCGATATTCAGCAAACACCGCAGCCCGTCCTCGCCCGGCGCGACCGTTTCCGGGAGTTCACACAAAGAACCATCCGGCAGTGCAATGCGGTAGAAGCCGTCCGTGATGGTCGGTTCGATGGTCTCACCGTAGCCGAGGTCAGCCGCCGGGGTTGGTTCCTTGCTAGAACTCGACTTGCTGGAGCTGGATTTACCGCTCGACTTGCTGGTTTTCTCCGAGCTGGATTTCTGGGAACCGGATTTCTCGCTGGACTTGTCTGTGGACTTGCCGGAGCTTTTTTCGGTGGATTTTCCTGAAGATTTCTCGCTCGATTTTCCGGTCGATTCGCTTGCCGACGCCGAGCCAGACTCGGATTCGCTTGCCGACGCCGAATCGCTGGACGTAGCCGACGCTGCAGAATCCGCCTCCGTGGCAGCGGCATCGGCAGTGCTATCCGCAGCGCTGTCGGCAGCGCTGTCGGCAGGCTGCGGATCGGGACGATTTTCTGGGTTCGAACAACCCGCGACGCTTAAAGCAATGACGGCGCTGATGCCAAGCGTGCGGGCAAGTTTCCGTGCATGAGGTTTCATGCACCTAGTCTAGCCTGTTTGCCGGGTCACAATACCGGCTACTTCACCACCAGGTTGATCATGCGGCCAGGCACCACGATCTTCTTCACCACGGACTTCTCGCCGATCGCCGCGAGCACCTTGTCGTCGGCAAGCGCGGCGGCCACGGCATCATCCTGGGAGACATCGGCAGCGACCTGCACCCGCGATTTCACCTTGCCGTTGACCTGCACGGGCAGCTCAATTTCGTCGTCGACCAGGTACTTCTCGTCGAAGCTCGGGAATGACACGAAGGTGATCGTGCCCTCGTGGCCCAGGCGCGTCCACAACTCCTCGGCGATGTGCGGCGCCACCGGAGCGACCATCACAGCGATCGGCTCCACGGCAGCACGCGGCGCACCGTCCGGGTAGTTCTTCGTCAAGTAATTCACGTACTCGATGAGCTTGGCGACGACGGTGTTCACCCGCAGGTTCTCATAGTCATCGCGTACCCCAGCGATGGTGCGGTGCAGCTGCTGCAGATCCTTCTTGCCCAGCTCCGCATCCACGACGGCCACCTCACCGGTGTTCTCGTTGACCACCAGGCGCCACAGGCGCTGCAAGAAACGCTGCGCACCGACGACGTCCTTAGTGGCCCACGGACGTGAATCCGCCAGCGGCCCCATCGACATCTCATAAACACGCAGGGTATCGGCGCCGAAGTTTTCGGCAATATCGTCGGGCGCGACCGCATTTTTCAGCGATTTACCCATCTTGCCGTATTCCCGGTTCACCTTGTCGCCGTGGTAGAAAAACTCGCCGTCGCGCTCTTCGACTTCTTCGGCGGGCACATAGACGCCACGGGAATCGGTGTAGGCATAGGCCTGGATATAGCCCTGGTTGTACAAGCGACGGTACGGCTCTTTCGAGCTCACATGTCCGAGGTCATACAGCACTTTGTGCCAGAAACGCGCATACAACAGGTGCAGCACGGCATGCTCCACGCCGCCGACGTACAAGTCCACCCCGCCCGGATCGTTCGGGCCATGAACCTCTGGGCGTGGCCCGGTCCAATAGCGCTCGTTGTCGATATCGCAGAAAGCGTCGCTGTTCGTCGGATCGATATAGCGCATCTGGTACCAGGACGAACCTGCCCACTGCGGCATGACGTTGGCATCGCGGTAGTAGGTCTTGGTGCCTTCGCCCAAGTCCATCTCCACTTCAATCCACTCGCGTGCCTTCGCCAACGGCGGCTGTGGCTCGGTGTCGTGGTCATCCGGATCGAAGGACACCGGCTGGTAGTCATCAACCTCCGGCAACTCCACCGGCAGCTGATCTTCCGGGATCGCGTGTGGCCGACCGGCCTCGTCGTAGACGATCGGGAATGGCTCGCCCCAATAACGCTGGCGGGCAAACAGCCAGTCGCGCAGCTTGTACTGGATCTTCTCGACGCCCAGCTCACGCGCAGCCAACCAGTCGATCGTCGTCGCAATCGCCTCTGCCTTGGATTTGCCAGTCAGGTCCAGCCCGTCGTCATTGGCGGAATTCACGTAAGTGCCTTCACCGGTGTGCGCGGCAGAAGAAACATCCCCGCCAGCGACAACCTCGGTGATGGGCAAGCCAAAGACCTGCGCATATTCGTAGTCGCGCTCGTCGTGCGCGGGAACAGCCATGATCGCGCCCGTACCGTAGCCAGTCAATACATAGTCCGCGGTAAAGACCGGCAGCTTCTTCCCGTTGACCGGGTTGGTGGCGTAGCTGCCTAAGAAAACGCCAGTCTTTTCCTTATTCTCTTGGCGCTCCAAATCCGACTTCGCGGCGATGTCACTACGGTAGGCCTCGATCGCTTCCTTCGGGTCCTCATGGCCATAGGTCCAGCGTGCGTCGACGTCATCGTCGTACGGAACCGGCGAGAGCAAAGCGTCGACAAGCGGGTGCTCCGGGGCCAACACGACGTATTCCGCGCCAAAGAGCGTGTCCGGGCGCGTGGTAAACACCGTGATGTCGTGACCCTCGCAGCGGAAATCCACCTCGGCACCACGCGAGCGACCGATCCAGTTGCGCTGCATGGATTTCACTTTTTCCGGCCAATCCAGCAGTTCCAGATCATCCAACAGGCGGTCAGAATACGCGGTAATGCGCATCATCCACTGCTTTAAGTTCTTGCGGAAAACCGGGAAGTTGCCGCGCTCAGACCGGCCATCGGCGGTGACCTCTTCATTCGCCAACACCGTGCCCAAGCCCGGGCACCAATTCACTGTGGAATCGCTCAGATACACCAGGCGGAATTCATCCACGGCCCGGTCTTTTTCTTCTTCACTTAACGACGCATACTCGCGGCCGTCCTTGGTGGCCAGCTCGCCAGATTCCAGCAGCGGGTACAACTCGTCAATCGGGCGCGCCTTTTGTTGCTGCTCATCGAACCACGACTGGTAGATCTGCAAGAAAATCCACTGCGTCCACCGATAAAATTCCGGATCAATGGTGGCCACCGAACGGCGCTTGTCATGACCCAGCCCCAACGATCCCAACTGGCGACGCATATTCGCGATATTCGCCACCGTCGTCGTGCGCGGGTGGGTTCCGGTTTGGATCGCATACTGCTCAGCCGGCAAACCAAAAGCGTCATAACCCAAGGTGTGCAGCACGTTTTTGCCCAATAAGCGGTTGAACCGGGCGAACACATCCGTGGCGATATAGCCCAGCGGGTGCCCCACGTGCAGGCCCGCGCCAGACGGGTACGGGAACATATCTTGGACGAAGAGCTTGTCTTCGGGCAGGGTGCCGTCGGCAAGAGCTAAATCACCGGTCGGGTTTGGCGCATGAAACGTGCCGTTGTCGTCCCAGTACTGCTGCCAACGCGACTCAATCTGGTTGGCAAGCTGCGGGGTATAACGGTGTTCCGGGCCAGTGTTGCTGACATTTTCAGCACTAAGATTTTCTGTGTTTTCGCGCGCTTCGGTCATGGTTTTATAGTCTAATAGCTTTACGGGATCCGTCCCGTTTTCACAGAAGGGCTAGTACAACATGCGCATGACGATTGGCGATTTTCTCATCCGCCGCTTGCAAGAAATCGGCATCACTGAAGTTATTGGTGTGCCGGGTGATTTCAATTTGAACTGGCTGGAGCAAATTGAAGCCGCCGACGGCATCCGCTTTGTAGGCAGCACCAATGAGCTCAACGCCGCGTATGCTGCCGACGGCTACTCGCGCGCCCGCGGGGTCTCGTGCCTTTTGACCACCTACGGTGTTGGCGAACTCTCCGCACTCAACGGCCTGGCCGGCGCCGCCTGCGAGCACATCCCGATGGTCTCGATTGCCGGTGCTCCCCCATTGTTTGCTACGGAAAAGCGCTGGTTGCTGCACCATACGCTTGCCGACGGCAACTTCGGCAACATGCTCGATTCGCTGCGCCCATTCACCGCGCTGGCCGAACGCATCAGCCCCATGAATGCGGTTACCGAAATTGATCGCGCGTTGCAGACGTGCCTGCGGGAAAAGCGACCAGTGCACCTGCAGCTGCCCTCCGATATTTCCCACTTGAGCATCACCGTGCCGGACGAACCACTGGATACCTCGCTCGAACCGTCGGATCCGGTGCAACTCGAGGCAGTGTTGGACCGGCTGGTGCAGGAATTCGCGGCGGCGGAAAACCCGGTATTGCTCGTCGACCAGGATGCGCAGCGCCACGGGTTTTTGGATTTGTTTGCCCAGATCGTCGACAAGATTCAGCTGCCTTATGCCCAGATGGCTTCCGGCAAAGCTTTACTGAGTGAGCAGCACCCACTGTTTTTGGGCACCTATAACGGCAAGGCCTCGTGGCCGGGTGTGCGCGAGCGCGTAGAAGGCTCGGATTTCTTGCTCACCTGCACCCCACGGTTCATCGAGGTGAATTCGGGTAGCTTCTCGCATGAGTTGTACGAAGAAAATATCGTGGATTTCGGTGACCAGCACGTCAATATTTACGGCGAGCACATCGTGGGCTTGGACACCACAGAAGTGTTGGCCAAATTGCTGGAGCGGCTGCCTGCTGCCGACGGGGCTGGCGCGGCGAACTCAGCCACTCAGCCCAGCAGCGTGAACCCGGAGGCGGTGTTGCCGGAGCCATTCGAGGTGCAGGCCGGTGCCGAGCTGACGCAGGCGCGCTTGTGGCCGCAGGTACGGGAGTTCATCCGCCCTGGTGACACGGTTATCGCGGAGGCCGGAACCTCGAATATTGGTTTGGGCCCACAGCGCATGCCGGAAAATGTGCACTACATCAACAGCGCCATTTGGGGTTCGATTGGTTATACCCTGCCCGCTCTGCTGGGCAGCCAAATGGCGGATGCGGATACTCGTCACCTGTTGTTCATCGGTGATGGTTCTTTCCAGCTGACTGCCCAGGAGTTGTCGACCATTCTGCGGGAGAAGCAGAAGCCGATCATCGTGTTGTTGAACAACCGCGGCTACACCATCGAGCGCTACATCCTGGGCATGGACCGCGAGTACAACGACATCGCCGATTGGGCTTATCACAAGTTACCGGAGGTTTTTGTCCCCGGAACCGAGATGGTTTCCTATACCGCACGCACGGAAGACGAGCTTGCCGACGCCTTCACCGCGATCAATGACAGCGACAAGGGTGCGTTCCTGGAGATCCACCTGGACCCAGAAGATGCCCCTGCTGGCCTGCAGGCCTTCGGCCCGATGACCGCGGAATTCGATTATGGTCCGCGTGGGCCTAGGAACTAAGAGGTCCGGAATTGCAGTTGTTGTTATTTATTGAAACAACTAACAACAACTCAAAACAACTAGCAACAACTATTCTAAGCTGGGAAAATAACCAATTTCGCTGCCCTAAAACCGCACAAGTTGTTTCCAAGTTGTTTGCTAGTTGTTTTAGAAGAAGAACAGCCGCACAGAAAACAACTTCCTGGGGTTTTGTCTATATTCGACGCTATGGATGTCACGCCCACAAAACGTGATGGCACTAATTGCCGTGCGATGTCGGAAGAAGAACGCAGACTGATCCGTCGTATCCGCGAAGATGAGGACTACTCCAATCGCACCTCGTCACTGCCAGTAGAAGACCTTCCCCTAGACGTCATTACTGAACTACGTCGACTATTACGTTCCTATCGTCAACGGCGCGGCATTGATGCGGCCACCCCTTCCGGTACTCACGCGCTTTTACGTGAAGTTGGTTTACTCAGCGATCACGGAATCCTCAAACGTGCTGGAGAAATTCTGCTTAGTCCAGCAGCACCCACCAAAGTAACGATTCGGCACCTCTGGCGCGTAATGCCCAGTTCAGATCCGCAAGTCACCGAATTTTGCTCACCGTTATTAGAAGCACTACCTGCGCTCCGGCGCCTCATCCTGGAACGAGCAAATCAAGAAATGGTGCGGGTGCAATTCAACACTGGGCAAGAGTCTGCAATTCCACGATTTCCTGCACAAGCTATCGACGAGGCCATCACCAATGCCATCATCCATCGTGACTGGCGTACGGAAATGCCAATTGTCATTGACCAATCACCGCGCATCATGAAGGTATGGTCACCAGGCCCGTTGGTTCCTGGTGTCGATGAAAATAGGCTACTGACAACGCAATCGGTCCCCCGAAACGGACGGCTAATGGCAACCATGCGTTCAATTGGGCTAGCCGAAGAATCATCTCGCGGTTTTGATCGTATGTGGTTGGCGATGCTGAGCACTGGACGTGAAGTCCCAGAAGTAATAGCTACTGACGAATTTGTCGAAGTCATTTTTGCGGCCGGAAACCCTGATGTTGCTTTTATTAAAGCAATCCACGGGCTCCAAGAACGATTCAGTGACGAAGTAATCAATAATTTGAACACTATGCTTGTGCTGTGGAAGCTCTGGCACGCACCACTTATCACACTCAAACAAACCGCACACAGCACCCAAACCTCTGCGCTCGAGGCCCGAGAACTGCTGAACGCGCTCGAAGGATTCGGGGTACTACAGCAGATTAACGGTTCCGATGAGTGGGTCATATCGGCAACCGCGGCCAAATTCTTCGGCCAGAAGTCTTCCAAAACACCGCTCGTCAGCATTCAAGAAAGAATCGAAGCCCAATTGCAGGATGGGAAAACGGTCGCAGCAGCCGAATTAGCAGAGCAATTCGGTGTTTCTCGTGGAGAAATAACCAACGTGCTACGACACCTGCGCGCGTTGGGACGCGCACAGGTCGATCCAGCCGGACCACAGCGGGGCTCGGGAACCCGCTGGGTAGCACAACACTAGAACTCTGCCCAGACCAACCCGCTCCCAGGCGAATCCGCAATGCCCAGTGGGTTTAGGTGTTGATCGCCTGTGGGTAGGCCAAACCCTTCAAGCCTTCAGTACCAAACTCCACGCCATAACCCGAAGATTTGATACCACCGAATGGCACCCGTGGATCCACCGCACCATGCTTATTAATCCAGACAGTACCGGCCTGCAAACGACCAGCCACCTCACGAGCTTTCTGCGCATCCGCCGACCACACCGAAGCACCCAACCCCACATCCAAACTATTCGCCCACGCAATCGCCTGATCCAACTCAGAATAGCGAATCAGCGGCACAGCAGGGCCGAACTGCTCTTCCACCACCAATGGGTTATCCGGATCAATATCAGCCACAATCGTTACCGGGTAGAAAAATCCTGGTGCATCATAATCCGGGTCACCACCAACAAGCACACGCCCGCCACCATCTTTAGCGGCTTTGACCAAACCATCAACAATGTCGAACTGCGCTTTGTTCTGCAGCGGCCCCAGCACGTTGTTTTCATCAAGGCCTTGCCCCATCGGCATGCGTTTGGCAACAGCTACCAGCGCCTGGGCTAGTTCATCATAGATCGCATCCGGAACGTAGATACGCTTGGCTGCAGCACAGGTTTGCCCGGTGTTAATAAACGCACCCCAGAACAAATCTTCAGCAATTGCTTGTGGGTCGACATCATCCAGCACCACGGCAGCATCGTTACCACCAAGTTCCAGGGTTAGGCGGGTGATATTACCGGCAGAAGCCTCAATGATTTTCTTTCCGGTTT
The DNA here is from genome assembly GCF_058182015.1 of Corynebacterium sp. LaCa_70. NCBI lineage: Bacteria > Bacillati > Actinomycetota > Actinomycetes > Mycobacteriales > Corynebacteriaceae > Corynebacterium > Corynebacterium sp. LaCa_70. The sequence continues at coordinate 2,393,572 of NZ_CP190914.1, forward strand.
CAGTTGAACCAGTAAACATGATCTTGTCGATTCCTGGGTGGGTGGTCAGTGCTGCACCAACCCCACCATCACCGGTAACAATATGCAACACATCTTTCGGCAGTACAGTATTGGCAATAGCGACCAATGCAGAAACCGATAGTGGGGTATACCCAGATGGTTTCACCACGACGGTATTGCCCATGCGTAGTGCTGGTGCGATTTGCCAGATGGTGATCATCATCGGCCAGTTCCATGGACCAATGGCACCAACAACCCCAAGCGCGCGGTAGTGCACGGTAGCGGTGATGTCATCATCAACGGCGGTGTAATCCGGGGAGTCAAACGATGCGGTTGCACGCAACCAAGCCGCACATGCGTCGACCTCGAAACGGGCGTTGGGTCCGTTGAGTGGTTTTCCTTGTTCTTGCGATAGCAGTCTAGCTAGTGGCTCGGCGGCAGCTTCGATGGCATCGGCGAACTTGTTCAGCAGTTGACAGCGAGCATGATCGCCGTGGGCTTCCCAGTTTGGTTGCGCGGCACGTGCGGCAGCCACAGCATCGTTGAGATCGTTTTCGTCTTGGATCTGGTAGCTGCCGACCAGCTCGCCGGTAGCAGGGTTGTGGATTTCGGCGGTGCCGTCGCTGTCGCTGTTGGTGGTGATGACGTCCAGGATGGCGTCGTAAGTGGTCAGGGTTGATGCTGCTGGCACGGTGCACTCCATCGATGTGTAAGAGAAGTTTCTATTGTGATCTGAGTGCCAGCATATACAATGTGTAATCCCGGTGATAGTGTTACGCATCACAATAGGTTTATGACAGCTAGCTCCAAGGAGAACACGGGATGCGCAGATCTACCAAGATCATCAGCAAGGTCTGGATCATCCTGCTCGCTGGAATCGTGGCAGCCTGCAGCGGCACCAACAGTAATTCCAGCAGCAATGACGACAGCAGCGACAAAGCCACCCTGCAAGACTGGGATTTCATTACCGTCGCTTCTGGCGGTACGTCCGGAAATTACTATCAAATCGGCTCCACCATGGAAACCATTCTTGGCGATGAGCTCGAAGTCGGCACCTCTGTACAGCCCAGCACCGGGTCCATTGAAAACATTGAGCTTTTACGCCAGCACCGCGCAGAAATCGCCTTCGTGATGGGCGATGCCGTCTACCAGGCACAAGAAGGAATCGGCCCGTACGAGGGTAAAACCGATACTCCGGAACTGGCAGCCATCACCGCGATGTATCCCAACTGGCTACACCTGGTCACCTTGGAAGGCTCGGGTATTAAAAGCGTCGACGACCTGCGGGGCAAACGCGTCGGCGTAGGTTCACCGAATTCTGGTGTGGAAGCGAATGCGAAGATTCTGTTAGAAGCTTTTGGCTTGACTTACGACGATTTCGACGTCGACTTCTTATCCTATTCTGATTCTGCCGACCAACTGCAAAACGGACAGATCGATGCCGCTTTTACCTCTTCGGGCATTCCCAATTCTGCGATCATGGATCTCTCAGCCCAACAAGATGTGCGCATCGTGCCCATTGAAGGCAAGGGTTTGGACGCTTTGCTCGAGAACTATCCCATCATCAACACCGGCGTGATTCCGGCGAACACCTACGACAACACCGAAGACGTGCCGGTCATCGCGATGATGAATCAACTCGTAGTGCGCAAAGACGCGGCAGAGCACGACGTTTACTTGGCAACCAAAGCCCTATTTGAAAACTTGGATGAGCTGCACTCATCCGCGAAAGCTGCCCAAAAGATCACGCTAGACAGCGTCGAGGATGGCCTAGTGCTAGACCTGCACTCCGGCGCGCGACGCTACTTTGAGGAAGTAGGTGCGCTGTAATGAATGCTGCAACAACTCCCACGTCACAGGCCACATCAGACTCCCCGGCCCACGCAACACAGCAGAACCAGCCGTCGGTAAGCACCCCTGATGTCGGCGAAAAGCTCGAGCAATTCGACCGCGAATCCCGCACCCGCGAATTCAGCTCGCCGGTCACACACTGGGTTTTCATCGCCTTCGCGGTGCTGGTTTCGCTGTATCACATGTACATCGCCTATTTCGGTGCCCCGCCAGCGTTGTTGCACCGTTCGCTGCATGTTGGCGCGATTTTGATGCTGTGCTTCGCGATGTACCCGGCGCACAAGAAGGCATCGCGCCAGCGAATCGCACCGTATGACCTGGTGTTAATCGTCGCCTCGGCGTCGACCTTTGGTTATATCTGGCTGAATTACCGGGATATCCTGGACCGGATTGTCAGCCCGAACACCACGGATGTTGTCTTTGGTGCACTGTTGGTGGTGCTGGTCATCGAAGCCTCCCGGCGCGTCACCGGCTGGGCCCTGCCCATTTTGTCCCTGGTGTTTCTGGCTTTTGCACTGTTTGGCCAGCACGGTCCACTGCGTTTTCGCCACCGTGGTTACGAAGTCAACGACATCCTGGATTTTCTGTACCTGACCAACGAAGGCATTTTCTCCACTGCCGTTGCCGTCGCGGCATCCTATATTTTCTTGTTCGTGCTTTTCGGTGCGGTGTTGCAGAAATCTGGTTTGGGGCAGTTTTTCAATGACATCGCGCTAGCCTTGGCCGGACGCTCACGCGGTGGCCCGGCCAAGGTCGCGGTTATTTCGTCTGGTTTCTTGGGCTCGATCAATGGTTCGGCAATCGCAAACGTGGTGACGACCGGTGCTTTTACCATTCCGCTGATGAAGAAAGTTGGTTTTAAACCATACTTCGCCGGCGGCGTGGAGGCTTCCGCTTCGGTCGGTGGGCAGATTTTGCCGCCGATCATGGGTGCGTCGGCATTCATCATGGCAGAAACGTTGGGCATGCAATACACGGAGGTCGCCATCGCGGCGCTGATACCTGCGGTGTTGTACTACATCGGTGTGATCATGCAGGTGCATTTCCGCGCGGTCAAAGACGGTCTGAGCGGTATTTCTAGTGAGAACCTGCCGGCAGTGAAAGAGGTGCTCAAAGAACGCGGGCACTTGTTGGTTCCGCTGGTGTTTTTGGTTTACATGCTGTTCTTTTCCGGGCAGACCATTCTGTTTTCCGCCCTGCTGACGATCCTGGCAACCATCGCCATCGCGCAGGTGCGTGGAAACACGCGCATGTCCGGCAAAGACATTATTTATGCGCTTGCCGACGGCGCCAAGACCTCCGTTGCGGTGTCGATCGCGTGTGCCTGTGTTGGCATTATCGTCGGCGTCGTCACGCTGACCGGGTTCGGCGTGAAGTTAGCGAATGCGATCGTGATCCTCGGTGAGGGCAGCTTGTTGTTGTCACTGGTCCTGACGATGATCGCCTGCATCATTTTGGGCATGGGTTTGCCCTCGATCCCGGCATATATCATCACCTCCACGATGGCGGCACCGGCATTAGCGGAGCTCGGCGTCGAGGCGCTGGTGGCGCACCTGTTTGTGTTTTATTTTGGTTTGTTTGCGAATATTACCCCGCCGGTGGCGTTGGCGGGATTTGCCGCAGCTGGTTTGGCGGGCGATGATCCGATGAAAACCAGCGTGCAGGCGATGCGCCTGGCGATTGCTGGTTATTTCATTCCGTTCATGTTCGTCTACAACCCAGGTTTGTTGCTGCAGGATGTCACCTGGGCCAGCGGCGCGTTGGTCGTCGGCACTGCCATCGTTGGTGTGTGCATGCTCTCTGCTGCGGTCGAAGGCTACGCGCGCACGCGTTTGCCGCTGGTAGTGCGCGTGTTAGTCGGCATCGGTGGTTTGGCGCTGTTGTTGCCAGGGTTGCTTTCCGACGCAGTGGGCGTAGGCATTCTCGTGATTGGTCTGGCGCAGCAATTGCTGGCAAAACGGAGCGAATCCGCCAACGAAACCACGGAGAAATCCGCACGCTGAACTGCAAACTGATGCATCCGCCATCGTCCCGTCTCGAACCTTGTTGACACATCAACTACACTGGGTGACATGAAAAAATTCGGATTCCTCAGCTTCGGCCATTACAAGTTCCCCGGCCAGCGTGGGCCTAACGCCCAGCAGACCCTCAAGCAGGGGCTAGAGCTTGCCGTGGAGGCAGACAAGATTGGCGTGAATGGCGCGTATTTCCGCGTGCACCATTTTGCCCCACAGGGGGCGGCGCCGATGCCGTTGCTTTCTGCGATTGCCGCGCGCACAAAGCACATTGAGGTCGGCACCGGCGTGATCGATATGCGCTACGAAAACCCGTTGTACTTGGCAGAAGAGGCCGCCGCACTGGATTTGCTTGCCGACGGCCGGGTCGCGTTGGGAGTTTCACGGGGATCACCGGAGCCTGCGCACCGCGGTTGGGAGGCTTTCGGCTACACCGGCTCCGACGATCCGCGCGGGGCAGATCTTGCCCGGGAGAAATTCGCGAAGTTTATGCAGGGTGTGCGTGGTGAGGCCGTCGTCAAGTCTGCACAGGATCCGTATCCACCGATTTACCAGCCAGGTACTCCGCTACCAGTGATGCCGCATTCGCCTGGTTTACAGCGCAATATCTGGTGGGGTGCTGGAACGAAGAAAACTGCCGAGTGGGCCGCTGAGCAGGGTGTGAACCTGATGAGTTCCACGTTGCTGACGGAGGCCACTGGTGAAGCTTTTGGTGATTTGCAGGCGGCGCAGTTGCAGGCTTTTCACGAGGCGTGGCGGCAGGCTGGGCATGATTGGGCGCCGCGGACGTCGGTGAGCCGCAGCGTGTTCCCGATTGTCAGCGACCGGGATCGTGCGTTATTTGGCATGAGTGGCGGGAATGATCAAATCGGCATTATTGATGGTTATGAGTCCACGTTTGGCCGCACTTATGCCGGCGAGCCGGAGCAATTGATCGAACAGCTCAAAGACGACGCCGCCGTGATGGAGGCGGATACTTTGATGCTGACGATCCCGAACCAGCTGGGTGTGGATCTGAACTTGCGGCTTCTGCAGAATTTCGCCGAGCATGTGGCCCCTGCTTTGGGCTGGGAGCCGGCGAACCGTTAGTTCTTGGCGCCGATTTTTCGCATAGTACACATCAACCTTTCAAACGCAGTGCTGAATATCACCAAGGTTGGCCTGGCTTAAGTTTACAAACCAAGGCTAACCTTTAACTGATTTTCAATAGAGTTTCACTCTATTTCCACTTCCTTGAAAGGATTGCTCTTACTGTGAAAAATAATCGGCGCCTCTGGATGCAGGTAACGGTGGCAGGTTTGACCACGCTCTCTATCGGCGCAGGTGCTTTGGCTCCTGCCCATGCACAAGATTTCACTGCTCCACCGACTGCTCAGGCGCCACAAGCCTCGACCGAAGATCAAGATACTTCTCGCGCAGAAGGTCCGAAGCTGACCGGCGTGCTCGCCGAAGGGCAGCTCATCACAGCACAATGGGAACTTGCGCCGCAGAATTTCAGACGAGCTATCACCAAGTGCAACTTTTGAAAGTGCAGAACGGAAAACCTGTCACTAGCAAGCCCGTTGTGGATCAATTCGTTGCTGGCAACGCAACACATTATCAGTTCGCAAATGTAGCACCTGGTGATTATGTGGTCCGCGTGTTTGCGGTGCGGGGTGTCGAAAATTCCCAGTTCAGTCAATCACGGATCCTGACAACCACTGACAAGCCACAGGTTCCTGAAGCACCACACAAGCCATACCTACAGCTCAAGAAAGGCAAGACGGCACGCGTCGAATGGGACCGCCGCTCTACAGGCAGCACCCGGATTCACACCTACGTTGTGAAATTGCAGCCTAATGATGGTTCTGGCCCTCTCGAACAAAAAGTTACGGGCACGAGCACGTATCCCGACAACTTCGCTGAATTCCCAAATCTGAAACCAGGTGTTCAATACACCGCCACCGTAGAAGCGCAAAGCGCAACTGGAAACTCACGTCCATCTGAGACAAGCGAGCCCCTTGCTGTCTCGGACGATCCCACCCCTGAGTTCACGATTGATACCGACACAATTGATCTTGCCAAAGGTGGCGAATTCACGGTATCCGGTAAAGGTTACACCGGTCCGGCTGCACAAGAAGGTGTCTACCTCGTATTTTGGGCTGCTTCTAAGTGGACACCAGGAGAATTACCGCGCGACATCGAGAAAAAGGGCGTCTCGGTACACATCAAGCCCGAAGAGATTGTCAATGGCACCTTCACCAAGAAGATTCAGATTAATCCAGGTGAAATCACTCTTGCGCACGGTGATTCCTACCAGGTTGGAACCCTAGCTGGTGGCAACCAGCTACCGATTGATCGCCGTTTGGACCTCGCAAAGCCAATCAAGTTAGCTTCACAATCCTTGGCGGCAGTTGAAGCAAGCGTTAAAGATCAAATGGTTCACGCTAAGTGGAAGCTGGCAGAAAATGACAAACGCGGTTCTAGTATCCGCATCACGCTGTACCGAGAGGAGAACGACCAAAACACGTATGTCAACCACCTGGAACGTGGCCCCCAAGCTTCTTCGGCGGAATTCCCAAATGTACAACCGGGTACGTACCGCGTAGGTGTGAAAGCCAACCTGAACCGCGATGAATTCGGTACACCAGAGTGGACTGAAGAAAAATTCAGCGATTCCGTCACCGTCGTCGACCCTGACGCTCCGCAGCCACCAGCTGCGAAACCAGTGGTACCAGCACCAAAACCAGCCGATCCTGCTCCTTCCAAGCCTGCAAAACCATCCAAGCCGTCCAAACCATCGAAGCCAGAAAAGCCGGCAAATTCCACACTGAAAACCCCTGATGCTCCGCGCATCAGCCCGGCATCGGCGAAGGACTATTCCAAGGCCGGTTTGTTCTACTCGCTAGCTGGCTACGAGGACATCAAGAAAGTTGAAGCTCGCCTGGTTCCTGTCGACGACAAAGGCAACCAGGAAAGCGACGCGTACATCGCCCCAAGCGAAATGGCTAATGGGTACGCTGAGTTCACCGGACTGAAGAAAGGTCAGCGCTACCGCGGTCAGATCAAGTTCATCACGGAAAACGGCGAAACCGAGTGGTCTGCATATTCCGGAATCTTCCTGTCGGAAACACCAGAACAAGGCATCGACCCTGACCTGACCCTGTTCCCAGAAACGCCGCTGGATAGCCGGAAAGCAAACACGATCACCGTCAACGGCACCGGCTACTTGAACGGCAAAGAGATGAATCTCTATGTCCTGGAAGACGCCGACATTCCTGAAAACGGAATCTTCAACTCCGACACCGCGAAGAAAGCTCTGGCTTCTACGACGGCTAAGGTCGCCAATGGTAAGTTCTCGCAGAACCTGGAAATTCCAGCTAATACGCTGAACCCGAAGAAAAAATACTTCGTGGTAAGCGTCGACAAGCACGGCAACCACGAATATGACTACGGCGTTTTGCTCAAGGTCAAAGACGGGGCAGTTGCCACTCCGACTCTGGATGTTTCTACAACGACGGTAAATGCTGCCACGGGTGGTGACATTACTGTCCGCGGTGCGGGGTTCGTCGGCGAAGGCGCCTCGCAGGGTGTCTACGTTGCGGTGTATAAGAAATCGCAGTGGGACGTCGGCAAGTCCGCGCCGGTGGGCCGTCCAGTTGCCGCCGAATGGGTGCAGATGCGCGAGCTGAACAACGGCAGCTTCGTGAAGACAATCAACATTCCGGGCAACGCTTTGGATCCGAATGAGCAGTATGTGATCGGCACGCTGGCCGCGCATGCGTTGTCGCAAACCAACCGTGATCTCGATACAGCCCAGGATCTCGTCGTCACCAACGGGCCGGTAGCTCCAGCGGCTCCGGGAACTCCAGGTGCTCCAGGTGCTCCAGGTGTTCCAGAAGCACCAACCAACCCAGGCGCACCAGGCGAAACCCCTGGCCTGGCTCCGGAGATGACTCCACCAAGCAACACCCCGGAAACACAGCCAGAGACGAAACCAGAAACCACACCAGAGCCGACACCAAGCATCCCGTCAACCCAAAAGTCGACCAACAATTGGTTCACCGCAATCGCTGCTATCGGCGGAATCGGTTTGGTATTCGCAGGCATCGGTGCCGCGCTGCAGGGATTGCGTCATAACGTCCCGGTTGTCAATGAATTCCTGACCAACGCGGAACGCTTCTTCCAGAACCTCTTCGGAGGGCGCCGCTAATGCACATGCACACACCAACTGCGGCACCTGCTCGCAGTCAGAAGCGGGCCGGACGCCTGCTACTCACGGCCTGCCTGGCCGCCGGGGTGCTCAGCGGAACTTTCCACCTCGGTGGTGAGAGTATCGCTGCTGCACAATCTAGCTTTGGATCCAGCAATGCCCCGTGGCAATCTTTCCGTCCTGCTCCCGCGCCGAAGCCTGCACCACAACCACAGCCGGCACCTGCGCCGAAAAATCCGGCTCCACAGCCACTGCCAAAACTGCCGCAGATGCCGCCGGTGCAAGACCCTGCCCAGCCCGAACAGCAACCGAAGGTTGTCGAAAAGATCACTAAGGTTCCGATCTTCAGCCGTGAGCAAAACATCGATTGGCATGAGGTCGGCGGGCAAAAGATCTACGCCGAAGGTGAAGCTTTTCAATTCCTCGAGAATCCCGGAAAGATCACCCCAGGTGCGCGCATCACGAATACCCGGCTGGGATCGTATTGTTCGGTGGGATGGATCGTCGAAAAGAATGGCGAACAGTTCATCCTGACCGCCGGGCATTGTGGCCGGGAAGGCGATGTCTTCAGCATGGAAGATCCTGAGGGCAGGCAGCACGTGGTGGGAACGATGACGTATTCAGAGTTTCAAAACCACGGCGACATCGGGCGCTACGACAAAGGGCTGATCAAAATCGAGAATCCCGCGATGGTTGATGCCCGGGTGCAGCTGTTTTGGAAAAACCAGCAGATGACCACCGCTACGGTGCAGAACACCAACTGGACGGAAGAGCACAAGCCACGGCTGTGCCGAATGGGCGCGCGAACTGGTCTTTCGTGCGGGCCATACTATGGTCTCGGCGCTGACGGGCAGTTGATTTACAACGCGATTTCTCTGCCCGGCGACTCCGGCGGACCGGTTTTTGCCACCCACAACGGCAACGTCTTCCCGGTGGGTATCGTCTCGGGTGGCCTGAAAGAAGATGCTATCCATCAGGTTGCTCAACCGATTGCGCAATTCCTTAACGACGGCGGCTACAGGCTGCTCTAACTCAGCGCAGAAGCTTTCGGGTTGTCATTAGAATTGGGGTAGATCCTTCCCAGCCCCACCCCGATTCCAGTACCAGCCATGCCATGATGCCGGGTGGCAACTAAAACAACCACCCGGCCTCCTCTGAAGCGTCCCCGGGTTTTGTTCCGTTTAAGTAGATGGGAAAATCTGGAACATGCCAAGGAAAATTTGACCAGGATGCAAAGGACCGAGTGGTCCGTCTCGTGGAAGACCGCATCTTGGCGGAAAATATGTCGATGCAATCCGCGTGCCAGGCAGTAGCCCCAAAGCTGGGGGTTTCATGGCACACAGCAAAACAATGGACGCAAGCCGTTCGACGCGAAGGACGTGTTGTCGAACGCATGCCAGAGGATATGCAAGCCGAAATCTCCAGGCTGCGACGTAAAAACCACAAGCTACGAGATACCAACGAACTGTTGACGGCTGCTTCAGCTTTTTCGCATCGGAACCAGACCCAAAACGTCGGAAATGATCCGGTTCATCGATGAATACCGGAATCGTTTCACAGTCGAGTTCATCTGCACGACGTTGAAGAACAATCGCGAAGGTGGCTTCATTACCTCGCGTGGTGATCGCCAATCCAAAGCTCGTGGGCTTAGTGCTCGTCGCCTTCGCGATGGCGTGCTGGTTGAACGCATTAGTGCTGTTCATCAAGCTAATTACGGTGTCTACGGTGTGCGAAAAATGTGGCATGCTCTTCGCCGTGAAGGAATTGATATCGGCCGTGAGCACACCGCCCGGCTGATGCGTTTGGTTGGTGTTTCTGGCAAAGGCAAAGGCCGGTCACCGGTGACCACTCGTAGGTCAAAGACGGTGGATACGCGCCCGGATTTGGTCGAGCGTGAATTTAAAGGTCAGGGCCTAAAATAAGTTGTGGGTGGCCGATATTACTTACGTGCGCACGAAGAAAGGTTTTGTGTACACCGCGTTTGTCACCGATGTGTTCTCCCGAAGGATTGTCGGTTGGGCGTTATCAGACTCGATGCGCACTTCAAGCACTGCCGCTGCAAGCTCTCAACCAGGCGATAGTGTGTGCTGAAGAAACGACAGGTTTGGTGCACCATTGAAGATCACGGGTCGCAGTATGTCAGCGTGGTCTACAACGAGCAACTTGCCCAGCACGGGATTGCCGCTTCCACCGGGACTTTTGGTGACTGGTATGACAATGCTCTAGCTGAAAACGTGAACGGCTCCTACAAGAACGAGCTGATTCATACCCGCAGGTGGGATGATGTTGTCGAGGTAGAAATCGCGACATTCGAGTGGGTGTCATGGTGGAACGAGACTAGGCTCCATCAAAGCTTGGGGTACCGAACCCCGGTTGAGGTTGAGGACGCGTTTTGGGAACAAGATGGGTCCCGGGAAATAATGGAAAACAAGGTAGATGCCTAGGAACAAAACCCGGGGCACTTCACCAGCTGCCGACCAGGCTACGCACCCATAAAATAACTCTCCCACACGCGTATCTGGACCCAACCCCCGCCCAAATAGACCAAAAATCCAAGCCCGTTTGGATCACCTCAACTTGACAAAGCACACAGCTCAATTCATGTTTTATCCTCTCCGACCAGAGGAACATAAGAAGAAATAATCAACTCAATCTGAGACTTAAAACCAAATCACCACCTAGTGTGAGACAAATCATGTATGCTGGTCATCAGTCAAGCTAAACAAGGAGGTGTAGTCCATGATTATCAACATTGAAGAAAAGGATGTTGAGCTAGTTGAAGCTCTTGTTCACCGCTGCTAAAGCAGTAAACAATACTTAAGGCTGGGTGTCGGCTACTACAGGCGGTCGACACCCTTTTAGAAAGGATGTAATGGCCGAAGTTCAATATATACTGTCGCCACGATGGACAGTATCGGCAAGCGGAAAGCAACTGAAACTACAGTCTGAGAGTAAACAACTCAAACTGGAGTTAACTGAAAGCGCTGAACCAATTAGAGAATTACTCACTAAGAAAAGCCTGAATTTAAACGAATTTGACAAGAATTTAATTGAATTACTAGTGTCACACTCAGTTATTGTACGGAAGCTCACACATAGTTGTCCAGCAACAGAACGCCAGTTCATCTACTGGTCTGCTTTTTCCACTCTGGACTGCAGGCAGGAGAAATTACATAATCTTAGTGATATGCACGTGACTATAATCGGATTAGGTGGTATAGGCACTGTAGTGGCCAGGCTTTTAGCTGGTGGAGGGATAAAGCGGTTTACTTTTATCGATGGAGATTCTGTTGAGGAAAGCAACTTAAATCGTCAAATATTATTCAATAATAAAGATATAGGAGCCTCTAAGGTTGACAGTGCCCGGAGAAACCTTATTAGCACATTCCCTGAGCTAAATATAGAAACAAATGTAACAGATTATTTAGGCCAAAAACCAAACTCTATTTTCAATACCGAAACTGATTTTGTACTTGTGGCTTTCGACGGGCCAACACTGACCACCCCTCTTATGCTATTAGACGAGCTTTGGGAATCAAAAATAGACTGCGCTTTCGCCTTTACTGGATTCGATAAAACATATGCTTCACCTATCTACAGCCGACAATTTTCGTCCTGGTCACCTAAAGAGTCGTTTGATGTGCGTAATGATATATCCGGTCGTAGTCCCATTCAAGCCTCTTCATCGACCAATAATGCTTATGTGTCAGCACTTCTAGCAGAGCAAATGCTATTTCACTTGACCGGACTATACGAAGAGGTTGAATACGATAAGGTGCTAGTTTCCACTCGGCGACAAGGCTACCCATCTTTTGCACTAACGGAACAGATTTACTTATGAAGAACCGATTACGATTAGAGGTTGATGCAACCAGCCATCTCAAACTACCCTTAGTGGAATTCCACGATTATTTCCTAAGCACCCAGTTAGAGTTACCTTTGATTATGGAGGATTTGGATGGAAATCTAGTGCCAACGCTGCTAACTTATGGAAAGCGGATTGACAGATACCGTTGGTGTTATTCTACCGGTCCGGACTGGCCCAACAACATTGACATCGACACCGGGTTGTGCTGCATTGCAAAACACATTGCTAAAATATGCAATGCAACCAGAAGCAACTGGGTAAGTTTATTATTAGATGAAATCGCAATAGTTAACCAGCAGTTAGTGCTTAAAACAAGGCTTCCGATAGCAGACTTAGACACATTTATGTGCTGGCAAGGTTTTGCGATAGATAGCCTATGTAAACAACACATTGGACCATATCAACTTGAGAGACTTGATAAGCACACTGCATTATTGAAACCTGTAAATGTAGATGCGTGTGCTTTTGAGCTTATACATACAAAAAACAGAGCTGAAGGTAGGTGCTTATACGACAAAGGACACCTAGATATTGGTTGGGGAATAGGGGTTCCAACGGAATTTTTTCGTAAAGACGATTCCGGGCCTTTTTCTCCTAACCATAACCAGTCACCGTTTGTTTACACATTACAGGCTGGGGTGAACGTTCCACCAAATGAATACAAGCACATATTTAATATAATTAAGAATGCTGATACAAGCTTACCAGGAGTTTCTTCCGTTCACTCTCGTGTAATACAAGAAAATTTCACCAATCAAAATTCCCGTATTAGTGATCTTGCGGACACAGGTAATGTGAAAAGGCCCTTGTACTATACAAACTATTCGCCAAACAATGAAATGGCAGATACGATTATTGACGCTTGCGACCTCAAGTTGTCTAAAAAATTGATTAGGTATTTAGATTTGGTCCAAGGGCAAGTGGATACATCTGATGGATACACACTATGTTTAGAGTATCCAATGTTTCCAGGGATATGGGGGAGGATTCCAAATTCAATACGCTATCTTAGTAAACAAATGGCACCGTCTAGAACACACGCCTTAGCAACAAGCCTGATTGCGCAACCAAAGGCAGATTTGGCACATGTAGTAGAGCTTGAAACCCAGATAGATGAAGAGGAACGTAAAATTGTTCTCGGCCGTTTGGAACTCAGGTTTCGCTCGAAGTATATGATGCCAATAAGCCCTAGTGGACGCTTCCCACTATCAAATATTACTGAGTAAAATCTTCGACTCTAAGGAATCAATATGGCAGAAAATAAACTTTGGTCGAGAACATTTTCGAGGTTGTGGGCTTGCGAAGGTGTATCAGTGCTATCAGCTCAAATGCTTATTTTTGCACTTCCCATAGTAGCAGTCTCTACATTCCAAGCTACTGATGCACAAATTGGGCTAATCAATACCTTCGTCGGTTTGGGTTTACTTACCTTTTTAATCCTCGGGGCAAGTCTTACTGATCTACGACGCCAAGACAAACTCCTTGGCGCTTTATCCCTAACACGTGCCATGATATGTGGCTTCGCTGCTTTTGCCGCAGCCACCGATGCACTCGCGTTATGGCATTTACTCATCATAGGGTTTGCAATCAGCGGAATGACCGCCTTATACGATAGTGCATTTTCAGCTGTCGTCCCACAAGTTGTCCATACTCATCATTTAGGCAAAGCAAATAGTTGGATTGCCGCCTTACGCTCTGCAGCAGATATTGGCGCAGGTTCATTAGCAGGAATACTACTGTCCTATACAGGATCAGCGACTTTATTTTGTTTACTCATGGTTTTCTACGCAATAGCCAGCATCGGACCTTTTAGTCTGCGCCCCATATTTAAAAGAAAACCTAAACTCAACTCATCGAATCAACATGTTTTCTCACAAATCATGGGAGCTCGAGAAGGGATTCGTTTCCTGCTCGCTGATCCCATACAAAGACCAATCACCCTAGCCATAGCCCATTTCAACCTATTCACCAGTGCTATACAAGCCCTATATGTTGTATTTGCTCTACGATACGCAAACCTGTCTGCAGCCGAGATTGGCGTAGCAGCAAGTATCGCTGGGGTTGTTGGCTTATGTGGTGTCTTTATCTCTGACTGGTCAATCAAGAAAATCCGCCCAGTTGTATTGCTGTCTGTGACATTAGCGCTACCAGTACTATCCGGGGCAGGTATCCTTATCCTGCCCCTTCTTAATCAATTCGCTTCTATGTTGGTACTGAGCGCTTCCCTCGGGCTCTGGGCCTGCGCTGTCCTGGTTAATATTGCAGCAAGCGAAACACTCAAGCAGCAACTAGTCCCTGAAGCTATCCTCGGCCGTGTCTCAGCTGCGATTCGACTACTTACCTGGGGAGTCGACCCAATTGGTGCAGCCCTTGCCACGCTAGCAGTGCTCTATCTTCCTATTCACAGCGTGCTCATGATCAGTATTATTGGAATAGGTGCTTCCGTTTCCTGGCTGTTTACTTCCTCCCAGCTGCGCAAGCTTTCTCCTACACCAACCGGTAATTGATGATAAATTTTGCTGAGGCGTTCACCCCAGCCCCACCCCGATTCCAGTACCAGCCATGCCATGATGCGGGGTGGCAGCCTTAAAACAACCGGCCGGCCTCCGCCGCGCTCGGCTCTTCATGCTGCAACAACCAGCGCTTTCGGTCCAAGCCACCGGCATAACCGGTCAAGCTGCCATCAGCACCGAGCACCCGGTGACACGGCACAATCACACTCCACGGATTCCGCCCCACTACCTGCCCAACCCGCTGCGATAACCCCACATTGCCCATCTCACGCGCCAACGCACCATACGTCGTGGTCGCACCATACGCAATCCCCTGCAGCAGCCGCCACACCTGCACCGAAAATTCGCTGGACTCAGCTGCCACATGCGCCCAATCCAAAGGCACCGTGAAATCCTGACGCTTGCCGACGAAATACTCGCTTAATTCTGCCCGTGCCTGGCACAGTATCCAGCGGATGCTTTCATCGCTGTTGTCGCCACCGTCCGCTGTGCTTTCCAGTTCACACCGTGGCCCGCACTCCGCAATATCGGGCACATGCTTGCCGCCGCTGAAATACACCCCGACTAGCCCGTCGGCAGTAGCAACCAGCACTACCTCACCAACCGGGTTCTTACCCGGCGCGGAAAAACTCGTGTGTTGCACGCCGCCGTGCGTCTTTCCAGCAGGGGAATTGTTACTGTGCGCATCCCGCATCTGCGATTGGGAATCGTTCATAAACCCATTCTAGGGCGATCTGCTGGCAGCATTTCCGCCCGGCGCGGCGTCATCGGTAGGATCGGCGGTGTGTTTCGCGAGGCCTTGATGATCGGGATCGGTGCCGCCATTGGTGCGCTCGTCCGGTTCGTCACCCTCGCGATTTTCGGTGAAGAGCTGTTTCCCGTCGCCGTACTGGACATGATCGCCTGCTTTTTGATGGGCTATCTCGCACCCGGCCCGTTTGGCGGTGCTGGCATGCTGGGTGGCTTTTCGACGTATTCCGCCTTCGTCGGGCTCGCCTTCACAGAATTGGGCAGCCACCAGGTATTTTACGTCGCTGGGATTATCATTGCCTGCACAATCTGCTGGCTCGGTGGCGATCAGCTGCGCAACGTGTTGGATCTGCGCGAGAAAATGACGCACTTTATGCTCACCCATGGGCCCTGGGCGCACCCGGAGACGAACCCGCGCGTACACCCGGATTTCCGTGCCGCTGAAGGCGCTGCAGACTATGAAGGCGCTGCAGGCGGCAAGGACGGTGAGAGCAAATGAACCTCGATATCAGCCTCACCGAAGCACTCTTGTCGACGGCTTCTGTCGCCGCCGGTGCCTTTGCCGGAGGACTAGTGCGCGGCTTGTTAAGCAAGCTGCGCGGCCGCTACACCGGAACCGCGTGTTCTAATATGCTGGCGTGTTTCGCACTCGGGATTATGCTGGCGCGCGTCGATCTGGGCGCACTCGTGCACCTGCCGTATTGGGAAATCGCTTTTGGTACAGGTTTTTGCGGTGCGCTTTCAACCCTGGCAACCCTGGCCCGCGAACTTGGGAATCTGACCTACGAACGGGCGTGGATCCGCTTGAGCCTCTATACCGTGTTCACGGTGCTCGGCGGGCTGGGCGCAGTCTGGCTGGGATGGTTACTGGGCATGGCAGTCTGACAAGATAGACCTGAAAATCAGGATATTGAAGTGTCCCAGGTTTTGTTCCGTTTAAGTAGATGGGAAAATCTGGAACATGCCCAAAAAATTTGACCAGGATGCAAAGGACCGCGTAGTCCGCCTCGTGGAAGATCGCATCTTGGCGGAAAATATGTCGATGCAGGCCGCGAGTCAGGCAGTAGCCCCAAAGCTGGGAGTTTCATGGCACACGGCAAGACAATGGACTTAAGCCTGCTCGCCGTTCGGGAACCATCCCAGAACCTGTACCTGAAGATTTGGCCGCCGAAAACGCGAGGCTACGCCGTGAAAATCAAGAGCTACGCGACACTAATGAGCTGCTGAAGGCCGCGTCAGCTTTTTTCGCGTCGGATCTCGACCCAAAACGTCGGAAATGATCCGGTTCATCGATAAATACCGGAATCGTTTCTCTGTCGAGTTCATTTGTAAGACGTTGAAGAATAACCGGGCTGGTGGGTTTATCACCTCGCGTGGTTATCGCCAGTCCAAAGCCCGTGGGTTAAGTGCCCGTCGACTTCGTGACGGCGTGCTGGTTGAACGTATTAGTGCTGTTCATAGAGATAATTATGGTGTCTACGGTGTGCGGAAAATGTGGCATGCGCTTCGCCGTGAAGGAATCGATATCGGTCGTGAACAAACCGCCCGACTGATGCGCCTGGCTGGCGTTTCTGGCAAAGGCAAAGGCGGATCACCAATCACAACCCGAAAAGCTAATGTGCCTGATTTGCGCCCGGACTTGGTTGAGCGTGAATTCAAAGCCCGGGGCCCGAATAAGCTGTGGGTGGCCGACATTACCTATGTACGGACACGAAAAGGATTCGTCTACACTGCATTTGTCACCGACGTCTACTCCCGGCGGATCGTCGGGTGGGCGCTGTCAGATTCGATGCGGACCGAAGCTTTGCCGCTGCAAGCTCTCAACCAAGCGATTGTGAGCGCGAGGGAAACAACAGTGAAGTGTCCCAGGTTCTGTTCCGTTTGAGTAGATGGGAAAATCTTCGAACACGCCCAAAAATTTGACCAGGATGCCAAGGACCGCGTGGTCCGTCTCGTGGAAGACCGCATCGTGGCGAAAAATATGTCGATGCACCCCGCGTGTCAGGCAGTAGCCCCAAAGTTGGGGGTTTCATGGCACACGGCTCGTCTATGGACTTAAGCCTGCTCGCCGGGATGGCGATGTTACTCCTGCCGAAGAAGACGTGATTGCTGAAAACGCCAGACTACGTCGTGAAAACCAAGAGCTGCGAGATACTAATGAGCTGCTGAAGGCTGCATCAAAGCTTGGGATACCGCACCCCGGTCGAGGTTGAAGCCTCGTTTTGGGTACAAGATGGGTCTCGGGAAATAATAGAAAATAAGGTAAATGCCTAGGAACAAAACCTAGTACACTTCAATATATTCATTCAGGATATATTCATTACGGTATACACAAACCAGGACCCAAACATGAGAATCGCTGGAAATACCGCACTGAACAGCCCAATTCCCGCTATCCATGGTTTACGCTCTGCAATACCTAGGGCTCCTGCACTGAGTCCGAGAACAAAACACACCGGCCAATGGTATAAATCAGTATCTTGCACAAGAAAGCCACCGATTACAGCCAGCAGTAGATTAACGGAGATAATCCCGATCGCGATTTTCGCCTTGGTCTTTCTCATCTGACCCCCAAATATTCCTGATCTCCAAATGCTTTGAGCTAACTCATATTATCGTTTGTCTACCAATAGACCTAGCGCTTTACCGGGATTTCTAAATACGGGGTGATATTGAGAAATTGTCACTCTTCGAGTTTATATAGAGGAAAGAAGTGCGTCTCTAGAGAAAGCACTTTTATCCGCCAACGCAAAACCGCCAGCCCTAATGCTCACAATTGAGCACCGGACTGGCGGCAGTCGCTGCCGTAGCAGCGTATTGCGTCAGATGGCTAGACCCGCGGGAAACCTAAGCACCGTAGCTTGGGGTTTCACCTTCCAACTGCTCGCGGTGCGAACGGATCGGCTCCCACGCGGTATTGGAACGCATCGGGGTGGTGCGCTCGTCGCGGGAACGGTACAGAACGTACGGGCGGGTGGTGTACCCCACCGGCGCGGAGAATGCGTGCACCAGGCGGGTAAACGGCCACACGGCAATCAGCGTGAAACCAGCAATGACGTGCACTTTGAACTGCCACGGAGCGTTAGCCATGAGCTCCGGCTCAATATTGAAAATCAATAGCTGACGCAACCACGGCGAGATGGTTTCGCGGTAGTCGTATCCGCCGGTACCGGCCAGGTCGAACAACTGCAGCGTAAACGTCGCAAAAGAACCGGAAATCAGCGCCGCACCCAAGAAAATGTACATCACCTTGTCGGAGGTAGACGTCGACAAGAACACCGAACGGTGCTTCAAACGACGGTAGAGCAGGCCAGCAAAACCGAGCAACACGGCCAACGCGGCAATCGAGCCGGGAATGGTCGCGATCAGGTGGTAAGTGTGATCGTCGATGCCGACGGCGCGAGTCCAGGACTTCGGGAAAGCCAGGCCCATCAGGTGGCCGATGATCACGAAGACCATGCCCCAGTGGAACAGCGGCGACGATAGACGCAACAGCTTGGATTCATAAATCTGCGAAGAATGGGTGGTCCAGCCGAATTGGTCCGAGCGCCAACGCCAGAAGATACCGACGACAAACGCCACAATCGCTAACCACGGGAACGCGCCCCAGAGGAAGTTATCAAACATGGTGTGGTCCTTAATTATTTAATGTATTAGGTTCAATTCCGCTACACCACGCCCGGCTGGCTGGTGGGGAACGGCAGGTCCGCGATACCCACCATTTCTGCCGGTGGGCCGGTGCGGATCAAATCGACGTATTTCTGCGCGGTTTCCGCGTCCACCTGCGGCAGCGCCTTACACAATGCGACGATCAGCGCCACGTACGGCGAATTCACCTGGTTCAACGCCGCCCGCAGCACCTCGATGCCCTCGCGGTGGCTAGCCACCAGCTGCACCGCGCTGTCGTGCTCTGCGCCTTCGGTCATCGCCATGGCTTCCAGCACCACGCACAGGTGATCTGGCAACTCGTCGTCCGAAATCTGGAAACCAAGTGCCTCCAGCTGCTCGCGGAATGACAGAATCGCCATGCCCCGCTGGCGGGTATCGCCCACGGCGTAGTAGGAAAGGAACAACGCGCAACGGCGACGTTGATCGAAGGTCTCCACGTAGTGCTCTTCCAACGCTCGCGGGCCCACGCTGCGCGCCCATTCCGCGAAGTTCACGAAGTCCGTGGCAATCGCCAACGGCAGCTGATCTACCTGCTCTTCGACAGCGGCGAGCTTGTCGATGATGTCTTCACCCGGGTAGCTCAGCAGCACCGAGACCGCCATCGCGGTGATGCGTCGCTGCTCTTCGGTGACCTCCACCGGGGCAATGAACTCGGTGGGTACCTTGCCGGTGTGGGCGCGCAAGGTGCGCTCAACATCCTTGGCACCACCCATGCTGCCGATACCAGCCGGGGTGCCGTAGCCTGCGACGGCGTCGTCGGCAGGCGCTGCGGCGAACTTCGGCTTCGTCGACGGTGTTGCCGGGCGTTTGCGCAGTTTGTCGAAGATACTCACGGTGTGCTCCTACTTCTTCCCTATTGGCCTTTTGCCCTATTTTTTCGGCGGGAACATCGAATCGGGGCGGTCGCCACTCCAGGACAGCAGCGAGACCTTGCCGCCTTGGGCAGCACTGCTGGTACATGCCTCAGGCGCACCCATGCCCAGGTCGTGGAATACGTCCTCGGAGGCCTTTGCTGGGTCCACATTGCCGAATGGGTCCAGGTTGGAAATGCCACGTGGGGTTTCCGGAGATGCAGTCGGAATGACGTAGCGGTCGTCGTACTTCGCGATCGACAGCAGACGGTACATTTCTTCGATCTGCTTGCCGGTCATGCCCACGGCCTGGGCAATTTCTTCCTGCGGCTCATTGCCCAGGTTGATATCGCGCATATAGGAACGCATAGCCACCAGGCGACGCAGGGATTTCTCCACCGGCACGGTATCACCCGCGGTGAACAACCCAGCCAGATAGTCCAGCGGGATGCGCATATTCGACAAAGCCGAGAACAAGATCTTGTGGTCCTCGCCGTCGTTACCGGAAGCAGTCACGCTGTCGACGATTGGGGACAGCGGCGGGATATACCAGACCATAGGCAAGGTGCGGTACTCCGGGTGCAGCGGCAAAGCAACACCGTATTTGAAAATCAGATCATAGATCGGCGACTGCTGGGCAGCATCAATCCACGAGTGCGGGATGCCCTCTGCTTGTGCGGCGCGCACCACCTCTGGGTCATGCGGGTCCAGCATGATGGACTTCTGCGCTTCGAACAGATCCTGCTCGTTTTCGGTGGCAGCGGCTTCGGCGACGCGGTCGGCGTCGTAAAGAATCACGCCCAAATAGCGCAGACGGCCCACGCAGGTCTCAGAGCACACCGTCGGCTGGCCCACCTCCAAGCGCGGGTAGCACAAGGTACATTTCTCGGCTTTACCGGTCTTGTGGTTGAAATACACCTTCTTGTACGGGCAGCCGGAAACGCACATGCGCCAACCACGGCAACGGTCCTGGTCCACCAGAACGATGCCGTCTTCGGTGCGCTTATACATCGCACCAGATGGGCACGAGGAAACACAGGTCGGGTTCATGCAGTGCTCGCAGATACGCGGCAGGTAGAACATGAACGAATCCTCGATTTCCTTTTTCACCTCGAGGTTCATGTTGTGCAAGATCGGATCATCGTCCATGGTTGCGGTGGAACCACCCAGGTTATCGTCCCAGTTGGACGACCATTCAATCTTGCTGATGTCGCGGCCGTCGATCTGCGATACCGGCTTCGCGGTAGGCTGCGTTTTCTGCCCAGCCTTCGCGCCCATCAGATCTTCGTACTGGTAAGTCCACGGCTCGTAGTAGTCCTTGAGCTCCGGCAAGTTCGGATTGTGGAACAGCGTCGCCAATTTCTTGATGCGCCCACCGGCTTTCGGCTTCAGCTTGCCAGAGCTGGTGCGTTCCCAGCCGCCCTTCCACTTCTCCTGGTCCTCCCACGTGCGTGGGTAACCGAGACCCGGGCGAGTCTCGACGTTGTTGAACCAGATGTACTCGGTGCCTTCACGGTTGGTCCATGCCTGCTTACAGGTCACCGAACAAGTGTGGCAGCCAATGCACTTGTCCAGGTTCATGATCATGGAAATTTGGGCCATGACTTTCATTAGTAGGAAACCTCCTGTGAACGGCGACGGACGCGAGTAACCTCATCGCGGTTGTTGCCAGTCGGGCCGATGTAGTTGAAGTGGTAGGTCAGCTGGCCGTAACCGCCAGCGATGTGTACCGGTTTGATAGAGATGCGGGTCAGCGAGTTGTGCGTGCCGCCGCGGCGGCCGGTGTGCTCATTGATCGGCGTGCCGACGGTGCGTTCCTGGGCGTGGTTACAGATCATCGTGCCCTCCGGGATGCGGTGGGAAACGATGGCACGCGCAGACACCACACCGTTGCGGTTGTAGACCTCGACCCAGTCGTTGTCCGTCACGCCGATCTTCTCGGCGTCCTTGTTGGACATCCACACGACCTGTCCACCACGCGAGATGGACAAAACGTGCAGGTTATCGAAGTACTGCGAGTGGATCGACCACTTGTTGTGCGTCGTCAAGTAACGCAGCGTGACTTCGGCTTCGCCACGGTCGTTGGTCAGTTCCGTGCCCGGCGCGAATTCGCCGTGCATGTGCACGTGGTCCAGCGGTGGGCGGAAAATCGGCAGGGTTTCGCCGTAGTCGATGTACCAGTCGTGGTCGATGTAGTACTGCATGCGGCCCGTGACGGTGTGCCATGGTTTGTCGAATTCCACGTTGATGGAAAACGCGGTGTAGCGACGCTTATTGCGCTTGTCGGCGGTCCACTCCGGCGAGGTGATGACCTCTTTCGGGCGTTCCTTGATGTCGTCCCAGGTGATGCGCACGTCTTCGTCGGCCGCACCCAGTGGGGTGAGGTCTTTACCGGTGCGCGAGGACAGGAACTCGAATCCCTGCTTGGCCAGCTCGCCGTTGGACACACCAGACAGGTGCAAGATGGCGTCGATGACCTTGGTGTCCTTGGACAGGTCCACCAGCTCGCCCATGGAGGTCTCCGAAGTACCGCAGATCAGCTCGAGTTCCTTCACCTGCTTTTCCACGTTGAACTTGGTGCCGTGCACGCCCGTTCCGGCCTTGGCAGGCAGTGGGCCCAGGTGCGTCCACTTCTCGTAGATCTTGGTGTAATCGCGTTCCACGACGTGCAGCTTGGGCATAGTCACGCCTGGGATCAGGCCTTGTTCTTCCACGTTTGGCACCACGCCGTTGGGCATGCCCAGTTCGTCCGGGCTGTCGTGGTGGCTTGGCTGCGTGACGACGTCGCGCTGCGTGCCCAGCCACTTGGTGGCTTTATCCGACAGGTCGGCGGCGAGATCGCGGAAGATCTCGAAGTCCGAACGTGCCTCCCATGGCGGGTTGATGGCAGCGTTGAACGAGTGCAGGTACGGGTGCATATCCGTCGAGGACATGTCGTGTTTTTCGTACCAGGTTGCCGCCGGGAACACCAGGTCCGAAACCAGGGTGGTGGAGGTGTTGCGGAAGTCGGCGGTCATCATCAGGTCGAGCTTGCCGACGGGTGCCTCATCGGTCCACTTGATACTGCGTGGGCGATCTTCTTCCGGCAGTTCCGGCGCGGTGGCGTCGGAATCGATGCCCAGCAGGTGGCGCAGGAAGAACTCGGTGCCTTTCGCGGAAGATCCCAGCAGGTTGGTGCGCCAGTTGATGAGAATGCGTGGCCAGTTTTCTTCCGCCGACGGGTTGTCGTAGGAAAACTCCAGGTCGCCCTTCTCCAGCTGCTGAACCACGTAGTCGTTGACTTCCATGCCCGCTTCGTCGGCTTCGTCGGCCAGGAACAGCGAGTTGCGGTTGAACTGCGGGTACGCCGGCATCCAGCCACGACGCATGGCCTCTGCCATGGTGTCGGAGACCATTTTGTCACCGATGGCGTCGTTATTGGCCAGTGGCGAGCCCAAGTGCGAAGCCCGCGAGTTGTCGTAGCGGTATTGCTCGGTGGCGAAGTAGTAGAAACCGGTGGTGATCATGTGGCGCGGTGGGCGCTGCCAGTCGGCAGACATGGCCCACTGGGTCCAGCCGTTCATCGGACGCAGTTTTTCCTGGCCGACGTAGTGCGCCCAGCCACCGCCGTTGACGCCCTGGGTGCCGCACATGGAGGTCAGCGCCAAGAAGGTGCGGTAGATGTTATCGGCGTGGAAGTAGTGGTTCACGCCCGCACCCATGATGATCTGCGAACGTCCCTGCGAATCAGCAGCGTTTTGTGCGAATTCGCGGCCAATGCGGATCGCGGTTTCTGCGGCGACACCAGTCAGGCCTTCTTGCCATGCTGGGGTGCCTACTTCGGTGGCGTCGTGGAAATCGGTAGGCCACGAACCTGGCAGGTTGAGTTCCTCACGGTTTACGCCATAGTGCGCGAGCATGATATCGAAGACGGTGGTCACCAATTTGCCGTCAACCTCGCGTACTGGGACGCCGCGGTGAACCACACCAGCGCCGATTGGTTTGCCGGTTCCGACGTCTTCTGGGTTGGCATCCAGGTCAAAGCGCGGGAACAGCACCTCTGCGGTACCGAACTTGTCGGTTTCGGCGATGGACATGACAGGGTCGGCGTGATCCAACCCCAGGTTCCATTTCGACGATTCCATATCCCAGCGGTCAGCAACCGTGCCGCCGGGATCGACGACGCGGCCGTCTTCTTCCATGACCAGGCCGCGGTGGGTCGCGTTTGGCGATTCTTTCAGGGTCTCGTCGGTAACCTGCGAGGCGGTCAAGAACTTGCCTGGGGTGTAGGTGCCGTCGTCACGCTTGTCCAAAGCCACCAAGAATGGCGAGTCAGTGTATTTCCGCATGTAGTTCAGGAAGTACGGCTCCTGACGGTCCACGTGGAAGGTCTTGAGGATGACATGCCCCATGGCGAACGCCAGCGCGGCGTCGGTGCCCGGTTGGATGCGTGCCCATTCGTCGGCAAACTTCGTGTTGTCCGCAAAGTCTGGCGAGACCACGACAACCTTGGTTCCCTTGTAGCGGGCTTCGACCATGAAGTGGGCATCCGGGGTACGGGTGACTGGGATATTGGAGCCCCACATCATCAGGTAGGACGAGTTGTACCAGTCGCCGGATTCTGGGACGTCCGTTTGGTCGCCGAAAGTCTGTGGCGATGCCGGTGGCAGGTCGGCATACCAGTCGTAGAAAGACAGGGCGACGCCACCAATGGACTGCAAGAAGCGCATGCCGGCACCGTAGGAAACCTGCGACATAGCCGGAATAACGGTAAAGCCGTTGATGCGGTCTGGGCCGTATTTACGGATGGTGTAAACGTGTGCCGCCGAGGCGATATCGATGGCCTCCTCGTAAGAAATGCGGATCAAACCGCCCTTGCCACGCTGGGAAACGTACGCACGGCGCTTTTCTGGGTCTTCCTGGATCGCGCGCCACGCCAGCACGGAATCACCGTGCTTTTTCTTTTCCTCGCGGAACATGTCGACGAGCACGCCACGCGCGTATGGGTAACGCACACGGGTTGGCGAGTAGGTGTACCAGGAAAACGACGCGCCACGTGGGCAGCCGCGCGGCTCATATTCCGGCATGTCGTTGCCGGTGGTCGGGTAATCCACTGCCTGGGATTCCCAGGTGATCACGCCGTCTTTCACGTAGACCTTCCACGAGCAGGAACCAGTACAGTTCACGCCGTGGGTGGAACGCACCATCTTGTCGAAGGCCCAGCGGTTGCGGTAGAAAACGTCCGCTTGGCGGCCGCCTTTCAAAAACAACTGCTGGCCAGACTCGGTGGCCTCACCTTTGCGCAGGTAAGCACCGAGTTTAAACAGTGGATTCAGTTTTGGGGAATCCGAAGAACCGGATGCGTGGGAATCAGAAGTAGTCGTAGTCATGGGGTTAATATGCTCCTGTTTATCCTGGGTACGGTGCGTTCGGGCGGGCGTAGAAGATCCAGACCAGCACCGTGGTGATCGTGAAGTACACGACGCAACCGATAAAGAAGACGGTTGGTGCCAACATCGAGAGCAAAACACCAACGATGAATGGGCCGAAGGCCGCCGTAGCACCAGTCCAGCCAATCACGCCACCTGCCTGGCGTTTCGGCAGGATCATCGGCATTTGTTTGAAGGTTCCGGCGTTCGCTAGGCCGGTGAAGAAGAACACTACCAGCATCGAACCTAAGAACCACCACATTTGGTCGGGGTGGGTAGGCGTCAGGAAGAACGTCGCGACGACGGTGAAAATCGTCATTCCGAGACAGCCAATGAACGTCCAGATGGCGCCGCCGAATTTATCGCAGAGTGGTCCCCACATTGCGCGGACTAGGGCGCCGATGAGTGGGCCGAGGAAGGCGAAGGTGGCACCGTTCGGCAGTTCTTCGAATTGGCCGGCGAATTCCGAGCCAGCACCGAAGGTCTGGTTGATCAGCAGCGGCAGCTGAGCGGCGAAGCCAGCGAAACCGCCGAAGGTCATCATGTAGACGATGGTGAGAATCCACGTGTTTTTGTTGCCGAAGATGTCGATCTGCTGGCGGAAGTTCGCCTCGATCGGCACGTCTTTCAACAAGGTAAACGCCAGGATCGCGCCGACGATGGCCCAGGGGACCAGGAAGATCGCTGGGTTGTGCACGAAGATGTGGCCGTCGTCGGTGCGCTGCGGTGCAACGAAACCGACGCCCAACAGGGTGAATCCCATCAACCATGGGGCAACTAGCTGGATGAATGAGATACCGAAGTTACCGATGCCTGCTTGTAGGCCGAGTGCGGTGCCGGACAGGCGCTTCGGGAAGAAGTAGCCGGTCGAGGGCATGAATCCGGAGAACACGCCGCCACCCACACCGGACATGAAGGCCAGAACCAACAGCCACCAGTACGAAGTGGAGGTATCTTGCACGGCGAAGAACCAGCCGAGCATCGGGATGATGAACAGCAGGGAAGAAACCCAAACCAGCTTGCGGGTACCCATGATGGGCGGCATGAACATAAAGAACAGGCGGAACAAACCGCAGGCCAGGCCTGGAATGGAGGTCAGCCAGTAAAGCTGAGCAGTGGTCAGGTCGAATCCGATTGCATTAAGCTGTGGAGCAATTGCGGAGACCAGGTACCACGTGGCGAAGCCAATGATGAGAACGAAAGTGGAAATCCACAGTGTCCGCCAGGCAATTTTGGAGTCCCAGTGATCAGATTTTTCTGGATCCCATCCCTGGATGACTTTGCCTGAGGTATCGAGAGTAGTCATTGTATCCTCATTAGTCGTAGGGCTTATGTTCCCCAATTTAGTGGCATTTGAATCGATCCAGGAAACCCAAAACGGCTAAATTTTTATTAAATTACGACACGTAAATCTTGCGTAATTCACACAGCGAACAATCCCGCAGGTAAGCTACTTAAGGTAGCCCTAAGCTGGGGAAACAATCGCCCGCTATGACTTTTATCACCGCCCATTTTCAAGAAATTGGAGGCGAAATATGGGTACAAAACTAGCTACCATTATCGTCAGTTCCGACCGGATTTTAACGAAAGGTAAAACAAATAAATCCGGTGAAATTGCCCAGGATTTTATTAAAAATTACGGATTGCAATTGCACGATTCCACGGTGGTGGCAGAAGGTTACACCCCCGTCGACGATGCTATAAAAACGGCGCTCGCCGCCGACTGCAAGATCATCATCGTCATCGGCGGCACCGGCATTGGCGCTACCAACTTCACGCCAGAAGTTACCGAAAAATACCTTAGTGCCCGGCTTCACGGACTAGAGACGCAAGTACTGTTGCGCGGTTTGGAATCCTCACCCAAAGCAGGTTTGTCCCGCGGGATCATCGGCATGACCGAGCACGGCGGCGGGAGTCTGATTATTAACTGCGCGTCGTCGTCCGGGGCCGTCAAAGACGCCCTATCCGTGATCTTCCCGCTCCTGCCGGACATTTTCCGGGATTGTGAGAGCCTTTAAGGGTTAGTGCCAGCTGCAGCCTCAGGCGAGCCTCAGGCGCAGCTGTACCGTCCGAAACCAGAAGACCGAAGCTCACGATTTCAATAGTTTTCCAAAACCATTGTTTTGCGACCCCGCTCACACTATTCTTATGTGAACGGCATCGCTGTGAATAGCATCACAAAGCCGCGTGCTAGTTCTGAGCAGAAAGGCATTCTCATGACGGTTACCGATATGCACACCCGCACAACCGACCTACGCGCGACAGCGCTGAAATGGTTGGCTGACCTAGAACAGGCCACCAACGCCACCACCGCCCCGGACGCTGGGCGCGCCGTCGCCACGCTTTTCGAGGCCGATGGGTTCTGGCGCGATCTGACTAGTTTCACCTGGAACCTGCACACCGCAGAAGGCACCGACGCCATCGCAGACATGATTGCCTCGACTCACCCGGCATCTGCCTTGCACAATTGTGAAATTACTGACGTCGAAGACGAAGGCCCTGATGAGGTCACGGATAACGTCATTCGCGTGCACTTCACCTTCGACAGCGCCGCAATGCACGGGAAAGGTATCGCGCGGCTACGCAACGGCCTGGCGTGGACTGTGCTGACATCCGCTCGCGAACTCAAAGATTTCCCCGAACCCACGCGCCGCCGCCGCGCCCTCGGCGCCCAACACGGACCAAAGTTGGACCCCGAAAACTGGGCCGACAAACGCCAAAAGCGCCGCGCAGAACTCGGCTATTCCACCCAGCCCTATGTGCTGATCATCGGTGGCGGCCAAGGCGGTATCGCGCTGGCAGCCCGCCTGAAACGGCAAGGCGTGCCGACGTTGGTCGTCGACAAGGCTAATCGCCCCGGTGACCAGTGGCGCGGGCGCTATCACTCGCTTTCGCTCCACGATCCCGTGTGGTACGACCACCTGCCCTACCTTCCCTTCCCGGAGGACTGGCCAGTGTTTACGCCGAAAGACAAGATGGGCGATTGGCTGGAGCACTACGTCGGCATCATGGACCTGGATTATTGGACGAATGCCGAAACCACCAGCGCCGAATACGACGACAAGACCGAAACCTGGTCGGTGCATGTGAAACGCAGCAATCCGGACACTGGCGAGATCGATAACGTCGTCGTGCATCCCACCCAGTTGGTTTTGGCAACAGGCATGTCGGGTGTGCCGAATAAGCCGAAGCTGAAGGGGCAGGAGAATTTTGTCGGAGAGATCCGCCATTCCAGCGAACACCCGGGCGGGGCGGGCGATGCCGGGAAGAACGTGATCATCCTGGGCGCGAATAATTCCGCGCACGATATTGCTGCCGATCTGCACCACAATGGTGCGCACCCGGTAATGATCCAGCGCTCGTCGACCCATATCGTGCAGTCCGATTCTTTGATGCGCGAGGTCTTCGGCCCGCTGTATTCGGAGGATGCCGTTGATGCCGGCCTGGATACCGATTCGGCCGACCTGCTGTTTGCGTCCTGGCCATACAAAGTATTGCCGGATGTGCAGCGCCCAATCTTCGACAAAATCAAAAGGGACGACGCCGAGTTTTATGAGCACCTGCGCGAGAAGGGTTTCCTGCTCGATTTCGGCGACGACGGCTCCGGGCTCTTCCTGAAATACCTGCGCCGCGGGTCAGGCTATTACATCAACGTGGGCGCCTCGGAGCTGGTGGCTGCTGGTTCAATTCCCGTGCATTCGGGAACTACCATCGCGGAGGTCGGCACGGATACGGTTACGCTTGCCAACGGCACCGTGCTGCCAGCAGACGTCATCGTGTTGGCCACCGGCTATGGCTCGATGAACGGTTGGGCGGAAATGCTCATTTCTAAGGAAGTCGCTGACAAAGTTGGTAAATGTTGGGGCTTGGGTTCTGACACGACGAAGGATCCGGGGCCGTGGGAAGGCGAGCTGCGCAATATGTGGAAGCCAACCCAGCAAGATAACCTTTGGTTCCACGGTGGCAATTTGCACCAGTCGCGGCATTATTCGCGCTACCTCGCGCTACAGCTGAAAGCGCGTTATGAAGGCCTGGATACCCCGGTTTATCGACTAGCACCAGTGCACCACACTGGTTAACGTCGCCTGAACTATTTTTAGCTAGCGATGCTTGGCGCGCAGCACGGTGATGTTTCACGTGAAACATCACCGTCACATATCACCGTCACATTAGGCTGCATCTAATCCAAGGATCGCGATCGCCTTGTCTGTTAACTCAAAAGACAAGGGTTTCTTGGACACTTCCCGGATGTAACCCTGAGTAACAAGTTCATCTGCAACTGGGCGCACAGTATTCCAATGTTTCGCCATGTATTGCGTAATTTCGTGCAGGGACACCGGTTCATGGGGACCAAAGAGGAAGGCCTGCCCAAGAATCGACAAAAACGCTTTCTGATAATCCGAGAGTTCAGCATCTTCGAGCCGATCTTCCAAGTTAAGAAGTTGCACGCGCTTCTCATCGAGGGACTCTTCGAGCTCTACCTGAGCGTCGCCAATGAGGTCGGCGATCGCCTTGACAAAGAAGGTCACTTCCCCACGGTTCAGTGAATGCTCGGCCTGTTGGAAAGCGGAATAGTATTTCGCTCGTTGTACAGAAAATTGGTGCGACAACGACATTGCAGTCGGCGCCGACAGTACATCCAATAACCGGAACGCCAACAAGAACCGCCCCAACCTGCCGTTGCCGTCATAAAACGGATGGGTGTATTCGAACATAAAATGCCCCACTAAAGCGTGGACCAGAGAATTTTCAGTGCTTAGTTGGGTGCGCAAAAAAGTATCCATCCTATGCTCGATATCTTCTTCCGTACCCGGCGCCCGATGAAGTGTTGTCGTTCCATCGAAAATCGTCACTTCGTGCCGACGAAAATGCTTCCCGTCTGGTGCGTCGTCGGCAGCAATTTCATGAGCAAGCAGATCATCATAAAGCCCCCGCAACTGCTGCACAGTTGCCGGGAATTCCATGCGGTCGGAATCTGGCACGAGCAATGATCGGTACAGCCCAGCCATTTCCCGAAACCGTTTGTGGGCGGTAGTAGAGGGCGGCTCCAAAGCAGACACGATTTCTTTCCGCGTAGAAAAAATCCCTTCGATGGCATTCGTCGCCCGAATTTCAGAGATTAAGATTCCCAGCAAATAGTGCTGCCGCCCAATGCCCGGAAGTGCTGCCCATTTATCGGAAATTCGCAGTTCAGTATGCCAGATTTTTTCCAATTGCGCGGCAATCTCGACGGTCATCACCAGAAATAGCGGATACCCCGCGACATCGAACTCCCATTGTAGAGTGGCTGGTGAGTCGAGTCTGCGCGCGTATTCCTTCTCCAGCGCCGAATGACCGTGCCGACTCGCGTGAAAGACCGTCTTTAATGGCTTATAACCAGATGTGCTTGCCATGAGTCGCGCCTTCTTCGGGTCGGTGTTGCTGCTTTAGATCGGTGTCGCTGTTTTAGATCAGCGTTGTAAGAATGCAGACAATAATAACGCGCTATTTTACAAAAATCGCGGTTTTTGTAAAATAGCGCGCCGCAGTGTGGGTCTAATTTACACCTCTGATGTAGATCCCTGGTTTAGGCCGGAGTGTTTGCGCTCCCACCGGTTACTTCCGAGTCCAGCAAGCTAATCGCCTCCTAATAACTTATTTGTTGCGGGAACGCTGCCACATCACAACATAAATACCGATGCCCAATGCGAAGGCGAATACGCCCAAGCCGAGGATCAAGCCGGAGAAGAAACTCATCGACGACGAGGTCGGCTTGTAGTTCGCGCTCGTGGCACCACGCTGTGCGGCACCATCTGCGCTGGCGAATGCATTGCCCTGACCATCGACGGCTTCCAGGTTTTCTCCGTCAGCGCCTTCCAGCGGAGCTGCTTCCAATCCCGGGGCCGAACCTGTGCCCGAACCACCGCCTGGTGCAGGAGCTGGAGCAGGTGCTGGCGCAGGTGCTTTAGCGGGCACTAGCGATCCGCTGGCTCCACCGCCACTTGGTGCTGGTGCTGGTGCTGGGGCTGCCCCGCCGCTTTTCGGTGCGACAGGAGCGGGCTTCGGGCCTCCACCAGCCGGAGCAGGCTTGTTGGTATCCGAGTTTCCTCCACCAGGCTGGCCCGGTTTCGCAGGCGCTGGCTTATTACCGGAATTAGACGCACCCGGTGCACCCGGCGCGCCTGGTTTTCCTGCAGCATTTGGCTTAGGCGCGTTCTTATCGTCCTTCTTGGTGAAAGGAGATACCAATTTGCGTACGGAATTTTCAATACCGGAGATCGCCTTTTCCGTCTGCGTGATTTCCTTTTCCATCGCGGTCAAGTGGTCACCGAAGGTCTTCGGTTTATTGTTGTTGGCCTTGCTCTTCGAACCAGAATTAGTGCCGGTGCTCGTTGATCCGCGATCAGCACAGTCGTAGTCGTCAACCAAGAACATGATGTCCAAGGTCTGGGTTCCGCCGCGTGGCAGCCCGAATTCGAAGCCCACCTCGTAGACACCGGCTTTTTCAAACACGAATCCGGTGTGCACGTGCGTGTTATACGGAATCGGCCACGCATCATTGGAATCTTCTGAATCCAGCACAATTTTGTTGTTGCCGAAATCTTCCGGAAGCCAACCAATCATCCGGCCAGGGCCCTGCTTCAGGTTCAGGTTCATCGACACTGACTCCCCTTCCACCAGGTGGTCGCCCAGATACATCGTGGAAAAACCAAGCCACGGAACGTTGGGCAATTGCGTTTGCGGCAGATACCATCCTTCGTCGGGCAGCCCCTCTATTCCCAACTTCCCAAGCTTCACGTGCTGGTCATTGGAGACCTCAACTACGCTGCGCCCAGACCCATAAGACAGGGACTCACCAGAAGAATCATCGATCAGTGCGGGTTCTAATCCGTTCTCCGAAAGAACCGTCATGTCCTGGTGGCCGTGCGTAATCTTATGATCTGGGGTCCACCCCTCCGAGGCAGTGCAGATTTCGTGGATTTGGGCGCTTGCCGACGGCGCGAGCACGCCTGCCCCCAGGCCAGCTGTCGCCAAGCCCAACGATAACCCTAGGCTCACAGCGGTTTTCGAGAAACGGCGTGGGCTGAGTCGGCTGAATGGGCTAAGTGAGCTGCGCACACGACCATGGCGGTGCGAGTGGTTCGTGGATTTCATGGTTCCTCCCAAAAGAAACGTCACCAGGAAGTTGCTGGTGTAATTCACCAGGTAGTTGCTGGTTTTTCGTGGCAATGAATTGTGCGGTATGAAGTTTGTCTGAGATTGATCGGGCTTTATGTGGTTTCGGCGGCTGGCTGTCTGCTCGCCCGCGCGGCCCTGGTGGTCTGCAGAGTTCTGATCGACGGCATCAGCGCCCAGACCACCAGGAACCAGACCGAGAGCAACAACACGATGCTGGCGCCCGCCGGAAGATCGAATGCCCAGGCGATATACAACCCGAAGAAGCTCCCCAACGCGCCGAAGGTCGCGGAAAGCACCATCATCGTCGTCAAGTTTGAGGTGATCAGGCGCGCGGTGGCCGGTGGCGCAATCAGCAAGGCGAGCACCAAGATATTGCCGACGGTGCCCACCGAGATCACCACGGCTGCGGTGACAGCCAGGTAAAGCACGATGTCCATCAGCAACACCGGGATGTTCATCGCGCGGGCGGTTTCGCGGTCCAGGCACGTGACATTGAGCTGGGGGCCGATGACGACGATCGTCGCCAAGACCAACACAGACACGGCCAAGGCCAACCACACATCGGTGCTGGAGACGCCGGTGAGCGATCCGAAGAGAAAGCTGCTCAACGAAGCGGTATACCCCTCGGTGCGGGAGATGATCACCATGCCTACCGCAAAAGAAGCAGCGAAGAAAATGCCGATCACGGAATCTTCCCGGACGTTTTGCCGCTGCGAGAACAACGCGATCAGGATCGCAACCACCGCCCCGGCCACAGCGCCGCCCAACAGAACGGAAACCTGCAGGGCGAATGCAATGGTCAGGCCCGGAAATACCGCGTGCGAAACCGCATCGCCAATGAAGGCCATGCCGCGCAACACCACATAACAGCCGACGACGGCGCAGGTGATCGCGGCGATCACGGAAATCGCGACCGCACGCGCCAAGAAATCCAGCTGCGGGTTCGCGAGATCCATCAGGAACTCCGGAAAGGAAATCACAGAATTAGGCATTAGACACCCACCCCAATCGCAGAGAGCAGCGGCGAGCTCGGTGCGACGGAGAAGGTCTGCGACCAGATCTGCGGATTCGCGCGGATCTCGTCGGCAGGCCCGTCGGCCACAATCCCCTTGTTAAACAACACCACGCGATGACAGGTATGCACCGCTTCAGCCAAGTTATGGCTGGACATGACGATGCTCGTGCCCTGCGCACTCAACTGCTCAAACAACTCCAACAGGCCCTCCGTATTCGGCGCATCCAGTCCGGTAAACGGCTCATCCAAAAACAACACCTCCGGCTGGGTAGCCAAAGCGCG
Source organism: Corynebacterium sp. LaCa_70 (assembly GCF_058182015.1). Lineage (NCBI taxonomy): Bacteria > Bacillati > Actinomycetota > Actinomycetes > Mycobacteriales > Corynebacteriaceae > Corynebacterium > Corynebacterium sp. LaCa_70. The sequence continues at coordinate 2,427,144 of NZ_CP190914.1, forward strand.
CGCCAACAACACACGCTGACGCTGCCCACCCGAAAGCTCCGCGATGGGCCGGTCGGCGAGATCCGCAAGATTCGTCAATTGCAGCGCGGCATCGACGGCCTGGTGATCGTGCCGACGCGGGCGCCGGAACCACCCGATGATTCCAGTCCGGCCAGACAGCACCGTCTTGCGCACGCTCCAGGGAAACTCCCAGGCGACGTCGTGGCGTTGCGGCACATAACCAATCGAGGCATCCACGGTGATCGCGCCACTTTTCACCGGCACCAACCCGAGGATCGAACGCATAAACGTCGTCTTGCCCGCACCATTGGGGCCAAGCAGTCCAATGAACTCACCGTGGCCGATCTCTATGCAGGCATCGGTGATCACCTTCCGCCCGCCCAGGAAAACCTGCAGCTTATCGACGGTAATCAGCGGTTGCATGCTTATTTCTTCTTTCCGCGGCTAGCCACGCCGACGCCGACCAACACGACGACAAGCACTATTCCGCCGACCAGCAACCAAGACACCTGGAACCCAGACGAGCCCGTCGAGGCATTGTCCCAGTCAAAAACGGCGTTATGGGCTTCGGCGGGGTCAGTGCCCTCGCCTACCGCGAAAGTTACTGCCTCCCGCGCGGAAAGTTCCTGCCCGTCATGGGTGGTGGCAGAAATCTGCAAGCCCACCTGGTGCACGCCCGGATCCGTAAACGTCCAGTTCGCGTGGGTGTGGGTGTGCAGCTCGACGAAGAAGTCATCATCCTTGCCTTCTGCCGTCGACCACAGCACGTCCGGGGCTTCGAAGCCGCCGTTTTGTAGGAACAGCGCGAACTCACCTGGGCCGCTATGGCCGACAAAGTCCATGTTCACACCGTTTTGTACGTTCTCTGTCAACGCTGGTGCTTGGGTGTTCCAACCCAGCCACGGAACGTCGACGATTTCCGTCTGCGGCACCACGTAGGCCGGCTCATTCGCGCCAGCGCCCACGAAAGAGAAGTCATCGTTGTCCGGTAGTGTTTGCACCGAGTTTTCCCGCAGCTGGAACACCATATCGTCCAGATGGCGCCACACTGGCGGCTGGCTGCGGTCATCGCGGGCCAAGATCTGGAGTTCCCCGTCGATTACCATCGCACCAATATCAATGTGTCCGGCTTCGACGACCACCTTCTCGCCTTCCGGGGCGATCGCTTCATCGCCGGTAACCACCTGGGATAGGTCGCTTCCCTGCGCGGTCGCAGCTGGCTGTGCTAACGGGAAAAATCCTGCGCTCAACCCAGTTGCAGCCGCTAGTGCCAGGCCTGCGGCGCGGGTGCGCAGGGTGGTTGTGCGAGGTGTGGTTGTGCGAGGTGCGTTGTGAGTATTCATGGGAGTTCCTTTTCGTTATTTCTGTGGTTATTTCTGCAGTCATCGCAGTGTTGCCCCGGCGCGGCCGCACCGGATCTGCAGACTTAGGGGCTTAAACATCGGTTGATCTCATTCGCATTAAACCGCATCAGATCCAGGTACGTCGGCACGTGTTCGTCCAGGCTGTCGCCGTAAATCGTGCACACCTCTGCCCCGGCCCGGCGCGCGGTTTCTTCCAACGTGGAGGTGGAAGCAGCAGCATTCGGTTCGACGAACACCGCCGGGATATCCAGGTTTTCCAAGGTGCGCTGCAGTGCGATCACATCGCGCGGGGATGGCTCGATCGAGGCATTCGGGGTAACAAAACCGGCGATATTAATCCCGTATCCCTGCTCCAAATAGGTGTAGCCGTGGTGGGTGGTGACCAAGTGTCGGCGGTGTTCCGGAATCGCGTCGTACGCAGCGTGCAGTTCGTCGTCGACAAGCTGTACCTGCTGGTTATATTCGGCGGCGCGCTGCTGGTAGCGGTGGCCATTGGACGGGTCGGCTTTGGCCATCTGCTCAGCAATGACCTCCACGTACGCCCGCGCATTGCGGGTGTTGTGCCACAGGTGCGGGTCGATCTCCCCGTGCAAGTGCTTGCCCAACACCGCTTGCGGCAACAGATAGGTCTCCTGGCCGGGGCGCCCCAAAAAGCGGTAGGCCGGGTCCGGTGGGATGGGCTGCAGGGTCGACGACGGGATCGCGAGCACGGTGGTATTTGGGTCGAAGCTCGCGTCGTGGTCGCGCAGCGCGATGGTGCCGTCGGCAAGATCTGCGGTGATATCCACGTGGCCGGAGTCGATGACGTGCGCGCCTTCCTCTGGGTTCACGCCGACGGCGACGGTGATGGTTTGTTCCTCGGTGGCCTCCTCGCCCGGCTGTCCGGCGGCGGCGAAGGTGAGCTTATAGATGCCAGGTTCGCTAAACGCCCAGGACACGTGCGTGTGGGCGTTGGCAGGCAAATCAATGCCGGAATCAGACGGGAAAATGGGTTCCGGGGTGCCGAAGGTGGAAACGATATACGCCGAAACATCACCCGGGCCTTGGGCATCAGTCATGGTGAACTTCACCGAGTTCGCTTCCTGCGCCCCTTGCACGCGCAAGCCCAGCCACACGGCATCGAGAGCGATATTTTCCACCAACGGGATCAGCTCTGCCCCATACGATGGCGCAAGATCTGCGACGTCGACGACTTCCCCCGCGGTGGATTCGCGCAAAGTTTCGGCCAGCGCTGGTGGTTCCAGCAGCAACCCGTTGGCGAAGGCCAGGTCGGCATAGGCGACTTCGCGAACCGTGCGCAGGCTGGGTTCGAAATCGTGCGGGTCCTTGCCGGGTGGGATGAGCGTGGTGACCTGCGCGTCGTCCCCAGCAACCTGGGAGACTAGATCCGCCAGGATCGGCGTGGTGGCCACGACCCGCAGCCTCGGTTCGGCATTGCCAGCTGCCTGGGTGTGGCTTCCGTGCGCCTGGCTTCCCTGTCCTTGGGCGCTTGCCGACGCACCACTGAACGCATATGCTCCCCCGGCCGTCGCTGTCAGCACCAACGCGGCTACCAGGCCGTAACCCAGTTTTCGGGCGCCAGACCACTGCGCAATGCCTGTGCGCTGCGCGAATGTGGTTTCGCGGCGGTGTTTCATACTCAATCTTTCTGCACGTTCGTCTGTGGTTTTATACCTGCGGGATCATTGCGGTCTGCGGCGGTTGTGGCGGCTGGGGTGGTTGCGTGCCGGTCGTCGCCGTTTGCGCTTTCGGATCGCCGTCTGCGCCTTCTGCGCTTTCTGGGCTTGCGTCGTCACCCTCAGCAGCTTTCGATTTCTTTATTGCGAAGTGCGCAGCTGCCACGCCCAGGAACAGCAGGCCAAGACCCAGCACGATGGCCGCGATATTGAACAGCTTGGAGTCTTGCCCGGCCAACGCGGAAGAAAAACCATTGCCCAGCGGGGTGCCGTCGGCAGCCAGTCCTTGGGCCGCGAGTTGTTCTTCGCTTAAGCCCTCGGTGGCGGTTAGGTTCGCGTCGGCACCACCACCAGCGCTACCTGCTGCCCCACCACCGGCGATGCCGGCACCAGCGCATTCGCCACCATCGGGGTTGACTACCGCACCCAAGTCGAAGTGGCCGTCGCTAAAGGCGCCACCCGGGTTGCTGCCACCGACGACGAAGTTCAGCGTGGCGTTGCCGGAAACTTTCTTGCCGTTGTTGAGCTGCGCGGACTGGGTGATGTTTACCTGATAGCGGCCCGGCGCGCCGAAGACCCAGTTTGGGTGCACGTGGGTGTTGCGTGGGATGGCTTTGCTGCCCTGGTATCCGCCACCTGCAGCGCGGAACCATTCTTCACCCACGATCTGGCCCAGTTGGCCTTGCGAGTACACGGTCATTGGGCCTGGTCCGCTAAAGCCGGTGATGTCCCAGCGCACGGCAGATGCCAGGTGCTCGTGCATTGATTGGTGCTGCGTATTAGCGCCTAACCACGGCACGCCTGCGACCTGCGTGGCGCCGATCATCCAGGCTTTTCCTTCCGGCACGGTGCCAACGGTGCTCGGCAGGTTCACCTCGGCATTCGACGATAGGTAGAACGTCGCCCCTTGTGCTGGGCGCCATTGCGGCGGGCTGGTGGTGTCGTCTTTGATTTGTGGCTGCAGACCTGGGGTGCATTGTGCGTTGCCGCCGCCGGAAGTGCTTGCCGACGACGAGCCGCCGGCGGCTCCGGCTGGTGGAGCGGATTTCGGTGCTGGGCCCACATGCGCGCCACCGGCGCGTGGCCCTGGGGCTGCTCCCCCGCCACCCTGTGGTGCTGGGGCGCCAGGTTGGTTGCCTGCGTGGCCGCCTTGTCCAGCGTGTCCACCGGCTTGTCCTCCACCGTGGCCGCCTGGTGCTGCAGGTGCTGGTGCATCCCCGGCTTCGCCACCGACCTGCCAGGTGTAGGTGACCGCGTTACTGGATTGTCCGTTGGCGCTGGCATACACCGTCATCTGGTAGGTGCCCGGGTGGGTAAATGCCCAGTTGATGTGCTTGTGTGCGGGGTATGGCTGGTTGATGACCGAGCCGGTGCGCAGGTTGTAGGAACCATCGTTGGTGACGGATTTGATGCCCCCGAAGCCTTCGGTTTCGAAGATGTAGACCTCGCCCGGGCCGGAGACGTCTTGGAAATTGAAGTCCACGGCTTGGTATCCGTCGGCAGCAACCGGCTGGGTGTCCCAGCCCGGCCAGATGACGTCGTGGTTTTGTGATTGGGGCAGGAAGTACGTCGCTTGGCCAATGCCATCGACGCCTGCTGTAGCTTCTGACCAGGCGGCGTCACTGACGTGCAGGACGACGTCGTCGCCAGGTCGTTGTACTCCGCCGCCGGTGATGTCTTCTTTCATCGACAGCGACAGTTCTCCGCCGTGTGAGGTGACGTAGAAAACGTCGACGTGTCCACGGTCGAAGGTTTGGGCTAGCGCGGTGGGGGCGAATGCGGCTACCCAGCACAGCACCAAGGCTGTCAGCAGCGCGGAGTATGTGCGTGCTGGCCGTGGCGGCACAGTGTGCAATGCGGTCATGTGCGGTTACTTTCCGGGGAGGTGGAATCTGGGGGGGGTGGTGGGTTTAGTTTTTTAGCTGCGGGAAACGGTCAACAACGTAGTTGGCTATCTGCGGTTGTAGTTCCATGAACAGTGCAATCATGCGGGCGATGAACACACCACCCAGCAGTGGTGCCAACAGGTAGACGGGGTTGAACTTGGAGAAGAAGCCTTGCGGCGACGAGTTGCCCGGCTTGGATTGGTTACCTGGGTCCTTGGGGTCTTCGGGCTTTGGCTCTTTCTGCTCGTTCTGCTCGTTGTGGTTGCCGGATTGTCCATCGCCAGGGCTTTGCTGGCCTGGTTCGTGTGGCTGGCTCGGGTTACCCGGTTCGTGTGGCTTCTTCGGGTTTGGCGCAGGGCTGGTCTTACAGGTCTCCAGAACCTCGTCACCAACTGCGACGACGAGTTCTTGGCTCTCGGATTTCAGTTCCTGGCCATCTTTTGTCGTACCGCTGTAGCTGACGTCGAAGGTATAAATTCCGGGATCCGAAAACGCCCAGTGCACGTGAGTGTGCGTCGAATTTGAGGATTCGATTGCGTAATCCTGCTTCGTGGAATCCGCCAGAATCGTGTGTTCTCTGCCGAAGGATCCCGCATCAATAAACGCACCCCAGCTAGAATTTTCGGGTGTTTCACGTGGAACCAGGTTGAGCGATACGGGGCCGTCGAATTCTTTTTGTACCGGAATAGCTTCGGTGTTGTACCCCGGCCACAAAACGGCTCTGTCCTGAGCTTGCGGCAGGTAGTAAAACTCACTGCCTTTCTCGCCAATGAAGTTATACTTCTCATCGCTCAAATGTTCGGAACGCTTCCGTTTCGCGTTATCCCGGATCGCAAAAGCAACATCGTTCAAGGAACGCTCCACGGATTTATCCGCGGCAATCCGGGTATCGTCTTTCAACGCAATATCAAGGCCATCTTTGGTGCGTTTGCCCAAGATATCGACATGGCCGCGATTGAGCATGATCTTGTTTTCACACACTGCGTGCCCAGCGTGCTCACCACTACCCTGCTGCTCGTTGTTCTTTGGCGGTTCCTGCTGTTCTGCGCCTGGGTTTTGTGTACCCGAGTTATCGGTACCGCTATCGCCTTGGCCTGGTCTTTGCAGCTCAGGCTCTAGCGAGCCATCGATCTCACCCAAACGGAAGGTCGCTTCGGTGCTGGTTCCGGCATTGAATTTGTCTGTGACAATTCCGGACGCAGCCTTACGGCCAAATCCAGCATGCGGAATGACATCAACTTTCAGAATCGCGTTTTCCGGCAAGTGCCCGTCTTCAAACCGAAGCGTGCCTTTGCCGTCCTTAAAGGTACCCGCCAATTCTCGGTCTGGGGTGTCCTTTTCTAACCATTTTTCATTTTCATAGATGCCACCCGTAATCAGCCCCTGCAGCTGTGGATCTTTCGCCTCGACGACGATTTCTCCGACCCCATTGGCACCGGGGACGTATTTCACGGTGACCTCATCATTGGCGACCGCAGTATTCGGTGCTGGGAAGTCGAAGCTCCGCCGGTTATTGCCCTGGGGCAGCTGCTCCGCGTGATTGTCCGAGGTGGTTGTGACCCCGGCCTGGCCTGCAGAATATGCCAATGGTGCAGAAATCCAGTGCGCAGAAGTTTCATCATCCGGGGTAAATACTGCTTGAATATCGGATGCTTGTGCGCTCAGCAATTCATCCCAGGAGGCTTTGCCGTTTTCTACCTGCAGGTCCGTCAGAAAATAACCGTCGACGAATAACGTCACGGTGCCAGAAAGCTCTGGGTTTCCGGCGTCGAAGGAAATAGTAGAAAGTTTGTCATCACCATCGACAGCCGGATCTGTTTTTTTGGCAATGCTTAAGCTGTAATTAGCTTCTGCAAGATTTTTTGTGCGCGCCGGTTGATAGCGTTCCTGCAATGGCGCTGTTGCCTCTGCCTTCGGCTGCTGGCCGCCCGCCTGAATTACCATTGTGCGTGGTTCAGACGCCACATAAGTACCATCTTTGCGCAAGCCACTGGTTTGAAAAGTCAATTCATAGCGGCCAGGCTTGGTAAAAACAGTTCCGATGTGGTTGTGTTCACCGGGCTCAATCGAAATAGACCGTGGCGAGGAGTCACTGGTGCCCAAAAGGCGCAAGACATCGATTGAGTGTCCGGGCCTGTACTGCAGCTGTTCTACCTCACCCGGTCCGTCCACTGACAACAGGTCTAACGAGACCCGGCCGTTCAGCATATCGTCGACGTTTAAGTCTTTTTCTGCACCATAACCAAGCCATGCTGGGTCTTGTCGGCCTCCCAATGGCGTTTCTGGCGAATACACGTAGGTATTACCTGGATTGCCAAGGTATCGCAGACGTTCATTGTCATCGACAGTGAACTGATACTGCTGCTTCTTATCAGCGCCGTCACTGTTATAGCCCTTACCGACCCACACCGCCGACTCCGAGAGCTTGTGCGGGCCTTCGCCATTTTTCGCGTAGAGGTCGAACACCCCGGCGTCGTCTCGCACAGTGTATGGAGCGTCAATATGCTCTCTGGTGAGAATCTTTTTCCCATCGTCTGGCCCAGCGATTGCCGCTGGGAGCCCTGCGAACGTGGTGCCGAGAGCCGCGGTAACAGCGATGACCAACCGAGTATTGCGACTACGCCGCCCTGCCGCACGTGAGCGACGAAGTTGTGGGGTCATAACTCATAAGCCTTCCGTTATTATTAATGGGTTCCGTTTTCAACAATGGTGTCAAAATACCCTAGCTGAAAGTGGTTTGCAACAAGGCTTAAGGTTCCCGGTGTGTCACACAGGAATTGTGGAGAAATGACCCCATACGTAGAGAAAGCGTTTCAGCTCTTCCCTACTTTCCCCACTCCGGAAGCCCTGGGATGCCCTGCGCAAAGAAGTTTGCAACCTGCGGCTGCAACTCCATAAACAGCGCGACCATCCGAGCGATGAACACGATGCCCAGCACTGGTGCTAGCACGTGCACCGGGTTGAAGTTGGAGAAGAAGTTTTGCAGTGACCAACCGCCTGGCTTGGATTGATTGTCCGGCTGTTTTTCTGGCTGCTTCGGCGGCTGTGGCTTTGCAGGATTCTCCGGTTTCTTCGGGGCTTCCGGCTGTTTCCCATTGCCTGGCTTGTCTTGGTTTCCGGGCTTTCCAGGTGCAGGTTTGCCCGGCTGTGGATCTTTCGGAGTCTCCGGCTTAATGGACTCTTCTGGTTGTTTCGGAGCATCTGGATTGCCCGGAACTTCCGGCTCACCGGGCTTTGGCGCCTGCGGCTTTGGCTCACCCTCAGGTTTTCCAGGTGCGGGTTCATCCGAACCATTTTCTGGCTTGTTTTCCTGCCCTGCCCCTGGCTTCGATCCTTCCGGCTGGTTTGGCTCCTGCCCCACCTCTAGGTTCGGTATGGTGCAGGTCTCCTTCGCATCCTTGCCCACCGTAATGACAAACTCCTGGCTTTCGGACTTCATCTCATGGCCGTCTTTATGCTTCGCGCTATAGCTCGCGTCAAAGGTGTAAACACCAGGCTCGGAAAACACCCAATTTATGTGTGTATGCGAGGAAAATGATGCTTCGATCGAGTGATCATTCTTAGTCGAATCAGACAGAATATCCACTTCCCCTAGATCATGGTTGATATAGGTGCCCCAGGTTGCTCCTTCGGGAACATCACGTGGCTGCAAATTCAATGACACTGCGCCATCAATTTTGTCGTAATCGATGTGCTCGGTGTTATAACCTGGCCAAATAACACTCTGACGCTGGCTTTGTGGCAAGAGATAAAAGCCATCGTCCCCCTTGCCCATGAAATCAAATTTCGCATCCTGGAAATACGTTCCGCGCTTACGTTTCGTGTTATCTCGAACTTCAAGCGCTACTTCATCAAGCCGACGCTCAACATTTTTCTTTTCCACAATTTGAGTGTCATCTTTCAGGCTGATACCCAAACCGTCACCTTTGTGCTTCGCCAAGATATCCACGTGTCCGCTATGCAACAGATGCTTACCGACACACATCCCGCGACCCTGGTGCGCAGCTGCGTTATCGCCTGGCGTGGTTTCCGGGACACCTGGTGCATTTTCTGGTGTGGTTTCCGGAGCAGTCTCTGGAACCTCCTGCGATTCAGTTTCGTTATCCGCAGGCGGCTGCGAACCAGCACCATTTTCTCCGGGAGCGTCACCTTGCGGTCCTTGCCCAGCAGGACGATCCCCTAGTTGCACAGTACCTTCATATTTTTGGTCGGGAGCATAATTCTCCGTGATGACTCCCCTAGCATTCGCCAAGCCATAGGCAGGATGCGGGATCACGTTGATATACAGCACGCCTCCTGGGCCAGGCTGATAATCTTTCGGAATCGTGAAATGCCCTTTACCATCAACGATGGGTCCTTCAATACCCAACACCGGGTAGCTCTTATTCTCAGCGTCTTCCAGCTTGCTATACACGCCACCGGTGAATGAGCCTTGGAAATTCGGATCCTTGGCCTCAAAGTAATATGTGTCAGTTTTTTTATCACCGGGAACATAGCGCACATCAATGTCTTTGCTAGCCAGCTCGCTTCCAAGCTGTGGCATATTCAGGTTCCGCTTGTTATTTCCCTGTGGCAGAGAATCCGATTTTTCTGCACTGGTGATCTCTTTGGTCTCACCCGCCGAGTATGCCAACGGCGCTGAAATCCAGCGTGGCACGGTTGCAACAACCGACTCTTCGGGGGCCTCTGCATCGGCATTCTCAGAATGAGCAGTGCCAGCATCCGGAGTAAAGACAGCCTGGATATCCGACTGCTTCGGACTCAACTGTTCATCCCAGGTGGCTTTGCCATCTTTGACTGGCAAATCGGTCAGGAAGTAACCGTCAACGAACAACGTCACGGTACCCGTGACATTTGGATTGTTGGCATCGAAAACGATCGTCGAAAGTTTGTCGTCGCCATCGGCCTGCCGATCAGTTTTTGGAGCAATGCTCAAACGGTAGTTTGCAGCAGCGGCATCCCCATCCGGAGCCTTATTGAATCGATCCTCCAACGACTCCGTCTTCGTATCCAGTGGCTGTTGCCCACCAACCTGGATCACCTGCGTACGCGGATCCGAGGCCTTAAAATTGCCGTCTTTGTCCAGTGAGCTCACACGATAGGTCAGCTCATAACGCCCTGGTTTCGTGAAAAGCGTGTTAATGTGGGTGTGCTCATGAGGCTTAATAGAAATGGAATGCGGCGACGTATCCGTTGTTCCAATGAGTCGCCTCACACCAAAGTCATCGGTTGGGTCATATTTGTACTGCTCCATGTCACCGGGGCCATCAACGCTGAGCAAATCCAGGGACACACGTTCGCTCGGAATATCCGCAACCGGTAACTTTTCTTCAGCACCGTAGCCGTACCAGATGGGCGAATGATTGCTACCAGACGATACGCTCGGGGCTTGTAAGTATGTCTCCCCCGGCTTACCGATAAAATTAAAATCGTCGTTGGCTGGCAGCGTTATCTGATACTTCGAACCCTCCTTTGTTTGTGGCTTATGCCAGCCTTTACCGATCCACAATGCTGATTCCGCAAAAGCCGCGGTTGTTTCCTTAAAATCGCCATCAACACGCGCAGAATACTTTGAACGCACGTCATAGTGCCCATCTTTACTAACCACATAAGGCGAATCAATGTGGCGTTCCGTCAAAATAAGTTTGCCATCATCAGGGCCCGCCGAAGCTGCCGGGAGACCAGCAAACGCGGTGCTCAACGCCGCGGTTACTGCCACCGCTAGACGAATCCGCGAACGACGCGATCCAGGCACCGTAAAACGTCGCCGCTGAGCACGCACGTCGGCACGCGAGAAATCTGAAGTTTTCACTAATAAAGCCTTTCTTATTGAAACTCATTCCCAAGAGTTTAGTTAAAAATAGCCTACCTGAAAACAGGTTGCAACAAGACTGGAAACTACCTGCTTAAAACTGCAAAACCCACAGCTCAACTACCACCCATGCACCCATGCACCGCCGTGACGCACACTATGGCAAAACAAAACCGGGCCCATCACGTCCGTGATCAGCCCGGTCACCCGAAAAAATCATGCTGTAGAAAACTGCTATCCCCGCACAGATTTAATAAAAATTCCGCACCTTCGCAAGCACTTCCGGCCACCGCTTCTCCAAACGCTTCGCAGCTGCAGCATGCCCCAGCCAAAGCCCAACCAGCGCAACACACAGACTCAGAACAACCCCAGCCCAGAACAACGTCGGCAAGCCAGACAACTGTGTGACACCACCATCACCGAGGTTCATGCCAGCAATCATCATGATGATCCCCGGCGCGAGCGGTAACCACACCATCAGCACAGATACCAGCATCATGATCACAGCACCGACGGAAAAACCCGACTTATCCTTCATCGGGTTGGTGCCCGGCGCGGAAACCTGAAACGGATTCCACACTGCCAACAGCGCCGCCAACCCCGCATTCAGCAACACCGCCGAGCCCGCGATTACCGCGAGCGCCACCACGATCGTCGGCTCAGTCCCCAACATCACCAAAACCACCAGGTAAATCACCAGGGTCGGCAAAGTAAGCAGCAAGACCGCCTGCGTGCGTGCCCACAATAACGTGCGCGGCGCCAACCCAGCGCTCATGTGCACCCAGTTCGACGGTCCGTCGTACCCGAGTGCATTCGAGGTCATACCGGCAGCAAACAACACGAAGAACAGCACCGCCAGATAGGCCATAAAGGACTGATCATTAATCGCGGCCAGTGCCAGCATCATCAACAAAAACAGCGGCATAACTACCAAGCTGTAGGTAAACCGAATATCACGGCGCCAATACCGCAAGGTCAGGGAGAACACTGCCCCGCTTGCCGACGCCCGCACCCCCGGCAACAACACACTTCCGGCCTCAGACCCGGTGGCTGCCGCCCCGGAATCGCCGGTTGCCGTCTGCGCATTACGCCGCAGCGCCCAGCGCCACACGCGCCACGCCACCGCTACCGTCACTGCCGCTATTGCTGCCTGCACCAGGGCAATTGCCCAGTGGGCCTGCAGCACAGCGACGGCCGCACCCGGTGCTGCACCAAACGGAGTCCATGCCACCAGTGCAAACAGAGCTTCCCACGGCAGCGAAAAATCTAGCCGACTGTTGGCGACGACATTGAAACCGAAAATTAGTACAACGAAGCCCAAAGCGCTGGCCATCGCGACTTTTTCACTGCTTTTGCGGTTTCCGACACTGCCCAGCAGCGTCGCCAAGGCTTCCCCACCAGCAACTGTGATCACGAATGAGCCCAGCACAGCCGGGATCCACACCGCAATGCCCCACCCACTGCCATTATGCACCAAGCCAACGGCACCAAGTACGATCATCACCAGCGAGTTAAAGATTGCCAGAACTCCCCGCACGGTCAACAGCGAGGTCACTGCCGAGCCCCGTAACTGCACTGATTCTGTCAGCGGCAATACCGCCATCCGAGCGGGATCAACTTGGTTCTCACCCGCCGGCATCAGCAGCGCTGCTATCCAGTAGCCAACTGTGCCCGCCGCGAGGCTATAAATCATGGGCATGAAATCGCCCTCAGCAGCTCCCAGCAGCGTGAATGCGCCGAGGCCAGCCAGCCCGAGGAAGGAATAAAACGCGACCAGTATGGCGATGAAAATTTGCGCGGTATTGGTACTGAAATGCCGCTTCCACAACTTCCAGTGCAAACTAGTAAAAACCCGTAGCGAGGGTTGTGCTGCTGTGTGCGTCACTGCTGCTCCCCCTTATCGGTAGTGGCATTCTCCGATTTCGCGCCGGCCAGCCACCCCAGCGAACCTTCCGCCAGATGGCGCCCACCGACCAATTCCACAAAGCGCTCGCTCAAGCTAGAACCAGCGCGCACCTCGTCTAACGTGCCGTCGGCAAGCAGCTGGTTCTTGCCAATCACCGCGACGTGATCACACAGCGCCTCCACGGTTTCCATCACGTGCGAAGACATAATCACCGTGCCGGAGCTGGCAACATAAGCTTGTAGGATCTCGCGGATAGTTGTCGCAGAAACCGGATCGACGGCCTCAAAAGGCTCGTCGAGAATCAGAATGTCCGGGCGGTGCAGCAACGCCCCGGCCAGCAGGATCTTTTTGGTCATGCCCGCGGAATAATCGACGATCAACTTGCTGGAAGAATCAACCAGGTCCAGTGCATCCAGCAACTCGCGGGAGCGCTGCGACACCGTGGGCTCGTCAATGCCGCGCAGCAAGCCCAGGTAATGCAAGTACTCCTGTCCGGAAAGGCGATCAAAAACGGGCAGCCCGTCGGCAAGCAGCCCGTAAGCGCCTTTCGCGGCATTGGCCTCGGCCGTACTACCCCACACGTTGTGTCCACACACCAGCGCGGTACCGGCATCGGGGCGCAGCAGGCCCGTAGCCATAAGCACAGTGGTGGTTTTACCCGAACCATTGGGCCCGACGAGGCCATAAAAACTTCCGCGCGGAACCGTGAGGTGAATATCCCGAACGACGACCTTGCCGCCGTAGGACTTGCTCAAACCCTGCAGCTGTAGCGCGGCATTCGGGTGCGGTGCGGAGTTCGGGTTAGGCCCAGATCCGGACGGCTGGTGAGAAGCAGATGATTCGTTTGACACAGAAAAATGCCCACCGGAAGCAGGACCGGTGGGCACGGCTGGATCGCTCATTGTTAGGCTACGCTTTCTTCTATTGGCGATAGATGCACTATCGAGCGTAGCAGCGCAACACGGACATGAATAGGGCCTACAGCAGCATCGTGGCAGCCCAGCCGAAAGCGATCAGTGGGATGTTGAAGTGCAGGAACGTCGGGATGACGGAATCGCGGATGTGATCATGCTGGCCGTCGACATTCAGACCAGAGGTTGGGCCCAGCGTGGAGTCGGAGGCTGGGGAGCCCGCATCACCCAGCGCACCGGCGGTACCGACCAGCGCAACGGTGGCCAGCGGGGAAAAGCCCAGAGAGATGCACAGCGGGACATAGATGGTGGAGATGATCGGCAGCGTCGAAAAGGATGATCCGATACCCATCGTGACGACGAGGCCGACCAGCAGCATAGCCAGCGAGGCCAATGCCTGGTTACCGTCGAAAGCGGCGGCGGTAGATTCGACGAGCGTTTCCACGTCGCCGGTTTCGGCCATGACGTTCGCAAAACCCTGCGCGGTGATCATGATGAAACCGATCAACGCCATCATGCGCATACCTTCGGTGTAGATATCGTCGGATTGCTTCCATTCCACACCGCGGAAGGCCAGCATGATCGCCAGACCAACCAGGGCGCCGGCCAGTAGGCTGTCGGCATCCGAATCCAGGTATTGCAGCACGATCTGCACACCAAAGGTGGCAACGAGCGCGATGATCGAGATAGTGATGCGGTAACGCGAAATCTCGACGGCTTTGGCGGCGTCCTCGGAGATCGGGATGTCTTTGTACACGCGCTTTTTGCGGTAGCTGACGAAGATCGCGAACAATACGCCAACCAGCATTCCTAGTGCGGGAATGGCCATGGCCTGCATGACCGAGACAGTGTTTGCCTCCGGCATTCCTGCTTCCACGATATTGTTGCGCAGGATGTCATTCATGTAGATATTGCCGAAGCCAACCGGAACGAAGAAATAGGTGGTGACCAGGCCGAAGGTCAGCACACAGGTAATCAGGCGGCGGTCCAGCTGCATCTTGTTCAACACCGATAGTAGCGGCGGCACAATCAGCGGAATAAACGCGATATGAACCGGAACCAGGTTTTGCGACATAATCGCCATCAACAACAAGCCCGCGACGGTGAGCCACTTGGCGACGGCCACGGCTTTTTCTTTGGTGTCTTCGTCGTCGGCATCAATCCGGTTGATGATGGATTCGGCCAGCAGGCGGGGGAGACCCGCGTTGGCGATCGCTAACGCAAAAGCACCCAGCAAGGCGTAGTTCAGTGCGATCGACGCGCCGTTACCAATTCCTTCTTGGAAGGCGATAAAGGACCCGTCGATGCCAAGTCCACCGACAAGACCACCAACGATTGCGCCGATGAGGAGCGCTAAGACAACGTGTACACGTGCGACGGCCAGGCCCAACATGACCACCACAGCGATAATGACTGCATTCATAGTGTCATGTTTAACACGTTGGCCCTCGATAGTAATAGCCATCGCTGGTTGTACGGTTTATTTTGGGGTTGTGCCGTATTTGGCAACCCGCTGATCCCCAACACAGTAAGTCTCACCCATTGGCCCAGCCGGCAAATGATTCCGAACGCATCCTGCAGCTGAAAAAGAAAACACCAAACTGCGTGAACAACGAGACATTCTGGGCAAGGTTACAAAACATTTTGGCACCAATACACGCTGGTGGTCTGGTTCCAGTTTGTCTAAAACTACCGAACCGAGTATTCGCCTTACACGGATGTGCCACGTTTAACAGCTTGCCCATTCTTCTTTTTAGAAATAGATCAGAACCCGCGTATCCCACAGGATAAGGATATTTTCTCTAACTGTTGTCGGCCCGAAAATCATAATGCGGTCGCACAAATCATCAAAAACCATACGGCTGACAGACCGAACCGCGCCTAAATCGACGAAATTATCTACCTGTCCTGCATCTGCGGTAACAACATTTATCCTACATGGTCATTAATATCCACTCAACAAAATATGGGGGGTTATGCACTCGCGGACCACATACGTGCCTTACTCGTTATCGATGCTTTCGCCCACGCACACGGTCTGCGTACCAACCGTAATGCATCCATTTTCTGGAGCTCGGGCCTATCGTCGAATCCTTTGAGCTATTGTTAACAGTGCATATGCTTAGCTTAGATATAATTCTCAACATACACCTCACCAGGCTGACGTAATTTCAAAAGAGAAGGAGTTTCTAACCAAAATGAATCGAACCAAATTCGTCACCCATTCTAATATCCTTATATGCTTAACTGTAGTTCTAGGATTGTCAATCTTAGGACTGTTGGTTTTATTGGATCCATTTTCTACCACTGCACTTTTATCAGTCGGGCCTTTATTATTCTCTTTTCTTGCGACCTTATTCTTGTCTTTTGTAACGGTCGAGAAATCCAACAGCAGCTTAGAAATACATTCAACCATTTTCCGCAAGCGAGTTTTTTACGTCAACCTACGCGACGTTGCCAGTGTAGAACTTATAGACGGCTCATATACTGCTTGGGGCGGTATTGGTTACAGAATCCTCCCGAGAGGAAAAGCTTTATTGCTGGGTGGAGATAAAGCTGTGCAATTTAAGACAAACGATGGCTCCGAGCTCATCGTGAAAGCTCCGAAGATTCCTGATTTGTTCTCTTAGTTCGGAGAGTGGATTTCGAGCATCGCCGAATGGTT
Organism: Corynebacterium sp. LaCa_70; assembly: GCF_058182015.1. NCBI lineage: Bacteria > Bacillati > Actinomycetota > Actinomycetes > Mycobacteriales > Corynebacteriaceae > Corynebacterium > Corynebacterium sp. LaCa_70. The sequence goes on from NZ_CP190914.1 coordinate 2,443,364, forward strand.
TGATTCTTTAATGTGATGAGCATTTGTAGACAACAAATTTCTATCAGAACGTCAGCATGAGACGGGCACTATCACCTCCTTAGCCTGCAGGTCAGAAAGTTTTGCTTAAAGACTTTCGGGCGTGCCATTAACCAGATTTGTCATTACGTCCGCCGGTTTAGTGCTCTACACAAACCGGAACTCATTGACTATCATACTATTTCGACGACTACGGCTTTTCATTATTTCCCCTCGTTCCCTGCTTCGACTCATTTCTGCGTTCCGCCGTGCGCGGCAACAATGTCGTGAATCATGCGTGCTGCCAGTTTAGCGGTGCGTGAATCTACATCATATTTTGGATTCAGCTCAACCACGTCGACGAGGCGCAACTTTCCGGTTTGCGCCAAAGCCAACGCCATCGCGTAAACCTTCAAAGCTTCCACACCCAACGCGGCTGGAGCTGACACTCCGGGCGCCACCGACGCCGGAAGTACATCTAAGTCAATACTAAGATGTATGTTTTTAAAATCTTGAACGGCTTTATGTGCAATTTCAGTTACTTCATTGACCGTGGCACGAGCCAAATCTTCATCGAGAAGATAGTTCACACCCAGGCGGTCTGCGGTTTCAAAAAGTACCCGGGTGTTATTGGCTTTGGAGATTCCCCAGACGGTATAACTGAAATTTTCACCGTCGATCTCGGAAATTTGTCGGAATGGGGTACCAGAGGTTGGCTCATCTGCGTCACGAAGATCAAAATGCGCATCCAAATTGAAAATCCCTAAATCTCGCAACCCATCCGGATTTTCATTTTTTAATCCGCGAACCAAACCGCGGTGCGAGGCAAAAGCGGTTTCATGGCCTCCGCCCAAAATTACCGGCAGGTGTCCAGCGCGCACGGTAGCAGCTACGCGTTGTGAAAGTTCTTCTTGTCCGGCTTCCAAATCCCGGCCTTCATAAGTGACGGTCCCGGTATCGTAACGCGGGACGTCGTCATGAATAGCCAGACCACCAAGCGCTGTGCGCAGTGCATCCGGCCCGCCGGCAGCGCCTTGTCGGCCGCCATTGCGACGCACACCCTCATCGGAGGCGAAGCCAATCAGCGCCACACCAGGCCGCGATGGCCGGTCGCCCTGTGCGGCCGCAGTAGAAACAGCGAGATCAGTCTGTATTACCGAATGCCAACGGGCATGTTCGGATCCGGGTCCATCGACGCGTCCAGTCCACTCAAAATCACTCATGCACACGAGTGTAATCAGGATATTTTTAGCGCTCAGAAGGGCTGGGGAAGTGACGCAACGTTTTTCTGCAAAGTCAGTCACGGGAGCCTTAAGACTCTTGCTCATTTAGTCACTGTGATGAAATTGCCACGACGGAAAGATTACGTACCCTCTGCAGGCCAAAGCGCTTCAACGGGGAAAAATTACCGGAGAACCAGAAGCCGCAACGGGGGCAGCACTCGCCACAATCCACAGCAAATGTTAAGTCTGGGATCCAAGACAGGATCTCGGGCAGGAACACCTGAGTCTTATTAAGCTTGGGCGAAAGAGTACTTGGCACAAGAACACTTGCTAGCAACCATCCTTATCCACCATCCGCGACAGGCGAAAGGAACGGTCCAAAACAATGACACAGCACACAGCAGCACAACAGTCACAGGCACAACAGTTAGCGGCACACGAGAAAGAGACCATCACCGTCGGTCTCGGCGCTTTGCGCATCGATGACGTCGTCAAGGTTGCCCGCGGTGGGGCAGCGGTAGAAATCAGCCAGGAAGCGTTGGACCGAATCGCGACCACCCGCAAACGTATTGATGACCTCGCCAACGAACCAACCCCGGTTTACGGCGTGTCTACCGGCTTCGGCGCCTTGGCCCGCCGTCATATTCCGTCCGAGATGCGCGCACAATTGCAACGCTCGCTGGTGCGCTCGCATGCGGCAGGTTCCGGGCCAGAGGTTGAACGGGAAGTCATCCGCGCGTTGATGCTGCTGCGTCTGTCAACGTTGTGCACTGGACACACCGGCGTGCGCCCGGTCGTCGCCGAAACCTACGCGGCCGTGCTGAATGCGGGCATTACCCCGGTCGTTTACGAGTACGGATCGCTGGGTTGTTCGGGCGATCTGGCACCGCTGTCACACTGCGCGCTGGCGCTGCTGGGGGAGGGCGAAGTCCGCGTGAACGGTGCGGACCAGCCACAACCGGCCGCAACTGCGCTTGCCGACGCCGGCATCACCCCGCTCGAGCTGGAGGAAAAAGAAGGCCTGGCGCTGATCAACGGCACCGACGGCATGCTCGGCATGCTGTGCCTGGCCATCGCCGACTTGCAGGATCTGGCAAAGGTCGCCGATATCTCCACCGCGATGACCGTCGAAGGCCTGCACGGCACCTTGAGCGTGTTCGACGATAAACTGCAAAAACTGCGTCCGCACCCGGGCCAGGCGTCGTCGGCACGCAATATTCGCACCGTTGCAGCAAACTCACCGTTGCTGGAGGCCGCACAAGAAGACTTCAAGCAAACCCAGGTGCAGGACGCCTATTCCGTACGCTGCTCGCCGCAGGTCACAGGCGGTTTCCGCGATACCATCACACACGCCATCACTGTCGCAGAACGCGAGCTTGCCGCCGCCGTAGATAACCCGGTGGTCATTGATGGGGAAGTCCGCTCCAACGGCAATTTCCACGGCGCTCCTGTGGCCTATGTACTGGACTTTTTGGCCATCGTGGCGGCAGACCTAGCGTCGATTTCCGAGCGCCGCACCGACCGCTTCTTAGACACCGCCCGCAACCGCGGCTTGCCAGCGTTTCTTGCCGACGACCCGGGCGTCGACTCCGGCCACATGATCGCGCAATACACCCAGGCCGGTATCGTCTCGGAACTCAAACGGGCCGCCAACCCAGCTTCGGCAGATTCCATTCCGTCGTCCGCGATGCAAGAAGATCACGTGTCCATGGGATGGTCTGCTGGCCGCAAGCTGCGGACCGCCGTCGACGGCCTGCAGCGCGTGTTGGCTATCGAGTACCTCACCGCCGCCCGCGCGATTACCATGCGCTGCCGTGACGCCGCGGCAGAATCTGCGCCAGGAACAAAGGCCGCCATCGCCTTGTTGCGCGAAGGGGTAGAGGGCCCAACCACCGACCGTTACCTGGCACCGGAAATCGCTTACGCCCACCAGCTGGTAGCCAGCGGGGCACTGGTAGCCAGCGTCGAGGGCGTCGTCGGCACGCTGGATTAGGGAGATAGCAGGGGAGCATAAGCCCTGCGCACCGGCAGACATCTCCACACACACGAAATATCACCATTCGAAAGGCACCATGAGCACACTTTTCCACAACATCAGCGAACTACGCACGGTCTCGGACGCGGGCACCATTAAAGACGGCGCGCTGCTCGTCGACGGTAATGGCATCATCACCTGGGTCGGTGCTTTGAATGACCTGCCACAGGACCTTTCCGAGGGCGTCGAGAAAAAGATCGACCTGGGCGGCCGTGCAGTACTGCCAGGTTGGGTGGATTCACACACGCACATGATTTTCGATGGCAACCGCGCCGAGGAATTCGAAGCGCGCATGGCAGGCGAGTCGTATTCCGCCGGTGGTATCGCCACCACCATGGAAGCTACCCGCAATGCCGGACGTGAGCGCTTGGAACAGCTGCTAGAAGAGCGCATCGCGGGCTGCCACGCGGGCGGAACGACGACGATCGAGACCAAAACTGGTTACGGCTTGAACACAGAATCCGAGGCTCTGGCCGCTGAGGTTGCCAGCACGGGCGTCGACGATGTCACCTTCTTGGGCGCGCACCTGGTGCCGCCGGGGGCAGATGCCGACGAATACCTGGAGGAGGTCGTCGGCACGATGCTGGATGCCGTGGAGCCGCACGCTGGCTGGATCGACGTTTTCTGCGAGACCGGCGCGTTTAACGAGGAACAATCGCGCAAGGTTCTCGAGGCGGGCAAGAAGCGCGGTTTATTGCCGCGCGTGCACGGTAACCAGCTACAACAGGGCCCCGGCGTGCGCTTGGCAGTGGAAATTGGTGCGGCGTCGGTGGATCACGTCAATTACCTTTCCGACGACGATATCCAGGCGCTCGCGAGCAGCGACACCGTCGCTACGGTGTTGCCTGCCTGTGACTTGTCGACGAAGCAAGATCTCGCTCCGGCACGCCAGCTGTTGGATGCCGGTGCCACCGTCGCGATTGCGTCGAACCTGAACCCAGGCACCTCGTATACGTCGTCGATGAATTTCTGCGTTACCACCGCGGTGCTGCAGCAAGACCTCAGCTTGGATGAGGCTATCGAAGCCGCAACCTTGGGCGGTGCGAAAGCACTGCGCCGCCAACCGGTCAAAGGTGGGGAAGACGCACAGGGCCGTCCTGGCCGCGGCAGCTTGGTCCCGGGTGCGGCAGCGGATTTGCACGTGCTCAACTTCGCCAACGCAATCGAGCTGGCCTACCGCCCAGGCATGCCTGCGACCTACCGGACTTATAAAAACGGCGAGCTCGTTTTCGGTGTGGAATAAGCAATGTTTCACGTGAAACATTGCCATTCCCGACGGCGCCGACCCGCGCCGCGAATTTAAGGCTAGGCCACGCCGCCCATGTCGGCTGCCACACAGTATTGTTGGGGCTATGAATTTTGCTGCACATCTCCCCACAGCGCGCCGCGATCTGCGCTACCACGCGGATGCGGCGCAGCTTTTCGCCCACCTCGGCGGGCTCGAGCGCACAGACACAGTACTGCTGGAATCAGCGGATATCGAGTCGAAGAAAAATCTTCTCTGCTTGGCGGTTCTTGACTCCGCAGTGCGCATTCGCTGCCAGGGAAGCCGCGTGACCGCTCAAGCGCTCACGGCTACCGGCGAAGAAATTGTAGCGAAATTACGCACCGAACTTTCCGAATATGAAGTAGCGGGCAATAGCGGCGGTCGGGGAGTGGCAGTCTTCGAATTCCCGGTATCCCAGGCCGCCGACGAACGCGAACGCCTGCTGGCGATCTCCCCGGCAGAGGTGCTGCGTCGGCTGCAATTGAGCAAGCAGTATGGCAGCAACGCCAACCAACACAGTTCCGCTCAACAGGGCTCCGCAACCCGGAACTCCGCAACCCAGGGCCCGATCACCCAGGACCCCGCCACAGAAGTACCGGACCTGCCCTTATTGGCCGGCGGCTTCGCCTACGACTTTTTAGAAACCTTCGAAACCCTACCCGCGGTCAGCGAGGGCGACAACACGTACCCAGATTACGAATTCGTCGTAGCAGAAACACTACTCAAAGTAGACCACCTGTCCCAGACTGCGTATGTGTGTGGCGTCGGCACCAGCCAGGACGACGTCGACAAGCGGCTTGCCGCCTATGCCACAAAAGCCGAAGCTGAGATCACACCACTGGCTCCGCCGGAGCAGGGCGTCGACAATAACCAGCCGCTGCACGTGCGCACAGATTTCGACGACCAACAATTCCGCAGCCACGTCGAACAGCTCAAAGGCAATATTTATCAGGGCGATATTTATCAGGTAGTGCCTGCGCGCACCTTCCGCGCCCCATGTGCAGATGCGTTTTCTTCTTACCGACGCCTACTCCAGACGAACCCGTCGCCGTATATGTTCTACTTCCGCGGCGAAGACTACGAGCTGTTTGGCGCCTCGCCGGAATCCAACCTGAAGTTCTCGCCGGATACTCGGGAAGTGCAGCTGTATCCGATTGCGGGAACGCGCCCGCGCGGCCTGAACCCGGATGGCAGCGTCAATCATGAACTCGATATCCGCAACGAGCTGGAAATGCGCACCGACCACAAGGAACTGGCCGAGCACACCATGTTGGTGGATCTGGCGCGCAATGACCTCGCCCGCGTCGCAGTCCCTGGCACGCGCAAGGTAGCAGAGCTGTTGCAAGTGGACCGTTATTCGCGCGTGATGCACCTGGTGTCCCGTGTCACCGCCACGCTGCACGAGGATTTCGACGCCCTCGATGCCTACCGCGCATGCATGAACATGGGCACGCTGACTGGTGCACCGAAACTGCGCGCGGTGGACCTGCTGCGTGAGGTGGAAGGCAAACGCCGCGGATCCTACGGCGGCGCAGTCGGGTATCTCGGTGGCGACGGGCGCATGGATAACTGCATCGTCATTCGCAGTGCCTTCGTGCGTCATGGGGAAGCGATCATTCAGGCCGGTGCCGGCGTCGTCCGCGATTCCACGCCGCAGGCCGAGGCCGACGAGACAGTACACAAGGCGTATGCGGTGCTCGATGCCGTCGCGCTGGGGGCGCCAGTGGAGGTGGCACGATAATGGCTGCACAACCGCACATGACAGCACAGCCGCACGTCGTGGTGATCGACAACCGCGATTCGTTCATTTACAACCTGGTCGACGCGCTCGCCGGGCACCACTGCACGGTCTTCCGTAACACGGTATCCGTCGAGACGGTCCTGGCCGCCAAGCCGGATTTGCTGTTGTTCTCGCCCGGGCCGGGGCACCCACGGGAAACCGGGAACATGATGGAGCTTCTCGACGCCATCCATGGCGAAATTCCGGTATTGGGTATTTGCCTGGGATTCCAAGCCCTACTGGAACACTACGGTGGCAGCGTGGAACCCTGCGGGCCGGTGCATGGCCGCTCGGTGCCGATGACGCTGACGGATGCCGGGGCACAGCACCCACTGTTTGCCGGGCTCACGATCGACGAGGAACCAGACAAACCTGATCATGTGGGCCGTTTGGTGCCGGTGGCGCGCTATCACTCGTTGGCATGCGCGAACCCGCCGGAACAGCTACAGGTACTAGCAACGACACAGACTGACTTGGGTGATGTCGCCATGGCGGCATACGCGCCCGACGGCTCGTGCATGGGCTTGCAGTTCCACCCGGAATCGATCTTGAGCCCGAAGGGGCCAGTCTTGTTGAATCGCTGCATCAACTTCTTGACGAAAGGGGAGTGCTGATGACTGACCACAGCACCGTGAGCCACCGCTCCGACAACGCTGGCGCGAACCCCACACCGCTGGACCTACTGCTGGCGTATCTGGACAATCATGACCCCACAGTCGAGCAGGCCCGCGCGGTGTTCCAACCGCTGACCGTCGGTGAGTACGAAAACGTGCACATCGCCGCGCTCTTGGCGACGATCCGCACCCGCGGTGAGACCTTCGCGGACATCGCCGGCGCCGCCCAGGCATTCATCGATGCCGCGCGCCCGTTCCCGGTTACCGGTGCTGGTTTGTTGGACACCGCAGGTACCGGCGGCGACGGCACCAACACCATCAACATTTCCACCGCGGCGTCGCTGGTGGCCGCCGCTGGGGGAGCGAAAGTAGTCAAAGGCGGCAACCGTTCGGTATCGTCGCGTTCCGGTTCCGCGGATGTTCTTGAGGCACTGAATATCCCCCTGGATCTCGACGTGAACCGCGCAGTGACGCAATTCGAGAATTCTGGCTTCACCTTTCTGTTCGCACCGGCGTATCACCCAGCCGTCGCACATGTCATGCCCGTGCGCAAGGCACTGAAGGTTCCCACCTTGTTTAATACCTTGGGCCCGCTGCTGTCACCGGCACGCCCAGAATTTCAATTGATGGGTGTTGCCCGGCCAGAAATCGGCGAAACCATTGCGCGGGTCTTCCGCGAGCTCGGCCGCAAGCGGGCGCTCGTCGTGCACGGTTCCGGAACAGATGAGCTCGCGGTGCATGGTCCGACCACGATCTGGGAACTCAACGACGGCGAGATTGCGCAGTATGAGCTCACTCCGGAAGATTTCGGCATCACCCGCCACGAATTAGCAGACTTGGAAGGCGGTGATGGCGCCGCGAATGCCGCTGCGATCCGCGCGATTTTCGATGGCACCGCCCCGCAAGCGCATCATGACGCCGTCGCGGTGAATGCCGGCGCGATGCTGTATGTCATTGGCAAAGCAGAGTCCATCGCGGACGGCACAGAGCTGGCTAGCCAGATCATCAACGACGGTACCGCAAGGCAGTGGTTAGCAACCCACGAGGAGGCCAATTACGGTGAGCACTAAATTACCGACGGTGTTGGAAAATATCGTCGCCCAGCGGCGTACGCATCTCCCGGCTATCGCTGAACGCATCGCGCATGTGGACCGCGCACAACTTCCGCGTTCACAGCGCAGCTTGTATGACTCACTGCGGGCGCGTCCGCAGGCGTTCATCATGGAGTGTAAATCCTCTTCGCCATCGCTGGGTGTGATCCGGGCGGATTATCAGCCCGGCGAGTTTGCGCGGGTGTATTCGCGTTATGCTTCCGGGATTTCCGTGTTGTGCGAGCCGGAGCATTTCGGTGGCGATTATGATCATCTGGCCACGGTGTCGATGTCGACGCACCTTCCGGTGTTGTGCAAGGATTTCATCGTCGATCCGGTCCAGCTTTATGCCGCGCGCTATTACGGCGCCGATGCGATCTTGTTGATGCTCTCGGTGCTGGGCGACGACGAGTACGCACAACTTTCTGCGCTTGCCGACGAGTTGGGGCTGGACGTGCTTACGGAAGTCATCGATGAGGACGAGGTTGCCCGCGCGCTGCAATTGGGTGCGCGGATCGTGGGTATCAATAACCGGAACTTGCACGATCTTTCCATTGATTTATCGCGCACTGCCCGGCTGGCGAAGTTGTTGCCGGAGGGGACGCTGGCGATCTCTGAGTCCGGCATCCGTAACAATAGGGCAGTGCAGGCCTTAGGTGCGCACGCATCGGGTTTTTTGGTTGGCTCGCAGTTATCGTCGCAGCCGGATACCGATTGGGCTGCCCGCGCTTTGGTCTATGGACACAACAAAGTATGCGGCTTGACGACGCCGAGCACCGCCCAAGCCGCCCGCGCCGCTGGTGCCGTCTATGGCGGATTGATCTTCGAAGAGGCATCGCCACGCAATGTTTCACGTGAAACATCGAAAAAAATCATCGCCGATGAACCCGGACTCCGCTACGTCGCTGTCTCACGGCGGACCACCGGTTGGGCAGAATTAGTACAACCAGGTATTCACGCCCTGCAGATCCACAGCCCATACCAGGGTTCCCTCGCTGGGGAGAAGGAATTGCTTGCAGACGTGCGCGCGGAACTTCGCGACGCTGGCATCGATCCGGCAGAGCGCGGCGTGGAAATCTGGCGCGCCATCTCCATGACCACCCCGGAAGTAGAACCGGGAACACTCAGCGAGATCCTCGCCCCGGGCGCAGCCGATAAACTCGTCCTCGATGCGGGCCAAGGAGGAACCGGCACCTCCTTCGATTGGCGAAGAATTCCCGACGAGATCAAGCCCCATGCACTGCTGGCCGGTGGAATCAACCCAGAAAATATCCGGGGCGCACTGGAACTCGGCTGCTTCGGTATGGATCTCAACTCCGGGGTAGAGGTTGCCCCCTCATCGGCCACGGACACCGATACTGCGGGAGCTGCGGCTGCACCCCGCAAAGATGCCGCGCTCATCCGCAGCATCTTTCACACGATCCGCGATTACACGGAACCGCGCGAACGCACCCGGCCCAAGGGATAAACTGGGACTGTAACTTCACAAGGCAATCCGAACAACACATTAAGCAGCTAACTCAACGCAGCTAGCGCAACAGACGCACCAGAAATAGCAGACTAGGACACACCAATGAGCAATGACCGTGCAACCATTCTGCCGGCATATTTCGGCGAATTCGGCGGGCAATTCGTCCCGGAATCCCTGATTCCCGCACTGGATCAATTAGAGCGCGCCTTCGTCGACGCGATGGAGGACCAGTCCTTCAAGGATGAATTAGCACGCCTGCTCAAGGACTACCTGGGCCGACCAACCCCGTTAACCGAAGCCACCCGCCTGGGCGGTAAAGCGCGCATTTTCTTAAAGCGCGAGGATCTCGTCCACGGCGGCGCGCACAAAACTAACCAGGTGCTGGGCCAGGCGCTGTTGGCCAAGCGGATGGGCAAAAAGCGTGTGATTGCCGAAACCGGCGCGGGCCAGCACGGCACCGCGACAGCCCTGGCATGCGCGCTACTGGATCTCGAATGCGTGGTGTATATGGGCGCCGAGGATGTGCGTCGGCAAGCACCCAATGTGTTCCGCATGGAACTCATGGGCGCGAAGGTGGTCTCCGTGGAAACCGGTTCCGGCACGCTGAAGGATGCCGTGAACGAGGCCTTGCGCGATTGGACCGCCACCTTTGAAGACTCGCACTATTTGCTCGGCACCGCGGCGGGCCCGCATCCGTTCCCAACGATCGTGCGGGAGTTCCACCGCGTGATTTCCACCGAGGCGAAAGCTCAAATGATTGAACGCACTGGCGGGCTTCCCGACGTCGTCGTGGCCTGTGTCGGCGGCGGTTCAAATGCCATCGGTATGTTCGCGGACTTCATCGACGAGCCAGACGTCGAACTCATCGGAGCAGAACCGGGCGGCAAAGGCGTGGATTCCGGTCGCCACGGCGCAACCATCACGCAGGGGACCGTCGGCATTTTGCACGGCACGCGCTCGTACCTGATGCGCAACGCCGAGGGGCAGGTTGATGAGTCCTATTCCATTTCAGCCGGGCTGGATTACCCCGGCGTCGGCCCGCAGCACGCACACCTGCATGCCAGTGGCCGTGCGATCTACGTTGGCATTACCGACGCCGAAGCACTGGAAGCGTTCCAGTTGCTCGCACAGAAAGAAGGCATCATTCCGGCGCTAGAGTCCTCGCATGCGCTGGCCTATGCCCTGAAGCGTAAAGACGAAGACATCTCCATCGTCGTCTCGCTGTCCGGCCGCGGCGATAAAGACATCGACCACGTGCGCCACGTCTTAGGCGACCTCGAAGATGAGTCCGGCGCGTGGGAACGCTATGCAGATGATAACGCCGCTCAAACAAACTCCGCTGCAGAAAATGACGAGAAGGGCCAAGCATAATCATGGGACGTTACGAAACACTGTTTGCTGAACTTCGCGAAAAACGCGAGGGTGCGTTTGTGCCGTTTTTTATGCTCGGCGATCCCAGCTATGAGGCTTCACTAGAGCTCATCCGGGCGGCGGTGAATGCTGGGGCAGACGCATTGGAGATCGGCATTCCTTTTAGCGACCCGGTGGCCGACGGTCCGGAGATCGAGAAATCTCACCAACGTGCGCTACGCGCGGGTGCCAGCCTGGAAAAGTCGTTTCAGCAATTGCGTCAGATCCGCGAGGAATTCCCGAACACTCCAATCGGATTGCTGGTTTATTGCAATTTGGCGGTAAGCAAGGGAACCGCGCAGTTCTATCACGCGTGCGCCGAGGCTGGAGCAGATTCTATTTTGATCCCGGATGTTCCCACCCGCGAAGGAGCGCCATTCGTGGCTGCCGCAAAGCAGGCTGGGATCTCGCAAATTTTTATCGCTCCGGCGCGCGCGAGCGAGGAAACCTTGCGCGCAGTCAGTGACAATTCCTCGGGTTATATTTACGCGCTGTCCCGGCATGGTGTCACTGGCGCCGATAAGGAAGCCGAGACCGGGGGATTGGATACTGTCGTCGATGCGATTAAGCGTTTCGACGGTGCACCGGTGCTCTTAGGTTTCGGCATTTCGGAGCCTGAGCACGTGCGCGCAGCATTGGCCGCTGGCGCGGACGGTGCGATCACCGGTTCTGCGATTACCCGTATTATTGCTGGCCGGGTGAATTCCACGGAACAGGGTAACGAGTTCACTCTCGCAGAACTTGCCGACGAGGTATCCGGCTACGTCGCGCGCATGAAAGCTGCAACTCGTTAGCAACAGCGCCGTAGCAACAGCGCGGTAGTGCAATTCGGTAGCTGCAACGCATTAAGCGCCAGGACTAAACCAGCCCTGGCGCTTAAATCATTTTCACTGGCAGTTCTCAGTGTGTGTTTCTGACAGTGTGAGTGCGTTTCTGACAGTCTCTGTTTCTGGCAGCGGTTGCCTAAGTCAGATTTTGCTCATCCAGTTTTGCGGCACCAGATGAATCCTGGCCCAGTGCTTTACCCGCGGCAGGAACATCATAGTCGTCCGGCAATCCAACACCTTCTGCTGCCGTGCCGTTCTTCGTCCACTTGTTGATCAACAAGGCAATCGCACCGTCGCCAGTAATATTGGCTGCGGTACCGAACGAGTCAACAACAATATACGCCGCAATCATCAGCGCAAGCATGTCTTCGTCAAAGCCCAGCATGCTTCCCAACAAGCCAAGTGCCGCGTACACCGCACCACCCGGAACGCCAGGAGCGGCCACCATCATGATGCCCAACAACAGCATGAAGCCAAGCGCCAGCCCGAAACTGACATCCATGCCAGACAAGTAGACGATGCCGAAGGTATACAGAATCAGCTTGGTCATCGAACCCGACAGGTGCATGGTGGCTCCGAGTGGAACCACGAATCCCGCGATATTTGGTGCCACACCGTTTTTCAGCACGGACTTGTAGGTCACCGGAATCGTGGCGGCAGAAGAAGAAGTACCCAATGCGGTGAAGTAGGCAGGAAGCATATTCTTCAGCGCGGTCAGTGGGTTCTTTGCCGACAGTGCACCGGCGAGTAGGTACTGCAGGATGACGACCACCCAGGTCATGACGACGGAGAGCACCAGCACGCGGGCAAAGGAATTGATGACATCACCCAGGTTGTCGTTCATCATCAGGTTCAGGAAAATACCGTAGATGAACAGTGGCAATAGGGGAATGACGAAGGCGGTAATCACCTTCATGATGAGCTTCTCGAATTCGCGCACCCCCTTGTACAGCGCGGGTGCGGAAACCGCCGTCATTGCCAGCCCCACGGCGAACGCGAGCAGCAACGCGGTCATGATTTCGAATGGGGGAGCCATCTCGACTTCGAAGTACGGCGTCAATGCGCCTTCCTCAACATCGCTGACATCGAGATCCAGCGATTGCTCGCCCAACAAAGTCGGGTAACCGAAAACCGCCACGGCGTAGGCCAGCAACCCGGCGCCGATGGTGGAAAGATAAGCAATACCGGTGGTGATACCCAACCACTTTCCGGCACCCTTACCCAGTCCGGCGATCGCCGGAGTAATCAATGCGAAAATCAGCACTGGCACAAAGAAACCGAGGAATTGGCTAAACAAGCCGTTAAAGGTGACGAAAACTCGGGCTAGCCATTCCGGGAAGAATAATCCGGTAATAACACCGAGGATGATCGCCACCACGACGCGAAACAGCAGCGAGGAGCCGACTTTACGAACGCTCATAGGAAACTCTTAACTATGGATGGTGGTGTTCAGGACTCATTAAGCATAGCGAAGTATTTTCGTCATTCTCGCAGGCAGGGCTAGACTGGGGGCATGATCGTCGTTCCCATTTTGCTGTTCGCCCTGGCCGCCGTCGTCATCGTTGTGGGAGGGCTGGCCACGTTAAAGAAGTTACCTGGCAACAGCGTTTTTGGTTTACGGGTACATGAAGCACGGAAATCACCAGAAGCATGGATCACCGCGCACGCGGTCGCTGGCCCAGTCTGGCTGGTTGCCGGGGCGAGCCTCACCTTCGGTGCATTGGTCTCGCTGCAGGCCAGCGGTTTCATGTGGGTGATTCCTGCCGTGACGACGGTCGTCGGCATCATCGCACTATCCTACGGAGCTAACCTCGGTGCGCGTACCGCAGTGCTCTATGACCAAAACGTCAGCGCGAAGAAAAATGCCGATACCACCGGTGGGTGTTGTTCTTCCGGTGGCGGGGCCGAAACCCACGACATCGCCGAGGCGCCGAGCGTCGATGTGAATGCGCTCCGCCAAGCCGCTCGACAGGCCGATAACCAATAATCACCCACAATCACAGTGACGAAACCACGAATGCAATAACCTTCAGCATTAACGACACTGTGACGATTAAACGCTGCACCTAATTCCCACCCAATACGCCGCTGACACGCACTGCAAGGAGCGAGCACCATGGCACAGAATTGTTCCCGCCGCCTATTCCTTCTCGGAACCGCCACCACCGTCGCAGGTGCATTCCTGGCCGCATGCGGTGAAGAACCCCCGCTGGAAGTCGCCAAGGCAGAAGTACCAGTGGGATCGGCCATTATTGCCGACGGCTACATCATCGCGCAGCCGGAAGAGGGGAAGTATGTCGCATACTCCCAACAATGCCCACACCAGCGGAATCTAATCACCAAAGTCGAAGGCGATGAAGTACGCTGCACGGCGCATAACTCGGTATTCAAGATCGCCGACGGCTCCGTGGTCTCAGGCCCGGCCCGTGACCCTTTGGAACCAGCGTCCATCGATGACGCGGGCAACGCGCTCAACGTCCACAGTTAAATACACAAAAATAGGGGAGTGTTTCACGTGAAACATCTATATACGCGACTGACGATGACCATCCCTGGTGCGGGAAAAGCGATTCACCTCGCGGATTTGGAAGAAAACGGATCCGGTTGCCTAGTGCACCGCATGATCGCGCTGACACCAGATGAAGTCATCGCTGGGGCAGCGCGCGTCGACAAGCCGGGAACCAGCGCAGAAGAGATGCACCGCGCAGGACAGATCGACGTACCCAAAACCACCGTCCCGCATCCAGATACCTACGGCGATTATCCGGACATCACCACCCAGCATCTCTCTCACGACGCCTTTGCGGCTTGGTGGGTCGAAGTACAGCAGCGGTTCCCAGAACTGGCCTAACAAATTCACGAGCGGGAAAATTAAAACACTACGTTGATACAGCCAACGTAGGCGGCAGTTCCACCGATAATCGACAGTGCCGGTGAGCGGTGCCAAATATGCAGACCGACGGTCGCGGCAATTCCGACGGCAGTAGAGGCCACCACCGCAGTACTGAATGGGCGCTGGAAAATCGTATAAATCACCAGCGCGACCATCACACCCACCGGCATCAACGTAGCCAACGTAGCCACCAGCGGGCTGCCACGCATCACCTTGATAAACGAAAACGGCAATTGGCGCAGCACCACGGTCACGATACCCACGGGAATCAGCACAGCAAGCACCTGAGAAAGGCTGATGCCCTCCGGCAATCCGTAATTATCCATCAGCGACGCACCCGCAATTCCACCCAAGAATCAAACGCTGGCGAAAAATGCCGCAGCAACACGAAACAAAAATAAGCGCACAGGGACACCACCAGCATCTGCGCGTTAACCAAGACCCCGGCAACCACCGCACACAGCCCGGCAGCAAACACCAACGAGAAATCCGGATGCTGGGCAAAAGCCTCCCAACCGAGCACAATAAACAACGACGTCAGGGCGAACTCCATACCCGCAATATTTTCCGGCACCATGGCGCTGGTCAGCGCAGCCAGCGTGCCAGAACCCACCCACGAGGCTTGCAAGGCAATTTGTGTGGTCAGCACCTGCGTGCCGTCGGCACGTGAATCGTGTGGCCGCGCTGCTGAAATCGCATAAGCCTCATCCGTGAGCGCATACGTGGAATATATTTTTCCTGGAACCGACGCAATTTTCTCGCGCGGAAAACTCAAGCCATAGAAAATATGGCGGAAATTCACCATAAAACCGGTGAGTGCAGCAGAAAACGGTCCGACGCCCGCCCCGATCAGCCCAGGGGCGAGAAACTCCATGGACCCGGCATAAATGACGACCGAGAAAATCGGGGCCCACCACCAGGCGAACCCCAACTGCGTGATAAACACGCCGAAAGCCAAACCGAGCGGCACCAAACCAAGAAAAACCGGGGCGGCCTCCTGCAACCCAGCCCGCACGGATTCCCGCCGAGTGTGTGACGCAGGATTCCCCTTGCTGCTAGGTGAGTGAGGCATTTAGGCAACGCCCCACTTTTCCCGCAGCTTCGCGATGGCTTCTTCTTTGCCCAACGGGCCGTGCTCCAAGCGCAATTCCTTCAGGTACGCCCACGCCTTACCGACCTCTGGGCCTGGTTCCAGCCCCAAGATTTCCATGATTTCGTTGCCGTCTAGATCCGGGCGCACGCGAGCTAGGTCTTCTTTTTCCTGAATCTCGTCGATACGCTCCAGCAAATTGTCATAGGCGCGGCCCAACCGACGAGCCTTCTTCTGGTTCCGCGTGGTGCAATCCGCCCGCACCAACTTATGCAAGCGGGGCAGTAGTGCACCAGCATCAGTCACGTAACGACGCACCGCGGAATCAGTCCACTCACCCTCGCTGAAGCCGTGGAAACGCATATGCAAAAACACCAAATTCGCGATGTCTTCAATCACGGCCTTCGGATACTTCAGCTTCCGCAACCGCTTCCGCGTCATTTTCGCGCCGACCACCTCGTGGTGATGGAAACTCACCCCACCGCCCGGCTTTTTCGCGCGCGTGGCTGGCTTGCCGATGTCATGGAGCAACGCCGCCCAACGCAGCACCAGATCCGGCGAATGCTCGTCATCCTCGAGATCAATTGCCTGCTGCAACACGGTCAACGAGTGCTTGTACACATCTTTGTGTTGCAGGTGCTCGTCTGGTTCCATCGCCAGCGCGGGGATCTCCGGCAGAATGTGCTCGGCCAATCCTGTCTCCACCAGCACTTCGATGCCAGCCACCGGGTTGGCCCCCGCCATCAGCTTGTCTAGTTCCACCTGCACGCGCTCGGCAGTAATACGCTTAATCTCACCGGCCATGTCCCGCATCGCCGCGCGCACCCGGTCGGCAATGCGCAGTTCCAACTGGGACACAAACCGCGCAGCACGCAACATGCGCAGCGGATCATCGCGGAAAGAAATCTCCGGGGAATCCGGCGTGTCCAACACCCCAGCGACCATGTCGGCGAAACCACCCACCGGGTCATGGAACCGGCCAGTGATCACGTTCGGGTCGTCGTCGGCAAGAGTTAATTCCACGGCCATGGCATTGACCTTGAAATCGCGGCGGATCAGATCACCATCGAGGGTGTCACCAAACTCCACGACGGGATTACGGGAATCACCATCGTAGGCATCGGAACGAAACGTCGTCAGCTCAATCTGTTCGCCCTTTTTCACAGCAGAAACCGTGCCAAACGCGATGCCGGTGTCCCAGACGGTCTCAGCCCACTCATCCAAGATTGGCTTCACAACCTCCGGGCGGGCATCGGTAGTGAAATCGAGATCATGGCCCAGACGTGACAGCATGGCATCGCGGACCGAACCGCCAACCAAAAACAGCTGATAACCGGCAGCATCAAAACGCTGCACCAATCCTGCTAAGAGCGGGGAAAGCTCGCGGACGGCTTCGGTGGCACGTGCTAACAAAGCAATCTGCTGGGTGTCTGAAGAATTCACCCCCGTTAGTCTACTACGATCATCTGTAATGACTAACGAGGAAAAAAGCCACAAAAGTCGACGCCGACGCCGGCGTCGCCCGGCCGCACAGAAGGGAGGTCACAATCCCGCCGGCGGCAATACTGATGCTGCACAAAACACGGACGAGAACTCCGGGAAAAAACGCGCACAACCTGCGCAGAAACACCACGCACGCAAACAGGGCAAGCAACACTCGTCCAAGCAGCAAAGTTCCAAGCAGCAGTCGTCGAAGCAACACTCGTCGAAGCAGCGAACATCCAAGCAAGCGTCACAACAACACCCCAAACACGCCAACAAGAACGCCCATCCGCGCAGGGGCCACAGTTCCCAGCGTTCTGTCATGGAAACCCGCACGGAAACGTCCGCGGGTGGTTTGGTGCTATCCGGGCTTGCAGAGGCGGTCGCGGAGAACGGCACGGTTGATCTCTCCAGCATTTATGTGGCCTTGATTGGCCGTCTGGACCGGCGGGGCCGTCTGTTGTGGTCCATGCCGAAGGGCCACGTCGAACCGGATGAGGAGCATACGCTGACCGCCGAGCGGGAAGTGTGGGAGGAAACAGGAATCCACGGCGAGGTATTCGAGAACTTAGGTGTGATTGATTACTGGTTCGTCTCCGACGGCGTGCGCATCCACAAAACGGTGCACCATCACCTGTTGCGCTTCGTCGACGGTTGGCTGAACGACGAAGACCCGGAGGTCACGGAGGTGGCGTGGATTCCGGCTTCCGAGCTGATGGAGCGTCTCGCGTATGCCGACGAGCGGAAATTAGCCCGCAGGGCACACGATTTGCTGCCGGAGTTGGCGCGAGCAGAAAAAGAGGCGGGAAGGATCACCCCGCGATGAGCCGGCCTGCTGCTTTCTCGGCGTTGTTGCTGGTAGCTGCTCTGCCTGGTGTCATTGCTGCCCCGGCCGCGATCGCCGCACCCGAGCCAGTGCCGGTCTCACCGGAGAAATCCGAGTTGTGGGGCTTGCCGCATGACCCGCTTGCCGACGACGACGTCAGTTTGTCTTTGTCCTCCCTGGAAGAAATCGCCTCTGGTGCTTCCGCTACCACGCCGGTGGGTGTGGGCGAGCAGCTGCAGGCTCAATTCCGGATTGATAATCGCTCGGCATCGGAGCTCAGCGACGTCCAGGTGACAGTGCGCCGGGCTGATGCTGTGAATTCTGCAGACGAGGCGCAGGCTGCCCTGGCGCACAGTGATTTCCCGTATTGGGGCAATGCTGTGAATCTGGCTTCGGTGGCGCCGAATAGTTCCACTAGCGCGTCGATGGATATTTCTACGGCGTTGGCGGATTCGCCGTCGTTAAGCATCACGCAACCGGGCGCGTATCCGGTATTGTTCACGCTCACCGGCTTTCAGGATGGGGACCCGGTGCATTTAGCCAGCGAGAGACTGGTGTTGCGTGTGGAAGGGCCGGCTGACGAGGGGTTCGCAGCGAACGATTTCACGGCGGACGATTTCACGGCAGACGACTTCACGGTGGAAGACACCGTGGCTAACAACAGCGCTGAAAATACCGCAGAAAACTCCGAGCGCGGGTTTTCTGTCATCGTCCCGGTCTCCGCCCAGATCGACCCGGTGCCGGGCGCCACGGGTGATGATCCGCTGATCGTGCGCTCGGAGGATTTCACCACACAGATTTCCGCCGGTGGGCGTTTATATGAACTCGTCGAGGCATACCGCAACCATGATCTCGATGGCGCAGCGTGCATGGCACTCGACCCTGCGGTGGTGAACATGGCCGCACGGATGACCGAGGGTTATTACGTCAATGAACAGCGCCCGGAGATTAATAATGAGCCGGTGCGCCTGCGGGATTCGTGGGGTGCGGACCGTGAGCCGGATCTTGGCGACGAGGGCAGGGGAGCAGACGCCGCCCGCGAGTGGCTGGATATGATCCGCGACGTCGATTGCGTCCTGGCTATGCCGTGGGCGAACACGGACCTCAACGCGGTGCAGGGAACCCACGACGGGTGGATGTTGCATGAAGCCACCGACCGCGGGCCCGAATTACTGCAGCGAGTGCTGGGACTGGAGTCTCGGCCTGTGCTGCTACCGGGAAATGGCTATGTTTCACGGGAAACATCCTATGCCCTAGGAAACCTTCCCGAGGGTGCGCATGCTTTGCTTGCCGACGACGCCGTGCCGAGCGCCGCCGCTGCCATCGCCGACACGGAAACCAACCTCCGCGCCTCCACCTACGACGGCGCGCTCGCCGCAATACTCAGCGACACCGGCGCCAGCCCAGTCACCGCGCCCTACACGCCGGTGGAATACCGCACCGGCACAGCTCAAGCTTCCGAGCATGCCCGGGACATCACGGCAGCCAGCATGCTGCGCACTGCCGCACAACCTGCCCCTGATGCAGCCACCACCATCGCGCTGCTGCCCGCACTGGTAGAAGCGCCCGTGGCCGAAACTCTATTGTCCGCGGCAGCCGACGTACTCGCCGAACCCGGCGTAATCCCACGACCCTTAGATGCCGCCGTCGGTGACAACTACGTCGAGCAGGCGCGCGCGCACGAAGCAGCTGCAACAGTCGCGGAAACCTCCGGCACAGCGTCGGGAAGCCCGTACCCGGACCCCAGCGTGTTTACCGACCTCGAGATCACCCAGGTACGCCAGCAGGTGCGCTATATCAACGAGTTGATGTCGATCATGAGAAACGACTCCGACATCGCATTGACGCGCTACGAATACACCCTGGCACTGCGCCGGGATATGCTGGTAGCTCTCTCACACCACCAGCGCAATACCCTAGACGGCTACGATGCCGCCGTCGCAGCCACCGCCACGCGCATCAACGCCAACCGCGCGGTATTAAAAGAACTCCGCGAGTCCGTGTCGCTAGCACCACCGGGCAACGTGTACACCCGCGTCTCGGATTCTTCACCGCTGCTCGTCGTCGCCAAGAATCAGCTCCCGTTGCCAGTAACTACACAGATGGCATTCGATTCTCCAGAAGGAACACGCCTCAACACGCCGGAGCAGGTTAGCATTCCCGCTCGCGGCTCGATTACCGTATCAATGACGGCTGATATTCCCGCAGATCACGGAAGAACTGATATCCGGCTATGGCTTGCCACGCCAACCGGCTCCGGAATTTCACAACCAGTAGAAATCACGGTGAATACCAGGAGCGATTCGGTGATCTTATACAGCGTCGCAGCGGGGCTAACCCTAGTGTTGGCCACCGCAGTGGCGTTGCGGGTACGGCGTCGCAGAAGGAATTAGCATAAACAGATTGGTGTGTCGTTGACAGAAACTGAAACTGGTTCGGTTCGATCTACTCGCGGGCGCATCGTCGAACCAACCCCGCCGGCACCAGTTCCGAAAAAACGCCCGCAACCCGTCGCGGTAGCAGAAACAGAAGATAAATCCGATCTGCGTGGCGGCCGCACCGACGAGAAGGCCAGCGATGCCGATGTCGTGCGCGCAACAAGCTCAATGGCGATCGCCACGCTGATTTCCCGCATCACGGGCTTTCTGCGCAACGTCTTAATCACCGCCACCCTGGGTGCCGCGGTGGCTTCGGCGTTCAATACGGCGAACACGCTGCCCAACCTGATTACCGAGATCGTCCTCGGTGCGGTGCTGACTTCGCTGGTGGTGCCGGTGCTGGTGCGCGCGGAGAAGGAAGATCCCGATAGGGGAGAGGCCTTCGTCCGGCGATTATTCACCCTGGCAATCACCGTCCTCGGCGCGATCACGCTGTTATCACTGCTGACAGCCCCGTGGATTACCAGGCTGATGCTGCCCGAATCTGGGCAGGTCAATGAGGTCCAGGCGACGTCGTTCGCATTCTTGCTGCTCCCGCAGATCGTGTTTTATGGGCTCTTTGCCCTGTTCCAAGCGGTGTTGAACACCAAGGGCATTTTCGCGCCCGGGGCGTGGGCGCCGGTGGCGAACAACATCATCTCCATCGGCGTGCTGTTGTTGTACTGGACGGTTCCGGGCTCACTGAACCCGGCTGCACCGTCACCAATCACCGATATCCACGTCGTGTTGTTGGGCCTGGGTACCACCGCCGGTGTCGTCATCCAGTGCCTGATCTTGGTGCCGTATTTGCGGCGGGCGAAGGTAAACCTGAAGCCGCTGTGGGGCGTAGATGCACGCTTGAAGCAATTCGGTGGCATGGCCGCCGCGATTATCGTTTATGTGGCAATTTCCCAGTTGGGCTATGTCATTACTACCCGCATCGGTGCGCTTGCCGACGCCCAAGCACCGATCATTTACCAGCAGGCGTGGCTGTTGATTCAGGTGCCGTATGGCGTCATCGGTGTCACCCTGCTGACGGCAATTATGCCGCGCTTGTCGCGCAACGCTGCTGACGGCGACGATAAAGGCGTAGTGCGTGACCTGACGGTGGCTACCAAGCTGACGTTTATCGCGCTGATTCCCATCGTCGTATTCTTTACTGCCTTTGGTACCCCGATCGCGCAAGGTTTGTTCCAATACGGCCTGTTCGGGGAAGAAAGCGCGGTGTTGCTGGGGTGGACGCTGAGTTTTTCTGCTTTCACGCTGATCCCCTACGCATTGGTACTGCTGCACCTACGCGTGTTTTATGCGCGAGAAGAAGCCTGGACGCCGACGTTTATCATCGCCGGTATTACGGCGACGAAAATTGCCCTGTCCTTGTTGGCTCCCGTTATTGCCGCCCGCCCAGAAACCGTGGTCATCCTCTTGGGTGCAGCCAATGGTTTCGGCTTCATCACCGGTGCCATCATCGGTGTCTTCCTGTTGCGCCGGAAGCTCGGTTCCCTGCGTGCTCGCGAGGTGCTTGGTGCCTCCGGCTGGTCGCTGGGTGCTGGTGTGGCGGGCCTAGCGGGTGCCTACGCGGTGTTGTTCCTGCTGCGTTTCCTGCCGGATTCTTGGGGTCTGGCGATTGTCGATCTGGCTCCGGATGTGCTGCAGTCGGCACTACGGTCTGCGGCCACACTGATCTCGACCATGATCGCCGGAGTGGTGTTTTTAACCATCACCGGTATCGTGCTGTCCTTTTCCGGAATCCCGGAAATCCAGTCGTTGGGCCGGGTGGTTCGTCGTTTGCCGGGCCTGTCGAAGTTCATCAAGGTCAGCGATTCCGACGACGATGTCACGGGCGGCGAGATCGACCTGCAAGACATTTCCTCCCGCTTTTTGGCACAGGACACTTTCAACTCCAGCCCTGTGCCACCACCGATGTCGGCCGGTGTCGTCCGGGGCGCTCGCCTCACCCCGGGTGCACCGGTTTCCGATGGGCGTTTCCGATTGCTGCGCGATCACGGCAGCGTCGCCGGCGCACAGTTCTGGCAGGCAAAAGAAAATGCCACCGGAAAAGAAGTCGCGCTGACGTTTGTTACCACCACCGGTAACGCACCGATGGCGGCGATGTCCCCGGCGGAATCCGCTCGCGCAGCAGCAGAAGTCTCGCGTCGCACGCGTCGTCTAGCGCAGTTGAACCTGCCGGGCATCGCACCGAATATCCGGGTGTTGTCCTACCGCTCCGGTTGTTTGGTGGTAGCGGACTGGATCCCGGGTAGTGATCTGAAGACGGTAGCCGAATCCGATGGATTGGACCCGGCTGCCGTTGCCGAAGCGTTGGCCCCGTTTGCCGATACCATCGCCACTGCACACGAAAATGGCCAGACCGTCGGTTTGGACAACCGCAACCGGGTGCGCATTTCCACCCAGGGCACCGCGATGTTGGCGTTCCCAGCGGTTCTCGACGACAACACGATCGAGCGGGATCGTTCCTCGCTGAATTCTGCGATTTCCCAATTGGTGGAATCGACCTCGCCGACACCGGAAGAATTGTCGACGATTACCGAGCCGCGCAAAACCGCACACCCGGAACAGCAGGATTCCCAAACTGAACGCGATACGCAAGCTGAGCAGGATTCCCAAGCTGAACGGGGTGCCCGGGCAGAGCAATCCGGACAATCTGCACAATCGAATCAATCTGCAGAGTCGAATCAGCCGGCGCAGGTTCACACGCCGAGTGTCACCAGTGGCACCGCAGCCGCGCAAGCAGCAGCCCAGGCCGCAGAGCCACTGGACCCAACCCCTCGCGAAATCGCTGATCGATTGCAGCGATTCATCCGCAATGAGGAGGAAGAAGATCCAGGTGCCGTCGAGGCTTTGCCGGTCAAAGACGAAGCCACCCCCGATGTGGAAGAGCGCGCTGGTTTCGGTGCCCGTGGCTATTCCAGTGGTGGTGCAATCGTGATTGCCACGTTCGCCTTCTTGCTGATCATCGCCGTAGCCGCCCTGGCTGCCTATGTCTTCTCGCTGTTTAATACGAATGAGGACACCAGCCCGGTCTCATCGGATGCGATTCATGCCACCAACACCCCGTCGGCCCCGGTGATTGAACTACCGGTGGTCCAGATTCTGCACGACGCACGCTCGTTCCCAGATGGGCCGCAGGCTCCAGAGGTCATTGACGGTGATCCGCAGACGGTGTGGGAATCGCACCAACCTGATCCAGCGTTGTTGGTTACCACCCAGGATCCGGTGATCTTGAAAGATCTGGTGATCCGTTCCGAAACCGCAGGCGGCAAGTTCTCGGTTTTCGCCGTCAATGACATCACTGGCGACGACGGCACTACCAGCGTGACGCCGGTGGATCCTGCCAGCGTCGACCGCGATTCTCTGCCGCGCATTGCCACCGGCACGTTGATGGAGGGGCGCAATAATGTTTCGCTGAATGGCCGCAACGACTTTTCTGGCGGTGTGCTCATCCAATTCAGCGGCGTGGAAGGCGAGCTGCGGGTGCGCGATGTTCTGGTGACCGGCCTCAATAGTGTTGACGATGTGCAGGTGCGCCCCTAGTGCTTAGGCCATAGCCCACACTCCACAGCCTCACCGATCAAAGCTCCACCGATAAAAGCCTCTGTAGCAGAAAACTTCAGCGCCGTCCGGTCTTTGTTGCACAGTATTCTGTGCAATTCCGGGCGGCGCTGTTGTCGTGTCTGCGGTGTAATGGGGAACACAAGGGGGACAAACCTGCAAGGCCACAACGATCGGGGGATCATGGCGGAGACCACGCACGCCAGCAACGGAAAGCAGAGCGACAACAAACACCACACAGACCACAGCGTCCATACCGACGACACAGCAGTCCACGAGATTTCGGATCAGCAGCTTGTCGACGATTTCTGTAGCGGCGACGCCAGTGCATTTAGCGCGATTTTCACCAAGCACCGGCGACGGCTGCGTGGAGTGGCGCGTCGCTATGCGGGTAATGATCACGATATTGATGACATCGTGCAGGATGCGATGCTGAAGGCCAGCACAAAATTGGATACCTACCGCGCAGAATCCGCGCTGACAACCTGGCTGCACCGGCTGGTGATGAATGCCGGCTATGACCATCTGAATCACAAACACCGCAGGGAAACCCCCACGATCGACGCGGACGTCGTGCCGCATGACCGCAATCCGGCGCTGGCGTATGATCCAGCCGGGAGCGTGGATGCGCGGATCTATCTCAACGACGCCCTCGAGCAGCTCAGTCCGGAGCAACGCGAGGCATTAACACTGACAGATATTGCCGGTTACAGCATCTTCGAGGTGGCCAAGCACCAAGGGGTAGCGCCGGGGACTGTGAAGTCGCGGCGTTGGCGGGCGCGTCAGGCGGTTCGCGAAGCCGTGGAAAACGCGCAAGCTAGCTCATAATTCCTCCGGTTAGTTGCCACGACAACCAATGAGGCCAAGGACACACCGTCGACAAGCGTGTGCACCCGGTTCAACACCAAGCTGTGCCCGTGAATGCGCGTAGAATATCGGACACACATGCACAGCAACGGAGGAAAATAATGATCGTTCACGATGTCGCCATCATTGGTTCTGGCCCCGCAGGTTACACAGCTGCGCTTTATGCCGCCCGCGCTGAACTCAAACCCATTGTTTTTGAAGGTTATGAGTACGGCGGCGAGTTGATGAACACCACCGAGGTGGAAAACTTCCCTGGTTTCCAGAAGGGCATCATGGGCCCTGAGCTGATGGAAGAAATGCGTGCCCAGGCGCAACGGTTCGGCGCGGATCTGCGCATGGAGTTAGTAGACCGCGTTGAACTCGACGGTGAGATCAAAAAGATCATCGTGGGTGATGAAGAATTTGCCGCCCGCAGTGTGATCTTGGCGACGGGATCGGCACCGCGCCACCTCGGCGTCGAAGGCGAGAAGGCACTAACCGGTCGTGGAGTGTCCACCTGCGCTACCTGCGATGGCTTTTTCTTCCGGGATCACGATATCGCGGTCGTCGGTGGTGGCGATTCCGCAATGGAGGAAGCTACTTTCCTCACCAAATTCGCCCGTTCGGTGACGATCATTCACCGTCGCGAAGGCTTTTCTGCCTCGCCGATCATGCTGGAGCGCGCCAAGGACAATGAGAAGATTTCTTGGGAGCTCAACAAGACCGTGGACGCTATTCACGAATCTGCTGGCAAGGTCTCTGGTTTAACTTTGCGCGATACTCAGACCGGCGAAACCAGCCAGCTGGATGTCACGGCATTGTTTGTCGCCATTGGTTCCGATCCACGCACAGACCTGGTAAAAGGCCAGGTTGATCTTGAAGAATCCGGCTACGTCAAGGTTAATCACCCTCACACGCACACCAATATTGCAGGCGTGTTTGCGTGCGGTGACTTGGTCGATGATCACTATCAGCAGGCAATTACCGCCGCTGGTTCTGGTTGCCGCGCAGCCATCGATGCTGGCGAATACCTGGCTGCTCAATAAGATTTTTCGCAATGTTGGGCTAATCGCCGCGGCGCGCGTTTTCGCGCGCTGTGGCAGTACTCAGTTGTGACTACACTAGAGTGCGCAGTAATTCTTTATAGAAAGTCACGAGGTGACAAACCACATGAGCAACACAATTGATATCACGTCCCAGACGTTTAAGTCTGAAGTTGTGGAATCTGACGTCCCAGTCATCGTTGATTTCTGGGCGCAATGGTGTGGGCCGTGCAAGAAATTGGGCCCAGTTCTGGAAGAACTCGCCGAGGAGTACGACGGCAAGATCAAGGTAGCCAAAGTCGATGTTGATGCAGAACGCACCCTGGCTGCAATGTTCCAGGTGATGTCGATTCCTTCGGTGATGATCTATTCGGGCGGTTCCAAGGTGGATGAGTTCACTGGCAATCTGCCGAAAAAGCAGATCGTCAGCAAGATCGATGCAGTTCTGTAAACCCGGCAGCACCGTAGGTAACACAGTCTGTATCTGATGCGATTTCAGCAACGAACTATGAACATCACATCCATGGCGATCACGCTGCACGAGGGAGCGTTGTGACGGAAGTATTGAAGGTCGGCGATTCGTCCGCTCGCGTAGCCGAAGCACGCGCCACCCTAGCCAGGCTGGGCATGCTTGCCCATTTCGATGGTGACGTGGCCGACTGGAAAACCCAGAAATTCAGCGAGGAAGACAAGTACTTCACTGCCGAATTAGCCCACGCGCTGAAGGCATTTCAGCAGTCACGTGGGATCATCCCCTCGGGCACGATCGACGAGATCACTCTCCGGGAGTTGCGCCATGCCTCGTACACCTTGGGTGCACGCGTGTTGTCCTTCCAACCCGGACAGGAATTGTTTGGCGACGACGTCGCCCAGCTGCAACGCCAGTTGCAGGAACTAG
Source organism: Corynebacterium sp. LaCa_70 (assembly GCF_058182015.1). Classification (NCBI taxonomy): domain Bacteria; kingdom Bacillati; phylum Actinomycetota; class Actinomycetes; order Mycobacteriales; family Corynebacteriaceae; genus Corynebacterium; species Corynebacterium sp. LaCa_70. Next base: position 2,470,147 of record NZ_CP190914.1, read on the forward strand.
GTTTTTACAGCCACAACCTCGACGGTCACTTTGGGCCCAATACCCACGAAGCGTTGAGTAATTACCAGCTCAACTCTGGCTTGCAGGACGACGGCATCTGCGGGCCCAACACGGTCCATTCATTGTCGCTGTTGGGGCGCCGCATTTCGACGGGCGGTTCCACCCAAGCTATCCGGGAACGCGAATGGGTCCGCCGTGCGGGACCGAAACTCGCGGATAAGCGGGTGGTCATTAACCCTGCCCTGGGCGGGGCACACAAGGGTGCTACGGTGCGTGGGCGTTTTGGTGAAATCACTGAGGAAGAAATCCTGTGGGATCTTTCCTCCCGCATCGAAGGGCGCATGATTGCTGCTGGTGTGGAAACGATTATTTCGCGTCCGCGCATGGATGATCCCAGCGAGCGGGAACGTGCCGATATCGCGAATGCTTTTGGTGCGGACCTCGTGATTAGTCTGCACTGCGATCACTACCAGAACGAGAAGGCGCATGGCGCTGCGACGTTTTATTTCGGTTCAAATTATGGTTCGTCGTCGTTGATCGGCGAGAAGCTTTCTGGTTTTGTGCAGCGGGAAATCGTTGCTCGTACTGATCTGCAGGATTGTCGCAATCACGCACGTACCTGGGAAGTACTGCGTTTGCCGCAGATGCCAACTATTGACGTGGTGTTGGGGTATTTGACGAACCCGCAGGACGTCAACATCTTGACCCAGCCACAACACCGCGACGCCATCGCCGAAGCCATCGTGGTTGGGGTCAAGCGCCTGTACCTGTTGGATCAGGATGATATGCAGACAGGCACGTATGATTTCGCGGAGTTACTGCGCGCAGAACAGTCCTAGTGCTCTGGTCTTTAACCAAGCACCGCACATCGGCAACACCCAACACCTACGCAGGCCACTAGGCCCACGACCCTAGGCACAGGAGAACCTTAAGATTCTTCGGTGCCGTGCGTTCCGTGCGCACCTTCGATCAGTTCCATGATGCGCTGGAAATCTTCTTGGTCGCCGAATTCCACCACCATTTTGCCTTTGCGCTTACCCATGGACACTGTCACTTTGGTGTCCCACTTGTCGGCGAGGCGCTCGGCGGTGTTCGTGAAGAATTCCGGCTGTGGCGCCGGTGCATTTTTCTTCTTCGCCGCAGGCTTTTGTCCCTTATTCAGCAATACGACGGCTTCTTCCGTGCCACGCACGGACAAGCCTTCCGCAACAATGCGTTCGGCAAGCTGCGACATGTGTTCTTTTTCCTGCAAGCCCAACAACGCGCGGGCATGCCCGGACGAGAGCACTCCGGCATCCACTCGGCGTTGCACATCAACTGGCAGGCGCAGCAGGCGCAGCGTATTGGTGATTACCGGACGCGAACGTCCTAGGCGGTCAGCCAGCTGTTCTTGCGTCACTCCGAATTCTTCCAGCAACTGCTGGTAGGCATGTGCTTCTTCCAGCGGGTTGAGCTGCACGCGGTGGATATTTTCCAGCAGCGCATCGCGTAGCAGGGCATCGTCAGTGGTTTGGCGGACAATCGCGGGGATCGTCGACAAGCCCGCCTGGGATGCAGCGCGCCAGCGGCGTTCACCCATGATGAGTTCGAAGCCATCTTCCGACGGGCGCACCACGATGGGCTGCAGCAGCCCGAATTCTTTGATCGAATGCACCAGCTCAGCCAGGTCGTCGGCATCGAATACCGTGCGGGGCTGTTTCGGGTTCGGGCTGATCTGGCCGACGGGCACTTCGCGGTAGGTAGCGCCGAATTGCGGGCCCAGGCTTCCTCCACGCGAACGAGCAGCGCTGGACGACGACGAAGCGATCGTAGGGGCACCGGGAACCGTCGATTTTCCGGATGTTTTTTTGCCCTCTGCGCCTTTGCCTGCGCCTTTGTCGGTTCCTTTACTTGCGCCTTTGTCGGCACCGTTATCAGCGCGATCTTCGGTGTCGGTTTCCGCGCCCTGGACGGCTTTGCGGGAGCCGTTCTTGCCATTCTTCCCGGCAGCAGCGCCGCGGTCACCAAGCGCAGAACCTAAGATCACATCCGCTGCTGAATTACCCAGGCGCGGACGTGCAGATTGGTCTTCATCCTGAGCAGAAGGAATCAGTGCAGCTAGGCCCCGGCCCAAGCCACCTTGTTTGTGGTTCGGTTTTTTCTCCGCCATGAAAACTCCTACTCCTTATGCTTCATCCGCTGGATTGTCTGCTGAGTTGCTTGCTACGGCATCGTTATCTGCGGCATTATCGACTGCCGCAACGTTGTCAGCTGCATCATCGCCAGCTTGCTGCGAGAGTTGCTCGTAGATTTCCGGGCTCACCCCAATCGGCCCGGTAGAGCTGTGGGGTACGTAGTCGCCGCGCTCATCCAATTCTTTGGCCGCCGCCCCATAAGCGTAGGCACCGTGTGAGCTTGGCGAATAATCAATGACCGTCTGCCCGTAGCCTGGTGCCTCTGAAACGCGCACAGAGCGTGGAATGACGTTGCCCAGAACCACGGCACCAAACTGCCCGCGAACTTCGTCAACGACTTGCTCTGCAAGCTTGGTGCGCCCGTCGTACATCGTCAGCAGCACACCAGAGATATGCAGGTCCGCGTTGAGGTGCTCGCGGATCATGGTGATGTTGTTCAGCAGCTGGCCCACACCTTCCAGCGCGTAGTACTCGCACTGGATCGGGATGATGACTTCTTGCACCGCAGTCATCGCGTTGATCGTCAACAGCCCGAGCGAAGGCGGGCAATCGATAAACACGTAATCGAACCCGTATTCGTCTAAAAATCCATTCTTGAGAGCGTCGGAAAGCCGGTATTCGCGCCGCACCAAGCTCACCAATTCGATCTCCGCGCCCGCCAGGTCAATGGTGGCTGGGATGCACCACAGGTTGTCACGGTTGGGGGATTGCTGCACGGCTTGTTTCGCGGTGGCGTTCCCGAGCAGCACCTCGTAACTCGAGTTTGTTCCCGTGCGGTGCTCCACACCCAGCGCTGTTGAGGCGTTGCCCTGTGGGTCGAGGTCGATGACCAGAACGGTGTGGCCTTGGTGGGCCAGGGCAGCGGCTAGGTTCACGGCGCTGGTGGTTTTGCCAACGCCGCCTTTCTGATTGGCGATCGTGATCAAGCGGGGCTGCTGTGTCATGCCAATGAGCTTACTTTACGCGGTGAACACGTATCAGGGTGGTGGATTCTTCCAGCTCAGCACCCACAGTGATGATTTCGGCGCGTTCGCCTTGTGCGCGCTTGATCGCGGATTTATCCCGCTCGATTTCTTCGCTTGCCGACGCCCCCTTCATCGCCAGCATCATTCCGCCGGGTTTACACAGCGGCAGTGACCAGCGCGCCAGCTTTGCTAGTGGGGCCACCGCGCGGGAAGTCACCACATCAAATTTCGCATCTTTGCCGAGATTTTCGGCACGGTCGCGAATCACGGTGACATTGTCGAGTCCGAGTTTCTCGGTGATCTCGGCAAGGTAGTTGGACCGCTTCAGCAATGGTTCCAGCAGTGTCACCTGAAGGTCTGGTCGTGCGATTGCCAGCGGGATGCCCGGCAGGCCTGCACCGGATCCAATATCGATGACGCGGGCGCCTTCTGGGATGGCTTCGCCGATCACCGCACAGTTGTAGATGTGTCGGTCCCACAAACGTGGTTTCTCACGCGGCCCAATAAACCCACGAGTAGTGGCGTCGGTGGCGAGGGATTCGTGATACGCAACTGCGAGATCCTGCCGATCTCCAAAAATGCGAGCGAGCATTACTTCTTCTTGCCCTTGTTGTGTTGCTTGCTCTGGGCCTGGCTTTGAGAATTGTTCTGGCCTGGGTTCTGGGATTGGTTTTGCGCCTGATTCTTGCGCTGCTTCTTGGTTTGCTTGTTCAGCTTCCGAGCTGCTGGTGCCGGTGCGGATGAGCGCTTGGCTTCCCGCTTTGCCTCTTCCTCGGCTTCTTCTTCCCGGTCCATCTTGCCGTAAATAATGCGAGTCTGAACGAATGTCCAGATGGTGTTGGTCAGCATGTAGAACAACAGACCAATGGTCCAGATAAAGCCGGTGGCCAAGGTGATGGCTGGCATGACCCAGAGCATCATCTTGTTCATCATGCCCATCTGCATCTGCATCATCTCGGCGTTGTCGCCGGTTGGCTGCGGGGTCTTGCCCGCAGCACGACGAGCCTCCTGACGTCCGACGGTAAACCGGGCGTTCAGGTGCGTCAGCGTCGCGATGGTCAGCACCAGCGGGACGGCAACCACGATGATGTTGAAACGCGTGAAGTCAGCGCCGAAGGTCTGCATGGCATCTTCGGACATCGAGATAAATGCCGAAAGCGGAACACCGAAAACGTCCGCATCCAAGAATGACTGGACATCTTCCACAGAGAAGGAGTAGTTCGGGATGTTGCGGTTTTCTTCGACCGTAAGTCCTGGTGAACCGAAGCGCTCCTCGGTGCGGTTGAACATGCGCAGCACGTGGAACAGACCAATGAAGACTGGAATCTGTGCCAACATCGGTAGGCACCCAGCCAGGGGGTTCATCCCGGATTCTTTATAAAACTTCTGCAGCTCTTGGCTCTGCCTGGTTTTATCGTTTTTGTACTTATCCCGGATCTCTTTCATCTTCGGCTGCAGCTCTTGCATCTTCCGGGAAGAGCGCAACTGCGTAATCATTGGCTTGACCAATAATGCCTTGATGGTCATGGTCAGCAAGATGATGGACAAGACCCAGGTATATCCGGAGTGCGGATCCATCACCAGGCTTAAGACGTCACGCCAAAAGCCGAGGATCCACGAAATCGGATAATAAATGAAATTAAGCACAAATAATCCTTATTCTGACTTGGTCTGAACGTAATCTGACGGCGCTTCCGCCGGGTGTGCAGACGGACTTGCAGGATCGTAGCCGCCTGGGTGCCAAGGGCCGCATTTAGAAATTCTCACGATAGCATAAACAAGCCCTTTGAAAACCCCATGACGCGCGAAAACTTCCAGGGCATAAGCGCTGCACGTGGGCTCAAAACGGCACGACGACACTGGTTTTTGTGAGGAAAGTTTCTTCTGATAAAAACGCACGGCCGCCACGCACCAGCGGGCGGGGCCGCGCGCATCCGGGATCGCTTGCCCATCAGTGTTGTAATACGTCACCGTGGGGCCGTTTCCGATCGTTTGGATCTTTTCTCGAGCTTGTGTAGCGCACGGAAAACCGCACTGCGCACGTCTTTACGCAGCTGCTCCGGCTCGGCGTCGACAAGCGCGGGCAAGGCACGCAGCACGACGTCGACGCTGGGATCGAGTTCTGCACACAACTCCCGACAAATATGCCGCAATTGGCGGGCGGTGCGGTGGCGGACGACGGCATTACCGACGCTTTTCGAGACGATAAGACCAAAACGGGGACCAGAAACAACGAGTGTCTCTGATCCCTGGTGTTGATAGCAATGCGCTATCACGCTACGTGATCCTGCCCGCCGCCCCTTTTTAGTGGTTCGCCGAAATTGTTGCGGCGAAGTCAGCTTATGCTGGCGGGGAAGCATGACTTAAGCGGTCAGCTTAGAACGACCCTTTTTGCGACGAGCTGCCACGATGGCGCGACCAGCACGCGTACGCATACGGGTACGGAAGCCGTGTACGCGTGCACGACGACGGTTGTTTGGTTGGTATGTACGTTTACCCTTTGCCACGGTAGATCTCCTTCACTAAACGGTACGACGCTGCCTTTTTGGCACGTCAAATACAAGTTCAAGAACCTTGACGCCTCGCCAGCGGCTTTGGGATAAGCGCTGCGGCGCGTGGGTGTCATTCGGTTCTCAAGCACACAGTCCAGGATTCTGGAATAGGTTCTGGAACCCAGGCTGTGAAAATACTTAGCCAGATTACGTCACAGCGAACTGGAAAAACAAATCAACACGCCGCAGCACGTTGGTCAATTTACACAGGACAACAAGCACACGGGCGCGTGCGGACAGAGCACAGCGGAGGGTGCCCCCGAAACCACAAGGCTGTAATTAAGGTTCCGCGAAACCCCTGTGTGAACCGCAACCTTGGGCAGTGCTGGGAGTTTTCCACAGCGAAATCGGGCCAGCGCCAGAAAACAGCATCAGTGTAATTCAGGCTGCTTGTCGAAGAAAAATAGCGTGCTAGACAGTTTTCCACACAAGCGGGTAGTAATAGGAAGTCGCTTCTACTCACAGGGAAATATCCCACCGGGTTGTGGATAACTCTCAACAGAAACTTGAGATTTAAGACAAACCCGCAGGTAGAATCTAAAAACTTCAGAACAAGAGTTATTCACAACCATGTGAAAGCTTGTGAATAATTCTCGCCGTGAGTCTATCCACAATTGTGGATAACTCTGTGAAATACTGGTCAAGCTGTATTTCTGGCTACGGTGAGCCTGTGGAATGCCCCTGGGGAATTCTGCAGCACGAATCTCAGTACAAACTCAGCACGAAAACCCAGGCGAGAAACCAGGCAAGCAGCCTGAACACGAAAAGCACACGACCCATACAGAATCGAGGCACT